>JAIEOQ010000003.1 GCA_019750335.1 Candidatus Obscuribacterales bacterium
GTTGTATTACCGCCGCCTTGAAAGCCAGCGGACGGGTTAATACCTCGTGTTGTATTACCGCCGCCTTGAAAGCCAGCACCTGGATTAATACCGCGTGGCATACCACCGCCCTGAAAACCAGCTGCAGGATTAATGCCTCGTGGCATACCGCCGCCTTGAAAGCCAGCGCCTGGATTAATACCGCGTGGCATACCACCGCCCTGAAAACCAGCTGCAGGATTAATGCCTCGTGGCATACCACCGCCCTGAAAGCTAGCAGCAGGATTAGTGTCTCGTGATACGCCACCACTACGGGAGGGAGTTGAATTATTTCCGGAGTTGCGACCTTGATAATTATGATCGGCGTAAACTATAAGTGGATGTGTTAAATCTAGCGCCAGGGCACATAAAATAATAATAGACACTGGAATTCTGCAATGCATTTATACGACCATTTTTGATAGATACTTTAAATTGGAACATAGGTAAAGTGAAAACCTGGTGAACAAACGTCTTTTAGGTCACCATATTTAGTATCGATATTAAGCTTGATATCAAAGCTGACTTGTTTTGGAACGAATATTCAAAACGTACGTCGCTGCCAGAATAAAGTCGTTAAGCAACGATTGATGTTGCTGTTGGTGAAAGTCAAACATGTCCATAATGTTATTAGGAGAAACGCAAGAAGATCTGGCAACAGCCATGAAAGAATATTTTTCAGCGGCAAACTATACAGTTCAGCTGGAAAATAATGGGTTGCAGATACTGCAATGCTTGCGTCATAGTCATTATGCAGTAATCGTTCTGGAAATTGCCTTGCCGGGCATAGATGCCATAAGCATTGTTCGCGATTATAGAGCTGCTGGCGGTTGTTCTCCAATATTGTTGCTGGCTGGTAAACACTCATCGGAAGAATTGCGGCAAGGACTTGATGCGGGTGCAGATGGCTATTTAGTTAAACCATTTCAATTAAGCGATATGGCTGCACAAGTTAGAGCGTTATTGCGAAGACCGGCCATGCAAAGCGAAAGAATGTTGACTTTAGGTGGAATAGCTATGGATACCGGCGGGGGGACCGTCACTAGAAATGACGTGTTGATTCATTTGCATCCAATGGAATTTAAGTTGCTCCAATTCTTGATGACACATCCTAACCAGGTATTTAGTGCCCAAGCGCTTGTGACACGGGTATGGCAGAAAGATTTCGGATGTTTAGAAGGTACCGTCAGGACGCATATTAGAACATTGCGAAAAAAGATTGACGTAGTTGGTACCGCGTCAATTATTACCACTATTCGTGGATTGGGCTATAAAACTGAAAATCGCTAAGCGATCACTTAACGCGTTTTTCCAGTTTGGTTTTATGAATGTCGGAACTTATTTTGTTTAGGTCTTTTTCTATTTCTGCTTCTTGATCGGCAGTCAATTTACTATTGGGTGGCAACTTGAATTTCATTTTCGCCTTTTTACGGGCAACATGTGATAGGTCTTTGCGCAATGAGTTGGCTTCAACAAGCGTAAGATCGCCTGATTTTTGACCGGAATTGATTTCTTGCATCAACTGTATCTGGCGCTCATCGGTAGTCCATTTCTTTGATTCTGCCGGAAGAGCAAAGGACATTCCAATAAGAATTGTGGCAGCAAGAATCCCGCTAGACAAACGTTTCAAATTCATATCCTCCTTAGTTTGGCGTGTTATTTTAGCTCGCTTTTAATCCAGTCTGTTACCAGCGTTGACAGTTGGGGTGTGAGCTGATTCTCTTCTAGTAAAAGATGTTCGCCATCACCGACGATCATCAGCATTTTGTCTTGTGTGGAGAGAAGGTTAAAGAGTTCGATAGTGCCTTCCGGTTTAACGAGCTTGTCTTTAAATCCGGCCAACATCAAAACAGGTGTCTTGATGATCAAGGCTGCTGCATCATTATTTCCCTTCATGAACTCGTTGAACTGTTTGAGTTCTTGCGGTGTTAATTTCATGCGATTGGTTGGATCAGCTTCAAACTTTGCTCTTAAAGCTTTGTCTGCCGTGGTTCGATCTATAACTTCCGGTTTAAGATCGATCGGCTTGTTCTTATCTTCCAAATAATGAGCTCCGACTATTATTTCGGAACTGATTTTGGCATAACGATCGCTTGAAGGTACAGAACAAACAATGCCGTCAACAAGCTGAGGATTGCGCGAGGCTGCTCTTAATACAATGGCTCCACCCATGGATTCTCCAACAAGGAAAATCGGTGTATGCGGGTAACTGGCGCGAAGTGTACGTAACGCTCCTTCTATGTCAGCAAGACAGCCTTCAAAATCGACGCGCGCTTCGCTTGTGCGTTGCATCCAAGCACCAAAACCACGAACATCCATGGCATAGACGGCAAATTCACGCGCTGCCATCTGTCGACCAAATTGGGTGAATGATTTGCTGCTAAAACCAAGCCCGTGCACACAGAGTAAAACTTGGCGAGGTTTGTTTCTAGGAATCCATGATCGAAATGGAACATGGATATTAGCGCTCCACGTTGGTACTGCCGACACTTTTCTTGTCGTCCGTACCGGAGGGGCTGAAAATGCCGGAGATGCATATAATGGTAACGACAATACCGATAATAGCAACGTCAAAGCGCTGCTGGTGAGTTTGCGATGTTTGTGCATTGTGCTCCTCAAACGGATTATGTCTGTAAATCAATTATTCAAGTGCTATATGAAAACTGAGTGAACATTATAAGCTAGGTAGGTTTATAAAACCTTGAAAGTCAACTTATAGCCATGCTGCTCATTGGGGAAATTGCTTACACTTAAATGTCCGTTATGCAAGCGTGCCATGGCGTCAACAGTTGCCAGGCTGATACCTTCGCCATTTGTTGGAATAAAGCGCAGCTTTCCAAGTTGCCATCGCTTGAATACTTCTTGTGCCGTTTCCTTGTAAGTATTAAATGACAACGATACCCGTTTCTTATTAGTTAATCCAACAATTCTGACCGTTTCAAATTCTTTGGCTTTATGAAGAATGGCAAGGACTAGCGCTGTAATCATAGTCTTGAGAGAAGCGACATTGCCGGTAAGAATAGTACCTTCTTCAATGTCGCAGGAGAGAGAAACATGATTGAGAGCGAATGCGGATTGTGTTTCTTGAGTGATTTCTTGCATTAACCTTTTTAGCATTTGTTTTTGGTTCGATGGTGGCATAAGCACTAGCTCCGAAATATTTGACAAAGCCGTTATATCCGTAATAATCCGAGCAACAGCTCGATTCAAAACGGCAAAGCGAACTACGGGTAAATGATTTTGTAGCTGTTCGCCATACAACAGATCGATGTGTGCCTGAAGAGCAGTAACAACTGACAATACGTCATGCTCAGCGTCTTTGATGAAAGCCGTTAGCGTGTCAATCGGCTTCCTCTTTGGCTGCAGCCAGGGAAGATGTTTGTACAATTTAGCTATAATTGAATCATTCATCATGTGCTCCTTTGAGGAACGGAAATGGGATACTTTGCTTATCTTTGTGCCCATTGCCATTACCGTCTCGGTGATAATTTTCGGTCCGATTTTGAGGAAGTAACTTTTCGATTTCGGTGCGAAAAGCCGCTCGATCGAACTTTTCCATGATGATATATTTGGCCGCACCTAAGGCTCTTGCGGCAATTCTTACCCCGCGGGAAAGATATTTGGGTACGTCGACTGGTTTGTTGCTAAAACAAATAAAAGGTACCCTGCGCATTTGTGGATCACCTTTTACCCAGCGTAAAAAATCAAAGATACTGCCACCATTTTGCAAATGTACATCGCCGATAATCATGTCGACTTGGCGGCTTCGCAATATGTCCATCGCGCCCTGAAATTTATTTGCTTTGAGCACAACATACCCGAAGTGCTCTAAGCTATCGGCGATCAAGGACATAGTTTCTGTGTGTTCTAGCAAGGCTAATATTTTAGCTGCCATATCATTTACCTTCTTCTAATCAGTGCATTTGTAGGATGTTTATCAACGACCAATAGTTCGTTAATCTCTTTATTGAGTAAGGCGTAATCGAATTTTTCCATAGTGATATATTTTGCTGCCCCCAAGTATCGTGTGGCAGCTCTGACTCCGTCAGCCAAATACTTAGCGATTGGTGTTGGCTCTAAACTAAAAAGCACAAACGGAATTGTGTGAAACTGCTGATGACCTTTCAGCCATTTAAGAAAATCAAAAACATTTCCACCATTTTCTAGATGAACATCAGAGATGATCAGATCAAATGAACGAGCTTGAAGCATATCTATTGCTTCAGCAAATGAGTTGATCACGCAAACTTCATTACCGTACTGCTCCAAGCAATTTTTTACTTCGATTGCGCGTTTTGGTTTTTCTAACAAAGCTAATATAAGAGCGCCCATCGCTCCACCTCATTGTCTGCGGTATCCACCAGACTAGGTTCTAAAAAGCAGTTGCAGGGATGCTAAATCTGTGTTTGAACTTTTGGTTGGCCTTATCTACATACATCATAGCTCTATTAGATGTCTAAAAAAGCGCAATCAAGCTTTCTTGCGGTTCTCAAGTGCCGTGAACGAAGAGTGGTATCGTCTATGGAGCTTAGTTAAATCTCAAAATGTGCTTAAGTTTGTTTTCGGTTGTACAACCAGTATTCACGCAGTTTTCACGTGAAACGAAATGTTTGATTATGATCATGCGTAATATAGATGTCTATTTTTTAGACAGAGAGCCTTCCACTCCTGGGGCAAACCAATTCATTGATTCGATAAAATGTAAATCTGGCTTTTGCCCGGACTTTAAGAGTTCTTTGCCCTCTCTATCTTTCAGCGGTCCTTGGAAAACGACAAACTCGCCGCTTTCCATTCTTTTCTTTAAAACTGAAACTTCGCTTTGCACATCTTTCGGAACAGCTGGGCCGAAAGGCGCTAATTGTACATAGCCGTCTTTTAGTGGGTAACGATAATTACCTGGCTTCCAAGTTTTATTTTGAATTGATTTGACCATGTTTACATCAAGGGGACCCCAATTCCACATTGAGCCTGTGAGCCAACCCTTAGGCGCGAACTTGCCGCCATCGGCATGATAACCGACGGAGTATACGCCATTCTTTTCCGCTGTTTGTAAAACTGTAATCGGACTGTCCAAAGTCATCGCTAATACGTCGACGCCACTTTCAATTAAACCTTTAGCTGCCTCAGCTTCTACAGGCGGATCCGACCATTTATTGGTCCAGACAACTTTGATTTTTGCTTTTGGGTTAACTGAGCGGGCACCAAGAATGAAGGCATTGATATTTTGCAAAATGATTGGTACCGGATGAGCAGCGACATAACCAAGGCTATTTTTCTTGGTCATACGTCCGGCTACGATGCCGGCTAAATACATCGGCTCATATTGCTTAGGAGTATAAGTGGCAAGGTTCGGCGTATTTTGCACATCATCACGACCGCACTGCAAAAAAATCACGTCGCGGTGGCGCTTTGCTACACGCAGTTCGGGTTCAAAATAACCGTAAGAAGTGGAAAAAATTATTTTATTGCCTTGGGCAATCATCTTTTCCATTACACGTTCTACTTCGGCGCTTTCCGGAATATTTTCAGCGATGGTAGTTTGTACTTTACCGGCCATCGCTTTATCCAAGTACAAGCGTCCTTGGTTGTGAGCATAGTTATAACCCCAGTCGTTTATCGGTCCGACAGTAATGAAGCCAACTTTAGTTGGCTGAGCGGAGAACACTGGCTGACAGCTAAGATGCATCAGTACGGACAGTATGCAGGCAGCCGATTTTTTGAGTGGAGACATGATAATTCCTTATCTCTATGGTTATTTTTTCGGCAATGTGCCTTCGACTCCTGGCACAAACCAGCTCATGGATTCGAGAAAATTGAAATCCGCTTTTTGTCCGGCTTTCAATAGTTCTTTGCCGTCTCTGTCTTTAAGCGGTCCGGCAAAAATCACAAACTCTCCGCTCTCGATTTTTTTCTTTACCGACAGCGCTTCGTCTTGCACTTTTTTGGTTACGGAAGAGCCGAAAGGGGCTAGTTTCACAAAGCCGTCTTTCATTGGATAACGGTAATTGCCCGGTTTCCAGGTTTTGTCTTGAATTGATTTGACCGTTTGCACGTAGAGCGGTCCCCAGTTCCACATGGCGCCTGTTAACCAACCTTTAGGAGCAAACTTGCTGACGTCGGCATGATAGCCGACGGCATAAACGCCATTCTTTTCCGCCGTTTGCACGACTGTAATCGGGCTGTCCAAATGGAGAGTGAGCACGTCGGCGCCGCTTTCAATTAAACCTTTAGCGGCTTCGGCTTCGATTGTGGCGTCTGACCATTTATTTGTCCATACAACTTTGACTTTTACTTTGGGATTGACTGAGCGCGCACCAAGGGCGAAGGCATTAATGTTTTGCAGCACTTGCGGTACCGGATGAGCAGCAATGAAACCAAGACTATTTTTCTTGGTCATACGTCCGGCTACTACCCCGGATACGTACATTGGTTCGTATTGTTTGGCAAAATATGTGGCTAGATTAGGAGTGTTTTGTAGATCGTCGCGTCCGCATTGTAAAAAAGTTACGTCGCGATGACGTTTGGCTACACGCAGCTCGGGCTCGTAATAACCGTAAGAAGTGGAAAAAATTACTTTATTGCCTTGAGCAATCATCTTTTCCATTACACGTTCTACTTCGGCGCTTTCCGGAATATTTTCAGCGATGGTAGTTTGTACTTTACCGGCCATCGTTTTATCTAAGTACAATCGTCCTTGGTTGTGAGCATAGTTATAACCCCAGTCGTTTATCGGTCCGACAGTGATAAAGCCTACCTTCAGCGGTTCAGCTGCAGAAGCTGTATTTATGCACAATGCAAAAAATAAAGTTGCACTAGCTAAGAGTTGATTCTTTCTGAGCTTGAACATTGTTCTTCTCCTTGCGGTAGCCGTAACAGAAATAAATAACCATACCAAGAGCCATCCAAACTATGAAGCGTAACCAGGTAAGCACCGGTAAGCTGAGCATCAATGAAATACAAGCAAGAATTCCGGCAACAGGCAAAATCGGTGAGCCTGGACAACGAAAAGGTCGTTTGAATTCAGGATGAGTACGTCTGAGTACAAGTACACCACCGCAAACTAAAATGAAAGCCGACAATGTGCCAATGTTGGTAAGTTCAGCTGCTTGACCGATATCAATAAGCATGGCCGTGATGCCGACAAAAGCACCGGTTAACAAAGTCGGCCAAATCGGTGTACGAAATTTCGGATGAAGAACACCAAAAAATTTTGGCAACAAACCGTCCCGGGCCATTGCCATAAAAATACGCGGTTGACCAAGTTGAAAAACAAGCAACACCGAGGTCATGCCGGCAAGAGCTCCGACTGTGACAAGCAAATAAGCCCAGGGGCTGCCGACAGCAGCAAGAGCCGTAGAAACAGGCGCTGCGTCACCGGCATAAGTTTTATAAGGAAGAATGCCTGTGAGTACAAGAGAAACAAAAATGTATAACAAGGAACAAAGAATCAGACTGCCGAGCATACCGATTGGCATATCGCGTTGCGGATTTTTTGTCTCTTCAGCCGTTGAGCTTACAGCGTCAAAACCGATAAAGCTGAAAAAGACAATTGCTGCTGCCCCCATAATTGACGGCCAACCGTTAGGTGCAAAAGGTACCCAGTTTTCAGGCTTAATGAAAGCAGCACCGTAAAGGATGAAAAAAAGTACTACTGAAACTTTGATGATTACAGCTGCCATATTTAACTTGGCGCTTTCTTGAATGCCGACAATCAGAAGCCAGGTAATAAAAATCATGATGCCGGCTGCCGGAAGATTTAATGCAAAAGCATGACCGAAAAATTGAGGCAGCTCAAAGTTTGAATATAGTTGTGATAAATGCGCATCGCTTGCTGCATCTTTAATACGTAATAAAGCAGTTTGAGTGTCCGTAGTCACCCACAAGGGAATTTTCAATCCGGTCATGCCGTGAAAAAAGTGCAAAAAATAGTCGGACCAACTTACAGCCACGGCTACGTTGCCGACGGCATATTCAAGAATTAAATCCCAACCGATGATCCATGCCACCACTTCACCAAGTGCAGCATAAGCAAAAGTATAGGCTGAGCCGGATACCGGAATCATTGCTGCCAGTTCGGCATAACATAAGGCGGTCAGGCCGCAGGCCAGAGCAGCGATCAGAAAAGAGATGATAATTGCCGGTCCGGCGCCTTCACGTCCTAAAGGTGATGAAAGAAAGAAATTGATGATTGGCGTATTCAGTAGATCCCGGGCAACTATCGCTTGTCCGGCAGCGGCGGTGCCGGTAAGGGCAAAAATTCCTGAGCCGATGGTTGCGCCGACACCGAAAGCAATTAGATCGAAGGCGGACAAAGTTTTTTTCATCAAGCGTGCATCATTGTACGCTTCGTCGATTAATTCTTGCGGCGGCTTGGTGCGAAGCAACCGCTTGGTTAGTGAATCAAAATTCAATCGTTTACTTTCCGCTTATGAATGCCAAATCCTAACACAGGGAGGGGGCAGTGTTTGTATGATTCACCTGCGCATCCCAATTGTGAGGATTATCGATCTTGTCAAGAAAATCTGGCTATACATATATCTTGGTTTTAGGCAGTCTCTTCTTTTGCGGTGCGCAAGCTGGCGCTCAAAATTATGCTGCACCTTTGCCCGGGCAAAACGTTGTGATTGGCGATACAAAAGCGCAACCGCCGGCAGGATACAAGCGCTTACCAATTAGTCTTCAAGATGCCTCTTCACGTTTGGAAGAGTTGCGCAACTTGATGCCTAATTGTCAGGCTAAACAGTTTCAAGAAGAAATAAACGCTTATTTGGAATGGCTGTCCGATATGGCCGATGGGCATTGGCGGTTACACCAATCTTTCAGCAAACTTGACGGTTTAAGAGTCCAGGCTGAAAAAGAGAAACAAAGCACCTTGAAACTTGGACAATTAAAACGCCAAGCCATGCTTTTGAAAGCAGAATTTTTGATTCGAGAAAACAGGCAAGCAGAGGCCCTTGGACCTTTAGTTGAAATCGTTGCTGCTGAACCGAAAACAGCAACAGGCGAAAGTGCTTACGGTCTTTTGAAAATGATTGGTTTTGCCGAAGAAGCAGCAGCCAATGATAACGAACCAAAAGCACAAGTCCCGGAAGCTCAAACAAAACCAGCTTCGGCTCCGGCAAAAGTTGCTGTAAAGAGTCCGCCTAAAACCAGCCGCCGCCATTAAGATTTAATGGAGCTAATATTGATCAGGGCCGGTAGAATGGCAAGAGTTGTCGAATTTTACTGGAGGCGGATAATGGCGCAACCGAGACTTAGTATTCTCTGCGGACTGCTTATTTGCGGTTTGGTTCTGGCGCCGAGCACGCTCTCTCAAAACTCCGGTTCCCAGCCTTTTAAGCTTGGTGTGGAAGAGAAAGATTATATGCAGCAACAACAAGTGCCAGCATATCCTTCTTATCCTAGTTATCCGACTTATGCACCGCCTAAAAAGACGCCGATGATGCAAGGACAGGCCCGAGCTGCCGCTCCGCCACCGCCAGTGAAAAAACCGCCGATGCAAGCTTCGCTTCAGCAAAATCAAGCGCCAAGAATGCAAGCCGGAGTCGCTGCCCCGGGAGTATTGCCCGGAGAGTTTCTAGGTGTTTGGCAGGTGCTCGGTAGTCGCCAAAACATTGAGGCTCAGCCCCAATTTCAACAAGGCATAGAAGGTATTTTTGCTGGCAGTACTTCTAATATCTGGCAAATTCAGGGTAATGCGCAACAAGGTTATGTGATGGTTAGTGACACTGGAGTAAGCACTCAGCTTGTTGTCGACAAAGTGCAAGGCAATACTGCTTTTTTACGTTATCAGCACCAAATTAAAAACACGGTTGCCCAAGAAGCGATTGTTATGCAGCTAGGACCTGGTGGCGCCTCTTTCAGTGGTCTCCAGCGTACCTCCATCGTCAAGCAAGGCGAGCCGCAACCGCGGGCTAAAGTTACTTATCAGCTTGCCGGACGGCGCCAGCGTTAAAGTTATTGAGCCATAATCAAAGCGTGTTGGACAGCATCTCTTAGCTCTTCTTTGCTGCTTTCAAGTTCGGTTTCTAGCTTTTGAGCCGTGCGCAGAGCTTGCTCTAAGCGCTCTTTTGCCGGGGTCAAATAATGATTGTCCGGATGTCCTTTTGCTTTAGCAAATTCACGATCCACTTGTTCCAGCTGGCGCAAGCTGCGATCCAGATCTTTAACCATCTGTTTGGTTTGTTTTTGCGCCAGGGCAATATGCGTGCCTGTTGAATCTTGACCGCGATTCAAGTTCATCATCAAAAAATCTTCGCGGCCAAATTTATGACTGCCCCCGGATGGAGCATCTTGCCGTTTAGCTTGAACATCGGCAACAAAGAAGCAACTGTAACAAGCTAAGCTCAAAATTATCGGGATGCTTTTCATTCTTCTTCTCTTTAGCGAATCTAGGCTGGGTGGTCTAAGCAGCCATAAGCATAGCTCATCAAGAGGCGAGGGATGAAGAGGGTTAAAAGTATTCTTTCTTTTAGTGCGATATCATGCTGCCGTTGACAGTATGGAGCGCGTAAGATGCCCGAAGGTGAACATTTCAACTTATCCCAAACAGTAAATGCGGTCTGGCATGCTTTAAGTGCCGTCGTTTGCCGGATTGGTTTTGATGTTGCAGTGCATGGGCTGATCTTAGCTTTGATTGTTGCTGCTGTTGGTTTTATACTTTCCACGCGCAAACATAAAGCCGGCAAACCGCTTCTCTCCGTATTCCGTAAGTTGGCAATTTTTTGTTCGATTTTAGCTGTGCCCGGTCTTGTTTGTTTGTTTACTCAAGGCAGCCTGCCGCCGGTTAACACGCTACAACTGTCGTCTGTCGGTTTGCTTGGCTTTTGGTGCTTGGTGACCTTGCATCTTTGTATGGAAGAGATGAACTTCCAATGGTTTCAGCGTCGTGAGAGCACTCCCAACTGACATTTTGGCAACCTGTTAAAATGAAATAGATGCGGAGAACGACAATATGCGGTACTTAGTCCCAGCCATTCTCGGACTGGCTATCATCCAATTCCAGTCGGCCCAGGCGCAAAACAATTCAACCAATACGGCGAATCCGAATGTAAGAACATACGGCAATCGTCCAGCCGGCATGCTTCCTTACCAAAATCAGCCGGGCTTCGGCTATTATGCTCCGCAAGTTGTACCGCCGCTTAGCTTATTGCGCGGTGGTGCTTATTGGCGCTCACCTTCTGGCTATTACTATCCTTGGGGCGCGTCATACGGTTATATGCCGGTAGCACCGCCGGTTGTTGTTGTACAACAGGGAACGACGACAGCCCCAGCTCAGCCTACGGTCTATGAAATGATCAAAGATATGAGCGCTTTTCTTGAGGAACAAAACAAGAAAGGCAAATTCAAGCCGGATGATTACGCACATTTGAATCGACGTTTGAATGATCTGCGCGTTAAGCAATCAATGCTCGCCTCAAGAAACGGCGGCACTCTCGATTCTGTTGACGAAGAGAATTTCCGCAAAGATCTGACCATGCTTTCAGGTGATATTTCGCGCCGGGTTAAACCGTAAGCGGGCGGCCAAGCGCTTCCATAACTAGATTTTTTAGATCTTCTTGTACTTTGCTCATTGGCATGGCGGCATCAATGATGCGCCAGCGTTCAGGATTAGCTTGAGCCAATTCAAGATAACCGTGACGTACCTTTTGATGAAACTCGATCGCTTCACGCTCGAGACGGTCGTGTCCGCTGGGATGCAGACGAGCCAGACCGGCACTGCTTTCAATATCGAAAAGTATAGTGCGCTTCGGCACCAAACCCTGGCTGGCAACCGAGTTGAGCATATCGATTAATTTCAAGTCGATGCTGCGACCATAGCCCTGATAGGCGATAGTTGAATCGGTGAAGCGATCACAGAAAACTACTTTGCCGGCCTCAAGAGCCGGAATAATTATTTCGGAAACGTTTTGAGCGCGGTCTGCTTCATAAAGTAAAAGTTCAGTGACTGGCCCGATCACAGATTCGGCGCTTAAAAGAATACGACGAATCGGTTTGCCAAGCGAGGTTCCGCCAGGGTCGCGCGTAATTACGTGATCGATGTTTTCGTCTTGAAGATATTTGGAAAGCAGCTTGAGCTGTGTTGTTTTGCCGGCCCCTTCCGGACCTTCAAGGGTGATAAAAGTGCCTGGATAATTCATCGACATATTATTTGAGCAGTCTTTCGGTTTGTTTGATTACGGTTTGTTCGTCGGGAACGCCTTCATGCATCAAGGTTGTCGTTCCGTCTGCTTTGCGGAAAACCAAGGTCGGCAAGAGACGAATCTTATATTGATCTGTCAATTTCTTGAACTTAGCATCTTCCACATCAGCATGTATGAAGTCGACTTTACCCCGATATGAAGCAGCGATGCGATCGAAAGTCGGCGCAAAGCGGCGGCAGGGACCGCACCATGTCGCTGAAAAATCAATCACTTGAGGACGTTTGCCTTTAGGCAAATTAGCTTGCGGTAGTGCCCGTGTCGGCTTTTCGCCCAAGCCGATTAAACCTTTTTGCGCATTGGCAACCAATCCGGAATCCTTGGCTTGGTTCTCCACCCAGATATATTCTTTGATTGCCGCTTTGGGATTTGACGTTTGCTGGTAGCACATAGCTAAGTAGTAATGAGCTACTTCGTCGTTCGGATTTGTTTTGAGAAATGATTGCAAGCCGTCCGTAGCCTGACGATAGCGACTGGCGTTGTAATCATTGATTGCTTGATCGCGCAATTTGTTTGTTTGGGCCAAAGCGAAAGGTTGAGCAAAACAAGCGGTTATTAGCAAAGCAGCTAAAAGCGAACCCTTGGCAATGAAAGCTGTCGATCTGAATGAGTCATTGTTCATAAAGAATCTCTGGGGACGTTACTGTCGCTCTTTATTCTTTCACAAAATTCTTGCGTGGTATCATTT
This sequence comes from Candidatus Obscuribacterales bacterium, assembly GCA_019750335.1. Classification (GTDB taxonomy): domain Bacteria; phylum Cyanobacteriota; class Vampirovibrionia; order Obscuribacterales; family Obscuribacteraceae; genus JAIEPM01. The sequence continues at coordinate 12,907 of JAIEOQ010000003.1, forward strand.
TTCCTTTTCCCAGGCGTTTCACCATTGACGTGACGCCAAATGGAGGTTTTTCAGCATGAGTCAGACAATGACGGCAAGCAAAGTAAAATTAGATCGCAAATGGCAACTCTTTATCGACGGTAAATTTGAAGATGGCGCTTCGGAAAGAACGCTCTACAATCCGGCTAACGGTGAGCCCTTATGCAAAGTAGCCGAGGCATCGGCGGCCCAAGTTGAAAAAGCAATCAAAGCAGCGCGCAAAGCTTTTGATCGCGGACCTTGGCCTCGTCTTACCGCTCAAGACCGAGCTGCTTTTCTAAATAAGATTGCCGATAAAATTGACGAGAATGCTCGGGAATTGGCTCAGCTTGAAACATTGAACGGCGGCAAACCATACCGTGAAGCTAAATATGATATTGCCGATGCTGCCGGCTGTTTTAGATATTATGCCGGACTTGTCACTAAGCCAACCGGACAAACAGTCGATGTAGGCGCACCTTCGGTTACGCAAATAGTGCGCGAACCGATTGGTGTTTGCGGACAGATTATTCCCTGGAACTTTCCTTTCTTGATGGCAGCTTGGAAGCTGGCTCCGGCGCTTGCCGCCGGCAACACATGTGTGCTTAAGCCAAGCGAATATACGCCTTTGACAGCAGTAAAACTAGCTGAAATATTGGCAGAGCTTGAACTCCCTGAAGGTGTCGTCAACATAGTATTAGGTGATGGACCGACGGCCGGACATCCGCTTGCTGAAAGTCATTTAGTCGATAAAGTTGCTTTCACCGGCAGTGTCAGAACCGGTAAGCTTGTAGCACAAGCGGCGCTGGGCAACTTGAAGAAAGTAACTCTTGAGCTTGGCGGTAAATCGCCGATGGTTGTTTTCTCCGATGTTGATCTGGATATGGCTGTGGATCACGCTCTTTTTGCCATCTTCTGCAATTCAGGACAAGTTTGTTCGGCTGGTTCGCGCTTTATCGTTCAAGACGAAATTTACGATCAGTTCGTGAAAAAATTCGTTGAACGCGCGAAAAAAATCACTGTCGGTCCGGGCATGGAGCGCTCCACCGAGATGGGGCCTCTTGTCAGCGAGCAGCAGATGAAGCGCGTGCTTGAATATATTGCCATCGGACAAAAAGAAGGCGCGAAGCTGGAAACTGGTGGTGAACAGCTTTCAGGCGAGCAATACGGAAAAGGCTATTATGTAAGCCCGACCATTTTCACCGGTGTTAAACCGAAAATGCGTATCGTTCAAGAAGAGATCTTCGGACCGGTAGCAGTCGTACAAAAATTCAAAACTGAAGAAGAAGCGCTTGAATTGGCGAACGATAGTCCTTACGGATTAGCCGGTGCCGTTTATACAAACGACGTCACTCGTGCTTATCGTGTGATCAAAGGTATCAAAGCTGGTATCACTTGGATCAACGTTTATCACAACACTTATACCGAATGTCCTTGGGGCGGTTATAAGCAAAGTGGTTGGGGGCGTGAGCTCGGAACTTACGGTTTAGAAGCCTACACGGAAGTCAAGCAGATTAACCTCAATCTTGACCCGCAGCTAATCGGTTGGTTTGAGAATAAATAATAGTTCGTTCATTTAACCTTTGAGAGGTTGGACCCTTGCTAAAAATCCAACCTCTCATTGCATAAATTTTACTTGTCTGGAGAAACATCTTGGCATGGCTCATTGTCATGTTAAAATAGCCAGTTCGAGCCGCGATGTATTGAGGACTCATGGGAACAACCCGTCTCCCAAAAAAATCAGTTCCAAATTCTTGGATAGTCCTCCTGCAATGCATTGCTCTTGCCGGACAATCTTTGTTATTGCCGGTATATGCCGATGAAGTTTTTAGCGCCGGTCCTTTTTCGACTTCTGGTGGGACACTTAAAGCCGAAGAAGCGAAAAAAGATGAGCTGGCAAATGAGAATCTGACTGTTGAAGATGTGACTATCGAAGGTAACCGTTTGGTGCCGACGGATCATATTCTCAATGTGGTTAAAACACGTCGCGGCGATAAGTTTGATCGCGAACAAGTCGTGCGCGATCTGAAAGCGGTCAACAATCTTGGCTATTTTGACGATCGCAGCCTGCAAGCCGTTCCTGAACTTGGCGGCAGCGGTGTCTTGTTGAAGATCCGTGTACAAGAGAATGCGCCGGTTACTGAATTTGCTTTTCAAGGAAATTCGGTACTTTCAAATGACGAACTCTCTAAACTGTTTTCGGATCAGCTCGGCAAGCCGCAAAATCTGGCTCAGCTCTCTCAAGCAATTGACAAGGTTGAGCAGCTTTATCACGAAAAAGGATTCACTCTTGCTCGTGTGATTGATGTTAAAGACGATCCGGACGGCAGCGTTCATTTGAACATCGATGAAGGTGTGATCAATAGCATTCAAATTACAGGAAATCGCAAAACCAAAAATTTCATCATTAGCAATGCAATTAAAGTCAAAGCTGGCAGCGTATATAACGAAAAGCAGCTAACAAGCGATTTGCGTCAGCTCTTCGCTAATGGTTATTTCCAAGATATCAGACGTAGCTTAAGCCCATCGGCAGCCAGTCCTGATAAATATGATTTGAAAGTTGAAGTCGATGAAAAACGTACCGGTTCAATCGGTCTTGGTGGCGGTGTTGATACGATTGCCGGACCTTTCGGCTCCTTTAGTTTTTCGGACAGCAACTTCCGCGGGCGCGGTCAAATTATTTCGTTCAACAGCCAGTTGGGCTCCGGTGTTTTCAATCAATTAAGCTCCAATCTGAACAATGGCGGTACAAGCTTTGTGCCGAACGCGCGTAATTTCCAACTTGAAGCAAGCTTTATTGAACCTAATTTCCGCGGCACCAATACAGCACTTTCGGTTAACGCTTTCGGGCGTAACATGGGCAGCTTCATGGTTGATGATGCCGTTCAAAAAACACTCGGTGCCAGCGTTAATTTCAGCAAACCGCTTAAAGGACACTGGAGCGCTAATCTTGGCATATTAGGCGAAAATACAAGCTTACGTAATTACGAAAATCTGGGTCTAAACAGCTTTCTTACTCAGCGTGCGATGCAGCTTGGTTATGCTACAAGCAACGCCGGCGCACTTGCTGTAGCGCAAAATATTCGCGATCAACAACTTAGAGGCGGTACTTATTTCGGTATCAGTCCATCTCTTGTTTATGATAGTCGCGACGCCCATGGCGCTAATTGGGACCCGCGCAAAGGCACTATGGCTAAGCTCACTGCCAGTCCGAATATCGGACTTAACGGTTCGAGCTTCTTCAAGCTTGGTGCCAGTGCCAGTAAATATGTGCCGGTTACTAAAAACACCACTCTTGCTTTCAACCTTCAAGCTGGAACCGGTATTGGTGGCATTCCTCAATTTGCCGGTTATCGTCTTGGTGGTTTCAACGGCATTCGCGGTTATCGCATGTTTTCGGATTTAGGTACCGGCGCCGGACTGTTAATGGCTTCAGCAGAAGCGCGTTTCAAGCTGCCGTTACCGCAAATGAGTGCTTCCTCGGGTAAAGTCGGCGCTTTCGTAAACAGCTTGCAAAAGAATGTGCGTCCGGTGATCTTTGCTGATGCCGGCGGTGTTACCGGTAACAGCTTGATCAACAGCTTCTATAACCGGGGTACTCTTGGCGGTTCAGTTGGTTTTGGTTTGCGTATGAACGTTCCTTATCTTGGCCTCATCCGGCTTGACTATGGTATGCCACTTGTGAGCGTAGCCGGGGGAAGCTTAATTCCACGGATGACCGTTGGATTCGGAGATAAGTTTTAACAACTGAAAAAGACATACTATGGCAGGCGCTTTCCATAATGTTGTAAACTGAGCGCCGATGATTCGACCGCAAGATACTCAAGTATTTCTGGAGGAGAGAATGACACATTCTCAGAAGTTTTTGGCGCTTTCAGCTAGCGCATTCTTGACTGTTGCTTTGAGCTCTGGTGCCTATGCCCAGACCGCAACCCCAAAAGTGATTGGCACTATCGATCGCGATAAGGTTGTAAGCAGCTATCCTAAAGCTCAGCTAGCTGCCGACGAGCTTAAGAAAGGCGAAGAAAAAGTTCAAAAGCTCGTTGAAAATGCCAACAAGCAATACGAAGAAGCCAAGAAGGCCAGCAAGCCTCCGGCTGAGCTCGAAGGTCTGCAAAAGCGTTTACAAACCGAAATCGACGCTGAAGTGAAGAAGCTTCAATCAGTCGCTCAGCATCTTGAAGGACAGTTGGAAGGCGAAATCGAAACCGCAATCAAAGCTGAAGCTTCAAGCCACAAAGTTGACGTTGTTCTGATGAAGCAAGCTGTGCTTCTCGGCGGTGTCGACATTACCGAAGGCGTTGTGAAGCGTCTTGCTGCAGCTGCTCATGCTGGTGGAGCAAAAACAACAACCAAGTAATTGGTAACGAGCTCCTGTATATCAGTATCAAATAGCTGGCAGTCTTTGCATTGCCAGCTATTTTTTTCAAATTCGGCTCTTAATGGAGATCACAGATAAATGAAGCTTCCGAAAGCGGTTAGCATCCAAGAAATTGCCATGCTCATTGGTGGCAAAACTGAATGCAAAGAAGATGTGAAAGTAACATCAGTAAGTCTTTCCCCCTTAAAAGCTCAGGAAGGCGAAGTCGCATTTTTGTTTGATCCGAAAGTTTTGAGCCGCCTTTCCGAATGCAACGCTTCAATCGTCATTATCCCAACTGGAACTAAATGTTCATCTCCATGCATCTATGTAGACCGTCCGCTTTTAGCGATTCAAAAAATATTGACTTTCTTCCAGCCAAAAAGATTTTTTCCCGATGCCGGTGTGCATCCGACAGCCGTAGTTGATCCGACAGCTGAACTTGCCGAAGGCGTAGCGGTAGGACCTTATGTTGTAATCGGTCCTCAAACTAAAATTGGCGCAAACACAAAAATTATGCCCCACTGTTATGTTGGCGGCAAAGTGGAAATCGGCAAAGATTGCTTGCTTTATCCCGGTTGTTTGGTCGCTGATTATGTCAAACTTGGCGACCGCGTAATCTTGCAACAAGGTGCCGTGCTTGGTAGCGACGGCTTTGCTTATGTCACAGCTAAGCCATCCAATATTGAACGTCGTCTGGCCGGAGGTGAGCCTTTGGATGAATCCAATCCGCATTTGAAAATTCCGCAAATCGGTAACGTGATCATCGAAGATGATGTTGAAATCGGTTCTTGCGCTACAGTTGATCGTGCCACCATGGGTGCTACCGTAATCGGGAAAGGTACCAAAATAGATAATCTGGTGATGATCGCTCACAACGTCAAAATCGGACAAGAAGCGCTTGTTGTCGCTCAAGTGGCAATTGGCGGTTCCTGCACTTTAGCCGACCGCGCGATCGTAGCCGGTCATGCGGCAATCAAAGACCATGTTCACATCGGCAAAGATTCAATCGTGCAAGGACACGCTGGTGTCATGAAAGATATTGAGGACGGAGCGGTTGTTGCTGGTGCGCCATCGGTATCTACTCGTGATTTCATGGCCAACGCTGTATACATGAAAAAAATGCCGCAACTGTACAAAGATTTGAAAGAGATGAAAAAACAGATTGCCGAGTTGGAGAAACAGCTGTCACAAGTTCATGCCTGAACCTCGTAATATCGTCGTCATGTTTTTTGCAGTCTGTTTGTTTTTAACAGGCTGTGCCGCAGGCGAGTTGCGTAAACCTGAATCGGCAATGGACAGAGTGTTGAAATCAGGTAAAATTCGTTGCAGCTATTTGCCGTATTCATCATACTTCCGTAAAGACCCGAATACGGGAGAGCTCTCCGGAATCTTCTATGACATCATGGAAGAGATCGGTAAAAATTCGAACTTAAAAATAGAATGGACAGAAGAAGTCGGCTACGAAAATATTTTCCCCGGACTCAATGCGGATCGTTACGATGTATTTGCTGCCGGCCTTTGGCCCAATGCCTCACGGGCTAAAGCAGCTTTGTTCACGGGTCCGGCTTTCTACAGTCCGATTACAATTTGGGTTCGCCCAGACGATCATCGCTTCGACAGCAGTATCAGTACAATAAACTCGCCCGCGGTGAAAATTGCTTCTATTGACGGTGCGATGGAAGACATCATTGCTAAAACCAACTTTCCGAAAGCTCAATTAGTTTCGCTGCCTGAGCTCAGCGTCTTTTCGCAAAATCTTTTGAATGTCACTCATAAAAAAGCGGATCTTACTTTTGCCGAGCCTTTGGTAGTGGAAGAATTCTTATCTGGTAATCCCGGTGCTTTGAGACAGATCAAACCTGATGAACCCTTGAGAATTTTTGGTAGTAGCCTTGCGGTCAAACGTGATGAAATCGGCTTGAAAGAGTTTCTGGACGTTGCCTTAAAAGAGATAATTGATAATGGCAAAATAAAAAACATACTTACAAAATATCGTATCCAGTCAGGCACTTTTTATCCGGTTGCTCATTCTTACAGCATGCCGGAAAGGAGACCCCATGAATAATCTCGCTAATAATCTGGTATATGAAGGAAAAGGTATCACCTCGCAAAAACCGGTGAAGCTGAAAATAAGCAAGCAGAAAGCCGGGCATGGCATTGTTTTTCGTTTGCGCGATATCAACGCGGATAAAGACGATGTTACTGTCGATATTCCGGCTTTAGCCTCTTCTGTCGTAAACACTTTGCGTAACGTCACCCTGGGTCGTGGTTCGACTAGGCTTTGCATAGTTGAGCACTTTCTTTGTGCAACAGCGCTTTGGGGGCTGGATGACTTGCTAGTTGAAGTTGACGGTCCGGAAATTCCTCTGGGTGATGGAAGCTCGAAATTTTGGATTGAGCTTTTTCAAAGTGCCGGTTGGCAGCGTCAAGAGATAAAAGCTGATCTAGAGCTTAGCCAAGTGCTAGTATGCAAAAAAGGCGATCGCTTATTGCTGGCTATACCTGATGAGGCTAACTCATTCGATTATATGATTGACTGGAATCATCCGATGATCGGCAAGCTTTGGCAAAGCTGGTCAAATAAAGAAGACCCGAATCAAATTCTCGATGCACGTACTTTCGGCTCCATGCAAGAACACCAACTGCTTGGTCTTGTCGATCAAGTGGTAAGCATGACACCGACCGGTTTTAGCGAAGAGCTGCGTTTTAAAGACGAGCCGGTTAGACACAAAATATTAGACTTAGTTGGAGACTTGGCTTTGGCAGGCGTTAATCCGCAACGCTGGAAGGCACGCTTTATCAGTATCAAAGGCGGACACGAACTTGATGTAGAAATGGCTAAAAAGCTTGCAGAGGTTAATGCATGAAAAAAATTGTTATCGTAGCTCTCTTGTTGGCTAATAGTATATCCATAACTTGTCGGGCAGCTGAACTTGAGGCAGCACCACCTCAAGATATTAGCTTGACTATATACAATCAAAATTTTGGCTTGGTTCGTGAAGAACGTACTTTGGACCTAACCTCAGGCATAAACAATGTGCGAGTAGAAGATGTGGCTGCCACAATCGACCCGACCTCGGTTAGCTTTCAGTCTTTGACAGCGCCCAACTCAGTTGTAGTACGCGAACAAAACTATCAATACGATCTTATTGATCCGGTGACCGTACTTTCTAAATCGCTTGGTAAAACAGTCAAATTCAAACAGTTCTTGCCTGGGCGTACAAACGAACTTACAGGTATTTTGCTTAATTCACCCCAAGCGGTAGTGAGTGCCCCTGATGGCTCCCAAGCGGTAACCTACCAAGGATTGGTTGTTAAAACACCTGAGGCTGTTGTACTCAATCCGCAAGGACAAGTTGAGCTTACTGAATTGCCCGACGGGCTTGTTGGTAAACCGTCGTTGCTCTGGAAGCTTGAATGTGCCAAACCAGGCACGCACAAATCTGAAATAAGCTACCAAGCAGCCAACATGAACTGGAATTGTGATTATGTTGCAGTGCTTGATAAAGCTGATGAAAAAGCTGACTTAACCAGTTGGGTAACCCTGGACAATAAATCAGGCGCCACATACAAAAACGCTTCCTTAAAACTGATGGCTGGTGATGTGCATAGAGTACAACCGACACCGCAACCGATGCCGATGATGGCTGCCGATAGTGCTGAAATGGCTGTTGCCGCACCACCGCCGCAATTCAGCGAACAAGCTTTTGCTGAGTACCATCTTTATACTTTGCAAGGCAAAACAACTGTCGCTAACAATGAGACCAAGCAACTAAGCTTGTTCAACGCTTCGGATATACCGGTGAAAAAGCTTTTTGTTTTTGAGCCGACAGCCGGTGAATATCAGCCTTATGGCGGTGCTGCAAATACTCAAAAAGTAAATGTCAAAATTGAAATGGACAACAGCGAAACTAATCATTTAGGTATGCCGTTGCCGAAAGGTAAAGTACGTGTCTATAAAAAAGACAATGATGGCGCTTTGCAATTTGTCGGTGAAGACCAAATCGACCATACGCCGAAAGACGAAAAAATCCGTTTATACATTGGCGATGCGTTTGATTTAACTGCCGAGAGAAAACAAACCAATCAAGTTCAAGTATCCTCGACAAAACAACGCTCAAGCTATCAAATTGATTTACGCAATCATAAAAAAGAAGATGTGACAATCACTTGTATTGAGCATTCTTGGGGCACTTGGACAATCCTCAATTCAAGCCAAGCGTACACTAAGAAAGACGCTAAAACTTTCGAGTTTGCAGTTAAAGTGCCCGCAGGCGGCGTAGCTCAAGTCACTTACGAAATTGAAACACGCTAGGAGGCGATATGCTTAAATCAACTCTGGTACTTGCAGTAAGCTTAATGCTTGTTTCGCCTGCTATTGCTCAAGAAGTTTCGGACTCCAAGTCGGCAAGCGTTACTGTTTACAATCAAAATTTCGGTCTTGTGCGTGATGAGCGTACAATCCAATTAAAAAACGGTATCAACTATCTCCGTTTTGAAGATGTAGCAGCTAATATCGATCCGACGTCTGTTAGCTTTCAATCTTTGACAGCGCCTAACTCAGTTGTAGTGCGCGAACAGAACTATCAATACGATTTGATCAATCCAGGCACGATTCTTTCCAAATCACTTGGTAAAGAGCTTAAGTTCAAACAGTATTTAGTTGGCGGTGGTGTAACTGAACTTTCTGGCAAGCTCTTAAACGCTCCCGAGTCGTCAAATGGGCTTGTGCTTAAAACAGCTGATGGCAACATTGTACTTAATCCGTCCGGCGAAATAAGACTTTCTGAATTACCTGAAGGGCTTGTCGGTAAGCCGTCCTTACTCTGGAAGCTTGAAACAACTAAAGCTGGTGAACACAAAGCTGAAATTGCTTATCAGACTACAGGTATGAACTGGCATTGCGATTATGTAGCTATAGCTGATAAAGATGACAACAATATAGATCTGACAAGCTGGGTAACTATCGATAACAGATCCGGTGCTACATATAAAAACGCCGGACTGAAGCTAATGGCTGGTGATGTACATCGTGTTACTCCGCCTGCTTACGCCCGCAATACAATGATGTTTAAGGGTGGTGCTGTCGGCGGAGGCGCGCCACAATTCACTGAACAGTCTTTTGCTGAATATCATCTCTATAACTTGCAAGGAAAAACCACCCTCAAGAACAATGAAACAAAACAGATGAGTCTTTTTAACGCTGCTAATATCCCGGTCAAAAAAACGTATGTATTTGAATCAAACGACCAGGTTTATTATGGGCGGCCGGCAACAAATAACGGCAAAGTAAATGTCAAAATCGAAATAGTCAATTCGGAAAAGAATGCTTTAGGCATGCCGTTACCTAAAGGCAAAGTGCGTGTTTATAAAAAAGACGCTGACGATGCTTTGCAGTTTATCGGTGAAGATCAAATAGATCACACACCGAAAGACGAAAAAATTCGTTTGTATATCGGCGATGCTTTTGATATCGCTGCTGAGCGTCGAATGGTAAGCAATCAGTCTGCAGGGCGAGCAAACGGACGTACGATTCAACGTCAAAGTTATGAGCTTAGCGTGCGTAATCATAAAAAGACCGAAGTAACGGTTACTTGTGTTGAGCATGCCTCCGGCGATTGGACGATACTCAATTCAAGCCAGCCTTATACCAAGAAAGATGCACGTACTTTCGAGTTTGCTGTAAAAGTACCGGCTAACGGCGAAAGCAAAGTGACTTACGAAATTGAGTCGCGCTATTAATTAGCGCTATATTCTATTTGCTTTAGGCGGTCGCTCGCACAACAGTAATGTCAAATATCTCCGGTTTCAATTTGAAACGGTTAGCGAGCTTTGTACGTGCTTCTTTCGTTAGCCCTTGCCTTCCTTTGAGAAAGTCATTTAGTTTCTGCTTTGAAATGCCGGCAATGCTCGCAGCTTCAACTTGAGTCATATTGTTTTGCTCGAGTAGAAACTCAAGGATTTCGTTGCCGGGAACATGACGAAAGGCACCGGCGGTTTTAACCGTTTCCCATTCTTGAATGAGTTTCACTAGTATTTTTGCGTAGCCTACTTCCTCCGGAGTTAGCTCCGAATCGCGGGCCATGATGTCGTCCATTGCTTCCATTGCAGCTTTATGCTGTTCGTCGCTTTCGATAGGAAGCAACGGACAGCGTTCAATGAGTTTCATGTATTTGGTGATCATCAGCTTTTTTCCTGAACTATCGCGTGTTCAGCCTCCTCTTGTTGTATTCGGCATGTGTCATGATTTCCAGAACCTTTACGGTTCCAAGTGTGAACGAGATGGCGGTCATTAAGCGATAGTTATTGCCACCAATGTCAAAGCAGTATTGATTAACGGGAATGTAATCGACTGCTGCGAAAGAGGCTTTCACGTCAGATAGATTATTCCAAGTAGCACTTTCGGTTAGTTCGATCCAGCGTTCAATCGGCTTGCGAGCTGAAGCATGGTCTTTTCCGTACTTATTGAGCTCGTTCTTGCCGATGATTTCCATTGTCCGTTGCCAGCTTCGTTATATTGACATAGTACCTAATTTCAGGTACTATGTCAATATACGGTCAAGAACACCAAAATGAATGACGTCATTCATTTGAGGTTTAATTCTCCATCGGATAGACTGGCTTGGTTATGCGACATAATCCATCTGTCTATTTTTTGATCTTTCTTTTGTGGCTCTCGACTATGGGAGCGAACACATACGCTGCTGACAAGTATGTGTTCATTCTTAAATGGATAGGCAATCCTTACTGGCAAGCGATAAAACAAGGTGTTGAGGATGCTGGCAAAGAAGCTGGAATACCTTTGACTATCTTGTCGCCGAATAACGATCAAGCAAAAGAAGAGCATCTCAATTTGTGCGAAGCGGCAATCTCACAAAACCCGGCGATTATTGTTTTGGGCGCCGCTACCACTGCCATCGGCTTGCAATGTTTTAGAGAAGCGCAAAAGCAAGGAATTAAGGTAGCGGATATCGACGCTACTGTTTCGGTTGATCAGGCTAAAAAAGCAGGCGTGAATCTGTCGTTCACTATCGGCGCCGATAATATCAGTATTGGCAAAAAAGCTGCTCAATTTATAGCTGGCACGAAAACACCGCGCACAGCAAAAATACTTGTTTTGGAAGGAGTGGTAGGCAGTCCGCCCAGCACCGATCGTGTTGCCGGCTTCAAGCAAGAGTTGAGCAAAGTTTTGCCTCAAGCAAAAATAGTCAACTCTATATCAGCCGAATGGGATCGTTTAAGAGCGTTAAATATCACAGCAGATACTCTGACCAAAAATCCAGATTTGAACGTAATCTTTGCCGCTAATGACGTAATGGCGTTGGGAGCGGTCGAAGCCGTTAGAGCTGCCGGGAAGACCAACCAAGTAATAATTGTTGGAGTTGATGGCGTTCCTGATGCACGCAAAGCAATCTTAGCTGGACGAATGACAGCTTCAATTACCCAGCTGCCCTATTTGATCGGTAAAAATGCAGTGAAGCTAGCTCGTGAGTCAGTAGCCAATAAATGTGCAGGAAAAACAGAGCGTGCACCGTTGCTTATCCTCACTAAAAACGTTTTGGAATCACACGCGGACCCGTTACTGAAATATGTTCGCTAAAAGAGCCTTATTATTTCTCTGTCTCTTTGCCGGCTTAATGATAAATGTCGGTGCCCAGGCAGCTAATAGATGTGTTTTTGTATTGCCATCTCTGGCTAATCCATACTGGCAAACAGTAAAGCTGGGCATCGAAGATGCCGCTAAAGAAAATGAAATTGAAGCTACCGTACTGTCGGTTGTAAACGATCAAGCAAAAGAAGAGTTTGTGAATCTTTGCCAAACGGCTATCTCACAGAACCCCGATATTCTTGTCGTTTGTACTACGGCTGATTCTATTACTTTGCGATGCTTACATGAAGCTCAAAATCATCATATAAAAGTAGGGTTGCTTGATACTGTAATTTCGGATGCAGCTATAAAGAAAGCAGGCATTAAACTGTCATTCTCGGTGGGTACGGATAACGTCAAGCTTGGAGAGAAAGCAGCTCAGTTCGTTGTTAGCCAGAACAAGTTGGCGACGCCTAAAATACTTATTTTGGAAGGTGTTATCGGAAATACTTGTAACGCCTGCCGTGTATCAGGATTTAAGCAAGAGTTGACCAAAAAACTACCTAAAGCCAAAATAGTAAACTCAGTTTCAGCCGAGTGGGACAGATTGAAAGCTTTGAATATTACTGCTGACACGCTAAACAGAACGCCGGACTTAAACTTTGTTTTTGCTGCTAACGATACGATGGCACTGGGCGCAGTTGAGGCTATTCGTCTTGCCAAGAAAAACAATCAGGTAATGGTTGTCGGGGTTGATGGTATTGCTGATGCGCGTAAAGCAATTACCGCTGGACGCTTAACGGCTTCTGTTGCACAGTTTCCTTATCTGATCGGTAAGCGCTCGATAGAGTTAGCAAAAGAATGTTTGCATGGGCAATGCTCGCAAAAAGATGAGAAGACACCTCTGTTGGTACTTACTAAAAATGTTTTGGAATCACATAGGGACCCATTGCTGAAATATGTTCGCTAAAGAATTTCTACGTGATATCAATAAAACGTCTTTGCTGCAGTGCATCGTTTTTCTGCTAGCCATGTGTTTGTTTTTTGCTCTTAACTCTTCGGCTTTTATTAGTCCGATCAACCTCTGCAACATACTCACTGCCAGCTCAGTAATTGGATTGATGGCGGTCGGTGCTACTTTCGTTATTGCAAGCGGTTGTATTGATTTGGCTGCTGCCTCAATCATGGCTTTGTCTAGCGTAACGTGTGCTTGGGCAGCACAAAATCTACATTATGACGGATTGGCGTTAGTGGGCATTGCTGTAGCAACCGGTGCTTTATGTGGTTTAACCTCAGGCTTCTTGATTAATTTCACTAAGGCGCCAAGCTTTATCATTACTCTCGGTATGCTCAGTATCAGCCGCGCTTTGGCATTTATACTTACAGGCGGCATACCGATTTACGGTTTAGAAGAACGAGTTACCAAAATTGCTGAAATGCAATGGTTTGGCTTGTCTTTGCCGGCACTGATCATGCTTGGTGGGATGTTGGTTGGTTATTTGCTTTTGACCAGAACTCGCTTTGGCGCACATTCACTCCTCTTAGGTGATAGTCAGGCTGCGTCTGAGGCAATGGGCTTAAGAGTGCCCCTTTTACGTCTTGCTATTTTTGTTCTTGCTGGGTGTTTTTCCGGCTTAGCGGGTTTCATTTTTATGGCTCGCACAAACTCAGGCGATCCCTCAGCTGGTATGAATTACGAACTGACTGTGATAACTGCAGTCGTACTTGGCGGAGCCAATTTGTTTGGTGGTCGAGCGACAATTTTTGGTACTTTAGCTGGGGTGCTTTGCCTAGGTGTTTTGCAGAACGGATTAAACTTAATGGCTATCAGCACGTTCTATCAAACGTTGTTTATCGGTATCGTTTTAATTCTGGCGTCTCTCTTGCGCCGATTTGGACCTAACAATGGCTGAGCTTAAACTACGAGCTGTGAAAAAGATGTTTGGAGCAACTACAGTGCTTCAAGACATTTCAGTTGAATTTGCCGGAGGTACCGTAACTTCAATTGTAGGTGATAACGGTGCCGGCAAATCTACGCTGTGTAAAACTATCGCTGGGGTTTATCACCCGGACAAAGGCGAAATTGAGCTTGGCGATCTTAAGCTTACTCACTTAGGACCTCATGAAACACGTGAAGCCGGCATCGAAATGATCTATCAAGATCTTGCCTTGGCTAAACAGCATGATGTAATAAGCAATCTGTATTTTGGTCGAGAAAAAACTCGCTTTGGCTTTCTTGATCAAAAAGCAATGACCGAAAATGCCCAAGCAGTCCTTGAAACTATGGGTACCAAACTACCCAGCCTGACAAAACCGGTTGGGCTGCTTTCCGGTGGGCAACAGCAAGCTGTGGCAATTGCTCGGGCGCTTTTATTCTCGCCACGAGTACTGATTATGGATGAACCGACTGCAGCTTTAGCAGCTCGCGAAATCGAACACACATTGGATTTGATCAAAAGACTAAAAGAGCGAGGCTTGATTGTGATTTTAATCAGCCACCGTCTGAACGATGTATTTGCTGTAAGCGATCGCATCATCGTATTGCGCAGCGGTATGATAGTTGCAGATAAATCTGTGCATGAAACTTCAATGCAAGAAGTAGTTGCCCAAATTATGAGTGCATAGAGCGTATATTGGAAATATGCAAGTGAATAAATTACTTACAGCTCTAGTATTAATGAGTATTTTGCAGCTCTTGTATCCGTTGGCAATGTGGGCTGAAGAGATAGTAACTGTTAAATCCGCACAGATCAAGCTCTCTTCTGGTTCGGCGATAGTTAGCGAAATACGGAATATTGAACTAAAAGAAGGTAATAACGAGATTCTCTTTGAGGATATGCATCCCTTCAAAATATTATTTGAACCACTATCCAATTCGAATTCAATTATTTTTACGGAACTTAGAGAAGTTGGGCATCTTTTTGGAGCCGAAACCATTCATAAAGAGCAAGATAAATTAGATCGTATGAAGACTGCTATATATGGACCTCAGAGAATTGTTGGTACGTATGACAATCTTGCTTTAACTCCTATAAGTACAAGTGTATGCGGGGGTAAGACTAATAAAAAGTTTCGCGATAGTACGACATTGTTTTGTACGGTGGTTCCAAAAGAAGCGGGAAACCATCGAACAGAAATATGTTATTTGAATTCTGATATGAGTTGGAAAGGTAACTATAAAGCAGTAATAGACAAAGATTTTAGTAAGATTGATTTTTCCGGTCAGGTAAATATTGAGAATAAATCCGATTTTGCATATAAGAATGTTGATTTAGTGCTTGTTGGATTTACTACTTCAAGTTTGCGCTCAATAAAAACGCAAACCTCCGACTACTCTCGTTTTACTCATTGTTTTTCAGTCTCTACACCAAGGCCTGATGATTCCTATATTGAGAATCATCAATATAAAGTATTAGAAAAAGTCGATCTTCCCAATAATGCTGTAATACAGATGCGCTCTTGTGATGCTCTTGATCTACCATTTAAAAAAGTGTTTGTTTATGAACCAACTAAAGAATCGAATGTTCTAGTTAAGTTGGAGTTGGTCGATTCGAAAAAGGCTAATCTAGGTGTACTACTTCCTGGTATTGTCAGCATTTATCAAAAAAATAAAGATGGGGTGCCCGAATCTCTTGGAAAAGCATATCTTGAACATACATCTGTAGATCAAAAGATTCGACTTTCACTAAGTGATGATTCAGATCTTGTTGGTAGTCGAAAGCAGTTTGTTGATGGGACTAAACCCTTTTCCGACTCGAAAATCAGGTATATATGCCAAATTGATCTTCAAAATAATAAAAATGAAGAAGTAATGATTACCTGTATAGAGCATCTAGATTCTGGTTGGAAAATCGTCGAGTCAAACCAGACTTATAACAGAATCAACTCTCACACTTTTGAATTCGCAGTAAAAATACCTGCGTACTCTTCTCACTGTCTAACCTATGTGACAGCTCACTCTGAGCCTTCAAGCCGGGAATCATTTTTATTAAAGCTATGGAACCAAAAATCGACCACATCCAAATAACTGTTAAAGACATGAGCGTTGCTGAGCCGTTTTATGACAAGCTCATGCCGTTGTTAGGCTTCGATCTGCAAAAGAAAGCAGGCGGTGTAATCGAAAAACATGAGTTTCATGTGGTGGAGTATGCCCATCCAAACTTTTGTTTTGCTATCACTTCACCGCGAAGCGCTTTTAAGGACGATACGATTAACAGGCGTAAGCCTGGCGCGCTACATCATTTGGCTTTTAGGGCAAAATCCCGGGCTGAGGTCGACAATCTATATATCGAACTGCAAGCAATTGGGGCGACTATTGTGGCGCCACCCCGCGAGTACCCGGAATATAATCCACCGGGCTACTACGCCTTATTTTTCAAGGATTTAGAGGCATCAAATATGAGATTGTTTGCCATAAACAAAGTGAAGTGCAATACTAGTTTTTAGAGGCTGTATGGCTTACTGGTAGGCGGTTTCACATTTCCCTTGACAAGTAAAGATTTGTTGCTTACTATACTCTGCATACCGCAATTATTAAGCAAAAATCATCTTTTACCAAGGTTTTTGTTGGAGTTTTACTAGTGATTACTAATAGATCAAGCAAAGGCACGTTTACGTTGCTGACGGCGGTCACCGCCTGTTTTATTTTGCTACCGATGATGATGTTCACCTTTGAGGTTGGCAGAATCACCTTAGCGCAAAAAGAGTTGCATGCAGCTACTGATACGGCAGCTCTTGCTGCAGCTGTGGCTATCAGCAAAAACGCCGGTAAAACTACGGCAGAGCTTACTGATATCGGACGCAACCAAGGTTTGATCTATATGCGTCGTAACTTTATATATGATCAGACTTTGCGCAACGTCAATTTGGGCAGCGGGCAAACTAATAATCTTGGTTTGCATCAAGGCACGATCAATATTACATATGATCCGGTAAATAACATCGTTACTGCACAGTCAGAGTTTTGTATGGATCTTGCTTTTGGCAATTTGCTTGATTTAGGACCAACCACTATTCGCAGCATTTCCAAGGCTACTACCTCTGGAACAAGCCAAAGCGATATAGTTGTGCTTTTCGATTATTCGCAATCGATGGGCAGCGCTCTTATTCCGGCACGAGACGAAGCGGCAACATTTGTCGGCAAAATACCAGCCGGTGTACATGTCGGTTTAATCTATTTTGCTCTGAACCCGGAAACGTCTATCGGTTTATCGAAAACACAAGATAACAGAGACGCTGTAAAAAATCGGCTTAAGAGTTTGACCCAAATGAAATCAGGTACGAACACAGGCGATGCTTTGCTTGCGGCAAAGAATATGCTTGATGGTTCCGGTCATAGTTCGGGCTCCAAAAAAATCGTTGTGATGATTACGGATGGCTTAGCTAGAAAACCGTCTAACCTGACCAAAGGCACGGCTCATGCTTTGAATATTGCCGATCAATGTAAGGACAGCAATATTACTTTGTACGGTATTGGATTTTTCCATCCTAACGCTGGAGCAACTGCTGCCGACGGTAAAAACTTTATGGATAAACTGCAGAAGAAGTTCGGTGGAGATAGCGAAGTTTATACCGTGACCAATGTTACCGATTTGCATAATGCATTGGATCAGCTGACACATAAAGGGACAGGGACGCCGGCGCTTATTAACTAAGACCGGAGGGAAGGAATATAATGACCGACAGACTTTTGGTGAAAAATATGAAAGTTGGCAAACGCAACGAACAAGGCAATCTGACAATTGAATTTGTGCTGATGCTTCCGTTGTTGTCCCTGCTGGCTGTTGTTGGAGTTACTTGTTATTTAACAGTTTTATCCAGCTGGAATAATGATTCGGCTTGTCGAGACGCTTGCCGCGCTGCCGCTCAGCAAATGACCGCTCAGGATGCACAGCTGGCAGCGGTAGCTGCTTGCAAACGTTTCGGTAGCGGCTCGATCGGGCAGCCTCAAGTTAGTCTGGCAGGCAATGACTTTGAATATCAGACTTTTCCTAACGCCACTGGACAACCAACACTTGAGAGTGGTCCTTATGTAAAAGTGACGACTATCGTAAGTCAAATGCCGATTGCCTCAATCTTTGGGGGCAACAGCGGTGGTTCCAAACGTTCCTACACTTATCCTTTAGTGAATAATAGCGGATCGCCAAGCGTAGCAGCTGATAATGCACCTGTGACTTTTGGCAGCGCATCGGACGCCGACGGCAATGAAGAACAATAGAATGTGCTTTCGACGAAATAACGGCTCAAGTTCAATTGAGCTGCCGATATTGATCTTCGTGTTGTTTATTTGTGTGCTTTTTCCGATGATTGATTTAGCCACTATCGGCTTGCGTGCTTCCACACTTTTTTCTGCGGCCCGAGAAGCAGCAAGAGTGGCTGGCAGATCCAAAACTTTTCTTGTTGATGGTTCCGACGGGTTGTCGGCAGTGAACGCAGCCAAACAAAAAGCGACATCAATGGCTGGCTATTATGTACAAATCACTCCGAGTAATGTGCGTGTAAGTATTATCGGTTCGCCAATTAGAGGCGGTGCGACCATAAATCAAACAACGCCTCTTGCTAGTTCGTCTACGGATTATGTGTACCAAATCGAAGTTTCTGTTACTGGCAATGTCGAACCGCTTGCGACTTTATCGCCTAATTTATTCGGTAATGTTCCAGGGCTCACCGGACCGATGACTTTTACGGCACGTAGCAGTGAGTTTGCCGAATATCCGACCGGATTGACGCAATAGCCAGTTATTTCGCTTGTTTCTGAGAACTCATAATCAACTGATGTACTCTTTGATGAGACAGCTCAAGTAGTTCGCCGGCGTCACGTACACTTATTCCCATGTCTTGGGTTAACGCTTTTGCGGCTTTTGCTGTTGCAATTTTGAGCTTGGAATTTTCTTCTTCTGCTCGTTTGCGATTGGTACGAATCTGGTTTAACAAAGTACGTACATTGGCTGGTAGTACAATATCATCAATTAGTTGAGCTTTCTCCGCATCGTCAACAAATAGACTGAGTGCTTCTTTGATCCTTTTTCGTGCTTGCTCTATAGTGCGTCCTTGTGTGTGACAACCGCGAATTTCTTTTACTGTTGCCACCCACCAGTCGGTATCATCTCTTTCGTATCGTACGGTATAAATGCTCATTAATTCAGCCATCCTTGACCTAAGCACGGTGCCAAGTCTCTACCAATTTGTTTCAAGAGTCCTATACCTAAGTCTTCTCCGGGATGATTCGGTACTGTTGTGAAACATTTTCCGCACTGTATTCGAATATGCGATCCCTTTTGACGGATTTGGACACAACCATATCTCTTAAGTAGTTTAAGGAGATCTTTTGCTCTCATTAAGAGATGCTAGCACAAAAGTGTCTATCACGCTAGACGATTGCTGTCTTGAACTTATTCCAGCTCTTTCATCGTCCGTTCTTCAGGCGTCATATTGTCGCCTGGTGTAGCAGGAATTTCTGGTCTTAAAGCTGGGGGGGCAGCTGGTTCCGGTCGTTGTGGAGCGACAGGTGGTTCGGCGCCGCGTGGAGAGTCCGGACCGGATGCTGATGGTTTCTTGTCAAATGTAGGAGCTGGTTTAACTGCCGGTTCTACACTTTGAATTGAATAAGCTCGATAAAAAATACCGTTCATTGATAGCTTGAGCTGTTGCTCACCGTCCGAGTCGGGGATGGTTGCTGTGAAGCTAAATGGTTTAGCAGAGTTACTGCCTAAAGGTGGTTCGAACTCGTCGATTACTCTTTGTTCTTTGGTTGCCAGTACTCTATTTGTTTTGCTATCTGTAATTTCGGATTTAATTACCAAATAGTTGATGCTGCTAGCTCCGGGATTCCAGATTTCGCCGCTGATTACAAGCATGTCTCCATCCGGTGCTACTTTTACCGAGCGCAGAGTTGCTTGGCTGACTTTGATTTTGGTATCCAAACTTTTTGCTTGTTGGATGTAACCGTATCCGGTATCAGTGTCGCCGGCGTCAATTAGTTCTTTACCGCGAGCAAGCATCAAGCTTGCTAGTTTGTTGTTGAGCTCGACTGAGCCGCTGCCGCTTTTAATTGCCCGTTTGAGCTGATCGATAGCTAAATCAGTTTTGCCTAGTTGAGCATAGAGATCCGATGTTTTTTCATAACTTTGCGGATTCGGTGCTACGTTGTTGAGTTTGGCTAAATAATTCAAGGCGCCTTCATTGTTATTTTTTGCCATCTGAATGTTAGCCATCTTCTGATAGATTGTAGCCAGGCGTGTATCGCATTCGCTCATACGCGAGCCGCAATTAAGATCGCGCACCTCTTCCCAGCATTTCATCGCTTGTTCGATGTCGCCTTGGCGGAAAGATTCGTCTCCCCAAAGAGCATCAAGATCAGCAAGTTCCACTTTCTTATCTGAGAATGGACGTAAAAGTTCGGCTGCGCGTTGGTACTGATTTTTTTGACGATAATAATTAGCAAGCTCAGTTGAAAGCTCAGGATCGGACATCAAGCCGGTGCCGAGTTGTTGTGCTTGAGATATGCAAGACCAAGCTTTTTCCAATTGATCTGTGCCGATATAAGAACGAGCTAAATTCAAAAACAGTTTGGGGTCGGTCGGTTTTAAGGCAACAGCTTTTTCCAGAGTTTTTTGAGCGAAAGCATATTGACCGTTAGCCAGTTCTTTTTGTCCTTGTTCAAGCAGACGATCGCTTTCAGCAGGGCGGCTCAAAAAGAAGTAGGTGCCGCCGGCGGTTGCCAGAAAAATTGCGGCCATGATTATAAGCCCGGTTTTGTTTGATGACTTGGGCAGTTTGGCAAAAAATTCTTGCAGGTTGAAATTGAACTTGGGTTTTTCGCTTGATTCATTGCGTTGACGCAAACTGGCGATATGTCCCGATTGTGTTTCTTGTTCTTGGACGATCTCTTGAGCTCTCAGTTTGCTGCCGCAAGAGACACATTGTTCGTAGCGAGAAGGATGATAAAGTCCGCAAGAAGGGCACTGCATAGTTTTTTCCTGTCAGGGTATCCAAGAAGACGAAAGGAAGCCGAAGCTTCCTTTCGATCATATTCAGAATGATTGATGATAAGCAATAAAAGCTTTATTACTTGATCTCAACTTTAGCGCCAACAGCTTCGAGCTTAGCTTTCATAGCTTCAGCATCTTCTTTCTTGGCTTTTTCTTTGATCATCTTCGGTGCGTTGTCAACCAAGTCTTTGGCTTCTTTGAGGCCAAGGCCGGTAGCTTCACGTACTACTTTGAGAACGTCGATCTTCTTGTCACCAACCGAAGTCAAGTGAACGTCGAATTCGGTTTTCTCTTCAACAGCAGCGCCGCCAGCAGCTGGAGCAGCAGCCATCATTGCCATTGGAGCAGCGGCGGTAACGCCGAATTTGTCTTCCATCATTGTTTTCAATTCGGCAGCTTCGATCAAAGTCAAAGAACCGATTTGGTCGAGCAAATCTGCAACCGATAATTTAGTAGCCATTTGGAAATCTCCTTTTGTTTTACAACTGAAATTGCAACCTTCTAGGCCGCGGAATTTTTCTCTGCAACTTTTTCAACAAGCACTGCGATATCGCGAATCACAGCGTTGAGAATACCGGCTACGCCACGAGCGCCGGAATCCAAACCACCAGCGATGCCGGCGAGTAGGACTTCTTTGCTGGGCAAGTCAGCAAGGGCTTTTAGGTCCTTAGCTGAGAGAAGTTTGCCTTCCATCACGCCGCCCTTAACTTCACCTTTTTTGACTGATTTGATGAAATCGAGAGTGACTTTTGCTGGAGCGGCTGGGTCATCCAGTCCGACAATTACAGCCGTTGGACCTTTTGCCAATTCGCCTAATGATGCGAATTGACCTTTGGCGCTAGCTATACCGATTAAGGTATTTTTGGCAATCTTGCATTGAGCATTGCTTTTATCCAGTTTGCGGCGAAATTGAGTAATTTCGGCAACTGAGTAGCCGCTGAGATCAGCGACGATGGCCACATTGCTCTTGTTGAAGAGTGCTTCAAGCTCCGCCACCAGTTCTTGTTTTTGAGTCTTGGTAGCCATTTATTGCCTCTTGACGAGTAGCTTGTAACCCTGGAAGTTTCCAAAAAGAAAACCCCGAGGACCAAGTCCGCAGGGGCCACAACAAAAGGAGGATATGCCTCCAATTCCGACAATGTCGATTTGTGACCTCGAGCCGGCGGTTCAAAGAACCTTTCAGTGAGACACAAGCAAGCTTGCATTTCATCACCGTGCTTTCTACGGTCGCTTCTTTCAAAGCTCGTATATTGTGTCAAGACTACAGAAATAACGTCAAGTGCTATGCTCAATACGTAACAGCAGTTGAGCGTTTCTTAATCTTGTCTTTAGTAAAGGTTGTCCATGGATATTTTCAAAAAACACGTTTTTATTTGCACCAACGGCAAGAGCTGTCCTAATTATGGCAGTGAAGCGGTGCTTGAAAAAATGCGAGAAGAGATTCATAAGCGCGGTTTAAAAAAAGAGATTCGTATTAACAAAGCCGGTTGTTTCGATCAGTGTGGCAACGGCGTTGTTGCTGTAGTTTATCCCGAATCAACTTGGTATGCCCATTTAACTGTAGATGATTGTGATGAAATTATCGAATCGCATTTGATTGGCGGAAAGCCTGTGGAACGCTGTCTTTATGATGGTCGCGGTCGCGTGCCTGAATGCAATTCGTAATTAATACTCTTCGCTTGTAGTCTTTTCTTTAGCCGGGGCCGCCGTTTGGCAGAGTGTTTGCGCAAGATTGCGTACGCCGGGAACGATACTTTGATCAGCAATCTCTTTTAGTTTTGTGCCGGCAATTTTTTGAATTTCAACAATAAGAAGCGGTTTTCGTTTGTATATGGCAGCAAGACCGATAAGAGCTTGAGCCCGGTCAGAATGAGCGGGACGATTCAGTTGTTGACAGTAAGCATCGGCTAAGCCTGAAAAATCAAAATCATCAGATAATAAGCCGATGCGGGCGTTTATATATTTGCCGGCTTCTGCTCTTACGTCGGCGTCGCTGTCTGAAAGAACGTCTATTAGTTGACGACAATTCTCTTGATAGTTGGCAGTCCAGCTTAAAAGTTCGATTGCTTGGATGCGATGCAGAGCGTTAGGGTCGCTATTAATCATTTGGTATAAAAACGCTTCTTGTCCGGCAAGTGCTTCAATTTCTTTTTCGGCAATTCGATTTGCCGGCTCGTCGTTGAAAAACAGTAAGCCGTTTTTGTACTCTGGCGATATTGATCGTCCTGTCACAAAGAGCTTTTCTTTTCTTTGTTGCAGTTCGGCAAGCAAGAGCATAGGTTTATTATTTGCCAGCCGTATCGGGCGAGGAAAGCTGAGCTTTCTTGTCGGGGCTGCTTGCAAATCAATCAGATCGACTGCTAAATAAAAATCTTTGCCTGAAGGAATGATTTGTAAATTGGCTTTTAAGTGCTGTTTTTCCAGCTTTTGACTAAGCTTGTCGGCGGCTTTTTGTGTTGTTTCAAGACTGGCGCCAGGTTTTATACCGGACATTTTTTCCAGTTCGCCTCTTGTTAGCTGAGATGAGCTGTAAAATTCCAAGCCGGCAAAACGAGCTTGATTTGATGCGGCAAAGACGCTTGTTGTGCTTAGTAAAAGCAAAATTAAGCAGAACAAGGCTTTGGCAAGGACTTTGATATATGACTTATTTTGTTCCATAAAACTTCAGATTAAAGCATGAAGATTCAGAGTTAAACCAGCTTTCTATATAATGGTTCTCATTGCTTGCTAAGGAAAGATCAATGCCCACATATTTGCTTGAGATTGGAACTGAAGAGCTGCCGGCCGACCAGGTGATTGAAGCGCAAGAGAAGCTGAAATCCCTTGTCAGTGAAGCTTTGACTCAAGCCAACGTCAAGTTTGAACAAGTTGAAACTATGGGAACGCCGCGCCGCTTGGCATGTCTTGTCAAAGGCTTGGCGCCGATGCAATCAACAATCAAGAAAAAAATTAAAGGACCGCCGGTCAAATCAAGCTTTGATCCTAGCGGCAAACCGATGCCTGCAGCCAGCGGATTTGCGCAAAAACATGGACTGACAGTGGACAAGCTGGGTCGTGAAGAGACAGGTGGTGTTGAATATTTAATTGCTGATTTAACTATTGAAGGTAAATCTTCGTCTTCAGTGTTAGCTGAGATCATTCCGCAAACCATTGTTCAGCTTTCCGGACAAAGATTGATGCGCTGGGGCTCGTCTGAGCTGCGCTTTTCGCGCCCGATTCGGTGGCTTGTTTCTCTGCTTGACAAAGAAGAAGTACCGATTAAGCTCGACACATTGAGCTCGGGTCGAATTACTTTCGGCAACAGAGTTTTAGCGCCGGGGCAAATCACCATTTCTAATCCGGATGAATATGTTGCCAAGCTTCGTGAAGCTAAAGTTCTTGTGCAACCGGTTGAGCGCAAAGAGTTTATTGAAAAACAAGTGACGGCAGCAGCCGGCAGTTTGAAAGGAAAAGCCAGGCAG
Organism: Candidatus Obscuribacterales bacterium; assembly: GCA_019750335.1. Classification (GTDB taxonomy): domain Bacteria; phylum Cyanobacteriota; class Vampirovibrionia; order Obscuribacterales; family Obscuribacteraceae; genus JAIEPM01. The sequence continues at coordinate 37,306 of JAIEOQ010000003.1, forward strand.
CTTACAGGACCCTTGGTTGATGAAGTGGTCAACATTCTGGAGTGGCCCCATGCTGTAATCGGTACTTTTTCCGATGAATATTTAGCTTTGCCCGATACTTTGATTGAAACGATTATGGTTCATCATCAGCGTTATTTCCCGGTGGAAGACAGCGCTAAGAAAGGGCTGTTACCTTATTTCATTACTGTGGCAAATAACGATCGCAAAGAAGCCGAACCGGTAATTAAGCAGGGAAACGAACGTGTAATTAAAGCGCGCCTTGCCGATGGTAAGTTCTTTTTCTTTGACGATCAAAAAGTAAAACTGACAGCTCGCCGCAATGAGCTTGAACAGTTAACCTTCCAAGAAGGTTTGGGTAGTTATTTGAAGAAAGCCGAGCGTATTGCCAAAGCCGGACAGTGGCTTTCTAAAGCGCTTGGTCTTGAAGCGAAATATGCAGTTTGTTTGGAGCGAGCTCTTGAGCTTTGTAAGCTGGACTTGGTTTGCAATCTAGTGCGTGAGCTGCCTGAGCTGCAAGGTTATGTCGGATCTTGGTACGCCGGCAATGAAGGTGAGCCACCGGAAGTGGTGGCAGCGATCGCCAGTCATTATGCGCCGCGTTCAACAGACGATCCGATTCCGGCTGATCTAGTCGGTAAGTTTGCCGCGTTAATTGATAAGCTGGATCATCTTGTCGGTTTGTTTGCGATCGGACGTCGCCCTTCAGGTTCAAGTGATCCTTACGCCTTGCGTCGTAATGCTCAAGGCGTAGCCGACATATTGATCGACGGTTTGGATGGTTATGCCATAAATATTTTGCAATTGTCCGAGCTTTTGCTTGCTGAAATGAAGCCGATGATCGGACAAAGAAAAGGCTTTGATGAAAACAAAATTTTGAACGATCTTTATGAGTTCTTGCTTTTGCGGATTAAAGCTAATTTGCAGCAAAAGGAGATACGACGCGAAGTGATTGATGCTTGCGCCCGTTCACCTCAAGTGCTAACCGATATTCCGGATTTACTTGCTCGTTGTCGTTGTCTGGAAAGTTTGCTCAAAGATCAGGCTTGCTTTCCGCTTTTGCGTTCAGCAATTAGAATCGGCAAAATTTTGCAGACTGATTCTCCTGAAGTTGTTGATCCTAAGCTTTTTGATAATGAGTATGAAACTAAGCTCTGGCAAAAATTCGAAGCTGAATTTAAGGCTGCTGCTAATAAAAACGAATATGAAAAAGCAGTACGCACTCTTTTGCCGTTGGTCTCTGAAATCGATCTTTTCTTTGAAAAGGTTATGGTTAACGACCCGGATAAAAAGAAACGCGACAATCGTCATGGCATGCTTAACCGCATAAACAAAAGCTTTGCCGTTGTCGGTGATTTCACTAAACTTTCGGCCCTTCTACCGTAACAAGGCATCTCTCGTGTTCAAATCAAAAGTACTGGTATTACTTTCTTTTCTTAGCTTAGTCGGAGTTCCGGCTCTGGCTGCCGCACCGGAGCCGATACCGGAGGCAAGCATTAAAGTGCCGCCGATGGTCAAAGAACAATCAGTAAGCACTTATGTTCCTTCGTCTGCAGCGCCAGGACAAGGTTTAGCCGTCAATATAATTTATCCGAAAAAGCCGCGTTATGAAAAAATCGGCGCACCGGTTGTTGTCGTTGTGCCGGGTGGTCATGGCGCAAGCGGGCTTGATTTTTCAATGCATGCGGCTCAGCAAGGATTTATTGAAGTTCGTTTTGCTTTTCCCGGCGGTGGTAAAAACGGTTTTGTTTCCACCGGTATTTATGACCAGAGGGGACCGCAATCAAAGCTGGCCCTTAAAGATGTAATGCGTTTTGCCGCTGGCGCAATTAGCGATCGCGAAGGTAAGAGCATCAACCAACTTTTGCCGGTGCCTGTTTACAATAAAGTAATCGGTGCTGTCGGTTGGTCTAACGGCGGTAACGTGCTTCTTTCTACTTTGGCTAAATATGCCCCTGAGTTAAAATCACTCGGTTGGTTGGCTTTTTATGAAAGCCCGCTTGGACAGATGTTTTATCTGCCAACCCTTGGTGGCGCTCAAGACATGATGTCCAACAAACATTACAGGCATGGGACGGCAGCTACCGGTCATGTGCTTGTTGATTGTCAGAAAATATATTTTCAAGCCGGAGGGAGCAAATCTCCCGGAGCTCATAAAAAAATCGGTGAGTCTGAAATCCCCGGACTGCTTTATTTTGACGAGAACGGCAATAAAGCTTGGGAAGAATCCTGTGAATATGCCGTCAGTTATACAACTGAAATTGGACTGGATAAACAGATTTATCCGGTGATGTATTTGAAAGCATTAGCAAAGTTGCCTGAATTTAAGCCGCCGGGTAATTGGCCCTCGAAGTTGGCAACGGCGGCAGAAGCTCAAGCTTTTTACAACGAGCGAGACGGTTCTTTAAACATCAAAGACGTGTCAGCTGCTTTTCCCAATGTGCCGGTTTGTATTTTCGGCAGCCGCTTGGATCATTTGCAAAGACAGCCGGATCATCCGCATATCGCCATGCAATATAACGCTTGGCTCGGAGCGCAACACCCTTATGTACGTTTGAATCCGGACCAAGTTTATGTGGCGGCGGCAGCTTTGATGCGTGCCAATAATTTTGCTAACAATAAGCCGAATGTTTCGGTAGATGCCGATGCTATCGACTTGCTTATGGAGCAGGAAGGGATCGTTCCTGATTATGTCTTTATGGAGGCGGCAGCTGCCGAACTTTCAGATCGAGTTTTGAAAGGCAAAATTAAGACCAAGCTTGAAGAACCACTTGTAAATTATTCAAACGGAGCTAAGCCGCCTGCAGAACCGGCAGCAAGCGAGGCTAAAAAGTAACTGTTCTTTGGCTGTGCTAGGATTATTATGGATTTGAGAGGCTCATATCATGTTTAACATAGGTCCAGGTGAAATTGCCGTTGTGTTTGGCGTTGCCCTTTTGATTTTCGGGCCTAAAAAGCTCCCTGAGTTGGGACGCTCTCTCGGTCAAGGTTTAGGTAATTTCAAGCGCTCGTTGACTGACGCTCAGCATGAGCTGAAAACAGCGATTAAAGAATCCGAAACTGAAGAGCAAAATCAAAACAAAGAACCGCAGGCTTAGGCAGAATGCCTGATTTTGAGGTGATCTCTAAATTCAGGCCGGCAGGCGATCAGCCTAAAGCAATTGAACAAATTTCATTAGGTTTGCGCCAAGGGCAGCATTACCAGACTTTGCTTGGTGTAACCGGGTCTGGTAAAACCATGACCATGGCTCATGTCGTGCAAGAAACGAAGATGCCGGCTCTGGTTCTTGCTCATAATAAAACTTTGGCTGCGCAGCTTTGTAATGAGTTTCGCGAGTATTTTCCGAATAACGCTGTTGAATATTTCATCAGCTATTACGATTATTACCAGCCTGAATCATATATTCCGTCCACTGATACTTTTATTGAAAAAGAAGCAAGTATCAATGACGAAATCGACCGTTTGCGCCATTCGACCACCCGTTCTTTGTGGGAGCGCAACGATGTAATTGTTGTTGCTTCTGTCAGCTGCATTTACGGTTTAGGCGTGCCGGAGAGATATTTGTCGGCTGCCGTTGAACTTACCCGCGGTCAAACTCTTGATCGCAACGAGCTTTTGCGCGATCTGGTCGGTATTTATTATGAGCGCAACGATATGGTGGTTGAACGAGCTCGTTTTCGTGCGCGGGGAGACGTTGTAGAGATCTTTCCCGCTTATGAAGAACGTGTAATTAGAGTTGAGTTCTTTGGTGACGAAATCGAACGCTTGGCGGTGGTTAACCCGGTTACAGGCGTAATTGAAGAGTTAACTGAGACTGTAAAAATCTATCCGGCTAAACACTATGTAGCTGATGATGACACTATCGAATTTGCCATTGAGCAAATTGAGCTTGAGCTGACAGACAGGCTTAACGAGCTGAATAAAGAAGGCAAGCTGGTTGAGGCTCAAAGGCTGAAACAACGAACACGTTTCGATATTGAGATGTTGAAAGAAGTCGGTTACTGCAACGGCATTGAAAATTATTCGCGCATACTTGAAGGGCGACAGCCAGGCGAACCACCGCAAACGCTGGTTGATTATTTCGTACGCAAATACGGCGTCGACGGGTTTATCACTTTTATCGACGAATCTCATGTCTCCATTCCGCAGTTACATGGAATGTATCATGGGGATCGTTCGCGCAAAGATACTTTGATTGACTATGGTTTTAGATTACCTTGCGCTCGAGACAATCGTCCGCTCACCCATGACGAATTTTTTGGCAAAGTTGGCAAAACTGTTTTTGTATCGGCTACACCAGGCGATCAAGAGCTGAAAATTAGTACACAAATTGTTGAGCAAATTATTCGTCCGACCGGTCTTGTCGATCCCGAAGTCGATGTCAGACCGATTGAAGGTCAAATAGACGACTTAGTTAAAGAGATTAAGCTACGCTCGGCACGGCAGGAGCGTGTTTTAATCACTACTTTGACTAAGCGGATGGCCGAAGATCTGTCCGAGTATTTGCAACAGATTGGTTTAAAAGTACGCTGGTTACATTCTGAGATTCAAGCTCTTGATCGAATCGAGCTTTTACGAGATCTGCGCTTAGGTGTTTTTGACGTTCTTGTTGGGGTCAATCTGTTAAGAGAAGGATTGGACTTGCCTGAAGTGTCACTTGTGGCAATTATGGAAGCGGATAAAGAAGGCTTTTTGCGTGCTGAAAGATCTCTTGTGCAAACTATCGGGCGGGCAGCACGTAATGTCGATGGTCGCGTAATCATGTATGCCGATCGTGTAACCGACTCAATGGCTCGTGCGCTTAAAGAAACCAATCGTCGCCGCCAGCTGCAAATTGCTTATAACGCCGAGCATAATATTGTGCCGACTACTATTGTCAAAGAAACAAGCAATGCTTTGCTCGATCAATTGCGCGGCAAAGAAACGGTCTCTAAAGAATATCTGACAGTGGAAGAAATAAGAGAGCAGCTTGATTACATGGAGATGGATCTGTCTAAATTAGCGCGCAAGCTTGAGCAAGAGATGAAGCTCGCAGCCAGGCAAATGGATTTTGAGCGGGCAGCTGCTTTGCGGGACCAGCTCATTGTGATTAAGCAAAAGCTGCACGCTCAGGACATTTAGGTACCTAAATACTTCTTTACAAGTGGCGCCACCCCTAATTTTTAGCGGCGTAATTTGGCAAACTGTATAATAAAGATACCGGTATCATGTCAAGAATATAAAAAGAGCGCTGTGCGACATCTGTCAGCAGTGCCTTTATTCCGTTGTTCGGTCAATAGGCTTTTAAGTAAGTTTTGGAGATCAAATATGCCTCGTAGCCAAGCTGCCCCGACTGTGACTCGTGATAATCTCGACGCTAAGCAACTGTTAAAAGCTTTGCGGCTCATGGCCAAGGGTGATTTCAGTCATCGCTTGCCTTTGGACCAAACGGGCATGGCCGGCGAAATAGCCGCTGCCTATAATGATGTCGCTGATTTGAACGAACGCTTAACAGCCGAGCTTGCTCGCATAAGCGACGTGGTCGGTAAAGAAGGAAAGATTGGGCAACGAGCGACCCTTGGTGAGGCTACCGGGTCTTGGTCCAAATGTATTCTTTCGGTGAATGCTTTGGTTGGTGATCTTGTCCGACCGACTACTGAAGTTGCTCGGGTTATCGGGGCTGTAGCCAAAGGCGATTTAACCCACACAATGGCTTTGGAAATTGAGGGCGGTCCGCTTAAAGGGGAGTTTTTGCGTACGGCAAAAACAATCAACACAATGGTGGAGCAGCTGAGCTCATTTACCTCTGAGGTAACACGGGTTGCCCGAGAAGTAGGAACCGAAGGGAAGCTCGGTGGTCAGGCTCAAGTAAAAGGTGTGTCCGGAACCTGGAAAGACTTAACCGACTCAGTAAACTCCATGGCTTCAAACCTGACAGCTCAGGTGCGTAATATCGCTGATGTGACGACCGCTGTGGCAAAAGGTGACCTATCCAAAAAGATTACAGTAGACGTAAAAGGTGAAATTCAGGAGCTCAAAAACACGATTAACACCATGGTGGACCAGCTCAGCTCATTTGCCTCGGAAGTAACCCGGGTAGCCAGAGAGGTAGGAACCGAAGGGAAGCTTGGCGGTCAGGCCCAAGTAAAAGGTGTGTCCGGAACCTGGAAAGATTTGACCGACAACGTAAATTCAATGGCTTCGAACTTAACTTCTCAGGTGCGAAACATCGCTGACGTTACAACCGCTGTGGCAAACGGGGACTTGTCGAAGAAGATCACCGTAGACGTAAAAGGTGAAATTCTTGAGCTGAAAAAAACAATCAACACAATGGTGGACCAATTAAGTTCGTTCGCCTCGGAAGTAACCCGGGTAGCCAGAGAGGTAGGAACCGAAGGGAAGCTTGGCGGTCAGGCTCAAGTTAAGGGGATTGGCGGTACATGGAAAGATTTGACCGACTCAGTAAATTACATGGCGTCGAACTTAACCTCTCAGGTGCGAAACATCGCTGAAGTTACGACAGCTGTGGCAAACGGCGACTTGTCCAAGAAGATTACGGTAGACGTAAAAGGTGAAATTCTCGAGCTGAAAAACACGATTAACACAATGGTGGACCAGCTGAGCTCGTTTGCTGCCGAGGTAACCCGGGTGGCCAGAGAGGTCGGAACTGAAGGGAAACTCGGTGGACAAGCCGATGTGCGTGGTGTGTCCGGAACCTGGAAAGATTTGACCGACTCAGTAAATTACATGGCGTCGAACTTAACTTCGCAGGTGCGAAACATTGCTGACGTAACGACAGCTGTGGCAACCGGCGACTTGTCCAAGAAGATTACAGTAGACGTTAAGGGTGAAATTCTTGAGCTGAAAAACACGATTAACACAATGGTGGACCAGCTGAGTTCGTTTGCTGCCGAGGTAACCCGGGTGGCCAGAGAGGTCGGAACTGAAGGGAAACTCGGTGGACAAGCCGATGTGCGTGGTGTGTCCGGAACCTGGAAAGATTTGACCGACTCAGTAAATTACATGGCGTCGAACTTAACTTCGCAGGTGCGAAACATTGCTGACGTAACGACAGCTGTGGCAACCGGGGACTTGTCCAAGAAGATTACAGTAGACGTTAAGGGTGAAATTCTCGAGCTGAAAAACACGATTAATACAATGGTGGACCAGCTGAGCTCGTTTGCTGCTGAGGTAACCCGGGTAGCCAGAGAGGTAGGAACCGAAGGGAAGCTTGGCGGTCAGGCTGATGTGCAAGGGGTTACCGGAGCTTGGAAGGGTCTTACTGATAACGTAAACCTGATGGCTTCAAACTTAACCGGTCAGGTGCGTAACATCGCTGATGTGACGACAGCCGTAGCAAAAGGTGATTTGTCCAAGAAGATTACAGTAGACGTTAAGGGTGAAATTCTCGAGCTGAAAAACACGATTAATACAATGGTGGACCAGCTGAGTTCGTTTGCTGCCGAGGTAACACGGGTTGCCCGGGAAGTAGGTACCGATGGGAAACTCGGTGGACAAGCCGACGTGCGTGGTGTGTCCGGAACCTGGAAAGACTTAACCGACTCAGTAAACTACATGGCGTCAAACCTGACCTCTCAGGTGCGAAACATCGCTGAAGTTACAACAGCTGTGGCAACCGGCGACTTGTCCAAGAAGATTACGGTAGACGTAAAAGGTGAAATTCTCGAGCTGAAAAACACGATTAACACAATGGTGGACCAGCTCAGTTCATTTGCTTCGGAGGTAACACGGGTTGCCCGGGAAGTAGGAACCGACGGAAGACTAGGGGGGCAAGCCGACGTTAAAGGTGTGTCCGGAACCTGGAAAGATTTGACCGACTCAGTAAACTACATGGCGTCAAACTTAACCTCTCAGGTGCGAAACATCGCCGAAGTTACAACAGCTGTGGCAACCGGCGACTTGACCAAGAAAATCACAGTAGACGTACGCGGTGAAATTCTCGAGCTGAAAAACACGATTAACACAATGGTGGACCAGCTCAGCTCATTTGCTGCTGAGGTAACACGGGTTGCAAGAGAAGTAGGAACCGAAGGAAAGCTCGGTGGTCAGGCTCAAGTAAAAGGTGTGTCCGGAACTTGGAAAGACTTAACCGATAACGTGAACTCAATGGCTGGTAACTTAACCGGTCAGGTGCGAAACATCGCTGATGTAACAACAGCCGTGGCAAACGGCGACTTGACCAAGAAGATTACAGTAGACGTAAAAGGTGAAATTCTCGAGCTGAAAAACACGATTAACACAATGGTGGACCAGCTCAGTTCATTTGCTTCGGAGGTAACACGGGTTGCCCGGGAAGTAGGAACTGAAGGAAGGTTGGGTGGACAAGCCGACGTTAAAGGGGTGTCCGGTACCTGGAAAGATTTGACCGACAACGTTAACTACATGGCTTCAAATCTGACAGAGCAGGTGCGGGGTATAGCCGGGGTTGTTACCGCCGTTGCTCAAGGTGACTTGAAACGTAAGTTGGTGCTGCAAGCTAAAGGTGAAATCGCTTCGTTGTCCGACACGATTAACGAGATGATTGACACGCTGGCTACATTTGCCGACCAGGTAACCTCTGTTGCCCGGGAAGTAGGGGTGGAAGGGGTGCTCGGTGGACAGGCGTTGGTGCCTGGTGCGGCAGGTACGTGGCGCGACCTTACGGATAACGTAAACGGTCTGGCTGCTAACTTGACCACACAAGTACGGGCTATCGCTGAGGTAGCAACAGCCGTTACCAAAGGTGACTTGACCCGGTCTATCGACGTTGAGACTCGAGGTGAAGTTGCGGCTCTCAAAGACAACATCAACGAGATGATCCGTAACCTGAAAGACACTACCCAAAAGAACACCGAGCAAGACTGGCTGAAGACCAACCTTGCTAAATTCACCAGTATGCTTCAAGGTCAAAGAGATTTGATTACGGTTTCCAACTTGATTCTGTCTGAGGTGGCGCCGCTTGTAAGCGCTCAGCTCGGCGTCTTCTATATTAATGAGATGGAAGACGAAGAGCCGGTTCTCAGACTCTTAGGAAGCTACGCTTATCAAAGACGGAAAACTCTTTCCGAGAAATTCAGGTTGCGTGAAGGTATTGTCGGCCAATGCGCTCTGGAAAAACAAAGAATCCTGATTGTCGATGCGCCTCACGACTATATTAAGGTTGCCTCGGGGTTGGGTGAAGCAACGCCTGTCAATATCGTTACTCTACCGGTGCTTTTCGAAGGCGAAGTAAAAGCGGTTATTGAGCTGGCTTCATTCCAAAGCTTCAGCGATATCCACTTAACTTTCCTCGATCAACTTACTGAAAGTATCGGGATTGTGCTTAACACCATTGAAGCGAACATGCGTACTGAAAACTTGCTCAAGCAATCTCAGTCGCTGGCTCAAGAGCTGCAAGTTCAACAAAGCGAACTTACCGAGACAAACCAACGTCTCGAGCAACAAGCGAAAACTTTGCAAGCTTCAGAAGACCTGCTCACCAAACAACAAGAAGAGCTGCAGCAAACAAACGCCGAGTTGCAAGACAAGGCGCAGTTGCTTGCTATGCAGAACACCGAGGTGGAGCGCAAGAACACCGAAATTGAACAAGCACGTTTGTCTCTTGAAGAAAAAGCAGAACAGCTTGCTCTTACATCCAAATATAAATCCGAATTCTTGGCTAACATGTCTCACGAGTTGCGTACGCCGCTCAACAGTTTGCTTATTCTTTCTAAGCTGCTTTCGGACAATAATGACGGTAATCTTTCCGGCAAGCAAGTCGAGTTTGCCAGAACAATTCATGAGTCAGGCTCAGACTTGCTCACTTTGATCAATGACATTCTTGATCTATCCAAAATTGAGTCTGGCACTATCTCCATTGACGTCAGTGATGTACAGATCTTCGATCTGCAAGAAGCGCTTGAACGTAACTTCAGACAGGTGGCTGAAACAAGAGGGCTGGACTTCCAAATTGAAATCGAGCCGGAAGCTGTTAAAGCTATCCGTACCGATTCGAAACGTTTGCAGCAAATCCTCAAGAACTTGCTGTCCAACGCCTTCAAGTTTACTGAAAGCGGCGGCGTCACTTTGCAAATAAAGAATGTCACTGACTTCAGCCGCGATCTGGAATCGCTAAACAAGGCTTCGTCGGTGTTAGCTTTCTCCGTAATTGATACCGGCATCGGCATCCCGCTGGACAAGCAGAAGATCATTTTTGAAGCGTTCCAGCAAGCCGATGGTAGTACAAGCCGTAAATATGGCGGCACCGGTTTAGGGCTACCAATCAGTCGCGAAATAGCCAGTTTATTACAAGGTGAAATCCGTGTGTTCAGCTCTCCTGGGCAAGGAAGCACCTTTACGCTTTATCTGCCGCAAATCTACAACGAAGATACACCTTCGGCACGTATCCACAGAGACATGCCATCATTCGGTACGCTCATGCGTGCAGCCAGCTCTAATCCGACTGATACGCCGGTAGACGCTTCACTATTTTTGGAAAGCGTTGTTGCCGATGATCGAGGCAGCTTGCAAGAGAATGATCGCATTTTGCTTATTGTCGAAGACGATTTGCAATTCGCTCGTATCTTGCTTGATGAAGCTCGAGAGCAAGGCTTTAAAGGCATTGTCGCTGCCAATGGTGAGGCGGCAATTGCTCTTGCTAGCCGCTTCAGTCCGGATGCAATCACTCTTGATCTGAAGTTGCCGGATATGGATGGTTGGACTTTGCTTGATCGTTTGAAGCATGACTTCAAAACCAGGCACATTCCAATCGATGTAATTTCGGCTATCGATCAACCGGAGAGAGGTTATCGCCAAGGTGTAATCGGCTATTTAGAAAAGCCGGTCTCCAAGGAAGCTTTAAGTGAAGCGTTGATGGAAATTCGCAACTTTATCGAGCGACCAGCTAAGAGCTTGCTTGTAATTGAGGATGACGATGTTCAACGTGACAGCATCATCGAGCTTATCGGCCACGAAGGTGTGGAAAGCATGTCGGCAGCAACCGGTGCTCAGGCTCTTGACCTATTGAAAGAGCATTATTTCGATTGCGTGGTGCTTGATTTAGGCTTGCCCGATATGTCCGGTGTGGAGCTTATTCGTCAAATTCAAGACGATCTGAAGTTGCATCGTTTGCCGATTATTGTTTATACCGGCAAAGAGTTGACCGCAAAAGAAGAGCTTGAACTGCGTAAAATAACTGATGCGGTAATTGTCAAAGAAGCCGAATCTCCGGACCGCTTGCTTGATGAGACGTCGCTTTTCCTCCATCGTGCTAAGAGTGCGTTTCCGGAGTCAAAACGACGCATGCTTGAGCTTGCCCAAACAAAAGATCCCGTCCTTTCCGGACATAAGATTCTTTTGGTTGACGATGACATACGGAACATCTTCGCTCTTTCAAGCATCCTTGAAGCGCAACAGATGAACGTAGTTTATGCCCAAAACGGTCATGAAGCGATAAGCACTCTGGCTGAAAATCCGGATGTGGATATCGTGCTCATGGATATCATGATGCCGGATATGGATGGTTATGAAACCATGCGCCAAATCAGGCAAATGGAGCAGTATCAAACTCTGCCGATTATCGCTCTTACGGCTAAAGCGATGAAAGGTGACCGTGAAAAATGTATAGATGCCGGCGCCTGGGATTACATAGCTAAACCGGTCGATACCGAACAGCTAAAATCGGTACTACGTGTATGGCTTTATAATCAACAGGAAAGTATAGTTTAAGAGATTCAAAGCGGAGCGTCTGGTATATGTCTTTCGAGTCGAATATGCTTGAAAATACCGAAATGTTGCTATTGCTTGAAGGCATTTGCCAGACCTATGGCTTTGATTTCAAAAACTATTCATTGGAAATTCTGAAATATAGAATCCGTAGCTTTGCTCGCAATGAGCAGCTGGAAACCATATCGGCTTTGCAGAATAAAGTTCTGCATGATCCTTTAAGCATGGAACGGTTGACCGATGCGATCACCATTCATTACACATCAATGTTTTTGGAGCCGCTTTTTTATCAAGCTTTGCGCCAAAAAATAATTCCGATGCTCAAAACTTATCCCTCGGTTCGTATCTGGGTGCCTTGTTGTTCGACCGGGCAGGAAGCTTATTCATTGGCAATTATGCTTGAAGAAGAAGGAATCTATGATCGTTGTTTGATTTATGCCACTGATTTCAGCCGCAATGCTTTGCAAAAAGCTAAAGCCGGTGAAATTTTGCTTGATTCAATTGGCGAATATACGGACAATTATCTTCGCTCCGGCGGTAAACGAGCGCTTTCTGATTATTATTCGATTAAGCGCGATCAACCGGTGTTTCATGATTGGCTGAAAAAGAACATTGTTTTTGCTCAGCATAATTTAGTTACTGACGGCTCAATTAATGAGTTTAACTTGGTTCTTGCTCGTAACGTTTTGCATTATTTTGATAATGTATTGCGCTTGCGTTTCTTTGATTTAGCTCATAACAGTTTGGCCTTATTTGGCATTTTAGCTCTCGATAAAAAAGATCTACCAAAAGTAAATGCGTTAGAGAGTTGCTACGAAGAGATTGATCTTGGGCAAAAGCTTTTCAGAAGGTGCGTGTGATGTCTGCCGATGAAAAAGCAAAAATTCTTTTAGTTGATGATCAACCGGAGAATCTTGTTGCTCTTGAAGCTTTATTGGCTGATTTAGACGAAACCATAGTCAAAGCTAATTCCGGGCGAGAAGCCTTAAAGTTTTTGCTCGAGAACGAATGTGCGATCATTCTGCTTGATGTGCAGATGCCTTCCTTGAATGGCTTTGATACAGCAGCGCTTATTCGGCAAAGAAAAAGCTGTAAACATACGCCGATTATTTTTTTGACGGCGATGTATACCGAAGATATTCATGAAGCGGAAGCCTATGCTTTAGGAGCCGTGGATTTTATCGTTAAGCCTTTTGTTCCTGAAGTATTGCGTTCTAAAGTCAGCGTTTTTGTCGAGTTGTATAAAAAAGGACAAGAGATTAGACGCCAGGCCGAGCTGATTAACGAAATCGACAAAAAACGTTTGGAAGCAACCAAGAAGCGCCTGGAAGCGGAAAAACAACGCATTCGCGAAGAGCTTTTGCGTAAAGAAGCGGAAAAGCAGCTTCTGGTTGAACGTAGTTTGCAGCTGGAAAATTCAGATCGATTGAAAAGCGAATTCTTGGCTAACATGAGCCATGAAATACGTACGCCGATGAACGGGATTATGGGCTTTGCCGAGCTGCTTCTGCAAACGACTCTGAACAATGAACAAAATGAATATGTAAGTTTCATCAGCAATTCAGCCCATGCACTGCTTACGATTATCAACGATATTCTTGATTTATCTAAAATTGAAGCCGGAAAGCTTGATCTGGAATCTTTGGATTTCTCTTTGACACCGCTTGTCGAAGGTACTGTGGCTCTTCTGTCTGAAGGCGCACGCGATAAAAAATTGAGTTTGATGACTTTTGTTGATCCGGAAATTCCGGCTGTGGTGCGCGGTGATCCTGGACGTTTACGCCAGATCTTGCTCAACCTGATTGGTAATGCTGTTAAATTTACCGACAGCGGTGAAGTGGTGATTCGTGTTCAAAAAGTTGAACCGGAAACTAATGACGAGAATATGGTTATCCGTTTCAGCATTGCCGATACCGGAATCGGTATGTCAGCTGAAGAACAAGGAAAACTGTTCCGTCCTTTCTCTCAAGCTGACGGCTCAACGACAAGACGTTTTGGTGGTACCGGATTGGGGCTTTCCATATCCAAGCGTTTGGTTGAGTTGATGGGAGGCGAAATTCAAGTTGAAAGCCAGCTTGGGCAAGGCTCGACTTTCTGGTTTCAGCTACCGTATTTGGTTTCAGTGCACAATACCGGTTCCCATCTTACTGGTGCCGGCGTCAAAGGTTCCAAAATTCTTGTTGTTGACGATCAGCCAAGCAGTAGCAATGTTCTCCAATCATATATATCTTCCTGGAGCATGCATTGTGATGTAGCTTTTGAAGCAAGATCGGCTCTTGAGCTGATGAAAAGCAAGATCGGCACTGAAAATCAATACGATATTGTTGTGACTGAGCTGGCTTTAACCGGTGAGCTTGATGGATTTCAGCTGCTTGAATCAATGCGTAATGATGCGGATCTCAAACACATAAAAGTAATTATGCTGACTCGGCATGACACGAAAGAGCAGGGCAAAAAGGCCTTAAAAGAAGGCTTCTCGGCTTATTTGACCAAGCCTGTTGAACAGTCGAAACTCTTAAATGCAATTGTTCAAGTTTTACATCGGCCGGATCCAGCCGATAGTGCTGCATTATTAACTGCCGCTGGTGTTGATGATCAAGACGACTGTCAAAGCGAAGAGGTAATCATTCTTTTGGCTGAAGATAATCCAGTCAATCAAAAGGTTACGACCTTGCAATTGCAAAAGTTAGGCTATAAATCAGTTGTTGTGCCTAATGGCAAAGAAGCGGCTGACGAAGTGGCTACAGGGCGTTATGCGCTGATTTTCATGGACTGCCAAATGCCTGAGATGGACGGCTTTCAAGCGACAAAAACAATCCGTCATGCTGAAGCTTTAAGTGGTTGCCATATACCGATTATCGGTTTGACTGCTTGTGCCATGGAAGGGGACAGAGAAAGATGTATCGCTGCCGGTATGGACGATTATTTGAGTAAACCGTCTACGTCGGAAGCCTTAGGTGTAATGCTCAGGCGCTGGTTGCCTGAGCGGGCAATCGATGCAGAGAACAATGACGACGACAGCCAAGACGGCGACCGAAACGGCAATGGGGAGCGCACCGCAGATACCAATCTGAATAAGGAACCGCTTTTAGGCAATGTTGACTAAGAGTGGCTACTTATATAAAAAATCGTATAGATTTCTCCGTAAAAGTTCTCTTGGCAGTCCGCTTATGCAGCAATAGCTGCTAAATCTGTACTTATTAGTGTGCGTTAATGCGGTTGTTAATCTAGCTTAACGGCGTGTGCAGGTTCCGTGAAGCGCACTTATACTTGGCTTAAAGGCGTTGCCAAGCCAAATAAAAGAGTGGCAAGTGCGGGGTATGGTTTTAAAAGATTACAGAAGTATTTAGATACCCCTTGGTTTCACTTGTCGCACCTATTATTTTGCCTATAACCCAACTCTTATGAGTAAAGTTCACCCTCCCTCAGGAAGCAGCTTCGCAGGATCTACGGCTAGATCAATCAATATATACAGCGCTCTCCCGACCGAACTTACTGAATAAGACCAAGTTTGACAAAAAAGATTGCATCAATTGCATCGCCTGCGAAGCCGGATGGCATTGGCCGTTTATTGACGAGGGAACCCATGGCAAAAACTAGATCTAACGACAGCGAAAAAATGGGCGGCATTCTTGTGGAAGACGAGAATATCGCTAAAAGAAACGAGCTAGAAGAGCTCGATCTCTTAGATGAAAGCGACACTTTCACAATCATTGATGATGATGACGATTCACTCGATGATGATGATGAGCCTGTTGAGCTGCCTTCCAGTCGTGAAATTGCAACCGAAGATTCAGTCCGTCTTTATTTGAGAGAGATTGGACGTATCCAACTCTTGAAGCCAGATGAAGAAATCGAACTGGCAAGAAAAATTCTACAAGGCGACATGATGGCTAAAAGAAAGTTGGTACAAGCCAACCTTCGTTTGGTCGTGTCAATCGCTAAAAAATATATCGGTCGCGGACTTTCCTTCCTTGATTTGATTCAAGAAGGTAATCTCGGTCTTATCCGTGCTGCCGAAAAGTTTGACCATGAAAGAGGATATAAGTTCTCTACTTATGCAACCTGGTGGATTAGACAAGCGATTACACGTGCTCTTGCCGATAAATCAAGAACGATTCGTGTGCCAGTGCATATGGTCGAAACAATCAACAAATTGAAGAAAGTCACTCGTCAGTTGGCTCAAGAGTTAAATCGTAAGCCGACCGAGCAAGAATTGGCTAAGTCTATGGGTGTGTCGCTCGTTAAGTTGCATGAAATCATCAAAGCAGCTAAAGAGCCCATATCTCTTGAAACACCAATCGGCAAAGAAGAAGATTCACGCCTTGGTGATTTTATTGAAGACAGTGAAGCGGAACGACCGGAAACAACGGTTACTCATGAGCTCTTGAGACAAGATTTGGCTCGCATGCTCAATGAACTCACTCCACGTGAAAGAGATGTGCTCAGACTTCGTTTCGGTCTTGATGACGGTAGACAAAGAACTTTGGAAGAAGTCGGTCAACTCTTTGCGGTTACTCGTGAAAGAGTCAGACAGATTGAATTCAAAGCTTTGCGAAAACTCAGACAGCCGGGAAGATCTTCACGGTTAAGAGAATATCTATAAGCTCGAGTTAAACATATAATGGGGCTGCTGGTAAAAGAGTAGGTATAAGAGGCATTTATAAATGAGTTTCTCTGACGACCAAACTTCACCGGCAGCTCCTTTTTCTGGCGACAGTTCAGGTGCAATCTTTGATTTGCCGGATATGATTGCCGGGACGGCCGATACTTCAGAACATATTGTCGATACACAATCAGGTTTTTTGGTGATTGTGAAACATCAAGACAATCGTTGCGCTTTTTCGGTAAAGCGAAGATTAGGTACGCCGCCTTCCAGCTCAGTAACTTTAACGCCGGATGAATCAATCAAGCTTTCCAAAATTCTTGTTGGAGTGAACAGCTTTCCCTCTGATGAACTTTCCGGAGATACATTTACTTCACAATTTTTCAAGCAAAGAAGAGAGCGAAGAAAAGCCTATCAGCTTGAAGTTGATAGCTCCTTTTCCGGAAGAAAAAAACGCTCCGCTAATTTTTTACCCGCTTTAAGCCTGTTGGCGATAATATTGGCTCTCTTTGGTTTCGGTGCGTTTGTAGGCTATTTCTTTTGCTTGTCGACACAAGCTCCAGCACACGTAGTTAAACCTTAGAACCGCTATTGCGGCGTTCTTGATGCTTCAAAAATAAGAAGGCAATTAGTATTCCTACTGTATCAACCAAAACATCGCTTAAAGCAGCGCTTCTTCCAGGCACGAAAGATTGGTGGCATTCGTCGCTTGCCGCGTAAATGATACTGAAAATTGCCGCTAAGATTATGGCGCGCCAGTGTCCGCTTGCTGACAAATATTTTTTCGAAAAACGAAAAAGAAATATGCCGACCGGTTTTGCCGACTGGTGACTGGAATAACGAACCATTTGTGTGGCTCTAATCGCTTTAAAGCAGAGCAAAAAGAGTAGACCGAATTCAGTCATATGAGCAAACTTGCGTACAATTATATTGAAAATGCCAAAAATTGATTTTGTTACTTCGTTTGAATCCGGTTGACTTGAAAAAGCAAAGATAATTACCATCCATATCAAGACCAAGCTTGAATAGAGCACGGTTTGAATGCGAGCTCTAATCAGGACTGATTGTTGTTTGTCTTCGCTAGTCATTGAGTTTTCGTACTTCTTTTTTCTTTT
Source organism: Candidatus Obscuribacterales bacterium (assembly GCA_019750335.1). Classification (GTDB taxonomy): domain Bacteria; phylum Cyanobacteriota; class Vampirovibrionia; order Obscuribacterales; family Obscuribacteraceae; genus JAIEPM01. The sequence continues at coordinate 54,707 of JAIEOQ010000003.1, forward strand.
AAGGATAAATACTGATTGCTTTTGATGAAAAACCGCCACATTCGCTCTTGGGCTTTTGAAATGCCTATACGAGGAGAAATCCCGATTTCGGAAGCTAAGAGTTTGTGACCTTTAGCAATCCACAAATCACTCTCTGTTGCCATCAAATTAGTGCCGTTATGTATGCTGGAAATTTGCCAGTGCCGGCAAAGCTTTCCCGGACCTTCACCGCCTTTGGTGCCAATCGCTCGAATGAGAACTGCGCCGGCGACACCGTTAGCTTCAGTGACTACGTTGAGACAATGATACATGCCATAAATGAAATAAACGTATGCGTAGCCGGCCGGACCGAACATAACTTCGCAACGCTTAGTCAGTCCTTTTGCGGCGTGGCAAGCCGGATCGTCTTGAGTATAAGCCTCAACTTCGACTATCGGTGCGTGCAGTATTGTTCCGTCCGGCAGCTTGCGACACAAAATAGTGCCTAATAATTCCGGTGCTACGGCCAGGGTCGGACGCGAAAAAAAGTTTTGCGAGTAGACTTTCGTCAAATCCAGCATGCCTTATAGTTTAGCACTGCCTGGCAATACCCCAGCACTTCGGTTAAGTCACCTTTTGCTCAAGACCTTTTAATTCATGGCAAAGAACGGTGCTGATTTTTTGTATGGTAGCTAAACTTGCGGTTGAATAGTTAGACCGTTCATAATCAGCTATTTGTCTTACAGAAATCTTGGATTTAGCTGCTAAATGCTGTCTGGTCCAGCGAAGTATAATTCTGGCTCGAATAAGCTCGGTCTGAATATCATTAATAGCGGTTAGGTTCTCTATAACAAGAGAGCGTAACTTTGTCCTGCCAAACCAAGCTGCTAGATAATTTATCAGGAGTTCTTCCTCGCTAGTAATTTCTTTCTCCAGAAGGATTATTTGTGCTTTGATCTTAGGATCTTGTGAATGCAAAAAACGGCATTCGAGAAAATCTTTTTTGCGTTTATTGGCTACCAATGAGCGTTCTGTAGCTTGATATTCACGTTCGGATTTGATCATCTCAATTTACTGAATGGTTCAATCTATATATTTATTTGAGCCGTCTTCGCTCGGATATGGTTCGCAACCAGCGGCCCTAGCTGCCGAGGAAGAAATCCTGTCATTGCAAACTTTACATTTACAATCAGATTCAAGAGGGGAGTGCGTTTCCGCTTAGATTAGAATTTCGGTTTGACGCTAAATCTTCCTCGGCACCTAGGTACTTTGAATGACGAAGGTGCGGGTAAAAAAGTTCAGCAGCTTATGTGACTCAGCCGAGAAGTGAAAGCAAGAATTTATGACAGGGGTAGAGAGCAATTCTGGGTGTAAGGAACTATGGCAGGTTCTGTTGAGCCCATAGGGCTGCTTGGGTGCGGTCGCGAGCGTTTAGCTGCGAAAGGATTTTGGTTATATGATTCTTGACCGTACCTTCGGTAATAAACAAAGTCTGGGCAATCTCTTTGTTGCTTTTACCTTGTCCGAGCAATTTAAGTATCTCAAGCTCTCTATCGGTGAACAGCTCTTGAATGTTCTCTTTGCTGCTGCTTTGTGGGCTTAAACGTGAAAATAGCTTGGGAGCTATAGTTGGGCCAAGCTGAGTAAAGCCGTTGTGGACCGAACGAATAGCCGCTGATAATTGTTCGGTTGGAGCATCCTTAAGCAGATAGCCCGAAGCGCCAGCTTGCATAGCTTGAACAATATATTCGTCTTCATCGAAAGTAGTTAAAACCAAAATTTTGACTTGGGGCATCGTTTCGCGCAGGCGCCGCGTAGCTTCTACTCCATCCATAACAGGCATGCGAATGTCCATTAGGACTATATCTGGCTTTAGATTGGTAGCCATACTTACAGCTTCTTCGCCATTGCCAGCGTGTCCGACAACCTGGAAATCTTCTTCTAGCGAGAGCAGAGAAGCTAATCCTTGACGAATAAGAGTTTGATCGTCGACAAGCAAAAGTTGAATCATAGAGGAATTATTACCTGCAATCTTGTACCTTCGTTGGGAGCGCTGTGGATATGAACAGTGCCATGCATGCTTTCTACCCGTTCTTGCATACCTCTGAGCCCGAATCCCTGAGTCTCTTCTTCTTGGGGAAGACCTTTGCCATCGTCTGAAACGTTGAGTTCAATATTTTTTTTGTCGTGCTTCAATTCAACTTTTACGCTTTTTGCCTCGGCATGTTTCATAACATTAGTCAGACATTCTTGAATGATGCGAAAGAGCTGATAGTTTATGGCCGAAGATACGTTAGGCGCTGACATATTGACGATTACTTCAAGGCTTTGTGTTTGTTGCAGCTGAGCAGCCAGCTTGTGTACTGCTTCATTCAAATCTAGATCAGGATGACGTATCGATTGCACGGCTGTGCGAACATCGGTTAAGGATTGGCTGGCTAGTTGTTTAGCTAGATCCAGTGCTTCAAGGGAACGGTCGTTGTCGCGTTTGCTGAATTTGCGGGCAACTTCCAATTGAATATTCAAGGAGGTAAGCGTATGTCCAAGTGAGTCATGAATCTCTCGAGCAATACGTGTTCGTTCAAGCTCGGTTGCCAGTTTTTCTACTTCGTCAGATAAGCGCTCACTTTCTTGAGTTGCTCTTTTTTCAGCCACTAATGTTTCAGTCAGCATACCGACAAGGACCATCATGGAGAAAGCGGCGTAATTCATCACCAGAGAGCTGCCCATCATGATTAGAATTCCGGAGAGCGAGAACGGGTTTTGTTGCATCCAGGGGGTTGTAATGAAGAACTTGAAGCAACCGTTAGCAAATTGAGTAAACAGAGCGGCACTGAAAATAATCGCTAAACCTGGTCTATCCAATAGCAAATAAGCTTTGGCAACAGAAACCATATATATCGGGAAAACAAAACGAGCTAAACCGGAAGCGGCGCAGCCTGTCAAGAGAACGATTTCAAGAAATAAGAAGCAGAGCCGGTCCCAATAAGTGTTTTTTACAGGCACGACAAAGCTCAGCAAAAAAACAATCAATAAAAAAATCAAAGAGGTAATCAGGTTGGGTGTTGAAGGATCGGGTTGATGAAAGCGAAAAGTAATTGCTATCCAGTCAATAATTTCGCCTACAGCGCAGATCAGAATGAGAATCCATTCGAAATAAACCACCTTGCGCAAAAGTTCAGCATGGAAAAAGGGCATCTCCTGCTCGTTTTCCAAGGTTATTTCGCTACTTTTTTTTGAATTTCGCCAAAGCATGTTTTAGTTTTGCCAAAGCATGAAGGAATATTTTGACCGCTTGTTGACCCTAAGAGACATTATAGGCTCTCTGCACGCTGGGTTTGTTCTGTCTAATGATTGTTTTTAAGAATCTAAGGACAATAAACAAGAGCTTTTAGCTGCATTCTATTAAGGATATATCCATGTGTGGCATTGTTGGGTACATGAATTTGAGCGGCAAACCGCTTGATCCGACGCGCAATTTTTTGCCGGCTATGTGTCGCAGCATTCACCATCGTGGACCGGACGACAGTGGCGAGCTCATAATCGGTCCGGCGGCCATCGGCATGACTCGTCTGTCGATTATTGACCTGTCTACCGGTCATCAACCTATTTCAAATGAAGATGGCAGTATTTGGATAGTTTTTAACGGTGAGATTTATAACTACCAAGACTTGCAAAAGTTGGTTCTGAGCAAGGGGCACACTTTACGTACTTCAAGTGATACCGAAGTAATCGTCCATTTATACGAAGAGTACGGCGTTGATTGTTTGGAACTTTTGGAAGGGATGTTTGCTTTCGCCATTTGGGATCGCAATAAAGAGCGCTTTTTAGTTGCCCGAGATCGTATGGGCGAGAAACCGCTTCATTATGGTGTCTTTGACGGACAAATGGTTTTTGGTTCCGAGTTGAAAGGTCTTTTGGCTCATCCAAGTGTGAGCAAAGAGCTTTCGCCTGAAGCCTTGCAAAAATATTTGGCTTTAGAATACGTGCCGGCGCCACTTTCGATTTTTAAGGGTATTCGCAAGCTGATGCCTGCTCATTACCTTATTGTGGAAAACGGTCAGGTGCAAACGGCTTGTTATTGGCAGCCGAAAGTTTCCAAAGAGAAACTTTCCGAAGGCGAAGCTCAAGAAAAATTGGTTTCTTTGCTTTCTACTTCTACCAAGCTACGCTTGATTGCTGATGTACCTGTCGGTGTTTTTCTTTCCGGCGGCATTGACTCCTCCGTGATTGCGGCTCTAGCTAGTCAGGTCTCTTCAGAGCAAATAAAAACCTTCTCCATCGGCTTTAGCGATTCATCTTTTGATGAGTCGTCTCATGCCGAAAAAGTAGCGAAACATCTGGGCACCGAGCACAACTTAGCTTGGTTCTCGCCCCAAGTAGCTCGTGCCACTCTTGAGGAACTCTGGAACTTTTTGGATGAACCGATTGCCGACGCTTCGGTTGTGCCGACTTATTTTCTTTCAAAAATGACCAGAGAGATGGTGAAAGTTGCCTTAGCCGGAGAAGGCGGAGACGAGCTCTTTGGCGGTTACCCGACCTACCAAGCGCATCGGCTTGCCGGAATGTGGCGGCGTATACCGGCATCTTTGCGGACAAACATCATTGAGCCGATGGTCAAAAAATTGCCGGTCTCCATGAACAATTTGAGCTTCGACTATAAAGCCAAACGCTTTATCGAATCGGCTAATATGCCGCCTATCGAGCGCCATCTCGGCTGGATGGGTTCGTTGCCGTTTTCGGAGCAGATGCAGCTTGTTCGTCCCGAGATCATCGCACTTAAATCCAAAGAAGATATTCTGCCTGACGTATTAAGTATGCCGGGCAGTAACGGCGCTCATGATGACGTAGTCAGTCAAATAATGAAGCTGGATATGATTACCTATTTGCCTGACGATCTGCTTGTAAAATCAGATCGCTCATCCATGGCCGCCTCTTTGGAAGTAAGACTTCCCTTCTTAGCTTATCCGCTTGTTGAGTTTGCTCTGTCGCTGCCCGCGTCTTATAAAGTCAGGGGTATGACAACGAAATATTTGCTCAAAAAAGCAGCAGCTCCTTATCTGCCGGAAAGTATCTTGAAACGTCCAAAAAAGGGTTTTGGCATACCGGTTGGTAAATGGTTGAACAATGATTTCAAACCTCTAGTTGATGAACTTCTGTCTGAAAGCTTCATCAAGCGTCAAGGGTTGTTCGATTGGAAATATATTGAACGTCTGCGCCTTGAACATGAAGAAAGCCGTTTCGACCGTCGCAAAGAACTCTGGACTATCTTTATGTTTCAATGGTGGTGGAGGAAATTTCTTGCCTGAGGTACGAATTAGCTGTTAAACTCGGCAGGATTGAGGCATATGGGGTATAGGCGTCACAAGCCATCTGTTGAGTAAGGTAAGCGTAAGGTGTCCGCTACGGAAGATTCTCCAGAAAAACCAACTTCAGCTGAGCAGCCTCAGGTATTAGCGCCCAGCCATGAGCTTGATGCTGTTCGCCGTCATGTCTGTCATGTGCTTGGTTTCGATTATGGGCTAATCGACGTAATTAGCGGCGATGAGCAGATAAATCTGATGCGCTTTTCCGGGCAGGAAGGTGATAATAAGCTCGCTTACCCTGTTGAAAGCTTGGAAGATGAGAATAAAGAGTCTCTGGTGCAACCGAACAGCAAGATTGCTGCCGAAGTAGCAAGAACGATGCAGCCTTACGTCGGCAACTGCCGTCCGAAGCGGAACTTAGGTGAGGCTGAGCCGGTTCGTCTTTTCCCCTATTTTGTCGTGCCCTTGCTTGAAGAGCTGGATGAAGGCAAATATTATGTACGCGGCTTGCTGAGGCTCGTTGCTTTCAATCCAGGCAGCGAGAGTGAAAGTAACACTCTGCAAACTTTGAAAATAGTTGGGCAGCATCTGGCGACGCGCTTGCCGGACTTGGCTTTGCAAGTTCTGGAAAGCAATAAGCGACAAGAATTTCTTGGTGCTCTTGATGTTAAATTGGTGCTTCTTGTGCACGAAAATCGTGTGATCCGGCGGCGTTTCTCTCGCTGTCTCTCCTCTGCTTATCGCGTGCTGGAGACTGACGATCCGGCTAAATGTTTGGAGCTTGCAGCTTTAAATCCGGTGGATGTTGTGGTTATCTCCGGAGATATGAAAGATCAAGCTGGAGAGTTGCTTCATAAAAGCGTAAAGCGCAGCATGGAGTCAAGAGTGATACCACTTATTTTGGTAACCGCAAGTGAAGATCCGAATGCTTGTGTGAACGGGCTTAATGCCGGAGCTGATGATTGTATCGATGAACAGTGTGTTGAGGCTGAACTCTTAGCTCGAGTACGCACCATGATTCGGATTAAGAAGACCGAGCGTGAAATGTCTACACAGCTTGATCTACTTGAAGATTATGCCCAACGCCTGGAACAGCTGAGCGAAAAAGAAAAGAAAGCTAATTCGCGTATCGCCAGTGATTATGAGCATTTGGATAAACTGACCCGCGATTTACGCGAAGAAAAGCAGAAAACCGAAATTCGTCGCGCTCAAGATAATTTGCTCCATCGCATTTCGGATATTTTGCGTAAATCTTTCAGTGTTGAAGAGAATATTGCGGAGATGCTGGAGAATCTGGCAGGTTATTTTCAGCTTGATTGTTGCTTTGTCGTACTGCCCAGTCCAGATGAGCCTCAAGATACTATCCGTCTGGAATATTGCTCCGACCCTTCTTATTCTTTGTTGGATCAAGAGCGTGATTTGCAAATTCTGGATTTGTTCTCTAACAAGTTCGGCTTGCAGGAAGATCTATTTGTCAGTGACGTAAAACGAGATCGTAAAGCAGAGCCGTTTCGTAAAGAGGTTCTGGCTAATTATCATATGTACTCGCTTTTTTACTTGCCGATTACATACGAAGAAAAGTTGCAAGGCATACTCGGTGGCCATCGCTGCGAATCGGAAAAAATTTGGAGCTTGGAAAACGATCAGAATTTCTTGCGACAAGTTGCCGATCAGCTGGCGACAGCACTGACAAACAGTCGTCTTTATAAACGAGTGGAAAGACAAGCGACAATCGATGGATTGACTGGGCTTTTCAATCACCGAACCGGACAAGAAAAGCTTTCGGAGCAACTTAGAGTTGCTGAACGCTACAAAAGAAATTTATGCGTAGTGATGATGGATGTGGATCATTTCAAATCAATCAATGATAATCACGGACATCCGGTTGGTGATACTGTGCTCCGTTCGGTTGCCCATGTAATTAGGCGTGATTGCCGCGATGTGGATATTCCGATCCGTTACGGCGGCGAAGAATTTTTACTTGTTCTGCCCGAAGTAAATTTGGAAGGCGCTTCTGTTGTGGCTGAACGTTTGCGTAAAACTTTAAGCCGCGAAATAATTTATCACGATAGCGTCAAGCTTAATGTCACTGCTTCAATCGGTATAGCCTGTTTCCCTGATGATGCCGATAACCAACAACAACTTCTGGAGTTGGCCGATAAAGCGCTTTATATGTCCAAGCGGATGGGGCGTAACCAAGTACATTCAGCCGCTGAGTTGAATTTTAGCGAATATCGTAAGAATGCAGCTCTCCCGCCAGCTGATCAAGCGGTGATTAATCAAGATACAGTGGCCAGTGATCTCAGTGCATCGCAACCGGAAATTTCTGCTCCGAGTCCCGATCCGGTTGTAAGGGGTGTTGTTTCTGAATCGCTAAAAGCGCCGGAAACTCCAGTTGAAGATAACTCTCCCCTTGTGCCTGAAGTTGTGGATACTGTGCGAAAGATGGCCGGTGCTTTGTATGCCAAATCGGAATACAACAAAGTGCACCATCTGGAGACAGCGCGTTTTGCTGAAATGGTGGCTAAAGTGCTTAACCTTTCACAAAAGCAGGTGGAGCAGATTCGCGTAGCCAGCCTGCTCCATGATGTCGGTTTGTTGCATGTGCCAGACGATATCCTGAATAAGAGTGAGCAAATTACAGCGGAAGAGTTGAAAGTGCTGATGCAGCACCCGACTCTTGGTGCTGAGATGTTGCGCTCAATTCCGGCTTTGCATGAAATTTGCGATATTCTGGAAAGCCATCATGAATGCTGGGATGGTACCGGTTATCCGCGTGGCTTACGCGGGGAGGAGATTCCGATTGCGGCACGGATAGTTTCTATTGTTGATGCTTATCACGCCATGATTAGCGATCGCCCTTATCGGCAAGCGATGGCTCCCGAAAAAGCAAAAAGTGTTTTGAAAGAAAGCTCAGGCTCTCAGTTCGATCCTTATTTCGTCGATATTTTTCTGACAGTTTTGAAAGAAATTGAAGAGCGACAAATCTAGCTGCTTATATGCCGCCGGCTGTTGTTTCGCTTCTTGCTTTGTAAGCGGCAGCCAGCACTAGGTCGTAAAAACTCATAGACATCAGCTGAGCAAGCATACCGACAATCGGGACTATGCCGGCTGCTGTGGAAGCGACACAATAAGCCACTCCCAGCCAAAAAATTTGCCAGCTGTAGCCGGTCACCATTTGCCAGCTTTCTTTCATGGCTTCAATCGGGCCGAGGTTGCGATCAATCACTAAATAAGGCGCAAAAGCAAGACGTACGGCGATAAAGATCCCGGGCACAATCAATAAGCAAAATCCGACAGCGATCAGGAGCGTGCTTAAAAACTGGACAGCAAGAAATGACCAAAAATAGGGCAAGGAAGACTTGAATTCGCTAAAGCTCACATCTTTGTGCTGAATAATTTTCAGACAGATACTAATCCAGCCTACACGCAAAGCAGCATAAGCTAAAAAAAGTAAGGGCATACCGCAGCCGAGAATGCTGACAAATTTGATTGCATTCTCCGGGCTCAACTCTTGTGTAAGAGCGTTTGCAGCGCCGGCTAGAAACAAAATAACAAGCAAGGGAATGCCGACACAAACAGCCGGAATGATATTCAAGGCGGCTGTTCCGCCAATTAGTAATCCTGGTCTTTCCTGGAACGCTTGTACTGAAACTTGCAGTAGTTCGCTTATCTCAATTTGATTAGCAGGCGGTTTTAAGTCGCTCATTTTGCTAACTCAGGCAAAGGACAGTTTGCTTTCAGCTCGGCGACTCGTTTTTCGCCTATCTCTTTGAGAATCTTTCCTTTTTTCGTTTCGCGCTCTTGATGGCGTTTTTCGCCATCTTTCATCATGCGATCGCCTTTTTCAATTAGATTTTGTGCGGCTCTCAAATTATCGCGATATTTTTTTTGCATACGCTTTTCGTCTTGAGTGTAGTCGGTCGGTCCGCCGCCAGCGCCGGAAAGCTGTTGCTCGGCTGCTTGGGCTCCAGGTGGGCTGCTTGTACCAGGGATTGAACTGCCAAAAAAGTCGTTGCTGCCTTGAGCGAAAACTGCCGGCACAGATGCCGATAGCGCTGTTGCTATAGTGGCGAGCAGAATTGTTCTATGCATGAGTAACTACCTCGGCTAACTGCTTGTGAAATTCCGTAGCTTGTTCAAAGGCGTAAGCGGCTTGCAGCACGACAGCATCTTTGAGCGCCGGGCCCAAGAGCTGCAAGCCGATTGGCAGGTTATCTTTGCCTCTGCCACAAGGAATGGATATGCCAGGAATTCCAGCTAGATTAGCCGGAATGGTGGCAATATCAGAAAGATACATACTTAAGGGATCTTCGGTTTTAGAACCGACAGCAAAAGCTACAGAAGGCGAAGTCGGAGTGAGAAGCAGATCCAGCTCTTTGAACTGTTCGTCAAAATCGTTTTTGATTATGCGGCGTACTTTTTGTGCTTTTTTATAATAAGCATCGTAGTAGCCGGAGCTTAAAGCATAAGTGCCGAGCATTATTCGGCGTTTGACTTCCGGTCCAAATCCTTCTTGTCTGGTTTTGAAATACATGCTGAGAAGGTCTTCGACACCGGCTGCGCGGTGACCGTAACGGACTCCGTCAAAGCGAGCTAAATTAGTTGAGGCATCAGCCGTACAGATCAAATAATAGACAGGCAAAGCGTGGCGCAAATTAGGCATTGAGATTTCTTTGATTTGAGCACCTAATGCTTTATAAGTTTCCACTGCTTTAAGCACAGCATCGCGTACGTCGTCATCGATGCCAACGCCGATCAGTTCTTTAATTAGACCGATGCGCAGCCCTTTAATTGGTTTCTCAAGCTCCGAGGCAAAACCAGGTAATTTCTGATTGTAGGATGTGGCATCGAGTGGATCGTGACCGCCCATCACATCTAGAGTAATAGCCACATCTTTGACTGAACGGGCAAAACTGCCTATTTGATCCAAGCTTGAAGAAAATGCGACTAAACCGAAACGAGATACGGTGCCGTAAGTTGGTTTCATACCGACAATACCGCAAAAAGATGCCGGCTGTCGGATTGAGCCGCCGGTATCCGAACCAAGTGAAATTACGCTTGTGCCAGAAGCGGTGGAGGCCGCTGAGCCGCCGGAGCTGCCGCCGGGTACGCGTTCTGTATTCCAAGGATTACGCGTAATCTTAAAAGCGCTATTCTCAGTAGAAGAACCCATGGCAAATTCGTCTAGATTTGTTTTGCCGATAATAGTTGCTCCGGCAGCACTTAGTCTTTGAGTAACTGTTGCTTGATAGGGCGGACTAAAGTTCTCCAACATCTTGCTTGAACAAGTCGTTGGATAGCCGTCCAAACAAATATTGTCTTTGACTGCCAGTGGAATACCGGATAAAGGTAGCAACGGTTCTTTTTTTGCTATCTTGTCATCGGTGGCTTTGGCTTGTTTAAGGGCCAAATCGGCTGTGATTGTATTGAAAGCAGCAATTTTTTTTTCGGTGTCTTCAATATGCTTTAAGTGTGCCTGAGCAATTTCGGTGGCTGAGGCTTCCTTTTTTTCAAGGATGTTTTGCAGCTCCGAAATCGTTTTGCCAAGCAATGATTTGCTCATGGTTTATGGCTCGTATTTTTTGAATATCAAGCTGGCGTTATGACCACCAAAACCAAAGCTGTTAGACATTGCTACTTTAATCGGCACGTTCAAACGAGCTTTGAGCGGCACATAATCTAGGTCGCAACTTTCATCAGGATTCTCTAAATTGATTGTCGGCGGAATCGCTGAATTTAAGATTGAAAGAATAACGACTGAAGCTTCAAGTGAGCCGGTTGCACCAAGTAAGTGTCCGGTCATTGATTTAGTTGAACTGACAGGTACTTTGTAGGCATAATCGCCGAAAGTACGTTTAATCGCCATTGTTTCAGCTTTATCACCAAGAGATGTGGAAGTACCGTGAGCATTTATATAGTTCACATCTTCCGGTTTCATTTTGGCGTCTTTCAAAGCTAATTGCATAGCACGCATGGCGCCATCACCGTCAGCGCAAGGCGCGACGATATCGTGAGCATCGCCGGTCATACCATAACCGGCGAATTCACCGAGAATTTTTGCACCACGAGCTTGGGCATGAGAAAGTGATTCGAGCATCAATATAGCGGCGCCTTCAGCCATGACAAAACCGTCGCGGTCTTTATCCCAGGGGCGGCTGGCACGTTCCGGTTCACTGTTACGTGAAGAGAGGGTGCGAGCTGCGGCAAATCCGGCCATACATAGAGCGGTAACCGGAGCTTCGGAGCCCCCGGCAAACATAACGTCGGCTTCGCCGCGTTGAATAATCCGTACTGCGTCACCGATAGAATGGGCTGAAGTGGCGCAGGCGGTGACGGCGCAAGTATTAGGACCTTTAGCGTTGTGCAACATGGAGACCCAGCCGGCCGCCATATTGACGATTAGCATCGGTACCGTAAATGGTGAACAACGATCCGGACCTTTTTCAACAAGGGCGCGGAAGTTTTTTTCGATAGTTTCAAAACCGCCGGCAGCCGAACCGACACAAACACCAACGCGGGTCGGATCGTCTTTGGACAGATCTAGTTCAGCATCTTTGACTGCCAGTTTGCTTGCGGCAACGGCAAATTGAATGAAGCGATCCATTCTTTTTGCTTGTTTGGCGTCCATGAAATCCAACGGATTGAATTCCGGGATTTGTCCGGCAATTTTGCAGTATGACTGCAATTTTTCGTCAAAAAGAGTGACTTTAGATATCCCTGACTTTCCCGCCAGGAGATTCTGCCAAAACTGATCCTTACCCAGACCAAGCGATGAAACAATTCCGATACCGGTAACAACTACTCTTTCTTGAGCCATGAACAAGGGTTTCTCACAATGCTAAATGATAATTGAAGCTGTTGGCAAAAAAGCCGACATGATCTCATGATACGTGAGATCACCGGCTTTCAGCCAATTTCAGCTTAAAGATGGGACGAGATGTATTTAACAGCTTCACCAACAGTGGTGATCTTTTCAGCATCTTCGTCTGGGATTTCCATGCCGAACTCTTCTTCAAGCGCCATTACTAATTCGACAGTGTCGAGAGAATCTGCGCCCAAATCTTTTGTGAAACTTGCTTCCATAGTTACTTCTTCAATGTTCACATTAAGTTGGTCTTTGGTAACCTTCTTTACGCGCTCGAAGGCTTCCTTTTCATCCATGAGTCTAACTCCCCCTTAATCGGAAAACGCAACCGTGACGGCGTCAGCCAGATTTCTCTGTCAGCCGAATTAGGATAACACGTCACAGAAAGCTCAACTAGGCAACGGTAAATTTCATTGCGGAATGTTCTTGAAATAAAGCCGCTTTTCAAGAAGTAGCTGTCTATGACCGGAATCCTGGCTCACTGGCGGTTATGTATAAAGACCGCCGTTTACTTCCATAACTTGCCCAGTTACATATGATGATGAAGGCAAGGCGTAAAAGAGCACTGCGTTGGCTATATCAGCGGGAGTTCCCATGCGACCTGCCGGTACTTTCTCAATTATTTTCTTAATAATTTCCTCACCTAAAGCCTGAGTCATGGCCGTATCAATAAAGCCAGGAGCAACAGCATTGCTTGTGATATTGCGTGAGGCATATTCAAGAGCCACTGTTTTGGTAAAGCCAATCAAGCCGGCTTTTGCCGCGGCGTAATTTACTTGACCGAAGTTGCCGTGCACGCCTGTGGTGCTGGCGATATTGATGATGCGTCCGTAACGTTGTTTAGACATTACTTTAACTACCGGTTTGGTGACTTTGAAGGCAGATGACAAGTTGGTGTCGATTACCGCCTGCCATTGATCTTCGGTCATACGCATAAAGAGTGAATCGCGAGTAATACCGGCATTGTTGACCAGAATATCTATTTTGCCCCAGGTGCTGACTACGGTCTCCACCATCTTTTCCACTGTTTCGCTAACAGTGACATTGCAAGCCACGCCCAGTACTTCGCCGCCTTGTGCTTTCAATTCGGCAGCGGTGCTTGCGCAAAGCTCTTCGTTGATGTCTGATATGACTACTTTGGCGCCGGCAGCCATCAAAGCTTCGGCAATGGAGCGGCCAATTCCGCGTCCGGATCCGGTAACTATTGCTACTTGGTCCTTAAGCAGTTGGGGTGAAGTTGATCCTTGGGGTTTTGAAATTTGATCTGTGGTCATTTTCTTACCTGTTTAAATGATTCGCTCGAAGACTATATTTTAGGAAGCTGAAATCCAGATGAAAGGAACTTCAACTTTCGCTCCGGCTTGAGTAGCTAAGAGCTGCTTTACGTGCGGATTCTCTCATGTTTTGCTTTTGAATTTCTCTATTCGCTACGAATTATCTCAAGGCGTCAGATGTAAGCTAAGATGAAACTCAGACAAGTTGTGTTGGAGATTGATCGAATGCGGCTCTTTTTGGCGGTGGTTTTGGCGGGCAGTTTTTTAGTTCCGGCTTTTGCCCAAGACTACGATAGCCAGGGCAGCGGTGATGCCAAAGCTCGCCAATATTTTAGGCAAGGTTTAATGGCTGAACGGGCCGGCGATAAAATGCACGCTGTAGAGTTTTATCGTAAAGCGGCCGGAATAAGCCCGAATATGAAAGAGGCTCATTACGCCCTGGGTAAAGTTTCGGCTGAGCTTGGTAATAATGATGATGCTGAAAGTGAATTTCGCCAAGCTTTGAATATTCAAAATAACTATGTGGAATGTCGCAACGACTACGGCATGTATTTGAAAAAGCGCGGGCAGGTAGAAGCTGCGGCTGGTGAATTTCGTAAATGCATCGAGACCAATCCTAAATATCCTTTTCCTTATTACAATTTGGCCCTCATCTTAAAAGACAAAGGTGATTTGGAAGGGGCTATTGAAAACTTTGAAACTACAGTTAGGCTTAAGCCTGATTTTGCCGAAGGCCAGCGTGATCTTGGCTTAGCAATTTTTGAGCGGGCTAATTCGGGTGATTTAACCACAGCGGTTGAAACTCTGGAAAAGTCGGCTCGCCTGGCTCCGAACAATCCGAAAGTGCATTACTATCTTGGCTTTATTTATGCGACAAAAGGCAATTTGGATGCGGCTGAGGCTGAATATCGCAAAGCTTTGATGTGCGACCAACGTATGGCGGCTGCTCATTTTGAGCTAGGACGTTTGCGCTATTTACGTGGTGATTTAGACCGCGCTATCGCTGAAATTCGCGAAGCGCAAAGAGTCAATCCTTCTTATACTGCTCAACGTAATTATCCTGGCGTCAACATTGCGGCCATGAAAACCATGGAGGCTCAATGCCTGGAATTCAAGGGGCAGCTGGCTCAAGCCATAGAAACTTATAATGAATTGGTGCGCATACGTGGAAGCAATGTTTTGTATGCCAAGCACATTCAAGATTTAGAAAAACAGATCAAACAGATTGAGCGTGAGCGCCGTAAAAAGCCGCTAACTTATGATCCGGAAGAAGTGGACGCCCTTGTCAGCAAAGGGATTGAGCAGTATGAGGATGGAGCGCTGGATGGCGCAAAAGCATCCTTTGAGCGGGCTTGTCAGTTAAATCCAACTAGTCTGGAGGCGTTGATGAATCTTTCTGCCGTACAAGAAGCCCAAGGTGACTTGAATTCAGCTTTAGCTACCAACCGTAAAGCGATGGAAGCGCACCCTGCTTTTGACGGCGCTTATTACAACATGGCTTATTTGCTTGAAAAAATGAATTTGCCTTCAGATGCCGGTGTGCTCTATGACCGTTTTCGTGCCATAGCCGGCAAATATCCTTATGATCCGCAGCATGTTATTGAGTTGCAGCAAGATCTGATCCGCCAGCAAAAAATTGAGCAGGCAAAAAGAAGCCGGGGCTATTGAAGAATACATTGCCTATCTGACTGCTATACTTTTTGAGTCATTCCGATATGAAGTATTAATATGAGTAAAGCAGTCTCTACTCTTACCTTCCAAAAATACAAACGTGAAGGTCGTAAAATCGTTGCTCTTACTGCTTACGATTATTCGACAGCAAAAATACTTGATCGCTCCGGTGTTGATTTAATCCTGGTTGGTGACAGTTTGGCCATGGTTGCCCTTGGTCATCAAACCACTCATGCCGTGACTATGGATGAGATGGTGCACCATACTCAGGCGGTGACACGTGGTGTGACTAAAGCTTTTGTTGTTGCCGATCTGCCTTTTATGAGCTATCAGGTAGACGTCATTCAAGCAATTACCAACGCCGGACGTTTCGTCAAAGAAGCTCAAGCTCATGCTGTTAAGCTTGAAGGAGCGACTCGTCTAAATATTGAAGTTGTTGAACGACTTGTTGGAATGGGTATTCCGGTGATGGGACATTTGGGCTTCACTCCTCAATCAATTCACGCTCTTGGTGGTAATCGTGTTCAAGGACGCAGCGCCGAAGATGCGTATAAATTGATTCATGATGCTATGGCTCTTGAAGCTGCCGGTTGTTTCAGTATCGTTTTGGAAATGGTACCGGCCATGGTTGCAGAAAAGATCTCGCAAAAGTTAGCAATTCCGACTGTTGGAATTGGTGCCGGTGCTGGTTGCGACGGGCAAATTCTGGTGACCGACGATCTGCTCGGTAAATATACTGATTTCCAACCGCGCTTTGTTAGGCGTTATGCTAACTTAGCTGAAACCTGCCAGCAAGCAATCGAATGTTATTCGAATGACGTGCGCGACGGTGCTTTTCCAAATGAAGGCGAGTCTTTTGCTTTAACCGAAGACGAAGAGAAGCGTCTGCAAGAATTGCTGCGCAAATCAAATAACACTCACAGCGAAGTCAGCTGCTAACGAAGTTAGCGTGCTAACAGGTCAGCCGTTGGCTAACAGGTTAGTCAAACTAACAGGTCCCGCAGGAATGGCTTGAACAGGAGCCGCAACCGCTCTTTTTGCTGGCGCCGGATGATTTTGCGCTCTGTCCGACGTCGGGAGTGCTGCCGCCTGAAACAATAAAAACGCTCCAAACGCGATTCATTTGATCGCTGCCGCAATGAGTGCAGACCGGAGTCGAAGAGTCGCTCATTGAACGGTCAAGCGTCACGGCGCCATTGCAAGAAGTGCATTTATAGTCATAACTAGGCATGGCGAACTCCTCGGATTATTTAGGTGCTTTCGGGGCTGATTGCAGTTTAGGCTTCATTTTTAGATTAGCTTCTCCTGCCATTATTCCCCGTACATCGTTAACCATAATGATTGCCATTAAAACAAGCAGGCTGACAAAACCCCATTTGACGATTTCGCCTTGAGCTTGTTCGCCAAGCGGTTTGCCGCGTACTGATTCCAAAGCCATGAAAGCCAAATGCCCGCCGTCTAAAGCCGGCCAAGGCAATAGATTGACGATGGCTAAATCAAGGCTGATCAAAATAGTGAACATAAAGATTTGGGTCCAATCTTGCTGGACAATATCGGCACCAATCTTAATTACATAAAGAACACCGTGTAGATCATCCAAGCTGAATTGCGGTGCGTTACCTGCTGCCGGTGGTGGTGCGTGGCCGCTAATTTTATTGCCTAAGTTGGTGAAGATACCTTGGACCATCATACCCATGGCGTCAACCATGCCGCTGCCGAGATTCCAGGTTCTAACACCGGCTAATCCGGCTATATCAAAGAAATTGCCAGGCAATTTTTTGTAAGTGGTCGTGCCCTTATTAATAAGAGCCATGCCGACTTTACCGTCTTGATTGGTCGTTACTGTAATGTCCAGATAACGTCCGGGCGGCATCTTATCCGCGTTTTTCGCTGCTTCGGCCGCTGTGTCGGCTGGTGCTGCTTGCGGTCCATCTTCTTCAAGTGTAGCTTCTTCGCCTTTGACCGGTTCGCTTGTTTGTTCCTGGGCGTCCTCAGTACGCTCCGGTCGAAAAATATGCAAACAGATTTCGCTATTTTTTTTGCGACCGAGATATTGAACAACTTCTTCCGGTGAAGAGACTTTTGCGTCATCAATTGAAAGTATGCGGTCACCAAGCTCAACTCCGGCGTTTTTAGCAATTGGATTAGCGGCCGGCAGTGAGTAAACAACGACATTTTGTGCCGGCTGACCTAAAGCTAAAAGCATGCTCAACATAACAATGTAAGCAAAGCCAATATTGAAACCAACACCAGCAAAGGCAACCAGCGCTCTTTGCCAGATTGGAAATTTTTTGAACGGTTTAAGCGGTACGCCATAAATTTCAGCTGAGGCGTTGCTCTCGTCGCCAAGCTCAGGGATGGCTACATAACCGCCCAGGAGACAGGCATGCACCTTGAATTGAGTGCCCCATTTCTCGCCGATTGTCCAGGATGGACCAAAAGGTAAGCCGAAGCCGAAAACCGGCGTTTGAAAGCCAAAGAAACGTGCTACTGAAAAATGTCCGAATTCATGGACGATGATAAGAACGCTTAGCATAACTAAGGTCAGAATTATTGCCAGAATGAACGTGAGCACGTAGTTACCTCGTTTGGCTTGTCTTAGCTCTTATCTTAGACTGAAATTGCTTCTAAAAGAGCGGCTCTATGGAGATATCTTTATAGTAATACGAGAGTATTTGCGCTGCATTATAGCCATTATCACCTAAATATTTGGCGCCCCACTGGGATAAACCCAGACCATGACCGAATCCGCGCCCGTTCAAGTGGTATTTTTCCGGCTGTGTTGAGACATGAAAGAGGCTGCTGGGTAATGCCAAGAGATTGCGAAACTCCTCGCCGCTGACAACTAGGGTTTGCAAGCTGCCTGAAATCAAGACATATTTGACTCTTTGGGCGTCGCTGCGTGAAAGAGGAAAAACGCCAAGTAATGCTCCGATATTAATCCCGGATTTGAGTAGACGCTCCTCCACCTCGGCTGTGGCAAACTGACGTTTCCAGTTGAAATGCGGTGATTGATCGTCGAAATCAGGGACTGATTTGATATAAGTTAGATTTTTTGCCCAAACGTTGTCTGCTAGATCGGTAAAACCGCCTGCCGAGCTATGAAAAAACGCGCTGACTACTTGATTCCGATGTTTCATCACCAGACCTTTAGTCGCGGCCACGGCAGAATTAGTCGTCGAATTCTCGCTTGCGATCCCGGAATAAACTTGATCTTCTGTTGTCGCTTTAACATCAAAGCCTTCTTTAATATGTTTGCCGATATTGGCTAAAGCATAAGAACGGGCTGCGATTGCTTGAGCTTTGAGCGCTTCGCTATTCCAATTGGCCGGCATTTCGGTCGGTACCACTGAAAGCAGATAGTCTTCTAAATTGACTAAATTTACAGCTGTAAAAGTTTTGCCGTCGCTAACTTTCGGGTCTATAAAAAGCTGACCGCGATAGAACTTGCCGTTAAAGCCAAAAATACCCTCCGGATTAAGCGGTCTGAGTACGTAACCGGATAAGGGAAAGTTTGTCGGCAAAGACGGAGCTTGCACACCGTAAACAACCGGACGATAAGTGGCAGTCTTGCTGCTTAAGCTTGCTGCCTCTCGTGACGTGGCAAGAGCAAAATGTGGATGAAGATCCTCAATTAAAATTGGTGCTTGCTTAAAACCGCCATGATCGTTTGTGTCGTCTTGCCCGGAAAGACCGGTCATAAAAGCCGAAGTGTTAGTATCAGGATAGACTCCGGCTATTTTAGCCAAGAGCACCTGGGACAGAGACATATTGCCGATTAATCCGGCAAAAGTCAGCTGTTTTGTACGATTTTGCAAATTGTTATCGACACTAATATGCCAGCGGCTTTGTGGTGGCAATTCAGCTACTAGCTCGGCTGTTTGGCGATCAACAATTTCAGCTCCATCCGGCACGACAATGTCGCAGCCTGTGGTATTTACAGCCAGAGCAACTTTTATTTGGCTTTCGGCAGCTGAAACCGGAGCTGTCGTCAGGCAGAAAAACAAAGTAGCAAGAGTTGACCAGCGCCAAAGAGATCCTTTGTTGGTTTTAGTCCGTTGCTTAAGCTGGCAAGCTTCAAGACGAGCGGTGGCTAACCAAGAACTTTCCTGTTTTTTTGCTGGCTCTATTTTCTTTTTTGCCGAACAATAAAATGCTACGGCGGCTAACGCTGCTGCCGCTTCATCTTCATTGGCTATGTCACTCTTTCCCATGGCTGCGATTATACCCCTTGCCGGCATTGAGAGCGGATATTAAATCTTGGCAGCGTGATTGTAATGGAAATCATTTCCGTTAAACTAGAAATCAATGACTGAGAATTTAGAGCACTCAAACGAAAATCAAGGGACAAAAATCATATCGGTCCTTGATTATGCTGGCGTTGCTGCTTCAACAATCTGTCTCGTACATTGTCTGGCCATGCCCTTTGTCATAGCTTTGTTGCCGGTTGTAGCCGCACAGTTCATGGAAAGTGAATGGTTCCATATTAGTCTGGCATTTACTATTTTGATTTTTTGTTTGACTGCTTTTATTCCCGGATATATCCGTCACCGCGATAATCGCCTGGTGTTTATCGGCACAGCCGGTGTCGGTCTGGTATTTTTTGCTACCTTTTATGCCCGCCATGTTTGGGGCGAGAATGTAGAGATTGCCATAGTCACCGCAGGCAATATCATTCTTGTTTTTGGGCATCTCTTAAACAGACGCTTGTCGGCAACAAGCGCTTGTTGTAATCACGAGCACTAGCTTTTAATTAGTTCTTGAGCGCTTCGGCACCGGCGACAACTTCAAGCAACTCTTGAGTGATGCTTGCTTGACGGGCGCGGTTGTAAGTCAAAGTCAAAGATTGAATCAAGTCGTTAGCATTAGTTGAAGCGCTGGACATAGCGTTCATTCTGGCTGCCAACTCGGAAGCGGAAGCATCAAGCAAAGCTTGGAAGATCACGTTCTCGATATATTTAGGCACCAATTCAAGCTCAAGCAATTCGTTGATTGATGGTTCAAACAAAGTTTGTGGTTTGAGTGAATTATCGTCTTCGCTGTGAGGCAGCTCAACAGGTAAGAACTTGGTGTTAACTACTTGTGAGCGCAGCATGTTGATGAATTCGGTGCTAATCAGCTCAACTGAATCAACTTGACCGTTGATATAAAACTCGGCTGCTTGATCGGCAATCAGTTTAGCTTCTTGCACAGTCGGAATTGCCGGCAGCAAAGTGTAGTTCTTCAGCTTTTCACATTTGATTGAACGGAAGAAACCGGCGGCTTTCAGACCAACCAGAATCAGCTTAACTTCTTTGCCTTGAGCCTGGAGATTTTTGATTCTTTCAAGAGCTGTACGCAAAACGACGCTATTGTAAGAACCGCAAAGACCGCGATCCGATGAGATTACAATCAAACCGACTGTATTAATCGGTCTTTTCTTCAGCAAAGCGATTTCGTTCAAATCGACATCGGCTACTTCATGGACAATCTCTTTGAGCAAGGAGATAACCCGCTTGGTGAAAGGTCGCGCGGCCAGAGTTCTGGCTTGAGCGCGACGTACTTTCGCCGCCGCCACCATTTTCATGGCTTTGGTGATTTTTTGGGTAGACTGTACGCTTTTTATGCGATGTCTGATTGCTTTAAGGTTTGCCATTTGTAGCCTAATGTCTTGCTTAAGGTGTCTACGATTTTATTTCTTGAAGAAGTTTTCTTTGAATTTAACCAGGTGATCGTAGAGCGCTTTCTCTTCGGCCTCGTTTGGCTTATCGCCGGCGTTGAGCTTAGCTTCCACATCTTTGGCGTTGGCGGCCAAATATTTGCACCATTCTTCTTTGAAGCGAGCGATCTCGCCGCTTTCAACATCATCAAGCACACCGCGGTTAGCGGCGTAAAGCAGTGATACTTGTTGAGCAAGTAGAAGCGGTTGATATTGAGGTTGTTTTAGAACTTCAATCAACTTTTGACCGCGACGAATTTGATCTTGAGTTGCTTTATCCAAATCAGAAGCGAATTGAACGAAAGCTTCCAGTTCTCTGAACTGAGCAAGGTCAAGACGGAGCTTACCGGCAACCATCTTCATTGCTTTAGTTTGAGCGGAACCGCCAACCCGGCTTACCGAAATACCGGCGTTAATCGCTGGACGGATACCGGCATAGAACAAGTCTGTCTCAAGGAAGATTTGTCCGTCGGTGATTGAGATAACGTTAGTCGGAATGTATGCCGAAACGTCACCAGCTTGAGTTTCAATAATTGGTAGTGCTGTCAAAGAGCCACCGCCAAGCTTGTCTGAAAGCTTAGCTGCTCTTTCCAAAAGACGGCTGTGCAGATAGAACACGTCTCCCGGATAAGCTTCACGACCTGGTGGACGACGAAGAAGCAGTGACATTGTTCGGTAAGCAGCAGCGTGCTTGGACAAGTCATCATATACGTTGAGGGCGTGTCCGCCTTTTTCCATGAAATATTCGCCGATGGCAGCACCGGTGTATGGTGCCAAGAATTGCAGAGCCGGAGCGGCGGTTGCCGGAGCGGAAACAATTACTGTGTATTCCATCGCGCCGTTCTTTTCCAAAGTTTTTTGGATTTGAGCGATGGTTGATTCTTTTTGACCGATAGCGACATATACGCAAATCGGGCGATTCGGTTGATTCTTTTGGTTGATGATTGTATCGAGAGCAACAGCGGTTTTACCGGTTTGACGGTCGCCGATGATCAACTCACGCTGTCCGCGTCCGATTGGAATCATACCGTCGATAGCGGTTAAGCCGGTCATCAACGGTTCGCAAACTGATTGTCTGGCGATAATTCCTGGTGCTTTACTTTCAATTGGACGATAAGCAGCAGCAGTGATTGGTCCTTTGCCGTCAACCGGGTGACCGAGCGGATTGACCACACGTCCGAGCATGCCTTCGCCGACCGGGCAAGAAGCAATGCGCCCTGTAGTTTTAACCGTCATGCCTTCGGTAACTTTACGTCCGGGTCCTAACATAACGACACCGACGTTATCTTCTTCGAGGTTCAAGACCATACCCATGGTGTGATCTTCGTCGTCGAATTCGACAAGTTCGCCGGCCATGGCTTTTTCCATTCCGTAAATGCGAGCGATACCGTCGCCTACTTGAAGCACGCTGCCGACATTGCTGACGTTCAGGCTGGCTTGATAGCGTTCAAGCTGCGCTTTGAGAACGGAGGTGATTTCGTCCGGTTTAATTGCCATGGTCTGTTTGTCCTCTAACGTTATCCATTTATACTGAAAGCAAACTTTTTTCGATGCTGTGCAAACGGCCGCGCAAGCTGCCGTCTATAACTTGGTCGCCGACTTTGAGAATGAATCCGCCAATAAGCGACCGATCCACTTTCACTTCTAGCTCTAAAGTTTTGCCAAGTTGAGTTTGCAGTTTCTTCTTCACGTCTTCGATCGCTTTGTTGTCCATCGCTTCGGCGCAGATAAGCACGCCTTTCGCGATATTCTTCTTCGCGTTCAAGAGATCTTGAAACTGGTCGCGGATGAAAGGAAGAAGGTGTAAGCGTCGACGCTCGGTGAGCATTTCAAGCAAGCGTAAGCTTACTTCGTCAATATCCTTCTTAAAGGTATTTTCGAGCAGGCTTTTCTTCTCTTGCTCGGCGATGGCCGGATGTTTCATCACGATGGAGAATTCCGGCTTTTGGCTTATCACCTGGCATATGTTGTTCAGATTTTGAAAAACCAGATCGGCATTGCCTTTGCTTTCCGCTATTTGCAGAATAGCGTTAGCATATTGAGCTGCGGAGCTGCTTTCTTCTGCCTTCATTTCTTAGCACCAACCGTATTGAGCTGTTCGACGAATTCATTGAGCAAACGGGAGCGAGCGCTGTCCGTCATTGCTCCGGGCAAAGTAGCTTCAGCCAAGCGCACTGCAGCGGTAGCTGCTTGAGAGCGCAATTCGGTGATCGCCAGGCGGCGCTCACCTTCAATCTGGTGCGTGATACGCTCTTGCAGATCGGCTGACTCTTTGCGTGTTTCTTCAGCTATCTGTTGCTTCATTTCTGAAGCAACTCTTTTGGCCTCGACAAGAATTGATTCAGCCTCATGCTCGGCATTCTCAATCTTCTTGCGTTGCTCCTCCAGGAAGGCTTGCCCTTCCTTTCTGGCTTCAGCTGCTTCGGCAAGAGTTTGCTCGATGCGGCTTTTGCGAGAAGCAAAAAGTCCGGGGGTAATGCGCATCCACATATAAATAAGGATGGCAACCAGAAGCAACCAGTTGATCAGGTTGTTCTCGAAAATCCCGAAAAGTCCGCCGGTCTCGGCTGCGAAGATAAACATCAACAAGCCTCCTCCAATGTTTTGCGCACTTTAGTGGCATCGAGCTGGACGCTTACAGCTTCGCCGAGCACCTTTTGCGTAATCGTTTCAACCAGTTCGCGCTCTTGCACGACCAGTTCATCGATTAGCTTAGTGCGCTCAGCGTCCAGATCCGCTTTGAAAGCTTGAACCTTGCTTGCGCCTTCCTGTTGCACTTTTGCCATCAAAGTTGATTTCTCTTTGTTAGCATCAGCAATGGTTCCAGCGATCAGCTGGTGAGCTTGGGTGCGGATCTGTTTAAGCTCGCTTTCGTATTTCTCGACAAGCGCGGCTGCGGTTTGGCGAGATTCTTTGGCCGTGGCCAGATCGCCTTGAGCTCTCTCAGCGCGTTTGGCCAAAACGCGTCCGACCGGCTTGAGCATGATTTCGTTTAAGAGAACCATGTACAAGAGGAAGCTTGCGACGAATATAACTAAAGTGCCGTTTATTTCAAACATTGTTTTGTGATTAGGCTATGTATCTGACGACTGCTGACGGGGCTTGGCTTGTATGCTCTGGAGCATCAACTTTTGAACCGAAGGTGTAAAGCTGAATGGCGATAACGAATGCCAAAAGACCAAGAGCTTCCATAAGAGCGGCGATGATGATGGCGTTAACCAAAAGTTTGGTAGCCATTTCTGGTTGACGAGCCATGCCTTCAAGAGCGCGCGATCCGGCAACGCCGATACCGATACCAGGTCCAATTACGCCGACTGCGGCGATACCGGAACCGATTAAAGAAGCGGCTTTGATCATGGTTGTGCTATCAACTGTGCCAGCTGCTTGAGCGATTACTGTGTGGTCCACCTTTTTACTCCTTGATTTAACTAATGATGCGAATCTGATTGAAACCTAGTGATGTGAAACCGTAAGTCCTATATAAATTGATGTAAGCAAAGCAAAAACGAAAGCTTGAATGATGCCGATGAACATTTCAAAAGCCATGACACCGGTCGGTAAAAGAACCGGAACCATCATGATTGCTGCAGCGCGCATCAATTCGTCGGCAGTGATTACCATCATCAAACGCAAAGCAAGAGTTGCTGGTCTGATAATCAAATCGAGCCATTCAATTGGATTGAGATAAAGCTTGAGATATTTTGGTCCGTGAGCCCAGAAACCGGAAGCGACATAAACCAACAGCACTACGGCAGCGAGTCCGAAAGTGACGTTGAAGTCAGTAGTTGGTGAGCAAACTTCAAAAGGTTCGCCGTCTGGCATTTTCGGCCAAGCCGGATTATGTTCTAAAGCACGCCAAGGTCCGACACCGATAAAGTTTCCGGTAAGAACGAAAAGAAAGATGGCGGCAATCAAAGGAAAGAATTTTTTGTAGTGGTGACCCATCTGACCGTGGCAAAGGTCTTCGATGAAGGTGTATACGCCTTCAAGAACGGCTTGTCCTTTACCGCCGGCTTCCACTTTCAAACCAGGGGCGATCACTGCAGCGAAGGCTAAAATGCCTCCCATACAAGCCCAGCTAAGAAGCAAAGTGTCGATATGAATATCGCCGACTCGTCCCAATTGCGGCACGCCTAAAAAATAGC
Source organism: Candidatus Obscuribacterales bacterium (assembly GCA_019750335.1). Classification (GTDB taxonomy): domain Bacteria; phylum Cyanobacteriota; class Vampirovibrionia; order Obscuribacterales; family Obscuribacteraceae; genus JAIEPM01. The sequence continues at coordinate 79,627 of JAIEOQ010000003.1, forward strand.
TGTTGCTTAGTGCCGGGTCGTTAAGAAAGGTACTTAAGGGGAGATTTTTTCCAAGCATTGGTAATTGGCTTGTCCGTTAAGAGATAGTGCACAGGTTGAGGATGATAACAGAAAGATCTCCGCACCCCGGTTTATGGCAATACCTTCTTAAAGATTGGTGGGTAAGAGAATTTTATTCTTACCCGATTATTCATTTTTGTTCATCAGTTTTCGTCGGTTTGGCTTTATCAAGAGAAGCGGCTTTGCTGACCATACGAGCTAATCCGATTGCACCTCCGACCAGGGCGCAAACAATGGAAAGAGTCGGTGCGGTATGGAATTGAGCATCAAGCCAATTGCCCAAATACATGCCGAGCACTAAAAGGACAGCCGCGCCGAGGACTGCATCACTAACCGTAAAGAGGGCTTCTTTTAAGTTGTCGTTTTTGTTTTCGCTCATAGACGTATCCTGTCTAATAAATTATGGGCAGTAAATATGTTGGTCTTTGCTAAACTAATTAATTGATGGTAAATGGCAGTTTATTTTTCTGGCCGCATCCATTAATAAAGGAAGGAGTTCGAAGCTATGTTCCAACGTCTTGCCTCCTTATTCAAGGCTTTTATGAATAGCCTGATGGGGAAGATGGAAGATCCGGAGATGATGCTGGAACAAACTTACCAGGATCTGCAGGCCAATCTTATTCAAGTGCGTCAAGCCGTAGCTCAGGCAATTGCTACTGAAAAGCAACTTGAGCAGCAGCTGCAAAAAAATAAAGATCAAGCTGCCACTTGGCATAATCGAGCCACCATGGCCGTTCAGCAGAATAATGATGAGTTAGCCCGCCAGGCTTTGCAGCGTAAGCAGCAATATGCTCAAGCTGTTGGCGATCTTGAAGGTCAACTTAAAGCTCAGCGTGAAGCAACTATCAGTTTGCGCGCGCGTTTAACTGAGCTTGAGGGTGAAGTACAAAAAGCCTACACCAAAAAACAAGTTCTTATCGCTCGGGACAAAGCAGCCCAAGCCACTACTAAAGCAAACGAAATTCTTTCCAAATCTACAGCCAACGGTGCCATGTCGGTGATGGAAAAAATGGAGCAAAAAGTGCTTGAGCGTGAATCAAAAGCACAAGCTATGGCTGAGCTTGGTTCAGATCAGCTTGACAAGAAATTCAAAAGTTTTGAAGGTCAAGTTGATATCGAAGCTGAACTTTTAGCCCTTAAAGGCGGAGCTGATCCTGGACGTAAATTGATTATTGAGCAGAAAGAACCAATTATGGTTGAGAATGCTGAAACGGTTGATGCCGAGGACGTTAAAGAATCGGACCGTCCTTAGTTATTGAATCAACTGCTTAGCTTTTGCCGCTTCAAAATGCTCTTGAAAACGATTCTCGAGAATGGCAAGTCTGCTTGCTTTAGCTTCTTTGTGCAAAAAGCTGATGTTATGTATTGATAGCAAAGTGGCTGCTGTCATCTCTTTCATATGTACAAGATGATGCAAATAAGCCCGGCTGTGATTCAAGCAACAGTAGCAAGAGCAGTTTGGTTCTATGGGCAAAGGATCCTGACGAAAACGAGCATTGCGTAAAGATATGCGCCCGCTTTCAGTAAAAGCGGCGCCGTGGCGAGCAAGACGAGTCGGTAAAACACAGTCGAACATGTCGACGCCGGAACGCACGGCAAAAGCGATATCCCAAGGAGTGCCGATGCCCATTAAATAACGTGGTTTATTTGCTGGTAAAAGTGGTGCTGTATAAAGCACAATCTCTTCAATTAAAGATCGCTCTTCGCCGACAGCAACGCCGCCGATAGCAAAGCCGGGCAGGTCGTGGGCAGTTACCGCTTTTGCCGATTCGCTGCGCAAGTTCTTGTAGATGCTGCCTTGAACAATACCGAAAAGGGCTTGCACATCTTGCCGGCTATGACTTTTGACACAAAGCTCAAGCCAGTCGTGAGTGCGTTCCATTGCTTTTTTAGCTTCGGCTTCAGTAGCTGGGTTTTTTACACATTCGTCAAAAGCCATAATGATGTCGGCACCCAGTGAGTTCTGAATCTCCATGGATTTTTCCGGACCGATAAAATGTTCGGTGCCGCTGACATGATCTTTAAAAGCAACGCCTGAATCGCTAATTTTGCGTAGTTCATTTAAGCTGAAAACTTGAAAACCGCCTGAGTCGGTAAGAATAGGATGAGGACAGTTGGCAAATTTATGTAGACCGCCGGCTGCTTCGACTAACTTATGTCCAGGGCGTAAATACAAATGGTAAGAGTTGGCAAGCACTATCTGGCTGCCTGTTGCCGTAACTTGATCCCAGGTCATCGCTTTGACTGTGGACTGTGTGCCGACAGGCATAAAAACCGGTGTTTCAATGACACCGTGCGGCGTGGTTAAAATACCGGCGCGAGCCCCAGACCAGGGGCAGGTTTTTTCTACTTTAAAATCGATGGCGTGCGTCATTTTCCTAACCGCATAAAACAGAGACAACTATATCCTGGCGAGCTTAGCAAAATGCTAGTCTATTATTTATGTATCGCCGTGAGGATATTCTTGATGCGCTTTAAGCTGAGTGTGACAAGGGCTTGTTGGTTTTGTATTTTACAGGCGCTTCTGGCTTGCGTTCTTGCCGGGCAATCGGCTTTCGGTGCTCCATCCATGAGCGAAGCGCTCGGGCAATTTAAAGCTCGTCATTATGCTCAAGCTTTACCGCTTTTTCAAAACTATGCTAGAAGCAACCCGCAAGATGCGCTTGCCCGCTATTATTGCGGACTTTGCTATCAGTATATGAACCAGATGACTTTAGCGACGGAAGAATATAAATGGGTAGCGGCATACTCAAAAAATCCTCAGTTAAAAGCACAAGCTGAAAATGGACTTGCCGGATTGAGTCGTTATTCGCGCAGTTACGGTGGTTCTGCTCAGGCCGCCTCTTCAACAAATGTAGCCTCGGCTTCAGGTGGGCGTACTTTTGCTAAAGGGCGTTTGAAAGTAATGGAGTTTTATACCGACTGGTGTGGAGTTTGTAAAAAGTTTGCTCCGGTTTTTGAAAGTGTGCGCTCAAATTACGGCGGTCGTTGCGACTTTCAACAGTTGAATGCCGAAGACCCCGGCAATGAAAAAATCGTTCAGCGCTATCAAATTGGTGCTTATCCGACGACGATTTTTGCTGACTCTTCCGGTGCCATGGTTAATCGTCTTGCCGGCTCCTGCGGTGAAGATGCGCTAAAAAGCCTGATCGACAATTCTCTGCAGCAAGTCAAATGATCTTTGTTAATGTCCGATCTAAGCCGAAAGTATCTCGTTGATATATCGATCGTATCTGCATTGTGCCCTATTCGACTAGAGGCTTCATGCCACCATTGCCGGTTGCGCCTATTCCCGTAAACGGCTTATAATACGTATCTTGAGCTTCTTCAGCTCATCTTTTGCCGGCGTCAATCCTTGACACTTTGTGCGCAAATGTAGTCTAATTCGGCTGTGGCTAAGGATATTGTGACATTTTTTGCTTGGAATATATCTAACGGCACTGCAATTGAAGGCAAGGAGCTATACGTAGTTCATAGCCTATCGCGTTTCTCCGTGGAGTCGGAATGCGGGTAAGAGAGATCGAGCTGGATAATTTCAAATCCTTCGGCAAGCCGACGACGGTTCCGATTTTGGCCGGCTTTACCTCAATCTCCGGTCCCAACGGCTCCGGCAAATCAAATATCATCGACAGCCTACTTTTTGCTCTCGGTCTTTCTTCGACAAGAACAATGCGTGCTGAAAGACTGCCTGATTTGCTCAACAATTTGAGCGGTCGCAACGAAGCTCGCGTTACGGTTCGTTTCACCAACGATGCCGGTGAAGAGATTGAAGTCACCCGTCGTCTTAAAGTAAAAGACAACGGATATACAAGCTCATATGTGTTGAACGGTAAAAACTCAACGCTTACCGATATCCACGAGCATCTGGGCAAATATAACGTCAGTCCTACCGGCTTTAACGTAATCATGCAAGGTGACGTTACAGGCATCGTCACCATGAGCGCCAGTGAGCGTCGCAAAATTATTGACGAGCTTGCCGGTGTCGCCGAATTTGACCGGCGTATCGACCAAGCTGAAAAAGAGCTGGTTACGGTTGCCGAAAAAATCGATCACCAGCGGATCGTGCTTGCTGAAATCGCCACCCGCCTGGAAATATTACAGGCAGACCGGGATCAAGCACTAAAATATCTTGACTTGAAAGCACAGAAAGATCGTCTCGAACGCGATCTTATATATGTACGTGTCAAAGAGATTGAAGCTAAAAATGAAGCCGAACTGGCTGAGCTGAAAAAGATAGACACTAAAGAAGAGTCTCTTTGTGAAGCTCGCGAAGAGGCTGAACTTACTTTGCTCACCCATAGAGCTGAGCTTGGCAGTTTGGAAGAAGAGATTCGCGATAAAGGCGGTAATGAACAACTGCTTTTACGCCAGGAGCTCGAGAACAAACGCGGGGATTTAATTCGGGAAGAAAGCCGTCTTTCAAACATTAATGGTGTGATTGGCGAAAAGAGCAAGCTACAGAAGAATTTGGCTGCTCAAATCAAAACAATTGAAAAACATCTATCCGAACTGGCTCGCGATAAGAAACAAAATGACGCCGATCTGAAAGCCGCGCAGCTTGTACTTGTGGAAAAGCAAGGTTCTTTGAGCGCCGTACTTGCTGAAATCGAAGTGGTCAGACAAGAGCGGGATCGTAGCTCAAGCAAAGGCATGTCTTTGCATGAAGAGCTGCAAGAGATTCGCGATAAACGACATAAGTTTGAAGTGCGTAAAACCGAACTTACCACTAAAAAAGAAAACTTAGAAAAAGAGTTGGCTCAGGCCCGCACAGCGGCAACTGAAGCAATCGGCAAAGGCTCTTCTTTGCGTGGCTTGTTGCAAGGTATGGAGCGTAAAGTTGAAGACGAGCAAGCTCTTGTGCTCGGTATGACACGTTCCATTGCCCAGATGGAAGCTGAGGGCGAATCCACCGAAGAAGAGATCGAACAAAAACGTAAACAGCTGGAGCTTGTAAACAGACGTCTGATTGAGATGGAAACCACTCGGGACGTTGTTGGCGAAAGCGGCTACGGACGGGCGGTCGAAGCGGTAATTAATGCCGGGGTCAGAGGCGTTTACGGAACTATCGGTCAACTCGGTCGGGTAGACAGCCGTTTTGAGACAGCGCTTGAAGTGGCAATCGGCGGGCGTCTTGCTCATGTGGTTGTTGAAGACGATCAAGTGGCTGAGCGTTGCATTCAGATTTTGCGTGAAACCAAATCCGGTCGCGCTACTTTCGTACCTTTGAATAAAATCAGTGTTCAGCCGCCAGGTTTGTTGCCGAATAAGCCAGGGGTGATTGATTTTGCTTACAATCTGGTTGATTTTAATCCGCAGCATACCAAAGCTTTTCAATATGCTTGTGGGCAAACCGTGGTTGTGGAAAATCTGGAGCTGGCTCGCCGCCTAATCAATACCGGACGGTTTGTCACTCTTGAAGGTGAGCTTTTAGAAAAATACGGAACGATTACAGGCGGTGTTGAAAGCAAAAACCGTTTGCGTTTCAATCAAAAGAATGAAGGCAACGATCTTGGTACGCTTAAGCAAACAAGCAAACAGTTGACCGATGATCTTAAATGGCTCAACGACTCTCTGAAAGAGCTGGCTTCAGCTTTAAACCAGGAGCGGAACAAGCTTAATGATGTAAAAGCGCAGTTTATGCAAAAGCAAGGCGACTTAAAGAATCGTCAAGCTGAACTTGAAGCTACCGAAAAATTAGTTGAAGACTTGAAGCCTAGGCTGCGGGCCATGGGTGATGAGATTGAATTGATCGACGTAGAGATGGTCGAGATCGATAAATCAATTGTTGACCTGACTAAGCATATTACTAAGTTCCAGGATGAGCTTGCTGATTTAAGCACCGGCGGTAAACGTTCTGAAATCGACCGTCTTGCCTCGGAAGCCGAAGAGCTTAAGTCTGATCTGGAAAATATCGAGAAAGGTGTCAAAGACGTTGAACGCTTACTTGATCGTATTGAGACTGAAGAGCGTGTCGAGCTAAACAATAAGCAAGGCTTGACCGATCAGATGGATGTTCTCAACAAAGAGATTGAAGAGCTTAATGTTGAACGGCCGCAGCATGAAGAGGCGATTCGCAATTTAACTACTGATATTCAGGAACTTGAACGTAAGAGTTCCGAAATCTCCGATGAGCTGCTTAAGCTGCATGAAACCAAAGATAAGTTGCAGGAACAGATTACTCAAGTTGAGATCAAGAAAACCAAGATTGCTGAGCAACTGATCCACTTGGATGAAGAAAGACAAAAACGCAAAATTACTTTGCACGAATTGATGATTCAGTTACAAGCTGCCAAAGCTGAACTCGATCATATTCTTGCCGAGAATCCGGACTTCCAGCCGCCATCGGCCTCAACTATCGATCAGCTGAAGCAGCAAATCGACAAGCTTGATCGTCGTATGCGTGCTCTTGAGCCTGTAAACATGAAAGCTCTTGAAGAATATAATCAGACCAGAGCGCGGGAAGAAGAGCTTACTGATTATCTTGAAACTCTGACCACGGAAAGAGATGAGATCAACCAGCGGATTGCCGGTTACGGCGAGCTGAAGAAAAACACTTTCATGGAAGCGTTCAAGGCAATCAACGAAAACTTCCAAGAAATCTTCTCCGAACTTTCTCACGGGCATGGTCGCTTAGAGCTTGAGAATCCGGAAGATCCTTTTGCCGGCGGTCTGGTAATCCGGGCTCAACCGCGAGACAAGAAGATGCAACGGATCGAAGCTTTGTCCGGAGGCGAAAAATCACTGACAGCGCTCTCTTTCGTTTTTGCTTTCCAACGCTATGCGCCAGCGCCGTTCTACGCTTTTGACGAAGTCGATATGATGCTTGATGGCGCCAACGCCGAACGTTTGGCTCGTATGGTTAAGCGCCAATCCGAGTCGGCACAATTCATCGTCGTTAGCTTGCGCCGTCCGATGATTGCGAAAGCCGATCATGCAATCGGTGTTTCGCTCCGCTCAGATGGTTTCTCTAAAGTAGTCGGCATCGCTGAGGTAGAGCTGCCGGAGGAGGCTGCTCAAAGTGCCTGAGCCATCCCCAGACATTGAAAAAACAGCCGTACCCGAGCCGAGTGCGGAAACGACTACTGCGCAAATGATTGAGAATTTGCAGGCTGGAGTCGGTCAGAATTCAGGCGGTATTGAAATTCTAGTTTCAATGGCTGCTAAAGGCGAAATCGATCCAAAAAATTTGGATATCATCGATGTGACTGATCGTTTTCTTAAAGCGATTGCTGCGGCGCCAAAAGAAAACTTACGTCAAAGCGGCAAAATTATTTTCCATGCTTCGGTGCTTTTGCGTCTGAAAGCAGAGGCTCTTCTAATCACACGAATCGAAGACCTGGATGTCGGCGGTGATGATTTCCTGGATTTCGATGCTGACGGTAGTCCGATTATTTATGACTCCAACGATGAAGCGGTCGGCCGCCAAATTACAATCGCTGATTTGCAAAGAGCGATTGTGCGGCAAGCCCGGCAAAGACAGTCGCGTCATCGCAAAGTTACCCTCGAGTTGTTGATTGAATCTTTACGCGAAGCTGAACGCCTCGACGAAAAGAAGCGCGAAAAACAGGAGCGCAAACAAAAACCGGAAATCGCCATGGACGGCTATCATGAAGTCGAGGACATGGGTGATATTTTGGATTTGGCTCACGAAGAGGACATTGAAGAGGTGATTGTTCGTGTTGAGCAGCTTCTGGTCAAATATGTAGATGAGATGTTGAAGATGTCGCTTACCCAAGTGATCAAGCTTCTTGATGGTCGCGGTGATTGGGTGGAAGCTTTTCTTGCCGTACTTTTTCTTTCCAATGCCGGTAAAATCAATTTAGAACAAGACGAATTCTACGGGCCGCTGTATGTGGTCAAAAACGAGATGGCGGCTCCCGCTGAATTACCGCCGACCGGTACCGAAACCGTAATCCAACAAAGTGCTTTTCAATAAAGGGGCTCGCAACAAATGTCTTTAAAAGCCAAAGTTGAGGCAATTCTTTATTTAACCGATAAACCTTTGCGCGCCCAAGCAGTTGCTGCCATTGTTGGTGAAGAGGTTCAGCTCGTTCGCCAAGTTATTCTCGAGTTGATTCATGAGTACGAAGAACGGCAAGGCGGCTTGGAGATTGCCGACGAAGACGGTTACTCTTTCCGGGTACGCGATCAGTATTCGGCTCTGATGGATGAGTTCATGCCGATGGAAATTTCCATGGCATATTTGCGTACGCTTTCAGCGATTGCGATCAAGCAACCGATCACTCAAGCCGAGATAATCGGTATTCGTGGCGCTTCGGCTTACGAACACATCAAAGAATTAGTCGTTCGTGACTTGGTGGCGAAAAAGGATGACGGGCGTTCGCCTATCCTGACCACGACTAAAAAGTTTCAAGACTATTTCCGTCTGAGCAAAGACGGTAAATCATTACGCCAATATCTGAAGCGTGAAATGAAAAAACGCGACAAAGAAGAAGCCGAACAACTCAGCATTTTGCCTGATTCAGCAATCTTTGTTGGTGAAAGTTTTGTTGCTGAAAGCTTTGCGCCTGCAGTCCAACAAGAAGAGAGTTTGCCGGAAGAGCAATTGCTGGCGACCGAAAATAACGAACCGGAGCTTGAGCCTACAGCGGCAGCACCTGTTGAAGTTGAAGTCGCTGCCGGTGAACCAGCTGCCTGATGTCTTCAGTTCGTGTAGCCGCAGTACTGGCCGCCGGCGGGGCTGGCACCAGATTTAGTGCAGAGGGCAAAGGCCCGTCCAAGCAATTTGTCATTCTCCGCGGACGCCCTATATATGTATGGTCCTTGTTGTCACTAGCGGCAAGCAAGCAAATGACCGATATAGTCATTGTCTGTCCGGTGGCACAAGTTGAATCCGTTGCCGCTGAGTTAAAAACGTATGCAATTGAACTTGGCTTCAGTCAGGCTCAAGTACATGTAACCGCCGGTGGAGGCAGCCGCCAGGAATCGGTTTATTTGGGTCTGCAATTTTTAGCGGGTCTAGCGCAGACGCCGGACTATGTGTTGGTGCATGATGCAGCGCGCCCCTTCCTCGATCCGCCTACAGTAGACCGGGTAATAGAGACTGTCATCAAATATGGTGCCTGCACAGTTGGAGTCCAACCGGCGGACACGATCAAGAGAATTAATAATTCTCTTGTCGTTGAAACATTAGATCGTGGACAAATATTGTTGACACAGACTCCGCAAGCCGCGCCATTCAGCCTTTTGCTCGCCGAGCATAAAAAGGTAAGTCGACTTGGAGTTGCAACTACCGATGATGCCTCGCTTATGGAAAGAGCCGGACTTCAGGTCCATGTCGTGCCCGGAAACCCTCATAACATCAAGGTTACAGAGCAGAACGATCTGCTTGTTTGTGAAGCTCTGGCAAAGACTTTACTTCCAGATCGTTTGTGATATATTTGCTCGCACGGTGTGGTTGTGATTTTATTGGCACTTGCCAATTGATCGTAAAAGAATAGAATGAAGGAAGAGGTGTTTGTGTTCGGAAAGCGCAGGGACAATATGTCGCAAGAATCCAAAGAACCAAATCAGGAGAAGCCTACTCCTTCTTCTGCAAATAAACCGGCAAAGAGAGAGATCGAACTCTTTCCGCCGATCGCCGAAAGAAATATGCAGGCACTACCGGCGGTTCCGACCACCGGCGGCCGTTTAGGTACTCAAATTTCCATGTTCCAGCCCGGTACTTTTGAAGAAGCACTAGATATAGTGGAAGCATTGCGTTCAAGGCATGCCACCACCATATCCCTGGAAAAATTGAGAAAAATTGACGCCAATCGTCTTGTTGATTTCGTCTCCGGTGCGTCAGCCGCATTGGATGGTGACTTTCATAAGATGACCGAGCAAGTTTTCGTTTTCTGTCCGGCTAATATCAAAATAGTTTCCGGGCAAGAAGTACCGGCAACTTCCGAATATAAAATGGATGCCGGTGTAGATTCGGAAAGCTTCTCCCTTGACGCGTTATTTCCGGAGATCGGTCAAGATAAGTTCGGCTTGTCATCTCTCTGGACTCGTCAATAGATTAAACAAAAAGTCAAGAGAGCCTGTTCGGGCGATCTGCTGACAATAAGATGAAAGCTTGTAAAGTACAAGAAGGAGATTAGAGCTTCCTAATCTTGAGCTCTTTTGGCGCTTCGACCGCTCACCTTCAAGTTTTTTTACAGCCAGTCATTTTTTTCGCTGCTATTATAGAAATACAGAACACACGGCGGATTTAGCTCTGTTGCTGTGTTTCCTCCTTACCTAATCCACCACAAGAAGTCCTTCCCTCCGACTTTAATGAAGGAGGGAAGTTCTTTTTTCAAGCCACGTATGAAGATTCGCGACCTCGAGTTCGAAGACCAATTCATTCAAGAGCAAGCCGCAGAGCTTCTCTATGCCGGATTTTCTGACACTTCACCCAGTGCCTGGCCAACCATGAGCCAAGCGATGGAAGAGGTCCAAGCCTCTTTTGATCCCGGGCGGTTGTCAATTGTCGCTATCGCCGATAAAAAAGCCGTTGGTTGGGCTGGCGCCATCCGCGAATATGATGGAAACAGCTGGGAGCTACATCCGGTTGTTGTACATAAGAACTATCGTTTGCAAGGTATCGGTACAGCTTTAATCGCTGAAATTGAAAGCCGGGTGATCGAACACGGCGGTTTAACCTTATTTCTCGGTGCTGACGATGAATCAGGCAGTACAAGCTTGTGGGGACAAGAGCTTTACCCCTCGCCGCTTGTGGCTTTGCAGCAGATTCGCAATCTCAACAACCATCCATTTGAATTCTATGAAAAGCTTGGTTTTGCCGTTTGCGGCGTCATACCTGACGCGAACGGGCTTGGTAAGCCGGATATTTTGATGGCTAAACGAGTCCGGCGTATACGCTAAAACAGTAGTTTAACTGTTTGTTTTGTCTGCTTAACATTCTCTTGGGCTCCTATATTGAAGTTAGAGCACTAACTTTCTGGAGGAGTCATGTTTAAGTTGAATGGTTTTTGGCGCCTGGTCAATCGAATAGTACTTGCCGTCAAGTTTGGCGCTATTGATGTAAGCGGCAAGGAGCACATTCCGACTACTGGTCCTTTTATTCTTGTCTCCAACCATATTTCGCGATTTGATGGTTTGCTCATTCATAAAATGATTGATGGACAAGCTAACTTCATGGTTTCGCCTAATGAACTTAAAGGTTTTCAGGGACATGTACTCACTTCGATGGGTGCTTTTCCGGCCATCGCTTCACGCAATGTGGTTGATTATGCCAGTAAGTTTCTTGCAAAAGGAGAAGCGCTTGTAATCTTTCCGGAAGGAAACATCTTTCTTGACGGCAATACCCATCCGTTCAAAAGCGGCGCGGCTAGAATCGCTCTTGCTTTTGTTCAAGAGAGTTTGAACTTACCGATTGTTCCTTGCGCCATTCATTATTCAGAGAAGGGCAGCAAAGCGCACATTGCTTTTGCGCCGCCGATTGATATTGCCGAATATCAATCTCTGCCTAACAAAGCTTATGCTCTTAAATGTTTAAGCCAGCGTATGTATCGTGAAGTTTGTTTTTTACGTTATGGCTTGAATGCGGTAAGCGATAAAAGTGTGCTCTTTTGCTAGTAACGCTCAGGGGTTATAATGTTCAGCCACAGTGAAAGGCGTAAAACATGGCTGAACCGATTCCAACCTGGGTCCATCAAGTAACCGTTTTTGCAGACAACTTTCAGTTTCATATCCAAGATGCCACAGCTGAAGGCGAGTATCCGGAAACGCTTAATGACGATTTGATTACGTCTTTTTTGGCTCTAGGCGATAAGGTTGTTGCTATCGGTACGGTACGTGATCTTGATGTAGAGGTAACTATCGAAATTTTTGATGAACCGCTTGATCAAGAAGATATTGAGGAAGAGCCTGATACTGACGGCTTCGATCAAGTTGCTCAATGTAATATCGATCTGCCCTCCGGACGCTTTTTTGTTGCTGGTCCGGTTGAAGATATTGAACATGCAAAAAAAATTGAAGTAAAACCCGGTTCTTATGGGATGCGCATTTTTTGGAAAGATTTGCACTCGGTTGATACTGTCGGTTTTGAAGGCGATGATAGCTATCGGATTATGATGTGGCCGGACACTGAATTTGAGCCGCGCTTGATCAAAATGTGGAAAAATCTGATTCAGCTTGATGAAAGCGAAGACGATTAATTAAGCGCGATTGCCTTTGCTTTTTGTTTTTGAATCGAGAGATTTGATAGCTACTTCTTGCAGCAAGAGTTGCACCAGTGGCTGAGAGTGCATCTCTTCGGCAAAGTATTTATTTATAGTGCCAAGCAAGTAGCTTTTGAGATCGCTGCCCGAGAGTTGTTTAATTGCCGCGTCAGTTTCGATTATGTTCAATAAATCGTCTTTCAAAGATTCCAGAAATTCTTCAGCGGACAATTCGCCGGGTAAAATCAATCCGCGAATGCTGATATCCGGACCGATTAAAATCTCTTTGTCCACCGACATGGTTAGAGCTATGTTTACGACACCGTCTTCGGCTAAGAGTTGTCGTTCTTGAACCGTTTGTTGATCGATTGGCCAGGAGGTGGAGTTATCTATAAGCACTATGCCAGATTTTACTCGTCCGATTTTACTGCCTCGATCTTTGAACAACTCGAGCACATCCCCATTTTCCATCACAAAAGTGTTGCCTGGTGCGACACCGCATTCCACAGCCAATTCGGCATGTTTAACGAGCATACGATATTCGCCGTGCACCGGCATAAAAAATTTCGGTTTGCACAAATTGATCATCAGCTTTTGCTCTTCGCGACAAGCATGACCGGAAACGTGAACACCGGCGTCTTTGCCGTAAATCACATCGGCTCCCCGCATGAAAAGGGCATTGATTGTATTGGAGATTGATCTTTCGTTACCGGGAATCGGTGTTGCCGATACGATCACTGTGTCGCCAGGCACGATTTTTACTTGTTTATGTTCGTTGCGAGCGATGCGCGAAAGAGCGGAGAGTGGTTCGCCCTGACTGCCGGTGGTCATAATCACTATTCTGTCGTGAGGCAGCTGATTTATTTCGCCGATATTCATCAACAACCCATCCGGGAAGGTCATGTAGCCTAGCTCGCGAGCGATGCCGGCTAAATTGAGCATGGAGCGACCAAGGATCGCTACTTTGCGGTCGTATTTAATTGCCGCTTGCATAATCTGACGCATGCGATGAACGTTGCTGGCAAAGGTTGTAACAATAATCCGCCGTTTAGCATTGGCAAAAACTTCATCAAGCTTTTTCCATACAGTTTTTTCCGAAGGTGTATAACCGGCGCGTTCAGTATTCGTGCTGTCGCTCATCAAAAGGAGAATGTTGTCTTCTTCGGCAGCGGCTGTCAGGCTAGCCATGTCGTATAGCTCGCCGTCAACCGGTGTAAAGTCGAATTTGAAATCACCGGTATGAACGATGGTGCCAATCGGTGTTTTGATAATCAAACTGAATGAGTCAGCAATGGAATGAGTAGCCCGGATGAATTTAACCGTAAAGCAACCCATTTTTATTTGTTGTCTTGGACGAACTTGAACCATAGTAGTTCTGTCGTGCAGACCGACATCTTTTAGTTTTTCTTCAAGCAAGCCTAGGGCCAGAGCCGGTCCGTAAATAACCGGTACGTTAACGTCGCGCACTAAATAGGGAACGCCGCCGATATGATCTTCGTGACCGTGAGTGACTGCCAGTCCGCGCAACTTGCTCTCATGCTCTTTGAGAAAAGAGATATCAGGCAGAACGATGTCCACGCCGAGCATGTCTTCGGAAGGAAAACCTAAGCCGGCGTCAACAAGAATCATGTCGTTTCCGTACATGATCGCCATTGTGTTTTTGCCGATTTCAGCCAGTCCACCTAAGGGAATGATCTTCAGGCTGGCAGCTGAACCTATATTTGCAGTTTTGTTTGTCTTGTCGATTGTCACTTTCTTAAACCAAAGTTTTTTGTTTAGTTTCCGGAATATCTTTCAAAAGATCGTTCATCGCTTTTTGTTGGCTGTCGTTCAATTCAATGAGCGGCAAACGCAATCGCGCATGACACAAGCCGATTTTGGACAGAGCATATTTAACACAGGTTGGATTTGGCGCTATAAACAAACCTTTGAATAAAGGCAGGTTTCGGTAGTGCAAGCGCAGCGCTTCCTCGACATTCCCGGAGAAATAAGCATCAAGCATTTGTTTGATTTCATTGCCGATAATATGGCTGGCAACACTCACCACACCGCAAGCGCCGATGGCAAGAAAAGGCAGAGTTAAATTATCGTCGCCGGAATAAATATAAAAGCCTTTTTTCACCAGACGGCCGATATCTTGAGCCAGCTCGACGGTGCCTGTTGAATCTTTTAAAGCAACGATGTTAGGGTGCTTATCGGCCAGATCAAGCACCGTGTCTACGCCGATTGTGATGCCGGTTCTGCCGGGAATGTTGTAGAGCATGATCGGCAATTTAGTTGCTTTGGCGATTGCCGAAAAATGTGCTTTGAGTCCGTCTTGACTCGGCTTATTGTAATAAGGAGCGACGATCAGTAGTCCGTCGGCGCCAAGACTTTCTGCTTCCTTGGCTGCTTTAATTGATTTGGCCGTATCGTTGGAGCCGGCGCCCATAATAATTTTGGCTCGTCCGCTAGCTGCCTTGATCGTTACTTTTAAGAGTTCACTTTTTTCGCCATCTTCAAGAGTCGGGCTTTCACCTGTAGTTCCGGCTACGACAATAGCTGTACTGCCGGTGTCGATTAAATGATTGGTGATCGCTACGACAGCCTCATAATCAATTTGATTATTGCTGTCAAAAGGAGTGACCATGGCGGTGACCACTCTTCCAAACAATCCGACGGCTCTCTCTCTTGCCATTTCTATTTGTCCTATGCTGAAACGGTTTTTTTCAATAAATCATGTTCTAAAAGATATTCGGCGATGCGTACGGCATTTAAGGCGGCGCCGATACGTAGATTGTCAGCAACAACCCACATATTTAGACCGTTGTCTGAGGAAGTGTCCGGTCTGATTCTGCCAACATAAACCGGATCTTCCCCTGCCGCATCAAGCGGTGTTGGATACACGCCATTCTCCGGATCGTCCCATACTTCAATTGCCGGACTATCGGTAAGAACTTGGCGGGCTCTATCCGGGCTGATCGGTCTTTCAAATTCAAGCAGCACTGATTCGCTATGGCTGATAGCCACAGGCACACGTACTGCAGTACAAGTGACTTTCAGATTTGGTAGTCCGAGAATTTTTTGTGTCTCTTGAACGACTTTCATCTCTTCTTTTGTATAACCGTTAGGCGTGAACTTATCTATATGAGGGATAAGATTGAAAGCGATCTGTTTTTGAAAAACTTGCGGTTCGTACTCTTTGCCGGCCGCTATGGCTTTGGTTTGCAGTTCAAGCTCGTCCATGGCTTCTTTGCCGGCTCCGCTTACCGACTGGTAAGTAGAGACAATCACACGTTTTAAACCGGCTTCGTCGTGTAAAGGCTTAAGTACAACAACAAGCTGTGCTGTCGAACAATTGGGATTAGCAATAATCCCTTTGTGTTTTGCCAGAGCAGCTCCGTTAACTTCAGGTACAACAAGGGGAACATCCGGGTTCATCCGAAAAGCATTTGAGTTATCGATTACACAAGCGCCTTGCTTAACGGCTAGCGGTGCCAGCTGTTCGCTTATATCGCTGCCGGCTGAAGCAAGAACAATATCGATGTCTTTGAAAGCCTCGGCTGATGGTTCTTGTACCGGGTAAGATTTGCCGCGAAAGGTGATTTTAGCGTCTTTGGAACGAGCGCTAGCTAATGGGCGAAACTCTTTGACTGGAAAGTTGCGCTCTTCAAGAACTTTGATTAACTCCTGACCGACACGCCCGGTCGCTCCCAATATTGCAACATTTACTTCTTTCGTGGCCATTATCTTTTCCTCGTACTTAAACTTTCAATGCCGGTGCTTTTTCAGCGCTGCCAATACCCATAACCTTTTCCAAGCCGACTGCTAAAGAGTCGAGCTTCATCGCTTCTTTAAGCGCTATTTTTATTCCGGATAGATAACACTCGGTTGTTAAGCCATCATGGCGGATAGTTAAAAGCTCACCCATAGCACCGAAAATTACTTCTTGGTGAGAGATTAATCCAGGCAAGCGCAAAGAATGAACCCGTACCCCAGCTTCGCCTTGACCGCCACGAGAGCCTTTTACCAGCTCATGTTCGTCAATCTCTTTTTTGTTGAAAGCAGAGCCTGCTTGTCCGATTTTTTTCATTGTGTGCATGGCTGTGCCCGAAGGTGCATCAAGTTTTTTAGTATGGTGCAACTCGATTATTTCTACATGCTCGTAAAATGCGCCGGCTTGCCGGGCGAATTCCATCATTAAAACGGCGCCTACGGAAAAATTGGGAACGACAAGAGCGCCGACCTTTTTTTTGGCTGTTAGCGCTTCAAGCTCTGCGAGATCCTTGTCTTGAATGCCTGAGGTACCGATTACAGGGCGGATTCCTTGTTCAATCGCTGCTTTGGCTATTTCTACCGAATGTGCTGCTTCAGTAAAAAGCAAAAGCACGTCCGGTTTAGCCGTCTGCGTAAGGTCTGCAAATGAGTTACTGACAAGTATGCCTGTATTCAAGAGACCTGTCAAATCACCTACATCTTTGTTGCTGTATGAGCTACCGGCTTTACCGAAGGCTCCGACCAGTGTAAAGTCATCGCCTTCAAGAATCATTTTGGCGCTTGCTCTGCCGAAGCGCCCATTAATACCGGCAATTGCGACGCGAGGTTTTTCTGGCATGTCAATAATTCCTCTCACCCCGGAGGGGGCGTTTCTGCTTGCTATTCGGTTTCTTTCAGGGAATAGAAGTTTAACCGATCCGATAAAAAAGGCATAGATCTAAAGGCGGAAGTGAGTCTAAGCTCACCTCCGCCTTTTATGATATTGGATTTATATTGGCTTATTTTGCTGCCAGAGCCGTCCGACCGGTGGAGCCGAAACCGCCGGCGCCCCGTTCAACGCTTGATGAAACTGCGTCCACTTCCACAACTTCGACTTGCGGTACGGGAGTAATTAGAAGCTGAGCGATGCGCTCTCCCGGTTCAAAGGTGTAGGTCTCTTCGCCATGATTAATCAGCAACACTTTCACTTCACCGCGATAGTCACTATCAATGGTGCCTACGCAATTGGTCAAACTGATGCCGGCTTTAAATGCCAAACCGGAACGCGCACGAACTTGTCCTTCGTAACCTGCTGGCACTTCGATGATCAATCCTGTCGGCATAGCAAAGCGTTTGCCTGGAGCCAACACATAAGGCTGGTCGATTGCTGCTGTTAGATCCATTCCGGCTGATCCTGGTGTGGCATAACGCGGCAGATCTTTTCCGTGAGGAAGT
Organism: Candidatus Obscuribacterales bacterium; assembly: GCA_019750335.1. Lineage (GTDB taxonomy): Bacteria > Cyanobacteriota > Vampirovibrionia > Obscuribacterales > Obscuribacteraceae > JAIEPM01. The sequence goes on from JAIEOQ010000003.1 coordinate 97,044, forward strand.
TTTTGCACTTTAAGTACGATTTTTTCCATTTTTGTTTCCTCTATTTGCAGGCTGTAGCAGTTTGTTTTGATCTGCCGACACCAAGTCCGTCGGCGACGCGATTGATATAGTTGAACCAAGCGGCAATCAAGTTGATTTGCAAAATACCCTTATCATCGAATCCTTGTTTGCGCAGTTTTTCAATGTCTTCTTCTTGAATGCAGGATGGGCTCAAAGTTACTTTTGCTGCATAATCAAGCATTGCTTTTTCGCGTTCGCTCAAGGCGGCAACGCGATAATCATCTTTGATTGTTTGTGAAAGTTGTTTGTCTTTGGTTACAAGCTCAAGAAAGAAAGCATGATAGTTGCGGCAATAGTGTGTTTTGTTCAAAGTGGAAACAGTGGCGGCGATCAGTTCGTGATCCCGTCTGCTCAAAGGCATATCCGGCGACATCAACAAGCCGAAGGTTGAAAAAGAATGTTCGAGCACTTCAGGAAACATGCTGTGCGCCATCACAATAGCTGCTTCACCATCGGGCTCGTAAGATTTAAACAAGTCCATATGGACGCCGTACTCTTCAGGATACAGTTTCATGGTGGCTTCGACAGCTTTGTTCAATTTAGGGTCGTTAGCTTTTAATGAACTTGTTTTGATCCAAGACATAGCGGCTCCTTCATATGTAATTTGTGATGACGAGGCTGATTATAACGGCCGTACCGCTAGAAGACCTTAGCTTTCCCACATACAAAAAGACCACCCGAACTAGTCGCGGTGGTCTTTAAGCTACTGCTTGGCTGCCCGTTAGCGTGGGCTCAGTATTTTCCTTACGCTTCAGCCAATCCTTCACGTATGGCGGACACTCTTGCTGCTGTTTCCGAAAAAGCGCTTTTCTGTCGTTTCCGCAGCGTCCCTCGGCTCATTGCGTTGACTTCAATCAATCGCTCACCGGTTATGCATACTAATTTAGCAGTGAGAACTGAGAGCGGGAAGTACCCCAGAAAGTGTTTAATCTTCTATGCAGTGTTTATGCAAACAGTTTATTCCATCAATCTTTTATCGATATATACAACTTGCAAGCAACCGGGCCAAGGCGCGGCACAAGCTGTTTGCCGAGAGATGGCTCAATTTATAGTGATTGAATATATAAACGATATTCAATAAAGATGTAAGATATGTGGAATAGCCATCATCTGATTGTTTCAGGGCTGAAAAATCTTTTTTTCTAGGACATTCGTTATAGAATTCTGGACATGCAACTTGATTCTTTGCTTAGAGATCTTCCTGGCATTTCAGTGCCGGTACTTGCTGCAATGTCTGTGACCGGTATAACTACCGACCCTAATCTCTGCCAGCCTGGTTTTATATATGTAGCAGCCGTTTCTGAAACTGTTGACAGCAAACGTTATGGCGTGCGCTTAGATGGACGTGACTATATAGATAAAGCGATTGAAAATGGAGCTCGTTTGATCATTTCAGCGCCAGGGACAATATTATCTTCCAGCAAAGCTGTTCTGATTGAACACCCGTCGCCACTTCTATTATTAGGACCATTGGCCGCTCGTTTTTACGGTCAATTGCATCCGAAAAATATTGCTTTAGTTACCGGTACCAACGGTAAAACTTCGACGGTAAATTTTTGCCGTTTACTTTGGGCAAGCTTAGGTTTTCCTAGCTGTTCCATCGGCAATTTGGGCGGTGTTTGCAGCGATGGTACTGAAGTTTGGGGACGGGATCCTGTGCTTTCGGTGCCTGAAACAGTGGAGTTGCACAAGATCTTTCATAGGCTTGCTGAAAAAAATATCGATCATGTGGCTATGGAAGCAACAAGTCACTCTCTCTTTGATTATCGTTTGCATGGTGTAAAAGCGACTGTCGGAGCTTTTACAAACCTGACTCGGGATCATCTGGATTTTCATGGCAGTATGGAAGAATATTTTCGAGTAAAAATGACTCTCTTCAAAGATGTGTTGCCGGCAGGTGGCACTGCAATCTTAAATGCTGATTCGTCTTGGTTCGAGCCGGCGCAAAATATATGCCGCAATGCGCATCACCGCTTAATCAGCTTCGGACAAAATGGGGCTGATATTCGGCTGCTCGAGCGTAAAAACGAAAAAGACGGACAAGTATTGAGATTAGAGATCTTTGGTAAAACTTACCAATGTAAGCTCAATTTATTTGGTGAGTTCCAGGCTGAAAATGTTCTTTGTAGTTTGGCAATTGTTTTAGCCTCCGGGCTGGACGTAGATTCTGCTCTGGAAAAATTGAACTCTTTGACACCGATTGAAGGACGCTTAGAGGTTGTTGCTGTTACACCTACCGGTGGCAAAGTTGTTGTTGATTATGCTCACACTCCCGATGGGATTCGGGCTGCATTGGAAGCTTGTCGTACTTTTACTTCGGGCAAATTAATCAGCGTGTTTGGTTGTAATGGTGAAAGAGATTCAGGAAAACGCCCTTTAATGGGAGAAATAGCCGCATCTTTGGCTGATTTGGTTGTTGTGACAGATAACCATCCGCGCACTGAAGACCCGGCAGTAATCCGTCGTCAAATTCTTGCCGGTGCTCCCGCTGCCTGTGAAATTGCCGATCGGGTAAGTGCTATTGAGTTTGTCATCCGTGAGCTAAAAAAAGGCGATACTGCCTTAATCGCTGGCATGGGGCATGAAAAATTTCAAACCATCGGTAAAGAAAGGCAACCATATTCGGACAAAGAAACAGTGATCGGCGTCGTTGGCAAGCTCGGCGAAAGAAGCTTGTGATAATATGCCTGCAATTGCCTAGGTAAGTATCAATGTCGGTTTTAAACAAATTGAATCTTTCTTTGCCGATTCCTAATTTGGCAACTTGTACTCGGGTGGAAGTGCGTGATTATTTCAACAACAGTTGGACCCTAACCGAACTTTTGTTTTCCGGCTTAGCAAGCGAAGAAGCCTTTTATAAACCACCGTATCATGAGCTTCGTCATCCGCTCATTTTTTATTATGCACACCCGGCTGTTTTGTACATAAACAAGCTGCGAATCGCTAGTTTGCTTGAAGTGCCTTTAAATCCTTATTTTGAAAGTTTATTTGAAACCGGCGTCGATGAGATGAGCTGGGATGATATGTCTAAAAACACTATGGAATGGCCGACCGTAGCTGAAGTACGTGCTTATCGTAAACAAGCTTATGAAACCATTCTTTCTGTAATCGACACCCATCCGGATCTGGTTTCCGACCATAAACCAATTGGACAAGAACATCCATTATGGGCTTTGTTCATGGGGTTCGAGCACGAACGTATTCATTTGGAAACAAGCTCGGTTCTTATTCGTGAATTGCCGATTCATCTGGTTTCCCCGCCGGCGCAATGGCCAAAATTGGTTCTTGATGGTGGAGCATATCCAAAAAATGATTTTGTATCGGTGCCGGCAACAAACGTCCACTATGGTAAACCGAAAGATTGGCCGACATACGGTTGGGACAACGAGTATGGACAGCGTTCGGTTCTTTTAAGCGATTTTGAAGCGGCTAAATTTCTCACAAGCAACGGTGAATTTTTGGAATTCGTAGTTGCTGGCGGCTACAGCCAGCCTGATTATTGGAGTGAAACCGGTTGGCGTTGGCGTTCGTTTCGTAATACAAAGCACCCGGCATTTTGGGTGGACGACGGTCCTGACGGTTTGCACAAATTCAAACTACGCACTTGTTTCGAAATAGTGCCGATGCAGCTTGATTGGCCTGTGCTTGTGAATTATCACGAAGCAAAAGCTTTTGCTAAGTGGAAAACAAGCAAAGATCAAAAACACTATCGTTTGCTTACTGAAGCCGAACATCAAGCTTTGAGACAAGCAAGTGATTTTGCTAACGATCAAAACCTGATGGTGCCGACCTGTTGCAATATAAACTTGCAACAAGGTTCTGAATCGCCAGTGAATCAATGCTCTTTGCCTGGTTCTTCTGTTTGTGATCTTTTCGGTAATGCCTGGCAATGGTGTGAAGATCATTTCAATCCGCTAGAAGGAGCTAAAGTACATCCTTATTACAACGACTTCAGCACTCCTTGTTATGACGGGCAGCACCAAATAATTTTGGGCGGCTCTTTTATCAGCTCCGGTGACGAAGCTACTCCATGGGCTCGTTTTCATTTCCGTCCGCACTTTTTCCAGCATGCTGGCTTTCGTCTTGTGCGTACCGCTGAAAATAATCATGGTGGGGTTGTGCGTATCGGTGATTCGCCGGCAACGCTTAAGCAGTACGATACTAACGACGCGCTCAATGAATATATGACTTTGCATTTTGGCTCCCAAGAGCTGCAAATGCCTTTTGCCGACGGTCCAGCCAATGCTTGTTTCTTTCCTCAACGTTGTGCCGACTTAGTCAATGCCTGGAGCGATAGACTTTCTTTGCCAAAAAGAAAAGCGATGGATGTCGGTTGTGCTGTTGGTGGAGCATCTTTTCGTTTAGCTGAATATTTTGACTCGGTTGTCGGCGTAGATTTGAGCGAACAGTTTATTCGCGCGGCCAATGAGCTTAAGCAAAATGGGCAAGCTTCTTTTCGTTATCGTATTGAAGCGGATATTTTTGGTACCCAGCAAGCAAGGGTTAATTTGCCGGCAACAAAAAAAGTTGAATTCAGGCAGGCGGACGCGTGTTCTATACCGCCTGAATATGTTGATTTTGACGCGGTGCTTTTAGCGAATTTACTGTGTCGGCTGCCTAGTCCACAAGCTTGCTTGAATCGGATGTCCGGTGCTCGCGGTCTTGTGCGCCCGGGTGGATTACTTGTAATTGTTTCGCCATACACCTGGATGGAGAAGTTTGCTCCGCGTGATGTTTGGCTTGGTGGTTTTGTCGATCATGATGGCAAAGATCATTTTTCGGAAGACGGTTTGAAACAGTTGCTCGCCGATCAGTTCTCTTTGCTTGAAATAAAAGATATGCCGCTTGTCATTGCCGAACACCGGCGTAAATATCAATATATCGTTTCACAAGCTATGGTTTGGCGTCGTAAATCTTGATCGTCTGCCTTTTAATTCGCTATCCTTACCGAACATCAACTGAGTGGTAAGGACAATGCATAACGAATATATTGACTACAAAGATGGCGATTTGGTCTGCGAAGCATACGTTGCTTATGACGATTCGCATAAAGCGAAAAGACCTTGTGTGCTTGTCAGCCATGCTTGGGGTGGTCAAGGTGATTTTGAGCGCGAAAAAGCAAACAAATTAGCCGAACTTGGTTATGTCGCTTTCGCTCTTGATATGTACGGTAAAGGTAAGCGTGGTACGACCATGGAAGAGAACGGCAAATTGATGCAACCGTTCATGGACGATCGGGCTATGCTGCGCAAACGGATAAATGCTGCTCTTGATGCTGCTAAAAAACATCCTCTGGTTGATACCAATCGGATCGGAGCAATCGGTTATTGTTTTGGTGGCTTGTGTGTATTGGATTTAGCCAGAGCTGCCGATCCGAGTGTAAAAGGTGTGGCAAGCTTTCACGGGCTGTTCCAACCGCCGGGTCTGGGTAAGCAAGCGCCGATTACAGCTAAAGTTTTGATTCTGCATGGTTTTGACGATCCGATGGCTACACCGGACAGTATGGTGGCAATCGGCCATGAGCTTGATCAAGCAAAAGCTGATTGGCAAATACATGCTTACGGACAAACGGTGCATGCCTTCACGAATCCGACGGCCAACATGCCGGAGAACGGCATTCTTTATAATGCTTCTGCCGCTAACAGATCGTGGCAAGCGATGAAAAACTTTTTTACAGAAGTCTTTGCTTAAAGGATAAACAGATGAAAGTTGCCATTGTTACCGGTGCCAGTCGCGGCATAGGTGCTTCTGTTGCTGCGGGGTTGGCCGCCGATGGCTATGCTGTAGCCTTGGTGGCACGCTCAAAAGAAGCTCTTGCGCAAGTTGCTTCTGACATAAAAAAGAGCAGAGCCAAAGAACCGATTGCCACATACGTTCTTGATGTCAGCGATGATCAAGCTGTCGCTGCTATGGTTGCTTCAGTGCAATCCACATGGGGTAGTATCGATCTGCTCTTTAACAATGCCGGAATGTACATAGCTGGCAGTGCCGGTATGAACATTGCGGATTTCGATCGTCTGCTTTCGGTAAACTTACGTGGCGCATTCAGCTTTTTGCATGCCGTGGTGCCGATCATGAAAAAACAAAGCTCAGGTATGATCATCAATCTCTCATCGAGGTCGGGTAAATTTGGTTTTGTCGATAACGGAGTTTATAGTGCATCAAAATTTGGCCTGGTCGGCCTAAATGAATCACTTTATCGAGAGCTTTCACCGCTCGGCATCAAAGTTACGGCACTCTGTCCGAGCTGGGTTGATACGGCGATGCAAGATTCGGATCTGCCAACCGAGGAGATCATTGCTACCGCTGACATTCTTAAAGCTGTGCGTTTTCTACTTTCATTGTCGCCGGCTGCTGTCGTTAAAGAGATGATCATTGAATGTCGAACACGGATTGCCTGACGTTCTACAGATTTTTCAAGGTCTCTTGAATGTCGATTAGATGGTTGTTGAAGATCTCTTTGGCGATATCGAGTAGCTTGAACACGGTCGGATCGCTACAGGAATAATAGATATTATTTCCCTGCTTTCTTGCTACGACCAGATCGTTGGATTTCAGTACGGAAAGTTGCTGCGAAACATTTGGCAGCTCAATTTCCAGTCGATCACGAATTTCCGAAACCGTGAGCTCTTCTTTTCGCAGTTCATCAAGAATGCGAATTCTAAGCGGGTTTGCCAAGGCTTTAAAGAACTTGGCTTTAAAATTCAGGAGTTTTTCGCTCATCACTATTGATTATATGTCTGTCGGTCGCTGATTGTCATTGAGCAATAACAATAAAAGTAGTGATCACAATGCGATCACGCTTCTAGGGTATGCTTATACAATAATAGCAATTGCGAACTTTCGAAACTGGTAATTTTGCTTATGAATTTTGTTACTCCACTATTTCTGGCTGCATTTATGCTTCTCTTGGCATCGGCGGTATTGGCAATTGTCACTAGGAAAAAGTTTTCCCTTGTTTGTGTCGCCCTCACTGCTCTCGCTTGTGTTTTTCTAATTTCCGGAGCATTGCAAATTGGGCGGAGCGATAGTTTGTGGAAGCTTAGCGGTCCTTTTTATTTAGGAGTTGCTCCTTTAAGCTTTCGTTTTGATGCGCTAAGCGCCGTCTTTTCCGCTTTATTAGGGCTGATCGCTCTTTGCGCGGCGCTGTTTTCACACGCATATCTTAAGCATCTGTCCGGCAGAATCAACCAAAAATATTATTGGTGCTCCCTGAATCTGTTTGTGTTGGGAATGCTCGGTGTATTTCTTGCCGCAAATGCAATTACATTTTTAGTGAGCTGGGAGATTATGTCTTTAAGCTCAGCGGCATTGGTTGTCTGGAATTTTTCCGAAAGCAAGGGACAGAAAGCCGCTCTGATTTATCTGGGAGCGACAAGGTTAGCTACCGCGTTTTTGTCGGCAGGTTTTCTCTGGTTTCATCACGCTTTTGACAGTTGGGATTTTGCTAAATGGCATTTTAATCAGGCGGACCTGCTAGTGCCGTCAATGATGGTGGCATTGGGGCTGTTTATCAAGTCCGGAATTTGGCCGTTCCATATTTGGCTGCCTTACGCACATCCTTCCGCCCCTAGCTCAGTTTCAGCTTTGATGAGCGGTGTAATGGTCAAGGTCGCGGTCTATGCTTTGCTTCGTTTCTTCTTAATTGATGGAAGTGGATCGATTTATTTGGCTTGGGTTTGCATCGCTCTTGGTGCTATTTCATCATTTTGGGGCGTGCTCTTTGCTTTTGTGCAAAGCGACATCAAAAAGCTTTTGGCATATTCGACCGTGGAAAATTTAGGGATGATTTTTCTGGCAGCTGGGATCTGTCTGTACGCTCAGGTAGCTCAACTTAAGGAGATTGCCGCTCTCGCTTTTGTTGCTGTCATTTTCCATAGTATAAATCACGGCTTGTTTAAGAGTCTGCTGTTCTTCTGCGCTGGTGCAATTGATAGTGCAGTTCACTCGCGCAAGCTTGACTCGCTTGGCGGATTGATAAACAAAATGCCCGCAACTACTGGCTCGTTTCTAATTGGCAGTACCGCTGCCTCGGCGTTGCCTCCGCTTAATGGCTTTGTCGGAAAATGGCTCATTTACCAATCTTTGTTTATGTTGGCGGCAAGTGAAACCGAGCGTGCTATGAACGTGCTGGCGATGATCCTTATCGGGCTGCTTTCTTTTGTCGGAGGTTTGGCCTTGGCCGTATTTGCAAAAATGTTTGCGGTCGTCTTTCTTGGTCGTCCGCGCTCCCCTGCGGCTGAGAATGCTTCTGAATGCTCAAAGCTGATGAATGCAATTCCGGCGGCGTTGGCTGTTCTTTGTCTTGTTTGCGGTTGTTTTGCCGGTCCGTTGATTACTTATTTTTGTCGAATGCATCCGCTCTACTCCGCAGTTTCATTGCCGTCTTTGCCTATTGGTCAAATAGCTTTCCTTTTCTTAGCGTTTGCTATTTTCTTTTATCTGGCATTCTTACGTAAGAACGGAGAAAGAATCCGTTATTTTTCAACTTGGGATTGCGGATACGGCTCATTATTGCCGAAGATGCAAGTCAACTCACAAAGTTTTGCTCACAGCGTGGGCACCATATTCGGCCATTTACTTCAATATGTCACACATTTCGAAATCGGCGGTCACGACCGCCGCCATTTTCCGGAGCGCATAAAAGCCGAAACAGTCATGATCTCTCTTTTGGAGTCAAGAATTTACGGTCCGGCGCTTGCGCTTGTGCGTTTGCTTAATCGTCACTTTTCAAAGCTGCAAGCCGGCAGCATTCATTTATACCTCTTGTATGTGTTTTTAGTTTTGGTGGCAATGATTGTGATTGAGGTATTGGCATGATTCTTACTTCCGCCAATCTTGTTTTTATTGTTACCCTCACGATAATGCCTTTTCTTTTGATCGGTGTAATCAAAAAAATCAAAGCATGCTTTCAAAATCGTGTCGGACCGCCGGTGTTCCAATCGCTTTACAATCTTGTGAAGCTGTTTAACAAGGATGAGATCTTAAGCAAAGATTGTTCGTGGATTTTTCGCAGCGGCCCGCTTATCTCGTTTTCCGGAATGCTGTTGCTCTGTCTTTCTGTTCCCTGGTTGCCGCTCCAACCGCCAGTACCAGGTTGCGATATTTTTCTTTTCGTATATGTTCTGGCATTGATTCGTTTTTTTTCGATCATTTCATCTATTGATGCGGGATCGCCTTTCTCCTCGTTTGCCGCCAGTCGCGAGGCCACTCTGTCTTTTCTTGCTGAGCCGGCGTTTGTTCTTGCTTTAGTGGCTTTAGGTATTTCCGCTCACAGTTCTGACTTAGCGCTGATTTTTGGGCAACCGATTGAGAATAACCGGATTCCTCTGTCCGTATGGTTCTTTTCCGGGTTAGCTCTTTTTCTTTCCGGTATTGTTGAACTTTCGCGAATGCCGATTGATGATCCCTCCACCCATCTTGAGTTGACGATGGTGCATGAGGCTATGGTCATCGAAAATTCCGGTCCTAACCTGGCATTGGTTGAATGGAGCTACGCTCTGAAATTATTGCTTTTTTTCGGTTTGATCGCCCAATGTTTTGTGTATAGTTTGTCCAAGATTATTGCTTTACCGCCCCTTCTTTTGCCCCTATCCGTGCTTGTGGTTATGCTGGCGCTTGGCTGTCTGACGGCGATGATTGAATCATTCTCCGTTAAGCTCTCTTGGGGCAAAAATCCTGATTTCATTGCTTATGCGGTGAGTATGAGTTTGTTGTCATCATTGGCCGCGTTTGCGATGAACGGTGGCTCCTAATGATGAACGAAGTCAATCTTTTAACCGTTACTGCCGCAGTGTTTGCCATTATGATGTCGGGTTCTGGGCAATCGCGGACCAATCTTTTGCTTTATGCAATGCAAACTTTTTTTATTGCTCTGGCTTGTTTGGCCCAAGCCGAAGCAAAAGGTTCTCCGGAGTTGTATACGGTGGTGATTGGCATTATTGTTATCAAAGTTTTGACCGTGCCTTATTTTCTTTCTTGGCTGGCAAACAAAATAGAGGCGCGATCCGACCCGGGCGCTTTTTTGCCAATTCCGTTGACGATGCATGTATCCATTCTGCTCTTTGCTTTAAGCCATTTTTTAGCACTGGGGCTCCCTTTGTTCAAAGGAATCGGCAGTGTCGCTTCTGATGCAACCGGAGCCATCTCATTGCTGTTGACCGGTATGCTCTTTATGCTGACAAGACGATTTGCTTTAGGACAAATAATCGGCTTTTTGACTTTGGAAAATGGGATTTTTCTTTTTGCTGTTACTCAAACTAAAGGCATGCCTTTTATTATCGAAATGGGAATTCTGTTGGATGTTCTTGTTGCCGTGATGATTGGCGGACTTTTCGTCTTCCGAATTCAAAAGAGCTTCGAGCATATTGATGTTACGCAACTGAACGGACTTAAAGAGTAAATCTATGAATGATCTAGTCCTTATCCTTTCCATTCCTATCGCCGCGACTTTATTGGCGATCTTCTGTCCGAAGATAGCCGTGCTTTCGCGTACCGTTTCTCTGGCGCTATGGTTTTATTTCGCTATTCTCGTTTATCTGTTCGCGCCTTTGTTTGCCAGCAAGCAAGCGATTTATTTATTTGCCGGACTGAGCGCAGATAGAATTGCTGCTGCTTTCATTCTTTTGACGGTGATCATTTCTGCTTCGGCTATTACTCAAGCCGGAATCTTTTTTGAACATGAGCTCTTAAGCGAAAATCCGGCTGAGAATTTACATGTAAGACAGTTCTATATATTGGCCATGCTTTTCTTGCTCTCAATGATCACCGTCTTTTTTTGCCAGAATCTCGGCTTTCTTTGGATGAGTATTGAGGCGACCACATTGCTTTCGGCCGGGCTGGTTTATTTCCATCGCAGTCAAAATTCATTGGAGGCGACCTGGAAATATTTCATCATTTGTAGTGTCGGCATTGCTCTGGCGCTTTTGGGCGTTGTGCTTATTTACGCTTCAAGCCAGTATGCTTGTTCGGAAGGGACTTTAGCCATTCCGGAGTTAATTAGATTAGCCGGCTTATTAAACATTCCTTTGTTCAAGCTTGGCTTTATCTTCGCTTTTCTTGGTTTTGCCACTAAGTCCGGTGTCTTTCCGTTGCACAGTTGGCTTCCGGACGCTTATTCGGAAGCTCCGGCGCCGGCCTCGGCCATGTTCTCCGGAGCTCTTTTGAACTGTGCTCTTTATGCGATTATGCGTCTTTGTGATATCTGTCGAGCCAGCGGTCATTTTGCAGCGGCTTTCAGCATACTTCTGTGGGCCGGTTCCATTACCGTAATTGCTGCCGCAATTTTTCTTGTTCACCAGCATGGTATAAAAAGGTTGTGGGCATATTCCAGTATTGAAAATGCTGGCTTGATGTTGGTGGCTATTGCCACCGGTTCATGGTCGCTTTTTTTGCTACAGGCGGCAAACCATAGTTTGGCAAAAACTTCTTTATTCCTGCTTTCGGGAAATATTATTCAAGCAACCGGCACGAAACAGTTGAAAGATATTCGCGGTGTTCTTACTTTCTGTCCGGTATGGGGAGTTCTTCTTGCCCTCTCGGCTTTTGCTGTTACCGGTGTCCCGCCTTTCGGAGTATTCATCAGTGAGTGGCTCATCTTAAATGAACTGATGGTCATGGGACAATTTTTACCGGTGGCAATACTGCTTGCCGGTTTAGCTTTGGCTTTTATTGCGGTTTCAGTTCATTTGGGGCAGATTTTGTTCGGTGTTCCGAAAAAGAATTTTCGTATATTCAGACCGACCCTTTCAAGTTTAGTGCCGGGACTTCTTCTTTTGGGTTCGCTTGTTCTGGGCTTTACAGTCACACCTTCTCTTCTTGCGGTGTTTACGCCATGATTTCAATTATAGAACCGAAAGATGAAATGGAACTTTTGCCGGCGCTTAAGCAATGGCTGCAAAATGATGAGCATAGACTTGGCTTGATCACCAGTTTGGATGGCAAGCAGTTGGTTACTCTGTTGCTTGACCTTGCTTCTCGTCAAGCAAAATGTTGGATAACCGAATTCGCTGGCGACAGCTATAGAAGCTTTACTTCAAGTGTTCCGCAGGCACACTGGTTTGAACGAGCGCTTTTCGATATGTATGGACTGTTGCCGAAAGGACATCCGCGCCTGAAACCGGCATTGCTCAATGAGGCCTATTCAGGGATCTTTGCCCCTTTACGATCCCTTGCCGAGCATGACGAGGGGAAAAGTTATGAACGTGATTTGAGTTATATGGATGTTGGCGGAGAGGGTGTATATGAAGTGCCGGTCGGACCGGTGCATGCCGGCATTATTGAGCCCGGGCATTTCCGGCTGAGCTGTATGGGAGAAAGGATTCTCAATCTGGAAATTCGGCTCGGATTTTTGCATCGCGGTGTTGAGAAAAGGTTGACTGAAGTGCCGTTGACCAAAACACGATTTATTGCCGAAGCGGTTGCCAGTGATACGGCAGCGGCCAATGCCATCGCTTCGGCCCAAGCCATTGAGTCGCTGGCGGGCTTGGTGGTGCCGGAAAAAGCTGTCTGCCTGCGCGCGTTGGCTCTTGAAATTGAACGTCTTTCCATGCATGTTTGTGATCTTGGCGGTATGGCCGCGGATTTAGGTTGTGGCGCTATCAGTGCAGCCTTTTCCCGCTTGCGCGGATCCGTATTTCGTTTGGGTGAGCTTCTCTCCGGCTCGCGTTTTTTACGCGCTTATATTTTGCCTGGTGGTGTTGCCCGTGATGCCGATCGTTATTTGGCGGAATTCGCTAGAACGTTGAAACCTTTAAGAAAAGAGCTGAATGTCGTAATTGACAGCTTTATTTCCGATGCAATGGTTTTGGAGCGTCTGGACGGTGTCGGCGTATTGTCGCCTGCCTTTGCCAAAGAGTTTGGTCTTGTCGGTGTGGCCGGCAGGGCCAGTGCCGTCTCCTATGATGTTCGCAAAGTTTTCCAAAATAAAATCCTACCGGAACCACGTATTCGTTTTGAATCAGCCGGTGATGCTTTGTCGCGGACGAAAATTCGCGTGTTCGAAATAGGTACAAGCTTGGATTTGATTGAGCAGCTTCTTGCTTCTTTGCCTTCCGGTCCGATTGCGGTTGCCGCTCCGGAGCTACTTGTGCCCGATAGTATTGCCGTAGGTATTGTCGAAGCCTTTCGTGGTGAGCTAATCCACATGATTTCTACGGACAATAAAGGAAGAATAAAACGCTATGCGGTGAAGGACCCGAGCTTGAACAATTGGACCGGTTTGGCCATTGCTGTCAGAAACAATTTCCTGGCCGATTTTCCGGTTTGCAATAAAAGTTTTGGTTTGTCATACAGTGGCCATGATTTGTGAGGTTTTCTATGCTTGATCTTTTATTTCAAATCATGAAAAAAGGGTGCGTCACCCAACAAGCACTTTTCCCCTTGCGCGAAGAGCATTGTTTAGGTTTGCCTTCTTTGGAATCAAATAAAAGTTGCCTTGGCGAGATCTGTGCTGAATGTATGCAAATGTGCCCAACTGCAGCTATTTCTATCGAGAGTGGTGCGAGTGCGAAAGTCACTTTGGATATAGGATCGTGCATCGGTTGCGGACTTTGCGTATCCGGCTGTCCGGAGCGGCTTTTCAAAAATGACTTACGCACGGATCTGGCAGTAAATGATTTGAATTCACTTGTAATTACAAATGAATGGAAGCTTGCAGACAAACCGAACAAACCCCGAAGAAAACTACCATTTAGAAATTCGCTTGCTGTGCGTGTAGTATCCACCGGTTGCTCCGCTTGCGATTCGGAAATTGGTGCTGCCGGAAATCCTATTTTTGATATGGAACGTTTTGGCGTACAAGTAGTAGCTTCTCCACGCATGGCTGATGCGTTGCTTATCACCGGACCTGTTCCCAGCTCCATGCATGAAGCGGTCAAACGAACATACGAAGCCATGTCCAATCCGCGTATTGTAGTTGCTGTCGGTACTTGTGCCATCTCCGGCGGTGTACATCACGACGGTTATGCGCAAGCCAATGGGATTAAGGATATTTTGCCGGTTGATATATTTATACCCGGCTGCCCGCCCCATCCCTGGAGTATAATTCATGGACTGATGTTGGCCATGGGTAGGGTTTGATTTGTGACTAATAAAACGGCGATTATTTTTGGCGCATTGCTGTGCTTGATGCAGCAGAACATGGCTTGTGCTCATTACGATCATTCAACAAGCATTAAAGCTAAAGAAACACAAAAAAATCAAATTTCCGTCGCTTCAACTTTCGACCCCTGGAAGCTTCTTGAATTTGCTTTGACTCCGGCTTATGCTTCATCGTCACAAGTGAGCATTACAATCGAAGGTGATTATCGGATAATTCGTTCCAATGGGTTGCCGGATCACGCAACCGGTTCTTTTCCTAACTCCGGTAATCCAAATCGTATTAGCGAACAACATTATGTTTTTCGCGTACCTCTAAAACCAGTGGAAAGCTCAGTTCTAACTCCCCTTGGTATGAATCCATTTGGTATTGCGGTAAACGGTATCCCTTTTGATCCTGGTGCGGCTGAATGGTGGCAAGGCGATCGAAGCTCAGGCTGGCAATATGAAGCCATGGCTTTAGGACCGCGTTTAGGTCTGGATCAAAATAATGCTCATGTTCAACCGAACGGCTCTTATCATTATCACGGTATTCCGGTTGGACTTTTAGATGAGTTAAGTCGAGCGCCAAAGCCTGTGTTGCTTGGTTATGCTGCCGACGGTTTTCCAATTTACGGTCCGTACGGACACAGCAATTCTAAAGATAGTCGTTCTGGTTTGGCTAAATTAAGGTCAAGCTACAGAGTTAAATATGGCAGTCGAAGTGGCGGTCCCCAAGGAACTTATGATGGGCTTTTTACCCAAGATTATGAATATGTCAAAGGTTTGGGTGAATTGGATGAATGCAACGGGCGCTTTGCTGTAACAAGCGAATACCCCCAAGGCATTTATCATTATGTGATTACTGATACATTTCCTTTTATTCCGCGTCAGTACAAAGGAACACCGGATTCGACTTTCAGGCGTCGTCCGCCGGGCGGACGCGGACCAGGCGGTATGCATCAGCACCCTCCTGGCGGTCCGGGGCGTCCCGGTTTTCATCCTCCAGATGGACCACCAAGATTTGATCAAGAACCGCCACCGTTTGAGTGGTAATTCTCAGCTTGAACTTTTTTGTGTCTTTTGACGTAACAAAAATAGTTGAGGCTTAGAGGTTACTTTTATGCGAAAAATTATCACTGTTGGCTCTGTTTTCTCGTTGATTGCTGGTTTGGTCGTATGCACTGTTAATCAGTCGTCAGAAGCTAAGCCATGGCCTGACGGTGTAGATGCCAGACAAAATAAGCAAGAAGAACGGATTGATCAAGGGATTAATTCCGGTGCTTTGACGAAGCGTGAGGCAAAAATTCTTGATAAACGCCAGAATATTTTGAAAAATCGAGAATCTATTTTACGCACCACAGGTCAAAAGTTATCTCATGCTGAGCGTGGACGTTTGGAAAAACGTCAAAATAAATTGAGCAATAAAATACATGCTCAAAAACACGATAAACAAAAAGCATAGTTAAATCGATTCGTTGTTGTAAAAAAAATCGTCTGCCTGGGTTTGCTTTTGCATTCTCAGGCAGACGATAACTGTGGGGTAGTTAAGGCTTTTATCTAATATTGCGATCGCGCAGTTCTTGCCATAAGCGTGCTTGCAAATCGGCAACTTTACTATTTAGTTTGTTACGTTCGTTGCGACTTAATCTGCCGTCAGCACTGTAGCGAGCTTGCATTTGATCGATTTGACGCTGGCGATTCATCAAGCTGTTAGCTTCGCCACGTGTCAATCGTCCGCTAGCTATTCCGCGTGAGATTGCTGCGTTGACTCCGTTTTGAGTCATATCTACTCTGTTGTTACCGAATCCGCCTTGTGGATTGTAACTAGGGTTATAACCATAATAGCCACGATTTGGTCCGTTATTACGGCGCCAATCGTCGGCATTGGCCGGTTGGCTGATTGAGAAACCCAGGCAAACAAGACTGCCTAGTACGAATAAGTTTTTTGCTGATAGTTTAAGCATGATCAATCCTTATTATGTTCTCGAACGACTAATCGGATAACTAATCGACAAGACTCTCAATCAATTGAATGAGTTCCCGGTCTAGAAATAAATTAGGCGCAGTTGAGCGGGAACCGGAAAGCCAATATTTTGGCGCTGACAGCCTGGTTCTTTTTAGCTGATTCGGATTTTTCTTTGTTTTGTCCGATTGTTGCAACACAGCCATTTCTGTTGGCTCTCATGCTTTTAACTAGATTCAGACTAATAACTTTAGAACGCGTATACATTTTAATCCTCCCAAGTGGCACCGCCACTTGAACTATAAAACTTTGAACTTTCAATCGGATTCAATACTCTCATTATGACCCGACTGTATGCATTATGTAAGCCGGGAAAGCCATAGAGAATTTCGAGCTCTATATCCTTCTGTAGTATTGCGATACGGACTTTTTTAGTTGTTGCGTATAAGGGTAACCTATAAAGCTTTTTGACCCCAAATGACTGCTTGGCTGCCTGCCAGACAGTTTATAAAGTGGCGAATGAGCAATCAACAACCAGCGTAAGCCGCGTATGCTCAGCCGTATCGGGTTTAAGCAAAGACAGAGGGAAAAATGAGCTTGAAAAGTTGGCAAGATGTAGACGCTAGTCTGAATCCGGCATATTTTGCCGATTTTTTGGCAGTTTGTTCGGCAAACGAACAAATATCTGCCTATAAGATGATGGCTATGGAGCTATTAGAGATAAAGCCCGGTCAGTCTTTACTGAATGCCGGTTGCGGTAGTGGCGAGGATACCAAAAATCTTGCGTTGAAAGTTGGCTCGGATGGTGTTGTTCTAGGTATCGATAAAAGCGCTGCCTTAATCGGTATATGCCAACAAAAAAATCAACCGTCTGCTGTGAATATTGATTATCGAGTTGACGACATACATGATCTGCAATTGCGCGATCATTCTTTTGATCGAATTTTTGTCGATCGTGTTTTTCAACATTTGCAAAATCCAGCTCTTGCTTTGAGCGAACTAAAAAGAGTATTGAAACCCAATGGACTAATGGTCATAGCTGATCCTTCTTGGTCGAGCTTGAAAATCAAATCTTATGACAATGAAATTACTAAATCGATATTGCAATGCCAGGGCAAGCTTATTCCTAATTACCATATAACAGATGAACTGCCGGATTTATTCCAAGAAGCTGGTCTGGAAATACAAGTTTGTAAAAATGGTGAAATTGGTTTGACTAGTTTTGCCGAAGCAAATCAAGTCATGCTTTTAGAAGCGGCTTGCACCCAAGCTCTCCAAGATGGGTTTATTACCGATCATGAGCTTTCTTTGTGGTTTGCCGAGTTGCAAGGTCAAGATGCGCAAAAAATATTTAAAGCAAGTATTTCTGGCGTTGCTTTTTTAGTAAAAAAGATCCCTTGTGACAAGATTACAACCCTTGTTGTCGAACCGGCAAAAGAAGCTACTTTAGTAAACGATGTACATTGCCAATTGAATGCCACTCGTGTTGAACAAGTGCTTTATATTTCCACGCTGAAGCAATTGCAAGCTGAAATAAAACGTTGTGCCCTTGCTAAAAAATCTGTTTGTATTGTTGGTGGGCGTCATGCTATGGGCAGCCAACAGTTTGCCACTGATGCGGTTTTATTTGATCTGACAAAAATGAATCGACTGCTCGATTTCGATTACGAAGCTGGGTTTGTTACTGTTGAATCCGGAATACAATGGCCGCAGTTGATTCGTGAACTCAAAGAAAAACAAAAGAACAATAAACATAAATGGACCATTGCCCAAAAACAAACCGGTGCTGACCGGCTTAGCTTAGGTGGTGCTGTTTCTGCCAATGTACATGGACGCGGCTTAAATATGGCGCCTTTTGTTCAAGATATTGAAGAGCTAACTCTGGTTAGTTGTGATGGAAGTTTGCTTAAGCTCAATCGTCATGAAAATAGCCAATTATTCAGTCTGGTTGTTGGCGGTTACGGCCTCTTTGGTGTTATCTACAGCATCAAATTGCGTTTAGTACCGCAAGTCTGCCTATTAAGAGAAGTGGAAATCTCTTCTGTTGATATGGTTGCGGAAAAATTTGAAAAGCTCAGAGCAAATGGTTGTACTTATGCTGATTTTCAATTCTCAATCGACAATAAATCGCCCGCATTTTTGCACAAAGGAATTTTAAGCTCTTACAAACCGGTAGAAGAAGAAATTTCAGCGATGCCGCCGGTTGTTCTTTCAGCAAAGAAATGGCATTCGCTTGTACATTTAGCTCATAAAGATAAAAACAAAGCTTTTAATACTTTTGCCAGCCACTATCTTTTAACTAGCGGACAAAAATACCTTTCTGATGATTTTCAATTGGCAAATTATCTTGATTATTATCATGAAGAGATTGATGCTCTGGATCCCCACTGCATAAAAGGCAGTGAAATAATTACAGAGCTATATGTTCCGATTGATAAATTGGCTGATTTTATGCGGCAAGCGGCAACTCTTCTTAAAGATGCCGATGTGATTTATGGAACGGTAAGACTAATCAAAAAAGATAAAGAAACTTTTCTGCCCTGGGCAAATAAAGACTTTGCTTGCATTATTTTCAATTTGCATGTCATACATAACCAAGAGGATATTGTTCGTGTCGCTGAGTTGTTGCGAGGTTTGATTGACTTAGCAATGCAGAGAGAAGGCAGCTACTACTTGACATATCACAAGTTCGCGCGGAAAGACCAAGTGGAGACTTGTTATCCACAATTCAAGAAGTTTCTGGCGATGAAATTAAAATATGACCCTAATGAGCTGTTTCAAAGCAATTGGTATCGTCATTACAAGCAGATGTTCGTTGGCGAAGCTGATTTAAAGGCGTGATATCATAACTCTGTTGACGCCTGAATCTAAGCGGGAGTAGCAGAATGTTGAAGTTGATAAAAGGTTTGCAGCAGTTTCAATCCGAAGTGTTTCATTCGCATAAAGAGCTGTTTGAAAAACTGGCAAAAGGACAAAACCCGGAAATACTTTTTATCACTTGCTCCGATTCGCGTATCAATCCTAATATGTTGACGCAAACAGAACCGGGTGATCTGTTTATTCTGCGCAATGCCGGCAATATTATTCCTCCGTACGGTGCGGCTAACGGCGGCGAAGGTGCCACCATAGAATATGCCGTAGCTGCTTTAGGGGTTAAGCACATAATCGTCTGCGGTCATTCCCATTGCGGCGCCATGAAAGGACTTTTACATCCGGAGCTTTTGTCGGAGCTGCCTTCGGTTTCTTCCTGGCTCAATCATGCTGAATCGACGCGTCGCACTGTCAAAGAAAACTATAAAGATCTAAACGACGATCAACTAATGAATATTACTATTCAAGAAAATGTGTTGAGTCAAATTGATAATCTCAAGACGCATCCGGCTGTTGCTGCTCGTTTGTCTCGCGGTGAGATTACAATTCACGGCTGGGTATACAAAATTGAAACAGGTGATGTTTTCAGCTATCAACAAAGTGAAGGACAGTTCTCACCCCTAGTTGATATTCCGCAAACAGAAGTGCGCCGACGTGCAAAACTAACTGCTACAAGCTAATTCTGGATTTCACGAATCTTCCACAAGCTGTTTCTCTCTGGTTTCTGAGCTTACCCTAAATTATTAATAGGGGTTGCTTTTGGGAGAACTTGTCTCGTGGTGCAAAAGCCTGAATCGGGGATAGATCGTTCGGCTGAAGAGCAGAATAATCAAAACGAAGGTTTGTCTGAAACCGAAGGTTTTGGTTCTTTGGGCTCTGCCGATATAGCAATGATCCGCAATGATGACATAAAAGGAAAAGGGAATGATTCTGTGCCGCCGCTTACTCTGGTAGATGCTGGAGCAGATAAGAACGAGCAAAAATCGACAGAAGAGAAGGTGGCTGATTATAGCCGTGGGGCAACCAAATTATTCTCTCGAATTGATTCTGACAATGATGGCTTTTTGAGTGATAAAGAGCTTGGGCGTGCCATAGAATCGAAGGACTATACTCGTGAGGAAGGGGGAATCATTGCTGCAACTTACGAGCAAAGAAAGCGGCTTGCTAACTTAAGCAATGATGAATGGGGAAGCGAAACAAGCGGAATCAGCCGTAAAGATTTTGCTGAATTTGAAAAGGTTCAAGGGGAGCAGCTGGCGCTGAGAAAGCAAGTAACTGATGCTCGCGAATGGAGCAAAGCTAATTTTACAAAAGCGGATATTAATGGTGATGGTTTATTATCCGAAGAAGAATTAGCTGCGGCGGCGAAGCAAGATAATTTGTCCGCAAATGACCGGAATGGCATTGACTTTCTAAAGAATGATTTTGAAAAAATCAAGAAAGAAAATCCACAAGGACTAACCAAAGAAGAGATTGACGATAAATATTTCAAAGCAAGAGGCACCGATGTCCAAAGATTGATTGGTGGCATCGATATGCGTGTGGCTTCACGTACAAAAAATGATGCACCGGATCAATTGTTTGATAATCCATCTGATCCGCTGGAAAGCATAAAGCCGGAAGCGATGGTTCAGTGGCGTCTGGGAGACTGCGCTTTTCATGGTGTAGTCGGTTCACTTGCCCATGGGCAGCCGGAATTGATTCGTGACATGATTAAAGACAACAAGGACGGCACATACACGGTTACTTTTCCAGGAGATCCGAAGCATCCGGTCACTGTGAGTAAACCGACAAGTGCTGAAATGCAGCTTTATATGCCGATAAAATCTAAGGATGAAAAATCCTTTGGTAATTGGCCTTATGTCCTAGAAAAAGCTTTTGGAGAATACAATCGTCAAAATTCTTGGTCAGGAAATAATACATCTTTTGAGGGAGCCAATGGTGGAAAATTGCCTGAGCATGTCCTCAAATTGATGACCGGTAAAACGGCAGACAGTGATAGTCGTAGTTTTACTAGTGAATCCACGACTAAAGCCAAAATGACCGAAGCATTAAATGAAAAGCGAGCAGTAGTCTGTTTCGATTCAGTTAATCACGCTGAGGTTATGTGGAAAGGTGATCGAACTACCGATGGTTATGTGAATAACCATGTTTATAGCGTATTAAAATACGATCCCTCGGGTCCGGATGGAGGGACTGTGACACTGCGCGATACTTATGGATCAAAGCCGGAGCAAATATCTTTCAAGAAATTCAGCCGAAACTTTGACTATTATGTTTATGGAAGTAAGTAAATAGATAGCTGAGCTGATTTTATTTTGAACTTAATTTTTGCGGGCGCTGGTCATAAAATGCTATCTGCGCTGCCAAGGCAAATCCGCCACAAGCAGCACACATAAAGCATAAGATGGCCAGTCCTGGGTAACCGAGAATAGTGAAAGAGCTGGGTACGCGCATGAGTAATGCTGCTCCGATAATTAAAGCGGCAAGCACTAAACCTAAGGTTATACGATTGGCAACTTTTTGCACTGCATCAACCAGAATCTTTTCGTCGATAGCATCAACTTCCATTTTTAGCTTGTTGCCAGCAAGCATGTCTAGAATCTTGTTGATTCGGATTGGTAAATTATCGGCAAAATTTATACCTTCAAGCATTCCGTTGAACACTCGCCCTGGCGAAATGTTTTTCAGAACTCTCTGTTCCATTATATGAGCGGCATTTTTTCTGATTGAGGCGTTAGGATCGAATTCCGGATTAAGCGTTCTACCGACTTGATCCAGATTGAGCAATGTTTTGCCGAGCATTGTTAATTCGGCCGGTACGCGAACGCCGCAATCTCCGGCTGATTTTGTAATTCCCAGTACAACTTTGCCGACTTGCATATCTTCGATATTGTTATTTGCTTTTTGAACTAGTTCGACAATCTGTTTGCGCCAAGCTGTTTCGTCAAAATTATCTTTAGGCGTACCAATTTCAAGGGCGACATCGGCAGCCGTATCGGCTCGTCCTTCACTGATTGCCAGTACCAATTGCAGTAACTTGCCTTGAATGGTCGGTGTCAGTTGAGCGACCATACCAAGATCAAGAAGAGCGATTTTGTTGTCTGGTGTAAGGAGGACATTGCCCGGATGGGGATCGGCATGGAAAATACCATCAATCAAAATTTGTTTGAGATAAGCTTCAAAAACTTGTTCGGCAAGGGCCGCACCGTCCATCTCTAAAAGTTCTAACTGAGTGACGTTGGTAATTTTTTTGCCGTTAATAAATTCCATAGTTAAAACTTTGGAGCTGCTATAGTCGTGAATGGGTGCCGGTACGACAATATCCTTAAATTCTTTGAGGTTATCTTTGACGGTCTCAAGATTGTGAGCTTCTCTTTTATAATCCAGCTCAGCTAGAATTGATTTACGAAACTCTTCAAGCATCACTCCGAATTCATAACGTTTGCCAGACTCGGTATGCTTGTCATAAAAGTCAGCTATTTCAGCCAGTATTTCTAGGTCTTGAACAATGGTCTCTCTGATGCCCGGACGTTGAACTTTAACCGCTACTTTTCGTCCGTCACGCATTTCTGCTTCGTGTATCTGTCCAAGTGAAGCGGCAGCCAAAGGTTTGTGCTCAAATTCAGTGAATGCTTTCGATAAACGCACACCGATTTCGCATACAACTATTTTTTCCACCTCGACAAAATCAAAAGGCTCGCAATTATCCTGGAGTCTGGACAAAGCATCCAAATATTGCACTGGTAAAAAGTCCGGTCTTGTGGAAAGCATCTGCCCAATTTTGACGAATGCCGGACCGAGCTTTTCCAAGTCTTTAGCTAATTCTTCAGCCTTACACGGTGACTCTTTTGTTGTTCCGGAATTCTCGTCTTCGGCAGCCATGATTTCTTCTAAACCGGCATGTTTCACAAGATCCGAATTGCCATATTTGATTAAAAGCCAGGCAATGTCCTTGTATCGTTTGAGATATTCCGGTTTTAGCGAAATGCCCATTAGTTTCCCCTTTGTGGACGATTGGCAGCGCTCCCCTCTGCTCTGACGGGAGAAGCTTAATTTCGTTCCCACCTATTTAAGTCATAATGATGGAAGCTGTTTATAAGGGTTAAGCGATGAAATTCCAGCTCCTTCTGTTTGATGGTTTTGAAGAGATGGATGTATTTGGTGTTTTTGAAGCTTTAAAAATAGCTAGCTTTGATTTGCGCCTTCTTAGTTTGGAAAAGCAACAATTTACTACTGGCTTTTATGGAACTAAAATTATCCCTGAGGGTATTCTTGATCTGGCAAATAAGCCTGATGTTCTTATTGTGCCTGGCGGAGGTTGGTTAAATCGTTCAGCTTCCGGTGCTTATGCTGAGGCAGAAAAAGGCACTATTCTAAGGCTGATTAAAGCCTTTTACGACCAAGGTGTAATCCTTGCTTCGGTTTGTACCGGGTCTTTGCTTATAGCAAAAGCAGGACTGCTTGAAGGACGTCCGGCAACAACAAATCTGCAAGCTCTTAGCGAATTACAGGAGCTCGGTGCCAAAGTGATCAAAGCTCGTGTTGTCGATGACAAAACTATTGTCACTGCTGCCGGTATTACTGCAAGCTTGGATCTCGGACTTTGGCTTGTAGAGCGTTTTGCCGCAAAAGAAAAAGCGCTTGAAGTTTCAAATAAATTGGAATTCGAGCTACGTGAGCCGGTTTGGCAAAGCTAAAGTTAAGTCTTCGGCAGTGTTAATGCTTTTCAAGCAAGCAGCTTTCTCTGGTGCAATCTTTTTAAGCACCACATCACTGTCTGCAATCAAGGCTTTCAGTGCGTTGCGCTTTTTTGAAAGTGCTTCGCGAATATCATCTAGCCAATTCGCCGGATAATAGCCGGGTAAAGGTTGAATAATCGGACTGCCCGGTAGATCAAAGAAGCAAGGCATGCTCTTGTCATCTGGTGCTAACTCAAGCAAAAGTTCTGAGGTTAGATAAGGTTGATCGCAGGCTGCAATGAGGTAGCCATCGGCAATTCCGCTTGCCAAGATCGCCTCGATACCGCCCAAAGGACCGGCTTCAATTTTATTGTCCTTGACGAAGATGACCTGCTTTGGATCACACCTCATGCCAGGCGGCGTCGGACCGGCTACTACAACCTTTGCGCAGACCTTAAACATTGTGTCCAACACATGTTCCAGCATGCTTCTACTGTCGCTTAAAAGTATTCTGTCTTTGGGCTGTCCCATGCGACTGCTTTTGCCGCCGGAAAGTATGCCGCCAACAATCTGTTCTTTGTTTATTTTGTTTGTAGCCATGTAGCAATTTTGACAGCCGGGCTTGATCTATGCATCATGTTGGCAACCGGTGATGTATAATTTATCCCCTATGCCGATGTAGCTCAGCTGGTAGAGCAACGGTTTCGTAAACCGTAGGTCGCAGGTTCGAATCCCGTCATCGGCTAATTTTTAGAACTTTGATGTTTTGCGCATAACCCATACGTAATCTTTTAAGTAGCGTATGATCTAAAGTGCATACGAAAATACTGCAATATTGCACTAACTGAACTCATTTCCGAACAGTTATACAGTCGTAGCGTTTAGTGTTTGCTCGCTTAAATGATTGGTGGTTGAGCTTGAAGACGAGAATGCACGTTTGAAACGGATCGTCGTCAACTTGACGCTGGAGAGTGAAGAAATCAATGAGGTGCTCAAAAAAAAGTGGTAGGACTGCCGCAGAGGCGAGAAGCTGCAGCACTTCTGATGCGGCAAGGAATGGGAATGTAAGAGAGAGCCGGTGGAAATATCGTAAATCACAAAAAGGTTTGCCGCATTTATCGTGAGCTTGGTTTTGCTGTACGTAGCAAGGGTAGAAGAAAGTTCTTTGGGGAGCGTGCTCAATCGAAAGAACAAGCTTTGCGTATCAATGATCGCTGGTCGATGGATTTAGTGCATGATGCCCCATGTTCGGGTTGGAGAATTCACGTCCTGAATATCATTGATGACTGCGCTCGCGAAAGTCTGGCTATCGAAGTCGAGTACAGACTGCTCGGACAACGAGTAATTGATGTAGGTTCACGTTTTTATAGGAGGAACAAGAAATCATTGGACAACTTGCTACCCCAAGCGGTAAGTTGCAGGAAGTTAGCTGACAAGTGTACAGAGGTTTTGGATAACGTCATAATCACTAACCTGGGATAAATGTAGTTTTTAACCGCACTCCAAAATCACGAAGCAAGCCAAGTGGCTGTGTGAAACAAAATGTTTTATACACAAAAGAAGTTAAATAGATTCCGGGAGTCAGATTTTCATCATATTTTCATGGAAAATGACTCAAGTTACCGAACATGATTTTTCTCTGAGTGTCGAAAGTTCATTGGGCATGAAAAAAGACAATTTATCGCAAGCCTTTTTAGTATTGGTCTTAGTCGCTAATCCCTCATTAGTATTGGCGCAAGCGGAACAACAAAACTTGGATGATAGTGCATCGACAAAAAGTGTTGTGCCCTTATCGCAGTCTCTTGTTGGTGATGTGTTGGCGGTGGAAGACCGCGAACTCACTGTTGGCAAAAACAAGGGGCTTTTGATTAAAGTGCGTAACACCTCGGATCGCCCTGTAGTATTTGATGGCGGATCTGCTGTGGCAGTTGTGAAAGGCAAGCAATTGCAATGCTCTTCACTGGAGCAAATTCAAAAAGCAGCCGATCCGCCTACTGGTATAGCTAAGCTGGCAATGCGGGGCACCGGAGCGGCTCTCTCGATAGGGGGTATTGCCACTCTGAAAGACGCTATCAGGAACGCAGGCCCTGTACCGAACAGATATGGTGGCGATGAACGCCGTCGTTCTGACGAATACGCTAGCTTTAAGAAGCGCGCTCTTTGGCCGAACGATATCAGCGAAGGCTATTTGTTTTTTGTGACAGGCGAATCTCTTAGAGGTGCTGAAATCAGCTTGCCAGTTTATACCTTATATAACGATGCCGATAAGGTTGTGCTTAAGAGTATTGGTACTAAATGACGATTGCGTTAAAGCGTTGATTTTGGAGCGAGCGTATCCAACGAGATAGTACCAATGTCGTGAAGCAATTGTGCCTGAAGCTGACCTGAATAGAGTACAACGCCTGTACTGGCAATCAGTGCGTTCACGTAACGCCGTTGCGCTTTGATCACCTCGAGATTTACTCCGGCGCCGGCACGCAAACGAAGCGTGGACATTCTTAATGCTTCGGACGATGCGGCAAGCTCATCTCTAGTTACTTCGGCTTGTCTTCTTGCGGCTAAGATGCTTGTATAATCGGCCCGTATTTGCGCCATAACCAAGCTTAACTGCTGGTTAGCTTGGTTGAGGGCCTGCCTTCCGAGCGCTTTTGCTGCCAGAACGCTAGAAGCTGCACCGATTGCACTGTTTGGCACTGTCCAGTTGAGTTGAAAGCCCGCTTGTACGGTGTTAAATAGACCAGGGAAAATTCCGCTGGTAACCGTGGTGCCGTTCACGTAATTGAACGGTGTAGCCGTTGCATTACCGACAAATGTCGGAGCTGCTCCGCCGGAAGTTACAAGCCCGCCCGATTGAATCGAAGCTGTTGGCGAGCCGCCGCCACCGGCCACGGTTGTAGCTGCTCCAGTGTTGGCGCCTTGATTTCCGGTGGTGGAACCGCTAGCGCTAAAGTTGGCTTGCTGTCCCAATGCAGTTGAGGTTACAACCGGAGTGTATGCTGCCACTTGGTTGGCAGCGATCGTTCCGTTAGCTATGCCATTAACTCCAATCAGGGGACCCCTGACGGTTGTGTTAATGTGATTGCACGACAGGAAAAAGTTCAAAGAAGGGTAGAAGGCGTAGGCGGTTGCCTGTGCGTTTCTTGCTGCGGCAAGGCGAAAATATTCGAACTGTCTCAGCTCCGGTCTTTTGGACATGGCAGTCTTAATGAAATCATTTAGCTCTGCTTTCTCATCGATAAGCGAGATTTGGCTTACAGAGTCTTCGGCAGGGATAAGGTTGATGGACAACGGCAGATTCAGTCCATCAGCTAGATAAAGTGCGGCTTTGCGATATTCGAGCTGTTGGTCGAGTAAGGCTTGCTGATCGGAAGCGAGCTGAGCTTTTGATTGTGCAACGGCAAGTCGCGTACATTTGCCGGATTTGTATAATTGTTGATTGATCTCAAGTTCAGTTTCCGAAACAGCAACAGCCTTCGCTCTAATCTTTAATATGGCCCCATTGAATTGCAAATAAGTATAGTTCTTATAAACACTCAAGAGAGTATCATTGATGGTCGAATTGTAGGCGTGGCGAAATGCCTTAGCTCTGTAATATTGTGACAGAGTAGCATTCAAGATCAATCCACCCTGGAAAACCGGGAAATAGAGCGCTTCTTGGTAGAGTCGAGCGGTGTTAAGTGTTCCGGTCGAATAAACATTTGATGTGGTGACTCCCGCAAGAAGAGTGTTGTTGGGTAAAAATTGTCCCATGCTTGCGTAAAACTGATATCGCTGGAACTTCCAACTTTCACGTGAAATTTTGATCGGAAGATTGTTGGCTATGGCATACGAAAGAGCATCACGCAAAGTAATAGGTTCGCTATATGAGGCATCAAGTCTTATCGGCTGTAATGAGCCGAGTTTGGGAAAAATTTTCAATTCGTTTGGAGAAATATTCAAACGAATCTCTTTCTCAGATTTAATACCGACTTTGGGAGCCAGTGCCGTCAATTCATTAAGGCTTGCAGTACTATTTTCCAGTAAATTTCTATCGACAGGGTCTAGGCTTATTTGGCACAGACAATGCTGAGTTGGTGATAGAAGAAGAATAGTGGTGCAAAAGAAAACTGCAAATATTTGCTGCCGGAAGTTTTTGATTCGTTCCTCGGCGATCATCATTTCTTGCAGTGTCCATTTCACCATAATTTATTTAGAGCGTGGTTTTGATGAACGCTTTTCACCTGTCAATGTGCCGATCGAGATCAGCCCGGTGTCGTGTAAAATTTGTGCTTGGGTTTGGTTAGAGCTGATGATAGCTTGTACTTGCTTTATTTGTGCGGATACGTAGTCGCGCTGAGCTTCAATAACCTCCAAATTAGTAGAAGCTCCTACCTTAAAACGTGCTTGTGCGATTCTCAATGCTTCTTGCGCCGAGCTGAGTTCGAGCGAGGACACTTCAATCTTTTTGCGTGCTGTCAACGCCGTTAAATAATCAATTCGTATGTCTCTGGCGATCGACATTAGTTCTTGATTGGCTTGATACAGCCCTTGTCTGGCTAGAGCTCGAGCACCATAGATGTTCATGATTGCCGGAACACCTATCCCGGAAAGTGTCTGGCTGGCTACAAATCCAAACTGAGTTGTATTGAAGAGCCCCCCGAATACGCCCGCGCCGGCAATATTTGCGGATCCGGAAGCAGTAGTGCTTGAATGCGTATAACCAGTAAAAAACGATGCCGTTGGCTGCAACGGTGCTGCAGCCACGGATATTGTTCTGTTGGCTGCCAGGCAGAACAGTTCGTATTGGCGGAGCTCAGGTCTGTGTTGATAAGCCTGTTGTATCAAATCTTCTACGGTAGTGGTTTCTTCAACAAGGGATGTCTCGGTAACGGTATCTTCAACAGGGATAAGATTAACTGCCAGTGGCCCGTTTAGCGTATAAGAAAGATTGATGGCTGCTGTGCGCAGGGCTACTTGTTGCTCAAGCAGAGCTTGCCGGTCAGACTCCAGTTGTGTCTTCGATTGCATGATGGCAAGACGAGTGCCTTTTCCGGCATTGAATTGTTTTTCATTCAAAGCTAATTGAGCTTCCGAGACGGCTACGGATTTGGTGCGAATTTGCAGCAGCGCTTCGTTGAGCAAGAGGTTGGTATAGTTATTGTATACGGATAAGAGGGTGTCGTTGACTGTGGCATCCAGCGCTTTATGCCATCCCTTTTCTCTATAGAATTGAGCAAGCGTGTTATAAAATACGTTGCCGCCTTGAAAAACAGGAAAGCGCACGGCTTCTGAAAATACGCGGGATAGTGCTACAGAGTTGTTAGGGCTGGGACCGACATTGCTTCTTACCAAGTTCCAGGACATAGTATTGGTCGGAAGGAAAAGTGCCAAATTGGCGCAAAACGTGTAACGCTGGTAGATATAGCTTTCGCGTGAAATCTTGATTGGTAAATTTTCGGACAAGGCGTACACGAGGCAATCTTTAAGAGATACTGGTTGATTGTATGTAGCATCCAGTCTAACTGGGTTCAAAGAAGCAACTTGAATGAGAGGGGCAATTGTTTTAAGCGAAACTCTTATTGCTCTTTTGGCACTGGCAACATCACTAATTGATGTATTTGCTATTACTGCCTGTGGAGAGGTGGTTGATATGGGTGGAAGGAGCTGCTGTTGTGTCCCTGTTTCCGGCACGGCAGCTATGACGTTGGCTTGATTTTTTCCGTTGCTTGATGAGCATGTCTCAGCTATAGATTTAGACGACAGTGAGAAAGCGGTGACTAATGAAAGTGAAACGACAAGGCGGTTGAGCATACAAATCAGTTTATGGCTGCAGCTGGTTGTCGCATCATTTCAAGGTTGAATCCATGTTCGGCAAGAATTTCATGAATTTCCTCATCAGTTTTAACGCGACCTGGAAGAGAGAGAACTATTGTGGCTGTTTCAAAAACAGCATGTAATATAGCCTCACGATCGGCTGCTGGAAGTTCACAAACAAACTCGGTCATTTCTTGTACATGACGAGCATCACTGCCTACCGAACTATGCACTTCTATAGTTCTTGTTGCATACACATTTGGAGGATTGGCTGCCTTGACGACGTCGATGAATTCCTGTCCGATTAGGGAAGCTATTCTTTCCAACGCATAGTTGTAGCCAAAAAGCCCAATTGGATTTTTCTGCGCATATCTTAAATTGAGTGCCGCTACTTGTACTGATGGTGGCTTTATTTTAGTTACCAGATCAAATGCGGGCAAACCCAATGCCGTAAGATCTTCGAGGGCCAAGGTGTGGTGCCCGGTTTCTTCTTCCAGTTCTTGATAGGCATGAGAAGCTAGATCGTCACGTCCCATCTCTTCGAATCTGGCGGCAGCTATCTTTTGTGCTTTCGGGGTGGAAAGCATGGGATGATAGAAATTAAGCAGGTTCCAAACATTTTGAGTGAAAGTGGTTTTCGGTACCGGTGGAGCGAGTTGGCCTTTATGCACTTCATTGTATGCCGCCATATAAGTCCCATCTAGTAGAGCCTGGGTCATTAGCGGCGTGCTGCGTTCCAATAGTGAGGTTTGGCTGAGCCACATCTCGTTAAAAAGGAGAGAACGGTAAATTCTGTACTGACCTTCCTGTCCTTCTGTCATTACAGTTAGATTTGGAGTGAGCTGAACTCGTTCCATTACTGATTCTGGCACTGACTGAGGCGTTGTCTTAAGTTGCGAATTACGTTCCATCGCTAGTACCTATAGGTAAGCAACCATTTGCTAAAACTTCGCTATACTTCACACGGTCATAAATTGAGCTTTTAGTTATCAAGAAAAACTTGATTGCTGAGTATGTCCAGCACTGCAAAGTACAATCTATGTCGAGTGAAGTATAGCGACAAGGTCATATTCGGTTCTGTGGAATTAAAGCAGTACGCAGCTGCAGCAATTGCCGCCGTAAGCGTGGGCTAGATCTTCCAGAGAAACTTCTCCTTCTCCACCAGCTGGATGTTGCGGAATGACTACATGGAGTTTGTCCTTTGTATCTTCCATTACAACAACGTTGCTACCAGCCGGCAATTTGATGCCTTCTTCGGCTAAGACAGCCTTTGGATTATCTTTCAATCTTTTTTTGAAAGAGTCATTAGCCCATGCTTTTCCGATTACCTTTTGGTAAAGGCTCCATTCTTCTTTCGAGATTCCAACTCCGTTCATTTCTGTTCCTGACATGTCTTTTACTCCGTGGTACGGTTACTTAATGATTCCAATGTCAACTACGGTGTCGCAGATTGTCATTTTTTCGTAGTCGTTAGTCTACGAAAATTATGCGTAACTATAACAGATTTCATTGATGCAACAGATTATTTCGGGTGGTTCTGGAGTGGTTACATCAAGCATTAATCGCAGCGTTATCGTTTGCTTTTGCTTTTCTTCAGTTATCAGGAATGTTGGAGATTAATAGTTGAGGAACCTGATTAGAGTAAGGCTAAGGTATTGGTGAGCGCAATTGGTAAATTTTATTGGTCGTTGCTGAAAGATTCTTACCATCAGGGCTTCGGTCTGTTTGTGGTCTTGTGAACTGAAAAGTCGTCAGTAAAAATGGAGACGAAGAAAGAGATCGACAATAGCCGAAAAAAGCGCTACAACTTTCAGGCACAAGCTGAGAATAGAAGCATGATTAAAATTCAAAAGTCTCAAGATCTCATACTTAAGGAAGTGAAGGCTTTGTTTCAAGACCGCATGGTCGGTTATTGCAATAGACTTGCAGAGTGCTATGAAGATAGCGCAAATTCCGGGTCTGCCTTAGGAGTAGAAGGCATCGCCAAAGTCGATTTTGGCCACGTTTTGCTTCCCGTGCTTCTTGATGCGGTGGATGAAATGCGGCGGAACGCTCTCTACTCAAGTCTGACTGCCAAGGCGCAGGCTGGTTTTGAACTCAGTCTGTTGCAAAGGTTATCCGCTATCTCTACGTACTCTTTGTTTTTTGAGTTCTCGCTAGTGCAAGCTGCAAGGCGAATGTTCTTTTCCGCTGCGACTCTTGAGGAAGCGGGAACCGCTCTTTATTTTGAGTTCGTCAATAAAATGTACAATGGTCAATTTTGCGAATTTCTTGAGAAGTATTCCGAGCTTAATCGTTGTTTTGTCAAAATCCGAGATAATTGGATTAGTAGCACGGAAGAGCTCCTTACAAGACTTACTCAAGATAATCAGCTTATCGGTAACGACTTGTTTGATGGATGCCCACTTGGTGAGCTTGTAAATGTGACTCCGTCACTTTCGGAAACGCGCCATAAGGGGCGAACCGTTGTTTTTCTGGAGTTCAGCAGTGGTCATTCTTTGTTTTACAAGCCGCGTGACTGTTCTTCTGATGTGAATTACGCCAATCTCGTGGATTGGTTTTCAGCACGAGGTGCTGCGGGACTGCGGGCGGTACGCACTCTGAATCGCTCCGGATATGGCTGGACACTGCAGGCTAAAAAGGCAGCATGTAAAAGTCTCGATGATGTTCGGAGATTTTACCAAAATAGTGGGTCCTTGCTTTGTTTTCTCTATGTATTAAGAGGTACGGACAATCATTTTGAGAATGTAATAGCTTCGGGCGATATGCCAGTACTAATTGATACAGAGACGCTCATGTACCCGGATGCAGATGAACTTATGCCCGGTTTTGACTTGCCGCCGGAGTTCGACCGAAATTCGGTTTATAGCACTATGTTGATTCCGCCAAAGCCTGAGGTTGGCACAGACGCGCCTGTAAAGAGAGCCCCTGATGCCTCGGCACTTGGCTGCGCTGGGCTGGATTCTTTTGAGCTGCCACTAGTGCTGCCGGTGTTGGCGCTAGCAAACACTGATTCGATGTATCTGGACAAAAAGCCTGGCAACGAGTTATTGCTAAAGCAATATTCGCCACAGATGAACAGCCAGGTAATCTATAACGGTAAGATTCAAAATTTTCGTGAATTCAAAGAGCAGATTCTGCATGGGTTTAGCTCAATGTACATGCTTTTGTTGAAACATAAGCATGAGCTTTTGGCCAGTGGTTCGCCGCTCCAAGCTTTTAAGCGCCAATATGTTCGAGCGATGTTTCGTCCGACCCGATCTTATACTTGCTTGCTTCAGTTGGCTTCCAGGTCTGAATACATGCGCGATTCGGATAAACGGCGGCGTTATCTAGAGGACACTTTGACAGCGATGGTTGGTGATTTCGCTGATTGTCTGAAGCCGTTAATTAATCTTGAAATGGACAGTCTTGTCGACAATGTGGATGTGCCGTACTTTACGCTCCCGTCAGCCAAATCTAGTCCTGAAAGTTGGACCAGACTAAAGACTTCTTGCTTCGAGGGCATGTTAGCTAGGATCGAATCCATCTCTTGCGAAGGTTTGCAAAAGCATCTTGGTGAAATCGCTGAAAGTTGCGCTTAAGCTAATGATTTTGTCCGGAGATCATAAATTCGCCAATAGAATTCTCGACGCAATAGTCAAGCCCTGTTGCCTCGGCAAATAGGTCAGAATTACCGCGGCCCAGTGCGCACGGTGCCAGTTTAAGGGCCGTTGCTACCAAATACATCTGTTGGTACATGACTCCGGCGTTCCTGAGCATGGTGGCGTAGGCCATGGATGCATATTGCCACGAGAGGCGCTGGAACCGAGCAGCCAATGTAATGAGAACGTCAGGTGGCGATGTCATATATGAACACAAGCGTGCATCCTCCAGCATCGCCTTTTGCGGCTCCTTTAGCTCAGAAAGCCATTCCAATTCATGGCTAAGAGAAGCATAGTGATAAAGACCCGGTTCCAGTTCGGAGCAGTTGGACACAGTGAGATAGAGCTCGATTTCGTGTACGGCGCCGGCGCTAGGACAAGGGCGTACGCAATTTTCATAAAACGCTTTTTGTTCCATATCTACAGGATAAATTTGCTTGAATCGTGCCACCCAATAAAGAAATTCGCCCAGTTGCGCGACAGTTATCGGCGTTCCTCCTGAAACACGTACGGACTTTCGTTCTTCAACTACGGTAAAAAAGTTGATAGAGTCGTGTTGGCGTTTTTCTAAATTGGGTTCCTGAAGCTTGATGCGCCTGCCTGACATTGGTTCTTTCACCGCCGGTAACGGCGGCAAGATCCCAAGAAATCTGGATGTCGGTCCAAAGCCGTAATCATGCCTACCTAGCCTGCTGCGCGAATGAAAAAGCAAATCATGGAATTCCCACTGACGCATTGTAGTGTTTTCTTGTTCGGTCAAGAGGTTGCCGCTCGGATTCTGAGCGTCGATCATTTGTCCGCTGGCAAGCAGTAAAAGAAAAGAAGCTGCGGCACCGGGTTCCAAGCCGCTTTGGTCAGACAAGCTTTCCAAAGTACAACTTTTAGTCAAATGATTGATTGCAGACAATGCAGTTGGATCATTCAAGAGCATCACGGCTTTTCCTAATGGGCACTCCATGATCATTCCGTCTTCCGTTCGCCGCAAATAGGCAAAACGTGATAGTTGGTATGATTCCTCCCAATCAAGATCGGCTAATTTAAAGGGGCTTGCAACTACTTGCAGTGTGGCGAAAGGCTTCCCCTCCAAGTTAAGCGTATAGCAAAGCATGCCGTATGCCGCCAATTTTTCCAGAAAGAAGTAAATCTTTGCCGGATCTGCGTTTTTGTCCGCGTGCATGGCGGCTTCACAGAGCTGATCATCAGTCATGCCGCCGGCAAATAAATGCTCCAACAGCGTTCGTATGGATGGCGTTGGGGCGGCAATGCGCAGCCTGCTTCTTTCTGGCACGCAAAGTAAGAGAGCGGAATCGTCTTCCTCTAGTTTTGCAGTGCTTTTGAACGACAGGGTGTATGGATATCTGGGCAGCATGTACGCGGCTTACTCTACACGAAAACAGGGATTGGGTTTAACTCGTCTTCGCGCAAGCGGGCTTTAAGCCAGCCCATTTTCACTGGTACATCATAGAGTCTTCCATCACGAAAACGTGCCCAGTAATGACGCAAGCCGGGAACTATTACTTTAGCCGCAGGCATGGCGATGTCCGCTCGAGTCTGATCTAGCACGAGCATTTCAAGCCCTAGATTCTCAACCATTTGCTTGCAAGTGAGAATATCATCGAGCAAATCTCCCGTATGTAGCTTAGGATAATCCGCAAACTGTTTGGCGGGCAGATTCTTATCTGGGCATAGATATGGTTGATTGGAAATGGTAGCGGTCTTAAGCCATTCTATGGTTTCGGCGTCTTCAAGTCTGTCGTTGCTTTCGGCGCTATTGGCGATACAAAACATTTGGTTCATCTCGCCAAAAGCGCGCTTCAAGGCGATTTTAGCGTCGAAATGGCAACCCAAACCCAACATGATCCGCTCTTCGCCGCCGAAAACATTGCGAGACAGTGCGACAAAGGTTGGAATGCCAAGATCGCTTGTTAGGTCAAGGGCCCAAACTTCGCGACCTGAATGTGAATAGGATTCGACGAAATCGTTTAAGTAGGGTTCTTTAAATGAACCAAGATCTACAGCAGCTTTGCTCAACCGGTTGTACCACCAAATGCTTGTCGCATCACGCTCAACAAGTTCGAAGAATCCTTGAAGCACTGCTTCTTCGAGGTTGTTGCCGGCCGCATTGCCATTGGAACAGGACCGGGAGAATTGTCTGTCACTACCTTCACGTGCCTTTGCTCCGAAATAGAGTAGCTGTGTTGGTAAGTATTTGTGTCGCTTCTCGGTCAGAGACCACACCGGTGTCCAGTCAATCTGCTCGTTCTCATCAAACTGCTCTGGCACCCAGTTGAATTTGGATTTGCGAGCGTTCCATTTTTCTCGATATTGGTATTGATGCTCGCTGAACAGCAATACGTCATTAGGGTGAATTGCATCGCTTCCCAGCTTGTTATAGCTTGCTGATATTCGAAATTCGTTGCCCATAAATTCGAAAGAATAGCGTTCGAGTGCTTCGCATAGTGCACTGGCTTTCGCCTGATTAGCTGAAGCACCTTTACCGCTGCAGATATTGCGTAACCCTTGTCGCAGCATATCAAGCGTCGATAGTTGCACCGTGGAATTCAATCCAGCCATATAAACGAATCCGCTATTTTCCGTACATTCAACGGCTGCCAGTGCCGGCACCACACCGGTAATGGGGCTGACTAAATGCCCGTACTTGGCCAGGGTGTCTTCCGGGGCGGCTATTCGATGACCACCGTCTTTCACGAACTTAGCTTTTGAGGACACGAGCTCTATGGGAGCAGGCATTTTGCTCATGTTCGGTGCGCAAAGTGTGCAGGCCGGATGAGCTAGCCAAGTATGAACCTGGGTGCTCCAATCACGTATATCCAGGCTCAGCACATTTTGTATTAGAGTGCTGCTTCCAGTCGCTAAAAATTTGGCGGATTCGACAGCAGCTATTTGGACAGCAATCGCTTCCGTAGAGGGCAGTGACGCTCTTGAAATTGGAACTGGCTCATCGAAGCCTTTCTTTCTTGCGACAAAAAGATTAAGGGGTCTGTTTCGTCTTAGACGAGCGGATAAACAGCCATAACACCCGGATTGATGGGGTAAGTACAGTGGTCCGATCCAAGGTTCAAAGCCCACCGGTTTTACTAGCAACCACGGACGTCCGGCATTGCGAAGCTGCATATATATGCTGCGCAGCTCGGAGCGGAGATAGTCATCGGTCAGCACTATTTCGAGATCGGCATCATCAGAGTCAACCATTTTGATGTCGGCAGCTTCTAATGTACGCATCATTGTTTCTGCGTTCGTAGCGCCTACGGTTCTCACTCGCACGGATTTCCGGGCGATGCAGTTGTTGGCAGTCAGCGGATCGCACCCAAGCCCATCCCAAAATGCGGCCACGTTGTTCGGAATTGAGGATGCCCGTTTGGATAAATAACCTTTGTTCTCCAACAAGTTCAGAGCGTAATAAACATGAGCTGCCGGCAGTTGATCGGATAACAGGTCAACGATCGTATCGGCTGTTCTTATGCCGTCGGTGGCGCTGACCACCTTCTCGAATAAGTTACCGTGCAAAGCTTTTGCGCTGTCTCTCTCTTCGGATAAGATCAGCACTCCCTCGCCGCTAAGCACCTCAACTTGTAAATGTGACTTAAATGCTGGAATTTCGCTCATAAGAAACTGATACCGCAGGAGATAGAGAAATCACTACGAGAAAGACGTTGCCGGAATCAGAATGACAAACGTCACGCTTTCGTTGCAAGTTCCTTTTGTGGAGAAAGTAGATCGCGACGGTATACGCGCTTCGTCATTTTGAAATGTTTATAGCTGTCGGCAGATTCGGCTTCCGGAAAGTCTTTGTAAAATTCAGGATCTGCTTTGGGTGACGCCAGAGGAGGAACATAAAGAGTAGGTGAGCAGCCAAGCGGCGCTTCCGGTAGCTGTGACAATGGCATCCAGTATTCTTGATGTTTGACATGCGGGTCGACGCTTGCAAGATAAACGCAAACTTCGTGCTGGGCCGGATAATGTTCAAGTAGCTTTTCAGTTAACTTTTTCAAGCCGAAACGATTTGGCTCAAATTCAAAGTTGAAAACACCGACATGCGCTATTTGCCAAATAATCAAAGCACTATGACAATCGAAGCTCCGAGGGAAGCTCAGGAAATCTGTTGCTTCATAACTTTGGCAGCCAAGATAACCAGGATCCATGCCTACGTCAGCAACTAGGCAATCCTCAGCAGAAACTCCAGGCAACATTTGTGCTTCGTACCCTTCTTCTCTTGCGGTGGCGATGCACACATGCGACGGGTAAACGAATATTCCCGGATGCCCATAGAATGCCGCACAAACTCTTTTCCCTTGTCTTACGGCTGACATTATCTCGTCAACCATCTCGTGATAGGTAGTCAACCGGTTCTTATTGTTGCCATAGAATCGAAGCAGCGATTCAGCGCTGGAGTTGGATGCGGTAATCCATTGTTCAATAAGCGAGGTGGCAACGAAATAGACCTTTTCGGCATTGCGAATATGATCCGCACTTTCAATCGTCATTTGACGTGGATGAAAGCCGGTTCCTACGATAGTTAAAGAGCCCTTTTTCATTTGGTTTCCTCTCCCAATCAGGATGACAACCCGCGCAAGAATTCAGTAGTCTACTCGATCTGTCATAAAATAGCTACACGAGTCTCGCACTCCAATACTCTAGTTGGTTGTTTGGAGACGCCTTGGTTGTCAGTTTCATTAACGGCTGTCAGGCGAGCTGTCTTTGCGCAAGCTCGGCGAATTTCCCATTGGCTGCCATCAATTGCTTGAAAGTGCCTACCTCAACTATGCGGCCTTGGTCCACAACATAGATTCTGTCTGTGTTTTGTACAGTGGAAAGCCGTTGTGCAACTACTATCCTTGTGGCATTAAGTCGCCTAAGGCTCTGGATGATAGTGGTTTGTGTTTTGTTATCCAGTGCGCTAGTTGCTTCGTCGAGGATTAGTATTCTTGGTTTGCGGACAATTGCACGAGCCACAAGAAGTCTTTGTTTCTGTCCGCCAGATATTGTGCCTGCGCCTTCCATCAAGGATGTGTCCATCCCCATGGGCCATGAACGGATGTCATCAGCCAAACCGGACATTTCAGCTGCTTCCCAAGCATCGTCTTTAGTCAAGTCCGAATTGCCAACTATATTAAGGAACACGGATCCCGGCACCAATTTGTCATTTTGCAGGACCACACCCATTTGTTTGCGGACACTGCGCAGATCCAATTCTGTGAGATCCTTTCCGTCTATGAATACTGATCCGGACATTGGTTTCTCGAATCCAATCAGGGTTCTCAGTATTGTTGATTTCCCCGAGCCGGATTTACCGACAATCGCTACAAATTCGCCTGGTTTTATGCGGAATGAGATATCGGACAAAATTGTCTCATCGCCAGTTTCGTAGCTAACACTTACGGACTGAAGTTCGATTGCGCCTTTCAAAATTCCCGGGTCGGTAGCGTTTTGCTCCTGCTCCGGAACAGCCTCAAGCAAAGGTTGCAGCCTTTGAAACATCGGTTGCAACAAATACAAGTCAGGTATTCTTTCATATATTGTCAGGAGTGCCGCGAGAAACTGCCCGAGAGCTATGTTGAATGTAATGAAATCTTCCACCATAATATTCGGAGTGAATGTAGCTATGCTGGCGAACAATAACGCTGTGCAAGCTAGCGGTGTCAGAGAAATTTCGCTTGTGATGGCGGCTTCTATGTTGGCTGCTGAGAACGAAAGTCGTTGATATTCGGCTGCTTTATTGGCCCAGAGACTGAGCGCCCTCAGATCGGCGCCGGCCAGTCTTAGCTTCGAGACATGGCCGATTATATCCAGGCTGAGAGCTACGAATTGTCCGGAGATCCTCATTCGTTCTTTCTCTATTTTAGCTCTGGCGGTGGTGGAGGATAGAAGAAGCAGTAAACCGACAAACGCCAGGATGACTATTATTAAAGCTACTGATCCATCGTACCTGAACATCAGCGCTAAATTGCAAATTGCAATAATCAGCAAATTGAGAATCGAATGTCCCGTTCTAGTGACATTCTGGCGCAGCTTCTCAACAGACATTGTTCGGTCCATTAGATCGCCTACGGTGAATTGGCGAAAAAATGGCACAGGCAATCGTAGCAGTCGATCCCATACGGCGGCTTCCAAGTCATTGCCTGATTTTTGCTCAATGCGAGACAAATTCAGCAATCTGATGATATGGAAAACGGTTTGGCCTAGGCAAATAGCCGTAAGAATGCTGACTAGGCAATGAAGTTCCTGATAATTGGCCGAAGGAATAGTTTGGCTGAAAATCTTGCCTGCAAGGAGCGGTAGTGCCAAGGAAAAAAGCCCGGCGGTTATGGAGGATGTCCACACTTGAATGAACTCTTTGCGCAACCCGGTGGTGCTAAATCGCAAGATTTGCCAGGCATTCTGTGGGGTATCAGGCAGACTTCTGTAAAAGACGATAGCGGTTTTCCCGAGACTTTTAGCCAGTTTTTCATCAACTATTTCACTGGTTCCAGACTCAGGATCAATGCAAACATAATTAGAGGATTGACCAGGTATAAGCGCAACAGGAGAATGCTCTTCACCCTTGAAGCCCAGCAAAGGACCGTAGTCATGCAGCCACCAGTCTTTTTCGTAGTGCACGAAACGGTAACGGCATCTGGACTCAAAGGCGATCTCGCTTATTGCATCTTCATTCTGTTTTGATTTACGAATTCTGGTCGGCAGCCTGAAGTCCACATTGTTAATTTTACCGAGTAGGCGGCAGGCACGGAATAGTGCGGTTCCAGGAGCAGAAATCTCATGTTTGAGAGTCTTCGGTGTAAGAATCTCCTGAAACCGGTTTACTGCCCTTCTGAAGTTGCCTTGGTCTAATAGATCTCTTTCAGCCGCATCTTCCTGCTTTTTCAGATTAGTGCTTGCGATCGTCTCTTCCCATAAGCCAGCCATTATTGTATGAAAGCCGTCAAGGGACTGTTTTATGGTCTTATTCTCGAGCAACAGTTCGGTGGTGATAACTCTCAGTTCGGTTTCTTGTGCTGCAAACAGCCAACTGCTTGTCGTTAAAGGAAATGGCGGTGCGCCTGCAGAAATGGGGAACTGTTCTTGTCCGAGAAAGAAACAGGATCCTTTCTTTATCTGTGCCCAGAGAATACCGTTTTCGATAGCGGCTTCCTGACCAGCAAGCAAGCAGCAAGAAACTCCCGGAGAAAGTACTGCTGGAGCTACTGGTGGCGGCTGATCCAACAAGCTTGAGGAGACTGTCTGTATCCACTCATCGATTGCTCTTATTATTGTTTCATTGTCGTTTTTTTCCTTTAGCTCGTAGAATTTTGCCGCAGGCAAGACTTCTATTTTTGCTTGATCGTGAATCATCAGCCATGGCGGAACCGCTCCTGGTATTGGGAAAATGAAATCTCCCGCGCTTCTATCGAATAAATAATGTCGTCTGCCGGGGTTGCCTGTTTCGGTCTTTTCCTGGCTGAAGATCGAAACCATACCCTCCAAAACAGCGATCACTGTTCCGGATTTTTCGAGCATATACTCGGTACTTGCTTCGCCTAATGCCTGTCCACTTTTGGAACCGACTATGAGATCGTCGTCACTGATTGGCATTGACCATCTCCTTGTAAGGACCAGGTGTTGCAATCAGCGTTGCATGCGTGCCGCGTTGCATTATTTTACCCTGGTCTAAAACAATGATCTCATCGCAATCTCTAATGGCACTCAAACGATGAGCGACAATGATGGTGGTGACTCCTCTGCGTCTTAAGTTCCTATAAATGCGTTCTTCAACGACCGGATCTAGTGATGAAGTGGCTTCGTCAAGGATGATTATACTCGGATTGGAGACAAGTGCTCGAGCAATCTCCAGCCTTTGCGCTTGCCCTCCGCTGAAATTGCTGCCGCCTGCACGCACGTAGCAATCATAACCGCCTCGACGCATGGCGATTTCATCATGAATTTCGGCGTCTTTCGTTGCTTGAATTACATTGGCTTCCGTCTGAACTGGATCCCGGAGCGTCAGATTCTCACGTACGGTTCCGTCGAACAAAAAAACCTCCTGGCTCACTACTGCAAGCGATTCGCTCAATCGGTTGGTTGATATAGTATCAATCGACTCGCCGTCAAACAGGATCTGTCCTGACCAAGGTTTGTATAGTCCGCTTATTAGCTTAGTGGTTGTGGATTTACCGCTACCGG
This sequence comes from Candidatus Obscuribacterales bacterium, assembly GCA_019750335.1. Lineage (GTDB taxonomy): Bacteria > Cyanobacteriota > Vampirovibrionia > Obscuribacterales > Obscuribacteraceae > JAIEPM01. Next base: position 138,314 of record JAIEOQ010000003.1, read on the forward strand.
AAGCACCGACGATAGCTACCCGCGAACCCGGACGCAACGACATATTGAATTTTTCAATTAGCGGTGGCGAAAGTTGTGCATAGCCGAATTCTATATCCTTGAGCTCAATATATCCGGACAGTCCTTTGTGTGGTTCAGCAGAGGATTCTACAATTTCGGTTCTCGGATCAAGAGGATACTTTAGCGTATCGCTCATTTGTGCAAGCAGTCCTTGTGCTTCTTGGAGCTGTGCAACACTTTTTACCCAGTGCTGCACAGGCTGAATGAAGCTGAGGGCGAGAACTTGAAAGGCTACAAGTGTGCCAATCGTAATTTTTCCATCAATAATGGAATCACTACCTGACCAAAGAATAGCTACAGTAGTCAATCCGAACAACATGTTTGGTGCTATTTCCTGCGCCACCCGAAGATAGCTTAGTTTCTGGCGACCGGTAGCGGTTTTTGCTTGTAGACCAGCCCAGCGAGTAAAGAAATCGCTGTCAGTTCCCGTAGCTTTGAAAGTCTCTACGGATTGCAGGGCGCCGTAAGTGGCCGCGGTGATTTTGTATTCGTCCATCATCAGCTTAAGTCCGGCATCTGCCCGCCAGGCTAGAATGAAGTAAACCAGAGTTATGTTCATGAGTGTTAAAGTAATGGTCAGAAAGGCTAGCCGTATGTCGTAAAAGAACATGGCAATGGCGATGATTAAGGCGTTGAATATTTGCAGTAAACCCAAAGCGGATTGTCCAAAAAGCAGATTGGCGACTTTTTCGTTACCCAGCATTTGTTGCACGAGACTGCCTTCGAAGCGCTGCGAAAAGAACTTCATAGGCAAACCGATCAAGTGCTGCATGTAGCCTAGCCCGCCCTTCAGAGATATCTTCGTGCGTAACCGCAGGAGATATCTCTGTTGAAGATGAATTAAGCAAAGCTGTACGAAAAAGACTACTGCAATTGTGGCTAAAACCAGATTGACCGAGGTAGAAAGTTTCTTGATCAGAAAGAAGTCTACAAATATTTTTGAAAGTGCCGGTAGGACTAAAATTGGGCCTAGCATCAGCAGGCTTGTGAGTAGGGCAAAAGTAACCGGTTCGCGATCTTCTTTGAGTCTGAGCTTGATCTCTTCCCAGAGGTCAGGCGGTTTTCCCTGAGGCTTAAAATCGGGGCCTGGTTCAAACGTCAAAACGATTCCAGTAAAGCCTTCGCTGAATTCATCGTATGTCAACCGTCGCCGACCAAGGGCTGGATCGTTCAAGTAAAAGAATCGTTCGTCGTATCCTTCAACCACAAGAAAGTGGTAAAACTGCCAGAATACAATGATGGGCAATCTGTGCTTTTTCAGGCTCTCAATTTCGTTTCTGAAGCCCTTACTGTTTAGTCCGTAACTGTTGGCCGCTTTTACAATGTTTGCCGCGTTGCTTCCATCTCTGGACACACCGCAGTCTATTCGCACTTGATCGAGTGGAATGTAGCATTTGTAATAGTGCAGTACCATTGTCAGCGATGCAGCTCCACACTCCACTATTTCATGCTGAAGTACAATGGGGGTTTTCGTTCGCTGACTTCGTGGTGCTAGTGTTGCTGTCACGGTGTCGTTTCCCCGAGAAATTGTTTGATCGCTGGGATGAGAAGCGTAATCACTCTTGTTACTTTAACGTGAGCCGATGCATCGATCAGTGTCCCGGAACTGAGAATTACGCTGCTACCGCGAGGTGATGTCCATTTGTACAGATTAGGTGAGTTCGGATCACGGATTAAATCTACGCGAGCGGCTATGGGCGCCCCAAGTGTGGAGCACCAATTTTGAACTAGTGTTTCATCATCTATAAGCCTACGCATCCCGAACTGTGAAACTGGTAGACGAGACACGCTTACTACTTTACCCAGCAAGCAGCCGGTTTCTTCTTTATTTGACGAGGCAGGGTTTATTTCTACAATCTGCCCTGGTTGAATTTCCTTGCCGGTACCAGTTGGAAAAAACACTAGAGCTTGCAGCTTATCTTCTCCGGTTTGCAGAGCGAAAAGAGGCTGGTATTGTTCAACTAATTTTCCGGTGTAGCCAAGAAAAAAGCTGGAGATTACACCTGGTTGACCGCAAATTGCCTTAGAAGCGAAATCATATTCGCTTTTTGCTTCCTGAAGGCTATCTTGAGCGCGTACAACTGATAGCTCATGATCAGCAATGGTGTTTTTTGAAGCCCCCTGTTCTTTGCTTTTATCTAATTGGAGCTTGAGGAATGCCAGCTCATTTTCACATGCTTTTACTTTTTGCAGCAGAAAAGGTTGATCGATTTCGGCAACAACTTGCATTGCTTTGATCCGTTCGCCGGGCTGTACAAAAATATGCTTCAGCCGTCCGGCTGCTGGTGCCAAGACATGCATTAAGCCGCCGTTCTGATAGACAATGATTCCTTTTCCTTCGACTTTAGTGACTATGGTTCCGTTGAAAGACCAGAGTAGAGCAGCCAGAGTAATCAAACCGCAGGCCGCAAGCCAGAACCAGGCAGATGGTCTCATCACTTGCATCATGCCGTCTATTTGCTCGGTCGCTGCATATTGGTTGATGGCTGTTTCTCGGAATTCTAGTTTTGCCATTTGCAGTCTGTTACTCCTCGTTTTTTTGATTGTTTAGGTTGTCTGCAACGGTTACCGTGCGTCTATGCGCAAGTCTGGAGAGAAAGTCGACTGCTCCATGGATAGCAAGATAGATTACGGGAACGATGTAGAGGCTGAGTAAAGTAGATACGATCATGCCCCCGCAAACAGCGGTACCAAGCGAATGTCTTGCTTCCGCGCCGGCTCCTTGTGTAACGGTCAGCGGTAGTATGCCCATGATAAAAGCGACCGATGTCATGACGATCGGTCGCCATCTAATAACTGAGGCGTCGATAATGGCCGAAAGCAGCGGTTCACCCTGTGAGCGCAGTCGGTTGGCGAATTCGACAATTAAAACGGCGTTTTTACTCGTCAATCCGACAAGCATAACGAGTCCAATTCGGCAAAAGATGTCATTCTCTAGTCCGCGCCAAAACTGAGCGGACAGAGCTCCCATGACGGCCAACGGCAGTGGAATAAGCACAACCAGCGGATCGAAAAGATTCTCGTATTGGGCCGCCAAAACCATGAATACAGCAAGTATTCCCAAGGAGAAAATGATTATTGTTTGCGAACCGGCTTCAATCTCCTCCAAAGAGAGTCCTGACCAAGAATAAGTCATGCCCTGCGGCAAAATTTTATTGGCCAGATCTTGCATGAGCTGGATCGCTTTGCCGGAGCTTACGCCGGGACCAGCAGAGCCGTTTATTTCAGCTGATCGAAAGAGGTTGTAGTGCGAAATGGTCGAAGCTCCTGAGGTTCGCGATATCTTAATCATGTTCTTGAGTTGAATCAATTTGCCTGAATTTGAACGCACATAATATTCCGTGATTTGTTGAGGATCGCAACGATATTGCTGATCGGCTTCGATAAACACGCGGCAACTACGATTTGCCAAGGCAAAATCGTTTACGTACTGAGATCCTAAAAGAATCTGCATGATCTCGTATATTGAACTTATGTTCACGCCCATGCTTTTCGCTTTTTCTCTATCCACTAAGACGGAAAGCTGCGGCGAATTGTCTTCGAATGTTGAAAAGACACCTGCCAATCCTGGAGTTTGGTTAGCTTGGGCAACCAGCTGTTTGACTGCATCTGCTAGGCGAGACATGTTGCCGTAGCTCATATCTTGAACTTCAAAAGTAAATCCGCCGAACGTGCCGAGCCCAGGGACTGATGGTGGATTAAACGGTACGACCGCGGCCTCGGAAATTTGAGACAAAGGCAAGCGCAAGCGATCTATCACGGCATTAAGTGAGTGTTCCTGTCCGACTCGTTGGCTCCAGGGTTTTAGCAAAACAAATACCATGCCGCTGTTAGTGCTGACACCGGTAAATCCGGCGCCTGAAACGCCAAAATTGGAGACTATTTCCGGGCTTGTTGCCAGGATCTTTTCCACTTTTGTCAGCACACCCGTGGTGTAGTTGAGAGTCACCCCCTGAGGAGCTTGGATCATGATCACGAAGTATCCTTGGTCTTCATCAGGAATGTAACCGCTCGGTACATTCTGGAGAAGCCAATAGGTAGCTCCCAGGCAGACTACAAAAAAGCACAAGGCGATTGGCCAGAGCTTTAATACAATAACAAGGGAAGACTTATAGAGCTTACGTGCCAATTCAATTAGGAAATTTGTAGGCACAAAAAGCTTTTGAATAAGGCTTTTTCTTTCGCTTTTTCCCTTCAGCCAAAGAGCGCTTAACGCTGGGGCAAGAGTAAGCGAATTAAATGTGGAGATGGCCACTGATACGGCAATTGTTAAGGCAAACTGCTTGTATAGCTCGCCTGTGGTGCCGGCAAAAAATCCGATTGGCACAAATACTGCACAAAGTACCAAGGAGATGCCGATAATAGCCCGGCAAACTTCCGCCATGGCGCCAGCGGCGGCTTCTTTTGGCGAAATTCCTTTTTCCGAAGCGTAACGAATTACGTTTTCCACCACAACAATGGCGTCATCAACCACCAGTCCCGTTGCCAACGTTATGCCGAAAAGGCTTAAGACGTTAATAGAGAAGCCGAATTGATTCATGAACCAGAAGGTTCCGATCAATGAAACAGGAATGGTGATCGTTGGAATTAAGGTTGTTCGCCAGTCCTCTAGAAATATGAAAATGACTAATACAACAAGCAATATTGCTTGTGCCAAAGTTTGCAGAACCTCTTCTATTGATTTTCGGACAGCCGTACTGCTGTCAAAAGCAATGGCTGCTTCTATTCCCTGAGGAAGTCCTTTAGAGAGACGTTTCAGATTCTCATTGATACCATTCGAAACGTCGATAGCGTTGGCATCAGATCGATTATAAATTGCGATAGCAACTGCATCTTTGCTGTTGTAATGCACATGGGAGGAATAGTCTTCGGCTCCAAGCTCAAGGCGAGCAACGTCCTTTAATTTCACGAAAGATCCGTCTGTCCCCGCTTTGAGAATTATCTCCTCGAAATCGCTTTTGTTTGTCAGGCGTCCAGAGGTTTTTACGGTCATCTGATATGCCTGCCCGGCTGGGGCAGGAGCTTGACCGATTTGTCCGCCAGCGGCTTGAAAATTTTGCTCTTGAATGGCGGTGAGCACATCCAGCGGGGTAAGTTCGACAGCCGCAAGTTTGTGGGGATCCAACCAGATACGCATAGCATATTTGCGTTCACCGAACATCTGAATCTTCGCAACCCCAGGCACCCTTTCCAGAGCCCCGTTCACGTAACTACTGGCATAGTTGCTCAGGAACTCCGTGCTGTATTTTTCGGAGCTCAGAGCCACAATCATGGAAATAGAGCCTGTAGCTTTGTCCACGCGTACGCCACTGGCTCTGACCTGCTCAGGCATTCTGTCAAGTGCCGCTGAAATACGAGCTTGTATGTCGACAGCGGCCAGATCGACGTTTTGTCCGCGTTGAAAAGCAATTGATATGCTGCTCGAGCCGTCGCTTCCGCTTGTGGAGCTGATGTATTTGATCCCTTTTCCGCCATTGATCTCGTCTTCAAGTAAATTGGTCACACCTGATTCCACCGTTTGTGCATCAGCTCCCAGGTAGGAGGCGTTGACGCCAACCTGCGGCGGCGCAATATCAGGGTATTGCGTTACAGACATGTTGAGAATGCTAATAGCTCCGGCTATAACGAAGGCGATGGCAAAAACGCTTGCAAGAATCGGTCGTTTGATAAAATATTCAGTAAACATCAACGACTCCGATCACGATTGTGGACGGATTGGTACGCCATCAGCGAGATTCTGGCTGCCGAATACGACAACTTGTTGTCCAGCCGCCAAGCCGCTCTCTACCTCGAAAAATCCTTCATACAGATTGCCTAGTTTCACCGGTGTGAGTTTGGCCACAAGATGATCTTTTCCCTCTGCGACAAACACGAAATCTTGTTCGGCTATATGTGTGACTGCGGATGTGGGTACGGTAAGACCAAGCTTTTCACCCCACACGAGACGCACTTTGAGAGTTTGTCCTGTCTTCAGCGAAGAGTTGTCATTCTCGAAAAGGGCTTTTACGAGTATGGATTGTGTTTCGTCATTGACCCTTGGTGAGACAAAAAAGACGTTTGCTTTGCCGACAACTGTTTCCTCCGGATCGAGCAACTCTTCTTGCAATCCAATTTTTATTTTGCCTGCCTGGGCCGTTGGAACGGCAATACAAATTTCAAGCGGCGTATTGCAACTTAGCGATGCAAGCACTGTGTCGGCTCTGACAAAATCACCAAGCTTAACCGGAATGTCGCCAATTATGCCTTCAAATGGAGCACGTATGGTGTAGTATCCCAATTCTATCTTTTGAGAATTGACGTTTGCTTTTGCCTGCTGAATATTGCGTTCGATTTTTTGTATGGTTGATTGTTGTGCTTTTATTTCGCTGTCAATTTTTTTAATTCCGGACTGTGATGAATGGAGTTGTGCTGTATATTTCTGGTCCTCCTCAGCGCTTGCCACGCCTTGTTCGAAAAGATCGTGATAGCGCGTGTATTGCTCTTGGTCGAAGTTAAGATTGTCCAGTTGTTGCGCTCGCGAAGAGTAAAGAGCTCTCAAGGTATGCTCAGCAATTTCCTTTTCGGACTGCGCGGCCGCAAGGGCGGATTCCACACCATGAAGTGCTGAATTTTCTTTACCGGGATTTATTTGCATTAGCACTTCTCCGGCAGAGACATGATCGCCTGAGCGCCGAAGAATTCGAGTAACGTATCCGTCAATTTGGGGACGAATGGTTACTGACTTCCTGGAGTTGCATTGTCCTACAAAAGTAGAAGTAGTTTTGATTGGACGAGCTTTTGCTTCCTGAAGTTTCACTGGCATTTCTGGCATCTGCTCAGTCGGAGCGGCTGACTGTGATTTATCAGCTGTCATTTGCTCATGACAGCTGGAACAAGAGAGGGAGAGCACAAACAAAAATATGAGTTTTGCCAGGCAGGATATCTGCCTTTGAACGTGTTGACCTTGGCTGCCAAACTCTCTTTTATTTATGCGTGTCTGGCCATTTGCCGACGGTACTGCCGGTAGCATCAGAAACCATTCTCCTAATCTGAACGCCCACCGGCAAAATTATACTGTTTGCCGTCGTAATTTGATAATTATAAACGCTTATCGGCCCCAATTGATTGACCACGTCAAGCAGACAGCTTCTCGAGATTGTCGAAAGCCAAGCTTTGCGGCTGCTTTCTTGGCAACGTGGTAATCGTCTTTATTGGTTGCTCTCTTTCCTTCAGATTACGAAATCAGTCAGGAATTTCAAGGGGTAAAAGTACGAGAGTGAAAGTGAGATTTCCAATTGCTCGCAACATTGCTTCCAGTTCAGATTTAGTCAATTGTGTTTCACCTACGAGCTTCTCGGTGTATGACGGTATCCGACGCTTTACTATGTCCAGATTTCTGGTAAATTACTATTTCGTAAACCGTAGGTCGTGGGTTCGAATCCCGTCACCGGCTCCATTTTTTTAGTCATTAACGTCAATAGCAAAACAAGACGATGAATAAAGCGTTAATAGGTTTCGTCGTGAAAAAAGGATTGTTATGAATAAGTTCTTTTCGGTTCCCTTACTCATCGTTCTCACTTTTATCTGTTTGCTAAGCGGAGCGTCCGCTGAAAATCGCACTAATATGCGAGGTGAACGATATGGCGAAGTGCTTTTAGGGAAAGGCGGACTTCTCCTTCCAAGCGAATTTGACGTATACAACACAATCGGATTGAACGATTGTCCTGAAAGTTTATGGTCAAAGCTTGATCCGGAAAAAATCAAACAAGAAACCGGTGCCAAAGTTGTGGAGCTAAACGGACCTCGTTATTGGACTATTGACGGATTGGTTAATAGTTCTTTGGTGAATACAGCGAAACGTAGTTTTGGTGGCATTGAAATGCGCCTTGCAGCCGTAGTGAAGCCATCGATTCAAGACAAAATCAGTCTGAAAAAACCCTATGTCATTCATCAAGTAGCTCGCGATACAACTTGGCTGTTTAAGGCCGGTAAGCCTGTTTATCAACTGATTGATCCGGATGGATTGGTTTATTTTATGCAGTCATACAGCGTACAAAAGAAGAAACAGAATGCAAGCAATTTAGCTCAGCTTGCTTCTCAATTGAGTTTGCCTAAAGGTTGGAAATTTCAAACGATGAATCTCAAAGAAGACTTTGCACTGAAAGCGGAAAATGGTCTTGCTTATGTCACCCAAGACAATTTTGCCAATACTTATCAAAGATCTTCGCTCAAAGTGGATAAATAAATACAGCTTATGTTCAGTTATCGTGAACTCAAAAAAATGGTTTATATAGTCGAGACTTTGCTCGGCGTGATTCTTTATGTCGTCGGTGCTACTTTTATGTCAGCGCGCTGGCATGTATTTGATTGGCTCTTAGGTGTGATACTTTGCGCAGTTGGCATCGTATCGGTGCTTTTTGGTATTACCACTTATTTTTTGCGAAACGATCCTGATATCTGGCGCTAAGCTTGTTCAACAAAAAGTTTCAACTTAGCCAAAGATTGATCCCATTGTCGTGAAACAAAATCCAAATATTCGTTTATATCTTTGATTGGCTCAAGATCAAGTTCAAATAAGCTTGCACGACCTGAACGTATGCTGTGAACCAAACCGACATCTTCAAGCACGCGTAAATGTTTGGTAATTGCCTGACGTGTCAGCTTGTGACCTTCAGCTAATTCGCTAATTGAATAAGGTTTGCCGCTTGAAAGTTTATTGACCAAGGATAAGCGTGTTTCATCACCGAGAGCAGCAAATAGCGGTGCTCGTGCTTGCCCTTTAAGAAACGATTTTTTACTGGTTTTTGGCGACATAATTTTTGATGTTTTGCATTTGTTCGGTCCAACCGCCGTCGTTCATACGGAAAGCATCTATACGCCTATGCTCCGGTAGCTTGTCGAAACCGGATTCGATTACAGTGAGCAGCGTACCGCTTTCAATTGCTTCTAGTTTGAATTCAACAAGAGTTGGTGTTTCGTCGGAATAATCTACATCAGGATCAACAGCATATGGGTGCCAGGTATAAGAAAAGAGCTTCTCTGGTTCCATTTTTTGAACTACAACTGCCCAGCGTAGATGTTCATAGCCAGGATAAGTAAGCTGTCCTTGGGCAATCTCTCCAGGCACAAATGGTGTTTCGATTTTTACACAAAACCATTTGCCGAATTCTTGATGGTCGGTCAGCGCTTTCCATACTCTAGATATAGGCGCTTTCAGTTCGATCTGTTTTTCAATTGAGTTAGACATATGCAACCTCCGGGTTGCATATTATTCGATCGTCGGCGTAAGTGCAAGAGAGATTAAGGAATAAAGCAGGTTGAATCAATATACTGTCAGCAGCAAGGAGTTCTATATGCAAAAAATTACGCCCTGTTTATGGTATGACGATAAAGCCGAAGAGGCAGTCAAGTTCTATACGTCCCTTTTCAAGAACTCCAAAATAGGCGGCAGAACTCATTATAGTGAAGCCGGTGCTAAAGCATCTGGTCGCCCGGCAGGTTCGCTCATGACTCTTATGTTTGAGCTGGACGGTTTTGAATGTATGGCTATGAACGCCGGACCAATGTTTCAATTTACACCGGCTATTTCATTCACTGTAAATTGTCAAACTGAAGAAGAGATAGAGACCCTTTATAAGAAATTTGCCGAAGGCGGAAAAGTGCTTATGGAGTTGGCGGAATATCCTTTTTGTGAAAAGTTTGCTTGGGTAGAAGACAAGTTTGGTCTTTCCTGGCAATTAGGCTTAACTAAGCGCGGACAAAAAATTGCCCCGACTTTGATGTTTGTCGGTGAACATCATAAGCAAGCCGAACAAGCGATGAAATTCTATGTATCGCAGTTTGCGAATTCAAAAGTAATTGGCCTCAAACATTATGAAGCCGGTGAGCATGAACCTGAAGGTACGCTTAAGCATGCAACCTTCTCCCTCTCCGGACAAGAGTTTATGGTTTTGGACAGTGGATATGATCATCAATTCAATTTTAGTTTAGCTATCTCTTTTATTGTTAATTGCGAGGATCAAGCTGAAATAGATAAGTTCTGGACTGAGCTTAGTGCTGGCGGCAACACCAATCACTGCGGTTGGCTGATGGATAAATTTGGCGTATCCTGGCAGATTGTGCCAAAAGTATTTAGTCAGATGATGCTTGGTGAGAATAAGAAAAAAGCAGATCAAGCTATAGCTGCTCTTTATAAAATGACCAAGCTGGATATTGCTGAGCTGCAAAAAGCTTACGACCAATAGGAGTTGATAAATAATGCGCTTTGCCAAAAATCTTTTTGTTTTCGGGTTTGCATTATTGACCTTCTTTTGTTCAAGCAAAGCTGAGGAAGAGCCGGGTTGGGAGTGTTATCAAAAAAGTCGTTTGGCACAAGTTTGTGTTGAGAAGAAGCTTTATAAAACAGGCAAAGGTGATCGCTTCTTTGTCCAGGTTTGCATCACAAACCATAACGATCAACCAATCGGTATAAAAGGCGGAGAACATAGCGAAGGACGCTATTTTTATCCGCGCAGTTGGACTGTGGTTGCTGATCCAAAAGATCCCAATGCCGCTATAAACGGAATAAGGATCGAGCCGCCGAAAGCTGATAAACAAAGAGACAAGATGCTGCTAGCGGATTTTAAGGATGGTAAGTTGCAAATGATTGCTCCGCACAAAAGCTTCATTTATTACACTGACTTTAACAACAATACGCTAAAAGATGTGGCAAAAGAGTGTGCAGGAACGGGCTTTATGCAAGTAATTATGGAAAGCTACTGTTTTGCTACTGACGGTAAAAAATGCGAAATAGTGTTTCCGATGACTATTATTCCAATAAAATTGCCGACAAGCGTTTATTCGATTCCAGCTCATTCCAAGCTGCTGACCAGCGGAGGCTATTAATCGCAGTTATGACACATGCTCAAACGTGTCCATGGTTAATTGTGATAGCGTTACTGGTCGTTTATATTGTCTGTCGCAAAAAAAATGTACGACCTCCGGGGCATCCATGGTCCGGCATTTGTTTTTTACTTCTTGCTTTAGACCAATTTTCTTCTATCTATAGATCGCCTTATAGTAATTTTTGTAAGATGGCAATAACTCTTGCTGCTGAAATAACAGTGCTCTGGTGGGTAGTTGCCGCCGTACTCAGATTGCGCAAAGTAAGTGAAAAGCGGTAAACATAATGATAGATAATTTGTTAGCAAAAGTAGCCCAGGAGATGCAATTGACTTTACGTCAAGTGCAAGCAACTCATTCATTGTTTGAAGAAGGAGCGACAGTTCCGTTTATTGCACGTTATCGCAAAGAAGCAACAGGCTCTCTTGATGAGGTTGCCATTGCCGGTATCCGTGATCGTGTTGCGGCACTGACCGAGCTTGAGAAACGACGTGAAGCAATCATCAAATCATTGCAAGAGCGTTCGCTTTTAACTGAGCAACTTGAAAAGAAAGTCAGCCAAGCTGAAACTTTGAATGTTCTGGAAGACATCTATCTGCCTTATAGGCCAAAACGTAAAACACGTGCTTCCCAGGCTAAAGAAAAAGGTCTTGAACCTTTAGCAAAAAAGATTTTTGCTTTTGAATCAAGCAACCCACAAGCTGATGCCGAGGCTTATATCAATAAAGACAAAGGTGTAGAGACGGCTGCCGATGCCCTGTCCGGTGCCCGAGACATTATTGCTGAATGGCTTAGTGAAGATGCTGAGCTGCGTGCCCAAGCACGAAATTATTGGACTAAAAAAAGCTGGATTATGTCCAAGGTTGTTTCCGGCAAAGAGGAAGAAGGAGCTAAGTACAAAGATTATTTTGATTGGGAAGAAGAGCTCGAATTAGCGCCTTCCCATCGAGTACTGGCGATCTTCCGTGGTGAGAACGAAGGCTTTCTTAAAGTAGAGCTGGCGCCAGAATCTGAAGAGATGATCGAGCGTATAGAAGGACGTTTTATAAAAAACAAAGGACCGGCTGGCGAGCACATGAAGCTGGCAATTCATGATGCTTATAAGCGACTTTTGGCGCCATCTATGGAAACTGAGATGCGTAAGGCAGCTAAAGTTAAAGCCGATACTGAAGCGATTAGAGTTTTTACGGATAACTTAAGACAGCTGCTTCTGGCGCCGCCGCTGGGTCAAAAAAGAGTATTGGCTATAGACCCTGGTTTTAGAACCGGCTGCAAGGTTGTTTGTCTGGATGAGCAAGGTAAGCTGTTGCACCATGATGTTATCCATCCGCATACCGGGGCCGGCGGTGAAGCCGAAGCACAAAAAAAAGTTATATCATTGTGCCGCGACTTCAAAATTGATGCCATTGCAATCGGCAATGGTACGGCCGGCAGAGAAACCGAATCGTTTATCCGCAAGCTTGATTTTAAGAGTATTGGCAAAGACAAGTTGCCTGTGATTATGGTCAATGAAAGCGGCGCTTCAATTTATTCAGCTTCAGAGGTGGCGAGGCAGGAATTTCCGGATCATGATGTAACTGTACGAGGCAGTGTTTCAATCGGCAGACGTTTAATGGATCCATTGGCTGAGCTGGTAAAAATTGATGCTAAATCAATCGGTGTTGGGCAGTATCAGCATGATGTGGATCAATCAGCATTAAAAAGCAGTCTTGATGATGTTGTGGTTAGTTGTGTCAACAGTGTCGGTGTTGAGCTGAATACGGCAAGTAAGGAGCTTCTTTCTTACGTATCCGGGCTAGGTCCGCAGCTTGCCGGCAATATAATTCAGTATCGCAATGAGAATGGTGGATTCAAAAAAAGAGAGCAGTTGAAAAAAGTGCCGCGTCTGGGGGCGAAAGCTTACGAACAGGCTGCTGGCTTTTTACGAATAAGAGATGCTCAAAATCCGCTTGATGCAAGTGCCGTACATCCGGAAAGCTATTCATTAGTGGATCGGATTGCTAAAGATCTAGGCTGTACTGTGCGCGATCTGATGAATGACGATGGTTTGCGTAAAAAAATTGACTTGCGAAATTATGTTAGCGATTCAGTTGGTTTGCCGACTTTGAACGATATTTTTACTGAGCTGACTAAGCCTGGGCGTGATCCGCGCGAGCATCTTGACCCGGTGCAATTTTCGGAAGCGATAACCAAGCCGGAAGATTTAAAACCAGGCATGGTACTGCAAGGTGTTGTCACCAATGTCACTGCTTTTGGTGCTTTTGTCGATGTCGGCGTGCATCAAGATGGCCTAGTGCATATTAGCGAACTGGCCGACCGCTTTATAAAAGCGCCGGCTGAAGTTGTCAAAGTGCAGCAGAAAGTCACTGTCACCGTGCTTGAGGTTGACCTTGCCCGGCGTCGCATTTCATTATCAATGAAGGCAGCTAAAAAATAGCCGCCTTCATTGAAATATTAGTTGTCGTTAGCGTGTGGACGATAGTCAAGAATAAGCTGTTTGCATATTCTCAATCGATCGGCGTCACTTTTGTCGGCAGTGGTATGAACGAAGACATATAAGTCCTCGATTGTTCCACCAGTGCTCGACCAGCTTTCAAGGACCTTTTGATTTAGTCCTGAAGCTTCTTGCGCTAGATCGGCAGCATCACCGAAATAAAACACAGTGTGTTCTTTCGGTCTGTCTTCCGGTTCTTTTTTATATGTGATTGCGTATACAGCAGGCAAAGCTGGGGGCACCCAACTTTTTAACGCGCCGCTTGAGACGAATCGATAACGGTCTCTTCTGCCCCAAGAAACGGTGGTCGCCATGGGTTATTCCTGTTGTTATACGGTCAGAGAAGTTTAGTAGCGATTACGACCGCCGCCTGCGCCTTTCGGCTTTGGCTGCGAAATGGCTACTGAAATTTGGCGATTCTCCAAGGTATGTCCATTCAATCCTTGAATAGCTGCTTCAGCCTGCTCTTGTGTTTGCATTTCAACGAAAGCAAAGCCGCGCGATCTGCCTGTATCGCGGTCTTTTGCGATACTGCAGGATACGACTTCACCGTATTGGGAGAATAAATCACCCAAGCTGTGGTCGGTGACGCCGTAGGAGAGATTGCCGATAAATAGTTTGTTGTTCATAGTCCGTCTCGAAAATTTCAGTAACCAATATTGTCATTATCTAGTATTTTGGGCTTCAATGGATCAAATTGTGCAGATACATTAGCGCTTTTCTAAGGTCTTGTTTGCTGCGGACCATTTGTCAATTTGTGGAACAAGAGTATGGGTGGCATTATTTGGAGAAGGCAAGTGCAGGCAAAAGAAGTAACAATTGAGGACGATCGGACCGGTTTAAGCGTAGAAACTTTAAGAAGGGCGATTCTCGATAACCTGTACTACATCCAGGGCAAATTTCCGGCAATTGCCACAAAGCATGATATGTACATGGCTGTGGCTTACACGGTTCGTGATCGACTGGTTCGCAAGTGGATAAATACTGTCGAAACGGACATGCTGAAGGATGTTCGGGTAGTTTGTTACTTATCTGCCGAGTTTTTAATCGGACCGCAATTAGCAAATAACCTTGTCAGTATGGGATTGCTTCAAAATATTCGTGAAGCTGTTGCTTCTTTAGGGCAAGATCTCGATGAATTAATTGATCTTGAGGAAGAACCGGGGTTGGGCAACGGGGGGCTTGGTCGTCTTGCCGCTTGTTATCTTGATTCGTTGGCAACTTTGGATATTCCTTCAATCGGCTACGGCTTACGCTATGAATTCGGTATCTTCGACCAAGAGATTCGCGATGGTTGGCAGGTAGAAAAAACCGATAAATGGTTGCGTCTGGGCTATCCCTGGGAGATTGCCCGGCGTGAAGCAGCTGTGACCGTGCAAATTGGTGGGCATACCGAATCCTATATAGATGAAGATGGTTCTTATCGTGTGCGCTGGGTGCCGGCACGGTACATAAACGGTGTACCTTACGATACGCCGGTAGTTGGTTACAACACCAATACGGCAAATACTTTGCGTTTATGGTGTGCTGAGGCGCCTGAATCTTTCAACTTTCATGCTTTTGATTCGGGAGACTATATCGGTGCTGTTTCGGATAAAGTCTTTTCGGAGAATATTTCTAAAGTTCTTTATCCAAACGACAATACTTTGCAAGGAAAGCAGTTGCGGCTTGAACAGCAATATTTCTTTGTTGCTTGTTCATTGCAGGATATTATTCGTCTTCATTTTAGAGAAGGCGATACCCTGGATAATTTGCACGAAAAATTCAGCTTGCAGCTGAATGATACGCATCCTTCGGTTGCTGTAGCTGAGCTGATGCGTCTTCTTGTTGACGAATACAAAATGGACTGGGATAAAGCCTGGTCGATTACCAGTAAAACTTTTGCTTATACCAACCATACTTTGTTGCCTGAGGCTCTTGAGAAATGGCCTGTTGATCTGTTTAAGAGCATTTTGCCGCGGCATATGGAGATTATTTATGAAATCAACAAACGTTTTCTGGAAGATGTGAAAAAACGTTTTCCCGATGATCCGGCTTTGTTGTCGCGTTTGTCGTTGATTGATGAGAGCGGACCACGGTATGTTCGTATGGCGCATCTAGCCTGTGTCGGCAGTTATGCAGTAAATGGGGTGGCCGCTCTTCATAGTGAACTCTTAAAAACAAGCTTGCTTTCTGACTTTAACAAAATCTGGCCAGGCAAAATAATCAATGTGACAAACGGCGTAACGCCTAGACGCTTTATGGTTGTAAGCAATCCTGAGCTCAGCGATCTTATTACTGAAAAAATCGGCAACGGTTGGATTAGTGATCTGTCTCAGTTGCACCAGCTGGAAAGTTTTATTGAAGATAAAGAGTTTATTTCAGCTTGGCAAAAAATAAAACTCGATGAAAAAACACGTTTGGCGGCACATATCCACAAAGCAACGGGAATTGGTGTTGATCCGACTTCTTTATTTGATATTCAATCTAAACGTATACATGAATATAAGCGCCAGCATTTGAATGTGCTGCACATTATTTCGCTATACAACAAAATCAAAAAGAATCCCAAACAAAAAATTACGCCGCGTACTTTTATATTTGCCGGTAAAGCGGCGCCAGGCTATTTTATGGCTAAGCTTATTATCAAACTGATTAATTCAGTTGCAGCTGTAGTTAATGACGATCATGATGTTGCCGGACGGATCAAAGTTGTTTTCGTACCTGACTTTAATGTGCGCTTAGGGCAACGTATTTATCCGGCAGCCGATCTGTCTGAGCAAATTTCCACTGCCGGTAAAGAAGCTTCCGGAACAGGCAATATGAAATTTGCCTTGAACGGTTCTTTAACTATCGGTACTTTGGACGGCGCTAACGTTGAAATGCTTGAGGAGATTGGTGCCGACGATTTCTTTTTGTTCGGCTTGACCGTTGAGCAAGTGACCGCACTTAAAAAATCAGGTTATAAACCGTACGATTATTATGCAGCTAACGCTGATCTGAAAGAAGCTGTGGATTTGATTGCCAACGGTCATTTTTCGCCTGAAGATCACGACCTCTTTGCTCCTTTGATCGATTCATTGATGCAGCATGACGAATATCTGCTTTTTGCTGATTTTGCTGCTTATGCTGCTTGCCAGGAAAAGGCAGCTAAAGCTTATTTGGATGAAAAAAACTGGGCAAAAATGAGCGTGCGCAATGTTGCGCGTATGGGTAAGTTCTCTTCGGACCGCTCAATTCGCGAATATTGCAACTTGATTTGGCATGCCGACCCGGTTGGTATTTCACTTGTTGATTAATTGCTTGGCTGGCTTTTGTAGAATTCCATTAGGCCGACCGGATCGTCGGTAATGATACTTTCTACTTTCATATCTTGCATGGCGCGCCATTGCTTTGGATCGTTTACTGTCCAAACATTTACTTCAAGCGGTACAGTGTGAGCCAGCTCTACTGAGTCGGTACGCAATTCGCCAAAATAAGGATTCCAGGCTGTTGCGCCTACTTTCTTTGCGTAACCAGGCAAATCCACGAACAAGCATTCACTTAAAAAAGCCAGTTTGTATGAGGGTGCTTTTTGATGTATGCGTTGCAATATTTCATGGTCAAAAGAGCTGATGATGATCTTTTCCGGATATTTATAAGAGCGCAAAAGTTTGAGCAAGCAGTCTTCCAATCCGGCGTAAGCAATTGGCGCGTTTTTTATTTCAATGTTGAGAACAAGCTTGCCGTCAATTAAAGTCAGTACTTCGGCAAGAGTAGGTAAGCGCTCTTCGTTGAACTCTTTGGCATACCAGGCACCGGCAGAAAGCTTTTTCAGCTCGGTCAGAGTTTTGTCTTTAACAAATCCTTGACCGTTTGTAGTGCGTTCGAGAGTTTCATCGTGAATAACTACTAATTCACCGCTTTTGCAGCGATGAATATCAAGTTCGATACCGTAACAGCCGGCAGCAATACTTTTGCGGAAAGCGGTCATGGTATTCTCCGGCGCCCATTTTCGACCGCCGCGATGAGCAACTATATTTGGTTGATGAATGCCATTCTCTGCTGCATAACTAGGCAAAGAAAAACAGGCGATGCAAGCAAGCAGCACGCCGAGCTGGCTTTTGCCGATCATCGATTTACATGTCTCCTAGACTGAATGAATCTTTGCTGAAAGGTTCGTCGCTATTTACCCAGGCGTTCTTAACACCATGAAGTACTCCACCGGCTGTACCGCTTACGCAACCGAAAGGCACGGTTAAAATGCCGGCTGGCACCATTAAGAACCAGTTGTTGGTATCGCCGAGTAAATCTTTTGTACCTTCAGCAATTTCATCGCCGGTTTTTCTGACGATTGCTACCGGTACGCCGAAAGTTACGCCGGTAAGAAAAGAAGCAACTCTTGTCGGTAAACCAGTCGAACTGCCTGCTTTGGTTGAGCTCGGTTTTGTGGACTCCGGAGCTTTGGTTTCCGGTGTCGCCGCTGCGGAATCAGCAGCTAAGCAGGGAGAAAGAGCGAAAGCGGATACGGTCATCGCTAATATTGCTGCAGAAATGGTTTTCGTCATATTCATCCTTGCTTCTGTCTAGATTCCAAAACGTTCCGGTCAGGCTCCAATTATCCCCCTATGACAACTGGATCATGCAGCAAAGTTACCGCCTTATTAATGTCACCTTGACTGCCTTGTGCCTTGGACTATAGGATGTGAGGTTGAATCCCGATTTTGCTCTAGTCGATGAGCTAGACTTAATCATTTTGAGGTATGGTAGTCGATGAGTACAAGTTTCACGGACAAGCAAAAATTAGACAACGATGTCAATGAAGTTGCTCCGCTCGAGTCCGTGAATCCGCAAAGCGCCGGTGGTATTGGCAGTTGGTTCCTGCGCGATATGTGGTATTTCGCTCTGCCTTCATCAGCTTTGAAAAAAGGCAAGATGGTGCCTAAAACCATGTTGAATGAGCCGATTCTGCTTGGGCGAGACCAAGCAGGCAAAGCTTTTGCCATGCGCGATATTTGTCCGCACCAAGCTGTTCCATTAAGCGACGGTGTTTTTGACGGCAAAGAAATCATGTGCTGTTTTCATGGTTGGCGTTTTGACACCAGCGGTACTTGCACTGCTATCCCTTCTCTTGTTGACGAGCAAGAATTTCCTGTGTGCAAAGTAAAAACCAAATCTTATCCGGTGCGTGAAGTGCATGGAACTATATGGGTTTATTTCGGTGATGAAAGCGAATCTTTACTGCCGGTTCCGGAAGCCCCAGGGTTAGGTGAAAGTTTATACGAACATACGACTAATAATTTGAGCGTACCGATTCATATTGATTACGCCGCATTGGCACTGATTGATCCGGCTCATGTTCCTTATGTGCATAAGTCCTGGTGGTGGCGTTCGGCTAAAGCTTTAAAAGCAAAACAAAAACATTATGTGCCTTCAGCCAACGGCTGGACCATGGTTAAGCACCAACCGGCCAAACATTCGATCATTTTCAAATTATTCGGACAGTTTATTGAAACTGAAATCAGTTTCTGTTTGCCTGGTTGTCGGCGCGAATATATTACTTTTTGCGGGCGCACTATTCTTTCCGGTATCAGCACCCTTACACCGATTGATGATACTCATACTGAGCTCAATCACACTACTTATTGGATGCTTCCAGGCACGTCTTTTGTAACGCCTGTAATCCGTTATTTTGTCAATGAGTTTCTGGGTCAGGATGTTGATATTGCTAAAAAGCAAGCAACACGACTTTCTTACAAACCGAAACTGATTCCGACAATTAAAGATGCCGGAACACCTGGGGCTTGGTATTTGCTTCTGAAAAAAGAATGGCACGACTCACGCAAAGAAAAGCGTTCTTTTGCCAATCCTGTGCCAGATAGTATTTTACGCTGGCGTAGCTGATTCTAAGGGTAAGCGAATCCAGAGACGAGTGCCTGTTTGGTTGAAGCTTTCGGCACCGACAGCGCCGCCGTGACTTTCAATAATTTTACGGGCAATCGGCAAAGCAAGCCCATCGCTTGAATTAATACCGCTGGTTTCTTTGAAGCGTTCAAAGAGAGTATCTTTTGCTTTTGTCGATAAAACAGCTGACGCTGCCTCGAACTTAATCTCCACCCATTTTGAATTCGTTTCTGTGCTTATACGAATCATTCCCTCTCCGGCACTGTCGGCGAGGAAATAGTTGAGCATATTGGCGCAAGCTTGTAGTAAGCGATCCTTGTCCGCTTGAATGTTGATTGTGCTAGGTAAGGGTTCAAGAGTAATTTTGTGATTGGCTTCTGTTGCTTTGGTAAGAAGCTCATTGAGAGATATTTGTTCGAGCACCAGCTGCATCTGTCCGGCTTCCAATTTTTCCATGTCGAGTAGGTCGTTTATAAGTTCGATCAATCGATCTACGTTGGCGGTAATCTCTTCTAAAATTGCTATTGTTGGCGCTGTTTGAGGACCGAAAGCGCCAACTGTCATTAACTTTGCGATACCGGAGATGGATGTGAGCGGAGTGCGCAAATCGTGGCTGACCATGGCCAGAAATTCTTGTTTTAACTGTTCCAGTTCTTTGCGGCTGCTTATATCATGAGCGATACAAAAGAAGTTGTCGTGGTCTTTGGTTTGTGAAAATGACCAGAGTATATGCGCCGGAGAGCCGTCTTTGCGAATCAGTCGATTTTCTAGTTTGATTTCGGAGTAATTGCTGAAAAGAATCTTTCGGGTCTCTTCTGCGTCTTCAGGATGCACTAAATCAAGCAGTGATTTTAATAGAAGCTCGTCGGCGTTATATTGAAGCAAACGTTCGCAAGCTGGGTTTAAGCTGACAAACTGTCCTTTGTTATTGAGAACACAAATAAAATCTTGTGAGTTATCGAATACTGCTCGATCTTTGTGTCTGGCTTCGGTAATAGCTGCTGCCGTGCGGTGAAAAGCTTTATCCAATTTTGCTATTTCATCCGAACCGCCAAGTTCTGCGTTGAGATCTTTATCTTTGCCGAGTTTATCTGCATTGTCGGCAAGTATTTTCAGGCGCGATGTAATGTCTTTGCTGAAGAATATAGCTAAAGCAATTGAAATAAGTAGGTTTATAGCTAGCCCGGCTAAAAGCAATTGAGACTGTTTTTCTCTTAAAGCTTGTTGTTTAATTGGGCTAACAAACTCTTTTCTTTGTGCTTCATCCACTAGCCTTTGCAGCCGGTGTACAAGTCCGACTGTAGTCGGTATAAGCTGATGTCGGCTGGACCAGGCGTTGAGTAGATGTTGACGGCGGAACTTGCCTTCCATATGCGTGTTTGCGTCCGCTGCAAATTTATCGATTCGCACATAATAGCTTTCTACTTTATCTAAATGTGCTTTTTCTTGAGGATCATTTGCAACTAAATTTTTCAAATCGGCACGACACTCATTTAATTTTTTTAGCTCACGTTGGAACTTGTGCCAAGCCTTTTCGGTTGGCTCGCCGTTCATGATTAAGCCGATAATCAGTAGTTTCCCCAGCATCTGACTGGAACGAAAAGCGATATTTCTCTCGTGAACTTCGTTTATTCGTTCTTGATTGGACTGAACCAGAAGTACGGATAATGAACCGACAAAAAGTAGTTCAAACAAAATCGGAATACCGATTAAGATCGCTCCTTTTTGCATTAAGTTTAAGCGACTGCCACTTTTTGTTGCCGGCTTTACTTTGTGTACCGGCTCTTTTATTACAGTTGAAACTGTCTCGGTCTCATGTACTGGCACAATTTCTCTGCCGTCAATTGGAATTGTGAACCAGAATGTACTGCCGGCTCCTTCGCTGCTTTCTACGCCGATACTTCCACCGTGCTCTTCAATGATTTGTTTGCAAATAGGCAAGCCGAGTCCGGTCCCCGCTTTTCTTTTGCCGTCGGCAGCGTCCACCTGTTTGTATTTTTCAAAAATGGCTTTTTGGTGTGTTTTCGGAACGCCTCTTCCCTGATCGATTATTTTAATTGTGGCTGTTCCTTCAGCAAGTGCAGCTATAAGTTTGACTGTCCCGCCAGCCGGTGAAAATTTGATTGCATTGCTCAATAAATTAACCAGCACTTGCATTAAACGATCAGGATCAACCAGCCCGTTAATTGACGGTGATTCAATAACAAGTGAGACATTCTGTTTTTGAGCAACAGCTTCTACATCTTGTGCTGAACGACTGAGCAGATCATTGATGCTGCATTGTGTTCTATTGATTTCAAGGGTGCCTGAATCAAGCTGGGTAAAGTGCAAAAGATCGTTGACCAGAGAAAGCAGACGTTGGACGTTTCTTCCGGCCACAGCTATTTTGTCTTTAGCAATGTCTGAAATCGCTTGCAGCTTGTTATTAACTAAATTGTCTAGAGACGCTGAGATAGCTGAAAGCGGTTTTTTTAAGTCAAAAGTTACCATGGTCAGAAATTGTCTTTTCAAACGTTCGATGTTTTTACGCTCACTTATGTCATGGACGATACAAAAAAGACTATTTTCGCTTTCTGACCAATAAGAGGACCAGAGCACTTCTAAAATTTTGCCGTGATTAGTGCGTAATCGATTCTCGAACTGCAACGGTGTTTTTGTTGTTTTTGCTCTTTCAATTGCAGCAAGTGAATTTGAAATATCTTCCGGTTCTATAATCTCGCTGAATTTTTTACCGATTAAGTCGGCGGGTTGATAATTCCAAAGTCGGAAAGAAGCAGGATTGATTTTGCTAAAGCGCAGTTGATCGTCTAATACACAAATGACGTCGCTAGCGTTATTAAACAAATCACGTTCCCGTTCGGCTGATTCGGCTAGTTCGAGGCTCATTGAGTGGAAAGCTTGATCTAGCTGTTTAATTTCGTCGCTGCCGGAAAGCGGTGCTAAGAGCGCTTTGTTTTCTCCTAAAAGCTTAGTATTGTCAGCAATCCGTTTTAGGCGTTCGGTAATGTTGCGGCGGTAATAAATAATCAGAAAAATACCGGTAGCCAGGTTAGTGACAATGCCACAAATCAAGATTACAATCTGTATCTGTCGTAAACCATTCAGTCGTTTTTCGCTTTCAAGAATAAAGCGAGTGCCAATCTCGCTGGCTTGTTCCAGTTTTTCGGTCAGAGTGGATTTAAGACTGTGGAATTGCACTTCGATTTTTGGAAGCTCGATAAAAACTTTTCCAGCGCTGCCTCTTTCGGTTGCCTCGGCAAAAGACTCCAGGCTGTTCATCAAGATATTCTCGTTGCTGATTAGATCTTGCGAAAGCTCATAATTTTTTTTGTCGTCCGCGCGATTATCAACCGGAGTGTTAGCTGTTAAGTCTTTTTGCAGCGCTCTTACTTGTTGGATATTTTTTTTGTAAGCGGCAAATAAAGCGTCGTTATGAAGCTGAATCGATGCAATAAGATAATAAGGTGTTTCATAAGTAAGGGCCATAAGTTTAGCCAGTGAGGCTGTGAATTTGCGCGATTGCGATTCACGGGTGAATTCACGGTCCGATTGAATTAAAAGCAAGCCGAGACTGCCAATTAAAACTAATTCGATGAGCAAAGGCACGCCCACTAAAATCAAACCGCGATGGAATACTTTGATTCGCACTAATGGCAACATCCTGATTCGCAGGGATTTAGATCTTCAAGCGGAATAAACGAGCGTTTAAACCCGCATGGTGTATCGTTCTGGCATTCTTCCGGTGAAAAAGCACCGATTAGCGGTGTGCCAAGAATGTCGCTGCAAGTGCCGTGACAAAGAGTCATCCGGCAAAAGGTCGGGTTACTTAAGTTGCGCAGCCAACGCTTACTGATTCCAGGACTGATTGTTTTGAAGTTATTGTTGACAAAAAATCCTTCCCGGGACAAACGAAGCTTAGTCTCATCTGTAGCTTCAGCTTGAGCCGAAGCCGCGCCAAATAAAAGCAAAATTGAGGTCACAATCAAAAGTTGATTATGCATTTAAAACCTCAGTAAACTGCCCAAAGGACAGTGCAGACCGGTTCCGCGCAATGCATATTGCAAAGCGGCGTTAGTGACACCGCGAGCTACAGGCGACATAAATTTTGTTGGTGTTTGACGCGGATTTTGAACAACACCAACTGTTGGCACGGGATTTTGTCGTTGGGCGTGTCCGCGATGAGGAGCGCTATGTTTGCTGTTGGCATAATTCAGTTGAGGTTGTTGTGCGGTATATGAACCGCCCGGCTCGCTGTTTAAGCTTTCGACGTCAATTGCTCTGGCTTGTAATACGTTGCTACCGGGAGTCAAAGGATTGACGAAAGGCAGATCTTGTTTAGCTGCTATTTTTTCTTGGAGCTCTTGGATCGCCTTGCGTGATTCTTTATCGTCCGGATTAGCCATGGCTGCTGTTGTGTAATAACCAAGGGCGGCTGAAAGATCACCTTTGCTTTCAGAGATTACACCCAGGCTGTAGGAAGCATCGGCATTATAAGGACTGTCTTTAACTACTTTCTTAAAGAGTACTTCGGCTTCAGCTGTTTTGCCGGCTTGATGCAGTTTAATCGCTTCTTTTAAATCAAGCTTTGAGCTGTCCGGACTTTTAAGTTCTTGTTTAGCAAAAGTTGGTGCTATCTGGGGTGAGTTGTTTGAATTCCGTTCTTTTACTTTTGCCTCAAGCTCAGAAAGACGTTTCTCTAAATCACCTTTTCCATAAGTGCCATGAAGCTCTTTTTCCAGAGCACGTATTCTTTGTTCCATGTTAGCTTTGACCGGAGCTGATTTCTTTTTTCCGCCAGCGGCCGTTGCCGGGGCAAAAGTATTGCTTGCTAGAAAAATCAAGACAACCAAGCTGGCAACTCTTCCCACGGATTACGGGCCTCTGACAGGACTTTCTTCTTTCATTATAATGCCCGATAATTTAATCGCCTAATTTATTGGATTTTGCCGTCAGGCATATTATTGGAAAAATGAGCGGGTCTGATTTTATATAAGAGAGAGCAAAATGAAATTCAAATTTCGGCACCTGTCTGTATTTCTTGCTTTTACAATTCAATCTGCTACAGCTGAAACTTTGTCCGGCGGCATTGAAGTTAATGAGGCGCTGCCGCCTGTGAAATTACAGGTGCTGGAAGCAAAAGTGGATAAGCAAGCTCAAGCCCTGCCTAAGCAAGACTGTGTATGCTTTGACAACGCACGATGTCATGTTGAAAATATAAATGGACAATGGAAAATTGTTGATGGCAACAATTGGATTATGGATTTTGCCTCAAGACAGGATTTAGCCGAACTCTCTTTGGGGATTATTCGTCATTATCGTTTGAATAATATTTGTTTTGTCGGGCGGCCTTTTAGCGAAAGCAAGATCAAAATGATGTATTTCCTGTCCGACGGACAAGCGCCTGCAGGTGATTATGCTGGGGAAGACGCTATTGCTTTTGACCCGGCTCGGGTTAAAGCTGAAGAGATTGATGGGCGCTGGAAGCTTACTCAAGATTCAATGTGGATGTTGGATTTTGCCGCCAATAAAGAAGATGCGCTTAAAGCAGAAGAGATAGTCAAATATTATGGCTTTACGCGTCAATGTTTTGTCGGTCGCCCCGGACCACCGATGATGTACTGGCGCAAATAAACGAACTAATTGTTGCCGCCCCAAACATTGAATTCAATATCGAATTTAATCGGCGCCGAAGCGGTGGGGGCAAAGCTTAAAGATAAGCGATCGAGCAGATCGTTTTTATCTTCTTCAGCCATTGGCGGATAACTTTCTACGACAAAATCAGTCTCTTTATTTGTGTTCAGCTGGCAACGCAGTAAAAGTTTAAAACCTTCCTCTTCACCCTGGCAAAAGAAATGATCGCGCACAAGATCTTCCAAATGTTCGATATATGTTTTTAGCTTTTTCAGACCGATTGCTTTTTGCACAACAAGCTCGTCGGTGCTGATATGAACTGCATGAGCATAAGCCGGAACTTTGGCCATTTCGCTTGAAGAATCTTCTTCGTGATCATGGCACTCGGGTGGGCTTGCTTCACGACTGCGACTTGCCGGACTTATGTAATCGCTCCAGCGTAAACTGAAATTCAAGCCATCATTGTTGGCGGTCAAATTGAAATCGCTGCCTTGAGCCAGCGCCTGCCTTAGGCTTGACCAAGACGAGGGTGTAAGAGACAAAGCGAAGCCATCTTCGACTACGTATCCGCAATCATGGCTCTGGGATGGTATGAAACAAAGAAAAGCACCGCTGATGTTATCTGCTTTTGTGCCTGGTTTAGTTAGAGCTTGGGGCGCTGAATTTATACCGTTCCACACAAGTATCGATTCGGCTGTCGCTAAATGATCAACCAGCAAACAGAGCGGAGTATTTTCATCCATAGTGGCAAATTCGCTGAAATAAGGACGAGCATGAGCCGGTAATACAAGTTCAAGCTGATTGTCTTTTTTTGTTGCCGAGGAAGCGCGAACGATCATGCGATGTATACCAGCGATTTGGCTCTCTCTCATTTGATCGAGCATGGCTTGGTCGACGGCCGAAGATCGCGTCAGGCTGTTCCAGCTTGGGCAAGGATAGTAGTTTGTGTTTTTACCTAAAAGTGCAAGCGCTCTTGAAAGTCCGCCAAGCTTAGCTGCTTCATATTCGTTAGCGGTTAAAAGAACGGCTGCCATGTATCCTGGCGGTGGCTGCCAGTCGCCTAAGCTTTGGCTTTCAATGTAACCGAGGGCTTTGAATTGTGCCGACAAAAAGCCGGAGCCGCTAAATTCGGAGATGCTACCCGGGTCGACAAACAGACCGGAGAGGGCGTATTCATAAGCTTTTTTGTAAAAATCAAGAATGTCTTTGGGAAAATCGTCGGCTTGTTGACCTTCAGACATTTGTAATGTCAAAGAAATTTCTTTTTGCCCGGTAGCGGCAAAGCCGTCGCTGAGCATGGTCCAGCATTTGATCTCTTCGCCGTGGTGATTAAATTCGGTTAACTGAACCTTGAGTTTGAGAAAACCGGCGACCAACTCCAGTTCAAATGGGAATGTTAAGGACCCGGCTTCGCTGTCTCTGTTGCGCATCCGCCGGTCTTGCCCGTACGACATACCGTGTAATCTCCAGACTATGCTTTGGTCATTATAAACAGTTCTAAGTTGTCATTTGCTCGGTTGTCTGCCAGACTAACCTCTTGATAGCCCCTCGATGAGGAAAATCATGCTTTATGATTATGCAAAGGCAAAGACTGAATCAGCCGCAATATTAGAGCTGATTGCCAAAAAAAAATTGTCCGAGACTGAACGTCAAACTGTTATTACAGAATCAGTCAAATATTGGACAGAGCACGTTAATCCCGGTTTTTTGAAATATCGTAAGTCCGTAAGTACCGATTACACAGCCGTCGAATGGGAAGATGAAGGGGCTGTGTTTCGTGATGTTAACGGTATCGAATTTATCGATATGCTCGGCGGATTTGGTATTTATAACGTCGGGCATCGGCACCCGAAAGTGCTTTCTGCTGTAAAAAATCAGCTTGAACGACAAGCTATTCATTCGCAAGAGTTGATTGATCCTCTGCGTCCTTATTTAGCTCATTTACTTTCACTGATCACGCCTGGCGATCTCAAATATTCCTTTTTCACCAATTCCGGTACTGAATCGGTGGAAGGTTGTTTGAAAATGGCTATGTTAGCCACGGGTAGGAAACATTTTGTCGGAGCGATTGGTGGTTTTCACGGTAAAAGTTTAGGCGCACTTGGCGGTACCTCAAAAGCTGTTTTTCGTGAACCATTCTTGCCCCTTTTGCACTGGAGCCATGTTCCTTTTGGCAACACTGAAGCTTTAAGGACATTGCTTGCTTCTACCGATTTTTCCGGGGATCGTGTTGCTGCTGTCGTACTTGAACCGATTCAAGGTGAAGGCGGGATTAACGTTGCGCCACCGGGATATTTGGTTGCTGCTCGTGAGTTGTGCGATCAATACGGGGCTATGCTTATTTTTGATGAGATTCAGTGCGGCATGGGTCGCACCGGAAAAATGTTCTATTGTGAATATGACGGTGTAACACCGGATTTAATGGCTTTAGCCAAAGGATTCGGCGGCGGTATTATGCCGATTGGCGCTGTTGTCGGTACGGCAAAAACCTGGGAAAAATATATTGAAAATCCTTTTTTGCATACAACCACTTTTGGTGGCAACCCACTAGCTTGTGCTGCTTCCATCGCTACAATAAATGTTCTGCTTGAGGAAGATCTGCTCAAAGCTGCTGCCGTGCAAGGAGAGTATTTGTTAAAGGCTTTGCTTGCTTTAAGCAACAAATATCCTAAAGTGATGGCTAGTGCCAGAGGCGTCGGCTTGATGCTTGGTATGGAATTTGTCGACAACGATCTTGGTTATGATATCGCTCAGAAACTTTTTGCGCGAAGAATCTTGATTGCCGGCACTTATATTAATGCGCGTGTTGTGCGTGTCGAACCACCGCTTGTAATTAACCGCAAACAGATCGATACTTTTCTTACGGCTTTGGAGGAATCGCTCCAAGACGTATATAAAGAACGAGGGTTTGGTAACTCATGGGCGGTGCAAAAAAACCTAGACCCGGCGGCGGCTTCCCAGCCGTAGTTTATACCTTTCGTAAAGCGCTTGAAGCCGGACCTTGGCGTTTATGGAAACGTATGCGTTCGCGCAATGCTTGTAAAACCTGTGCTCTTGGCATGGGCGGGCAAAAAGGTGGCATGGTCAATGAAGCCGGCCATTTTCCTGAAGTTTGCAAAAAAAGCTTGCAAGCTCAAGTTGCGGATATGCAAGACGCTATTGATCCGCAATTTTTTCAAAATAACAATTTAAGCGAGCTATTAAAACTAACTCCTAAACAAGCTGAAGATTTAGGTCGTTTGGCTTACCCTTTGTTTTATGACAACGAAAGCGAAAAATTCAAACCGGTGTCCTGGGAGTTTGCTTTAAGCACAGCTTCTAAAGCGCTTAAAGCAACAAAACCGCAACGCGCTGCTTTTTATTCTTCCGGACGTTCTTCAAATGAAGCTGCTTTTTTGCTGCAGTCTTTTGCCAGAATTTATGGCAGCAATAACGTCATGAATTGTTCTTATTATTGCCATCAAGCTTCCGGTGTTGCATTGAAAATGACCCTTGGGGTGGGCACGGCAACAGTTGAACTTGATGATCTTGATCGCTGCGATCTGGTGGTGCTGCTTGGTGCTAATCCAGCTTCGAACCATCCGCGATTGATGACTAAACTTGCTAATTTACGTGGGCGCGGAGGAAAGATAATTGTTGTCAATCCTTTGAAAGAATCAGGATTGGAGCGCTTTCACGTACCATCGCAAATCAAATCTTTTTTTTGTGGATCGCAAATAGCATCTTTATACGTGCAGCCGCTAGCCGGTGGTGATGCAGCATTTTTAGTCGGTGTACTTAAGTCGTTGATTGATGCCGAACAAATAAAGCATGATTTTTTGCGTGAACATTGCGATAACTATGAACCGGTACTTGAGTATGCCTCCACACTTGCTTGGGAAGAGATCGAGCGGGCAAGCGGAGTCGAGCGCCAGCTCATGGTTGAAGTTGCGCAGCAAATCGCTCAAGCCCAAGGTTGTATTTTTGCTTGGGCAATGGGTTTAACCCACCATCAATCGGGTGTGACTAATATTCTTGCTTTATGTAATTTGGCTTTAGCCAGCGGGCAAATTGCTAAGCCCGGTGCTGGTTTATTACCGATTCGCGGACATTCAAACGTACAAGGCATCGGTTCAACCGGCTTCTCTCCTTCATTGCAAGAAGGAATCAAAAAATCGCTGCAGTCTATTTATGGAGTTCCTTTTGCCGATGATGTCGGTTATGACACTTACGGACTAATGAAAGCAGCTCTATCCGGGAATATGGATCTGCTTATTGCTTTAGGCGGAAATCTTTGGGGCTCGAACCCTGATTCCAAATGGGCAGCAGCTGCTATGCAAAATATCGGTTTGACCGTATATTTATCGACTAAACTTAATCCCGGGCATTTCCATGGGCGTGGCAAAAATACGCTTATACTGCCTGTTTTAGCTCGCGATGAAGAACCGCAAGCGACAACCCAAGAATCGATGTTTAATTTTGTGCGTCTTTCTGACGGTGGGCAACCTAATCTGTCTGGACAAATGCGTGCCGAATCGGAAGTTATTTGCGAAATTGCCGATCAAGTTTTAGGCAAGACGCCTCTTGATTGGCATAAGCTGAAAGATCTGGATCAAGTACGTAAGTTGATTGCTCGATCTGTCCCTGGCTGGGAAGAGATTGCAGATATCGGACAAAGCAAAAAAGAATTCACCATTGCCGGACGGATCTTTCATGAACCGAAATTTCCGACTGTTAACGGGCGGGCTACTCTTCATCCGACACCGTTGCCCGAGTTTGATCCCGAACAATTACGCCTTGTCACTTTACGTTCGGAAGGACAGTTCAATACGGTAGTTTATGAGGAGTACGATCTTTATCGTGGTGTGCCCCATCGTCATTGTATTTTGCTTTCAAAAGAAGACGCTTTCAAATATAAGCTCAAAGACGGTCAAAAAATAACTGTTCGCGGCGAAGCCGGACGTATGTCAAATATTGAAGTGCTGATTGCGCAAATACGCCCTGGTGTAGCGGCAATGTATTATCCGGAGTCGAATGTGCTGATTAGAGGTAATGTCGATCCACGTTCCGGAACGCCGTCTTTCAAAAGTGCGCCGATTTGGCTTGAAACTAATTGATTATTCTTCTTTGAAGCCTGAGTATACAGAAGTTTCGTAGAGCATGGTCACAGAGTCTGATTCTTGATATTTAGCGAATAAGGCTAATAAAGATTGTTTGAAGGACTGACCTTCAGCTGTTGTTTCTTTCGGTACGTAAGAAGTAGAGAAAGCCCGCCCAAGCAAGCCCTCTTGATTTAGCTGTTGTTCGTGTAAAAAACATTTTTTAGTTGAGCGCTTAAAAAGCGAGCAACTAAGAAGCGGTTCACCGGCGGTCCCACGCGACATTTCTACCGATTTTGTTTCGGGTAGTTGTGAGATCAATTCACTATAAGCTTTTGTAAAAGGATTGCTATCGCTGCGTTCGTTCCAGATCAAAATCAAAGAGCCATCGCTTTTTAATAACCGGTGAAATTCAGCAAAAGCTTTCTCCGGATTGAACCAATGAAAAGATTGAGCACAAAGAACAGCGTTAAAAGATTCAGCGGCAAAATTTGTTGCTTCAGCCTGACCTTGTACATAAGTAATCGGCAGATTAGTTGAAGCTTTTTGTGCTGCTTTGAGCATATCTTCATTTGGCTCAAGGCCGACAACTGTTAGACCGCGGCTAGCCATGATTCGGCTGGAAATGCCTGTGCCGCAGCCGACATCGATTAATTTCATGCCGCTTTTTAACTGGCAATGAGCGAAGATATAATCGATTGCTTCTTCCGGATAATCCGGACGAAAACGCGCGTACAAATCAGCTAATCCTTTAAATCGTTCGAGCGGTTTGAATTTTTTTTCGTCATGCATCGACATAGCTCAAGCCTTTAAGAGAATGATTCCGGAAACAACTACCAAAATTGCTACTGTTTTTTTTACTGTTATCGGCTCACCGAGCAAGATGACGGCCATTATGAAAGCAATTATTGGCCAGGCGGCAGCTACCGGTGTTACCCGTGACACTTCTCCATGCTTAATCGCCGTCAAATAAGTAATCTGCCCGATTACGCTGCCGAGAAAGCCGCTGATGAACAAAAAAGCGTAAGCTTTGAAAGGCGTGCCTGGTAGTGAGGCTCTAGTCGGTGCTGAAAATATAGGAATTAAAAGTCCCATTGAAGCGCCGATTGTGCGCATGAACACGGCAGCAAAGCTATCGCTGATATGAGCCATGGCTTGTTTCTCAAAAAATGGCAAAATCCCCCAGATTAAGGCGGTCAGGATTGAAAGGAGAAACCAGTCGAACATAAAGCCACCTCTTAATTATGTGGTTGAGTATAACCGAGCCGTGGTAATTGAATAAATATTGTTCTTGGCTTGAATATGAAAATATCCCTTAATTTATCGCACAAGGCTTTATCACTTGTTGCGGTGCCTTTGCTTTTTGAGCTGGTTTTTCTGACCGTTTTAACCGGTCTGTTGAGACAGGCTGAGTATGAAATTTGGCGTGAACATCATGCTAAAGCGGTAATTAGCGAATCAAACGCACTTTTGAAAAATTTTCTTGATTCGGGATTTGCTCTGTATATGTATGCTACAAGCGGTGCGGATCCATTTTTATTGCGCTACCAAGAACTTTCCGAACAAATTAAGTCTGAGATTCGCACGTTAAAAATATTGATTAAAGATAGCCCTAATCCTGAGCAATCGCTGTTGCGTTTGGAAAAGGTCAGCAAGCGCGCTACCGAATTATTAGCTCAAGGCAGCCGTATAGTCAACGAAGGCAAAGTACGCCATGGGCTTATTGAAGAAAAAGCCTCATTAGAAGAGATGCTCTCTGAATTAGCTTCAGAATTGCGTGTTTTTGTACGCGAACAAGAACACGCCGAAAAATTAGATCCGAACGCCGAATCACGTTCGCGGATGTTGATTATGCAATGTTTGACTGCCGGCTTTGTTTTTAACATAGTGTTGGCTGTATTTTTAGCTGCTTACTTCAATCGAGATATTACCCGTCGTTTGCGTGTTTTGATGGAAAATACCGAACGTCTCTCAAAAGGGGAAAAATTGCATGCAATCGTAAAAGGAACAGATGAAGTTGCTAAATTGGATGAAGTTTTCCATCAAATGGCCGCTGCTTTAGCCGATGCGGCAAAGCGCAAGCAAGAATTGATTACCATGGTCAGCCATGATTTGCGAACACCGCTAACATCGGTGCAAGCTTCTTTAACACTGCTTTCGGAAGGGGTTCTCGGTTCTCTTTCTGAGCGAGTGGAAAAAGAGGTGGTAGTAGCGCAAAATAACACTACACGGCTTATCTTCTTAATTAACGATTTGCTCGATTTTGAAAAAATTGAAGCTGGTCAGATGGCTGTTGACTTCAAAGAGATTGCTGTTCAATCGATATTCGATCAAGCTTCTGACTCTTTGCAGGCTTTTGCATGGCGTAAAAATGTAACTCTTGTGTTTGAGACAAGCGATCTGGTTGTAAATGCTGATTTACCGCGCTTAGTACAGGTATTGGTCAACTTAACCGCTAATGCCGTAAAGTTTTCGCCCGCTGATTCGGAAGTAAGAATTGTGGCAGAAAGCAGCAATGATTATGTTGAAATACGAGTACAGGATCAAGGACGAGGCATTCCACCAGCCTTTATCGAAACTATATTCGAGCGTTTTAAGCAAGTAGAAAGTAGTGATGCTTATGAAAAGAAAGGTAGCGGGCTTGGTTTAGCCATATGCAAGTCTCTGGTTGAATTGCATGGCGGTACTATCGGCGTTGAAAGTGAGGAAGGCGTCGGCAGTACATTTTGGTTCAGAGTACCAAAAGCGTCGGCTGCAATTTTAGCTGAGGTCTAGCTGATAGCCGACCCCGTGCAGAGTTTTGATTGATGGCGTGCCCGGGTATATTTTTAACTTTTTGCGTAAAGTTTTCATATAAGTATAAATTGTGTCGGCAGTCGCTTCGCTTTCCGAACTCCAGACACGGCTTAAAAGTGCTTGCGGGCTAAAAATTTCAGTTGGATGACGCATAAAAAACTCAAGTAAGGCATACTCTTTTGGTAGTAAGTTAAGCTCGTTGCCGTTTGCTGACACCTGATGCTTGGCTGGATCAAGAGTAAGACATCCGGCAGTAAGAATTGTAGTGTTAACGAAGCTTGGCCGTCGAAGCAAGGCTCTTAACCTTGCCGAAAGCTCTTTTAGATGAAATGGTTTAGTTAAATAATCATCTGCGCCAGCGTCCAAACCCGCTTCTTTTTCTGAAATCGCTTCTTTGCCTGTAAGCATTAAAATCGGTGTCATACCGCCTTGTTTGCGGAAATTTTTGCAAACTTCAAGCCCGGACAGCTGCGGTAAATCCCAATCGAGAATGACAAGCTCATAGTTGTAAAATTTAAGTCGTTCGGCAGCTTCCGCTCCGTCATGAACAGATTCAAGAGAATGACGCTCAAAGCTAAGCCATTCTTGAAGGCGCCCGCACAAATCTTTGTCATCTTCAACAAGAAGAATTTTTGCCATATCTTATTTATACCCACTCGAATGGTGGGCATGTTCTTATTGGTAATGTGATTGGGAATAAATGGCAGCAATACTTTATCGCTTAGTTAAAGCCTGCATATTTCTTTTGCCGGCTTTAAGCGGTTGTCGTTCGGAAGACCGCTCTAATGCTCATTTACGTCTTTGGGAGGAATCCCGTTTGCAAGCTGAGAAAGCTTGTTTTAAGCATGACAATAAAAAATTTAGACGCCTGGCTGAACAGTCGGCCCAAGAAGCAGAACAGCTGAATGATTCAAATTTTTATCTGGCGGTTAGTTTGAATGATTTAGGTGATGCCTGCCGCAAGTCCGGTAAAGAACAAGCAGCCTTGGTAGTTTATAAACGGGGCTTGTCTCTTCTTGAAAAAGATATGTCGCTAAATACTGTCGAAAAAAAGCTTTTGCAAGAGGAAAAAGCAAAATCACTTTCACGCTTAGCTGAGCTGTATGCGCAAGCGGGTAATTCTATCGACGCCGATTTTTATTATCGGAAAGCGCTTGAGAGCTATGATTTATTATCGAGAGCCGATAACATCATCGGACAAGAGTATGTAAATACGCTTGTCGGTGCCGCTCAAGTATGTTGTGACCGAAAAGATGACCAATCTGCGAAAAAATATTTTGCTCAAGCATTGGCTCTTGGTGAGACATGTGCTTGTTCTGAATTCTTTTTAGATAAAGTTCGCAAGCGTTATTTTGAAGTTTTGCAAGCTCTGAACTGTAAGAACGAGCTTGTCATATGGGGAGCGAATAAGCGATTCAACGACAGTGTATTACTTGCCGATGGTGCTTTAGATAGAAAGAATTTTGCCCAGGCCGAAGCTCTGCTTAAAGAAGCGATAGCCCAGAGAGCGTCTATCTCTCAAAGTCAAAAACATTTGTTGAAAGCTGATTTACGTTTGATTGATTTGTATGTTCGGCAAAAAAGAATTTTGGAACTTGAAAATGTTTGCAATCAAGCTTTAGCTTTCGACCCGCTTTGGTTCAACAAACCGTATCAACCGGAGTTGGATCAGATTCTAACCGTTCTTGCCACTGCCTATTGTGCCGACGGACAGGCGCATCGAGCAATTCCAATCTTAGAAAAACAACTTAGTTATCGTCAAAAACATTATCCTCAAGGCAGCTTAAACATAGCCAATGCCGAGGCTGCTTTGTGCCGTGCTTATTTGATTTCCGGAAAAGAAAAAGAAGCTAACTTAAAAGCCGACGCTGTTTTTTTGATGCTTATTCCTGATTTTGAAAGTGACAAACGGGCGGCTTTAGCTATGTCCGAAGTAGCTGCCGTATATGAAGAATTGGGAGATTTTGTGCGGGCTGAAAAATTGTATTTGAAAGTCCATAGGTTGAACCTAAAATTGAAAGACCCTTTTGATGCGCGTAGAGTATCCGGTTTAATCTCACTTGCTCGTCTTTATCAGCGCTGGCATCGTTATGACCTGACAAATAAAGTGACAAATGAATTGATCAATCTTGTACGCGAAATGCCTCTGGCAAAACAGATTGAAATATCACCATATTTGGTGGTACTTGGACAGATCTATTTTAGCGATGGTAATTTCAAGCAGTGCAAAATGGTTTATAGCGAACTGCAAAGAATCATTGTTGCAGGCGATAATCATTTGTTTCTGACCTCTAGCTTAAGGGAAGAAGTGAGGCGCAATATGAAAGCTTTGAGGATGTAAATGCGATAAACTAAGGGCCGTGCGCACCGTCCTTAGGCAAGGTTAATGTTAAAGCACAAATTGTTGCCATTTGTCGTTTTTGCCGCTGGTGTTGTAATTGGACTTGCTTATAATCTTGGCTTTAGAAGTCAAAATGTAACTTTCGTATTTGATTCGGCGCACTATCTTCATTCTGCTAATTCGCTTGTCCAGTATTTATCCGCTTTAAGCAGAAGTACAACTACTGCCGCACAAATAAATGAATTGGCTTCATATATTTTAGTGGATGGTCCAATTCTTCCTGGGTTGGGAGCCTGTGTGATCTTTTTGCTAGGCGAAAGCTGGCAAAGTTTTGTTTTTCTGCAATGTTTATTTCATGGACTTTCAGCTCTTTTAGTTTTTTTGCTTTGTCAAAGACTGTGTAAAAGTGATTATTGGGCATTGGCTGCCGGCATCGCTTTTGCCTCATATTTTTCCGCTATCATTGCCGCCGGTCGTTTTTTGACTGAAACAGTAACAACAACAGTTCTGCTTGGACTGGCATATTTGCTTGTTTGCGGTAAAGAAGAGAGTAAGCGCACGGCGTTCTTCTTGCCGGCCAGTGTTGCTTGTGGTTTTGTCTCGGGAGTTTTACTTTTAACCAAAGCTGCTTTGATGCCGATTGCTTTTTTATCATGGCTAGTTGTTGCTGGCGCGTCAGGCAGTTTTAATCGTGCTCTGCGTTTATTGTCCAACGGCTTGGTTGGTCTGCTTTTGCCGCTTATTCTCTGGCTTTCAGCAAGTTATTTGATGTTTGATCATGCCTCGTTATTTCCTGAGCGTTCGGCCAGTCTAAATATTGCTGCCGGTCTTGATATAGAATCAGCCGGCT
Organism: Candidatus Obscuribacterales bacterium; assembly: GCA_019750335.1. Taxonomy (GTDB): domain Bacteria; phylum Cyanobacteriota; class Vampirovibrionia; order Obscuribacterales; family Obscuribacteraceae; genus JAIEPM01. The sequence continues at coordinate 174,286 of JAIEOQ010000003.1, forward strand.
GGTCGGCCATGCCTCTGCCATCCTTTTTTACTTTGAATTACAGCGAAAAACCGGCTTTCATTTTTTATGGAGCTTATGCCAATCATCAAGGTGAGCTGGCGGCTCTTTTGTGGCGTAAAGTAGCACGACTTTTTTGCTTTCCCTGGAATGATTTTAGGCAAGAAATATTTGGCTTAGATATCCAGCTGCAAATATTTTTACAACGTCTGTTGTTGGGGCTATCTCTTTCCGGAGCTTATCTTTATCTTGTGCGAGCTTCACTCAAAGAAGCCGACCAAGCCGATGTTGCTTATTTGAGCATTTTATTTATCGCCGGGCATCTGATTTTTGTACCTTTTGAAGCGATGCCCCGTTATGCCTATCCGGCGGTGCCTTTTATGTTTGTTTTGGGGGCGGCGTTTTTATTGTTTTTGCAACAAAAAGGAATAAAAAGTTTTGTCCTCTATACGGTGGGTCTGTTGACGCTGCTGGTTATCTGGCAGCTACCTTTAGCGCCGTATTTAATCCTTGCTCAAGGAATGCGACTGATTTTATTGTTTCTTTTTATGGTAATACTTTGTTATTTAGTTGGCGGTGTTGAGAAGCAAACGCGCTTTGTCGCATACATACTAGCGGTAATGATCTCGCTAACAATCGGCACTGGTGTTATTTTGTCAACTGTTTATGGACCGGAAAGGTCTGAATGGCAAGCAAAAATTGAGGGACAAACTGTTCTTGCCCGCAAATTTGGGCTGGCAGAAAAAGACTTAAATCAGGTTGTTTGGACCGCAATTCTAATTGACGGTGATAAGAATGTTGGCGATTTAGAGTTTATTCTCAACGGCAAAGTGCTGGCGGATAAGCCTGCTTCAATCTGGACTTTTCCTAATTCATATCGTTATCAACAAACTTTATTGCATACGCTAAGAACCGAAGCCCAAGCGGAGAATGTTTCTCTTGATGATTTCAGGCAATGGCGTCTTTTACCTATTTCAAGTTCGTTTCTTCTGCCGGGCAAAGAGAATGAGATTATGGTGAAAAACCCAGGTCAAAGGACGGTAACGCTATATGGTGACTATAATGAAGGTAATAGGCTTCGCTTACCCTCGTTGTCGGCTGTTTCCATTCCACGCCGGCAAAATGATTTTAACGGGCATGACGGTAGGCTGGATGAGCCGATTCGCTATTCAATAAAAGAGAGTCGTTCACTAAAAGATGGTCAATTGCAATCAGGCAACTTACGTCTTTTTATTCTTGTTGCTCATGGAACAAAGGCCGATTCAACTAAAAAGATTGAGTTCGGTAAAACTGTTTTGACCATACATTAATAGCCGCCAAAAAAGTTGTTGAGCAAACCACCGGTTCCGTATCCGCCCATGGGATTCATACCGTAGCCGTAACCGCCGTAGGGGTAACCGTATCCGCCGTAAGGATTCATCATATTGGCGCCGGGCATCATGTTATAGCCATAAGGAGTGCCATAGCCGCCGTAGGGATTTCCGCTCAAACGAGCTTGTCTGTTCGCTGCTTTAGTCAAAAAATATCCGGTTGCCAGCGGTGCTGCAACTCCGGCTAGAGTTTTGCCTACTTGCATAAGCTTGCTCAGCTTACCGCCGCCGTGATTCTCATTTTCTTGTTGATCGTTCTGATTGACCTGGGCTTGATTTACTTGCTGCTGCTGTTGTTGTTGTTGATCTTGTTCATTGAAAAAATTGTTTGCTTTTGATTCTAAAGATTGGCTTTGTTGAGCGCCGCCATAATATGTCGGGTCATTGTTTTGGTCCTGAGCATATTGCCCCGATTGCCCGGGGTACTGATTATTTCCGGATTGGTTCTGGTTGTCGCCATAATACTGATTAGAATTGTTATTATCGGTGTACTGGTTATTATTGGAATAGTTGCCTGGCTCCGTAGCCGAATACTCATATTGACCTTGCCCGTTTGCAGACAATGAGGGTCCGAATATGAGCAAAATTATCGCTAGTAAAAATTTTTGTAGTCGGAACAAATACATCGAAAGCCTGTCTAGTGTAAAGTACTAACCAGAGCATAGTTAGCCACATCGGGGATGTCAATATTTTATTCCCAAGCGGACTGATTCTTATTAATCCCTATCTGGTTAATCTCTAGATATTTAGGTGGGTTGAGTAATGGCAAAAACAGCTGACAAAGCGAATTCTCTGACCATAGCCATCTCTAAGGCTATTAGACAGCGTCGGACAGCGATCGGTTTGTCTCAAGAAGAACTAGGAAAAAGAGCGGATCTGCACCGAACTTATATCAGTGATATAGAAGCAGGCAGACGAAATCTTTCATTGCGCAGTTTATTACGTTTAGCTTCCGGGCTTGAGCTTTCGGCCTCGGATCTTTTGCAATTGGCCGAAGCTAACGCCGATAATATTGGACAGACACCACTTGGGCAAACTCAACCGGCCGTGCTAAGTTAAGGTTGGGCACTGTCCGGTTTTAAAGCCAATGGCTCGAGTTCAACTAAGCTTGTCGATAATGGTCGCTTTTAGCGTCTGTTATTTAGATGTGGCTTGGGCTCAAGACAGTGATTCTTCATCAACAAGTAAGCCGTTGCCTTCAGAAACGCCGGCGCCTAACGCGTTGTATGGGCTTTTCCAAATGCAACCTCAATATCCTAGTCCGGGTAAAACACAGATGTTTCCGGAGGCGGTTCCGGATCATCTCGGTAGCGATCATGCGGTACAGGGACGGCAACCTGGGCAATCAGGCCCTGTTTATCAACAGGGATGGAATGACAGTAGCAAGCCGGTAAATCCGTCTGACAACCAAGATAATCCGTTGAAAGGATTATTTCAGATGCAGCCTCAGTATCCGACTCCGGGAAAAACACAGATGTTTCCGGAAGCAGTACCGGCTCATCTTGGTGACGATAAATCCGTAGGCGGGCGGCAACCAGGACAAAGCGGGCAACTTTATCAACCGGTTCAAAGCGACCCGGCAAGTGAAGCTTCGGGAAATAAAGACAACTTACTTAAGGGGCTTTTTCAAATGCAGCCCCAGTATCCTAAGCCGGGAACGACTCAGATGTTTCCGGAGGCGACACCGGCTCATTTAGGGGACGATTCGTCTGTACCCGGACGCCAACCCGGAGAAAGGTCGTCTGTTTTTACTCAATCTTTTCCCGAAGCTGAAGAAGCGGCTCAAACACCCGAGCGTAAAGAAGAGCCGCTCTTAAAAAGTAGAGAGGATTCAGAGCCGGGTGAGCCAGGCTCTGAGTCAGCCGCTTATGCAGCTAAAGCTAAAGAAGAATCGCAAAGAGCTCAAGCTGAAGGAGAGAAAGCTAAAGATGAGGCTGAAAAAGCAGTAGCCGAAGAAGGCAAAGCTAAGGAAGAAGAGAAAGAAGCTCACGCGGATCTTAAAAAAGGCGAAGAGGATATTAAAAAGGGCGAGGCTGAAGGCGATAAAGAAGAGATTGAAAAGGGTCAAAAAGAAATAGAAAAAGGCAAGCAAGAAGCAGCTCAAGCAAAAGTCGACGAGGAGAAAGCAAAAGCTGATCAAGCTGCCTCCAAAGTTGATGCTGAAAAAGCAAAAAAAGATGCTGAATTGGCTAAAGAAGATGAAAAGAAAGCCAAAGAAAAGAGCAAGGAGCCTTATCATCCGCTGCGAGAAGCAATCACCCTGATGCATTTAGGACGAAACGAAGACGCGCTTGCAGTTCTGGCAAAAGTAATCAAAACTCAGCCGAATAACGCTCAAGCTTATTATTTGCGTGGAGTGATTTTAGTAAAACAACGCCGATACGGCGAAGCAGCCGCAGCCTACAACAAAGTTTTGCAGTTAACGCCTTCAGGCGAGTTATCGACTTTAGCCAGAAACGGACTGGCTAAGATTCAACATTAATTGCCGCTGACAGCTTTTTTCTCTTGCTTTTCTACTTGTAAATCTTCGTGCAAAAGTTTTTTTCTGGTTTGATCCATCGTTTTAATTTGGGTATCGATATTTTGTGACTCGCTAGCCATTTGTGAGCGATCATAAGGAACTGACGCACACAAAGCTTGCAGGTTATTGAAACTTTGCCGAATTTTGTCCATGCGTAAGTTCAAATCTTGAAGATGCGGTGCGGCAAATTCTTTCTCTTGATCCGGAATAGTCAAAGTGCTGATTTCATCTTGCAAAATCGGAATCATTCCGGCTAATTGTTGCATGTGCAGATTTACATATTTTGGACGTGGCGGCATATAATCAGTGCCGAATCCTTCGGCTGTTGCCGGCATAATCGGAATAACGTCGGTGCCGATAATGTCTATTTCGCCCAACATTTCTACCGGTTGAGTGCATTCCATGACCATATCGTCGGCTGCACGTTTGGTGCGTTTCATCGCTTCACCGATTCTGCGCAACTGTTGTTCTTCAGTTTTACTTATAGCAAGAGTTTGTGCAGCGTTAGTAGTGACTGCAGTCGCTGCAGGCTGAGCCTGTGCCGAGGAAACCGCAGAGAGAACAGAAACAATTCCGCAACTGAGAAGCCATTTAGTATGGTTGGTCATGTTTTTCATTCCTGCTAAGAAAAACCAATAAGCAGACATTATGGCATATTTTGTCTAATGACATGATTCGGTAAGCTGATTTCATAAGATGCAATACCGAAAGCCACTGCGACATTGAGAGATTCTTTGAATCCGCGCATTGGTAAATGACAGACTAAATCGCAATGTTCAAGAGTCTCGGCATAAATTCCGGTGACTTCGTTGCCGACTATTAAACAGAGTGGTGCTTGAATGCGTTTTTCGGCAACCATACTTTTTAAGTCTGCGCTATTTTCGTTTTTTTCAAGAGCAATTATTTGATAGCCAAGCTTACGCAGGACGGTAATTACTTCCAAGCTTGATGCGCTATAAAGCCAAGAAATATGCTCTTCGGCTCCCAGGCTTGTTTTAGCAATCTCTTTGCGCGGAGGGCAGCCGGTGATACCGGTAAGAAATAAATGTCCGAAACCGGCACCGTCAGCTGAACGAAATATTGAACCGACATTCCAGAGGCTGCGAACCTCTTCTAAAATCGCAACCATCGGTGGTAGCGAACTGGTAAGCAAGCGTTCTTCAGTAAAAGCTGTTCCGCCAGCTATATGTTTGGCCAGTTGTTTGTCTATTTCTTGATGGCGTAAAAGGGAGCGAGCCGTGATTGTTTGTTTACAGCTTGGACAAAGGGTTGTTTTTAGCTCAATGGCGTTTTCAAATACGCATTGGCAAGCGTTATAGGGACAACGAATTTCCATAAATCAGTCTTGTTGAAATTGTGGTGTGGCACCATGATACATCGGTCCGATATCCATGGGTAAAGTGTTTGCTGAACGTACACCATCGACAACTACCGATACCGGTATGTTCAATTGCGAGGGACCCCAAGACCAAGTCGGAACGATAATTACTAGCTGGGTTGTTGTAGCGGAGCTTACAGCAGCCGGAACGCTGCCAAAAAAGACTTTATTTTCATCAGCTCGATTTGAAAAATTTCGCCCGGTAAGTGTGACAGTTCCACCCGGTGGTGCCATCCATACGTCAAAAGCAATAAGCTCGGGAGCCGGTCTTTGATAGACATTCAAGGACAAACTTTGGCTTGCCATGCCGTTGACGCTTACTTCCACTCGATTCGGACCGAGGTCGGCGTCTGCCGGAACTTGAGCAACGATGGAAGAGGCTGTAGAGGAAAGAACTGTTGCTGTTTTGCTGTTCAGATAAACCGTATTTTGATTTGTTTGGGAGCTAAAATTGTTTCCGCCCAAAACGATTTTTTGTCCCTGCCTGACCTGCTCAGGATCGATGGAATGAAGCTCGGTTTTTGGTGCGCTCAGGTTAAACCAAAGCGCTGCGCCGGGGACGCCTCCGGCTTCAACCAATATTTGCATATTGCCGCCTTGAATGACGCCGCTTACGTCAACCGAACCTTCTTCGGCTCCTCTCAAATTAGCTTCGGTTGCTACCAGATAACCACCGATAGTAATGCGAAACCATTTGTAAGAAGGGATTTCGTGAGAGCCGTTATAAATATTCAGGCGTAAAGGTAAGTTTTCTTGACCTGGTTTTAAGGTCATCCAATCTTGGAAATTTTGTATTTGGTTGTTGCGTGCCAGATATTCATGCGAAGTAAAGAGAAGGGTTTGATTCGCCTGACAAGGAGTTTTAGCAAAAAACAACCAACAAGCAAGAGCACAAGCCATTAAGACGTAGATTGATGCTTTCATGATTTTTTCCAGAAATGCCCCTGCCAAAGAGCATTATATGGCTTGTTTTTACTTACGCCTTCTTGAAAACTACATTGGAGTAGAATTCATTCCTCACCACCGCTGGAGGTTGCATGGACATAAAAGCTATTCAGCAAGCGTTACAAGAGGAAGCGCTTGATGCGTGGCTCTTTTATTATTTCCATGAAAATGATCCTTTGGCTTTGCGGATTCTGGATCTGGATCAAGAACATTTTTTTTCGCGACGCTGGTTTTATTTGGTTCCGGCAACTGGTGAACCGCGCAAGCTGGTGCATAGAATTGAAGCTGATGCCTTAGATTCACTTCCAGGGTCGAAAGATATTTATCTTGGTTGGCGACAGTTGGAAGAAAAGCTTGAGACTTTGCTTACCGGTGCAAAACGTGTAGCCATGCAATATTCGCCGCGTAATGCCGTACCCTATGTATCTAAAGTGGATGCCGGTATTGTCGAGCTTGTGCGTTCTAGCGGCAGTGACGTGATTTCGTCGGCTGATTTGATCTCACGTTTTGAATCGACTATGGACGAACTGCAGCTAGCATCGCACATTCGTGCAGTTGAACTCTTAAAGCAAATCGTTCATCAAGCTTTTAGACGGATAAAACAATGCATTGAAAATGGTGAGCCGGTTAACGAATATCAGATTCAGCAATTTATTTGTGATCGTTTTAGCGCTGAAGGACTTGTGAGTAACTCTCCGCCTATTGTTGCCGTAAATAGTAATAGCGGTAGCCCTCATTATCAGCCGACAGCAGAGCGTTATGCGGCTATTAAAAAAGACGATTTTGTTTTGATTGATCTTTGGGCTAAGCTCAAAGAACCGCTTGATTCGGTTTATGGTGATATCACGTGGACTGCTTTTGTGGGCGATACAGTGCCGGAAAAGTACAACAAAATATTCGATGTAGTGGCCGGAGGGCGTAATGCTGCTCTTGAACTTGTTCGTCAGTCCGTGGCAAAAACACAAACTTTATATGGCTTTCAAGTCGATGATGCGGCGCGTGAATATATAACAGCGCAAGGCTTCGGCGATTATTTTATTCATCGTACCGGACATTCAATCTGTCAGGAAGTTCATGCCAACGGGGCGAACATGGACAATTTGGAAACAAAAGAAGAACGCAAAGTGATTGCTAATACCTGCTTTTCCATTGAACCGGGAGTTTATTTGGAAGATTTCGGCATACGCAGTGAAATAGATGTATTTGTCGGTAAAAATCAAGTGATTGTAGCCGGAGAACCAATTCAGTCCTCTGTAATTCCGCTCTTAACTGCCAATTATTGATGAATCAAAAAAACGGCGATATTAAAAAATTTGCTCGATCGACAGGGATGCTTTTCGATCGTTGTTTGCAACGCGAAAAGCCTTTTGGCGCCGCATGGCTTGTCGGTCCGAATCAAGTTGTAACTTGCGCCCATCATATAGTTCCTTATCTTGATTATTTGTCGGCTTTGAAAATTAAATTCCCGGCAATCGGACAAGAGTGGCAAATAAGCGAGGTCTATTTTCATCCGCGTTTTGATCTACAAATAGCAAATGAGCTTGTACAAAGATCCTTGCTTGAGCCTGTGCCGGCTATGGCTCTTCAAGATCACAATATTGCTTTGCTTAAGCTTGAGCGTAATCTGTCCGAGCTTGATTTGGAAAGCCGGACTCAATTTAATCGTAAATTAGCCGGACAGGCGCCGACACGCTTAAAAGGGTTAGCCGGCCCTGTTGATGAATTGGGCTTGGCTCTGGTGATTCAAACTATAACTAGCTCGCGTAAAGATGGTTGTTTGGTTTTTTCCGACGAACGGAATCGCCCTTTAGCTAAGCTTTTTTGTCGTGACGGCAAAGTGGTTTTTGCTAAGTTCGGCAATCTGGAAAATGAAGCGGCAATATATCAAATGTTTGCTCAACGTCTTTCCGGACAGTTTCATTTTCTACCTCAATCAAAGCCCGACTGGACCGTGTATTCCATGATCGAGCGCAGTACCGATAGTTTGCTTCTTGAAGCGCACAGGCGTATTGATGAAATTCCCGGACTATTGCGCTCCTTGGGTGGCGAGGGGGCAATCTATGCGCGAGCCGTGGACCTGCTTGAGCTGGATTCACTGCCAAGCGACGTTCGGGTTGTCGCTGAAAAAGTTTGGCATTATTTGGATGGCAATATTTCGGTCGATTGTCTTGGCGAGATGGTTGGTTTGGACAACCAATCCATCTATAGAGCTGTAGATGAAATGTATAAAGCCGGGCAGGTGCTTGAGCTTTCTTCTGCTGATGATGACGGGCTGACACCCTTGATGCCTTTGAACTTAGCTCCTCATGCGTTGCTCTCTGCTTGGGATCAAATTTGGAGCCTCGGCGCCCATGCCACCACCGGTAGAGCGCAGTTGCGATCAGGCAATTTGTTTGGTCTTATTCGTCCTAACGATCCTTGGCATTTGTTGCATAGTATCAAACTCCCTGCTCAAGCTGCAGGCAGTGCGATCTTAAAAGATGGTGCTGTAGTTGGTGTCCATTGCGGTAATCTGCCTCTTGATCCGAAACTCCATGCTTTACCGGATTTGATGTCACAAATGATTTGGGTGGAGTCTGTCCAGCAAATGCTTTATGATTCGCCCAAGGCTGTGGCAGCTTTGCGTCCTGGTAAGAATTCTGTAGGCATGAAAGTGCCTGAGCTTTTGTCGGCGGCAGAAAATAATGACAAAATTCAATGTCCAAAATGTACTGCTTTAATGGTCAAGCAAGCTAAATTTTGCGGTACTTGCGGTCAGCGGCTACAGTCTTAATTGCTGCTGTTGCTAACTTCGCGGAGCAGAATTGCTCCGGCTTTAGCTGTTAAGCCGTTGGTTGCAGCCCTGAACGGTCGTCCGACAATATTTAAGAAACGCCCGCAGTGTGGAATTTTATCGTTAGTTAAAAACATCGATGTATCGTCGGAAGCTTCTCCGGAGATAGCACGGACCAGAGGCAATTCTTGCGGATTGAAATGTGTAACGCGATCGGCTTTATAACAACCGTAAACTTGCGGCCATTCTTCTTTTGGTAAATCGGTTTTGCCGATACCGGTGATTCGTTGCGCGGCATCATTGAAGAAGAGAAAACCTTCTTCGTCAGCAATGATTAATCCGGAGCTCAAACGCTGATTAAAGTATTCAAGAATCTCGGAATGTAAGCCTGGCTTATTATTCGTTGCTCGTAAAGCTAATATGTCTATCTGTGACACCAGGTTTAGTTCGACTTCTGAAATTAAACGTGAAGTGCTAATTTCTAAAGCTTGAGCAAGTACGTGTACGTTGTTCAAAGCCGGATGACGAACGCCGCGTTCTACGTCGCAGACGTAGGACCTGGCCAGTCCGGCTCGCTTGGCTACATCTTCTTGAGATAAGCCAAGTTTTTGCCGTCGGTCTCTAATTACCTGACAACAAGTTGCAGTGAATGATTCGGGAAGGTTCATATGGCAAAAATTTGATCGGGGGACACCTTACTTCAGCATAGCGTAAATTGACAATATTTGCCTATTATTCCATCTCGCAAGCATTATTTTTACAGGTTTTTCCCAAACGCTGCCTGTTTGCTGCAATCAATGCATAAGCAAGCTGAGCTATTTGCTTACAAATTGGTAATAGATATAACCAAGCGATGAATCGAGCTCTCGGCAGGCGTCTTGCTATTTGATAAACAGCGTCAGCGCCTACATATACGCTGTTGTCACTAGTGACAAGACGCATTCCTTCCTCTAAGTTCATCTCGCTTAAGAAAGGAAAACGAGAAGCCAGGCTTGGATCTTGCCTGGGCAGATAAGCAAAAAGCTTGTATTGATCCCAGCTTTTGATCCGTTCGATTTGAGCCAAACAAAAGCGGCAGCTGCCATCATAAACGATGGTTCCTTTCAGCTTGCTGTTGGATTGCTTCTTCATAGTTACTATTCTATGGCTTCAAGTACATTTCAGTTCTGTCCATAGACGATCATAGATGAAAATTGCCTGACCGATGTCTTGGATCTCTTCGCAGCGATCAAGTATTGAATCGGAGGGATAAAGATATTGATCTTCAATCAAATTTTGTTTGATCAAGGGCATAGCTTTGGCGTTGGGGCTTGCGTAATAAGTATAATTGGAGAGCGCTGCCGAAACTTGAGGCTCAAGCATATAATCCAGCCATAAATGAGCGTATTCCGGATGTGGTGCATTTTTCGGAATGCAGAGATTATCCAGCCACATCGAAGTGCCGCTTGTCGGAATCACATATTTGATATTGTTATTAGCGCGGGAGGCTTGTTGGGCATCGCCGCTGAAAGTTAGTGATAACCAGCTGTCTCCGCTTGTCAGGTATATGATTGCTTGGTCAGAGGTGTAACACATGGTCAGTGGTTTTTGCGTTTTTAAGTCAGCGCAAGCAGCCTGAATTAGCTTTTGATCTTGGGTATTGTAAGAATGCCCCTGGCGTTTTAAAGCTAGACCGATTACTTCACGTGGATCTTCGAGTAAAGTCATCCGCCCGGCAAAATGTTCGTTCCAAAAAGCGTCCCAATCGGTGGGTACAAAGGCTGCTTTTCTACTGGCGGCGGTGTTGTAAGCGATGCCTGTTGTGCCGAATGTGTAAGGGATTGAATATTGGCAGCCTGGGTCAAAGCGGGAGTTTTGAAAACGAGGCATCAAGTTGCCAAAATTTTTCAGACGGTCATGTTCGATTGGACGCAAACAACCCAGTTCACGTAATTTGCTGACGGCATAGTTTGAGGGAACGACAATGTCGTAATCCGCACCACCGGCTTGGAATTTGGCAATTAGAGCTTCATTGGAAGAAACTGTGTCATATACGACTTTTATGCCGTAACGTTTTTCAAATTCCGGAATCGCTTCCGGATGAATATAATCAGGCCAGCTATATATATTCAGCTGCTTGCCATCTCTGTTGCCTGACGGTGTCTTCAAGGAAGGCGAGCAACTGTTGGCAAGTAGAGCACTACCGGCAGTGCTTAAAGACAATCGTAAAAACTCTCGCCGATTCATTCTTTTACTCGCTAGTTTCTTTGTCCCTAAAATCGTCTTGTGTTTTTAAATAAGGCACAATTTCAGCAAGAAACTTTGCCTGTGAGATTGGAAAAGGAAGTGTCGGCGCTGCATTCGGCGGCAACGTTTCTTTTTCATTGGCAAAAAAAATAAAAGGAATATCTTTCAGTTCCGGTTCGGCTTTTACTTCATGAAAGAGCTCAATCCCGTTGCCGTCGCTTAATTGGATTTGGGAAAGAATCAGACAAGGATAGTTTTTTTGAGCTAAAAAAAGACCAAGTGCAATGCTAGTTGCTTTAATCACTTCGCACTCGAAAGTGGATAGATTTCTTTTAACAAAGTCGAAAACTTTGTCTGAAGAAGCTACGCAAAGTACTTTGAATGCCAAAATGTATTCCAATATGAGCAACTACAAGCTTAGTTATTATCGCAAACCACTCATCCTTTTGCTTCTCTTCTTGGCATGCTCTCCGGTTTTTGCCGAAAGCTCTGCAAGAACCGCGGAAGGTTTGATTCCTGCGGTCGTAGCCATACCTTTTGATGGACAAAATGTTCTTGCTCCGGAATATATTCAAGGAATCAAAGAGAATAAATTTGATTTGCGACAGTTCGCCGCGTCCCTTGTTGAACGAAAACGTTTGTTTCAAGAGCGTTGGGGTAGTAACCAAACGGATAAGCCTGAGTCAAACCCAAGCTTCCGGGCGGGGATTGAAAACGTCGAGCTGCTTTCTTTTATGCCTGAAAAATATTTGACTGCTTTTATTGAGCAAGGGCAGCTCAATGTACACCAAACCGGGCATACCCGTGGAGCTTGCGAGCCGGCAGTACGTGCCGGTGCTGAAGATTTGATGATTGGTATTCGTTTGGAAGCGGCTTACAGCCCTAAAACAAACGCAGCGATCCATTATTTGCGACCAAAATACGGTTTTGTGCATTTTTTAGATAAAACGCCGGTATACGTCAATCCAAATCGGTTCTTGCGCTATGGCGAAGTGATGCTGGTTTATAAAGATCAGGTCAAATTGCGTACTACATACACCTACGGAGATAGCTTAATCTCTTATTGCGATCCGGGAGTCATGGATCGACATTCACTTGATCCGGTACCGCTTACATATTTGTGTCCGCCTAAGCCTCAATATCAAAGGGTTCGTTATGTGGAAGCGCAAATATGGGGACCGCTTGATTTAAGTGATATCAGTGAATTTCGTGTGCCGACAAGTCGCAAAGATCTAGCTGAGAAGCTAAAAAGCACAGGTAAGCCTATATACGCTTATGATCGAGATTCGATGGAGCTTTGTGACGAGTTTAAGGAAGAGTCAACCGTCGGTGTAAGCCGCTTGCCGATATAAGGCTCATTTTTCAATAATAATTTGATCGAGTAATGTTCCGTCTTGACCGATTTGTTCGAGAATAAGATTCTCGCTACTAGCGCGGCAAAAGCTAAATGAGTGCTGTTTGCAAATGAACTTTCTAGTAAAAGGTTGCCAACGAGTCGGATCTTCTTCGAGTAAGGGCAAGCTTAACTTGGCGCCGCCGGCGCCCGAAACTATATAAATTACCCCCTGTGCTTTTTTATTGGTTTGACCGTCAAAATTGCGATCGAACTTGAATGAACCTTGGACGAAGCCGGCTTTAGTCTCGCGATCCTGGTCTTTCAATCGTGCCCGAGCTAACTTAAATTGCAAAGGACAGCTTCTTTGATAGCTATGACTATGACCGGAAAAAACAATATCAACCTTGTTTTTTTCAAAAATATCGGCGAGCAAACGCATCTGTTGCTCTTCTTGATGATGCCAATCTGAGCTGAATCCAGGTTGATGCATCAGAACGAATTTCCATTTGCTTTTTGTGGCGCCTAGATCGTCATCAACCCATTTGCGTAAAGATTGATCTTGCCAATTTACATATTTGTTGCCGTCTAGAATTAGGAAATGGCTGTTACCGTAGTCGTAAGAAAAATTAGCCATAACCGGATAATTACCGGCCGCAGCCAGGACAAACTCTTCTATATTTTGTTTGCTGCCTTTTAATTCGGGACTGTTTGTGTTGCCGATTTTTGTGATTGGACCGTTTAGTGGTTGTTGCCATAAGCTGAAATAAGCCATACCGTCCGGAGATTCATCTAAATTACGTACATCTTTCATGCCGGCCATGGCAATATCATGGTTGCCCGGGCAGGCCACAAACAAACTTTTGCCCATCAACTCTTTTTTGCCATTGAAAAAAGGAAAGAAGTTACGCAAATAATCGCGCAAGCGCCCGCAAGGATAAACAATATCCCCGGGAATTAGAACCATAGCCGGGTGTTTGTTGGCTAGCTGCAAAGTTATAAGCTCTTCGCCTTTGCTGCCCATACCGCAATCACCAAGTACGCCAAAAGAAATGTCTGTGTCTTCCTTTGGACGGGCTTGAGCTGAGGCGGAAAAAAGCTGTTTGCCGTTTTGGCTTACTTTGTAATTGAAATCAGATCCCGGGCTAAGACTATTTAGTTGTGCGCAAATAAGCTTTATATCTTTGTTGCCATTTAAAGTTCTTTGCTCAAGGGGCGCCTTCATATAAGCGCTATCATCACTGTTTTTATACTCTAATTCCCAGCCTGAGGTTTGGCTGCCGACAGCAAACAAGATACTGAGTGCGTTCTTTGCCGAGCCCAGCTGTATATAAGGCTTGATTAGAAAAGGACCGCTAGCAGAAGGTTCTTTGGCGTTTAAGGCAATTCCGCAGCTTAAAAGCAGGAGCAAAAGGAGAATTATGGGCAAAGATCTTTTCATGAGCCTCTATACAGTTGAGTGTGCAGATGATAAAACGTAATTATAATTAGGGACAGGAGGTCCCATGTCTACAACCAAGCTTAAAAGCAAAAAAAATAAAACAAGCAAGAAGCCTGTGCAGAAAGCCGATGACGGGTTGTCTATTTGCCCGGTGAACGGTGCTGGTTGGTGTCCTTATCCTTTTTCTGCGGCTCAATTAAGAAAACGTTTGAAACGCAAGCAAGAAGAAGCTCAATTAGCCTCAGTTTGAGTTGTGCTGCAACCGGTAATGGATGCTGGCAGCCTTATTTTCGTGCTCGGTTGCTAAATCAGGACGATTAATTTTGCGCAAAAAGTTTGCGTAAGCGGTTTCTGCTTTCATGATTTCATTCTCTTTGTTCTGTGCTGAATCGAGAGATGGTTCTTTGTTGATGCGGATATCCAGTAACTTCTGATGGATTAGTTGAGCTTGATCGATTTTGCCATGATTTAAATACAAATCTGCTAAACCCGGCAGATAATCGGCATACAAATAGTTGTCCTGATTATGAGTATGAGACTCTAAATTACGCATGGCTAGCTCGTATAAACGATCCGATTCATCGAAGTCGCCTTGTTTATCCTTAACAAGGGCCAACCCGCATAAACAATCGATTACGCTTAATAAATCAGCTTGTTCGGCTAAAGTGAGAGTTTGGCGCCACTGTTTTTCCGACTGTTCATAATGGCCTGCTTTAAATGAAGCTCGAGCTTCGGCTGCCGCTTCGCGCAGTTCAGTTTTTGGCGTATGGGCAAGACCTTCTTCTGAAAGGCTAAAAGCTGGATTGTTCAAGGCAAATAAGCTTAAAGACAAAAAGAAGAGTTTTGGCAGCTTCATAGTACTTCTTTCCTAAAAAGACTTCCGGAGCCAAGGACCCCGGAAGTCAAAGTAACGTTGCTAAATTGCAAGCTCTTATTTGGCGTCAGGACCGCTGGAAGAATCGATTTCCAAACCGGCTTCTTCTTTTTTCACAGCGTTTTTGTCCTTGTCTTTGCAGCAATCATCGGCTTTGGCTTTGTTGCAATCTTTTTTGTGTTTGCAAGTTTTAGCCTTATCCTTGCAGCCCTCTTTCTTCGGGCAATTTTCGCCGGCCATGACCGGGCTGCTTAGTAAAGTCGAACCGGATATGGCAACGGTCAAAGCCAGAAATGCAGGGATGAAATTCTTCATTCGTGGAACTCCTTTTCAGCTCATCCAAGTAAGCAATTAGGGATATATTACCCTTTTGTGCAATGCCTTGCTCGCCTTAAAGATTAAGTCTCATTCTTAAGCCAGTTCAATACCAAGTTCGTCAAGAGCATCCTTCAAGGTGCTTCTTGTACGTTCGCAATAAAGTAGGGACATAATTGCTTGATCTATACGTAAGCGTTTGTGTTGTACATATTCTTGACAGTGAGCGGCAGCTTCCAGGGTCTTGCCTGAAATTTTGCCGGCGGAAACAAGAATGGCGCCGAGTTCACCGCCATGCTTAGCGCGAACCTTTTTTGCTGATTCAATATCAGCTTCAGTAATTAAGCTGGATTGTTTAAGAATATCGATAAGCTTATCCATGGCTGGATTATCTTTGCTGGCGGTGCTTTTGGCTTGGCTGCATGCTGCCGATTTTGCCGTCTGTTTTTCAGACCAAGTGGAATCCAGATTTTTGACGCCGTCTATCAGTTCGTCGTTAAGTTCGCCACCGGATGCTGCCGTACGTTTGAGGGCTAAGATTGCTTCTTCGTTGTTGAGCTTGCCTTTGCGAACCATTTCTTGCAGCTTGAGGGCGGTGTCTAAGCAGCGTTCGGGGACCATTCCGGCCTCTACGAATAAATGACCGAGGAGCAGATTGGGCTGGCCTTTATTTAAAAGATCGATAAAATTGTTGATTTCCGGACCGGAGACCGAAAGCTCTTCATAATTGGTTGTTTGCGGTTGGCTGGGCGCCGGCGGGATTTTATCGGAAGTTACTTCAGGCGGTAGTTGAGTTTGTACTTTTTGCTGGCAGGACATACAAATCATGTCAAAAACCAAATCCAGATCATTTTGTGGACCGTTCCAGAGTACTGTACTGCCTTCCTCACCTTCATACATTGCCCAAATAGTCGTATTTGTGGTGGTGTCATATTCGCAAGTTACCAGATAGGTGCTGGTAAATGGTCCTGGTTTTATCGGCAACTCAAAAAGCGTGCCTTTAATTCGCAACGCTCCGGTAAAAAGACTAGCAACATCATCCTGTTGCGGCTCGCGCTCCAAAAGAGGTAAACGTTGTCGGGCCGGTTGATTAGACTGATTGGGATTCGATGATTTAGGTTGTTTGAACATTAAATAGGCTCTTAATATAGACGGCGAATTATTTGATTTATGCCCATTCCTGCGGTTTCCAGCACAAAACAAAATCTTGTAAAACTATATTTGTTTTCTTTGCTTTGATAATCAAGCTCTCTAAAGTTTGATTTGCCGGATTCAAACTTGTTTTTAAGGACAAAAGCTCAGACTCAAGCTCGGAGTTTAGTTGAATGATTTTTTCTTGTAAGGCGGACACGTCTTCTTGCGCATGATCGATCTTTTGTTTTTGCTTTTGCACCATTCCTATAGAACGTGCTGCTGAGCCGGCTTTGTTTATATTGGCTCTGGAAGCTAAGCGGCGGCTGACAAAAGCTCCTAAAAGCGAGCTGCCGATATCGAGAGCTGATTTAAGTTCAAGATCGCGAGCTTGGCTTGTGGCCAGCTCCAAATTCTGGGTTGCCTTACGCAAGCGCTCTTCCAGGGTTGCTACTTTTAAGGCATATTTATCGCGCAGCTCTTCAAGTATACGTTGGCGTTCTTCACGTGATTCATGAGCTAAGCGTACGCGAAAGTTAATTTCGCTTTCTCCGGCTTGAGAATAACGTCCGCTTAGAGGGCAGCGAAAAAGAGTAAGGCTTTGTTTGTTGTATAACCACGTGACAAAACTTTTGGACCATGTTTGAAATTTGCGATAATCAGAAGGGAGAGCGCTACTGTTTGCAAAATCGCCTTCCGGCTCAGGGCTATTGCTCAAGCTATCACTGTTGAATTTAGCAGGGCAAGCCTCATCCCAATTTGGTGAAGACTGATTGTCCAAGATTGGAACAATAAAACTGTAGGTATTTTGACAATCGATATTTGCTTTGCTATTTGAAAAATGAATTTTGGCCGTAGCAGCAACTGTCGGCAGATAAACAAATCTTTTTTGTTCGTTTGCTTTAAGAAATTTTTGCGGTATGTCCGGCGGGAGGAGAGGACGCTTTTGTGTTGTTTCCACATCGTTCATTTGAACTTCAGCTTTAGGAGCTGGCATTGCCTCTTCTTTTGCTAAAAGTTTGATCTGTTGTCTTGAAAGTGGTCCGGCTAAATAAGATAAAGCCCAGCGTGTTTCAAAAATTACAGCTTCATTTTCATGAATGTTTCTCATCAAAAACATTCGTTTTTGCAGCCCAGAGATTGCTTTCTCATAATAAGAGCGGCTAAAAGCTTTATCTTGAGACGCTCCGGCCAGTCCGTCCAGAACTCTTTCCATATCTCGTTCTGTTTGTAGCTTACCGATAAACCAGGTACCGGTATTACCTAAAGCTTTATAGTCCAAATCCATGGGATTTTGGCTGGCTAGAACAATTCCCAAGCCGAATGCTCGTGCTTGTTTGAGCAAAGTTAGGAGCGGTCCTTTACTTGGTGGATTAGCTACCGGAGGAAAATAACCGAATATTTCGTCCATGTAAAAAATTGCTCTTAAGCTGCCTGTGCCTGATTGTTTACGCATCCAGCCAAGCAAGCGAGTGAGAAAAATGGTGACAAAAAACATTCTTTCTTGATCGCTTAAATGAGCGATGGAGATGATGCTTAATTTCGGCTTGCCTTCTTGATTGTGAAAAAGCTTGTCTATATCCAGCTCGACGCCTGAAAGCCAAGCTGAAAATCCCGGTGAGGAGAGTAAATTATTTATGGCGATTACAAGTTCAAAACGTTCTTTTTCTGGAAAAAAAGTTTCAAGCGGTAAAGCGCCGATCATTGACTCGGACGGATTTTGAATTTTTTCAATGAGAGTATTGAAGGTCAAATCTTTTTCTTGCTGCCATTCTTTGTTGATTAAAGAGGCTAAAAAGATATGTTCTTTGCTTTTAAGCGGGTCGGCCTCAATTCCCAGTAAAGTCAATAAACCGGTAACAGTGCCGAGAATTTGTTCTCTCAACAAATCAGGATCCTGAAGAATCTCTTTGTCCGGACAAGCCAAAGATTGCAAAATGGATAATGAAATACCGGCGCTGCTGCCGGGGGTGTAAAGACTTTTTTCAGCAGCCGATTGATAAAGTTTTATTCGTTCGGCGCTTTGTCCCCACTCTTTTAAGCCGGCTTCCCAGGTAGCGGCTTCTTTGGTTGCTTGCTCGGCAAGCGAAATTTTATTCCGTGCGCAAAGAGCCGGATCGATCCAGGGTTGGAAAGACTGGGGACTGAGATCCGGGAAAGTAAGCAAAAGGTTGGCTAAATCGCCTTTGGGATCAATGGCAATGACAGGAATATTGTCGATGGCTGCTTCTTCGAGTAAGTCGATTGCCAATCCGGTTTTACCGCTGCCGGTCATACCTAAACAAACGGCGTGGGTGACTAGATCGGCCGAGTCATACAAAAGCGGTTCATCAGTTCGCCTCTTGTTTTCTTGGTCGAATTTTTTTCCTAAATAAAAGAAGCCTAGCTGTTCGTAATCCTGCACGATTGTTCCTGTTCAGCTCCGGTGCTTTTCAACAATAATATTAGCAGGGCATTTGCATAATTATTGAGCTAAAATGCTTGTTCTTAAATGACACTGTTGATGGTGAAGTCAAATGGAAAAACGTATGTTCGGCCAGACGGGGATGAACGTTTCGGTATTAGGTTTTGGCGGTGCTGAAATTGGTTTTGAAGGTGCTGGTGCCGATACTGTGGAAAAAATTCTGAATACCGCTCTTGACGAAGGGTTGAATGTAATTGATACGGCTGAATGTTATGTGGACAGTGAAGAGTTAATCGGTAAAGCTGTTTCTCACCGTCGCAATGAATACTATCTTTTTACTAAGTGCGGTCATGACGGATCTTATGAGCGCGATGCCTGGGGCAAAAAAGATTTGGCGGCTTCAATTGACAGAAGTTTGAAGCGTTTGCGCACTGATTATGTTGATTTGATTCAATTACACAGTTGTTCGGCCGGTGTGCTGCGCCAAGGTGAAGCGATTGAAGTGCTTCAAGCAGCTAAAAAAGCTGGAAAAACACGCTTCATCGGTTACAGTGGCGATAATGAAGACGCCGCTTATGCAGTTAACACCGGTGCTTTCGATACTTTGCAAACTTCAGTTAATATTGCCGATCAAAAGGGCATCGACAAAATAATTCCCCTTGCCAGAGAGCGCAACATGGGAATTATTGCTAAACGACCGGTAGCAAATGCTGTTTGGAAAAACAAAAGCAAGCCTGACTATTTTTATGTGATCCCTTATTGGGAAAGACTACAAGAATTAAAGTACGATTTTTGTTCTTTGCCCTTGGCAGAGTCAGTAGCTCATGCTTTACGTTTTACATTGAGCGTTCCCGGTGTTCACACGGCTATTGTCGGCACAAGCAAAGCTAAACGTTGGCAAGAAAATGCCGAGCAGTTGAAATCAAGTACTTTAAGCGAAAAAGAATTCGCTGAGATTCGTAAGCGTTGGGAAGCCGTAGCGCGTACCGATTGGCACGGGCAAGTTTAACGACAGCTTGGCATCTTGGCAAATAAGACAAGACACTGCTTTGATTTGGATATAAAATTAGGGATGGAATCTCTAGCCGGATAGCTTGAGGGATTGAATATGACCATGCTCAGACGGTTTTTCTTATTTTTTCTGGTTAACGGTCTTGTTGTAATCACTTTATCGGTGGTTATGAATGTGTTGGGGGTTGGTAACTATCTCACGCCTTATGGTATCGACTACACACAAATGGCTGTTTTTTGTTTGTTGTGGGGTATGGGCGGCGCTTTTATCTCTTTGCTCATGTCGCGTGCCATTGCCAAATGGTCTTCCGGCGTACAACTGATTGATCCAAATACGAATGATCCTTCTTTGCGTTTTATCGTGAATTTGATTCATGATTTATCTCAAAAGGCCGGCTTGTCGACTATGCCCGAAATTGGAATTTACGACTCGCCGGAGCCGAACGCTTTTGCCACCGGACCTTCAAAATCGAGAGCGTTGGTAGCTGTCTCTACCGGCTTGTTGTCGCGGATGAATCAAAATGAAATTGCCGGTGTTCTTGGTCACGAAATTACTCATATCAGCAATGGGGATATGGTGACTATGACTTTATTGCAAGGTGTCGTTAACGCCTTTGTCATGTTCTTATCACGAGTGATTGCTTTTGCTGTTACTTCGCGTGGACGAGATGATGAGCGTTCTCCGGGCTTTCTTTATTACATTGTTCAAATTGCTCTTGAAGTGGTCTTTATGATTCTCGGGTCAATTGTTGTTGCTTGGTTCTCTCGTTGGCGGGAATACAGAGCCGATGCTGGCGGAGCTAAGCTTGCCGGTAAACGAAATATGATCGAAGCGCTGGAAGAGCTCAGACGAACATACGAGCTTGTGCCGGCTAACGGCCAGCCGATTGTGCAAACTTTGCAGATTTCCAGTCGCCCTTCGGGTTTGATGGCATTATTTGCTTCCCATCCGCCTTTGGAGCAACGCATAGCTAAGCTCCAAGAATCAGTCGAGGGATAAAGTGCCGGAAGAGCAAGCCGAAATTAAACTTGGCGAGTTGCTTGTAGCTGTCGGTGTTGTTTCAAGCGGAGATCTGCAAGAAGCGATCCAAATCGGACGTCGAATGAACTTACCGATCGGTAGGGTTCTTATCATGTCCGGATTGGTAAGCGAAATCAATTTACATTCGGCTTTGGAAGCCCAATCGCTTGTGCGCGACGGATTGATCGAATTAAAAACCGCTTCCGGCGCTCTCAAGCATGCCTGCCAATCAGGCAAAAGTTTGAAAGAAACTTTGAAAGAGATG
Source organism: Candidatus Obscuribacterales bacterium (assembly GCA_019750335.1). Lineage (GTDB taxonomy): Bacteria > Cyanobacteriota > Vampirovibrionia > Obscuribacterales > Obscuribacteraceae > JAIEPM01. The sequence continues at coordinate 195,291 of JAIEOQ010000003.1, forward strand.
CAATGGGCTCCGCTCAAGGATGTTCAATCGAATAAACTTGGTGAGCTTCTGCTTGAAGCCGGTATCATCACGCCTTTTCAGTTAGAAGCGGCTCTGTATGTAAGTACCGAAACGGGGATGCCGCTTGGTGGAACTTTGGTGATGCAAGGCTCACTCTCCTCCCAGCTGCTCCCGACTATTCTTGATGCTCAAGAAAGTATTCGTCAGGGAAAGCTGAATCGCAGCCAAGCTGTGGAAAGCTTAAAAGCTAATTTTGAATTTTTTGCTCGCACAATCGGTAGTGAGCACAAAGAAGAAGCAAAGAATGTTACGACTTCGTCGGTGCGTAGTTCAATTCTTACTTCCAATTTGAGTGAACCAGAGCCGGCTAAGGCTTCGGAATGGGTCTTAATTGATTTACTTGTGGCTTCGGGGTTGTGTGACGAAAATCAGCTTGAGCGTGTGGTCCGAGCTGCCTGGCAAAATTTGGAGCTCTCCAAACAGATGATCCTCAATGCCAAACTTTTGGATCGTGCTGATCTGGACGTGGCTTTGCATTGCTATCAACTGCTTTTGAAAGGTGTTATCAATGAAGAACAAGCAAGCAAAGCTTTGCAGACATGCCGTGCCAAAGGTTTAGGTTTAGTGCAAGCGTTGCATGAGATGGGCGTGGTTTTGCCGATCAAATAAATCAATGGCTGATTGCATCAAGCTCTTGACGCAAAGCTGATGTTGTTGAATTATCCTTGCCTAAAGCATCCTCGTTGAGCTTCAAAGCTTCTTGCATATAATATGTAGCCGTTTCTTTTTTGTGCTCTTTGAGATACAGATTGGCAAGGGCTAGGTCGGCTTTGGCTACTTCCAGTTTGGCTTTAGCTGAAGGCAACTTTGAGCCGAGTGTACGGACTCGTTTGTACATCTGTTTTGCCGTCCAGCGTCCCGTACTTAGAGACGAAGCGTTTTCGCTTTCGGCTTTATGCATATCGGCAAGCTTATTTAAGGAGACCAACATATCATTGATATGCTCTTCGGTAGGCGCTTCCCCATCGATATCTTGTTCGTTCAAATCGATAATTGAAACCGGAGCGTCGCTTTGACCGGAAGTGTTTTTCTTTAGGTGCAAAGCTTGAGAATATAAGCGTGAGGCCAACTCTGCTTGAGAAGTGTTGCTATATTTTCCGGCTAATTTTTCAGAGGCTACTTGCAAAGCCATAACTGCTTCGGGATCATTTTTTAGAGCACCGGAGGCGGCAATGGAGCTGACAACACGATAAATATCTTCAGGAAAAAGCGATGCTAAATCGCGCAACATTGTTTTATTGTTAGCAGTGCGAAATATAGCCCACATCGCTCCGTCTCTAGCCATATGAGCTGTACGTTTCTTCTCTTTGTTATTGTCCGGCGTTGACGGTGAATTTTGCTCGGCGCTCTTTAGTTTATTCTCTTCTTGGCTTTCGTATTGAGCTAAATGAGGCAACATTTGAGCGATAGCTTCCATGCGGGCTAATTCATGTTGCCGCTCGTTGAATTGCATGGTGACAAAAGTGCCGATATAAGCAGCATAAAAAGTGACTAGCACTTTAATGATATCGAGCGAATGCTCCCAGGTCAGCCAAGCGAATCGCTTTTTGCCCGAATCGACTTTTTCTGTGTCTTTTTCAGTCATTGTCTCTGATTTTCAAGTACTTCCAGCTACCGCGTTACAATGTTACTATCCTACAATAGTGGCAACCCTTTGCGCCTAACCTCAGGAAGTAACTTCATGTCAGCAACTCTAATGGAAAGTTTAAAGCAAACCACATTGCCATCCCATCAAACAGCTGAAGGAAGCGACTTTCAAGGCTACCTTTTTAACGGTAAGCTGCCGTTATCGGTTTATATCCAATATTTAGGGCAACTTTATCTCGTCCATCGTTTTATGGAGCAAGAGATGAAGCGTCACGCCAAGTCCGGTAATGTTCTGGCAAAAGTAATTGTCGAAGAACAGATGCAAGAAGAATTTTTGCGTAAAGACCTGCTCAGCCTGTCTTGTGATCCTACTCAAATCAAAGCTTTGCCGGCTACAGCACAATTGCTTAAAATCATGGAACAATATAGTGTCCGTTATCCGGAAGCTTTGCTTGGTTTTCATTATGTAATGCTTGGTAGCAAACATGGTGCCAAATTGGTGGCACGAAACGTAAAAGCCAGTTATGGATTTACTGAAGAAGCCGGAGCTTTGTATTTCGATCCTTATGGCGGGCACTTTATGGAATTATGGCTAAAGTTCAAGTCCGACATGAACGAGTTGTCCTTGACCGCTGAACAGCAAGAAGAGTTTTGCGCTGCGGCAACAGAAATGTTCAAAGGGATAACTTTTATCGGTGATGCTTTAATGGCTTCAGTCGTCGTCAGGTAAAGCAAGCGCGCGGGCTTCTTTGCCCAACTTTTCTGCTTCGTCTTTCTGACCCACTTGGCGCAACAAATCAGCATAACTGTTCAAGCATTCGGCAAGAAGCAGATTGTCGTTCGGAAAATATTTCCTTGTCATGGAAAGCGCTTTTTCCAATTCCACTTTTGATTCATTTAAATCGCTTTGGTCGCGATCAAACTGTCCTAGTTTCAAATAAGCTTTAATCAAATTTTGGGTTGATTGATTGGAGCCGAGGTCGGCGTAATCCTCCCTTATGTTCAAAGCTTCAAACAGTAGAGGCCGGACATCGGGTAACTTTTGTTGTGCTTTCAAGCAATCAGCCAATGCCAGTTTGAATTCGGCCACTTGTTCGTTCTTGTGAATTCGCAAGCGCTGAAAAACTGTGATTGCTTCTTTAAGCAACGATTCTTCTTGCCGGTACAAACCGCGGGCATGAAGGCGCTGCGAAGTCATAAGCACACGGCTTGTATTCGCTTCCGCTTCAAGTTGATTGATAGTGGAGCGCACTCCCGATTCGGATGATTTTTTCAAACTGCGCAAACGAGCTTTAGTATCTTTCAGTTCGGCAAGCGTTTCTTGTGTCGCTAAATCGATCAATTCCTGATTCGCTTTCTCTTGCTCGGCAAACATTCCACATCGCCCATAAACATCCGCTAATTGCTGCACTGTAAATTTCAAGCGGGCATTTCCATCCTGGAAATTTTTTGTCACTGATTTTGCTTCAAGAAAAAGTTTTTTTGCTTCATCACAGTTATTGCTGCGTATCTGTTCTTGCGCTTTACCGATAAGGTATGTCCAGCGCCATTTGTTGATTGGTGTGCCCTGATCGCCTTCCGGACCAGGCCAGAAAGTAACATAAGCTGAGGCGGCGATTATGGCTAAAAGAACCAGAGCGGCAACTGCTTTTTGAGCAAAAGAAAAAGTACGTTTGGCTATTTTGCCGTTATCAGCACTGAGAGAAAGTTTCATGCGCTCCCAAGTCTTACTTAAAGCGTTCCGAGCCGACGGGTCGGTAACGGCTCCGGGACGTAGTCCCTGAACGCCGCTATCAAGTGCGGCATCAAGAATGCTTTGTCTGAGCTCGGCTGCTGAAGAATAGCGATCGTCGGCATCTTTAGCCAGACATTTCATGATTACAAACTCAAGCGGTTTCGGAATATTTAGATTCGGTGCGCTATCCGTAAAGGAAGGAGGTTTTTCGTTTAGATGTTTAACCACTGTATTGATGAAACTGTCACCCATCAAAGGCGGTACGCCGGACAAAGTTTCATACATCAAACAACCAAGCGAATAAATGTCCGAACGAGTATCCATCGGACGTCCGTTGCACTGCTCTGGACTCATGTATAAAGGGCTGCCGAATATTTCGCCGGTTTGAGTCAGCTGCTGTTGCGTTTTTCCTTGCTGCGGTAAGACTTTGGCAATGCCAAAGTCTACTATTTTCACTAGATCACTGCCGTCGTCTTGAGGCATCAGCACAAGGTTGCTTGGCTTAAGATCGCGATGAATGATCCCTTTTTTGTGCGCATGTTCAAGCCCGTCGCAAGCTTGTCTGAAAATATCTACAGCGCGATTTATTTCAATATGTTCGTTCTCTTCAAGCAAGTCGGCAAGCGATTTTCCTTCAAGGCAATCCATCACGAAGTAAGCTTGTCCGCTTGCTGTTATACCAAAATCATGGACATTGACTATATTTTGATGTGAAAGTGAGCTTGCCGCTCTTGATTCGCGCTGAAAACGTTGCACAGCAAGTTCGTCGGCCACCAAATGTTCATGCAAAAGTTTGATAGCAACAAGACGCTCCATATATTTGTGTCTTGCCTTGTAGACGATACTCATCCCGCCTTGACCAAGAATCGAGATGATCTGATATTTTTCGGCAAATGTTGTGCCAATCAGCGGATCTTCGGTAATATCAATCAATAAAGTTCCGTCCGCCGTACATTTCAGCTCAGAGGCAGGAAATTCTTTTTGGCAGCGAGGACATTTTTTGCGTGCTTGGCTGTTTGGCGTGTTCACTTATTGTCCAGCGTAGACGATACGATACATTGTACCCGCTCCCGGTATGGTCGTAGCATGTAGCGCTAAATCATGTCCGCAACGTCCGATAACCGTTGTTCATGCGTTTGAAATTGGGTAAATCAAAAACATGAGCAAAACTGCAACCACTCTTCTGGATCATCTTTTGGAGCAGTCGGATCAATCCGGCAGCTGCCAGGAGCACATCCTGGAACAATGTCATTATGCTTCGCAAAATGTTGAGCAAGTGATGGGGGAGAAGTTTAATCAACTTGTCGCTGAAATTGAAAATGACTTGGGCAATCCGCAGCAGAATTTGCAGGTCTTTCAAGAAGACGGTAAAAAAGTACCTTTGCCTAAATGGTTACAAGAAGCGCTTAACGTAGCCGGCGCCAGCAGACTTTTAAAAGTGGCGTATTGGAAACGCGAAACCGGATATAGCTACATTATGCTCAAAATTGATCTTGACTCGCGAGATCGTCCAAATTATTACAATCTTGTTCTAGGATCGCGTCGACGCATAGCTACTAACATTCGCTTGGATAAACTAAAACAAGAACGACCTTGGTGGTCATTTCTTTTTCCCGGGCGTCATTGAATTAAAAAGCTTGTCGCCTACCGGTGAAAACGCTGTAGTCAAAAGTAAATTTGATATCGATTTCGTCGGGAGAGCCAGCCGGTAAATTCGGAAAAGGCGAAGAAGTTTTGATCGCCGTAACCGCTGCTTGATCGACAATGGCTAAGCCGGATGAGGTCACAAGCTTGATCGCGTAAGATGAGCCGTCTTTGCGAATCTTGAATTTGAGAGTGCAAGATTTTGACTCTTCGCCGCGGGGCGGATACCAGTTCTTTTTAATTCGTTTTTGTATTTCAGCAAGATAAGAACCGAAGTCCACACCATTGCCGTCGCCGGAATCACCATTGCCATTTCCGCCGCCGGCGCTTGTGCTGCCGCTGTCGCTACCACCTTGTGCTGCTGGTGGTTCGTTGCTTTGGACAACTGAATCGGCAACAGGCTTGTCAGTCGGTACTGCCACTGCAACCGGTGTCGGTTGTGGTGGTACCACATGTGGTTTCACTGGTTCCGGTTTTGGTTTTGGTGTTTCCACTTTGGCCGGAGCTGGTTTTGCTTCTTGTTTCGGTTTCGCCGGCGCCGGTGGTGGTGGTTCCGGAATATCCTGAACCAGTTCGATATCTGTGGATTGTTTTTGCGGTGGCGGTGGTGCCATGACAAAAACAACCAGAATAAGCAAAGCGCAAATTATAGAGAAGTGTGCCAGATAAGAACCGCTTGTCGCTTCAGGCATAGTTAGAACGAAGCGGGCAAAACTTTTGCCATGTTCCTGTTGTTTGGCGTGATCGTATGCTTCGCGCATGGCATAAACGACAAAGCTCAAAATCAAACAGAGATAAACGAGTGTGACCGCTCGACCCGTATGGATGATTTCAAGAGTTTTGTGAATGTCAAGCTTAGGCGTGATGTGTAAAATGGCTGCCAACTGAGTTATTCCGGTAAGCAGCGGTTCAGTGCCGAAAAGCAGGGCTAAGAGCCCGATATTAGCTGCTGTTACTCCTAAGAAAAGCAGACCTTTGCCGGTTTCACCGTTGTAAAGTTGTCCGCAGCCCGGTATCAAAGAAAGCGCGGCAGCGCGACGTGGGTCTCTGTGAGGACGAGACATCACTGTCGGCTTTTTGTTATGCACGGTACTTTGAATATCTGAATCAGGCATTTCCCTGGTGCTTTGCCGCTCTTCGAGGGTTTCGGGACTCTTCATTGACCTTTTAATGCCACCATAAATTTGGTCCAGGGATTAAGACACTATTGTCCGATATTTTACTTAAGATGTCATATATTCCTTAGGCATTACTTAACTCAAGTAAAAATCTCTTGATGTCAATAGAGGCTGGGAAAGCCGACGCTGCTGAGGTTTAAGTTATACCGATTTTTCGGTATATAGCCAACAAGCTATTCTGAAGTTTAAATCACTAAGGAGCCCTCCCTTGACAGCGAATCCACAGTTTCTTGAAAAAGCCAAACTAGCTCTTGGCGAAACGGATAGTGAGAAGGCTGAAGCAATTTATTTTGCTCTTATTCAAGAAATAGAATCGCTGTACGGAAAAAGTCAAAAAGATGTGGCCAATGAGCTACAACGCATCGCTAAAAGTATTGAAGCTACCGGACAAACCGATGCGGCTATGGAGTTCAAGCAGCGTACTTGCGAAGTTATGCTGAAAATAAGTATGGCCGAAAGACAGCGTAACAGACCGCCTGCGCCGCAGAAAGAAACGCCAAGTATTCCTGTTCGCAGTGAAACAAGCTTTTGGAGCCGTTCGGACATTCTTTTGCTTGCTACTTCAGATTTTGAAGCACAACTTTCTTTTTTTACTGAATCAGCGCAAATGCCAGTTTTAAAAACTTCGGCAGAACGAGGTAAGCGTCTGGCTCTTCTCGATTTTGGTTTGGCATATAAAATACTCTTGCTGGAAAGCCGGCAGCTATCGGGGTATTTACCACTTTTATTTGCCGAAAAATTTGATGAGGCGGTTAAGCATCTTCGTTTGCTAGGTTTTACATCGATTCCGGCATCCCTGGATTTACCCGGCGGTGCCGGCAGTGTTTTTCGTGATCGTGGCGGCAACTCTTATGCGCTTATGCGTATTGAATGTTTGAAATTTCTGCAATAAGAAATACGCCGACATACTTTTATGTTGCCGGCGATATTTCAGTATTCTGTTTAGTGACTTTAGTAATTAATGCCCGGCAGCATAAGCTTGCTGTCCTGATGTGACCAATCTATAAAGAGCCCAATTTACATCATCGGCACCCATATAACCGATAATTCCCGAGACTTTGTCGCCTTCTTCGTCGACACACATCAAGGTCGGTACCTGGGTAACGTTATAACGAGCTACCAGCTCAGCATTGGCTGGGTCTCTGGCATCGACAAGTTGGAAATCGACTTTGTCGGCAAATTTGCCTTTAACGTTGTCGATAACCTGATCGAACATCACGCAAAAGGGACAATTTTGGCTATAAAACTGTATCGCGCGAGGTTTGACTTTAGACTCAGCCATTTTTGCCATTTTTTGTGTAATGGCAGCTGCTTTGTCAGCCATTTCCGACATTAAATTGTCGTCGTCCGTATTTGTTTGTGGTACGTGTCCGGGTTGGGCTTCTGCCCGGTCGTTCATACCGAAAGATAGTAATACCGTTCCTGCAAGAAACAGGTAGCTTTTTTCAAGCCAATTCGTTTTAAGCACTGCTTGCCTCCTTCGTGATCGAGCAATTCACCAGAAGACTAAAAAAATCCGCCATTAAGTATATCTATACCCAAATTTACAGAAAAAACGTGTTTTTTCTTTTGCCTAGGATTAAATATTTGAATATGCTAGTTTTGCCGGTCCGAAACGTCGGTACGGATAGGGGTGGCGAAAATCATATTGATTATGGCTGTTTTTCTTGTGAAATAAGCGTTTTCGGTATCATTTAAAGCTTGCCTTAGTTTGCCTGAGATCGGCGCGTATATATACGAACGCGGTTCGCCCTCGACGGCACGCAATAAGCCGTCATTAACGAAATTTTCCAGAGCGGCTGCAACTACGGTTTCGGACATATATAATCCACGGCACAGTTCGCTTGCTGTTTTTGCCGCTTCATTTTTTTTCAGGAGGAGAAGAAGTTCCAGCTGCCAAACTGAACGTACGTATCGTCTAAGAAACAAGTTTATATTCATGTCCATCATGGTCGTAAATCTATTGTGAAAGTATCTTTGGTCTATCTTGTAATAAGGGCTGCTTGAAGGGAGATCCGCCTGGCAAAGGCAGCAAAGTCTGGCTGCGTCCGTCGAACTTTTCCCACCAATCGGAAAGCGGATTTTGTTTAAGACGCAGCTTCATTTGAGCAATTTTAAGGCAACGTTCCTCCTCCGAGATGGCCAAGCTGGCAAATATTTGCGACGCCATTGATTGAGGGCAAGCCGGATCCAGGCTTACAGCACTGTTTTTGAACTCATGCCAGACTCCGGCTTGGGGAGAAAGCAATAACACTCCGCGCTTTGAGCATGCGGCAAACTCTTTGGCAGTTAGGTTGAGACCGTCGCGTAAAGGATTTACAAGCATGACCTCGGCGCGTTTATATAAATAAGCCAGTGCGTCCGAAGACAACGCTTCTTGGACCCAGACTAAAGGCTGCCATGAATCCCGGGCAAATTTCATATTGACTATATTCGCTGCCTGTTGACACTCCTGCCAGTACTGATCGAAAGCCGGTAAGCCGGCCCGGCTGCGCTGACAGATTTGTACGAAACTGATTTCGTTTCTCATTTCCGGATAATCAGCAAAGAAATGTTCAATTGCTTTGATTCGTTGAATGATTCCTTTTGTGTAGTCGGCGCGATCCACGGATAAAACAAATTTTTTGGGTAGACTTTTGACAAAAAGCAGTTCTTTTGATTCGTCGGGATCGTCCTGTGCTGACCAGTAATCATAATCAAGACCCAAAGGATGAACGATTATTTTTGTGTTTGGATGTTCGGGCAGATATTTGGCGGCAAAACGTAGAAAATTATCGGCGTATTCGCTTGTATGAAAACCAATCTTATTGGCTGATAGTAAGCTTTGGGCGATTTCGATCAAGTCTGCGACATGAGCTTCATCAACGTTTTTGGGCCAAGGAATATGCCAAAAGACGTTGATGCGCGCTTTACGTTTTCGGCTGATTAAAGCCGGAGCTAAAGCTAATTGATAATCTTGAATGAAAAAACGCGGACGAGTATGAACCGTGTTAGCTTGAACTGCGTGGTGAGTAAAAGCCAAATTGAATTGTTGATAGGCGGTTCGGTCTTCAGCTCTTAAAACAGCTAGTTCCGGCATGTCATGCAGAATCGGCCATAAAAACTCATTGCAATAGCGATAATGTCCAGCGACAATGCCTGGCTGCAAATTGCAAACGTAAGCAATATTATCTGTTGTACTAACTCTAGTGGCTATGCCTGTGCCATAAAGATGCCACCAATGATCGTAACTTTGCGCGCAATTGCGCATAATTCCCGAAATGGTTCCGGAAACGCCGCCGGCACTGCCGGGTCCGCGATAGGATAGAATGTTCATGATTGTCTTTCGCCTCTTTATGAGGTGATAAGCTGTTACTTTGAAGAATGGAGATACGCTGCTTCCGTATACTTCCAAGTGTATACAAGTTTCATTTCACGAAAATTTCGGTGGAGACGCTCATCGTGACTTCGGTTAACATAGATAACAGAGAGGTTGACAACAGAAATGCGTATTCTTCTTGCCGAAGACGATAAATTCCTTTCTGATGGGCTATCTATGGTCCTCAAAGACAACGGATATGTGGTCGATATTGCTTATACCGGTTCCGATGCTGACATCGCCCTGACTACGGAAACTTACGATTTATTGATTCTTGATTTGGGTCTGCCAAAAATGGACGGTCTTGAAGTTTTGAAGCGCACGCGAAATCGCGGTCAACTTTTGCCGGTGTTGATTCTTACAGCTCGTGATCGTCTGGAAGACTGTGTCTCGGGGTTAGACCTTGGCGCTAATGACTACATGACTAAACCTTTCCAACTGCCTGAGCTGGAGGCGCGAATAAGAGCCCTGCTTCGGAAAGATGCTTGGTCCAACCGCACTGATGTGACTTGTGGAAAAATTTCGTTCAACACTGTTACCAGAGAAGTAACGGCTGGCGGTGAAGCGCTTGAACTTTCAGCACGCGAGCTTGGACTGCTTGAAATAATGCTGCAGAGAGCCGGACGAATAGTGGATAAAGAGCAGATCATCGCTTCGCTCGGTGGTTGGGATGTAGATCTTACTTATAATGCCATTGGTATCAGTGTTCATCGACTCAGGAAAAAATTGGAACCACATGGTGTAACCATAAAAGCTTTACGAGGACTTGGATATCGTATTGAAGAGACAGATTAGCAACTCTATTCGTTTGCAATTGTTGTGCTGGCTGCTTTTGCCTCTGTGTACTCTTTGGTTGATTACTGCGACGATTGCATATTTTTTCGCCGTCAGTTTTTCCAATGATGCTTATGACAGAGAACTGCTTAATTCGGCTGATTCGGTAGCGGCTCGTTTGCGCACTAACGGTACGAAAATCTGGGTGGATTTACCGCCTGCCGCTCAAGCTGTTTTAAGATATAACAATCGTGAAAAGTTTTATTATCAGGTCAGCACTAAAAACGGTACCCGTATTTCGGGAGATGCTTTTTTGCCCCGCCCGCGCCACCAGTTGGAATCAGTCGAACCGATATTTAGATACGCTAAATTGAATTCCCAAGACGTGCGGATGGCGAGAATTCGTGTCGACGTTCCCAACTATCCGGATCAGACCGTTTTGGTGCAAGTTGCCGAAACTTTGAACAATCGCACTCAACTTGCCGGACAGATACTTTTCAGCATAGTGTTTCCGCAAATCATGCTCATCATATTTGGTGCCATGGCCGTCTCTTACGGTATTTCACGCGGTTTGTTGCCATTAAAAAAATTAGAGCTCGCTATTGCCGCCCGTTCCCCATCTGATCTTGCCCCTGTTTCAGAAGTTGAGGTCCCTTCGGAAGCGCTTTCGCTTGTACATGCGATTAACGATTTGCTTTTGCACTTGCGCAAAGATATTGAATCGCAACAGCGTTTTGTCGCTAACGCGGCCCATCAATTACGCACGCCGCTTGCCGGTTTGAAAACCTATATTTATGCAGCCAAGCGCCTACCGTCGGAGGAACGTATGCAAGCGGTGCTCGATCAAATTGATGCCGGCACCGATCGCATGTCGCGGTTGGCTTTGCAGCTTCTTTCTCTAGCAAAGGCCGGACCGAGTAACAATATTGGCCGACATGATCGTTTAGATTTGAATTTCATAGTCGGTGAGACTACCGCCGAATTCGCCGCATTGGCCGTAACTAAAAATTTGGATCTGATTTTCAATGGTACTGATGAGCCGGCGGTAATCGTTGGTGATTCGAGTCATCTTGCCGAACTGACAACCAATTTAGTGGAGAATGCGATTAATTACACCCCTTCGGGCGGGTCCATAGTTGTAAGCGTTAAAAATGGCGCTCAAGTTACGCTGTCAGTTCAGGATAACGGTCCTGGTATTCCTGATGAGGAGCGCGAGCATGTTTTTGAACGTTTCTATCGCGTGCTGGGTACGGAAGAGCCGGGAAGCGGCTTAGGCTTGTCCATCGTCAAAGAAATTGCCGTTGCCCACAAAGCTGAAGTCTTTGTGAGCAACGGTCCTGGTGGGGTGGGTACGACGGTGGAGGTAGTGTTTCCGCCAGCTAAAGATAAAAAAGCAAAATCTTAAGAGATTTTTTGAATCGATCTTTCTTCAGTCAACCGATTGTTGACCGGAGAATTCTCTTTGACAATGGCTAATACCAATGTGCCAGAAGCGCTTGCGGCAAAAGCCAACCAGAAAAGCCAAAGAAAATGATTGAAAATTCTCTGGCAATGAACGCCCAGCAAAATTCCCATCATCAACCAGGAAAAAAGAGCCAGTTTGAGCAAATTTTTCCGCCATTTGTAGCGGCGTTCATTTTCTGTGTCGTACTTCATCTTCAATCCGATCTGTGGCAGACAATTGCAAGCCTATCTGCCATATATTTCACGATTATTTCAATCTTGTTCCAGCCAAATTAGGGCTGTTTAAAGCTTTGCCGATGCTAATGAAGCTTGGCTTTGAAAGGGGCTGAAACGTAGTTGAAAGATTGAAATGAAACAATTATTTCAGATCATAATGTCCGAAGAGGGAGTAGATGCTTCTTGTAAATTCCAGCTTTGTCGGTGGTTTTGGCGCTGCGCGTAAAGCGGCAAGCTTCGTCAAACATATTGAGCAGCATACCGATTTTTTTCTGCTTACCGATTCCGCTTCTTTGGAAAAGCTCAAACTTGTTGGTCTTGAGCCTGACCGTGTAATAAACATCAAAGAAAATTTTTCGGCGAAGGAGATATATGCAGCGGTAGAAACAAGTTTGACGGCGCTTAAATATGATGCTTTAGTCAGTTTCGGTTGGAGAACTTTTGTGCCGGCGGCGGCGGTAGAAAAAGGTGTGCCGGCAGTTATTGTTGATGGTGGTTGGCCGGAGCGTTTGGAAAGTCATCCCAGTCCGTTTTGCAAAGATGTATACACTAAACTAAAGACTTATTATTTGACCAGCCATTTTTTCAGTCCGGAACTGAATAATCTGCTTTCTCACCGTGAGGAGATCGCGTTCGAATGGATGTTCCATCCCTTTCAAGAAAAAGAGATTCGTTGGCACACAAAAATTCGCGACAAACTTAAAGGTCAGCGGCTTCCTTATTATTTGCCCGGATACAAAACTATTTTTTTGGATATGAGCTGGGATTATGTGGATCCAAAGCAAGCCATTTTTACCGGTGGGTGGCTTAAACCGAAAATGCTTGATGAATGTCGCGGTTTTGTCACTCGTCTTTTAATGGAGCTGGATTCTTCTGGGGAGTCGCTTTTACTGATTGTTCAGCAAAATATTGCCAAACAATTTGAACCAGTAATCGCTCAGTGCCGTACCTTGAAAGTTGTGGCATGTCCTGCTCTCAGCCCGGAAGAACATCAAATTTGGCGAGCCGGCGCCGATCTGGTTTTACTGAGAGCGGCTCGCAGCGTCGGAGCTGCCCAAGTCGCTTTATCCGACACGCCGGCTCTACATATGATCTGTCCGGCAAGCGATGATTATATGGGCGAATTATCTTCTTGCAAAATAGCTGAAAAAATGGGAATTGCCAAATTTATGAGCCATGAGAATGAATCTTTGGCTCAAGCCGTTATGAATCATCTTGAATCCGGAAAATCACTTGAAATAGCCAAGCAGGTTCAAAGCGAAGCTTTATCATTCTGGAAGACGAACGGACCTGACTGTTTGCTTGATTTGGTTCTGGAGAAAGCTTGTTAAATTGAAGCAAGACAAATTTGTTCTTTTTGTCTTTTTGATCACGCGACCATTACATTCATGATTAACAATGAAAAAGCTGGCAGTAATTTGCCAATTTTTCCTGGCGGAATCAAAAAATAGAATGAAAGCGCTCCTGGCTGTCGATAACTCAGTTCACTCCAATCATGCCGTTCAAGAAGTAATTCGCAGTCCCTGGGAACCAGGGTCTGAACTTATTGTGGTAACGGTGGTCACCAGTCCCTTTGGTTTTAAACTACCGACTGAAATACCAGACTCGGCAAGAGCTTTTGTCAATGGCATCAGCAATCAGATTAAAACGGAAAATTCTTCTTTTACTTCAGTGGAAGGAAAGGTGACTCTCGGCAATCCAAAATCAGTAATTCTGACTATGGCTAAAGCTTTAGGAGTCGAGCTTTTGATCATCGGTGCTCGTCGAGCCGATTTCTCCAAGATGGTTTTCGGCGGTGTTTCGCATCCTCTGCTTTTGGCTTCTGAATGTTCGGTGCGGATTGCCCGAGCAAAAAAATCTCACAGTCATTTGCGAGTGCTCATTGCTTTGGATGCTTCAGAATCAGCTCGAATGGCTATTGAGCAAGTTTTATCACGCCCTTGGCCGGCAAAAACAGAGTTCATTTGTTTGAATGTTGTGCCGACTTTTACTGATTTAAATTCGCGTACACCAATTATGTTTGCTGATGAAGAGGTTGAACGTGAACGAGCTGAGCTATTAAAAGTAGGCACAGCCGAACTTGAATCGGCGACTAAAATTTTGCATGATAACTTGCCCCAATGTACGGCGCGCAATGAAATACTTTACGGCGATCCGCGTGAATGCTTGATCCGAGCGTCTCAGGATTACGATGCGGATTTAATCGTTCTTGGCTCTCAAGGTAGAAATTTTTCGGCCCAAGTAGCTGTCGGTAGTGTTTCCGAAAGCGTAGCTTTGTGGGCTGACTGTTCAGTTGAAATCGTTCGCCGCACGGCAAGGTAAATAGGTATCATGAGCCATTTGAAATTGAAATTAGGGCCATACGACAAAATTTGGTATCGTCTTTTAAGTGTAGGCTGTATGCTTCTATGCTTGATTTTTGTCGGCAACCAGGTTTGGGCCAGATTGAGTTGCACAGAGAGCGCCGGCAAAATCAAATGCACTTCACTGGGCAAAGTTTCGGACATTTATGATGGCTCTCCCGAAATAATGATCGCCGAAGACGATGCGCTCAAAGAAAAGAAATTTATGGTCGCTCGTGATGTTGTAGTCAAAATCAACAATGAAGAGTCCAGTTTGGAGGAGCTGCAACCTGGTGATGACGTCAGTGTTCAAAAAAATGAACATGGACATATAAACTTAGTCGAAGCCCGCCATACTGAACTAGGAATTTTTTGGAACAGCAGCCCGGGCTCAATTGTAATCTCACCTGATTATGTGCAAAAAAAATCTTTTACGTTTACGCCAGATACGACAGTGATTCTCAATGGTAGTCCGGCTAAGCTAAGCGACTTGAAAAACGGCGATGAAATTATTGTTGTTCCAAATAAGCATGGCGAAGCGATTAGTCTTGAAGTAAGCCGAACCAATATTTTTAAGACGTTTTGGACTAACTTTCAACATAATTTGTTCAAGCCGCTGCTTCTATTCTTTTATTTCGGTTTCAGTGTTCCTTTACTAAGAATTGCTTTTGAATTTCCAAAATCGATTTATCAAGGCTTGACCATTTATCTTCTTCTCTCTATCGGTTGGCATGGCGGTGAAGAGCTTGCCGTTCTCAGTGCTGACGCTTTCAAGCAGGCTATCTGTTTTGTTCTGGTCGGCTTTGCCACCAATTTTTGTTTAGGCGTTTTAGCTTATTTGATTTTGCGTTCTTTCGTGCCACGCTTGCGTAAAGTCGACGCTGCCACTGTCTCGGCTTATTACGGTTCCGATTCGGCTGGTACTTTTGTTACTTGTTTGGGTGTACTGCAAGCCGCTCATATCGCTTTTGCCGCTTATATGCCGGTTATGCTTGCGGTAATGGAGATCCCCGGCTGCTTGGTCGGCTTGTATCTGGTTTCGCGCTTGCGCAAGAAAGGTATGGATTCTCGTGGCAATATGCCGGATGAACCAGGCTATCGTCCGCGTGAGAACAATGAAGTTGCCGATGAATTTGCAGCGAAAAAACATAGCTTTGGCTTGCTATTTCGCGAGGTTTTTCTCAACCCGGGCTTATTTCTTTTATTTGCCGGGATTATTGTCGGCTATGTCAGCCGTTTGCAAGGCTATAAAGTCGTTGAAGCCGACGACAATGTGTTCATTTCACTTTTTCAGGGCTTTCTTTGTCTTTTCTTGCTTGAAATGGGTATGACTGCCGCTAAACGTTTAAAGGACCTGACCACGGCAAGCTGGCGCTTTATTGCGTTTGGCTTGCTCGTCCCTAATCTGTTTGCCCTGATCGGGCTCTGTGTGGCTCAATGTTTAAGCCATGCCCTCCACCAGCCTTTCCAACTTGGTACTTATGTACTCTTTTCGGTGCTCTGTGCGGCGGCTTCATATATAGCTGTGCCGGCTATTCAAAGGATCGCCATCCCGGAAGCCAGTCCCTCTTTGCCTTTGGCGGCTTCGCTCGGGCTGACATTCACTTATAACGTTACTGTAGGGATACCGGTATATTTGGTGATTGCCCAGCAATTGATGGTGGCCTTCCCACTGAAATAGTTCACAACTGTCTGACCTGCCGTATAGTAACTTTATATATCCTTGGCGGTTACCAAAAGTCAGCATAAGACAGATTATGAATATCAAGAAAAAACTTTCGCTTCTCTCTCTGGCATTCTCAATGGTGCTCTCCACTTCGCCTGCTGTCTATTGCCAACAAAGTAATGACGCCGATGTGGACCATAACCTTGATCGGTTGGAGACTAAATTTTTCGAGCATACATTTAAAGATTCGAACATCGAACGGATTGACCGCTTAGAGATGTTGGTTTTTGGCGATGTGCGTACCGGCACTCCCCAAGATCGGGTAAACAGCTTGGTCACTAGTGTGAAAGATTTGCCTGAATTGTCGGCAAACGGAGCCCAAGCGCCAGCTCCTGACCAGGCAAGCGCGATACCGCCTTCGGCATTTACTCCGGCTCCGGTTTTGGACCAGTTGCAATCTCAAAGCTTAAATCAGTCGCCAACTTTGGAGCAAACCCCAGCCCAAGCTCAAACTCAAGATTTCTCTTCTTATCCGCAGTTGCCTCCACCGGGAGACTCTACGGCTCAGCAAATTCCTGATACGTCATTGCGTCCGACTATTGATTCGCCAGCAAATAATTTGTTGCGCCAAAATATGGAATCAGCAAGCAAAGTTTCGGCTGATTTATCCGGTATGGATAAACAGCAAGTCAAAGGTGTGAGCAAAGAACTTGCTGAAATGGAAAAGAAAGCTTTTGGTAAAACATACAAAAGTGACTCGGTTGTCGTACGTTTGGACCGACTTGAAGACAAAGTTTTGAATCAGCGCCAAAGCTACGTACCTTTGCAAACAAGGCTTGAACGTCTTTCTTTTGCAATTGGCGAAGCAAAAAATCAAGCAGATATGCCAGCTGTAGCGCCTCAAGCTCAACAGCAAGCGTTCCAACCGCCAGCATTTCAGCCTAGTGTTCAAAGCGGTACACCTTTAGCTACTGCAGCTCCGTTCCCTAGTTCACTGGATCAAAGCGGTGGTCAGCCAGCTGGTCAAATTCAACCTTTTACCGGTCTTGGCTCTATGTCCGGATCCGGCTATCAGGATAATAGCGGCTATCAATATGGCGGCTCCAGTCCAAATAATTTCAATCCAAATGCAGCCGTTAGAGCGGAAAATGGTCATCCGTTTCTGTCCGGCTTAGGCAAGACTCTGCTTGTCGCGGGCAGCTTGGCCGCAGTTACAGTGCCGATGATTTTGATGAATAACGCTTATCGGCGCAACAACTATGGTTACGGCGGCGGCTATCCTTACGGTGGATATGGCGGCGGCTATGGTATGCCTTATGGCGGCTATGGCGGTGGTTATGGCATGCCTTACGGCGGCGGTTTCGGCTGGTAAGTTAGATTCCTGAATCAGGTGGTGTAGATGAATTCAATAAATTTTGTTTGGACATCTTCTGAGATGTTGGATTCAATTTGGCAATTGGAAACAAATTGCGGCACTAATTGGCCTCATCCGAAAACATATTTTGCTGAACGATTGAATTCGCAACGTGTACTAGTGGCTCTGGATGGAGAGCAACCAATCGCTTATCTTGTCTATGTCATTTTATGGGGCAATACGCCTTTTATAGAGTTGTGTAAGGTTTCGCCAAACTCCAGACGTAAAGGCATTGCTAAAAACTTGGTCAAAACTTTTGAAGAAAGGATGATCAAAGATGGTTTTAGAAGCTATGTCACATCTACTGAAACAAAAAATGCTCTTACCACGGAAGCTCTTCCGGCTCATGGCTACACTTTCATCAACGAGCTGAATATGGCTCACGGCGGAGAGATGTTCTATCTCAAAAAGCTTTTAAGCCAGTAGTCTACAGAAGCAAGCCAAGAGCAATATAAAATCTCGGTTTTGCAACTGTTGAGAGTCGCAAGACCATTTTAGGCAGCTATAATGGGAAAACGTCCCCGCGTGTTTTGCTGTGTTTATTTTGCCTGACCGAGGAATCATATCTATGAAAATTGCTCTTCGCCGGCTTTGCGGTTGTCTTGGGGCGTTTTTATTATTATGGCAAAGCAGCGGGATAGGGGCCTTCGCTGATGAGACTGGCGGCGGTGATGCCGGTGCAGCGGAGCATTGTCATCATGCTGATAATTGTTCGCAAGCGGCCCCCTCATCGCTAAACCTTGACTTGACTTCGACAACAGCAAGCGTAGCTTTTAGTGGTGGCTGCCAACAACTTCCGGTAAATATCGATGTGGCCGGCGTTGCCCAAACTGTTAATCCGGGACAAATGTTGACACCGGCTCAAGCTGTAGCTGCTTATCAAGTGTTGCGTGGTGGCGAGCAGAATATTTTGCTTGGTATCGATGGCTCGGCTATCGGCGGTAGCATGGTTATCGGTTCGCATTTAGCCAATATGCTGAACAGCATTGTTATCCCGACAGGCGTAACTGTTGTCGACAGAACTTCGTCTTTGAACTTAGCCGGCGATATAACCAACTCCGGAACTTTGCTTTCAGTTTCAACTAATCCGGCAGTAACTGCTGCCACTATTTCTGCTGCCAATATATTGAATGGTCAAAGCGGTTTGCTTACGACCATATTGCCTGATGGTGGCTTAGCCAGCTTGGGCTTGTCCAACTTTGGCAATTTGGTTTCAAATTTAAGTCTGAATTTGAATGCCATCAATAATATAGTCAATTCGGGCATAATCTCGAGCGCCGGTAATTTGAATATGACTGCCGGCGGTTCAATCGAAAACGTTATGGCTAGCCCGTCGGCAATAGTGCCGGTTATGCAAGCAGCTGGAACTTTGAGCATGCTTGCCAATCAAATTACAAATGCCGGTGCCATTCAATCGATTTACGGCAATATAAATGTATTGTCTTCTATGGCTGCGCCTAATATCAACATCACCGGTACCAACGGTGTGATGGAAGCTTTGAACGGCGCTATCAACTTGCGCGATGCTTTGTACACCGGCAGCGGCAATATCAATTTGTTCGGTGGTGATTGGCTATCTGAACAGCTCAATTTTTATACCGGTACCGGTACGATTATGGCTCAGGTTGGGCAAGTTACCGGGATTAAAACAAGCTATGCCGGCGCCGAACATTTCAGCGCAAACACTGCGAATCTTATTCTTGGCGATCATTGTATTACCGGCGACCCGACTTATGCTAATACAGGTAATATCACCATCAGCGGTGCGCTTACTCCAAACGAAGATATTGCCATAATTGCTGGCGGTAGTGTTTTAGGCGATGCCACTGCTTCTATTACTACGACTGGTGCCAATATCACTATAGTTGCCGGCGCTCATATTACAAGCGGTGGCGGTACAGGCGGTCAGACTGTTACCAATGCCACAGGCGGCGTAGTATCGCCGGTAACTTATACTTTTGACAACACTGCCAATGGCAATATTGACTTCACGCCATCAAGTGGCACTGCAATTACAAGCGGCGGCGGGAATGTCACTTTGCTGGCAAATTATGTTACTGCCGGAACAGGTAACGTATGGTTCAAAACTACAGGTACAAGCATAGATACGACTAATGCTGGTGGAAGCGGAGGTAACATACTTATTGTTGCTGGTGGTCAGGGCGGCAACGCGCAGTCAGGCTCCATATCGCAAGCCGTACAAATCGGAGCGATTGCGACTAGCGGGCAAACGGCAAGCGGAAATGTAACCATTTATACTGCTGCGCCAGTTATTACAGGCGGGAATGCGACTTACAACACCAACGGTCAGTTGACTGCGGGATCTTATCCAACTAGCAGCAACAGCTATACTTTTAACAGCAGCGGACAGATAAATATAGCCGGCAACATCACGACAATGGGTAACGGTGGTGCCGGTGATTTCAACCAGGGTGCTGCCGGTACAAGCGGTGGTTCGATTACGATTCGAGCCGGCAGCGATATAACCGCAAGTAACCTTCTTTCTTGGGGAGGAGGCGGCGGTGGTGGCGGTCCCATCGGCGGCGGCGGCGGTGCCGGTGGAAACGGCGGAAATATTTCGGTTACTTCCGATACCGGCGCTTTGACTATCAGTGGTGAGGTGAACTCATCCGGAGGAGGAGGCGGCGGTACATATTCGGGAGGCGGCGGCGCCGGTGGCACGGCCGGTACGATTCGTCTTGAAGCGACAAACAACCAGGTAAGTGTAAGCCGCTCCATACTTGCAAGCTCTGGTGGTGCCGGCGTAAATGGTTTTAGTCCGGGAGGCGGTGGTGGCGGTGGCTTCACTGCTAGCGGCGGCGGCGGCGGTAACGGTGCTGCTTCCGGAGGCGGCGGTGCCGGCTCAAACTCAAGTTTTGCTAATGGCGGTGGCGGTGGTGGCGGCTATTTGGGCGCCGGTGCTGCTGGTGATGCTTTTATTCCTTTTGGTGGTACCGGTGTTGACGGTAATGCCGGCAGCGTCACATCTAATTTTTCTTATAATCCATCAAATGGAGTTTTTGGTGCTACAGGTGGTGCCGGCGGTTCAAGCGGAGCTGTTAATGCAGGCGGTACAGGCAGCAGCAGTTTTGTTGCCGGCGGTGGTCAAGGCGGAGCCGGTGGCGGTAATGCCGGAGCCGGTTTGAACGGCAACAGTATTACGCTTGTTTCCAATTACGGTACGGCGATAGAGGTGATGCCGAACATCATTGGTGGCATTGTTTCTCTTACGAATAACGCTGCTACAAACGGTCTCATATTTAACTCCGGCACTATCCTAAGTAGCTACGGCGGTTTAACTCTGACTGCTGCCACCATTAACAATGGCAGTTCCATAACCAATTATCAAAGCGGTAATGTAACTCTTACCGGAAGTTCCGCTCCGGCTACAACTGCCATTATCAATAGCGGGACGATTAACCAAAACAGTTCAGGTAGTCTTACTCTTTCAGCTGGTGGCACAGGCAGCCTATTATTGCGCGGATCAGGTACATATACCACCAACGGCGGTGTCACATCCATTCTTGCCAGAAGCACTGGACAATCAGTATCAATTTCTAACGGCTCGGTAATTAATATTGCCGGCGGTAATCCGATTAATATCAGCACTCCTAATCTGATTTTTCTAGCCAGCACTATAAGCCCCTCTATCAATGCTACCGGAGCTTCGACCATCACTATAGATTCAGGTGATTCGGCCGCCAATGTTGACTTGACCATAACCGGGACGAGCGGTTTTACCGGCACCATGACTACAGCCGGCGGCGGTATCAGTATCGACCCGACCGGGACTGGTGCTTTGAACTTTGCTCAATCAGGCTCAGGCGGAACGACACTTAACTTCAATAGCTCCGGCTCCACTTTTACCGTACAAGGGGCAGGCTCTGTTTCGGTTGCAAGCGAAGTTACTGTTGCCAGCAATAGAAATATCAATATGACGTCACCGGCTTATACGATAAATGGCAGCTTAACGACCACCGCTACTGCAGGTACGATTACACTGCAAAGCAGTACTGATATGTCTCTTGCCGGAGTGATGACTCTGACTACGCCTTCCGATGGTACGGTGTCGTTGCTGGCTATGGCTGCCGGTAAAACTTTGACTATCGGTGATGCTAGCGGAATAATAATAGCCGGTGGCGGTGCTGTTAAGATACGCACTCCGAATTTTGCCTTCAACTCGACGACGGCAGATACTACAATTAACGCGACGGGTGGATCTTCAGCAGTTACCATTGACTCAGGTAATTCGGCTGCTGATGTTAACTTGACCATTACCGGTCCGAGTGGTTTTTCCGGCATCATATCCGCTGGTGGTGGTACCACAATAGATCCGACCGGCAATGGCAGCCTTACTTTCCAAAAATCAAGCACGGATCCAGCAACGCTTAATTTCAACAGCCCTTTCACGGATTTCACGGTGCAAGGAGCAAGTGCTGTGACGGTGAATAGCGGTGTAACCGTTGCCAGCAACCAGAGCATCGGTATGACGGCGCCGGCGTATACCATAAATGGCGGTATCACGACTGCCAGATCCTCCGGATCGCTTATACTGCAAAACACGTTGGATATGTCTTTATCTGGCAGCGGCACTTTGACGACGCAGTCCAACGGAACGACTTTTCTTCAAGCAATGGGAGCCGGCAGAACTTTAACCATCGGCGATGCTACTGCTCTGCAAATTGCCGGTGGTGGCGCTATTAGTATCCGTACACCAAATCTTACTTTTGGATCTACTACAGCTAATTCTTCAATTACTGCAACCGGTAACTCGGCAATTACAATCGACGCCGGCACATCAGGACCGGCTATCGATCTGACAATTACCGGTGCTTCCGGCTATGAAGGTACTATTGCTACCGGTTCAAACGGCAGCATAACCATATCGCCAACCGGTCAAGGAAATGCCTTTTTTGCTAAGTCCGGATCTTCAAGTACCGTTCTCAACTTCAACGGTGCGCCGGTAACTTTAACCGACGAATGCAACTTCACTTTTGACAGTGGAGTGACTTTCCGATCGGATAATACGATTACATTCAATCTGACCAGCACTGCTATCGATCAAATTATTACAATCAACGGTACGTTAGAGTCCACTAAGTCAGATGCCGGCAATACCACCATTCTTCTTAGTTGCCCGGCAACCAGCTTTACTCTTGCTGGAACCGGTACTATCGTGCAATCGGGAGCTGGTGCAGGCAATACAGTATTCAGTTCCGGCAGTAAGATTTCGCTGCTTGATAGTACAAATCTTGCGTTGAACAATACCAATGTAGGAGGCACGACTTATTTCTATACGCCGATTATTGCTGTAAGTAATGCGTCAGCTGCTCCGGCTTCGGCTACACTCTCCGGGACCAATACAAATATTGTGCTCGGTTCGACTGATGGCTGCACGACTTGTAACTTATCCTTTGAGCTTAGCGGCGCGGCAACATCGGGTATTTTGAATATTAACGACGTGGCTTTGTCGACAAGTACTGCCACCGGTGGACCGCTTATCGATATCAATTTTGCGTCTGGCTTTACTTTAAGCTCGAACAACGAGATGAAGCTTACTTCTAATCTGGGCACAATCACCAACGACGGTACGATACAAATTACCGGCACTAACAGTCTGCTTCAATTTGCTTCTCTGTTTGCCGGTGATTTGCTCAAAGTAATCAATAACAGCATTATTGAATCTACCGGTGGCGGTGGTAGCATCATCGGTTTTAATGGCGGTGCTAATCCTAAAATCGAAGTTAGCGGCACCGGTACTATTACCGGTTCTACTTTGAACTTCGGTAAGTTAAACTCGGCAACTTTGCAAATAGACCCGCCGTCGTACACGATCTCGTCTTTTAGTGGTTCATACACCAGTGGCGATATTTCAATCGATCAAACTTCGGTAACCGGCAGCACAATTAATATTTCCGGAATTGATCCGAACCCACCGGCTCCGACTCCAACGCCTAAACCTTCGGAAACGACTGGATCGACAACAGCCACACCGAGTTATTTCCTTGTATTGCTCTCTTTGGCTGAGTTGCAAGCTCAATTCCAAACTTCAGTCAATCAATTAAACGAGCAAATCGGTACACGTCTTGCTACTGATTACACGCCGACTATGATCATGCCTGAGTGGAACAATCAATTCCCGCTGCAAGGTGGTGTCACTATCGATGGTGTGGCCGGAATCGGACAAGGATTGTTTACGGCAAGCGGATTCAACGCTGCAGAACTCAATGCGTTGGCAGCCCAAGGCATTGTGTTTGGTCCGAAGAGCAACGGCAATTTCTTGGATTTGATTCAAGGCTATGTATTGTTTACGCCGACAAACAATATTCAAGTGCAAACTCGCGAAGGTATAGCTTACATACCTAAGGGTGCGGCAGTGTGGATTATGGAAACCGGTAACGATGCTGCCATTTACGACTTGCATGACAATAACGGGCATCCGGTAACCGTAGTGGTAAACGAACACAAATTGACTCTGGCTCCAGGCAAACAATGTTTGCTTTCGCGAGATTTGAAATCTGATTACGACACTTTGAATCCTGGAAAATCAATCGGTTATCGTGAGATCAAAGAGTATGATTTAGGCAAAGGCATCAAAGCTTTTATCGGAGAATTTTCTATTCCAAGTGGAATGACCAGTGTCCCGGTAATGCGTGCTCTATTGAATTCAAACGATCCGGCTCAGATAAAGGCTGCTCATCAAATGTTGAAAAACGCCGCTATTCTTTCGGATCTTGGTGGTTATAAAACACCTTATAAAACCAAGCCTTAAATCTAAAAACCATAGATAAAATCTTGGGGTTTAACCTTTGGGTGGACCGCTGTCAACTTTAGACAGCTATAATGGAAAAACGTCCCCGCGTGTTTTTGTGCGTCTATTTTTGCCTAATCGAGAGTACCTTCCCGTATGAATAGCTTTGCGCGCAGATTTTTTGGTATTGCCGGAACCCTTTTAATGTTAGGTCAGGGTACCTGGCTTACGGCTTTAGCCGATGACGGCAGTGGAGCCGGCACAGGACAGTGTCAACAGGCAGGTGGAGATTGCAGTCATCCTGAGACGGCGTCGTCGCTAAATCTTGATTTGACTTCCACTGCGGCAAGCGTAACTTTTAGTGGCGGGCAGCAAGCTGCTGCAGTAAATATCGATGTAGCCGGTGTAGCGCAAACGATTAATCCGGGTCAGATGCTGACACCAGCTCAGGCAGTAGCGGCTTATCAAGTACTGCATACAGGCGCGCAAAATATTTTGCTTGGTGTTGATGGCTCAGCTATTGGCGGTAGTATGGTTATTGGCTCTCATTTAGCCAATATGCTCAACAGTATTGTCATTCCAACCGGTGTCACTGTTGTCGACAGAACTTCGTCTTTAAATTTAGCCGGAGACCTAACTAATTCCGGGACTTTACTTTCAGTTTCAACTAACCCGGCTGTAACGGCAGCCACAATTACTGCTGCCAATATATTGAACGGACAAAGCGGTTTGCTTACCACCATTTTGCCTGATGGCGGGTTGGCTAGTCTTGGTTTATCTAATTTGAGTAATCTGGTTTCAAACTTAAGTCTTAGTTTGAACGCCATCAATAATATAGTGAACTCCGGTGTGATTTCGAGCGCTGGCAATTTGAGCATGACTGCTGGCGGTTCAATTCAAAATATTATGTCCGGCGGTGCGCTGCCAATGATGCAAGCTGTGGATGCCGTCAATATGCAGGCATCGCAAATCATCAATCAAGGCAACATTGTTTCGCAATTGGCTAATGCTAACTTTGTTACTAATTCGATTATCAATGCTGGAGCGATTCAAGCTTTGGCCGGCAATATCAACGTTGCCACAATGCCGAGTTTGGATAAAACCAATCTGTCCATACTTAACGGTGATTTTCTGTCACAAGCTTTAAATATCACTGCGGCTAACGACGGCATTGTGAATATCAATGTCAACGAAATTAGCGGCATCATGAATGTTACGGCCGGAGAGTTGCATGCCACAAGTGCCACGCCTATATTTCGTTTAGGCAGTATGAACATCACCGGCGATCCGACCTATTGGAACCCGACTGGCGATATTGAAATAAGTGGCAATCTTTCATTTAACGGTCAAAATCTCTCTTTAATCGCTTCGGGCAATATTTATACCTCCGGCGGCAACTGGGTCATTGACACGTCATCAGCCGGTAACGCCGGCAGTATCTTAATGGTTGCCGGTGTCAAAATGACGCCTTCGGCAGGTGGCACCGGGGGTAATACCGGTGGCGCAGGCGATACGACAACAACTCTTACCTTAGAGGGACCGTCAACAACAGGTGGTTCTATTGATTTAACAGGCAATGGTAGCGCGCCTATTACTCAACTTACTTCTAACTCAACAAACAATGGTGACGGCGGCTCGGTAACTCTTGTCGCTTACGAAGGCGGCACCAGTGGAACCGGCACCATATCAGTGCCTTCAAGTGTTACGATTACTACCGGTACTGCTACGAGCAATGGCTTCACACTTAACGGCAATGTCAACATCATTGCCGGAGCCAGCACGGGTAATGCCATTTCTATCGGCGGCATAAACACTTCGGGCAACAGCACTAATCCGGCATCAGCCAATAACGGCTTGATTACAATAAACTCGGCGACACCGGAATATTGGTCTAACCCCAACGGTTCAACTGCCACTCTACTTTCTACAGGTAATTCTTTTACTGATGTTGTAATCAATGTCAATTCGGTAACCGGTCTGAATGTGAATGACGTTATTTATATCAATCCGTTGGGCGCTAATGGCGAGCAAGTGACTATCAGCGCTATTAACGGCAATGCAATTACAGTCAGCCCGCTTACCTATGCTCATACTGTTGATGAAGCTGTATATATATCGACGTCGAACACAACCGGTATAGAAGTCAGTCCTGTCGGTGTTGTCGGTTCTGTATCAAGCGGTTTGCCTATGACAAATAGCGGCGGTATTATTTTGCCTGGCGCTCAACAAAACGGCAATATCACTATCGGCGGTCAGATTATCGGCAATAATGCCATTGTTATTGCCACCAGTCCTAATGATGGCGGCAGTAACGGGACAGTCAATATCAACAATTCAATGAACTTGACCATGAATCTGACTCAAAACAGTCCGATTACTCCTTACCAGTCTTATCCGACTATTTCGATCACCGGAACTACAGTAAATGTTGATGCAGGAGCGACTATCAGCTCACAAATATTTTCCGGTACGGTCAGTGCTCCGGGAACCACATATGCTAACGCGCCCAATATTATTACAATCATTACTCAAAACCTAAATAACGCCGGCACCATTACCGGTGGCGATCCGGCAAGTGCACCGTTTTCCAACTCATATATCAATATTCAAGCTCCAAGCGGCGGAAGCTTGAGCGTTACCGGCAACGGTACTTATTCAGTGCCCGGCTATAGCGTCATTGAATTTGCCGGAGCCGATACTCAAAATTTGAATTTGAATTCAAGTCCGACTATCAGCACCGGTCCCGGCTCACTGGTCATATTTAACGCTCAAGGCTCCGGCGGCATTGTGTCCTTGGCTGCCAATCAAACCATCACCATCAACGGCGGACCGGTGGTCAGTATCAATACGCCTCAATTAAGTCTTGGTGCCGGCTCAAATATAAACGCAACTGGTGCTTCAACAGTAGCAATTACTGCCGGTTACACAAAAGACGATTTAAATGTTTCAACCGATATATCCGGAACTTCAAGCATATCGGTTGGCAGTGGTGGCGCCATTAAAATGCGCCCGAAAAACGACGCTAATCTGAATATTAACTCGACTGGTAGCGGTACTTTGTCGCTATCCGGTGCTACGGCATTGCTTGCTGTATCCGGTACCGGCACTGTAACTGTGACGCCAAGCGTATTGTCTAGTAGCTCATACACATCTGTAACCAATCCGTCAGGTGGTATTTTCGGTGGAGAGTATCAGCCGTATGTGGGCGGCTATTTTTCAAGCTTGAATGGCAGTCCGCCTGAATTCGTTTCTTTTACCGCTTATCCTTATCATGTTGTATTAGCAATGATGGCACCGATAATTGCCGATCAACAAGTACAAATTCTAGCTACCTATACTCAGCAATACTCAACTTCGTATGTGATCGGTGCAGCTAAACAAGTTGGTTTGAACGTATCAGGTGGTGTTTTTGTTGATCTTGACGGCAGCACCGGCAATAACATTGCTCCGGAACGCACCGCTTTTGATACGAGTTGGGTTTTATCTCAAGCCAGTCTTTACGGTAACGTGGTTGACATCGTTGTCGGCAATGAAGACATCGGCAGCAACGTAACTGCTACTGCCACTACTCTGACGACTACTATCCAAGGTGTGCAGACTCAACGAAATAACACCGCCGATCCGGTAAATGGCGGTAACTATAATTCAACGACCTTGCCTGTAACAACGCGTCAACAAATCGGTGTCTTAGCCGGTGACGTGGCGACTTACCCGGAGATGCAAACTTTAGTCGGTACCGTTGAGAATCATATTTATGGCAACGTTTATCCGTTCTTTAACGAAGACACTGTTGTGCCGGCGTTAATTGCCAATCCAAATATGACTCAATCTCAATTTCAAACTTTGGTATTGAATAATATGAATGCGCAATATTCTGCTGCTGCCAATTCAATTAAAACCAATGTGACTACAAATACGCCTAACTTGATCATCGGTGAGACCGGTTGGGCGACACCGCTTCTTGCTTATACCGCTCCTTCTGCAAGCACAGGTAATTTAGGTTACGGTTATAACGGCAGCAGCTTGCCTCAGCAGTCCACAACTTGGGCTGGCTGGTATTACCAAGCTATGCAATATTGGTCGGCTACAACAACCAATATTATTACTGGCAATACCGGGGTAGCAATTAACGGTTATTTCGGGCTTTATAACGAACCGTGGAAAGGCATTGACGGAGGTAATCCGGGCGGTGCTCCTCAAAGTTTGATGAATGCGGCAATAGCGGGAGCAACTACGATTACAACCTGCTGCACTAATCCTTTTCCGACTTTGACGCCCCAAAGCATCATTATCAATCCGAATCAGTCAACTCAAGAAGTTCAAAACATATACAACATAAATGGCACTACTTTGACCATCAGTGCTTTGCTTAACAACCAGAGCGCCGGTGCAGTAATTGATGCCGGGCACCCGGAAGAACCTTATTTCGGTTTATATGTAGCAGCCGGTACTATTCCTTATATAGCAAGCGATCCGAACAACGGTTATGTTTTTACTTTAACCGGTACCTCATCTGCTTATAGCTTGCCTGTTTATGCAGGTAATCCTGCGCCGCCTGCTCCGCCGCCTACTCCGGTTGTGTTTGTGCCGCCGCAACCCAACAGTCAAATTACTGCTTTCAACAATTTGTTCGCTTTAGCTTCCGCCGCACAAAATGCTGCCACCCAACAAGCCAACGTCAACGAGCAGCTCGGCACACGTATTGCTACTGACTTCAATCCATATACAACTTATCCGAACCAGCCATTTTCATTCAATCCGGCTAACCCGTTGCAAGGCGGCGTAGTCATGAACGGCAGTGGTAATGTCGGTCAGAGTTTATTTGCTGCTACCAGTTTCAATGTCAACGAGCTTAATGCTCTTGCTCAAAACGGCATTGATTTCGGACCGAACTCCGGCGGTAATTTCTTTGATCTGACCAAGGGCTATGTTTTATTCATGCCAACAAGCGACATTCAAGTACAAACCAAAGAAGGTATTGTCACTATTCCTAAAGGTGCTGTTGCTTGGGTTATGGAAACAGGCAACGATGCTGCTGTGTACGACATGCATGACAGCATGGGTGCGCCGGTAAAAGTGCTTGTGAACAACAAAGAGATTACTTTAGCGCCAGGCAAACAGCTGTTGCTTACGCGCGACGGTAAAGCCAGCTTTGACGAGTTAAACCCGGGCGGTGCTATCGGTACACGCAATGTGCATTCCAAAGATATGGGACAAGGGATCAAAGCCTACATGGCCGATTTCACTATCTCCGGCGGCATGACTAGCGTTTCAACCATTCGCAGCTTACTTAAATCCGATAATCCTGAGCATCAAAAAACGGCGCACAAAATGCTGAAAAATGCAGCGATTCTTTCGGATCTTGGTGGATATACGCAGCCGTATAAAACAAAATAAGAAAGGGAAAACGTGAAAAATTTAGTCAGTGCATTGCTTTCCGTAAGTATCTCTCTTGGTTCTTTTGTTTCAGCTGAAGCTTGCAGTCGTTTTACTTATACAGGACTGAACAACACGGTAGTTACCGGCAGATCCATGGATTGGGTAGAAAGCTTGCGCACCGATCTCTGGGTTTTTCCAGCCGGTATCAAACATACTGCAGTAGCTAACGACCCAAACAGTGCAATCTGGACATCTAAGTATGGCAGCGTAATTGCTAGCGGTTATGATCTCGGAACTACCGATGGCATCAACAGTGAAGGCTTAACTGCCAACATGCTTTATTTGTCCACTACCGATTACGGTCCGGCTAAACCGGATCGCAAAAATATTTCTATTTTTAATTGGACTCAATATGTACTTGATAATTATGCAGCTGTAGATGAAGTAGTTAAAGACTACGGTCAAGACAAGTTCAATATGATTGCGCCGACTTTGCCGAACGGTTCTTATCCGACGGTGCATTTGGCCGTTACGGATAAAAACGGTGATAACGCCGTATTTGAATATGTCGGCGGCAAGCTGGTAGTGCATCATGGCAAAGAGTTCAAAGTGATGACTAATGAGCCTGCTTACGATAAACAATTAGCTCTCAATGACTATTGGCAAAATTTAAAAGGCAAATTTTTGCCGGGAACTGAAGAGCCGGAAGATCGCTTTGTACGTGCCAGTTATTACCTAAATACGGCACCGCAAACAAGCGATGAAAAACAATCCGTAGCTACTACCTTTTCAATCATTCGCAATGTGTCTGTACCGTTCCGTGCTGGATTCTCCGAACGTCCGAACGTATCGACGACTATCTGGCGCAGTGTCGCTGACTTAAAAAACAAAGTTTATTATTTTGAAAACACAGACAGACCGAATATAGTTTGGGTTGATCTGAACAAGCTTGATCTTAAAGTCGGCGCACCGGTAAAGAAGCTGCCGCTTCAGCATGGTGAGCTTTATTCAGGCGATGTTAGCGATAAGTTTGTCGCCAGCAAATCTTTCTTTGATAAATAATCGTTATTGGCTTGTTTCAGCCAGACGTTTTATATGTTCAAGAGAGCTGCCTTCAAAAGCGATTGTGCGAAGTTGCGGATAGATTTCTTGATTGAGCTTGGTCAGCACATTGCCTGGTGCAAGCTCAACAAATAAATTGACTCCAAGTTCGCTTAAAAGAGTAATTGAATCATACCAACGGACTCCGTGGGCTATGTTGATGGCTAAGTCTTGGCTTACATCTTTGGCTGTGGTCAGTTTTCGCGCGTGAACATTGCTTATATACGGAATATTCGGATCGACAATTTTTATTTTGCTGAATTCAGCTTGCAAAATATCGGCAGCCGGTTGATAAAGCGGACAATGTGTCGGTACTGCCACATTTAGTTTCTCGACTTTATTTGCTCCTTGTTGGCGGGCGGAGGCTTCCACCTTAAGAATGCCTTCAAGGGTGCCTGTGACGATAATTTGTTTGGGCGCATTTATATTGCTGACAAAAACCGGTGTTGTTTCGCTGTGAGCTTGGCTTACTATCTGAATTACTTTTTGTTCGCTTAATCCGATGATCACGCACATGGCATAACCGGCAGGAAAGCCGCTTGCTATAAGCTCGGCACGCTTGCGTACCATAGCCATACCTTGAGCAAAATCAATCGATTTACAGGCGGCAGCTGCTGAATAGGCGCCGACTGACAAACCGGCTGCCGCTTGAGCTGTTATGCCTTCTGCTTCAAGCAGACGTGTTGTTGCTACTCCGGCAATAAATAAAGAGAGATGCGTAGCAACAAGTGAGCCGATTGAATGTTCGACATCAAGACGGTATACGTCATGGCCTAAAATTTCAGTTGCTTCTTTAAAGGTTGCTTCTACCGCTTGATGCAATGGCAGGTTGCGCAAGATGTTTGTGTAATCTGCACCTTGCCCCGGATAGATAAAAGCAATGCTCATACCGTTACTATACGGGATCTTTTAAGTTCAGCGCATCCAAGAATAAAGTTGCTGACAAAAGATTGGCGCTGCCACCGGGAGAAGCTTTAAGTGCAATCAAACGTTTGTCTAATTGGAAAAGCATGTTCATGCCCGATACTGTATTTGTGCCGCCCAATCTCAAGACTTCTTTGGCGCCGCGTTTAGCAGTATTCAACGCCGCCATGCCACCGCGGTACAAAAGACAGGTATCGTCCAGAGTGGACATGATACCGAGAAGAGTATCAAGACGAGCTGAGCTTTCGGAAAAACCTTCTTTGCGACGATGTCTTAAATAAGGCAAACCGACTGCCGTAACATGTGGGAATCCAGCTTGGGCTTCGCCGCGTGCACCTTTGACTCCGTAAGAACGTTCAACGATCAAACCGTTTGTGTCAGCTTTCTGTGCTTTGCTGTCGCGCAGCTTAGCGATATGAGCAGCCGTTTCGCAGATGTCCCATACTGAAGCGTGGTCGTCATGCATGGCTGTTGCTGCTACGAGTAAACCGAGGCACCAGATTGCGCCGCGATGTGCGTTGCTGCCTTCAGTAGCGGCATACATGGCTATTTCGGCGCGCCGTCCGCAGTCAGCCAATCGTTCTCTTAAATCCATGCATACTTCTTGACCGACAGCAATTTGAGCCATCTCGTGAAAAAAAGGCTCAAGAATAAGAGCTGATTTGAGCATCGCTTCAAGAGTTACATCTATATGAGCGCCACAACCACGCTCATCAACCAGACCTGGTTTTGGCGTCAAACGAGCTTCAGCGAGTAAAACAGAGCTTGCCAGCTTGCCTAAAGTTTGCCATCGCGGCTTTTTCTCAACAAGAACTGAACCAGCAACGCTATTTTCTACCACTACCAACTCCTGAGCTCTGATCATGGCTCATATAAACCACCTGACTATTCTACTAATTCTTTGATGCAACGGACGCCAAGTAAAGATCTTTTGCACATTAATGCTGGGAGTAAGCACAATAAAAGCTGATCGCCATCTCTCTTGA
The DNA here is from genome assembly GCA_019750335.1 of Candidatus Obscuribacterales bacterium. Taxonomy (GTDB): domain Bacteria; phylum Cyanobacteriota; class Vampirovibrionia; order Obscuribacterales; family Obscuribacteraceae; genus JAIEPM01. The sequence goes on from JAIEOQ010000003.1 coordinate 227,870, forward strand.
CTATGCATTCTATATGAATGAGCTATAGGCTAAATTCCTCAAAAAAGAAGAGAAACAAGAATTCTTGTTTCTCTTCTTTTTAATCGATTAATCGCTATTTGCGATTTTGATCTTTTTGATCTTTATGTTGCTGCTCTTTGCCGGACTGCTTATCGTCTTTCTTTTCTTGACGACCGTCTTTCTTTTCGTCTTTTCGTTCTTCTGGTTTGCGATCGTCGCGTTTCTCATCACGTTTTTCCATGATAAAGCTCCATTAGTATTTACAGTTGTAGCGACTAGATCAAAATGCAGAGGTTCCTTCTTTCAGATTAAAGCTGCCTTGAGCTGCTGCCGGCAGTCTGCACATTGTTGGCTAAAGTCATCGTTGCTTTCTGCTGGCCCAGGAAATTTGGGTGCTTTTCGCACATTAATTGTTTTCAATAGGTAATAATACCGTTGGTGGTACTACCTCCGATTTCATGCTTTGGCGAAAAGAAACCGATTAATGTTGCGAAACCGTATCCTATCAGTTTTTCTTTGTTGGCTTATAGTCTCGCCTCCAGTCTTCGCTTATACCAATACCAACACCGTATCAGTGGGCTATAGCAAATCAGATGCTATGGAAGCTGCTGAAATAATTGGTGCGCGTCCGCAAGTAGAGCGATTGCTTTTATTGCAAAAAGAAGCCGGTAGCACAGACAATCATCGAGAAGAGATTACCCTTCTCAAGGGGACTGTCGTTCGCAAAATCTATCGTGGTGTGCTTGAAGTTCGACAAGCTTGCAACAAGACTGATCTTGAGCTGGCATATACCTATGATGTCATGAAAAAAGAGGCAAGACGCCAGCAGTTAATTGATTCACTCTTTAACTTGGCCATTTTTGCTAACCTTTCTACCTTTTATACGATGGAGCCTTTTGCTCGCATCCACAAAAAATTTGCTAAGTCAGCGATCTTCACCACTACCGGCAGCTCGGTCGGTGCTTTGCTGACTACTACATCTAAAGTGCACGGACGTTTTGCTGCGGCCAGTCATGTTGCACCGCCGAGAATTCTTGAGGATTTAATTGATGGTGCTCCGGTAGACACAAGAAGTATGCCGCCTTTGGTTTCCAAATTTTTGGACGGTACCGCTATCGGTTCGGCTAAATGTCGCCGTGAAGAAATGTTTGCTGTATGGAAGAAAAGCTACGGCATAGATGCGAGCAAGCCGGAAAATCTATTCGGTATTGCTGGCAAAAATAGAGCCAGCATCAATTATTTGAATTCACGTATTCTGCTTTTATGGTCTTTGCATACATATGTGCAAGATTTTGATCGTGAACTGCTTTCTTTGCTTAAGTTGATCAGAGGCTCTGCCGGTGGACAAAAGATTGATGCACAGTCCTGCGCTACGGATTACACTACCGGTGCTTGTGAAGTAGTCAAACTGCTGAAAATAAACTCTCAAGTTGATGAGCTAATTGCTTTGCGTAAAAGCAATACTGAAAATGATCGGCGTGATGAACTTGAAACTTATATTCTCGAGCGCACTTTAGAAGGTGCTCTGGAAGTTCAAGTAGCAGCTGACAAAGTCGATGAAGAGCTCAACTACAACTATCACATCATTCTTGCCCAACTGCTGCAAAGACGAGCGAAATGGTTGCAGTACAACTATAACCTCAACTTTTTACAATCGAGTATTTTAGGTATCGTTGCCGGTAGATTGTATTTAAGCCGCGAAGCTTTTGCCGGGGATCAAATGTTTGTTATTTCAGGCGGTATCGGTACTGGTTTAACCACCCTGGCAATCATGCTGAACCATGGTGGTTGGAGAAAAGTCGATACCGGACCGAACTCATTGGCTGAAATTCTTAATCTTAATCCGCAAGAAGAGTATCGCTTCTCTCCTTTTGTTTCCAGCTTCTTAAATGCAACGCCTCCGGATGCTACAGATGGCAAATCGAGACGGGAGATACTTAACGAAGCTTGGAAAGAACGCCGTCTCACTTGCATGAACTTAGATAAAAGCAAATGCAAAGAAGCGCTTGCAGCAATGCCTTCGCACAAATATGACACCATAAAATTGGTGACTAACCGAGTGATTTTGCTTCACTCATTGAAAAAAGAACTTGAGTCTTTCCACAATGAAGTACTAGATCTCTTACGGGCAACGGAATAGGAGGCTGATTTATGTATACAATCAATCTTAAATCTCGCCTTCTTACAGCCGGCTTGGTGGCCCTTCAATTAGTAGCTTTTATGCCGTTAGGCGCCTTTGCCGATGAAGCTGATGCTACTGAAGTAGAGACGACCGAAACAAAAGAGCCAGTTGCCATTGCTGCTATAGAGCCGGTTGCGCAAACAGTTCTTTCCGGACAAGCTCTGGAAGCGGCCAGACTAATAGGTATTGAAACTCAAGTGCGTCGTCTGATTGACTTGAAAAATAAAGGACAATTCGACAAAGATGCTTTGCGTTTGCAATTGGCTATTGTCCGCAAAATATTAACTACAGGTTTGGAACTGCGTACTGTATCGGCAAAGTTTGATCGTGAAATTACAATCGAACAACAAGCTCTGGATAAACTTACTAATGAGCGTGACTTTGTTGTTGCTCAAACTAACAACCTCAACTTCTTGCAGTTGACTATCCTAGCTACGATTATCGACGGACCGCTTGGGCAAACACGTCGTGAAAGACGAATTCTCAACGGCAATCGCTTAAATATAGTTTCCGGTCTTACAGTCGGTAGCTTGGCTCTAATTGCTTTTATGGAACAACGTGGTGGGATTAGGCATTCAACAAAGCCTGAACCAAATATGCTTGGACAAGTGCTCGGATTAGAGCCGCCAAGCAATGAAAAATTACCGGCTTTCTTATGGACTTATTTGAATTCAGTTTCGCCGACAGCTGCCGGACCTTTGACGCGCCGCGAACAGCTGCTTGAATATTGGCGCAACGGCAAAATGCTGACGATTAAAATCGATAAGCATTGCAATAAAGAAAAGCTGTCTGTGCTTGGTCCCCATCATCATTGGTGGTCTGAAAATATCAAACTTATGAACAATAGAGTAACCATGTTGTTTGATCTGCGCGCTATGGTCGACTTATTAAACACTGGTTTAGTCGAGATCTTGCAAGCTTTGGATTAAAACTGAATAAAACCAATAAGAGGAAAAACGATACTTATGCAAACCTTAGTTTCGCGCCTTCACAAAACCGTATCATTGCCCCTTGTCGCTTTAAGCTTATTCGTCGGCAATCTCGGTTGTGTACAAGCTGCAGAACCGGCTGGGGCAAAAACGATTTCCGAAATGGCTTCGATTCCAATTTTGCAGAGAATGCATAAGGAAGTGAAAAAATTGCCTGATGGCACTTTCTATGTACCGGCTGTTCTGCCGACAATTCGTTGGGGCTTTATTCCGAACAAAGATTCTAAGCCGATTTTGACTGTTCCTTCCGGCAGCACAATCGTTTTCGATACACTCTCTTCTGAAGGTATGGTCGAAGACCAAGGACGCGATCCGGTAAAATTCTTCGGTAAATTCGGCGTACCGAAAGACAAGGTTTTAGAAGATGCTGTTGAAATTTGTGCTTCGCACTTAGAGCACAACATTACAAAAGATGGTCCGCACATCATCATTGGACCGATTGAAGTGGAAGGTGCGCAACCAGGCGATGTGCTAAAAGTCGACATGCTTGAGCTTACACCGCGGGTACCGTACGGTATTATCGGCAACCGGCACGGCAAAGGTGCTTTGCCCGGCGAATATCCGCAAAACAACGGACCGGAAGCTGGTGCCAGCAAAGAACATCCTGAACTTTATGGCAACGTGTTTACTTTCGTGCCGATTAAAGAAGTTGACGGTAAATTCCATGCTGTAATTCGCAACAAAGCCGGTAAAGACATTACTTGGCCGATTGCACCGTTTATGGGCACTATGGGTGTAGCTCCGGACAGCAACGCCAAGATAAGCTCCATTCCACCGTCTTCTTATGGTGGTAACATGGACATCAAAGATTTTACTGTCGGTTCATCCTTGTATTTGCCGATTCAAGTAAAAGGCGGTATGTTCTTCCTTGGCGATTGTCACTTTGCTCAAGGTGACGGTGAAGTTGCTTTGACCGCTCTTGAAGCATCGCTTAGATCAAAGCTTAAGCTGACTTTGCTGAAAGCCGGTAGCGCCGGTATTCCAGGCAAAGGATTGTTTACCGAGCCTTTCGGCGAAACACCGCATTCTTGGATTCCAATCGGATTGGATCCGGATTTGAATGTGGCCATGAAAAAGACAGTGCGTGCCGCAATTAAGTTTTTAGTTGATGAAATGGGTATGGATAATGCTGCTGCTCTTGCTTATTTAAGCGCAGCCACTGACTTTGAAGTGTCTCAAGTTGTGGACGAAATCAAAGGTGTTCATGCTCATATCAACAAACAAGATTTCAAAAACGTTAAATAGAAAAACTGATCTCTAAGAGAAAAGAGCTCACCTTAGGTGAGCTCTTTTCTTTATTTGATTCTTTCGGCAACATCTATGAGCGGTTGTTTTGAGGCTTTAATAAAACCGGGGCTCGGTCTGTCAAGATCAGCAATCAACGACAGAACCAGAGCAAACGAGATTGTAAGCGCGATAATCGATGGCCAGTTGCGATCTTCGGAACGACCAGCTTGAAAGCCGATGCCACCCATTCCCAACATGATCATGAGATACAAAGTTGCCCAAATATAATCAGGAAGTCTGGCATAAAATCCGGCTGCAACACGCTTCTCTTGCAGTTCTATGGTTTCATTCAAGGATTCAATAAAAAGAGCTATGACATCAGAATCATGTCCGGCTTTGTATATCTCGACACTTTGTGCCCAAAATAAATCCTGTAACTTATCTGATTCGGCTATAAGCTTGAGAAGCGTTTGTTTGTCTTCTACTTGTCTTAATCTTAAGGCAACGTATTTTCGCAATAGATCTTGCACGACAACTTTATTTTTATCGGGTAAAAAATCGGCGCGTAAATAAGCTGTTTGAATTGTGTTTGCTTCTTCGATGATCAATTCTCTTCGGGTATTGGAATGATCAGCTGAAACGCCGAAAGTAAAAGCAAGCATAAATGCAACCAAGCCGATTATGGCTTGAACCATGGTGCCGACAGCATTATCTTGGTTTGGCTTACCTTCGCGTGTTGTATGTGCGCCAAGGCGATGACCAATTTCGATGGAAAGAAGAGTAATTACTATAGTGACAACGAAAATAATCCAAAGTGGAATTTGATCGAATATATGCACTTAATTTCCTTTCGTTTTGTATGCTCCGGCGCCACCGGTTAAATCGGCTAAAATTGCTGCATTCTTCAGCATTTTCATTGCTGCTTTATGATGTTCCGGATTATCCGATTTGAGCAAGCTGCGGATGACACCGACATTCATAACGCCGCCGGAGATGCTGAAATCAGCGATATAAGCTTTGATACCGCCGCCCAGATCTTTGGAACGTACGTTGCGTGTACCGATAGAAGATCCAGGATTGAGTGCTTCAAAGCTGCCTTTGCTATCTCGGGTCATCAAAACTTGTGTACCAGGCGACAAAGTCATTTCTTTGCCGTTAGCGGTTATTTTTACCGGAGCGTTTATGCTGTCGTGCAAATCATAAACAGCAGCGTCGTTACCTGTTTCCATTACCCAAACGATGGCTCCTTTCGGGATAGAAACCAAACCTTCTTTAGTTTGAACTTGAATGTCGTTTGTCGGCATGAACAGTACATAGCCTTTATTCAAATCAAAGAAATTGCCGCCGGTTTTTGGACCGAACTGAATGCCGGCGTTAGTTAAAGCTGCTAATTCATTGGCATTGAAACTGCTTGTGGCAAATAGAGCTTCACCGATATCAGCTAATTGCTCGATGTTGACCGTGCCTCGCAAAGGAGCTTCATTGATGAATTGAGGTTGCATCGGAAAAGTTGTATACGGTGTGTAATCCGTAGCAATACGCGTACCTAGTTGTTCGTATAAGCTGGCAGTTTGAAGCTGGGATAAATATTGCAATTGAGCCAAATAATACAAATAAAGAAGCGGATTAAAGCCGGGAGGAATAATAGTTATTGCAGCGGCAGAAGCTGTCGGTACAGGGCCTGAGCCAGATACTTGTAACTTGCCGATAATAGCTGCTTGGCTAATCGAGATATTCCCTTGTTGGTAAACGCCTGAAAAATTATCGACTTCGCTAAAAGGTTGGTTTATTGCTAAAGTCGTTGGGTCTAAATCGCCTATATTAACGAACTGATTGCCGGTTATACTGCCGTTTCCGCTAATGGTGATGCTGTTTGCTCCGCCGTTAATTCCGACGCGTCCGGTTGTGTTTCCGCCTATATTCGTTGCCGTAATGCCCCCGTTATTTACCAATGTTACCGGTCCCGCGCCTGGTGTGACTGTTGAAATTTGAATTTTGCCGCCGACATAGGTGGCACCGCCTGCGGTGTTAGCTGCGATGGTACCGTTGTTCGTGATCGTGCCGTTGGACAATATGTTTATGGTGCCACCATAATCATTTCCGTTGGCCGAGATTGTGCTGTCCAGGTCGATTGAGTTTTGGGCGCTTATGTAAATCGTTCCGCCCACACTTTGGCTTCCAAGCTGGCCTCGGGCGCTGATAATATCGGAGACCGAGGCTATTGAATTATTGGCAGAAAGACGTATGCTTCCGCCAGCATCTTGACCACTGGCATCCAGTTCGGCTTGAGCGGAGAGAATAAGACCGTCGCTTGTAAGTGAAATAGAGCCACCGATGCCGCCTGTAGTACCGGATTTTGCTGAAACAAGCGCATTGAAATTGATGTTGATGGCGCCGGCTGTATTCAATGAAATAGAGCCACCGTTACCGTTGACCAAAGAATCCGCTCGCATAACGCCGTTGACAAAATTGTCGTTGTTGTCGCCGCCGAGGGCAAAGTCGAATAGAGCGGAGCTAGTTGTAATAGAAATATTACCGCCGTTTCCGTTTGCGCCTAGACCGCTGCAAGCACAAATATCAGCACGAGATATAAGCAAGGCTGAATTTAATTGAATGATGCCGCCGTTACCGGAGTTGCCGTCTGTAACACCTGTGCCAGCATCACCACCGTTGGCCTGAGCACCAGCCTCGAGTTGGATAAGACCCGAGGTAATAATGTTGATGATGCCGCCCATGCCGCCATTGCCGCCGATGCCGTTGACCGAGCCGGCACCGGGAGCGCCGTCAAGAAACAGCACACCAGCTTGGATTGTATTATCGAAATTAACCAGTCCGGTTGCTCCGATAAAAACTTGACCTCCAGGCAAACCGTTAGCTCCTTCAGTGACAGCCGGATTGCCTAAGAACATTACAGCTCCGATAGCAACGTTTTCGCCTGAGGCGTAAAACAAATTGCCGGTGCTTGTGAATCCAACTGCTTGTAGGGCGACGTTTGCTGTAGATGTGCCAGCCGGAAGAATCAAAAATGGGTTAGTGTACCCGCTGTTGCCGGTAACAAATGGGCCGCTTGAACCCAGACCAGGAACAATGATTATCTGTCCGCCTGCCCGGTCACCTGTGGGAGCGGATACATCGATAAACATTTGGTTGGATGAATTTATTTGTCCGCTGCCGATAATAATTACGTCTTGTCCGACTCCGGTTGACGTATCCAGAGAGCCGGAGCTTGCAGCCGAAATATTGCCTACGGTTGCTGTGTAAATTCCTTCTCCGCCGGTATTGCCGATGTTTGCAATATCCAAAGTGCCGTTAGGATTTTGAGCAATTGTAATATCATTGCGGACATTGAAATTGGCCCCAACTGCAGCATTAATGCCGCTGCCGCTTAAATCAGTGCCGTTATAGTTATAGTTGAAGATAGGCAGCACTTTGGTGATTACCGGGGCTGTGGTGCCGTAACCGGTAATAAATGCCAAAGAGCCTGTAGCGATAGCAAAAGACGAGCCGATATTAATTGCTTGAGAGCTTGTATCGCCGGCTTGAATTAAAACGACACCGTTATTGCGAGCAAGAATTTGATTGTTCAAAGGCTCGGCTACCGTGCCTACGGTTGTACCGGCAATAAGAGTGGCCACGCCCCCGTTGGTATTACTGCCGTTGCCTCCGCCATTGCCGTTGCCTCCGGCGCCGGTGCCGCCGATGCCGCCAACGCCACCGGCCCCAGCTTCTACGATCAAATCGCCAGATCTTAAAGCGACAATGGAACCGGAAGCCTTGAGCAATACGCTTCCGGCATTGCCAGCGTTGCCGCCATCACCACCATTGCCAGCGGGACCGCCGGTGATAATACCGGTGTCACCGCCGCTACCTCCTGCTCCGCCGCTGCTGCCGGCTGTCTCGATATTACTGGGTGTGGAGATAGAGCCTTGCGATTTTACTGTTATGGCTGCGGCGCTGCCGCCATTCCCACCATTGCCGCCATTACCGCCAATACCGGAATCTGAAGCACCGCCGGCACCACCGACACCGCCGGTACTACCTGAATTAAAAAGATTGCCGGTTACGCTCACATCGCCCAGGGCTTCTATATAGATGCTACCGCCGTTACCTCCGGTACCTCCGACACCGCCGTTACCCCCGGCTGAGCTGCCAGAATCAGAGGCCCCGGTGCCGCCGGCTCCACCTGAGCCCCCGATTGCGGTTATGGAGCCACTAACCGATAAAGAATTGCCTGAATAGATGCTGATATTGCCGCCATAGGCACCGTTGCCGCCATTAGCTCCGTTTGTAGATACACCAGTGCCGGAGCCACCGACCCCTCCGGAGCTACCGCTAGAAGTAAGTGTGCCGAGCGCAACTGATCCAGGCGATTGAACAGTAATGTTGCCTGAGCTGTCACCATTGCCGCCGGCTGTAGGTGAACCGCCTGAACTTCCGTTAGTGCCGTTTAGTCCGGTTGTGTTGATTGACACTCCGGACAAGTTAATGGTGCCGCCCGTATCCGATTGTGTTCGGGATATGGAATAAGTACCGCTACAGCTTGTGCAATTACTGTTGACGCCGGTAAATAAATAACCGGCAGACAAAACCACGTTACCGCCGCTGGTTGCAATTGTGTTGAATCCGCCGCCGGCAGAAATGCTGCCTGCAGCAAGAACAATATAATCACTAGCCGTGCCCGGGTTAAAGTTTGTGGTCAGTACAATATCGCCGCCCGAGTTAGTAATAATTGGGTCGCCGGTAAGATTTAGTCCGACATTGAGAGTGCCGCTTTGCACACCGATATTTGCTACACCGGCATTGATTATGGTGCTGCCGTCGATACGATCGGCACTGACTTCAACTTGTCCTTCCAGACTGGTAAAAGTAATATCTTGAGCGCTTAATTTTCCGCCGTTAAAATCAATCCCGGCTTTGTCCAGCACCAGTCCTTGTCCGTTGAACAAAGTGGCGCCGGTAACCATAGAGATAGTGTCGCGAGCGGCTATCTGTCCGGCAATATTGCTTATATCCAGATTGTTACCAGTGTGTGCAGCAATATCTACATTGCCGGACATGGCTTGAATGTTGCCGCTATTAATCAATGAGTTAGTGACAAAATTGGCATTGCTCATTTGAGAGACGATACTGCCTTGATTGATCACTTGCGGTGCTTGCATGGTCATGGCACTTACTGCTTGCAATAAGGCAGCACCGTTGCCGGCAATATTTTGAATTGAGCCGCCAGCAGTCATGCTCAAAGTACCGGCACTAATAATTGAGCCTGAATTGATAATGTCGTTGATTGCAAACAGATTAAGATTCAAAAGCGAATTGAGCATACCGCTATTGAATATATTGTTGGCGCTGATATTGACTGTGCTGATATTTGGATTAGAAGCAATCGCTTGAATGGTCCCGGCGTTAGTCAAGTTGCCGACAAGATTCAAATCGGCAGCCCGGTTAATGGCAGTTACGTTAGTTGGTATCACCAGCTCACTTAAATTTTGAGCTAAACGCGAACCGATAATAAAGCTACCGCCGATTGCTGAACCGTCAGCCCCTAATAAAAGTGACTGTTCGCCAGTACGAGCTACTTGATAAGCGGCGACAAGTTGAGCCGGAGTGAGAGCCATGCCCTGGGTGACGGTCATGATTGAGCCGCCGACATTTATATTGACCGGACTTTGAGCGACACAACCGGCAGTTGCGCTGGCAATGCTTGATGATAGATCTAGATTGACCGGCTGGCTATGACAAGCGGTTTCAGTTTCGTGATGACAATGGTGATCAGCTTCACCGCTGCCTCCGCCGGACTCTTGCGCCAAGCATGGCGTCAAATGCCCGAACAAAAATAAAGAGCTTATTGCCAACGAAACAACAGACTTAAGCATGCTTTGCAACCCGCTAGGTACCACACTATTCTATCAATACGGATGCGGTTGCTGATGCTGATGCTGATGCTGATGTAGCTTCCCTAGCTACTTGTCCATAAAATGGAATTTGCAAATAAGGTTCTTCAAGAGTTTGCCGGCTCCTTTGCCGTCGCCTTTGCGCAAAGCGTCAATTACCGGTAAATGTGCTTCAGCGAAATCTTCAAGTTGATCGTCGCCGATTCGATTAAGAGTCAGCCTGAATCGACTTTCGAGCACGACTGATTCCCAGATGTTCAGCAAAAGTTGATTCTTAGATTCTTCAACAATGATGCGATGAAACTCGATATCGTGCTGCGAATATTTGGTGTGGTCTTTTTCTTGGGCCGCTTTGAGAAACTTGCGCGACTGATCTTCTAGCCGTTTGACGTTGTCTTTTAAATTTGGCGCAGCCAATTGTCCGGCAAGTTCTTCAAGAGCAGCACGAATTTGCGATGAGTCTTCAAGCTCTTTTTGGCTTATTGCTCTGACTCGCGTTCCTTTATATGTTTCAGTTTCGACTACCCGCATCGCTTCTAAAAAGCGAAAAGCCTCACGCACCGGCGCTTGGCTCGTTTGGAGCTCATTGGCGATATGCAGCTCAATTAAGCGCTCGCCCGGCTTGTAATAGCCATTTAGTATGCGCTCAAGCAAAATTTGTTTGATTTGGTCGCGGGCCGAAGCTCGGGATAGTGCCATAGTGGCGTTTCCTCAAATTTGCTAAGCAATTGTATCTGATCTCTTTACGGATTATCGATAATCGCTTATATTGTTATCAATCGATTATCGATAATCGATGATTATTAAATCCGTTTAGCTCAAAACATCCTGAGGTAACCGAAAATGTCCGACCAGAACTTTGTATATGCCGTGTTCAGAAACAATCTAAGAGTGCTTGATGTAGTTGGCGGCTTACACACAGCCGGTTTTACAACCGCTCAAATTGGTGTGCTTGGAGCCAAGGGCAAACAATTCAAATATCTTTCGGGTAAAGTCGAAGATCCCAGTGCCAAAAACTTTATTCGTTTCGGCATCGCTGGCTGTTTTGGCGGACTTTGCGCCGGCATCTCTGCCCTGCGCTTGGTTCCGGAAGTCGTCACTTTCCAAATTCTGACGCCGCTGATGGCAGCAATTTCGGGCGGGGCCATTTTTGCTTATTTCGGTTGCTATATGAGCGTTTTTCTCAATTCAACCAAGCCGCAACATTGGGCGAATATTTTTGAAGGAACTGTCGAGGCAGGTTCAATCATCATCGTTGCCGAATGTAATTCACGTGACGAAATGAGAACCGCCATGGCTGTTATGGATGCCGAAAATCCGGTTGAGCTTATTGCCCGTGAAAAAGCTTTGCCATGGGCAATTAAGTCTGAAGTTAAGGAGCCAACTGTTGTTGCTGTTCCGCCTGTAACATTACCGGCTGAAGTTGAGCCGGCAACACCGGTTCTAACAGCAGTTGCCTAATGAATGCTAGTGTGACCTAAGCTTACTGCCGGATGTGTTTTTTGCCAATCCCAAGGTGCAACCGGATTTTGTTCGCGCCACAAACCACGTTGTTGCTGGCGTGCTTCTACTTCGGCGGCGCTCAAAATTTGATCGCCTGGTGCGTATTTGCGATACCACCAAGCTTGTCCTGCTTTGACCATCTGCTGGTTAACAAGTAAAGCCGGTGTATATAGGTCGGCAATGGTTCTGCCGCGGGGATCGGTTTTAAAAGTTTCCAGGGTCAGATCGTCTTGAGCTAAAGATTCAAGATATTTTTTTGAGTCCGGTCCGAAAGGTTGGTTCATCCCCGGAGCGTCAATGCCTTTTAGCCGCACTTGAAAAGTGCGCCCGTCGTTGGCTTTAAAACTAAGAGTGTTTCCGCTTTCAATGGCAGTGGCCCGCCCGTAAACAGTTTCGGCTGAGGCCGGTAAAGCGGATAAAAGAAGCAAAGTTACTAAACTGATTATTCTCATAATGATATCTAAGACGATGGTTTGCTCAAAATGTTCGCGCTAAATAATAAAAGCGTTTTCACCTGACAAGTCAATGTCTACAGTTTGCAATCACTCTTGTTCGTAACGCCAAGTTTTCAACGGGATGCGCCCGCAAAAATAACTATGTTGAGCATCAGGTAGACGAATGCTGACAAAACATTCCTCCCCTGATTCAGTGTTGAGAGTTTGTATTCTTAAACCGTAAGGGTCATCGTTGTCAAAAATATTGAGCACGCGTGATGCGTCGCGACTAAGTTCAATGCCGAACTTCAATCCGGAGACCGACGTTTTACCTGGTTTTGACACATTGATTTGATTGAGCGACGTTACCGAATCAGGAAATTGAATTGAAACTTTTACGTTATCCGATGGATAGTTTTTCTCGCGTGTATAAATATCCAAACAATGATGACGCGGGTAAAAAATTGCTCTTACCAGTTCATGGCTTTTATTGAACAAGCTTCCATGAGCAGGAGTTGTATCCGGAGCTACTTTTGTCGCACCGGTACACCAAGCAATAGTATTTGTATCAGTAAGCGGCTGAAGATGGAAATCTTCTTTCAACCAATCTTCATTGTAGATTTTCCATTGACCATCTTCGCGGGCCATTTTGACGTAACAATATTGAGTTTGTGTCGGCGCTTTCGGATCAGGATAATCTCTGTATGTTCCGGCAGCTTGAACAACTGCTGTGTCACCTGATTGTTTCCAATAAATCACTTTGACATTGAGTGGACCGATCTCACGCATTGCTTCAATCTCTTTGATCATGCGTTTGTCCTTTAGTGGATCAAATGTTTTTTGTCTTTTACGCGGCAAAAATACATTGAACTCCGACATGCTTTTAGCAGTTTGCAATACTTGCTGATATTGCAAATATGTTTCATCAGGACGCGCTGTTTCTGCCATCGTTGAGACAAACATTGATGATATAAAAAACAATAAAACTGTTGTCGTTTTGATCAATGCTTTGACAAACTCTTTAAGGGCCGGATTATTATCGTCAGCTCGCCACATCGCTTTAAGAGTAAGAGTCGCATTAAGATCGCTGATATCACGCAAAACTACATTGTCCGGTTTACGTTTGGCGGCGGCTTCGCTGATAAAAGTAACGCCAATGTCGGCTGCGACTAAGCTGAGCATTGTACTTTCAGTAAAAGCTTCTTGCACTACGTTGAGCATTAAGCCAGCGTTTGTGCATTTGGTTGCAATCAAATCATAAAACATCGGCGCATTAGAACGTTTGAACCAAATAAAAGGCAAGTTCTGCAGCTCTTTCATGCGAAAGGATTTTTGTTTGGATAACTTATTTGTTTCAGCAATCGCCAGCATCACCTTTTCGTGATTGATCTCTTTATGTTTTATATTGCTGCGATCCTTAGGTAACCAATAAACAAAACCGAGATCAATTGAGTTTTGCAAAAGTAATTCAGCTTGATTCATGGAGCTTGCCGGTAAAAGTTCAAGTTCAACTAGAGAGCTTTGTTTACGAAAGTCACGAATGATGCTAGCCATATGACCGCTATAAGTTGTACCGTCAGCAAAGCCGACACGCACAAAGCCGGTTTTACCTTCACCAGCCAGACGAGTAGCTGTAGTCATTCGTTCTATGTCAGCCATCAAATTTTGCGAGCGTTCAAGCAGCACTTTGCCGGCTGCAGTTAAACGAACACCGCGTGGCAACCGTTCAAAAAGTTCGACGCCTAGTTCTTCCTCCAGATTTTTAACCTGGCGAGTAAGCGCTGGCTGAACTATGTGCAAATCTTGGGCTGCTTTGCCAAAATGCTCAAGCTCGGCTATGCGAATAAAGTATTTAAGCTGACGGAGCTCTAACAACAACCGATACCATTTTGCTATCAATACTAACCAATATAACTATTGGACGTTATCAATGTCAAGCTGGACAATATTGCTAAAGCCCAGCAAAATTCATAGTAGGTAAACATGCAAGCTCAAATGAACAGTACAAGATTCCAAATTAGCCAATATAAGCCTAGCTACCAGCAAGCAGTCGAAACTCTTATCTTACCGATTCAGCAAATTGAATTTGGTGTACCAATCACACGCGAAGAACAACCCGACTTAATGGATATTGCCGGAACATTCCAAAAAGGTACAGGCAATTTTTGGCTAGCACTTCGTGACAATCAAGTAATCGGTACAATCGGCATTGTTGATATCGGTAATAATCAAGTTGCTCTTAAAAAGATGTTTGTGCATAAAGATTATCGCGGCAAAGATCATGGAGTTGCTGCTGCTTTGATGAGCAGAGTCAAAGAGTGGTGCAAACAAAACGGCGTACGACAAATATATTTGGGCACAACCGCGCAGATGACTCGTGCGCAAAAATTTTATGAAAACAATGGTTATGTGCTTGTTGAAAAATCAAGCTTGCCGCCGGCATTTCCGATTGTTTCGGTAGACAGTGTTTTTTATTCTTGCGACTTGTCCTGATACCCTTGGGCGTGTCCGATCTTTTTGCTCAAATCAAATAACGGCTGTCGGGAAGCTTTTAGAAAGCCCTCCATCGGTCTGTCCAGATCGCCGATAATAGTCAAAATTATTGTAAAAGACAAAATCAAGGCAAGTCCATCGAGCAATTTGCGCTTACCCGATAGTCCAGTTTGATAGCCGATTCCGGCAATACCTAAGGCTGTAATTAAAAAGAGCGCTACCCACATACTTTCCGGAATGCGAGCATACAATCCGGCTGCAACACGTTTAGATTGCAGCTCCAGCATTTGGCTCATTGATTGAACAAAAAGCGAGGCAACATCCGAATCCAAATGTTCTTTGCCGATAGTTTCGGTTATATTCCATAAACGATCTTGTATGCGGTTGCTTTCGGCCAGTGCTTTCTCAAAATATGCGCGACTTGGTTTTGCCGCAATGCGCAAATCAACATACTGTCGTAATAGCTCTTTAACTTCTTTTTTGCTATCTTCAGGCAACAAACCAGCTTGCAGATATGCTGTGCTGATTGCGTTTGCCTCTTCGATAATTAGCACTCGTCTGTCGTTAAAACGCTCACCGGCTACACCGAAAGTGAAAGCAAGCATGAAGGCCACCAACCCAAGCACTGATTGGATCATCAAATTGCCCGAAGCTTCATATTCTTGAGGATGGTGCTTTTGCGAAAATACGCCAAGCCTGAAGCCAAACTCAAGAATGGCCAGCAGCGAAACTATGATCACAGCAAAAAATATGAAAAGCCCAAAATGTTCCATTATTGAGGATTCGCCAGACGCTCATATTCCTCGTCTGAAAGAGGCGCCGGTTCGAACAAGTCTTTGTATTTTTCATCGCCGATTTTATTGCGTAGTAACAAATCGGCATAAGCGGCTCGCGAATCGGCAGCGGCTCTTAATGAATCGCGAATCGTTCTCTCTTCGGTCGAATATCGATTATGGTCATAATTCAGTAAGCGTCCGGCTGTTGTTGCAGTGATCAACTTAAAATCGACCATTTGTTTGTCATCCAGTTCGCCATTTTTTGCCATTGTCATTAGGCGATCCTGAACAGCAATATTTTTTTCGGTCAAATCAGTTGCTGTCTTAAAATAGTGATCGTGTTTATCGCAGTGACTTCCTAAATTTGCTCGAATATTTAGCTTGTCAACCATATCTGTATAAGCGCTCGAGAGCTTCAATAATTCTGCCGGTGATTGGCATTTTTGCTCTAACTGCTCAAAACGACGTAAGTTATCCGTATCCATGGCTGCTTCTTCAGCTGCATATTTTGAAGCTAAGCTGTCATCAGTAGGATTGCTTTGCTGTTCAGCTCTAAGCGAAGCTTGATGACCTAAATTAGTTTGCCCTTCAACAAGAGCTAAAATATCTTCGGTTTTGCCGCTTACTGCTTTTTCTCTTAAACGATCTACTTCGGCACGCTCGATATCGTGCCAACGATGTCCGCGAGTCACATGAAAGAGATTGCTGGCATTCAAGCTTAACTCTTTTGTTTTTTCGGGATCGATATCAGGTAGGCTTTCGGCGAGGGCACTCATTTCACGATAATAATCGCTAAATTCGTTGTCAAAGTCTTGTTGAGATATTTTGCCGTCAAGCGCTTCTTGAAAGCGCGGCGTAAGGTAATTATTCCAATATTTATCCGAATCTTTAAGAGCAAAGTCTTGCAACGCTTCGGCAGCATTAGCGATTCTTTCCATCTGCGTTTTATTAGGATTAACCGCTTTTGATTCACTTTTCCAAGCGTCGTTTAATCGTCCTAATAATTGTATGTCCTCTCCGTTTTTTGACTCGTTGCTTTGTTTTAGATCGAGCTCACTTGGTTCGGTCGAAGGATAACGTGACAGTATTTCGCGAGATTCGACACGAGTAGAGTCGTGAGTGGCTAGCTCCTTATCTTCGTCCGAGAATACAGAGCCAAAGTCAAATTTATTGTCTACTTCTTTTGGCGCTTCTTTAGTATTTTGCACTTCTGGATTTGGATTAGCCATTTAATTTGCTCCAAGTTTCACACAAACACTAATCTACCCGGATGACACTTTTAACAAACACGAGGGCTGAGAAGTCCGGGTTTCCTATCTGTTTAGCTATATACGGTTAGGGGTACAAATCTAAAAGCTCTACTTCCCCCAAGTAGCCGTTGACGCACTTTTATATTCTTATGTTTTAGGCGGAAGGTTCGGGCATGCAAAAGAATAAGATTATTGGGATTGACCTTGGTACAACCAATTCTTGTGTCGCTGTTATAGAAGGCGGCAAACCGGTAGTAATCGCTAATACTGAGGGTGGTCGCACGACGCCTTCAATCGTTGCTTTTGACAAAGACTTAAACCGGCTTATTGGCTTGCCGGCTAAACGTCAAAGTATCCAAAACCCTGAACGCACATTCCGTTCGGCTAAACGTCATATGGGTACCAACTTTCGTATGCAGGTTGACCATCTGGAGTTTTCACCGGAACAAATTTCGGCCAGTATTCTGCAAAAGCTCAAACTGCAAGCCCAGGCGTATTTAGGTGAGAAAGTCACTAAAGCGATTATTACTGTTCCGGCTTATTTTGATGATGCGCAGCGTCTTGCGACAAGACGTGCCGGCGAAATTGCCGGGCTGGAAGTTGTGCGAATTATGAACGAACCGACTGCTTGCGCTCTGGCTTATGGTTTTAATAAAACCGAAAAAAGTACAAACGTGGTTATCTTTGACTTTGGTGGCGGTACTTTTGATACAACCATCCTTGTTATTGATGAAGGCGTTCTGCAAGTAAAATCAACCAACGGCAACAATAAGCTTGGTGGCGATGACTTCGACGAACGAATCATAAAATGGATTGCCGACAAGTGCAAAGAGCTGCATGGTGTTGATGTTACTCCCGACCCAGTGGCGATGCAACGTCTTTTAGAAGCTGCCGAAAACGCCAAAATCGAACTTTCAGGCGTTGGCTCTGCTAGCATTCAATTACCCTTCCTTTCATATGCTGAAGGGCAACCGGTAAATCTGGATTTGGAGCTTACTCAAGCCGAATTCAATGAATTCAGCAAAGATTTAGTTGAAGCAACCGCTAAGCCGATTGAAGCTGCTTTGCGCGACGCCAAACTTAAAGCCGAAGAAGTGGAAAATGTTGTTTTGGTTGGCGGTACGACAAGGCTGCCTGCTGTACAACAATTCATTCGTAAATATTTTAATCGTGAACCGGTAAAATCGGTCAACCCTGATGAGGCTGTCGCTATCGGCGCGGCTATTCAAGGTGGAATTCTTTCCGGTGAAGTACAAGAAGTTCTTTTGCTTGATGTAGTGCCGATTACATTAGGTATTGAAGATCCCGACGGCAATTTTGTGCGTATCGTACCGCGTAATAGCACTATTCCTTTGAACAAGACACATACGTTCAATACTTACAGAGACAATCAAGATATAGTCTCTGTACATGTGCTGCAAGGCGAAGAAGATTTAGCCGGCAAAAACACATCGCTTGCCACTTTTGATGTAACCAACATTCCTCCGGCGCCAGCTGGCGAGCAACAAATTACTTTGACTTTTGATATAGACGCTGATGGCATTTTCCATTGCAAAGCCACTCATGCCGGCAGCCTGAATATTGACGAGCATCTGGTGATTAAACGAACAACCGGTATTCAAGAAAATGAGATGGCTAAGTTCAAGCAGATTGAAAAACAGATGGTTGACCGCGAAGAAGAAAAATTCAATCGCATAGCTGTTTTAGCTCTTGTTGAAAAAAGCATTGCCGAACTCGACCGCTTTTTGAAATCAGGTACTTTGCCTGCCGAGCAAGAAAAAGCTTATCGCGATAAGCTCGATCAAGTACGCGGTGTAATTGGCAGTGCTGATGCGGCAAAGCTTGAAGCAATGCATGCCAAAATTGAAGAGTTGCTCAAAAAACTAACTGTAACTGCTGCTAGCTAAACGTATTAGGCTACAGATTCAGAAGTGATTCTGTGTATGGACGAATAAGCTTCGTGCTGTCCTAAAGAATTGCTCAAAGTTAGAGTCACCATATCATCGCCGATATAACATTCAATGTTATTGGTGCGATCGAGATTGGCGCTGATACCGTCGATGAACTCGTCATCAAAGCTGACACATTTGACGTTGTCCAAATGTTTGATCTTGTCTTTAATCGCTTGATAAAACTGCTGCATCTCTCGTTGTGTTTTTCGAAACACATAAAAATCGATGTGATTCCGTACCTTGGTCGCGATGGTATCCACTTTCTTCATCGAGACACGTCCGCAATCTATCCAAAGCGTGATTGAGCCGGAATCGTCGCGAGCGATTAAATCAGGAGTAAAGTGCCAGCCGGCATCTTCATCAATATGGGGACGTTGCTCAATAAACAGCAAATATGCCAATAGTTTTAGGACGACGTGTCCGCCGGATTCATTTTCAAAGGCAGCAATAATGAGCTTTTCTGTTAGCGCTTTTTTGTTGTCGCTTATTTGAATGTTGAAAGTGTATTTCAAATTAGCTCTCAGCTTAGATCGGTGGCTGGTATCCACCAGAGCTGCCGCCAGTAGAACCGCCAGTTGTTACAGTCGTAGGTGTTGGATTTGCCAGCTGAATGAGCCTTGTGACAATCGCCTGATTGTTCAATGTTCTTTGTTGGTTGTTGGCGCGGTTGACGTTACGTTGATGCACGCAAATCGGAACAGTGATTGCCGTAACTATTCCGGCAACTACAGCTGTCGCGATAACGGCTGTGGCAACAGGATGGTCATGAACAAACGTTTTTACTTTATCGACAAGACCCTCACCTGAAGATGTGGATTTTTCGGCGGCTTCTTTCTCCGCCGCTTCCTTGGCTGCTTTGTCTGCCGCTTCTTTAGCCGCTTTTTCGGCAGCTTCCTTTTCGGCGGACTCTTTGGCAGCTTTCTCTGCTGCCTCTTTAGCCGCTATTTGAGCTGCTTCATAGGTCTGTTGTTGAGCGACAGTTGTCTGGGCAATCGTGATTTTATTGTCAAATGTCGTGATTTCGGCTGTACTAGCGCTGGCTAAGATGTTAAGGACAGCAGCACCTCTGGTTAGAACGCCTGCATCAATAACATTTGCCCAATAGAGTACCCCGGACATATTGGCCGGGTGGCCGAAGGCATTTTGAAAGATGTTGTTAATAAAGTTTGGTGTGCCGGTTGAGTATGTTCCCTGCCCGTTGCCAATGGAATCGATAAGGCTTCTGACACCGGCATTAGAGTTATAAGCGGATGCTAGACCTTCGAGGTTAGTTGGAGCATTTGCTGCTGCTAAAGCACTTGCCATGTTTGCAAGTGTTTCAGAGCTTGGTAATTGCCCGGTCATTGCATAAGTTAGCTGGTTGACGATCCCTTCATAAGCTGAGGCTTCAGTGGCCGCCATAACTTGAGTTGAGCTTGTATAAAAGCACAACAGGCAAACAAGCAGTATAGATATCAAGCGATTCATGGTTGCGGATTCCTCAGCTACCGGCGTGTTTTCTGGTGATATGGCTTCTGCCGCATCACCGCATATGCTGCGTATATGTGCGCGCAAAAGTATGTCACTTATACTCAAAGTAAATCATCTTGAGATCGCCAATAATGAGATCGTTAGCGAGATTGTGGTTTTATTAGGGTAAGTTTAGATGTCGAATTTAGCGAATGAACTTGTCTTGTTGGGGATGAGTGCCAAGCCAAGTGATCTCGCCGGAGTGTAGGTTACGTACTGCGCCGACAACTTTTAGTTTGCCTTCTTTGACAAGAGCAGCAAGACCAGGGCCTTTTTTGAGCAAGCAAGACATTGTGTTGAACACATTTTCTTGAATCGCTGCGTTCAGTAGAACTTCTTTGCTCGCTTTGCCATGTTCTTTTCGAGCCTTATCCACTGCCGGTTGGATCATCTCAATAAGTTGAGGAATGCTACCCCTTAACTGCCCGCCGCTAACGGCACCATCTACGGCACCACATGAGGAATGACCGAGCACAACCAAAAGCGGCGTATTCAAATATTTGCAGCCATATTCTGCGCTGGCTAATTCTGCTGTTCCGCAAACATTACCGGCAACTCTAATCACAAATACATCGGCAAAACCTTGGTCGAAAATCAGCTCAACAGGTACTCTTGCGTCTGAGCAACCAAGCACAGTTGCTATCGGTTTTTGTCCGTTTTGTGCTGTTTCAGCACGACGTAAAGCATCTATTCTTAGCTGAGCACTTTTGCCCTGCACGTAGCGTTTGTTGCCTGCTTTCAATCGTGCCAAAGCTACATCCGGAGTTATTTCTGTTGCCAGTGCGGGGCTTTGAATGACACCAACCAATACACTTATTGAAAGAAGTTTTTTTAGAATCTCTCGGCAGGCAATCATCTCAATTCTCCAGATGGAACAGTGCATATTCTACCTCTTCAAAGATGCTTTCAAGTCGATTAAGTTGAGATCGGCATGTCAAGGCTGTTAGCATTGTGGGGCTCCACAAGCAGAGGAAGTTTGATGCCAGACCATATCGATGCTGTAAAACTATTTGAGCATTCGCGCTTGATCGTCGGCATGGTTCTCAGCTTGGCATTAGCGCGCTTGCTCAATGGCATTTCAAAATTTGTACAGCATCCGAAAAACACCTCTATTTATCTGGTGCATTTTGGTTGGGTAATTGTAATCCTGCTTTTTCTGATCCATTTTTGGTGGTGGGAATTCAAGCTTATTACCGTACAGCACTGGACTTTTGAAGCGTATTTCCTGGTAATACTTTATGCCATAGTCTTTTTCTTGATGTGCGCCATTCTATTTCCTGATCGCATGGATGAATACACTGGCTTTGAAGATTATTTCCAGTCTCGCCACATCTGGTTCTTTGCCCTATTTGCTTCTACTTTTGTTATTGATATTTTTGATACCATCTTGAAAGGCATGGCTCACTATAATTCGCTTGGAATCGAATATCCGATTAGAAACGCTTGTTTTATTGGATTGAGCATCGCCGCCATGTTTATCAACAATAAGAAATTTCAGCTGGGATATGTAGCACTCGCACTGATCTATGAAGTGTCCTATATTCTCCGGCTGTTTCATACTCAATAAGTTATGAAATCGTCATAGCGCTGATTTAGTTTTACCAATAAAAACATCTGTTGAAAGATTGAAGCGCTTAGCTAAACCTTGAATCTGGTTCAGGCTCAAATTAGGTCTGGCTCCGGATAAGAATTCAGAAATTCTTGAGGATGATCCAAAAATAGGAATCAAGTCCGTTTGAGTTAAGCTATTAGACTCCATCAAGAATTTCACCATTTCTCTTGGCTCAAAATCCGATATTTCGGAATCCCATTTAGATTCATATTTAGCGATCAAATCAGTCAGCACTTCCAAATAGTCTTTTTCTGACCTGGACAAATTTGACAGATTTGTCAATAACTCATCGCAAACAGCTGCAGCTAAGTCATTCTCTTTGTCGGTACGAATAGGTTTAAGCGGAAACCGTTTGCACAGCTTCTCATAAATTTTTGGATCGTCGACAATTCTGGCCATAACTAAACCTCATTCTTTCCAGCGTTCGTCAATTCTCTTTCTCCATAATCCTTTATCGTACTCTTCATGAGTCATTACGCCTTGGATGTATAGATGACCTAATTCAAATCGACAAATAGCAATTAATCTGAATTTGTTGCCCCCAATATCAAAAATCACGTGTCCTTTGTACCAATCAGCTGTGTTGAATGTCTCTTTGATTTCTGGGTAGTTCTGCCACGTACTCGCTTGAGTAGCAGTTTTCCATATATCTAATGGAGCTTTTGCTTTGCGATTGTTGACGATAAATTTTCTCGCTCTGCCCCAGTGCACTACTCTCACATTTTTGGTCCTGCTTCTTATCTGATATTAAATTCTCCCAAATTGGGAGTTCTCTGTCAAGGGGCGTCTCCCGAATTGGGAGAATTTAATATTGTAAGCCAGCTGCGTGGAGGCTAGCGCTGGTTTAATGTTGCCAATTTTTGGGTACTTAATCAAAAGTATCTATATATCCAGGGCGGAGAGTTTGCATGACTCGTGATAACAGTTCTGATAATCAGACCAAAATCGTCGATGAGAATAAAGACTCAATGGATCAGCCTGAATCAAATTCAGATTCTGGAATAAGCGGACTCAACTTATTATCACTAGTTGAAAAAGGTAATTCGGCTCCTCGTCGTGAATCAATCGAGCTTGCAGCAGCAGGTGACATTTCTGCGTTGTTACCGCCGGGTAGGACGGAATCATCACAGCCAACAAGCCGGCAAGAAAAAATAGCACCGCCTGCAGAGGATCCGGTAATACGGAAATCTCAATCGATTGAAGAATTTGCTGCAGAAAAATCTTGGCAAGAATTCCCTGGAAACAAAATTGATGGAGAGGATCCTTATGCTGAGCCACGAGAGCTTGCCTATCGTCATCACTCGGGGGCGCGTTTATCTTTCGAAGAGACTGCACAGCTGGAATCGTGGTGGCAATTTCCTGGCTTGGACAAAGGTTCGGCTGATGCACGCGCTTTGATGCAATTAGATATTCTGACATTTGACACACTAACAGAAGAAGAAAAAGGACGACTGTATTCTTGGCAGGAATTTCCAAATCCGGATAAAAGCTTAGATCGGGCGCGCGAGCTTGCTTTTAAAAATAATGATCGGTCTTTGAAGAAGAGCGAAAAAGCGGAATTGTGTGCGTGGAATAGCTTTTATAATCCGGATCCAAAATATGATCGCCCTCGTGAATTGGTACGAAAAGCAACAGAAAATGGCGAAGGGCTAACTGTGGCTCAAAAAGCGGAGCTTGCTAGTTGGCTTGATTTCCCCGGTTTGGATAAACAATCAACATCTATGCGCGAACTTGCCCGCAAAGAATATTTTAACCCGGACAATGGATTGGAACCTTCTGAAATAGCTAAGCTTGAAGCTGGAAAAATGTTTACCAATCCGGATAAACGTTTAGACTCAGTACGAAAATTGGTGGAGCAACAAATAGCTTCTAATTACAAAATAGATGGTGCAAAACCCCTAACAAATGAGCAGTTAGCTGAGCTAAAAGTTTGGTACAGTCTGCCAGATCCGAATAAATATTATGATGAAGCCCGTCAGCTTATGAAAGCTGAAATTACCGGCACTGAACCTACCGAAGAACAAGTAGCAGTTATTGCCAAAGCCCAGGATGTGTACAAAAATCCGCCGGAACCGGTTTATAAAGAACCCAACAAAAACTTCTATCAAAGATACGAACAATTCAAACCGGATTTGAACAAAGAAGATCCGCGTAGACGTATTCGCTGGTAATTGAAAAGGATCGGCGCAGATTTGTCACCGAATAATTAGTCTGACAGTTTTTTTACGGCGTTATAAACGGTTGAATAGCTAGGTGGATCTCTGCCTTCAGCTATACAAGCTGCTCTTACTTTTTGAAAAATCTCCGTAATTAGTGGTTTTGGTATTTGCAAAAGCTCATCTACGATTAGTATTTCTAGCTGAGGGGAAATTTTGCGGTGTTGCCCACGGTCAGACCGGCCTTTTCGGTTTAAACCGCTAAAACCTTCCTTTTGAAAATTTCTGTACCAACTCCATAGGGTTCTTACCGGCAGATTGTGCTGGCGAGCAATTTTGGCCATGCTAACCTTCTGCTCGATAAAATCGGCAAGAATTTTGTATTTTTCGCTAGCAGGGGTTAGATCGTCCATAGCCGGTAATATCGGAACGAAAACAACCTGATGATAGGGGTTATTTATGTCCAAATTGTTCCTTGGGAATGCGGCATGTAAAGAGATGGCATCTTTCATTGAAGTCAAAAGTAAGAGTTCCACCATGCTCTTCTATGATCATTTTGCTGATTATTAAGGGTAAAGTTTCAAGAAAACGCGGATCAAGATGAGCATCTAAGTTGATTGTTTGTGGGATAGCATTTACATGAGTAAATTCGTGTGATACGGAAATCTCAATATTGTTTTGTATTTGTTCGCCGCTAATTTTGATTCTCTCCTCTGGCTTTATCGTGATTCCGTCAGCTAAGCAGTCGATAATATTGGTGATTGCTTTAGAAAGTTTTTCGTGGTCAGCCTTTAAAAGTAGATTTTCAACATTATCAGTTTGAATATCAATATCCTCTTCAAAGGAGACGCTGTGCTCTATCGCACTTTGTATCAGTGATGTTAGATTTGTGTCGGAGAGAATAAGCTTGAATTTGCCAGCCTCCATTTTTTCTAAAAGCAATATATTTGCAATTAAACGAGTTGCTTCATTGAGGCTTTCAGTGACCTTTACTGAAAGATCTGCCACCGGTTTACTGATCGGTTGATACTGTCCATTTGCTAGCATGGAAAAAACGGATTTGACTGAAGCAAGTGGAGTTTTTAGTTCATGGCTTACTAATGAAATAAAGTGGTGTCTGGACTTTTCTAAGCTGGTAATTTCAGCGTCGGCATTTCTAATTATGCGATCAAGTTCGGCAATCTCGTCATAGCCGCTTACCGCTGGCAAAAGCGGTTTTCGTACACCCAGAAGTATTGCGTTTGCTGTCAGCTGTCTTAGGCGCATTACGATATCCAGAATGAAATAGGCGCTTAATCCGACTGTAATTAGTAAGCTTACAATCGCTCCCGTAAAGATCACTGTTTCAATAGTCTTTTTGGTTTTTGAAATATCATTGAGGTTGCTATCCGCAATCCTCTCCTCGATAGCTACAAGTTTTTGGATATAGCCATGTATTTTGTACATGAGCAGGCTAGAATCTTGTGCCCAAGGCATTGCGGATAAGGTTTGCCAGTTCTCATTTGCAGTATCGATCTTTTGTTGGACGCGAATTAGATCTATGTACTTCTTAAAATCAATTTGTAGCTTTTGGGTAAGTACATGTTCGGTTGAATTATTTTGTAAGAGACATTTGAGATTTGCTATTTCTTTTTTTGCTGTGGCAGTATCGATGTTACTCAATGTTTGTGGTGTCATATATGATCCGAATCTGATTTGAGCGCCACGAAACATTAATCGTCCGAGGCGATGGATTGCGGATAGCGTATTTACTGCGGCTTGTTCTTTTTTTACTTGCACATCCATTTGATTTAAAAGTGAAGCCAAAAGTAAAACAAAGAGCACTTCAAAAATTAAAGGTATGCAGATAATCGCTAGGATCTTTCCTTCGATCTTGAAATGTAGATTTCGAGAGAGAGCCATGGTCTTTCAACTCCCTGATCTTGGCAGCTGCACGATCAATGAGCTGCCGTTGCCGGTATAAGGAGCGATATAAATGTTTCCACCATGTCGTTCGATGATATTTTTGCAAATGTATAATCCTAAGCCGCTTCCTTCTTGTACGGTGTTAGTGCTTCGTGGCATATGTGCAAAAGGTTGAAACAGTATTTTTTGATCTGATTCGTTTATACCTGGTCCTTGATCGCTTACAGAAATGCTCAACCAATCGTTGTTTGTGTCGATTGAAATCGTTATCGTTCCATTTGTTGGAGAATGGTTGATCGCATTCATTATCAGATTAGTCAACACCTGCGTTATTCGATCTCGATCGGCGATAATTACGACCTCGTCATTTTTAAAAAATTGAATTTGTAGTTGTTGCTTATTGGCAATTTCTTGCAGGTCGACCAATACTGAATCAATTACAGTATTTATGTCGAATTGTTCAAAGTTGAATGGCAGTGTATAGGAATTGTGGTCAACTTCAGTTTGCAATTCAAGTATTAATCGTTCCATTCGTGCTGCGCTCTCTTGGGTCGCTTGGAGCCGCTCTTTTGTTTTTTCATTCAAATCGTTGATATGTGATTCTAAAAGTTCTTTAGTTGCTTGATTTACGATTTGGAGCGGTTGCTGCAGGCGAAGTGCCAACAATGATTTGAGATGTTTCTGAGTGCTTTTGAGCTCTTGTAACTGTTGTGCCGTATGATGAAAAACACGATCAAGTTCGGCAATCTCATCTTGACCGCTGATCTGTTGATGGAGAAGCTCACCATTTCCTAAACAATAAGCATTCTCCATCATCTGTTTGAGACGTCCTGAAATATCACGTTTGAAAAATAGCCATAAACTGAGAGTTATGACTGAGCTTAGTATTAATCCGGCAAAAAATATTTTGTATGCGACCAAACCATATGTTTCGTCTTCTAGCGGAGGCAGAAAAAATGCGGCTTCTCGTCCTGCTGCTTTCATTGAGCTACTTAAGGAAAGCCATATTGAAGTGATTTGTTTTGCTATTGAGCGGGCTTGAGGATCGACCATCATATGTTGTAGCGACATATGTCTATGGGTGGACATGAACTCGTCCAGAAGTGTAATCGCTTTATCAAGCTCAGTTCTTGTAGTGCGTAACTTTAGTGCAAGCAGTGGATTATCGGCAGCCAACACTTTTAATTGCATAAGGTGATCAATGATTGTGTCGGTACTATTTTTGTAGCGCTCTTTTATTCTCTCGTCCCCGGACAAAAAATAGGTGGAGGCGAGAGTGGCTGCTTGAACGGTGGATAAAGCGATATGATCCGACTTTACTGTGAATTGACGTAACTTATTGGCCTGATTGAGTTTTGCTTGAGCTTCTTCGATTACCGTATAGATAGTCCAAACAAATCCAAGCTCAAACAATAGCGGTACCGCTATAAGTACTCCTCCTTTCCGGGCCATATTCCAATTCATATGAAGCATATAGCACCCTGGGCGGCGTATACTATGAGTAAATCATATTATTGATTTTTGGAGCATTGTTCTTCGTTGTTTGTTTTGCCGGACAAATATTTGACCCATGGCCAAAATCTTAGTTATCGAAGACGATAAAAATATGCGCGATGCCGTGCAAGATAATCTTGAATTCGACGGACATCTAGTTGAGTCGGTTGCTTCAGGGGAAGAAGCTTTAG
This sequence comes from Candidatus Obscuribacterales bacterium, assembly GCA_019750335.1. Lineage (GTDB taxonomy): Bacteria > Cyanobacteriota > Vampirovibrionia > Obscuribacterales > Obscuribacteraceae > JAIEPM01. Next base: position 255,434 of record JAIEOQ010000003.1, read on the forward strand.
CAATTCTGGCTACTAACGAATATGATTTGATTGTTTTAGATCTAGGACTGCCGGGTGTAAGCGGTGTTGACCTATGCTCAAAATTTAGAGCCACGGGCGGGCAGTCACCGGTTTTGATTTTGACTGCTAGCGAGGATTTACAGCATAAGGACCGCGGTTTTTCTGCTGGCGCTGACGATTATTTGACAAAACCGTTTCATCAAAAAGAATTGCTTTTGCGTGTGAGAGCTTTATTGCGTAGAGCGCCGTCTTTAAAAGAGGACAGGCTAAGATATGGTCCTTTTCTGCTTGACCCGCCAGCTCGTCAACTAACAAGAGATGGCAAAGTTTTGCGACTCACGCCGATTGAGTTTGCCCTATTTGAATTTATGGTTCGTAATTCGCAACGTGTATTTACTCAAGAAGAGCTTTTGCTAAAGGTTTGGCCATCAAGCTCGGAAAGAACAGCCAATTCAATTCGGATGTGCATTGGAAAAATCCGCGCCAAAATTGATATTGCTGACGAGCCATCATTTATAGAAAACCTTCACGGTCACGGCTACCGTTTGCGATCTCTCGATATGAAAACCAGCTAATGAATATCTCGTTTGGTGTGAGATTTAGTTAAGAAACCGATTCGAGTCCGAAAACACTCAGATTGCAGTTGCGTTTCAAAAATAACCTGCACGCTTTTCCCGCATGGGAACTAGGTTTCACGGGTATAAAACAAGTGAGCCAGATTGTTTTGTTTGGCTATAAACATTGTGTGGATAAGGCAAAAGGGTAGCGGTTATGAAAAGTACTGTTGCTGCAGCGATGACATTTTTGTTTTCGATTACGCACTTACCTTGCCTCGGGCAAGAATTTCATTGCGACGGTGTGCAACATAACCCGGAGTCATTTGCTTCGGCATCAGAAGCTTGCGCTTCTCACCTTGAGAGTCAGTCAAGCGTTTCCTCGCCTATTTGTGCCAGTGGTGGAAACGTAGGACAGCCAATCAATCTAGACCTTTCATCAACCAGCCAAAATACGAGCATTAATCACATAGCAAATAACCAAGTGATTAACATCGATGTTGGTGGCGCGACCAAATCGGTAACGGCTGGTATGGCGCTTACCCAAGCCGAAAAAACGGCTGTTTACCAAGTTTTATTCTCCGGTCAGCAATCGCTCGTTCTTGATTCTTTGGGTGCGGCAGTCGGTGGAACCATGACGATTGGTTCTTATTTGGGGCGCAATTTGACTGGCTTAGTGGTGCCTGAAGGCGTAACCGTAATCGATAAATCTCTTTCTTTGAATCTTACCGGCGGCTTAACTAACGCGGGTAATATTTATCTGGTTTCAAGCAATCCAGCTGTAAACACCGCCAATCTTACTGCCGGCGATATCGTTAACTTGCAAACCGGCTTAATTAGCACCTACCTGCCTTCGGCCTTGAACGGTGTTGCGGACGGGTTGCTTTCCGGATTGAATCTGAATTTAACGTCGCTCAACGGTATTCTCAATCAAGGCATAATCAATAGTTCAGGAGCGCTGTCTTTAACCGCAGGCACTACCGTTGCAAATATTACTGGCGTTGCTGGAATTACACCGGTAATTCAAGCGGTGAATGATATCACTATTACTTCCGGCATTGGCAGCATCGTCAATTCAGGCTTAATAACTACCAATGCCGGTAACGTTACTTTCAGCGCGCCGAACAGTATCGATCTTCTCCTCAATAATATTGGTGGAAATATTCAGGCTTTGAATCAAACAATTAATATGCGAGAAATCGCATATAACGGCACAGCTAATACGAATTTATTTGGCGGCGATCTTTTGTCTAAAACGCTGAATATCAATGCCGGTCAAGGCACAAGTGATATTTTGGCTGATACGGTAACCGGCACCATAAACGCTAATGGCTATGCCGCGCACGTATTTGCCGGTACCGACAATCTTGTTCTGGGCAAAATCACTCTTGTTGATCCCACCTTTTATAACATCGGCAACATTACTCTAAGCGACGATATATCAGTGAACGAAGCTTTGACCATTGCTGCCACCGGCAATATCACTGCTTCTTCAGGCATAACTATTACCGCAAGAAATGAAGAAGGAGTTGGACAGCAAATCAATTTAATTGCTGGCGGTAATATCGATACCAGTAAGTGCACTTCATGTACCGGTTTGAGCGATGTGTCTGGAGCTATTGCTAACGGCGGTGGAAGCGTTACTGCCGGCTATATAGTCATTAAAGCACCGACAGCAGGTGCAACCGGTGGTAGCGTTGATTTCTCGGCCGGGTCATCGACCATCGATTCAAGCGGTACTACGGTTGGCGGTGGTGGCGACGTAAATATCCTGGCTTTTGCCGGCACTAGTGCTAATAGCGGTCAAATCAAATTCACAAGTGATAGCAATATTGTCACTTCAAGCGGGATGGATTATGGTGAAACAGGTAATAGCGGGTCCGTCAAAATCATTGGCGGCGGCGCCTTAATAAAAGCGCCAGTAATTAACACCGGCAGCTACAGAGGAAAAGGCGGCGACATTACCGTTGCCACCGCTCAAGCCGGGGTGGGTGGTGGACTAAGAGCTTACAGTGACGGACACATTGAAGGGACAATTACTTTAGGCACGCCGACTAGCGGTAATGTGGAAATTACCAGTCTCACTACCATGGCACAACAAGCTGTTGGTTATCACAATCTTAATTCAAGCGGTAACGTTACCGTGGTTTCCACAGGCAATCTTGCTTTGTCCGGGATTGACACTTCGTCGACTCTCGGAAAAGCTGGAAACGTGACAGTAATTGCCGGTGGCACTATAAATCGTTTGAACAATGCATCCAGCTACATTAGTGCTAATGCCACAGGCACAGGAGGCATATATCTCGGCGGTGGTACCTCTGCTCCCGGCGGTAATGTAAAAGTAGTGGCGGGAACGAATTTCACTTTTAGCGGCAATTCTATAAATTTAAAAGGTGCTTCGGTCAGTGGCGGCGATATTTTTATGGATGGTATAGCCACCGGCTCCGTAAATAGTACAGCCGGGACGATTACCGTAGGGGCCTACAAAGGTGAAAACGCAAACGGCAATGTTAGCATTGGTTTTCTGAATGCTTCCACAACTCTGTATGTCGATCTTTATTCTTTTAATTACGGATTCAACAACATATCATTTCTGCCGGCAGGCGGGAACAATGTTCTTGTGGCGGCAGCCGGAAATCTGTCCGTTGCCGGTGTTAACACAGGCTTAGGGCTATTTTTAGACTCCAACGCCACATCTTCATTCCTGGCGGACGCACCATATACTCTTCCAGTCAAGCCCGCCGGCTCCGCTACTCTTGTCGCCGGTGGCAATGTGACAACCGGATCAATCAATACCAGCGCTAACGCGATGATGGTGGTCGGCAACGGCGGTAATATCCGCGTCGCTTCCGGGGCGGACTTTACTTTTAACGGCTCAGGCGTAGCTTTTACCGGCGCTGCTTCTGCGACCGGCGGCAATATGTCGGTAGGTTCCATGAGCACTTCTGCCAGATATGGTAACGGAGGTACGGTTACTCTTACGGCGCATCAAGGAACGAGTGCAAACGGCAATGTCTCCGGGGGCAGTGCAAGTATTGATACGCGTTCAGTAGGCGGTCAAAATACTACTGTCGGCGGTTCAGTAACTATAGCGGCTTCCGGCAATGTCAGTGTAGGCAGCACCATTGATACCCGAGCTTTAACAGGAACCGGTAACGGCGGCGCTATAAAAATAGTGGCAGGAACCGATTTTACATTGTCCGGAGCCAATTTCATCTTAAACAATGTTTCGGCAAAAGGAGGCAATATAGCCCTTGGCGGTGCTGTTCAAGCTTCCGGTTATGGCGCCGGTACATCCGGGGCAATAACACTTGCGGCAAGCAAAGGCACGGTTTCGGCCGGGAATATCAATTTCTCTCGTTTGACTACAATTGGAACGCAGTCAGCTGGCGGTGTCGTTACTTTAATGGCCGGCGGTAACATTACCGGTACAACAAATATTGAAACTTATAGCGGCACCGGTAACGGCGGGATCGTTAAACTATACGCCGGCAACAATTTTGCAATCAATAATAATGCAATAACATTTGGTAATGCTTCCACAAACGGCGGCAATATTTTATTGAATGGATTTGTTTCCACTAAGTCTGACGCCAGCAAAGGCGGAGCGGTAGTATTCTCTGCCTATAAGGGTGATACGTCTAACGGCACGATAAATGTCGGCAATATAAACTCATATGGTGGAACTTTTCAATCTAATACTTACTCAAGTGCAGGATCCGGCGGTAACATAGTGTTGGCTGCCGATGGTAGTGTAACTACCGGTGCGATCCAGGCTTACGGCTACGGTGGAAATGGTGGCGTTGTTACTTTGGTATCGGGAAATTCAGTTACAACAAACAATATATCTACCGTTTCCGGCTTGAATGCAAATGATTCCGGGAATGCCGGTGCTATAAAAATAATTGCGGGTACTGATTTTACTTTTAACGGTAGCGCTGTAACTACAGGTGCTGCGTCGGCAACTGGTGGCAATGTCTCTCTCGGTCTCGTATCGGCTGGTATCTCCGGCGGTCAGGGTATAGGTAACGGTGCGGCTGTCACTGTGGCTGCTCATGACGGCAATATCAGCTTAGGCGGTATAACGGCTACGGGAACAGTTAATGGTGGCAACGTAACTATAGCTGCCGGCAAAAGTGTCACATCGACAGCAGGTATTTCTGTCACCGGCACAAATGGTAACGGCGGCAGTCTGAGAATAGTTGCTGGAGCCGACTTTACTTCTAACGGCACTGCTGTAACAGTAACTGGTGTGTCTGGTGAATCAGGCAATATATCAATTCGTAGTGTCAGTACTGCAAGTGCTTCCGGTGATCGTGCCGGAACCATAACTCTTGCAGCGTACAACGGCAATATTACTTCAAGTGATTTGTACAGCTGGTCCAGCGGAACAGCCGGGGCGATATCTGTTATTGCCGGCGGCGATATCACTATCGACATTGGTAATGGCGCTGTCGGCGCTTACAGCAGCGAAAGTCTCGGCAATGTTGTAAAAATAATTGCTGGCGCAAATTTTGACAATAATCTTGTTGTGAGCGGAGCATCCGATAGTGGTGGAGATCTGTACATCAAAGGGTCGGTTGACACGTCCGGCGGGAATGGAAGATCCGGAGCAATTATGCTTGCTGCATATAAGGGCGAAAATGCAAATGGCGATCTTCATGTCGGAGCAGTATCTGCAATCGCTCATGGCGGTGCTAGTGGCAGCATAAGTCTTGCTGCGGGTGGTAGCATTACCAGCGTCGGCGATATATCAAATTACACTGAATATGTCGATCAAAATGGAACTCTCACCGGTGGCAATAGCGGCAATATAAAAATAACTGCCGGCGCCGATTTCACACTTAGTGGAACTACCTTTGCCCTTGTTGGAAACACGGTTAACGGCGGCGATATTTCCGTCGGTTCGGTGGTGACTAATGCTGATGGTGGAAAAGCCGGCACGATTACGATTTTAGCTCATAGTGGTGATAACGCAAATGGCAATATTGTTGTCGGTGGCATAGCCGCTCAGGGCACCGGCGGCGGTGTTACAACAATGATGGCCGGAGGCGGTGTTAATATTGAGGGAGCGGTTGATATCAACGCTTCAAACAGTAATGGCGGTAGCTTAAAAGTCATTGCCGGTGTTAATTATACTGTTACCGGTAACAGTATAAATTTGGTCGATGTTTCCGGAAATGAAGGTAATATTGAAATAGGATCTTCGACCATTACAACTAATTCTGCCGTAGCGCATGCCGGAACAATTACTCTCTTGGCTCATAATGGAGCTATCCATTTAGATAGTATTGAAGCCAATGGTGCTATAAATGGCGGTTCCATAACCTTGCAAGCCGGAAAAAGTATTTCGGCTGATAGCGTAATTAACGCTAATGGAACCACAGGTAATGGCGGCAATCTAAAAATAGTTGCCGGTGCCGATTTTACAGCTAACGGCAGTCAAATTAACGGTGCTTCGGACAGCGGCGGCAATATTTCTCTTTCCGATGTTTATGCCAAATCCACGGGCTCCGGGCTAGGCGGTACGGTTACCATGGCGGCATATAACGGTGACAATGCTGATGGTAATATCACTACTTCCGACATAATCGCACTGGGACAATCCGGCGCGAAATCCATAACAATGGCAGCCGGCGGTGACATCTCTATTTCTAATGAAGTATCAGCAAGAACTATCAACGGAAACGGTGGCACGATAAAAATCACATCCGGTGCTGATTTCACTTTCAACGGCAACAACATAACGATAAATGGTGCTTCCGGTAATTCAGGCGATTTCACCGTTGGTAAAGCTATTGCAACAAGCGATAACGGTGGCAAAGCTGGAGCTATTACAATCAGAGCTTTCGGCGGAACTATTATCGGTGAACAATTCAACGCCGATAGCGGCTCCGGAAACAAAATAAGCCTAATAGCGGATCAAGATGTAACCGTGGCTTACGTAGTTGCCCCGAATGCATTATTGACTGCAAATAACGGAGTAATCACCGGTTTCTCCGGCTCACCTTTGAGTCTTTCCAGCAATCAAGCGTCACTGATCTTGTCCGCTCATGCAAGCGGAACAAGCGTATCAAGACGTTTCACTAATCCCGATTCTTTCCAGATCAGCAACGGAAACATGCTCATTGATGTAAATCTTCCTGCAGTGATGCTTGCCGGCAATAATTTATTGCTGAATGCTGTAAAAGCTTTAGACTTTGCACCGTTTAGTGAAGAAATTGGATTAGGCAATAAAAAGAATGCTAATAAAAATGCTAATCGTGCAGTGTTGACACTGCTTCCGGTAAAACGTTCAGCCAGGACCATCAGCCCGGAGGCAATGATACTGCGTCAAGGACAACAAGAATTTCCTCTGCAAGGCTGGGTCAATGAGGATGTCTCTGTTACTGAGGATGAATCGTTATCTTGTGAGCTGACTGATTTGCCCATTAGTAACGGTTCAAATGGACAAATCAGTTCGTCTCAGCTAGGGGCAGATAAAGCGACGACTCCGAAAGTTATTCAGACCGCCGATGTAAAAGTCAGACTTTTTGGTGATTCGGAAGCTGACATAAAAGATAGTACTATTCATCTTAAAAGCGGCGAAATACTAATTGCGGCTAAAGGCAATACTCGCTTGCTTTATGATAAACATCTGTTTGCTCTTAAGCCTAAGTCGCTCACTTTGGCTAAAGTTGATGCCCAAGGAACTGTTCATCTCTTTCAACTTTCCGATGCTGCGGCAAAATCTTTGTCGGCTTGTTTCGGACAAAGATCAATCAATATTTCTTGCGGTCAAGAGTTGTGTTTTGATACTAATCGCGACAACATAGTTTCATCGATGAAGGTTGATCGAATTCCCCGACGAAATATCAGCTATCACGATATTCCTGATTATGGCACTGTCAGTAATTCCGAGTTCTCGCTAGTATCGTTGCTGCAAACGAATAAATTATTGGCCGACTTGTTGCACAGCCAGCAATCTGAAGACAAGCAAGTTTGCAACAACTTGCTTAAAATGGCAGCAGCCCTTTATATGGTCACTTCCAAGCACGGTCCTTTTGCCAGTGTGGCTCCGTAGAATCAAAAGTGCGATTTATTCGATAACATTAGCGATTATTTTGACCCGACGCGTACAAGAAGCTTGCCGAAGTTTTCGCCGCGCAATAGTCCTTGAAATGCTTTGGGTGCATTTTCTAAGCCGTCGACAATATCTTCGCGATATTTGACTTTGCCTTCGCGAATCCATTGGCTCACGTCTTTGATAAAATCCATGCGTTGTGATGCAAAATCGCTAACGATAAACCCTTGAAACAACAATCGTTTTGTCAATATGGCACGCATAAGGAGCGGTACCATATTCGGCCCGTCCGGTAGCGCCGTGTCATTGTAATTACTGATCAGACCGCAAACGGGTATGCGGGCAAAATCATTGAGTAGTGGAAAAACCGCTTCAAAAACAGCACCGCCGACATTCTCGAAATAAACGTCAATTCCCTTGGGGCAAGCTGATTTGAGCTGCTCCGCTAAATTCTTGTCTTTATGATCGAGACAAGCATCGAAGCCTAATTCTTTTACGACATAGTCGCATTTATGTTTGCCGCCGGCGATACCAATAACACGACATCCTTTTATTTTGGCAATCTGCCCGACTATGCCACCGACAGCACCGGAGGCTGCTGCAACCACAACTGTTTCACCGCTCTTAGGCTGGCCGATGTTGAGCAGACCGGTATAAGCTGTCATTCCTGGCATTCCCAGAACTCCGAGCGCTGTTGAAATTGGTGCGCTTGCCGAATCAATTTTAGTAAGAGTAGAACCTTTAACGATTGCATAAGATTGCCAGCCGGAGTATCCGGCTACAAAATCACCAGGCATGAAATCAGGATGGCGCGAGATTATCACTTCGCTTACGGTGCCGCCTTCCATAACGCCGCCGATTGGCACAGGTTGCGCATATGATTTGGCGTCGCTCATACGTCCGCGCATGTAAGGATCTAGCGAAAGATATAACGTATGCAGTAACACTTCGCCATCGGCTGGTTTACCTACTGGGCTTTCCACAAGCTTGAAATTCTCGTCTTTAGGTTCACCGACCGGTCTGGATGCCAGAGTTATTTGACGATTGATAATATTGCTCATCTGATTGGTAAATCCTTGCAAAATTGTAAGTTGAATTTGTGAGCCGGGGTTTTTCCTGCTTTATAGCGGTTTCTCAAAATTATAATTGGACGAGCGGCTATCAGGGCAGAGATGCTTTCAAAAAATAATTATCCAGAGCTAGCGAGAGCTAAGAAGCGTTTGTTTGCCATAAAGCAAAGCACTCTTTGGCGATAGCTATATCTTCTCGCGTGTAAACAATCAATGTTTTTGGAGTGGTCTTTGCATCTGAAATGTCGGCGTCTTGTTTGCAAGAGTCGTTCATAGTGGAATCTATTGCTATTCCCATATAAGCCAAGTGTTTGCACGCAGCGGCTCTTAGCATGCCTGAATTTTGGCCGATACCGCCTGTAAAAACCAGGGCATCCAATCCGCCTAATTTTGGCAATAAGGATGCGATGTTGGCAGTTAATCGATCCACATACATGTCAAAAGCAAGTTTGGCTCTTGCATTACCATGCAAAGCTAAATTCTCGATTTGACGCATATCGGCAGTGATACCGGAAACGCCTTTCAGCCCGGAATTGTTATTGAGAATGTCGGTAATTTCAGCTGCCGAGTAAACTTTGTTTTTGAGAAAATGCAAAATAATTCCGGGATCGATAGAGCCGCTGCGTGTTCCCATCATCAATCCTTCAAGCGGTGTATAACCCATTGTGTTCATTATGCTTTTGCCGTCTTTAACAGCACAAAGTGAAGCGCCATTGCCCAGATGACAGATAATGAGGCGTAATGATTTAAGTTTGCGCTTTAAGATTGCTGCTGCACGCCCGGCGCAATATTGATGGCTGATGCCATGAAAACCATAACGACGTATACCCAGGCTTTCGTACCATTTATACGGACCAGGATAGACAGTAGCTGTTTCATCCATTGAAGAATGGAAGGCTGTATCGAAAACAGCAATTTGAGGTACATTCTTGAATATATTTTGACAAATTTGAATACCGGCAATGCCGGCTGGCTCGTGAGCTGGTGCTAGCTCAATCAGCTGTTCCAAATCCGCAATTACATTTTTTGTTATGCGAGTTGAGCTGTTGTATTTTGTGCCACCATGTACGATGCGATGACCGATAATTTGAATCTCTTCGGGCCCATTGAGTATAGGCTCACTGCCTTGCCAGAGCGAGTGTAGTAATGCTGCTAGTTCAGAGCCAGAAGAATCGCTAGTGTCAATTTGCGCTTGCCAAAGCGGTTGATTGAGATGCTCAAGGTTATTCTTACTTACTTCAAATAAGCTACATTTGAGACTGCTTGAGCCAGCGTTTAGTACTAATATTTTCATTGTCAGTATGGCCATTTCCAATTGCGGATTTCAGGCATATCTTCGCCGTGTTTCTCAATATATTGTTTGTGGTCGAGGATTTTATTTCGCAGCAACTGTTTTACATGAGCGGCAGTGTATTTTAATTTCGGGACTCGATCAATAACATCAATTGCTAAATGAAAGCGATCCAAATCATTGAGGACGACCATGTCGAACGGCGTAGTTGTCGTTCCTTCTTCTTTGTAGCCACGAACATGGAGGCTATTGTGATTGTTGCGTCGATAAGTCAGTTGATGTATTAGTGACGGGTAACCATGGTATGCAAAAATAATCGGCTTGTCGCAGGTGAATATGGAATCAAATTCACGATCAGGCAAACCATGGGGATGCTCGCTTGAAGGCTGTAGGGTCATCAGGTCTACGACATTGACCACACGTATTTTAAGATCGGGTATATGTTGCCGAAGCAAATCTACCGCAGCCAGAGTCTCCAGGGTAGGAACATCACCGGCGCAAGCCATTACCACATCGGGTTCGGAGTTTTGATCTGTGCTGGCCCAATCCCAAATGCCGATTCCAGTCAAACAATGTTTTATTGCTGCATCCATATTCAACCATTGCAGCTCTGGTTGTTTTCCGGCGACGATAATATTTATATAGTTACGGCTACGTAGGCAATGATCTGTCACTGAAAGCAGGGTGTTAGCATCTGGTGGTAAATAGACTCTGATGATATCTGCTTTTTTATTGACAGCATGATCGATGAATCCCGGATCCTGATGGCTGAAACCGTTATGATCCTGGCGCCAAACATGTGACGTAAGCAGATAGTTAAGTGAGGCAATGGGCCGGCGCCAGGCAATTCCACGAGTGACTTTCAGCCATTTTGCATGTTGATTGAACATTGAGTCAATTATATGAATGAAAGCCTCATAGCATGAAAAGAAACCATGGCGGCCGGTGAGCAAATATCCTTCCAGCCAACCCTGGCACATGTGTTCGCTAAGAACTTCCATTACGCGGCCATTGGGATTGATATGATCGTCGGTTGATAAAATTTCGCCGGTGAATACTCTATTGGTTACTTCAAAAACTGCGTCAAGCCGATTGGAACTTGTTTCGTCCGGACCCATAATGCGGAAATTATGCTGGTTCAATGTCATTACATCTCTGAGCATTCGTCCCATTATTCGTGTTGCTTCAGCTTTTTCTATTCCTGGTTTTGGTACATTGACAGCATAGTTTTGAAAGTCAGGAAGAATCAGGTCTTTAAGCAACAAGCCACCATTGGCATTAGGATTTGCACCCATGCGCCGCGCGCCTTTGGGTGCAAGGGATGCTATTTCACTAGCTAAAGTGCCATTTTCGTCAAATAGTTCGTCAGGCTTATAGCTGCGCATCCATTGCTCAAGAATGCGCAAATGTTCGGGTTTTTTGTCCAGCTGGGCAAGCGGCACTTGATGTGCGCGAAAAGTGCCTTCAATTTGAACTCCATCAACAATCTTTGGTCCGGTCCAACCTTTGGGTGTTCGCAAAATCAGTACAGGCCATTTCTCGCGTTTCTTGTAGCCATGAATACGGCAACTACGTTGAATGCTGTTGATTCTTTCAATAATCTGATCTAGAGTTTGAGCCATTTTTTGATGCATTAAAAAGGGCTCTTCTCCTTCAACAAAATATGGATCATAACCCAGTCCGTTGAGTAAGTTATTTAGCTCTTCATGACTTAAACGAGCAAGTACCGTTGGTCCGGCAATCTTGTAACCGTTCAAATGTAATATCGGCAGTACGGCGCCATCTCTTTCCGGATTGATAAATTTATTGGAATGCCAGCTGGTAGCCAACGCTCCTGTTTCTGCTTCGCCATCGCCAATTACGCAGCAAGCCAGCAGATCCGGATTATCCAACACAGCTCCATAGGCGTGCAGCAATGAATAGCCAAGCTCGCCGCCTTCATGAATTGAGCCTGGGGTTTCCGGCGCTGCATGGCTTGGAATACCTCCTGGAAAAGAAAATTGGCGGAAGAGTTTTTTTATTCCGGCTTCGTTCTGAGGAATATCCTGATAGATTTCACTATAAGTGCCTTCAAGATAGGTGTTAGCAACGACTGCCGGTCCTCCATGTCCTGGACCAGCTAGAAAGATAGCGTTCAGATCATATTTTTTGATCGCACGGTTCATGTGCGCATAAATAAAATTCAGTCCTGGTGTGGTACCCCAATGTCCAAGCAGGCGCGGCTTAATATGTTCCAGCTGTAAAGGCTGTTTCAAAAGAGGATTATCCAGTAAATAAATTTGCCCTACTGATAAATAGTTGGCTGCTCGCCAATAAAGATTGATTTGGTCCAATTCATCATTATTGAGGTAATCTTCTTTTTTTTGTGAATTTTGATTTTGGCTGGAAGCAGGCATTCGATGAACTCTCCGCGAGTAATTTTAGCTGTCTTTTGGATTGTATCTTTTAGAAACACCCATTACCTCGTCCGCAAGGCTTAGTTGTAGGTTGATGGTACGGGCGTGACGTAAGTACTAGAACGAATGTTTCCATCTTTAGGATGATGTGTTCAGTCCATCCTCTTGTTAACCTTGAGCAGTCAGTTTATCTGGTGCTTGAAATGTGCAGATTTAAAACCATTACTAATTCGTTGAGCCAGTTTTGCGAACATTGCCGGTTTATGCATGATATGGATATTGAGGCAACATTGCGGCGCCGGCTCCATGCATTGTCTGAAAAAAACAATGCCGCTGGATATTTCTCCCGGCAGATGCGCTATGGATTACTGCGGCATTTACCGCTTTATCGCCAGCTCCATTTACATTCGGAGTGTACAAAAGATGCATGTGCTCATTGGTCATGGCGTAAGCAAGAAGAATATCTTGATTGGAAATCGCACAACAAATCTTGCTTATATGTAGCTAACAGATTCTAACGGACGCTTAATGACTTCCACTGAGCACCGCGATTTGTTAACTATGCTTTCTGCGACACTCCCTAGAACAAGACGATTGAGACCGCGGCGCCCATGAGAACCGACGATAATTAAATCGGCCTGCCATTGTTCAGCGATGCGTATAATTTCATCGGCAGCTTGTCCTTCTACGATTTGTCCAGATATTTTATATTGCGGTAGCTTTGCTTCAAGTGATTTAGTCAGTCGTTCTATAAGATCTTGGCAGTATTGTTTATCAACTTCGAGGACCATCCCGCCCAAATCAGTCATCAATGGTTGAGCGACACTAACGAGCAGAAATTCGGACAGCTCGGGCCATGTTCTTTTGGCAACGGAATCAATTGTGGTCTGGCTGAACTCAGAGTCGTCCACGGCAATAATAATTTTCATACGGTGTTCCTATAAGCGGATATCCAATAGTTTCTCTCTAAATTTTGATACCGGCATCAACCGTTCGTAGTATTTGCTTTTAAATGATCCGTTTGGCCGATATGAAAAATATCGAGACTTACTAAACTGACTTTAGTTTGTCTTAGTGAGTCTAAATAAAATTATGCATTATCATGTTTTGGCTTGTGATTATGACGGTACTTTAGCCCACAATGGCAAAGTATCTGGTGAGCATATTGCCGCTCTGTATAAATTGCGTGCTTCAGGCAGGAAGCTCATTCTTGTTACGGGCAGGCAATTGTCGGATTTGCTTCAAGTAATGCCAGACTTGAATGTTTTTGATCGCGTAGTCGCTGAAAATGGCGGACTATTATATAACCCAAAAACTCATGAAGAGCGTTTGTTGACGGCGCCGGCATCAACTGCTTTGTTTTCAACTTTGAAAAGTTTGAGAGTTGAACCGTTATCTGCCGGGCAGACAATTATTGCTACCTGGCAGCCTCATGAAGCTACAGTACTTAAAGCAATCAGAGAGCTTGGTTTGGAATTGGAGATAATCTTTAATAAAGGCGCGGTGATGGTATTGCCGAGCGGAATCAATAAAGCTACAGGACTCCAAGCGGCATTAACAGACTTAGAATTATCCGAGCATAATGCTATAGCAATTGGCGATGCGGAAAATGATCATGCCATGTTTTCGTTGTGTGAGCTTTCGGTAGCTGTGAACAATGCAATACCTTCTGTAAAACAACATGCGGATTTCATTGTTTCCGGACATCATGGGCATGGTGTATCTGAGCTGGTGGAGATGATCATTAATAATGATTGCGCTTCAATCAGTAAACAGAGCAGGAAGCATCAAATTGTATTGGGGCTTGACGACAATGAGCTTCCCGTCAACCTGGATAATTGTTCTTCCACTGTCTTAATTTGTGGACCGTCCGGCAGTGGCAAAACATCAGCTGCAATAGCAATTGTTGAGCAATTAGTTGAATCAAAATATCAATTTTGTCTGATCGATCCTGAACGTGATTTTGATCATTTTGAGGGAGCTGTTGTATTGGGTAATAGTGTCCGTCCGCCCAGTGTAGAGGAAGTTGTTCAATTGATTCAATCTCCGGATCAAAATGTTATCGTCAGTTTGCTTGGATTGGCTATGACCGATCGTCCGGCGTTTTTTGCGGCATTATTGCCCCATCTTCAGGAATTAAAAGCACGGACTGGCCGTCCGCACTGGACTGTGGTTGATGAAGCGCATTACTTATTGCCGTCGGCTTGGAACCAAGCTTATGATCGCTCGCAAATGTTGGATGGAATGTTGCTTATCACCGTTCATCCTGATCATGTAGCAAAACCGGTTTTAAAAATGGTAGATACTTTTGTAATCGTTGGTTCGGATAAGAGTGAAACTATTTCTGCTTTTTGTAGCGCTGTGGAAGAGTCTGAGCCACTCTTGGAAGAACGAAAAGACTCTGCAAGGCAAAATGTAGTCTGGTTTCGTTCTAAAGACACTGTCCCTGTCTACGTACGTCCATGGCGATCCAAGCGGGAACATCACCGCCATCAAAGAAAATATGCCGAAGGCAACCTTGGTGCCTACCATAGTTTTTATTTTAGAGGGGCAAGCGGTCGCTTAAACTTGTGCGCTAATAACCTGCTTATGTTTCTCCATTTAGCCAATGGCATTGACGATGACACATGGCTTTACCATTTGCGTCGTCACGATTATTCGCGTTGGTTCAGATACAGCATTAAGGATGCTCGCTTATCGGCAGAAGTGGAGCCAGTGGAGAATGACTTCAATCTTTCTCCCGGAGCCAGTCGAGATCGAATTAAACATATGATTGAAGCTCGATATAGTCCACCTGTTTAAGTAGTAAAATTAGGACTTTAAAATATGGAGCATTTGATGTCATACGAAAACAGCTATCTGCAATTTCAAGAAGCTAGGTTAAAGCAGGCTGTAAAGCATTATAACGACAAGGCTGAATTAATGCGACTTTTGCCGATGCGGCTACAGAAATGCATGGAGCTTTTATTTAAGAAAATCAAGGCAATTGCCGAAACAGTTGGTGGCGAAGTTATGTCTTGCAAACTCAATGAAGAAACTTTGACGGTGAAAGCATATGAGCGAATCTTGACTTTTGCGCCGATTAAGGGAGCGGCTTCTGATGCCAGGTTGCAGGAACCACGAGGGCTTTATTGTTGCCAAGTTTTGATCTTCGGACATTTAGATGGACAAGAAGAAAGCCGCTTGTTATCAACCTTTCGTGTTTATCCGGATGGACTTTGCTCGGCCGGAGATATTACTTGGAAGATTGACGATGATTCTCTGGAATTTACTGCCTATGTTACCGAGATTATTGCTGACCACTTGTTTGGCTCGGATTTATTTTGGCCCGCACCGGATGAAATGCCTGATTTTATTCGTACGATTCCGCTTCAGCACAATAAAGTTCAGGCGCAAGAATTAAAGGATATTTGTGTTGGTTTTGAATGTGATCTTGGCTCAAAATTCAGCTCAATAACCGGTGAAATAAATGGGCAAAAACATAAATTTTAAACTCTCCAGTGGATCTGTGTTGGCAATGACTGCTAGCGCCTTTCTGTTTGGCTTTCAAGGTGTAGAAGCCGAGTCTCCGTCCGCTTTGGCGCTCATTGACAAATATGGTTGTCGCCATTGCCACATTATTGATGGAGTCGGTTCGACGCTCGGCCCACCTCTTGATGGTATAGGCAAATATCGTGGACATTCTTATATTGAAGGGCGTATTAAAATCAGCAAAATTCGTAAAAAACTTGATTATCCGGTGCCCGGTGATTTGATGATGCATGTTCATGTCGGCGACAAAGACGCCAAACTAATCAGTGACTATTTGATTTCTTTACGGGCAAAAGAGATCCGTATCAAAGGACATAGTGACGATGTTTCTATGGCGCTACCTCAAGGCAGCCAATTCTCGCCGCTTAAGGAATCCGATTCGACAATACGTGGCTTAAAACTTTTCAAGCAGAATAATTGTGTCGCTTGCCATGCTCTAGGAAAAATTGGCGGACATATCGGCCCGGATTTAGCGGGAGTGGGAGCACGACGCAGTCGTAATTTTATTCAAAATCGTATTAGTGCAGGAGCTATTATTCTGCCGCAGCCGGGACAGAGTGGAGATAAATACGCCATGCCTCCGGCCAAGCTTAGCGCTGCTGAAATTGAAGATGTAACCAATTGGCTTTTAACTTTACCGCCCGATACTTCATTTGCTCGGTAAAGAAAGAAGAAAGCGGGCAACCAATCCAGCTTCTTTCCTTGTTAAATATGGATGTGGCATTATATTCGGTCGTCCGGCAAAAACTTCGGGAAATTCGCGCATTTGGGCTTCCGGATCAAGCAATCTGGCAATTAAAAATTGTTCTCCGCGATGACCACCGATACCATCCAGTGCTGGGCCAAGAGTACCGCCATTATCATTTATGGAATGACAGCTGAAGCACTGGGATTGATTGTATATCTGTTTTCCCTGCTTGGTTTTTTTATTGGCAGGAATAGGTTTATAGTCAGTGGGAGGAAAATTGTAATGCTGGATTGTTCCGGCACATTGATTTAAGTCCTCAGGTTTAGCAGTGGCTGCATTTTTTGTGTTTGTCCAAGCCGGACCAGGAAAGCTGCTAAATCCCAATAAAATTATCAATGTTCTTATAGTCGCATCAAATAGTTTTGACATATAAAACATCCTGTATTTCTGGGTCCAGCATAGGACGTTTTATCGAATCAAGCGTCATTCATATTACGTATTTCCCAGCTCAACATCGGCAAAATATGGACCGTAAGGATGAGGCAAGGGCAGTTGTCTTTTGGAACAATAATTAGAGATTGCAATGACATTCAGTACAAAGGAGCTGCTCATGGACAAAGACATGATCCAAGGGTTCTTATCAGTCAACTTGGAACCGCCATATGTGACTATGAGAATTGACAGGAAAAATGAAATCCTGAAGCCATGCACGCTCGATGAAATAAGAATGTTGCTTCTATCTTTAAATGCAATTGATATTGATCAAAATTGGCCACCGGCTGAATGTGTAATTAGAGTATGCGGTCGTTTTTCTCGCCGCTTACTTGCGCAATTCGGACTGGTTCCGCCGCTCTCTTTGCTTGCCACTTTTCCGCTGGAAAAACAGAATATGGCGCTTTCGGCAAGTCAGCTTTCATCCTAAAGGATAAGAATGTTTTCTTGCCCTTATCGCTTGTGTCGCTAGTGAAGGAGCTTGCAATCAGTAATATGCACGTCACTTTATATGGTGCAGCCCGCGAGGTTACAGGATCTTGCTATTTGCTTGAAACACAGTCGTCGAGGTTGCTTGTCGATTGTGGAATGTTTCAAGGTTCTGACCGTTTGGAAAGACAGAACTACATACCTAACAATATGTCTGCAGAGAAGCTGGATGCTGTGGTTCTCACTCATGGACATCTGGACCATTGTGGACGCTTACCTCTGTTGGTTAAAGAAGGTTTTTCCGGACCAATATATGCTACGGCCGGTACAATTGACATTGCGATGCTGATTCTGTCCGATGCAGCTAAAATACAAAAAGACGATGCAGATCGGGAGAATCGTCGACGCAAAGGACAAGGCTGGGCTTCAATCAGTCGTCCACTTTTTACGCAACATGATGTGGAGTTAGTAAGTAAGCTTTTTCGCAAAGTTGAGTATGGACGGTGGTTTCATCCAGCAAAAGACATAAGAACTAAATTGGTAGAGGCAGGACATATTCTTGGGTCGGCTTGTGTTGAAATGACCGTATTTGAAGAGGGTTATACGAAGAAACTGGTTTTTTCAGGAGATCTTGGTCCGTGGGATATGCCGATTCTTCAAGATCCGGCACGTATTGAAGAAGCAGATCTTGTATTTATGGAATCGACATACGGAGATCGCGATCACAAAACGTTGCCGGAAACTGTTGCCGAATTTCAAGACTTGTTGAAAGCGGCATTTGATAATAAAGGCAAAGTGTTGATTCCTACTTTTGCCGTAGGGCGCACTCAGCAGATCCTTTATCATATTGCCGAAATGTTCCGTCAAAAAATTGTTCCGCCAATGCCTATCTATTTGGATAGTCCGATGGCGATTGCGGCCACCGAATTGTATTCAAGGCATTCTGAGTTGATGGACCAAGAGTCCAGGTTGCTGCAGTCCTCCGGACAACTGCGCAAAGATCTATCTACTTTGCGAACCTGCGTAACACCTGATGAATCGCGAGCATTGAATAATGTGACAGGCCCGTGCTTAATACTTGCTGGTGCAGGCATGTGTAATGCCGGACGAATAATGCACCATCTCCGACATAATCTTGGGCTGCCGGGAACTGTACTAATTATCGTTGGCTATCAAATAAAAAATTCCATAGGGCGGCGACTGCTTGAAGGAGCAAATGCGGTTAAAATCTTTGGTGAAACAATCAAGGTTAACGCGAAGGTTAAAAGTTTGGGCGGTTTTAGTGCTCATGCCGGACAGTCTGATTTGTTGCGTTGGTTGGAGCCTATGGCAAGTAAAAAGCCGCGTCTTGTTCTGATGCATGGTGAAAGTCATCAAATGAGCGAACTAAGCTATAAAATCAAAGAAAGCTACGGATTATGTGCCGAAAGTCCGAAATTTGGTGAAACGATTGTTGTATAAGTCAATGCCGTAAATCATCCTTAGGGATGAGCCATATTTTGGTTTTAACTACTATCCTTGAAAGAATCCCATGAATAATGCATTACTGCTAATGTACATAAAAAATATGGTGTCCCTGTGGGTTTGTATTTTCCGAACGCCAGACTTCTTGTTTATAACCACTTGCTTGAAAGCAAAAATGACTGTTATGGAGCAATGGTAAATGCTGCACGCGACCTGGGATTGCTTAAGAATGCACGACCGGAGGATTTTAAGCAGGGCGAGAGTATAAAACCAGATTCTTGTGGCGCACTCCAGGCAGCCAGGCAAATTTTGGATTACAGTTTGACTAATCATAGTCCTAATGCACAACATTCAGCTAAAAATGTCAATAAAATATGGAGTGATATCGCTAAGCAGGTTGAACAGTATAAGACAACGATGGTTTCGCGCTGCGAGGAACCAAATAAGTCGGAGAAGCTGATATGTGCGCAATTGCCGCCGATTGTTCTGGATATATTGCTACAGCATCTTATGCCGCATTTGTAGGTTCAATTATCCGTATCGCTTGATTCGGCTGATTTACCTTTATTTGAGATGGTAAACGTAAAAGTGCTTCCTTTGCCGACTTGGCTTTCGCACCAGATTTTGCCGCCATGATGTTCGACGATTTTTTTGCATAGATATAAACCAAGCCCGGTGCTTGCGTAATATCTGCCGCTGGAGGCCGCTTGCCAAAAGCGTTGAAACAGTTTCGGCTTATCTTCATCTGAAATGCCTTTGCCTGTATCCTTAACAGAAATGGTAGTCATAAAATCTGACTGTTTTAAATCAACTGTGATTTGTCCGCCGCCGGGAGTAAACTTTAGCGAATTATCAAGAAGGTTTTGCAGAACCCGTCGAATCTCTTCCAAATCGCAAATTACTGTTATGGCATTGGGCATTACCGGAGGGTTTAAAGTTACATTTTTAGCTTTAAGCAGCGGATTTAGTTCGTCAATAAGTTGTTTTATGCATGCGCTTAAGTCCTGTTGCTGCAGGTTGAGCTTTTTGGCACCACTGTCATAGCGATAAACGTCAAGCAGGGTTTGTACCATCTTGTACATCGCTTCGTTGCTTTGATGTATTGTCTCCAAGACTTTGCTTTGTTGTTCGGAAACAGCACCGAAATCGCCTTCCATCAATAGTTTGACTGCGCGATTGGCAGCCAGAATCGGTGTTTTTAAGTCGTGGGTAAGTGTTGCTACGAAATCTTCTCGTTGTTGCTGCAATAATACGCGGTCGGATACATTGCTGAATATGGCGACCATGCCGATTGATCGTCCATTCTCGTCCTTCACTGGCCAGGCGGACCAATCCCAATAAGACGGTTCTGCCGTTATGGACAAGCTCAGTAAATCAGCATTGCGGCTTGATGGCTGTGCTGTGTCCATAATCTCTTTGAAAATGCCGCGCGACAAATATGGGGCCAATTCAAATAAAGATTTGCCTTCGACAAATTCTTGCGAATCAATTCCGAGAATTTGCAAAAATTCTTCATTGCATTCCTGACAATGCAGATTGGAGTCCAGCCTGACAATGCCAACCGGTGCATTTTCGAGCATGCTGCGGACCACTTTACGTTCGGTATTGAGCTCGGCAAGAGCATCTCTTTGCTCTCTGATTGCCTGTTCTTTGGCGCGAATATACGATTCAATCGCCAAGCCCATGTCGAAAAAAATCACCTTAATTAGGGAAGTTGTGAAGTCGAAAGCCTGCATATAATTGCCGGGCCATGTTTTAAGCAAAAGCTGCCGGATCGAATTCAACACGCTGCAATAAGCACCGAGATACCATTTTGGATCAAGCCCGATTCGGTGATGCGTATCGCCTACGCGCAAGCGCTCCTGAACATATGTTTGATTGTATGGCGCCTTGCATAGCTTAGTGAAATAAGTATGTTGGGCTGTTTTTGCGCGATTAAGCACTTCGTCGTTTGGAAAAAAGGCCCTGGTTTCTTCAAATGAAAGAAAGTGGCGATACATTCCTGCAATGATTTCAGAACAATTTTCGGTGAGCACCGGATCGAATTCGCGCAACTTGGCTTCATCCGTTTTGCTTAAATCAAGCCATTTTTTTCTCGACTCAATTTCTTCCTCGGAAAGGTTGCCCGCAGGCAGTCCGGAAGATCGACCCTTGTCAGGATACATCGCTATACTTGACCTCTTTGCTAGATTCAAAGCTGCGTTTATTATCTACATAAACTAGTGACCACATCTCACCTAAAACAGAGATTCATGCAGTATGCTATTTTTTTTAGAATCTGGTCTAAGCTTTGGTGAACTATGCCTGACGATAACACAGCAATGATTCGTATTTTGCTTGTCGAAGATCATTTGTTGACAAGAATAGGATTGAAAACTGTCATTGAAAGAGCTGCAGATTTATGTGTAGTCGGCGAAGCTGAAGACGGAGAGCAAGCTATAGCTAAAGCACAAGAATTAAAACCAAATTTGATTCTCATGGATGTCGGCATGCCGGTTATGGATGGTATTGAAGCCTCGAAGCGTATTAAAGAGCTATTGCCTGCAGTTGAAATAGTTATGCTCACTTCTCATGATAGTGAACGAGATATTTTTGCCTCTTTAAGCGCTGGAGCTTCCGGTTACTGTCTTAAAGATGTTGCGCCTGAGCGTTTATATATGGCTATCCGCAGTGTTAATGCCGGAGATTTGTGGCTTGATGCCACTATCGCCAGTAAAGTGCTTTGCCAATATACAAACGACATGGCAAAAGTTAATGCTAGCGAGCAAGTTCAAGAATTCAACCCCCAGGCAAAAGAAACCGGTGCTTTAGCTAAAGCTCAACAAGGATTGCCTGAACCTTTATCGGCCCGGGAGCTGGAAGTTTTAGGGTTGGTAGTTGAAGGATTATCCAATCAAGAGATAGCCGATCGCCTAATTATCTCTCTGGCTACGGCAAAAACACATGTGCGTAACATCCTCAATAAGCTTGCTGTGGATGATCGTACTCAGGCTGCAGTACATGCCATGAGACGCGGTCTGGTCTAAGATTTGGTTTGTTGTATTTAGATCAATCGCTAGGCCGATATCAATGTTGCCGGAAAAGAATAACCTGAACATGTAACCAAAATGTTCTGGTATCGAGTCATGGCGGAGTCAATAATTATGGACATTACAACAAGCAGCACGGTTAAAGAAATTGTGACCGCCCGACCGGAAGCGCTGGCGGTTTTTCTAAAGCATGGAGTCGATGTATTGCTGGAATGCGATGAGAGCATTCAAGATTGTCAGCTCGAATTATGCGACAGCATGTGTCACATTGAAGATCTGGATGGGTTGATGCGAGATTTGCAAGCCTTGTTCAACCAGGCAAATTAATTGCTGAATATCAATCTTCTGGCGCAGTAGATCATCAGTAGGGATGACGCTGCCCGGGATGGCTTCTGTCAATATTTATTTGTGGGAAGCAGGGCTTGTATTATGAAAATTCTTATTGCTATTGATGAACTGAAATTTGTCCCGACAATAGCGGAATATGTTATTAGCCATTTTGTGAATGCACCGACGGTGAAAGTAGTCCATGTGATTGAGCCGGCAATGATCGGCAGTTACATGAGTGTTTTGCCGCCACCGCTTTTGGATGAAATTTCCAAAGAAGCTTGGGACGCTGGCAAACGATTGGTCAGAACGTTAGCTCTAAAACTGCGGGATCATTTTCATAATCCAGATATTGAAGAGCTAGTTGTTACCGGTTTTATTGTGGCTGAAATAGTGCAAACGGCAAAAGATTTTCAGCCGGATTTGATCATACTTGGTTCCCACGGCAAGCATGGTTTCAAACGACTAGCTATGGGTAGTGTTTCAGCCAGGGTTGCGGCCCAGGCGCCTTGTTCGGTGCTTATTGTTCAACCGGAAGTTCGGTTAAGTCAAGCAGATGAAATACACAAACTTATTGTTGCCGGATTAAAGAAGGACGAATGACATGAAAATACTCATTGCAATTGACGATTCTCCTTATTCCGAACATATTCTTGAGCTTGTTTCAAAAAGAAAATGGCCTCTTGATTGTCAATTCAAAATTCTGACTGTAATTGAACCTTTTACGTCTAGTGATTGGCAAGGCGAAGATTGGTCGCTTATGAATAAAGAGATAACTGCGCTACGCCGCAAACGAGCCGGAGAGCTATGTGCAAAAGCGAGAAAACGCTTGGAAAATTATATAGCCGGCGCCATCGTACATTATGAGATAAGAGAAGGACAGCCCGGGTGGGAAATCGTAATGGATGCTGCCGATTGGAACGCCGATAAAATCATTATTGGCGCTCATGGCCGGAATGTTTGTCCTCACAACTTATTAGGCAGCGTTTCGCGTACTGTATCCGAACATGCACCATGCTCGGTTGAAGTTATTCGCAGTAAAAACGAGTTACAAAAAAATGTGGTTCTGAGTTCATCAGTAAAAAGCCTGAGGAAAATTCAATGAAAATTATAGTTGCTGTCGAGGATAAACAGTTTGGAGAGGCTATAGCTGATTTTGTCAGCCAGCATGAATGGGGTAATGATGCCGAGTTCAAGGTTATTCACGTTGTTGAACCAGTAATAATTCCGGCAGTATATGGCTATCCTAATGATTTATCTTTGGATTTAATGGAAGAACAGCGAAGAGCAGGCAAAAGCTTGCTTATGTCGGTTGGAACAAAACTGACAGAATCTATTCCAGCTATCAAAATAAAGGAAGAAGTTTTGGAAGGTTATCCAAAAGAAATCATTATTGATGAAGCTAAAAAATGGCCGGCAGATTTAATTGTTCTCGGTTCGCACGGTCGCAGAGGAATCAGTCAGTTTTTGCTTGGTAGCGTGTCTATGTCGGTATTGTCTGCCGCTCCCTGCTCGGTTATGGTCGTAAAAATGCCGAAGCAAAATGAAAAGTCTGTCGAAAAAGTGAAGCAGGCTGCTGCTCATAAATAACCAGCCTTTAGGCTAACTGAAAAATCATACTTTATGAGGATTAATGTTTAGCTTGAACTCGCTTTAATGGAATCATGGCTAAATATGGACGAGCTCAAATA
Source organism: Candidatus Obscuribacterales bacterium (assembly GCA_019750335.1). Lineage (GTDB taxonomy): Bacteria > Cyanobacteriota > Vampirovibrionia > Obscuribacterales > Obscuribacteraceae > JAIEPM01. The sequence continues at coordinate 279,459 of JAIEOQ010000003.1, forward strand.
ATCAACGCACTCCTAATAGGTGCACGTCATGCTGAAGAGCAGGGTGATTCAGTAGAGTCGAAGAATTTGTTGGAACAAGCAATTTCTATTGCCAGGTATAAAAATGAACCGAGTAATGCTGCTTATGCCGGTGCGTTGATACGGCTTGCGGACAGCTGTGCTGAACGAACCTTGTATTCGGAAGCGGAACAGTTTTATGAGGATGCAATTGCTATCTTGGAGTCGGTTCTTAGTTGTGATCATGCGTCTGTAGCGATTGCTTACCGAAATCTTTCTGAAATATTGAAGAGCCAAGGCAGGCAAGCTGAAGCCAATAATATGATTAGGCATTGCCAGCCGATACTGGATAGATTTTTTCAATTTGCTAAAAGTGTTAACTGACAAGCCGGGAAATATTTTATGTCCAAGATGATTGAATGCAAAAAAAACGGCGGTTGGACAAAAGTATTTTGTATCACGGTAATGGCTTTGTGCTTGGTTTTACCTAGTATTGCCGAAGAAGTCGGTTCAAATCTAAGGAAAAAGAGCATTTCTAAATCAACGGATGGCAAGAAAGTCTTTCAACAACATTGCTCCCGGTGTCACTTTGGTGGCGGTAATCTGGTGAAGCCTTTGAAATCAGTTGCCGGTTCGGAAAAATTGGATAATCTGCTCGTTTTTAAAGCCTATTTGGCCGCACCGCCTGGACATATGCCCAGCTATGAAAATGTTGTGAACGATGAGGCTGTATTGCGAGCACTGTATGACTATTGCAAAACACTTGATGCCGCAAAAAAAATCAGTATTGCTAAACCAAACGGTTGTGACAGGAGATAGCATGTTTTGTGCGAAGTCGTCGGTAAAAACTGTTGCTGTTGAAGCGGAAGTGAATATTTTAAAAAAGTCGGCTGTGGCTGATGTGTCCGTGAGCTTTGAAGATCTCGGAAGCTCAATTAATGGACTGTCATCAACTGAAGTCGAGCGACGTCTTAAACAGTATGGATTAAATGTGATTGCTGAAAATAAGGAAAAAACATGGTTTGAACGGCTTGTGAACAGCCTTAGCAATCCGCTTGTGCTTTTGCTTTCTTTGCTGGCTTCCGTATCGCTGTTGACCGGTGATCTTCGCTCGGCAATTATGATGTTAATCATGATTGTACTTGGTGTCTCTTTGCGATATTTTCAAGAATGGCGTGCCGATAATTCAGCGGCCAAGCTGAAAGCCATGGTCAGCACAAAAACTATGGTTTTGCGCGATGGACAATTAAGAGAACTGCCGATTCAACTGCTTGTTCCCGGTGACATAGTGACAATATCTGCCGGAGATATTGTACCGGCCGATATCAGGCTGATTTACTCCAAAGATTTATTTGTCAACCAAGCTGCTTTGACCGGCGAATCATTGCCGGCAGAAAAATCCGCTTTGGTTGAGAATTCATTGAATGACCCGCTCATGTCGCAAAATCTCTGTTTCTTAGGCACACATGTTGAGATAGGCTCTGCTAAAGGGATCGTCTTGTCGACTGGTGGTCGGACCTATTTCGGCACCTTGGCAAAAGATGTGACGAGCGCAGAGCTGCCAACCAGTTTTGATCTTGGTATTGATCGGCTAACTTGGCTTATAGTCAAATTGATTGTTGCAATGGTGCTGTCCGTATTTGTCATAAACGGCATAATGAAGCATGATTGGCTGCAGGCTTTTTTATTTGCCTTGGCCGTAGGTGTTGGTTTGACGCCTGAAATGTTGCCGATGATTGTGTCAGTCAATCTGTCTAAAGGCGCATTGCTTATGTCCGGTAAAAAGGTCATAGTCAAACGTTTGGATGCTATTCAAAATCTAGGTGCTATGGATGTTTTGTGCACTGACAAAACAGGCACTCTTACTCAAGGCAAAGTGATCCTAGTAAAACATATCAATTTGAATGGCGAAGACAGCAACCTGGTGTTTAACTATGCTTTTTTAAACAGTTTCTATCAGACCGGACTGAAAAATATGATGGACATGGCTGTTCTTGAGCATGAAGATTTTGAAAATGCACATAGCATGAAAATCGCTTACAAAAAAATCGATGAGATCCCTTTTGATTTTGAAAGAAGGAGGATGTCTGTTGTCGTTGAAGACGCTCAAAATTCACGCAAACTCATTTGTAAAGGTTCAGTCGAAGAGGTATTGGCCCTTTGCAGCAAAATGGAAATCAATGGAAAAAATATTTCTTTGGATCGATCTCGCTATGATTTAGCCAAAAAATTAGCGGAAGAGCATAATGACGACGGCTTTCGCGTTGTGGCACTGGCCATAAAGGATGTTGCAGCGACACAGGAAACTTATGCTGTAGCGGACGAATCCAATATGACTTTGCTGGGATTGTTGGCATTTTTGGATCCGCCAAAAGATGATATAGCTGAATCTCTTAATCGTATGGCCCAGCTGGGAGTGCATGTGAAAGTTTTGACAGGGGACAACTCCATTGTCACAAAACGCGTATGTATACAGATTGGTTTACCTGTTGATTCAATGATTACCGGGGCGGAGCTGGATTTGCTTTCGGAAACTCAACTTGTGCGGGCCGTTGCTGAAAAAACGATTTTTACCAAGTTATCTCCGATGCATAAAGAACGGATCATTCATGCGTTGCAAAAACAAGGACATGTTGTTGGTTTTCTTGGTGACGGTATTAATGATGCGCCCGCTTTGCGCAGTGCTGATGTTGGAATATCTGTAGATACCGGGGTTGATATTGCCAAAGAATCGGCCTCAATGATTTTGCTTGAGAAAAATCTTTTTGTACTGACGGATGGAATTATTGAAGGGCGTAAAGTCTTTTGCAACATTTTGAAGTACATTAAAATGGCTGCAAGTTCAAATTTCGGGAATGTATTGAGTGTTCTAGGAGCCAGCATCTTTTTACCTTTTTTGCCGATGCTACCTATTCAGATTCTCACTAATAACTTGCTGTACGACTTTTCGCAAATTACTATCCCTACGGATAAAGTGGATAGTGAATGGCTTACCTTGCCGCGTAAATGGGAGCTTGATGAGATTAAGCAATTTATAATTCGCATTGGTCCGATAAGCTCAATCTTTGACTATCTGACATTTTTTATGCTGATCTTTTCTTTCAATGCTTTGAATGATCCGACGCTATTTCATACGGGCTGGTTTGTTGAATCGCTTCTTACACAAACATTGATTATCCATGTCATAAGAACAAACAAAATACCGTTCATTGAAAGCAGAGCTAGTATTCCGCTTTTGGCTAGTTCATCAGTTATGGTTTTAATTGCTATTTGGCTGCCTACTTCTCCTCTGGCGGATTCTCTTGGTTTTAAGCCCATGCCAGCAAGCTATTGGTGGTGGTTATGTCTATTGCTGATGGGCTACGCCACTCTTACGCAACGTATAAAAAATTCTTTGATGAAACAATGAATTTCAGAATCGTGTCATTAGATTGTTATGCGTGGCTGGTTACTCTTTTGGCGACTTTACTGCGAAAGTCACCGCTGGTAATTATGCCGATAAAAAGCATGATTAATCCGCCCCAAATGGCAGGTACCCAACCAGAGAACACCAGAGTGGAAGGCATAAAGTCGGCTACAAGTCTGAGCACGACTGCCGGCAATAGCCAGAAGCCAATTAACCATACCGGGATAAGAATAAATAAGGCCATTCCTAAGGTACCGATAGTTAAAATTGCACTGACAGCAATGGCACCCAGCTCAATAATCCATCCGAGCAGAGCAAATAGAAAGCCGGCCAAGAGTGCATGAAAAAAATTGCCATGAAAATGGACACCCTGAATCATTGGAAACACGAAATAAAAAGCCCCGGCACTCAGCACCAGTCGAATAATAAAACGCTTCATGACTATTCTCCTCATTGTTCTAGTGTTCATATTCCGTTGAATATATTGGGTTTAGTTTAATTATGCCGAGTAATGTGGTTTGAAACATCCGCCTATAGATTGATGCGTTTAATAGCTAAAAGCGTCAAGATAATCACAACGGTGAGAAAAATGCGATCGAAGAGGTTGGTATGGCGAAGAAATCATTACTTTTAGCACTGAGTGGCTCACAGCAATCTTTGCAGGCAGCACAACTGTGCTGGAAATTAGCTGAGTTGACTAACTCGCGCGTTACGGCGCAGCACGTGATTGACACATTTGCAATTTCGCAGCTGCTCGGACATGAATTACCAGGATTTATTGGTACAGCGCCATATCTTGAAATTCGTGCCGACTTGTTTGAAAAAATGAAGGCTGTCGGTCAAGAGTTGGTAAAAGTCTATGATGAAAGAGCGGCTTTTCATTCATTTGAAAGCTCAAGTGTAATAGACAGCGGTGACCCGGTCCAAGAAATCTGTCGCCGTGCTAAAGAACATGATCTTGTAGTTATAGGGCATCAAACAATAGATAACGATCACTTGTCTAATGTCCGCCATCAATTTATACGCAACTCCGTTGCTGCCGGATTAGCCCATGAATGTCCGCGTCCGTTGCTTATCGTGCGCGAGTTGGCAGGACTTTGCAAAAAGGTCAAGCTGGTCATGTCTGCTGAGCATATAAATCAATTATTGATAGATGATTGTATTCAAACGGCGAATCTTTTAGGAGCCAAAGTAGAGATTATTTGTCTGGCTGCCGATAATCATGAAGAACCAGCCAAGATGCTGATCAAAGATTTGCAAAAGAGCAATCCTCTGCTTAATAACGTGAAAATTAGAGTTCATAATCTATGCAATGCTACCCATATTAAAGAGGCTTTGGCCTGGGACAAGGATGGTGAACACGCCGTGAATAATCGGGAGCTTCTAGTTATTCCAACCAGACAAATTGTCGGAAAAAGAATTACAGTTTTTGGTTCATCCCCATCCGACTTTATTAAACATGCTGGATTCTCAACAATATTATTGTGGCCAGAAGAACATTCCCAACCAATCTTTAAACAGGCGATAATAGGAATGTCCGCATATTCCAAATAAGGAACTGCCGTGTTAGAAAAGCCTATTCTTGTAACCGGTGCCACTGGTTATGTTGGTGCACGTCTTATCCCTCGCCTTTTAGAAAAGGGATATAAAGTAAGAGCGGCTTCTCGCTCTCTTGATAAGCTGAAAGACAGACCCTGGTCCCGACAATCTAACGTAGAACTGGTAGCACTTAATGCCAAAGAGCCCGAATCATTTATTGAAGCTGCACAAGGTTGTCACACTGCTTATTATCTAATTCATTCCATGAATCCGCGAGAAAAGGATTTTGCCGAAGCTGATCGTACGGCTGCCTGCAACATGGTTATTGCTGCCGAACAAGCCGGTCTGCAACGAATCATTTATCTTGGCGGATTGGGTGAATTTGAGGATCAGCTAAGCAAGCATTTAAGGTCGCGGGCCGAAGTGGCAAATATTTTGCGTTCAGCAAAAGTACCGGTAACTGTTCTACGGGCGGCCATGATCATCGGATCAGGAAGCGCATCCTTTGAGTGTTTGCGCTATTTGGTTGATAGACTGCCGCTAATGCTTACTCCTAGTTGGGTCAGTACGCCGTCACAACCGATTGCGATTCGGGATGTTTTGTATTATCTTGTCGGCTGCTTGGAGCATGATGAACTTAAAGGACAGATCTTAGATATTGGCGGTCCTGAGGTAATTACATATAGACAATTGATGGACGTTTATGCGGAAGAGGCTGGTTTGCCTAAGCGTTTGATTATTCCAGTCCCGGTTTTTTCACCCAAATTAAGCTCTTACTGGATCCATTTGGTTACGCCGGTGCCGGCATTTATTGCTCAACCTCTGGCTGAAGGACTTCGTAATCCGGCTTTATGCCAAAATGACAAAATCAAGACTATTTTGCCGCGCGAGCTTTTGACCTGTCGGGAAGCGATAAGGCTTGCTTTACAACAGTTGAAACAGCAGACAGTGGAAAGTCATTGGACCGATGCTGGAATTGCACAAGTGGCTGAATGGTCTCAACCTTACGACGTTGCCTGGTCCGGGGGAACGATATATGAAGATCGGCGCAGCTTGATTGTCGCTGCAACGCCTGAGCAAATTTGGCAAACTGTGGTCACCATCGGTGGACAAAACGGATGGTATTACGCAAATTGGCTTTGGCGGCTGCGCGGATTTATTGATAGGTTGTTTGGTGGTGTCGGGCTTCGACGTGGACGGCGTCATTCGTCAGGGCTTCAGCTGGGAGATGCTTTGGATTTTTGGCGTGTTGCCTTGATCCAGCCGGAACAGCAGCTATTGCTTAAAGCTGAAATGAAACTTCCTGGGGAGGCATATCTCGGGTTTCAAATTCAGGCGGTTAATAATGGGCAGACAAAAATCGAACAAATAGCTCGTTTTGTACCATCGGGTTTATTGGGGATCTTGTATTGGAAGATGCTGATACCGTTACATACAGTGCTCTTTGGTGGCATGATCAATGCGATCGCTGCGAAAAGCATCCTGAATAAATAAGGGTCGAATATAATTCGCCGGGTATCAACATCACTATCCGGAACACGTTAGTCCCTTGGTATGTACCGAACGAAAGCCGGCATGCAATCTGATTCACCATACCCAAGGATACAGAGCTGTTTTTTGCTGTCTGTAAATTTTAAGCTCTGCCAGTAATTCTTTTGTCAAAAACTTGCTTTGCAACGCTTTCAGTTGACGCCAGAAATTGGACTTAATCTTAAAACTTACAACACCAATTGTGATCAAAGGTATTTCGGTGAGCCATCCTAAGGAGATAAGCCTGCTGGCATCCGTATCTTGGTTCAGCAGGGTCAAATCGTTGTTGTTTTCCTCTAAAAGGTGCGCTACTAAGAGTTGAGCCTGTTGCGGTAAGGCATCCAGGTCAGATGTTGTTAGATCCGGTTCTGATTTCATATACCAATAATCCTCGTTTGCGGCATGTGGAGGATTTATGATGCCCTGATTCAGTTTTGATTTGAGATGTCTGTTCGGAGAAATCCAATAATGCCGAACATACCTTAAGTATGGCACATTCTCTGGTTTAATGCCCGTTTAAAAAATAGTCATGCATTGACAATAGTTGCATATGCAACTATCATGATTTCCTATGAGCAAAACACCGCCCAGCGATCTAGAAGATCATCTCGGTTACCACTTGCGTTGTCTTTCTAATTTCGTATCGCAGAGTTTTGCGATGAAGTTAGCTGCGGAAGATGTATCCGTAGCGCAGTGGGTGGTGATGCGTGTGTTATATAACCAGCAAGATATAAGCCTAAATGAAGCAGCAGAAGCGGTCGGTGTCGATAACAGTTCGTTATCGCGCATGATTGAACGCCTTGTGCAAAAGGATCTTGTCAATCGTAAAGAAGGCAAGAATCGCCGGTCTATAAGCTTAACGTTGACCGCTGCCGGCAAAAAATTGGTACCGAAACTGGCGAAACTGGCTGATGAAAATGACAAAGCCTTTTTTGGCTCGCTCACAGTTACACAAAAAAATGATTTACTTAAAATCGTTCAGCAATTGCTCAAAGCAAACGGCTGGAATGTTTCAACTCATGGAAAAAATCGATTGGAATAATGGAGAGTTTATGAATATCGCTGTCATCAAAGAATGTACAGATTTATCCTTGGCTGGCAAAATCACTTTTCCTGAAGTGGTGAAAAAGCTGAGCGATATAGGCACTGAACGCTACACCGTAGACTTGGTAGGTAAATGCAAATATAGTTACGGGCTGAATGACGAAGTTCACAATGAAACCTTGACGTTTGAAGGTCCGCAAATCGCAAAAGTTTTTGATACTCAATCTGTGAAAGACACTATTGCCGATATTCAGCAAGGAAAAATCAGCTATGTAGAATTTTTGCATCGCATTATGGAAGCCGGATGCAGTCATTATGAGGTATTTATTCGCGGCAAGCAGGCTATTTATTTTGGTCGTGATGGCAGCCAGCATGTCGAGAGATTTCTGCAAAATAAATAGTCTAAGCTTCATCTTTCTAAGAGCTAAATATACCCATGAAAAAAAGCAATCAAAAAGCACTGTCGAAAGATCAGCAAGAAGAATTGCTCCAAGTTCTAAAAATTCGTTTTGAGAAAAATATGAAGCGCCATGATGATCTCGAGTGGGCAAAACATAAATATAGAGAGCTGCAAAAGCTTGGTGGCGCTCTTTTTTGTGATCGTCGATATGACACCGTTTTTCTGTATCACAACGGTGCAGAATCTTACTATGCTGCCAGAGGCTTCCGCGGTTTGTTAAAGGTATAAGAATGAACAGAGACGAAATTAAAGCTGAAGTGAGGCGCTTGTCTTCGATGCGGGCACCTGACCTTCTGGAGCAAACGGTCAAGCTGATGTACGAAAATCTTCTTGGTTGGAATTGGGTAGGAATTTATTTGCTTGGCAAAAACGAGCTCCATCTCGGTCCGAGCAGAGGTAAGCCAACTGAACATACAAAAATTGCCGTAGGTGTCGGTGTTTGCGGATCTGCCGTAATGGAGAATCGAAACATTGTTGTCGATGATGTCACTAAGCGTGAAAATTATTTGGCGTGCACTTTAGAAACAAAATCAGAGCTAGTTGTGCTCATTCGCCATCAAAGTGAAATAGTTGGACAGTTTGATATAGACAGTGACCAGCTGGCTACCTTTAATCGCGATGATGAGCTGTTCCTGGAAGAACTTGCTCCTTTTGTTAGCGGCGCATGCAAGATGGAGTGCTACCGAATTAAGAATGAGGCTTAAGCTTGGTTTTGGATTTGGTACCCATCTCCAGTAACAGCCAACTGCCGAAAAGCATGCAGATTAGCATAGAAAATGCGGCAAAGGTGCGCAGAAGCGTGGCCACAGTTGTGTCTAGATTTAGCATATGCATAGAGCTGAGCAAATAATTCCAGTCGTGAATCGGCTCTTCACCACCGGCAAATGGAGACACTAAGGGCAGCTCCATCGCTCTGGCGTCAGCTGCATATGTGGCGACGTCGAATAAGTTGATTGCCAGCCAGCCCCAGGCAAAAGCAATGGCAAAATAATCTCTCTGCCTAAAAAACATCACCATGGAAATGACAGGCACTAGACACTGTAAAAGTGATCCTCCGGCTATCGACATAAATTCACCGAAGGGATTAAAAACCATGTGTCCCATTTCGTGGATTCCCAGATCCAACCCTTTGAAAATGCTTTGATACATCGGATCTTGCAAGCTAGAGATACATATCTGTACCATCCAAAGCAGAAGTAAAAGTCGCGGCAGCCAGTATCTTCCCTGGCACCATTTGTGCATGTCTTCTATGACAGATGCGAAAATATCTTTTAGCTCGTCAGGAATTACAGATTGCCGGTTGTGATTAATATGCTGAGATTTTTTGCTTGGTAATCCATGTTTTTTGCGAATCGCTTCTGCTCTAGCTTCGATATTAACCGCTTCAAGTAGCCGGCTACCATCTTGTCTAAGCAAGCGAGCGTAATCATCCAATTTGTCAGCTAAATGCGGATTGTCTGAACCTAATAAGGATTCTGCCTCACGCAGTGAGAGTTCGGCTTGTTCTAGTGGATTGCTTGTGTCGGTCATGAATTCCGTATTGGCAATTGAGTTCTAATTTATTATTCCATAACGGTACCAAAATGCCGTAGTTGCGGTGAATAGTATTGCTAATCTCCGCATAAAATGCGGTGAATAGTATTGCTAATCTCCGCATAAAAGAGTATAATCTCCGCATAATTTGCGGAGATTAATTGTGGTTACTTACGTACACCAACAAAAAAATTGGCCTGAATTCAAATGGGACCATCAGTCTCTTGAGGCATCTTTAGCCAAAGTCCGCCATAATCAAGGTCGATTAATCGGACGCATGGAAGGAATGGGATTCCGTTTCAAAGAAGAAGCCATATTTCGCACCTTAGCAGAAGATGTACTGAAAACGAGTGAGATTGAAGGAGAAATTCTCGATCCGGAGCAAGTCAGATCTTCGTTAGCAAAAAGATTGGGAATTAAAATAGCCGGACTGAAGCAGGTAGATCGTGCTGTAGACGGTATTGTGGAAATGACGCTTGATGCGACAAAAAATTTCGATAAACCATTGACCGCCCAAAGATTATTCGGTTGGCATGCTGCCTTATTTCCGACCGGCTGGAGTGGTATGTCTGAAATAAAAGTTGGTGCCTGGCGAGATGATCGTTCCGGACCGATGCAAGTTGTATCTGGTCCGATTGGGCGTGAACGGATACATTATGAAGCTCCGGAAGCAGCCCGACTTAAAAAAGAGATGACTGCATTTTTGAAATGGTTTGAATCAGATTCAAATGTGGATCCTGTCATCAGAGCCGGAATAGCACATCTTTGGTTTGTCACTATTCACCCTTTCGAAGATGGAAACGGGCGGATCGCTCGAGCTATTACCGATATGATGTTGGCGCGCTCCGAGCAAATACCGGATCGCTTCTATAGTATGTCGACGCAAATTAGGCAAGAGCGAAATGCATATTACGACATGCTCGAGCAAGCACAGAAAAGCAATATGAACATTACGCCATGGCTTGGATGGTTTCTTGCTTGCTTGGATCGTGCTATCGATGGAGCGGAATCAAATCTTGCTCTTGTTTTACGTAAGGCACGGTTCTGGGAATCATTGGCGAAGATCACAATCAATGAGCGTCAACGCCTGATTCTCAATCGTATGCTTGATGGTTTTGAAGGCAAGCTTACTTCTTCAAAATGGGCTAAGCTTGCCAAATGTTCACAGGATAGCGCACTAAGGGATATCAGTGATCTTGTAGAGCGAGGTATTCTTGTGAAAGATTCCTCCGGTGGTCGCAGCACTAGTTATTCAATAAGCAATCAAGTTTTTTAGCGGCAACTTTAGTTGTCGCTAACACCGCTTAGCCAGAGATATTTTTTTAAATCCATCTTGCCCTGATCATCGAAAATAATACCTTCCGCTTCCAATAACTGTTTTTGCAAGTCGGGCGGAATGCCGGCAATTTTGTGAGTGCTTGTTCCGCCTTGCGCGTTTACTACCCTTTGCCAGGGGACGGTGCGCATATCGTAAGTATTTTTTGCTTTAGATTTAGGCTTGGCACTACCAAGCGCTTTCAGCGCCCAACCAACGCCCTGAGCGCTCATTCGTCCACCAATCATGTGTGAAATCAGCCCATAAGTCAGAACTTGTCCTTTTGGGATGCTCTGAACGATTTTGTAGATCTCGTTATAAATGTGAGACATGGTTGGCTCTATTTATTGGTGACCAGTTTGGACTTTTGAAGGATATTCTATCGTCCGACCATGCTTGGCATTCTCCTCTTGACATTATTGGATTTAGTTAATATTATCGTCGTCTGGCTCCTTTGATTTTGGGCCCTTCAGATACCGCGTCATTTTTTATTGGTATTACAACTGCGAGGGTCAAATAAGTATGTCAATTGATAGCGCTGCCAACAATAAGAATGTTCTTGACGCACAAATAGACCAAAAATCTTCAAATGGACAAGAAGGACCCAAAGACTTTAATTTGGTAGATCTAGCATTGTCCATGCCTAGATCGGCATCAAATCGCAGCGATGCTGCGTCAACATCGGGCAGCGACAACATGGCCATAGGTGACCAGCTTGCTCTTGCGCCATCACAGGGTGATGGGTCACAAGGTCCTAAAGATGTTATCGGTCCCAGTGAGATACAAAGACAGGCCGTAGAAGCAGAAAGAAAAGAAGCTGAAAAGTTTATCAAAGCTCTCGAAGCTGACGGGACTGCCGGCAAATGGAGTGATGCAAGCAAAAACGGATTTAAAAAGCTGTTGGATGATATCCAAAAACATGCGCCGGATGCCACTGCTGACGACATAGCCGGTATTCTGAATCAAGTCGGTGCCGGCATAAATGATCGATTGGAAGCCGCCGGCAGCGAAAATCGTATTGGCATGGCAGTGCAACCTAATGCGGACGGTAGCACAAGCATCCATATGCTCATTAACAACAGTGAAACCAAGCTTCAGAACGTATTGGGGATCGCGCAAGGAAAAGATACGGATAGCTCTATTAAAGTTGCGACAATACCTAAAAAATAGTCTCGAAACCAACGGTCAAAAATAAAGCAGACTAACATGGAAAGTAATATAGACTGATAAAGCCATGGATATAGTCAATATCGCTGCCTATAAATTCGTTGGGATTCCGGACCCTGCATCTTGGCGCGCGTTTATCAAAGACCGTTGCCTGCAATTGGAGCTCAAGGGCACAATTTTATTGGCTCCTGAAGGCATCAATATGTTTCTGGCGGGAAGCCGCGCCTCTATTGATGCTTTTTTGGATTTCTTGAGCAAAGAAGATATTTTTGGTGGGCGTTTCAGTTCTCTGACAGTCAAAGAAAGCCTTTCCGATTACCAGCCTTTTAAGCGCATGTTGGTGCGCTTGAAGAAGGAAATAATCACAATGAAGCATCCCTTCATTCGTCCGGAGGATGGACGAGCACCGTCTGTCGAACCAAAAACTTTGAAGAAATGGCTTGACCAGGGGCATGATGATGAAGGGCGAGAAATTGTTCTTCTTGATACGCGCAATGATTTTGAAATTGGGGTCGGCACTTTTGAGAATGCTGTCGATTTTAATATCGAGTCTTTTAGCAAATTTCCTCAAGCTCTTCAAGAAATCCTGGCAAAAGAAAATAATCCTTTGAAAGACAAGACTATCGTTTCATTTTGTACCGGTGGTATACGTTGCGAAAAAGCAGCCCTTTATATGAATGAGCTTAAAGTGCCGTATGTGTTTCAGCTTGAAGGCGGTATCTTGCGTTATTTTGAAGAAGTGGGTGGTGCCCACTGGAACGGAGAATGTTTAGTATTTGATCAAAGAGTAGCACTCGATCCCGAACTAAATGCTACCGAAAATTACGGGCGAACATGGGATGGCCAGCTGGAAGTTTTGAAAAAAATCGAGTAGGGATATATCTGGGAAGATTTAATTTTGTCCTAGTGAAAATCCTACAGTTATAACTAGACCTTTTGGATAAGTTGGTAATAAGGGATTCCTGGTCGTTAATATGCAATTACCTCAATTTACCAAAATTACTTGGTGCTTGCTGCTTGTTCCAATTGTTTTGATTACAATCTTTTTTTGCCTACAATTTTTAGTTTTAGGCATTCAGAATATTGTGATTCACACGAAAGATTATGTTGAAATTGGTTGTAAAAGTGGGAATTGTTCCGGTCACACTAGTCAAAAAAGAGTGTATTTTCCTGTTGGCTCTAGCTATGTGAGTTTTGGGAGCACTGATGGCGGCATACTTAAGAGTTTAACTATTCAACTCCTACCCAAGCATATTGTAGAAAAGGTAGTTGCAGTTGCCCGCAAGTCCCAAAATAGCAAAATCGATTATACATATTTGGGGTTAACGCCTGAGAAGGTAAAGCAGAATTGGCTTACTGCATATGCTGATGAGTCTTGTGCTATTTTGCGTGCTCATAAATTGGAGCCGGACTATTCTGCTTTACCAAAAATCTTGAAAATGCCATTTGAGGTTGATCGTTATTCTTATAGCTTTTATTACGTAAAAATTGCTAGGACTATGCCGGTGTTGATTACGCTCCGAGGCAGTTTGCCGTGGACTATTTGTACTGCTGGCTCTGCTTGGAATACATATGACGAAAATGTCGGCGAAGCTATGAAATTACTTCTCTTTCCGGATGACAAAGCATTAGAAGAAGTAATGTTCATAGATAAAGCCAGTTATTGGAGCGTAGATCAACAAAAATTCTGGAGTAACTTGCGAAGACTTACACTCGGAAAACATGCTCAAAAAATTATTTCTAAAGATGCGCCTTTGTCAGCGAATCGTTATCTCTATTTATCTGAAATAATTTTGCCTGGTAATAATTGCTTTAATGCAACATTGAGACCGATAAAAGGCGATTCAATAATTGATGAAGTGTCGGTTCCAATCAGTATTTATAATAATAAAATCTTACCGCATTGGGAATCTTCTATTCAAGAGTATCAAGCTTGTGAAAATTGTGTAGAGACCATCCAGTGGTTACATGATTGGAAAAAAATGAAGACGCATCCAACTTTTCGCCTATATCGGCGATTTGTATCATGCTCGAGCAGTTCGAGGGAATTGTGGAGAAGGCAAGGATTAGACTCGTATCCAGACTGGACGCTTCAAATCTTGTACAAAGGACAAATACGAGGTTCTTTGATCACTTCTGAAGCTGGTAATAAAGTTTATTGCTGGGTTGATCCAACTCCTGCAGAAATGAATAAAGCTTCTTTATTAGGGACGAAAGTGAAAGGTGGAACATTCTTGCTATCTAAAAAAGATGCCTTACCTGACGCTCTTGCAAATATTTTGCAACCAAATTGAAAGGACTTTTCTAAGGGCTATATTCTCGCATGCGTAAACTTCTTGTTGTAATAACTCCAACAATCGTTCTGCTTCTAATTACAGATTGTTTTGCTATATGTGCAGAAAATGAACCATGGAAAAAATACGATATGGATCGCGCTACGTATGAAGAGCTGACTTCAGATAAGCTTCGTTGGCATCCCGAATGTGGCGTCTGCGGACCAAATGTTCCTGATTTTCGACCATATGATGAATATGTGGACAAACGTATTAAATCTCGGTGGATCATAAAGCCAAATGCAAAACCAATCGTATTGTCATTTAAGGCGAATGCCGATGGACAGATCACCGATATTGCAATACGCAAATCAGCTGCTTCAGATCAAGATAATCGTGAAGCTATAAAATTTATTCGAAGCTGCGCTCCTTTAGCCCCTTTTCCTCCTGGTGCAGATGCGAGCATCGACTTTGCAACGTATACATTGAATGTTGATTCTACAGAAGAGAATAGATTGAATGATCTACTTAAATTGGCTGGCGAATCAAAACCTCGTGAGGCAGAACGGCTGCTAAATAAAGCGATAGAGTTAAGCACAAAAATATATGGACAAGATTTCCCTCAAACTATTTCGGCGATGAACGAATTAGCTTGGTGCTATCAACAGAGTAATGTGGCAAAAGAAGAAAAGTTGCTTTGGCAAATTGTTAATCTTATCAAAAATAACAAAATTGTGACAGAAGATGAATCCAGGCAATTGTGCGGGACGCTATGTAGCATAGCTATGTTTAGTGAGCGGACTAAAAAATACAAGCAAGCAGAATTTGCATATCGAGAAGCAATAGAAATTTTGAAAAAATATCCAGAAGGCTTGCCGCTATACTTAATGAAGCTCGGAGATGTTTATGTGGTTAGAAAGAATATCAAAGAAGCAGAAGCAACTTACAAGAAAGCGCTTGTTGCAGCTAAATTAGATGGTTCGTTACCAAGTTATGATCAGCTAGATAGTCTCGATAAACTAGCTGAGCTTTATTTGAATCAAAAACGATATAGCGAGGCGGAGTCTTACTATAAACGTGAACTAGCGCTGTACCAAATTTATGACAAACCCTTTTCCTTTAATATCAATTTCAAATGGTTTTCACCGTACATTCAAATGTTGCATAAGCAAAAGCGGTTAGTTGAAGCGAAAGAAGTAGAAAAAAAGGTATTAGCGATCAAACGTATAAGTAAGAGTTTTAAGGAAGATGGAACGCCGGGCTTTTCTTTGTCAAAGTGAGTTGATTTTATGCGTTTGCTTGTTAGTTACTTTGAAATGACAGAGGCTCCTTCTTTTAAGCCGGTAGCAAACCCAAATGCTTTGGCTGCGGTGAAGGAAGAGTTTTTATCTACAACTGACTATCTCGAGTTATATCGTGCTATCGGGGAGCCAGTGAAATGGGATCAACGTTTACGCTTGGAATTATCAGAATTGGAATCGATTCTGAATAGCGAACATACAAATCATTTTGTTTTGCGATTTTCGGGACAGTCGGTCGGGCTTTGTGAATTTGATCGAACTGGCTTTCCAGACATAGAGCTAGTGAACTTTGGACTGATACCCTCCATGCAAGGGCGCGGGCTAGGCTCTTTCTTGTTGGATTTTTCTTTGAGGCTAATGTGGCAATATCAACCGAATAGAATCTGGCTTCATACTGATACGAATGATCATCCGAATGCAATTCCTACTTATGTTCGTTTCGGGTTTTGTGAGTATATGAAACGCTATGAGGAGTTTCCGGAATGATTTTGAAATCTTACTTTCGAGATTGCACTGCTTTTAAGCTTCTAGAGTGAATCCACCAGGTTTCTCCTCTATGTTTCCCAGTTAAGACCAGTATCTGTGATAGAAACCAAGTTGCATCATCAAGGGATGATTGTTTTGTTACTCTTACTTTTGCGTCTGATTCAATAACGGATAGCTTTGGGTTATACCAGCTGGGTGTTTGCCCAGATTTTAAGTTTTCCCATACTTGTGGAGTTCTATAAATTACTACAGTTGAGCCATCCCCATCTACTAAAGCTATGGTGCCTACCGCAGGTCCTAAATCTGGTAGCTCTGCAGATGCTGGGAATGTAGTCATCAACAATAGCCAAATGAATATGATTGCTTTCATAGTCTTACGTCTCTCAAATAATGCTATTAAATTATAGTGGAACGCGAAGGTAGTTCTATTGGACGCCATTTCATGCTTCTTTTTCAGTGGGCGATTCTGGTGTAGCTTGATGACACATCAGGTGAGAGATTCTTCGGCAGAACAAAACACCTGCAATGCCTATGAAAGCGAAAAGGCTTCCTCCGACTAATAGTGCATCGCGGTACTCGCGGTCACGTTGTGCTATTTCTTCTTTGGTTAACTCGGGAAGGATTGTTCCGCGATCACTTTCGGATTCATCAAAAGTAGCTAGCAACGCATTAAAATTGCCGAAAATTACGAAACAGATTGTCCCTGTAATTAATATTGGTCGCCAGAATGCGCCTGTCCAAAAAGTGAGCAAATAAAGTGCAACTGACCATAGCCCGGCAAGAATCCCAAAATTGACAAACACATTCTGATAGCCATCAATAAATCTGGACCAAGACGCAGTTGTCGGGTTTAGTAAATATATCAGCAGGGATGGAACCAAACTTAAGCCGATGGATGGGATCAAAAACCACAGAGCACATTCTCGCCAAGAAAATGATTTGACTACAGTCGAAAGTTTTTGGTTCTGCATGTGTGATTCTGCCGATTGTTTTGATGAAAACTCGATAATAATTACAGAAAAACGAGACGTATGACAACACGCTAATTACTGTCACTAATAGTCATGTTAGCATTGCTTTTCTACTGGCTGGGGCGTGATTCATGACTTTTTTGAGCAATTTTGCATTCACGCTTGTTATTGGTTTAGCTGCGTATTCGCAAGCTTCTGCTCCAGATGATTACACAAAAGCAGTAGAAGCGTATAAAGCAGGTAATTATGGCCGAGCCTGCCAATTACTTGAGCCTTTAGTAAAAAGAAATCCGAATGTTAGCCAATCAACTTGGCTCTTGCTTGGACATTGTTATGGACGAGTGGGGCAAACTAAAGCAGCAAAAATTGCCTATCAATGGACGTACAATCTAAATCCAAATAACAATGCCGGGAAGCAAGCACTCTCACTTCTCGGTTCGCATAAAGGTAGTTTGGAAAATGCAGGAATAGAATCAGCTGGTAAAAATGAAAGTGCTGATTTAGAAAATAAATCGGATTCTGATTTTCAAAAACGTTACGATCTGATTGTTCAAAAAATGCCGAAGTTGAGACCGTATGAGCCAGAGAAGCCGACTATGGTTGAACTTCTTACATTATCAAATCAAGAAAAATTGAATTCTTGGGACCATATAACGGGTCGCAAGGCTGCTGCTGCAGATGCTCTTGAGCAGTATTCACGAACAATACAACAAGCAAGAATGGTTGCTTTAACGTTAGTGCCAAATTCTAAATCATATGGTGAAACAGATGGATCGTTTAGTAAGCGTCAAGCTTTCGCCAAGCTAAAAGCAGATGAACTTGTGAAACCATACGAAGAACGTTTGAAGCAGCTTGAACGAGATTTGTTTGATGCAAGTACTTTATATGACAGCTGTTTCAACATACCGATACGACGGTACTAGCCGATGGAGTTTCCGAATGAATAACGACAATAGTGACAGATCGGAAAGTTTGTTGGAGTGACCTGGCCCCCGAAGTTCTTTCGGCACCGGTACGGTTGGGGAGGAGCATAACTACTCATTCGTCTTCAGCAATTCTCTTGACGGAAAGAAAGTAACTTGTATCAGCAGCCATAATAGTTCACCTTAAGAGCAGGGTATCCATTCAATTTATGACTGTTTTCGAACAGAGTCAAGAAAGTTGAGGATGGAGGATCGCAAGCCAAAAATGGTAATTTGTACAAGGAAGATAGATCTATATAGAAAATACTAAAAACTAGTATTGATCTCCCATCTTCCATTTTTCGTTATAGGTAATTACGGTATAAAGACGTTGGGACTGACAAAAATGAATTTTGCCGCTTAAGTTTGGACAACAGTGAGGGATGTATGTCATCTAGGATTTTTGTATTGTTGCTTACGATATTGCTTGGTATTTCAAGTTCATCTATAGCAAGTACCTCAACTTCCATAGCAGACCTACATGACGCGAAACTCACAGAGAGAAAGTCTCTTCTGGATGGAAGGCTCCTGATTTCTTTGCCTCCTGATTTTATTGCTGACGATAAGCGTTTTGCCGAGAATAAAAACCTACTGAGATTGACTAGAGGCAAGGAGTCAATAACGATTATTGTAGAAAACCAGCTTAGAGTAGTTCCACGGGAGCGTGATTTTGTACTCGCCGTAAAAGACTTATACAAGTTAATTGGGGGGCGACAACCTATTTGCGGGATTCCAGCTAAGACAGCTGGAGGAGTGCGATTTGTACCGTTAGATTTCGTCCATAGCCAACTCCACCCGTTACGCTCTTTGCGAGAAGCATATTTAGCTCTTCCCGGTGGATGTGCCCTTCATTTTCAGCTGTTTGCCACACACTATGGAAATAACTGGAATGAAGTTGAGGAACTTGTCTCAAGAATTTTTGATTCACTGAGCCCAGGTCCACATCGAGGATTTGAAAGTACCACAGTCTCAATAGAAGATTCGGGAATAAAATTATCTATGGCTGTGCGTAAAGGATGGTGGACAAGTCATATGCATGTCACGCCAGAATTTAAGTTTATTTCCAGCCCAGCACATATGCATGCCGGGATAGCTCCGGAAGTCGGCTCAGCAGAAGATGTTTCAATTGAAGTGGGATTTAGTAATAAAAAAACAGCTTTAGGTACTGATTCAAATCAAAAGCTTTCCGGGGAGTCAAAGCGCGTACAACTACCAGTGGCTGTACTAGGACAAAGAGTTGATTGGCAAGACGATCATGAACGGCATAGGTGCTGTAAACGACTAGCTACCTGCTCGCACTATCATTACAAATGTACGATTCCAATACCCGAGCACGATAATATATTCGTAGTCGTCAAGCTTAATGCAACCAATAAAAAGGGGTTTTCTGAGGTACTGAAAGTATTGAAATCGCTACAATTTACCAACGCTTTGCAAAGCCAGGAAAAGAACAAACAAATTACTAAATAACAGGCTTTTGATGAAAAAAACACCGATTCTTGTACGGCTTTCTGACCTCATCATTTTCCTATTTGGTGGGATTCCTGGATGGTTTGTCGGCTGGGTGATTTGGCAAGCTAATCACTCAGAACTTCCCGAATCTTCTTTAATTTGTCGTTCAATAGGAGATTTTTTATTGCTCAATCTCGATGCTCTGTGGCCCATTACTTTAGCTGTTGCTTCAGGCTCGATGTTTAAGTTCTTAGTTCATTATGGGGAAACCTTGCTTATAAAAACTCCAGCTGAAGGTGCGCCAACTGAGAAAAAATTTGATAATACTTTTTGGCGTAATCGGATATTGGGCTTTTGTTTTGCTCTTATAGCTATGGTTGCATTTCTGATTTTTGCTGCTGTGCTCTTACTCAAGATCATTGGTTTTCGACTTTCCCTCCCCTTCTAAAAATTTTAAGGGCAATTTTTTTGATTTGCAGGTGAAAAGTCGTGAAACGCTCAGTCCAGGGGATCTTACAAAAGAGTAAGCAACGATTTTCTCAAAATAATGAGTTTAGCAGTTACGCAGCCCCGGGGTTGCGTAACTGCATTCTTTCAAATTTCAAAAACAAAATAGCTCCGCATCTGGAAATCGAACTTAGCAAAATAATTACACCTACTTGGCTGTCTGTTATTTGATCGTTCGCCCAAATGGTTGAATTGTATATGGCCAAATGGATTTTGCTTTATAACCTAACATCAGCTCTGTAAGGGTAATGCAAGGCAAATATATTTTGATTCCAGCAATTGTTTTAAATTCCATAAACGCTAATTCCGATCACCGAACGATCACCGAGTGAAAAATGCCTACCCCATAAAAAGAAAAATCCCGCCTGCAAAAGCAAGCGGGTATAAGATTCGCGCCCGGAGAGATTCGAACTCCCGACCCCATGGTTCGAAGCCACGTACTCTATCCAGCTGAGCTACGAGCGCAAGCTGCCAAGAATAAACTTGATCAGGCTGCAATTATAAAGCATTCCCCGCCAGTTGTTTTTAGGCAGAGCAAACTCCGGCAACATGCAGTACGGAATCCGTAAAAGCACGTCCAGGCGCCATAGAATACGTCGCTTCTGTTGGCAACCGCTAAAAATTTGCGGCTTCCGGCGAGCTCTTCGATTCTTCATCTTGTCTTCTTTTCCAGCAAGGATTGCAGTACGCTTGGCGGTCGTCTTTTGGTTGGAACGGCAGAATTGTTGGTTGGCTGCAATCAGCACAGTTTGTTTTAAAAGCTGTGCTTGTGCTTTTGCCGGAGCGGCGTAAGCGTTCAAGAACGCGGCAGTTTTGGCAGCGTTTTGGTTCGTGGGAAAGTTTGCGGCTGTCAAAATATTCTTGTTCGCCGGCGCTAAAAACAAACCCTAGGTTGCATTGGCAACAAACAATTTCTCTATCGTTGAACATGGAGATCTCCTGTGTTTTGTTCTAAGCGCTTTGCTTGAGAACGGGATAAAGATTGGCGATGGTTTGGAAGTTGAGTTCTTCAACTGCGGCAAACACATTCTTTTCGCTGGCCAGGGTTGCGATGGTGCGTACGGTTTCTTTTATTTGTGGGTGGTCGCTTGTAAGTGATGCTTCTTCGATTGCTAGTGTGCGCACGAAGAGTGAGAAAGCTTCGCTGTGTTTATCCATTTGGAAATAGATTAGTCCGAGGTTGTACAAATCGGAAATGATCTCCGGATGATCCGGTCCGAGGATTGATTCTTTGATGTGCAAAGCTTGGCGAGCCGCTTGCTCGGCGGCTAAATAATTGTCGTGATCGCAGTAGAATTCAGCGATATTTTGCAATTGAATTGTTTTATCGAGTTCAGCTTTTTCTTCGGCTGTACATTGGTTTTTCTCGACAATCTTTTCCACATCATATTGATTGAGGCGGAATTGATTTAGAGCGATGATGCTATCTAAACTTTCGGCGACATCTTTGTGACATGGACCGAAAGTTTTTTCACGTAATTCTAAAAGACCTTTGTAGAGCTTTCCAGCGCGGTCTCGTTCGCCGTGCATTTGCAGAACGGCAGCTAAGTAATGTGTGCACCAAACAAGTGCTGTATCGATTTCACCAATTTCTTCAGCGTCTGTGAAAGCGCTTATGATTGTTTTTTCTGCAGTAAGAAAATCTTTTGTGCGGCAGGCTTTTCTTACGTCCTCTATATATGATTGCCAGAGTCTTTCGTAAGTGCTCGACATATGCGTTCTCCTTGCGAGAAGTGGCGGTGGGCGTATTGATTTGTAGACTATATCTTGCCGTTTCCACTTGACACAATAGCGAAAACGCCCTAAATACGTTGATTCGGGCGATCCTTATACAACACTATGGAAAACGGTAGCGGATGTCAATGTTCCTGAAAAGCTTGATTGTGAGCGCATTGTAAGAATGATTGAATAATTTGTTCACGAGACTTTCACAAATTGGTAGGCGGGATCAATCACTTGGATTGACCCCGCCCGGGCTGACGAATGATCTTGTTGCCTTCGCCAGTTATCTTAGATAAGCGTCTAAGTTTCTTAGACGGCTATGTTTACGGAGCTTGTACATTGCACGTTGCTCAACTTGTCTTATGCGTTCGCGGCTGAAGCCGAGGATTTTGCCTGATTGTTCAAGCGAGAGGGGCTCGCCTGTTTCCAAGCCGAATCGCAGGCGGATGACTTCGCGTTCGCGATCAGCCAAGCAAGAGAGAAGTTCGTTGATGTCGTTTGACATCAAATGATTGGCAGTCTCTTGATCGGGCTGAGTATGTGTTTCATCTTCAATGATGTCACCAAGGGTGATGTCATTGTTTTCATGATAAGTGCTGTCGAGCGAGAGCAGATCGTTGGACGATTCCATAACCAGAAGCAATTTCTTCTTGGTCCATTTCATCGCTGCGCCGATCTCTTCCAAAGTCGGAGCGCGTCCGTTTTTCTCGTAGAGTTCACGAACAGTGCGTCTAAGTTTGGTTGATTGCTCGTGCATATGTACAGGCAGGCGAATCACTCGTGATTTATCGCACAATGCTCTGGTCATGCCTTGGCGAATCCACCAGGTGGCATAAGTTGAGAACTTATATCCTTTTTCCGGGTCGAATTTTTCAACAGCACGCATCAAGCCGAGGCTGCCTTCTTGAATTAAATCTAGGATGTGCAAGCCGCGATTGCAATATTTACGAGCGATGCTGACTACCAGCCGCAGGTTGGCTCTGACCAATCTGTCTTTAGCTGTTTGATTGCCGGCTTTAGCCGCACGAGCAAGCTCGATCTCTTCGTGACCTTTTAAAAGCTTATGTCTGTTTATTTCTCTAAGGAATGCTTTGACCGAATCATCTTGAACGAATATCTTGCTGGATGATTCTTCGCCAGCGGGAGCTTCCGGCAGCAAGCCGGCGCTGTCTAATTCATCGACATCACTCGGGTAAGGAGCAAATTCGCTGGTTGAATTTGCCATGTCATTGACAAACCCTTTGCGCTTTAGTCCCCGAACTGTGTTATGTCTTGCCATAATCATTTTTATCCCTGTTCTAGTGATACCTGAGTTGCCTGGGGGGCAGCAACCAAGGCACATTTGCAGCTGTGCCTTGGCCGCTATGGGGGGAAGTGCAATTTTTGCCTTTTCGTACGCCTTTTATTCTGTACAAATCGGTTGACGACCAGCCAGAAAACTAGTTCCGGGAAATTTATTAATATATGATGATCATGCCAAGTGGTGACGCTTTTAGGCGCTGGCGTCAGCTTTTGGATGCGGAATCCGGAACCAAAATGTACTTCCTACGCCTACGGTACTTTCAACCCCGATAGTGCCACCGTGGTTTTCAACAATCAATTTGCAGACGCTTAAGCCTAAGCCAGTACCGACGTTTCTAAACGCGTCGGATGTTTCCACTTGTTGAAAACGTTCGAATATCGATTCGATATGCTCAGGGGGGACGCCGCGTCCCTTATCTTCAACACGGAATTCGATATATTCTTCTGAGTCTACGGCGGCGATGTTCACAGTGGTGCCTTTAGGCGAAAATTTGATTGCGTTTGAAATCAGGTTGACTAGAACTTGGATCAAGCGATTAGTATCGGCGTATAGATCGCAGGAGTCGCTTGAAGATTTTAGGGTAATCTCTTGCTGGTCGGCATATTGTTCGACAGCATGAATCGAGCGGCTGATTATTTCAGTGGCATTAATCGGTTTCATTAAAAGCGGCATTTTGCCGGCCTCCAGCTTTTCTAAATCAAGCAAGTCATTAATCAAACCGATTAACCGTTCGATGTTTGTTTGAGACATTTTGAGCTTGCTTAAAAGCGGTTCGGATAGCGGTCCAAAGGCGTTGGCGCAAGCTAAGCCTAGTACGCCGTATATAGAGGTTAGGGGCGTGCGTAGATCGTGTGTGACCATGGAGTAGAACTCTTGTTTTAAGCGATCAACTTGTTTGCGGTCGCTGATGTTATGAGCGACACAAAATACGGAGCGGTCGATTTCAGACCAGTGAGCCGACCAAAGATTATCGACAATAACGCCGTTGCGAGCTTTAATACGATTCTCGAATGTGAGACTTGTGTTGCCCGACTGCAGCGATTCTAGAGCTGCTTTAGTGTCGTTGTGATCTTCTTCGTGGACAATATCAAATATCGGTTTGCCGATTAGCTCTTCCGGCTCAAAACCCCATACTTTTATTGAAGCGCGATTGACTTTAACAAAAGAGCCGTGTTCATCAAGAGAGCAGATTACTTCTTGAGCGTAGTCGATCATCGCTCGTTCTTTTTCAGAAGCGTCCACAATAGTAAAAGCCATTTCGTTAAATACACGATCTAGCTCGGCTATTTCATCGCTGCCTTTAAGCGGGCGGTTAAGCGGTCTGCCGGAAGCCAGTCTTTTAGTGTTATCCATCAGCACAGTCAAGCGCCGAGAGGTGCTGCGCGTATAAAGAATAACGAGGATGATCGCCAAAATTACATTGACGATTACACCGGCTGCCAGCACGCGCCATAGGTCTTCGCGAGTATGGCGGCTGCGTGAGGCGATAAGGATGGTGCGTTCATTGTCGCGATTGAGCTGAGCGCAAATGGTCTTAAACTCTTTAAGCGTGTCGACAATATATTGGCATTGTTGTTTGATGAATGTACGATCCGGTTTGTCGGCATGATCGACAAGTCTGCTGAAAGTTTCTCCGACTTGAGCGCTTAGTATATTTAGTCTGTCCAGGCGTTTTATGCATTGAGGGTCTTCGCCTACTAATTCTCGTATTCGTCCAAGTTGAGCGGCTATACCAATCATGTTTTGAATAAAATTCAGATTGCCGCCTGATTCATAATTGTTTTCGCCGGCAAGATAGATGACGTATTGAGAATTAGTTTCCATTGATGCATCAATATAATTGATGCAGAGCATCACTTCACGAGCGTTTATTTCTTGCTCTTGCTCTTTTTCGGCTTGAGATAAAGTAAACGAAAGCACGGCGATGAAGCATACTTCAAAGAGTAAGGGCAGAGCGACAAGTGCCAGAGCTTTTTGTGAAAGTGTCAGTGAGAATTTTGGCTTCATTTAAGTTGGGTTGGCATGACGGCTGCTGCCGATACTAAAGGAATGCGGAACCAGAAAGTACTGCCTTTGTTTTCTTCGCTTTGGACGCCTATTTCACCGCCATGATTTTCTACAATCATTTTGCAAACGTTTAGCCCAAGTCCGGTGCCGACATTACGTCTGGCGTCGGAAGCCTGCACTTGTTGGAAGCGTTCGAAGATCGCTTTTTGATATGTTTCGGGGATGCCGCGGCCGTTGTCGGCAACACGAAATTCCAGCCAATCTTTAGTTTTTACGGTTGAGATTTTGACGGTGCTTTTCTCGGGCGAGAATTTTACGGCGTTCGAAATGAGATTGACTAAAACTTGAATCAAGCGTTCCCCGTCGGCTTCAAGCTCGCAAGTGCTATTGTCGTAGCTTAGAGTAATATGCTGCTGCTCGGCATATGTTTCAACTGCTTGGATTGAACGATTGATGATCTCGCCGGCATCGACTTTGCTTCTTTCAATCGGCATTTTGCCTGCCTCGAGTTTATCCAAGTCGAGCAAATCATTGATCAAGCCGATCAATCTTTCTACGTTTTTTTTAGCTGTGTTCAGCCGAGCCTCGACAGGCTCGCTTACAGGTCCCAAAGCCTTGGCGCAGATAAGAACGAGGATGGCATAAATGGATGATAACGGTGTACGTAGATCGTGCGTGACCATTGAATAAAACTCTTGTTTTAAGCGTTCCATCTGTTTGCGGTCGGTCATGTCATGAGCAACACAAAATATCGAGCGGTCGATTTCGGACCAACGTGCCGACCATAAAGTGTCGGCTAAGTTGCCGCTACGCGTTCTGACTTGATTCTCAAAACTAAGACTGGGGCTTGTGGACTTTAATGCGGCGATTGCCGACTCTGTTGCATGGCGGTCTTCGTCGCTCAGTAAATTGAATAAAGAAGTGCCGATTAAGTCGTCCGGTTCATAACCCCAGACTGTGATTGCCGCGCGATTGACTTTGGTAAAAGAGCCGTTTTCGTCTAAGCTGCAGATTACTTCTTGAGCGTAATCAACAACAGCTCTTTCTTTTTCAGTGGCGTCCGAAATGACGATGGCCATTTCGTTGAATACTTTATCCAGCTCAGCTATTTCATCACTGCCGGGCAAAGGTGGATTAAGCGGTTTGCCGGCAGCTAACCTGCGAGTATTGTCCATAAGCACGGACAAGCGTCTGGTCGTATTTCTGTTGAACAAATATACTAAAAAAACAGCCAAAATAATGTTAAGAAGAACGCCGCTGATTAAAAGTTTCCGCAAGGTTTCACGTTTGTGTTGCTGCTGAGACGGCAGTTTTGATTCACGCTCTTCCGTGTCCATGCGAATAGCATCTATTTCTTTAGTGTAACTGCTCAATGTCGGGGCCAATCTTTTTTGCTCGACAAAAAGCATTAGCCGGTCGCCTTCTTGGGCTCTTCTGAGGATGGAGTCGTATCCTTCTTCGCACTTGTGCGCTATAGCTTGCAGCCGGACGATGCGGTTGTACTCGACCGGATTATCCGCGAACAACTGTTTTAAGTGATCGAATTGCGCCGGTATCGAAGCCCGGGCTTCGAGGTAATCCTTGTATGCTTCACGATTGCCCATGACGCATAAGAGCAATAGATTGCGTGAGACTGCGGTGGTGGCGAAGTTCAATTTGTTGTAGCAAAGCACAATCTCTTTTGCTTTAATCTCACGTTGCACCTGCTGTTCGGCTTGAACGAGATTGGTATACAAAATAGCAATGAAGCCGACCTCAAAGATAAGCGGTATGGCTACCAAGATTAGGGCTTTTTGCGATAGTTTCAGAGTGATTTTAGGCATTATAATCCTGAATTTTTCAGCCAACCGCGCCTGAAGAGATAGTAAGTCAGGAGTGCGGCGATAGTCACCATTAAGGCTAGTGCAAAAGGATAGCCATAGAACCAGTGTAACTCAGGCATATTCCAAGGTGAAACTGCGGTGTTGAAGTTCATGCCGTAAATGCCGGCGATGAAAGTCGGCGGGATGAACAAAGTGGTGATGATCGTCAACACTTTCATGATTTCGTTCATGCGATTGTTGACCGTGCTTAGATAAATGTCCATCAAGTCGTGACCAATTTCACGATAAGTTTCAACTATGTCCATTAAGCGTAAAGCGTGGTCGTAACAGTCGCGCAAATAAACACGTGTATTGTCTGATATTAAGGGATGGCTGTCGCGGCAAAGCGAATAAATCGAGTCGCGCAGAGGCCAAATAGTCCGGCGGATGGCGATGATTTCGCGCTTAAGATTATGAATGCGCGAAGGAGCTGTTGAATCCGGTTTTTCCAAGATTTCATCTTCCAGAGTTTCAATCTGTTCGCCAAGCTCTTCAAGTATGGGGAAGTAGCTGTCGACTACGGCATCGACGATTAAATAAGCTAGATAATCGGCACCGAGTTTACGAATGCGTCCGGCACCTTTGCGCAGACGCTCGCGCAATCCGGAAAGACAATCGCCGCCGGTTTTTTCTTGGAAGGTGATTACATAGTTCGGTCCCAGAAAAATACAAAGTTGTTCTGAGTCTAAAAGATGATGCGGGTTGATCATGCGTGAAACGATGAACAAATAATCTTCGTAGTCTTCTGTTTTTGCCCGTTGTTTAAAGTTTAGTGCGTCTTCCAGAGCTAGTTCGTGAAACTGAAAAATAGCGCCCATTTGTTCGAGAAATGGCGCCGTCAAGCCGCCGTCGACATCAGCCCATAATACGGAATATTTGTCTTTAACTTCGGCAAGTTCGGCTACCGAGTCTAAAGTAGTTTCCAGGAAGTGATCGCTGCTGTAAGCGATTACATGTATTTTGGCTTCTTCCATTTTTGCTGTTGTCATATTTTCTGTTGGCGCATTTTAGCTATTGCTTACGAAGAGTAATGTTCCGTCAAATGGAGGGTATTGTCCAGGATGTTGTCGTGTCAAGAGATTGTGGTCTTGACTATGCGGATGATTGAGTATGGCGGTATCACGTGCTATCTTGCACAAAGTGTTTTTTCGGTAACCGAGGGAGGAATTTAGATGAGTAAGGAATGGATTGCGGTAGCTTTGGTACTTGCTACTTCCGCTTTTACAAACGTTAGTTTTGCTGCCGATACCAAAAATGAAAGTGCTGCAAAAACCGTTGAAACTGATCTCAAGAAGGGCGCAGGCGCCGTCGGCAGCGATATCAAAAAAGGTGCTGAGCTAGGCGAATCAGGCGTCAAACAAACTCTTCGCGGTGGCGAGACTGTTGTAAAAGATAGCGCCAAAGTTGTCGGACGCAGCACTAAAGCTGTCGGCAAAGGCGTAGTTAAAGGTGTTGAAGCAGTCGGACACGGCGCTAAAGTTGTCGGAGAAGACGTCAAGAAAGGTGCTGAAAAAGTCGTTGGCAAAGGAAAAGCCAAAGACGCAGCTCCGTCCACCACAGCTGCCCAGTAAACTGACTGATTAGTCAGCTGGCAAAGCAGGGAATTATACAAGTGCGGGAATTTTTTCCGCACTTGTTTTTTTAGCAATATGCGTGGTTTATTTATGAACTGCGGAATTGGCGAGGTTTTTGATGCGTGCAGTAGTGATTAAACAGTCCGGTGGTCCGGAAGTACTTACTTTGTCTGATGTTCCGGAGATTTTGCCAGCTAAAGGCGAAGTGCGGATCAAGATTAAAGCTTGCGGTGTTAATCGTGCTGATGTTTTACAAAGAATGGGACATTATCCGTCACCGGCCGATTCGCCTCCTGATATTCCCGGGTTGGAATATGCCGGGGTAGTCGACGCGCTTGGTGCCGGAGTCGAAGGATTAGCAGTCGGCGATCGTGTTTTTGGTCTTGCCGGCGGCGGTACTTATGCTGAGGCAGTTCTAGTTAATGCGCGGACTGTAGCGCCGATCCCGGAAAATCTTTCTTTTGTTGAAGCAGCTTCAGTACCGGAAGCTTTTGTTACAGCTTATGATGCTATGGTCAGCCAGTGCATGTTGCAGCAAGGCGAATCGGTACTTGTACATGCGGTCGGCAGCGGCGTCGGTTTAGCCGCAGTGCAAATTGCTAATTTAATCGGCGCAAAAACAATCGGTACTGCGCGTAACGCCGATAAAATAAAAGAAGCAAAAAAATTCGGTTTGCAAGATGGCATAGTGGTCGAGCATCATCAGTTTGCACATGCAGTCAAAGATCTGACTTCCGGTCATGGTGTCGATGTAGTTATGGAGCTTGTCGGTGGACATTATTTAGCCGAAGACATTCATTGTGCTGCTAACAAAGGACGCATAATTGTTGTCGGCTTAGTTGGCGGTTTGCGTTGCGAAGTTGATCTGGGCATTATTTTGAAAAAGCGTTTGCTGATTAAGGGTACTACTTTGCGCATGCGTCCTTTGGAAGAAAAAATTCTTGCTGCTCAAGTGCTCTCTAAAAATTTAGCACCGCTTTTTGCTAAAGGTTTGCTTACGCCTAATATCCATCATGTGTTGCCCTGGGAAAAGGCCGGCGAAGCGCATCAAATTATGGAAAGCAATAAAAACACCGGCAAGATTGTTTTAGAGATTGCTTGATTCGGATAAGCGATGGATTTTATTCCTACCGAAGATGGCTCACTCACTCTTTTAGATCAAGAGACAGGGGAGCTTTATCATAATCGTGCCGGTGCTTATACTGAGGCGCGCGAGAATTATTTTCTGCCTTCGGCGGCTCTTGAGCGCTTGGGAAAAAATCAGTCTTTGCGTTTGTTAGATGTTTGTTTTGGTTTAGGTTATAACTCTTTTGTTTTGATCGAAGAATGCTTAAGCCAGCCAGGTTTAAGCGGACAGATCACCATCGACGGTATCGAGATTGATCAACGCTTGCTCGGTTTATATAAACATGTTATTAGTGATTCGCGTTTGAGTAAAACACAAATGTTTTTTCAAGAAGCCGAGCAAATAGCTGATGCTTCTTGGCGCTTGAAACAAAAGGATCTTACTCTTGAGCTTAATGTGTTTACTGCTTGTTTAAAAGAACGTGTGCCTAAACTTGCGGGCAGCTACGATCTTATTTTTCACGATCCATTCTCGCCTAACCGTGCCCCTGAGTTTTGGACTATCGATCTTTTCGCTCATTACAAGCGTTTGCTTGCTAATAGACCCGGTGCACTTTTCACTTACAGCGCTGCTGTTGCTGTGCGTCAGTCATTTGCCGAGCTTGGCTTTAAGATTGGGCGCACTAAAGCGGTCGGGCGTAAATCCGGTGGCGGAACTGTTGCCACGCTAGAGCCTGAGCTTGTTCTGTCTGATTATATTCAAGAGTTATTGCCTGAAGAAAGAGCGCGTTTATTGACAGCATCGTCTGTGCCTTATCGCGATCCTGATTTTGTTTTCAGTCGTGCTGAAATTTTGCAAGCACGCCAAATCGAGCAAGAGCAATTTAAGTCTAAGTCTAAATCCTAAACAATGCCGGCTTTAAGCAGGTCTTTCAAATGAATAGCGCCGACCGGCACTTTCATTTCATTGAGAATAAGCAGATCCGAAATTGAGTGCGACTCCATTATTTTTAGAGCTTCAACAGCAAGAGAGCCGGCAGCAATTGTTTTCGGATTGAGTGACATTATCTCTTCGGCTCGGTGTTCAAAAGCAAGAGCCGACCATTTTACAAGAGCACGGCGTACGTCGCCGTCGGTGATGATGCCGCAAAGTGAGCCTGTCTCTTCGACAACACAAGTGAAGCCTAAACGCTTTTGATCTATTTCAGCAACTACAACCGGATAAGGAGCGTTGCGTCTAACTGTCGGTATTTCAATGCCCGAGCGCATGACGTCGGTGACAGTCACAAGCTGGCTGCCTAAGTTGCCGCCCGGATGAGAGCGGGCAAAGTCGTCAGCTTTGAAGCCTTTTCTAATCATCAGCACCACAGCCAGTGCATCGCCCATGGCTAATGCTGCTGTAGTAGATGAGGTTGGTGCCAAGTTTAACGGACAAGCTTCGCGTTCGACACGAACATCGATTACCGTTTCGCTGTGTTTGGCTAAAGTAGAGGCTAGGTTGCCGGTTAAAGCAATAATCGGTAAGCCTAAACGTTTGATTGGATCAAGAACCAGTTTGATCTCTTGAGTTTCACCGGAGCCGCTTAAAGCAATTACTACGTCCCTTGGATCCAACATGCCGAAATCGCCATGACGGAGCTCGGCCGGATGGACAAAAAATGCCGGACTGCCTGTAGAGGCAAGGGTTGCGGCGATTTTATTGCCGATATGACCGGACTTGCCCATGCCAGTAACGACGATTTTGCCCTGACAGTTAAGCAAAAGCTCGATTGCTTTATCAAAAGAATCGCCTAAACGGTCAGCTAGGCTTAAAATGGATTCAGCTTCCATTTTGAGCACTTGTTGAGCTTGGCTGATATTGCCTGATAAAGCAGAGCCCGAGGTAGTAGCCTGAGGCGCAAAAGATAAGCTGGCGGCGGAATCGTTCATTTGGCTGACCAGAAATACCATTTGGAAATAGGCTCTTATTTTACGTTAGTTGGGAGCTTAATACTTGAGAAGCCTTTATAAGTGTAGCCAAGATGATATTCGCTTAAGAGGCTTGGGAAAGGTAAATATATAGGCTGGTCGGCAATTTTTTGTAGGCAGATGTTCACACCTGGGGACAAACTAGAATTCGGACATTATACGGTTCTGCGTGAGCTGGGCTCAGGCGGGATGGGTGTTGTTTATCATTGTCGCGACGAATTTTTGCAAAGAGAGATAGCAATTAAAATGCTTCTTCCTGAGCTGATGGAAGAGGATGACACTGTTGAAGTTTTTCATCGAGAAGCACGTTTGGCGGCTCAGCTTGAGCATCCGAATATTGTCACTGTGCACAATATTGGCACCGAGGCTTGCCAAGGAAAGATTCATCATTATATAGCGATGGAATTTTTGCCGGGGGCAGTTTGCGCCGCCAAATAGGCAAAACCAGCCAGACGCTTGATCAAGCGATTGAATGGATGAAACAGATGGCAACGGCGCTTAATTACGCACATAAGCGCGGAGTGCTGCACCAGGATATTAAACCGGACAACGTTTTTATTACTCAAGAAGGCAATTTGAAGATTGGCGACTTCGGTCTGGCTTTGATTGCCACCGGTATTGCTTATCAACGCACTTCGCAAGGCAAAGGCAGTCCGGCTTATATGTCGCCTGAGCTTTGTCGGGGCGACCCTTACGATCATCGCTCGGATATTTATTCTTTGGGTGCGGTTTATTTTGAGCTGTTAACCGGCGAGCTGCCTTTTAAAGCTACAGGCATGATTGAGATGGCGCTCAAACATACGACTGCGCCTGTGCCTTCGGCGTTGCAGCTTAAGCCTGATTTGCCGCCGGTGCTCGATAAAATGCTTAAACAAATGATGGCTAAAGATCCGGCTGAAAGACCGGAGTCTTTAGCTGAACTTGTGCCGCAGCTAGAACAGCTTCTTTTGGAGATGAAGTTTCTCAAGCACGGCATGGTGTCACTTAAAGATTTGCAAGAACAAAAACGTTTGAAAGCTGATGGGCAAGAGGGAGCTTCGGCTCAAGCTCAAGCTCAGACAACAGCGCCGGCAGTGGTTGCAGACGAGGTAATAACAATCGAGCTGCCGGTAAAAACCAAAGAGCTGAAAACGCCGGTTGCGCAAGAACAAATAACTTCGGTTAAGCCTGCACCAAGCGCTAACAATGGCGACCAAAAAAATGAAATTGACGAACAGAAGTTGAAAAAACTAGAGCTGGCCTGGACTTATCAGGTCGACGGACCGATCGGTTGGTCGGGAGCGCCTGTTTTAAATCGCAGCAAAAAAATGTTGTATTTGGCTTGCGGCGATCAAGCGATTTATGCACTAAATGTGGTGACAGGTAAATTAGTCTGGCGCTTTCAAGGCAACGCTCCTTTTGTAGCCGGACCTTTGTTTTCCGGCGACAATCTTTATTGTCCAGCATCAGACGGGCATTTGTATTGTTTGAGTGCGGAAGACGGCACACCAAAATGGCAGTTTGCCGGCAACGCACCCTATGTTGCTACACCGGCTATTTTAGGCAACAATCTTTTTGTTGCCGGTCTTGACGGCAATCTTTCTTGTTTGGCTGTGGCAAACGGCAATTGCGAATGGACTTATCGCTCAGGCGAAGGTGTGGTTTCAAGCCCGCAAATAGCCGAGAATACAATTTTTATTGCCGGCAAAGATAAAGGCTTGCATGCAGTCACCGCTGATCGCGGTTTTTTGAAATGGCGAGCCGAAGCAACAGCGCCGGCAATTTGTATGCCTTTGATCTCCACTGATATGGCTTATTTTGCCACCAACGACGGCACCGTACATGCAGTTGATATTACTGACGGACGCCCGATGTGGAACACTTCGATTAGCGGACCGGTGTCACCACGCGCTACCCTTGAGCTGAATTCGCTTATTTATTGCGGTAGTCTTGGCCAGCTTTATTCAATCGACAAATACAAAGGTAAGTTGAACTGGCAAAAGACTTTGGCCGGAGAAGCTTTAGGCGGCTTGGTTGCCGTTACCGGCTCGGCTTACGTAACAACTAAAAACGGTTATTTGCAGAGTTTCAACGCGCGTTCAGGCGAGCTTGTTTGGCATATGTCCAGCGGACTTGAACTTGATGCACCGCCTTTAGTCACTTCTTCTTTGCTTGTTTTAGCTTCGCTTAGCGGCTCGGTTATGGCTTATTTGCCGCCGGCAAAAGCTTAGGCAAAAAGTTTATCGAGAAAAATTGCTACAAAAGCAATAATGCTCACTACGCCGTTTGTGGTGAAAAATGCTGCATTGATTTTAGACAGATCATCGGGTGTGACAAGCTTGTGCTCGTAAACAAGGGCGGCGCCAACTATAGTTGCTCCGCACCAGAAGAAAGAGCCCAAAGACAATACGCAGCCTAAAGTAACTAAAGAGGCTAAAGTAACTACGTGCAAAGCGCTTGAGAAAGCCAGCGCGCTTGGAATGCCGAAACGAGCCGGAATGCTGTGCAGCTTTTGCTGGCGATCAAAATCTCTGTCCTGCAAAGCGTAAATGATGTCGAAACCGGCAACCCAAGTACAAACCGAAAGAGCTAGAAGCCAGGGAGCAGGAGCGGAAAGTTCACCGCCGGCAGCTACCCAGCCGCCCAATGCTGCGCCACCAAGGGCAATACCAAGGGCGATATGACAAAGCCAGGTAAAACGTTTGGTGAAAGAATAAAAACTAAGCCAGAATACGGCGATTGGTGAAAGCCATAAACAAAGCGGCGGCAGTTGAGTGGCGGCAAAAATCATGATTGCAAAAGCAAGCATAGTAAAAAATGCTGCGTGGCTGGCTTTAATTTTGCCTGCCGGAATTGCTCTTGTTTGAGTGCGTGGGTTAATCGCGTCGATACGTGCGTCGATCAGCCGGTTAAGAGTCATCGCTGCTGCTCGCGCACCGGCAAAAGCAAGAATAGTCCAGAAAAAGACTGCCGGCGTCGGTATGGTTTTGCTGGCAAGTACAAGCCCGGAAAGTGCGAAAGGTAGCGCAAACACAGTATGTTCGAGCTTAATCATTTCGGACCATTCGCCTATGGTGCTGAAGATATTTTTGTTTTCCGGGGCTGATTCAAGCATTCTTCTTGACAATCTGCTAGAGTTGTATTGATAGGTGTGGGCTGATTTTAGCGCCTGTAATACTTGCGCACCTTGTAGGCGCCTCATTTCAGGTCTGTTGACAGCTTAAAAATCATGTATTAGTACTTGAAAATTTAGGCTTCCACTGTCAAGATTAACCAAATCTTTCCTGTCTTACGGGTTGATGCGAGTCCCAAGCGAGAGGCTGATGGCAAATATGACAGCTAACGAAGAGAAGTTCAATTTCGATACCCAGCGCTCAGCCGGGACTTCTGCAAAAACAATTGATTTGCAAGGGGTTGCCGCATTTGCCGGGTTAGTCGAACTTTTAGCGCAAGAGCTGGGCACGACTCCTGGACGAATTCAAGGTCAATTGCCTTCCGGACCGTCATCTTTTGAACAGTTAGTCGGCGAAATTCCAATTACAAGCCAAGGCTATCAACGTCATGTCACTCTTTTCACTACACCAGGACAGCCACTAATTATCCTAGTTACTGTCGGTTTCCGCGATCCGGCTGCCCCGGAAGTACCGGGACAACCGCAAAAAATGCTTGAAACACAGTTAGTTTTGCCAAGCCCGGTAGAAAAAATTCTGCCCCAGGGACGCGCTTTGGCTCGCCATTTAGAAGAGTTGTTCAGCGTGCTTGATCGGATGGCGACATTAGGTATGTCCAGCCGCTTGTCGGCAATGTCTATCTCGGAAGCTGAGCTTGCTCGTTTTGAACATCAACAAGCAGACAACTTAGTGAACAAAGCTGCTTTCCCGCAACGCAGCGAAACTCTCAGATAGTTCCACTACCAGTTATCTTCTTTCTTCCGTGCCGGGTTCATAGTGCTGATCGACATCAAAAGCCCGATCGCACTTAAGTCGATAATTAAAGCTGTGCCGCCGTAACTCAAGAAGGGCAGAGGCACACCGGCTACAGGCATGATTCCGATTGTCATGCCGATATTGAGAAATACGTGGAAGAGAAACATGCACATGATGCCGATGGCCATCAGGCTGCCTCGTGGCTGTTCGCGACTGCGATAAGCGATGATGATCGCTCGTGTGCAAATAAGCGCATAAGCAGCAATGATTGCTGCGGAAAGGCGGAAGCCGAGCTCTTCGCCGATTACAGCAAAAATAAAGTCGGTGTGCCGCTCCGGAATGAAAGCACCTTGGCTTTGATTGCCTTTACCTAGCCCGGCACCGTTGACTCCGCCTGAGCCTACGGCAATCAAGCTTTGCAAAATGTGATAGCCGGAACCACGGGGATCGGCATAAGGATTAACGAAGCTGGTTAAACGTTTTTGCTGGTATTCCTTAAGCACGCCCCAAAGATGAGGACGGGCGACGCCGGCGCCGAAGTTTAAAGCTAAAACTAAGAGCACCATGACAAAACGCATCCACAAAGACCAGCTTCTGGTGCGCCAGAATATGATTAAGCCGCTGCCCAAAAGAGCAAGAAAAATAAGCCAAAGATTGAAATCGAGAGCGTTGCAAATCAAGCTGAAAAGCGGGCTTGTCAGCACAATAATGTCAGTGATCCCGGCGCCGGCCCAGAAACACATGCCGAAATAAACAGCACCGAAAGTAAGCGAAGTGCCAAGGTCGGGTTGTTTAAATACAAGAATGGCCGGAATAAGAATAATGCCGATTGTATATAAACAATCCCAAAAACGCAGAATCGGCTTAAAAGCAAGCCACCAAGAGAGAGTAAAAATAACAACTAGCTTGGCTATTTCGGAAGGCTGGATTGTAATCGGACCGAGTGCCAGCCAGCGTTGAGCGCCTAAGGCTGAATGACCGGCGATCATAACGGCAATCAATAGAATGATATTGATTACGTTGAGAGCCGGTAATACAACTTTGCTTGTCCAAAAGATGTAAGGCACCCGCCAGAAAAAGAGCAAAGCAGCCGTGCCGGCAAACAAAAAATCTCTTTGTTTGGTGGCATAACCGCTGCCTTCATGAGCAAGAACGGTTAAGCCAACACCTAACAAAAAAAATGTAGCGGCTAAAAGCAGCCAGTCTACTCCGGCAATCAACCGGAAGATGTTGCGCATCATATTAGATGCAGCAAAATTGCGACTGTCACCGATCAATATTGCTTCCGAAAGTCAGATTAAGACTTCGACCTCAAAAGTGGGAAGTTAGCGACCAAAGCCGCCCGACGTTCATATTGTTGCAGATCGAAACGTGTAGTGTCACGGTCAATCTCAAAATATCGGGAAACTACGGCGATAAGCTCCTCTTCCAAGCTTGCCAGACGATCCGGCGGTAGCTCCAGGCGATCGTGGATGAGCATCAAGCGCATGCGATCTTTAGCCCGGGTGCGAACGTCATCACCTTTTGTTCGGAAAAACCAGTTAAGAACTTGCACGGTATTATCCTCCGCGATTAGACGCGCGCTGTTGGGTTGAAGAAGCTGACAACTTTGGAGAGCCAGGTGGCGTTCAACGAATCAAGATCGAGGAACGGGACTTCTTCACCTTTCAAGCGTTGGGCAATGTTGCGATAAGCCTGTCCGGCACGCACATTCTCCCCACCTGATAGCGGTTCACCTTTGTTTGTG
The DNA here is from genome assembly GCA_019750335.1 of Candidatus Obscuribacterales bacterium. Lineage (GTDB taxonomy): Bacteria > Cyanobacteriota > Vampirovibrionia > Obscuribacterales > Obscuribacteraceae > JAIEPM01. The sequence continues at coordinate 316,555 of JAIEOQ010000003.1, forward strand.
GATACGATTACTTCGTCATCTTCCGGTACTACACCGAGAAGTTTGACCGAAAGAATTTCGAGCACGTCCTGGACACTCATCATGTCGTTGCTCTTAACCATTTGCGGTCTGATCCGGTTGATGATCAAGCGATATTGCCCGATCTCTTCCTTGCGTGCTTCCAAGAGTCCGATTACGCGATCAGCGTCGCGCACGGCGGACATTTCCGGCGTACAGATTACGACTGCTTCGGAAGCGCCAGCGATGGCGTTTTGGAACCCGCTTTCAATTCCGGCAGGGCTGTCGATGAGCACATAATCGAACATAGTTTTCAGCTCATCGGAAAGCTTTTTCATTTGTTCAGCGTTAACTGCTGATTTGTCGCGTGTTTGCGCGGCAGGCAACAAACAGAGACTTGGTAGTCTTTTGTCTTTGACCAATGCTTGACGCAGCTTGCATTTCTCTTCGACAACGTCGACGAGGTTGTAAACGACGCGGTTTTCCAAACCCATGAGGATATCGAGATTACGCAATCCGATGTCCATGTCTACAAGCGCCACCGAAGCGCCGGTGCTCGCTAAAGCGACACCTATGTTGGCGGTTGCTGTCGTTTTACCGACGCCGCCTTTTCCGGATGTTACTACTATTACTCGACCACTCATGTTGCTTGAACTCCTCTTTGGAGATTTGATTTGAAGGACAGAAGTTTTAGGCTGGGTTATTCAATAATTGTTGTTGAGATACGAATTTTGCCGTCAACGATGCGTGCTGTTTCCGGACCTGGTGAAACAGCAGTTGCTGTTTTCATCTTGTCCGGTGAGCGGGCGATGGCATGGGCGATACGCAATTGGATTGGTTCGAATTTCAAAGCTCTGATTTCAGCGCCGGTATTGCCACCGACACCGGCGTGAGCCATGCCGCGCAGCGCGCCCCAAATAGTGATGTCGCCTTCAGCCATAATTTCAGCACCAGGATTGACGTCGCCGACAATCACTAAATGTCCTTTATGACTAATCGCTTGACCGGAACGCAAAGTTTGTCTCAAGAAAAGAACCGGTGAACGTTCTGGTTGTTTGGCCGGGGTTTTCGGCGTAGCTTTCGCTGGAGTTTTAGCTGGTGCTTTTGCCGGTTTGTTTTGTTCGCAAGTTTCTTCTTTATTTTCGGTTGTTGTCGCTGCTTCGCAGAGTTTTTCCACTAGTGCCGAAGGTGTTGCGCATTCGGCTTTAGACGACGCAGGCGGCGTTTCAACTTTCGGCTCCGGCATTGGCGGTACGGCTTCAGCTTTAGCTTTGGTTTCCAAATCAGTTTCAGCTGTTGCCTCGGGCTCGGCTTCAGCTTCAGGCTCAACTGGTGCAGCCGGTTGATCCTGAACGTTGCGGCTTGCTATTAAAGAAGCGCGAGTTTTATTATCCGCAGCAAATATTTGTTTTGGTTTGACACCGACTTCGGAAACGATAGCCATAATTTCGGCAACTTCTTCCGGTGTCAGAGCTAGCGGTCCAAGATTGAGATCGACTGTAAGACCGTCCCAGAATTGGCTTGAAACCTGGAGGGTAGAAGTCAGATATTGCTTGGCTTCAGCAAGAGTATTGCAGCCGCTAATATCGATCAATACACCTTGTTCCGCTTGGCTGATAATTGCAATTTTAGTTGTAGTCATAAGCCGATTCGTATCCTGCTGCTTATCTAATAGATATAACCTTGGCGGTCCACAGTTGCGGCCGCAAGCCAAGTTTACTTACAAGAGTAAATCCTATGGTTTGCTAAAAGTAGTGTCAAGGCAGTCGTATTGCGTTTGTATATCGCTTCGATGTAGATTGCTTAGCTTATCTGATCATTTAACATTAGGCTTTTGATGCTGATGATCGGCTGGACTGCTGATCTGTATCTTCCGTATATGTTATGGGAAATAAAAGAGCAAGTTGCTCGCGTTTGCTATACCGTCATCGATCATCAAACAAAAGGGATTGAAACGATCCGGATCGTAGACTAGAGCCAGCTTTCGCGGGCAGCCAAGAGACGAGGGCGGCAGCGGCAAAGGGGTGCTTTCAAGCAGGGCTTGCAAGCATGATTGGTCGGCTTGGCTTATCTCTTGCTCTGCCTTTTCGCCAAAACGATTTTTAGGGTTGAACCAAAGAGATTCTTTAACTGAATGACGCAAACAGATCTTATTTATATGTCCTTTGCTGTCGAGGTTGAAAGTAAGAACTGATTTGCCGTGATAGCGTAAAAATGTCGATGCTTGATTAGGATTGCCGGCTTTTTGTCGCCATTTACCAGCGACTATCTCTTCGCAGCGACGTAAATATTCGTCGTAGCCCGAGGTGGCATCGGCTTTGAAGTTTACCGAGAAAAAAAGAATTGCGGCACAAAGAAGTTTAAGTGCTGACTTTGTTGGAAGGTTGCCTGTCATTTGTTTGGAAAATATCTTCAATGACTTTGTTTGCGGCGCTGTGCGGATCAAGTTGGTGCTTGAGCATTTGCTCTAGTACTTTTTGCACTTGCGGTGAATGTTCAAGTGATTCTTTTAAGTTGTTTCTGGCCATTTCAGCAACCAGTTCGATAAGCTCAGCTTGTACTTTGCTTTTTCGTCGCGCTTGCAAAAGATCGCTCTCTTCCAGTTTCTCTTTATGCTTGCGTATGGATTGCCAGACTTCTTCTATGCCGTCGTTTGTTTCAGCGTTAGTGACATGTACCGGTGGCTTCCAGGGCGAGCCTGTATTGCTCAGCTCGAGGCTGGAGATTATTTCGGCGGCAGTTTTGTTTGCGCCGGGCAAATCCCCTTTATTGACGACAAAAACATCGCCTATTTCCATAATGCCCGACTTAATCGCCTGTACGTCGTCGCCGGAACCGGGCATCAATACAAGTACTGTGGTGTCGGCTGTTTGAGCGATGGCCAGTTCGGATTGTCCGACACCGACTGTTTCAATGATCACTACGTCGTAGCCTGAAGCTTCAAGCATACGTACTGCGTCGTAAGTAGCAAGCGCTGTACCGCCGGCATGACCGCGGTTAGCCATGGAGCGTATAAAAACATTCTTATCCATGGTGTGACCTTGCATGCGAATGCGGTCACCAAGGATGGCACCACCGGTAAAGGGGCTTGATGGGTCGATGGCCAGTACGCCTACTTTCAATCCTTGCGAACGTATTTCGGTGATCAAAGCATCAACAAGAGTTGATTTGCCGACACCAGGAGATCCGGTAATACCAATTAAATGCGCTCTGCCGGCATAAGGAAAAAGTTTTTGTACGAGCCAATTGGCATCGGGACCGCCGTCTTCGACGATACTGATTGCACGAGCCAGCGACCGGCGGTCGCCTTTAGGCAAATCTTCGGATATGCTTTCCAGAGTGAATTTCACGGTCGCGTTTGTCACCGGTTTGGTCTCCGCATGATTTTAGCAAGCATACACCAGTAGGGAACAATTCCGGCCAGGGCAAAGTCTTGCCGTATATAAAGAGAATTTGATGGATGTGCTTATGAATTCCAGAAAAAAAATGACCTTATTAGTTACCGCTCTGCTTATTTGTGCTCAACCGGCTTTAGCTCAACGTAATGACATCTCGATTAGCGATGGCATGGGCGAAGAGATTCAAATCAAGAATGGCTGGTTCGGCGGTAAATCAAAGAATATTCAAGATCGTTTTGGCAACAAATATCAAAGTAGCAAAGGTATTTTTGGCGGTTCGCAAAGCGAAGCTGCTGTCCTTGGCAATTCGATCAAGCGTAAAAAAGGTTGGTTCGGCGGATCAAGCGTTCAGGGCAGCACCATATTCGGTGACAAAGTGGAAAGCAAAAAAGGACTGTTCGGCGGGCGCAAAACTAAGGTTGATATCAGCGGCAGCGCGGCCGTAGTCAAATCTTTATTTGCCTCGAGCAAGCCGAAGCCCTATATTCAGGACCCTTTGCCGATTCCTTCTCAATTTGATGCGCCGGTTGAGCGACAAACTTTAGAGCCTCTTGAATAAGCCGACTGAGGCTAATTTATTTGCCCTTGAGAATGTTTTTCCAGTCTTTGGGATTCTCTTTGCTGACCCGATTATTCGGAGAGCTGCTTCTTGACTCGTCACGAACGGCATTCTCGGCATCTGTAAGCATAATTGCCAGTAGATCGCGGTCGGCTTGGGAGTTCTTCAATTGGTGCTGGAGCTCGGCAATGTTGGTTTTCATCTCTTCGTTTTCTTGGATGCGGATATTCATCATGCCGCTCATCCGTGAAAGTTCTTGATGCAAATGTTTGTTTTCGCGTGTCTTATCAGCCAGAAGTTGGGACTGGTTGTCATGTTCGATCCGTAATTCTTCGACGTCGCGAATTTGACGTTCCAGATCTCTTATCTGAGCAGCCAAAGTCAGATTTTTCTCCTGAGCTTGCAGTAAAGAATCTTGCATCGCCAGAAGCTTTTCCATAAGCGAATTGATGTCCGGCTTATTTGTATCCATTGCTAACCCAGGGTCTATCCCAACGCCGACGCCTAAAATTAATATTCCCCGGCGAGTTGTCCCTTTATCTCTCTCAAACAATAAAATTGCAGGCAAGAATTTCGGGCTAAACTGGTGCCATGACTAATATTGTTGTTAAGGGCGGACTTTTAATTACCCCCAAAGAAGAACGAATGGCCGACGTCTGGACGCTCGGGCAGCGTATTGGCGGGCTAGGGGCTGCTTCAGGGCTAGATGACAAAGCGCTGGTTGTGGATGCCAGTGGTTGTTATGTGACGCCCGGACTTTTCGATTTGCAAGTGAATGGCGGTCCAGGCTGCAATTTTTGGGGCGAACTTAAAGCCGACCATGTGCATTTATTCAGTAGCCAGCTCTTAAAACACGGTGTTACTTCCATTTTGCCGACGATTATTACCGGCGCGATTGAGCGCACGGTTCAAAATCGTGATTTTCTCAAGTCCGAATTCGGCATTAGTCTTGCCGGACGCAAAAAGAACATTGTCCGCATGCCGGGAATTCATTTGGAAGGACCTTGTTTATCGCCAGCCAAGCCTGGGGTCCACCCTGTGGAATATCTTCAACCGTTAACGGTTGAGCTTTTAAAACAGATTGTCGATTCTTCAATCAAGCTGATCACTTTAGCCCCGGAGCTGGATCCTAGCGGTGAGAGTCTGGCTTTTTTACAAAAAAACGCTGTCAACATCGCCCTTGGGCATTCAAACGCTACCCTTGCTGAAGCTAGAAGCGCATTTGCCAAGGGTGTTTCGTTGATCACTCATATTTTTAACGCTTTACCAGGTATCCATCATCGTAATCCCGGGGCAGTTACAGCCGCGCTTTTGGACCAGGCAATTACTTGTTGCTTGATTTGCGACGGCTTGCATGTGGATCCGGCAGCTTGTGAGCTTGTGTTGCGAATGAAAGGCAGTAAAAACACTGTACTGGTAACTGATATCGCTCATATCGGCACCAGTGAGGGCGGCCTTGTCGGCTCTTCCATATTCTTAGATCAAGCTGTGCAAAATGTGGTCAGCTGGGGCATTAGCAACTTTCGTGAAGCGGTGCTGATGGCCAGCTACAATCCGGCCAAGCTGCTTGGTTTGGAAGCTGAGATCGGTTCTCTGCAACCAGGCGCTTATGCCGATCTAGTTTTATGGGATCGTCAAACTTTGGCGATTAAGAAAGTAATTTTCAACGGTCAAGTTGTCGAAGCTTAGCCGGCAACGCCCACCGATTTTACTTCTCGAGCTTCATCAAGCACTAACTGTCCGGCGCCAACCAAACCGGCATTCTCGCCTAAAATTGAAGGATGGATCTCCAGTCTTTCGGCGATACGCGGTAAAGTGCGATCGGCAAGCAGCTCTTTGAGCAAATTAAGATCGACAAACTTGCTCATACCGCCGGCCAGCACGAATGAATCAGGATCGAGTACATGACACAAAGAAGACATGCCGACAGCGACATGTTCGTGATACTGGAATATCGCTCGCTTTGCCAGGATATCGCCCTCAGCGGCGGCTTTGATAATTTCTTCAACGTTCAATTTGTCGCCCAGTCCGGCTAATCGTGTTTGTTCTTCGCTGACACCGACAAGTAAATTGCGGACCGTAGCAACTAAACCGCGTCCGGAGCCGAAAGCTTCCCAACAGTCCCAGAGACCGCAGGTGCAATGGCGCTCGTTATTCATGGAAATACGTAAGTGACCGATTTCACCACCGGCAAAATGGGCGCCGCGATAAAGCTTGCCGTTGAGGATGACGCCGCCGCCAATACCTGTGCCTAGGGTAACCATCATCACACAAGTTTTATAGCCTAAACCGGCAGCATGTACTTCACCGTAGGCAGCAGCGTTGGCATCATTTTCGACATGAGTGCGCAAAGCGGTTTTATCTTGGATGATATGTTTGAGAGCGGTGCCTTCCCAGCCAGGCAGATTGCCTGTAGCACCAAGAATCTCCCCGGTTTCCGGGTTTACTATGCCGGCTGTGGCGATGCCGACACCGAATACGATTCGTTCTTGCTGCAGGCTGTTAATCAGGTCAAGCAGAGCTTTGATGATATTTTCCGGTCCTTTCGGAGTCGGAATACGTATTGGCTTTGAGACTAACTTAGAGTTGCTGACAAGTCCGGCTAAAATTTTGGTTCCACCCAGGTCGATGCCTATGGCCGGAATCATGTGCTTATCCGTATTGTTAGATGCCACCAAGTTGTCCATGATCGGGACTGCCTTTAAGTACGAGTTTGTCGAACGGTATTTTTGGTCCGACAATTACGTCGAAGCCGAAACGATTAATGCCACGAATGGTATCACGGCTAAGTAGTAGCTTGAAATCGTCAGGACCGATAGCGCAGGAGAAACTTTTTTGATAAAGCATTTTGAGGTCCATGTTGTAGGCTAAATTGGTCCCTACGGTAAGCCATTTACAGAGCTTCACGTCGGCGCTCAAACTAGCTGATTTTGAACCTTGAATGAACTGGTCGAAGACAAAAGGTGATTGCCCGCGCACGGCACTCTTGGTAACCATCCCTTGGACCCGGGCGCGATTAAGATTGACGTTCAAAATCGGACCAATCTGTCCCATCAAAAGCGAATCTCCGGTTGAATAAGCTTTGCCGGCAACACCGCCGAACAGATTCATATTCACGCCATACTTACGATCGCCCAGGGCGAATAAAGGATGAGAGTTAGCAATCAACTGTTCTTGAATGCGGTAGCCGCTTGTAATATTGCCGTTAGTCATAGTGAAAAGCTGCTTATATTCCGGCGTCAAATTCAACAATGAAGGTTGATCCGACATCCAGCCGGCCGATGTGCGGAAGTTTATACCGGTAAGGTAAGGAATACCGCCGACATAACGGTTGTCAACTATTTCCATTATAGATCTAGCGCGGCGCGGTCCGAATAAGCCGTCAGGCAGATATTTGTTGATACCGCTCTGAAAGTTAGTGCTGTTGTTGATTTGATATTTAAGAGTAGCGACAAGCAAGTTGCTGTTCGAGCCGTAAGCAGCTTGAGCGGTCACCCGTGGTCCGATATAGCCGAGCTGAGCTGAGGCGCCTAAGCGTCCTTTGTCATTGCTGCCGTTTGTTTGATAACCGCCAAGTTGAACCATCGGCGACCAATAAAAAACACCTTTACCCAGAGCGTAGCTGAATTTAGGACCGATGTTCATGCCGCCCATCTGCATATTGTTGGTGATGTTCGGTGTTATCGGGAAAACAACGTTGCTCTCTTTGCCAACAGTAGCTTGGAATTTACCTAAGGGGATGCTGAAGCGTCCGGCTACGAGTCTGCCACCAAATATGGTGAAATTGCCCTGTTCTTTGTATTTTTCGTAGACCATTTTGCGAGCTTTGAAAACAAAGCTGGGGTTGACTGGTGCATAAGCATCGGGGTGGATGTTTTTATACATTGTGTCTTCGGAAGACTGCAATGTTCCGAAAAAAGGATTGCGGGCAATATGCACCGGATTAGCCATGGTCATGATCCCTTTTTTGAAGGACATGCCGGCTTTAGTTCCGGTGGCTGTGCGGGCAATAACTTGAGTGCCGTTAATTTCGGTGTCGGGTTTTGTGATTATGTATTCGTCAGATGTAACTTTAAATTTGAAAGAGCTGCCGGTGGAAATTTCACCCTGGCGAATAATTTTGACATTACCCCGGGCGTCCATGATTTGCGTATTTTGATCGTAGAGGATCATGTCGGCTTCCAGGCGTGCTTCCTGACCGCCGATTGTTGCTACGGCGTTGCCTGTGCCTAAAAATGTGTTTTTGTTTTGGTCATATTCAGTATCGTCAGCGACGATCTGTACCGTACCTTTAAGTAAGCTGTTGTCGTTTATCGACTCCAGGTTGGCCAGCTCCGGATCATCATTATCTGATTGGGTCGAATCAGTTGTCGGCAAACCGGGAGTTAATGGCAAAGCGCCGACAGCCGGCTCGGTTGGAGACTTAAAGAGTGTGCTTTCAGCTTCTTCTACCGGTTGTTCCGCAGCTGCTTGAGTTTGCGGTTTGGTTGCTTCAGCTTTTTTTGCTTTGTTTTTTTTGCGTTCAGCCGGCGGTGTTGCGGCTATTTGTGTTTTTTTCGGTGCCGCTGCCGGTTGTGCTGCTTTTCGGTTAATGATTTGTGGCTGACTGTCATCTTGAACGTCAAGCATTGGTGTCAAAGGCAAAAGCAAAGTACCAGCCGGGCTTGTACTTTCAGCCATTGCAACAAGACCAAAAAGTTGCCAGGGTGAAGCGACCAAAGCTGCCGAAAGCCAAACTCTGATTGCTTTTGTCGCTAATGATTTTTTCGGATACGGAAGCAAATCTGGAACCTTTAATAGGTATTGCCTAAAAATTGGAGCGCCATGACTTCAACTTGATAATGGTACAGCCAGAACCTCCTTAAAACCTGAAAAAGTGTCTAAATAAGCCTGCTCGTAACTACTTATATCTTGGGAATTTTATATGATTAAAAGTGGATCATCTGGGAGAACGTGTAGCCATCTTCCTTCTCTGTTATGCTGATGATTGTTCTTTGCTGAATGTTCCTCAAAGAAAAAAAATCTCATGCGGTTAGGCGTTTTTCAAAGTCCGACTAAAGTGCTCTTTGGTGAGGGCACCATATCCGGTATTGGTGACGAAATCAGTCAATTCGGCGCCAGTAAACCGCTTTTAGTGACGGATAAAGTTCTGCTGGAAAAGGGTGTTCTCGAGCCGGTCCTACGCTCTCTTGACGAGTCCGGTTTTGGCAAATTACCGATATTTTCCGATGTACCCCCTGATTCCGACGTTGAATGTGTCAGGCAGGCAGCCGCTTTTGCCAGACAAGCCAAGGCTGATCTGGTAATTGCTTGCGGTGGCGGCTCGGTGATTGATACGGCTAAAGTGCTCAATATCGGTTTGTCCCTTCCCGGCGACTTGCTTGAATACGAAGGAATAAACAGTTTTTCTCAAGCTTTAAAACCGTTAATTGCAGTGCCGACTACTGCCGGCACCGGTTCCGAAATGTCAGCGGTAGCCATGATTATGGACAAAGCAAACGGCAAAAAATTGATTTTCGGCAGCCGTTATCTTTATGCGGATCTAGCCATACTCGATCCCAATTTGCTTTGTTCTTTGCCGCCGCGCTTGACCGCCGGCACCGGTATGGATGCGCTGACGCACTGTCTTGAAGCTTATGTCTCGCTCGGTGCTAACGTCATTGCTGACGCTCTCTGTCTTGATGCCATGGCTTTAATTTTCCAAAATCTCAAGCTTGCCACTACCAATGGTGACGATCCGGAAGCGCGGGCGAATACGCTTTTAGCAAGCGCGATGGCTGGGATGGCTTTTACCAATACCGGCGTCGGCATCGTTCATGCTCTTGCGCATACGATCGGTGGCGCGTTCGGCACTCATCACGGCTTGACAAATGCGGTCTTTCTTCCTTATGGGATGAACTTCAATATGCCTTCGTCATATGAAAGATATGCTCGTTGTTGGCGACATTTGTGCAGCCTGGATCCTGGTGCCAGTGGCGCGAAATATGGTATTTCTGCTAAATTGGTCATGGAAGCCGACTTTGAGAAAGATGCCCGGTCCCTGGTAAAAGCGGTAAGCGATCTTGCCGATTCATGCTCCATACCGAAGCGTTTGCGAGATTTAGGTGTTCCTGAACTTGCTGACGATAAAATTCTTGAGTTGGCAGCTGTCGCCGGTACCGATCCGGCTATTATGTTCAATCCCCAGGAAGCTTCAATTGAAGACCTGTCCAATTTGATAAGGGAGGCTTATTAATGCCTGTTTTTTCATCCACCGAAGAGCTCCAGGAAGTGATGTTCACTCTTTGGAACGAAATGAAAGGCAATCCCGAAATAGCAGAGAAGCTTATCTCTTCTCGTTTGATCGTTCAGTTTCAATATAAAGATCCGCACGGACTGTTAACTGTTGATTGTCTTGACGGTAAAGAGATGAAAATTATTGTCGGCAAAACCGAATTGAAACCGGTCATTGAAATGTCCATGAAAGCAGACGTTGCTCATGAATTCTGGCTAGGTAAAGTCAATGTACCGATGGCTTTGATGATGGGAAAAATCGTCTCCAAAGGACCGACACCGAAAGCTTTAGCTTTATTGCCGGTAATTAAGCCGGCTTATTCCATATATCCGAAAGTTTGGGAACTAAAAGGTAAGAACCAGAGAGTCGGTTGAAGGTCTTAGCAATTGGCGAGTTAACGGTTGATTGGCTTTCTCTGACCTCAGGCGAAAGCATGCTGACAGCTTGCAATTTTTATCGTTATCCGGGCGGTAACGCGGCAAACGTCGGTATAGTCGCTTCGCGCCTTGGTTTGAACGTGGAGATTTTAGCTAAAATCGGTGATGACTTGCATGGGCAGTATCTGCTTGCCGCTCTGGCTGAAAACAAGCTTGATTTAAGTCAGGTGATTGTTGACAGCACTTACGGGACGGCGCAGTGTTACATGACTAGAAATGCTGACGGTAGTCCGGTTTATGCCAACTGGCCGCGTCCTCATGCTGCGCAGATGCTTGAAATAAATGATATTGATCCGGGTCGCCTTGCGGCTTGCGACTTGATGCATTGTACCGGGATCTCTCTTGTTGCTGATCCCAGACGCAAAGCTGTTCTTGAAACGGCAAAAAGAGCAAAAGAGCAGGGCGTGATTATTGCTTTTGATGCTTGCTTTCCTACAGGTCAGGGCAAAGATGGCGAACAGGCGGCGCGTTCTTTAATGAATTTAGCCGACATCATTAAAGTGAATCTTTCCGAGCTTTCATTTTGGTCCGGCGGTTCAATTAATGAGAATCCGGCAAAAATGGCGCAGAAACTTCTGCAAGATATAAAGCCGGCAGCTTTAGTTGTCACTTTAGGGAAAGATGGCGCGCAAATCTATCTTAAGGAAGGTATGGTTCAAGCTAAAGCCTATCCGGTTGATTGTATTTGTGATGTCGGTGCCGGTGATGCTTTTATGGCTGGTCTTTATTACGGTTTGAACAAAATTTTGCCAGATAAAACAAAGCGCGATGCGCTTTATGCTTTGCCGCAAGAACAATGGCAGGAGATTTTGAAGCCAGCTTGCTTAGCCGGTGCGCTAGCTACCCGAGAAATAGGTGCTACCGAAAAGTTTCCGCTATTGCCCGAGTTTGAAAGAGCGCTTGAAAGCCGAGCGGCACTTGTTGATTGATTTGTGCGATCTTCAGATTTCATTTTGCTTCTTTTAAGATAACTGTTAGACTCCATCTTGGCTTGTTGGAGTTGCGTTGTGGTTCAGTTGGAAAACATTCGCAATCTAATTGAAGGTGCTTGCGATCTTGCCGTGATCGGTTTGATCATTTTAGCCCTTGGCGCCATCCTCATTTTTTTCAAAGTTTTTCGTTCGGATTTCAGCGAAGACTAGTAAACAAAAGCTTTTAGCGTAGCCAAGATCCGCTCCTACTGTAGGACTTGGTATATATGCATTTGGCTATTCCAAAAAACCTTTTATATTAGTTTCACTGCGCAAGCGTAATTATGGGTCTTTAGGCCCTTCAAAAAGTAAGAGCTAGCGTGTAGATTGTAGGACAAATGGAATTTGTTCGACGGAACGACAGGTCTGGCGGACTTTCATTTATTTGTCTCTTTACAGTCCCACTTCTATATATTTGTAAGGTCATACATGCCAAAGAAAGTACTTGTGGCTCTTCCGCCTGGTTTGCTCGAACAGATTGATTTTGTAGCCCAGGTTGAGCATAGAACACGGTCTGATTTAATACGTGAAGCTATGCGTCGTTATATTGAGAATTTCAAGCGTACTCAGGCACCGCGTATGACTGTTAGCCAAGTGGGCAACCAAAAGATGGCTTTGCTAACCGACGGCGAATAACTTCCTTTGGCAAGGTTTCTCGATGGGAACGCTCCCACTGGGAACATTGACTTAGCCCCAGCCAAGCAGTAGCATTTTCATGGCAAATAGTAATTTGTCCTGAAAAACCGGTCTGCGGGTAATTAGCTTTATGCAATGGCAGAATATACTGCTTACAGAATTCATAGCCATTGGGGCTGTGATTTTTGGCCTTGGCTTTGTAAAGCTTCCCCGTTTCTTGATGCGGCGCCAGCTACGCCGAGGTTTTCCTTGGGGTTACTATAAAGACATGGTACCGAAGTCGGATCCAGGCTTTTATTCGGAAGATAATGAGAACTTTCTCCACGACGTTGGTACTGAATTTGCCGGTATGGAAGGCTTTGGCGACTTCGGTGAATTCTCTGGCTTCGGTGAAATGGGTGAATTCGGCGCTAACTTCAATGGCAGCGGCGGCGGAGCTGAATAAGCTCGATAGGCTTTGTCTGTGCTGAAGCACAAAAAATTATGGCGAGACATAGCGCTCTTTGTTGCAACTGCAGTAATAGTTGCCTATATTTTGCCGAGCTTAAAAGCTAATTCAAAACAGAACAAGCTAAAAGGAGCTGTTTCTGCTGAGCGAGCTGAGATTCCTTTGCGGGTGATGAGCACGATTAATATCGGTGTATCGCGTCTGTACAGCAATTTTGGCGGCTCTCTTGATGATGTTTCGGGTAAGCATAAAACTGCCGTTGAGGTAAGCCGGAACAGTAATCCTGATACTCAATACAAAACAGCAAGTAAATCCTTGGAAGCGGCGATTAAAGCTGACCCGCAAGCATTTAAGCTAAGAGCTAAGGAAGTAATTTTGTTAGGTACCTGGGGGCGTGCTGCTGACCGCAAGCGTATTGCCGAACTTTGTGCTGAAATAGAAACAAACAATGAACCAGAGCGCAAGGCGCTGGCGCGTTGTTTGCGTGATTTGTATTTGAACAAACAAGTAAGCAAAGAAGCTTATCCGGCTTATGCCAAGCTAATTGACAGTGAGATTGGACCAGGCTGGTTTAGAGATAACGCTAAGCCGCTGTTGTATAAAACCGCACATGAGATGAAGCTGTATCGAGCTCTTGATCATGAACTTGAAGAAAAATATTGGCGTACTTTTCAAATTGCCCTTGGCTCTATGGCGCTCAGTCTTGTTTCGGCTTTTGTCGGACTGATCGTAATCATTATTCAGCTCGGTTCTTTGTCACGCCGTCCAAAGCCCGAAATCAAGCCGCCTTCTTGGCTGAAAGATGTGGAGCTAGGTACTGTTTATCAGGTTTTTCTGCTTTGGTTCTTAACCCAGATGGCATATGTCGGTCTCTTGAAACTATTGCCTGCCGGTGTTTTGAATTTATCGGGCGAACCGGTAAAAGTAGCAATTTTTACTTTGGTCACATATGTAATCAATATGGGACCGGCTTTGTTTTATATCTATCTTTTTGTGATTAAGCCGAAAAAGCTCAAGATGGCCGATGCTTTAGGCTTGCGTTTAGCGCCTACTTCAGGCGGCGTTATGCGCCAGATTGGCGCTGGTTTTTTAGCTTGGTGCGCAATGCTGCCTTTAGTTATGCTCAGCGCTGTTATCGCTTCCTATTATTTAGGTTCCCAAGGCTCGGATAATGCCATTGTTGCTGAGATTATTAGTGCGGCAAATTCGTCGGATACACAAGCTAAGTTATTACTCTATTTAACTTTGGCTGTATTGGCTCCTTTTTGCGAAGAGCTGATTTTTAGAGGCTTTCTTTATGCTTCTTGCCGGCAAAAATTAGGCGTATTTTTTGCCATGTTATTAAGCGCCCTTGTTTTTGCCGGCATCCATTTCGACAAAGGTGGCTTGCTTATGCTCTTTGCCATCGGCTTTGTTCTTGCTTTTTGTTATGAACGTTGCCGCAGTCTTGTTCCTTGTATGGTTGCTCACGGGCTTTGGAACGGGGGCAGTTTCACTATGGCACTTTTACTTTTCAGCAATTAAAGCTTTACCAAAGGACGCAAAAGGTTTCTCTGCTTGCCAACTCGGGAAAATAACTATTGTTAGCCCGAGGCTGCAAATGGCTATTCTCGAAGAGACTGCAAAGCTGAAATTAAGCTCTATGCCTTATCAAGCAAGAGCCGGGCTTTATCCGATGCTGATTGCCCTTTGCATTTGTCTTGCTTTTTCCGGTCTTTGGTTTGTCGTTGCTGTTTCGTTAATCGCTTCTGGTGTTGTCGAGCATGTAATCTGGGGCGTTTTAATCATTCTTTGCACCCTGGCTTATTGCGTTTATATAGCTATAGTTGCTTACAAGCTCTTTGTAGACAGCAAGCGACAATTTGAGCTTGAATTGAACCAAAGCGAAATAGTGCTTACGGTCATTGATACGTTCCATGGTTCAAAATCAACACAGATGGTCAATTTGAAGGATATTTCTTACGCTGAATATTATCCTTTTCCCGATTCCTCCTGCTTATATATTTATGCACCATATACAGTGATGGAGATACCGCTTTGGCCTTTCGGTGTTCACGGTGCTGATGTCGCTGATTACATTTCCGGACGCGGCGTTTCTGTGATGAATGTTCTTCTCGACGATAAGCTGCCCAATCCGTTAAGATAAGTATGATTGTCGTGACGGATTTATTTTGCCTACTTATACAGTTAAAGCGATAAATGTCGGCAGCTTCGATTTAGGCGAAGCAGACAAAGTTTTGAGCATATTTAGTGCTGAAAAAGGTCTCTTAAAAGCAGTCGCTAAATCAGTAAAAAAACCGGGCACTAAAATGGCCGGACGTGCTGACATACTTTCGGTTAATGAGCTGCTTCTGGCTTCCGGACGTACTTTTGAGATTATAAGTCAAGCTCAGACTTTGGAAACTTTTCCTGGTTTGCGCGCTGATTTTACACGCCTCAGCTACGGATTGCACTATGCCGAGCTGACTCAAATCTTAGCCACAGGCTTGGAAGAGGAGAGTAATGCCTATTTCAGCTTTTTAGTTGACAGTTTGCGTTTGCAGGCGACGGCTGCATCTTGTCCGCTTTGGCTTTGTCTTGAATTTGAAATGGGGCTTCTGCAATATCTCGGTTATACGCCGGAGCTTACTTGCTGCATAGTTTGTCGTACCGTTCTTACTGACTATAATTTGTCCCGTTTCAATGTGGATCTGGGTGGCGTCATTTGTAGTGCTTGTTTTGGTCAGGGGCGTAAGCGCGGTGTGCGTGAACAGGACGATGATGCCGATGCTCTGGCTCGCGGCATTCATATCAGTCCTCTTGTATGGAAAAATCTGGTTTTAGCTTCCATGCGCAAAGGGGACAGTCAAAATGAATCGCCGGCTCCTCATATAACAGCATCGCGTGTGGCTGCTAAACGTTTGATGCACAACTATTTGGAACATCGGTGCGGGCGACGCCTGAAATCTCTGGATGTGCTTGCGCAAATAAGCCAAGTAAGCCCTGCTTGAAAACGTGATGAGGTTTACTTAAAGAAGCCTTTGCTCGGACAAATTCAGTGGAAAGCGCCGGGCGATGCAGTTAAAATGACACTTAGTTCCTAATCTTCGGAGATAGTTTTGTGCCAGGGTTAAAAGAGAACGATCCACAAATTTATGCTGCGATCCAGGATGAGTTGGCAAGACAGCAAAACGGTTTGGAGCTGATCGCTAGCGAAAATTTCGTTAGTGAAGCTGTTTTGGAAGCGCAAGGTTCTGTCCTGACCAATAAATATGCCGAAGGTTTACCGGGTAAACGTTATTATGGCGGTTGTGAATATGTGGATGTCGTCGAACGTCTGGCCATCGAACGTTTGAAAAAACTTTTTAACGCGCCTCATGCTAATGTGCAACCGCATAGCGGTGCCCAAGCCAATGCTGCGGTGCTTTTTGCCATGCTGCAGCCAGGCGACACAATTTTAGGCATGGCACTTGATCAAGGCGGACACCTCACTCACGGGTCGCCTGTCAGCATGTCGGGCAAATGGTTTAAAGCAGTCTCTTATGGCGTCAATCCGGAAACCGGACGGATTGATTTTGAAATGGTGGCAAAAGTAGCTGCCGAACATAAACCGAAATTGATTATTTGCGGTGCCAGCAATTATCCACGCTTGATTGATTTTGCTAAATTCAGAGAAGTAGCTGATAGCGTCGGTGCTTATTTGATGGCTGATATAGCTCACATAGCCGGATTGGTCGTAGCCGGAGTGCATCCTAATCCTTTTCCACACGCACATTTTGTGACCACCACTACTCATAAAACTTTGCGCGGTCCACGCGGTGGCGTAGTCATGTGTCAGGAAGAGTTTGCCGCAGCCATCGACAAAGCTGTTTTTCCTGGTTTGCAAGGCGGTCCGCTCATGCATGTAATCGCCGCTAAAGCAGTGGCTTTTAATGAGGCTTTACAGCCTGAATTCAGCGAATATCAAAAACGCATTGTCGCTAATGCCAAAGAGCTTGCCGCAAGTTTAATCGCTGAAGGTTTAGCCATAGTTTCCGGTGGCACTGACAATCATTTGATGACTGTTGATTTGCGTTCGATCAATATGACCGGTAAAAAAGCTTGCGAGCTTTTAGAGACAGTGAATATCACCACTAACAAAAATACAATCCCAAATGATCCGCAAAAACCGCATATTGCAAGTGGTATACGTATCGGCACACCGGCTGTCACAACCAGGGGGTTGGGTCCGGCGGAGATGAAAATGCTTGGGCAAGCAATCGCCCTAAAACTGAAAAATCCGGAAGATTTGCAAATTCACGAGCAAGTTCTTTCGATCGTGAAAAAACTTTGTAGCAGTTATCCCTTGTATAAAGAAAGATTGGTGTCGGCAAAGTGACCGAGCAAATTCGGAGCAATCGACCGAAAGTATCAACCATGGCAATTCGGCTTTGCCAGCTTCTGCTCTTGGTTGCCGGATTGGTATATGCCTATACATTTTCACATGGACATCTTGATCAAACGCAGATTCCTGGTTTTATCGTAGCTTTAGCGGTCAGCTGGTGGCTAACTCC
This sequence comes from Candidatus Obscuribacterales bacterium, assembly GCA_019750335.1. GTDB lineage: Bacteria > Cyanobacteriota > Vampirovibrionia > Obscuribacterales > Obscuribacteraceae > JAIEPM01. The sequence continues at coordinate 333,807 of JAIEOQ010000003.1, forward strand.
GGAGATCCGTTCGCGTGCTATGCGTTTAGGTCTGGTTGATAAGCCCGGTGAAGATAGACGGATACATAAAGTAGCTGTGCCGCGTTTGGGCGGCGTCGCTATTTATATAAGCATGATGGTAGCCATTGTTTTAATGATGGCAGTTTGCGGAAGATTCCCCCGTCAGGGCGGTTTGCTTGGTATTGCTGCCGGTGGCACCTTGATTTTTATTATGGGTTTGCTTGACGATCTTGAATCAATTCCAGCTCGGGTCAAACTTGGTGTTCAAGTTCTAGCTGCTTGCACCGCTTATTCCCTTGGAGTGCGGATTAACTCACTGATACCATTGCCGCTTTTTATCGATTGGGGCTTCATTCATATTCAAGGCGGAATTGATCTTGGGGCTCTGGCTTTCCCGATTACAGTGCTTTGGCTGGTCGGCATTTCTAATGCTGTAAATCTCATTGACGGTATGGACGGATTAGCCGCGGGAGTTTCTTTGATTTCAGCGATTACTATCTGGTCAATCGCTATGGCTCTTGATTTGCATCAACCTTATGCTGCTTGGATTGCTGCTGTGCTTGCCGGCGCTTTGCTTGGTTTTTTACGCTGGAATTTCAATCCGGCGCGAATCTTTCTTGGTGACTCTGGAGCTTATTTAACCGGTTTTACTTTAGGCGCGGTAGCGATCACCGGTGTGATGAAAACAGCGACAGTGGTCACTGTGCTTTTGCCGATGCTCATTCTTTTCTTCCCGCTTTTAGATACTTCTTGGGCTATCGTCAGAAGATTGGCTCGGGGTAAATCAATCTTTGATCCTGATGCCGAGCATATTCATCATCGTCTTTTGCGCACCGGTCTTTCGCAAAAAAAAGTTGCTTATTTGATTTATGCTTTTTCCGGTTTATTAGGACTTGCTGCCAGCTGGTTTGTCGGGCAGCAAGTTTATTATCTGTGTGTTTGTGCTGGCGTTTTAACTATGGCTCTGTTTTTTGCCGAAGTGCTGAACCGCCACCGTAAAAAACAACCACGGGGCGAAGCCCAGGCTATGCCTGCTCCGGATGAACCGGAAGAGCCTGCCTGGTCGGCACCGCCGGCTGAAAAACAAGATTAAAGACGATTATTCGTCTTGCTGCTTTTCTTTGCGTTTGCGGAAATTTTCTTCCATCTTCAGCATATTTAAGCGATATTGTTCTTCTTCGCTTAAACGTTGCTGCTTTTTCTCTTCTTGAATCTTCTTAACACGTTCGCCGTAAAAATGACGTTCTTCCTCTTCTTTGCGACGTTTGCGCTCAAGTTCATCCATCTGAGCTCGTTCGGCTCGCTCAGCCTCGCGTTGCTGTTTTTCGCGCTCCTCACGACGTTTTTTGACTTTATCCAGCCATTTGCTCATGAAAAGGTTTGCTCCGGGTAACGTGCATCTGAGAACAGAAGTAACCCTAATGTTCCCAGGGCGTACCCGGAGCAAACCTTTTTAGTCAGTTTTATCGGTCTTTAGGCGTCGTCGCTTGTATGCGGTTCGCGGCGCGCGACACCGGTTTTAATTGCGGCTTTGACTACGGCGGCAGCAACCGATTCGGCAACTTTAGGATTAAAGACACCGGGGATGATGTAGTCTTCGCACAATTCTTTCGGTTGGATTACCGAGGCGATAGCTTCGGCGGCAGCCAGCTTCATCTCTTCATTGATGTCTGTGGCTTGGCAATCTAAGGCACCGCGGAAGATACCGGGGAAGCAAAGAACGTTGTTGATTTGGTTAGGATAATCGGAACGACCGGTTGCCATAATCCGCACGTATGGTGCGGCTTCTTCCGGCATTACTTCCGGTGTCGGATTAGCCATGGCAAACACAATCGGATCGCGATTCATTTTTGCCAAATCTTTTGCTTCAACAGTGCCCGGACCGGAAAGTCCCATGAAAAGATCCGCGCCTTCAAGAGCTTCTTTCAAGCTGCCTTTGAAAGCTGACGGGTTTGTATTTTCAGCAAACCATTCTTTCATGAAGTTCATATGGTCGGTGCGTCCGCGATAGATGGCGCCCTGACGATCAAAACCGATGATATTTTTAGCGCCGGCGTTCATCAGAATTTTGGAACAGGCAACTCCAGCTGCACCGACACCTGTGACAACAATCTTCAGCTCCGAAATGTCTTTTTTGACAATCTTCAAAGCGTTGATTAGAGCGGCCAATACAACTACGGCTGTACCGTGCTGATCGTCATGAAATACGGGAATATCTAGTTCTTGCTTCAGTCTGGTTTCAATTTCGAAGCAGCGTGGGGCTGAAATATCTTCCAAGTTAATGCCGCCGAAAACCGGAGCTATATACTTGACTGCTTTGATAATCTCTTCGGTATCTTTTGTATTCAAAGCAATAGGGAAAGCATCGACTTTACCGAACTCTTTAAAGAGCATCGCTTTGCCTTCCATAACCGGCAAGGATGCTTCCGGTCCGATATCGCCTAAACCGAGCACTGCGGTACCGTCGGTAACTACAGCTACGGTGTTGCGTTTGATCGTCAATTTGTAAGCATTTTCCGGCTCATTATGAATGGCCATACAAACTCGAGCGACACCCGGTGTGTAAGCCATTGATAAATCGTCCCGAGTTGCCAAAGGCACTTTGTTGGTGACGCGAATCTTGCCGCCCAAATGCATCAAGAAAGTTCTGTCCGAAACATGGACCACTTGAATGTTTTCCATAGTTTTCAGCTCTTTGACTACATTGTCGCCGTGCTCTTCATTGCGCACGTTGACGGTCAAATCACGAATAATATGATTGTCTTCGAAACCAGCAATATCGATGGCACCGATGTCGCCGCCGACCTCACCGATCTTGGAGGTGACTGCTCCAAGCATGCCCGGCAAATTGCGTATTTTCAGTCTTAAAGTCAAGCTATAACTAGCGCTTGGTTTCACGAGTGTATTATCCGTGGCTGGGGCAGTGGTTTCACTTGATTTGGTCTTAGTTGTGGGCATGATTATTACACCTATATGACATCGATGATGCTTAGGAATCTACCGATCAACGGCATTCAAGGATAAAAAGGATAGCTCGCCTTGGCTCTGTAAGTATGCAAAATTCGGCAAATCTGCTCCTTAATTCTTTTGAGGTAATCTAAGTTATGAGGTATTGTGGTTGCCTGTCATCCAAATATGGCATCGTGTTCTGAATTTGACAGTGATCTCAAGGGAACGTTGGCATCCTAAATTATTGAATAGGAGTGATTAATGACAACCAACAAAGAAGAAATTGTCGGCAACTATGAAATTGTTGAAGGCAAAGTAAAAACCAGACGAGAAGTCTTGATGATGGGAGCACTGGCTGCCGGGGGCATTATGTCCGTTGCTGGCGCTCAAGCTGATGTAGTTAAACAAGTAATTACAACGCCCGGTGAAATCAAAGAAAAAGATTTCTCCTCTTTGCTGACAAAAAAAATGGAAGGTTTATCCACCAACCAAATTGAGCAGCATTTGAAACTTTATAAAGGTTATGTCGCTAAAACAAAAGAGATAGACACCATGTTGCAAGCCTCGGATCTGCTTACGCAACCGCCGGCTGCCAACGCTACTTACGCGCCTTTGCGTGAGCTTTTAGTTGAACAAAGTTTCGCTCTAAACGGTGTTGTTTATCATGAACTTTATTTCGGCAATTTAGGCGGTTCGGGCGGCGAACCAACCGGTGATTTGAAATCGGCAATAGAAGCCAAATATGGCAGCATCGCTAAATTCATGGACTATTTGAAAGCTGCCGGCAAATCGATGCGCGGTTGGGTGATTATCGGCTGGAACAGTCGCGACGGTATGATTCATACTTACGGTCTCGACATGCATAACATGTGGTCGCCGGCTAATGTGGTACCGATTATGGTGCTTGATGTTTACGAACATGCTTACATGATCGATTACGGTATCAATCGTGCGGCTTATCTTGATTCTTTCTTGAAGAATCTCGATTGGAATGTTTGTGCTAAGCGTTTTGCCGCTGTCACCAAACATCCGAGCGGTTGGGATTCGACCTCGTAATTATTCGAGGCTTTCAATTAGCTCAAGCGCTAAGCTATTCCAGCTTATGAACTGCGGTGCCCAGAGAGGTTTACCTGTCTCGGCATCGTAGTTTTCGTATAAGGTGTTTTTTTGCGCAAGTGATCGGCAAAGAGTATCGACTACACGCTTAGCAATTAAATCGGCTTCTTTGTTGAAGTCATATTGGCGCAAGCTGCGACAAACAAGAGCGTTAGGCAGTACCCAAAGGGGTCCTTGCCAGTTAGAGACAATCGCTCGTCCGTAAAGCCCTCTTACCGATTGATTTTGCAGCGGTTCGGAGGCTGCCATAGAAACAATTCCGCAAGGACGTAAAAAATGTTCTTCAGCCAAAATATTTTTACGGATGATCTCGTCTGCTCTTTCGGCTTTAATTGCGGCAAAAAGCAAAGGCGCAAAACCTGTCCAGGAGCGAATTTCAACTTGACGGCCACTTTCGGGATCAAGATTGCAATATAATCCGAGCTTGGGATTCCACAAATTAGCTTCAATTGATTCAAGCAGTTCGGTTTGGAGAACGGCATATTCATGTTTTAATTTTTCGTGTCCGGCGATGCCGGCCAGCTGGCTCATGGCACCGAATTCGGCATATAAATAAGCGTTTAAATCGCAAGCTAACAAACGTCCGTCCGGAAAATCAGTATGTTTGCTATTCTCGTCTTTAGCTGCTTCCACAGGAGCGATTAAAGCCAGGTTGTCGTCGACGCCGCTTTCAAGCACATTGCGCCAGTGATAAAGCTTATGCGCTCCTTGTCGATGCTTGCGAAAATATTCTAAATAATTATGCAATTGCATGACGACTTTAGCTTCAAGCTTAGCTTCCGGTGCGCTACGCAATACAGTCTGCGCTAAAAAGGGTTTGCATAAATCGCCTTGGTCCCAGGCTGTTTGCGGTGAGACAGTCCGCGGAATATAGCCGTTTTCTTCTTGTAAGCCGAGAAAATTTTTGGCTACGTTCAAACCGAGTTCTTTTTTGCCGAAATAATGACTGACTTGGCTGAAAAAACAAGCATCCCAATCGTACATCTGCAAATAATGACCGGTTAGGGATCTTTCTGGCACTTTAGCTGAATCGTCAAACCCAGGATTTATGCCGTAAGTTGGTGTGACATATTCATGTTTTAAAAGACCGGCAGGAGGATGAATACAGAGCTTTCCTTTTTCAAGCAGGAACTTTTTTAGATTAAGTGAATTGTTCATTTGTATCTGCTTTCAATGATTTTGGAACCAGTTGGTTTACCTGGCGTCGACATGGGCGGAGGTAACTCAGATGCCGAATATAAAAAACAAGTTTCCATTTATAGCTTTATTTTGTTTGATATTTAATGCCGAAATTGGAATAGCTTACGGACAAGAATCAAATAATAGCCCAGATAAAGCTGTTACGGTAACTGTACAAAGCGGTGATAGCACTCGTAAAAAAGAGCTAGATAAACGCACTGCTGATGCTGTTAGCACTATTCCTGGCGTTAAGGTTAAAGCCGCTGATCTGGCTACTCCGGAATTGCCGCCGATTAAAGGATTTCATCCGATTAAAAGAGCTTTGCGCCCAGTTGAAAATTTAGCTGTGCTCAGTACTCGTTTGCAGCAACAAATAGTGCGGATGGAAGGCCCGATTGCGTCCTTGCAGCCTTCAATGATCAATTTGCACAATAAGATGACAGTAGTCAACAGTCGCTTAAAGTCTATGCAAGGCAATATAGTTCAAGCGCAAAATCAAGTGTCCGGAGCCCGTCAGGAAGTGACAGGCGTGAGAGAGGACATTCAAGGTGTACGTACGGATATTTTGGCTATTCGTCGTGAGCTTGAAGCTTTGCGCTCGCCGATTCAAGAGCTGAAAAAGCCGCTCGGTAACGTAGCTGGGCCACTTGTTGGTGTGCAAAAACGTCTGGAAGAAGTACAAGCTTTAATTGGCGCTGTTTTGCTTTTCATTATGTTATCGACAGTAATGATTGCAATCGGTACACCAATTGCGGCCCTGCTTGTTTATAAAAACAGGCGGAAATTCTTTCCAGATCTCAAAGATAGCGAGTTAGATCTTGGAACTAAAAGGACGGAAGACCGTCAGTTTGCCAAGCAACTCCCCCACCATTATTAAAGCTGCTTAGGGGAGCGGACCAAGCAAGTGAATCATCTTATTTTGATGTTCACTTGCTTGTCTTTGTGATTTTGTTCGGTGTATCAAGTATGCGCCATAAATACCAGGCAGCAACGCTGCGATAGGGGCGCCAGCATTCACCGGCTTGGAGCAATTCTTTTGGTTTAGGCAATTCGTTTAAACCGTAAGCTTTAGCGAAACCTTTGCGTACACCGTAGTCGTTTGTCGGCAACACGTCAGGGCGCCCTAAACGAAAGATCAGCAACATTTGTACTGTCCATTCACCGATGCCGCGAACGCTGCTTAATAAACGGATTATTTCTTCATCGGATAAATGGGAAAGTTCGGCAATCTCCGGGATTTCGCCGGCTAAAGTTTTTGCCGCTAGATCTTTGATTGCAGCAACTTTGGCATAGGATAATCCGGCGCTACGCAGTTCGTCGTCGCTTGCTTTAAGCAATCTTTGCGGAGTCGGGAATTTACCTTTGCCAAAAGCAGTTTTTACTCGTCCTAAAATAGTGGCGGCGGCTTTGCCTGTAAGCTGCTGGTAAACGATTGATTCAAGCAAAGTCTCAAAACAGTTTTGCATCTCTTCAACAGCAAGTTTATAAGGACCGACTTGCTCGATTACTTTGGCTAGCAAGGGATCTTGCTTTTGCAGATGAACTAAGGCTGATTTATGTTTTGTCGCCATGATCTTGAAAACTTGAGAGTACAATAGGTCAGTCAGTCAAATTTAACAGGTTTTTCTGTGCGCTTGCTAAGCCAGATTATTCTTCTTTTGTTTTTTTGCGCTTCGGCTTCAGCGGAGCCTTTTATTTTGCAAGGAAAGGTCGAGCATTCGTCAAAAGTTAATCCGTTGGCCGAAGGTTTGCGAGCCGGTGATCAATTTCAAGAATCCAAGCTTAAAGAACCACGTTATGCCAGCAGCTGGTTCATGATTCCAGCTTGGTTTGCCGGACAGTTTCAAGTTGACCAAAATGTAATTACTAAAATTGAAGATTGCCGCAGCGGAAAGATACAACGACCAAATCAACCGGTTACAAGTTACGGGCAAGAGCTGCACGGTTTTCAAAAAGATGCGCAAAATCAAATTTGGCATTTTTATGTTGAATCAGGTACAAGCAAAAGTGAGCAACTGCGCCAGATTACTTATAACAATATCGATTGGTATGGTCCGATACGTATTGATAAAAAACGTGTGATTATGCGGATTATGGCTACATCCCTTTTAGTGGATCGAACTAGCGGAGTGATTGTTGATTCGTTCAGAAGAGAAGACATCAAAACTTACGAACCTTATGAACCAGGCAAGATCAAAGTTACTTACACCTCCAAAAGTTTTGATTCTTTTGGTCGTCCGCGCGATCTACAAGAAGGGATTGCGATTCATAAACAAATAGCCCCGTTTCAAGAAATCGGACTGCTTGATAACGTAGACTATCGCATTTTGTTTCGTGATTATTTATTGAGCAATAACCGCAAGGAGCTGGTTCCTCAAGCTCTCAGGTAATAATTTCAGCTTCGTGTATACTTGGAATCCGCATCTGGATCCGTAAGCACATGTCTCTACGTCTTAAATGGGAAACCATCTCCAGCGAGCTGGTTGCTGACTGCAAAGTCTTTTCAGTCAACCGCAATCTCTCTTTTGTGCCTGGTGACGACGGGAATTTAGGTACCCATGATTTTTATGTAGTTCATCCTCATCACTGGGTGAATGTCATTGCTATTACTGCCGATCACGAAGTTATTTTGGTCCGCCAGTTTCGTCATGGTATTGCCGGTTTGACTCTGGAAATTCCTGGCGGCATGGTTGATCCCGAAGATCCTAGCCCCCTTGAGGCTGCTTCACGTGAACTTTTGGAAGAGACTGGCTATGCGGCTTCCGAGCTGATTCATATCGGGCGCAATCATCCAAATCCGGCAATGCAAAGCAATCATTGCGATACATTTTTAGCTTTGAATGTGCAAAAGATTCAAAATCCTTCTTTTGATACTACCGAATATATTGAACTGACTTTAGTACCTTTGTCTCAAATAAGCAGTTTGATCTTAAGCGGCAAAATTACTCATGCTTTGGTTATTGCTGCTTTTCATTATTTGCAGCTGTATGAGAGCGTTAAGTCAGCGCTTATTTCTCAACCTGGAAAGTAAGCTCTACTTTGTTGGCTGAAGGCGCAATGTTAGTCATAGCAGATGTAGATTGATAATTCTTTTTCGGTACAACTTTTACTTCGCGTGAAAAGAACGATTTAGCGTTATTCACAAGCTCGCGATATTTTTCCGGTGTCATTTCGGCAGCGCGAAAAGGAGTGCCGGGTACTTGGCTTAAAGCTACTTCCAGCGGCGCTTCTGTGCCTTGGGGATAGGCATAAACAAAAATCTTTTCTTTGCCGCCTTTACCTGAAATTTGATAATCAAAAGGACTTTCATTGCCGCCGATATGAACGTTCTCGCCAGCTTTTAGAAAACCGGATTGTTGATAGTCGTTAGGAAAAATCTGGATCAAAGTGCCTGTGGAATCATAATTAAATACAACGATATTACAATCAGTGTTTGCCGATACATTGATCGTCATTTTTTCGCCAACTTTATAAACTGGCATTCCACCTTTGCGATCAAGTGTGGCAATTACTGCCGGCATTCCATGAGCGGTAACCACGCTGTGGGATGCTGGAATAACTGGAGGCGGAACCGGAGAATGTTGTGTTGGTGCGCTTGCCGGTTGTGCTTTGGTCAATATAACCTTGCTTTTGTTTTTAGCAACTTTAAGCTGTATTTTGGCTTTTGGCGGTACTTTAATTGCTGCGGCTTGAATGCCTGGCACTGCCTGAGGCGGAATTATATTAGTGAAAGAAGCACCCCGTTCTTGACCGCCTATTTTATTCGCTTCGGTTTCATTGGCCATGCTCTCCGGGCTTAATAGAGCCAAAAAACAGGCTGCGGCGCCGCAAGTAACATAAAAGCTAAAACCGTTCATATTAAAATCCTCAGTTTTGATTGCTATTGGTCTACGGGCTGCTAAAAAAAATTAGGTGGAGCTGCGCGGTGAATCGAAAATGGCATGTAGAATCGTCCCTTTCGCTTGCTCCTCAATAGTCTCCAGACGTTTGAGAAAAGTTTTGCCTTTAATCAATAAAGGTTTTCCTTCGCGATCGCCGGCCGGCCAATCTTCATTTGTCAGCATTGTGTCAGCAATCTCTTTGCCTTGAGCTGAGTTACCGTCAATAGCGATTAAATGCCATTGATCCGGGCTTGGGTTAGCTGTTAATTTGCTGCGTCCAAAATAGTTGATTGTTCTTGATTCGCCGCCTTTTAAGAAAGGCGAAATGCCGAATTGGGGGTAAAGCACAGCAATATTGTCTTGACGGTCGATTTGCAGAAGAAAAACATAAGTATTTGAGCCTGGAATCAAATTTACTTCAATATCTTCATTGAGCTTATAACCGTGGATTGGTCGATTTAAGCCAAGATGTACCGGCATAATTTTAGGTTGGTCGAAAGACCATTTTTTCAGTAAATCTTGCCCGGCAATTTGATACAGAGCAAAAAGAGTCAATAAAAAACTTAAAACAAAAACCAGACCAACTTTTGCTAGCAAATTGCTGTTTAGGGCTGCTTTTTGGGTCTCAGCAATACCGAACTCGCGTAAAGCATCTACCCAGAGAGCCAAACGAATTGAGGTCGTCGGCAAATTTAAGCCGGGCAAAGTGGCCGTATCACCGCAATGGATAGCAACAATCGCTCTACCGTCCGTGATAGGCGCACCGGAATCCCCAGGCGATAAGGGCAAGTCGTGTAATAAATGAAAGTTGTCATGCTTTCTTAAAAGTCCAAGAAATTTGCCGTTTTGAATGAGAGGCTGAATGGCAGCGCTTAGTTGTCCTAAATGAGCCGGATAACGCATAGTCCAGAGATCTATGCCGCTTTTCAATGCACTTTCATATGAAAAAGGCAGTGGTTGAGCTGAGTTCTCAGGAGCTTTTAATTCAGCTTCTAATAAAGCTAAATCGAATTTGACCAACTGGTCCGGTTGACGAACAAAAGCCGGATGCAAACGGATTGTTTTGACCGGATAAAGATTGCCCGATGCTGGAAATTTGAGAAAAAGTGCCTGGGGCTTTGCCGTTTCGACCACATGACCGCAAGTAATCAAACGTCCGGGAGCGGCCAGCCAGGCTTGGCCCAGTGTCGTTTCTTTATCGCCCTCTTTGCTTATGACGTTGGCAAGAGAGTGATTAAACCTTGCCGGCTGGTCGATTAGGCGTTCATGAGTTGGCACAAGAGACCTCATTGCATCGGCAAACAACTATTTTCGCACAGGCCGGTTTGATGCTGTAATATTTTCTCTGGATCCTTTAAGCCGGTGCTTGTTTCAAGAGAGAGCGATGCTTTCAAGTTCAACCGAACTGCGCCAAATTTTTGATTTTGCTCCGGAATGGGAGCAACTGTTAAAAAATTGGGATGGCAAAGAAAGTACGGCTGCTTGGGACTTTTTGGCTAAAGTCGGCGCTAAAGCAATCTATATGAAAGCTTTGAGTTTAGACAAACAACAAAGCGCTTTTGTACGGCTGTTGCGGGATCAATATTATTTACCGATGTTCGGCAAAATGCTTTCGGCAAATCAAAATTTGCGTCGTTTTCTCGGACAAAGATATGTAGCTTATGACGAACAAAAAAAACATAGTCTCTCTATGTCTGTTGAGTTGGCGGCAAAGCTTGAAGGCGTGCTTTTAAAACAGCTAAGCAACAAAGACGAAAATGGCTTTAAAGTGCTTTTAGCGCCTTATATTCAGCGTAGCGTACATAACGCTGTGATCGATTACATTCGTTTAGAAACAACCTGGGAACGCTCGACTTTGCAGGATGTTTATCTTGATCCCGAGCAAGACGATCCACGTACTAACATAGCTGACGATCAAGCTTATACTCCAGAAACTTTAGTTGCCAGCGCCGAGCAAGTGACTCAGCTCAATCAATTGCGCCAAGAACTGACAGCTATGTTGAAAGAGCCTAATCTGGCTCAAGAGCCGCTTATTGTGCTTGACTGTATGTTCGGTTTAGGTTTAACGCCAAGCTCGGTTGTCGGACAAGAGATGACTATGCGTGAGTGTTGCGAGGCTTTAGGTATTGAAGCTGAAACTATGCAACGACGCATCGCTCGCTGCCAGGTTCTTTTGGATAAGGGCCTGGATATGGTGCGTCAACGTGTTTATAAAAAACTGCCTGGTGTAGCCGAGTGTTGGCGCAAAGGTTTAAATATCAATACAGCATCTCGTCGAGAACTTGGCCAATTGCTTGGTTTCACCGAAGGTGAAGTCGAGCGTTTGGTGAAAGGACGCCAATTCAATACAGCTCAAGAGCTGGTTGATAAAGGTGTGATTAAAGAACCGCGCTTATCTGAAGTGACAGATAGAGGGGCAGTAGCTGTTTTTGTACCGGTTGAGCTAAATTCAGCTTGCGCCAGAGATCTTGTCGACATACTTGGTTTGTCTAAAGATTTAGCGCAAAAAATTGTTGCGGAAAGACCATTTCTTAGTTTGGCTGATTTAAGCGCAAAAGGCTTGATTGAGGGCAAAGAGCTAGACAAACTTACTGAGCGTGGCGCTGCACTTAAAATAAGTAATGCGCAAAACAAACGTTTTGATTTGAATAAAGCAACTCTTGAGGAGATTCAAGCTTGCGGGCTCGATCAAACAAATGCGACATTTCTTGTTAAGTTCAGGCCTTTTGTCACTTGGTCCGAGCTTGAAGAACTGCTTGGCCCCGAATGTACCTTTTGGAATGTTTTACGCCAGAAATTTTTTCTCGGTATCGGCTCCTCCTAATTTTTTCCCTATCCCTGTTGCTCATTTATGGAAATTGCTTTCGAGAAAAAAATATGAACTCTGTTGAAATTACCCCCCAAATGGTTAAGCTGGCCCAAGAACGGTGCCGCTTATCTGGCAGCGATTTGCGTCAAGAGTTAGCTCGTCAAGTTGTACAAACTGCTGTGCTTAATCTAGATCCGGAAAATGATCTACTGATTGACGAACAAAATGCTTTTAGTAATGACGATCTGCTGGTCGCTGCTTTTAACGTAAATGACTTGCTGATAAACGACTTGCGTTTTGACATACGTTTTAAAGGCGAAGACGATCGTTGTGCTTTTCCGCGCCATTTATTATTTGGACAATATTTAGCTTGCGGCACTTTAGTTGTTCGTTTTAACGGTGATGCCACAGCTGATGTAATTGCTTATCTGCCTTTCAAAGATTGGCAGTTGCAAGATAAGCATGAGACAAACGAAGAGCGTTTATTATTGCGTCCACGCACGGATAGTCTGGATTTAGACCAAACAATCAAAGCTGCTCTTGCTGATTATAAGCCTGTTGCTTATCCGGTTTTACCGGTTGTCGGCGCCAAAGAAATAACTGATTTTATTGCTGCTCCGGCTGATTTATCTCTTGCCGATAAACGCACTCTTGTGGAAGCTGTGCTTACACATCCTCAGTCTTGGCCTTTGCTTAAAGATATTCTTGCTACTTATTCCAAAGCTGCTTTTAAGAAAACTCTTGTTCATGCGGCCAAATGGAACCAAACTTTGGAAAAACTGGTGCAACTTGTCGAGCCTAAATTTGCCAATCTTTCTAAAGATGATATTCGCAATATTATTGCCGGCACCGGTGAAGTCTTGGGCAGCCAAGCTCAATCACCTAAGTTTCGTCAGGAATTTTTGCGTCGTTTGACCGAAGTGCAATTAGCAAAAAAACTTAAAGGTGAACAGCTTGTCAATGCGACCAAAGCAGCTGAGCAGATAATTGCCGGCAGTTCAGCAAGCGTTACTTTGCAATCTACGGTTAAAAGCAAAACTGTTTTTGATATCGCTATGCTGGTTAAAAAACAAAGACAAAAATTCCAGCATTTTGTTAGCGCCAGCGCCGAAGAGCTCTCTGCTGCTTTCAGCAAGGCTGCTTTGCAACCGGTTTATGCCACCCATAGTCAAGAGAGTAATGAGGGGCTAGAGGCTATTAATGAAGCTCTTGTTTTAATCGACGCTTGCGAAATTGCAACTGAGATAAAAGAGCTTGAGGCTGATCTTGCACAGCTTTGAGCAACATCAAGTAAACTCTAAGCAGTCGGTAATTGGAAAGCTCAATTGGATTGTCCAGCTTGCGGTCAAAAAAATGATCAAGGAATGCAGTTCTGCATTTTTTGCGGTCAAGCTTTATCCGCAGAGGCTGCGCCAGCAGCTAGCGGTTTTTGCTGTCAATCATGCGGTAAAAGCGATCCACTAAACGGAAAATATTGTGTTTTTTGTGGCGGGAATATGGCAAACTCGGCTAAACCTGCTGTTGCCATATCTCAATCCTTGCCGGCAGCTAAAGTGACTTCAAGCGGAAAAGACTTTCTCTTTCTGGCACTGGCACTTATTCTAGGAGCTGGTGCTGCCTTTTTATTATTTCAAACTGCTCTTGTTTCACATTTACAAAAGAGCTTTGTTCAGCCTTTATGGACTAAAGACGGACTTGTGCTTTATGCTTCCGCGCCGGAAGCGAATCTGTTTATCAAAAGCTTGGATCAAAAAACTTTTCTCTGCGGCAAAACTGGCAAAGATGGCGCAATCGCGATTAATAATCTCGCGCCTGGCAGTTATAACTTGCAGCTTTCCGGCAAGAATCATCAATATTTGAGCGAAGATTTTACTGTCGGGCTTGGACAGCCGACAATTCTCGGTTATCCCCAGAGGCTTGAGCTTGAATGACAGTGGATAAGCTTTTATCTTGTCCTTTATGTGGTCTGAATTATCCGGCAAGCGCAAAGTTTTGCGGACAAGATGGCACTTTGTTGTTACCGGCTGTTGGGCTTGAAAATACTAAATCCTGCCCGAAATGCAAAAAAGACTATCCTGATTATGTAAAACATTGTCCAGTGGATGGTATTGCACTTGATGCGCCACAAGTTGAATATGTTTCTTTTGAGACTGAAATAATCGGCAAAACTGTAGCCGGTAAATACAAAATTGAAAGTCTGCTTGGCGAAGGTGGCATGGCTCAAGTATTTAAAGCCAGACATTTAGGGCTTGATCGTCCGGTTGTAATCAAGCTTATGCATCGCAATCTTCCTTCCCAAGAAACAGCTTTGAAAAGGTTTGAGCAAGAATGCAAAGTGACGGCAAAAATCGATCATCCAAATGTGGTTTCGGTTTTTGATGTCGGTACTTTTGAAGCTAAGCGTCCATATTTGGTAATGGAATTTATTCAAGGTGAATCTTTACGTGACCTAATGGAACGTGAAAGGTCGCCAGAGATGCAGAATGTTCTTCGGACCATGAGTCAGATTTGTGCCGGACTGCAAGCTGCCCATGCCGAAGGCATAATTCATCGAGATCTCAAGCCTGAAAATATTATGCTCCGCCAAGATCAGGACAGACCTGATTGGGTGAAGATTGTCGATTTCGGTATTGCTCACTTAAAACAAGGCGGACAACGTCTGACTAAAACCGGCATCGCCATTGGCACAGTCGACTATATGTCGCCGGAGTATCTTGGCGATAAACCAATAGATCATCGCTCGGACATTTATGCTTTAGGTGTAATCTTTTTTGAGTTAATTGCCGGGCGCTGTCCTTTTGCTGCTGAAACAAGCGAAGCGATAATGGCTAAGCACTTATTCAGTGAAGCACCGCCGCTTTCTATGTATCGCCCGGATTTAAAAACCGGATCTATTTTTGACTTAATCGCCAAACGTGCCTTAGAAAAAGTGCCGGAAAAACGTTATCAATCTATTGAAGCAATGCAACGTGATATCAATGAAGCATTTAAAGAGTGTGATCGCCGCTGAGCGCAAAGCCGTTTATTATGCCGGAGCATGCTTTGCTCTGGCTTTTCTCTGTTTTTTGCCGTCTTTAAAATGTTTTTTCTTTGCCGATGATTTTCTTTGTTTGGAATATTTAGGCAAAATTTTTAATGGTCAGCCGCAGCTTTTTTTACTGCGTTTGTTCTCGCCCTGGCAAGATCATAACGTACAGCTTTTATACAGACCGCTAGGTGACGTCAGTCTGGCTTTGGATTATTTGTTTTGGCGCGACAATGCTTTCGGTTATCACTTAACCAATGTTTTATTGCATGCCGCAACAAGCGTTTTAGTCTTTTTTCTTTGCCGCAAACTTTTCAAAGACTTGGCAGACAAAAACTTACCGTCTTTTTTAGCGGCTGCTTTATTTGCTGCTTATCCGCTGCACATTGAGAATGTGGTTTGGATAGTCGGACGTTTGGATATTTTATGCACTTTCTTTTTGTTAGCTTCTTTTCTTGCTTTTATTTGCTTTCTTGAATCAAGCAAAACGATCTATTTATTCTCTGGTTTGTTGGGCTTTTGGTTGGCACTTTTAAGCAAAGAGATGGCTCTAATCCTGCCTTTTCTTCTTGTTGCTTATTTGCTGCTTATAGCCGGCAAATTTCAACTTAAGCCGCTCCTGCCTTTTATGGCAGTTGCGCTTATCTATATGTTTTTGCGTTGGAGTGTTCTTGGTACATTACTTGGTGGCTATACAGGCATTTTAGGTGAATTGTACAAAGAGACTTTCTTAGGACGTTTTTTGGAATTTAAGAAGTACTTTGCCTTGTTCTATCCGATCAATCGTCAGATTATTCCTGCTGAAGGGTTAGGCGATCAGTTATTGCACGCTTTATATATTCTTTGCGGTCTTTTTCTTTTAGCTAGATCAGTCATTAATCCATGGTCGACTTTTACAAGCAAACGTTTGTTGTTTGCTCTTGTCTGGATTTTTTGTACGATGCTGCCGGCGTTGCAAGTGCTTGATTTAACCGGTAATTTGAGCAGCGCTCGTATTTTTTATCTGGCAAGTATCGGTATGTCCATGTTAATCGTCTCTGCTCTTTATCCATTTGCTTCAACTAAGTTCTTTATGAGAACTACGGCTTGCACTTTGCTGTCCTGCTTGATCCTGCTTTTTTCTTTGGTCACTCTTCGTTGCCAGGAGCCGTGGTTGCATGTTTCGACCATGATCAAAAATTTGCAAAGCACTCTAATTGAGCAGGTACAAAAGTTGCCTGCCGATAAAAAACTTTTGCTTTTAAATTTAGCGACTACTTATAAAGGCGTGCATATTTTTTATGAATTTGCTGAGCTGAAAACACTGATATCTCAGCCTTTCTTTGCTGAAAATTATGGCAACAAATTGGCTACGGTTTCTTGGTTCTCTACTGATAACAGCTTGAATTTGACTGCTTTTGAAAATGAGCATTACAACCATGAAATAAGACGTATACATTGGATTGAAAAGCCTGAATTGCAAAAGATTTCTACACTTCAATCAAAGAGTGAAGTTGCTGCAATGCCTAAATGCTCCTGGAAAAAAATTGCTTCCAAAAACAACAACCATGATTATCTTGTTTCTCTCAAGCGTCAGATAGAGCCAAGCTCAATTGCTTTTGTTGAAATTGAGCTTGCTTCAAGCAGCAAAGATTTTGCTCAATTGCCTCAAGATCTTGTTTTTGAATATGGCGATGCAAAAGGTAACTGGAAAACTATCGAAAGACGGATTCAAAAAGAGTATCAAGATAAGCGCAAAGTCTATGTTTTGCCCTTGAGCGAACATTTAGACTGGAACTTAAGCGGCAAATGCCGCCCTTTTGTTTTGCGTCTTGCCGAAGACGAG
This sequence comes from Candidatus Obscuribacterales bacterium, assembly GCA_019750335.1. Classification (GTDB taxonomy): domain Bacteria; phylum Cyanobacteriota; class Vampirovibrionia; order Obscuribacterales; family Obscuribacteraceae; genus JAIEPM01. The sequence continues at coordinate 350,591 of JAIEOQ010000003.1, forward strand.
CATAAGCCCTTTGAACTCGTATCGGTAAAGCTTTACGGGCACGATTGCTATCCTAAGTTAACTGCTGCAGCGACAACAATTGATGTTGGCGATGACGGAATCTGTCGGCTTAGAAACAATGTATCCGGTGATTTGTTTTATGACGCTCGGCGAGTACCCGGAGCCGCCAACGTTATTTTGGAAATTTCCAAACCACGTTATCTGTTTGGCTTTTTCAGTAATTCTGCGCGCAACACACAAGATGTTCGCTATGCCGGAAGCCGCTTTTTGCTCTCCGGTAATCATGGACGTTTTGCTTTTAGCAGAGCGCTCTTTCCGCAATCGGCTCGTTATCAGATACATGTATGTGCTGCTGACAGCAAAGGTCAATCTTTAGGACGATTCTCCGACCCGCTGACTTTTGAAATAGTCAGCGCTCAAGGTGTTTGGATCGGCGGCTGGCTTAACCGCTTATTTATGTCGCCTAAAAACTGACAGCTTATCGTGAAGGAGCCTTTACTGCTTCATTGCCTGAAGACGGTAGCTGCATATTAACCTTTCCGGTTACCGCAGCTTCTTTTGTCGTTGTCGCTGTTGCTGCCGCCGGTGCTTTTGCCGCTGCTGGAGGAGGAGAAGGAGGTGTTGGTGCTGGCGGAGCCGGAGGTGTTGGTGGTGGCGGAGCCGGAGGTGCTGGCGGAGCCGGAGGTGTTGGTGGTGTGCTGGAATTTTGAATTCTTGTATTTAGAGCATCGATCTGCCCAGGGTCAATGACATTGGCTTCCATGCTGGCTAATATGGCAAGAACAGCGCTGCCTTTAGTTAGTTGGCCGGTTAGTAGACTCTGTGACCAATATAGAATCTCGGATGGTGAAGGACTTCTACCGGCGAGATTCTGATATACCGAAGCAACAAAGTTGGCAGTACTACTACTTGTCTCGTTGGGCGCTAGAGAATCAACGAGAGATTTCACTGCGGCGTTTGTGTTGTATATATTACTGAGACTAGCTGCATTAGTAGCAAGACCAGTTTGATCAGCAGCAGCTAGTGCTGCTGTCATATTGGCTAAAGCTGTCGCATCCGGTGCCGTACCGTAGATGCCGTAGTAGAGCTGAGAAAGAACCGGTTGATAGGGCACCTGTGCCGGTGTTAATGGTGGTGTCATTGGAGCCGGGGCAGGCGGCGGTGGTGGAGTTGGCGCTGTAGGAGGAGCAGGTGGCGGCGGCGGTGCCGGAGGAGGAGATGGCGGCGCTGGAGGTGGAGGAGGAGGCGGCGGCGGTGTCGCGCTTCTCTCCAATTCGCTACCGGAGCTGGATTCAGATGATCCAGGTGTGTAGCCCCAAGTACCGTTCACTTGGTTAAGTACGGCAGCCATTTTTGATACGTCAGCGAGGATACGCTTATCCTTGCTGTCCGAATCATTTTGACTGAGATCGCCAAGCAAATCGCTGTTTTTCAGCGCGCTTTCTACTGAAATTTGGCTGATAGCCATATTTTTGCCTTCAATAAGTTCCGGCTGACGACGGGTCAGACCGTCGCTGGGAGCAAGTTCTGATTGAGTTAAAGGATGGTCGGCGACAACAAACTCATAACCTGGTTTTAAGGAAACGGTTGTCGGTGGTTCTCCCGGCAAAGAAATCAAACATGTTTGCCCGAGACCATCTAGATTTGTTACTCGTAAAACACCATCTTTATAAGTAATCAGAACATCTGAATTGGAGCAGACAGCAACCTGACCAAGAGGAGTATCAATCAAGCCTGTTTCTGAAGGTTTTTTGACACTGACAAGCAAAGTACCGCTTGTTAGTTTTGCGGCATAAGGCGATGTTTTTTCATAAGTTGTATTGTCGCCTTCTTTGATTACCAGGAAGTCAGTCGATCCCTTTAGATCTTCTGATTTCGGAAAACCGTTTGAAGGTATAGTAACCAGTCCCTGTGATGGGCTTGGACCAGGGGTGTTTACCATATGAAGCGGATCGGTAGTTTGGGTTACGTCCGTCGGTACGACAATCGGCGGACTGAAAGGTCCCGAGGGCGGTGGCGGCGGTGGAATAAAAGGAGGCGGCGGCGGTGGTGTGTACACCGGTGGAGGCGGTGGTGGAACAATTATGTACTGCCCGTTTGCCGTAAGCTGCGGGTAAAGCAAGCCCACACCAATCAGTGAGAGCGCGCACATACTCATCAGTATGCCTGTATATGTTTTACCGTCTGCCGAATGTCCTGGTTGCATTTAGATTCCGCCCATGCCTGAGAACAAAATATCCACTCATATGGTAAGCCTTTTAGGAGGATTTTGATGTCTTTTTGAGTCATATTGAAGGACATTTTCATAAAGTCCAGCATTTGCTTGTTGACAAATTATTTGCCCGCTAAATTGTCCTACCATATGAGCGTTTCCATTATTTTGAGTGCTTATCTTGAAAAGTTCTTTTCTGCTTGCCGGCTTATTAACTCTCTCCTTGCAACTGCTTGCTTTTGCTCAATTAGAGAATCTGCGCCCGCCGTTTTCCACCAATGCTGAAATTCGCAGACAAGAGGAAGAGCTTGAACGTAAGCTGAAAAAGTCCACACCAGTCGAGCAGTCTGATGCTTTATACGAAACAGGCAAAGCGGCTTTTGAAGGCAAAGAATATGACCGTGCTCTTTACTACATGAAAGAGTCTCTTGCTCTGGATGCCAAACTTAAACGTCCGGAATATGAAGTGAAAACTCGTGTTGCCATGGCGATTATTTATGCTCTTAAGCAAGACAACAAAGCTGCCCTCGATCAATATAAAGAAGCCTTGAACACGGCTGAAGCAAACAAACTCGATGATTTCGTTCAGATAATCACTGACAGTTTAGGCACACTGGCTTTACGCCTTTCTTTGTTAGATGAAGCCGAGTCCTATTACAAAAAAGCTTATGCACTGGGAGTTTTACATAAAAACAAAGATACACAAATAAACTCGCTTATCAATCAAGCCACTGTAATGCGTAAACGCAAAAAAATTGCTGAAGCAAAAGAGCTCCTCGGACAAGCTGTAGTTATAGCCGGTAAAGGAAAAAATAGTGAGAATGCCGGTGCCGTTCTTTTAAATCTGGCTCGTGTTCAACATGATCTCGGTGAGTTTTCCGAATGCGAGGATACTTATACAAAAGCAGTTGCGGCCTTAAAAGCGGAAGGCAATCATGAGCAGGCAGCGTCTGCCAGCTGGGGATTGGCTGAAACTTTATATGACAGGCATAGGCTCTCTCAAGCTAAAGCTGCTTTTTTGCAAGCAAAAGCGCTTTTAGATGTTAATGCACCGCTTGGGTTGTTTGGACCGATTCTGCTTGGCTTAGGCGCTATTGAAGCTGATCTCGGTAATTTCGATTCGGCAGTTGAGTATCATAAACAAGCACTTGTTCTTGCGGTTGCTGCAAAAAACAAGATTGCTGAAATGCAATGTATTTTGCAATTGGGTTCCGATTATCTTTTAAGAGGCAATCCGGAAACCGGTCTGGAACAGCTGCTTTCCGGCGAAAGCTTACTTGAGCAAAAACCGGCTAATGCGGCAAGTCGCGCTACTTTGTTCATGGCGATTGGACGTTGCTATAAAGTACTCGGACAGTTTGAGCAAGCGCAAAAGTACTATGATTCGGCTTTGAAGCTTTTTCAGGACGCAGGGGATCAAGTCGGTCAGGCTCTGGCTTTGAATAGTATGGCTGTGCTCAGTCTTGATAATCAAAACCAAGCTTTGTTTGAACGTTATTACAAACAAGCAAAAGAGATTTATGCCTCTCTTAATAACAAGCGCGATCTGGCTATTCTCGATTATAACTATGCCCAGTTTCTGCTCACACAAAAACGTTTTAAGGAGGCAATTGAGCTCTATAACCAAGCGCTTGGACGCTTGAAAGAGACCGAGGATGTTTATTTGCAAAGCATGGTTTTGTCCGGTCTTGGGCTGGCGGAGCTTTTAAGCGAGAATACGCAAGCTGCCATTGCTGCTTACACTCAGTCTTTGAAAATTGCCGAACAATCAGGTTCGATTGAAGCGCAATGGGATGCCAATTTAGGCTTGGGTAAATGTTATAAAAAGCAAGGACAGAACGATCCGGCTCTTTTGCATTTGAAAAAAGCTGTAGATCTGGTTGAAGCTGAACGAGCGCAACTGACTCGTGATTCTTTTAAGACCTACAACTTGGATTTACGCAACGATTGTTTCTCCGAGCTTATTGATTTGTATGCCAAACTAAATCGTCCTTATGAAGCGCTTGAAATAGCGGAAAAAGGACGAGCGCGCGCTTTTCTTGATATGCTCGCCAGCCGCAAATCAGGTGGTCAGATAATCGAGACTTTTCAGCCTGTTTCTAACAACTCTTCGAATATCACTAAATCAACTCCGGTAGAAAGCGGAACACGTGCCGTCGGCGTGATCCGCAAAAACGGTCAGATCAATGTGGCAACGTCCATTAGCCCGGTAAACGTTAATGCGCCTGATATTGAAGAGATCAAAAATCTGGTTCGCAAAAGCAACTCTTATGTAGTTGAGTATTATTTGCTGCCGGATAAAGTGATGGTTTGGCTTATTGATCCTCAAGCCAATATTCGTCTGTTGCCACCGATTATGCTGAGCAAACAGCAAGTCGGTGAAAAAGTCACTCTTGCTTATGAGGCTGTGATTCATGCTTATAAACAAGGTGAAAATCTAGGGGCTGTAAATCAAAGACGTTACGAACATCTACAAGAGCTTTATCGCTTGTTCATTCAGCCTTGTGCCGAATATTTGCCTAAAGATACAAAATCCGTTGTTACGATTGTGCCTCACGGACCGATGTTCTTGATTCCTTTTGCTGCTCTGGTCGATGCCGACGGCAGTTTTTTGGTGGAAAAACATACATTGTCTTATATACCGGCTATCGGTGTGTTTCGGACAACACAAAAATTAGCTGATTCGGCTTCAAGTACAAAAAAATCTCTGCTTGCTTTCGGCAATCCGATTACAAAAGCAATTTCGTTTTTGGGCGCCTTACCTTATGCTGAAAAAGAAGTGAAAGAGATAGCCCAAATATTTGGTCCGCAAAACTCGCTTGTAAAAATCGGTCAGGAAGCCGATAAAAAAACATTTTGCGATCTCTCTTCTCAATATAGCGATATTCATTTAGCTACTCATGGCTTAATCGACGAAGAGAATCCGATGCAATCGTCTTTAGTTTTGGCCCCTACGGCTTATGACGACGGACTGTTGAGCGTAAAAGACATACTTTCACTAAAAGAGTTGAAGGCACGATTAGTTGCCTTGTCCGCTTGCCAGACCGGGCGCGGCAAAATAACCGGTGACGGGGTTGTCGGTCTTTCGCGGGCTTTTATTATCGCCGGTGCGCCGTCGGTTTTAGTCAGCCAATGGAATGTGGATGATATCGTCACTGAGTATCAAATGAAGCACTTCTATAAGACTTATCTTTCAGGCAGCAGTAAATGTCATTCTTTGCGCGAAGCGCAACTGGCGACAATTCAATTTTTGGAAGGTGGCGGCACACGCAAAACCGGCGGTGCAAGAGCAAACCCGAAATATTGGGGCGCTTTCCAGCTTATTGGTGAAGCTCAATAAGTTTAAGCGCGTCTGTTGAGCTTCAAGGGGAAGATCGGCGGCTTGGCGAACTCCAGTCTCAGCCCGCCGAAAACACGGACGTTGACGCCGGCAAAGCCGGTTGCTTGGTTGGCGCCGATATTGAAAATCGGCTCTGTCCGGAAGAATGCCACCATCGGCAGTACCGGGTGGATTTTGCGGGCGGCTTCCAGAGTTACAACAAAAACCTGGTTGTTCGGTCCGAAGCGCAAAGTGCGGTTGCCGAAGTTAGTGATGAAAGTGTTGTCGGCAAGAAAAGTCCATTTAGGCGTGCGCTTAACGGCGCCGAATGAATAAAATTGATCGCCTTCTTGAAACTTGCCAAGCACGTTGCGGAATCTGATCTGTCCTAAAACCCCGCCATATATCGCCGTGTTTCTACCCACCCGACGTACAACTTGAATGGAGGGCAGCAAGTCATTTAAAGCTTGCGAGCGACTCAGCAGTAGCTCCCTGGCAAAGAAGCTTGCCGTAACCGTGGTTTTCGGTCCGACATAAAGGTCGCGGTCTATACGAAAACCGATTGAATGAATATTGCGGCTTAAAAAATGCGAATTGCGCGTATATTGGTCGCGTAAGAAGAAATAGTTAGACGAGACTCTTGTTCTTGGATTGAGAGCATAGCCGACAGTGATATTCGGCAGTACTCTGTAAATCATATCGGCGCGGTTGCGCGTCAGCGTTTGCAGAACGTTTGTTTCTATGCGCAGGCTATTTTCGCAAGTTCCAGTCACAAAAAGCTTACTTGGCAGTTTGTAAAAAATGCCGGTTTTGAAGCCCTCTATACGGCTAATGGCAGTTGTTCTTTCCGGTAGTCGTACCGGCGCTAAATCAACTGTCGACCCGCTTGAATTTAAGGCGGCCGCTTGGGCGATAAATTTGGATTCTTGGTCCGGCTCGTTATCGTCAGCTGTTTCTTGTGAACTAGCCGAATCAATACTTGTGCGCAGCGGACTTACGGCATCAATGCTTGTATTGCTTGCCGATATATTTATCGGACTAAGTTCCGGTCCGGCAAGAGCATTATTTGAAGCTCCGGCTGCATAAAGCAAAGATATTGCCAGGGCAACTTGCGCCGGTTTAGCGGCAAAATAGTTTGCAAATATGCTGGAGGGATTCAATGGTAATCACTGCAATAAAACTGATCTTGAAAATTATAACTTGGGGTGTCAACTATTGATCTCATCTTGGCAATGCGCAAGATGATAATATGGCAATGTGCTTGCCACCACAACTGGTGATAGATATGTCCGAAAAAGTTTCACACAGAGACCCGGCGATTCGTATCGTACTTTTGCCCCGGGACACCAACGCCAACGGGACTATATTCGGCGGGATTATTCTTAGCCATATCGACTTAGCCGGTGCTGTGGAAGTACGCAAACACACAAATCAAAGAATAGTCACGGTTGCCATGAAGGAAGTGATCTTCAAAGAACCGGTTTTTGTCGGTGAAGTGGTGAGCTTTTATACCGAGACGATTCGTACCGGCAGAACTTCAGTTACAGTTAAAGTTGATGTTGAAGCTGACCGTAATGGGCATCCAGTCAAAGTTACAGAGGCTGAACTTACTTTTGTAGCTGTAGATGAGCAGGGCAAGCCTACAGAAGTTAAACGTATAAATTAAACAAAGCGATATCATATTGACCGTAGTGAAAAGGTCTTGTCATGACATCTTCTTTCGCCACCTCTGAAAAAGAACGCATTCGTCTTTATTTAGGTACCGGTTGCGGTAAAACAACTGCTACTTTTGGTTTGGCTATAAGAGCGCTTTCCAAAGGGATGAATGTCACAATTGTCTTTTTCGACAAGCTTGAAGCTAACACAAGTGAAGGCGTGGCGCTTTCAGTTTTAGCTCAGTCCAAGCAAGAAGGTTTCGGCAAGCTTGAAGTGCACTACACCGGCGTAAATAGACTTGGTGCCGGTCCCGGTGGGAGCTTTCGCTTTTACAGTTCACCGAACGGGATTTTGCCTGAGGATAAAGAACAAGCGTTGCTTGGTTTGTCTTATATACAAAAAGCCTTTGACCGACACGATCAGGTAGTCATTGCTGATGAAATGCTTGATGTGGCTCGTGTTGGTCTTGTCGGGTGGGATGAAGTCAAAGAGCTATTGAAACATCGAATCGATCCGACGCTACTTGTGCTCACAGGACGCAAAGCACCGGACTGGCTAATGGAAGAAGCAACAACCATTAGCAGCACGATTCAACTTAAGCATCACGGACGTGCACTTGAAGGAATTGATTGTTAGGCAAGCTAAGGCTTCTTAGTTTTTAGCAGCAGCAGCTTGGCTGCTAGCCATAGTTGGCGTGCTTGTTGAACCCATTAGCTTGTTCAAAATCTCTTGAGCACGTACCAGCTGCAAATCTTTGCCGTCTTTAGGCGAGCGTTTGAAGTTGGTCATACTGGGATCGATCCACCAAGGTCCTTTGCCGGCCTTGAAATCGTCATCGGAGATTTTTACTTCGGTGTCCGGAATGATGCCGGTTTTGTTGATATCGGTGTCGTTAGGTGTTAGATAACGAGCGATAGTGACATTGATACCGGTACCGTTGCCTAAGTTGTTAATTGCTTGGACAAGACCTTTACCGAATGAAGTTTGACCAACAAGCTTAGCTCGTCCGTTATCACGCAAAGCGCCGCTTAAGATCTCGCTGGCGCTGGCGCTGTGTTTATTGATCAAAACAACCGTAGGCAGATCGGTTTTGAAAGAGGAACGAGAAGCGATTTGCGAGGTTTTATAGCCGTCTGAATCAATGGTGCTGACAATCACACCTTTGTCCAAGAACATGTTGGCTATATCGACAGCGTTAGCCAAAAGTCCGCCTGGATTATTGCGCAGATCAAGAATCAAGCCTTTGCAATGTCCGATTTTTTTCAAGGAAGCTTTCATCTCTTCATTGGCTTTTTGTGAAATGAAACTATCTAAGCGAATATAACCGATGCTGTTCGGAAGCTCTTCACAGCTGGCAACTGCTTTAATTGGAATCTCAGCTCTGGTTAAAGAGACTGTTTCTTTTTTCAAGTTGCGCAAGAAAGTAATAGCAACGCTTGTGTCTTTCGGTCCACGAATCTGTTTTACAACTTGATCCAGAGATTGACCTTTAACCGGTTTGCGATCTACTTCGATGATTTCGTCGCCGGAATGAATTCCGGCTTTGAATGCCGGTGTATCTTGGATTGGTGCAATTACAACTACACGTTGTTCTTTGTTCATACCAAGCTGCATGCCGACACCGAAAAGATGCGCTTGGATTTGCGATTTCTCTTCGCCGAATGCATCTTCGTTTAAGAAACGAGTATATGGATCGCCTAAGCTGGCGAGCATTGTTTCAATAGCTTTATGTGAATCTTCTTGGGTTTTTAGCTTGCCGTCGTAATGATGCTCCCAACGTCCCCAGCTTTGATTATTGTATTTCTGGTCGTAATAGCTTTCTTTGATAATGCCCCAAGCTTTGTGATAGAGGTCGTTAGGGTCGGTTTTTACGGCAGCGTGGATGCCTTGGGCAAACACTGGACCGATAGGCGCCATCTCTTTAAAATCCGGGTTTTTGCCCTGCCAATTAAGATAAGCAAGACCGGAAGCACAGGCCACTAAGATGCCAATTCTCAGAATGCGCTTCTTATTATTCATCGACGCCATTTTCCTCTAAAAACACAGATAGTCAGTTTGACTGCCAAAGCTTTCAAAATGTTTGAGAGCTTCAAGATAATTAATTCTACCGCTGATTATGGAAAGTAGTGGAGAGAAGAACCAAGAATATTTCGCGATAGTCACAGCTTAATTTTATTGGGTTTTCAATACTACTTTCTCTAACTTACCATGGCAATGTTCGCAAACCCAATGAAATTCCAAATTTTTGCAGATAAATGACGATTACTGAATTGAGCCGAGAAAAAACAGACGCTAAAGACTGCGATACTAAGGCATTGTCCCAAGTCAGTCTTTCCAGCCAAGCAATTGGCAAAGCCTCCGAAATCCGCCAAAAAATGTCTAAGTCGACTAAAGTCAAGCTGAAAATATTAGCCAGTCTTTTGATGTTCGGCAGTTTATTTGTTTTTGGCAAAGTTGATCTGAATAAAGCCTGGGAAACGGCTCTAAACAGCAATCCGACTATTTTGGCTTTGACTTGCGCTTTGCTTCTTTTCTCTTTTGTGCCGATGGCACGACGTTGGCAACTGCTGTCAAGAGCGATGGGTTTCAATAAATCATTGCTTGAGTTGCTCAAACTTTATTATGTCGGTGTCTTTTTCAATCTTTTTCTGCCCTCCACAGTCGGGGGCGATTTTAGCCGCTGCTATTATCTTTCCAAGGGGACCGGTAAGTATAAAGAGAGCTTCTATTCGGTTTTAGCTGACCGAGCAAGCGGCATTGCCGTGCTTTTTTTGACAGCCACTCTTGGTGTTCTTTTAAGTCCTAGCGCTTCTAGTTTGCCTTGGCAGCTTAAATGGCCAATTTTTGCCGGTACATTCGGTACTTTTGTCGTTTTGCCTTTCATGCCCTGGCTTAGCAAAAAGCTTTTAGGTGAGAACAATTGGGTTGCCAAGCAATTTAATCAATCCGAAGCCAAAATCTTTTGGCAGAATCGCAAGCTGATCCCGCAATCGTTGCTCTGGTCTGTAATTTCACAAATAATGATTGTTGTTTGTCATATTGGCGTCGGCTTAGCTTTAGGTCTTACCTCGGTCCCGCTCTGGTATTACTTTGTTTTTTATCCGGCTGTCGCCGTTCTCGGTTTTGTGACCCCTAGTTTTAATGGCATCGGTATTCGTGAATGGGCTTACACTTACTTCTTGATGATGGTCGGTGTGGATAAAGCTCATGCTCTTACTTATGCTTTGATGTGGTTGGCTTTAACCACGGTGACAAGCTTAGCCGGAGGCTTGGTTTATGCTGCCTCTCATATGACTCCGCCGCCTGAAGAGTTAGAAAGCGAATAATTGCCCGATGAGTATCTTTTCTCAAGCCAGCCATCCGCTCTTTCAGCCGGCGGTGAAAGCTGTTTTGCAAATCGCCCGGGAAGAGAATTTCAAGCTTTATCTCGTTGGCGGATATTTACGCGATCAGCTTTTAGCTCGTAAAAAAAAATCGTCTCAGCCTCTCGATTTTGATTTTACGGTTCTTGGTGGGACGGCTATTGAGCTTGGGCAAAAAATTGCCGATAAGCTTGGCGGGCATTTTGTTTTGCTTGATTCGGAAAGCGATACTGCTCGAGTGGTTTTGCAATCAGGAGACTATATTGATTTAGCCGCTTGCCAGGGTGGCAGTCTGGAAATAGACCTGCAAAGGCGTGATTTCACCGCCAACAGCTTGGCTTGGGACCCGGAAGAACCGGAATCTTTGATTGATTTGCATAACTGTCAAAAAGACATTGCTGAAAGAAGGCTGCGCCTGATTTCAGAAGGCGCCCTTCTGGACGATCCTTTGCGTTTGTTGCGCGGTTTTCGGCTGGCGGCCACTCTCGATTTTGAGCTGGAGCCAGAGAGTTTAGCCTTAATCGCCAAGCATGCTTATCACTTAACTGAAGCAGCACCGGAGCGGATTAGTTATGAGTTTTTGTCGATGCTGGAGGCCGCTTCCGGCGCTCAGCATTTAGTACAAATGGGTAAAATCGGGCTTCTGGAAGAAATATTTCCCGAGCTGACAGCAACGCGCCAAGTAACAAACAACGCTTATCATCATTTAGGTTTGTTCGATCATTCCCTGGAAGTTGCTCTTCAATCTGAAAGAAGCATCGCTGATTTGCCTCTATGGGCTAAAGCAAGCTTAGAAAAACCGCTTTCAGCAGGTGTAAGCCGCGGGGCCGCATGTAAATTGGCAGCGCTTTTGCACGATATCGGTAAGCCGGAAACCTGGGCAATCACCCCTGAAGGAAAACATACATTTATAGGCCACGATAAGCTTGGTGCTGAGATGAGCTTACCGATTGCCAAGCGTTTGCGTTGGTCCAAAGCACTTTCTCAATTCGTTGAAAAGCTTATTCGTTGGCATTTGCGACCGGGACATCTTTTTCATCAAGGTCCGCCGACGCAAAAAGCTATCTATCGCTTTTATCGTCAGATTGCCGCTGACACGCCTGAACTTGTGCTTTTAGCCTTGGCTGACTTTCGTTCAACTTGCGGACCTGGTCTTCAAGAAGGAAGGCAGGATGCGGAGCAAAAATTGTTCGAACTTTTGGAGAATTACAGCGTCTATATTGAAAGTCAGCAAAAAATTCCCCGTTTGCTTGATGGTAGTGATTTGATGAAACTTCTTGGAATCGCGCCCGGACCGCTTGTTGGTGAAATTTTGGAAGAACTGGTAGAAGCCCAGAGTTTGAATGAAGTGCAAGATCGCAAACAGGCAGCGGATTTTGTGCGTAAGCGCTATTACGAGAAAACAACAAAATAAAAAAACTCGCTTGACAATGAGCCGGCGTGTGATTGAAGGATTTTCGGGGAATAAAACAATCACGAGAACGTTTAATCATGCTTTGAGGATGGGTTTCATGAATAGCACAAAGACAGATAAGCTGCGCAATTACACGATCATTGCCCGGCTGGATGATGCCATTCCCTTGCACACCGAGGAGTGGGTCGCTGTCGAGCAAATGCTCAACCAGATAAGCGAATTCGTGCCTCTTTCTTTGCTGAACAACTTAACTGAAGCAGTGATCAATTACGCCGACGATCAAGCGCGGCGCGGTTATCTTCTTGGTCAAGAAGATTTGGTTGCTGAAATGAAAAACAAAGCTGTCAAAATTGCTTGAGCTCTAACGCACGAAGTTAAGCGGGTTGTTTGGTTTTCCGTTTACGCGCACTTCAAAATGTAAGTGCGGACCGGTTGAAAAGCCGGTGGAACCTTCATAGCCGACAATATCGCCCTTCTTGATATTTTGACCAACTGAAGCGTTGACTTTGCTCAAGTGAGCGTAAAGCGTGGCTAAGTTATTACCGTGGCTGACAATCACTACTTTACCGTAGCCGCCGTACCATCCCGAATAAAGCACATTGCCGCTGTCGGCAGCTTTAATTGGTGAATGATTGGCTCCGGCTAAATCGACACCGGTATGGAATTTACGAATACCGAAAATCGGATGGCGACGCCAGCCGAATGGTGAGGTAATCGAAGCATGCAAAGGCATGCTCATTGTGCCGCTGCCGTGAGTGACAACTCGATCTAATGTTTTGTTGTTGGCTTTGACCATGAGAATGATCTGTTGCTCTAACTGTGTCGACTCACGAGCTAGTTGATGTTCAGCTGCTTCATAAAAAGCTCTTTGGGTGCGCAATTTTTCAGCGACTTGTTGTTGTTCTGATTTTTCTTTATTGAGCAAAAGTGCTCTTTTAGCAAACTCAACTACAAGATCGCCAAGCTTTGTTTTTTGATTGCCGAGCTTGTCCTTTTGGCTGGCAAGCGCTCTTTCTCTTGCTCTTAATTCAGCTATGAGCTGACGATCCATCTCGGCGATTCGTTCTTGGAAATAAAGCATATCCATGAATTGCTGCAAAGAGCTGACTTGGAACAAGCTTTCCAATAGACCGAGACGTTGTCCTTCATACATTTCACGCAAACGCTGAGCGGCTGTGACTGTTAGATTCTGTTCTTGATTGGTTGTTTGAACAAGATTCGTTTGGCACTGCTCAAGATGTTTTTCTGTTTTTTTCAGCTGATGCTTGTTTTGATTTAGTACTTTATTTGCGTCGTTAAGCTTTGATTTGATTTTATTGAGGGCGGCAAAAGCTAGCTGCTCTTTTTTGCGAGCTTGCTGTACACGTTCATGTAGCTCTTTGCGATGATTTTCGACTTCTTTCAAACGTTTTTGCGGATCGGCGGCTTGATGTTTAGTACTGTCGCTACCACTGTGTTTGTTCTGGTTAGCAAAAACAGGCGAAGACAAGCTAACCGCTGCCAAGGCGCTTAAGGCAATGGCTTTTTTACTTATTTCGTTCAACCATAGAATTGGCTTATTCATAATGCCGATGCCAGTTTAACATTCGTCCTGCCAAGCACTCAGTCAAATTATCCCTTGCTCTAAAGTGCATCAATCGAAAAAGAGTCTAATCAAGCTCTGAAAATATGCTTCTTTGGCTCAGGATAAGTCATACTTTATAAGTTGTCATGCTTGATAAAATTTGTAGTAAGCCAAACTTGTCAATATTGCCGCGTTTAACGCTTTCTAAACTCTGGTTCATGTTAACTTCAAAAAATAGGATTGCCTCGTCATGTTGAGAGAAATATCGAAATATCCGCTCAAAATTCAAGGACAAAACTCCACGGATCTAAATGAAGTCCGCAGTCCTTATGATGGAGAAGTGATTGCCGCAGTTGCTCAAGCAGATGAGAAAGCAATCAAAGCAGCCATTACTCAAGCTGATGATACTTTTCGCAAAGTAATGAGCAAAATGCCGGCTCACAAGCGGGCTGATATTTTGTCTAAAGCAGCAAAATTGATCGAGCAAAAACAGGAAGAGTTTGCTCGAATCATCGCTCTTGAAGGCGGCAAACCGATTAAAGATGCGCGTATTGAAGTTTCGCGAGCCGTTTCCACTTTTACAATTGCCGCTGAAGAGACTTTACGTCTTGATGGCGAACAGATAGCCATGGATCGCCAGCCGGGCAATGAAGGACGAATCGGCTTGATTGTTCGTCAACCGATTGGTGTGATCGGTGCAATCACTCCTTTTAATTTCCCGCTTAATTTGGTTGCGCACAAGTTAGCCCCGGCAATTGCTTCCGGTTGTACAGTCGTGCTAAAGCCGGCAAGCCAAACACCGGTTTCAAGCTTAATGCTGGCCGAAGTGCTGGCCGAGGCCGGATTGCCTGAAGGCGCTTTAGTTCTAACCCCTTGCCGTGGTAGCAAAGCAATTGCTTTAGTTAGCGATCCGCGCATTGCTATGCTTACTTTTACCGGCTCACAAGACGTCGGCTGGAGATTACGCCATCAAATTGCTCCAGGCACGCGAATCATTCTTGAGCTTGGCGGTAACGCCGGACTGGTCGTTCATGGCGATGCCGATCTTGAAGCGGCCAGTCGAGCTGCTTGTCGCGGCGGTTATGTTAATGCCGGCCAAACTTGCATTTCAGTACAACGTGTTTATGTTCAAGACAAGGTTTACGATCAATTTGTCGATAAATTTGTCGGCTTAGTGAAAAACTTGAAATTAGGCAATCCAATTGAAGAAACAACTGATATCGGACCGATGATCGATAGCGGTTCAGTTGATAAAACACTTGAGTGGATTGAAGGTGCAGTTAAATCCGGGGCTAAACTTTTAGCCGGTGGCAAAAAACAGGCTAATAATCTGCTTGAACCGACTGTACTTACTGAAACCAAAGCTGACCTGCCGGTTGTTTGTCAGGAAGTTTTTGGACCGGTAGTGGCAATCATGAAATACAAAGATATGGATGAAGCGATTGCTTTGATGAATGATTCACGCTACGGCTTGCAAGCCGGTGTGTTTACACAAAACCTTGAATTGGCTTTTAAAGCAGCACGTCAAATTGATGCCGGCGGTGTCATGGTAAACGATGCTCCGACTTTCCGCGCTGATCATATGCCTTATGGCGGACGCAAAGAATCCGGTGTCGGACTGGAAGGCGTTAAATATGCTATCGCTGAAATGACACAGCCAAAATTCATCTGTCTCAATTTACCGCCTTTAACTTAATGAGCATCCTGGAAAAACTCAAAGGCGGCTTGATTGTCTCCTGCCAAGCAAGCGAAGGCGAACCGCTCGATCGTCCGGAGCATCTTTGGGCTTTGTCTCACTCGGCTTTAAATGGTGGTGCCTGCGCTCTTCGTCTTGAAGGAGCAAAAAATATCGCGTACATGCGCGATCAAACGACAGTGCCGATTATTGGTTTAAGTAAAAGTACGGTCATTCAAGAAAAGGATCGTTTGAGCAGTGTTTATATCACTGCTACTTATGCCGAAGCCGAGGAGATTGCTCGTTCCGGTGCCGATATTATCGCTCTTGATGCGACTGCGCGTCCGCGACTTGACGGTTCAACTCTTGCCGAGTTAATTGAAGCTATACATAATAAGTTAGACAAGCTGGTTTGGGCTGATGTTTCCACCTATGAAGAAGGGCTGGCGGCCTCGGAGTTAGGAGCTGATGTCATTTCGACGACTTTGTACGGTTATACTCAAGAGACAAAAATGCCCGCTGAAAGCGGTCCGGATTTTGAGCTTTTAGCTAAGCTCTGTCGTAATTTGTCTAAACCAGTAGTGCTGGAAGGACGAGTCTGGTGGCCTGCCGATATTAGCCGCGCTTACGAATTGGGCGCTTTCAGCTGTGTGGTTGGCTCAGCGATTACTCGCCCGCAGCTGATTACAAAACGCTTCGTCAAAGCAATTCCGACAGCGCATAAGATGCCGGAAAGCTAGCATGTCGCAATATTCTATTTGGCTCTGGATTCTTGTTACAACCTGCATACTTGGCTTAATTGCCAGGATACGTATTGATTGGCGTTGGACCTGGGGGTTCAGCGTACAACAGATATTAATCGCCTGTTTGGCCGTAATCGGTTTGACTGTCGGTCCGCAATCAACTTGGGCTTTCATTAGCTGGACGCTTTTTCTTGTTTTTTATATGGGCAGGCTGATTCTTTCCGGTTCAATCGCTTACGATTTAAGCCTTTTGCGTGCTCAACAAGCTTTGAAAAAAGCATCTTTCCTGAAAATTGTGCTTTGGGGACCACCCGGTGAGTTTTGGCACGATCTAGCTTTGCTTGAAAATGATTATTTGCGCGGAGATCAAGTTGCCGCTCAAAAACGTAGTGAAAAATGGCGTTCTTTCTGGTCGGTGCCTAAAGTACAAGAGCTTTTAACTACTTACAATCTTTTAGGAAAATCATTGATCCGAGACTGGCAAGGTGTGGTCAATGATTTTGCTGCCTCACGTTTGCAATACGATAAAACAGCGGCACGTAGCGGCGCTTCTTATCCGGTGGCAGCAGCTTTAGCTGCCAGCCGTGCTTATGCTGAGCTTGGACAGTTTGATAAATGTATTGAAATTCTAGAAGCTTGCGATTTACCTGCTGCCAATTATTCACGTTTGTCTTTGGATTCAATCTTTCTTTCTTTTTTCGCTCTATTCGGCTCAACGGCCATAGTTGAGCGTATTCTCAAAGATATGTCCAAGCTCAAAGGCGGTCTGCCAGATTTTGCTCGTACTTTTTGGCAAGCTCACGCTGAATCAACCGCTGGAAATTTTTTGGCGGCCCACAGTCTATATAATCGAGCTTTAAGCGAAGTCCCGGCTGTAGATAAAGCTTGGTTTGAACGAATAAGCTATCAGCTGAAGTTGACTGAAGAAAAACTTTCAACAACCAACCAAGATTGTTTAAGCCGAAGCGACGATAATCAAGCAGGCGAGAATGCCGGCACCTTACTCCCGGAGCGAAAAGCAGCTTCAGCGCGAGCCGAAGCGATTATGCGTCGTTGCTTGATGATCTCCGACATCATCTATGGTGGCAGACAAAGAAAAGGTGTAAAAATCGTTGCTTTACTGCTTGCCCTGGTATTTTTCATTACAGCCGGTGCTCACAGTTTCAAGCTGCCTTTTTGGCAAAATTTATATGCTTATTCTTTTGCTTACGGCGCTCTTGCTGCCGGCTTTGTTTTGCAAGGAGAGTGGTGGCGTTTACTTACATATCAGTTTTTGCACGCCAATGTTTCTCATCTGTTCATGAATCTTTTCGGGCTTATTTGGCTGGGGAAATTCGTTGAAAATATTTTTGGCACAAAAAGATTTTTGGTTATTTATTTTGGCTCGGGCTTTTTAAGCGGATTAGCGCAAATGCTTATTTCACCGGAGCAGATTGCTGTTGGCGCCTCCGGTGCCGTTATGGGTATTTTTGGTGCATCGGCTGCTGCGACTGTGCGTCTGAAAGATGTTTTGCCGCCGCGAATCCGAAAGGCAGAACTTAATTGGATGTTCTGGCTGGCCCTCATGCAAGTTACTTTCGACCAAGTAATCAATTTTGTTTCAGCTAAGATGGGCGGGCATGGCGATGCGGTGCGCATTGCTTCCTTTGCTCATATCGGCGGAATGATCAGCGGTTTTATTCTTGGCTTCATGTTACCTCTAAAAAAGTTTGAGGAATAAGACAAAAATCGCTAAAGTAGATATGTTGGCTTAGGAGCGTTGATTTTATGCATGATTGTCCAGCTTGTCGGGTGCCTTTACATGGCTATGAAGAAGTCTGTCCGTCTTGTGGCACACGCCAGATTGTAAAAAAACGTTCTTCCGCTTTTGGCTCTTTTAAGCCGGAGCAGCCAGGCATTAACTGGGTGCCTTTCATCCTGACTTTTGTTGTTGTCGGTGCAGCTTTACTATTTGCTTTTTTTAGTTCGCCTTTAGGTAAAGTCCTGACTCAAGGTCCGCCGGCCGAAGATCCGATGGCAAAGCTGACATATATTGATGCGCGCAACATAATTGAGTCTGAAATAACTAAAGGGCTTGAAGGTGTTGGTGCCACAGGTAAATTTACTTGGGCTGATTTGACCAGTAATGCACCTTTGGATAAGGGCACGGATCAGAATATGCAATTGACTGTTGATACTTCTTTGCCCAGTACCGAAGTAAGAAAAAGTATTATCGATCCGATTAAAGACTATATGGAAAAAGCCAAAATTATGAGCCTGGTGATGAATGACGCTAAGTCACACGCGACCTGGACTTATAATGTCGCTCCGGCAGCCGCTCCGCCCAGCGATGAAGCTGCTGAATAAGTCAAAACCTGCTTTGGCTCTGCTTTTTAGCTCGCCTGTTCGTTTATGAGAAAATTTAAATTAGGTAGCGGAAAATACTAATAGCTGCCTTGACCCTTTCTTACAACCAGGTATTCTTGACATGTGGTCAGCGTCGTTAGACCGTGATCCGTTTTTGGCTATCCTTGTCGATTGCAATGGAGAAATATAGATGCACAGAGCTTTCTCAGAGAGTATGCGTAAACAAAGTGCTTTTCGTTCCATGGCTGATCATGACCGTGCTTCAAAAACTAGATTGACGGTAAATATGCATGGGGATGTGTATAAGAAGAACGAGTTTGGTCAAGTAATTACTTTCAGATACGCTCACAGTGGCGTGATCTTCTCTTTTAGTTATGATGCCGAAGGTCATGTAAGCGATATCGATAGCTCAAGCGGTTGGGTTTGGAAAAAAATTCGCAGCGGCGATTTTGAAGGTTGGCAAATACGCAACTGTTTTGATCGCTGGTATGTCAAGAGTACCGACTGTTGCGATATTTTTGTCGGCGATTCCGGTGTAAACGCCGTTGGCAACAACGTCGCAATGATGATGCTTCCGGAAAAACATACAAGTTAGTTTAGAGTGCCTATTATTTAGCGACCATACTGAAGATTGAAAGTCGGTTGCCATCAAGATCGGTGAAATCAGCTGATAATCCGACTTGATCTCCTTCTTCGCAAACTTGTCTCGGTTCGCTATCAAATTTGATGCCGGCGTCTTTCAGGGTGGCGTATGCTTCTTTGATATTGTCGACATTGAACACCATATATGGCGAATTCTCTGCAGCTTTGCTCATCGTCGATGCGCAAGTTGTTGTTGTTGTTGTCGCCTCACTGTTTGCGCATTCGCTTATTTGATGTAGAGCTAAAGTTGTATCGCCGGTTTTCAACTCAGCCCAACCGGGATGATTTACTTTGATCTCCAGTCCTAATTTGTCGCGATAAAATTCAGCGGCTTTGTTTGTGTCGCCTACATACAAAATGATGTAAGACAGTGCGGAAACTTTTATTCCCGTGCTTGCTGGCATCTTTTCTCTCCTGGCTTTGGACCGATTTAGCGGCTGCGCTTATGTTTCAGCTTAGTTTTTGCTGAATATAGTTTTGAAGAACTTAGCGATTGGATCGTAATAATCATCAACGATGCGTTCTTTCAGCGGAATAATCGCGTTGTCGGTAATGTGGATATCTTCCGGACAAACTTCGCTACAACATTTAGTGATATTGCAGAAGCCGACGCCGCCTTCGTCATGAAGGAATTTCATGCGATCGCCTTGGTCTAAGGGGTGCATCTCCAAGCTGGCAACACGAACCATGAAACGCGGACCGATGAAAGCATCTTTGCGATCGTGGTCGCGCAGCACGTGACACACGTCTTGGCAAAGGAAGCATTCAATACATTTGCGGAACTCTTGAACACGTTCCACATCTTCCTGATACATCACCCATTTGGCATCTTCTTTCGGAGTGAAAGGTTTAATGCGCTTGTTCTGTTCGTAGTTCCAGGATACGTCTGTCACTAAATCGCGCATCAAAGGGAATGTACGCAAAGGCTCAACAAAGATAATTTCACCTTCGGCAAAAGATTCCATTCTGCTTTTGCACATAAGTGAAGGGCGTCCGTTGACTTCGGCGCTGCAAGAGCCGCATTTAGCTGCTTTGCAGTTCCAGCGTACGGCTAGATCAGGATCGATTTCGCGTTGTATGTAATGAATGGCGTCCAGTACAACCATGCCGTCTTCGACAGGAACGGTGTACTCTTTAAAGTCACCACCTGTGGCATCACCACGAAATACTCTCATTTGTGCATTACGCATGGGCTGTCTCCTTTTTCTTCAAGAGATCTTTAAGTTCAGCAGGCATTTCCGAAAGTGGAGTTTTTACTAGTTTCATCTGTCCGCCGCCGGCATGTGAAACTGCGGTATTCTCGTGACCGAGGTTATCGTCTGTTTCAGGGAAATCCAAACGGCTGTGTGCGCCACGGCTTTCTTTACGCGATTGAGCGCTGCGGCCAATCGCTTCAACTGCAATGAGCATGTTGGAGAGATCACGGCAGAGGTGCCAGCCTGGATTGTAATTCTTGCCGCCGGAGCAACCGACTTGCTTAATCTCTTCTTTGAGTTTTTCCAGATCGGCTAAGCCTTTTTGCATATCGGCTTCTTCGCGGAAGATGCCAAAACTGCTACCGGCAATTTCATGCATTTTTAATTGCAGTTTGTAGGGGTTCGGTCCGCTGGCCCGTTTGAACGGAGCTTCAAGTTCATCGATAGCTGCTTTCACTTCAGCATCGGATATCTTCGGCAAACCGCTTTGACGTGCGGCATAATCGGCGGCGCCGCGTCCGGCTCGACGTCCGAATACAATCAAATCCGAAAGCGAATTTCCGCCTAAACGGTTGGCACCGTGCATGCCTCCACTACATTCGCCGGCAGCAAAAAGACCGGGGACTTTTGATTCAGCCGTGTCAGCGTCAACTTTAATGCCGCCCATAATGTAGTGCATTGTCGGTCCGACTTCCATCGGCCCTTTAGTGATATCGACATCGGCCAGATCTTTGAACTGGTGATACATGCTTGGTAGTTTTTTGCGTACACGATCTGCCGGTTGATAGCTGATATCTAAGAAAACGCCACCGTGAGGCGAGCCGCGACCGGCTTTTACTTCGGTATAAATTGCCCGGGCAACATTGTCTCTGGTCGACAATTCAGGCGGGCGGCGATAATCGGTGCGCAGTTTGCCTGCTAAAGTGTCTTCAAGCCAGCGCTCAGCTTCGGTTTCGTCGGCAGCATAATCGGCTTTAGTCGCTTCAGGCAAATATTTGAACATGAAGCGTTCGCCGTCCGAATTACGCAATTTGCCGCCTTCGCCGCGAACAGCTTCGGTAACAAGAATGCCGCGTACGCCTGGCGGCCAGACCATACCGGTTGGATGGAATTGAACAAATTCCATGTCGATTAAGTCAGCGCCGGCTTCATAAGCTAGGGCGTGTCCATCGGCTGTATATTCCCAAGAGTTGGAAGTCACTGAGAAAGCTCGTCCGACTCCGCCGGTGGCCAAAATAATCGCTTTAGCTTTGAATAGAATATAGCGACCGTCTTCGCGAAAGTAGCCGAAAGCTCCGGCAATCTTATCGCCGTCTTTAAGCAAACGGCTAATAGTACATTCCATATAAACATCGATGCCCGAATGGACGCCTTTGTCTTGCAAGGTGCGGATCAACTCCAAACCTGTACGGTCGCCGACGTGGCAGAGCCGTTTGTAAGTGTGTCCGCCGAAAGCTCTTTGCAAAATTTTGCCGTCGTGGGTGCGGTCGAAAACTGCGCCCCAGCGCTCGAGTTCGTTTACGCATTCCGGCGCTTCTTGGGCATGAAGTTGAGCCATGCGCCAGTTATTTAGATATTTGCCGCCGATCATTGTGTCACGGAAGTGGGTTTGCCAACCGTCACGAGCGTCGACTGTAGCCATGGCAGCGGCAATTCCGCCTTCTGCCATAACGGTATGTGCTTTGCCGAGCAAAGATTTGCAGACTAATCCAACTTTTAGTCCTTGAGCGGAAGCTTCAATGGCTGCTCGTAGTCCGGCGCCGCCGGCTCCGATTACAAGCACATCGTGTTCTCTGATTTCGTAGTTTGACATTATCGATAAGCCTTATTTTGCAAGAGAGAAGAATACATAGTCCGGAATTACGTTTGAAGCAACGCAGCGGACATAGAAATCGGTAAAGCCTACGGAGAAAAGGCTAAGCCAAGCCCATAGTTGGTGATTCTCGTTGAGCTTAGTCACCTTCTCCCAGAAAGTCATTGCTGTTTTGCTGCCTTCGGTGCAGGAGAAGCAATCCAAGCCGCCGCCGACTAAATGTCTGAAAGCGTGACAGCCGAATGTATAGCCTGAAAGAAAAATGACATTAGCAAAGAAAATCAAACTGCCGACTGAAAATTGCAGATGGCTGAAATCGAAGAAGTGACCGGCGGTGAAAAGAGTTTGTAGTGCATCCCACCAGAGAATGGCCAAAACGATTGTTGCCAGATAAAACATGTAGCGATGAATGTTTTGAATGATAAAAGGAAATTTGCTTTCACCGCAATATTTGTAACCGCCGATACCGGTAACGCCGCAAGCTGGCGGAGTAAGAAAGAAAGACCGATAATAAGCTTTGCGATAGTAATAACATGTAGCGCGGAATCCGGCTGGAATCCAAAGAATGAGAATAGCCGGAGAGTAGTGCCACCAGTCGAATTCAAGCTTTGGTGAGTAAAAAGGAGAAAGCAAGTTGCTTACTTCGAAATACTGATTCTCAAAAGCACGAACAGTAGCGTAGATAATGAAAAGAGTGAACCCAAGCGCAATTGACGCTGGTCCAAGCCACCAATTATCTTCTCTTCTGGTGCTGAGAAACTGTTTGTTAGGAATGTCCGCTGGTTTTGTACTAGTCATATTTTGAGACCCATTTAATTCTTCGGCTATATTTTGAACGCGACAGAATATGTCAAGACGATAGCGTTCGTCAGCTTTTCGCATCCTTAATTATAGCGAGTTCGAGACCTGAAAACGGCTATTTCTGCTTGGTTTATAGACTGTTCATCAAGAGTTGTCGGGAGACGAACCAGGCGAGCGCTGGCAAACAGTGGCGGCATTGCTAGTCGTTAGTGCTGTTGGTCGCACTTTAGCAAAGTGTTGCTCGCCAGGCGGTGTTGGTGTTGCTCGCCAAGCGGTGTTGCTGGTGTTCGCTAGGCGGTTTCGTTTATTGAACCGAGAGCCAAAATAATTTCTTCAACTATAGATAAAGCTAGAAGCATGCCTGAAGGCATAAATTTTTTGGTTTTAAATAAACGTATGCCGAAAACTACGATCAATAACCCGGTTACTACCATTCCGCACAAAAAACCGCTTTCCGGATTTCTTCGACTAATCGAATGGCAAGTAATCAACAGTGCACCACTTATCAACCCTGAAAGTAAGGACGCTTTGCTCTTTGCTTTCAAAAAGCCAAAAACGCCTCCTAGCAAAACTAAGATGCCAAAAACCAAAAGTGAAATAGTGGCTGCCTGATCCATATCTAAACCTTATAAAGTGCCTAGTCAGTCTAGCAGGGTCAGACAAAATAAAAGGACGAAGAAAATGCTAAACCATTTATCATAGACTAATGTCTGAATGAGGAGTTTTTCTTGACTAATACTGATAGTCCCGCTGGCAACAAAGCTTGTGAAACTTTGAATTTGCGTCCGGCAACAGAATCGGATTTAGCAGGCATAAACGAGATTTATAACTTTTACGTTGATAATTCGCTTGCTATCTTCGATTGGGAAAAGCATTCTATTGAAAAAAGAACTCAGTGGTTCAAAGAACACCAAGAGAATAATTTGCCGGTTCTAGTAGCGACAGATGGCGAGCAAATACTGGGCTGGGCAAGCGCAAGCAAATATTCCCAAAGATGTGGTTATTACAAAACAGTCGAACTTTCGATTTATATTTTGTCCGAATATAAACGAAAAGGATTGGGACGACAGCTTTTATCCGCTCTGATTTCGGCATGCAAAACAGACGAATATCATGCTATGTTAGCCATAGTTGCCAGTGATAATGAAGGCAGCATAAAATTGCTCAAGGAGTTTGATTTCGCAGTAGCCGGAGCACTTAAAGAAGTAGGCTACAAGTTTGATCGTTGGCTGGACGTAGTAATTATGCAAAGGATAATCAAGCCATGAGTTTGTTGAAAGCTATACCGAAAATGGCTTTAGGCTCGGCGTCAGTGCTGGCGGCTGTCTATGTTGGTTTCTCTCCGCGTATTGCGCAAAATTTCTATAATTCAATGATTTTCCGTCCTTATCCCTATCCTGAAGGTGACTATAAATCAGGACATATCGGCGGGCAACGCTACGAAGATGTTTGGTTTGATTCAGCAGACGGCACACGTTTGCATGGCTGGTATTTTCGCCAAGAAGGAAGCGCCAAAACAATCTTGCTTAGCCATGGCAATACCGGTAATTTGTCCGGTCGACCGGTTCTTCTTGAGCAGCTGCTTAACACCGGTTATTCGCTTTTAGTCTATGACTATCGTGGTTATGGAAAAAGTGAAGGTAAGCCGACTGTGCGCGGTGTAATTGAAGATGGCTGTGCTGCATTTGATTATTTAGTTAAACGAAAAGGGATAAATCCCGAGTCAATCATTCTTTATGGCGAATCACTTGGTGCTGCTGTAACTTGTCAGATTGTGAAACAACGTAATCCGGCTGGTTTTATTTTGCAATCAGGATTTGCCTCGTTGCCGAAAATTGGTCGACAACACGTTCCTTTGATGAGTTTGTATCCGGGATTTTTGTTTCCGCAACCGCTGATGGATAGTATGGCTGTTTTGCAATCGGCTCATCCGCCGGTGTTGATTCTTCATGGTATGAAAGATGTGGTTGTTCCTTTTAGTCATGGTGAAGCGTTGTCTTTAGCTGCTGTAGGCAAAAAGACTTTTATTCCTTTTCCGGAAGCCGAACATAGCAATATTCCTGTAATTGCCTCAACACAGTTTGTTGCTGCGATCAAAGATTTTGTTGGTGAGTTAGGCGCTATCTAGTTATTAGAAAAATTGTCTCGCCAAAAATGATGAATGTTCATCAAATAGAATTGATATTCTTGTCGGCGTGACTTTTTAATTGGTTTAGGTTCTTGTCTGAAGAACTGGAAACTTTTTTGCAACCAGTAAGGCATTAAACTTTCTGCTTTGCGCAGTTCTTGTCTTTGGTTCCGATTGAGTTTGTTAGTTGCTTGGCTTATTGCTTCAGGATTGCAAGCTGCTTTGCCATAATGCCAAAGCGCTCTCAAGACCGCATTCACCGGATCGTCTTTCAATCCCATTTTGCGTGGGCTCGTTCCGATCAGTCTAATTTTGATTTTGCCGAAACGAAAAGAGCTGGTTCGTCCGTTTGTAGCATAGGCTGTTTCTTGTGTTTTATTCTGGCTCTGCTTAGCTGTAAGTCCGAGCTCCCGTGCAGCTTGTAGACCGCTTGTGACGATACGCCGTCCGAAAGCTTCTGCTTTAGCTTTAGCAACTGCAAATACGGTTGGCATTACTGCGCCTTGTTTGATAAACAAACCGCGGGCAACTCGAATAATAATACCGGCGTCGACCAGGCGCCATAAAGCTTGATCAACTGCTGGTCGCGAACCGTAAGATAAGAACTCTCGGGTCGAGAATAACTGATCGTTTTCTAGTTTAGCAATATGATTCTTAATCCGTGCTGCCGTCCACATTTTCGACCTCCTATCTGTAAGAAATTCCGCGGTTTTTCTTATAGATAAAACGTTCAAACGGTGGAAAAAGTTCAGCTTAATAAAAGCTGCCCGGCAAGCAAATTTTTAAAACCAAGCCTGTAAGAAAAACCTTGGTTTTTCTTACAGGTAGCAATTACTTTTTTGTGGGGTGGGACCCCGGAACCTTTTATTCTTCAGGCTATTTGGATAAAACGCCTTCTCGACGCATACGGATCAAGTTTAGGGCTGAGCCGGCTTTAAGCCATTCGATCTGCTCGTGAGTCAATGAATGCTTAAGCTGGATTGATTCTTTGCTGCCGTCAATGTGTTCGATATCGGCATCCAGAAGTTGACCGGGAGTCAGTTTATTTAAACCATGGATACTGATTTTGTCTTTCTCTTGAATCTTGTCATAGTCGGCAGGATTAGCAAAAGTCAAAGGTAGTATGCCTTGTTTTTTCAAGTTGGTTTCGTGAATACGCGCAAAACTGCGCACGATCACGGCTTTGCAGCCAAGATAGCGCGGTGACATGGCCGCATGTTCTCTACTTGAACCTTCACCATAATTTTGATCGCCGACAACTACCCAAGAAATTCCGTTTTTCTTGTAATCACGAGCAACAGCCGGATAAGCTTGATATTGCCCGTCCAATAAATTCAAACCTTCTCCTGCTTTGTTTGTAAAAGCATTAATCGCTCCAGTGAACATATTGTCGCTAATTCTGTCTATATGACCGCGATAGCGCAACCAAAATCCGGCCGGTGAGATATGGTCGGTCGTACATTTACCCAAAGCTTTCACAAGTACAGGTAAAGATTGATAATCTTTGCCATCCCAAGCTTTAAATGGTTCAAGCAAAGCCAATCTTTCACTTTTGGGATCGACTGCAACTTGAATTTTTTCCGGTTCGGCGCTGGGCGTTATATAGCCATCTTGATTGGTGATGAATCCTTTGGCCGGAATTTCCGGAGCCGGACCGGGCGGCTGCAGCTTGAACTCT
Organism: Candidatus Obscuribacterales bacterium; assembly: GCA_019750335.1. Taxonomy (GTDB): domain Bacteria; phylum Cyanobacteriota; class Vampirovibrionia; order Obscuribacterales; family Obscuribacteraceae; genus JAIEPM01. The sequence goes on from JAIEOQ010000003.1 coordinate 377,140, forward strand.
TTTCCTTCCGGCGTTTTCAGGCTGTCTTTAAGCGGGTTAAAAGACAAGCTGCCGCCCAGAGCAAAAGCAATTACAATTTCAGGACTTGTTATGAAGGAAAGAGTTTCCGGATTACCGTCATTTCTACGGCTGAAATTACGATTGAAAGAAGAAACGATTGAATTACGTTCACCCGGTTTGATATCATCGCGCTTCCATTGTCCGATGCACGGGCCGCAAGCATTGGCTAATACCGTGCCGCCGATCTTCTCCAGAATTTCCATCTGTCCGTCGCGCTTAATGGTTTCATAAATTTGATCCGAGCCTGGTGTGACCAAAAGCCCGGAGCTAACTTTAATACCTTGAGCAGCCGCTTGTTTAGCAACATCGGCTGCACGACACATATCTTCGTAGGAAGAATTAGTGCAGCTGCCGATTAGTCCATAACGCAAATTATCGGGATAGTCATTCTCTCTTACGGCCAATGCCATGTCTGAAATCGGTCGGGCTAAGTCTGGGGTATGGGGGCCGACTATGTGCGGTTCCAAAGTATCCAGATCTATATGAATGACTTGATCAAAATATTTCTCTGGGTTTTTATGAACATCATCATCGGCAACTAAATAATCAGTAAATCCTTTTGCCAGCTGAGCAAAATCAGCTCTGTCTGTGGCTTGCAAATATGTTGCCATGCGTGCATCAAAGGGGAAAACCGAGGTGGTAGCACCAAGCTCAGCGCCCATATTTGTAATTGTAGCTTTGCCGGTGCAGCTTATTGATTCGGTTCCTGAACCGAAATATTCAATAATGCAGCCTGTACCGCCAGCTACGGTCAATATACCGGCCAGCTTGAGGATAACGTCTTTTGGTGCGGTCCAACCTTTAAGGCTGCCTGTAAGTTTGACGCCAATTAGTTTGGGCCATTTCAAACCCCAAGGCTCTCCGGCCATAACATCTACAGCATCGGCCCCACCAACGCCGATTGCTAGCATACCTAAGCCGCCGGCATTAGGTGTGTGGGAATCTGTGCCGATCATCAATGTGCCCGGGCAAGCATAATTTTCTAAAACAACTTGGTGAATAATACCGGCGCCTGGTTTCCAAAAACCGATTCCATGCTTGGCGCTTGCCGAACGCAAAAAATCATAAACTTCTTTATTCTCTTCAAGAGCGACTTGCATATCGATATCAGCGCCTTTTCTGGCTTGAATCAAATGGTCGCAATGTACTGTGCTAGGTACAGCAACAGTCTTAAAGCCGCCTTGGATAAATTGCAATAAGGCCATTTGTGCTGTTGCGTCTTGCATTGCCACACGATCCGGCTTCAGCATGACTACACTTTCGCCGCGAACTGGTAACTGACCATCCCAGTTGTCGAGATGAACCAGAAGGATTTTTTCAGCTAGAGTCAAAGAGCGCCCGTATATTTTTCGTGCTTTCTCTAATTTGCTTCCTGTAGACTCATAGAGCTTCTTGATATCCTCGAGTTTTAACTGGCTCATATATTTCTCTCGAAAGTAAAGGGATAAAGGCATGTTCATGATCCACGCCATTTAATATTGTACCCCTAATCTTAGGCAAACGGCAGCAATATTGGGTTTTAAGGATTTTTGAAGTTTTGTCTTTTGCTTGCGTTTTTCTTGACAGCGATTTTGCGTAAAAGTATTTGGCGAGCGATTTCAAATTGATGATCGCCTTTATCACTTTGTTTAATTTCAATATCAGGTTTGACCCCAACGCCCTCCAAGCGCTTTCCGTCGATGGTGCCGTCTTTTATTGCCAGATAAAGAGCGCATTTATCATCTAGCTTAAAGAATCGACCGGCTACAACATAGCCAGCTGTTTTCTCGCCGACTAGAGTCCCTCGTTTACTTTTTTTCAAGCTGTAGGCTAAAAGCTCTTTGCCGGAACGCGAACCACTGTTAGCCAAGACCACAAGCGGCTTTGTATAAACATGATATGAATTGTCGCTGACACCTTTTTGGTCGACTGTTTTAAATACTGGATAAGCTTGTGGCGGTCGAAAAAAATAATCCAGATCTGACAGTGAGTTTGCGCCATAACCATCACGCAAATCCAAAATAAGCCCCGCCGTATTATGAAGCTGGCCTTCAAGAGCTTCCTCTAGAGCTTCATGAGCTTTCTCGCCACCGGACCATAAATGTATATAACCGATGTTGCCGAAACAACTCGGATAGATTTTTATGCTGTTAGTAATTGCTTCGGCATACTTTGAATAAAGGTCAGCTTTTAGCGGTTGTAATTTGAGGGTAAGAGTTTGCGGACCACGCTGTACGCGCACGTTCAGCGTTTTACCGGCGGTACCGATAAAACTGCTTTGACCGAGATAAGCTTGCTCCGCCACGGTTTCAATTGAATCACCGCGCTGAAAACCGGCAATGGCTGCTGGGCTGCCATCAAGAATGTAGCGTACTGTTTTGCTTTTGTAGCCGGCGCCAGCAACACCCAGTCCGGTAAAATCCATGGGTGCTGCTTTCTTGGTTTGATCTGTCTCATATGTCGAAAACAGGCTGTCCAAAAAATAAAAGAGTTCGTCATTGATAGTGATAAATTGAGTGTGACTCGTATGCAGTTCAGCTAAAGCAGCATTGATTGCTTCACCTAGCTCGATATAATCTTTTGCTTGCGAAATTCGTTCTTTATATCTGCGATAAATTTCTGGCCATATTTTAGTTGCGACTTGTCCGTTGAAAAAATGGTTTTCGACAAGATTATTGATCTTTTGCGAAATCGCATCGCTATATTCAGATCTGATATTTAAAATGTCCGGTTTGATTTGCAGAGATTTTTTGCCTGAATCGCTCTCCGTATTTTCAGCGTCTGCAGGAAGTCTCAGTGCCTGAGCTGAAAAGTTGAAAGAAACAAAGCTGTAAGCAATGAGCAGCATGACTGTTTTTCTACCCAGTAATCTCATAAATTTCATTGTCCTATTTTGCTAAGCTTATTTAGCAATCATATGGTCTTTTCAACGCATGCTTAAGCGTAATCCGGCTATCTACATTCCAACTTTGTATTTTGCCGAAGGGCTGCCATATGCCATTGCCATGAGTCTCTCTACGGTTTATTTTAAGAGTCTTGGCGCCAGTAACGTATTTATTGGTTTGGCGACTATAATCTCTTTGCCCTGGACGCTCAAATTTATCTGGGCTCCTTTTGTTGATTTTATTGGCACCAAACGTGTCTGGTTGCTCGTGTCGCAACTTGTGCTGGCGCTTTTGATGTTAGCGCTTTTAACACTGGCTTTAAGTAGTGGCGCTTCCAGCTCTCAAACAATCAATATTTCGCTTGGGCTATTCATGCTTATTGCTCTTGCTTCAGCCACTCACGACATTGCTATCGACGGCTATTATCTTGATGTTTTGAAACCGCAAGAACAAGCTTTTTTTGTCGGTGTGCGCAACGCAGCATATAAGGTCGCTGTTTTATTCGTTTCCGGCGCAATGGTGTATTTAGCTGGTATCGTTGAGAAACAAAGTACCGTGGCAAACGGTTGGGCAGCTGCTTTTGCCGCGTTGTTTCTTTGTCTGCTTTTTTGTTATAGCTTCCATTTCTGGTATTTGCCTAAGTATGCCGAGGCAACACGCGCGAAAGCTCCTTCGGTTGACCTGAACGCGGACACTCTGCCGAAAGAGGATGCCGCTCTCATTGCTTTGCCCCAAAGCGCTCAAGAAAAGTTGGATCCGAAAAAATTCTTGACAGTGATTCTTTCTTATTTCGAACAAAGATCGATTCTTGCCATAGTTTTTTACATACTCACTTTCCGCTTGGGCGACGCGCTGCTTTTGCGCCAAGCGCAGCCATTCTTGATGGATCCTTTAAGCAAAGGCGGAATGAATATTTCCATTCAAGAGTTGGGATTGATTTACGGTACGGTCGGAGTTATATTCTTGCTTTTGGGGGGGATCATCGGCGGTTGGCTGCTGTCCCGCGACGGTGTGAAAAAATGGTTGTGGCCGACGGCACTTTTTCAAAATTGCGCAATCTTGATTTATTGGTGGCTTGCCGTAAACAGACCGTCAATTCCAGTGGTGTATGTGGCAAATGCAATTGAGCAGTTTGCCTACGGATTAGGTGTTGCTGCCTATACGGTTTTTATTCTCAGTACTGTCAAAAGTCAATATAAAGCTGCTCATTATGCAGTTGCTACGGCGCTTATGGCTTGCGGTCAGCTTGTTCCCGGTATGCTCAGCGGCTATCTTTATGAAAGTATGGGTTACGCCAATTTCTTTTTGACGAGCTTTCTTCTTTCAATTCCTGGTATGATTTCAATCGCATTTTTACCGATCGAACAACCGGAAAAAAGCCTTGAACAGGTGTAACAATGGAATATCGTAAACTAGGTAAATGGGGCGCGCGTGTCAGTGAAGTAAGCCTCGGTAGTTGGCTTACATACGGCGGCTCCGTTGATGAAGCTTCATCAATCGCTCAAATTCATCACGCCTATGAACGCGGTGTCAATTTTTTTGATACTGCTAACGTCTACGCACAAGGTAAAGCCGAGTTAGTTGTCGGTAAAGCGATAAGCACTTTGCGCCGTGACGATATTTTTTTGGCGACAAAAGTTTTTTTCAATATGGGAAACGGTCCCAATGACAAAGGTTTATCACGTAAGCACGTATTCGAACAATGTCATGCCAGTTTGAAACGCTTGAACGTTGATTATATAGATCTTTATCAATGTCATCGTTTCGATCCTGATACGCCGCTTGTCGAGTTGGTGTTGACCATGGATATTCTGACCAGACAAGGCAAGATACTATATTGGGGTGTCAGTGAATGGCCGGCCGCTAAAATTCAAGAAGTAGTTGATGTGGCGCACAAGCTTAATGCACCGCCGCCGGTATCAAATCAACCCTGCTATAACATGCTAACTCGTGATATTGAAAAAGAAGTTTTGCCTGTTAGCGAAAGCAACGGTATGGGACAGGTAGTTTTTTCGCCTTTGGCACAAGGTGTTCTTACCGGCAAATATAAAGCCGGAGAAGCCTACCCGGCTGACAGCCGAGCAGCAAACCCCCGCGATGGAGTTTTCTTGCGTGGTCGCGGTCTTTTGGAAAGCAAAACTTTGCAAGCTGTAGAACTGCTTGCCGGGCTAGCGCACGAAAATGGAATGACTATCGGTCAGATGGCTTTGTCCTGGTGTTTGCGCCTGCCCGGTGTTTCAAGCGTAATTGTTGGCGCTACGAAACCGGAACAGTTGAATGAAAATATTCAAGCTGCTGGCATAAAACTTTCAAGCGATTTACTGGTCAAAATTGATTCAATACTAGCTGAAATCTAGACTTGCTGGAATCTCAATCCATGATTTAGATTGGTCGGAATCTTCAGCTTGGGATATCATTGAAAGAGTTCCTGGCGTCTGGAGGTTTTTATGTTTTGGCGAGCTTCAAGATTGCCTAGTCGTTCATTTGGTCCGACTCTGTTAGCTACAATGCTTTTAGTAGGTTTGTGCGCACCGCATGTGGAAGCTGTGAAATCAGATTTGAAAGTTGATGCCAAGCGTGAAACTGATGGCGGACGTTGCCGGTTTGCCACTATACCTGGACGTTTGCTTGAACTCGGCTTAGCAGTTGAGAATGCCAATATTGTCGTCAAGCGGGTGCCGGGAATCAGCGAAATAAGCTTATGGAGCAATTGTCCGCGGAATTGGAACGTACAAAAGGGATTGGTACGTCAATGCGGTTTTTCAAGCCAGCGTAAAGGCACAGCTCTTTTAGCTGATGCACTGGGTTCTCGAGCAATTGTCAACGGGCGAGTCTATTTATTTGCGCCCGGACCGATGAAAGGTCTACAGCTTGGAGCGCAAGGTGTTTTTATTAACGGGCAAGAGGTTGAACCTTTAAAAGGCTCGGATGTTACTTGTAATTGTGCCGGAGAAGATGTTTTAGAAGTACGAATTCCGGAAAGTTATAACGGCTCTTTAAAGGTTGCTTGTGCCAACAAGTCTTCTTTTGAGTTAAATAATTGGCGCGAGGGTAATCTTGAATGTTTGCTCATGGGTGAAAGCACATTCTCAGGCGGCAAATTGGACTCACTAAGCAAAGCGGTTTTTGACTTGCGTGGTAATGCCAAAGCTGAGATTGAAGATCTTTCCACTAAAACTTTTGTCGCCAATATTGCCGGTAACGGGCAAATAGTCGTAAAACATGGCAAAGCTGACATAAGTAATGCTACGGTGGCCGGCGCTGGCAAAATAATACTTTCCGGTGAATATAAGAATATGCAAAAGAGTGTTGAAGGAAGCGGTTCGGTAGAGGTGAATCCCTAGAATGACCAAGCAAAGCTTAGTCGTATTGGTTTTGGCTTTATCTTTGACTCCTTTAAATGCTGATATCTCCTGGGCGGACCAGACTGAAACCGTAGTTCCTGCTCCGGCTCAAAATACGGAGCAAGCTGCAAGCCCTGAAACAGTCGAAGCTGTAACACCAACTCTTGAAGCGACAAGCAAACCGCAGGTCGGTTCAGTAAACAAATCGGAGCCGACAAAAGAGCCGGTTGCGAAAGTTTCATCAACTCGTCCGGCAGCAACCAAGCCAAAAATGCTTTATGGACGTATTGAAGAGCTAACTAATGAGCAAGGGGCAACGCTGCCCTTAAAAATGAAAGCGATGCAACCTCAGCGCGACGTTAGACTTGACGGCAAAGCAACGAATAATGCATTGTCGGGTCAGGCAAACGCTAACGCGCGTTCTTCTTATCCCATTGACTTTCGTGGTACCTGGTCCGGTGAGCTAACTATTTTTTCAGCAAATTTTTCGCCTGTACGCTGGGAGTTTGACAGAGCTGAAACAGAAAAAGAAGTTCGCTTGATGAAACCGGGCACTAAAGGTCAATGCACGGTGAATTTCTATCAGGGTAACAACAACTCGATTCAGCTTGAGCCTTGTGAGGTGATTTTTTATGCGACGACTAATTCAGGTGAAATGAACAATCAAATGAAGCAGCTTTTCGGTAATTCATCTTTAGGTAGTTTTGTGGGCCGCTCGGCCATGAACATTCCTTATATGTATGCTTTGCATTTGGGCAACTTGACTGCCGGCGTAGGCGTAACCGGTAATCAACTAAATAGCCGGATCTTAAAGAACCAATTGAATCAGCTTGCTACCGGTGTCCTTGAACAAGTTGTTGTCGCTCATGCTAGCGATCGCAATCCAACTACGGGCAAAACGCGCTTAAGCTATTCTGAAAGCGTTCTGCGTTTCACACGAATTGATGCCAACAGGCTCTATTTGCAAGCGGCATCAGTCAATTATCGCAACGACGGAAGATACGAAGATAAAGTGATTCTCTATGGCACTCTTAATCGTTTTAGCGGAGCGGGTGGCAGCTCTGGCTACGGGACAAGAGCTGCGCCTTCTTTATTCAATGGTGGTAATAATGGCAATTCAGGCGGGAGCGGCGGTTTTCAGCAGATTGAGCAAATGATGCGCCAGATTCAAAATATGACAGGTCAGTGAGGTTGTAAATAATGGATTTGAATATTCTGGCCGATACGGTCGAAGATATGATTTTGCAATTGAGCTATCCCGGCTTTGAACGCCGGTCTTTCAATCTTGGCTTGCCTGATGCCATCAATAAAGCGCCGGCAAAAATATTTGCTCAGGCCTTAAAACATGAGTCGGAGCTGGTTCGCCTGGCTGCTTTGCGCTGGTTTCGCGAGCGCCCTGGCATAGCTAAAAATTTCAGCAAAGGCATTTATGAATGTTTGAACGATAAAGATGAATGGGTGCGCATGGAAACGTTGCGATGTTTAGAACGTTTTGACGGTGCTGACGATAGCTCGGCAAAAAACATTGCTCTTTTGCTTGAAGATCATGATATTGAAGTTAGAAAAGCTGCGGCAAAAGCTCTCGGCAAGCTAGATAATCGTTCGGAAGCAGTTCTTGATGCTTTGCGCAAAGCATCCGAAGACAAAGATACTGAAGTACGTTTTAAGGCCCAGAAAGCTCTACGCAAGCTTGGAGCCTATGAGTCCTAGCATTTGTTTAGCCAGGATTCAAGGTCTTCGACAAACCTCGAGTTCTGAGTCAGGTTAAAAGCATAGTCATATTCAAAATACTGCTCGAGAAAATTCAGGTTGTAGCGAATTATTTTCAAAAGCTCATGGACGCTACTACGTACTTTCTCATTTATAGTTCGTAACGATGATAACTGAGACTGCCATGTAGGGGCTTGGAAGCCGCCTGTCAAAGACTCGCGGTGAATTAGCTCAATGCCGCGAGCATAATTAGCTGTAAGCCCGTGCAGATAGCGGCTGATTGTTTTTTCTTCCAAGGTGCTGCGCTTTTGGCAAAATGCAAAGAGTATTTCATCGATAAGCATGATTATTTCGGCGCATTCACGGCTTAGCTCCAGGGCGCTTTCTTGACCGCTCAAAGGCGCATCTTCTTTGTCGGTTCCAATATTTGCGGGCATAGCTTATCTCCCAGACTTACTCATAATTTACGTCAGTCCATATCTGTTTTCAACCAGGCAGACAAAAGCAGAATGACCGCCAAATTCAATTGACGGTCATTCTGCTTCTAAAGTTTTTTTTTGAGACTAGCTAATTGTTGAAGGGACTGATTGCGGTGTCTCAATTGTGCTGACAGTCATGTGTGACTGTTGAGTTCTACGGAAATTATCAAGGTAACGGCGAAGAGCTTCGCGTATCAGGTCTGATCTGGTTCTGTGCTCGCATTGAGCGATGTAATCTACTTGTTCCAACATGGCTGGCGGTAATGCTATTAGGACTTTCTTCGGCATCGGACTTCCCCCGGGACTGCGTTGACGACTCTAAACCCGTGCTCTTTTGGATCGAGAGCTGTCGTATTGACTATAAACCCCTTATGTGATCAGCTTGAATTTTATATCCGAGCGATCCAACAGCTTAGTAATTTACACATCAAATCGATACACGTAAAGGTCTCAAAGGCGCATAATGACGCTATCTTCTCTAGAAGTACTTAAAAGGTTTTTTCGAAAGTCTGAAAGCCAGTCTACGCAAGACTCGCAGGGGATCGCTTTTGAAAGCATAGAAAGTATTAGCCTAAAAGACATATGCTGGTATGTCTATGGTATAGGTTGAAAATCTGAATAAAACCTAGCTTTTATCCTTTACTCGTGCTTAGCTAATCAGGAACCGCTTTCTGCTACCGGGTTTCAAGGGATGATACCACAAGCGGTATCATCCCTTGAAACCCGCTTCTGTTCTAGTTTACGAGGAGTGAATTCGATGCTTGTTGCCACCTGGAATGTCAATTCCATCACTGTGCGGCTTCCTCAGGTTCTGGAGTGGTTAGACAAGGTGCGTCCAAACGTTCTTTGCCTGCAGGAAACGAAAGTGATAGACGAAAAGTTTCCCGTCAAGGCTTTTGCTGAAATTGGATTTACTGTTGAAACATTTGGTGAGAAAACATACAACGGTGTCGCGATCATCTCGGATAAGCCTCTGACTGATGTTAGACGAGGTTTCAAGCTGGAAGTTGGACCGGGCTCAAAACGTTTGATTATGGGTACTTACGATTCCGTAAGGATAATTGATGTTTATATTCCGAACGGATCAGAGGTTGGTTCGGAAAAATATGCTTATAAGCTTGAGTGGCTTTCAGTTTTGCATAAACTTTTTGCCGAAGAGTTCAAGCCGGAAGAACATATTGTTTTGTGTGGAGATTTCAATATCGCTACTGAAGATCGGGATGTTTATGATCCGGTCTCTTTGGCCGGAACGATTCTGCTTAGCGACGCTGAGCGTGCGGCTATCGACGAGCTGCGTCAGTGGGGAATGACGGATGTTTTTCGTCAGCATCATCAAGATGCCGGGCTTTATTCCTGGTGGGATTACAGAATGAATGCTTTTGCCCGCAATCTTGGATTACGGATCGATCATATCTGGGCGACAGCAGACTTAGCTTCACGCTCGCGTTCCATCTATATAGATAAGGAACCGCGTAAAGGTGAGCGCCCTTCGGATCATGTACCGGTCGTTGTCGACTTTGCCGTTTAACTGTACGGAAACATAATCTGAGACTGACGAATACCTTCGAGGCTCTTCATCTTGCCTTCGATAATTTTATCGGCCAGTTTGCGACAAGCTTTGAAGTAGGAATCAGATACACGCTCACCTGTGAGCTTGCGTGTTAAATCCTGACAAAGAATATCAGCTGCATCAATAGTCACTTCGTCATTCATGGTTGTAGCATGCAAAGCTGTAACTATGATTGTGATCGCATCCTGAATGCGCTGGGACATATCGGCAATGCGACATTGACGATCGGCTAAACGCAGTTGATGCGTGACCATGGCATGGCTAAGCTCGATTGGCGAGTCACGCAGCTCGCGCAAAGCAAAAGACACATGTCCTTGCAAACGTTCATGCAAAGGAAAGTCTTGGGGGATTGAATCGGCAAACGCCATCTCTTTACCAAGACGCCAGGAGGCATATGGCATAAGTTCATTGCGTAAGGCAAAAGCGTGAGCCGGATTCAACGGATTGAAGCTCTTTATCTTTTCACGTTCGAGCGCTTTGCCCACCGGTTCGAAGAATTGGCTGCCATGTTGTTTGGCTAATGACTTGAAGAAAGCCATGCCAAGCATTTCGCCTTCGCCTTCATAAATACACGGTGCGAGAAAATCATGAACGTTGTCACCGAACATGTGTCCGTGCATGAACGATCTGCCGCCATGTGTTTTCATGAAATATTCGATGGCCACTTCTTTTTGCGCTTCGCTACCAAAGATTTTAGCGATGATGCATTCGAGTTCGCCGCGATAACCTTGATCCAAAAGGTATGAGCCCCAGTTGACCAAAGCGTCGGCTCCGCAGATTAACGCAGCAGTACGAGCGATTCTGCGTTTGACAAGCTCTCTTGTTTCAATTGCTTGTCCGTAAGTTTTTCTAAATTTAGCCCAGGGCAGCATATTAGCTAACATCAAGCGCATTGTTCCGGCAGCACCGGAACATAAAGCCAAGCGTCCTAGATTCAAACCATGATAAGCAACGGTAAGTCCGTCGCCGATTTGCGGTTTAAGTAGATTCTCTTTCGGCACCTTGAAATTGGTGAATACAAGACCATTGTTAAAGGCATGCTTAAGAGCATAAAGTCCGTAATTCACAATGCGGAAGTTTTCGTTCTCTTCTTTAGGCAACTCAGCAATCAAAGCTGCTGGCTTGCCATCAATTAAACAAACCAATCCGATGGTACGTCCGGTAACAGCGTTTGTAATGAATAGCTTTTCGCCGTTTACTACATAATGATCGCCTTCTAGTTTGGCTGTGGTTTTGAGAGCGGTTAAATCCGAACCGGCTCCTGGTTCGGTTAAAGCAAAAGCGGAAAGTGTTTCACCGGAGGCCAAGCGCGGGAGAAAACGTTTCTTTTGTTCTTCTGTACCAAAACTTGAAACCGGATCGACAGCACCGATACAGCCATGTACTGAGGCCAGTCCGGCGACGGTCGGATCAACTGTGGCTATCTGAGTGAGAAAGTTCATGAAATGCTGGATTGAGCTGCCTTGACCGCCATATTTGGAGTCAATCAACATTCCCCAGTAACCGGCTTTACCGAGATCAGCTAAAAGTTCATCACAAACTTTGCCCCGTTCGTTGTAAATAGTGCCGCTTTCAACATAACGACGAACTGTCTCTACGCAGTTTTTCATTGCCGGTAGAAAAGGAGCGGTCCGACTGACCGGTGAATAAGCAAACTCGCCAAGCGGCACTTTGTCTTCCCAAACAGCCTTATGAATCGGGCTGTTGGAGGTTTTATATTGAGGAGCAAAAAGCGCTTCTACTTGATCGTCGGCTTTATCGACGGCACCGGTTCGTTTTGCCTCTTCTTCACTTTTCCCGCCTAACCGCATCGCAGTTTCGGCAAAACTCATGTCACGATCTTTTTCTTCGTTCTGAGTAGAATTCATTGTCAACAGATGTCCGCCTGTTTGATAGCCTTAAGGTAGATCATAGTACACGCCAGAAGCCTATTTGAGCGGTAAGCTTAAGTTACTAAACTTCCGCTTTTGAACTAGGGTAATTAATGACAGGCGGCGGCAAAATAGCTAACGTATATCAAACCGACCGTGTCGCAAAGAAAGAGGAAGCTCCCATGAGTCAGAGCCCAGTCCTGGATAATCCGCTTAAGGAAGGCATAAGGATTGAGCGTGCTGCCGATCCCTGCGCCATGGTGATTTTTGGCGCCCATGGTGATCTAACCAAACGGAAATTAATTCCGGCCCTTTTTGCTTTATACATAGAAGGCTTCTTGCCCCGTGAATTTTGTGTAGTCGGCATGTCACGTACCAAAATGACTGACGATGAGTTTCGTCTTTCAATGAAAGACTCTTTGCAGCAGTTTGCGCCGGACATACCTTTCGATCAAGATAAATGGGATCGTTTCGCTTCATCCATTTATTATCTGCCGGCCCATTTTGACGAACCGGGTGGTTTGCATGAGTTGTCCCAGCTTTTAGGTACTCTTTCGCAAAAGCACGGTACTCAAGGCAATAACCTTTTTTATCTATCGACACCGCCCAGTCTGTATAACCCGATTCTAGATCGCTTAGCCGAGAGTAATTTAGTTGAACGGCGCAAAGGACTGACTGCACCTTGGCCCAGAATCATCGTTGAAAAGCCTTTTGGGCGAGATCTAGAAACGGCGGTAGCTCTGGATGAACGCTTGCATGGTGTTTTCAAAGAGGACCAAGTTTTTCGGATCGATCATTATCTTGGCAAGGAGACCGTACAAAATATTATGGTTCTCCGTTTTGCTAACGGAATTTTTGAACCGCTTTGGAATCGCGAACATGTAGATCATGTGCAAATTACTAATGCTGAAACTATCGGTGTTGAAGGGCGCGGAGCTTATTACGAAGAAGCCGGCAATATGCGCGATATGATTCAAAATCATATGTTGCAGCTTGTTTCGCTCGTAGCGATGGAGCCGCCTATTTCATTGGCCGCCGAAGCGACTCGCGATGAAAAGGCTAAAGTGCTACGTTCGATTCGTCCTTTCGATCTAAATAATTTGGATAAGTATGCCGTTCGTGGACAATACGGACCAGGTTATATAGCCGGACAAGCGGTGCCAGGCTATCGTGAAGAGCCGAAAGTAGCTAAAGATTCCAATCGTGAAACTTTTACAGCTTTAAAGCTGCACATAGACAATTGGCGATGGGCCGGAGTTCCTTTTTATGTACGTTCAGGAAAACGTTTGAGCAAACATGTAACTGAAATTGCCGTACATTTCAAGAAAGCTCCGCATCGACTTTTCAATTTGAACTTTGTCGATGCGGCCGAGTTAATCGGACCGAATATTCTAGTGATGAAAATTCAGCCCGACGAAGGTATCTCTTTGAAGTTTGCCACTAAGCAACCCGGCACAACGACCAAATTGCGTTGGTTAAGTATGGACTTCAATTATGGGACTGCTTTTGGCGAAAGAACACCGACAGCTTATGAACGCTTGATTCATGATTGCATTAGCGGGGACGCTACTTTATTCTCACGTAGCGATGCGGTTCAAGCTTCTTGGGAGCTTATCTCTCCGGTGCTTGAAAAATGGGAAAGCGAAGCACCGAAAAACTTTCCGAATTATGCCGCCGGTACTTGGGGACCACCTGAAAGTGACGAGCTTCTGGCCGATGACGATGATGTGTGGAGGTCGCTCTAATGTCCGTGGCTACAAATAAAAGCGACGCCATTGAATCCTTTCTTTCAGGAAAACTTGCTCAAGTTGATGTGCAAGCGATTCAAAACGAGCTGGATAAGCTTTGGCAAAAAGCATCAAGCGGTAAAGATGCGGGCAATCATCCACAAGTAATTCGTGCTTGTTCATGCAATCTTATTTTGTTTAGCGATCGAACTGATGCCGAAACTGTCGATTCGAACATGCTTGATCAAGTTGTTTTGCAAAATCCTTCGCGAGCTATTTTAGCGATCTCGCGTCCGGATAAAGACAGACGGCTTGAAGCTTGGGTCACGGCTCGTTGTCATTTGTCAGCCGGCAGCTCAACTAAACAAATATGTTCAGAACAAATTACAATCATGGCCGAAGGTGCTGATGACAATGAGCTTTTGAGCGTAATGGAATCTCTTGTCCTTGGTGATCTACCGGTATTTCTCTGGTGGACTCTTGGTGATATTTCAGGGGATCGCATCGGTCATTATTTAGCTTGCACCCGTCATCTCATTGTTGATTCGGCTTATGCTTCCTCTGATTTTGAATATTTGCAAAATCTACAAGCGATTGTAAATAGTGCCGGAGGTGATATTTCAGTAGCTGATTTGAATTGGAGACGTTTATTTGATATTCGTTGCGCTATCGCCGAAGAGTTTGAACGTTTACCTTTGTCGCCTGAATGCTTCCAAGAGTTAAAGCAGGTCACAATAAAAACTTGCGCAGCAGCCGGCTCAACTCAAGCTTTACTCTTTGCCGGTTGGTTAGCTAGTCGGCTGAACTGGAAGCCGGTCTCGTTCAATAAGAATAAAGACCAAGATTGTCGAGCTGAATTTAGCTCTGGCAATAAAAAGATTGAAGTTCATTTTGTTCTTGCTGCCACAACAAATGAACTTTCAGGCTCAATAGTTGAAATTGAGATTGAACTTGAAAAAGGACTATCTTTAACAATCAATCGTTCATTGGCAAAAGAAGCAAATAATCTATCTGTGTCAGTTAAACAATCGGGTAAATCGGTGCGTGAATTTGTTGTTGACGATACAAGCGGCGATCAAGCTAAGCTTGTCGGCGATGAGTTAAATGCGGTTGTTTGTGACAATGTATTTGTTCAGTCTTTAGAAATGGTCAATAAATTAATCAGCTATAAAGCTAAGTAAGTCCTGCTTATAAGGAGAGTTATTTTGACGGACAATAGTGGATGCCAAAGCCAAATTACTGTCTGCCCGGACAAAAGCGACTTAGCCATACAAGCTGCAAAACATTTTGTACAAAATGCTGTAAAAGCAGTTGCTGCTAAAGGTCAATGTTATGTTGCTCTTTCCGGTGGTTCAACACCAAAGCTTTTATATAAAGAGCTATGCAAGCCGGAGATTAGCCAGCTGATACCTTGGGCGCAAATACATTTTTTTGTCAGTGATGAAAGATGTGTGCCTGAAAGTAGCGATGAAAGTAATTTTGGTAATGCCAAACGTTTACTTTTTGATCTTGTACCGGTGAATCAAGCTAATTTACATCCTTGCCTAGATCCGGGCAAGGATCCGGCGCGTTCAGCTTCTGCCCTTGAAACTTTGATCAAAAAAACCGTTCCCTTAAATGGCGACGGGCTACCTTCTTTTGATTTGATCTGGTTGGGTATGGGACCCGATGGTCACACGGCATCTTTATTTCCCGATACACTTGCTTTGCAAGAAAAAGTACGCTTGGTCAAAGAAAATTTTGTGCCTAAAGTAGAAGCTAGTCGTATTACTTTTACATACAAGCTTATTAACCAAGCTAAGACAGTTATTTTCTTAGTCTCCGGTTCGGACAAAGCGCAAGTTTTGTCTGAGATATTATCGGCAAAGAAAAATTATCCGGCTGCGGATGTTTGTCCGATTGATGGTGAGCTTGTTTGGCTTCTGGACAAAGAGGCCGCTAGCCAGCTTTCGGCCTCAAGTTGCCAGCAGAAATAATTGCTTTTGAAAGAAGAGATTCGCTAAAGGAGCAGACTAGAATGAAAGTTAATTGGATGTATCATCGCAAAAGTTGTGAAACATGCAAAAAAGCCGATGATTTTTTTAGCAAGCATCAAATTAGCGTTGAAACTATAGTCGACACTAAAGCCGCTTATAAGCTTCCGCAAGCCTTGGAACTTTTGCAAGGTGTTGAACGTTTGCTATCTACTAAAGGAACGAAAGTTCGCGAGCTTGATCTTAAAACCAAACCAAGCGCAGCTGTAATTGAAGAGTATGTAATTGGACCCACAGGCAAACTGCGAGCGCCGACGCTTAAAGTCGGCAAAACGATGGTAATCGGCTTCAATGAGTCGATGTATAAAGAAGTTCTCGGTCTTAATTAGGCTATTTAACTTCAGCTTTTTTCTTGAGCAAATTTTGCCATTCGGTATGCACAAAACCAACTTCAGGTTTGTCTACACGTTGGTAGGTGTGAGCACCGAAATAATCCCGTTGAGCTTGGGTGAGATTTTGCGGCAGATTGGCGCTGCGATAAGCATCAAAATAAGCCAAGCTGGCGGTCATTGCTGGAACCGGGACGCCTAGATTAATCGCTGTAGTGATTGCATAACGCCAATTTTTCTGTGCTTTTTCCATCCATTGAATGAATGTCGGATAAAGCAATAGATTGCGCAAATCAGGCTGTTCTTTGAAAGCTTTGGTTATATCCTTAAGCATTGAAGCGCGAATAATACATCCACCTTTCCAGATTCTTGCTGTTTCAGCTAGATCGACATCCCAGTGATAATGGTCCGAAGCTGCCTTAATCAATGAAAGTCCTTGAGCATAAGAACAGATTTTGCTGGCGAAAAGTGCATCGGCCAAAGCATCGATCAATTTTGCTTTATCTAATGATGGCTTTTCACTTGGACCGCTAAGATGTTTGGAAGCAAGTACTCTTTCTTCTTTCATTGAAGAAAGCAAGCGTCCGGTTAATGCAGCGTCAATGGTCGGGATCGGTATACCTAGCTCTTGAGCGCATTCGGCTGTCCATTTGCCTGTGCCTTTTTGTCCGGCTTTATCCAAAATAAGATCGACAAGCGCTTTTTTAGTTTCCGGATCGACAGCCGAAAGTACGTCGGCTGTAATCTCAATCAAATATGAGTTGAGCAGACCTTGATTCCATTTGGCAAAAATTTCACTTAGTTCAGCTGCCGGTATATTAAAGCCTTTGCGCAATATGTCATAGACTTCGGCAATCAATTGCATATCACCATATTCAATACCGTTGTGCACCATTTTCACGAAATGTCCGGCGCCGTCAGGACCCAAATAAGTGACACAAGGTTCGCCGTCGGCCTTGGCCGAGGCTGCTTCCCAAATTGGACGAATCTCTTCATAAGCGTTTCGATCGCCGCCGGGCATTAAGGACGGTCCCCAAAGCGCTCCTTCTTCACCGCCGGAAACACCGGAGCCGATTAGAAAAATACCTTCTTGAGCCAGAGCCTTTTCGCGACGGCGTGTATCTTCAAAAAATGAGTTGCCGCCATCGATAATAATATCGCCACGTTCTAAATACGGTCTGATTGCATCAATAGTTGAATCAACCGGTTGTCCTGCTTTAACTAATAGAATGATTTTGCGCGGCTTTTCCAGGCACATCATGAAGGTCTTTTCGTCCTTGCAGCCGATGACGTTTTTGCCTTTAGCACTGCCGTTCATGAAAGCGTCGACTTTATCGTGGCTGCGATTATAAACAGCAATCGGAAAGCCGTTTCTTTCAATATTCAAGGCGAGATTTTCGCCCATTACTCCAAGACCTATCAAACCGACCTGTGCTTGGGTGGTCATGGGTAATTCCTCCAATTAGTTAGCTAATGAATTCTACCGTGGGACACCGATTAATGTTGCAAATTGCTGCCATTGACTTCCAAACTAATTGGTGGATAGCCATCTTTTAAGCGCAGCTTACAGTCCGCTCCTGACAGTATATCAAGCAATTGTTTGCCGATGATTTCACGCCGCCAATCCTTTAGCAAAGCAAAGCTATCTTCTTTAAGATTACCCTCGTCATGCATGCGTACCAAAGCCTCAAGCATGCCGCGTGTGCCGACCAATTCCGGGGCCAAATCAAGCTTGCAGGTGGCAATTTTTAAAATCATGAAAAGAAAATCGGCTTTTAATACTTCTTGCTTGGAAGGTATGCGACCGTTTGGCCATTGCGGCCAATCGGTTTGCGGCATATTTACGCCGCGAATTGCCGCCTGCAGCAAGGATTCACCGTATTGTTTGAGTTGATCCGGTCTGATTCCGCGAATACGCTGAATATCATTAATGTTTTTTGGCGGATGTTTGGCAAATTCAATCAAAATGTTGTCCGGAAAAATGGAGCGTAAAGGACGATTGACTCTGGCTGCTTGTTCATGACGCCAATCAGAAAGAGATTTCAAAACAGCTAAATTTTTACGTGACAGACCGCTGGCTCCCTTGATACGCAAAAATTCCTGCCCACGGTCTTTTTGATAATAGCTTTCTTGGGTATAGCGTTTACACTCTTCTTCAACCCATTTGCTGCGACCGATCTTTTCTAAACGCTCAGCAATAGTGTCGTGGAGCTGCAATAAATGCTTTACATCATCTAAGGCATATTCAATCTGAGAAGGTGAAAGCGGACGATTAGTCCAATCGGTGTAACTCTCAGCTTTTGAGATTGAAATTCCTAACAGCTGTTGTAAAAGCTTGCCATAGCCAACCGGATAACCAAAACCAATAAATCCAGCGGCAATTTGTGTATCAGTAATATTTGCCGGTAGTTTGCCTGAATTCTTAAAGACCAAATCCATATCTTGATCGCCGGCATGAACAACAACCAGAATTTCCGGATCAGCTATTTTGTCCCATAGCTCAGAAAGGTCGCTAAGTACATAAGGATCGATTATGTAAGCTCCATTTTCGGTAGCAATTTGTACTAAACAAAGTTCAGGTTGGTATGTTCGCTCCGGTACAAATTCAAGATCCAATGCAAATCTTTTGCAGGCTTCAATCTCATTACATAAAGCGCTCAGATCCGACTTGGATTTAAGAATTGACATAGTCTCCCCTATAAGGGTGATGTTTGCGAAAGCGTTTTTCTTGACCAAGTAAGAGCGCCTTTCCGACCAATGATCACCGGACAAGAGTGCTTGATCTCAGGCAAAGGAAAGTTCAGCGTATCGCATTCAAGAGTGCCGACCTCCAAACCGGAAGCTAAAGCAAGTGCCACCGGACCGGCCGTATCCCACAGTTTAAGTTTGCCGGAAAGATGAACATACAAATCTGCTTCGTCTTCCAAAATTTTGGCGACGCGTAAACCGACGCTACCAGAGGATATTGATTGAACTTCTTTTAGCTTTTTTACCCAAGGGTAAGTTTGGCTGTCCCGCCAACCCATCATGATGCGAACAGGAGGCGCAAAGCTTCTTTCTGTTTCTTCTTTGTACTGCGTTGCTTGAGAATCGGCAACTCTTTTCCAGCTGCCAAAAGCCGGTCCGCCATAATAAGTGGCTTTAGTAGCTGGTCCGTAAATACAGCCAAAATGAGCTTCACCGTTCATTAATAAGCCGATCATTACTGAATATTGTCCGTCACCTTGAACATAGTTATCGGTGCCGTCAATTGGATCAATAAGCCAAGTGCGATGATTCTCTTGTTTTAGATGTTCTTGTAAGCGTTCTGACGGCTGTGCTTCTTCTGAAATGACAAAATCACCAGGAAAGCGCTCACCCATCTCTTTGAGAATTAGTTCGGAAAGAGCAAGATCAGCATCGGTAATTAAATCGTGGGGACCGCTTTTTTGACGAATATCTACAGTCTCACGCATTGAAGCCGCTAAATCACCAGCTCGTTTTGCTAAGTCACAAACAAAATCGATTTCAGATTCGGATAATAAGGGTGTAGACGTCATCATTAATAAGGATTTTTAATCGCGATACAGTCTGGTGCCGAACTCTTTGCAAAGCTTGTCATCCATAAGGTCTGCTACGTAGGCTACGTTCCATACGCTTGAATCAAGCTCTTCCTGATTTAAGCCCATTGTATGACGTTGTGAAATGACAAGAACGTAGTTCTCGTATGTAGCTAAACGACAGCTGGTTAAATTGCTGTTCAAGTCGAGCAAGCGGCGGTAAAACTGTTCTTTATTTTGCTCAGGAATAAAAACCATCGGACTTGTCACACGTAATATCGGTCCAGCTGGCGAGTCTTGGACAAAAATATAAATTTTGGCGCTACCTTCACTTAACCACCAGCCACAGCCTTCGGAACCGGCAATTTCTTGTTTGCTCGATTGTAGTCCTCTGCCGTGAAAGTAGTTTTCAACCATGCGGCAGACTTCCTCTAAGGTTGTCCCGCTCAATTTTTGTGCTCCAAAAATACTCATTTCCGACCCCGATATACATTGCTAGATGCCAAGTGCGCCTGTTTTGGTACATTTCAGCTGCAATACATATAAGTATATCCTTCTTTCGTTTAACTTTCGGTACTTTTCGGGTTGCAAGGAGGACTGACGGGCGGGCAGGTGGTAATATTTTTCTATCTCGTGGTCCCGAGTAGCGCAGCGGTAGCGCAGGTGACTGTTAATCACTTGGTCGTAGGTTCGAATCCTACCTCGGGAGAGTTCTTAGCCCCTCGCAAGAGGGGCTTTTTGTTGCCAATTTTTAGAGCGTTTTGGTACTTAGTAACTGCCCGTTGAAATCTTGAATTTTACTGGTAAAGATAAACTGCGCATAAATACTTCCGCAGAGATTCATAGTCCATTGGTTGGATCCCATTTCTTTGCTGGTACATCTGGAAGTGCCGGGATTAAAGAATAGACTACTGTAAGTGTATTTTTTGATGCTCGTGGGTCTGCGCATATTTCCACTTGGCTGGCAGAGTTTGACCATAGATATCGTTCGAAATTTCCTAGCCCTGGGCAACGTATAAATTCTTTGGTGTCAGCAGAACCGTATCTTTGTTCAAACATGTCCTTTAGTCTGGAGATATCTGAAAGCGGTGCAAGAAAACGCATTGCTGCTAAACGCAATTTTTGTTCAATCGAAAAAAATAGAAACTCTCCCTGCGTTGGAACTTCACCCATCAGAATATCTACATTCGATAATCCTTTATCCGAACTATTCAGCATCCATGCCGCAATTAAAGTACTATCTCCACACTTTTGACGTAGCCGATTTCTAGATTCTTTGAGTGCAGTGGGGCAATCTTCATCAAGGGTTGTTATAAGGCGTAAAGCACCGGAAGGAGCCTTCCCGGGAAAATCAATCTGCTTAAATTCCTCAAGTAGTATTCCAAGTTGAATGTTTCTGAATAGCAAAGGTTTAGCTTTTGGCATGATAAAGATCTGATCTAAAGGTATTGATGTAATCGTTTGCTTTGACTGATTGGAGCTGTCCTTATCATTTCCAAATGACGGTGAACTGGTAATACCTACTAAACATGCTAAAAGCAATAATTGGTTTTTCAACATCTCTACAGCCTAAAACTCTAACTAGGCCGAAGATTCTAGCATTAACTACTTGCCCCCACCCAAATTTTCATTTCCTTACCTGTAAGAAAAACCGCGGTTTTTCTTACAGCGGATATTCTTCAATCGCTTGATCTGACCAAATTCAGGGTTGTTTGCCGAGAATAGCTTGTCTTACTTTCCAGTCGGTGGTCGAATTCTAAAGAAATCAAGTGTAAGAAAAACCGCAGTTTTTCTTACAGGCAGCAATTAAAAAATTTGGGTGGGGGCAAGCCGGAGAAAAGCGCAGAAAATGAGAAAAGAGCCCCGCTAATCGAGGCTGTTTTCTCATTTATTATCTTGGCGCTTTAATAATAGTAGCCGCCACCGTACATATGAGCTTCGTTAGTGTGACGAATAAACTCCCGCTCTTCCTTCGCTGCATTACGCGAATGTTCACGGGCATCGTCAAAATCACCATCTAAAAAAGCTTCTCGAGCTTTCGCTCGTTCACGTGCCATATCTCGGGCATCATTGGCTGCCGAGCGCTGTCTTTTGTAAGCTTTCTCCCAAGGGCTGTCGGCTGAAGCCGGCATTGTACAGACAAATGTCTGCAGAAGATAAGCTCCTAAAAGGTATAAAGTCCATTGTTTTTTCATGTTCATGTCCTCTACTTCTGCTTCTGGGTAGAGTCAAATTTGCGCCTAAAGGTTCCCTAAGCCACTTTCTCTTGGTCAAAAGTATGAACAAGAAAATTGTTTATAAAATCGCCGATAATCTTCGGTTCAGTAAAAGGCAGTCCGTGAGCTTTGTCCGGGACACAAATGCCTTGACTAATTGGCAATACTTTTGCAGTCTCATTTATAAAATCAGGACTGAAAAAAGGGTCGTGTTCACCGGTTATGACTAAAGTCGGCATTTTAAGGTTGCATAAACGTTCATGAAAAGGATATTCAACCATATCGTCTAAAAGTTCTAACACTGTCGGCAGTCCGATCCGAGCTGCTTCTAATAGAACTCTTAAAACAAGTTCCGGTGGTTCACGAAATGCATCGGTATAAAGATCAACAAATGCTTTTTTGAATTCAGCTCCGGGAGTTGGTCCGACAAATACTAATGCCGATGTATCTAACAGATTGGCTGTTTCAACTGCAACCTGACAGCCATATGAACCGCCGACTATAACCGGTTTTTTTATTTTGATTTTTTTCAAAGCTTGAGCAAGTAATTGAGCATGCTCTTCGATGGTTAAAGCTTTTTTCGGAGTTGCGCTTTTGCCGTGACCGAGCAGATCCGGCACGAACACCCGATGTTTTTCAGCTAAATATTTAGCTGTCGGTTCCATAAAACTTGCCGATACAATCAATCCGTGTACAAGTACTATGTCAAAACCCTGTCGGTTACGCGACGACAGCATGCGCATGGAGCCTGCATCTGTATTGATATACCGTTCGCGGAAGCTAAATTGGCGAGGCATTGCTGTCTCCACAAAACAAATCGAGAATATTATTTATGTGCAAGTGTGGGGGAGAAGGCGCAGAAAAGCATTTTTAGTTCCCGACACAACCTGACTTTAATTTTTAGTCGAACTATTTCTGAAGATATAAACTCAGTCCGTAATAAACAATGGTTAGGACTGTTGTTAAAAGCAAGTAACGCCTAAAAGACCACAAATATTGAGCAAAAGTGCTGGCAATACTAAAAACAATGTCCACTAACATATGAAAGAATTGGCTAATCAATATTCGTCACCGTTATTCGCCGCCGTTGCAAATTTTGCAAGGAATACCGTTACGACGATGAGCTTCGGCGCGGCTTATATCGATACAATTGACAGTGCAACGTTTTGCCCACAGACAAGAACGTGCATGATATTTGCCGTTTGCCGTATTGAAAGCAACTATATCTTTGTCCGAAGCAGTCTGGGCCATACTCGGCAGAGTTTGCCAGCCGGCAATGTTTGCTTGACCGGCCAATAAAAATGCAATTACAAAAGTAGGTATTTGTCCTAGTTTCATAGTCTCTAGGATCTTCCCAAAGCAAAGACAGTTTTAACTGTACGATGATATATTTGAGCAATAAATCAGGATAAGAAAAAATGGCAAAAACAAAAAAATCGGCAGAACCGCTCATTGGCGGGCATGTCGGCGGCGGCATTAAAGGTTCGGTAAAAAAAGCTTTGGCCATCGGTGCTCAATCGATGCAAATTTTTCTTGGCTCACCTCAAGCCTGGAAAGAGCCAAATCACAGCGAACAAGATTTAGCTTTATTTGTTAGCGAAGTAAAAAAGCATAAGCTCGGTCCGGTTTTTGTTCATGGTAATTATTTAGTCAACGTAGCTACTGCCAATCCGGAAAACTTAATACGGTCAGTGCAAAATTTACGCTTGAATTTGGACATTGCCGATCGTATCGGTGCTAGCGGTGTTATTTTTCATCCTGGGTCAGCCGGACAGGATCCCTATAAACACGCCCTTTCCCGTGTAATCAAAGCTTTAGAGAAAGTGTTTACCGGATATGACGGAAAATGTCGCTTGCTTTTGGAAGTGTGCGCCGGTCAAGGACAAACAATTGGCAAAAAATTCTCCGAGTTGAAAGATATTATGCAAGCTTTGGGCTATGACAAGCGCTTAGCCGTATGTTGGGATACATGCCATTTGTTCAATGCCGGCTACGACTTATCAACAGAACAAGGTTTACGCCGGACAATGGATGAATTTGCAGAAGAGGTTGGTTTTGAATGGTTGCTTGCTATGCATGCCAATGATTCAAAAACGGCTCTTGGTATGAAGCGTGACCGACATGAAAATATTGGTTACGGCCATATCGGCGAAGAAGCTTTTGCGCGTATGTTGAACAATCCAGAACTACGCGGTTTACCTTGGATGCTTGAAGTACCAGGCATGGAAAAGAAAGGTCCGGATAAAGAAAATATCCAGATATTACGCCGCCTAGCCGGAATGCCCAGCTTAAACTAAAGCGTTTATTTCTTGTTTTGCGTTTATTTGTAATTTTGCGCTTATTTGTAGTTGCGGATATAGAGGTTTGTGCCTTCAGGATTAACATGCACTCCCGGGTCGGAAGGCTTTTCGTTAATCAATGATTGCAAATTTTTTGCTGAGTCTTGAAGAGTTTCGCTTCGCTGTCTCATACTGTCGATATCGGCTTGAGCATTCTTCTCTTCTGCTTGTTTGAGGGCTGTTTCTTTGGCTTTTCCTTGATCATTAATGAAATTCTTTTGGCGCCATCCGTCCCAAACCGAGCAATTATCTGCGTCTCTCTGGGTATCTTGTTCGGTACGCTTGATTGTTGAGTTGTATTCTTTGCTGTCTTTGTCAATCAACTGATTGGCTTGATTTTGTGTTTGTCTGGTTAAGCTCTTAACTTCAGATTGGATAGCTTCGTTAGCTTGATTTTGTTGGGCAAAAGCTGGAGAGCTGCCAATACAAAGAAGCCCGGCAATCATTAAAGTTGCGGATCTGGGCTTTAAGAATGCCATATTCATTTTGTGAGCTCCTCCAACGGCTTCTGCGCCATGGGCTGATCTATTACATAGGTGAATATACCCCGGTGCCAGTGGAGAAAACGTGTGGATTAAGACGCACCTTCCGATAAAAACATGAAATCGGTAGAATCGCATACCAAATGTGTCAGCCAGCAGACGCCCTCAGCCAATAATGTGATAATGGTTCAATCGAAGCCGGTATCTAATGTAAGGATGGATTGTATGAACTGGACGATCAAAATTGTTGCTGTAAGTTCATTAGCCATAATCTTGTCGACAAGCGGCTTAGCGAGTTGGTCCAAAGCAAAAAATAAAGAACAGGTATCGACCGGCGTAGATCGAGTTGCTGAAATTATTGTCGGTCCTTTCGACTTGCACAGACGTTATCGTTCAATGGAAGGTCCATATGTAATGCAACAGTTTCGTTTAGGCGATCTGCTTGCTTCTCCTTCTGTCGGTTTACCTGAATCCATGGTTGTTTTTGTCGAAGGCAATAGTGGACCGGGACCTTCAATGAGCGGTCAGGCTGCGGTTAACGATCCCCAAGCAACTAAAAAAATCACCGGTCTTGTTGATACTGCGGACAAACCGCGCGAACTCTACTGGTTTAAAGGTATGAAAATTGACGTTTTGGATGAAAACGACAAACCTTTGCCCACAGCTGAATTTATTTGTCATCTGAATCTTGATGTCGATCCGGCTTTTAGAGATAAAGTTTTTCCGGAGGGTGAACGCTGTCATAACGGACGCTTAATCACTCTCACTCAGGGACAAACCGATATACAGTTTCCTGAAGGGTTTGCCGTACCGGTTGCTAGCGATGAACGCTGGACTCTCACGTTTCAAGCTGCCAATCGAACAACTGATCAACATCGCCGTCTTAAACATCGTTGCCGCATGTATTTCGTCAAAGACGCCGATTTGCTGTATCCGGTTAAAGCTTTAGGTTGGTACGCTCCCTATATTTCGGTAATCGTTGATCGTGATTCTCCGGAAGCGCAAGCTTTGGAACATAAAGGTAGCCCCGGCTGTTTGGGTACTACAGTTGGCGTCACCGCACCAAACAGCGTTCCTGGTGCTCTGGTTACAGATTCGCTCAAGCGCCGACTGAGCGGGCATTGGGTGGTACCGCCTGGTATCCATACATACACTACGCCGATTATTGAAGAACGTGACGGCGGCTTCACAGCTAAAGAGCGAACTGTTCATTTTGCTTGGAGCCACATTCATCCTTTGTGCAGCTCAGTCTCTCTAAATCAATGCAATGAAGGTGCGAAGAAAAGCATTCTTACAGTTCATGCCAAAACAAACGTATCCAAAGGCTTAGAGCTTGAAAAAATCGAAATCATCAGTTCGAAAGAAGGGATTAAAGTTCCAGCTGGTGCCCACTATGAGCTGACATCCACTTATAACAATGTCACTGATATAGCCCAAGATTCCATGGTTGTGTTAGGACTTTTCTTTGCTGATACTGATTTTGTTCGACCAGGTTGGGTGCTTTCAGATAAGAATCAAGCTTTTTGCGGTGTGAGCAGCGCTTGCAGCGCCGCCGCCCAAGAGCAAGCCAACAAGATACAGCCTGTGGCAATGGTTCAGGCACCACCGCCGCCTGTTGCACAAACCGGTGGTTATATGCCTTCTTATCCGCTTTATGATCCAGCTTACGATGGTGCTTTACTTACACAATCCAAAATTTTTGAAATGAATACGACCGCCGGAAAATTGCATCTTGAGCTTAATCCAGCTTTGGCGCCGGTTCATGCCACTCAAATGTACAAACTTTTTAAGAGCGGCGCTTATACCGGTACGCCAATCTTTCGTTATGAACCTAATTTTGTTTTACAAGTGAATAGTGTTGAAACAAAAGTTGCTGGACAACGTATCTCGGCAGAAGCCGATCAAATATTGCGACGTTTACCGCTTGAAGTGGATATTCAGGTCAAAAACGGTATCGTTCACCAAAAATGGTATTTGAGTATGGCTCGTTATACTGATCCCAACTCGGCTGTAAGCTCTTTTTCAATCATGCTTGGTAATGCACCGCATTTGGACAAACAGTACACACTTTTCGGCAAGCTCATCGCTGATCCGGTTTCAGTGCAAACCATCAACAATATTATTGAGAACTGGTCGAAAGGACCGCAACCTTACATACTTGGTCTGACTGAAGTTCAGCAGCCATTCGCTACCCAGGATAAATAAACTAATGACTGACGCTAGCTGGTTCTTTTTCGTAAAGACGATCTAACTCTTGTCTTTTGGAAAGCTCGGCTTGATCGGCAGCGAAAAGCCAGCCGAAAATTATTAAAGCAGCTGTGGCACCGGCCCCTTGCGCATAAATAAAAGCGGCGACATCAGTTGGACGAATACCGGTTAACGTATCTGTGAGTGCGCGAGCAATAGTAACTGCCGGATTGGCAAAACAAGTTGAAGATGTAAACCAAATTGCGCCAGCGACATAAGCGCCGACAGCAAAAGGAAGCGCTGAAGCTCTGGATTTTGCTGTGCCGAAAATTACACCAAGTAAACCAAAAGTAGCAACAAATTCACCGAGCCACTGTCCGAATCCGCTTCGCGGCGTGCTAGCAATTGTCATTCCCGGTAAGTCGAACATCAAATTAGCAATAACCACACCAAAAGCCGCACCGGCTATTTGAACAATGAAAAAAGGAATCACCCAGGACCAAGAGAACTCTTTACGAATAGCCGAAGCTAAAGTGACAATTGGATTGAAGTGACAGGATATCGAGCCGAAGGCAAGGATTAGAGCCGTTAAAACAGTGCCGGTAGCAAAGGCAACAGCTAAAACCGAAACAGCGACATTGCCGGCATCAAGTTTATGAGCAAGAATGCCTGAGCCAACAACTGTTGCCAGTAAAAATGCTGTGCCGATGAATTCGCAAGTAGCTGCTTTAAGCAGTCGGTTCATTTTGCCTCCTATGGCCAACATGGCTTAGAAGCAAAAAGACTACAATATGGAGTGAATTTGCGCCCGGATTTTACTTTAATCTTGAGTTGTGGAGAGCGATCTGTTGGACCTAAATACTGCGTGGCAATGATTTACGTAGTTCATCAGGCGAAACCACTCTTTTTCCGCAGTCACGACAATGAATGCCTTTAGCATTCCAGCTTTGTCCTTCAATCACATGTCCGTAGTTCTCGCACATTTTATTGTGCAAAGTGGACGACATCTTAAAGTGCCAACCGAATGAATGAAAGAAATTGAATAAGCCCTGAAAGAACACTTTCTTATTGGCCATTTCGCTGCTTCTTAATATGGCAGTGCGATTCTTGATCTTTTCTTTCTCTTGAGTCTTTAAAGCGGCCCTTTTTTCTATCTGCACCCAATCGAGCACGGGTGCGCGGTTCATACTCATTGTCCCAATCTCCGATCCAACCATTACAGGTTAATACTAGATATGAAAGCTAAGGGTTTTGTGAAATGCGATAACCGATTCCGCGCACTGATTCTACGGTCATATCAGAGTTGGCGTCGGCTAATTTTTTGCGTACTTGACCGGCACAGGTTCTTACTGAGGCGACTGTAGCAGTATCATCACCTTGCCATACACGCATCAGTAAAACTTCCGGAGAAAAAGGAGGATTCTTATGGTTTCTCACTAAAAATTCAAGAAGCTTGAACTCGCTAGGCAGAAATTTGACCGGTTGTTCTTTGATCTGTACATTATGCGAAACCGAGTCGATAACGATATCGGCCAAAACAAGCTTATCGCTCTCCAGATCAGGGCTGCGTCGTAACAGCGCACGCATTCGGGCCGAAAGCTCGTCAAGATGAAATGGTTTGATCAGATAGTCGTCGGCGCCGGAATCCAATCCCATAGTTTTATTTTTTGTTTCAGTCATGCCAGTGAGCATGAGGATCGGCGTTGATCCACGATCGTCGCGGAATCGTTTGCAGACTTCAATGCCACTTATTCCAGGCAAATTCCAGTCAAGAATAATTAGATCGTAAGAAGAATGTTTGAGAGAGTTAAGCGCATCTTCGCCGGTTTTTACCCATTCAACCGTATGACGAGAAAAAATAAGCCAGTCACAAAGTCCGAGGCCAAGATCAAGATCATCTTCAGCGATAAGTATTTTTGCCATGTCTAAAAAAGAATACCGCAATCTAGGATATCCTTTCATTTTTAATCTGCAAAAAGCCCGAATCTGCTTGTCAGGCGGGAATCTTATCTACTATAAGGCAGTGTCTTTCGGTACACTATCAGTAGCTAACGGTAGGTACCGTCAAGCTAAGAAAGGCATTGACAAGCTAAACGTATGACAGCTAGGGATATTCTTGATCTATGTCTGGCCGCATCATCACTAGCGTTGTCTGCCGCCTGCTTTTTCACGTATAAATCTAAGCATGATATTGTCAGGAAGCAGAATCGCCAAAACGCCGAAGCGGAAGAATCGCTTCAAAGCGTGAAGATTCAGCTGGAAGATGCGCGTAAACGCTTAGATAATTTAGCAACTATCGATCCGCTTACTGACTTAAGCAACAGGCGTGGTTTAGAAAGAATACTGACCGCTGAAATCAATCGTGCCAAGCGCACCGGTGCTCCTATTGTCGGGATGTTGCTTGATTGCGATGACTTTAATCGTATAAACGACACTCTCGGTCATGCTGTCGGTGACGTAGTTCTTAAAGAGATGGTGGCACGGATTACTACCACTTTGCGCCCATCGGATCATGCAGCACGAATCGGCGGCGATCAATTTGTCATTTTACTTACTGAAACTCAATTTGCTGAAGCTCTTTCCATCGCTGAACGTGTTCGGCTTTGTGTTGCTGAAAGCCCGATTCGTAATTCGAACGAAAATATTTTTATGACAGCGAGTATCGGCGTAGCTCAGCTTCCCTATGAAGTTACTTCGGTAGAAGAGCTGCTTTCACTCATGCGTCATGCTCTCAAAATAAGTAAAGCTACTGGTAAAAACCGGGTTTCTTCCGGTGAGCAGTGTATGGTTACTAACGGCGAAACAGTAAAAAAAGATATTGATATTGTGCAAGTGCTTCGTCAGGGGGAATGTTTCCGCTGCGTCAAGCATGCCATGTTTCGTCTGGCTGACGAAAAACAATTTGGTTACGAACTGCTTTCGCGCGGACCGGCCGGGCCCTTTGAAATGCCTTACGATTTCTTTCGCGTGGCAATGGAGAGCAATATACTGACGCGGGTTGATTTGCGTTGTCTAAAAACTTGTATTGATGCCGCTTCAGCTCTTGAGCCCGGTTCGCGTTTTGACGTCAATCTGTTTCCTTCGACTATTTTGGATACACCAATTGACACCCTTGTTTCTTTCTTTCCGGAAGATAAATCAATCGGTACCTTTTGTGTGGAAATTAGCGAACAACAGTTTATCGGTGACCCGAGCTATTTGCGTGAACATACAACTGCCTTACAAAAAGCAGGCATACTTGTCGCTATTGATGACGTCGGTTTTGGACGAAGCTCACTTGAAAGTCTGATTCTTTTAGAACCGGACGTAGTGAAAGTGGACATCAAATATGTTGCCGGAATTGCTGTTGATCCGCAAAAACAAAGGTTATTACGCCGTTTGGTCAAAGTAGTGCAGGCGCTTGGCGCTGAACTTGTAGCCGAAGGTGTTGAAACTCGCGAAGACATGGAAGTTGTTCGCGATATGGGCGTGCAATATGCTCAAGGTTATCTCTGGGGCTACCCGAACTAGGCTTCGTAAGGAGCCATAATTTCCACCGGATTTCCCGCTGGATCTTTCACATAACAAGACCGCGTACCGTCGCGATGTGTTTTGAGAGTGCCATACTTTTCCGCGTCTTCACGAATGAATGCCAGATGAGGCGGATGTTGTCCGGGAACAACCAGAGCTAAGTTGATATTAGCAAAGCTCAGATAAGCCCAAGTTTCATCCTCGTACTTAATTGTGCAGTTAAAAGTTTTTGTGTACCATTCAACTGCTTTTTTTATGTCGGCAACTGAAATGGCAATATGATCGATTTTGTCTTTATCAACCTGATTCATAGTATTACTCCGCCAAGCGTTCACTAAGTTTATCAAGAAGATCACCATTGCGTAATCTGTTATAGTGGCACCGCTCTTAATTGAGGACGCTCATGGACCAGTGCCTAAAAACCCTAAGCGCGGCTTATGACCGCACTGTCGAAGACTTTAATGAAGGACGTGATTGGCTTGAAGCGCTGCCCATTGAGTTTCGGCAATCCGAAAAATTCAAAAAATTGCTTGAATTGTCGGATCAAGGTGAAAATGCCAGCAACGCACCGGAAAGTAAAGAGTTTCTCAAACCAGGACCAGGACTCAAATTTCTTGATGCCGGCTGTTGCGCGAATCTATACAACTATCGTTTGGATAAGTGGGGTGCAACTTATTACGGTGTAGACATTAGTCCGGCACTAATTGAAGCAATGCGCAATTTTGCCGATAAGAATCAGCTTGATATTGGTGCAATGACAGTGGCTGAGGTAGCTTCGCTTCCCTTCAGCGACAATTATTTTGATATTGCCTCTTGTATCGGTGTATTTGAATATTTCGATCTTGCCTATTGCGATAAAGCGCTAAAAGAGCTTTATCGCGTACTCAAACCAGGCGGACGCTTAATCCTCGATCTGCCGAATCCAAAACATCCATTGACTGAAACAATGTTTGAACTAGAAAGTTATTTAGGTCGGCCAGTCGTCGCCAAAAGCCGTCCGCAGTTTGAGCTGTTGTTTGCCGAATCATTCAGCACAATCAAATGCCAGGATCAAAATATCATGATCAACTACTATCTTTGCGTCAACAAATAAGCTCAAGCTGATTCTTGTAGTTTGTCGAGAGCTTTTTGATAACGGTCAGCATGATATTTTTCAACTAAAGTCAAAGCTTTAAAACGCTTGGCTGCTTTTTCAAAGATACCGGCATGCTCTTTTGATTCAGCGGCTTGTTCGCGAAATTCATCCACAGCATCAATTCGGCCTTCCTCAAGTGCGATCCGTTCAAACTCTGGATACATCTGGTTGGTTTCGTAGAGCTCGCCTTCAATTGCTAGTTCTAAAACTTTCTCCACGGTCATTTCATTTGAAGGATAAAGCAGCTCAAGATGAGCAAATGCATGTCCGGTTTCTTGATGAGCAGTCTCTTCGAACAGTTTTGCTATCTCTTCATTGCCTAACTTTCGCGCAATTTTGGCAAAATATAGATATTTGCGATTGGCCATGGATTCACCGGCAAATGCAGCTTGTAGATTATCTGTTGTACGGTTACCTGAACTTTTCATGATCTAACTCCTTGTATTTAATCTATAGTTAGATAAAGTCTAATTTATAGTCAAAAAATTTTGACTCTTAGTCTTTCATCTCACCATAGAAAGTGACTTTATAGCTATGAACTTTGTATTTTTCGCCCAGCTTTTCTTGTAATACCGGAACCAGATCTTTAGGAATATCCATAATCTTGCCGCTTTTAACATCAACGAAATGATGATGATCGGTGATGTTAGCGTCATAGCGAGTAGCGCCTGGATCGGTAAATACTTCTTGAATTACACCGGCTTCCACTAGAGTATTCAAAGTGTTGTAGACAGTGGCACGTGAAAGAGCAACGGGCAGCTTGTTGGACGTTGCCTCCAGAATCTCATCAGCTGTAGGATGTGACTCTGTATGCATTAGATAGTCAGCAATTACTACTCGCTGAGGAGTGGCTTTCACCCCTTTTGCCAGCAATATTTTTTCTATCTCGGAACGGGCCATCGCTTTTTTCCTTTATCATGTCTGCTATTAGACTAAGTCTAAACCGGGAATCTGTCAAGGGTAAATGGCAAACTAGCTAAAATCTTCGTTTTTCCACACAAAAACTACAATCCCACGGTTAAATAAAGGAAGGAGTGATTTGTGTTGATGGGATCTATACGGCTTTGGCTTGTTTTAGTGTTGCTGGTAAAAATACCGGCAACAGTTGCTGCTGAGCCAGAATCCTCGGTATTAGCCGCTCAGAAAAATTTTCTGCAAGGCGGCGTACAGATCCAAGGTGAGCAGGGACTCCCGGCAAATCACGGTTTTGCCACCTATCAAAAAGGCTGGAACGCTCTTGACCGTAGTGATTACACTTTGGCATCCACCCTTTTCAAACAAGCTGGCGATCAAATGCAGGCAGCTACGGGCGAAACCCAATATTTAGCTGAAGCACGCTTTGCCGAAGCGCAAACACGCAAGCTTATGGGACAGTATGACCAAGCAGGCAAGTTATTTTTAGCGGCAATTCAGCTGTTCAAACGAACGGATCCGACTAGTGATTATTTAAAAGCAGCCCTTGATGCTTTAGCCCAAATGCCGGCAGAAAAAAAGAAAGGATTACAGGGTAAAGTTGAGGATAGCGGCAAATTGCCGTCCTTGAAAGCAAGACCTTTGCCCGATGTTGTTGAAGAGAATATCGTTCTCAGCTCAAAAATAACACAGCTGGACACCGGTACCAGTATCACTAACTTGAAAGACGGCGCTTTTTTCAATCGTACGCGCGGTATGCTGCCCGGTTCTGCGGCAGTTGATTTAAGCGACGATTATGTCAAAAAGACTATCTATAAAGCTTTTGCCAAAATGAATTGTATGGAAACGACTTCAGTTGGCGCTAATTATTTTACGGCTAATCGTAATTACAAACCAATCAAAGCTAATGGCAAACCGGTTGCAATCGGCGCTTCCTCCGATTTTTTAGGACCGATAGCTGAAATCAAAATCAACGGACGTTACTACAAAGTACCGATGGATCTACCCGGACTTTCGCCAAACAGCAGAAACGTAATGTTAACTACCAATGGCGACACAGTAGTGGCCATAGATCCGCGCACGTCCGAATCCTGGAAGCTTTGTACATCCTTCTCTCGTAAAGTCCCTGAGTTCAATTGGTGGAAACTAGGACGCGCTAAACCAGTCCGTAAAAGCTAGTTAGTTTTTGCCCATGGGACAAGTGTTATCTTGCGGTGCACTTGGATCTTGGAGATAGGTTCTCATCTGCCAGAGCTCGGGGAAACAGCGCTTATCCAAAGTTGAACGTAAATAAGCAACTCCTTCGCTGCCCCCGGTTCCGCGCTTAAAGCCGAGCATACGCTCAACTACGGTCACATGATTGGTTCGCCAAAGAAAAATTTGTTGATCAAGATCGATCATCACTTCGGCTAAATCAAGTAGATCACCTAAACGATCCTCTTCTTCAAAAAGCCTAACCAGCTCTCGCGTACGTTCGTCTTGTCGAGCACTGCGTTCGGCTTCATTGGCTCCAGCCGGTGTTTCGGGCAGTTTGAACCCGCGTCGGCGTAGCAGATCGTAGAACAAATCTTTTAAAGACGGTGCTTCGTATCTTTTTTTCAAATCGACATAAGCTAACGGTTCTGACTTGAAGTGTTCAAGAATATCTTTTGATTTTAAATTGCAGAAAAATTCCAGTTCTCGAAACTGGCTTGATTGAAAGCCGCTTGCCGGGCTGAGATTATAGCGAAAGCCTAAAAAGTCTTTTGGACTCATGGTTTCAAGAATGTGAATCTGTTGCACCAAAAGTTGCATAATCGCCACGGTCCGGCGCATTAAGAATGTCGCTTTCCGTACCTGGTCGGCTTTGATAAATGCGGCTACAGCGTCCAGTTCATGCAGAATAAGTTTGAACCATAGTTCATAGCTTTGATGAATAACGATAAAAAGCGGCTCGTCATGATGTGCTGGATCCGAAAGACAGACTTGCAGCTGTTTCAGTTCGTTTACTTTCAGATAGGAGTTATAACTAACCGGTGATGGTTCAGCACCTTGTCCTTGATGCATCGGGCAGCCGGTCTCTTTTGCGCTGCTATCGGTCATTATTTCTTATGCTCCGTTTTTTCTTTCGACTTTCGCAAAGCTTTTTTCTTCTTTGGCGCTGGCGGCAAAATTGAACCGCTCTGTCCTAAAGATAAAGTGCAATTTTGATCTTCCTTGCTCCCTTCAACCAGATCGATTATGCGGCTAGGTCGTCGTTGATCATATTTATAGGCCAGATTTGAGCTGACCATACTCTTAAAACCTTTTTTGACTAAAGCCGGAAAATTCACTGTGATTGATTCCATAGAGATGGAATCAGGTGTGACTTTGAACAGTTTGAACTGGCAAGGATAAATATCCATTGCCGCGCAAGAGACATGATAAATATTCCGTTCTTGCTGCACTTTATTCAAATAAAGATGTCCGCTGACAACCATTTTTACGTCGTCGTAAGCGCCAATAATCTCTCGCACGTCGGCACCGTTGGACAAAATGAATTCGTCCCAGGGCGGTCCGCCATCATAAGGTGCCGGTGGCAAAAGCGGATGATGGCAAAAAACAATGGTGAACTTGCCTTTATTGGCCTCCAGCTCCGCTTTCAACCAATCAAGCTGAGTATGCCCGATTTCACCTGTATTTGAGTTTGGGACGCTGCTATCCAAACCGATAAAAAGTACGTTCGGTACCGGACTTAAAGACCAGTACGATGTGTTGGTGGTGATCCCTTTGCCTTTCCAATCGGGCCCGTAACAACGCATTTTGTCCGGAATCATTCGCCCGGAAGCATCTTGTTCGCCTAAAACGAAAGACCAAGGGGCATTCAATCCTTGGACCAGATCAACAAAAAGCTGCCAGTTGGCATCATTTATTCCTGGTTGCTCGACTTGATCGCCACCGAAAATCACAAAGTCAGGATTCAAGCCGTTGATTGCTTTAATAGATTCTTGCAAAAACAGCTGGCTTTCTTGCAAAAGTTTGTAACCCGAGTCTGGCTGCCCTGTGGTCAAGTGCGTATCGCATACATGGACAAAAGAGAAAGGTTCAAACTGTGTTTTTGCTTTTACCGGCAACAGGCGTACAAAAGCCAGAGATGTTAGCCCGGCAATCAAATTTCTTCTTGTGATCATTTGCGGTTCATCAAGGACAGCACTTCTGAACGAGTTAGCGGATTATCTCTAATCACACCGCGCACGGCAGAGGTGATTGTTTTTGAGCCAGGTTTTTTAATGCCACGAATGGACATGCATAAATGTTCGGCTTCCAAAATGACAATTACACCTTGGGGGTTTAAGCTGCGCAGTAGAGCATCAGCGATCTCGGTTGTCATGCGCTCTTGCACTTGCAAGCGTTTTGATGCTGCTTCCACTACACGAGCGAGTTTAGAAAGACCAGTTATCTTTCCGTTCTCAGGTATATAACCAATATTTGCTGTACCGATAAAAGGCACCATATGATGCTCACAAATACTGGCAAAAGGAATGTCTTTTACTAGTATCAGCTCTTCAGTTTCTTCAGAGAATTTACAAGTCACTTCCGAAGCCGGATCGACATGGGTACCATAGAGAAGCTCGCTGTACATCCGGGCTACGCGTGCCGGTGTATCTTGCAACCCTTCACGATCTGGATTCTCGCCGACACCTTCCAAAATAAGTCGTACGCCAAGAGCAATCTTTTCTAAATCAACTTTTGGTTGAGCGTCGGAAAGCGATAGCGAGCCGTTTAACAATCCGCCGGTGCGAGTGGCTGACGGTGCTGCCGGACGAAAATAACCGCTGGGTAAAAAATTACTTTCCATACAATGACAAGAGCTCAAAACTATTAATGCATGCCGAATATATAGCAGAAAGTCAATTTTGTTGTGATTGCCATCTAAAGAACTTCAAGCAACATAAATTGCTCTTTGCCTCAGCAAGGCGATATACTTCTCCCTTCCTATACGGAATATTGATAACGGATTTTGCCCAGGGGAATTCTCACAAATGACTGCAACACAAGAAGTAATTGAGCATCTCGATATAATGCAAATCAAGAAGCTGCTACCGCACCGTTATCCTTTCTTGCTGCTTGATCGCGTCACCTATGTTGAGCCCGGCGTTAAAGCTAAAGGCTTTAAGAACCTGACGGCCAACGAACAATTTTATGAAGGGCATTTCCCTTTTCGCCCAATCATGCCTGGCGTTTTGATGGTAGAAGCGCTGGCTCAGCTTGGTTGTGTCACTATTTTGCTTAAAGATGAATTTAAAGGACGCCTTGGTGTCTTTACCGGAATCGACGGTTTCAAATTCCGTAGCATGGTAATTCCAGGCGATCGTCTGGATATGGAAGTGGAATTGATCAGAATGAAAGGTCCTTTAGGCAAAATGCGCGCCATCGCTAAAGTGGGCGACAAAGTTGCTTGCGAAGGCGAAATTTCATTCTCGCTTCTGCCTGTTGAAGCTTAAGCTCGAGGAGATTAGTTCATGACCATACACAAGACTGCGATTGTTCCCGACAGCGCTGTCGTCCATGAAACAGCTCAAATCGGTCCTTACGTAGTACTCGGTCCAAATGTCAAAATCGGCGCCGGTACCAAAATTGACGCTCATGCTGTAATCGATGGTCATACGACAATCGGTGAGAATTGCCATATTTTTGCCGGAGCGGCAATCGGACTTGAGCCCCAAGACCTCAAATACGGAAATGAGCCGACCGGCGTAGTCATGGGCAATAACGTCACTGTTCGTGAGTATGTAACCATTCATCGTGCTACCAAAGAAGGTTTTACTGAGATCGGCAACGATTGTTTTTTGATGAACTATGTTCATGTTGCCCACAACTGCAAAGTTGGCAATGGCGTAATCATGGCCAATTCCACTGTACTTGCCGGTCATGTGGAAGTCGGCGACGGTTGTGTATTCTCCGGGATGTGTGTCTTGCATCAACATGTGCGCATCGGTCGTTTTTGTATGGTCGGCGGCATGACTGGCAGTCGTGTGGATCTACCGCCTTTCACCACTTGCGATGGACGCCCGGCTATGGTCAGAGGCTTAAATGTAATCGGTTTACGCCGACAAAAAATTTCGGCACAACTACGTTCGGATTTAAAGCAAGCATACAAACTGCTTTATCGCTCCGGACTAAATCACAGCCAAGCTATTGCTCGTATTGAAGAAGAGATTGAGCCGAGCTCTGAAATCAAAGAAATTTGTCAGTTTTTCCAAGATAGTCGTCGCGGCGTTGCCGCTGCTTTCGGCGATTTCGCTCAGGCCGGCAAAGAATCAGGCGCTTTTGAAGAAGCGCCCCTTGAAGCTATTTAGCCAGTAAACCTTAATGGACAACAAGGGCACCGTGAGCGATAAAACAGGCGAGCCTAACATATTTGAAGGGCAATTGCCGGGCGGCGCTGGCTTCAATTCTTTGTTTAAAAACAGACAATTCATGTTTCTCTGGATTGCTCAGGTATTCTCTCAGTTTGCTGACAGAGCCGTATTTGTGCTTTTCGTTGCCATACTTACGCAACAACAAGCCAGCAACATGAACTTTGCCCAAAGCGGTGCAGCCCAATTGACCAGCTGGTTGTATGTTGCTTTTACAATTCCAGCTGTGGTTTTAAGCCCGATTGCCGGCGTATATGTAGATCGCTGGTCCCATCGCTCGGTTTTAGTGATCTCCAATTTGGTTCGTGCCGCCTGTGTCGCTCTAGTGGCATTACCAGCAGTATCACACTCGCTAATGGTCGACTTTGCTTTGGCTTTCCTAATTTCAATCGGCTCGCAGTTTTTCGGTCCAGCCGAAACATCATCCATACCTAGACTTGTAAAAAAATCGGAGCTTTATGCGGCTAATTCGCTCTTCTTTACAACAATGATGATTGCCTTAGGTTTTGGTTTTGCCATCGGCGAGCCCATCATCTCCCATATCGGTCTTGATCATTCACCATGGGTAATTTCAGGCTTTTTTCTAATCGCATCTTTACTTTTATTGTTTATCAATGATCGTCAGGTGCAATCGGAGTCAAAAGAGCCTTGGTGGGAGGAGTTGCGCTTCGGTCTGGCTTATATTTCCGGAAACTCACTTGTTTTTCGGGCGATTACAAAAATCACCATCTTATTTAGCACGATCATTACTTTGAACATTATTGCTGTCGGGCTGGCGCAACAGGTGTTGCAGATCCAGCCTTTCCAATTCGGCTATATCGTGGCTGCCGCTGGTGCCGGCATGGGCGTCGGTAATTTTTGGGTTGCCCATTGGGGACAATCAATTCGACCTAATCTGTTGGCTTATGCCGGATTCTCCGGACTCGGTCTTTTTATGTGCGGCCTTGGATCACTTGGTTTTATTCAAAATATAGTTGGCTTTTCTTGGCATGGCGGCTTTATGTCCGTGCCACTGATTTTGTCCGGTTTAATCGGCATCTCCTGCGCTATGGTTGCCGTGCCGACTCAAGCCGCTTTACAAGCTGTTGTACCGGAAGAGTTACGGGGCAAAGTTTTTGGTGCTCAGAACACTGCTATGTCAGCAGCTTCAACCATTCCGGTCGTTCTAGCCGGAGTACTTATTGACAATCTGCCGGGTGGCGTCTCATCTACTTTATTCTTAATTGGTTTGCCTACCTTATTTACGAGCAGTTACCATCTGTGGCGCTTATTGAGACCGCGCCAACTCCCTGCCAAGTAGATTAATTAATAGATCGCTTGCTCTGACGCTTACATTTAAGCTGCCAGGTCCGATACACTAGTAAAGGGCGTGTTAAGCCAATTGAGCGCATATGCGAAATAGACTTTTGCTTATCGGTCTGACAGTTTTGACCTGGGTTAGTCTCCGGGTTATCGATTTCGTATTGCCTTGGCCGGCCATATGTGTGCTGCTTTCAATCACACTCTTTATTATGATTGCCCATTCGGCTTGGTTGCTTATGGCTCAACGCCGAGAACGCAAACAGATAGCTTTAGCCGTAAATTTGCCTGAAATTATTGCTGGTCCGCTTTGGGAACCGTCGGTTGACATTCTCATACCGGCCAAAAACGAAGCTCGAGTTATTGAAAAAACAGTCCGGAATTTTTTCAAGCTCGATTATCCTTGCTACAGCGTAACTGTGATCGATGACGCTTCCGATGATGATATGCCAGAGGTTTTGCTGCGACTGCAAAACGAATTTTCCAACTTAAAAGTTTTACGCCGAGCGAAAGGTTCGGTACCGGGAAAATCAGCTGGACTGAACGATGCTCTACCTGGATGCAGCGCTGAAGTTATCGCTGTGTTTGATGCTGATGCTTTTGTTGAACCGGATTTCTTACGCAAGGTACTGCCTAATCTGCAGCCGGAGAATGTCGGAGCCGTACAAGCCCAGAAAAAAATCTTTCTCCACCAAAGCGGTTTCTTACCAAGTTGTCAAGCTTCGGAATATGCTTTGGACACCTACTTTCAGGTTGGTCGCGATTTAATTGGCGGCGCCGTCGAATTACGCGGTAACGGCGAACTGATGAAGCGTGCGGCGTTAATTGATGTTGGTGGTTGGAATAACAAAGCAATCACCGACGATCTTGATTTAACTATGCGCCTACTCCTTGCCAAGTGGGATGTCAAATTCTCGCCTGAAACTATTGTCTGGGAAGAAGCAGTAACTACGCTTAAAGGATTAATCAGACAAAGACGCCGTTGGGCCGAGGGCAGTATTCGTCGTTATCTCGACTATATTTTTCCGCTTAATTCGCCAAGCCGATTATCCATGGTGCAGCGTCTGGACATTCTTGCCTTCTTGTCTGAATTTGCCATTCCCGGCTTGATGCTTTTGGAATTTATCAGTGAGGTCATAAGCTTTGCCTCAGGTGGTGTCACTCATCCGAAATTCATGTTGATTGTGGCCGGAATGGTGTTTCTGATTTCAATCGTGAACTTCTTTATTGCTATGCGTTTTTACCGTACAGAACTTACTATTGGCGAAGCTTTGGTTCATTGTTTCGAAGTCAATTTTTACGTTTACGCTCACTGGATTCCTTGCGTGCTTGTCTCTTTTCTCAATGTCGCTTTCCGGCAACAAGCTTCAAAATGGCATCGTACCGAGCATTTGGGTAGCTCGACTAGCTAACTTCTTTTGGTGCTCAAACAGTCGCCACCAATCTTGGTATCAAACTCAGTGCTAACACTCTTTGTTGCCAAGCGCGAAGAGTCCGACTGCGCTTGAAAACTCGGCTAAAGTGAGCAAGCATATATACGCTTTATATTGAAATCAAGATGTGCTCAAAAAATTGCAAAAAGACAAAAACTTTTTCGCAGTTGAGATTTTGCCCGTATCGCTCTGCCACTGGCTAATTTTGTCTCTTTGCTTGATTTGTCCGTTAAAACACAATGTGGACCTGCAGCAGAAAATGGGTACAATGGTGCTGTCTTGTGGCCGGGGTGGTCCAGGATATTGCTAAGAGATGGAGATTTGCATGGTAAGGAAATTAGCGACCTCTTTCGTACTAGCCTCGACTCTGGTTGGCGCTATGGTTGCTCCTTCGTTTGCTGCTGATGACACTTTTCAATCGGTTTGTTTCTTCCCAGTTCGTGTACTAGGAGCTGCAACCGGAACTGTTATTGGTGTGCCTGAAGGTGCAGTCAAAGATGGTGTCAAAGGAGCTATGAAGTCAACCAAATGGGTTGCCGGCAAGCTCGGAGACGATGACGGTACTTATCAAACCTGGGCTGGAGCCATTTTTGGCGCTCCGTTCGGTATCGTCGGCGGTGCCGCTTATGGTACTTTCGACGGCGCTGTACACGGAGTAAAAACCGGTTACAGTAAACCGTTCTCAAAGGATTCGTTCACTTTCAAGGATGAATAGAGAGTGAATCCAGTTCAATAGTATGGTAGTTAGACAGACCGAGGATGGTATCAAGCCATCCTCGGTTCGAAGGTGGTAGGTAATGAAAAAATCTTTAGTATGTGCAATTGCTCTTTCAATCGGCGCGGCTATGCCGTCTTTCGCTGCTGATGGAGCTTTGGGTGGTGTTGCCAGCTTCTTTGGCTCGACCACTGCAACCGTTATCGATGTTCCGCAAGGTGTGGTTATCGATACTCTTTGGCGCGTTCCCAAAAACACACAACACGCCTTGGCTGAAAAGTTCGGTGATGAAAAAGGCTTAGGCCAAAACCTCGCCGGCTTTGTTATTGGCGTACCGGTAGGAATGGTTTGGGGCGTCCCAACAGGCTTCCTCCGTGGTGCTAAGCATGGTCTCGGTACCGGCTGGGAAAAACCGTTCAGCGGTGAATCATTCATCGTTGGAATGGGCGACGACAAGTAATTTGGTAACTGGTGCTTGCAACGTTGTTTGTAGCCCATATATATACGGTGAGGTAAATGAGTAAGTTAACTGTTATACAGAGACTTTTGTGCTCGACATTGATGCTTGCGTCGACGGCAGCGCCGGCGTTAGCTTTGGACTATGAAGCAAAGCCGGTTAGCTGGTGCTTGCAAGCTCCCTTCAGATTAGTTGGTGGCTTGACTGGTGCTGTTGTTAACGGTGGCTTCTCCGGTCCAGTCGATGACGGCTATCATTGGTCCCTGAAAGGCACCAAACACGTTGCAGGCAAATTCGGTGATGAGAAAGGTGCAGGGCAACTTGCAGCTGCCGCTCCTCTGGGCGGTTCCGTCGGAGCCGTTCTCGGTGGTGGCTATGGCGTTCTTGATGGAGTCAACCAAGGCTTCAGAAAAGGCTGGAACAAGCCATTTAGCCGCTGGTCTTATATCACAATGGAAGAAAAATAAGCGGAAATACTCTTCATAAGTATCCGTTCGATCTTTCCCCCTGTTTAAATTGGTGAGGAGTAATGCTGAAAAAAGTTGTTTTGAGTTCGATTCTTGCAGCTACTGCTGCACTTTCCGGCGTAAGCGCTTTTGCTTATCCGGAGCGTCCGTCCGACTGGCGCGTCCAATATGAATGCTATTACTTCCCTGTCCGCGTGCTCAGCATGTTGACCGGAGTTCTGTGGGATGTGCCGACAGGCGCTTTCCAAGACGGAGTAAAAGGCGCAATTGGCGGCTCCAAAATGGTTGCTCGTAATTTGGGCAACGAAGACGGTAAGTGCGACCAAGCTGCTGGCATGCTTGTCGGTGGACCGGTA
This sequence comes from Candidatus Obscuribacterales bacterium, assembly GCA_019750335.1. Classification (GTDB taxonomy): domain Bacteria; phylum Cyanobacteriota; class Vampirovibrionia; order Obscuribacterales; family Obscuribacteraceae; genus JAIEPM01. The sequence goes on from JAIEOQ010000003.1 coordinate 419,552, forward strand.
GGTCTGGTTGGTGGTTCCGTTTATGGTTTGCTTCATGGTTTCGGCTATGGTGCCAAACACGGCTTCCTCGGCTATGACAGCCCGCACAGCGGCAGCCACTGCTCGCTCTTTCAAGGGCGTCAATATGTCGTTCCTTACGACGATAACTACTAAATTCTTTGAGTTGAACAACTCGGAATAAGTAACAGAAGGGCGCACTCATTTACGGGCTGCGCCCTTTTTATTTCATCCAGGGAGAATGGCAATGGTAGAGACAATCTTAGTTACAGGCGGTGCCGGTTTCTTAGGCTCAGCCGTTGCTATTCGTCTGAAGACTGACTATCCAAAGGCTCGAGTAATTGCCGCGGACAATTTACGGCGGCGCGGTAGCGAACACAATATTTTGCGCTTACAAAAGCATGCCATTCAATTTATGCATGCTGACGTCCGTATGTTGGATGATTTCAATTTACCGGCAGTTGATCTAATCGTCGAATGTTCGGCCGAACCCTCAGCTTTAGCCGGTCGTGATGGTGATGCACGCTATGTCATTGATACTAATTGTGGCGGTGTCATAAACTGTTTGGAACTTGCTAGACGCACCAAAGCAGCCTTGCTCTTTATCTCTTCCTCACGTGTTTATCCTTACGATTCACTTAACGCTTTGCCACTTGCAGTAAAACCAGAACGCTTCACTCTTGAGAGTGGTGCATCTCAATTGCCTGGCTTGACGGAGGAAGGTATTACCACTGATTTTCCCTTGCCCGGACGCCGAACTTTGTACGGCGCATCAAAATTGGCAGCCGAGCTTTTTGTACAGGAATTTGCCGAAATTTACGATATCCCTTCCTTGATATTACGTTTAGGTGTAATTGCCGGTCCCTGGCAGATGGGCAAAATAGATCAAGGAGTAGTCGCCTTATGGGTTGCCAGACATATAAGTGGTGGACAATTGGATTACATCGGTTATGACGGGCAGGGGAGGCAAGTACGCGATATCCTTCATGTCGAAGACGCAGTGGAGCTCATTGTTAAAACGGCACCTGTCCTGCGACAACATAGAGGCAGCGTATTTAATGCCGGCGGAGGTTTGACCGTATCGGTATCGCTAGCCGAATTAACAGCTCTTTGCCAGGCAGTTACAGGCAATTCGCTGGCAATCGGTTCGGTAACGGACAACAGGCCGGGTGACGTACCTTGGTATATTACGGACAATACTGCCATTACTGCGGCTTTTGGCTGGCGTCCTCAGCGTTCAGCCCGTGATATTATTGTCGACACAGCCGAATGGTTGAAGGCTAATCAAACAATTTTGTCTAGCTTACGCGGGTAGTGTAATGAGCGTTTGTCTTATAACTGGCTCGTCCGGATTGATTGGATCCGAAGCAGTCCGCTTCTTTGCCCAACAAGGATTGACGGTAGTCGGTATTGACAATGACATGCGTAGTAAATTTTTCGGAGCGGCTTCGAGCACTGACTGGAATCGCCGACGTTTGGAGCTTGAAGTACCCGGCTACAGCCACCATGCCATAGACATTAGAGATTTGGATTCATTGCAAAAAATATTTGCCAAGTTCGGCAAAGAATTAAGTGCAGTCATACATTGCGCTGCGCAACCAAGCCATGATTGGGCAGCAAGCGATCCGTTGACCGATTTTTCGATCAATGCTACAGGCACCCTCAACTTACTTGAGTGCGTCAGAAAATTCAGTCCGGAAGCTGTATTTATGCACTTTTCCACAAATAAAGTCTATGGTGACAGGCCGAATTCACTCCCGCTTATCGAACTGGAAACACGCTACGAACTTAAGCCCGATCATCCGTACTACAAAAATGGAATTGATGAGCAGATGAGCATTGATGCATCTGTGCATAGCTTATTCGGTGTTTCTAAAGCGGCGGCGGATCTGCTCGTTCAAGAATACGGGCGTTATTTTGCTATGAAAACCGTTTGCTTCCGCGGGGGGTGTTTGACCGGACCTTCCCATAGTGGTGCAGAATTACACGGATTCCTTTCTTATCTGATGGATTGTACTCTTAAAGGCAAACCATATACTGTGTACGGTTACAAAGGAAAGCAGGTCCGGGATAATATTCACTCCCGAGATGTAGTAAAAGCACTTTGGGCCTTTTATCAAAAACCACGTGTTGCTGAAATTTATAATTTAGGCGGCGGCAGAGCAGCCAATTGTTCCATGCTTGAAGCTATTGCTTTATGTGAAGAGCTTAGCGGATTAAAGCTCAATTGGGCATATTCTGAAAAGAGCAGAGTTGGGGATCATATTTGGTATATAAGCGACCTCTGTCGTTTTCGTTCACACTATCCTGAATGGAACATAGAAATGGGATTGAAAGAGACGTTGTCCGAAATTCGTGATGCGCTACAAACCAGAAAGAGCTAGTAAGAGTGATTAAAGTCTGTTATGTCGACTGCTCTTTATTGAATAACTTAGGTCATTATGCAAACGCTTGCCGTCATATAAGCGGAGAGTTTAGGCGTCGTGGCTTTCAGGTTGATGTTTATGGCAGTAAAAGAATAAACAAAGATTTGGCAGCTGAGTTGCAGGCTGTAGCCAAAATCAGGCATTTTCAATTCTCGACCATCACTTTTAATCATAAAGCAGATGAAGCTCTTGCTATTGCTAGTTTTCTCAATGATTTACGCTCAATAAGCGAAAGAGATAACTATGATCTATATTATTTCAATTCGGTATTTCCACCGCAATTTGCTGCAATTGGCACTTGGTTTTCTTCATTGAAACCTAAGCTAAGACCCCGTGTAGCTATTGAATTTGGATTGCCGAGCACCGGCAATCCAAATTATGTGAAAGGGGGAGCGCTCTTTAAGACCTGCAAGCAACAACCGCTTTTGCTTACTTTTGACCAAGCTGCATCAGCTGACTATGCGCAGTTAATCGATTTACCAGTCAGCACAATGCCGCCTGTGCATGCCGGTTTAAGTGATTTGAGACAGCGAAAAAAAGATGCTGCCGGTTTATTGACCGTGGCTTTTCTCGGTCATCAACGTCATTTTAAGGGCTATCATCTGATCCCGGAAATAGTGGAAAATTTGCTTCAGAAAGCTTTGCCTATAAAAATACTGATTCACAACGGCAATAGTAATAGCCAGCGCGATGCAGCTACTACCGAAAAGCTGCGCAACTTAGCTGAAAAAAATCAGTCAGTCAGTTTTGATCCGCGGGTAGCGGATCCGCATATTTGGCAATCTTTACTTGATCAATCTGATTTGATAGTTTTGCCTTACGACCCTAATCGTTATCGCGCCAGTTACTCAGCTGTTGCTGTAGAAGCGGTCGGGGAAGGAATTCCTTTAATTGTTCCGCAAAATACTACTATGGAAAGTCTGGCAGTCAATTACCAGGAACAAGCGGCTATTTTTAGAGATTGGACTGCTACTGCCGTTGCAGAGGCGATTGAATATGCCGTTAAAGATTTCGATTCATTGGCACAAGCGTCTTTTGCCGGTGCTGAAAAATGGAGACAAAATAACGGTGCGACAAGCTTTGTCGATCAAATAGTAGAGAAGTGCAATCTCAATGACATTGCAAATGCAAACAAAGACAAATCCTATTCTTTTTCTTTTAGCAATAAGATAAGTACACTTTTGCTTGATGGCATCTTTGTTTTTTTTGATATAGCAAGACCAACCTGGCTCAAACTAAAAGGCTTTCGTAACCTAGCAAATCCCTAAAGATCCGTCGGTTAGGAAGAAGAAGCTGTACTATTGATGCGAAACATAAGAGCAAATGCGAGGTGCTATGTCCCTTCAAATAATCAAAGATGCCATTGAAGGCAAAAAAATGATTTGTCCTAAATGCAAAAAAGCGGTGCAAAAATTCGAAAAATTCGCTGAAACCATTGATGCTGTGCGGGATGGCTTTAACGTACAAGAGATTGATTCGCATGCTTCCAGAGTGACATTGATCTGTGGCAATGACGATTGTGCTTGGAAAGAACGAACTGAGTATTGGGAAAACTATATCGTCGATTAACAGGCCGATTTTTCTTTTTGTACTTTCTGATTATCTTATTTACGAATGTCCCCATTAACGTACATTCGTATTGTCGACGATAATTATAGTCGGCAGTTTGTAGTGTTGTACTTTTAACAATTCGACGAGTCGACTATTTGGCAGTTACAAATGTCGACAAAATTGGTGCCAATGATCGAAATTTACACCTACGATGACGAATTTTTAACTGACCTATGTGTGTTAGCAAACCAACATACGCAAAGTTTGCCACCTTATTGCAAATTCATGGAAGCTGACATAAAGCATATTGTCAAAAACGGCATGCAGCTATGGTCACATCACTATCCGGAAGAAGCAATTCCCAAAACCTGTCGCACTATTTGCGCGCTTAAAGAAAAGCGTGTGGTTGCAGCATTACAATGGGTTGAATTAGACGCGGGGCTGTCTATCCAATGGTTTTTAGCTGAACCAGGAAACACAGTAGCTATAGAAGCTTGTTTAAATCAGCTTATAGATAGAAATCGAAAAATAACTTTTTCGAGATTTGCCTTTGGCTCTGGTTGGTTCGGACTGCCAACTGTATGGACACATTTGATTGAAACTTTGAGCAGTTACGGTTTTCAAACGCTTGACGATTCGCCTTGGCTAATTTTGTTTGGCAGCACAATATCAGCCCAAATAAGCGCCAGTCTGCCTTTTAACAAACAACTAGACTATAAATGGAATACAAATTCTTTGTCCGGAGAAAACCATCTCGTTGTTACCATAGATGGCAAAGTTGTCGGAAAATGCGAAGCTTGGAGCTTGCCTATCCATCTCAAAGGTACTTGTGCGGCTGATTGGTCTACAATCGAATGGATTGAAGTGGAACAAGAGCTACACGGACACGGTATTGGTAAAGCAATCATGAGTGAGGCTCTGCGCTTTTATCACGCACAAGGTATTGAGAATGTTATTGCCTGGACAAATAAGAACAATATTGCCGCTCGTAAAATGTGCGAGGCTATGGGTATGGAATACGGACCGGAACTGATTGAACTGGCGCTAACCGCTAGTTGAAGGTGAAATTTGCTGGAACCAGAACAGTTCATTAGCGCATCTTTGATTAGCACAGGTGTTGTTCTTGTGCCGGCTTATTTCTATGCGCTTATAAGACGGTCGAAAGCCGTTGCATTTGCTAGCTTATTCACCACGTTTTTTTTCGTACTACAAGCTGTTGTCTTATCAGCACCCAATCCGACTTGCTTAGCTATGATGAAAATGAATTGGCTACAGAAGTTTTCTATGTTTCTCTTAACGGTGCTTGCAGCTCAATTCCTTAAATATGGCTGGAGAGATTGGGGATTTGCAAGACCAAACTTAAAACAAGCTCTGATTTTTGCTGTGCTATTCGGGGGAGCGACAACGATTCCTTCCTTTATTGAAACAGCCTACAGGCATGAAACTATTCCGTTTAACCTTGAGTATTTTCTTTTTGAACTGACCATGCCCGGGCTACACGAAGAACCTCTTTATCGCGGACTTTTGCTTTATCTCTGGGATCGAGCTGTCGGCACTCCCTTTAAGTTGTTTGGCATAAATGTTGGTTTTGGCGCTTTAATAAGCAGCTTGTTTTTTGTGCTTGGCCATACATTTAGCTTTGATCATGCCTTTCATCCTGTCGTAGCGCCTTGCTGGATCTGGCTCGACATGGGTTTATTTGCTGCTTCTATGGTCTGGCTTCGTTATAAGTTCGACAATTTTTGGATTCCGGTTTTTGCTCATAATTTAGGAAATGCGGTCGCCAACCTGGCCCAAACACTGTAGTCAGTCCGATAATACATAAGGTCTAATATTTCAATGCCTACTGCCAATATTTATCACGATACGACAATTCAACAAAAAAACATTTCATTGCAAAATTTTTTGCCTGATTTACGCAGTTTTTTGGCTGCTCAATTAACTTGCGGACAAAGAAAACTAGTGGCAAACGAAATTAGTATTCGTCTGATTTCGGCTCAGGCAGAGGCGATGATTGCTCCAATCGAGATTGAAATTACGGCCCATAACTATGCAGAGCGCGCTGACCGTAGCGATGAGATTTGTTTAGCTGTAAGAGATTTCGTCAAAAAACAGATTTCCGTCGAGCTGGATCTGCGTGTCTGGCTTGTTCTTGCTGAACTGGGTCATAGTTGGCATGATTGAAAATCAAGCAATGGTAATTCAAGGAATAGCATTTGCTACAAGAATTCTTCGCCCCTCATTAGAAACACTGATTCAGAGGGCAATTGAACGTGGACGCGATGAAGGACTCAATCAACCTGAGTTATTCAAAGCGAATGCCCAACATCCAGCCTGGATCGTCGATAATTCTAGCGACAGCTTGGAGCAGATTTTTGAGCAGCATTTTTGCCCGCTTGTGCGAGTCTGATAATGTATATTATGTTTCATTACTCAATAGCCATCTCGGAAAAGCCTTACTGGCTGGGCTTTTCCGAGATGGCTATATAACGACTTTTAAGAGGCGAAATCATTTTGTGCTCGGTGATTCTACCTGGCTTGGTCCAAACAAAAGGTCCGATAAAGCTTGGCTTAGCCAACCGCGTTTAACTAAAAGATTTTCCAAGCTATCAATTGAACGTCTTTGATCGAGCAAAACTATCTTGATCATGTCCATATCAACCAATTGATGGGCAAGTAACAGCCTGGCTCCAAGACCAAGCGGGCGCTCAGGCGCATCTTGCAGTTTTTGACCCATAAGTACGCCATCGAGTTCAGTTTGAGTAATCAAACCTTTGTTTTGCAATATTTGGCCGATCGCTAAATTGACCGTTGCTTGCTCTTTTACCGATTCAATCAAACTTTCATAGGTAATCAGTCCTGCAGCTACGCACATATGCCCAAAAAGCGGTTTTAGACGCTCTGGAGAATAAGGATCATCTTGAGCTGATAATGAGTTTTCATGCTCTTTTCGTAATTTGATATCGGCAAGAACAGCATACGAATCATTTATTCGTGACAGAATTTGAGCAGCCAGCTTTTTGTCTTGTTTATTCAGCTTTGAGGAGGGTTGGCTTAAAACTGTTGAAAAATACTCGAAGCGTTTTTTTAACGCTTCAGAGCTCGTATTTTGCTCGACACCCAATAGATCGAAATGATTTAGCAACAGTTTTTACTCCTGCAGTTAGCATAAAACTCCAATCAAAAAATATCGATATAAGACTGAAGTTAAATTACAAAATTCGACTTTGCGTAAATAGAAACATCTGTATTGTCGACAATAACTCTTTCGGCAATTCGTAATAGCAACTTGTCGTATTGTTGTATTTTCGTCAGTACATAGGTACAAAAAGTTAAAAATAGAAATTTTGTACTTATCAAAAGAAAAAGCCGACTCGGGGTGGAGTCGGCCGTTTTGGTCGCATTCGGTAAGGCAAAGCTAAAAGAACAGAACATTGTTATTGCGTTCACACTGCAAGCGTTTAAGTGTTGTCTCGGCCCGCGAGGCTACATAAGGATTCTCATCACCAATCAGCTGTTCCAATACAGTTTTTGGTACATAAGGATTTTCTGCTAGACCAAAACGAACGTCCGGATGTCTATCGCTGCATAAATAATTGAGAAGTTCAAAAGGCGCAAATCGATTCTCGCAAATAGCCGCTCGCACTCTTGGGTTTGAATGCTTAGACAATCTTTGCAATGTTGAATTGGCCGTATTCGCATTGGCGGCAATTGCTTCTAGAACCGCGACATCATCAGAGGCAGACAGATGATCAAGGATATCGGCCGCCGTGGTTTGATTGTTGGCAAGATTCAAATCAGTGTGCGAAACCTTGTACAACGGCGGCGTTTCTTGCGAATCAAAAGCAAGGACCGAAATCATTTTGTTCAGTTTGTTTTTTAGTTCTTCAAGACAGCTCCACTCCAACTGTTCCAGAGCTACGACTGGCATTGGAATACAGGCTTCACGCAACTGCGGATTCATTCGTTTCATGATTTGCACCGGGTGAGAAAAGACTGAAAACATTCGTCTTCCAGACCAAAACCGGGAGACAGATGACCAAAGTTATGCACTAAATGTGGTGATGTATGGAGATATTTCCAGTAGTTAAAACGTGATGAGACAAGATGAGGCGAACCCATAACACCGACTCGTGAATGCAAATGTTCTCGACCATTTCGCCAATAAGAAAGCGCTACTGTTTCAGTGACAGAAGCTCCTTTGGTCTTAGACAAAAGATTCGTTAAATTGCTCGGTAACAATAACTGCATTACTGGCTTCCTTTGGGTGGATTCTCCTCCCAATACAAAGCTATCGCGCTCGTGGATCTGAGATATCCGCCGGTCGGAGGGTGAAAAGATTAAACCTGTAAATCAGATTAGTCCGCGGCGCAAACCTTCAACTACAGCTTTGGTTCTGCCTGTAACTGCAAATTTTTGCAGAATATTCGTAATATGGCTTTTGACCGTAGTGGGCGCAATCCCCAAACGTTCCCCGATTTCATTGTTCGTACAACCTTCGCGCAAAAGTTGCAATACTTGCAATTCACGTTCAGTGACTGAATCTTGATGGCGCGAGGCAGTTTCCGCTGCCGGTTCTTGAGCCGCCTGAGCTCGCATTCTTTCTAGAGCGTAGCGCAGTGATTGAACAAGCCTGTCTTGATCTGAACCTTTAATCAGATAATCTTGTGCTCCACGTTGAATGGCCATTACACCTAACTGTTCGTCAGTAAGTGAAGTTAAAACAACAACAGGGATATGAGTTATTTGCCGCCGCAGCTTGATCAAGGACTCAAGCCCCCAACCGTCGGGCAAATTTAAGTCAAGCAGTATAATATCGAAACGATTGTTTTCTAGTGTTTTAATCGCTTCGGAGAGAGTTTGTACAAGCGATAACTCAATGTCATTCAAGCTTTCCAGTTGACATTTGACTAAGTCGGCATCGCTAGCGTTATCTTCAACTAGCAATACTTTCATGATTCTCTCCAGTGATGCGTCGGATTCAATAATAATTATTCAACAACCGGAACAAGAAATAGTCAAACCAGGACGTTCCATTTACACAATATTTGTTTCAAACCATCAAGCATTAACGGTTTGAGCATGAAATCGTCCATACCGACTTCTCGGCACTGTTCTTCTTTAGCATAAGCTGTTAGAGCAACGATCGTTGTTCGATTCTTGCCTTCAGCAAGCTCATCTTTGCGAATCTGCTCGGCAACTTTTATGCCGTCGATCCCCGGCAAACCAATGTCCATCAAGATCAAATCATATGTATTTTGACGGGTCATACTGATTGCTTGAAATCCGTCATGGGCAGCCTCAGATACTAAGCCTAGCTGAGATAGTTGCTTAGCAGTAAGGAAACGGAGGACCGGTTCATCTTCAACAACTAAAATTTTGCTCTCCCGGTTCATTTAAGACTCTCCGTGCGCAATGGCACTATAAACCAGAAAGTGGATCCTTCGTCTTCTTTACTTTCAAAGCCGATAGTCCCCGACATCAATTCAATAAATTGTTTTGAGTTACTTAAACCAAGCCCGGTGCCACCAAATCTTCGTGAAGTCGAACTTTCAGCTTGTACAAATGGCGAAAAGATTTTTGTCTGATTAGCTTGAGCGATACCGATGCCTGAATCAACAATCGAAAATTTTACTGATAGTTCTTCATTTATTTTGTTTTGTAGCTCGGCTTGAATTTTTATTTGGCCTGTATGAGTAAATTTCAGAGCATTATTTGTCAGATTATCCAAAACTTGCCTAATCCGAAATCCGTCGCCAATGACTATACCCGGGATTTCGGCGTCAATTGAACACTCGACCTTAACCTGCTTCTTCGCCGCTTCCGGTTGCAGATTGCGTATAACATCTTGAATGATTGCTTCAATGCTAAATGGCACATTCTCAACAACAAATTTGGCTGTTTCCAGCTTAGAAAAATCAAGCAGATTGTTCAGGATTTGCAGCAGCCTTTTACTTGACTCTAAAAGCGAATCGACAATTTCTTTTGTCTCTTGGTCCGGCGGATTGAGGGATAAAAGCTCAGTCAGCCCGATGATACCGGCCATCGGTGTACGAATTTCATGACTGATGCCGGCAATGAACTGTGATTTCAACTTATTAGCTTCTACCGCTTCATCACGAGCTTCTTTTAACGATTCATGAGTTCTTTTTCTTTCGGTCAAATCCTGGGTGATTTTTACAAATCCGCGGTGTTGACTGAGCTCATCCATGATTGGAGTAATAGTCACGCGTGCCCAAAATCTTGAGCCGTCCCGGCGTAACCGCCAACCTTCTTCTTCAAAATGTCCGTGCAAAATCGCTTGTTCAAGCTCGAAAGCCGGATGTCCTGATTCACGAGCCTCAATTGGATAAAAGGATGAAAAATGTTTGCCGATTATTTGTTCGGCTGTATAACCTTTTGTCCTTTGTGCTCCCTCGTTCCAGGTCATGATATAGCCGTTTCGATCAAGCAAAAAAATCGCATACTCTTTGACAGCACGTACAGTTAGCCTGAAAGCTTCTTCACTCTGCCGAAGCTTTTCTTCGGCCTGCAGACGTTCTGTAAGATCTCGAATAATTACGGCAATAGCGACAAGCTCTCCTTCGTTATCGCGCAAAGCCGTAAAAACGACATTTGCCCAAAACATATTGCCATCTTTATGCAAATACCAGCCTTCGCTCTCCAGACGTCCGTCACGACCGGTTACTTCCAGGTCATTCAACGGTTTACTAATGCGCACGTCTTCTTCTTTATAAAAAAGAGCAATATTTTGGCCGGTTATTTCCGTTTCTTTATAGCCTAAAGTCTCTTCAGCGCCAGCGTTCCAGGTTACGATGTTGCCTTTTAAATCCAGTACAAAAATTGCGTAATCTTTGACGTTCCGAACTAAAAGTTCAAATAAATCCCCTGTTTGCTTATGGGCCTGGGTCCGCTTGATTTCGTTTGTCATTTCTCGCCTGACGTGAACTGGCTCTTTTGGTTCCGGAATATTTGCGCAATTATAGTTACAGATGATTTAGATAAAACAACTTGAGAATTCAAAGCTTATCAGGCTTTTACGGTTGCCAAGGTACCGCTAGTCTGCGCCTGAGCTTCTTTGAATGTATTTCCAAGCAGTTTCATGTATTTTAAAGCCGAATGATAAAGGACAAGGTAACAATGGCTGACTACCGCCGAGCAAGTGTATTGACTCCAGAGGAAGAAAGTTACAGATCTCCGGACAGATTTTTGCCCGTGGAACCGGAGCCGAATAAACGGCAAGTCAACTTTTTACGTCTGCTTGTAGGTTTACTGGCAGCTTGTATGATTCTTTCCTATTTTGTGAAGCCGAAAGCACCGATGGCCGATTTGGTCATTCCCGAACAAGAATTACCCGGTTTTGAAGCTCGTTATCCCGGCGATACAGGTTTGTCACACCGAGTAATGAGTTCTTACGGTTTAGCTATGGTTTTATTCCAGACTCCATATACTGACACGAATGTCAGCTCATTGGAAAATTTACGCAGTTGGGCTAAAGAGCGATTTCAAGCCACCCCTGATTTTCTCCACCCAGTCAGTGTGCGCCCGCAAAACGAGCCGAATGATACCGTCATTGGTGCACTCGGTTATAACCTGTTTGCTTCAATTCATTACTCTTTGCAGAGCGTGGTTGGTGAATTCTTACGGGTAAGAATTGCTGATTTTCATAATACAAGCGCTTATCGCAGCTTCCAGCTGGCTTTTTTCGATCTTTTCGGCAAGGATGCAGAATCGGCGACTTTACTTGCTCGCTACCAGTCGGATCAAGCGAAAAAAGCCATCGACATAATTATTTGGACTTTGGTTTGGACAGCTTTTGCTCTCGTTTCAACAATTAGAATTGTTTGTTCCCCTCGTCGCCAACGTTTTGAACAAATCCGTTATTCACTTGTCGGTGTCTGGCTTTTGATTGGTGTTGCTCACGCCAGTTCGGCCTGGATGGATAACTCAATTCCCTCGATGATTACTTCTCTAGTTTCATTTGTATTAGCAGCTTATTTATTCAAGCCGTTCGTACTTAGAACACGAGATGATGCCAGCTTGAAAGTTACTTTCGTGCAACTGAATTCCAAATGGATAGCTCTTTCTTCTTGGTTTAGCTGCAGCTTAGTTTCAATTACACTTTTGACTTGGATTAGAGCCAGTCTTCCTGATGCACCGGATCCAATTACTTTATTTTTTCAAGGTATGAACGGTAATTTTCTGCATGATCCCGGCACCGGCAAAGGTGTTGTGTTGCGGGCGGTCGGTTTAATCTGGCTTGCTGTTTCGCTTTGGGCTTTCAGTCAACGCAAAAGTGATGCTAAAGCCATGGATGAACTTGAGGCTGAACTCAAATCTTTATAACAGCCAGTTTTCAAGTAATGGTTGAAAGCATTGACGTTGTACAATGAACAACCGTCTGCCCTTGTGTCGGAACTGGTATACGAGCCGCACTTAAAATGCGGTGCCCGTAAGGGATTGAGGGTCCGAATCCCTCCAAGGGCAATCTTTTATTTAGTTGCTGCAAAAATCTCTTGGATTGTTTTTCCGTCATTTGGATAAGCAGCTTGCTTCAAGCTGAAGTGACACTCAGGCAAACCGGCAGCCAATTTTTTGTATTCTTGTAAAAGCAGCTTAAGAGCTTGATTCATATCTTCAGAGTCAACTCCTGGAATAGCAACAGCAAAACCGAACTCTCCCCAGGAACCTCTGATTGTTTCAGAAGGGAAACGCGTTCTAATTAGATCGGCCATTAGATTGAGCGCAGAAAAAGCTGTCTCAAAACCATATTTCAGTACATAAGCGTTCAAATCGGTCATTTGGATTTGAGTGAATCCGACTGATTGTCCTGAGCTTACAGCTTCATTCAAGGCAACTTCCAAATGCTGAACTAGGGAACGCGGCTCAAGCATGCCGGTCCAAGCGTCACGTTGCTTATGTGTAATCTGACGTTTAGGATTCTCAATATGGTGCCAAACTCTTTTGACTAATTCTTGCGGAACAATCGGTTTAGTCAAGAAATCATCGGCTCCGGCCTCAAAGGCCAAAGCACGTGATTCAGCATCATGAGCCGCCGTAAGAAAAAGAATTGGCAGCCAATGCCATTTCTCGCTTTGTCTGATCGCCCGGCAAACATCATAACCGCTCAGTCCGTTCATATAAACATCTAGCAGAATAAGATCCGGTCTGACTTCATCGAGGCTGTTCATGGTGCCAATCGGTTCATCCACTGCGTAAACGAACATTCCTTCGTTAGCCAGATATGTGCCAATTACTTTACTGACTGTCGGTTCATCTTCAATACTCATGATCCGCGGTTTGCGTCTGCGACTTAAGGCCAGCAGATGTTCGACAAGTTTCTCCACTGTTTCGTCGTCATCAGCTTCTATAGTTTGCGATACACCGGCATAAATTAGATCCGCTGGTGTAATCTCACTGGCGCCATTAGCAAAATAAGACAAGGGCAACGATTTTGAACGCGGCAACGATCTTATCGATCGTGAAAGATTGAAAAGCTGTTCTTTTGAAGACACTTTAAGAATCGCCGCGTCTAAAGATCCTTGAGCTAAAAGATTCAATTCTTGATCTTTCAAACTATTGCTTCTGGTTACTTGTACAAAGCCATGCCAATACGATTTGACTTCTGATTGATCGCTTTCTCTTCCAGTATCGACAAAAAGCACTTTGCTGGACAGAGTCTCCTCTGCTGGCTCTTGTTGAGCAGCAGTTTCTATCGGTGTATCAGCAGTTCCCGAAGCCGCAAATAATCCTTCTGAAATATATTTTTCGCCTTCGTTCAGTGAGTCTTCAATCTTTTCCCAGAAAGTTTGGCTGTCACTTGGTTCGCCTTTGATCCAATCAAGAGAGTCTTCAATTTTGCCTGAGAGCTGACCGATTATATTCAGCTCAAGTGAGCCGGCTGAACCACGTAAGCGATGAGCGAATTGCATTGCCTGAGCAAAAAGTTCAGTGTCATTACTATTAGCCCGGCTAGCTTTAATTGCCGCTCTAAGTTCGCGCCAGGATTGCGGTAGTTCAGCCAGATATGCTTTGCGCACGCGCTCTAAAGCTGCTTGCGCTGAAGGAGAAAGCCCGGGTATTGAAATATCGGACGCAGCCGGCGGAGCGGTAATTACTTTGCTTTCAATTCGCGGTGTAGTATCAAGAGTCGGCAGCAAGCTTCTCAGCTGGCTCAAAAACAAACGCGGGGCAATTGGTTTGCGTAAGATCAAAGAGACGCGATAAATATTGCGTGCTATATCAAAAGTACGTTTATCAAGCCAGGTTCCAGAAATAAGCACAGCAGGCATGTTTCTTCCTGAATCTCGCACTTCGCCAATCCAGCTAAGTCCATCTGATACCGGCAAGCGATAATCAACAATTAATAAACCGGGATTTTCACTGGCCAAAATGGCTGTGCCTTCTTTCGCGCTTCTAGCCTCAAGAGTGCGATAACCGGAATGTTTTAGCAGTTCGCAAACAAGTTGACGAAATTTTGCGTCATCGTCAACGATTAGAACTGAATTTGCTTTTTCATCCGCCATAATTTTCTTAAGACACTCCTACTTGATCCTAAGCTAGATTCTTATTTTCTAAAAGTCCATCTAAAAGCAAACGTACTTTTTGCAAAAATTCCGACTCGCTTGTTCTTGATTTAGTCAAATGTTCGCTGATACCCAGTTGCAAGTTTACTTTTTCATCGTTTGTCAGATCCCGAGCTGTATAAACTAAAAGTGCTGTTTTGTTTCTTTCGTTTTTAAGAATATTGACGACTTCAAAACCATCAATATTTGGCAAACCAAGATCAAGAATAATCAAATCGGGATTGTTAGTTCGAGCCATATCCAGAGCTTGATTGCCGTCGGCGGCAAGCAGAAAATCAACATCGAGCGCTGATAACTGCTGCAACATAATCTCTCTGGTAGCCAGATCATCTTCAACGATTAAGATTCTGGGTTGTCCGCTTGGAGCTTTATTCGAGTTTGAAATATTTTCTTCCTTTGTCTTTTTTTGACCAGTAAGCGGAATTTCAAACCAGAATGTCGAACCTTTATTTAACTCGGTATCAACACCGATTTTACCGCCATGCAATTCGACAATTGATTTGCTTGTAGCCAAACCAAGTCCGGTGCCACCCTTTTGACGAGTATCGGAAGAATCAACTTGCTGAAACATACGAAAGAGTTTATTCAAGTCACTGGGACGGATGCCAGGACCCTTATCAGACACTGAGAAGCGTAAATAAGCTAAATTTCTGCGGACAAGAACATTAACGCAGCTTTCCGGTTCTGAATATTTAATTGCATTGGATATGAGATTTGTCAGCACTTGTAAAAGACGATCTTTATCGCCAAGAATTTTTTCTTCTTTTTCTATATTCAAAGAGAGTTTTACACCGGCTTCTAAAGCTAAAGGATTCAGGTTAGTTACAGCCTCTGTAAGTAAGTTTGTCGCTTCAATTTCACGGATCTTCAGCTCAAGTTGTCCGGCCTCGATTTTACGAATATCAAGTATGTCGTTAATTAAGCGCACTAGCCGTTCTGATTCGGTTCTACCAACCGAGACTAGATGTTGAGCTTTAGGCGAGAGTTCTCCAGCTTTACCACCTTCCAAAAGACCGAACGCTCCGCGAATAGAAGTTAGCGGTGTTCGCAGCTCGTGAGAAACTATGGAATAAAATTCGCTGACTCGTTTTTCCGCTTCTTTACGTTTGCTGATATCGCGGAAAGTCAGTACTGATCCTGATGCTTTTCCATGCTTGAGAACAGGGGCATATGATTGCTCAATTGGTAATAAAGTGTTGTCCATCCGCAGGAGAAAATCGGTTTCGCTTCTGTAAGTCAATCCTGAAATAATCGCTTGCTTCAAGGCGCAAGACTGAATAGAACAATCATCTTGCTCATGACGAATTAATTCATGAATCTCCTTTCCAATCACTTGATCGCTAAAACAACCGATCATAGTTATCGCTGCTGGATTGGCATAAATCACTTGACCGCTGTCATTTAACTGAAAAACACCGTCATTCATATTGGATAAGATGGAAAGAAGCTGATCTTGTAAATCAGCTGATTCTCTTTCCATAATTTTGGATTCAAGATATAAACCAATTTGATTGCCGATGGATTCAATGAGATTAATAGTTTCAGATTGCGGCGAAAATATTTGCAAGCTGAAAAATTCCATCACACCAATGACTTTGCCGGCAACTTTAATCGGTACAGCAACAGCAGCATGGAGTCCTAAGCGAACAGCATATTTTGCTCTAGGAAAATTGCTGGACAGGCAAACATCAGCAAGCCAAACAGATTTTTCTTCGACATAAACTTGACCGGGCAAACCGATTCCTGGCTGTAAGTTGAGATCTTTACTGATATTTTCAAATTCGCTTAAATTGCAAGAAGATTCGCTCCAGGTCGAAGCACAAAATAAGCGGTTATTTTTTTCGTCTACCCGCCAAAGACCGCCATATTCCCAATGAATGGTTTGACAAGCTAATTGCAGGATCTCTTGAATAATCTCGCCTTTGAGCGGATTATCTTCTGCTTCTAATATTTGTCCTAATTTGTATGAAACAATCTGCACTGTTTCCAGTTTCTTTCGGTCAGAAATATTGCGTCCTTCAGGCACAAGTAAAATTACTTTGCCATCTTCATCACGCACCGGATTAATCGAAAAATCAACTGTAATTGGTCCGCTCTCGGTAATATGACTAGCTTCAAAACCTGCGGTGCTGCCGTTGCGAGCTTCTTTGATCGATTCTTTTAAGAGTTCTTGTTCTTTGGGCGAATGAGTCCACCACGGTGTTTCCCAAAAAGGTTTACCGGTTACATCTTTTAATTCAGCACCGATAGCATTAAGAGCTGTTTTGTTTACATCGACTAAAATGCCGTCAGGACTGACGATACCGATGAACTCCAAAGTTTGATCGAATACAGCTCTGAATTTGCGTTCAGCTCGTTCTTTTCTGGACCAGAGAGCTAAAACAGTAGCACTGGCAACAAGACCAAGAATGACAATCAAAAAGGAAAAAACTTCAATCAAGATTAAACAGAGCGCTGCTTCCTGTTCCAACTTGCTGATTTTTGTTTGTAATAACTGTTCTTCGTTTGTTTTTAAGTGTGAAATCAGCAAACGAGTTTTATCGCGAGCACCTTGCCACACACGTTTATCCATAATTTTACTGGCAGCGGCAAAACCATTATTTTGTCGTTCGGCGACTGTGTCATCCAACTCAAATAGCCGTTCTTTAACAGCTGATTCCAAACGATCGCCTAATTGTTTCTGAGTTTGATTGTCGGTAATGCTTTCTTGTAAATTTTTCAAGCTTGGAAGAATACGTTCTCGAGCTTTTGCATAAGGCACTAAATATTTATCCTTGCCAGTAACCAAATAGCCTCGCTGCCAATTTTCAGCATCTTTTAAATCAATCAGAATGTACTGAATGCGCGAAATCACTTCACGAGAGCGCTGAACGATTTGACGTTGCCGATAAAGTTTCTCCTGGTTCTGATAAAGCACAAAACCGCAACCGATCAAAAGAAGAATTATGGAAAATAATGCCAGACAAAGGACTACCTTGACAGGTCTGCGCGAGGAATTGCTTTTGTTGGCTGCTAGGGACATTTTTGTCAGCGGTTTTCAAGAATTTTACGTATATCGTCAAGCAAAGTCATCGGGTCAAATGGTTTAGCCAGTACACCGGCTACATCAAGACCGTTGTAATCGGCCATTTCATGACCTTGAATTTTTGCCGTCAGAAAAATAATCGGGATCGATTTTGTATTGTCGTCCTGTTTTAATCTGGACAAAGTTTCCAGTCCATCCATCCCGGGCATCATTCTGTCTAACAAAATAAAATCCGGTTTTTCGCGAGCAGCAACTTCTAAAGCTTCGCTTCCGGAACCGGCCAATACAACATTGAGGCTATCTTCCAGGCTAATCTGA
This sequence comes from Candidatus Obscuribacterales bacterium, assembly GCA_019750335.1. Classification (GTDB taxonomy): domain Bacteria; phylum Cyanobacteriota; class Vampirovibrionia; order Obscuribacterales; family Obscuribacteraceae; genus JAIEPM01. The sequence continues at coordinate 437,455 of JAIEOQ010000003.1, forward strand.
GCTATAGTTCGGATATTGGCGTCATCATCTACTATCAATACTTTGTTCAGGGACATGGTTCACCGTATAGACTATGGTCTCCCTAACTATGTGCCCAACAATCAAACTCGCATTATTAAGTCTTCGTCTAAGCATTCCAGGTATACTGAAGTAGGTATCAGTTTGCGATTTTAAGTTCGGAAAAACGGAACCACTTGATGTCGGCAAATGCTGGTCAAAATATTGAGCACGATTCGACGATGACAAAATCGTTGAAAGTAGCTCTTTTTTCGCTTAATGGGCAAAAATTCGCTATACCGGCCAGCTCAGTCATTGAAATCGTAAAATCGGTCAGCATAGTTACGCTGCCTGAAGCTCCCAGTATTGTTGAGGGCTTGTTTAATTATCGCGGAAAAATTATTCCTCTTCTCGATATCAGAGAACGATTCAATATGCCAAAACGTTCTCTCCATCACCATGATTATTTTCTAGTCGCTCAAACACCGCACTGTCTATCGGCTATTCGAGTCGATGCGATAAGTGATGTCAGCGATATTCAATGGGAATCACTTGAAAATCATGTTTTGAAAGATTCTCGCTACTTTAGCGGAATCGCCAAGCTGGAAGACGGTCTTGTTTTAATACATGATTTCGCTTCTTTTCTCAGTGACGATGAAGCTTCAAGCATTAAGCTCATACTTGAAAAACAGTCGGGAGCTTGAAGATGAACAGCCAAAAATTACCCAGCGAGCAAGCAGACGAAATTCTTGAATATTTACGCCAAACCTGCGGTCTTTCATTTTCATCAACCAGACTGAAACAAGCTGAAGAATTAGTGGTACAAGCTTGTCTTAATTCAAACTCTGCGGATTTAAATGTTTATTTTGAAAAGTTAAAATCAAGCCAAATTCTGCTTGATGCACTTGTGAGCAAGCTGACAATCCAAGAAAGCTATTTTTTTCGTGATCGCAACCACTACCAGCTCGTGATTGAACAGATTTTGCCTGAAATTTTAAAATTGCGTGGCGAACAGCATATGTTGCGCGCTTGGAGTGCCGGTTGTGCTTCAGGAGAAGAAGCCTATTCTTTGGCCATTTTATTCGAACAGTACGGCGTCAAATCACATTTAATCGGTTCTGACATATCGCCGATTGCACTACAAAATGCTAACACTGCTGTATACAGGCAATGGGCTTTCCGGCAAAACGATGATAATTTTGCTCGCATTTATTTTGACAAACGCGGTGAAGATTACTATCTCAAACCTAATATTCGCGAAAAAGTACGTTTTGAATATCTCAATTTAGTCCAAGACAGCTATCCAAGCATTTCGCGCGGAATCTGGGCCATGGATGTAATCTTTTGCCGAAACGTACTCATTTACATCGATCCACAACTAATACCAAAAATTGCCAACCGTTTTTTTGAAACTTTAGCAGAAGGCGGCTGGCTACTAACTGCTTCTTCTGATCCATTGTTATCGCAATTTGCTCCATTTGAATCAATTATTACTGCAGCTGGAGTATTCTACAGACGTCCAATTAGTGCCGTTTCAAATGTTATTCTGCAGTCGATAAACAAACATTCCGAACCAATAATCGATCTTCGTCCACCGCAAACTTTTACGAACAGTCAAATAAAACCTAAGTCAGCACGAAGAAAAATATTACCTGTACCACCTGCTGCTCCTGAACAAAAAAATGAAGTTTTAGTTTTAGCAAAGCAGTCTTTTGCCAGCGGCGATTATGCAAAAACAATCAGCATTACGCGTAAACATATCGATCAAGATATTGAATGTTGTTTACTCTATTTACGTTCTTTAGCCAATACGGCAACGGTTGAACATGCTGAAGCAGAGGCAAGATCACTGGGGATCGCCCATCAGTTCTCAGTCGAATTGCATTATATGCACGCTCTTTTGCTGATGGAGCTTGGTTCCTGGGAAGAAGCGTTGACGACTTTAAAGAAAGTACTTTATCTTGATCCTAGTTTGATCATTGTGCATTTTTCTCTTGGCGTAACACATCAACGTTTAAATAAAAAAACGCAAGCTGAAAAATCTTTTTCAACTGTACAAAAAATGTGTGAAGGATTGCCGCCTCAGGCTGCTCTACCTCTTGCTGATGGTGAGACTGCCGGACGTTTAGCTAAATTGGCTCTTTTTGAGCTGAATGCGTTAAAGGGATAATTGCTAAATGAAAAGAGTTCGGCATAACAAAGAAATTAATTGGGACGAGCTGAAAGAGGCGTTAGCAAAGCTTTCCATAGTTAATAGCGAAGAGCTCACGGCTGCGCAAGCCCAAGCTCTTTTAGACGAGAGAGCGCGAAAGCTGGCAGAGCCAATTAAAAGCTCCTGGGAAAAAGTGACCGATGACGTTCTGGAATTTAAGCTAGCTCATGAAACTTATGCAATTGAGTATAAATATGTTTTTGAAGTAAGTAAAAATTTGGATATGAAACCTTTGCCTGGTGCTACCAAATATTTCCGCGGAATCACTAATTTACGCGGTGAGATTCTTTCAATTGTCGATCTACATTATTGTTTTAGCGCTTCCGATGCTCAGCTACCGCGCGAACCAATTATTATCGTACTTGGCACAAACAGCATGGAATTTGGCTTTGCTGTTGATTCAGTAGTCAGAACAAAACGTTTGCAAAGTGAGCAGTTGTTTGAAACTGCAGCCAATCAGGTTAACGTGAACAATGATTATGTCAAAGCCGTAACCGCCGACGGACTCATACTCATTGATGGCGAGCGCATTCTAGCTGACGAGAGGTTTTATCTGAATGACTAGCTCCAAATTAAAGCGAAAAAATAGAGGAGCAGAGCTGTAATGGATCGGGATGAACAGCTAGCCAGCTTGCTGCCGATCTTTTTGACCGAGCTAGAAGAACGCGTCTTTGAAGCTAACCAGATTTTACTCAATCTGGAAAAAGGTATTGACCAGTCAAAAAATGTTGAATTAATTAAAGCACTTTTTCGTACTGCACATAGTATGAAAGGTGGGGCAATGGCTTTAGGGATCAAGCCGATCGAGCTTATTTGCCACAGCCTGGAAGAGATAATCGGCCAAATTCAAAAAGGGGCGGATTTCAATAATGAATTATTCCGCTTACTTTTTGAAGCTATGGATGCCATCGATCAAACTAGACTTTTAATTCGCGATGGCAAAAATTTAGATAATTCACCGGTTGCAGTGCTTTTGCCAATCCTAAAAGCAAAAGCTAAAGAACTGCAAAACAGCTTATCTGAGCCGATACATCCGGTCAAACCTGCGCTCAATACCGAATCTCCGGTGCAACCATTAAATCTCGAGAATACGGATACTTACTTGAAAGTTTCCGCCGATAAACTTGATCGCTTAGTAGCTACGGCTTCAGAACTAATGGCGGTAACCGATCGTAATACATCTCATTTAGATTCGCTTAATCAGATCAGTCGTTTAGTTAGTCAGCTTAAGTTAATCGAACCGCAAATCAAAAGACTGAACGAACGTTTTCAATATTATGAAGATGTCGCTTATGACGATAAATACGAACATGCGACCTTAACTGATCAACTGGCAAAGAAGCTAAAAGGTGCAGTGACACGCCTGACTAAAGATATCGAATCTTTGGATGTTCTTCTTTCAAGCGATCAACGAGACTTACGCCGTTCAGTCAAAAACGTAATTGAAAATGTCAAAGAATTAAAAATGGTCCCCTTCTCACGAGCTTGTGTCGGATTAGATCGAGTTGTGCGCGACATGGCTAAAGCTTGCGGTAAGCAAGCACACTTACAAATAAGCGGCGGTGAAATTGAACTTGATCGAGCTGTAGTAGACAAACTCAAAGATCCTTTAGTTCATCTGGTGCGTAATGCTATCGATCATGGGATCGAGCTTGCCGATATCCGCAAACAAAAAAATAAAAGTTTTGAAGGAGTAATCAAAGTATCAGCGGCGATTAAAGGTTCGCAAGTTGAAATAACGATCAGTGATGACGGTTGCGGTATTAACCAAGAAAAAATAGCTGAAAAAGTAGCAAAACTGGGACTGCCGATCCCAGCCGATAAGCACGAAGCTTTCGATATGATTTTTCAGCCCGGCTTTTCTACAGCCAGCATCGTCACTGAATTATCCGGGCGCGGAGTCGGCTTAGATATAGTAAAAAATATTGTCGATAGTTTGCACGGATCAATCGTCATTGATTCAACAGTGGGTGAGGGTACTAGTTTTTCACTATATGTGCCTCTAACACTAGCTACTCAGCGGGTGCTCTTTGTACGCACTGCTGGACAATTATTAGCTTTTATTGCCAGCAGTGTCGAAAAATTATTATTACTTGCACCGGATCAATTCTCTAAATTGGAAGGAAAAGATGTGGCGCTACTAGGTGAAATGCCATTACCTGTAATTACACTTTCACAAGTACTTGAGTTAAAAGGTTATGAAAGAGCAGCAATTGTCGAACGCAATCCGGCATTACTTATTAAGCACGGTAATTCACGAGTAATCTTTTTAGTCGATGAACTTTTATCCGAACAAGAGATCGTAGTCAAAGGATTAGGCAAGAGAATACGTAAAACCAAAAATGTGCTGGGTACAACCATAATGCCCGGCGGTGAGTTGGTATTGATCTTAAATACTCCCGACTTAATCAACGCTGCTTTGAAGAACGGAAATAAAGCATCACTGGTTGACGGCTTGAAAGAAATCAGCCCGGAAAGAAAACCACGTTTGCTTTTGGTTGACGATTCGATCACCACTCGCAGCCTAGAAAAAAGCATTCTTGAATCAGCCGGATATGAAGTGTCGGTTGCGGCAGACGGTGTTCAAGCCTGGCGAATCATTCAAGAAAAAGGAGCCGACCTGGTGGTTTCTGATGTCGAAATGCCTAACATGGACGGTTTCCAATTGACGGCATCAATTAGAGCTTCGCAGCGTTTCAGTGAGCTGCCTGTAGTTCTTGTAACAGCTTTGGCAAGCGATCGAGACAGAGCTCATGGTATTGAAGTCGGCGCTAATGCGTATATCGTTAAAAGTGAATTTGATCAAACTCAGTTATTGACGGTTCTTAAACAGTTGATATGAAAAACAATCGGTAGGGCAAGGAGCTATATGAACATAACTTGGAAAATTGTAATTGGGCTTGGATTCAACGCCATTATTTTGGCGGTGATTGGGCTTGTTGCTTACAGTAATTCGCTCAACCTAGCTAACAACAACATGTGGGTTAGCCATACTCATGCCGTAATCGATAGCGCCCGCCAAGTTCTCTCTCATCTTAAAGATGCCGAAACCGGTCAAAGAGGCTTTTTATTAACCGGATCCGAACAATATCTTGAACCTTATAACGGTGCTGTCAACCAAATCAAAGCTTCAATTCAAAATTTGCGCACTTTAACCATCGACAATCCGATTGAAACACAACGTTGTGATCGTCTGGAAGAAGCTGCTGCCGACAAATTAACTGAATTGTCTGAAACTATCAAGCTATATCATCAATCCGGAGCTGATGCTGCTCTTGCTTTAGTCAAAACTGACAAAGGCAAAGTTTATATGACTACAGCTCGTAAAATAATTGCTGATATCGATTCAACCGAGAAAAAACTACTGCAAGAACGTAATATCGAAGCTGAAAAAGCAACCATGATTACAAACTCAATCATGATCTGGGGCATCGGTGCCGGCATTGTTTCACTTTTAATTACCGGCTATATCCTGAATCGTTTGATTGTTCTTCCGCTGGAAGGGCAATCAAGAGAGAGAGCCAAAACTCTCGGTGCTTTGTCTGAGGCGATTAGCAATCTTTCTGCTGCCAGCTCAGAGATCTTGGCAATTGTCGCTCAAGGAGCGTCCGGCGCTCAAGAACAAGCGGCTGCCATATCCGAAACTGTTTCGACTGTGGATGAAATTGCCCAAACTTCCACCCAGGGAGCCGAGAATGCTAAAACTGTAGCTGAATCCGCTCGCCAGTGCGATCAGCTTAGCCAATCAGGCAATCAAGCCGTAGAAAATACAATTCTATCCATGGAACAGCTGCGCGGTCAGTCGGAGCAGATGGCCGAAAGTATCCTCGGTTTGGCTGAACAAGCGCAATCAATCGGTGACATTACTTCACTTGTGGATAACATCGCCGAACAAACCAATTTGCTGGCTTTAAACGCTGCTATTGAAGCTGCCAGAGCCGGAGAACACGGTAAAGGATTTTCTGTGGTCGCTGCTGAAATTAAAACGCTTGCCGATCAGTCAAAAAAAGCGACAGCCCAAGTACGCCAAATTTTGACTGAAATTCAAAAAGCTACTAACTCATCGGTAATTGCTACGGAAGAGAGCACTAAAACTATTGTTACCGGAATGAATGTAGCATCGCGCGCCGGCGAAACGATTCGTACTCTGGTTTCTTCATTGGGTGAAGCAGCTGCACTAGCCACTCAAATCTCTTCTTTCTCGGTACAGCAAACAACAGCTATTAAACAGATTCAACAAGCGATGAAAAATATCAACGAGGTGACACAACAAAATCTAGCTTCAACCAGACAATCGGAAATGACCGCTCAACAGCTTGCCACAATCGGCTCTAAGCTTCAATCTTTAAGCTCAGAGCTCTCAGATAAGAATGGATAATCAATGATTCGCGTATTGGTAGCAGATGATTCATTAACAAGCCGTCAACGGCTTGTGCAAATTCTGCGTACCGATAAAGAGATAGAAATAATCGGTGAAGCAGACAACGGAGCCGAGGCCGCCCATTTGACTCGCCAACTTTCGCCGGATCTATTACTCATGGACATTTATATGCCAGGTATGGATGGGCTTGAAACAACATCGCTAATCATGCACGAATCACCGTTGCCGATTGTGCTTATCTCCGGGATGCGTACCGGTGAACTTGTTATTGAAGCTTTAAATCGCGGTGCCTTGGCCGTGCTTGAAAAACCAAAAGAAGATGAGAGCGGTCATCTTTCAGCAATGTCAATGCATCTGCCTCGAGTTGTACACGCTATCGCTTCAATGAAATTGAAGCAACAGATGAAACCGATTAAGCCTCAATCCAATTCAAAAACTTATTCTACTTGCGTGGCTGAAGCCGAAGCCAGCATGGCTAAAACTGCTCATCCGCACAATACGAACTTCAAGCCGGAGATAGTGGCCATCGCCTCTTCGGTAGGCGGACCGGGAGCGCTAGAAATCATCTTAAATTCGCTTCCAGGCAATTTTTCTTTGCCTATTTTAGTTACTCAGCATATAAGCAAAGGTTTTGTATTCAATCTTGCCGAATGGCTCGACCGAGTGACTGATTTGACAGTCAAAGTCGCTCGTCACGGCGAAATGCTTGAAGCCGGCAACGTTTACGTCGCTCCGGACAGCTGCCATCTTGGCGTCGGTACAAACGGCGAGATCTATCTTTCACAAGCACCGCCGATTAAAGGATTTCAGCCCTCATGCACCCATATGTTTCAATCTGTGGCAGAGCATTACGGGGCACGTACTTTAGCCGTAATTTTAACTGGAATGGGAGATGACGGAGTTGCCGGATTGCAAGAAGTCAAAAAAAAAGGAGGAATTATCATTGCCCAAGATATGTCCACCTCAATAGTTTTCGGAATGCCGGGCAACGCTTTAGCCTTAAAATTGCCTGATTATTTGCTGCCTGTCGATGCCATCGCTAAGCAGCTAATCGAATGTTTGTCGTAGGATCCAGGATAAGAAGTATGAATCAAGCAGCTCCAGCTACTCAAATCCTTATTGTTGAAGACAGTCCGACTCAAGCTTATAACTTGAAAATAACTTTGGAATCGGAATCTTTTCAGGTCAAAGTTTGCAACAGCGGTGAAGAAGCGCTCAAATTTTTGGCAGAAGAATCCATCGATCTAATCCTCACCGATATCATCATGCCTGGCATATCCGGATATGATCTTTGTCGCGCCATTAAAAGCGATACGCGAATTAGAGACATTCCGGTAATCTTGCTTACTACTCTTAGAGAAGAACAAGACATCATTCAAGGTATTGAATGCGGTGCGGATAATTTCATCAATAAACCTTACGATCCTCAATATCTACTTGCACGTATTTATCAAGTATTGAACGTTTCCAAAAGGCGTCTAAGCAAGAGCGGAAACGTAGAAGTAGAGCTGATGGGACGCAGCTTAAGTGTCAATCAAAACACGGCTCAAGTGCTCGATTTTTTGGTATCAAGCTTTGAAGAATATATTCGCTCCAAAAAGCTAGAAGATTTACCTGCCGAAGCAATAGACAGCACAAGCGGTCTGGCCCAAAAAGCTTTTGAACTTTCTCGCTCCCAATCTGAGTTACGTAGACAAACTCTTATTTTGCAATCAATTTTGACCAGTATGGTAGAAGCGGTGATTGTTGCTGATGAACGCGGCAATTTAATTACCTTGAATAAGGCTGCCCGGGACATATTTTGCAACGGTAAACAACCGCGGTCTATAAATGACCTGGAAAAACTATATCAAGCTGATCAAGTGACACCGCTACCTGATGACAAACAACCATACAATTCAGCCATGTCCGGTGAAACTATGGATGGAATAGAACTTTTCTTGCCCGGTAGCGGCAACCGTTTGGATTATTGGTTGAGTTGCAATGTCAGTGTACTCAAAGATGAGCTGGGCTTGAATAAAGGAGCAGTAATTGTTTTTCGCGATGTAACCGCAAGAAAACAATTAGAACAGCAAGTTCGTCATTTTTATTCGATGATTACTCATGAATTACGCACCCCGCTTACGGCAATCAAAGGCTCTTTACGTTTGATTGAAGGTGGTCTGGCCGGCGATATTTCAAACAAAGCCAAAGACCTTGTCACCATGGCTGTCACTGAAAGTGATCGTTTAATTGCTTTGATCAATGACATTTTAGATATTACTAAAATCGAATCCGGACGCTTGGAAATAAACGTTTCTGATTTGGATCCAACCGAGCTGGTTAGGCATACAGTGAATAATATGCAATCACTTGCCGATTCGGCTTCAATCAAAATTATTACCGAGTTAAACACTAACGGCACCAAGGTCGTTGGTGATCGTAGCCGGATTTTGCAAGTTTTGACAAACCTTCTAGGCAATGCCTTGAAGTTTTCGCCGACTAATTCAACAATCCTAATACGTACGTTACCTGCTGACAGCAATCGACTACGCTTTGAGATTGTTGACCAGGGTCCGGGTATCGCCGCTGATAAACTCAATTTGCTGTTCAAACCTTTTCAGCAAATAAGTAGTACTAGCTCTCACTCGATTGGTGGTACTGGTCTGGGCTTGCATACGTGCCAATTATTGATTGAACGCCAGGGCGGAGCTATCGGTGTTGAAAGTGAGATCGGCAAAGGTTCTAATTTTTGGTTTGAGCTGCCGCTAGCAATAATATAGAATACTGTTGACTGCCGCTTCTGATCATAGTCGTTCAAAGGGGTCCCATTGATTATCCAAAAGATCTTAATTGTGGATGACGACCCAAATATAAGAATGATTGCTCAAACAAGCATTGAAGGACTGACTGACTGGCAAGTTTTAACGGCAACTACCGGAGTGGAAGCTTTAGAGGTAGTAGCAAGCCAAATGCCGGATTTGATTCTACTGGATGTGAGAATGCCCGAGATGGATGGTTTAACGGCGCTCAAACATTTGCAAGAGAATCCACAAACTACCCTGATTCCGGTCATATTCATTACAGCAAACGTTCAAACTCACGAAATTGAAGCTTATATAAGAAGCGGAGCTAAAGGAGTGATTTGCAAACCTTTTGATCCGCTGGCTTTGCCTGATCACATACGTTCTTTTGTGCAATAAAAATGGAAAGCAACGAGCAAAAAGCAAAACTACAAGAATCTCTAGTTGCTCTAAGCAAAATCTATGCTCAGGAATTACCGGCAAGACTAGAAGAGCTGAGGTTGTCCATTGAAAAAGCTAAACAGTCGCCGGCTGAGGCTGCTTTTTTATTGCAGGCAAGCTCTTTTGCTCATAAGCTTAAAGGAACGGCTGCTTCATTCGGATTTGTCTCCCTTGGAAAAAATATGACGATTATTGAGGCTCTACTTTTAGAGCTGATTTCAGACGAAAATCCTAAATATTGGCAAGAAATTGACGTCTGCCTGCATAATTCTTATCAGACGGACATTGATTAACTGTTTTTGGGAACTTTCCGTTTAATCTTTATCTCCTACTGATGGGTGATATCCGAATTCTGTCCGCCACCTATTATGGCGATACGGTCATCCGTTTTGGAGCGTTAGGTATTAATGAAGAAGATGTCGTTCTTATTTTTAACAGCCCTTTTAACGGCTTTGCCGCCAGTTTTTGCCGCTGCTGAATCTCCTGTCAACGAACCAACAGCTGAGGAGTGGATGATGGACGTTACTTATCCCGGTCTCAATGTCAGCCCAGAGAAAAAAGTGATTGAGTTGCATAGGCAAAGAGAATCAATCAAACAAATAAAAACAGAGAAAACAACGACTAAAAATAAGCCAGCAGTCAAAATTACTTGTGTTGTCGTTCACGATCCCAAGAAAAAAACAGTAACTTGTATGGATTTTGTATCCAACGAACATGTGAAGCTAAGAAAGCTATTGAAAGCACATAACGATCACGGCGAACATACTCCGACGCGTTAAATCATCTGGCGTTAGCTAAACTTGCTGCTTCCAGTTTGACTTTATTTTCTAAAATACCGATTCCTTGTACTTCCATAGAAACGGTATCACCTTGCTGCAACCAAGGATATTTGGCTGGCTGCACTACGTCGCCATTTTTCGGATCAAGCTTTGCTGAGAATTCAGCAATACAACCATTACCGACAGTACCGGAGCCGATCACATAGCCGGCATGAACAGTAATATTTTGTTGTCCGAGCCAAGCAATTATGCGCGGGAAAGACCAAGCTTGACGTTTACCAGAAGTTGGATGAGTGTGATAAAGAGTGTTGGCGTTAGAGCGACTGCGTTCTTCACCGTTGATTCTCAAGATCATTTCGGCATTCAGCACTCCGTTTTCATCCATCTCAAAGTTAGAAGCCGGTACTAATTTCGGACCGAAACTTTTGCCGATTATTGATTTGCTGTTATTCGGGCCTAGTCCTTCAATATCTTTCTTTTGAATATCACGAGCTGACCAATCGTTCATGATTGTGAGCTGGCAGTGTTCTTTGAAAAACTGCAAAGCTTCTTTCTCATCCTTAATCAAAGCTGTTTTATTCACAAAACAAGCAATTTCAAATTCATAATCTGGAGCCTTAACGCAAGCCGGAATTGTGATTTCATCGCCTGTAGCAAATACTTTTTCCGGCGGCAGATCACAGATGTAATAAGAAGCATGGTCATACCAACCGGGCCAAATCTGAGCGCCGCGCTTATCTCGAATCTGCACCACATGCTTTTCAAAGCCAAGAAAATCCAAAAGCATATATGGTTGGGTTATTTTGCTACCCAGAAACTCGATAGTTTTAGTTTCACGATTCAAAAGCATTTTTGGCTCCTGCACGGCTATGGAAACGGTATGATCTTAGCTTATCCCTCAACAAAAAAAATTATTGAAAGGCACGATTCATGAAGCATTCGGAAGCATTTGTTCGGCTTGTCGACGAGGCTAAAACTCGAGTCACTGAGATCACCATTGAAGATGTACTTAGGCGTAAGAAGGATAATGAATTCTTCCATTTTGTCGATGTTCGCGAAGATAACGAGTGGGAAGCAGGACGTGCTGCCGGAGCTATTCATATCGGTCGTGGCATCATGGAGCGAGACATCGAAACGCTTATTCCAAACAAAAACGAAACCATCGTGCTTTATTGTGGTGGCGGATTTCGCTCGGCACTAGCTGCTGACAACATCCAAAAAATGGGTTACACAAAGGTACTCTCAATGGACGGTGGCATGCGTCGTTGGCGAGAGCTGAATTTACCTGAAGAAAAATAATTCTAGTAGTGGTCGGAAAGATAAGCCGATTTCACTAGTTTATATGCGATATAGCCGTAGATAAGACAGATAAGCAAAACAACCAGCTCTGGCTGTTTCATCAAGCCTTTGAGAAATGGGCGGCAGAGCCAATCAACCCAGAAGATCCCAAGCCCCGTACCCATTCTGATTAGCTCCTGCTCACATTTGTGGCTGAAATAAAGGACTGTGAAGCCTTTCAGATCCTAATCAGGCGCATATTAAATAACAATTCTTGAGAACAGGATTTTAGATTCAATAAGATAGACAAGATTACAGTCTTTACCAGGAAAAACTTATGCGACAAGACGAAACCGGTTCGCTTACTGCCGAGCATGCCGACGGGCGGGTAGAGCTTCTTCCTTCAGCAAGTCTTGAATCCAGTCCTCTTTACAATGAGGACCTGGCACCGGTAACACTGGTCAAACGCGACTGGTCTACTTATAACTTTGCTGCTCTTTGGGCAAGCATGTCCGCTTGTATTCCTACTTATATGCTGTCAGCCGGGCTAATCGCCTCCGGCATGAACTGGTGGCAAGCGTTAATCACGATTCTTTTAGGCAACATTATCGTTCTTGTTCCGATTTTGCTTAATTCACATCCTGGTACCAAATACGGTATTCCTTTTCCGGTGTTCGCTCGGGCAAGTTACGGCACCATCGGCTCCAATCTGCCGGCTTTGATGCGTGCTGTCGTTGCTTGCGGCTGGTTCGGCATCCAAGCTTGGATTGGCGGACAAGCTTTGAACGTCTTTTTCAAATGTATTATTCCTGGTTGGGAAACTTTGCTTGGTCCGGCCATTGCTGACCATAAACCCACCGAATGGCTCTGCTTCTTGCTTTTTTGGTCTTTGAATATTCTGATTATCTACAAAGGCATGGATCTGCTCAAAAAAGTAGAAGGTTTTGCCGCACCTTTTGTTCTGGTTATGACTGCCGCTTTGACTGTATGGGCTGTGAACAACGCTCACGGCTTAGGCAGCCTGATTCATGACAGCGGCAAGTTTCATACACTTGCTGAATTCTTGCCTGTTTTCTTTCCCTCACTAACAGCGATGATTGGATTCTGGGCAACATTGTCTTTGAACATGCCTGATTTCACGCGCTTCGGTCGCAGCCAGAAAGAACAAACCATCGGTCAAGTCGTGGCTTTACCTTTATCAATGACTATATTTTCGGCTATGGGTGTAATGATTACATCAGCTGCAGTTGTAATTTATCCTGATGCGCCTCTTAGTGAACTTTGGGACCCAATTAAACTGATCGGTCGTTTTAGCGAACCTTGGTTAGTAGCAATCTCCATGTTCACGGTGGCCGTAGCAACTCTTTCAGTAAATATCGCTGCAAACGTAGTTTCACCGGCAAACGACTTTGCCAACGCTTTTCCGCGTTATATCACTTTCAAGCGCGGTGGCTTAATTACAGGCATTGTCGGCATCTTGATGCAACCCTGGAAATTAGTTGCCGATCCTAGCGGTTACATATTTACCTGGCTGCTTGGTTATTCAGGCGGCTTAGGTTCTATTGCTGGTGTGCTGATCGTTGATTATTGGCTGATCCGCAAAACCAAGCTAGCTTTGCCTGATCTTTATTTGACTAAAGGCGAATATGAGTTTAGATCCGGCTGGAACATAGCAGCGGTAATTGCCACTATCGCCGGTTGCGCTGCCGCCTGGATTGGCGTCGTCGTACCAGCGCTGCATCATTTATATGATTACGCCTGGTTTCTCGGACTCGGTGTCTCCGGCCTAATTTATTATTTGCTGATGTCGGCCAAAGGCGCTAAAACAGCCTGAGGTTTCGCTTCGTTCATTGTTTTAACTAATCCGATTGCTTTCATCAAACGCAACATCAGCCAGGAAAGATCTATTTCGTGGCGCTTAAATCCGCTCCGTGCCGAGCCGGGATAAGCGTGATGATTATTGTGCCAACCTTCGCCGGCTGTCAAAAGAGCAACCCACCAGATGTTAACGCTATCATCCTCTGTTGCTTGTCCTTTATAGCCTAAACGGGGAATATGACAAACTACATTGAGTAAAAAAGGAACTTGTTGTACGAGCAAACCAGCCAGTGCGCTGGCTAAAGCCACAACCCAGCCGAAAGAGACTAGCAGGATTAAGCGAAAACCAAAACCGATGAGCATACTTAGCAAATGAGCTCGATGCCAATTGCCATCTTGTTCCAGGAAGCGATAGAAGGGATCTTTGACTAAATCTTTAGCTTGAGTTGCCGGATTGATGTGCTCCGGATAAGTGGATTGAAAGAACCAGCCAAAATAAGCATTTTTCCAACCGTAACGTGGTGAATGCGGATCAAGCGATTGATCCGTATAACGATGATGGGCGCGATGCATAGTTGCCCACCAAATTGGCGAACTTTGCCAGGCAAGATAGCCAGTGCCTACCCAAAAATATTCGACTAATTTTGGACATTTGAATGATCTGTGAGCAAGCAAACGATGATAGCCGATGGTCACACCAAGCATCAGCCAAACGTAAGAAACGAAAAACACCAAAAGAAATTCTGTCATATACTCCATGTTGCCTTGACCAATGGTTTTATGCGGCAACAAGAGAGATGCACACTGCCTATTAGCTTTGCTTATTGGTACAACAAAGCTCTGGCAATCAGTTGCACTCTAACTATCTCATTGTTTTTACTGCTTTCAAAGCAGATTAACTTGAAAGTTCATTATTGTTATTAGAGGCATCAGCTGTTTGCTTCACTCAAATAAGCTGATTTGATCGCCAAATAGGCAATATAGCCATAAACAATCGCCAACATAACCAGCATTACAGTAGGAAACTTCATGCCGATGCGTAAAAAAGGACGCACAATAAAGTCGAGAAAAATGATGCCAGTACCGGCGCCCATACAAACGCTCCGCAATGAAAAACCTATTGTTGACAATGAGCAGTTAAGGCTCGGTTAACGGTCTTTCTTGACATTCTCTTCTTTTACAGAAACTTTGCTTAATGCCTTAATCCGTGAGGAATTAACCCAGCCCGAGTTTACCCAGTACGAAGTCGCCAATCCCCAAGCTTTAGACCTAAATCGGAGAATTCGAGCAAAAGCTGCATGCAGTACCATAGCCGAATGAGTGTTGCCTGAACCGCGCAGAAAAATAGCAGCAATAAGACCGTAATAGGGTGCATGACCGAACAGTTCAGCCGGTCCAAAAAGACAGGTCGTCAAAAGAAAGAAACCAGCTACAAGAAAAACAGCTAAACGTGGCAAAGCACCAAGAAAGATCATTGCTCCAATCAGCACTTCAGTTAGCCCGGCACAAAGGACAAACAGCTCGTTGCCCATACCAAATTGGCTAAAAGAATTCAGATAGGGATATGTGCGTAAAAGCTCAAGAGCAAGCTGCGGATGCAAAAGTTTTTCTTCAAAACCTAAGAACATAAATCCTAAGCCGGCAAACAAACGTAAAAACAGATGAGCGGAAGAAAGCATCGATTTGCGCGGCAAAGTTTTGCGATTGAAATAAAAATCCAAAGAATAACGATTACGTCCGGCACAAATGAAATATATTGCCAGACCGTAAAAGGGGATTAAATCCAAACAGTCATTCACTGTATGTTTGACGAAAGTAAAACCTAAGAGAAAAAGCACGATCCCGGCCGACAGACGTGTACAGAGCCCCCAAAGTAAGCCAAAACCAGCTAGCATCTCTAAAGGTAAAACCCAAAGCGGACAATGCTCGCAAATAATAAAGTTAGGCGCAAATAGAGTGCTCGTCATGCTGCAATGAATAAGCTGAAATGAAAAACAGCAGGCAATAAACAAATTAATTGCTGCTTCGTGCTCTTCAGCAAAACGAAAAAGTTTATGGTTGAAAGGCCAATTAACGAAACGCCTGGACAAACCGACAGTTGTTAGAAGCGCAATCCAGGCAAAGCCAATGGGCAGTAGGTTAGCCAAAGAAAGCTGGGTAAAAAGCTCCGGTTTTGGCTGTTTTAATATTTCGTCCTGGCTTTTGCCAAGAAACCATTTAACATGAGCCCAGGCTGGACTGCCAAAACAGTACAAGAATATGGCCAGCAACCAATTTCGGGCATTTATGCTCATGCTCGGGTTTTCCTACCCCTATACTGCTTACTCTAGGTTATACCCGGAAAACCCCAGTAAATTACCTAGAGGGGAACATTCAAAAAGAGCGATAGTCATACTATCCATAAGAAAGCCCAGATCGTTCACCAGCCAAGGTGATGGGCTACGCAGCAATGCGAGGAATAGCAAAATGAATAACCAAGACAAAGACGATTTAATAAGCTTAAAAGCTAATCTTCATTTGGCTTTAGTTGCAAATTCGTCCGAAGAAGCCCCCAGCACCAACGATACTGCCCCTGAAACAGATGAATCAGCCGATGAAACGGCTTCCTGCCAAAACGGTGTTTGTGTATTGGCTTGGCGCCCGCGTCGTCTGGCTAGTTAATCACCAGCGGTCTTTTCTTTATCTTCAAAGCGTATATGCCGCGGTAAAGCCGGATTTAATTGGCTAGCCCGCTCGGCATCCGCTTTGGCAAGGATATCTTTGCCCATATGATGATAAAGGAAAGCACGCGCTAAATAATAACGAGCGGCAATTGTTTCATCTGGAGCATAAGTAAGCGCATCGTTGATGTCTTCTAAAGCTTTATCGAACTGGCCAAGCTCTTCATAAGCTTTAGCGCGATGCAAAAAATATTTTGCGGTGTTCGGGTGCATTTGCAACGCTTCACTATAATCCCGAATTGCTTGTTTGGGATCTTTCAGTTTGGCGTGAGCTTGCCCGCGCTCTAAGTAAGCATCAGCATTATGCGGATCGAGATCGATTGCTTTGTTCAGGTCGGCAACAGCATCTTCCGGACGTGAAATACCGTTATAAGTAGCACCACGATTGAAATAAGCAGTCGAATATTGTGGTGCCAATTCGATCGCCTTAGTATAGTCAGCAATCGCTTCTTGATTCTGATTTTGCATGCGACGTACATGCCCGCGTTTGACGAATATGTCAGCATTGCGCGGATCCATACTCAATGACTGTCCATAATAAGCAATGGCTTTGTCTGGTTTGCCTAGAGCTTGGTATGAATCACCTTGTTTTTGAAATGCTTCACTTAGCTTAGGATCGATTTTTGCTGCTAATTGATAGTCATGAATGGCACTATCATGATCGCCCATTTTTGAATAAGCTGTGCCGCGCCAAAGCAAATATTCAGTATTTTTGGGAGCAAAATTCAAAGCTTCGCTAAAATCACCGATTGCCAGCTTGTAATTGCGCATGTTGTAAAAACACTGTCCGCGTTTGAAAAAGGCTTTGTCGTTCCCTTGTTCCATGCCGATTGCTTCATCAAAAGAGTTAACAGCTCCGTTCCAATCTTGATGAGACATCTGATTGCAACCACGCTCATATGCCGGATTGCCGTAATCAGCAAAAACTGGTAGACCGACAATAAACAAAGCAGACAGAGCTGGTCCTATCCATTGACGCGAAATTTTGCTCATGCCTAGTTCGCTTCAGCGCTGGTTAGAGTGTTAGACAATCCGGCTGCAGCCAGACTGATCTCTTCTTGAATATATTTTTCCAGACCGCCTTCAAGCAACGTTTTAATGTCATCAAGAAAACGTGCTGCTGGCGCTCCGTCAATCAAACGGTGGTCAAAATTCAAAGTCAGGGTCATCATTTTGCGTATTTGGATTTCGCCATCTTTAACTACCGGACGTGCTTCAACCGTCCCGACGCCAAAAGTTGAGGTTGTGACACAAGGCGGAATCATCGCTGAAAGTCCAAACTTTCCTAAGCTGCTCAGGCCGAAAGTAGCGCCCATGCACTTTAGACGGAAAGAAGGATAACGCATACCAAACCATAAAACTATGCGTCTGAGATACCAGGGCATTCCGGTAAAACGATGCTGGAGGTCCAGCTGACAAACTTCTTCAAAATCAGCTTCAGCATGAGCACGTAACTCTTCAGATATTTGACCGACTGTTTTAGTATCCGGTTTCTGGATTGCACCAAAGAAAAGAGCAGGCTGAGAGCCAATAAAACGTTCGACTGTAAAACCAGCGACTACTTCATTAAAAGTGGCAGTTCGTCCGAAAGGCAACATCACAGTACGCGTATCCGGATGGGATTTTTGCGCTATAGATATCGCTTTTAACAAAAAGGCTGTGACAGTGGTTTTAGCTCCGTATTTTTTTAGTTGAGCCCGAATTGTTTCTACCCAAGTCATATCAATCTCTAAAAAGAGATAGGTTGGCACCGCATCTTTACCGACAACTCCAATTAAATCCAAAAGATTCCAACGCGCCCTTGGCAAGTTTTGCTTTGAGAAATTTTTTCCGCGGGGTGTCTTGTCTGCCACAGTGAATGCTCCTGAACTTATCTCTGAGATGCCAATGTCAATTTTGACCTGCTCTTACCTGGTTTACAAGTGGTTTGAGTTAAACCTAAAGACCGAGGCTGTCAATAAAAGTGCCCTCACGCATACTTGCTGAAAAGGCACTTATATATATTGTATCCGGCTTAATCTTTTTCGGACGGTTTAATTGGGGCAAGAGCCTAATTTTTTGCCAGTTTGCAGACGATGTTTTTTAAGATAAAGCTTGGCCCCGTCTGCCAATAAATCTTTATGCATCCGCCCGGAGGTATGAAAATATGCCTGTGAGATGGATTGATCCAGAATATGGGTGCTCAATAAATCAAGCGCCTTTTCTCGATCTCCGCCCCCTTCCAGGTAGATTAAACGCTGTCCTTCGCCTTTTTGTTTGAGTAACAGTTGGAAATATTGGCAAGTTCGTTCTTCCTGCCTGGCCATATGACCGCCGGAAACAACAACATGAAGCAAATGCCATTTTTTTGGACCTAATTTTTGGCGCCAAATTTGGATTTGGCCATCGAGAGAAGCAAGCTCCAAAGCACAAGCATCATCGGCATTTAAAAGAGACAGAGTCGACACCTTATTAATGAATTGTCCTAACTTTTCAGGGTTTATTTGGCGTCCATTCAGAAGCTCACTCAAATAAGCAATAGAGTAAGAGACGATTTGTTCCTGTCGCTTAAGCAAAAGTGGGGACAGATTCAGCTCCGACATGCCGGCTTGAATCTTGCCCGCCAACTCTTTTAAGTTTGTCAGTTTACGCTCTAAAGCTTGATCGAAAGCTGATTCTTTTTCTTTATATGGCGCAAGAGCTACAAAAATGGCTAAAGGCAGATGATCGATCTCTTTTAAGCGATTCCATGCTTGCGGAACATAAGAAACTGTCTCTTCCTCTCCTTCATTAAGCAAAGTAGCTTTGCCGTCGGACAAAAGAATTACTGGCCCCAACTTGGAAGCGATAGCTTTTTTTGCCTCGCTATAAAGTGAGTGAAATTCTTCGTTCACTTTACCTAAAGTTGAAATCGTATCTGCAGCTCGAGCCTGGTTGATAAACAAGCTTGAAAGAAAGACCGCCAACAGTAAAACTTTCATCCCCACGCCTCCAAAAGAAGGATTGAGAATTTATATCATGGCAGCCAAGGACTTTAATGAACCCAAAGCAAGAAAGCTTTAGGCGCTGGTTAAACAAGCCGCAGCAAAAGTACCGTCAAATTCAAGCAATAACTCGTCCACTACCTCTTGGCGCCGAGTCAGGCTCATTCTCGGTAAATAGTGAACGATCACACTGACGATACCGGGACTATGTCGAGTCCAATAATCGTAACTTACATGTTCTTCAATGGCAGAAAGCAAATTATCTGTGTGATCGAGATCAAGAAGCTCGATATTGCCTTCATGATAAGAGATGATTGCATACATCCCGGGCTCTTCTCTTATTGTTTCAAGACGGCTGAACGGTCCTTCAAATTCGTATCTTCCAAGCAAAATACCCATCTGCGTATTCCTCATATTCGGAAGTCACCATATACGGTAGCAATGCTCTTGCCTAGCAATTAGTTTGCTACAAGAGTTATGGTGACAGCTGTAACACCAAGAAAGGGTTAAGACCGAATCCGGAGATTTTCAAGAAGCATGTCTAAAAGAGCGAAGGAATATAATGATTAGCAGATCTCCTTTATTAGGTAGCTACGTGAATCGAAATAGACTTTTCAAATCAGCCGGCGTTTTTCTGCTTTTAGCTTTTACTCTACCTGTTTTTGCTAAAGACACCCCAGGCTCCTCTTGGCAGGAAATGCTGGAACGAGGCGATAAAGAGCTCAGTCTGCAAAAGTTCACGCCAGCCGAAAGTTGGTTCAGGCAGGCCCTGGCATCAATCAAAAAATCAGCTCACAGCACCGATGATCTTGTGAAATGTATGGAGCGAGTCGCTGCTGTTCTTGCTTTAGAAGAAAAAACCGAAGAAGCAATCGCTATTTATCGCCATTCGCTTAGTTTGCTTGAACAAAAATACGGTAATAACAGCCCGAAGATAGTGCCAACCTTATTTTCCTTGGGATCTATTTATGAGTCGGAAGGAGATCCGACTTTAGCGATGAAGCTTTATCAAAGAGCTCTGGCAATTAACGAAAAGAATTACGGTCCATTCAGTCCGGTTGTAGCGGACAATTTGCATTATTTAGGTCGCAGCACCCAGCATTCAGGTGATACTGCCGGAGCCGAAAAACACTACAAAAAATCATTGACAATACTGATGCAGCAACCGGATCTCAAGACAAGCAAACACTTGGAAGATCTGTTGAACGATTATGGTGATTTGCTGAGAAAACAAGATAGTTCTGACGATAATTTAGTTTCGGATTTTCAAAATGAGTTTTTAAAAGGACATGTCGGTGTTCACAACCCGGCAGATACAGTAAACCAACCGGCAAGCCCACCATTGTCAGCCTGGCAAAAAGAAATAACTGCCAAATCAACTGCAGCCAACAACCAACAATTGAACTTGGAACAACAAGTAATAAACAGAGCTTTTAAAGAACCTCTCAGTTCAGCTAGCCTGGCGCCGGCTTATGACACTATGTCTAGTATCTTACGCCAGCAACCGGCTAACAAAGAGGAGGAGGCTCGCTATGAGCGAATGATCGCCATTGACGTTAAAGCCTTGGGCCCGAATCATCCGACTGTCGGGGACGATCTTTACGGACTGGTTCTGGTCTATATCTCTCAACAGCGTTATGCTGAAGCCGAACCTCTATTGATACGTGTTTTATCCATTTATCAATCAGCCTACGGCGATGATAGCGCCTTGGTCAAAACAGTACAGTCAACTCTAGCTTCAGTTTGCAACAAACTCGGTAATCAGAATAAAGCAGCAGCACTTTACAATGACGCGCTTACTCAAGGTCAGATTGCCGTTGATCCAAACAAACTGTCAACAGCAAAAACATTGAACGAACTCGGCTTTCTCTATTATTCCCAAGGAAAGCTCGAAGATGCTTGCACTGTCTATGATTGGGCTTTAGCCAGCACCGAGGCCGCTGCCGGAAAAAACAGTCCCTTGGTGGCAGCCTGTTTGAGTGACTATGCCGACGTATTGAATAAATTAGGCCGTACAGCTCAAGCCGATGAAATGCGTAAGCGCGCTACAACCATAACCGCCGGACAAAAATAAAACAGCGAGCAAAAACCTAACGTTGTAAATCGACAAAACCGTTTAAGTTATAGGGTACCGGCGAGCCGTTATAAGGTGCAATTGAAAAGCCGCCGTTGCTTGATAAATCCGGTTCGTCAGGAACCCAGTCTCTAAGTAAAGTCGGAATTTTACCGAATTTGTCTTCGTAAGCTTGAGTTCCTTCTCGATCCTCATCCAATCTGTTTTTATCACGTTCAAAAACAGTCAGACCTTCCCCCCGATCGCGATCAAGATCAGCGCGATAGATTCTGCCATCACTTCTTTTTTTATAGGGCAGTTCACCATAAGTTTGTTTCTCGAAATTAGCGCCGTGAAAAGATTCCGGATTAAACTCCGAGCCGTCAAATGAATCCTCATCGGCAAATGCAACCGATTGCATTGTCGTGAAAATCGACAAACAGGAAAATAAAAAAGCTGAAGATCGATAGCTCATAGAATGCCAAAATCGAACTGATGAAACCGCTCAAATGGTATCATTACCGATGGCGCCAGGGCAAACGAGTCTTTTCAAGAGAATGACCTTTCACAAAGCTCAAGCAGGCATCTTACTGATCTTATTAAGTTGCAGCACTGTATGCGGCGGTTTTGTGCAAAAGGCGTTGGCCGCCGGGCGCGAGAT
The DNA here is from genome assembly GCA_019750335.1 of Candidatus Obscuribacterales bacterium. Classification (GTDB taxonomy): domain Bacteria; phylum Cyanobacteriota; class Vampirovibrionia; order Obscuribacterales; family Obscuribacteraceae; genus JAIEPM01. The sequence continues at coordinate 459,541 of JAIEOQ010000003.1, forward strand.
CAATATTCCTGATGCGCAATTTCAACCGATTAAGCCACCAAAAGTAGTTACTTTGCAAGAAGCAGTGGCAATTGCTTTACGCAATTATCCTTCAATCGCTAACCGGCGTTACAAATTACGCGCTGCCCTGGCCAATGTCACACTGGCCAAAACTCAGTATTTACCTAATTTGAACTGGGATATTCAAGAGTCGGGTGTTACCGGCAACCGCGTTGCCAGCGTCGTCATGAACAATGTCTCCGGCTTTGATACGGTACCTGTAGACTCCGGACCTTCGGCGACCTCCTCCAGCATGAAACCAATCATGAACAACCTGCAGGGTCTCAACTTAAATTGGTTGATTGTTGATGGTGGTCTTAGGCATGCCAATGATGATTTTGCTTACGCTGACGCCCGCGTAGCCAGAGCCGATGTGCGCTTGACCATGCTTGATGTGGCTTTTGATACGGCTGAAGCTTTTTTGAAAGCCGTAGCCGCCAAACAAATCATTCGTTCAGCCCAAGCAGCACTTGATCGTATGGAAGCTTCAGATTTAACATCAAGAACTCTTGTTGCCAAAGGACTAAGACCGGGCGCTGATGCTGCCGGTTGGGATTTTGATGTGGCTAGAGCTAAGATCAAAGTGATTAAGGCAGACAAAGATATCAAACTGGCTTTAGTTGATCTGGCTGAAAAAATGGGCATTGCCAGCACCGATATCGACGTTTCATCGGGTCCTTTGGTTTACAGCCCGATTGAAATAAAACCTTTTGGCCCATTCGATCTAACTTCACATCCTTTGGCCATATATAAGAACGCTGAAGTTGAAAGATGGAAAGCAAAAGTCAAAGTGCTTGATGTAGCTTATCGTCCACACGTTTGGCTCAACTCAAGTTTATGGGGCAAAGGCAGCGGTGAGCCCGGCAGTATCAACCCGATTCGCTCGGTTGCCGGTGGTGTTTTACCCCAAGTTTTCAATTATATGGTCGGTGTTTCTCTTAGCTTTCCAGTGATGGAATACTTTCCTTTGAAAGCAGAAAAAGGTATGGCTTTCAACAATGGGCGAGCCGCTAAAGCCAATTACGATCTAGCAATGCAGATTTTAGAGAAGAAAGACGCTCGAGCAAGAATTCTTTTGGAAGAAGCACGTAAAGTAGCCGAACAAACTCCGCTTTTAGTGCAAGCCGCTAAAGTCAAAGAGATAAAGACTTTAAAGCGTTATCGAACCGGTTTGGTAAATATGGTTGTCGTTGCTGAAGCGGAACGGGCCTTAGCTGAGGCCGAAGTGGAAGATGCTTTAGCTCAAATAGAAGTTTGGCATTCAATTCTTTCTTTAGCTTATGTAAAAGGTGACCTCAAACCTTTTATACAGTTGGTTTCTATTGCCGATGGCAACCGACCGTTAGACTTAAGCCCCGGCTCAGTTAATCGAAGGTAGCATTTATGTGGCTGATCGCAACTGCAATGAAACGCCCATTGACGGTGGTATCGGCTATCTTAGCCATACTGCTTGTTTCAGTGATGGCTCTCACTTCGATGAAACAAGATGTGTTCCCGGATCTAAAAATCCCGGCCATTTATGTAATTCAAGGCTATGGCGGCATGTCGCCCGAACAGATGGAAGGTTATATCACTTCCACTTATGAAATGTTCTTCTTATATGTTCCTGGTATTGAACATATGGAGTCGCGTTCAATTCAAAACGTCTCCCTAATTAAAGTCTTTTTTCAACCAGGAACCGATATGGCAAGCGCGATGGCCGCTCTTGTTGCTATGGCCAATCGGGCAACCAGTCTAATGCCTCACGGTACTTATAATCCTTTTGTTTTACGCTTTGACGCCGGCAGCTTACCGGTCGGACAACTAGTGCTGTCTTCAGATACAAAATCTGTTCGTGAGCTTGAAGATCTAGCTTATGTACGTATTCGTCCTTTGCTTGCTACTGTTCCCGGCGCTGAAGCTCCGCCACCTTTCGGCGGTAACATTCGTAGTATCGTGCTCAGCGTTGATGCCGATAAATTGCGTCAATATAATATTTCAGGCGACGAAATCATTAAAGCGCTGGAAACCGGAAACATAGTTTTGCCTTCAGGTAACGTACGTACCGGTGATTATTTGCGTATCGCTCCTGTCAATACCGATCTACCAAGCATTCATGAACTTGATTATCTGCCGATTAGAACCGGCCACGGTCCGCAGATCTTTCTTAAAGACATAGGCAACATCTCTGATTCACAAGATATTCTTGCCGGTTATGCTTTGTTCCAAGGGCGACGAACTGTTTATATTCCGGCAGTCAAACGAGCTGACGCCTCGACTGTAGCCGTTGTCGATGCTCTAAAAAAATCTTTGCCGCGCATGCAGGATGTGCTCCCTCCCGATGTCAAAATAAGCTACGAATTCGACCAATCAAAATATGTGCGCGAAGCAATTAACGACGTATTTCACGAAGGTCTGATGGGCAGCCTTCTGCCAGCTTTGATGATTTTGCTCTTCTTAAAAGATGTACGCAGCACTCTTGTAGTTGTTACTACAATTCCGCTTTCAATTTTGTCGGCCATTGTTTGTCTATCCATGACCGGCCAAACAATCAATATTCAAACTTTAAGCGGACTAGCTCTGGCGATCGGTATTCTCGTCGACGAAGCTACAGTTTGTATTGAGAATATCCATAGCCATTTAGCTCTTGGCGTCTCAAAAAATAGGGCTATTTATGATGCCTGTGTCGAAACAATGGTTCCACGACTGCTGGCCATGTTATCCGTTGTCGCTGTTTTTATCCCTTCTTTCTTTATGTCCGGTATTACCCGGGAGCTGTTCATACCTTTATCATTGGCTGTCGGTTTTGCCATGATTGCTTCAACAACATTAGCTTCAACTTTAGTGCCGATTATTTCTGTTTGGCTCTTAAAAGTAAAAGAACACGATCCTAATGCCAAGCCTGATTTTATCGACAAACTTAAAGAGAGCCTTGGTAATCTTCTAAAAACGCTACAGCCGGCCCGTCATTTGATTATCGCTACTTATGTAATCGTCAGCGTCGGTCTTGTTGTCATCCTTTATTTAACTATTGGCAAAGAGCTTTTTCCGGCTTCGGCCAGCAGTCAGTTTCGTATTCGTGTGACAGCGCCAACCGGTATGCGAGTGGAAGCTTTAGAAAAGCGCGTGCTTATTGCTCTCAACGTAATCAAGAAAGAAGCCGGACCGGGCAATGTGGAAAAAACTCTCGGCTATGCCGGACAACAGCCACCGATGTTTCCCATAAGCTCCTCCTTTCTTTGGACAAGCGGTCCGCATCAGGCGGTACTAGATGTGCAATTGCGTGAAGATGCCAAAATCGACATGCCTAAATTCAAAGATCAGCTGCGAACAAAATTAGCTAAAGTTCTTCCTGACACTAAATTTTCATTCGAACCAGGCGACATCGTCAGCCAGATTATGAACCTTGGCTCGCCGACACCGATCACCGTACAAGTAATGGGCACGGATCTAGTTAAAGACAAATTGTTTGCCACTAAAGTTTTTCAAGAGATGTCCAAAATAAGCTTGCTGCGCGATTTGCAGTGGGGACAGCCCCTTGATTATCCTTCTTGTGAAATTGAAATCGACAGAGAGCTTGCCGGACAATTAGGATTGACTGCTCAAGAGATCGGTATGTCTCTGCAGCCGGCAATTTTTTCCAGTCGTTTTGTACACTTGAGTCTTTGGCGGGATCGCGACTCAGGCTTTTCTTACCAAGTACAGGTGCAAGTACCGCAAGATCAAATCAAGTCCAAAGAAGATATCGAAAACTTCCCAACCATGACCAGCGAACGCAAAAATCAAATGCGTGAAAAAGGGAATGAAGAAGATCCCGATGTCGAAGAACTTTATTTCGGCAGCAAACCTCGCCGCCGCCAGCATCCGCTCATCTCGGACGTTGCGACAGTGCAATACGGTGTGACCAACGGTGAGTTTGATCGCTATAACATGATGCGCATGGTCTCTTTAACAGCAAATATCGCCACTAACGATTTAGGCAGTGTTGGCGAAGAAGTGCGCAAAGCCGTTGCCCGTGCCGGTAAGCCTCCCCGGGGAGTATTTGTTGAAGTTGCCGGTCAGATCCCAACTTTGCAGGATACATTCAACCATTTATTATCCGGCTTGGTTCTTGCCGTAGTTGTTATCACTTTGATGCTGCTTGCCTATTTCCAAGCCCCACGTGTGGTTTTAATCGTCATGTCGACAACGCCGGCAATTCTTTTGGGTGTTTTGACTATGTTGACCATCACCGGTACAACACTGAACGTGCAATCATTTATGGGTGCAATCATGTGCACTGGCGTAGGCATTGCTAACGCTATTTTGCTTGTTGTATTTGCCGAGCAAAATCGGCGTGATGGAATGAGCGCCGAGGAAGCGGCTATTCACGGAGCGCAAAGTCGCATGCGTCCGATTTTGATGACTTCAATCGCCATGATCGCCGGCATGATTCCCATGGCTATGAGTACTGGACAAAGCATGCCTCTAGGTCGAGCCGTAATCGGCGGTTTAACTATGTCAACTTTGTCAGTGCTTACTTTACTGCCTCTTGTATTTATCATCGTGCAGAAGAATGCACCTTTAAGTTCACCGTCTCTTCTACCTGATGATTACGAGGTTTAAGATGACGGTAAACACCAGGCTTCGCGCTTTAGCAACTAAAAAAAATCTGTTTATATCTCTGACTTTTATAGCATCGATAGGGGTCGGCTATTCTTTGTGGCATTGGCTGAGCGAACCTAAAACCGAAAAAGTAGATGCCAAAACTGATTCAATTGCTGTTGTACCGGTCATTTCAAAAATTCTTTTTCGTGAAGATCAATTGCCCGGTGAAATCAATGCTTATCAGGACGTCATTGTTTACCCGAAAATACCTGGATTTATAAAATGGCTTGGGGTTGACCGCGGCTCAGTTGTAAAAAAAGACCAATTGATGGCCACCATGTATGCACCGGAATATTTAGCCAAACGAAATGAAGCTTTAGCTAGAATTGCCGCGGCTAAAGCATCCGTTGCCGCTGAAGAATCAAGTTTGCAAGATATACAAGCCGAATTAAAAAAAAGCCAGGCGGATCTTCTTGCCGATCAGTCCACTTATCAAAGAGTAAATGCTGCATCTTCCGCTCCGGGTGTTATTGCCGATAACGATGTTGTGCAATGGTCGCAAACTGTGGAGATCGACAAGCAAGAAGTAAACGCTCTCACTAAACGTGTAAATGCCAAAGCACATGAAGTGGCCATGCGCAAAGAGGAGCTACAAGCAAAAGCAAAAGCTTATACTAGCTTTGCTGATTTTGCTTCTTACTTAGAAATACGCGCTCCTTTTGACGGCTATATTACTGAACGCAAACTGCATACCGGTAGTTTTGTTGGTCCGGACGGCAGTGGAGCTTACCCGCCTATTTGTCGGATCAAACAACTCAATCTTTTACGTATAGTCGCTCCTGTACCGGAGGTGGATACACCAGGTGTCGTCCCCGGTTCTCAGGTCAAATTTTCGGTTTCTACCTTTCCCGGACAAATGTTCACTGGCACTGTTGCTCGTATCGGCAATAGTTTAGACAAAGACACAAGAACAATGCCTGTGGAATTGAACTATTTCAATCCTGATTACAAAATTTTGCCCGGTATGTTTTGCAAAGTTTACTGGCCGACAAGACGCCATGAATCTTCTTTATTCGTACCGACAACAGCTGTTGTTTCAACTCCTTTGGAAACTTTTGTTTGCCGGGTGAAAGGCGACATTATCGAATGGACTTCAGTCAGCACCGGACAAGTGATGGACGGTATGGTTCAAGTTTTCGGTGATCTGAACGAAGGCGATCTGGTCGCCAGACAAGCCAGCGAAGAGTTAGAAAATCAATCCCGAGTTAAAACACGGGTCATAACTAAATGATCAAGAAGAGCCAACCTTTTATTATTGTTGCAGTAGTCCTTATCGCCGGTTACTTTTTCTGGAACTGGTACCTCAAATGGTCTGCACCCAAAATCGAGCCAGCACCAATTATCACAAAAGTGCAAGTAATACCGGTCTCGCGCCACAATCTTTTTCGCGAAGAAGAGCTACCGGCTGAAATCGAAGCATACCAAGATGTTCTTTTGTATCCTAAAGTACCGGGATTCGTAAAATGGCTTGGTGCCGACCGCGGTTCAGTGGTCAAAAAAGATCAATTAATTGCCACTATGTACGCACCAGAATATTTAGCCAGACGCAATGAAGCTTTGGCAAAAGTTTCATCAGCTAAAGCTGTTCTTGCAGCCGCCGAATCTAAACTGCAAGATGTACAAGCTGATTTAAAAAAGAAGCAAGCCAATTTGCTTGCCGATCAATCGACTTACCAACGGGTGGAGGCGGCGTCCAATACACCAGGCGTAATTGCCGTCAACGATGTAATTCAATGGGCTCAAGCAGTGGAAGCTGACCGCCAAGAAGTAAATACACTTACCCAACGCGTAAACGCCAGAGCACATGAAGTATCCATGCGCAAAGAAGAGCTGCAAGCAGAAAGGAAAGCTTACGACAGCTATGCAGACTTTGCTTCTTATTTAGAGATACGCGCTCCTTTTGACGGCTATATTACTGACCGTAGATTGCATTTAGGCAGCTTTGTCGGACCTGATGGTACCGGCGCTTATTTGCCGATATTTAGAATTAGGCAACTTGATCTTTTACGTGTAGTAGCACCGGTTCCGGAAAGAGATGCCGCAGCAGTTGTTGCCGGCTCCCAAGTCAAATTTACTGTCTCATCTTTTCCTGGACGAATATTTACAGGCACTGTAGCGCGAATAAGTAACAATTTGGATAAAGCTACCCGTGCCATGCCTGTAGAACTCAATTACCTAAATCCTGATTATAAAATTCTGCCTGGTATGTACTGTCAGGTGCTTTGGCCGATTCGCCGACAAGAGCAATCAATGTTTGTACCTGTTTCATCAGTCGTAACCACTCAACTTGACTCTTTTGTTTGTCGTGTCAAAGACGGCATAATTGAACGAGTGTCTGTAGTCAAAGGACACATCATGAAAGATATGGTTGAAGTTTTCGGTAATCTCAACGAAAACGATTTAGTAGTCAAAGAAGCTAACGAAGGGCTAGAAGATCAAGAACAAGTTGAGGTCATATAAAGATCGGTAAAAATCGTGATTCAAAAGCTGACTCAACATATTTTTATGATGTAGCCCCAAAAGCCGATTAGGCTCCATTAGCCAAGATCATAACTTGCAATGGAGATACGTAAAGAGAAAGTTGTGTCGGGCTAAGCGGACCAAAATGCCAACATAATTCTAGCAATGAGCTGCATTGCCAACGGTTTTTGCTATATTCCAACCAATACGCTGCTAGATAATTCTGTAGACATTTTCTGCTTACACCATGAAACTTCTGGCGAATAAAACTGATAATAGCATCGATACTATCGACAATCTCAACAGAAACAACTGGGTTTATTCTTACTGAATTTGACTCAATCAAATTTTCTATATGTCGCACATAGCGGTCGCCGGCAACACGCTTTACGACGCCTGCCAACTCAAGCATGGTAAGTGCTGACGCTATTTTACTTACCGGCATTCCAGTTTTCTGACAAAGAGAATCTACATGAATCGGTTCTGTCGACAAAATATCAATTATCTCTTTTTCTAAGCCGACAAATTCTATATTTACTGTTTCATATGCCTGTGCTTCAATCGAATTTTGTATGTCATTTTCTAAATCAGAATGAATCGATTTTTCCATTTCTTCTTGTTCGGAAAGCGGATGTTTTCTCGCTGGGGTCTCTCGACTGCGTTTACAGAATACAGGCGAGAACAATGTTGAAGGCACCGTTGTCTCAGTTTTCTGCATATGATTTTGTACAACTGTGGTAATTTTCTTGAAAATATGAAGTGCCGATGACTGAGCAATACCAGCAAGCCGGTGAAATCTGGCCGAGCTGACAATCACTTTCTGTTCCATCAACCAAATAGCTAATAGCCACGGTCTGGCAGCTCTAATGTGATTAAAGAACGTCCCACCAGTAAACCATGTGCTCTTTTTGCATCGTTTACATTTACCAACTCTATCGCCATACCTCCTTTCCATCTCACTGCTCTTACAATAACGACAGCGCAAGAGTTTCTCCATATTGGTTCTTCTGTACAATTCCTCTAAACAATCTTGGTCGGTCGGAAACAGAACATTAAAGCGCTGCACCAAAGCCGCAAGCGCTCTCTCTCCCACTAGCGCTTGCGGTGATATGTTGTAGACAGCATAAATATCCGACATCGCAACCCTCAGTCATATACTTATTTGTACGAACAAATAATCAAAAAAGTTCAAACCAACCCATGTAGGTATAAAAGGGAAACCGATATCGGTTTCCCTTTTATACCTACATGTAAATGTCGGGAGTTTTAGGGGCTACCTAGTGTTTTTGCGGTTTGATAGCTGTTTTTACTACGCTCTACCAAAAGTTGATTTGTTTTGTTCGCACATAAATAAGTCGCTAAAACTTCATGAAAGAGCTCAGGTTTACACGATCTGCCACAAGTAAAAATATCGGCAAAACATGCTTGGTGTTCCGGGTAAGTATGAATGCTTGCGTGGCTTTCAGCAAGCATTAGTGTTGCGGTCATGCCACCATTAGGAAAAATATGATGTTGCACGCCCAAAACGGCAGCACCACTGGTTACAGCTGCTTCACGCATACAAACAATTATGCCTTCCACATCTCGTAAGCGCTCGAGAGAACAATCAAGATAATTAATCAACAGATGTTTGCCAAAGAATTCAAACTCTTCAGGTTGAGTGATCGCCGGTGTGATATTTACTGTCGACACAAATTCCATACTTAATTTCCGCTGTTGGGATATTCGCTGTTAAGCCAATATTTAGCCGGCACGTCTTCGATGATTGAGCGCGGTCCGACACCAAATAAAAAACAATTGTCCGTACCATCGTCATTCAAACTGCTTACTTCACCGACACAGATTTTTTCATCGCCATGCTTACCGCAAAATTGATGACATAATTTCGGAGGCAAAGTTACACTTTCTCCTGGCTCAAGAATAAGTTTGCCACCAGGCGGCAGACGACGTGTAATACCATCAACTTGTACTGTCACTTCGCGCGTATCAATACTTTTTTCGTCTTCAGTTGCCCAACCTAGCTCAACTTCAAGACGTCCGCCGCCACGATTGATCAAATCTTCTGTTTTTTGCCAATGAAAATGCCATGGTGTTATTTGACCGGGGCGTACCATCATTGCTTTTTCAGCATATGTTTTAGTTGTTGCCGGCTGTCCGTTTACAAGCAAACCGTTACGCACAATAAATAGAATCAGACCTTGCTTGAAAAAATCACCGCCGCCAAAATCGGTAATGTTCCATCCCATTCCGTGAGTACGTACTTCCGAGCTTTCAGCATCGGATTTTTGCCACTCTTCGGCAGTCCAATAAGCCCATGGCGGCAGTTTTAACTTATGCTCGTCAAAAAAGCTGATTGCTTCATCGATTAAACGATTAATGTCGCTACGTTTCAAGCCAGTCACCCCGTTCTACAGCTATTAGTTTAGCTGCATTAATGCGTAAATCGAAAGTCAAGGAGATTAACTGGAAAGATATAAGGGTATATGGTTTCAAGTTGGTCGAGGCAAAAACATGAGTGGCGACAGCAATCCTGGTTCGAACAATCTAGAACGCTTGAACAAGCTTGAGCAGCAAAAGTCGGACCGGCAAAACGACTCAATGCCGAATCTTTTGGACGTCGCCTCAATTTCGGACAATGAAGAAACGACTGCTGAAACTAAACCTTTGTTTGAATTATCAAATTTGTCTGCGGAGCAAAAATCATTCCTGAATAATGCTGCTCAGCAGATAAAAGTGATCGGTGACGCTGTAGCCAGTAAACTAACTCTGATGCAAGAAAAGCAAAGTGCTGTCTTAACCGGCGATTCAACTGATTTTGATGCTCAAATCAAACAAACAACTTTGAAAATGGCTAAACAAACAGTTGCCGGCATTGAAAAAAAATGTCCATTTAAAACACAAATACAGATTGAAATTTATCCCAACGGTTCTCCTGAGCTTGTTCATATAACCTTTCCACCATCCCAAAATGATCTGTATTTATCGGGAAATATGGTGACATTCCGCGCTCATTCAGCCAATGCGGCTCGTGAAACTGAAATCGAGCAGGATGCAACCGGCAAAGATCCACTTGCTTACGGAGCATCACAACCAGAAATTGCTTATCGGCTCAAGAAAGCTGGAATCAGTTCCACAATCGGTTAGAGCATCGCTTAAAATCAGACAGCGCATTGCTTTAAGAATCAAGCAAGAGTATGGCTTATGGATCTGGCGTGGTACCACTGCTTCAGGATCAGACAGAGTACTGTCTATGGATCCGGCGGAGCATCGCCAGCAAGCATTGCCCAGAACTGTCTGGTTACATCCCAGACATTCTCATTCTTCCAGTTATAAAGAGAACAGCGCATTGTCCAACTACCCTCTGAAGTAATACTGAAATCAAGAGGGATGATTGAATGTCCGCGGAATAAATCGTTTGGATCGTTAGCATTGAAATCTTTGCTGACAACTGTACGTCCGCTTGGATCTTCGATTTCAAGATGGCCCTTATATTGTCTTCTTTCATACGGCGTGCCAAAACCGATTACACAATGACAATTTATTGCCGAAGGAAAATTTTTGACAACAAATAAATCGAACAGTCCTCGGGCGTTGATCCGTCCGTCTTCTGCAAGATCAGCTTTGTCACAAAGAAGTATGTAACCGCTGTGCAGATATTTCATCCCTGACTCCTCTAGTTTTGACGCTGGAAGGCTTATCAGTTTAGCTGATGAGCCGAAGGTGCGATCATGCATTGACAAAAAAAAGAGGGACGAATCTGCATTCGCCCCTCTTCGTTCTTTTTACTTTGTCTTAGCGAGCGGTTGCTTTGCGTCCGGAAATGACGGTTTCAGCAATGTTGCCCGGAACTTCTTCGTAATGGTCGAATTCCATCGTGAAGGTACCCTGACCACGAGTCTTGTTACGGATGTCAGTGGCATAACCGAACATTTCGGAAAGCGGTACTTGAGCACGCACTTTGGAAAGCTTGTCCAAAGTATCCATACCTTCAACACGTCCGCGACGGCTGGAGATATCACCGATAACATCGCCCATATAGTCTTCCGGTACTTCAACTTCGACTTTCATTACAGGCTCAAGCAATATCGGCTTGGCTTTCATGAAGCCTTCTTTGAAGGCCATAGAACCAGCGATACGGAACGCCATTTCTGACGAGTCGACTTCGTGGTACGAACCGAAAGTAAGGGTGACGCGGAAATCGATAACCGGATAGCCGGCAAGAACACCGCCTGCCGAAGCTTCCTTGATACCGTAATCAACAGCAGGAATGTACTCTTTCGGAATCACGCCGCCAACGATCTTGTTGACGAATTCGTAACCGGTACCTGGTTCGGTCGGTTCCATTTCGATAACAACGTGACCGTATTGACCTTTACCACCAGACTGTCTAATGAACTTGCCTTCTTGCTTGATTTTGTTCTTGAAGGTTTCACGATAAGCAACTTGCGGTTTACCGACGTTGGCTTCAACTTTGAATTCACGAAGCAAACGGTCAACAATGATTTCCAGGTGCAATTCACCCATACCGGAGATGATTGTTTGTCCAGTTTCAGCATCAACTTTGACGCGGAAGGTCGGATCTTCTTCAGCCAAGCGTCCAAGCGCAACACCAAGTTTGTCCGAATCAGCTTTGGTTTTCGGTTCGATAGCAACCGAGATAACTGGTTCAGGGAACTTCATTGACTCAAGAATAATCGGTGAATCATCGGCGCAAAGAGTATCACCGGTAGTGGTATCTTTCAAACCGACAGCAGCAACGATATCACCGGCACCGGCTTCTTGAACGTCTTTACGTTGATCAGCTTGCAGCTGGATCAAACGGCTAATTCGTTCACGCTTGCCCTTACTACTGTTGCTTACGTAAGAACCGGCAGTGAGTTTACCGCTGTATACGCGCAAGAAGGTCAATTTACCGACGAAAGGATCGTTCATTACTTTGAAGGCCAAAGCAGCAAACGGTTCAGTATCTTCGCATTTACGAACGCCTTCTTCACCGTTCGGCAACAAACCTTTGATCGCAGCTACGTCAACCGGTGAAGGTAAGTAGTCGCAAATAGCATCGAGCAAAGCTTGTACGCCTTTATTCTTGAAGGCTGAACCAACAAGAATCGGCACAATTTTGTTTTGGCAAACTGCTTTACGCAAAGCAACCACTTTTTCTTCGTAAGTGATCGGTTGCTCAGCCAAATATTTGTCCATCAAAGCATCGTCGGACTCAACGATGGCATCTGTCAGCTCACGACTGTATTGTTCGTAAACTTCTTTCAAATCGTCCGGAATCGGTACTTCAATCATATTGCGGCCAAGCTTATCGGTTTCATCAAAATGCCAAGCTTTGCCCGACAGTACATCGACATAACCAATGAATTCAGCTTCAGCGCCGATTGGAATTTGTAGCGGCTGACCGTTGGTCCAGGTTGAGTGCATACCCGGAAGCATAGTTTTGATTTGTTTTACGACCCGGAAATAATCGGAACCGGAACGGTCCATCTTATTGACGAACACCATACGCGGTACTTCGTAACGGTTAGCTTGTTTCCAAACTGTGTTGGTTTGCGGTTGCACACCGGCAACTGCGCAAAGAACGATAACTACGCCATCAAGCACCCGCATCGAGCGCTCAACTTCAACCGTAAAATCAACGTGCCCAGGGGTGTCGATTAAGTTGATTCTTTTATCTTTCCAATAGCTGGTGATAGCGGCTGCCGTAATCGTGATACCGCGCTCTTTTTCCTGCTCCATCCAGTCGGTGACAGTTGTGCCGTCATGCACTTCACCGATTTTGTGAATCAGACCCGAATAGAACAAGATTCTTTCGGTAGTGGTTGTTTTGCCGGCGTCAATGTGAGCAGCAATGCCCATATTGCGCAAATTTACTAATGTATTGGTAGTCACCGTCTGATTTCCTTAAATCGCTCTGTCAACACAGGAAGGGCTGGATCATTTGGGTATTGATACGGCCATTCTTTATTACAACCGAAAACCACTGGTTACAGCTGCAAGTTTGCTATCTCTTAATTATATTAGGTATCCGAACCTTTTGCCCGTCAAGGTTGCGCTCGTTTAACAACAAAGGCATGGTCGATGACCATGCCTTGTCGATTCTATTTCGCTCTTATCTTTTTAATAACGATAATGAGCAAATGCTTTGTTAGCTTCAGCCATTTTGTGCGTTTCATCACGCTTTTTAACTGAAGCACCAGCACCGTTGGCAGCATCGATCAACTCAGCGCTTAAACGCTCGCTGAATGAACGACCAGCTCTTTTACGGCTGTTGGAGATAATCCATTGAGTAGCCAGAGCCGTACCGCGTTGTTGTTTAACTTCAATCGGTACTTGATAGGTCGAACCGCCGACCCGTCTTGCCTTAACTTCAACAAGCGGAGTTACATTTTTGACCGCTTTATTGAACACTTCCATCGGCTCTACTTTGCTACGTTCTTTAACGATTGCTAATGCTTCATACAAAACGCGTTGGGCAACGCTTTTCTTTCCACACTGCATCATTCTGTGAACGAAGCGCGAGATCAGCTGGCTGCTATATACAGCATCCGGCGGGGGAATTCTTTTTTCTATTACGGCTCTTCTAGACATTAATCAGATCCTAACTGTCTAACTACTATTTTTTCTTACCGGCAGCTGCTGGAGCGCCTGGTTTGGGACGTTTGGCTCCGTACTTGGAACGGCTCTGCATGCGATCTTTAACGCCGGCAGTATCCAGAGCTCCGCGCACGATGTGGTAACGAACTCCGGGGAGGTCTTTGACCCGACCGCCGCGAACCAGAACTACAGAGTGTTCTTGGAGATTATGTCCGACACCAGGGATATAGGCAGTGATTTCCATGCCATTGGTAAGTCTGACACGAGCGATTTTTCTTAAAGCTGAATTTGGTTTCTTGGGCGTAGTTGTCTTCACCTGAGTGCAGACACCACGACGTTGAGGGCAAGACTTCAGTGCTGGTGACTTGGTCTTGTACGTGGCTTGCTGTCTTTCGCGGCGAATCAACTGATTTATGGTAGGCACAAACCAGTCTCCTGACTGAAGGGGACACAACAAAAGCGAAGACAAATCATATCGGTAAAAGCGCCCGAGTGTCAACAATTCTCGCTTTTGTAACAGGATTTTCCAACTTTCTTTAGAGTTGGAAATAACAGATAGTTAATTATGAGCGAGGTCCGAATTGGTTTTTTGGAGCTGGCCTGGCAATTGCACTCTGTCGGTAGCCAAAGGAAAGTTAATCACCGGATTGCTCAATTGAGGAATTGTTGCGTTACGTGATTTTTTTGTCGCTCTTTGCCAATGTTCACGCAAAAGTAAAAATGATTCTCCGCTTCGTTCAAAAGAATTGGCGACAAGAAACTCGTTGAGCTCCGGCTGAAAGTCGTAAACTTTGGCCCAGATTGGTCCTCGTGGTACATCCGCCAACAATTTTTCAATGGCAAATGAAATCAAATCTTCCGATAGATGCTTCCAGCCGGGATGGACAAAGAATTCAAGCAAATAACCGCGGTCAGGATCCGATTTCACTTTTACTGCCGCAGTCAAAACCCGACGTTCTATGTCATCTGAAACCCAGTACCAAGTCCGGGAACGCATCAATTTTTGCTTGCGACGCTCAACCGAAGTAAAAGGTAACGGCTCTTTTAAGTCAAAATCATCCGGCATTAAAAGCAGAGCCTGGCGTAAAGTTGGCGGCAGGACTTCGGAATGCAGCTGAAAAAGCCCTTGCTTCAAATGAGGAAGAGCTAGACGGAAACCTTCTTTAACCTGACCTTTCGCTTTATATTTTTCCGGATTGAAGCGATAAAAAGTAATCCGCGACGACCGGCAAAAACCGCAGCTAGCAAAAAGCGATAAAGCGCCGTCATTTGCCGTGGGTACTTCGGCAAGAAAATGCATAACACCCTGGCTACCGAATTGAGCAAAAACATAACGCAAAAGCTCCTGGGCGATGCCACGACCACGATGTTCCGGATGAATCACCAACTGGTCTATTTGCCAGCATCCTCTTGATTTGCTCATATGATGCAACTGAATGACGCCAAGAACCTGCCCTTCTTCTCTAGCTACATAAAGAGAAGGAGCGATATGTAGTTGGCAGGGCAACCAATGTTGCCAAAAAGCTAACCCTTTAAGGGCTAAGTCGTTTTCATTGATGGCAGTTGCCTCTTGTCTTACTTCTTCCTGGAATTGAAGAAGGAGGGCTACCTGTTTTAACTCATTTGTGGCGAAGGGCCCGATCTTGATCATCGTCCTGCAATCCTGTTTGCGATGGCAAAGCCCTAGCAGAGAACCCTTTAATATTGTAACATCGTCTTTCTTTTCAGCCAGTCATTATGAGCGCCAAGAGCAAACAAACTAAAGCCCCCGCTAAACCAAGCGGCAGCACTGACAAAAACAACGAGAAACCGGTGCGTCTGGTTTCGGACAATAGACGCGCGCGCCACGAATACGAAATTCTCCAAGTGTACGAATGCGGTATTGAACTGCAAGGCACCGAAGTAAAGTCTTTGCGCACTGGTCGCTGTAGCCTGCAAGATTCTTTCGGCAAAATCGAAGATGCTCAAGTTTGGCTCTATAACTGCCATATTTCGCCTTACGATCACGGCAATCGTTTCAACCATGAACCGACACGCAAACGCCGTCTTCTTTTGCACAGTCGTGAAATTCTCAAGATACACCAGCAAATTAAGGAAAAAGGTTTGACCTTGATTCCTCTGCGTATGTTTTTCAAAAGGAATTGGGTTAAAGTAGATATTGCTTTAGCTCGGGGCAAGCATCTTTACGACAAGCGCGAAAGCATTGCCAAACGCGATACGAAGCGGCAACTCGACAAGATGGCTAAGCAGATAAGACAACGAGATCAGTAAATCCGCTCCGAGCATGTTTGACACATAACTTGCATAGATGGGGCTCAATCATGCGATATGCCGGCAGTTGGAAGGTCATTACCACTAAGCTTGCCCGGTTTTTGCCGGCAGCTATTATCAGCCTCTTCTCTCTGGCAACAACGCCAGCCTGGGCTGACTCACCACTGGCGGTGCTTAACAGCGAGCGAAATCATTCTGCTTATTCCGAACAGCATATCGGTGACTACGATGAAGATTGGAGCGCTTTTAAAAGGACTTTCGAAACTGCTAACGTGCGATACGATCAGTTGCGCGACAGCGATATAACCTCAGGTAGCGCCAAACTTTCGGCTTACAAAGTTATAGTTCTGCCTTTTCTTATTGACATTCCTGCCGATGCAATTCATCATTTGCGCGACTATGTAGCCGCCGGCGGCAAACTGGTGATAACTGACGGCTGCGGCGTTCCAACAGGCAACGCTCAAGAAGCGATTGCCCTTTGCGGCGCCCAGGTAAGCGGGCATTCGACTATGCAAGAAGCCAAACAGTTTGTTTGGCCGCGCACACCCTTTGCCTTGAACCAGGACTTTGCCGTCGGTACATTGGTCGCTGATTTGATTACACACAATCCCTCAGGTACCATCGCCTCCTGGCTGGATAAACAAGGCAAAGAAAGTGGTATTGCTATTGCCGGTAAATCGGGCAACGCATACATCGGCTGGGCGCCAGGCTTACAAGGCGAACTCAGCTCAAACGCTCAAATTTTGTCTTTGATTCTTGAAGAAGCCTGCCCAGGGATTACCCAACAAGCAGCGGTACAAATCAGCTTCGCCGAATTTCAAAACATTGAACAAGAGCTGGCTTATTTGCAAAAACGCACTGATGAAATAATCAAAACGGCAAAACAAGCCGATTTAGCTGTCTCATTCAAATTGATTCAAGAGAACTATGACGCAGCTATCGCTCATGTGGAAAATTTCTACAAAGCATATAAAGAACGTCGTTTTTATGAGGCTGACGCTGAAGTTTCAGCGGCGCGTCATGAGTACGCTCTTGCTTTTGCTAAAGCGATGCCGACTCGTCCGGTCGAGTGTCGGGCCCTATGGCTCGACCGCGGCACCATTGTTGCTTGCAAAAACGAACAAGGCTTGCGCGAACTATTCGACAAACTCAATTCAGCTCATATCAATATTGTTTATTTCGAAACTAACAACGCCGGCTTCACCATGTATCCCTCGCGCTACGCGCTACAAAATCCGCAAATCGGTACTTGGGACGCTCTTAGCTCAGCAATACAATTAGCCCACGAACGTGGCATGGAGTTGCATGCGTGGCTTTGGAATTTCAATGTCGGCAATGAACGCCACAATCCGATTATCGGCAAAGAGCTAGAGTATCCCGGTCCTGTGCTTTCCAACAAAAAAATGAGCTGGGCACTGGCTGGTAAACAAGGTTCTTTGTTCGCACATAACCAGCATGAATACTGGGTTGATCCAGCGAATCTTGAAGCACGTCAATACTGCAGAAATCTTTGCTTAGAGGTGGTAAGCCGCTATCCGGTTGACGGATTGCAGTACGACTATATTCGTTATCCTTTCAATTACAAACCAAATCAGATGGGCTGGGATTGGAGCGGACGCTTACGTTTTGAACGTGAAACCGGACTCAGCCTGGATAATTTGGATGAAGAAACAGCACAAGTATGGCAAGCTTGGCGTATAGCCCAAGTTAACGCTTTTGTCGAAGAGACTTCGAATCTTTTGCGCAAAACACGTCCTGGTATTCGCATTACGGCTGCTGTTTACGGTACTCCCCGTCGGCTGCGTTGCGGCAATATTCAGCAAGAATGGGAATCCTGGATTCAACGCGGCTGGATCGATGCAATCAATCCTATGACTTATGTAGCTACAGCTAAAGATTTGCAGATTGCCGGCAACAACTGTCGTGAAGCATCAGAAGATAAAGCGCTTGTTTTTCCGGGCATCTCCATACGCCAACTCGATACGGCCGGATTTATCGAACAGCTAGATACGGCAAGAGCAATTGGCACTTTGGGCACCACATTTTTTGCTGCAGCTCAACTCGATGATAAAAAGCTAGAGCTTCTACGGATCGGACCTTATCGCAAACAAGCTTTGATGACACCGCAATCCGACCCAATTAAAGCCGGGCAACTTTTAATTGACGACTTTATCGCTACGGTCAATCGCTATTTGCACGATCCTTCAAAAAGAGTGATTTCGGATACGGCCAGTACCAACGAAGTAGTAAAAGAGATTGATGCTATTCAAAAAGAAATGCATTCTCTGGCAACGCAATCATCTGCTCAAGATATAAACAATGTACGTGAGCATATAGCCAAGCTCAATCATCTGGTCAAAGATTGGTTACGTATAGAAGCTTTCGCCCAGCGTGGCTTTAGAGCTCAGTACATTATCAGCTATCTGTCGCAAGTTGAATCCATTCTCACTTACGCAGCTCATCGCAGCCAAACCCATTTCAGCTCACAAACAGCTGCTTTGCCAACACCGGAAAACTAAGTCAATAAAAAAAATGATGCCTGGGCTAAAAACCCAGACATCATTTTCAGTATCTATGAATCAGAACTAAGCTTTGCTTAGCTGTTGAAAGACCATTCGTTGGTGGTGCTAACAATCGGAGCTGGAGCTACCGGAGCGGGAGCAGGAGCAACAATTGTCTCAACTTGTTCAATAGCTTCCGGTTGGAAGTTTTGAATTGGTTGTTCTGACGCAGCAGCGGGACCGGCAGCGACGGCTTTGAGCGAGTCATCCAGCAAGCCGGCTTTCTCGCGCAGTAAGTACTCTATATAATCGCCGCGGCTCATGCGAGACGCTGCAACTTGTTCGTCGAGCAAACGGTGGGCAAGCGGGGTTACGCATACAGCGGTAGTTGTACCTCTGTTCTTACCGAAGAAGTAAGATTTTGCGCCGCCCTTCGGACCGGTCTGCTTGGCAGTAGACGGAAGTCTCAAAGGAGCTTGTCCTGCTCGCTCACGGATGAGCATTTCCACATAGTCACCGTTAGAGACGGTTGCAGCAGCGGCTTGCTCTTTCAACAACTGACGACCAAGAGCCGTGAGGTTGAAAGAAACTGATCCGGATTCCTTTCCAGGAAATCTGGAACGGCGCGGCGACGTTGTCTTCGCGGCGGGTGTGGTTGGTGTAGTTGTAACCGTTGTGTTCATCTAGTTTTCGGCAGAAGTGCCTTTGATTGGTTTTCAATCGCCTTTTCTGCCTTCCCTCCTTTTCTTCCGAGCACATGAACCTACGAACTATTAAAACGGTGACAGATGTCCTTAATTGCGGTGAGCCAGTATTTCTGTCTCCATGCCAACTTCCTGTTGATCATGACGTTGGATTGGGAGGATGTCTTCTCATTTGGTTACACTTTACATGTTTCCGTTGAGGAGCTGACCTGACAACCCTTTTCAAGCTCTTGATTATAAAGCAGAACAGGAAGAATTAGCAGTAGTCATGTATTACAGTCTTATTATTTATCAAGGTTTTCAAGAGATAAGTCGTAATACTTTGTCACTATCAAAAACTTGGATATGCCCAGCAGTTGAAGATGTACGCGATTACAATTCCAAACGCTGCGCCGACCAATACTTCCTTTGGTGTATGGCCTAGGAATTCTTTAATCCGTTCTGAAGAAATATGAGGATGCTCTGAGAAAAGTTCTTCAATCATTTTGTTCAGCACTTTAGCTTGCAGACCAACGGTTCTTCTGACCCCGGCAGCATCGTACATAACGATAGAAGCTAACCCGAGAGCAATAGCAAACGAGACCGAGTTGAATCCCGATATCAATCCAACCGAAGTGGCCATACCCATAGTGCAGCAGCTATGACTGGAAGGCATGCCTCCTGTCGAGGCAATTAAACGCAAATCCAATTGACCGGTGCGCACCAATCTGCTGAAAACTTTGAAAAGCTGAGCGAGAAAACTGCACATAAAGGTAACGACTATCACTTGCCATCCCCGATTATGCTCGGCGGCAAAACAAGCTGCATCAGATTGATCAGCAAAGGCAAAAACACTTGTCAACGTCAAGAAGTCAAAACCGATATTCATTAGTAGTTAGGTTTCCTCAGTAGCGGCACTTAGTTTTTTCGATGAATGGCCAATTCAAGCAAGCCTAGTAACGGCTTTATAGATTCAGCTGATAGCTCAGAGTTTTCAAGAACCTCTTTGCCCTCGCGCTCCCATGTCAACAGTTGCTGTCGAGCATTTTCCATTCCATATACAGATAGCCATGTCAGCTTATCAGCAGCTTGGTCTTTTCCTGGCGTCTTACCCAGTGCCTTAATGTCACCGGTTACATCCAATAAATCATCGGCAACCTGGAAAGAGATGCCAAGAATTTGTCCGTAACGACTAAGAGCGTCCAGAGTATTTTCGTCGGCTCCGACTAACGCTGCACCAGACCAAATTGAAAACTCAAGTAGAGCTCCGGTCTTACGCTTATGAATTCCTCTTAGAAACTCGGCACTACTTGCGGTGTCTTTAAATGAAGTGGATTTACCGGTCATCTCCATATCAGCCACTTGACCACCAACCATTCCTTCCGGTCCGGCCGCCACAGATAATCGAGTGGCAACTTGAATCAAGCGATTACGTTCCACAGCCGGCGATGTTTCTTTCAAAAGTATTTCGCTGGCCAGAAGCAATAAAGCATCACCAGCAAGCAATGCCATAGCCTCACCGTAGACTTTATGATTTGTCGGACGTCCACGCCTGAGATCATCATTATCCATACACGGCAAATCATCATGGACGAGACTCATAGCGTGAATCATTTCAACAGCGCAGGCACAGGGCAGAGCAAGAGATCTAGCTTCTTCACTTGATTTTGTTACAGCTTCAGCTGCCGCTAAACACAACAAAGCACGAATACGTTTGCCGCCGGAAAGAACCGAATAGCGCATGGACTCCCAGAGCTTGGGCGGATCGTTTTTGGAAAGAAAGGTATTTAAGCCTTGCTCAACAAGCTCTCGTCTTTCATTCAAATAACTTTCAAAATCAAATGCCAAGCCGGATTGCATAAAGATGTCCTATCTTCCTTTCTTTGAAAAATAGGAATAAACGCTACGACCGAGCTTAAAAAGAGTGAGCCCCCAGCTAACTACATTCGGATTGCGACTGACTATCAAATTGATTACCGGACCGATGTGCTGCAAAAAGACAGTGACATCAACTATTTCAGCAGGATTTGCCCGTCGACTAAAACGATCTTTTAGCGCCGCCAGTTGAGCACGAGTGATAGTAGCTTGCAGTACCACAACATCGCGAGCTTCATCGATTTTAGTTTCCATCTCAGCCAGCGCCACTTGCCAAGACCGCGCTATCAGCGTAATGCCGCAAGCTAACAGACCAAAAGTAATCATGATTGCCGAAAGAACGATTTTAGCGACCAAAAGAGCTTCAACACCGCACAAAATCGCCACCAGACCGGCAGCCAACAAAGCGATCACAACTAGAAACACCGCACCAAGAGCCGCTCTGGCAAATACAAAAGCCATGATTAGCGGTGCAAATGGATTGTTTGTCATAACCGTATGCATACTTACCTCAATTACTTGAGCAAATCGCGAGCAATTAGCATACGCTGTATTTGATTGGTGCCTTCATATATTTGTCCGGCTTTAGCATCCCGGAATATGCGTTCCAACAAAAATTGCGGTTGGCTGCCAGCAATTCCGGTCAAAGATAGGGCTTCTGTTGCTACAGTCATAGCCGCATCAGTTGCTTGTATTTTAGCCATAGCAGCTAAAGTAATGTCTCCTTGTCCGCGATCAACGGCTCGTGCAGCCTGATATGTAAGTACCCGGGCCGATTCAACTAAAATGGCCAACTCACCGATAGTGGCAAGTTTTGAATCCAAAGACTTCTTTTCTTTGCTCAAATGACGACAAGCAATCTCAAGGGCTCCTTGGGCCCACCCAGTCGCTTGAGCAGCGATAGTTACTCGCCCTTTAGCCAAACTACCCAAGGCAACTTTACGCCCCCAGCCATGCTCGCCCAGTAGGTTCTCTTTTGCTACGCGACAATCTTCAAAAACAAGCTCGCAAGTAGCATAACCGCGCATACCCAACATATCGAACTTCTGACCGATCTTAAACCCGGGGCAATCCTTGTCAACAACAAAAGCTGTAATTGCTTTTTTATCGCTGCCTTCCGGATCGATCAGTTGAGCCATCACAATGAAATAATCCGAAGCCGCACCACTTGTGATAAATACTTTTGTACCGTTCAAAATATATTCATTACCAACAAGCTTTGCCGTTGTAGAAATTGCTGCTGTATCCGAACCAGCATTTGGCTCAGTTAAGCCGAAAGCAGCCAAATACTTACCACTGGCCGAAGCAGGTAAATATTTTTGCTTTTGCTCAGCAGTTCCAAATTTATAAATCGGTTCTTGAGAAAGTACGTGTACGCCTAAAGACGACATAATCGGTATGCAACGACGTCCGAACTCTTCATTGACCAGACAAAAACTTACATAATCTCCGCTTGAACCGCCATACTCCTCAGAGAATGGCAAAGCACCGAGTCCTTCTTTGCAGGCTTTCTCAAATAAATCTCGTCTGAAAACGTTAGTTTGGTCAGCGGCGATGATTTCATCCAAAGAGATCTGATCGGCAAAATCACGCGCTTTGCGCAACCATGATTTTTGATTTTCAGACAAGTAGGCAAGACGCCTATCTTCCATTTCAGGTAAAGTAATTGTGCTCACCTTTTCAATACCGCTTACAAGCTGTTACCTTCTAAATATACCAGGCAGAACCGCCCTAAATGGCTGAATTAACCACGATCAAGGCAGAACATTTAAAGAAAGGCGATACAGTCGGTCTGATTGCACCGGCAAGCCCAATTTTTGAACGAGGTTCAATTGAATTTGTTTTTGAAAAGCTAGTCAAGCTTGGTTTGAAATATAAACTTGGCAAGCACGTTTTTGACAGTTATAGCGATATGGCCGGACAAGACGAGGCTCGTCTTGAAGACTTCCATGCCATGTGGTCCGATCCCGAAGTGAATGCGATCATTCCTTTACGCGGCGGTCATGGTTGTTCACGCTTTTTGCCTGGAGTGGATTTCAATTTAATCGCCAAGAATCCAAAACTAATAATCGGCTACAGCGATTTAACCGGACTGCTGAACTTGATCTATCAAAAAACCGGATTAATTACTTTGCACGGACCGATGGCTAATTCTTTTTATCGTTCGAATTACACGGAAGAATATTTCGTCAAAGCGACAATGTCGAACAAACCATTAGGAATGATTAGCGATCCGCTCTTTGCCGGCGACGGTTGCCCGCCTTATCCGCCACCACGCATGGTGATTGCCGAAGGTGAAGCCACAGGCAAACTGGCCGGCGGCTGCCTGGCCATCATACGTGAACTGCTTGGTACGCCTTTTGAGCTCGATTGCAAAAACAAAATTTTATTCATCGAAGACGTAAATGAACAACCGCACTCAATAGATCGTTTTCTTACTCAACTTTTGCTTACCGGCAAACTGCAACAAGCAAAAGGAATTATTGTCGGTGAATTACCTGGTTGTCGCCCTGGCACCACAAGCCGCAGAACTTTCAGCTTAAATCACAGCGTCGAAGAAGTTGTAATTGACAGACTTTCGGCCTTAGGCATCCCCGTAATATACGGAATGCGCTTAGGACATGGCGAGCATCAATTCACTTTACCGATCGGAGCCCAAGCGACTCTAAAAGCTAAAAAAGGCAAAGTAAGCTTTCAAATCGATGAGGCCGCATGCTTATGAACATAAAAGCACGTGCCTTAAAAGCAGGAGACCGCATCGGTCTGGCTGCCCCTTCCAATCGACCGGCAAGCGCAGCCGAATTACATCGCTCATGCAAAATCGTTGAAGAGATGGGCTTCATTCCTGTTGTCGGACAAAACGTATTAAAAACTTTCGGACCAATGGCTGGTACTGATGAAGAACGCTTAGCTGATCTCAATCGTTTTTTCTTCGACGATTCAATTGCCGGTATTTTTTGTCTTTCCGGCGGCTGGGGCTCACTTCGTTTACTACCACATTTTGATTTTACTCAAATAAGCAAAAATCCAAAAGTAATTGTCGGCAGCGATGATAACTGTTCTTTGCTTTTAGCTCTGCATAAAATGACCGGTCTCGTCACCTTTTGCGGAATGAATTTAAATCAAATCATTCACAAGCAAGATTTTGAAAAATTCAAAACCAATTTGACTACCAACAGTACTTGGACAGCGCTCGAATCTAAAATTAGTCATTATCCCGTGGTTAAAGGCTCAGCTTCAGGTTACATCTGCGCCAGCAACCTAATTGCTTTAGTCTCTCTTTTCGGCACACCTTTTGAGCCTGATTTAAGCGAACATTTATTGATTCTGGAAGATATCGACGAACAATATACAGCTCTCGATCGCAATTTCACTACCTTATATTTAGCCGGTGTTTTGCAAAAAATAAATGCCATCGGTTTTGGTCATTTTTACAATTGCGGAGCAAAAGGAGCCGAGAATATGCTTCCAGTTGAAGATACTTTCGGTGATCAGCTAAAGCTTTTAAACAAAAAAGCTTGCTTTGGCTTACCTTTTGGCCAAACTAATCCAAGCTCAATAATACCTGTAGGGATTAAGGGCACTCTCGACTGTACCAACGGAGTTCTGCAATTCAATGAACCGTCCCTTTCTTGAACAAGAAAAAAGCAAAGGCTTAGCGGCGGCAATTTTAGCGCCATTTTTTATTGCCCTGAGCATCATTCTGACCAAGATAATCGGCACCGCCGTTCATCCGCTAATAATCGGCGGAGCAGCTTCTTTATTTTCAGTACCCTGTTTATTTGTGATCTACAGGCTAATGAAAATGCCCCTTGAGTTTGGTGTGATTTGGAAAGACTTACGCCGACCATTTATTGAAGTTCTATTTAGCAGAGCAATAATCGGACAAGCACTTATTATTACCGGTTTCACCATGACCACGGCAGTTAAATCAGTTCTGCTTTTACGTCTGGAAGCGGTTTTTGTTTTTATATTCTCTGTGCTTTTACATAAAGAAAAAGCACACCTACCAAAAATACTTCTTTTAAGCGCCTTGCTAATCGGTTCAATTTTAGTGGTAGCACCAAGCGGCGATATGCCCGGTCCGAATCTAGGCGATGGTTTAGTCGTCTTATCTTTGCTCTTTCTTTCTTATTCTTATATACCGACTAAAAAAGTGGTTCTTAAAGCCAGTCCTGGCGGTCTGAACATATTGTGCAGCCTAATCGGCGGCATAGCACTCACTCTTTTATCAGTAATTTGTTGTTCGCCCCAAGCGCTTAATCTGTCAGTACAATCATGGCAGCTAATTGCTGCTTACTCTTTGGTTTTTCATATCATTGCTGCATCACTTTATTTTTATGCTTTTAAAACGTTGAAAGCTTGGATCATCGCTTCCTTTTTATCCTTAGAGGTAGTATTCGGCTTGATCCTTGCTTTCTTTATGCTGCATGAAACAATGACGCCGCTGCAAATATTCGGTGCCGCAATAGTTTTAATTGCAACAGCCGGCATCGGTCGTTTTGATTCTTCCGGCTAATCGAATTATTCTTCTTCAACGTCTTCAAAACCGAAAAGCGATTGTTCAAGTAAACTGCCAGGGTAGGCTCCCTCACGCAACCACTTCATCACTTCCGGCACAGAAGCACTTATATCGCCGGCAATCATGCCGTCTTCACCTAAATCATCAGCGGCTAGGTCACCGGCCGCACCATGAATATAAGCGCCAGCAAGAGCAGCTCCTTCAAGACTCATCCCTTGAGCAAGTAAACCGGCAATAACACCGGTCAGTACGTCACCAGAGCCGGCTGTAGCCATGCCTGAATTTCCGGTCGTAATAATATACACATCACCATCTGGCGTAGCCACTATAGTATTTGAACCTTTCAACACGATCACGGCTCCGAAACGCTTAGCCGCTTCTTGGGCCGAACCGATGCGATCAGCTTGAATCTCTTTAGTTGACTTATCCAATAAGCGTGAAAGCTCTTTCGGATGCGGTGTAAAAATAAAACCACCTTCGGTATCAGCTAACACTTTCGGATTTTGAGCAAGAGCATTAAGCCCGTCCGCATCAATTACAGTCGGTATTCTTATTTTTTTTATCAACTCATGAACAAGGCTTACGGTTTCTTCGTTACCCGACAATCCCGGTCCGATGATGCAAACCTGCGCTTTTTCCAGTTCAGTTTCCAATTCTTTCAGAGCCATTTTGGAAATCGTGCCATCATCAGTTTCACTCAGTCCCCGATAGATTATCTCTTCAGGCGGCAAGCTTGGCAGCAACGACTTCGGTGTAGCAACAATAGCCATGCCGGCACCGCTGCGTAAAGTGCTATGAGCCGCAAGAATGGAAGAACCGCTCATGCCTCGACTACCGGACACAAGCAGTACTTGCCCAAAGCTGCCTTTGTGCGAATCTTGAGGACGGAAAGGTAGATTCTCAGTGACATCACTGGCAGTGACTAACCAAAAGCACGGATTGGCTAACTCAGGTAAAAATTCGTAAGATTCCGCTGAGAGTATTTCGGGCAGCGGCAAACCGATATCAACTAATTCTATCTCTCCGGCAAAATTCGCTCCAGGATGGCAAAGCAATCCTGGCTTAATGGAAGTAAAAGTAATTGTTGCGTCAGCTTCGATCGCCACAGACATCACTTGTCCGGTGTCTGAATTTATGCCCGAAGGCAAATCAATAGAAAAAATCGGGCAATCATTTTCGTTAACCAGGTTAATCAAATCAGCATAGAGCCCTTCAACTGGGCGATCTATTCCGGTACCTAAAAGAGCATCAACCACAAGAGAGCTCTCTTCAATTGCCGCCTCGACCATCTCTCGATCATTCTCTTTCAAGATATGAGCTTCAAGACCAACATTCTCCAAGATCTGCCGATTTAGCAAATTCTCGGGGGATGGGTTTTTCGAATCAACAATAAAAACAACAACTTCGAAGCCAACCCTATGCAAATGTCTGGCCACAACCAGACCATCACCGCCATTATTACCACCTCCGCAAAGGACAGTAATTTTTGCCGGTCCGCTTTCTGTATCTTCAAGCCCAAAGAGATCAATGGCGCTGCGGCTGGCAGCTAAGCCGGCCGTCTCCATAAGCACGAAACCCCAGCTCTCATGGCATTGCTTGATCCAAGCGTCTTCAAGAATTCGTCCTTGAGCCGTGGTTAAAACTCGCATCATTTCTGAAGTCCCTCCACCAGAATGCAACGAGCGTACTGTTCCGGTTGTTTTTCTTCCAACGCCGGTAATCCGGCAAGGCAGTCATTTAGCATTTTTGGACAACGTGGGGCAAAACGACAAGCATCGGGCAAGCCAATCAAACTGGGCGGCTGACCGTCAATCGGGGTCAAGCGTGTGCTTCCCGGTCGCGGTATCGAGTTTAATAAACCAACCGTATATGGATGCTGCGGACGTTCAAATAAGTCATTGACGCTGGCTACCTCAACTGCCGACCCGGCATACATAACAACAACTTGGTCGCACATTTCAGCAACCACGCCTAAATCATGAGTAATAAGCATGATCGCCGTACCTTGCTGCTTTTGGATATCACGCAAGAGATCTAATATTTGCGCTTGTACAGTTACATCAAGTGCCGTTGTCGGTTCATCGGCAATTAAAAGCTCAGGCTCGCAAGAAAGAGCCATGGCAATCATTACTCTTTGCCGCATACCACCGGAAAATTGATGTGGATAATCATCCAGCCTGGTTTTTGCTTCCGGGATACGTACTTTTTCTAAAACTTCAATTGCGCGTTTGCGCGCCTCATTTTTATCTACCTTTTGATGGAGTGTAATCGCCTCCATTATTTGATAGCCAATGGTATAGACCGGATTTAATGAGGTCATCGGGTCTTGCGGTATCAGAGCGATTTTATTGCCGCGGATCCCTCTCATTTGTGATTCAGACAATAAGAGTAAATCCTGACCGTCCAGAAGTATTTTGCCGGCGACTATACGCCCAGGGCTTGAGATCAAACGTAAAATAGAAAGTGAAGTGACCGATTTACCACAACCCGATTCACCGACTATGCCGAGAACCGAACTTTTATCGACTGAAAAGCTTAAATTGTCCACCGCCTTGGCGATTCCTGAATCGGTATTGAAAACTACCGATAGATTTTGAACTTCCAATAGAGGTTTCATCGACTATTTTTACCGCCTTACGGGACTTCTGAGGATTGTAACAAGGGAAAGGGATCCCCGACTCATGATTTAGAAAGGAAGTTTGGACAAAAATTTATGCCAATGATTCATAATTAGACTGGCAGAAGTCAGTTGCTGATTCTACAATGGTTTTCAGAGGGTATTGAATGAATTCGGACAGCGTTAGCCGCACAAGAGATATTACGGTCCTGCAACTGCTCACCAGACTTGTGGTAGAGACAGAAAGGCTCATTCGTTTAGCCGATGACATCAATCAATATGCAACAACGCCTCAAGCTAAATCAGCTTTGAATTTGATTGGCACAGAAGTCAACAGAATGCTCACAATCGTCAAAATGTCCATTGATCCTCTCTACAATCTTTATGAAATTGACCCGGGAATGAAAGCTTCGAAAGCCCAGGAAACCAAGACCGAAGAACAGCAAGCCACCGAAGCATCTCAAGAAGAAGAATATGATGAAATGGCGCTTTGGAGCGAAGTCATTAAAAAGGAACCTTAAGATATGACCAAAACATTATCGAAAAGATTTGACAAAGAAACGGTCAAGAATGGTTTGCACGCTACAAGAATTGATATTTCGGGCAAAAATCGCGTACAGCTGATCGCTCTTCTAAACGAAAGCCTGGCTGACACTTTCGATCTTTTTTCCCAAGTAAAACAAGCTCACTGGAACGTCAAGGGACACCAGTTCTATCAATTACACTTACTTTTCGATCAAATTGCCGGTGAATTGCTTGAATACGGCGACGAGTTAGCCGAACGAATTACAGCTTTAGGCGGCACAGCGTTGGGTACGGTACGCATGGCTGCCGGAACCAGTACTTTGCCGGAATATCCTACCGACATATTGGATGGGATGGATCATATAGAAGCGCTTGCAGATCGTTTCGCTCCTTATTGCCAAACGATTAGAGATAACATAGACAAGGCTACCGATTACGGCGATGCTGACACAGCCGACCTTTTCACCGAAATCTCTCGTAATTCGGATAAGCGTTTGTGGTTCTTGGAAGCCCATCTTCAAGCTGAAGACGAGCGCTAAGCTAGAAATTCATTGCCATCCTTAGTAAAATCGAGATTCGCTAAACGAATCTTGTGAGGTCGGCTATGTCTCTTCAGTCACTCCTTGTTGAGCTTGATGGATCAACACAATCACGCTACGCCGCCGAAACAGCTTGGGCAATCGCCAAAGCCAATAATTTATCGGTCAACGCACAACATGTTGTCGACTCTTTAGCCGCTTGGGATTTTTTGAATTTTGATATTGCCGGTTTCATCGGTAGCGCGCCTTATTTTATCGCTCACCAGACGATGCTCGGCTGCCTGAACGATATCGGCAAAAATTTGATTAAAGCTTATAGCGACCAAGCAGCAGCGCGGGATATTCCAGGGGGAACCTTCCTTGACGAAGGAACCACTATTCGCGAAATTTGCCGTCGGGCCAAAGATCATAGCCTTGTCGTTATTGGCCAGCGTAATGCCGGTGTTACTTCCGCTGAGGAAGATAAGCGTCGCTTACCGCGTCGGTCCGTAGCCGAGACTCTTACTTATTATTGCCCACGCCCAATGCTTGTAATCCAAGATCGCGCCAAGCCTTTCACAAAGTTGAAACTGGTCATTGCTGACACCGATATCAAGCCAGCTTTGCTCAATTCTTATTTTGCTTTTGCCGAAAGTCTCAATCTTGTATCTGAAATTCGTTTGCTGCTGGTTTCGGAAAGCTTCAGCAAAGATACTAAACGCGAATCAATAGACAGCAATCCAGATGCACAGCGCTTAGTACAAGAGCTGTCCCGAAAAGTGCCGGCATTTTCCAAAGCACAATTAGAGCTGCATCGGACTAAAAATCTCAACGAATATTTGCAGCTTGATGCCCAAGAAGATTCGGATTCATTACTTGTTGTACCGGTAACAGAAATTGGCGGCATAAGAAGAACTCCTTTTGGCACGGCACCGGATACTTTAATCCGCTATATGTCTCATTCAGCCATACTGCTTTGGCTGGATGAAGTAGCCGTTGAAAGTTCTAACGAGAAGGCAGTTTCGAGAACCGTTTAGTGACTTCGATTCAAGCTCAATATCAAAACAAATTGCGTAGCCCTCAAGAAGCGGTAGCGTTAATTCAATCCGGTGATGGGGTTTACATTCACTCCAACGCCGCGGCACCGCAAACTTTGATTGAAGCGATGGCCAACCGCAAAGGACAAGTTCAAAACGTCGATATTTATCAACTAATCACCCTGGGAGCAGCGCCTTACGCTGAACCAGACTGCGCCGGCTCTTTCTATGTTCACGCTCTTTTTGTTGGTCCTAACGTCCGTCAAGCAGTCAATGAAGGGCGAGCTGATTATACGCCGGTATTTTTCAGTGATATTCCCGCTTTGCTGGCAAGCCGTGCTTTACCGGTGGATGTCTGCTTACTCTCAACCTCAGAGCCAGACGCCGAAGGTTGGATGACTTTAGGTACTTCACTTGATTGCACTACAGCCGCTCGCAAAACAGCACGCTCTGTAATTGTCGAAATAAATAAACAATTGCCCACCACTTTTGGCGAGAATCGCCTTCATATAAGCGAAGTAACAGCCTTGATTGAAAGCGATCGTCCTTTACCGCTTCTGCATAATGAAACACCAGGCGAAGTAGAGCTAGCGATCGGACGTAACGTCGCCTCACTGGTTGAAGATGGCGCAACATTACAAATGGGTATCGGCGGTATACCGAACGCTACTCTGCAAATGTTGCACGACAAAAAAGATCTCGGCATCCATACTGAAATGTTTTCCGACGGTGTAGTTGAGCTGGTCGAAGCCGGTGTAATCAACAACAGCAAAAAAACCGTTCTTCCAGGCAAGCTGGCTGTAAGCTTTGCCATGGGCAGTCGCAAACTTTATGATTTCATCGATAAAAATCCAGACGTTGAATTTAGGACTACCGATTGGATAAATAACCCGCTAATAATTGCGCAAAACTATAAAATGACCGCCATTAATTCGGCCATTCAAATTGATGTAACCGGGCAAGTATGCGCCGACTCAATTGGAACTTATATGTACAGCGGCTGCGGCGGTCAAGTTGATTTTGTACGCGGCGCAAGCCACTCTGAAGGCGGCAAAGCAATTATTGCTTTGGAATCCACAGCTAAAAACGGCAGCATTTCACGGATCGTGCCGCAGCTGAACGCCGGAGCAGGCGTAGTTACATCGCGAGCCGACATCCATTATGTAGTCACCGAATACGGCATCGCTAATCTGCACGGCAAAAACATGAAAGACCGCGTCAAAGCTTTAATTGAAATTGCTCATCCGTCCTTCAGAGCGCAACTGGAAGAAGCCTGCCATGAAATACGCTGGTTCGGGCGTGGCTTCAGCGTTTCACGACCATAATTACATCGGACCGGAACCAAGATTACCGCCGCTTTGAATATGAGGAGGAGAGATATCACCTTCCTCAACAACACTTTCGGTATGCTCCGGATTAACAATCACATGACCGATCGGGTCTTCCATATATCCCACTTCATGGGTAACATCGCCATGATCGTCGCGCCATTTTTGCTGATTTAAAAGGCGAAAAACCGTGCGAAAAAGCCAGATTAGTCCGGCAACCGCTAGATACCAGACTCCAAGCCATAAAACAGTGTGAAAATTAAAATCCAAAATCAGATCTTTTTGCTATGTCCGTGACAACGCGAACAAACGCCGAATATTTCCAGAACGTGAGACTTAATTTGAAAACCGTACTTAGCCCGGATCGCTTCTTCAAACTCCTCAACCATGCAAAGATCAAGATGATTGCTTTCGCCACATTTATCGCAAATCAAATGATGATGATGCTCACCCGGATTGACAACTTCATAACGTTTTTCACCGTCGCCTAAATCCACTGACTGCACATAACCCATGGCAACCAGAGATTCAAGGGAGCGATAAACAGTTGTTAAACCAGGTGCCTTATCGGCGCCTTGACGTAAACGACCATATATATCTTGAGCACTGGCTAATTCTTTAACCTGCTCCAGGGCATCAAGCACAACCTGAGCACCTTTAGTTAACCCATTGCGTTTCACAGGTTTGGTCGCGGGCATATGATGAGAGTGAGAATGTTCACTGGACATGCATATAATGATACCAGGCACAAAGATATCTTAATTGCGAAAGCGTCACCCTCTTGATTTCGTTTAAAATCAACCAAATTCCTACCTTATTTATCAAAGCCTTCACGGCTGTCGATGCACAAAAGATTCTGGATTTCGTACGCAAAGCCGGAGCCAAAAACATTGCCGGCAAAACGGTTTTATTCATTGATACGCCGATAACCGTTCACACAGTCGAGATCGTCCAAAAACTCAAAGACGAAGGTTATCGCGTTTGCTACCGCGATCATCACGGTATTGACGGAGATCCGGTAACGGATCGCGACAAACAAGTACAAATCGGCGCTGAAAAGCTCAATCAACTTTTAGGCGATGATTGCCGGATTACGATCCGCCGCTTGCATCCGGCATGCAGCACCCTTGTTGAAGTCGGTGAATTTGCGCAAGCAACGGCAATTATTGCCGATCCGGATCCAGACGGTTTAACTGCAGCAATGAAAGCAGCCGGTGTTGCTTATCCCGGACTGGATGAAGATGCCGCACTACTTGACGGTGAGCCTTTTCTGCAAGTTACCGGCAGCCCTCTATCACAATTACTTGCTAAAGGAATGGCTGCCTTACCCTCTTTCGATCCAGCCAACCCTACGGCTCGCGAAAGAACACAAAGAGAATTATTTGCCGATTGGGCTTTAGCCGTAGAAGGAAATGCCGCCGCCAATGCTCGTCTGCAAAAAGGGGTGCGCGCATACGACGATGCCGTTAAAGTTGCTCAAATTTTAGTTGAAGAAGCAATTACAGTAGCACCAGGAGTGACCCTTGTTGATTGCGTCAACAGACCTGTATTCGATGTCGGCACTTTGACCTCAATGCTTGAGCAAAGAACCGGCTGCTTAATCAGCGTTGTCCGCAAAAATTTAGGGCCGATTGCTGTTTTGCACGGAACTCAATACACACTTTCAGTAGCCAAAGGGCACCAGAAAGAAATAAATTTGCAAAAGATCCTGCCGCCGCAAACTAAATCAGACCCACAGTACGGCGTGATCAGCAACGTCTCTTTCATATTGCATGTGTCCGAAGAAGTCTGGCTTAGACAAGTTGTTCCTCGTCTAAAGAAGCTTTCCGCCGACAACTGGAATTTTTAGCCGAAACGCTTGCGCGGGCGGAAGCGTCTAACTGCCGGCTTGCGTTTAGCTAGCGATGGCGGCGGTGCATCCGGACCTAAATTGCTATCAAGATTACAACCGGTTTCACGTTCAATACTACGAATCAAATGTCGTTGCTCTTGGCTGACAAAAGAAACGGCAATACCGGATCTACCGGCTCTTCCCGTGCGCCCGATACGGTGTACATAATCAGCAGGCGAGTCAGGAAGATCGTAATTGACCACATGGCTAATCGTCGGGATATCCAGACCGCGGGCAGCAATGTCAGTTGCAACAAGAACCGAAAAACGTCCTTCACGATAACCGGCAATCGTTTTTTCACGACGATTTTGCGAAATATCGCTATGGATCTCTTCGGCAAGTACATTTGCTGCACAAAGACGATTTCTGATGTACGAAGCTTTACGTCTGGTTCTGGCAAACACCAAGACCGTCCCGTTATTGCTCTCTTCAATCAATTGCATGAGCAAAGCTTGTTTGCCGGCTTCGCTAACATGCAAAATACGCTGTTCGATAGCTGACGGTTCTATACGTCCGGTATTGATCTGAATCATAGCTGGATCGCGTAAAAATTCAGCAGCAGTCTGTTCCACTAATTTGTTGATCGTAGCGGAGAACATCAAGGTTTGACGTTTATCTTTTTCAGGCGTTTTAGCGACAATTTTACGTACTTGCGGCATGAAGCCCATATCAAGTAAACGATCAGCTTCGTCTAAAACCAAGGCTTGAATCATCGACAGGTTCGCAAAGTTATTTTGCATATGATCGAACAAGCGGCCTGGGGTGGCAACAATTACGTCAACACCACGATGAAGAGCGCGAATTTGACGATCATAACCAGCTCCACCATATATAGTGGCTACCCGCAGATTCATATGACTGCCGAAGCGCAGGAATTGAGCAGCAACTTGCACAGCCAACTCACGGGTCGGCACTAAAACAAGCGCTCTTGGTTTTTTGTTTCCTGGTCCTGGTTTTGATTTCTGCAAAAGTTCGATGATCGGCAAAGCGTATGCTGCTGTTTTTCCTGAACCGGTTTCAGCCGAAGCTAATAAATCACGGCCAGATAAAGCAATCGGAATCGCTTGCTCTTGAATTTCGGTTGGTTGCGTAAAATCACAGCCAGCCAAAACAGCAGACATTTGCTCGGACACGCCGAGCTCAGAAAAGTTTTTCAATTTTAGATCCTTATATACAGAGTAGGTCAGCTTAAAGCTGAACGGTAAGTCTCAAACAAGTGACTGAAGACTCTTCCTCTGTGTACTTAAGGCAAAACCTGCAATCATCTATGGCTGGATAATGGGAGCTAATTCAGCTGTAGCCATAGGTCTTATTCGAAGTCTGTCGATTATTACACTATCTCGTAAGGATGTCAAAAGCTTTGTCTGCAGGACTACACATTTCAAGACATATAGGGTGTAACGGCTCTGAAATTGGCTTATTATCTTGGTCATGATTCTATGGATCGATGCCGATGCTTGCCCGCAACAAATTCGCGATATCGTTTTGCGGGCCATAAATCGGTTACACGTGCAGACTATTTTTGTCGCTAACAAGCCGTTATACCTGCCCCCTATGAACAATCTTTCTTTTATTCAAGTAAAACCCGGTCCAGACGTGGCTGACGCTTATATTCTTGAACATGCAACAGCAGGCGATTTTGTAATTACTCAAGATATTCCGCTTGCCGCAGAGCTGGTACCAAAGAATATTTCAGTCCTCAGTCCACGCGGCGATTTATACACTGCCGACAACATCGCCGACAATCTTGCTCGTCGAAACTTATTACAGGACCTGCGCGATCAAGGCGAGGTGCTAGGCGGGCCGCGCCCTTTCGATGAAAAAATCAAAAGACAGTTTGCCAATCATTTTGATGCCGAGCTAAACAAGCTTATGCGCAAAACAAACGAATCGTAATCCTTACTTATTTTGCGGCTGTACCATTTTACCCATTTCGCGAGACGGCGGAGGCATCGGCTCTCCCATTAAGCGTACCGGCGCTTCGCCTGTTTCACGACTGTTCAAAGTCCGTTCCATTGATTGCAAGCGCTTCGAAGCTTCAAGCTTAAAATCGCTCGGTGCTTGATTTTGTAAAATCAAGCGAAATTGTTCTCGAGCCCCAGCTAAATCAGCTAGTGACTGCAATGAAAGAGCTAAATAATAACGAGCTTGATCGTTGAGTGGATTTTTTGCCACAACACCACGAAAAAATTCTACAGCTTGTTTGTATTCTTGTTTTTGATAAGCAGCTATACCTGTCTTCAACGATGGATCATGACTTGACGGATTAGCTTGAGCTGCCAGGCTAAAACAGATGAAAGCCGAAACAAAAGATGCCACTCGCCGCCAAGTACGAAAAGCATTCTCTTTCAATTTTTTTAGTCCAACCGGACAATCTTGAGTAAGAACAGTTCCATCGGCTCGGCGAAAGAAAGTGACACAAACACGTTGTCCTTCTTTTTGTTTATTCAACAAAAACTCTGCCTCTTGCGCCGTCATCGCTGATAAGTTATGCACATTGAGTTTGCAATCCTGGCAAAAGCGACTTTTTTCGTCCCCGCTCATCTTTTCCCAATCAGCAGTACAGGGCGCAGCAATACGAATGCTATTCAAAAGAGGGTTAGTTTCAGACATCGAGTTACCTCAATATTGACTACTCCCATATTACCCGTCCAACAGAGCAGCAAATACCGGATTATCCCCAGATCTTGTCAAGGAAATACCTTACCCGTTGGATATATTTTGCATATACATTAGAACCACTTTATACATATGTATAGCATTGCAAAGCTGGGGCAGACTGGTCCAAGCCTCGACGTGTTAATATTTCTAGGTTCGGGCGATTAGCTCAATGGTGGAGCACCTCGTTTACACCGAGGGGGTTGGGAGTTCGAGTCTCTCATCGCCCAAGTTTTTTGAAGAGGGTTTTCGAGTTTTGTCGAAAACCCTCTTTTTTGTCGTAAGTGCAATCTAAGTGCATTTTCCTGAGGAGTTGCATGAATGCCCGACAATCACTACGTCAATTCCAAACTTGCGGAAATCTATGATCTAGATAGCGGATGGTCTATTGATCGCGATTTTTATTTATCACTTGCTGGACCACAACTTCAATCAATTCTGGATCTTGGCTGTGGAACCGGACTCCTTTGCAACGCTTATGCGGCTAAGAATCATCTAGTTACCGGTGTTGACCCATCGCCTGCCATGCTGGAAATTGGACGCCGAAAACCTCACGGGAATCAAATTGAGTGGGTTCAATCATCTGCGCAGACCTATCATTCAGATAAGCTTTTCGACCTGATCATAATGACCGGACACGCATTTCAAGTGCTACTTGAAGATGTCGATGTTCTGAAAACCTTTTCAACAATGCAGAAGCATTTAAAACAAGGCGGCTTCGCCGCTTTTGAGTCCCGCAACCCATTAATTGATTGGGAAAGAGAATGGAACTACGATATGGTGCTTAAGCTACCGGCAAGCACTGTCCACGAATCAAGGCGGTTCCTGACCATGGAAGATGACCGGATGACCTTCGAACTTCGCTATCAGTTTCCCGACGAGACATTGGTTTCGACAAGCGAGCTTCGGTTTTTGTCCCGAAAAGATATTGAAGAGCACTTAACTGCATCCGGCTTATGCATTGATAAAGTCCTGGGAGACTGGGATGGTACGCTGTTTGATGAAAGATCATCGCCAGAAATGATCTTCATTGTACGTGCTTCAAAGTAATGGACCGAACACTTACATGCTCGGCATGACATTGGCCGGTCCTTGGGAGTCATGACGATCATCGGCAAACTTTTTTAGCAGTTTCAAATGATCTATAGCTATTTCGTTTCCTTGCTTTGCAGCTAATATCCACCAACGCTCCGCTTCTTTGTGATCAAGGGACACGCCCTCGCCAGCGTAATACAACTCTCCCAAGCTGATTTGCGCATCAACATGACCTTGCTTAGCTGCTTTTTGCCACCATTGTGCAGCATTGCCAAAACTCTGCGGCACACCAATGCCGCTATAAAGCATCTGCCCAAGATGGAATTGAGCATCGACATCTCCGCTTTGGGCTGCAGTCTCAAGCCAATGCAAAGCTTGTTTTAAATCCTTTTGGACACCTTTACCTTCAGAATACAAAAGCCCTAATTTGGCTTGGGCGGGAGCATGGTCTTGCATGGCCGCCTTGTAGTACCATTCTGCTGCCAATTTACAATCCTGTGGGATAGCCAGTCCTTCATAATGCATATCGGCAAGATTGTGCTGAGCCGGAGCATAGTTTTGCTTTGCTGCAGCTTCAAACCACTTGTACCCCAACTTATGATCGGTAAACATGCCGCTGCATTCGTTATAAATCTTTCCGAGAAGATTCTGCGAATGAGCGTCTCCTTGCTCAGCTTTTGGCAAGAGACAATTTACTGCACTTTCAAAATCCTCACATTCAAGTGATTCAGCACAGCTATCTAAATGGCTTTTATCATCCATATGCGCCGTATAAAAATCGTCAAATAGATGTTTTACCGACTCAAAAAACTTGTTCACCAATACTACCTTTTGTTGACTTGACAAATCATACAACACCGAAGCGATCCGGGAGATGATTAAAGACGTTGAACCTGATCAAGTATACTGTGCTTGGATTCGTTCTTTTTCAGGCTGGAGAGATTATTTGATGTTGATCGCCCGAATAACAATGCTCGTTTCTTTAATCACAATGTTATCGACACCACAAGCAATCTCCACACCGCTGCAAGATGCGCATACTTATCTACTTTTTGGCGATGGTGCACTGAGAAACGGACGCTTAAGTAAAGCCGTTGATAGTTACAGTAAAGCAATCAAACTTGATCCAAAAAATGCCAGCGCTTATTTAGGCCGCAGCGATGCTTATTACCGCCTTGGCGATAACAAAAAAACAGTAGCTGATTGCACTCAAGCAATTAAGTTTGATTCGAGCAATCCGGCAACATATAAAATTCGTGGATTTGCTTATTTGAAATTGGGGCAACTTGATAAAGCTCTGAGCGATTGCAATAAAGCTTTGGCTCTTGAATACGAATCGCCTTGGATGCTTTATTTATTGCGTGCCAATATTTATTCTGAAAAACAGCAATATCAAAAAGCGCTTGAAGATTGCAATAAAGCTCTTGAGTTGCAACCGAAAAATCCGGGCGTATTTATTACCCGGGCAAATACATACAATCGTTTGAAATTAGGCAAAAAAGCAATTGAAGATTGCAGCAAAGCGATAAAATTCGATCCGAAAAATGCCCAAGCTTATCGTATTCGCAGCTTCACGTATCTCACGCTTCATGAGTATGACAAAGCTCTGCAGGACTGCAATAAAGCGCTCAGTTTAAGCACTGAGAATTCCTGGATTACTCTTCTTACGCGGGGCAATATTTATACTGCTCAAAAAGAGTATCAAAAGGCATTTGCGGATTTCAACAAAGTCGTTTCACTTAAACCGGCAATTGCTGATGTTTATCAAAAACGCGGCGAATCATTACTGGCGCTCGGACAAAAAGAAAAAGCCGTCGCTGATTTCACTAAAGCAATTAGTTTAGATTCTAAGGACTACAAAAATTACGAGTTACGCGGCAATGCTTATCGCGAGCTTGAAGACAAAAACAAGGCGCTTGCCGACTACAGCACAATGATTAACCTCAATCCAAAATATGCCCTTGGCTTGTTGCTGCTGGGCGATACATATCATGATTTAGGCGATGATACAAAAGCGCTGGAAAGTTATGACAGAGTCAAAAGCTTAGGTCAAATCTCTTCAAGCACAGAAGAGTTTGCAAAAAAACGTTGGCAAAAGAGCAGTAAAGCCGAATGATTACCATTATGAACCGACTAATCGCTTCTTTCCTTTGTCCACTTTTATTTGCCATCAGCCCACTCTACGCTGTTGCAGCTGAACAAAACGACTTCATCGCCGAAGCGGATAAAGCCTTCTGGAAAAAAGATTTTGTCAAAGCAAAAACTCAACTTTTACAAGTTACGACTGCACCTAAAACAATCACCAAAGCTCGATTCCTGGTTAATTTAGCCATTTGCGACGCTGAACTTGATCGCTGGGAGAAAGCACGCAAAGAAGCAATTGAGGGAATTGCTTTAGCCGCTCCAAACAGTATGGATCAAGCCGACGGCTTGCTTGTACTTGCCCGCTGCATGATTGTAGACAAAGACATGAAAAAAGCTCATGAAACATACAAAAGAGCTTTAGCTATCGCTTTGAAAGACTTAGGCCCCTGGAACTCCGGACTGGCTGTATTTTATGAAGGCTTAGCTGCTAGCGAACTGTATAACAAAAATCTACCTGAAGCAGAAGCGTTATATAAAAAAGTAGCTCAGCTCGATTATTTGAAATACGGTGAAGAAGTGCCATATATGGCATGGAGCTTGCTTACTATAAGCGAACTGATGGACCGAACCGGCCGACCGGATCTTTCTGAAATACTTTTTTGTAAAGCCATATGGAATTTTCGCCGTCAAAACGAAGAACGAATCATGGCTGAAATCAAGCCGGAAGAGAGTAAGAAAGAAGCTGTATTGCAAGAGCTTAGACAGCAGCTTTACGGCAGTAAAGGCTACGAAGATCGTTATTTAGGCATGGACTATATCAAAGAGGATATTCCACCGGCAGTTCTTGCCCATCCTATTTTGCGCAAACGTGACATTACTAGCTGGTTTATGCAAAGAGTCGGCAGAGAAGTGGCCCCTGGTATGGCTTTCTTTGATCCAAATAAAAAATTGAAAGCACTGATTCTAACCATCCACGGTTTAGGCTTGCATAACGGTGCTTATGAACCATTCGCTCGTCGTGTACAGAGTGAAGGGTTCGGCATAGTCTCTTTTGACGTGCGCGGATTTGGTTCTTACCGCAATGACGAAATTTATCAAGAAGTGAATTTCAAAGCAATTATTTCTGACCTCAGAAAATTGTTGACGATGATTCGCCGCGATTATCCTGGTCTGCCGATTTATGTTCTTGGTGAATCAATGGGTGGCGCCATTGCCTTGCGTTTAGCCGCTCTTTATCCGCAATTGATGGATGGTGTAATCAGCTCCGTACCTTCCGGCACTCGCTTTCAAGCTAAATCAACAGCTGTAAGCGTCGCGCTCAAATACATCAAAAACAGTCATAAACAGTTTGATATCGGCGAACGTGTAGTTGGCCAAGCGACTAACAATCCTACGCTGAAAATTGCTTGGGAAGAGGATCCAAAAGCACGAATGAAATTGTCGGCTGCTGAACTAATTGAGTTCCAGAAATTCATGAACGACAATTTGAAATATGCAGAGCGAATAAAACAAACACCGGTAATTATTTTTCAAGGCTTTAGTGATCAGTTAGTAAAACCGTTAGGTACTTTAGCTCTTTATCAAGCAATATCTGCTCGAGACAAAGATTTGATTTTTGTCGGACATGCCGAACATTTGATCTTTGAAGAAGGACAGTTTGATACTGACGTTGTAGACGGACTTGTCTCTTGGATTAACAAGCATATTTTGCAAACAACAAAAGCTGCTAAATAAAATTTCGCTTATAAAAAGGGTCCCGGCAATGCCGAGACCCTTAACTACTGTTTCTTTGAAGGCTTATCTGCCGATTAAAGAACGAATTCCGTTAATGGCATTGGAACCGGTTGATCCCCAGCTGCTGTAACCGCCGCCGTAAGGGGTGCCATAGCTATAAGTTGTCGGACCGGAACTCCAGCTGTAGCTAGAACCACCAGGCATTACTACCGGTGTGGTTGAGCCGCCAGAACCCCAGCTGTAACCACCGCCGTAGTTACCACCATAATTGCCACCGTAACTCCCGCCTGGATTGTAATAAGGCGGATTAGGTGAAACAACGCCGTTCGGATTTACGTAAGGGGGGTTAGCAGAAACGAATCCGCCATTACCTGTCGGACGCATATTCGGATTGTAATAAGGATTGTTGTTGTAGCCACCGTTACCGTAGCCATAACCATACTGATTGCCATAACCACCGTTGCCGTAGCCTGGTGCGTAGCAATTACCACCAGTTCTCGGAACTGGGGTGCATGTGCCGGGTCCGCCGATGATTGGGGGAGTAACGGTACCAGGTCCACCGACATAGCAAGGACCGCCGGTCATTGGCGGAGCAATTGCAGTCGGTCCCGATCCGACAATACTAAGTCCACCACTGCTTGGTGTCGAGCCAGAAGAGTTCTGTGCCAACGCCGGTAGCTGACTGCTGATTAGCATCAACAAAGTAAATGCGGTTGTCGTTCTAACCATTTTATTTTCTCCTGGGCAAGACGTTGTCAGTGTATCCGATTTATGCGACTTTAGCCGTAGTATTCGTTCTAATGTTACGCATTTGTCGCCTGTCGCGACATATTCAAGACTGACATGGAGAAAAGAAATAGGAAGTTAAGGGGTAGATTGGAACAATTACGTCATTTCTCTGTCACTTAAATCGCGTGCGAAAACCCCAACATCAAGGACAGAGCAATCATGGATATTTTAAGTCTACTTCTCTTTTTACTCGTAGCCTCAGCTTGCGCCTACATTGGCGAGCGTTTGGTACCCGGCGTAGTGCCTGGCGGTTTCTTGACCCTAGCGATCGTCGGTGTTATTGGCGCCTGGATTGGCGGTAACCTCATGGGACACATTGGTCCGGATTTAGCCGGTATCTCTCTGGTTCCCTGTATTATCGGTTCTGCTTTGCTGGTATTTCTGATGTCACTTATATTTCGCGGCTTCAACAGTAGCAGGGCCTAAATCATGAAAAACGCCAGGAACAAAGGCTTACTTTTCATTGGCGCCTGCCTGCTGCTTTCAGCTTGCGGGCCCAATACAAATACATCATCAACGGACATTGAAGAACCGGATTTATACAGCAGCGAACTTAAAAGACCAGCCAAGATTTTTGAGTTCGAGGCACCGAAAGATAAAGTAAGCCTCGTCTATGACGAAGATAATGATAGTGCCGATTTAACCATAGTCGAAGGACGTCGTTATGATCGCTTTCGCGAAGATAATTTGCCACGCAGGACTCATGTCCGTTTACCTGGCATTAGAGTTGATAGCGACGAAGCTGACGGTTCAGTGCATATCAAAGCTCCTTTCGTCCGCATAAACAAATATAGCGGCGAAGAAAGAACTAGAATCAAAGCACCGTTCGTCAATATAGACGCCGACGACTAAAGCAAAAACGAGCTCTAGCAACGAACTTGGACTAATCTATTAGTTCAAGTTCGCCGTTTAAAAGACGTTTGTAATTAGTGGTCGCTTTTAAGGACGGATCCAGCGCAACACGTTCATCAAACACGAAACATTCGCCATCCCAATGAGCGCCGCCGACTTCTTCAAAATAACGCAGGATGCCGCCCTCAAGTTGATAAACTCGCGGTAAATTCAATTCTTGCATGTATAAAGCTGCCTTTTCGCAACGAATGCCACCGGTACAAAAAGAAACAATGGTTTTATCCTGTAACCCGTTTTTTTGGTCTGCCGCGGCAGCATTGATTGATTCGGGAAACTGGCTGAAGCGCTCTATTCCAAAGTCAACAGCGTTTTTAAAAGTACCGATTTTAACTTCAAAAGAATTACGTGTGTCGAGAAGAAGAATTTCTCGACCTTCATCATCATGCCCGCGATCAAGCCATTCTTTTAGCGTGTCAGCCTTAACCGACGGCGCTCGTCCGGACTCCGGCTGAATGGTCGGATGTCGCATAGTAATAATCTCTTTGGCTTGGCGAACAATCATTCGTTTAAAAGGCTTATTCGTCGAAAAGCTTTCTTTTATTTCCATGTCGGCAAAACGCCCGCCAAACAGCTCGTCTTCACGCAAATAATTCAAGAAGGCATCAATTGCTTCCTGGCTTCCTGCCAAAAATAGGTTGATCCCTTCTTCAGCCAGAACAACGGTGCCTTTAAGCCCAAGGGCTAGGCAGCGCTCTTTTAAGGGTAACAGCCAAGCTTTCG
Organism: Candidatus Obscuribacterales bacterium; assembly: GCA_019750335.1. GTDB lineage: Bacteria > Cyanobacteriota > Vampirovibrionia > Obscuribacterales > Obscuribacteraceae > JAIEPM01. The sequence continues at coordinate 502,967 of JAIEOQ010000003.1, forward strand.
GCTCGGGAATAGCAATGAATTTGTAAGCAGCGATATTTAGCGTTTGCATATCCATATAATATCAACCCTGCCTGAGACAGGGTTGATTAGCATCTGCTAAGACAGATTATTGATTCTTTTTGCCATCGGTTATAAGCGGATTATTCTGCGGAAAGCTTTCAAATATCTTCTTCGGCACTAAGAAGTTGGTACCAAGCATTTGGCTTGTATTTGAGGCCATCCATTGCGAAAGCGAGATCTCTTCATAGTTTCCGCTACCGAGCACAACCAACGTAACGCAATCTTCTTTATCCGAAGCATTCTCAATGTAATGCCCGTAACCTTGAGGCACATAACCGACATCACCGGGTCCGAAATCTTCCATTTTTGCTCGTCCACCCGAACCAAATACGGTCATATGAGCATGTCCGGAAATATAATATTGCCACTCATCGGCGTTAGGGTGCCAATGCATTTCACGTAAACCGCCTGGCTTCAGCGTTTGAATTGCACCGGTCATTGTCGTTGAAATTGGAAACTGTTTTTGTGATGCAACTTGGAATCGTCCACCGTTGAAGATTTCACCTCTTTGTGCGCCAAGGCTGTATTTATGAGTCAAAGGCGGAGAGATTTCGGTGAAAGGCAAGGCATCAGTAGGCAAAGGCGCCGGTACCGGTCCTTGAGCTATGTATACTTCTTTGCTTGGAAAGTCTTTGAAAACATTGGCTGATGTTTGAAAGTTTTTCGCTAAAACTTCTTTCGGTGTATGAGCAAGCCAATCGCTAATACTGAATGTAGCAAAATCAGAGAAGCTACCGTTATCAAACACAAGGATGAAATGGCATTCTTCGTCGCCCAGTCCTTGGATTGAATGTCCGTGACCGCGCGGGAAATACCAAATATCACCGGGTCCGAAATCTTTTACTTCAACACGCTTTTCCGGATCGATGACCGTTATCCGGCATTTGCCTTTAATTACATAAGCCCATTCGGCAGCATTAGCGTGCCAGTGTAATTCGCGCAAAGCTCCTGGTTTGAGCCGCATTGAAACACCGGCAATGTTTTGTGATACCGGAAAGTTTTTTACTGTTGCTTCCTGAGCACTGCCACCATCGAAAAGACGTGGTGTTTGTTCTTCAAGGGGAAAACGAAAAGAAGGCAGAACAGCAGCATTAAGCGGATTGGCATCACCAGCTGCTAAAGCGTAACTGCAATTAGTCGCCGCAAAAATACCTAAAACAGCTAAGATCGAAATTACAAGTTTCATTCTTACTTTCCTTAGTCACAAACAGCCAAAAGAGTATGCGCTTGAGAAAGTATCTGCAAGTGCAAAACACTCATGTCAAGCTCTTTTCGGCAAAACCTGATATTCTTCTGAAGCCAAACAGCGTTGCAAAGAGAGCTTACGATGATTGAACAAATACAAACTCAATGTTGCATAGTCGGCGGCGGTCCGGCCGGAATGATGCTCGGATTGCTTTTAGCTCGTCATGGTAACAATGTTGTCGTTTTAGAAAAACATGCCGATTTTTTACGCGATTTTCGCGGCGATACCGTTCATCCATCAACCCTGGAAATAATGCATGAACTGGGCATTCTAGATCAATTTTTGCAACGACCGCACCAAGCAGTCCAGCACCTGGGTGGTCAAATTGGCGACGAATTTGTGCCCTTAGCTGATTTTAGCCATGTATCAACACACTGCAAATTTATAGCGCTAATGCCGCAATGGCATTTTTTGAATTTTTTAGTTGAACAAGCAAACAAATATCCCGGCTTCCGCTTGATTATGGAAGCGGAAGCAACAGATCTAATTCAAAAGCAAGGCAAAATTTCAGGAGTCCTGGCCAATACGCCTCACGGACAGATTGAAATTCAAGCAGATCTCACAGTCGGTGCCGACGGGCGTAAATCAATAATACGTGAACGTGCCGGCTTGCAAGTCGTTGATCTTGGCGCTCCAATGGATGTACTTTGGCTACGTTTATCAAAAAAAGATTCGGACCCAGGGCAAACTTTAGGACGAATTGGCGCCGGTCGCATATTTATCATGATTAACCGCGACGAATATTGGCAGTGTGCTTTTGTAATTCCAAAAGGCGCTTATGCGGATTTAAAAGAAAACGGATTGCCGTCATTCCAACGCAATATTCTTGAGATTGCTCCATTTTTAGAGGATCGAGTCAATGAGCTTAAAGATTGGAACGACATCAGTTTGTTGACAGTAAAAGTTGATCATTTGCGCCGCTGGTATTGTCCTGGTCTTATATGTATTGGCGACGCAGCTCATGCCATGTCTCCAATCGGTGGTGTCGGTATTAATTTAGCGATTCAAGATGCTGTTGCAGCAGCCAATATTCTGGCCGAACCGCTTACTACCGGGAACTGTTCGGTTTTTGATTTGGATAAAATCCAACACCGCCGAGAGTTTCCTACTCAAGCAACACAAAAAATTCAAGTGACCATCCAAAACCACATAATCAGTCGTGTTCTTTCCAGCAATCAAAAGCCGACTTTGGCTTGGCCCTTAAAATTATTCTGTCGCTTCCCCTTATTGCGCCGCATTCCGGCTCAATTAATTGGGGTTGGCCTACGTCCGGAACATGTTAAGATCTAAAGATACTCCGAAAAGGTGCTCCATGAAACTCAAATTGCCCGCTGGCAACCTCGGTTTATTGTCCATCATCGTCGCCGTAATTGTCATTCTTTATCTGGCGGTTAATTGGGCAATTCTCTCTTCCAAGCACTTTAGTGATAATTCTCCGACTTTGATCGAGCAGACTACTAAATAAGAGTCGTGGCTACGGTCCGTAACGACTGCGGCTAAGCCGGCGTTGTTCACCACCATCCGCTATGCCGAATCCAGTTGCATTTCGATGGTAGTGATACCAACCGTTCATTTTTAACTCATGACCGAAAGCACATTCCTGGCAGCTTCCTTTCAGCCTGCCTACTGTTGCCTGAGCATACCTAAAGCCTCGATCATAAGGACTATAACGTAAGGCTCTTTTATAATATTTAGCTGCTTGCCGCAGCTCTTTGCGATCTTCAAAAACCACACCGAGATCGTAATAAGCATCTGGATTATTCGGTTGCAGTTCAGCTGCAGCTTTAAATAGACGTTCAGCATTACGCCTATCGCCAACAGCATACAAACGAACACCTTGGCTAAGCAAAAAATTGTTCTTATACGGACCGACCGGATAATATGCAGCTAAATGACCTAAGCCGCGCCGTTCTTCTATACGTTTCATTATCTTTTCTTGAGCGACTTTGTCCCCTGAAGGCTGGGAGCTTTTAGCATATTGCCCAAGCCAAAAATCGGTCAATTCATCATATACGGCATCATCAACCGGCATGATTTTTTTATCGTTCTCTTGGCTTGTTTTTGGCGTTGCCTCAGGATCCGTATATATTCTAGTGGCGAATTTTTGTCCTTTTCTTTCAATAATTACGGTTATCCGCCCTTCTTTGACTTCAGCCGATATCAGCTTATCTTCCGCCGCTAAATTGGCTTTTGCTGCCGGTGAGTCGACGCCAACTTTAGTAATTAAAGAAGGTAGATTTTCCGAAGAAAGAGTGATGCCGGCCTCAGCACAAGAAGCTGCCACCATGTCAACCCGTCCCTCAAGTTTCAAAGGCGCCGGTTCGGCAAGTACTGCAAGAGGTCCCGAAAAAAAAGCCACAAATAAAGCCAGAAACAGACGAATCATGAAGAAGCGGTCTGCCCTTTGTTGCTTGAATCTTGTAGGCGAACCAACATCCATTGCTGTGTATTGTCTTTAGTGTAATGAACAAGAATCGGGCTTTGCGGTTTCAATAGATTGCTTATGCCGGTATCGTAAACAACTGTTTTATTATTGCCAACAATCCAGCTTACTCGCTGAGCTTTTTTATCTACAGCACCGCGAATAGGCAAAGTTTCATTAGTCAAACTATTGAAATAATTGCCCCGAATAATACCTTGCTTATTTGTACAAAGCTGCATAATCTGAGACGAATCACTTTGATTGTTTTGCACAAGAGCATAAACACCAAGCGGCTTCCATTCTTTAGCATATTTGCTTTGTGCCGCCGCCGTTGTCGGCTGCGTATTTTCAGGCGGAGCTGATACAGCTAAATTTTGTGCTTGTTCGTAATATTGGTCGTCGGTATATGTAGGCGTACTGCCGTAATAAACTTGGCCATCATCGCCATAGCTGATGTTGTCACCATAATCATAATCAACTAGGTCGCCATAACCGCCACCCCACCAACCGGCTAGATCGTCCCAACGAGCTTCATTCCAAGCCCAACGATCACCCCAATAACGATTGTTCCAACTGTTTGGATGATTTTGCCACCAGCCATGATTGAAAGCATTGTAATTATTGAAACCGCTACGTACCTGGCTACCTCTTGCGGCTAAATCAGCCGAGCTTACACGTTGAGTACCGGCGTCACGCGCCGTAGGACTATTGCTTATTCGACCGAAACCGCCATCAGTAGCAAAGCTGTTTGCATGATTGACGGCACCATAATTGCTGACACCGTCATCGCCCGGACGGCCGAAATCTGCCGGCAGATCATGGCTGAAAGCAGAGTCACGACTAGCCGGAAGACCATCGCCATAACCGCGTCCATAATCACCGCGTCCACCACCGTATCCACGTCCGTAATCGTCACGCCCGTAGCCGCGACCATAATCACCATGATAGCCACCGCCACCGCCGAAATGACCGCCGCCGCCACCACCGCCTCTGGCCCAGGTCAAATTATTTGCCGGCAGTAGCAGAGACACGAATAAAATTGAAAACAATATGCCGCTGTTTTTATTCATTGTTTCTTCTCCTAGCCTTGATCACGGCTTACTTTAATAACGCCAGTATCAGGAAATTGTTTGTCCAAGGGAGAGCCAAGAAGGTGTCGCCCGGTCGATTGCCAGGTAAACGTATCTTTATTTTCCGGCTTGATGATATAGTCAGCCCAAGCTATGCAACCGTCTGTTTCTGTTGAACGAGCGTGAGCAACAAAAGATTTATTTGTTTTTTCCCACCAAGCTTCACCATAGCCACCATTACTTCCGCATTGCCAGGAACAGATTTGGCGGCGTAACGGATTCCAATAAATAATTTGTACATCGGTCGATTTGGACCCGTCGGCAGCTTCGCAGATTGATTCACTACGAATCATTTTTTTATCGCCAATCCAATCAAACTTTAAGCGCAACGTACCTTGAGGACTTTTAGCCGTCCAGGAACCAACGAGCCAGCCTAAATCATCAACCAGACTTTCAGGTTTTGGCATTGATTGCGGAAGAAACGATTCAGATACATTGAGCATCTGCCATTTACCATCGCGCTTTATATGAAAGGTCGTGTATCTTGCCGAAGATTGCGGAGCCGCAGATTGAATAAGCTTAGTTGTGCCTTGCTCAATTGCCGTATTTTCTGAAGGAAATTCAAGTGATTCGATAGTAACGTTAAAACGTTGTTTGCCAAACTGTTTGAAGAACCCGGACATTTGCTCTTTAATTGCCTCGCGACCGCGATAAACATTACCCAATGCATCCGTATACACTGCGTCTGCTGCCCACATATCGGCTAAGGTAGCGATATCGGCTGCAGCAAAAGCTTTTACATAGTCATCTGCTTGTGCTCGAATCGCCGCTTCATCATTTTTATGATCGACATTAACCGAATCATGAGCTAACGCCGATGAAAATATTTGCCCGGCAACAAGCATCAACGTCAGATAAAAACTCTTCGCTGTTCTCATTTATATCTCTCCAGGATCTAGTCCTAGTATTCCCAAAATAAAGGGTTTATAGCCTCTTCAATTCAGGATTGATTCTGCGCAAAAATGACCAATAAATACTCTCTTCGCTAATTTTGCTTGTGAAATCATTCCACAGTTGATCCTTGCTGTATTTTTGTATTTTTGAATTTTTCAGGTTGGCGTCATAAATCATTATTGGTTTGTTGCCCGGATAAAGACAGTTAAGCAATTCACGAGCTTGCTTTGCATTACCTGAATAAATCAAATCCAGCATAGCCGACCAAACCGCCTGAAACTCTTCGGCACTTTCAGTACCAGGAGGCTTCATTTTGACTTTTTTACTGGCTGCTTCTTTTTTCAAACGTACAGCCGAAACAATCTTATCCAAATCAACATTCTTTTTTACATTTAAAGGCGATGGAGCATAAGCTTGACCGTTCCATTGCAACACTAACATCGGCGAAGCGTTGGCACCTAAATAAGATAAAGGTTGTGCTGAAAGTAGCTCCGGTTTTCGATCATGATTAAGATCGGCAAATTCCACATAGCCACTGTTAAATATCATGCTCGGCTTTACTTCGTACAAACTCATAATCATGGTGTTATGGCTTTTACCGGTGTGATAATCAAAAACCAACTCCGGGATGCCATCGCCATTCATATCTTTAGCTACAGGTTTCATATCTATATCAAGCACGGATGAGCTGGCAGTTTCAGCAAAGGGATCGATAAAACGATAACCGTCTCCGGATAATATCGCTTCTTGATTTTTAAATCGCGCACAATTAAATAGTACGTCCTTATTTTTGATCATCTTAAAAGTGAGAACAGTATTTCCAGCAATCTCTTGCTCGATTGTATAGCGCCCAAGCTTGAACGACCGCTTAGTCGTTTGCACCGTCGTATCCGGCTTTGGCACCGCTAAGGTTTGAGGACAGAGAGTAAACAGTACAAGACCGGTAATAACAAATTGCCGCTTCACTGTTTTTTCTTCGCCTCCGGTATTTGAATGTCTTGCCAACAGACAAGCCGTCCAGCCGGAATTCCCACAGAAGTCAAACCGACAATTTCGTCACGGGAATGAACCATATCAAGCGGCGCTTCATTTTCAGGCACAATTACATCGGACAACTGATCGACATCAATAATTTCATCCTTGCGCAGCTCTCGATTGCTTACTAAAAGTCGCACACCTTCTCTTGAGTTAATATAAACATGAGCTGAAGGGCGATCCCGTCCGTCTTCAACTTGCTTAAACTTCGCATCTTGAAGGTTGTGAAAATAAAGTGGTTGTCCAGCTTTAAGATTGTGTCTAGACGTAGCACCGATTGCCTCTTCGGCAAAACAAAGCTGATCGACGCCTGCTACCGCGGCAGCGACAGGTCGCTCTTGAACATCGGCAGCGCTAATTTTGATTCCTTTTGCCACATCTTTAGTTAAGAATAAACCTTTCTCCGGCCAAGTGGTGTGATAGCCGGCAATATCGGCAGTTGCCCCGGTGAAAACCGGCGCGCAGGCTGAAAACACTAAAGAAAGGATCAGGCTACAGTAAATATAGCGAGGCAAATTAAACGCTCCATTGCCAATCTGACAACCATGATATCTTAATTCAGGAAGAAGCGCGAAGGACTTTCTTTTGCCTGGAATCAAATATTTCTGCTTGCTGCTTGGACTGTCCGTTCTTTTCAAGGTGACAACCGGGTCATGCTCGGCCAGTGAAATTCCCAATACTGTTCTCTGGGCCTGGCAACGCTCTGAAGATTTATCAACACTGGCAAGCGAGCGTTTCGCCGTTGCTTATTTCGCTTGTCACGTAGTCCTCTCCGGTGAGGAAACCAAAGAATTTTGGCGCAACCAACCTCTGAAAGTAAAAGCAAATACAAAGTTGATACCAGTCATGCGTTTGGATTGCGATCGCAAAAATCCACCAGCATTAACTGCACAGCAATTGGAACGAACGGCGGCAATCATGCGTAAGCTGTCCGCACTACCGCAAACAGCCGCCGTACAAATTGATTTTGACGCTCTTCAATCCCAAAGAGATTTTTATAAAAATCTGCTTGAGCTGGTCAAAGCCAAATTACCGCCAAAAATACCTTTATCAATTACAGCTCTTGCCTCCTGGTGTCTTTATGACAACTGGATCAAAGATTTACCCGTCGATGAAACCGTACCGATGATGTTCAGCCTCGGTGACGAACGACAAAAAATTCTCCTTTACTTCCGCTCCGGCCATGGATTCTTGCAAAAGAGTTGTTGCCAAACACTAGGTTTATCTCTTGAAGATATGGAGATGAATCAACTCATGATTCCACTTGCAAGAAATCGTAAAATACCGGTGCGCGTCTATCTATTCACTCGCAATGCTTGGACGGCAAAAAAAATCAGTGCAGCTCAAACCATGCTGGGTCAACCATGAAAAAGCAAACAATCAGTTTATTACTTGCCACTGTTCTTTCAAGTACAAGCGCATTAACGCCGGCATTTAGCTGCGCCTTTTCGATCGATCCTTACTATACATATAGTGTCCATCCGGATTTTCCTCTAAAAAAATATGCCGCAGGAGAGCTTGGTATTCTGCAGCCAACTTATGCCCGTTCATATCTTCTAACCGCTTACCGCTATCTGTCCGGCAATCCGCTTAGCGACAATGAACAAGCAAGCATGGTCCAGCTTTGGGACAATCGTTTAACAAATAGCGATGACTGGTGCCAGAGCGATACTTCCGCCTGGTTAAAAGAACGCGCTCAAATTCCCGGGGCAACAAAAATCGACAGTATCGACACCGAACATTCAGTCGATAAAGAAAATCCCTGGCAATCCTATTGTAATTGTCAAACCAGTGCTTTTGAAACAGCCGCCGCTAAGCTTAAAGAGCTTGTCACTAAATACGGTGCCAGCTCCGATCAGGTAAAGCAATGGCTTAAAGCCCAAGATGACGTTTTTTCCAACTGCGGAACCGCAGGCTACATGGAAAAACCGAAACCGATATTAATCCCCGAACCTCTACCGGCAACAGCCGATCCTGCTTTACAACAAGATCGTAACTATCAAATTGCAGCAGCAAATTTTTATTCGCAAAACTTTGCCACAGCTCGCAAAGAATTCGATGCCATTGCCGCCGACAAGAATTCTCCTTGGAGCAAGCTTGCCCCTTATTTGGCGGCAAGAGCACTGGTTCGCCAAGCTACTTTAAGTAAAACTCTCGACAGCAAGCTATTGGCTGAAGCTCAACAAATAATCAAAACGTTGCTTGCCGATCCGGCTTATGCTGATATGACCGACAATCTATCCAAGCTTGAAAGCTTTATCGCCGTCCGTTTATCTCCGGCTGAACATCTACAAGAGCTTAGCCAGCAAAAGTTGACTTTGCCGATAGCCGGTGAAGTAACTAAAACGATTGATATTCTTTCCGGACAGCAAGACGATGACGACAGCAAAGAGATTGAATATGCAAAATTGTCTAATTCACTAAAAGCTCCTGATTCGGTTGACTGGATTATGACTTTTCAATCCACGGATGAAGCAGGCAAAAAGCACGCTCTTGAACAATGGCGCAAAACAGCATCTTTGCCCTGGTTGGTAGCTGCCGTCGCTACAATCGATGGTGATGACAGCGAGACTGCCGAGATTATCAATGCCGCTGAAAAACAGAATTCGAGCGCTGCTAAATGGACTCTCTTTTATCATGTCAATCGTCTTGATCTTGAGAAAGACAAAATCGATTTAGTACGCACACGCCTGGATAAAGTACTCTCCGCACCGCCGGCCGATCTTTCTATTTCATCTCTCAATCAACTCAAATTGCAACGTTTGGCTCTAGCTAAAAATTTGCAAGAGTTGATTCGTTTCGGCATTCAGAACCCAGCAGGTATCTGCACTTCAGGCGGTATTGCCGGAGTACCGGACAATGTAAGTGACATAGAGAAGAGTGGCAAAGCCGAAGTTACACCGCCCTTGCTTACTCCCGAGCTTGCCGATGTAATGGATAACAAGCTTCCTTTACAGTCGCTTATACAAATTGCCAGCAATCAAACGATACCAGCAAATTTGCGCAGCCACCTAGCTTGGACCGCATGGGTGCGCGCTGTACTAATCGGCGACGAAGCCGCAGCTAAAAGTTTGGCACAAATAAACTTGCCTTTGAACAAAGCAAAACAAAAACTCTTTCAAGCATATCTTTCAGCTTCTAATGCTGAATCACGTAAATTCGCCGCTGTCTTTTTGATGTTGCAATTTTCATCGGCACAACCTAATGCTGGCTACGGACCTTTATTACAAGATAGTTATGGTGACGACAGCGGCTGGTGGTGGGCAGCAAAACCAATTGCTAAGTATGACAACGACGGGATGTGTCCTGCTGTTGAAACTTTCGAACCATTGTTTCTTACTGCTGCTCAAAAAGCACAAACAGCTAAAGAATTGGCTAAATTAGGTACAACGTCCGGAGCGCCAAATTATTTCTGCAAAACAGTTCTCGCCTTCGCTAAAACCAAGCCAAACGACGAACGCTTGCCTCAAGCTTTACATTTCGCCGTAAAGTCAACTCGTTACGGAATGACCGATGAAGGCACAAATACTCTTTCTAAACAATGTTTCCAACTTCTTCATTCGCGCTTTAAAACAAGCCCATGGGCCAAGAAAACACCTTACTGGTATTGACATGCTAAACTAAGCCATCAACATTAAAGGTAACTAGGCAATGAAACCAGGAAACAGGGGCGGCAACGCAGGCAAAAAAAGTTATTCGGGCAAGGCGGCCTCCTCCCGCAAACCGGCCTCTGGCGGTGGCTATGCTGGTAAAAGCAGAAGCGGAGCAAAACCGGCTTTTGGGAAAAGAACCGCCAGCTCTGGTGACAAACCTGCTTACGGCAGCAAACCGCGTTCCGGCGGTTATGCCAGAAAACCGGCTTACGGCGACAAGCCAGCTTATGCTAGTAAACCGCGCACCGGTGGTTATGGCAGAAGCAGAAGCGAAGAAGATTCAGAACAAAAACCAGCTTATGGACGCAAACCGGCAGGCGCTGGCGGTTATGCCAGAAAACCGGCTTACGGCGACAAGCCAGCTTATGCTAGTAAACCACGTACCGGTGGCTATGGTAGAAGCGAAGATTCAGAACAAAAACCAGCTTATGGGCGCAAACCGGCAGGCGCAGGCGGCTACGCCAGAAAACCGGCTTACGGCAGATCGCGCAATGAAGATCGCCAGGATTTTAACGCCGAGGATTCAGAGAATAATGAAAGAGAAAGTCGCGCACCGCGCCGTTATGAACGTAGTAGTGAGCGCCCAGAAAGAGCGCCAGAAGGCGGGCGTCCGCAACGCCGTCCGGCAAATGTTCATTTAAGTATCAGTCCCCGTTGGGTTGAAGTAGCTGAAGCAATTGCCGAAAACGAAAAAATGAGTTTGCGCGAATATCTGGAATCAGCTTTGACTCTGGTTCTTAAAACTCATGCTGAAAAATTAGGCATGGACAAAAAGAAATATGTATCTGAGTTCACTAACGACAGCACACGTCCGCCAGTCCGAGTTTATCGCAGCAAAACTTAATCGATGTCCTACAATCCACCCGCATCAAGTGTAACGCTTCAAAGATCGCAAGCTTATTTTGCTGTCACTAAAGCGCTCAACACGATCAGTTATTTGTGGATAGTGCATCTTAGCTGGCGCTTCATTACTCATCGACTGGATTGGCAATTAGCTACCGGTTGCGTGGTGATCAGTGCCGCCTGGCTCATAATCACTAGAATAAAAACCGAACATCTTTTACGTACTTATTTCGATATTCTTTCGCGAATCGAAATTCATTTACCGATGATCTTCGGCATTCTGCTCAGCACTGTGGCTTTATTTACTAAAGCACACACCTTCTATCATTTAGTCGCCATAGTTGAAATTATCATTTGGCTTTATATCTACGGGCTCTACAAAAAAAATCAATCAAGTTTTGAGAAACAAGGTTACGGACCGGTTCCCTTACACACCTGGATTAATCCCCCAGCCTCAGAGCTTCGCTCAGGAGATCTAATTCTTACTAGCGGGCGTATCGCACATGCACTGCATGAGAGTGTCGGTCATGCCGAAACCGTTTTGAGAATGCCTGACGGACAATGGATGCTTTTCAGCTCATATATGGATAAGGGTACAAGCCTGCATCCTTTATCCGAGCTAACCAGCGCTAATGAAGGACATTATATTGCGTTGCATTTAAAAGAGCCTTGGAACCAAGAACAAGAGCTTGAGGCAGCCACTATTGCCAAAGCCATGGTCGAGACAGATCATTTATGGGCTGCCCAAGAGAATGCTCGCTCAGAAGCTATTATTGAAGCTTTGCCTTTACCGTCTAAATTTAAATCGGCACTGAAACGTTTTTTTTTATGCCACCGGTTACGACTGGTTCGGTACTTTTATGGGACGTATGGCCAGCGACCACTGGACTTGTATTGGTGCCTGCCTGGAGCTTTATAAAAGAATGGGCGTCAAGACTAACTCTTACGGAACCGGTCTTTTAGGCTTCGGCACAACTTTATTCGACCCAATCATGCCGGTTCGTTTTTTGTCGGATCCGGCCTTCCAATTGCTTCTTAAAAGAAGCGAAACTACGGAACCATAGTTATAAAGCCTCGTCTCCCCAAAATCACTTGGAGAGGAGACGATATTATGAATAAAGGACTGCCTAAAGTCCTGGTTGGCGCTTTTATGCTCTGCGGTTGTGTTAATGCCGCTAATGCCGAAACCGTTATTATCAGGCAGGCTCCGGCTGTTGTACCGGAATACACAACAACTGTAACCAGACAAACAACAGTAGTGCCGACCGTAAATGAAGTAATAGTACCAAGCAGAGTTTCAAGAACGATTGAATCTTCGACCATTACTGCCGAAAATCGTTTACCTGATTATCTGCGTCGTATTACTTTAATGAAAGAACAAGTCGATTTAGGTATTGCGAAAGGTTGGCTTAGCGCCGGTCAAGCTGATCTGTACAAAAGTCGTTTGGTAACTCTTTCTAGCATGCAAGACGATCTCAGTGCCCATGCATTCAATCAAGTTTTAGCCAATGAACTTGAGCGACAACTTACGGCTCTCAATATCGATATTACCGATAGCATGAAAGCCTATTCGATTGGCGGTGTTCAGGAAGTATTTCACTAAGAACTCTAAATCAAAGCCCGGAGCATCTGCTCTGGGCTTTGATTTGATCATAAGATATCGCATTCGGTGCCTTTATTTAACGACTAGGTGTTGCTGATTGCGGTGGTGCATTCACCGGTTCACTGCTAGATGGTGCTTGTGGTTGACCGGACAGATAAATCATGGCGAAAATCATTACCGCAATTACTGTGCCTAATACCATTAAGCCTGTTTTTGCATCTTTGTCGTCTGAAAGCCTTGCTGTAGTCATAAAAGATCTCCTTTTATTTTTGCTGGCTGACGCAAAGAACAAAAAGTAGTTCCTCTGAGCTTAGGAACTTAGTGACAGAACTTTCGTCATGGCAAAAGATTTGGGAAGAGATAACTAAGGAGATGCTCCAATGAAGGGAATTTTTGCCACAATACTTTCAATAATGTGTAGCTTGTTTATTGGACTTGGAGCATTTGCACAAACCACAGAGCAAATCACCAAGGGAAACTGTTCAGCTTGTGCTGATATGTGTCAAAAGACACTTAACTATTGCGTTCAGAAAAAGGGACGTCATGGTGAACAAACAGTGACCAATGCTTTAAAAGATTGTATTACCGCTTGTAAAACAGCCGGTGAATTCTTGTCGCGCGGTTCACGCTTTGAAGCAAAAGCCAGCGCCATGTGTATTGAAGCTTGCACACTTTGCGTTCAATCGTGTCAAGCTTTCAGCGACGATAATAATATGAAAGCCTGCGCTGAAGAGTGTCGTAAATGTGCTGCCAATTGTCAAAAAATAGTTGCTCAAAATGGCAAGAGTATTTAGGGAACTTTTCAATTCATTATGTGTCTAGAAAAACGAATGAGCGAATGAATAACTTAAAGGTTCGTCCACAATAGCAGAAGCAAGTTGTGGAAACAAAAGAACAAATAAAAACTGTTCTCCCCTGCAAAAGCAAAAGCTAATGCAGGGGTTCTTTTTTGTCTAACTTTCAGCTCCGCTATTTAAGAGTTCACGTTTATACGGAACCGGTGTTTCACCCGGTATCGGCATGCGTTCAGCATTAAATTGCTTATGGTGCCAATATGGATAAGGCAGTGTTGTTTGGCTTACTTTATCCAGGCGCTTCAACTCTTCATCGCTTAACTGCCATTGCACAGCTTGAAGATTATCTTTTAACTGTTCTATCTTACGCGCACCAATAATTAAAGAGGTGATTCCTGGTTTTTTCAGCAAATAATTCAGAGCTACTTGTGAAATTGAAACATGACGTTCTTTAGCTATTTGATCAAGAACATCGACAATTTGAAAACCTAACTCTTGATCGAAAGTACCATAGTCGCCCCACTGAGCACGACGGGAGTTAGGATCACTTGTTTGTCCACGCCTGTATTTGCCAGAAAGAAAACCACCGGAAAGCGGTCCCCAAACCAAAATACCTAATCCTTCATTTTTGCACAGCGGTACGAATTCACATTCCAAATCGCGGGCAACCAAGCTGTAATAAGCTTGCAAGGAAACAAACTTTTCTAAATTACGCTTATCCGAAACTGCCAGAGATTTCATTATCGCCCAGGCCGGCAAATTGGAGCAGCCAATATAACGTACTTTACCGTCACGTACTAAGTCATCCAGCGCGCGCATCGTATGCTCTAGGGCAGTCAAAGAGTCAAAAGTATGTACTTGATACAGATCAATATAATCGGTACCTAAACGTTTTAAGCTTGCTTCACAAGCTCTGATGATGTGGTGGCGTGATTGACCTAAATCATTGACACCTTCACCCATACGAAAATGACATTTGCTGGCGATTAAGACTTGATCTCGTTTTTTGCCTATTGCTTTACCTAATATCTCTTCGGCTTTACCTGCCGAATAAGCGTCCGCCGTATCAAATAAGTTGACACCGGCATCTATACAAGTATCAACAAATATTTTTGCTTCATCAAGCTGGGTTGAGCCGGCGCCTTTGAAAAAACTTTCTCCACCAAAAGTCATATTGCCGAAAGATAAAGTTGAAACCTTAAGACCAGAATCTCCGAGCAGCCGATATTCCATGGCGCACCTCCAAATTTCTGCAATTCTATAATATGATGGCTTTGAACTTTTTATTCTTGACAACGTATTAGATTATGTCGGGACTGAAATCGCCAAGGTGGGGAGCGAAAATGAAGACCGCAGCAAGTATTTTGGTTCTAGTTAGTGTTTTATCCGCTTTTCCGCAAGCGGACGCCGGTAATATTGCCGCAAATACAGTCCAAACTGATACCGATGCTCGAATCACCCATGTGCTAAATCGGTTAACTTTCGGTCCTAAATCAGGTGATTTTGAAGCAATTAAAAAACAAGGAATCGGCAATTTCATCAATAGCCAGCTTAATCCTTCAAGTTATCAGCAAGCAACACAAGTAAGCAGTTTTATCGCTGCTCATCCAAGCTTAAATATGGATCCAAATGAGTTGTTCGTTAATTACGAGCTGCCATTGATTCAAGCTAAGAAAGAAAGCAAAGATAAAAACGATCCCGATATGCGCAAACTGGCAAGAGAAACCGTAATTAAAGTGATTAATGAAGCTAGCGAAGCTAATATACGTCGTGCTTTATTTTCACCACGTCAGCTTGAAGAGCTACTAACCGATTTTTGGTTCAATCATTTCAATATCAGCAAAGATAAAGCGATGGATCGTGTTCTTGTCGGTCATTTTGAGAACAACGCAATTCGTCCTTATGCTCTTGGGCGCTTTCGCGATCTTTTAGGAGCCACGTGCCACCACCCAGCTATGCTCGTTTATTTGGACAACTGGCAAAATAGTATGCCTGTGGAAAACGAGCGCCAAACTGGTAAAAAGGGACCTAAGCTCGGCATCAACGAAAATTATGCTCGTGAGTTGATGGAGCTGCATACACTGGGTGTAGACGGGGGCTACACACAACAAGACGTAATTACTCTGGCTCATATACTCACCGGTTTAAGTATTCCCCTCCGGCGTGAACGTTTGAATAACTTTGAGCCAAGTCGACAGTATTATCGCTTTTATCCAAGGCGCCACGATTCAAGCAATAAAATATTTCTCGGCAAAAGAATCGATGGCGGCGGTGAGCAGGAGATTGAAAAAGCACTGGATATACTTGTCGCCTCTCCGGCAACCGCTCGTCATATCAGTTATCAACTTGCCCAATATTTTTTGGCTGACACGCCGCCAAAATCAATAGTGGATACTTGTGCTCAAGCTTTCCAGAACTCCGGCGGCAATATAAAAGTCGTATTACAAACCTTATTTGCCAGTCCTGAATTTTGGCAACCACAATATGCGCAAAACAAATTTAAGAGTCCCAAACGTTATCTCATTTCAGTTTTAAGAGCGGCTGATATTCAGCCAACTAATTACGAACCGATTTTCAATTATTTAAAACAAGCCGGACAACCGCTTTATGGCTGTCTAACACCGGATGGCTATAAAAACACTAAAGAAGCCTGGTTAAATCCCGACGGCTTAGTCAAAAGGATCAGTATGGCTACTTCTATCGGTAGCGGTCGTTTGAAAGGTGCTGCCGGACAAACGCCGAATCCGGTACGTATTAAATATGCTCTTAATCATCAACTAAAAACTAATACTCTTGCTTTGTTCAACAAAACACCACCAGGCATGCAAGCTGGATTATTGCTGGGTAGCCCCGAATTTATGAAATATTGAAGCAGGTGAATCATGGATCGACGAGACTTTCTTAAAGCAGCTATGTCCGCCTCTTTTTTGAATACACTCCCGCTAAATGGCTGGACTGCTGAAACTACAGCTACTGCCGCCAACAAAAAACTAGTAATTGTCTTTTTGCGTGGTGCCGTTGACGGCTTGAATGTGGTAATTCCGGCAGGCGATCCTCGCTATTATGAAATGCGTCCGAATATAGCAGTGGCAAAACCACGAGAAGCTAACGGTGCTCTGGACTTGGACGGTTATTTTGCTTTGCATCCGTCTTTAGAGCCGCTTCTAAATTTATGGGGCAAGAAAAAACTTGCTTTTATACACTCATGCGGTTCTCCCGATCCGACCCGTTCTCATTTTGACGCTCAAGATTATATGGAGAGCGGCAATCCTGGAGTTAAATCAGGGACAACCGGCTGGTTAAATCGTCTATTGACCAACCTGCCTGATAATCGTTCACCGGTTCGCGCCCTAAATATCGGACCGACCATACCGCGCATTCTTGCCGGGCCACAATCTGTAGCCAATGTCGAACTGAATAAAAATCGAGCTTTATCCATTGATCGCCCGGAAATAGCCGAACTTTTCTGGCGGCTTTATGACGATGACCCGATGTTACGAACAGCGTTTTATGAAGGCATTTCCGCTCGCGGCACGATCAATCGCAGCATGAGAGCAACGGATCAGGCTGAAAGCAAAGAGATGCTTGCTGCCAATCGTGGAGCGTTGCCACCGCAGTCGGCATTCGGCAGACAACTAGCTAACTTGATTCTTAAAGAACCTAAAACACAAATAGCCTTTCTGGCCTTTGGCGGCTGGGATACACATGTAAATCAAGGCGCCGGACAAGGACAGTTGGCAAATAAACTTTCCAATCTAGCCCTTGGCCTTGCAGATTTTTATCAATCAATCAGTGCTATCGAAAACAATGTAACTACAATTGTGATGTCTGAATTCGGACGGACAGTACATGAAAACGGCAATCGTGGCACGGATCATGGGCATGGAAATGTAATGTGGGTCCTGGGCGGTAATGTAGCCGGCGGTAAAGTGTATGGACGCTGGAACGGCTTAGCTAACTCAGCCCTATATGAAGACCGTGATTTACCGGTAACCAGCGATTTTCGCTCAGTAATTAGCGCTGTACTTCAGGGTCATCTCAAATTGAACGACAATATGCTTAAAAGCGTATTTCCGAATTTTGCTGCCGACAAACAGTTGGAAAATCTATTAAAAGCCTAGCTCCTGATTAAAGGAACTTGAAGCTTTGATTGGCGTCTAGCAAGCATGCTTAAATATCGCCTTTTATTATGCTTTTTTTTAATTGCAGCGCTCTTTCCCATAAATACATCTGCGCAAAGAATTGCCGTGCTGGCTCCGCCGCGACCAACAAAAAAATCAATAAAACAATTCAAGACTATTGAAATCGATACTTATAAAAATGGGCAAGCTCTATTTGCCGATGTCGGCAGTCATATCAAATTTACATTCAAAAATGCTGTACCACCGCCAACTGCCGTCCAGCTAACTTCATACACCGAAGGTATGTTTGCAGTCATTGCAGACGGCAGTCGCGGAGAGCCTATTGAACTAAAAATACTTTCGGGCAGCGAAGGAACAAAAGGACGCATTGATATTCGTTGCGAAAATGAGTTAGGAACAATCCATAGTTGGAGTCAAATATTTCCTAATCACTATAGAACCAATCGTTCCTTCTTCCAATTTTAGTTAGCTGCGGGATAAACAGTTTGAGTTACTGAAGGTTTTTGTCCTTTTTGCCAGTCGACAGTATAATCTCCTTTATTTTCGGTTTGAATCGTTGTTTGACCGCCTTGCCCTTTGACAAACTGAGTGCTTTGGTCATAACCGTATTGCTGGCCGGTTTGCGCATGGGTATAACTTTTACCGCCGTTGTACAAGCCTTGCCCGCTTTGAGCGTTATAAGCTCCGCCACCGTATCCGGCATAATGATTGCCGCTTGCCGACGTACCGCTTACGGCGCGTCCGCCGACAGCACCAACACCAGGAATTGCCATTCCGGCTCGACCGCCTTTATAAACGCCGCCGTTGGGCCCATAGCCTCTAAAACCGGCAGCTCCGGCAGCTCCGCCTCCGTACATCTGCCCGCCGATTGCTGCCGCTTGACCATACTGTCCTTGATGGGTAAATCCGGCAGCCCGACCTCTATACCCGTAAGTTTTAAAGCTTTTTGCTTCTGCTGCTGAAATATTGAATAAAGCCAAAGCCACAAATAAATGGGTTATTTTCATCCCAGTTCTCCATTAACTCTCAACAACCAATACCTTTCTCAAAAGAAGAAAGTTTCGGTCAAAAAAATTAATCATTGATACTGACCAAAGTGAACAGTTAAAATCAAGAACAGAGTGACAGGGGTAGCCTCATGCCAGATTGGGCACAAGACCAGAACGCTGATTTTGACGAAGATGTACTAACCGAACGCAAACAAAAGCTCAAAAAACCGCCCCTTTATAAAGTACTGCTACATAATGACGACTATACGAGCATGGAGTTCGTTGTTTTCATACTGCAAAACATTTTTCACAAATCCGAAGCCGACGCAGTAAAAATAATGATGGCAGTGCATTTACAAGGCATAGGCATTGCCGGAGTCTTTACCTATGAAATTGCTGAAGCTAAAATCAACAAAGTGACAAAAATGGCGCAAGAACAAGAATTTCCTTTATTGTGCACAATGGAAGAAGAGTAAAAATGATTAGCCAAGATCTGCAAGTGACTCTTAATCTCGCCTTAAACGAAGCGGTAACGCGCCGACATGAATTTTTGACGCTTGAGCATTTGCTTTTAGCCTTACTACAAGACAAGATTGCCATTGACGTAATTAAAAATTGCGGCGGCAGCACCAAAGATCTAAAAGCTGAGCTGGAGCTGTTCATGAGCCAAAGCATGGAGCAGCTGCCCGCAGGATATAACGACATTCCCGGTCAAACAGCGGCTTTTGAAAGAGCTCTTGTCCGGGCCATGGTTCAAGCTGAATCATCGGGACAAAGTACGGTCGACGCCGGTAATGTACTAGCGGCAATGTTTCAAGAGAAGCGCTCTCATGCTGTTTTTCTTCTAGAAAAGCAAGGTCTTTCACGCCTAGATATACTGAACTATATTTCTCATGGCATAGCAAAAAATGAAGTTGATCCGGAAAACGATAACAAAGAGTTTGCTCATGACGAAGAAGGCTCAGGTAAAAGTGCTCGCAATCCGCTTGCCGCTTACACTGTCAACCTTTTAGAACGCGCCAAAGAGAATAAAATCGATCCTCTGATTGGACGAGAACAAGAAGTAAAACGCACTATTCAGGTTCTTTGTCGACGGCGTAAAAATAATCCGATTTATGTCGGCGATCCGGGAGTCGGCAAAACAGCCATCGCTGAAGGTTTAGCCTTAAAAATTCAAAGAGGCGAAGTCCCCGCTGCCCTAAAAGCTTCCGAAGTTTATATGCTAGACATGGGCGCTTTAATAGCCGGAACGAAATATCGCGGTGAATTCGAACAAAGGTTGAAATCGGTAATTAAAGCTTTGCAAGAGAAACCCGGTGTCATTCTTTTTATCGACGAGATTCATATTATTGTCGGCGCCGGCGCAGTAAGCGGCGGTCTAATGGATGCCTCCAATATTCTTAAACCGGCTCTTGCCAGTGGTGAACTTCGTTGTATCGGTTCAACTACATACCCGGAATATAAAGCGGCTTTCGAGCGTGACAAAGCATTGGCACGCCGTTTTCAAAAAATAGAGATTAACGAACCGAGTATTGAAGACACGATCAAAATACTTGAAGGACTAAAAACACATTACGAAAAACATCATTCGGTAACCTACAGCGCTGAAGCGATTGCAACAGCAGCTGAGCTTGCAGCCAAATATATAAACGATCGTTTTTTACCGGACAAAGCTATTGATGTTATCGACGAAGTTGGTGCTCTAGTCAAACTTGAAGAGCGCCTGGATCCGACAGTCTCAGCTAAAGATATTGAACTGGTTGTTGCCGGCATGGCTAAAATTCCGCCTAAGTCCATATCCGGCTCGGACAAAGAGCGCTTGCAAAACTTGGAAGCCGAACTTCAATCAGTTATTTACGGGCAAAATCATGCCGTTAAACAGTTAGTTCAAGCGATTAAATTATCGCGTTCCGGTCTTGGTCATCCTTCAAAACCGGTAGGTTCTTTTCTTTTTTCCGGTCCGACCGGTGTCGGCAAAACTGAACTGGCAAAACAGTTGGCAAAAATACTCGGTGTCAATTTTTTACGTTTTGACATGAGTGAATACATGGAAAAACATACTGTTTCACGCTTAATCGGCGCACCACCAGGCTATGTCGGCTTCGATCAGGGCGGCTTGCTCACCGATGCTGTAAATAAAACACCACATTCGGTGCTAGTTCTGGACGAAATTGAAAAAGCACATCCGGACTTATTCAATATTCTTTTGCAAGTCATGGATCACGCGACTCTCACGGACAATAACGGCAAAAAAGCTGATTTTCGCAATGTCATTTTAATTATGACGACTAATGCCGGCGCTAGAGAGATGACAGCCGAAGATATCGGCTTCCGCGGCAAAACCACAGCACAAGCTTCTGCCAGTAAGCTAGTCGAAGATAAAGGACCCAGTCTCGGTCTAAGCAAAGGCAAAGATGCCATTGAAAGAACTTTCTCTCCAGAGTTTCGCAATCGTTTGGATGCCTGGATTGTTTTCAATTCATTGACTTACGATGACATAGTGCGCGTAGTCGATAAATTTGTCAAAGAAGTACAAGACTTGCTGATCGAGAAGAAAGTCCAGCTGGAACTAACGGCAAAAGCTAAAAAATGGTTTGCCGATAAAGGTTTCGACAAGCTTTACGGTGCGCGTCCAATGTCTCGTTTAGTTCAACAAAAAATCAAAGAGCCGCTCTCAGAAGAGATTTTATTCGGCAAATTAGAACATGGCGGCAAAGCTAAAGTCGACGAAAAAGACGGCGAAATTTTTGTCGAATCGCATTCTTAAGTGCCGGGACGATCTCTCAGAGCCGGGCTTAGATGCGAACGACAAGCTAGAGTTTGCAACATCGGTCCATGTTCACTAAATTTCAACAAGCTTAATGAGGCAGCTGGAATATCGATACGATCACGATAGCGACCAAGCTCGATGCCTAAAAGATTGCAAATAATAATCCTGATTGTTGCTTTGTGAGAAACCACGAGCACATTACCTTTCTTATGGGTTTCAATCACTTCACTAATTACACGCATTGCTCGCGAGGCAATTTCGTAAGCAGTTTCGCCTCCGGGTGGCGAATTCCACCCCGGCTCGGACTCCCATTTGGCATACTCCGCACCTTGATGCTCAAGAACGTACTCCAGAGTTAAGCCTTCCCACTCCCCATAATCTATCTCTTTAAGCCCATCCCGTTTTTTCAGCTCCAAGCCTAATCTAGTTGCTAACGGTAGAGCTGTATCAACAGCTCGTTTGGAAGGGCTGCAATAAATATCCTGCCAGGGAAATTTATCATAAGCGTCAGCAAACTGCTCGGCCATTTGCTTGCCCGATTCAGTAAGGGCGATATCGGTGTTACCGCAAAAGCCGCCACCTTTGCTGAACTCAGTTTCGCCATGGCGTAAAAGATAGAGATTGATTGTCATGTTCTAGCGCTTGTTTTTGTCTTCTTTTTGTTTCAGCTTACTAGCTTTGTCCGCTAGTTTTTCTATTTGTCCGGCCATTTTTTCTCTGTCCTTTTGAGTTAGGTCCGTCTGCATGGCCATATAATATTGATAATGCTGCACTGCTTCTTTAAGCATTGAAGAATTAGCTTTCTGGCTCTTTTCCAAAGCTTGAGCCAAACCATAATGAGCTAAAGGCAAGCGCGGATTTTGCCCGAGCGCTTGACGATAGCGATCGACTGCACCATCCCATTGATTTTTCTTAGCCAGTTCACTAGCTACTTTGGCGTTATCGTTAGCTGATTTGCGCAATTGAGTGATTTGATCTATCCCTCTTTGCCCACGCTCCGGCGATCCGGCCAGCATCATTCCTTTGCGGTAAGCAAATTCAGCATCATCCAAATCTTTAATCATCGTGCCGATATCAGCTACGGCATAAGCTTGTTTCGGGTCGGTCAGATCGTTGACTACAGCTTGGAATAGAGTCGAAGCTTTTTGATAATCACCGGTTGCCATCAACGCTTGCGCATAAGCAATACGCTCACCGTCATTGGCCGGCTGAGCCATTTTGGAAAGATCCGCTTTGGTGCCGGAAAGAGACATCAGTTTTGCTTTGGAAAGCTGCAACTCCATATCATTTGGATTAAGCTTGATTGCTTCATCAAGAGTGGAGATAGCCGTTTCATAATCGTTAGAAGCAAGCAAGGCGCCGACAGCTGCTTTTTGTGCCTTCAAATAAAGCGCTTGGCTAAGACCTTTAATTGCTTGGGGATTATTCGGACTCATTTGCAATATGGTCCGGTAAGCTTTGATTGCATCATCTGGTTTTTCAAGACGCAGAGTAATGTCCGCTATTCTTTGACGCAAAGCAAGATCATAAGGCGATTGAGTTAAACCGGAGCGCAAGTCAGCAAGCCCCATCTCCAGATCGCCGCGGTCTTCACGAATATCAGCCATGCGCAAATAAGGTTCGGTATTTTCCGGCTTAATCAAAGTCGAGAGTTGATACTCTTTAATTGCAGCTACACTATTACCTTGCTGCTGATAAGCTTGTCCTAAAGCCATTCTTACAGGCCAGCTATTAGGAAATTGATAAAGAGATATGTTCAACTCTTGAATTGCGTTATCCACTTGTCCTAGCTTAAGCAAAGTAGCGCCAAGCCCATAATGAGCTGTCGAATTGCCCGAATTCAAGGCAATAGCTTGCTTAAAGCAATCGGCAGCTTCAGCCAAACTGTTTTGATCAAGCTTGATACTGCCCAAAGCAGAGTAAGCATATGAATGCTGCGGATCTAAACTGACCGCCGTACCCAATTCGCTGGAAGCTTCCGGAATACGTCCTTGTTCTTTATAAACTTGACCCAAGGCATAGTGCGCCTCAGCCTGAGCCGGGGCTAAACGACAAGCTCTGTTTGCATACTCTTCTGCTTGTTTGAGATAAGAATCACGATTGTCTCTTATGCTTCCGGAAGAGGACTGCAAACGATTCAAAATCACAGTTGCTTTACCGGCATAAGCAACACCGTTATTTGGATCACTCATCAAAACACGGTCGAAAAGATCGTCGGCACCATCCAGCTTGAACTGCTTGGCAAGAGCAGTTGCTAAACCAAGTGTAGCTTGAACATCTTGCGGACTATTGACAAGGATGTCACGAAACAAACCTTCAGCGTCCGAATATTTGCCTTGAGAAAGCAACTTTTCAGCTGGAATAATATCCGTTTTGATCTGTCCGCTTAAAACTGTTTTGTTTACATTGGGGCTGTTTGCGCTGCCAGGAGCCGGCGCTGTTTGTATACCTGGAATTTGAGCCATTGTTGGCAACATGGTACTAATAGCCATCAGCTGCGAAAGCAATATTGACGTTCTTGTGCGTGATTTCATGTTTATCTCCAGGGATAACAAATTGCCAGTGCCAGAATACAACGACAAGCAGCATCCTGATCGTAGTTGCAAGTTTCGTAAATGGCTACTTCTTGACCAGTTGAGCTTTAATCATCTGCTCAAGCACGCTGGCGATAATACGGTCCATACGAATGACGCCGGTCAATTTTTTAGATTGCCGATCGGCAATCACCGGAATTCTCTTAAACCCATGCTCACGCATAGTCATAAGAGTGGATAAAGACGTTTCATTAACTGTGGCAGAAATGGGAGAAGGAACCATAAACGTGCTCACCGGTATCGGCTGTCGATCCGGTGAAGGTAAAGCGGCTTGCGATTCCGCAACCCTCATTAGGTCAGTGAGTGTGACAAGACCAAGAAGGCGATCCTCATCATCGACAACAAAAAGCAGATCTAATTTTTCGCGGCTCATCTTAAGGGCTGCCGTATGCAAATTATCTCCGGAACGCACCAATGCCGATGCCGATACTTGCTCAATCAAAGCCGTCAAGGGAAAAGAATCAAGAATCGCCTTCAACTCAGGATTATCCAGTCCGGTTCGTTGCCGGCGTTTGATCGCATCAACCAGGGCGTTCCTGAAAGGCGACAATGTGGCTGAAATTTGCCCGAACACATGTTTACCCAAAACCAGTATTTCGCTATTGGTTTTTGCCCGGCAAGACCGACGTCGCGCCGTTTTATCCATTAAGGCGCCTTCCCCGAAGAAATCACCTTTTCCAAGCACGGCAAGCACCGATTCAGAACCATCGATTCGCGAGATTACTTCCACCTCGCCGTTTTCAATCATATAAAAGTCATTGGCCGGATCTCCCTCTTGGAAGATCCAGTCACCGGCACGATAATGAGCTTTACCAATTTTGCGGCTGCTGTCAGTACGCAAAGCCGTCAAAGAAGGCGGAAACCATAAATTGAAACCCCAGCTGATGCCCACGGCTACTTTCTGAATTAAAGAAGGCAACTTGAACAAATAAGTGCCACGCCAAGCTACCCAAGCTAAAAAACCGGATATCTTCAGCCCCATTGATTCAGCGACGGCATCTTTGCCACCGATGGAACACATGACACCCATAGATCGATAACGAAAAGGTTTTGTCGGGCGGTTCTCCAGCCGGGCAATAATATTCATTGCCACCTGAGTTCCTTGTCTTTCAGCGAACTGTCCGGTCGTTGGTGAGAAAGCGCCGTCGTCGGCGTTAAGCACAGCAGCACAGTCACCGATTGACCAGGCATTGCCAAAGCCCGGTATGCTCATGTCCGGTTTCACAAGAATGCGCCCACGATCTTTATCGACCGCAAGCTTTTCGATGAGCGGCAACGGACGGGCACCGATGGTGCAAATTACAGTAGACGCTCTTAAAAACTGTCCGTCCTTGAGCCCCACTCCTTCTGCTGTGCAGAAAGCAGCGCCTGTATTCAACAAAAACTTGATGCCGTTTTTTTCCATTTTCTGTTGAGCGAATTGGCGCAAGGAAAGCGAGACTTCCGGCAAAATGTGCTCGCGTGAATGGACAAGGGTAACATTAACGTCGTGGCGATTGAAGTTGGAATAATAGCGCGCGCTCCTGCTAACCAGATCGTGTATTTCACCGGCTATTTCCACCCCACTGAAACCGCCGCCGACCACGACAAAAGTTAGAAAACGTTTCTTCAGCTCTTGATCCTGACAAATTTCAGCCCGTTCCATCTGGTTGATGATATGGAGCTGCAAAGCCAATGCATCACCGATTGTTTTCATCGGAAAAGCATGATCCGCCATACCCGAAATAATGGCCAAATTAGAAGTGTTGCCGCTGGCAATGACCAGCTGGTCATACCTCATTTGTTGAATGCCTTCATCCACCGACTCGAAGCTGATCTGGTTGTTGGCGAGATCAATCTCAACAACATCTTCCATACGTATATAAACGTCTTTCAGCAGCTGCCTCAAGGAAGCGGCCATGTCTTTTGGATTGATGGACGCCGAAGCCACTTCAGCTAAAAGCGGATGAAACACCATGTGATTTTCACTGGCAAAAACAATAAGCTCGTGCTTGGTCAAATCCAAATTTTTGCGCAGGGTTTTAGCACATTTAACGCCGGCAAAACCGCCGCCGATTATTATTGTTCTTTGCCTTATTCCGCTCATTCTTTTTTCAAGTCGGTAACTGGTATCACTCGCTTGCAGTACCCCGGTGTTTCTTCAGTTACCGGCCCAAGCTTGTTTTTCCAACGGCCATAACGAGCAAATTTATTACCGTCACCTTCAATGCCCGGAACAAAAACCAAGCCTTCTCCTGGTTTGTTGAAACGACTCATATTGGCCACTAATTCAAAAGGTAACTGGTGACCGATAATACCGGTATCAATCCTTGTAAAATCAATTTTCTCAAGACGTACCGGCGGAAAAGCTGCTGCTAGAACCGGTTTATCTGGGTCAGCAGAGGAAACGTTATTCTTTTGTGGTGCCACCATGGACAATACCGCGCCCACGCCTTCACCTAAGCGGTAATAACCGCCGTAAAGCATCTGAGTAAAGGGCAATACTTTGTCTTTGTTCGAGACATAAAGACGCACTTTAGCCCCGCGATTGTGATAGCCCATAATATAATGCTCGAAAGTTTCAGCATCGATATCAGGCGAGACTAAAGCCACATCATGGACAATGCCCGGTCCACGCAACAAACTTGCCGCTCGAGCTAACAAACGATTACCCATACTATGGGCAACCATAGTCAACTGGCAGGGATGCTCTTGCACAAAAGCAGCCAGCTCAAACAAAAAAGTGTTGAAATGTTCTTGAGTCCATTCAACATTGCCTTCATCCACACGATAACGATTAAGCTTGCCTACCGAAGGCCAAGCATAAATCACTGCCGGACAATCCAGATAATAAGCCATTAAAGCTGCATCAAGAGTGGAATCTTCAAAAGGATCGGCTCCGCCATGCAAGAAGATACAAAGACGTTTATCACCTGACTGTTCTAAAGCTTCAGCTAAACGAGCAAAAAATTGTTTTTTTTCTGCCTCGGGTAAATCAGCTTTGATCTCTTGTTTTTTATAGATTTTGCCTGGCGGAACATTGGTCCATTCCCAACCAAGCTTTTTGCCTATGGCATCAGGTTCTCTGAATTTTTCGTTGGGTACAGCAACATAACTGACACCGTAATACATGTCATGTTTGCAATTGGTCGTATATTTGCGTTGCGGTCCGAAAGTCTCGCCGACTTTATTGCGATCGGTCAAATAACAAACCGGTACAACAACAAATTTGGCTGCTGTGCTTGCTTGCTTTTGGACCGTCTTGGCTAATACTGTTTCCGGACAGATTGTGCACAACGCAAAAAGCGCTGCATAAATCAAGATTACAAACAGTCTGGAAGTTGCCGCTGCCACCACGTTTACCAATGTTTTAAGCGACCCATGTGCTCTTTGATCGCGCGCACTATATTCTGCTTTTCAGCGCTGTCCGGTAGCTTATTTGCTTCTTCAATCGCTTGGGAAAAGTTCTTTTTAGCTTTGCCATAATTGCCGACGTTAAAATAACCGGCGCCTAAGTTTGCATAAGCACCGACATATTGCATTAACACGCCATCAAGCATTGTTTTATCAGCAAATTTTTTCATCGGTCCTGATTTGTTTACCGATTCAATTACTTTGGCAAATAACTCCACAGCTCTTTCATTCCAAAGAATAGCGCCATGAATATCGCCCTGAACTTGATAAGCTAAACCGACACAAGCACAAAGTGAAGCCAAGCTTTGGTCTTTAGGATTCTTTGCTGCTGTACGATCGTACTCTTGCCCGCCAAAAGCCATCGCTTCCTTATATTGACCGCGATTGAGCATTTGCTGCAAAAGAGCTTGCACAGCCCAAGATGCTCCGCCAGGCAATACAGTGCGATAAGACATCGCCCAACGACAGATTTTTTCCTGAGCTTGCCATGACTGAGTACGAGCAGCAAACATGGCACTGGCAAAAAAGGCAGCCCAAACCAAAAAACGAAGAATCAGCAAAGAGATGACGGTCATTATGGACATACCGACTACACCAACCCAGTTAATCGGTGGGTGACTAACAAGTTGAACTATGGTGTTAACTGTATAAAAGAGTCCGGTGGTGGTAATAAGTACACCACCGCCTAAAATTCCGCCAAAAATTGCATAGCTGAGCTTGTCTTTACCCGGTCCGGTTTGTTCAACTACCGGCAGCTTTTGCTGCATCATCATCCGGGGTTTTTGTCCCCCAGCCTGCATTTTTTGTTTTACCGAAGGTTTTGCCATAAAAAGCTCGTATCCGCGCTGCTATCCATAATCATCCTAGCTTTTCTGAGCAGCTTTATCCTTAGCCAACCTACAGAAATGCCCAAAATGTCACAAATTTGCCCGATTCATTAATTAAAATACAGCCAATTGATCCCGCAGCTCAGTCAGTTAAGTCTGGTCGAGCATTACTAGGAGAGATAGGATGGGGCTTGAATCAACAGCTCGCACGGCTGAACAGCCAGAACAACAGCCTGATACCGGGAAATTCTTAACAGATATAAAAAATGCCGAAGCTACTCCAAAAAAACTAAGCTTTAATCAAAGCGATTCATTAGCTTTAGCCCAGACAGAACAGCCGCAATCGACAACAATCTCAGATAAAGATTTTGCGACACGCTTACCTGAAATTGCCGAACGCTTAAACAAGTATAGCGTCAAAGATATTTCATTGGTTCCGAACAATGGTGGTTATAAATTAGAAGCCAATTTAGCCAAAGAAGCAACTATCCTGCCTGAAGCAGGAGATGAATTCAATCACTTAAAAGTCGGGACGAATTTTAAAGCTGATGTTAAACAAGTAAATGGAGTTGTTGTAATTGAGAATGTTCAAGGTTTCTCAGCCAATGTGACAAGGCTTTTCAGCACATTCGACATACCGATAACAAAAATTGAGATGAAAGCACATCCAAACGGAACCGAAATAAAAACGTTTCTCGATGGTCCCCTTGGTGTAGTAGAAAGAGTCAAAATTCATCCGGACAAGCTTTATGAAAAAGCCGGTAATTTTTTGAACGATGCAAACAAAAAACCGGACCAGCAGCCAACACAACAAAGAACAATGATTGGCTATAAATTACCCGAAATATATTTCTAAAATGAAACTGTTTTTGTTCTTTCTAGCTGCAATCTTTTTTTTCAGTCCCACGGCTCAAGCCGAAGGATTCCCCGGACAGGGCGACGCTGCCGACTGGAGCGATGCTCTGCCGCACTACAATTTAGGCAATCGTTATCTGGAACATGGTCGTTATGACGACGCTGCTCGTAAGTATGGCGAAGCAATCGATATTTATGCTTACGATCCGGATTTTTATTCCAATTTAGGCATGGCATACTGCAAATTAAATGACGGAGCCAAAGCTGAATCAGCCTTCAAAAAAGCTCTACAGCTGAACAATAAAGATTGGATGCTTTGGAATAATCTTGGCGCTGCTTATCTCAAACAAAATAAGTTGAAAGATACGCTTTTGTCTTTCGAGCAAGCTTTGAAATTAAAACCGCCGGCGGCCGATCAAACAAAGATACGCAAAGATATAGCCGATCTCAAAAAAATATTGACGGCTCAGGGATTAATTGAGACACCAGCTAAGGCCAAGGTTCAAACTAAAAAAGTAGCAACAGCCACCGCTGCAAAAAAGGTCACCCTAGCAAAACCTGCGTTGCCTAACTTAAATAAACAAGTCGATTTAAAAGATTCGGGCTGGGATTATGTGAAATGAAAAGTTCCATTAAAATCCAGCTCCCAAGCAAAATATACGCGATTTTTAGCATTGATCTTGCTAATTTCTTAGGGTACTCTTTTGTCATTGAATTTTATAACCAGGTTGCATCTTACCGCTTGCCTGCCGGCTCTCAGCAACTTTGGTCAACTTACTACCCGCCGGCATAATTGGAAAGGTCAAAGCCATGGAACACATTCTTCCATTATTATTCTTTGCTTTTACTATTCTTTTTGTCTTCGCTATTTGCGGCGCACTGATTTATTTTTCGGTCAAAGCTGTCAAAGACTCAAACAAAAAAGTTGAGTTCGTCTATCAAGAAGAAGCGGAAGAAAATGAGGAAGATCGATACTATGCTTCAACAAGCATTGCACTCGATGACCCTTTCTTAAAACCAGCCGCTATTGAAACAGTTAAGCCTTTATTTGTTAAAGAACCGGAAATGGAGATTAGCGGCTTCTTTCCTAAAGTGGAGATTGAAGAAATCGAGGAAGATCTCAGTCAGGTCGACGAATTTATTAAAGCGATCTCCGCTCAATCTTATGCTGCTGAAAAACCATATTTTGAGTCAGTTGTGACTACTTTAGAGAGCGAAGAAGAGCCAGAAGAGTTTCTGCCTGAGCCCTCAATTAAAGCCGTCATGCAAATGACAGTTTCAGCTCCTGCGGCGGCTCATCAACCTGAGTTTCAACCGCTTCACAAACGCATTCCGCTTGCTGGCGTAGCCGCTCAGGCAAGAAAAGAAGATCAAGATTCTAAGCGCATACCGGTCGGTCATTTATCACACAAGCCGGTTTCAGCTGACATTCAAGCCACACTTAGAGGCATCTTCTCTAACTAAACTGACTATAAATTAGCGGCTAACTCGGGTTAGCTGCTATATGCAGTTGGGCCGCTTCAGCTTGGCGCTTCACAAATTCAGCTCTGGTTTTAAGTTTTTTGCTGGCAAATATATCGACTATTTTTTGCGGCAAAGGAAACTTAAGTCGAATATGATTTGAAATTTCAAGAACAGTGGCTCTTTGTTCTTGAATCGGCGTCAACACCCAACTACCGTCAAATTCGGCTAAACGATCCGACTGCATCAACTTGTAATCAACACGCCTACCCGATGATTCTTCCACTTTAATTACACAAGTTGTAGAACCAACAACAGGCAGAGCTACATATTTCTGCTCAAGAATTCTTTGGGTTTCACTGATTTGAGTAATCTTGCTGTATTGAACATCTGGGTCGTCTTCGCGCGCTTCGCGAATAGCTTGCCACACGACTTGCGGGCTGGCATTAATCACGATTTTAATCGTCAACATTTTATGACCTTGACGGTCGCTGACTTCACGAACCAGATAGTTACAGTCACTATCTGAAACTTCATTAGTAGCAAGAGCCGGCAAAATCGAAGACGACAAGCTAAGGGCAACGCTAAGAGCAATCCCAGAAAAGGCTAAGCTATTGAGCTTATTCGGCATCGGACTCCTTTAGCATAAAGCCAACAGGATATAATCCTGCCGAAAGATCACACGGGAAATCTGCCTTAAGATATTAGGCAAAAAACGTGGAATTCCTGTGGATCACAAGATTAAGCACAAAACAATAAGCCTAATCGACTATTACGGCGATGACGGCGCTAATGGAGCAACCGATGGCGCCGAAGGAGCGAAAGCTATAGTCGGCTGGTAGAAGCTGAATAGAGAAGGCCCCATTGCGCTTGCTACTCCGGCATAAGCATTCATGTCTTGAGCTGTCGGTACACTACCGATATGCTGAGCTACGGCCAATTGACCGGCCTCGCTAGGAGTCATGCTACTCATGTTGATGTTCATCTGGCTTGACAGTTCAGCCAAGCGAGCAGTCGTCATGGCATTTTGCAGCTCTTTATTGCCGAATTCAGCCATCTGTTCCTTAGTTGGCTCATATTGTTTCAGCTGTTCAGGAGTGGCGCTTGGGTTATTCTTCTGGAACTCTTGGAACTCTTTTTGTTTCTGCAAGAATTCACAATATCTTTGGGCTGCAGCCGGATCGTTTTCTAGCTTGGTATGCAACTCTTCAAGTTTTCGCGCATGGTCAGCTTGACCTTGCTTTCTCATCTGCTCCATCTGAGCTTTGAGGTTTTGATTGAGTTTGGATTGCTTATTTCTCAGTGCTTCTTGCAACTGTCTAGCATTAGGCGAATGGCCGATTTCATCTCCATACATCCAGCCCATATCAGCATTGTTGCTGATATTAGAAATGCCGCCGTCTGAAGGTACATCGCTAAATTCAGGTGAAACTGGTGCGTCGTTGCTCGGAGAAGTATCGTCCTCTTCGTCACTGTAATCATCGTCGCTAGGTGAGCAATCCGGGCAATCCGAAGGACTATCCGAAGGACTTCCTGGAGATGACGGACAATCACCACCACCATCATCATCGGCACCGCCGTCATCCGGGGTATCGCTTGGCGCATTAGGATCTTCAGGGTTCAAAGGATCTTGTGGGCGTGCCTGCGGATTTAAAAGATTTTGCAATTCTGGCGTAATGCTGCCTTGATCTGCGTTGAGCATCACGTTTCCGTTGCTACGTGCAGCTACATATTTGACTACATTATCAACAAAAGCAGGGTTAGTACCGGCGTCGACACGTATATTTAGAGCGTTGACACCAACATCAGGATTACCGTTAACTGTGACGCTACCGTCAGCATGAACAACAAAGTCAGCTGGCTGAACTGCGCCACCGACATTAACCAAAGTCTTTTCGCCAGGCATCAGGCTGTATTTTTCAGAAGTATTTTCAGCACCTTGCTTTAAGATACCGGCTCTAACCATATCAGCCGGGCTTTGAGCAGCGTTAAGTACTGCCGGTCCTTCCATTTTTCTTTCAGTAGCAGCTGCCGGAGCTTGTGCTGGAGTTTGGACTACATCCATAACAGGCAAAGTACATTCGCCGGTTCTCGGATCACAAACTGCAGGTGCTCCAAAATCAGTCTTATTCCAAGTGACAAAGTTACTGCCGTTACCAAAAGCAGCTTTATCGCCAACACTAGGCATGTCTATTGGCATTCCGCCTTGTGTTTCGTCCATAACTTCTGCGCTCCTTAACTACTTTTTCCTGACGCTTTCATCGCGTTGGCAAATAATCGCTGAAAATGAGCTCAGATGGAATGCGGAATCTACGTATTAGGACTTTGATCTGCCGTATTTTCCGCATGTAGAAGGCGCAAAAAAATCATGACATCCCGAAAAGTATGCCGGCAGAGGTTTTCCAGTTTAATTGTTGAACCAGGCTAGATGCCCCAGCGCATCAGTGCCGCACCGGCGCTATAACCGGCGCCCATGGCTCCCAACAGCACTAGATCACCCTTTTTGATTCTTTTAGTCTGCACGGCTGTTTCTAAAGCTAAAGGCAAAGTCCCAGCAGTTGTATTTCCATATTCATCAATATTAATGACGACTTTATCCATTGAAACTTGCAAACGCTCCACCACCGACTTAATGATCCGCAGGTTAGCTTGATGAGGAATGAACACATCCACATCGTCGCCTGTAAGCCCGTTTCTTTCTAATAAACGTAAACAAACTTCAGCCATTTTACGGGTTGCAAACTTAAATACAGCTTGTCCATCTTGATAAACATAATGCATACGTTTATCCACTGTTTCATGGCTGGTCGGATTTTTGCTGCCCCCGCCCGGCAAACACAAGAATTCACCACCGGAGCCATCCACTTCATGCAAAAAGTCGATGAAACAACCTTCGCTTTCGTTAGCTGTAGGTTGGATGAGAGCAGCACCGCCGCCATCACCAAAAATAATGCAAGTTTGTCTGTCGGTGTAATCAATGATTGATGACATAACATCAATCCCAATTACAAGCACATTTTTATGGGCACCTGAAATGACAAATTGCACGGCTACTTGTAAGCCATAAAGAAAACCGCAACAAGCCGCTGAAAGATCAAAACCCCAAGCTTTAGTTGCACCAATACGATCTTGTACCAAACAAGCCGTAGAGGGTAATTGCATATCAGGCGTTATAGTTGCCACGATGATCATATCTATGTCTTTGGCATCAACACCACTACGTTCCAAAACTTGCTTAGCTGCCATAGTAGCCAAATCGGCAGTAGTTTCACCTTGCCGAGCCATATGACGCTGGCGAATGCCAGTGCGCTCCAGAATCCATTGATCCGAAGTTTCAACCAACTTTTCAAGATCTTGGTTGGTGAGCAGACCAGCCGGAACACCGCTGCCAATTGCTGATATTTTTGCCAGAGCTACTTTATTCAGGGTCAGGTCCTCTTTGTAGTGGCGGATTACAAGATATGGATTTAACCAAAGCCAATGCTACATCATTCTCGATTAAGGCTCGACTAAATATACATCTGTATTTGGCATTGTTAAGCTAGACTAGAATTATTATTCAGCAGGGGGTCACGTGGCAGTCAAATTATCCCCAGGGAAAAGTTACCCGGTCGGTGCTACGGTCTATCCCGACGGCGTAAATTTTTCTATTTTTTCTAAGTACGCCACAGCTATCGATCTTTTATTGTTTGATGATCCTCACGCGCCGTCGCCGTCAGAAGTAATCCAACTAGACCCGTTCGCTAACCGTACTTTTTATTACTGGCACATTTTTATTCCCGGGTTGCGTTCCGGTCAGGTTTACGCCTACAGAGCTTATGGTCCTTATGCGCCCGAGCAAGGACAACGTTTCGATCCAAGCAAAGTTTTACTCGATCCTTACGCTAAAGCTGTAGTCGGCTGGGATACGTATGACCGCGAAGCAGCTCGCCAACCTTGCGATAATTGCGCTCAAGCCTTGCGGGCCGTAATCGTCGATCCAAAGCTTTATGATTGGGAAGGCGATGCTCCTTTACGCCGTTCATACGCTGAGACAGTCATTTATGAAATGCACATCGGTGGCTTTACCAAACATCCAAACTCCGGAGTAGATTCGGAAAAGCGCGGCACTTATGCCGGTTTGATTGAAAAAATACCTTATCTCAAAAGTTTAGGTGTAACAGCTGTCGAGCTAATGCCAATCCATCAATTCGACGAACAAGACGCACCGCCGGGATTGAAAAACTATTGGGGCTATAGCACCATGACTTTTTTCGCTCCACATAGACCCTATAGCTTTCGCAAAGATCCGCTTGGTCCGGTAGATGAATTCCGCGATCTGGTTAAAGCACTGCACAAAGCCGGCATTGAAGTAATTCTTGATGTAGTTTTCAATCACACAGCCGAAGGCAACGACGAAGGTCCGACTTTCTCTTTCCGCGGTTTAGACAATAAGACTTATTATCTGCTTGAACGCAACCAAGCTTTATACAGCAACTATACCGGCTGCGGTAATGCTCTGCGCGCCAATCATCCGATTGTCGGGCGGATGATTCTCGACAGCTTGCGTTATTGGGTGCAGGAAATGCATGTGGACGGCTTTCGTTTCGACCTGGCCTCAGTACTGTCACGTAGTATTTACGGAAATCCACTGGATCAACCGGGCATACTCTGGGCAATCGAATCGGACCCGTTGCTTGCCGGAACCAAACTTATTGCTGAAGCTTGGGATCCAGGCGGTCTTTATCAGGTTGGCTCATTCATTAATCACGGTGATTGGTTTGCCGAATGGAACGGACCTTTCCGGGACGATGTTCGTCGCTTTGTCAAAGGCGAACAAGGGACGATTCAGGCAGTAGCCAATCGCATTCTCGGCAGCTCGGATATTTATCTAAAAGCCGATCGCGAACCCAGCCGCAGCATTCAATTTGTTACTTGTCACGACGGTTTTACCCTAAACGATCTGGTCTCTTACAACAGTAAACATAATCTAGCTAACGGCGAGAATAATCGTGACGGCTCTGACGCAAATTTCAGCTGGAATTGCGGTGTAGAAGGAACAAGTAACGATGATTCCATTCAAAGTCTGCGCCGTCAGCAAATCAAAAACATGCTCACCATTTTGTTTATATCCCAGGGTGCACCGATGCTTTTAATGGGCGATGAAATCCGTCGCACTCAGAAAGGCAACAACAACGCTTATTGTCAGGATAACGACATAAGCTGGTTTGACTGGGACCAGGTTGAAAAAAACAAAGAGATTTTGCAATTTACGCAAGAGCTGATTCGTTTTACCAAAGCTCTACAAATTTTCAGCGAACATAAACTGCTAGTCGAATATTACGACAAACAAAACCCACACATTATTTGGCATGGAGTTAAAGTAGGTAAACCTGATTGGAACGATAACTCTCACAGCTTAGCTTTTTCATTGTGTCATCCGGATCATGGTGAACATTTATACGTAATTTTGAACGCTTTTTGGGAAGCTTTGAAATTCGAGCTGCCGGTGCCGGAGCCAAAAACAAGCTGGCATCGCATTATCGATACGTCACTTGGCGCACAAAGCATTATCCCCGTTGAACAGTCTTCCGCAGTGAACGGCAATTTTTATACGGCAGCTGGCCGTTCGGCAATTATTCTGATTACTCGTCCACAGATTTAAGAATAGACTTAATTTCGTATAACCTCCCGCTTGCAAAGCAGGATATTCTCTCTAAACTAGAACATAGGACCGCAGGCACGAAGGAGTAGACAATGAAATTTCATACCAATATGTTCGGCTGGGAATACGTTTGGCGAGATTTTGCTGACTCCTGCGGCGGCGAAATTGTCACCGAAACCAAAGACAAAGATTCAGCCATAGTCTCTTTAAGTGTGCCCGCCCTAGATAAAGCCAGCACAATAACCATTACGCCAACGGCAGCTGGCACATCGGCAGTTATTCATTACCAACCAACAAGTGAATTTGCTTTTTCACTACAAATCGAAAAGCTTATTCATCAATTCGGCAAGGCTTTAGGTCTACAAGATCTACAGGTGGGCGACAAAGAGTTCGATCACAAGTTTTTGATCCAGGCAAACAACGAAGCGATGCTCAAGTTCATCCTCGATGATGCTAAATTGCGTGAGCTATTACTCCTTGAAGAGACCACCGAATTCCGCATGGTTACCGAGCCCAGCACTTTCGACCAACGTTGGCTTGTTCCAGCCAATCAACATGTGCTTCTTTATTCAAGAGCTGTTTTAATCGACAAATTCGAGCATTTGGAATCAGTATGTAAACTGCTCTATCGTGCAGTAGAAAGATTGGCCGAAGCCCACGCCGTAATTACAGGCGTTAGCGAAGAGAAAGAAGAAAACCGCAGCGGACGCTTGAACAGCCCCTTGCTAAAACGCTCCTAGGTTCAAGTGTAAATGCCACCATCGGCAATATCGACTATTCTGAAAGATTCGGATTTGAGGCGAGCACTTCATGCCGGCGAAATTCGTCGTCACTGTCTTCGCGAAGCTGACAGCAGAGTGATTGATGAGCTAGGTATTTTTGAAGGCAAATATCGCATGGATGTAGCTGTAGTAAATTCGAGCCTGCACGGTTACGAAATTAAAAGCGCTGCCGATAACTTGGAACGGTTACCATCACAACAAGAAAGCTACAATAAAATATTTGACCGCATTGTACTGGTTGCCGACGAAAAACATGTGGAAGAAGCTTTCAAACTATTGCCTCAACATTGGGGTTTGATCGCCGCTTCTTGTGTCAGCGGCAAAGTTTTACTAAAAGAGATTTGGCCGGCAAGACAAAATCCTCATGTTGATGCTTACGCTCTATGCCAACTGCTTTGGCGCGACGAAGCTTTGTCTATTTTGCGCTCACAAAAATTGTCTTTTGGCTTGTGGTCGCAACCGCGCAAACGTCTTTGGCGTACCCTTGCTGAAAGCATGGAACTATCAGAGCTTAAAACGATTGTACGCCAGACTTTGAAAAACCGGCAGAACTGGCGTTAGGCGGCAACTTAACTTCTACTGGCGATACATAAGCAAGAATTTGTTTATAGCAAATCGGTTCAAAATGCCAACACCACTTTAACAATAGATTGCGTTTCCATTTGGGTTTGGCAAGTTCTAACCAATATGCCGCCAAATAATTCTGTAAATACTTTCTGCTTACACCGTGAAATTTATTACGAATAAAAGAAATAGCTGCATCAACCAGCTCTTTTATCCCTGCCGAGGCAGCAAAAGAAGGCTGAGAGAATAGCTTGAGCTTTATTTTAGAAGTCTCTAGCTCAGAGCCCTTTAGCTCAGTGCTCACAGTGTAACGTGTATATCGATCACCAGCCAAACGCACAGCCACTCCTCTTAATTCCAGCATAGTCAGGGCTGCCGATATTTTATTCACTGGCAGTTTCGCTTTCTGGCAAAGGGTATCTATGTGAATCGGGTCAGCTGACAGTATGTCATACACCTCTTTTTCACACCGATCAAACTCTATGCCTAGGGACTCTTTTTCTTTGGCTTCAAGAGAGTTGTAGATGTCTTTTTCGCAATTAGCATCACCCGAAACAGCTGGCACAGCTAACTGTTTCTCCATTTCTTCTTGCTCAGAAAGCGGATGCTCTCTAGCTTTAGTTTCTCGACTACGCTTAAAAAATACAAGCTCAAAAAATGACGAAGGCAATGTTTCTCCGACTTCTTGCATATGATTCTGAACAACCATCATAATCTTCTTAAAAATATTGAGTGCTGAAGATTGAGCAATACCAGCAAATTTATGAAATCTGGACGAGCTGATCACTACCCCGCGTTCCATCAGCCAAATCGCTAATAACCAGGGTCTAGCAGTTCTAATACGGTTAAAAAATGTACCTCCGGTAAACCACGTTCTTTGATAACATCGTGGACATTTACCTACTCGATCACCATATTTCTTTTCTATCTTCTTATTCTTACAATAGCGACAACAAAAAACGTTCTCTACTTTAGCTCTTCTGTACAATTCCTCCAAACAATCTTTTTCCGTCGGAAATTTGGCGTTAAACTGCCTCAAGAGAACATTGAGTATCTCATCGGTAACAACAAGCCCCGAAAACAAATTAAAGTTCAGAGAATTGTCTGACATCAGTTATCCTCAGCTACATACTATTTGTACGAGCCAAGAACACAAAAAGTTCAAATAACCACTCCACCAAGTGTGTAAAAAGCTAAACCGATATCGGTTTAGCTTTTTACACACTTGGTGCTTAGAGAAGCAACTGTCCGCTGCGAATCAGCTGTTTTGCCCCTTCGCGAAAACTTAAGCCGGACAAACGCTTGCGATTGGATATAAGAAATCTGCTTACTGCTTTCGGGTCAGTATAACTATATTCCCGCAAAGCCCAGCCAATTGCTTTGCGAATAAAAAACTCTTCTTCATCGGCACGCAATAAACAATGAGCGAAAAGCTGCTTACTGTCAGTTTCTTTTTTATGATGATTATGGGCGAGTATCGCTGTGCGTCGAATCCACATATCATCGTCATTGACCCATTTTTCAATAATCGGCTTCATCGTTTTCCGTTCAGCACGATAAATACAACTAACTATTTGAATTGCCAAATCATCAACCAAGTCCCACCACGCACCGTCGCGAATCATCTGTTCGTACAAAGCTAAAGAATCAACAGTAACGAATTGGTTATGCATTTTGGCAAATTCAATCGCCGTATACCTTTCTTCACGCATCGAAAGCTTCCACAAGGCTTTAATCGCTGCTTCATATTCTTTGCGATCCGCCGGCACAAAATGTTTTTTCAAATGCTTATAAATAGCCATGCGCTCTGGTTTTTGCACACCATAAAAAGGCATGCGATTTTTCATATAAGCAGCCATCGCCGGAGCCTTTTCCGCACATGCACGCTCTTTAAGTCCGGCTTGAACAAACGAAACAATTTCTTTAGCAAAGGAAGACATGATGTTCCTGTAATTTGTAGCAAGAACGGGGCAGCATAACATGTCCGGAGGTTTAGGTCCTGTCGACAACTGGGCCGGCCCCTATGCTTTAATGTTTAAGCCGGATATATAGCCCTGGCTTCCGTTTCAAGGAATTAACTGATGCTCAGATTGGAGCACGTAAGCAAAATTTATCCAATCGGAGAAGCTCTCCGTGATGTCAGCTGGGAAGTAAAATCTGGCGAACGCATCGGTCTTGTCGGTGCCAACGGTTCGGGTAAAACAACTCAATTCCGGATTATCATGGGTGAGACCGAGCCAAGCTCCGGCGAAGTGATTAAGAACGCCGGTATCAAAATTGCTTTGCTCAGCCAAGAATTTGACGTCATTCCAACCAATACTGTTCATGAAGAGCTTTTGCGCGCCTTCAAAGAAGTGCACGAAATAAAGCAAGAGCTACATGATGTACAACATAAGCTGGAAACAGCCACTGCCGAAGAATGCACTAAGCTTTTAATTAAACTTGATCGTCTACAAAGAGCATTTGAAGCCAAAGATGGCTATGGTCTTGAGCTTAAAGTAGATAAGATTCTTCCGGAGATTGGCTTCTCATTGCAAGATGCCGATCGAATCGTCAGCACTTACAGCGGCGGCTGGCAAATGCGCCTCGGTCTTGGCAAAGTAATGCTGCAAGAGCCGCATGTTCTTTTGCTTGACGAACCAACTAACCACATTGATCTAGAAACCATTGAATGGCTTGAGGGCTATCTGCGCAGCTTGAGCACACCAATGGTCATTGTTTCGCACGATCGCCATTTTCTCGATCGTCTTTGCACAAGTATCGTCGAAGTTGAACGCGGTGTTTCAACTACTTATTTAGGCAACTATACAACTTACATCACAACAAAAGAAGAACAAAAAGCGGCTCAATTAGCCACTTACGAACGTCAACAAAAAGAGCTTGAACGCCAACAAGCCTTTGTCGATCGTTTTAGAGCAAGTGCGGCCCGCAGCACACAAGCAAAAAGTCGTGAAAAACAATTGGATAAGATTGAGCTTGTCGAAGCACCGGAAGACGGCGAACGTACTTTGCGTTTTCGCTTTCCCACCCATGCCCGTAGCGGCCGTGAAGTCGCCGTTATCGAGAATCTAACTCATATCTATGATGACAAAGTTATTTTCCTCGGTGCCAATCTTTTAATTGAAAGAGGCGACCGCATCGCCCTTTTAGGACCGAATGGATCCGGCAAATCAACTCTTTTACGATTACTGATGGGCAAAGAAGAGCCTCATGAAGGATCTGTGAAATTAGGCGAACACAATATTGTGCCTGCTTATTTTGAACAAAATCAAGCCGAAGCTCTCGATTTGGAAAAAACACTGATCAATACTATTGCCGACGAAGTTGCTAACTGGAAAGATGCAGAAATTCGCGGGTTGCTCGGACGTTTTCTTTTCAGCGACGAAACTGTGTTCAAACAAGTAAAAGCTCTTTCCGGCGGTGAAAAAGCAAGATTAGCGTTGGCCAAAATGCTTCTTCGCTCAGCCAATCTGCTTGTTCTTGATGAACCAACAAACCATTTGGACATTCCAGCCAAAGAAATGATTGAAGAAGCCATTTTGCAATACGACGGCACCGTAGTTGTTATATCCCACGATCGTTATTTCATCTCCAAAATTGCCAACCGCATAATTGCAATTGAAGACGGACAGTTGGTTAACTATCCTGGAAACTATGAATATTATTTGGAATGCAAAGAAAAAGCTCGACAAAAAGAGCTGACAACCAAGCTTGAAGCTGAAGAACAAGCACGGCTTGCCGAGAAAAGAGCCAAGCAAAAGGCTAAAGAACTAGCCAAGAAGTCCAATAAATAAGCGATCCCTTTACGACCGATCTAATGCAGACATGATCCAACTGAAGTAGGATCGGCATATAGATTTATACTGATCAATATATAAGGAGGTATCATGAGCCACCTAGTTGTCATAGGCTACGATGACATGCATAAAGCTTCCGAGGTTAAACTCGAGCTTTTGAAACTGCAGCAAGATTATTTGATTGACTTGGAAGATGCTGTCGTTGCCGTCAAAAAACCGGACGGCAAAATACAACTGAATCAAGCTATAAATTTAACCGCTTACGGAGCGGCTCAAGGTAGCTTTTTAGGACTTTTGATTGGCGCTCTTTTTCTTAGCCCATTTTTTGGCGCCGTACTTGGAGCCGCTTCCGGTGCCATTGCCGGCGGACTTTCCGATGTCGGCATCAATGACGCTTTTATGAAAGAGCTAGCTTCAACATTGAAGCCAGGCAGCTCAGCACTTTTTGTGCTGGTGAAAAGCGCCACGCCGGATAAAGTTGCAGAAAAACTGCAAGGAACAGGCGGCAAACTGCTCAAAACTTCTTTGAGCCATGAAGACGAAACAAAACTGCAAACAGTTTTGGATGAAGCAAAAAAAGTCACGCAAACAGCCTAATATAGGCAGCCGCGTTAGCTTATTTGTGAATTTTTCACTGAGAAGTAGCGTCAAACATCATCAACAAAAGGGAGGTCGTTAAACGGTCTCCCTTTTACTTAGCCAAGCATCCAAAAAGAAATCAAGTAAAAGCGCCTCGCCTGGCTCAACAGCGTAACTAGAAAAGTCCTTCACACCGGCAGCCTGCAAAACTTCAACATCAATAAAAAAATTACCGCTGCATTCTTTAGCTGGTTGATTGATTATTTGAAAAGCAGCATCAGCCATAATTGAGGGTTTGCGACAACCTTTAATTGCTTGCTCACCA
The DNA here is from genome assembly GCA_019750335.1 of Candidatus Obscuribacterales bacterium. Taxonomy (GTDB): domain Bacteria; phylum Cyanobacteriota; class Vampirovibrionia; order Obscuribacterales; family Obscuribacteraceae; genus JAIEPM01. The sequence continues at coordinate 545,369 of JAIEOQ010000003.1, forward strand.
CCAAGCAAATTTTTTACTGCAGCAGTAGCAATCGCTGTTTCTGGCCACAATGAATTAACAGCGATACCATAATCACTGAATTCACGAGCCATGCCTAAAGTGCACATACTCATGCCGTATTTGGCAGTGGTATAAGCTACCGATGGTTGAAACCAGCGCGAATTTAAATTAAGCGGCGGCGAAATATTGAGAATATGTGGATTCTCCGCTTGGCGCAAATAAGGCAAAGCATATTTCGAACATAAAAAAGTACCGCGCGCATTCACCTGATGCATCAAATCCCAACGTTTCATTTCAGTATCAGCAGTGTTGCGCAAATTTATCGCACTAGCATTATTAATACAAACATCAATCGAGCCAAAACGAGCAAAAGCAGCCTCAAAAGCCGCTTTAACTTGCTCCTCAAAACGGATGTCACAAGCTACGGCAAGCGCTTTGCCTCCGGCATTTTCCATGTCGGCAGCAGCACTGTATATAGTGCCTGGCAATTTATCGTTCTCGATCTCACTTTTTGCTGCAATTACTATGTTTGCCCCGGCTTGGGCCGCACGTAAAGCAATAGCATGCCCGATACCGCGAGAAGCACCGGTAATAAAAAGCGTTTTTCCTTTCAAAAGAGTACTCCTAAGCCTTTTCCATTTGTGCAGCTTCGTTCTTTTGTTTTGCAAAAACCAATTCTTTTAACATCAAACTGGACAAAGCAAGAACAAAAAGACCAAAAGCACCTTTGACAATTATGCTGTCATAATCAATCTCCCGACTCAAAGTTGAATCGGAAGGAAAATCGCTGTCATAAAAAACATCCACTTTTTCGCCTGGTCTTAAAATCAGCCCGGCAGCTAGATCTTGCTTTTGTTTGTAGCTTTTATCTTTGACCGTATAACCTAAAACTGCTGTACGACTGACACCGAAAGGATTATACTTTTCTTCAACAGAATCGACAGTAGCAATGACGCTTTGATAATCCTGAGCCTCTAAACCTGACAAATAAGTATCCCCAGCTTCATAAAGCCAGACAAGGGAACCCAACCCAAAAATAACCGCCACAGTAATAAAGAGTATTTTTTTTGTCATCCCAGACTCCGAATTGCCAACCTATGGGATTGAGGCGGGTTGTCAGGAATTAGGCTCATTGATACAGCGAAAACGACAGCGGGAATAACAGATTAAAGAGCAAAATATATGTCGAATCCCAGACGCCCAAGAACAAGAATAAAACATCGTGCTAAAGCTAATATAGCCGATATTTCTTCTGCAAGTAATCCTGCGGTATTTCCGGCTGAACTTGACGATCCTTCGCTTTATGTTAATCGCGAGCTTAGTCTTTTAGCTTTTCAACGCCGAGTGCTGGAAGAAGCTCAAGATGAAAGCAATCCTTTGCTTGAGCGCTTCAAATTTCTTTCCATCCTTGGCTCTAATCTTGACGAATTTTTCATGGTTCGCGTCGCTGGCTTGAAGCGACAAGTCGAATCCGGAGTTACTAATCTTGAACCGGATCAAATGTCTCCGGTGCATCAACTTGAAGCAATTCGCACCGAAGTAATGAATCTTCTTGTACGAGCGCATAGCTGTTTGCAACAACAATTAATGCCCGCCTTAGTCAATGAGGGCATTCGCATCCTTGATTATTCCGAACTCAACCCCCAACAAAAATCTCGAGCTCAAGACTATTTCCAGCACACCGTTTTTCCGGTCTTAACACCGCTAGCATTTGATATTGGCCGTCCTTTTCCCCATATTTCAAACCTTAGCCTTAATCTAGCCGTACTGATCCGTGACGAAGCCGGCAATGAACGTTTTGCTCGTATTAAAGTGCCGGATACCCTGCCCCAGCTTATAGCTCTGGACAGAACCACTCAATCATTAAGTCGAAAAGCGCACATCACTAAGCAACAATCTTTTGTCATGCTTGAAGATTTAATCAGCGCCAATCTCGAATCATTATTTCCTGGCATGCAAGTTGTAGACGTACACCCTTTCCACGTCACCAGAAACGCCGAAATGGCCATTCAGGAACTGGAAGCAGCAGATCTGCTTGAAACAACCGAAGAAGGTTTGCGCCAAAGAAAATTCGGCGACGTTGTTCGTTTAAAAGTCAATTATCGAATGCCCGTGAGCATCCTCAATATTCTTAAGAGCAATCTTGAAATTGAAGCTGACGATGTTTATCACGTTCAAGGCAAACTTGGATTGAGTCGTTTACGTCATATCGCTCAACTCGATCGCCCTGATTTAAAAAATCAGCCTTATGTACCTGTAGTTCCGGAAGTTTTTCACCCTGAAACCAAAGACGAAGACCTTTTTGCCTCAATTCGCCAACGCGATATCATGTTGCATCATCCTTATGATTCATTCCAGCCAATCATTGATTTTTTACGTGCTGCCGCCCGTGATCCAAATGTGCTGGCAATTAAAATGACCCTTTATCGCGTCGGGCGCAATTCACCTGTAGTTGAAGCCTTGCTCGATGCCATGGCTAACGACAAACAAGTAGCAGTACTTGTGGAATTAAAAGCACGCTTCGATGAAGAGAGTAACATTGAATGGGCAAGGGCTCTTGAAAGCGAAGGCGTCCATGTGGTCTACGGATTACTCGGACTGAAAGTGCATTCAAAAGTGGCTTTAGTCGTGCGTCGCGAAGGTGACACGATCAAACGTTATGTCCATCTCGGTACGGGCAACTACAACCCGCTGACAGCTCACATGTACACCGATTTAGGCTTGTTCACCTGCGACGACGAAATCGGTGCCGACGTATCCGATCTTTTCAATTATCTGACCGGCTACTCGGCAAAAACCGATTATCACAAGCTCTTAGTCGCACCGATTAACTTGCGCGATAAGATTCAATCTTTAATTAGGCGCGAAATCGAACATCAAAAACGCGGTGAACGCGGACATTTGATTTTTAAAATGAATGCTCTGGTTGATCAATCCATGATCAAACTGCTTTATGAAGCCTCACGTGCCGGTGTCAAAGTCGATCTCTTAATCCGCGGTATCTGTTGTTTGCGCCCAGGCATCCAGGGTGTCAGCGACAATATTCGTGTAGTTAGCTTAGTCGGACGCTTTCTTGAACACAGCCGTATCTTTTATTTCCGCAACGGCGGCGAAGAAGAGATTTTCATGGGCAGCGCCGACCTGATGCCACGTAACTTAAATCGTCGGGTCGAAGTGCTTTATCCAGTAGAAGATCCAAGATTGATTCGCTGGCTCCATGACGATCTTTTGCAATATCAATTGGCCGATACGGTAAAAGCACGCTTAATGCAACCGGATGGCAGCTACATACGAGTAAGCCCCAAACCTGGCGAAAAACCGCTTAACGCTCAAGCTGAATTCATGGGACGCAGAATCGCGCAAACAGACAGCGTCCCCGAGCAGAGCGATCAATAAGCAAGAACCAATAATTGCTTTAAATCGGCAAAAGAGTTGATCGGAGCCGACAAAAGTTGCTCCTTGCCGGGCAGCGCGGCAACCATCTGTCCTTCTTTAAGCACGAAAAGACAGCTCTGACCATTAAGACAAGGAACTGTTTTCTCAGGCCAACAAAAAGCCGATAAGTGTGAAAAATGGAAAGCTTGACCCTGACGCAAATCATTACCCCAAAGAATACGCTTAACTTTAATGTCAAAGTCAGCATGATTGATTTCATCCAGAACTGGCGCCGGATGACTGACATTTTCAATGACAGCAAAAGCAATGGAAGCCGAAGGCACAAGAGCTTGGTCCAAAGGTTGATTTTCAAAATAGCGCCGAGCAAAAACTGCCGGCAGGCAAACAAATAAACTGACTAAAACTAAGAGCAATATTTTCATGGTTGTCATTGTCACAAACCACGGTCTTTAATGCACTAGTAAAATTACTGAATCTGCTCAGTCTTTAATCGGCACTCTGGTTGTAGCGTTATCCAAAGAAAGCCTGCCCATGGCATAAAGCAACTTTAGCTGTGACAGATTGAAATCAATAATCGCATTGGCTTTGCTGGTCAATGCCGCTGTGTAATTGCGCTGAGCAATAACTAAATCAAGTGTAGTGCCTACACCTTCTTGAACACGCACCTGGCAAACACGCAAACCTTCACGGGCATAAATTACCGCATCGGTTGTTTCTTCAATCAATTTTTCAGCACTCATGCTAGACAAAAGAGCGTCACGCACCTGTTGATAAACTTTGTTCAACTCTCGATTGAACTCAAGCTTTACGCGGCGAGCATTGGCCCGCGCCGTCTCAACTTGGGCTACTTCTGTTAGGGCCATACCGCCGATGTTCCATTGCAAATCCAGTCCGACAGTAAACAAAGATTTGGTAGTGAAATGTTTAGGCGCATTTGGATTGGATGGTGCACCAAGCGGCAACGCCGACGCCGTCGAGACCGAACCGGCGCTCATACCGGAAGAACTTAAAGAAGTTTGTTGTGACGAGCTGCTACTGCTGTTATTTATGCTTGTGGCATTGGAACCGCTGCCGATTACCGCACCGGTTGCAGCCAGTGTCGGCAACAAACTTGCTTTAGCTACTTTAATCGACTCCAATGCCGCTAAACGCAAATATTCATAGCGCTTCAACTCAGGACGATTGGAAACAGCAACGCGTAAAAGATCCGCCGGCAATAAAGATTTATCCACAAGCCTCACTTTAGTGATCCGCCTGTCTTTGAGAGTCAAATCAACTCCGGAATCCACATTCAATGAACGTGCCAAGTTAACTGCAGCTTCGCGACGCTTTACCTGTTCTGCAATCAGATCTTGTCTGTCTTTTGAAAGTTCGTATTTGGATTGCAAAACATCAAGCTGTGTGACCACACCGTTGTCGAATTGATCTTGATTGACGACAACTGAAGCTTTAGCGACATCTACTGTTTTCATTTTGATTTGAAGCAATGCGTCTCGCAGTACAAGTTCGTAATACTGTTTGCCGACTTCCATTAGAGTATCGTTAGTTGTTGCTTTAGATAAAGACTGCGCAGCCTTGTAATTATCCTTGTTCAAAAGGGCTGTATGCAGAATACTGCCACCCTTATACAGATACCACTGATAGCCGCTGTTCATCGTTATATATGAATTGGAGATTGGAATCACCAATCCGGCCGGGCTGACATAATTACCTTTCAAGCCTTGGTAAGTAAGACTGTTGACGATATTCGGCAAGAAGCCACCAAGCGCTCCATAATATTGCCAACGCTGAGCATCGACATTAGTATTGGCAATCTTGATGTCTAAATTGTTGGCAAGAGCAATTTTAAAAGCATCAGCAAGCCCGATTCTACTTTCGCCGGCAGCATCAAGCCCGTAAGGCGAATAACGTTGATCGATAGTAATCAAAGCCGTAAGCAAAGGTGGCTTGACAAAAATTTGTTCGGGATCGACAAACATACTGCCGGTGCTGTCGATAGTTTCACGAGCAATCTCTTGCAGAGTCCGTTGCGCTTCTTTATCCGCTTCGGTCATCTTAGCCGGCAAAGCACCATCAGGTAATTTGTTGGCGGCTTGGGGTTGAGATCTGGCGCCACCAATGGTGAATGCCTGAAGGCACAAACAAAGCAAGCAGGCGAGCTTTCGATTAGGCAAATTCAGGTCCGAAGATTTCAAGAGATTCCCGCTAAAAGCCACCACAGACAGTTCACTATAGATTAGCAGAGCCTAACTGAAAAATTCAAAAAAGCTTGGGATTTTTCTGGGACAATCCTCTAAATGTGGATTGTCGAGCTAGCTCTTAAACGACCTCATACGTTTTTAGTGATGGCGATCACTATTCTGCTTTTCGGCGTGCTCTCCATTTTGCGCATGCCAGTGGATATCTTTCCCAATATCGATATCCCCATTGTCAGCTGTGCCTGGACTTACACCGGTATGTCTCCGTATTACATGGAGAATTTGGTAACCACGGTCACCGAACGTGCGCTGACTTCGACAGTGAACGGTATCCAGCGCATGGAATCCATTTCACTTTCCAGCATGAGCATCGTCAAAGTCTATTTGAATAAGGGTACCGACATGGGGCAATCGGTAGCCATGGTTGAGTCGGTCTGTAGCGCCATTTTAAGACAGTTACCCCGCGGTATCAGCCCACCCTTTGTCACCGCATCCAGTGCTACTGACGTTCCGGTTTTGCAACTGATCATTGCCAGTGACACACTTTCCGAAGCAGAACTCTTTGATATTGCCAATAATCTGATTCGCAGCCAATTGGCAACCATTCAAGGCGCTACCATACCTTTTCCTTACGGCGGCAAGTACCGCCAAGTAATGATTGATCTAGACCCGAAAGCTCTTTATGCCGTTGGCTTATCAGCAGACGACATAGTTACGTCTATCAATGATCAAAGTCCAATTGATCCTTGCGGAACAGCCAAAATGGGTACTTATGAATACGTAATCGTACTCAATAACACACCTAACACTATCGAAAAGCTTAATGCTCTGCCTGTAAAATCGGCCAACGGCGCAGTCGTATTTTTGAAAGATGTAGCTCATGTTCATGACGGCTATCAGCCCCAAACCAACATCGTTAACTTAAACGGTAAGCGAGCCGTACTTTTCAACGTACTAAAGAACGGCGACGCTTCAACTCTCGACGTAGTCAGTCGCATTAAAGCGGCTTTGCCTCGTATTCGCACCATCGTACCTCCGGCTTGCAAAATAGATGTGCTTACGGATCAATCCATTTTTGTTCGTGAATGTGTCGACGAAGTAATCCGTGAAACAATCACTGCCGCTCTTTTAACGGCTCTATTAATGCTGGCGCTGTTAGGCAGCTGGCGAAGCACACTCATTGTCGCTACTTCAATTCCGCTGGCTATTCTCTCTTCCTTAATCTGTCTTTGCATAACCGGACAAAGTATAAATTCCATGACTCTGGGTGGTCTGGCATTAGCAGTCGGTATGCTTGTCGACGATGCCACCGTAGCTATTGAGAATTTGCACAGTAACTTAGCTCAAGGAAAAGAGATTACTCAAGCCATTTTGGACGGCGCTCAACAAGTTGCTTTGCCGGCGCTTGTTTCCACCCTATCTATTTGTATCGTATTTGTTCCGGTCATATTTCTTACTGAACCGTCACGTTCTTTATTCGTACCGATGGGTATGGCTGTTGTTTTTGCCATGTTAGCCTCTTACGGACTGTCGCGTACTCTGGTACCACTCATGTCTAAAGCGCTGCTTTCAGGCGAGCATCACCAGCCGGGACAAGAGAATAAACCTCCGCAAAATTTTTTACTGCTCTTTTTTCACAAAATATATCTAGCAATCGAAAAGGCTTTCGAAGCCGCTCGCAATACTTATCGCCACACTCTTGAGTCGGCGCTGAACAACGCTAAAGTCACTCTTTCCTTATTCTTCGCTTTTATCGTTCTTTCGCTCCTATTGCTGCCGCAAATTGGTCAGGATTTCTTTCCAACTATCGATGGTGGACAATTAAGATTGCATGTTTGCGTTCCAGCCGGCACACGCATTGAAAATACAGAACGCATTTTCCACAAAATTGAAAGCTCGATCAAAAAACTTTTTCCAAAAGACGAAATCGAAATGATTGCCGACAATATCGGCTTACCTGTAAGCGCAATCAATTATTCGCTCTCTGACAGTCAAACCGTCAGTGTAGCGGACGGCGAAATACTGGCTCATTTGTCCGAGAAACGCCAACACGATACAGCTTACTACCAACAAAAAATAAGACGCATGCTCAAAGCCGAATACCCGAGCTATCGTTTTTATTTCCAACCGGCAGATATCGTCACTCAAATTCTCAACGCCGGCTTACCGGCACCGATTGACATACGCATAATCGGCTTCAACAAAGAGAATAACTACAAAATACTCAAAGATATCAAACAGAAAGTAGCTCTTATTCCCGGTGCCACTGACGTATGTATCCACCAAGTAATCGACGCTCCCCATTTCGGTTGGTACGTAGACCGCACCCGAGCCGAACAAATCGGCTTGACGCAAAAGGACATATCCAACTCTTTCTTGATTAATTTGAGCTCGAGCTTTCAAACTCAACCTAATTTTTGGTTGAACGCTAAAAATCGGATTAATTACAATATGGCAGCGCAAACACCGCAAAACAAGCTGACATCTCTTGACGATTTGCGCTTCATGTCTTTAACTCCAACCAATTCACAAACGACACGAATAGAGCCGCCGGTATTAACCAATGTGGCAACTTTCAAACGTTCGCCTACACCCTCTGTAGTAAACCATTTGAATGTAGCTCCGGTTTTCGATATTTATGCAGCCTGCCAGGGAGCAGACTTAGGTTCAGTCTCGACTCAGATCAAAAGCATATTGGATAAAATTCGCCCCGGACTGCCTCGCGGTACTTTTCTTTTTATGGGCGGACAAGTCATGAGTATGAATCTGGCTTTTATCGCCTTACTCTCCGGTCTGGCTTTTGCCATCGTTCTGGTTTATTTTCTCTTGGTCGTAAACTTTCAATCTTGGACCGATCCATTCATTATATTAATGGCTATTCCCGGAGCACTTTCCGGAATTATTTGGAGCTTGTTCGTCACCCAAACCACTTTCAGCATTCCGGCTCTGATGGGCACAATCATGACTATTGGCGTCGCTTCGGCCAATAGCATATTGATGGTTACTTTTGCCAATGAAGAGCTGAAAAAGAATGGCGACTCATTTAAAGCAGCTCTGGAAGCTGGATATCAACGTTTTCGTCCGGTAATCATGACCGCAACAGCGATGATCATCGGCATGATCCCAATGGCTATCGGCGGCGGGCAAGGCGGTTCGCAGAACGCGCCGATAGGACGCGCCGTAATCGGCGGTTTAACCGTTGCCACTTTCTCCACTTTGTTTTTGGTTCCCTTGATATTTTCAATTTCGCGCAAGAAGAAGGACCAGAAGCATTGAGGTTGTATTATATTCACCACGCGGCAAGATTTCGGCTCTCAGCCGGCTTGCAAAGAGATTGATGGTAGCTAAAAATGTGGATTGTTGAATTAGCGCTGCACAAACCGCATACATTCATAGTTATGGCTTTATCCATTGCTTTGTTCGGCGTGCTTTCAATCATGCAAATGGCTGTCGACATCTTTCCGGGAATTGACGTTCCGATTGTAAGTTGCGTCTGGACTTATACCGGCATGTCGCCTTACAACGTTGAGAATTTGATTACTACGGTGACCGAAACTTGGTTGACCTCAACGGTTAACGGTATCGATCATATGGAATCGACTTCGCTTTCCGGTATGAGCGTAATTAAAGTCTATTTGCATAAAGGAACTAGCATCGGTGAAGCCGTAGCCATGGTGGCATCCGTCGGCAACGCCTGCTTGGAATATCTGCCGCCGAATATAACACCGCCTTTTGTTACTGTCACAAGCGCCACCGATGTGCCGGTTATCCAGCTGCAAATAGGCAGTAAAACTTTATCCGAAGCGCAACTTTTTGATATCGCCAATAATTTTGTGCGCAATCAGTTAGCCACGATTCAAGGCGCCACTATCCCTTTTCCTTACGGCGGTAAATATCGTCAAGTCATGGTCGACTTGGACCCGGCAGCGATTATTGCCACCGGTCTTTCAGCCAATGATGTAGTCACAGCCATCAATAATCAGAACATCATTGCCCCTTCCGGCACAGCCAAGATGGGTACGTACGAATACATAATGACTCTGAACAATATTCCGAGCATTATCGACAAACTCAATGCCGTACCGATTAAGTCGCAAAAAGGCGCAGTCGTTTATGTGCGCGATGTGGCTCATGTTCATGACGGTTATCAACCGCAATTGAACATAGTCAATCAAGACGGCAAAAGATCTGTTTTATTCAATATATTGAAAAACGGCGACGCTTCTACCCTTGCTGTCGTCAACCGGATCAAAGAAGCATTACCGCGCATTCAAGCGATCGTGCCTCCGGCGTGCAAAATAAGCTTACTCACGGATCAATCAATTTTCGTCAAAGAATGTGTCGCCGACGTTATTCAAGAAGCACTTACAGCTGCCGGACTAACAGCGATTATGATGTTAGCTTTGTTAGGCAGTTGGCGCAGCACTCTTATTGTCGCTACTTCAATTCCCTTGGCCATGCTTTGTTCAATTATCGGTTTGCATATTTGCGGACAAACAATCAATTCAATGACTCTTGGCGGATTAGCTCTGGCTGTCGGTATGCTCGTCGATGACGCCACTGTCGAAATTGAAAACGTTCATCGTAATATGGACATGGGTAAAGACATAGTCAAAGCCATTCTTGATGGCGCTCAACAAGTTGCTTTGCCGGCTTTCGTTTCTACTCTTTCCATATGCGTCGTTTTTGTGCCTGTACTTTTTCTGACCGAGCCCAGCCGTTCTTTGTTTATGCCTTTAGGCATGGCTGTAGTGTTTGCCATGATGGCTTCCTATGGCTTATCACGCACGATCGTACCTTTGATGTCCAAGGCTTTGCTTGGTGTTGAAGGACATCATTCCGACTCCGAAAAACCGAAGAAAGTCTCAATCTTTACTCAAATCTATAAAATAATCGACACAGCTTTTGAATCAGCTCGCGAGAAGTATAGAGCAACTTTGCATTGGGCTTTACTTAATCCAAAAATCACTCTTTCCTTATTTCTCGGTTTTTATGCTCTTTCTTTTTGTCTCTTGCCACAAATCGGCGAGGATTATTTTCCGACTATCGACGCCGGACAACTACGTTTGCATATTAACGCGCGTCCAGGAACCAGAGTGGAAGAGACTGAACGCCTGTTCAAAAGAATTGAGCGTTCAATCAAAGCGTTGATCCCACCTGGCGAAATAGAGGTTATTACCGACAATATCGGCATGCCGGTTAGCGGTGTTAATTACGCATTTTCAGACAGCCAGACCATAAGCGAAGCTGATGGCGAGATCCTGATATCACTTGAAGAGAACAGAACTCAAAGCACCGCTTATTATCAAAAGCAGGTGCGCAAAATGCTCACTGAAAAATATCCAGAGTGCAGTTATTACTTCCAACCGGCCGACATAGTCACACAAATACTTAATGCCGGATTACCAGCCCCAATTGATATTCGTATCACCGGCAATGAAAAAGAAAAAAATTACGCCATTGCTCAAAAAATAAAGCGTGAAATACAAAAAGTGCCTGGCGCTGTAGATGTATGTTTGCACCAAGTAGTTAACGCGCCACAATTTGTTTTTGAAGTTGATCGAACCAGAGCCAATCAACTTGGTTTAACCCAAAAAGATGTATCCAACTCAGTGCTTGTTTCTTTAAGCTCAAGCTTCCAAACAGCGCCGAATTTTTGGCTCAATACAGGTAACGGAGTCAACTATAATTTAGCGGCGCAAACGCCTCAATACAAAATAAACTCCCTGGATAGCTTGTTTATTACCGCTCTGACTGGCAAACAAAAAGATCCACAAAATGTAGTTAAGCAAGATGGGCAACCACCGGTTCCGCCGCAACCACAAATGTTGGCTAACGTAGCTAAACCTTATCGCACAGCAACACCGGCCGTCGTCAATCATTTGAACGCCCAACCAGTGTTCGATATTTATGCTGCCTGCCAAGGTCGCGATCTCGGCGGCGTAGCCACAGACATCAAACAAATTCTCAATCGTTATCAAAGCCAACTGCCACGCGGCAGCTTTCTCTTTATGGGCGGTCAAGTAAGAAGCATGGTCACTGCTTTTGCTGCACTTTTAGGCGGGCTTGTTTTTGCTCTCGTGCTTGTTTATTTGCTTCTAGTCGTAAACTTCCAGTCCTGGACCGATCCAATCATTATCTTGATGGCCATTCCTGGCGCTTTCTCTGGCATTCTTTGGAGTTTGTTCATTACTCAAACGACTTTCAGCATTCCGGCACTGATGGGCACAATTATGACTATCGGTGTTGCTTCAGCTAACAGTATTTTGATGATTACTTTTGCCAACGAACAAAAAGCAGAAGGTTTCGACTCTTTCCAATCATCACTAAACGCTGGCTATCAGCGCTTTCGCCCGGTAATCATGACAGCGACAGCAATGATCATCGGTATGATTCCTATGGCAATCGGTAGCGGGCAAGGCGGCTCACAAAACGCTCCGATTGGACGCGCAGTAATCGGCGGTTTAACTGTCGCTACTTTCTCCACTTTGTTTTTCGTCCCTTTAATTTTCAGCTTATTCCGCAAAGAACACAATAAACAAGAAGAGTCTAAACAAGCTTGAGGCAACCAAAATGAACTCGTCCGATGAACACGAACACAAACCGGCTCCGCTTCATGGCATAAAACTGTTTCTTTCCGTGCTAGGCGGGATCATTCTTTTATTGTTCATTGTTGGCTTACTTCCGCGCATAATGCAAAAACAAGAGCTAAAAAAAGTACATGAAGAAACAACCGGAGCGATACCGGTCGTTCATACAATTATCTCCAAACCATCGGCAAATACCGAATCAATCACCTTGCCCGGTAATATCGGCGCCATTCAATATACGACTATTTATGCTCGGATAGACGGCTATCTGAAAGACCGGATGGTGGACATCGGCGACACAGTAAAAACCGGACAATTACTTGCCACAATTGATACACCAACAGTGGATCAAGAGCTTTTGCAAGCTCGTGCTGATTTGCTTAAAGCAAAAGCTGAGCTTGAAACATCCAAATCCAATCTTAAAGAAGCAATCGCCAAAGACAAACAAGCTTTAGCAGATATTGAAAGAGCAAAAGCCAATGTCGCTTATGCCACAGTTACAGCCAAACGCTGGCAGGATATGTGTGTACGCGGTGCCGTCAGCGAACAAAGTCGCGACGAAAAAGTACGTTCACTAGAATCGACCTCAGCCGATCTGCAAGCCAATATCGCCAACGAACAAGCAGCTAAAGCCCAGATTGAAAGCTCGCGCTCCGAAATCAATCAAGCCGCAGCTAATGTAAAAGCCAAACAAGCTGACGTGGCTAAATATGTTGCCGAACAATCTTTCCAAAAGGTGTTGGCTCCTTTTGACGGAGTAATTACTTATCGTAAAGTCGATCCAGGCGCTTTGATTACTCAAGGCAGCCAATCAAGCAATTTAGAACTTTTCCAATTAGCTAAAATTGATTCGTTACGTATTTATGTCAGCGTGCCGCAAAGAATCGCTCGTTATTTGCGCGATGGCATGACAGCCGATGTGCTAGTACCTGAATATCCCGAACGCAAGTTTGTCGGCATAGTGACAAATGTCAGCGGCGCTCTCGATCCGAACACACGTACTCGTCAAACCGAAATCAAAATCAAAAATCAGGACCATGCCTTGCTGCCCGGCATGTATGCTGAAATAAAATTGACGACATTACGCGAGCAGCCGTGGATTCGTGTACCGGGAACAACCCTTGTTACACGTGCCGACGGACAATTTGTCGTCGTCATTAAAGATTCAAAAGCTCATTACCAGCCAATTACCATCGGTCGTGATTTCGGCAATGAAGTTGAAATACAAACCGGTTTGCAGGGCAACGAATTAATAGTAGTCAGCCCCTCTGACGATCTCCAGGAGGGCGAGCAAGTGAAAAGCGAGCCGTTACCCAATGAATCCACTTAACGTGACTCGCTGACAAATTGCTGAACTATGATTGTTGTTGCGGTAGTTGCCGCCAACGCTACAAAAGATATTAGTATCATGATTTATTTCCTCCAAAGTTTGTGACTGAACTCGTATCTGATTTGTTTCCCAATAACTAAAAAACGTTCAAGGGAACAATCTTAGGATGTTAAGAGGTAAAATGATCCACACTTCATCTTTCAAGCAAAAACTCCAGAATGCGCTGCACTAGTGCGCATCCCCGCCAACGATGAAACTTGGATTAAACGTGTTCTTGACTTGGGAGCCGACGGCATTATCGTTCCGCAAGTAAAAACAGCCAAAGAAGCCGCTTTTGCAATAAGTGCAGCTAAATACCCGCCCTTGGGCACACGTAGCGTTGGTATCGCCAGGGCTCATGGCTACGGTGCCGATTTCACTACTTATATAAATGAAGCAAATGACCGCCTAACAACAATCATTCAAATTGAACATATTGAAGCTGTACATAATATAGATGCGATTTTAAAAGTAGCCGGTATAGACGCTGTAATCATCGGTCCATACGATTTATCAGGCAGTATGGGTAAGCTCGGACAAGTGCAGGACGCCGAAGTACAAAAAGCAATCCAAACAGTACATAACGCCTGCAAAAAACATAAAATCCCAGTTGGCATATTTGCTTTGCAAGCGGAACAAGGAAAATCCTATCTTGCTCAAGGTTATGAACTCTTGGCTTTAGGCATTGACAGCCATTTGCTCATGTCCGCAGCTAAGAATTCACTGTCAGCAAGCAAATAGAAATGATTACCAAAATTCCTTAAATCATAGCTTTCAGCTGCGATTTAAGGAAAGAATGCTTTTGCAGTCTTTTATTGTCTACTTCAAATGCAGCAATGGATGAGGCTTTAATAATCTGATATATAGGCAAGCTATAAGATCTCTATAGATCAGCCTATCTTGCTAATTGTCTTAAACCCGGCTTATCATAGCCTCAATAGAAATCAACAAAGTCACTTAAGCCCTTGCACCATCAGGTTTGCTTGTCATTTGCACGACAACAAAATTGATCAAGGCAATGACAGACCTAAGCAAGTATCAGCACTGATACGAGCCGGCTGTTGGTCTCTTAACGCAAATCGGTCGCATACCTAATGAATTCCTGGATCGCCGGGAAGCAGCTTGTCACGCTTCAAGGAGGCAGTTATGAAACGTGCAGATGAACTCCAACAGTTCGCCAATATGTGCGAAGAAAAGGGAGATTATGTTAAGGCAGCTCGCCTGCATACAAAAGCTCTTGCCGCGAAAGAAAGAGTCTCGGAAAAAGACGATCCGGAGTTAATTTCCTACCTTTACAATTCAGCAATGATCAATTGTGCCATTGACCGCAAGCAAGAGGCAGAGACCCTGTTTAACCGCTTGCTTGAGCTACTTCTTGCTTATTATCCGGAAGAACATCTGGATGTAAAAGAGATAAGACAGATACTGCTTGATCTATACGTGGATGAAGAAGTCTCGGCCCTACCTCTTGCCGTCACAGCCTAAGTTTTGCCCGTTCGGTTTCTCCTAACCGATTGATCCGATACCACCACAAAGGAAAGAGCAGTCTTCGGGCTGCTCTTTCCTTTAGGTATAAATTACCCAGCAAATACCAGTTTTGTGGTTATCATTAGGAGAATCAATTCCGTGAGAGATTATGAAAAAGTACAGCTGGGCATTATTCTTACTCGTCGCTTCCTTACTTGCTCCTATTGAAAGTTCTGCGGAGACCGTAAATCCGGGTGTAACGCTTAAAACCTTAGTCAAAGCTAAGCCTGACGTTGTTTACGAAGCGATTCGTCATGCTCACGAGAATAATAGCGATAGCTGTCGCGTTCTCTCCCAAACAAAAAATACCTGTCTGGTTGAAGAAAAATTCGATGGACTGCCGATTATCGGCAATGCTAAATGTATTTACGAAGAGTTTTATCGCAGCCCAAGCACCATCGACTATCGTATGCGTAGCTCAGATAAATTCAAAGCTTTCGAAGGTAGCTGGTCTTTGACTCCGCAAGCAAACGGCGAGACTTTAGTCGAATTAAGATCCTATATAGACACCGGTCTGCGTATTCCTTTCGCTAAAAAAATCACCGAAACAACAACAGCTTCCGAAATACGCGAGCAGCTAGCTGAAATAAAAAAAGCAGCAGAAGCTCACAACAATAAAGTTGCTGCAAAATGAAATCGGCCGTCAAGCCGCTTCCTAAAGGACCAAAAGGCAGCTTTTTTTTCGGTTGTGCCGACAAGCTCAAAAACCAACCGCTGGAATTTTTGACTGATTGCCGCAATCAATACGGCAATATAGTCCCTTTCAAGGTCGGTCCGTTTCCGGTGCTTTTCTTAAACGAACCGGAATTCATGCATACGGTGCTCGTCACTCAAGCTCATAACTTTACTAAAGACGCAGCAATAAAAAATAATCGAGCATTCTTTGGCCAAGGGCTGTTAAGCAGTGAAGGCGATCTCTGGAAACAAGAACGTCGTCTTGCTTCGCCTTCTTTCAATCATAAAAGTCTAGAGTTATACGGACAGATAATGATCGAGCATACACAAAAAATGCTTGATCGTTTTGTCGATGGTCAGACTATCGAAATTCAAAAAGAAATGATGGGATTGACCTTAGGCATCGCCGCCAAAACTTTGTTTGACAGCGAAATAACCAAGGACAATAGCGAGTTTGTTTCAGCTTTAATCGACGCCCAAAAATATTTAGCAGACCGCATGAACAATCCATTACTTCTGCTACTTCCCGAATCGGTGCCTTTTCCGACTAATATCCATCTGCTTGAAGCGATCAAAAAAGTAGATACTGTCATATTCAAATTGATTGATGAACGGAGGAATCATACTGAAGGCAAGCATGATCTACTCTCTACTTTCATTGCACTTAAAGAGAATCAGGAAAACAGCGGCTTAACCGACAAGCTGATTCGCGACGAGGTTTTTACTCTCTTTTTTGCCGGTCATGAAACAACAGCGTTGACATTGACTTGGACTCTTTATCTGCTTGCCTCACATCCGGATGTTGCCGCCAATTTGGTTCACGAGCTGAACACCGTATTGAGGGGACGTTTACCAGAAGTAACTGATTACAGCGCCCTGACTTATACCGAAAAGATAATCAAAGAATCAATGCGCCTGCGCCCACCGGTTTGGGCAATCGGCCGCGAAAATATTCAAGATTGTCTCATTGGCGAATATGAAATAAAGAAAGGTACGGCAGTTATTCTCAGCCAATGGGTTATGCATCACGACAAACGTTTTTATGATTCGCCTGATTCATTCAAGCCCGAACGTTGGACTCCTGAATTTACCCATAATTTGCCTAAATTCGCCTACTTTCCTTTTGGCGGCGGACCGCGGACTTGTATCGGCAATGGTTTTGCCATGCTCGAATCAGTCATGGCCTTGTCAGCGATAATGCAAAAATTCAGTCTTGAACTGGAGCCGGGTCAAAACGTAAAATTATTGCCGGCTGTTACTCTACGCCCGGAGAAAGACCTACGCTTGAGACTGCATAAGAGATAAATATGAACAAAGATCTTTCTTACTTCGGCAAACATTTTTTAGTTGAACCAAAAGGAACACGTTTAACTAAAGAAGAGAGCGATCTTCTCAAACTGCTTCAACCGCGAGCAATCATGTTTCGCAAAAGAAATTTTTTGCAAGAAGCTAAGTATGATCTTTGGCACGAAGAATATTCGCAGCTTCTGGCTGATTGCCGCCAGGCTCTTGGCGACAAAGATATTATTGTCTCAGTTGATCATGAAGGTGGCAGAGTAATCCGTCCGCCTTTACCAATTACTCCTTTTCCTTATGCTGACAAATGGTCAAGTTCGATTAGTGCAGTGGCAGCGGCTATGGCTACCGAACTTAAATCAATCGGCATCAATGTCAATTTCGCTCCGGTTGCCGACATCAACAGCAATCCGGACAACCCGGTAATCGGCTCCCGCGCTTTTGCTCACACCCCAGAATTAGTCAGCGCTGCGGCCCTTGAGTTTGCTAAAACATTACAAGCCCACGGTGTCATACCTTGCGCTAAACATTTTCCCGGACATGGCGATACTAAATCCGACTCGCACTATTCTTCACCAATTCTCGATCTTAACTTAGCAGAGTTGGAAAAACGCGAGCTTGTGCCATTTCAAGCTCTAATTAACGCTGGCGTACCGATGGTGATGACCGCTCATCTTCTTTTTCCGCAAATCGATCCGGATCATATTGCCACTAATTCAAAAAAAATACTGACTGAGCTGCTCCGACAAAAAATGGGCTTTAAGGGAATAATCATTGCCGATGCTTTAGGCATGAAAGCAGGCAATGACATCATCAAACAAGAAGAGAATATAGCCAAAGCGCTAAATGCCGGCTTGGATATTTTTCTTGTTGCCGGTGACAATGTCACCATGGATGATGCCTTAAAAACCGCTGTACTAATGGACAAAGCAGCAAAAGAAGGCCGCATTGAAGCAGACGCCCTTGAAAGTTCACAAAAACGTATCGAGCTGTTTTTACAAAATCTTCCTCAGTACACACCTTATAAACTTGATGCTCAAACTTTTAGCGACCATCACGAGCTTGCCGCCAAGCTGGCGAACACTGGAATGCCTGAAGAGTTTAAGTTATCTTTGCCCGGCTTTGAATAACGCTTGACAACAAGTTGGAACTGGGCTAGGCTGGCACCGGGATTATCTGTTAGGATAGGAAAACGTCGGTGAGGATGTAAGCGCGTGGGAAAAATCGGTCATCTCAGTCAAATTTGGCTCTACGGTGAAGATTCGCTCTATCGAAAAGCAATCGAAACTTTGATGGCGAAACGTCCGGAAATGAAAAGAGTGCTTGCCGACCCGGCAGTGCTTGAGCAAGTCAAAGAGTTCGAAGCCAATCAGCTTCAAGATGTGGAAGCACTTGCTGAAAATACCGCCGAAAATATGGAGCGATTAGCGCTTCTTGACACCCTGACCGCTACTTATAACGGCCGCAGCTTTCTACGTCTTTTAGATCAAACTCTCAAACAAGCTTGGCGATACAACCGTGTTGCTTCTTTGTGTATGGTTTCCATAGACAACTTCGAAGATATACAAAAGGAGTATCAGGATCTAACCGCCAATGCAGTCCTGCGGATTTGCGCTGATGCCATTAAAAAAACAGTGCGCAGCCAAGACATCGTCGCTCGCTATAGCGGTACTGATTTCGGCATTATCATGCCCGATACGGCCACCGCAGCAGCAACTATTATTGCCGAACGAATCAGAGAGACTCTGGGTACTCAAGTGATAAGCCATAATTGGCAAAATATCAAAATTACCGCCAGCTTGGGCTTAGCTACTTATCCGATTCATGCTTATGACCGTGATGAGCTTATTTCAATTGCGATGCAGGCACTTTACGTCTCTAAATCACGAGGCGGCGATCGGGTCTGCACAATATAAAGCGTCTGACCTGGCGAAACCCTGTCAAGCGTTTTATGATCTACTTTGCGTATGTTCAAATTCATTCACGCAGCTGACATACACCTGGACAGCCCCTTGTCCGGATTGGAGCGTTATGACGGCGCTCCAGCCGAAAGACTGAGGCAAGCGTCTCGTCGTGCCTTAGAAAACCTAATTAGCTTAGCGATCACAGAACAAGTACAGTTCGTAGTTATAGCCGGCGATTTATTCGATCGCGACTGGAAAGACTACAATACCGGGCTTTATTTTGTGCAGCAAATGTCTCGTCTGAAAGCAAAAAATATTGCCGCTTTCATTCTTAAAGGCAATCATGACGCCGAAAGTCGCGTCACCAAAAGCTTGCCCTTGCCGGACAATGTCCATATTTTTTCACATAAAGAACCCCAGACTTTTCGCTTAGAGAACTGTCCCGTTTCAATCCACGGACAAAGCTTTGCCACAAGCGCAGTTACCGACGATCTGTCCCTTAACTATCCGGCTGGCGATTCAGGACGTTTCAATATCGGCGTCTTACATACTTGCGCCGCCGGACGCGAAGGACATGCACCTTACGCACCTTGCAAGCTCGAAATATTGATCAACAAAGGCTACAACTATTGGGCTTTAGGTCATGTACATAAACGTGAAGTACTCAATCAAGATCCATTGATTATTTTTCCCGGCAATATACAAGGGCGTCATGTACGTGAAACAGGCAGCAAAGGCTGTTCCCTTGTTAGTGTCGACGATCGTTATCAAATCCAGGAAAGCTTTCAAGAACTTTGCGTAGTCCGTTGGGAAGTTTGCCAAGTCGACGCTTCAAGCTGCGAGAATAACGATCAAGTGCTTGAGGTTGTACGCACTGCTTTAGCCAATCTACTTGAGCAAGGGCAAGGCATGCCTCTGGCTGTACGTCTGGAAATCCACGGTCAAAGTCCTGCCGATGCCCAATTACGTGCGCAAAAAAATCACTTTGTCGAATCAGCCAGATCAATTGCCATTCAATTGGCCTCAGACCTGCTATGGCTGGAAAAGATCAAAATTCTCACGAGTGCTCCGACAAACGATTCAGCTTCTTTGACTGCCGAAGGACCTCTCTCTGAGCTGCTTGAATATATCGATGAGATCGGCAAATCCGCACTGCAATGGGAAACATTGGAAAAAGAGCTGGCCGACTTGAAAGCTAAGTTACCGGCCGATCTTCCGGAAGCAACACGCTTCTCCGATCCGCAATGGCACAAAGAAGTAATGGATGACGTCAAACAGATTTTGCTGGAAAGACTTTACAGACCTGGTCAAACTAAATGAAGATCTTAGGACTACATCTTCTAGCCTTTGGTTCATTTACCGACAAAGTCATCGACTTATCTTCGGGCAATGAAGGATTGCATGTTATCTACGGACCGAACGAATCAGGTAAAAGCACGGCCCTACGCGCACTCAAACAAGCTCTTTACGGTATTCCGCCAAAATCAAGCGATGATTTCGTTCATGGTTATTCGGATATGCGCATCGGTTTAGTGCTCAAGCACAGCGATGGTTCATTATTGAAACTTTTGCGCCGTAAAGGCAATGTCAAAACTTTGCGTGATCTCAATGACGAAAACAAACTCGTCCCCGATAACGCTTTACAAAAATATCTTGGTAGTACAAGCGCCGCCGTTTTTGAAACTATGTTCGGCATCAACCATGAAAGCCTAATTAAAGGCGGGCACAGTATCATCGGCGGCGAAAGCGAAGTCGGGGAGCTTCTGTTCAGTGCTGGCGCCGGCATTGCCGATTTAAAAAAAATCGAAGAAAAGCTAGCAAAAGATTATGAAGAGTTATTCGCTAAATCAGCAATTAATAGAAGCATAAACAAAGCATTGTCCGAACTTTCCGATCTAAAAAGAAAGCTCAAAGAAGCCGAATTATCCACAAGCGAATGGGAAAAGCACGATCAAGAGCTACGTTCGGCTCAGGAGCTAAAAGCAGATACTGACCAAAAACTTTTTAGCCTAGACAAACAAATTAACAAGCTGGAAAAAATTCGTGACGCTTTACCACTCATAGCCGAACGTACCGTTTGTCAAAATGAGCTGCAACCGGTTAAAGATGTTGTTTTACTCCCACCCGATTTTCAGGAGATAAGCCGCAAACTAACTGATGATTTGTTGGCTGCTAAAAGAAGCGAACGTCAGGCAAAAGAAAAACTAGGCAAACTAGAAAATGACATCAAAGAGATTCAAATTCCGGAAGGTTTACTTGAGCAATCATCCGTAATTGAAAATCTTGTTGAAGTTCGCGGCAGCCATACTAAAGCCGAATCGGACCGAGCTGGGCTTACTCTGGATGTAGCTAACAAACAAAATAAAGCTCGCTTGTGCTTAAAAGAGCTCGGTCTTAGCCCAGAGCTTGAACAAGCTGAAAGTTTCCGTCTTAAACTTCAAGAAAAATCACGCATAACCGAACTCTCCAATCAATATAGCGGTGTTAGCCAAGCTGCTACAACCAGCAAAAACGAAAAAGAAATATTGGAAAACCGTCTTGCCGAATTAAAACTACAACTTGATTCTACAAAGGTTGCCCCACATCCTGAATCTCTAATCTCCGCCTTGAAAAAAGTAGAACAGCACGGACAGCTGGAAGAGAAAAGACGAAACGAAGCTTTAAAGCTGGCTCGCTTGTCCAAAGAATTCGCTGAAAAACTACAAAGTTTAAAACACGAAAGCGAAGAAATACCGGATTTACTTTTAGCTCTTTTTGCCAAAATTCAGGCACCATCAGAAGAGGTACAGGAACATTTTCGTCGTGAATTCGAACAACTTTCAACCGATTTAAAAACAAATCGTTCACGAATTGAAGACTGCAAACAAGAGTTACAAAAATATAGCGCACTATTAGCGCAATCCGAAGCTGAAATGGCAGTGCCCACAGAAGAAGATTTAACGACTGCTCGCCAAAGCAGAGAACAAGAATGGCAATCGATTATAGAGTTGCTCTCAAATAAAACCAATAACGATAAACAATCGCTGCGAGTGCAAACTTATGAAAAAGCTGTCAATCAAGCCGATAGTATTGCTGACCGTTTAAGACGTGAAGCCAATCGTGTGGCAAATAAAGCAAATTTGATCAGCCAGAAAAAAGAACGCGAGCTTCAACTTGGTGTTTTGGAAGAGCAAAAAGCAGAATTAGATGCAGCCAAAACATTCTTACTGGGACAGTGGCAGGAGATCTGGTTAAAATCAGGCTTTAAGCCCAACAATCTTTCCGAAGCTAAAGCCTGGTTCAGAGAATATTGCGACGCGCAAAAGCTATCCGTTTCATTGAAAGAATCACTTCATACCGTCGAAGAGCTTGATCTATTGATCCAAGCGCTTAAATTTGGTTTGGGCGAAAGTCTCAAATCAAACCTGGAAGCCGATCTTGACACCAATACTTTAACTTTATCCGCTTTAATTCAAAAAACTCATGAACGAATAGAACATATTCTTGAATTACGCAAAGTACGCTCCGAGCTTGAACGTGACATAAAAACCTTGAGTAACGATAGTCTTATCGCCGGAGAACGAGCAAAGAACAATCAAGAAATTTTTGACAGCTGGCGCAAAAATTGGGCGGCAGCCATGCTCCCGCTTTCGCTACCGGACAGCACTAACCCAGGCGACGCGCTCTCTTTTGTCAATCAGCTTGACGAGCTCCTCCGTCATCTGGAAGAAGCCAAAGATTGTCAAAGACGGATTGATGCCATTGATCGCGACTCGAATCAATTCAAAGCCGATGTTATGGAACTTTCCAAACGCATTGCTCCTGATCTAATCAATCATCCGGCAGCACAAGCTGTCGGCGAACTATCGGCGCGTTTACTCTCAGCTAAAGAATCCCGCTCACGCTTAAGCGTAATCAAAAAGCAGTTAGCAGAAGAAGCCGCAGTCTTAGAAACAAGCGGCAAAGACAAAGAACGCCTTTTAGACGAGCTTCGTTTATTATGCAACGAAGCTAAAGTAGAAAATCCGGATGAACTTATTACTGCCGCCCAAAAATCCGAAACACGCCGCCATCATGAAGCTGAAATCAACACGATTAACCGCCAGCTAGCACGTCTTTCTCCGGATCAGCCACTAGACAGTTTCATCCAAGACTGCTTAACCACTGACAGTAATAATGCCGAATCCGAACTGGCACTATTGCTACAACAGCGCAGTGCACTTATCGAATTACAGCAAAATCTTTCAATATCAATCGGTCGAGAACAAAAAACACTGGAGGATATGAACGGCAAAGCAACTGCAGCCGAAGTTGCCGAACGCATTCAAGAGCTGCAAGCGCAAATCGGAAATCATACAGAACAGTATGCCCGTCTTAAATTGGCCAGCGTTATTCTCAAACGTAGTATCGAACGCTATCGTGAAAGAAATCAAAATCCGATTCTAAAAGAAGCAAGCACTATTTTTTCAAAGTTAACATTGGGAGCCTATGCCGGCTTGTCCGACGATCTTAGCGATAACGGTCAAGCAATTTTACGTGGTGTTCGTCCGGACAGCAGACGCACAGTTGATTTACAAGGCATGAGCGAAGGTACTTGCGATCAACTATTTCTTTCTTTACGCCTGGCAAGCCTTCAGCAGTTCATGGAGAAAGAAGAAGCAATTCCGCTTATTTTTGACGATATTCTAGTTAACTTCGACGATAAAAGATCGGCAGCCACCCTAGAAGTTTTGGCTGAGCTTTCAAACAAAACACAAATCATCTTATTTACTCATCATGCTCATCTTCTGGAATTAGCTAAAAGCTGCATCAGTAAAAAACAGCTTTTCATCCATCATTTACAAGACGAAGAAAAACAGTTGGTTCTTGAAGAAGCCTTGGCATAAATATTACAAATGACAACCGCCGCTAATGCCATTTTTAGCGTAATACTGTTGATGGTACTCTTCAGCTTTCCAGAATTTTTTAAACATCTCAATATGAGTAGCAATCGGTTTTTTAATTACCTTTTGCATTGCTTCTTTTGAAGCTAAAGCTGCTTTGTATTGTTGTTCGTTTGTACAAAAAATCGCCGAGCGGTATTGAGTACCAACATCCGGTCCTTGTTTATTTACTTGAGTTGGGTCGTGAATGCGCCAAAATACGCTCAAAAGTTGCTCATAAGAAACTTTTGCCGGGTCATATTCAACTTCCACTGTTTCAGCATGGCCGGTAGTGCTGGTGCAAACATTTTGGTAGCTGGGATTGTCATAATTACCGCCGCTATAGCCAACAGCTGTCGACTTAACACCGTCGATTTTATGAAAAACGTCCTCCGGACCCCAAAAACACCCGGATGCAAAATAAGCCTTTTCCATTGCTTTACCTCCGCCTGCCAAACCGGAATAGAATAGATTATCATAAGCGAACTGCCCGCTCCGGTATATGGAAAATCATGGTGAACACCTTAATTACTAAATTAGACTTGGAACCTGTACTTGCTTCCCATACTGGAAACCGGATTTTTGCTCAAGCCTTGCAAGCTGCCGCCAACGGTGACGACTTGCTTTGGCTTTTTGGACAATATAGTCATTTTAACTCTGTTTTTGGCGCCGGAGTTGCCACTTTAGCCGGCGAAATCGCCAGACGCCAAGAGCTGTTTCAAGATAAAAATGAAAAAGCCCAGATACTTGCCGAACAAAGTATCGAGGTTGCCTCCCAAATTTTTTATGCTGCCGTCGACGAATTTGCTTGCAATCACACTCATCGCAGCATGGCTAAAAAAAGCCTTAAAGAAACTGCTGCTTTTTACAAGCTAACAGACGACAAACTTAACGATTTGATGCCTGTAACAGTTCTTACTCGCACATTCATGGACCGAGTCACTGAAGGTTATTGCCCGGATCGTCAAAGCAGCGAAAGCAAAGTACATCAAGCAATTGGCTTTCATCTGGCTTCAGAGATAGTATCTGACGAAGAGTTCAATGTTCTTGATCGACATATGAAAACGGCTCTACCAGAGCTGACCGAGCATTTACGCAAAAATAAAGCTTACACCTGGATTCAAGTGCACACAACTGTTGAAGCAGAGCATTTTGATTCAGCATTAGCCGGAGCCAACAGTTCTTTTGCCTATTATTCCGGAACGCTTAGTCTTGAGCGTGTAAAAGAGTTGATTCTTATTGGCTTTGCCGAATATGCTTGTTTGCAAACTGAATTTATGAATTGTTTGCTTGAGTCTTTGACGACACCCAACCGCGGACCATATAACTTGTCGGCAAAAGCTCTAACGCACTAAGCTCTATGAAAAAGCGCGAAGATCAAATCATATATTCGCCAAGCGATCTAATTACTTTCATGAGTGATGAATTCAGCTCTTGGATGGATAGATTATATTTGGAAGATCCGCAAGGACTGACGCCGGACATCGATGACGCAAGTATGCAGCTGGTCCAACAAAAAGGCAACGAACATGAGTTGAATTTTTTTGCCAAACTGAAAGCAGCAAATAAGGACATTTGCGAAATTGCTGTCGATGCAAAAGATGGCTTTGAACAAACTGTCGCCGCATTAAAAACCGGAAGAGAGATTGTATATCAAGGCTTTCTAGCAAAAGCACCTTTTGCAGGACGTTCGGACTTTCTGATGCGTTGCAATCTGCCCTCTAAACTAGGAGATTACAGCTACGAGGTTTGGGACACAAAACTTGCACGCAAAATCAAACCGTACTTTATTTTGCAGTTATGCGCTTATTGCGAAATGCTTGCCGAAATTCAAGGAATAATGCCTGAAACTATCGGTATCATTCTCGGCAATGGAGAACAAAAAGCTTTTCGCACCCAAAATTATTTGCATTTTTATCAAACTTTAAAAGAGCGATTTTTATGCTTTCAAAATAATTTCGACAAAAAACAACCGCCGACAAATATAGTAATTAACAACCTGAGTCGCTGGCGTTCTCACGCGCAAAAAATCCTTTTAGAGCGTGATGATCTTGTGCAAATAGCTAATATCCGCCAAGGGCAAATCCGTAAATTGCACAAATCCGGAATCACAACAGTCAGCGCCTTGCTTGAAAGCTCTTTTTCTCAAAGCAAAGGGTTGGCACCGGAAACTTTTGAGACCTTTAAACGCCAGGCATCCTTGCAAATCGAATCAAAAGGATTATCAATCCCGAAATATGTTGTTTTACCTGAGAACATAAATAATCCACGCCAGGGATTAGCCCTTTTGCCACCAGCATCCAACAATGACATATTTTTCGATATGGAAGGCTATCCTTATCTGGAGGGTGGACTCGAATATTTATTTGGCGCCAGCTACAAAGAGAAAGAGCAAGAAAAATTCATTGATTTTTGGGCCCATAATCGCCCGGAAGAAAAACAAGCTTTTGAATCTTTTATAGACTGGGCCTACGAACGCTGGCGCGACGATCCAACCATGCATATTTATCATTATGGCGCTTACGAAGTGTCAGCCATGCGCCGCTTAATGAGCCGACACGGCACAAAAGAAGCTGAAGTAGACGATCTATTGCGCAATGAAGTTTTTGTCGATCTCTACACTATTGTGCGCCAAAGTATATGCCTCGGCGAGGATTCTTACTCAATCAAAAAAGTAGAACGTCTTTATCTGCCGGCACGTAATGCGGAAGTGTCCAAAGCAACAGAATCCATAGTTTATTACGAACGCTGGCTTGAGCAAAAAGATGGAGCGGACTGGACAACTTCACAATTGCTTGGCGATATACGCAATTACAATGAAATGGATTGTATTTCAACTATGAAGCTTGAAGCTTGGCTTAGACAAATTCAAAGCGAGAACAATCGATCTTATCTGCCTAAAACAAACAAAATCGATGCTGAAGAAGAAACAAAAAAAATCAGCGCCGATCCAAACCAATGGTTAGCCGTTGAGCTTTTAAGCCGGATCCCTCTAGATCGTTCAGACAACCCTGAACACTGGCGCTTACAAGAGCTCCTTGCTTATCTGCTTAACTTTTATCGTCGTGAAGATAAACCACGCTGGTGGAGAAGATTCGACCGTCAAGCCATGAACGAGGAAGAGCTTTCAGAGGATGTTGATTGTTTAGCCGGCTTGAAACGTACGGCCAAGCCGCCAATAAAACTGAATCAGTCTTGGGGTTATGAATACAGCTTTGACCCAGGACAAGAAACAAAAATTGAGGCTGACAAACAGTTTTTGTTTCTTCACGATCTAAAACAAGGCACAGTTCATTCTATTGATAAAAACAAAGGGCTTGTCCTACTTAAGCTCGGACAAAAAAAGGCAGCTCCACCAGACAAAGTGTCGATCATGCTTGATGAAGGAGCCAATACGGCAGTCTTAAAAGAAGCCCTTTTACGCATAATCAAAGAATGGCAAGAAAACAAAAAACTACCCAATGCCATTGCTGATTTTTTGCATAAGACTACGCCTCGGCTGAAAAATCGCCAAAACGGTGAACGACTAATCCGCACTGAACAAATCAAAGAAGAAACAGTCGAGCTTCTGAGCAATCTGGATTCAAGCTATCTATGCATTCAAGGACCGCCAGGTTCAGGTAAAACCGAGCTGGCTGCTTATGCCATTCTTGAGCTGCTCCGCCAAGGAAAGAGAATCGGTGTCAGCTCTAATTCACATAAAGCAATTGAAAATTTACTTGGACGAGTTGCCAGCCTTGCCAAATATCAACAAGAGCATTTGTCCATAGCCAAAATCGTACCGACAAAAGGGAATTTACAAACTGATTCTTCAATTGAAGAAATAAAAAAAGAAGATTTTTTTGAAGACAATAAAGGAATCTTCCGTTTAGTCGGGGGCACCGCCTGGAATTTTGCTTCGGCAAAAGCAATAAATAAACTCGACTATTTATTTGTCGATGAAGCCGGACAAGTTTCAGTCGCTCATTTACTTGCCATGTCTCAATCTGCGCAAAATCTTGTTCTCCTTGGCGATCAAATGCAGCTGGACCAACCGATACAAGGGATTCATCCTCAAGAAAGCGGTCTTTCGATTCTTAGTTATCTCCTAAACGATCAAGCTACCGTACCGGAGAATAAAGGAATCTTCCTACCTTTGAGCTATCGTATGCATCCGGATATTTGTGCTGTAGTCTCAGCCGCGGTTTATGACGGCAAGCTGCACTCTGCTGCCGATACTAAAAATCGTTCTTTGCTTCTCGGGCAAGAAGCCGCACAATTTTTGAAAAAAAGCAGCGGTATTATTTTTCTAGCTGCCGATCATGAGAATAACAGTGACCTGAGCACAGAAGAGGTAGCGATTGCTAGAAAAACTGTAGATCTGCTTCTGCAATGCCGCTTGTTTAATGCGCAAAGCAAAGAAGAAAGAGATTTAAGCCCGAATGACATATTAATCGTCACTCCCTATAATCGCCAAAGACAAGCTTTGCAGCAAGTGTTACCTGAAATTTCAGTCGGCACCGTTGATAAATTTCAAGGGCGACAAGCGGCAGTAGTAATCATCTCCATGTGCGCAAGCGATCTGGAAAGTACCCCTCGTGGAATCGAATTTGTTTTAAATAAAAACCGTTTGAATGTGGCAATATCGAGAGCGCAAACTTTAGTCGTTGTAATTGGCAGTCCGCGTTTGGTCAACACAGCTTGCCACACCATCGAGCAGATGGAGTTGGTAGATTTTTTCTGCCGTATAGTTGCAGCCGGTACCAGCCCTATTTATAATTAGGCGATGAATTGTTATACATATATGCTTGAATGTTCGGACAGCAGCCTTTATACAGGCTGGACCACCGACTTGACTAAGCGTCTGGAAACACATAATTCAGGACTCGGGGCAAAATATACACGTTCACGCTTACCTGTACGTTTAGTTGCACACTGGCAATTTGCTACACGGTCCGAGGCCATGAAGTTCGAACTGAAATTAAAAGCCATGTCACGTAAAGCTAAAACAGAACTAGTTGATTCACTTAGAACCCAGGGCAACGATACACTTCCCGCCCTTTAAAAATCGTCAGCAAAACTTTAGCCTTATGAATATCAGTTTTAGGCAAAGCAAAAATGTTTTGGTCCAAAACAATTAGATCAGCCGATTTGCCCCTTTCCAGAGAGCCGGTTTCTCTCTCATTATGAAACAGGTACGCACCATTGATCGTATAGGCAGCCAACATTTCAGGTAGATTTACTTTTTGTTCAGGCAAAAAAGCTTTGTTTTCACTCTCTTCCAGAGCGCAACGTGTGATTGCCACTTGAATGGCATCCAAAGGATTGAGGCTGGTAACAGACCAGTCGCTACCGCCAACAATCATTGCTCCGCTTTTATAAAGAGAACCAAGGGGATACAGCCGTCTCGAACGTTCAAGTCCGATTATCGGCTCTGTTAACTCACTCATATATTTGTCACGATAGGCCCAAAACGGCTGAAAATTTGCCGTTACGCCTAATTCGCGAAAGCGATTAATATCCTGAGGATGCACCAGCTCCAAATGAGCGATATGATGTCTTAAAGCATTAGCTCCATTTTTTTGTCTAGCATAAGCAAAAGCATCAAGAACTTGGCGTACGGCTCCGTCACCAATGGCATGAACATGAATTTGAAAGCCTTCTTGTTCAAGTTTTAGAGCCAGCTGTTTAAGTTGTTCACTTTGAAAGTTGAGAATCCCTTTGCCTGTATCATTTAAATATGGTTCCAACAAAGCAGCTGTTTTACCTTCAATTACACCATCAGCAAAGACTTTTGCGCTGTCACACCAAAGCAAATCGCCTGTATATTTTTGACGTAAAGCTTTCATCTCTGCCACTTGTTCCGGACCTTTTTCCGGATCGGCAATTAAAGATGCTTTCACCCGAACCGTAAGCAGATTTGAACTATCAAGACCGGCGTAAGTTTTTAACAGTTTTTCTTTAACAGCTGCATCTTGCACCGCTGTAATACCAAAACTATTGAGCCTTTTTTGAGCAGCTAAAGCTGCTTCACGATATTGATCGTCGCTTGGCTCAGGCAAAAGTTTGCTTACAAGCTCCATCGCCCCTTCGCGTAAAGTACCCTTCGGCTCATTGTCTGAATTACGTTCAATCCGCCCATTTTTTGGATTGCCAGTATTTTTATTGATGCCAGCCAGTTCAAGCGCTTTAGTGTTAACCCATGCCGAATGACCATCAGCCGAACTGAAAAAAGCCGGCTTATCGGCAACAAGTAAATCAAGCTCTGTTTTTGTCGGCGCTGCACCGGCAAATAAAGGAAGTTCCCAACCGGAGCCGACGATCCAGTTTTTTTCCGGATGCTCTTTGGCATAAGCAGCAATTACTTTAGATATGCTCTCTTTGCTGTCACAGCCAATTAAACTGCAATCTTCCTCTTCTAGAATCGAATGTACCGGATGCACGTGTGAATCGTGAAAACCAGGCAAAACCATTTTGCCTTCCAAGTCGATTATGTTGGTCAATTGTCCGCAAAGCGGCGCTACACCCTGGTTAGATCCGACATAAACGATTCGTCCGTTGGCAATAGCAATCGCTTGGGCCCAGCTACGACAAAGATCCATTGTATATATGGCGCCATTTTTCAAAACCAGGTCAGCATGAGTTTGATAGTTTCTTTTTTGCGCTTCGGCTGGCAATAAACAACAAAATAAGAAACAAAAACTAACCAATAAATAAATAAACTTGCGCATAAAAGCCTCTTTCGAGATTGCTCAATTTTATAATGATAGATTGCTTATTGCCACAGAAAGGAAACTACCGATGCAAAGAGTAACTGTGCTAGCCCAGTTAAAGGCAAAAGAAGGAATGGAGGAGCAGTTACAAAAAGAGCTGCTTAATCTGGTCGACCATACTCGCAAAGAGCCGGGCTGCCTTAATTATGATTTGCATGTATCGTCAACTGAATCCGGAGCTTTCTTTTTCTACGAAAACTGGATAAGCAAAATGGCTCTCGACATGCATTTTGAAACTCCTCATTTTAAACATCTGGAAAAAATTGCCCCCAACCTATTGAGCAATCCAGCCGATATCAAAATTTTGAAGATGGTCAGTAATCCCGAATAGTGGAAGCCAAGAATGATTACAGTCAGCAATGTCACTAAAAGCTACGGCACAAGCATTCTTTTTGAGAATGTAAATGTCACTTTCAATAATGAATCTCGTTACGGCTTAACCGGACCAAACGGCGCCGGTAAATCCACTTTTATGAGGATTTTGACCGGTGAGGACCAACCGACAAATGCCGGTATAATCGCCCGCCCGAAAAAGGTCGGTGTATTAAAACAAGACCAATATGCTTATAACGACAACCGGATTATTGACGCTGTAATCATGGGCAACAGCACTCTTTGGACAGCATTACAAGAACGCGACGCCATCTGCGCCAAAGAGAATTTAAGCGATAAAGAGATAAACAGACTAACCGAGCTTGAAATGACCATTGCCGACGAAAACGGATATATGGCTGAGTTTGAAGCAGCTGAAATTTTACGCGGCATCGGCATTCCGGAAGAACAACATGAGAACTTAGTCAGCAGCTTGGCTACTGACTATAAGTTTCGCGTGCTGCTTGCTCAAGCTTTATTTGGCGAACCGGAAGCTTTACTTTTGGACGAACCGACAAACCATTTGGATTTGGAAACAATTCGCTTTCTTGAAGAGTTTTTGGTCTCGTACCAGGGCACTTTAGTGGTTATCTCTCACGATCGCCATTTTCTCAATGCCGTTTGCACTCATATCGCTGACATCGACTACGACACGATTATTGTTTATACCGGCAATTATGACGATATGGTTGCGCAAAAAGTTCAAGCTAGACAACAAATAGAATCAGGCAATCGCGATAAGCAGAAAAAGATTGCCCAACTGCAAGAGTTTGTCGCTCGCTTTGGTGCCGGACAACGGGCAAGCCAGGTGCAATCACGTAAAAAAGAGATTGAACGTTTAGCTCTGAACGATTTGAAAAAATCAAATATACAACGTCCTTTTCTTCGTTTTGAACAAGAAAAACCAGCCGGCAAAGAAACTCTTGAAGTACGCGGATTAAGTAAAGCTTTTGACGAGAAGAAACTTTTTTCGGACTTCAATCTTGAAGTAATGCGCGGTGAACGCATCGGTATAATCGGTCCCAACGGTGCCGGTAAAACCACTTTACTCCGTTGCCTGATTGAAGATCTAGCCTCTGACAGCGGTACGATTAAGTGGGGATTCGGCGCCAGCTGGAATTATTATCCTCAAGACCACAGCCATGAAATAACAGCCGGAATGACCGCTCTCGATTGGCTAATGCAATATATGAAAGATGAGGGAGAGCAACATATTCGCGGACTTTTGGGTCGCATGTTATTCTCCGGCGATGATGCTCTTAAACCGACCGAAGGGCTATCCGGCGGTGAGCGCGCTCGTCTTTTATTAGCCCGAATGATGTTGCAAAAAAATCCAATCTTGATCCTGGACGAACCAACCAATCACTTGGATCTCGAATCGGTTTCAGCTCTTTCTCAAGGTCTTACTTCTTTTCCCGGTAACGTTTTTGTCGTTTCTCACGATCGCGATTTGATTTCGGCCGTAGCCACACGCATTATCGCTTTTACTGATAAAGGACCGGTGGATTTCCGCGGACCTTATGAAGAATATCTGCAAACACAGCCAAAAGGCGAGAAAAAAGTTAAAGCTAAATGGTGATTAGCGTCGCCGTTTGGCCGGAGCAGGAGCATCAAGATCGCGCATGATATCGTCAAAAGTATCCATGCTCGATTTGTCCATAATCACTTCCATATCGGTTTTTGCTTGCTGAAAACCTTTCGGCACGGTAAACAGTGCATCGGCAACTGCTGCTTTAGTCGCACGTTGAGTGTCCATAACAATGCTCTGTCTACCATTTTCAGTAATGGCTACACGCAAAGGAATTCGCTGACAGTCCGGTACACCGTAAAGTTTGGATATAATCATTGATACTTGGGGCGGTGTCACAATATCGGTTGCCACCCAAAGACTGGCAGCAGTAATTGTCGGTAGTGTTTTTCCTCGCCCGCGACTAGCCGTCGAACGCACCGCGGATGGATGATCCATTACATATTCATAGGCTCTGACACCGCAAATATTACCGAAACCACCTTTACGCCAAGTGCCACCTTCAATTTTTCCGCCCAAACTGCGCTGTTTGAAAGATTGCACCCAGCTCTGCAGCGGTGTTTGATAAAACCGCTTCGTTTGGCTATTAAAGATAGTCACGTTCCAATTCGGACTGTTAGTAAACATGTTTACGCCGCTTTTCGCATCGGACGTACGCATACCGTTAGCTGTTATATAAAGAGTTTGTCCACTACCGGCAGTAACACCGCTATTTGCTTTTTGACTAAGAATCCAACCGTCAGCCGCCTTAACTTGAGAAATGGATAAAAGGATGGCAGAGAATAGTAAGCCAAGCTTTATGGGCGACTGCCAAACTTTCATCAATTAATCTCCAGATTCAGGAATATATGAGGCTTTAAGCCATCAGTTCGAAATTTTAGCAGATTTACTAAAATATTAAGCAGTCCTAAGCCATTTTCGTAGACTTCCCATTGGCAAGAAATCCCCTCAACGGTTCAATAGGTTCTGTTAATGCTAGAACCAGAATTTGCTGGAGCAAATCATGACTATATTGAATGCAGTTCGCGATTTCGTTGGCAACAATGACGATCATTACGATGACAGCTCAGGGTCCTGGGCCAGCCGGGAAGGACTCGGTTGTCGTAACTGCGATATAACCAACAGAAACTGGAATCACGGCCGTCGCGGCAGCTATGATGATTCAAACGAAGCTTATATTTATCCTGAAGACCAATATGCCGATTCATTTGAGCAAGATCTACATCAGGATTATTACAGCCGTAGGGCAGAAAGTTATTATCAAGATCCCTACCGCAACCAGGATCCTTATTATCAGGACAGCTATTACAACAATTACAGACCGAATCCGTACAATAATCCGTACAACCGCTATAACAATCCCTATAACCGTTACAACAACCCTTACGGCAACCCGTTTATGTCTTTTATGCCTAACAATAACAGCAGCTTCGGCGGCCAGTTCTTGTCCGGCTTAGGTATGGCTGCTATGAGCCAGCTAATGTTCCGCGGCTCAGGCATGATGATGATGCCGATGTACTACGGGTTTGGCGGCATGGCCGGCGGTCTTGTCGGCAATTTGATCATGAGCCGTATGTTTCGTTAAAACAATTGAGCTAAAATAGTCGTCTTTGCGGAAGGGTATTTTCCAATGTCAGACGGCTATGACGCCATATTAATCGTCTCTTTCGGTGGTCCGGAAGGACTGCCAGATGTAATGCCTTTTTTGGAGAATGTGACACGCGGACGCAACATACCCAAAGAAAGACTCTTGTCCGTGGCTCATCATTATGAGCTTTTTGACGGCATCAGCCCAATCAACGGACAAAATCGTTTGTTGATTCAAGCTCTGGAAAAACGTCTTGAAGAAGCCGGTCCTTCCTTGCCGATTTATTGGGGCAACCGAAACTGGCATCCCTTCTTAAAAGATACGCTTTTGAAAATGAAGCAAGACGGTATCAAAAAAGCTGTTGCTTTTGTCACCGCGGCTTACAGCTCATATTCAAGCTGCCGACAGTATCTGGAAGATATCGAACAAGCCCGAATCGCTGTTGGCGATGATGCTCCTCTTGTAGAAAAAATTCGTGCTTTTTACAATCATCCGGCTTTTATCAAAGTCAATGCCACTCATTTGCTTGAAGCTATAAAGCAGATTCCGCAGGAGCGACAAAAACAATGCAAAATAGTTTTCACCGCTCACAGCATACCTGCGAGTATGGCCGACAACTGCGCCTACGCCGATCAGCTAAATCAAGCTTGCAAGCTTGTGTCCGAGCAGATCGGTATCAATAATTGGCAACTGGCTTATCAAAGTCGTTCGGGACCGCCAAGCCAACCTTGGCTTGAACCGGACATTTGCGATTATATAAATCATTTGCACAAGCAAGAGCAAACAAAAGATCTGATCGTGCTACCGATCGGCTTTATAAGCGATCATATGGAAGTGATTTACGATATTGATATTGAAGCAAAACAACTCTGCCAGAGCCTCGGCATCAATCTTGTACGCGCCAGCACTGCCGGCACTAACCCGGACTTTGTGGAAATGGTCAGAGAATTGATTTTGGAAAAAATCGAGAAACGTGATGTGGAGGCTTGCGCATGCCCACCTCAATGCTGTCCGCGCCCAACACGATGATACCACATACAGTACCAATAACCAGAAAGTATCAATATCGGGTTTTTTATGCTATCCTATGCGGTTTCGTTTCGACATAGGACTAAAATGCATGAATGTTAATAGCCAAAACCTGGTAACAACGGCATCCGGTCTTCAATATGAAGATCAAACAGCAGGACAGGGAGAGAGCCCAAGCAAAGGTCAAACAGTGACCGTCCATTACACCGGATGGTTGACTGACGGCACCAAATTTGACAGCTCAGTTGATCGCGGCAGACCGTTTCAATTTAGTCTGGGAATCGGACAAGTGATTAAAGGCTGGGACGAAGGTGTAGCCACCATGAAAAAAGGCGGCAAACGTCGTTTGGTAATTCCAGCTGAATTAGGCTATGGCAGCCGCGGCGCTGGCGGTGTCATTCCTGGTAACGCCACTTTGATTTTTGATGTCGAACTAATCGATTTTAACTAAAAAATTAAAGGCAAAGAAAAGGCAGCTTCGATCTCAGGAGCTGTCTTTTTTGCATCTACGAAAAGTATTGAATGCATCCCCAAAGAGCGAGCCGCCTCAATATTCTCCTGGCGATCATCAAGAAAAAGCACCTGTTCGGGCTCTAAACCAAGTCCGGCAAGGGCATGTTCATAAATTTGGCTGTCCGGCTTAATACAGCCGATATCACAAGAATAGGTGCTGTGGTCGAAGGCAGGCAACCAACTACAGTGTTTTTGCAAATATTGCCGAATAGCCAACGGCATATTGGATAAGATTGCTGTCGAACACCCCTGTCCTTTTATCTTGACAACCCAGTCGGTCATGATTTCGTTGGGCTTACTCCAACTTAAATTATCCAGATGCACTAACTGCTCAATTTGCTCCTGACTAATGGCCAAGCCAAGCTCTTGAGCAACCAAACGCCAATAAGCATCCAAATCCAATTCGTGACTGTCATAAGGTCCACGATGGCGCCAATACATCGCGCTGAAGTCATTCAGCTCGGCGCCAATAACTTCAGCCATTACCTGCTGCTCGGAAACGGCTTGCGGATGGCACAAGACGTTTCCGTAATCAAAAATGACGGCCTGAGGTCGGATCATTTTCTAATTATGTCAGCGATATTATTTTTTGCTGCCAATAAGGATGATATTGCAACCAACTTGGTAACGTTCGCCGGTTTTCGGGTCAATTACTTTGCCATTGGCATAATAACCAAGGGATCCGGTCTTGAACGCTTTGTAAGGAGCCATAATCTGTCCCCAAACTTCACCTGATGGTGTTCTTACTTCTAAAACAACCGCTGCGGCACCGTTAGCCGGTACTTTAACTTCTGCAGCGGAATCTTTCACTTTAGCCATATCCTCTCCTCATTAAATACACGGGCAGTCTCGCTAGATTGTTCCACAATGACAGCAGTCCTAGTCGTCTTTATCTGCCGCTGGCTCAAACAATAAAATCAATCTTTTGAAACTGATGGTTTTTATTGCTTGCCAAAAAGTCTTCGTCAATAGTGGCATAAACACTTCTAAGATCAGTGACAGAGCCGCCATTCCAAATTCCCCCCGCAACCCTTCGACCTAAAACAAAGAGTGGCTGTACAGTACCGTGATCCGTGCCACCGTGATCGTTTTCAGCAAAACTACGCCCGAATTCGGAAAACACAAGCAACAAGACTTCTTGATCAATCTGCTTAATTTCACCAAAAAACGAAGTAAGACCGGAATCAAGCTCGGAAAGCAAAGCTTCATGCCGTTGTTTTTGGTCTCTATGAGTATCGAAACCAGAAAGATCGATCTTGTGAACCAGAGCTGCTTCCTTGCTGCTAAGCTTTTGCGCAACTCTGCTTAAATTGGCAGCGAAGTCTCCAGCATACAATTCCGTCTTTTGCGCACCCCAGCTAGCAGGCAAAAAGTCTGTCAAAATTTGGGCGGCACGACTATGGGAACGACTAGCTTCCGGATAGCCAACGCTTGTGATAATCGCTAATTTTTTCTCTTGGTAAATTTCATACAAGCCCTTTAAGTTCGGATGCAAGCCGACTGATTGATCAAGCTTCAAAACAGCTTCTGCCGGTACGGCTAAAGTCGGGCGAGCCTGATAATACTTGCTGTCGGCATAAGGAACTAAAGTGTTAAAGCCATCGTTGCCACCTTTAAGATTTACCAGTACAAGATGGTGACGATTAGGAAATAAATTCAACTCAGCACCGCCGGCAAGCAGGCCAAAACTGCATCCAAGTCCGTATTGCAAAAGCTTTCTGCGCGTCAAATTCATAAGCATAATCCTCAGCTTCTTATTTTAACTCTGACTTGCTGTTAAAATGATGGTCGATGGATAAACAAGCTGGTTCCGAACGCATCGGGCTATTAATCGAAAATCGTTTCGAGCTTGTCTCGGCAATCGGCCGGGGCGGTATGGCCAATGTATTTAAGGCGCAACATCGCCAAGTCGATCTAACCGTCGCTGTAAAAATCCTCAATTATGACGCTGTTGTTAGCGAAAGCGAGCTTGAGCGTTTGCGGCGCGAAGCAAGAGCGCTCAATTCACTTTTTCATCCAAATATAGTCAAAGTGTACTCTTTCGGTGTTTTGGATGACGGCGCGGCTTATCTTGTATTGGATTATTTAGAAGGACGCAGCCTGGAGACCTTGATTGAAACCGAAGGTCCGCCCAAACTTGATTGGGCAATGAACTGTTTTAGGCAAATATGTAACGGTCTTACCTACGCTCACGAAAGCGGTTTAATTCATCGCGATTTGAAACCATCCAACGTCATGGTTTTGCACCAACCGCAAGAAGGCGCCGACATAAAAATCCTTGATTTCGGTTTATCACGCGCTGATAATACAGCCGGTAAAAAGGAGCAACGCCTGACCAAAATCGGCGAAATTCAGGGCAGCCCTCTTTATATGAGTCCGGAACAAATACAGGGCAAAGAAGCCGATATTCGCTCGGATATTTATTCTTTAGGCTGCTTGATGTACGAAACCCTTTCCGGGCAACCGCCGCTCATGGGCGAAACAACGATCGCCACTTTAATGAAACATATGCAACAGCTTCCCGAGCCTTTTGCCCAAGTCAAAGGCAGCTCACAAGTGCCGGCCAAATTGGAACAGCTTGTTTTTCAATGTATGGAAAAGGATCCGAACAAACGCTTCCAGACTGTTCGCGAAGTGGAATCAGCCTTGAAAGAAAGCCTGTCTGCCTGAAAATGAGAGCAACAATGGCTCCAACCTTCCTGATACTTGCTATTTGCTTTGGCTTTATTACGCCAAGCTGTTTTGCACAGGACACCGATACACTCCTTCCGTTGCCACATTCTCTTAAGCCCGGCAAAGTTTTTGAACTCGGAGCAGTCAAAGACGAGTTAAGCGCTAGCGCGGAAACAGTTCAGCTACCGCATTGGTTATGCGGTACGTGGCAATGCGATCGCAGCCATCAATGGGGACAAAGAGTGCTCGTTTTTGGTAAGTTCAAAAAACGCCCGGAAGCATGGAATCCAAGACGAGAAACGATGATCTATGGAAGTCCTGACGGATCGCATTTGATCAAATTGCCGGCAATATATGAGATCGATCTCGGAAACTTTGTGGAATATCGAATTGAAAAAGAGCGCAGTTTCCCGATAATTTCTGAAGAAAGAGTCGAAACAGAATATAAGTTTTTTGCCGTACAAGTCTCAAAAGCAACAAACCTCATCGTTTCCACTCGCTCCCAAATTAGCTATGGCATTCTAAAGCCATTACCCGCAAATCGTGTTGCTATTTATGGGTTTTTGCGATGTTTTGACGCGAACGAAAAGTTAACCGGTGATGGGCATGACGACCTTGTTCTAAGCAGAATCAGCGAACCTTCCAACCAGGATATTGGGCACAAGTTTTAATGGAAAGAGATCCGAACAAACGCTTCCAAACTGTTCGCGAAGTGGAATCAGCCTAGAAACAATGCCTGTTTGTCTAAAAAATTTGGACGGTAGAGGATTCGAACCTCTGACCCCCACTATGTCAAAGTGATGCGCTACCAACTGCGCCAACCGTCCATGGACCAGCTATTTTATCCTGAACCGAAACAAGTGGCAAACTTGTTGAGCTTATCTCAAATTAAGCTGATCAATTTTTATAAATTAGGCGGCACCCAGATTCGAACTGGGGGATAAAGGTTTTGCAGACCTCTGCCTTACCACTTGGCTATGCCGCCATTTATTGCACAAGAAAGAATCGTAATTTGTGGCTGGATCATTTGTCAATAAAACGGCAACAGCAGCTTTACTCAATATCGTCCGGCAGACTTCCTATCTTGACGACTAAAGTCCGATCAAGCCCTAAACGCTTTATTTTCAAATTCAAAGATTCACCGACAGTGTGGCGGCTGACAGCATAACTGACTTGACTGGGCTCGTTTACAGCTTTGCCGTCGACATTAAGAATACAATCGCCAGGAATCAAGCCGGCCATATCCGCCGGACTTTTAGTTTTGACTTTAGTGATCTCGACTCCGGCATCAACTGTTACTTCTTTCATTTCAATGCCGATGTAAGGTCGCACGACAGCGCCCTCCAGAAGCAGCTTATTGGCTATTTCTTTGGCGACGGTAGCAGGAATAGCAAAACCGATATTTTGCGCATCGTCACGAATAAAACTGTTGATACCGATAATTTCACCTTTAAGATTCAACAAAGGTCCGCCTGAGCTGCCGGGAT
Source organism: Candidatus Obscuribacterales bacterium (assembly GCA_019750335.1). Classification (GTDB taxonomy): domain Bacteria; phylum Cyanobacteriota; class Vampirovibrionia; order Obscuribacterales; family Obscuribacteraceae; genus JAIEPM01. Next base: position 585,167 of record JAIEOQ010000003.1, read on the forward strand.
TAATTGGGGCATCAGTTTGAATATATTTCAAAACGCCACTGCGAGCGCCGGCAGAAGGCGAAAATGCTTTAGCTTCGCGATGCAAACCACTCACCAATCCAGCTGTAACTGTATGCTCCAAACCAAATTGATTGCCGATCGCTACAAGCCACTGCCCTAGCTTCAACTCTTCCGGGTTACCGAATTTAGCTTCAGGTAAAGATTGGCTTTCAATCTTAATCATGGCCAAGTCAGAATAAGAGTCTTTGCCGATTAGTTTAGCCTTAAAGTTCCGTCCGTCCAAAAGAGTGACTTTTATATCAAGAGCCTTTTGCACTACATGCAAACTTGTCAAAATGTAGCCGTCACTACGCATAATCACACCCGAACCGGTTGCTTTATATCGACCATTAGCCTCTCGCTGAAAACGAGGCATATTGGCAAGCTCATCACTGCTTAAATTGGTGATGGCGATTATATTTACAACAAAAGGTGAGGCTTCTTGCACTACATTAGCAATAGTGTCCGGTCCGATAAAATCAAGAGCTTGGACTCCGGCGGCCAGGCTTAAAAAGAAGAATAATCCGCTGGCAAGCAAAAAGCTCTTGACTTTCATTTTTATCCTGATTAGATCGGCATTTAAGAATATTCCCGCAAAAGGGATAAAATACTTGTCTCCCAACAAAGACACAACATAATGCTTTATCCCCTAATGATTTTAGTTTTAGCAGCGACTCTCTTAGCCAGCTGCGGTGCAACGCAACAAGTGTCTTTCCAATCGGGGGGCATGACTCATACTTTCAGCGCCGGCAAAGACGCCACCAGAAACGGATTTCTTTTGCCGATTTATCCGCAAGCTAAACCAACCGGCGCCGTATCCAGCACTGACGCTGAGGAATCAAGCAGCTTTCTGATGCTGACTTCAACTGACCCAGTAACAAAAATTGGCGCTTTTTATCGCGACGAATTGAAAAATAATGGTTGGACCGTCGAACAAGCTCAATTCCAAGATAATTTTGTCAACTTAAGCGCCAAAAAAGAAAAACTTGAAGCTAGCATTATGATTTCTCGCGAAAAAGACAAATCATCAATCACTCTAACCGTCGGACACGAGCCTGAAGGTGAGCCGGTACAAAGTACCGAAAATTTCGTGCCGGACAAACTAAACCCGCCTACGGATTAAGCATTTTGAAAGCAATTGGCGAAGTCACCTCTTCCTCGATCAAAAGCTTCGTTGCAGAAGTTTGGCGTCAAGGCAATCCGGACAACAACGAGTCATTGCCTAAGTTTGGCAGTTTTTTGCGTTGCCAGTCGACCGTCGACGAGCTTGAAGTATTTGGTATCGTATACGATATCATCTCCGGACCGCAGGACGGACATCATAAAGCAACCGCACTGAGAATGACACGCGAAGAGTTGCGGCAAGAGCAACCGCAAATTTTTTCTCTTTTAAAAACTGAACTGCACGCCGTAATCTGCGGCTATCGGCAAAACGGCCAGTTTTTCGCCAGCCTGGCCCCGCAACCACCGCAAGTGCATGATTTCGTCTGGACTATGAGCGCCGAAGAGATCAAACTAGCAAGCTCCGATTTGGAGTTTTTACGCCTTATCAGCTGGGTTTCAAGTGTGCCCGGCGACGAGTTGATGGCCGCAGCGATAAAAGAGGCTTCAAAAGCCAGAAACAACGATTATCAATTTCTTGTCGAAACCGGACAAAACTTGTCCAAAATTTTTCGAGACGATTATGATCGTCTTTTAGCATTGCTCAAAAAAATAAATCCTAAGAATGACTGACGGTCGTGCGTTCACCGTATTTTATATAAAACCATACTCCGGCACTGACAATAATCAGAAGCACGGTGGAAACAGCCGAGCCGAAAGCCCAATCACGCACGGATAAATATTGATTTTGAATCAAACTGCCGATGTACATATATTTCGCTCCGCCTAAAAGATCCGGCGTGACGTAATCACCGAGGCTGGGAATGAAGACCAAAATTACACCGGCGACGATACCACGCAAACTTAAAGGCACTACGACTTGAAAAAAAGTGCGCCAAGGCGTCGCGCCAAGATCATAACCCGCTTCGATAAATCGGCGATCAAGTTTTTCCAAAGCAGCATAAAGGGGCAGAATCATATACGGCAAATAGTTATAAACCATGCCTAAAAGAACCGCGCCCTGGTTGTAAAGCAAGGAGGGCGGATTACTCACCCCCACCGATTGCAAAAGAAAAGTAGCCAACCCGGTCGGACGCAATATGGTTATCCAAGCGTAGAGGCGCAAAAGAAAAGATATGGAAAGCGGGATTGTTAAAAGGACCATGAAAAAATTTTGGCGTTCTTTCGGCAAAGCAAAAGCCATCCACATTGCCACAGGAAAACCTAAAACAAGACAAAAAAGCGTGGTACTGAAAGAAAGTGAAAGTGAACGCCACAGACAAAGCAAATAAGGTCCGTTGATAAAACGTAGATAGTTGGCAAAACTGGCGCCGGGCACAAACTTGCCTAATTCATCCCGATAACCGAAGCTAAAAACAACGATAATCACCAGTGGTACAAGCATGAATATGACGAGCCAAAGCAATGATGGCAGCAATATTAGTAAAGAAGGTGTTTTTGACTTGTTGCCAATCATGATTCTTGTGGTTTCATTAACCAGAGAAGCGACAGAAGCAATTAAATCATTTGTTGAGCTTCTCCTTCTCTTTGCAAGCCTTGGTCAGGAACATCTAAAGTGAGAATAATATTTCTCGGTACACCTGAATTTGCCGTACCTTCTCTGCAAAAGCTCATTGCTTATGAAGATTGCACAATAGTCGGCTTGGTTACACAACCGGACAGACCAGCCGGTCGCGGCAAACAACTGCTGGTACCGCCGACAAAAATTTTGGCGTTAAAACATGACATCCCGGTTTTTCAGCCGGAAAGATTATCCAAAGAAAAGAATATCGTTGCCGCCATGCAAGAGCTCAAACCGGATCTACTTGTTACAGTCGCCTTCGGCCAGATCTTGAAGAATGATGTTTTGACTATGGCTCCTCATGGGGTGATTAACGTTCATGGTTCTTTGCTCCCTAAATATCGCGGTGCCGCTCCAATTAACTGGGCTTTGCTAAAGGGTGAAACTGTAACCGGCATTACAACTATGTATTCGGATCCGGGGATCGATACCGGTGCCATGCTGCTTAAACATGAATGCGCCATCGCTCCTGATACTACCGCCCTTGAACTTGCCGAGTCCCTTTCTCATTTAGGTGCGCAAGTTTTAATTGAAACCATACAGAAACTACAAGAAGGTAGTTTGCAAGCTATTGCTCAAGATGATGCCCAAGCGACTTATGCGCCAAGACTGAACAAAGAGATGGGACTGATTAAATGGGAACTGCCAGCAACTGAAATCCACAATTTAGTCCGCGGACTTTTTCCTTGGCCAGGTACTTATACTCGTTTCAACGGACAGACGCTGAAAGTTCTCACTACAGCTTCCAGCCAGGAGCTATTAACGAATAGCGAAACACCGGGAACGGTTCTTAAAAAAGGGAACCAGCTTTTTGTTGTTTGCGGCAACGGGCAAGAATTGCTCGAAGTGATCCAAGTCAAGCCGGAAAATAAAGGACAGATGAGCGCTCTTGCTTGGCTAAACGGTCTACACAGCGAAAGCTCAATCATATTAGGTGATCAATGAAAGGTCTAGACTCACGACAGATGGCTTTGGCTGTCCTGCTTGAAATTGAAAGCAACAAAGCTCAAGTCAAAATTGCTTTAAATAAAGCTTTTGAACGCAAAAGTTTAACCGAAAGAGATCGTGCTTTCGTTACTTTTCTTGTGCAAGGCGTTCTCCGGCATCAAGCCGAACTTGACGCTCAGCTTGAAAAAATAACTGATCGTCCCTTGCACAAATTGACACCGGCTTTACTCAACATTCTTCGTTTGGCTGTTTATCAACTGCAAGAAGCAGCTGATATTCCAGAATCAGCAGTAGTGAACACCGCATCACAACTGGCAAAACAAACCGGTCATATTGGACAAGCTAAATTTGTAAACGGCGTTTTACGCACCTGGCTTCGTTCACGGCAGAAAGGCGACTCGGCAGTCAGCGCTTCTTTGCCCGAACAATTTTCTTTGCCTGAATGGTTGATCAAACGCTGGCAAGATAATTACGGCAATGAAGAAGCGCTTGAATTAATGCGTTTCAGCCAAGAAATACCGCTGCTTACTTTACGCTGCTGCCAGCTGGCAATCAGCAAAGAAGGCTTACTTGATATTTTTAAGACTAAAGGGATTACAAGCAAACCTGGCACTTTGGTTGATTCAACTTTTACAATACTCGACCGCGGTAAATTCTCCGGTCCAGTGCCTAAGCTACCAGGCTTCAACGAAGGATTATTTACAGTACAAGATGAAGCCTCGGCTCTGGTCTCAATTATCGCTCAACCGAAAGCCGGAGACTTAGTTATTGATCTTTGTGCTGCGCCGGGCGGAAAAACGCTTCATATGGCTGAATTAATGGAAAACAAAGGACGGGTTATCGCTGTCGACATTCACAAAAAACGGCTGGAATTACTTACAAAAGATCGACAACGCCTTGGTTTGACTAATATCGAAATTATGGAAGCTGACGGCAGAACATTCCAAAACGATGCTCCCGCCGATCTCATTCTGGTTGATGCGCCATGCTCAGGAACCGGGGTAATTAATCGTCGTGCCGATCTTAGACATACTCGACGCGAATCGGACATCGAAGATCTGGCCTTAATTCAGCGCGAACTACTCACTAATGCAGCGAAGCTACTTAAAAACTCTGGCAGCATTATTTATTCCACCTGTTCAATTGAACCGGAAGAGAACAAAAACAATATCAAATGGTTTTTGGAAACTCATCCTCAACTTAAAGCTGTTTCTTTAGAAAGCTATATTCCTGCCGAAGCGCTTAAATTATGGTCCGCGTCGCCTCATTGGTCGGATACTCAAAAACAGCTACAAGAAGGGATGTTACAACTGCTTCCCAGCCGGCACGACTCTTCGGGCTTTTTCATTTGCCGTCTAGCATACGCCTAAGCTCCTTGGGTATATAGCTGCAAACGGTAATGAGGCGCTTGGTCTTTTAGCTTTCCTTTTGGGCCTAACCCTCTACAGTTTGAAATTTGTCACTGAATACGACCGGCTAGTGGTTTTTCGCTTTGGTCGAGTCACCGGTGTACGCGGTCCCGGTCCGGTTTTGATCTTACCTTTGATTGAAAAATTCAAAAAAATCGATACACGCATGGTGACTATGGCTATTCCCATGCAAGAAATAATCACTAAAGACAACGTTTCAGCCAAAACAGCTGCTGTTTGTTTTTTTCAAGTTGTCGACCCCTATAAAGTAGTGACTAAAATCGAAGATCCATACACAGCCACAAATCAAATAGCACAAACCACTTTAAGAAGTATCCTCGGTCAGCATGAGCTGGACGATCTGCTTGCCGAACGTGACAAAATAAATGCGCAACTGCAAGCCGTAATCGACAGACAAACTGAAGGTTGGGGCATAAAAGTGAACTCAATCGAAGTAAAAGATGTGGAAATCACCGCTATGCCGAGCTCGGAATAGCGGCGACTATCCCGAGTTCAGGACTATTCCGACTGGCACCTTGAATGATCGCAAAGCTAAGGTGGTGAGCCGAATCGACCCACCACCTCAGGTGTAAAGCTCGGCATAGTTTTGACGAGATCAGAGGCTATTGAGGAATGCCAGAAGTTCATCATCGGGATGATAACGTCCAGGCTGACCTTCTGGCATTGATGTTTTTGCCAGAAGTTGCTCTTTCAAAGTCAGATTCGCATGAAGATAGATCTGCGTGGTTTCGACGGATTCATGCCCGAGCCAGAGTGCGATCATTGCCCTGTCCACACCGGCTTGCAGAAGCTCCATGGCCATCGTGTGCCTCAAGCAATGAGGAGTAACACGTTTGTCTGCGAGAGATGGACAAGCCTGGCAAGCAACTTCAGTATGCTTCGACAAAATGTATTGTACGCCATCCGCACTGAGTGTTGCACCGCGAGAATTTGGAAAGAGTATATCAGCGCTACCTTTGCGCGGCTCCTGCATCCAAGCCTTTAATACTTCGGCCGTCTGTTTTGTCAACGGTGTACATCGTTCCTTGCGTCCCTTTCCCATAACTCGAACATGTGCGCCCGTCCCAAGAACAACATCTTGTCGTTGCAGCCCTCTGAGCTCAGACAAGCGCAGTCCCGTGTGAACAGCCACCAATAATAGTGCATGGTCACGTCGTCCTGTCCACGTTTGCTTATCTGGCGAAGCAAGCAGAGCCCTTACTTCAACTTGCGTCAAGAAGTTTACCAAAGCTCGCTCATGTCGTTTTCCAGGAATCGCTAACACCCGCTGGATTTGAGCCGAGTGTGCCGGCGCTTCGAAAGCGACAAATTTAAAGAAGGATCGGATTGCGGTGAGCCGTAAATTTCGACTGCGGGCAGAAATGCTCCGATCCTGTTCTAAGGACTCAAGGAAACTGGCTATTAGTGGTGCATCTATTTGCGCCAGATCTAGGTTCGATGGCGACTTCTGCAGGCGCTTCTGAACAAAGTGCAACAAGAGCCTGAATGTATCTCGATAAGACTTGATTGTATGAGGACTGGCATTCCGTTGCTTCATGAGGCGATCCGTAAAGAATCGTTCAAGCAAGACTGCAAAAGTAGGCGTTTTCAATTTCGTCATTGGTTTTCCTCCCAGCGTTGTTCAACAAGTCTGACTGCCAGTCCCATTAATTCTGGGCAAGCGGTTAGATACCAATACGTATCTTTCACTTTTACATGTCCGAGATAGGTAGACAGATGCGGTAG
>JAIEOQ010000006.1 GCA_019750335.1 Candidatus Obscuribacterales bacterium
GAGCCGACACCTCCGACACCGACGCCGAGCCCGACTGTGCCGGAGCCGACACCTCCGACACCGACGCCGAGCCCGACCGTGCCGGAGCCAACACCTCCGACGCCAACTCCTCCAGTCGAACAACCGAAGTAATCCCAATAACCTTTATCCCAGGATATCAATGAAACACATCATTGCTCTTGCCTGCGCTCTCTTTCTGAGCTCTGCTGATCACGTTTTTGCTCAGCAGCCGGCACCGCAACCGCCGCATCCGAACGCTGATTTCACTGTACGGGTTATCGAAAACAAATTACCCTCGCAAGTGACGTTGCAATGGCACAACCAAGATGTTGTTGTACTCTGCCGTGTGCGAGGCAACGGGCAAAATCTTGAAGTTCTTTCTACCTCCGACAATGTTCAATCGGTGAAAGATCCGGTTTTGGATCGAAATGTGTCGTCGCCAGGAGATGGCTTTTACTATGCGATCTATCGTTTCCGAGCAACGAAAGACGGGGACGGAAAGATTGAGATAAAAGTCGACGGGAAAGTAATTGGCACTTTGCCTGTTTCGGTCAAATTTGGTTCTCATCGTCCGTAATCATCGCTTCATTCGTCTATGTGCTCCGAACAAACGGAGCACATAGCATTACCATTCTTATTCAAATCGGAGATAGTTAGTATGGACGAGTTCCTGACTTGGCTCGCTGAAAGACGTGCAATCCGGCGCGGAGCAATGATCTTTGGAGGCATATGCCTGTTGGTTATCGCTCTGAGAAGCTTTTCGATCGTTTCAACCGGTCACGTTGGTGTTACCTCAGTGTTTGGTGCTGTAAATCCGACACCGTTGAATCCTGGCTTGAATCCAAAATTGTTTTGGGTTTCGGTCGATCATGTGAATACGCAGCTGCAAACTTATCATGTGCAGTCGGCCGGTGCTTCGGAGGATCTGCAGGTTGTATCGACTGAAATTACGGTGCCGTATAGCCTTGTTGGTGCCATTGCGCCGGAAATAGCTAAAAATGTCGGGCTTGATATCAAGATTGATATCGAGCAAGACATTCTCAATCCGGCGATTCAGGAATCGGTTAAGGCGGTAACAGCCCGTTATACAGCTGAAGAACTGATTACTCAGCGCCAGAAGGTAAAAGTCGAGATTGAGAATGACATCAAAGAGTTTATTCACTCAACTCTTCTGGAAAAATCTTGTGACGGCGGCATCGACATCGGCAACGTAGCTGTCACTGACTTCTCCTTCTCAAAGGGGTTTAACGATAGTATCGAAGCCAAAGTACAAAGCGCTCAATCTGCGCTTAAGGCGGTTAATTCCGCTAAAAAGACGGTGACCGAGGCTGAAGGTCAAGCGGCTCAAATTCGCAATAATGCTGATGGTGAAGCATACAACATCACTCAAAATGCGGTTGCTCGAGCCAATGCCATTAATTTGGAGGGCGAACAGTTACGGAAGAATCCAAACATTATCTCGCTTCGTAAAACAGAACGCTGGGACGGTAAGTTACCCACTTACATGGGTGGGCAGCAAGAAGTGCCGTTTATTGGCGACCAGCCGGCTAAGCCGTAGCGAGAATATTGTTTGCCGTAATTTTTTGTTCCATCAAATAAATCGGAGAAATCATTCATGAATTTCAGACTCATTCTTAGAATTGCCGGGATTGTTCTTGGCTTTGTTGCCTTTATCTTGATTTTGCGTACTGGTACAACTGTTTCGACAGGCCATGTCGGTGTGGCCAGTTGGTTCGGAGATGTACAAAAAAAGCCTCTTTACAGTGGCTTCAACTTCAAGAATCCGCTTGTTAGCGTGACTGAAGTCGATACGCGCTTACGGGCTTATCATGCTGACGCCAAAGGACAGTCGAAAGACTTGCAAGTCGTAACCACTCAGGTTACGGTGCAGTATTCGCAGAATCCGGAAATGGCGCCGGCTACTCTCCAACAAATCGGTGATGCGGAAAAGATCGAACCGGCCATTCTTAACCCGGCGATCCAAGAATCGGTGAAAGCGGTTACTGCTAAATACGACGCTGAGCAATTGGTTACTCACCGGCACGAGGTGAAGAAACAGGTTGAGGATGCGCTCAACGAGTTTATCGCTACTACCTTGAAGAATAAGAACATTGCTGGTGCTTTGGACTTAGGTAAAGTTGCGATTACCGATTTCCGCTTTAGCGAAGAGTTCAATCACGCAATTGAAGACAAGGTCCGCACGGCTCAAGAAGCTCTTCAAGCCGAGAACAAGAAGACCCAAACGATCACTGAAGCGTTAGCGGCGAAGGATGCGCGCAATCACATTTCCGATGCCGAAGCTTACCGAACTGAAACCATTGCCAAGGCAAAAGCCAAAGCTCTTGAGCTGGAAGGTGAAGCTTTAGCCAAGAATCCCGAGGTAGGCAAGCTGCGCGGTATCCAACAGTGGGACGGCAAGTTGCCGACTTTTATGGGTGGGCAACAGCCTGTGCCGTTCATTTCGGCGCAGCCGGCAGCGGAACCTGTGCCACCGGTCCAAAAGTAAAAGTACTATTTTCAGCAAGTCAGGGCTGCATAAGCGGCCCTGACTTGAAGGAGAAAACAGTTGAAAAAATCCCTTTTAATCGTTGCTGTCTTAGCCTTGATTCCTGTTTTATCTCCGCTTGTTCTTGATTCACAATCAACCGTTTACGGGCAGCAGCCATCAACGCAAGATGCAGTTGTGCTGCCTGCTAACATTGGTTTGGAGGAATATGTTACTGATCTGTGCGAAAGAGAGCGCTTGCGGAAGCTCGAGCACGAGTTGAGCACCAAGCTTCCTCCTGCAGAAGAAAGATTCGAAACCTCCCGTCTGTCCATGATCGCTGCCGAAGAGCGTCTAAACAAGGAGTTGTATGAGGCTTCTGTGAAAGACGGCGCGCCGGACTTTACCAAAGCGCAAGCAGCCCAATTGGAATATGACAAAGCCGCCAGTCAGTGCAAGGTTTTGTACGACGAGAAAAACAAGCTGGATGCTGATCTTTCGACAGTTCGAGAGGAGCTTATTCACGCGCGCACATTTGTCGTCAAGACTGAATATGACTTGCGACAAAATGTGGCCAAATATTTGAAAGATTCGAAAGAGAAGAACACAGGTTGGAGTGCTGCAGTAAGCAAAACCGTCCGTGCTCTTGAGAATGATTTTGTGCAAAAAACCAAGGCAAAAGCGGCTGGTAATCCTGATTTGCAAAAAGCGATTCAGGATTATGAAAAAGCTCTTTTGGAGGTTGAGCGCAAAGAAGCAGTCTGGGACGCTGAGCAGGCGGCTAGCAGAAAAATTTACGACAGCGATCTTTGGCAGCGGAAATCGGAGTTTCGCAAAGAAGCGGCGGCAACCTTTGCTAAACCGGCAGATTCTGTCAGTGCAGCCGAGCTCCAGAAGCTAAAAGAAACCGGTCGTAAAATTGCTGAGCAAGATGATGCCGAAGCTAAGGCAAGGAGCAGAAACGATACTGCTTATCACCAATGGTTGCCGGCTCAAGCGTCCTATCAAGAAGCGTTTATTCGTGTTTTGACCTCTCGGAACTAAAGCCGTTATTCGGGGAAGCCGGTTCTAAACTGGCTTCCCTATTTTTTTTTGTGTTTGTTGTATACCATAAGAAATAGTATTAACCGGAGAACAATCGATAAGTAGTCTAAGTTCAGTGACCGCCCTTTCAATAATGGACCTAGGTGTCGAGGAAGAAATCCTGTCATTGCAAACTTTACATTTACAATCAGATTTAGCAGGGGGGCGCGTTTTCGCTTAGATTAGAATTTCAGTTTGACAGTAAATCTGCCTCGGCACCGAGGGCCGTTTCCAAACTGCCTAGGTGCCGATGACAAAATTGTGTCCATTGAAATATTCGCCCAGATGTCAGAATGGTGATAAATAGAGGACTTCAGCATTAAATTGATTATTAAGAATGACCATAAATTGTCATCCGTACCTAGGGACGCCGCAGGAGTTCCACATACTCTACGTTGCATTGAGCGGATAATCATAAAAATAAAGAGTACAAGACGTCTGGGCTGGATGGTTAGCGTGTTTCGAGCAGCTCTTTCTCTTTTGAGGGAATTGCGGCCATTGGTAGTTCGGCATCTTTTACTTGGCGAATTTCCAAATATCGTAATCCGAGATAAGAGAAGAAGGATAGAAGCCAGCCTTGCAGAGACGGTATACCGATCTGTAGTTTTTCTGTGCCAGGTATAAAACCGGAAGTAACTGTGCCAAGAATGCAGCCTAGAGTCAAAGAAACAATGGCTGGAGTGCGCCATGAAGGTAACTCAGCAAAATCAGGAACATGGCTAAAATCAGTTTTTATTTTGAGCCAATTTGAAACTATAAAAACTTCAGCCATCATAATCACTGTGGAGCAAGGCAGAAAAATGCAAGATAATGCGGCAACGGCTTCGAAGTTTTGCTTGTACCCGAAAAGCAAGATTGTCGTCAAAGCGCCTGCTGCTGCTAATCCTGCCACGCACCATTTGCGTGGTATTTCGTGCAAATTTTCTGCGGCATTAATAGCGCCGTATAAACCTGAGTCATTTACAGCCACGTAGCTTACTGCCAACACTAAAGCGGAAATGATTGAAATACCACCAAAAGTATAGCTGTTCATCAGCCTGGTAGCGCCAGCAACGTCGGTGATTCCGAACAATCTAGCCAACATCCAACCGGTGAGTGGAAACACAATTTGGCCGATTAAGAGTGATATCGTTAGTGGTGTCACCGAAGCGGTCCATTTTGGTTTGCCGAAGCGCCAGTAATCCGCTTCGTTACCCCAACAAGCAATACCGATTACAAAAGATGATATGAGAGTCAAAGCATGATGCGATTCCATAGTGCCAGGTTGAGACAATATGTGTGGTGGAAAAGCGCAGGAAGCTTTTACGAAGCTGTAACCAACCCAACAAATGAGAATCGGGGCGGCTAAAAAACGAGCAAAATTTGCGACGCCGCTAAAGCCGAAAAAATTATTAAAAGCCATTAAAACAGCCATACCTACGGCAAACCACAGTTGCGGAACATCAAAGTTGAATAGTCCGCGTAATCCATCAGCAAGAAATATGGCGTTAAGGGCGTACCAACCTGTAGCCACCCAAATTGAGTTAAGCGAAACTATTCGCGAACCCCAGCTGCCGAAAATTGAACGGCTTAGCAAAGCGTACGTCAAGCCGGTTTTGGCGCCTAAGTAGCAAGAGGGGATTGAATAAGCAAGAATAATTGCGCTGCTGATTACCAACCCCCAAAGTACTTGAGAGAAGCCCATTCCTGCTTTGAACCATTGAAAGCCGATTAGAACATTGGGGAAACAAGTGACCATAGTTACCCAAAGTAGACCCATGGTCATAGGGCCGCGTCGCTCGGTTAGCGGTACAGGGCTATGAGTGTAGTCTTGATTATTAGTGGTTTGGGCGGCTGTTGATTCAATCACAAAAATGTACTCGGGCTAATCCAGGGGCGCTAGCGCGGGTGGGCTAGGAGGTACGGTAGATAAACTCTATCTCTACTGACAACCGTGAGGCTAGGGGGTGGAGTATGCCGTATGGGGCTGGAGCCGCATTAGACCAGTTTCTTCGCCTAATTTAAATCTCCAGATGAACAAATACAAAACAACAAGTCAAGAAGCATTTGTTGTCTGTTAGATAAGCGCGGGCTTAGGGTGATGTCCTATACATCCCCCACTCGTAAGTATCGGTACCCCTAGACCAAAAGACAAAGAACAAGCAACGTTTTCATAACCGCCTATGCGGCCTGGAGATTACTATGCTGCGAAATGTTTTTTACTCGCTGTTGATTATCGCTGCACTCTTCGCCGTGTTTTCCTATCTCGACGGGCTGTCACCTGTTTCTCAAGCGCTGAAAATAAAGGCGGATGTTGCTCCCAGGCAAAGGGTGAAGCATATTCCTGGTGATGAGCGAAAAGGCACCGTGCTTTACGAACAGTATTACAATGCCGATGAGAAAGTAACCGAGATGCGAGTGAAGTTCGTTGACGGCGTTGAAAGCACGGTCCATTACGATTCACTTGGGCGTCCGGTCCAAGTGAGAGAGATTGGTGCCACTCACACAGCGTTCCGCAACACAGGCATCATATACAACCTGAATCCCCCAAAACGTTCGCCGAATTCAATCCGAACGTATCAGGATAATGGAGCGCTCTGGGAAGAGATCAAGCTTGCTGCTGATGGCAGCAAAGAAGTTACTCGCTACAGTTTTGACGGCAAAACTCTTTTGCAAACGCTGAAAATCAGTGTTGATGGCTCTTACGAAATAGCGTCTTATGCCGACAATGGAATCGACAGACAATCTGTTTTTCGCCGTTTGGGCAATGGCTTGTTTGCTAATGAATTTTACGAGGGGAACGTTTTGCGCTGTGTCGTAAAAGGCAAGCCATTGTTGCCCGTTGACAGGCAGGAAACGCCGCTGAAGACGGGTCACATCGATTACTACCGCGAAGACGGGAAAACTCTTCTTTACAGCGTGGACGATGTAAATCTCCGGGGTGATTACAACCTGCTCGGCGGTCCGATTACGATTAAGGAGTTTTATCCCGACGGTAAAACTTTGCGGCGCCGGTTTTATTCGTCGTACTTATCGAATTACCGGCCGGAAGAAGAGTATTATCCCCGGATCGGGGAAGTGTTTAATCGCGAAGGTGTGATGACAGAACGGCTTTGCCTGTCTGACTATGACGTGATTAAAGTCGTACAGACGGTGGACAAAGATGGAAAAGTAATTCACGAGCAAAAGGAAACCCGTACTGACAAAGAGCTCAGTGCTTTTGTTGACTACCTGCTCAAGAACGAGGTTAGCACTTGTTTTGGGCAGCTGCTCTTTCGCGAAATGATCGGCTATCCGGAAGAACCACCGGTAAATATCGACTTGAGTCATTTAGAACAAGCTTTGAATTCACCTTAAACCAAGAGAGGTGCCCATATGTCATGGCGCAATTATCACGTGCAAAACGTGATTATGACTTTGTGTATTGTTTTGATTTCGGGAGCCGGCTACGTCGTTCTGTCTGCCGGCTCAAATGTCGAGCAAGGTGAACTGGCTAAGGTGTTGGCGCAGGTGGAATCTCCGCCTAAAGCCGAAACCAAGCTCATGCCTGGTGACGAACGTACCGGCATGCCGGATCGCACGGTGTGCCGTGCCGAAGATGGCACTCTCCGTTCCGTCGAAGCGCGCTTCAACAACGGTGTGGTCGTATCGGTGGAGTGTGACCTGCTTGGGCGTCCGCTGAAGGCTGTGGAAACCACTGCCGAAGGCGACAAGCAAACCCTCGTCTTTCAACCGGGTAAGCGTAAGCTGCCGACGATCAGCATTTTTCGTGCCGACATGACGTTGCGCAAAGAGATTTGTCGCAATGTCGAAGGCGGTATTGAATTCCGTCATTTCGCTGCTGATGGCAAGACCCTGGTTTGCCGGCAAGTGCAGAAGCTTGACGGCGCGCTCTGTGTCTCTTATTTCCATGCCGACGGCAAAACGTTAAAAACCGAGTATGTGCAGAAAAGTGTTCGCTCGAGTGTCTTGAAAATTTATGCCGAGAACGGCGTTCTTTTCCAAGAAGAGAACACGTCATTTGTCGCTTCCACAGATAAAAACGACCAGGAAATGCAAAAGGTCGTCGAAGTGATTGGTTATGATGAGGACGGCAAAAGCATAATCTTCCGGCGAAAAGGCTTGTCTTCTTTTCCCGATTATCGAGCCCGTCTGGAGGCGGCTCGTCAGTCAATCATGCAGATGGCTATGGATTATTTCTTTCCTTTCTTCTCCCGCTTCCGCTCGAACGAAGTCACGGAGGCTGAGACGATTGCAGTGGAAATTTATGACGGCGCTGCCTACCCGGCAAAGCGTCTTCATGTACTAAGTGACGGCACTGTTCTTCGGCAAGAGTCTTTGAACGCCAAGGGTAAAGTCGTCGACACGTTGATTTATAGCGGCAAACAAACGCCGGACAAAACCATTTGTGAGTTGGCTAAGCGCTGTGTTTATCGTGAAAATGTAACTCATTTGCGCCCTTTTATGCGGGTGAACGTCGAACATAATCACCTGCACAAAGCGCTGGCGGATCTCTAACCTTAGCGGAGGCTGGTATGAGGGGTTATTACACTCAAAATGTCGCTGTAACTTGCGCGATTATCGTCTTGAGTTTAGGTGCCGTTTGTTTCTTGAGTGTGGAGAATCCTGCACTCGTCGGACATCTGCAAGATAACAGCAGCACGGTTCGCTTTAAGGAGAAGCAATTTTTCCCAGGCGATGAACGGACCGGCGTGCCTGATCGTCTGGTGGCATACAGTGAAGACGGCTTGAAAAAGTCTGTTACGGCTGTGTTCAAAGATCAAGCTCAAGTTCATGTCGAGTTCGATTCTTTGGAGCGCCCGCTGAAAGCTCTGGAAACGTTGCCGAACAAGGGTGGTACGCGAGAAGCAACATTCAATCCTAAAAGCCGAGAGTTGCAAAAAGTGCGCTACTTGCGCCCGGATGGCACTCGCGGACAAGAAACGACTGTTGCTCGTGAAGCAATCGAAACTGTTTCTTATAACGACCAGGGCACGCTTAAGCTGCGAAGCGAAAAAATCAATCCCGACGGTTCTTTTGAAATCGCTCTCTACTGGGAGGGGAGCGAGCAGGTGTCGATGATTTGTCGCGGCGCAGCAGACCAAACCAGCGAAGTCATCGCTTACCAGGCTGACGGTGTTACGGTTAAAAGTGTCTGCAAGCATGTGAAAGACCAAGAATATACCGTGAAGTCTTACAACGAATCTGGTGTTCTTGTTCGCGATGTGATTTTGGTAAGCAACCTGCAATTCTGCGAATCGGATGGCTGTAACCCTTGTCACGAGTGCAGCAGTAGCAGCTACAAAATCACTTGCTACGCAGATGACGGTAAAAAGCTCACCCGCATCCTCCGTCGAGACGCGGAGCAATCGCCTTTGCCGGTTGAAGGCGGTCCTAATTACTTGATCAAAGAGTATCAGGACGATGGTAAAAATTTGCGACGAATGGTTTATTTCCCGGCGAAAAACGATATTGTCCCGCCGGAAGGAACAGCCAAAGTCCTGGACGTTTTTACGCCTGATTCTAAGCTTTCCATGCGCAGTTATTTCAAATGTGACGATTCGGTTTTACGCGATGAAACTTACGCAGCTGACGGCACAGTGGAAGTTTCTTATCCGCTGGGAGGACGCAAAGCGATCGACGAAACAGTCGGTGAGCTGACTATCCTTGTTGATGAGGAATGCCAAGCCATCGCTCTGGTTGAAGCCGGCTTGTATTTGCGTGCCGAGCTTGTTGATTTAAGCCGATTGCAAGCAGCTTTTGCTGAGTAAGTTTCCGCTCAAGGAGTTACGATGAACAAGCGTTTTTTGCTTAATTTTTCGCTCACCATAGCGATTCTGGCTGTTGTTGGTGTATCCCATTTGCTTTTGCAAAATGTTCTCCCAGGCAAAGAAAGCTTGACGGTGCCTGAGGTTGAGCAGAAAAATACTGTTCGGCAGCGGGTACTCATTGGCGATGAAAGCTTAGGAGTACCCGATTGTGTTGTCGAATACGATCAGGACGGTTTCAGGCGCAAAATGCAAGCCAGTTATCCTGACGGTGCACAAACAACTGTTGTTTACGACCGCTTCGGGCGCGTCAAGCAAGCCGTTGAAATGGATCATAACGATTGCTCCCAAGTTTATGAATTTGATCCGCGCACACAAAAACCGAAAGAGCTTAAATTTCTCGATCGCGACGGCCGCATCGAGAAAAAAGTTGTATTCGGTAAAGGTTGGCATACAACCAGCGAATATGACACCGGAGGAGGTTTGTGTCGGGAAGAAACTCTCTTTTCGAACGGTAGGTTAGAAGGAAAAACCGCTATCGGTGGTCCTTACGGTGCCTGGATTCGCTGCCTGCGTGCCGGCGAGCATGTTTTTTATAGCGGTGTTGGCAACAAAATTGATCAGATCAGTTTGTTGCATGACAAAAGCTCAGCGGTTGCAATAACGGCCAAGTTCCTTGGGGAGAACCTGGTTTCCGCTCGACACTACACTAAACATGGTGTTTTGAAGAGCCGGGCTCAAATCCACGTTTTTCATAGAAAAGACGGTTGGAATATTGGTTATCCAGAAAGCGGCGACAATTATGACTTTATCGAGGTAACTCGCAATCAAGGTGCATATCCCTGGCTGTCTTGCAAAGGCGGTGCGGTCGCTGAAGAGGGCACGTACAAGCTGCAATACGAGGAAAAAGTGATTACTGAGCATGATTATACCGGTGTACCTTTGCGCCAGTATAAGCTCTTCTCCGGACTCCTGACGAATTTTGCAGCCAATGGTGCGTTGGAAAAACAGCACTATAACTTGCATGATCAAATCATTGGTACTGAAAGGATTGCCAGCAACGGTGATTTGATTGATGTAAAACCTTATCACTGCTTTTCTTTTGACCCAACTGTAAAAAAGTTGCTCAGTCTGTTTCAAGATTCTGTTAGCGATTATTCCAGGCTCCGGCAAGTTCTGCCGGACATGTTGCAGCTTAAACCAGCCGGAAATGAATTCAGATTGTTGAAGCTTCCTCTGACTGAATAATAGTCGATGACCGGATGTTATCGACTAAATCTCATCCAAGCAACATAAGACTCACATCACAGAATAAGGGCCATACCGCATGAAAAAGCATTACGTGCAAAATACTTTGTTGACTATCGCTATTATTGTCGCGGCGGGAAGTATTTACTATCCGCTGGTAATCGGCAAGAAGATGGTGGAAAATAACTTGCCGGCAATTGTGGCCAACGTGCCGAATGGAGGCGCGCAGACGCGCTTTTTGCCCGGCGACGAGCGCACGGGCGTGCCGGACCGCACTGTCACTTTGAATGCCGACGATCTGAAGTGCAAGCTGGAAGCTGTCTTCAAAGACGGCGCTCATGTGGAAGTCGCCTACGACCCTTACGGGCGAATGAAAGAAGCTAAGGAGACCGACAAGCACGGCATTTACCGGATATCCAAATTTACGCCGAAAAGCGGTGCTTTGGAATCTCTTGAAGTTTTCAACAAAGAAGGACTTTGCTTTCTCCGCGTTGAATGCAGCAAGGAGCAGACCGTCATTCTTCAGTATGGCAAAGACGGAAAAACTGTCAATCACAAACAAACCCAAAAGCCTGATGGGAGCTTCTTCGGAGTTAGCTACACCGATGCTGGAGTCGTGAAAGAAGAGTATTCCGGAAGCCGGGAAGCCGGAGTGCAAAAAGCGACGGTTTATCAGGATGACGGCAGTACGGTAAAAGCCGAAGCCAAGAAAACTTCCGGTGTCAACTATGCGATCAAAGCTTATGCCGAAGACGGAAAAACCGTAGAAGCTTCGGGCAAGCTGATGCTCTATATTCAGGACATCGAGACGTCGGAGATGGAAATGGGCACCCTGGGCGGTGCGCACATCACTTGCTACAAAAGCGGTGTGCCGTGGTTCAAGACGAGCTTCGGCATTCTGTCCGAAGAAGCGCTTAAGGAATGCCGTTTCAGTGAAATTCTCCACCAGCTGGGCAAGGATAAAAAAATCCTGCATACGGTCAAGGAGGTTAACGCTGAAGATCCGAATCGTCCGAAAAACGCTCACCGGCTAGTGCTCTCTTTCGATCCGAAAGGAGAGGAAGTTGAGCGTCGTTACGTGCAGTACGACAATGCCATTCTGCGCATGGAGACTAAGAGGGATGACGGCAGTAAAACTGTTGTTGTGAACGAAGCTGCGCCGTACCCGAAGGATTCCATCTCGGTCGATCTTTACGATGCGTTCCGAGAGATGCAGAAGAATTGGTACTGGAAATTGGAACAGGTTTTACAAGCAGAGCCGATTACCGCTGATCTTAAATTGTTGATGCTTTCATTGCAAGACGTCGAATAATTTGTGGGAGCCGTCTCAGACGGCTTCCATTCATTTCTAAATTGAGCTCCGACCGCACGGTTGGTAGATTGAGAGTTGCAGTATGAACCGTTACCACGCACTAGCTGTGTTACTTTTCTTGATTGTGGCCGGAATCATTTTTGTGCCTTTGCCCGCTGACCATTCGCGCACGGTGAAAATCCTCCATGCTGACGGTCTGACGGTCAAATATCTCTTCAAGCTGGATGCCGACGGACGAAATGTGCACAAGAAAGTCTTTGATGAGAAGGGGGTTCTACGTCGCGATGAAGCGCATGTTGCTGCGATCGGACCTCGTGAAGGTGATCCCGGACTACTCTATCGCGACATCAAGAACTCCACGGCTTACCGTGAAGACGGCAAAACAGTATGGCTGAGATACGAACGGAATACGGCTGCCTACAGTGACAAACCGCCCGTATTTCTCACCGAATATTGGCCTGACGGTAAAACGGTGAAAACAGTCGTTTTCAGCTCAAAGAAAGTTCGCAACTATGATTGGAACAGCAAGGATCCGGAATTTCTTCGTGTCCATGTTTGCGATCACGACGGAATGCCTATTCGCGAGCTTACCATTCGCGGAGATTATAGTGTCAAGGAAGAAAATGACTTAGCCAACGGCAAGGTGAGTCATTATGCTGCTGGTGAAAAATCCTTCGGTGAGCTGAAAACTCTGATTGACAGCTGTCTTGATCACAGCGATGAGGCTTTTCTCGACACGTACATTTACCGGTCTTCGAATCTGTCTGACGACAAGTAGTTAGTTAACCAATGTTTGATAAGGATCTCTAGCATGAACGCTCATTACACGCGTATAGCCGTGTTTTCACTGGGAATTCTAGTGATCAGCGGAACGTTGTTTTACCTGGTCAGCGTGCCTAGCAGTCGCGGCAAAAATGATGCTATCCCGGCGCAAAAAAGCGAAAACAAAGCCGTCGTCAGGCATCTGCCTGGCGACGAGCGCGATGGCACCGGCGTGCTGGACCGCGAAGTGCATTACGATGCCGACGGACAGAAAGTAAAACTTGTGGTTCATTTTGTCGATAGGACCATGTGTCTTGTCGAATACGATTTATTGGAGCGCTTGAAGAAAGTTGTGGAGACCGATCCTCAAGGCAACTACCAAGTCTTCAATCTCAGTCAACGTCAAGGACAAGTCGAACTGCTGGAAATTCAAGCTTACCGTGCCGATAAAACTTTGCGGCGTACGGTAAAGCCTGACGAAAAAAGCAGCGTGATTTCGCACTACGCCGAAGACGGCAAACGGCTTGTTTGCGTTCAGACTAAGTACGAAGATGAATCGTACGAAGTGAAGATTTTTCACGAGGACGGCGTAACGCCGAAGTGTGTCTTCAAGCAAGCGGCTGATTTGACTGAAGCTTCGATGGAGATATACAGTGAGAAAGGCTTGCTCAGCCGTCAAGAATCGGTCGGTCTTAACGAAGATGACGAGATCGGCAGCCCGACCACTTTTCGTGAAGTCATGAAGATTGTCGGTTATCGCGATGACGGCAAAACAGTCTGGTACAGCGGTGATATTGCCGTCAATGGCGCCAGCAGTGAAAAATCCGAGCCGCAACCCTTCGTCACTGAGTTCTGGCCGGACGGCAAAACGGCGAAAAGAATCGTTTTTGACCTGAGTGATGAACCGGGTTTTGATTACAGTGCTCAAAATCCCGAGCGCTTCCGTGTTCAGTTGTGCAACAAGAAAGGTAACCCGGTCAAAGAGCGCATATTGCGTATCGATTACACTGTCGTTCGTGAAAAAACAATCGCTGACAATGAAGAGAAGGTCTTCTACGAAGGCGAGGAATACGACAGCGAAAGCGAAGCGATCATTGAAGCCGGCTTTGGTCAAGAAGTGGAATATCTGGACGAATACTTAACCCCGGAAGTGTTAGAGCCTAACCATTTGGATAGGGCTCTTGCTCCCTTTGAATAAGGAAATTGATATGAGTCAGTTCGGTCCTTACGTGTCGCGATTCATTGGCGCTGAGGGTGTTGATCCACAAGGCGCGATGATCATGGCCGTTCTTTCCATGGGTGTTTTCGTTGTTGTTTGTGCTGCCATCTGGGTTCTGGCTAAGTTGTTCAAACGCTAAGGAGATTGAAGTGTTTCTTGAAATCATTGGACTGCTTGTGCAAATCGCTGGGTTTGTTTTTTTGTGTCGTTACGGTGGACGCTTGGTCGATCGCGTGACCACGGAAACGGCTTTGGCGTTAATTGTGGTTGGTTTTCTCGGAATGATTGTTGCGATGATCACTTATCCGGAATTGCCACATCATTACTGGTCGCAAACAGTAGGCTTGTGGAGTTTCGCTTTCTTCGGCGGTATTGCCGCCCGAATGAAGTTGGATTTTGAGAATAAGCGATAGTCGTAAATGCGACCTTGAAACTGTAAAGCAAGAGTCCGAGATGATCATCTCGGACTCTTGCTTATTTCTTTGATTTTATATAACTATATTATCAAGTAGATTTTGAAAAAAAAGTCAAAAGCCAAGGAGTTGTTTGATTTCTCCTGGGCTTTTGACTGAAAGCAGTGTAGCAAGTAGAGCCAATTATTGCCGGATACCGAGCCCCGGATAAAGCGGATTGCTGCTAGTACCGTCCAACCAGAGACGATTCAAGCAACGAACGGTGTCGGCCGGCCAGCCCAGGCGTCCATGCAAATTACGATGATTATCAACCACTAAAACGTGATTGGTAGGCAAGCGAAAACGAAGTTGATTAGCTGCGTCGTTCACATAGCGATAAATCTTGTTGAAACCAAGAAGAGCCCATTTGGCAATTTCAAGACTTTCACCGTTGCCGCAACGGAATGCCATGTGAATACGACCGTCTTCCTTCCAGAAAGCAGGACGTGTATGTCTGTCGTTGCCGCGTCCGATTGTATAAGCGCCTTCCTGGAAAAGCTTTTCCAGGTCTTTTGGATGTCTGCTTTCCAGGTGGCGGTAAAGCATGTCACCGAATACTAAAGTCGATTCGCCGCCGCAAAGACCGCAAATCTCAGTTTGCAAAGCGACGATCCCCGGCGGTCGAGGTAAGAAAGAGCCGTCGGTGTGCGGCGTTTGCAAGGCGTTGCCGGTGCCGACGAAAGCTTGATCCGGTTTGAACAGATTGCGCACGGCAGTCACACCGGTTTCATCCGAGCGCGGATGAAACATCACTTGTCCGAAATGCTCCTGCAATCCAAGCAAATCGTACTTGGGGTTATAGGTTTCTTTGCAGGCAAAAACAATTACGCCGAATTCCTCCCAGCGTTGAAAAGCTTCGCGCAGAGCTTTGTCGCCGAGATTACGCAGGTTTTGCACTTTCACCAGGAAGTGATCGACGCTGGTTAAACGTGGATCAAGATCGCGTCTGCGTGTGGAAATTTGCCAGGCCGGAAGCAGCATGCAAGCGGTTGGACACGGCGAAGAGCCGGCTTGCGGAAACAGCTCGGACAAAAGTTTCTTGGCGCGTTCAGCATGATGGCTGATCTCGCTTGTGCTCTCCTCTTGCAAGAATTTTTGGTATTCAAGCAAAAAGTGGTTTTCAAAAGCGACTTGACGAAGGCAGATTGCGGCCAACCTCACTTTGTCTTCGTCGCTTGTCGGTAGGCGATAATTCCATTGCTGGCGCACCAACTCGAACACATCTTGCAAGTGTGCGGTCCACTCATCATTGACATGTTCGCGATAACTGCTGTAACTTGCCGATTTGGAAGCGACGTAACAGTTTCCGGCTCGCGTGGCTAAGGCTGTTGAGATCCAGCCGGCGACGACCACCAACTCTTTTGTGCTTGGTGAGCCGTCTTCATGGATGCGTGAGTTATAACCGCTGAAAAAATCAGCGGCATCCGGAGCGCCGGCCGGATAACAGAGACGATTGGGAAAACGCCGGCAGCGAGCCATGTAATAGTAGGCCCGATGCATGTTTTCGCGAACATAGTCGGGCAAAGGCGGCAAACGAAGAGTTTCGGTGGGATAATCCCCGAAAATATGCACTCCGCCAAGCTTGGTACGTACATCGGCCCAAGGCGTGATGTCGGCTTCGAAGAATGGCACAAGATCCAAATCAAGCTTGTACTTGCGACTCAACTCTTCGCTCAAAGCCAACACTGCTTGTTTGAGGTAAGCCGAATAAGCGCCTCTCAGGAGTAAGTGCAGGTCCAAATCGCTGCTTTGCACCTGGCTACCGTCGAGCTTGCTGCCGACAACGTATGCCGAAAGCAGGCGTTCACCGAATATCGGCGCCAAGTCGTTGATTACCGGCTCAAGCAGGCGATCGAGATCGGCTTGTCCGCTGCTGCGGAAACGACTTTTCTCCTGATTCAGTTTGCCGGTACAGCGTTTCTCCATTTCGTCAAGCAGCTCTTTTGCCGCACCGCGAACGAGAATCTGGTCACTGCCCAAGCTGACGAGCACAGCCGTTTGGAAGATTTGAGGCAGATAAAGTTCGATGCCTTTATGAGACAACAAGGAACGGAGTCGATCGAGAGCGGCTTCGGCGCTGTCAGGGTCGCGATCGCGAGCCAAATAGCAGAGAAACAAAACATCTTCGCTGCCAAATTTCCAGCAATCAAAATGCGGATTCCCGGTCGCGCGGTTCAATAGAGCCGCTGCCGAGGTGTCGAATTCTCCAAGCATGTTTGCCTCTTATTTGCTAGTTCTTTTTCGGCAGAACGAAGAGCGGATTCACCGACAAAGCATCTCTCGGCGTAGCAAAAGGAATGCCGTCCGAAAAGTTGTATGCCGGATTATTTTCGTCTTCTGAGCCGGGATCGCCGCGCAAACCGAGCGGGATGAAACCACGCCGAATAACCGGGTAGTTGAACACCCCTTTGGATTCACCGTTCTCGTTAAACTCCTCCATGCACAGTTCTTGCTGTGTGATGTCGAAGTTACGAATCGCTTCCAAATCGCCTTTGAGACTGTAGCGAAAGTGTTGTTTCGCTCGTCCGTTCCGGTAAAAAGTTGCACGATGCTGTACCAGTTCAGGCTTCTTTTCCTGAAAAACTTCGGCTTTGGCCAGGCTGTAATAAAGGCGATTCCAGTCTTCGCCCGTCACTTCCCAAACTTGAGAACGAAGCAAAGACCCGTCTTCCGGTTTGTAACACATGAACTTAATCGCGCCGTTCTTTTCAAAAGAAGCGGTGTGATCGAGTTTCCCTTCTTTGCTGAAATATTGCCAGCTGGCAATGCGCACACCTTGGAGCTTGAGCTTGATCCGGCAGGAGCCGTCGGCGTAGTACGTCAAAATCTGCTCGCGCACTTCAGCCGAGATACGCTCCGTTTTGCTAATAGTGACTCCGTCGGCAGCGTATGTTTGGCTAACTTGAGAGCCATCAGTTTCGATTCTGACGCTTTTGATTAGTTTGCCTTCAGCGTTAAAAAAGCTTGTTAGCTCGCTGTCGTCGCTATAACGCATAAAACTTGTATCTTTGTTGCCGTTGGCGTGGAAGTAAGCTGATTGTTTGATCCGCAGCCCGGCTTCGTCGTAGGTTGCCTCGTAAACGAGATAGCGCTTCTCCGTATCCATCGTGTTATAGAAGCGAATGTTAAGCAATCGCTCGTTTTCGATGATAAATTCACCGAAGCGCCCGTCACGATAAGCGGCATGTTCTTCGCCGTTCACGTTCTGGCGCCAAAAATATGGTGTGCTTTCACTGTTCAAGCGAAGCCCGCTCAAAGGTGTGTGTGTTTGAGACTTGAGCGGGTTGTCTTGCGACCGCAATTTCGGGTTGTCGTAGCAACCACAGACAGTCGCGCATACGAGCAGCGAAATGACAGCTTGTTTTTTAGCAAACATAGATCACTCCTCCGGAAAGGGCGACAAGGGTTACTCAAAACAAAGAATCAAAACTGGTTTTAGGCTTAATTCAGGTCTCAATAAAAACTAAAAGGGATAACTTCACCCTACGCCCAGGATCCTTACTGTCCTAGGCGCTAGTGATTAGGTGTTTTAAATCACTACGTGTATACCCCACTGGTATCAGTCTCCGCGGCAATCAGCGTGCGCTAGCATTGTTCTTTTATATGCAATCGTAGATCTTTGAAAAGAAAAATCACCGGGGTTGATTTTGTGGATCTTCCCCGGTGAAATGCCTTATTCCAAGTCGACGAAATCTTTGCAGCGTGGAACCGTCACATCCCAACGCAACTGTTTTTCAACTTTCTCTTTCAGTCCGGCAAGGGATTCGTCGTCGCCGTGGACCAAGAAAAGCTTCTTCGGTTTGGGTGTAAATCCTTTCAGCCAGCGAAGAATGTCGGCATAATCCGCATGCCCGGAATAGTCTTGCAGATATTCCACTGCTGCCCGTTTTTGCACATATTGACCGCCAATACGCACGATTTTTTCTTGTTCGGAGACAATCTGGTGACCGAGGGTCCCGTTGGCTTGGAAGCCGAGAAAAACAACCGTATTGTTGGATACCGACAAGCGTTCTTTGAGATGAAAAACAATTCGTCCGGCGACAGCCATGCCGCTTGCGCTTAGGATGATAATCGGCTTGGCAGCCGGTTCATCGAGCAACTTGGACTGATCGGTGCTCATTACTTCGGCGTATTGCGGAGTGCTGAAGGGATCACCTTTTTTAGCGGCATTAGCTGTGGCAACGTTGTATTCGCTTGGGTGTTTGCGATAAACGGCGGTCGCCAAGTTAGCCATCGGACTGTCGACAAAAACCGGAATGTTGGGAATTCTCTTTTCCTGCATCAGTTGTCGCAGGTCATAAAGAACGCCTTGAATACGCCCGACAGCAAAAGCAGGCATCAAAATCACCCCATGTCCATGCGGGGACTGAGGTTTCTTTGCCCGTTCATATGCGCGGTTGACCACATCGGCAAGCTCTTTCAAGCGATCACGCTTGGGGTGCAAGCGTGTGCCGTATGTGCTTTCGCAAATCAGATAATCGGCTTTGCTTACCGCTTCCAAATCGCGGATGATCGGCATTCCCGGGCGTCCTAAGTCACCGCTGAAAACGACACGACGCTTTTTGCCGCCGCTGCCAATCTCCATGGAAACAACTCCGGCACCAAGCAAGTGTGAAGCGCGGCTGAGACGCACAACAACCGACGGCGCCGGTTCAAACTTGACGTTGAAATCAACTCCGCGCAAAAGCTTCAATGCTTCGCGAGCTTGAGCGGCAGTATAGAGCGGCTCGAATTTGCGCGGTTGCAAGTTTTTGCCCGTACCTTTAGCGTTCTTATCCTTGTTTTGAGCTAAACGCTTACGTTGCCGGCGATTGCGTTCATCGGCTTCTTCTTCCTGGATGTGCCCGCTGTCAGGCAGTAAAATGCCGAGCAAATCGCAAGTCGGTTTGCTGGCATAAACAGGCCCTTTGAAGCCTTCTTTCATCAGCTTAGGCAAATAACCGACATGGTCGATATGTGCGTGGCTGAAAATGCCAAAGTCGATGTCACTTGCTTGGATACCGGCAGGTAACCGGTTTCTGTAATTGACCGAATCGTCTTGCTGGTTCAAGCCAGCGTCAACGAAAAAGCGGACGGTCTTGCCCGCTTCCGTGAATTCGAAAAAATGCAAAGAACCGGTAACAGTGCCGGCGGCACCAAGAAAATGTAAACGAAGACGCCATTGGCTATTGTTAGCCAAGCGCTTCTTATCCCGCTTTGACATGCTGTCTCCTTAAAAGATCAAGCTGCGTACTCAAACCGAAAACCAATCACTCGCCTGGCGATTGTGTTTTATCCGATTGAGATTCGTATGTTGTTTGTCGTGAAGTAAGTTGTAACGCAGTAGATCAAGTAGCAATTAAAGACAACCTAGCAGGACGGCTCTGGCGTATACAAACGTCCTGTAAAGAGAGAAGTCTCCTGACATAAGACCGGAAGCCGCCCCTGGCCGGATTTTGATGTCAACATAAAAGAGCTTCGCTATATCTCAACTGTCTAATAAGCCAGGCGTGAATAGCCTGGGGATTGTAATCGCTACTCCGGGTTTCCTAATCTGAGTGGTCTTCTTACCCATATGACTTTAGGCAAAAGCCGCATCTTCTAACCAGCAATTTTTACTAGCTCCATTCACATCTGATTCGCCTTAGGGACGAATCTTCACCTTTTGTTCCGGCAAGCAGTGTTTGCCGGCGATTGGAGTGCACCATGATTCCTCTTCGTGACAATCTCAACTGTCGAGGGGACGCGCTACTTACTTATCTCCTCATTGGCTTGAACTGTTTTGCTTTTCTAATTGAGCTTATGGTTCCGGAATCGGCTGCCGGTGCTTTCATGTACACCTGGGCGGTAGTTCCGGCCAAGATTACGGCAGCGCTTGCTTCCGGTGAGCCGATTCTAATCGCTATGGCTGTTGTCAGCATCTTTAGCGCAATGTTTTTGCATGGCGGAATCATGCATATCCTGGGCAACATGATTTTCCTGCAAGCCTTCGGCCGTGCCGTGGAGAATCGCCTCGGCAAAGTTTGGTTTTTGCTGTTTTATCTTGCCGGCGGCTTTGCTGCTTGGGGTTTTCACTATTACACCGATCCGGCAAGCAAGATTCCGGCACTTGGCGCCAGTGGCTGTATTGCTGCCGTACTTGGTGGGTATTTGCTTTTTTACCCGAAAGCCAAGTTTCGCACTTTGCTGATGATCGGCCCGTTGCCGCTTCTGGCGACGATTCGCGCTTATTGGTTTTTGATCATCTGGTTCGGTTCCCAGCTTTTGCCGGGTATCGCCGGCATGATCAGTCCGGCTAGCTCCGGTGTGGCCTATTGGGCTCATATCGGCGGCTTTATTGCCGGTATCGGTATGGCTGCTCTTTGGGCAACTTGCTTCCCTGAATCGGATGTTTGTTACGCGCCGAATAACTGCGTCTATAACGGCTTGAATATCTCTCTTTGGAACCCTTTCCGAAAAGAGCGCGACCGGGACTTTGATGGTGGCCACGGATCTGATACCGGCAGCGGTATTAACGGCGCTTCTCCGGAAAGCAATGAAACTCCGGCGAACACGGATCAGACTTCCGCGCAAGCTGACGAAAAGAAGGAGAATGAATGAGAGCATTTCAAAACGAACAGCGACTGAAAGCTGTTGTTCTGGAGAGCGTTGCTGCTTGTCAAAATCGAGAGCAAAGCAAAGACTGGCTTCTAAATCGTCGCTATTACACCGGCGAGAACGCGGTTGTTCATGGACCGGGCCGAGCGGCTTATGATGCTGAAAGCGGTGTTTACCTACCGCTGATGTTCGCCGTTGAAGCGGTTCTTTTGGGTTTGCCCGAACATTTGGCCCAAGACTGGTTGTCTGACTTCTTTAAGGCGCTGCCTGTTGGTGCTGATAGTAAGCAGATTTGGGGTCAGTTTGTTTCTCATTTTCTGAGCCATCCGCTTGAAGGAGTAATTACTCGCGCTATGACTGAAGCGGAGAGCGAAGCTCTTGAACGGGTAGCCCAGTTGCATCGTAACGCTTGTGAGGACTTTGCTGTTTGGAACAATGCGATTGCGCAAGCGGCTGATGCTGAGCCGACCACGCGACCTTTCCGTAAAGAAAAGCACGGTTATGTTCCGTCGACAGCAGCTTATCATGCTGCCTGCACCGGTATAAACTCTTTTGCCAACGCTCCGAACGCTTTCCTGTTCTGTGTGGTGTTATCCGAATATTTAACGGATAACAAGCCTGATTCCTACTGTTTGCTGGCTCAAAAAATCCTGCAAATCATGGAAAACTTGTAAGTAAAAGAGCGGTCGTAAACTTGTGTTTGCGATCGCTCTTTTGTTTTTGTTTAATCATACGATTTGATATAGTAATATCTAGAACAGTGAAAGCTGACTAAGAAAAGTTGTTTTACCAGGCATTAGCAGAAGCTGCGCTAGGCGGGTATTAAGCTGTCCGGGCTTTAATTTGTTTTGTCTGAGTTGGCGCTTAAGTGTGCGAGGCAAGATTGCATAAGTATTTAAGAGATCTCTAGCTGATCTGAAAGAGAACTAAACAATCTTACCTGACAACCATATAACCTCATGCCCTGACGAGATAGTTGGAACTTGGCTACCTGGATGTCATAAGCTCTGTTGATCCCTGATTTGCCCGCATTGAGAGTATTAACGAAACCCGTAACTTCGATGAATAACTATTTGCCGTAGCGCTTGCCGGTGTTTGAAGCCGAGCAATCAACGCTACCAACTTTGTCTAGGAGCTGAAACATGTGGTTTAAACCTGGTTGGCTTTGCACTTTTGTCTTGTTCGGCGTGGCCACTTTTTTTGCATTGCGCACGCCTGGGTCTTTGGTTCCTAATCCGCAACCTTATACGACCTATCGTTGGTACGACGGTACTCGTGAAAAGTTCGATTATGTCAGTCCCTACAGCGACAAGGAAGTCGAACGCACTGTGTACGGCGAAGATGGTATGACCGTTTTGCGTCATGAGCGGATCAACAAGTACGGAAATCCGCTCTACGTAATGGTCCGTCTCAAAAACGGTCATCTCGATATCAAAGAGTATGAAAGCCCGGGTACCGATGGCAAAACTGTTCTCGTTAGCCATGAAATTCAAACGGCGGACAGCAAAACCCCCTTGCTTGTGCGGCGCTACTACACCGACGGTACTCTAGCCTCTGAAATGATCCGACCGGACGAGAAAGTGCCGACCCGTTTCACAAACAAAGAGTTCACGAAAGAAGGAGTACTGGTCAAAGAGTTTGTTTTTGACCACAACGGCGATGTTGCCGAGCGTCAGTATGACGCCAAAACCGGTAAGCTCTCGAGCTTTGAGTTTAGCAAAACTGCCGGCACAGGCGACATCGAGAGGCACGCTTATTTTGAAGACGGAGTGACGGTCAGGGCACATTCACTGAAAAAAGCCGGTGCGAATATTCTTACCGTTCAGGAGTATTACCGGTCTGGGAATATTCGTACCGAAAGAGTGTGCCAGCTTTTGGGCCGCTTCTCTAACGGTTCTAATGCCGAACAGATAATCAGCAACAAAGTTTATTATGCTGACGGCAAATCGCTCTTCTCTTCTTTCGTTGCCGGCGATGAAGTCGACGTTGCTACATACTTGAATCAAGATGGTAGCAAAATCTTTGTTCTTAAGCTCTTTGCCAAAGACAAAACCAGCTTCTACGAACATTACCAAAACGGCAAATTGGCTTATGTGCAGAAGTATAAGCCGGCACGGGTTAGTCCGGGAATCGCACCTGATTGGCTGGATTCCGTGCGTGTCTATTCGGACGAAGAGCACAGTGTGTTCTATGAGTTTGTTGATGTAGATTTTTTCAGTAACCGGCTCGGGTCAGTTTCTTACTTCGACGGTGACAAGCTGACGAAGAAACAAGAAATTGCCAAGGACGGTAAAACCGTTCTCAAAGAAGAGCTGTACAGCGAAGGAAAAGTTTCTAAAACAGTTGTTTATGCTGAAGCAGAAGGTCCGCAAGCTGAGCTTAAAGATGCTCATTTTGCTGATACTAAACTACCGCAACCACCAAAGGTCGATTAAGCAAGGATCTTGCCGATGATTTTGCAAAACCCAATGTGGTTATGTTTGCTTTTGTTGTTGCCGGTGTCATGGTTCTTCCTGCGCCGCAAGGGATGTGTTCGCAATACAGCAGTGAGCAATCTGCCTGCCGGGCGGCTTGCCACTTGTTTGCGCCTCATTCCTAACTTGTGCTTTGTTATTGCGTATGCCTCTCTACTTGTTGCATTGTCTCGCCCGATGATCCCGGATAAGCCGACGATTGAGACCATTATCGGCCGGGACATTATGGTTGCAGTTGATATCTCTTTGTCCATGGTAGCTGAGCTTGACGGCGATCGTCCGGAAGCGGCGATTAAAACGCCTGAGCTTGACACTCGGCTGCCGGCCAGCGGTTTGAGCCATAAAGACAACAATCCTTTTCACCCTGATGCGCCGAAAGAAGGAAAGATGAGGCGTATCGATGGTGCTCAGGCAGCGGTTTTGAACTTCATCCGCAACCGTCACTTAGCTCTTGCCGGTGACCGGATCGGCATGATTGTTTTTGATTCGCACCCGCGAGTGGCCTGGCCTCTGACTCACGATTTGCGCATGATCTATCGCAAAGGACAATTCGTTTACGAAGGTCTTGGCGGTGGCACCAATTTCGGCGGCGATCCCCCCGGTCCGATTGATCTGGCTGTGGCGCAGTTTAAAGAGCTGGGTCAAGCTGACAGTAAAATCATGATCTTGGTTAGTGACGGTGAAGACAATCTCGATTCGAATACGCAAGAACGTTTGCATAATCTGATTGTTGAAAACGGCATTCACTTTTACGTGATTGGTGTCGGACCGGCTTTAGCTAAGAAAGATGTGGATATCATGCGTGTCGCCGACAGAGTTGGCGGCAAGGTCTATCGAGCGGAAAGCAGCGAAGAACTGAATAAGTGCTTTTCGGCTATCGATAAGCTTGAGCGCTCGCCGATTAAGTATGAAGCGCACGCCAACGAGCAAAATTTCTTTTACTTCTTCGCCGGGCTTTCACTAGTTTGTCTTTTAGCGGCTCTCTGCGGAGAGTTTCTCTTTGTCAATCAGTAGGAGATGCATATGAGAAAGTTTCTGGTTGCAGCTCTTGTGCTGCTGTCTGTGCTTCTGTATTACAGTGGGCTTAACCGCTTTGTCGGTTATTCTTTGCCAATGCTCAAGGCAAATTACGCCAAGGCGATTGCCAGCCCTTATGCGGACAAAGCCGAAGTTTTATACAACGGCGCTCTGGATGCCTACGAACAAAACGATTTGGAGGGCTGCAAACGCGTTTTAGCTCTGGCTTATGAAGAGCTGGTTAACGACGAAGACGCCAGTATCAAGGCGCGGGATAAAAAGCGTGCTGCCGATATTAAGTTCATGCTTGGCAAGGTGATGCAGAAGCTGAAGAAAAACGATCATGCGATCGAGGCTTACGAGCAGTCTTTGCGTCTTGACCCGAGCAATTTGGCCAGCAAATACAATCTGGAGATGCTCAAGCCGTCTCCGCCGCCTCCCCCGATGAGCGGCGGCGGTGGTGGTAAGGACGGCGAACAGCCCGGCGACGGTGAAGGTGACAATCCGGCTGAGGGTGGTGATGGTCAAGATCCTCACGGCAAGACCAAGCCTAAGATTTAACGAGGAGTAGGACAATGCACTTTCTTAATCCTGGTGCCTTGGTGTACCTGTGGTTTGTGCTTTCTGTGGCTTTGTTGCTCTGGCTAAGCTACCAAAGAAGGCAAAGTTTGTATTTGAAATATTGCGATCGTCACTTGTTGCCGAAATCGGCACAACCGCTTTCGCCTAAGCGATTTTTTGTGAAAGCGGGATGTTCTTGTCTCTGCGCTGCCGCCTTGGTTGTGGCAATAGCCCGGCCTTGTCTGGACAAGAACACAAGTGAATTTCCTCACGGGAAAATTGATGTAGTGGCGATGGTCGATGTCAGCCGCAGTATGGCTGCGGTGGACTACAAAGATCGTTTGCCGTCTCCGGCAAAAGAGATGCGCGGCACGCGTCTTGATATGTCCAAACAGCTGATTGAAAGCGGTTTGATGTCCAAATTGCAAGGTAATCAATTGGGCATCGTCACTTATTGCGGGAAGGCTTTTCCTCAGGCTTTCCTGAGCAATGACATCAGCTCCTTGCGCTGGGTTGTGCATAACGCGCTTAAAGTAACAAGCGCCCCCGGTGAAGGTAGCTCGGTTGCCAGGGCTTTAGCTCTCTCTCTGACCTATTTTGAGCTGGATTCTCCGGCCGATCACGATCGTTTGCTGGTGATTTTTTCCGACGGCGGTAATGACGACAGCTTGGAAGAGATTGGCAAACTGGCTGAAGTATTGCGCCGCAACAAGATCAAAGTAATCGTGTTTGGGATCGGCAACGTCAATCCTTCACCAATTCCCTTGAAAGATTTGGCGGAAGAGGATGACGTTGCAAAAGCCCAGCTCCATCACGGTAAGCAATGGTACGAAGAAAACGGTGAAATGGTCAAAACGGCGTTGGACGAAAATCTACTTCGTCAGTTGGCTCGTCTGTCCGGTGGTACTTACCGTCGGATTAGTAGTGCTGAAGATTTAGATATCGTCTCTTTGGCGCGTAGTTACGCTGTCAGCCAAAAAGCCGGTGTCGAAGAGATCTTCTTCTACCCGTTACTGGTTGGTCTCATTGCTTTTATTGGCTCGATTCTCGCTAGCCGCGAATCATCTTCTGCTAAAAGGAAATCTCCATGAGATTCTTGAAAAAGGCAGCTCTCTTTCTCCTTGTCGCCGGCTTGCTCGGCGGCGGGACTTGGGCTGGAGCTTGGTATCTTCATGAGCGCTGGTATGTTTTTGCTGAAACCGAGAAGGACGAACCGCAAGCGAAAGTTGTAATCGAGCGCGACTACGCTTATCGTACAGGCGATCTAATCCCGGTTTCGATCCGTCTCAAGCACAAGCCCGGTGTCAACATCGACAGTAGCGCATTTGTCATTAACGGTGATTTTGAAATCGCCGAAATAAAACCGCTTGTGCGTAAAGAGATGGAGGACGGCTCCGTTTGTTATAAGCAAGACCTGGTTTTGCAAAGCTTTTCCTTGGAATGGCGCCTGAAAGCCACCGCTGAAGTCAGTTGGTGGCTGAAAGACTCGGAAGAGGTCCAAGAGCTGAAAGTGGAAATCGGACCTTTTTCGCGCGGGCATACTTGGGACGGGCGTGAACAGCTGCAAGAAGGCAACAGCAAGAAGCTTACGCCTTGGGTACATCTGAGCAAAAGTTGTGGACAGCTTTTAGGCAGCGCTTTGATTGTTGCTTATCTTGCCCTTTTGACTTGGCGCCTTTACTGGGAGAGCTGGACTTATCGCAACCCGGGCATTGCCATGTTGCGTAAGCTCGATGCCGTTTTGACCAAGATCAACGGTGGTGATCTCGATCGTGAAAATTACCGGGTCGTCGACGCCATGATTCGCTCGTTCTTCGGTGTGGAGGCTGCGTTGCCTTCACAAGTCCATCCCATTGTCTCGGATAAGTTGACTTGTGCCGACGAATTGCGCGAATGTCTGGAATTAGGACAAACAGCGCTTTACAGCACAAGTCAACTGACTGCGGAACAGAATTCACGCCTGACTGTTTTGGCGCGCCAGCTCTGCAAAACTGCTTTTGAACCGCAAAAACAAACTAACTGAAAGGGACTTTATGCTCCTCATTCGTCAATTCGTTCGCAATCTGATTAGCTCTGTTTTGTTTGCTCTTGTCCTCAGTTTGATTCTCGGCGTTGTTGCTTTCTGCGGGGCTGGGCTCGTTGGACTGGTTTTGGGACAATCTCTGGCTTTGTCGAGTGCCAAAGTCGGTTGCTGCCTGGGAATGCTCTTGGGAGTCTATGTTGGATTCTTCGAGCAACGTAGTTGCTCGGTAATTGATCAAATTTACGGCTTTATCGATGAGGCAATCGAGGTTGTTTTCGGCGGGCATCGTCCTGAGCTTGGTCTGCTTGTTTTTTACATTTGCTTCTGCATTGTTGTTGGACGCTGGCTCTTTTAGTAATACCTAATAGCCAAAGGGAGATCATGACACTAATTATTCGCAAAGTTATTGTTTCGCTGATCACTGCTTTCTGCTTCGCTATGATCTTCGGTATTGCTGTCTATATCGGTGCCGGCATTTTCGGTTGGTTGATCGGGCAAACCTTGGCATGGACTAGCGCTAAAGCTGGGGCGGGCATTGGAGCCGGCTTGGGTTTAGGCGTTGTTTGTTACAAGCGAGATCTCTCTGTGTCCTCGGAAATCAACTTTTTGATTGAAGATTTGAGTGGAATCTTTGGAGACAAGTACAACTTTATTACGTACTTGATTTTGGTCTCTCTCAGCATCATCCTCGGACGCTGGCTCTTTTAGTAACAGCGTTTCGTTATCAACATTTGAACTTTAACCCATAAGGAAATGTTATGGCGTACAAGACCGTAATCAATCCTCTGCTCTGCTTGCTTGTCCTTCTCGGATTTGGAGCTTCCCTGCCTCTTGTTGCCTCGGCAGAGGAACAATCTCCTCCGGCTGCCGACGTAAAGCTGCCGAGCACCGATGACATGCTGGCTGCTTTGGCTAAGCGTGGCGGTGTCGAAGATCTCGACTTGCGCGGCAGCAAAGTCACCGATGCCGGCTTAGTGCATATCGGCGCCATGACCAAGCTGCAGATGCTTTATTTGGGCGAGACAGCGATTACTGACGAAGGACTTCGTCAGATTGGGTCGTTGCCCAATCTGCGGTTTTTGAGCTTGGCTAAAAGCAGCATTACTGATGCTGGTTTGGCCCATTTAGGCAAACTGCCGACGCTCTATATTCTTGATTTGAGTGAGACCAAAGTCACTGATGCTGGTTTGGTTCATCTCAAGGATTTGCCTGTATTCAATGAACTGAAGGTCAATAAAACGGCTGTCACCGGCTCTGGTTTCCTTGATTTGAAGGGACTGTCGCGTTTTGCCCAAATCGAAGCTAATGGGGCGGCAATCAACGATAGCGGTATGGCTGCCTTGAAAGAACTGCCTCATCTGCAGTATCTGCAAATCGACGGCAATCCGCTCACGGACGCCGGCGTAGCTCAGCTTGTGGCCTGCAAAAAGCTGATACAGCTTTCTTTGGAGGATGCCAGTGTCACCGATAAAAGTTTGGAGTATTTAAGCGCGATTCCAACTTTGGAAATGCTCTATCTCGATGATGCCCAAATTACGTCTGATGGCTTGGTTCATTTGACCAAGTTGCCGAAGTTGCGCATTCTTCGGTTGACAAAAATGAGTGATGCGGCTGTGCCACACCTTTTGCAAATGCGTTCTCTTGAAGAGCTGACAATTGGCGAAAGCCAAATTTCAGCCGATGCTAAATCGCTCTTACAACAAAGCATTCGTAGCAGTTATTTCTAGTTGATTGCTTGTTTGAGTTTGATGTGGCGGCGATGTCTGATTTCGATGTCGCCGCCACTTTTTTTGATTATAATACTATATGAAATGGTAAAAATAAGCAATGAAAGAAAGGGTGAGGATACCGAAGTACAATCACCCTTTCTTTCAAGACAAAACCGAAAAGTTATTTACCAGGGCGGACCGTTCATGGCGAAGAAGCCGATCACCCCGGCGACTAATATGGAGGCGCAGAACAGTCCGATAAATGGATGTGCGGTGGCAAAAGCAACGCAAGTGCAAACGGTCAAACCAATTGCGCCGAATAAGAGACCCATGGAATACTCTACTTTCTGGTTTTAAAAGCTATTTACTGGGACGGACTTTTCTTGCCAAAAAAACCGATCGAGCCAGCAATCAAGCCGGAGATGCAAAACAAGCCAAGGAAGGGATGACCGGTAGCAAAAGCAGTACCGATGCAGGCGACTAGGCTGATAGCCCAAATGGCCCAAAACAGATTGCGCATGGTGGGATTAAGCATGGTTATTTTTCAGCTTGTTTCCAAGGCTGGTTATAAAAAGTGGGTGTTAAAAAGGTAAAAAAGCGGAAGGGATGAGTTGATGTTACTCACCCCTTCCGCGCGGAATTTTGATGCGTGCAGCGAAGGCTTGTTAACTGGTGCGCGTTTTTTCGGCGTACCAGCAAGCAGCGATGGTGCCACCCCAGCAGAGGACGCCGACCACGGTCTTGCCGACGCTAGGAGCGTCGAGCGAGCACATGATACTGGCGAAAGTGCCGAGGTACAAAGCTGTCGCGGCAATGCAGATTGCTGCATGTTTAGTCATGGCTACAATCATTTCTTTCGAAAAGCCTTTCTGTGAACACCTTAAGAAGAGAGGTTTGCACGAGCAAACCTCTCTTCTTTCAGGCATAGTTAACCGCTCCTTGCAGGGAGCGAGCGCTGGCGCTTAGTCCTTGTCGTCCGCCGGCGTGCGCGGTTGCGCCATGAAGGCGCGAATTTCGTCGCCGGTCATCATCTTGTGTGCCTTTTTCGACTTGCAGTCGACCAGCACGCTGAAGATGTAAGCCCGGTTGTTCGGCTCATTGGGCTTGTTGGCGACGATGGTGATCAACTCGTACTGACCGCGAGGACCGTTAAGCACCCGCGGTTCGGCTGAGTCACGCAAGGACCAGTCCGCCGAAGGATCGGCGTTCCGAACCTGCTGTACGCATTGGGAAGCCGTGTTCAAGGGCAGATCTTTCGGTACCGGCCAGGCGCGAATCTTGCCCGTGCTAGCATCGAACCACATGTACTCGACCGCAGCATATTGATTCACGCCCAAAGGCTCGAATTCAATCACGCCTTGCAAACCCCAGCCTTCCCAGTTGGTGTTGTAGGGAGGGCGGTTAGCCTTAAAGTCGTCGCTATGCGCACGAGCGACTTCGAGCATGCCGGTTTGTCCGACCCAGGTGGTCCAGAAGCCTTCGCGCCACATGCCGTATGCATTGGCGTACTGCAACTGCAAACCTTCCGGATAGAACGCGGCGCCAGGAAACAACTTGTCGGCTTCTTCGACCGAATAGTCGGTGATTACACCTTCCTGATCGATAGCCATGACGCCGGCCATGTACGGAATCATCGTGCCGGTCCAAGTCGGGCGGCGCGATACGTACGAAAGCAGAGTTACCCAACTGCCATCTTTCTGCTGGTAACAGGCGTATTCAGCCACTTCCGAAAGCGGATGGCGCGCGGCAAAAGCAGCTTTGCTAATCCAGCTCGCGTTGCCGTAGCGGAAGCCCGAGTTGGGGGTTTCTTCCGGATGCGATTTGCCGCTGTCGGCGTCGATGGTGAGCACGTTCGGCACCGAACCGAGGATTCGTCCTTCCAAGCGCAGGTCATGAACCGGCGACTGCCAAACCATCTTGCCGTCTTCGCGCAATTGGATGTGCGGAAGATCGATGGTGGAATTGGTGTCGCGGTTCAAGCTCTGAATGTAGGACGAAGCCGTGTTCTGGGTGACGATGCGATCATTCTTTGAATACGGCATCGCCTGCACGTATTCGACGTCCATCGAGTAGCGCATCATCAAGGCCACGAAACGTTCGTGGGTCGAGGAGAATACGCTGAAGGGCACGACGAACCAGAGCGCCGACATGCCGAACACTTTCAGTTCGGCTTTGAACCAGTTCTGGTTGTCGGTGCGTGCCGCACGCAACGTGAGCACGAAGACGAGCAGGCTGAACGCGCCGGCGACGCAGATGGCCATGATCGGATACAGATACTGCATGGCGCCGGTATCGTTCATGCCGGCTTTCAGGAACACGCAGATCGGTAGCACCGACCAAAGAGCACCGTTAGCCGCCGAGAGGAAGAGCGCCAACCAGTTTTCACGCTGGTATGAAGATCGCAGATAACGGTAACCGAGATACAAGGCGAGAAGCCCGATCACGGTCGCCGGCATTACAGCCCAAGCTTTCAGTGTGACGACATGCAGCGCCGGAATCAGGAAGCGGAACGCCACCTGGATGTAGCCGACGTAAAGGGCGAAGCCCGCCAGAACGGCGAACAAGCCGATTGCGAAGTTATGGCGACGCGTGCCGACATAACCCAGGTAGAGACCGGCCAGTGCGGCGCAAACAGGGGCGGTCAACGGCTGGAACGCCGGGGTCAAAAGCACGGCGGCATGGTAGCTCACTTTCAAGCCGCCCTTGACGCCGAAGGTCGTCAGGGCCAAAAGAACCGCCGGAGCGGTAAGCGACCAGGCCGGAATCAAGTGGAGGTTGACCACCACGGCGACGGCGAGCAACGCGAGAATCGACAACGCTTGCGGCCAGCCGCCGAAGCGGATACCGGTGCGCTGAACCAGAGCATTGAGGTTAGGCATTGTTCAAGCACTCCTAAGAGTTTTTGCGAATTGAATTGTTTGTCAGACGTGAGGCTAAAGAAGATTCAGTAGGTGCGAAGCCGCCCAAACATACGCGATATAAAGAACGAAGCTGATGGCTAAGTTTGTCATCCCGCTGAAAAAGTTCAGGCGCCGGTTGTAGCTGTAGGCGAAGCTCAGGTAGTACACGGCAAACATGCCGACACAGGCTGATGCCAGGGCCAGAGGATTGGGTGCGAGTGGCGTGAAGAGCACGACGAACCAAGCAAAAGCCCACAGTAAATTGTCGCGATTAACGACACTGACGTTGAGATTGAACATCCTTCGAACTTTCTAGAAAAATCAAGTCTCGAAACACATCAACGCGAAAAGCGGAGGCTTGGTCTAGCCGCGCAACTTGCTTCGGAGCAGGGCGACGGCAATCACACCGGCGCCGATGCCGACAAAGGGCCACAACAGAAGACCGAAAATCTTGACGGCGACGATACCGGCAACGGCGACAACGCCGAGGGTAACGCCGAGACGGACTGCGAGACTGCGCATGGGAGTTCTTTCTTGTTGTTGGAGTTGTTTGTGAGAATAGAGGAAGGCGGGGTGTTAGCCGCCTTCCTCTATTTGCTAACGCGGAAAGACGTAACGAACGAAACAGCTTACT
Organism: Candidatus Obscuribacterales bacterium; assembly: GCA_019750335.1. Classification (GTDB taxonomy): domain Bacteria; phylum Cyanobacteriota; class Vampirovibrionia; order Obscuribacterales; family Obscuribacteraceae; genus JAIEPM01. The sequence continues at coordinate 32,203 of JAIEOQ010000006.1, forward strand.
TGTGGGCGTCGCCGTTCTTCGGTTCGTCTTCTTCCTTCGCCGGCCAAATGACCGAGAGGAGGCACGAGCCGACGAGGAGCGTCATGATGATGCCCAGCGACCAGAACTTGTCGATGTGCGAGTACGCATGCAGGTCGAGATGGGTGCCGGCCTTGGCCGCGACCCAAGTGATCGTGGCGACGGCGTAAGGCAGAACCATCTTGAAGCCGACGAACATGAGAATGAGGCACATGCCCTTCTGCAAGTAGCAGAACATCTTGTTCACCGCCGCCAAGACGAAGTACATGGCTCGCAAGCCGAGAATCGCCATGACGTTGGAGGTGATCAAAATGAACGGATCGCGCGAGATGCCGATGATCGCCGGGATGCTGTCCACGGCGAAGATGACGTCGGTCATTTCGACGATCAAGAGCACGATGAAGAGTGGCGTGGCGACGCGCTTGAGCACGCCGTTGCTGTCGGCTTCACGAACGAAGAACTTCGGACCGTGGTCCTTGTCCGTCACGCGGAAGTTACGCTTGAACCAGCGAATGACAGCATTGTCGGCGAAGTCCTTCTCTTCATCACCGTCTTCCTGACCCCACATGATGAAGCCCTTGTAGGCAAGGAAGCCGCCGAAGATCGGCATCAGGATCCAGTCGAAGAGCGAGAGCAGCGCCGTGCCGCCGGCGATGAACACGCCGCGGATGAGGAAGGCGCCGACGATGCCCCAGAAGAGCACGCGGTGTTGGTACTCACCCTTCACGCCGAAGAAGGTGAAGATGGCGAGGAAGACGAATAGGTTGTCGACGGATAGCGATTTCTCGATCACGTAACACGTGAAGAAGTCGACCGCTTTGTCCGCGCCGTGGTGCCAGTAGATCAAGCCGTTGAGACCCATCGAGACGGCGACCCAGACCACCGACCAGATGGCGGCTTCTTTCAGACCGACGGCGTGCTGCTTCTTGTGAAAGACGCCGAGGTCGAGAGCCAACATGCCGAACACGAAGGCGAAAAAGACGCCCCATTCCCAAGTCGAGACTTGAACCAAGCTGTCAGCGGTGGTAGCGAGCAAGTGCATGGTGATTTTTCCTGTACGGAGAAAGGTTGAGAGCGCCGACATCAACAAGTGCGGCGCGGTCAATGCAATGCGAGAAAACAGAAGCAAGTCGATACATAAGAAAGGAAGGGTTGCCTACGCAACCCTTCCTTTCTTCAAATTCAAATCATTCAGCCAAATTGCAAACGAACGCCGGTGCCGTGCTTACGAGGGCAGGTACGGGGTCGGGTCGACGCCGAGGACGGCGCAGACTTCCTTGAGAACCTTCTTCTCGCTCTCCTCGAAGGTGCCGTCGGCGTTGGCGATCATCAGGCAGATCTGCACCGCGGCGGCGCAGAGTTCGGCTTTGCCCTTGATGCCGGAGATGGCGCGGTCGGCGGCGACCTTGCCGATCGGGCTCTTGTTGAGGGCGTCGGCGTGCTTTTCGAAGATGCCGTAGAGCGCCGTCGGGTCGTAGGCGGCCAATTCCGGGATGCCGCCGATCACGTCGGCCACGGCTTGCTTTTCGCCATCGTCGATCTTGCCGTTGGCCGCGGCCATTCGCGCGCACATGGCCATGGTCGCTTCCTTGAACGCCGCGTTCTTGAACTGGGCCCAGTTGTTGGAAGCCTTCGCCTTGAGATCGTTGAACCAGGTGGAGAATGACATGGTGAGAGTTCCTTATTTGTTTGCGTTGCCGGGGCGACAGAAAAGGTCGCCACCAGCCAGTCGGAGAAAGCACCTTTAATAGGACCGGTGCCCTGAGGTCCGAAATGCGGACACAAACCGCTGCCAGGGCGGAATTAAGTTATCCCGCCCTGGCGCCAATCACGTTGAATTTAGGAACTAACGGAAAACGCGTGCTTAGCCGTTGAAGGCCAGGCGGATGCATTCTTCCGGTGTGAACTTCGAATGGATGATGTCTTCGATGTTGCAGACGGCGACGCAGTCACAGTCCGCGCCTTCCGATTCCAGGTCATTGTTCAGCCGCTCCAAGTAGGCCTTGGCGCCGCTGTTGTTGCCGACTTGGATCAAGAGGATGCCGAGGTCCGCGTCCTTCTTGATGCGCTTGGTGGCATCGACGATGGACTTGGCCACGGCATTGCCGTCGCTCGGAGCGCCGTCGGTATAACCGATGAGGCAGAGCTGCTTCGCCGGGCTCATCTTTTCGTAGCCGACGGTCTTTCCCTTGCTGAACCAGCCGCCGCCTTGGACGATCGGTTTGGCCTTGAGGTACTTGTCGAAGGCGTATTGCAGAGGCGGAGCCAGTAGCGTGCCACCGCGCGGACCGAGACCCTTGGCGATGCCGAGCATCTTTTCCGGGGTGACGCCGGTCTTGATGATCAGTTCATCGTCGAAGAAAAGGACGTCGGCGCCGTCGGCGTCGTATTGGGCCACTTGGCTCAGGAGTTTGGTGACGGCATCGATACCGACGTTCCAGCGCGTGGTGCGCCCGAGGGTCGGATCGTTGTGCTCTTCACCCATGCTGCCGCTCATGTCGAGGAAGGCGACGAGATCAAGGTTCGTAATGTCGACGGCTTTTTTGGTCAGGTCGAACTTTTTGCGGAGATCGAGAGGCATGTTTTTGCTTCTTTCAGATAGAAATTGCGTTGTGTTGAAGCTTGGCTGCCAACGTGGCTAGCCAGCGAAGATGACGTAAAAGGGAGATACCAGCTCGGGTATAAATCCGAGCTGGTATCCACAGTTGATTGCCTACTTCGGCTGGCTGCTTAGTTGAGGCTGACGCCGTAACCTTGCGCCAACTTCTCGAGACCCCCGTCGTAGCCTTGACCGACGGCGCGGAACTTCCACTCGCCGTTGTTGCGATAGACCTCGCCGAACACGACGGCCGTGTTGGTCGAAGCGTCTTCCGACAGGTCGAAGCGGGCCAACTCCGAGCCGTCCTTCTTGTTGACGACGCGCACGTAGGCGCTCTGGACCTGGCCGAAGGACTGCTTGCGCGCGGCGGCGTCGTGGATGGTGACGGCCACGGCGACCTTTTCGACGTCGGCCGGAACCTTGGTCAGGTTGATCGCCACCGTTTCGTCGTCGCCGTCGCCGGCGCCGGTGCGGTTGTCGCCGCCGTAGACCACGGCTTCGGCTTCGCTCTTCGGTTGGTTGTAGAAGACGAAGTCTTGGTCGCCGCGGACCTTGCCGTCGCCCTTCAGGAGGAACGCGTTGGCGTCGAGATCGAAAGCGGCGCCGTCGGTGGCACGCACATTCCAACCGAGACCGATGATGATTTCTTCGAGACCAGCCGGGCCGGCGGCTTTGGTGAGGCTGAGGTTACCGCCTTTTTGCAGGGAAACGCCCATGGTAGTGATCCTTGTTCTGTTTGTGGAGCTGAAAGGTGGTCCGACCTACACAGCCGGAACCAAGAGAAAAATGATCCAAATTAAGTAACATCTGACACAAAATCGAGCCAAAGAAAACGCGGATTACAGGTGCGGAAGGACGGCCGGAACCAGGTCGGCGGCAGTGCGGCCGCTGGCCGGTTCGCCGATGGCAGCGAGCTTCCAGGCGCCATTGTGGCGGTAGAGCTTGCACATGAGCAAGCCGGTGTGCGCGCCCTTGGCTGCCAGGTCGTAGCGGAAGGCTTCGCTGTTGTCGCTGGTATTGACCAGGCGGACGACGGCGTTTTCGACGCGATCGAAGGTCTGACCGCGATAGCTGTTGACCGTGAAGACCAGGCTCTTAACTTTGGCCGGGACTTGGGTCAGAGCGACGCTGATCGTTTCGTCATCTCCGTCACCGGCGCCGGTCAGATTGTCGCCGCTATGCTTAACGCTGCCGCAACTGCTCTTCAATTGGCGAAAATAGACGGTTTCCACCAATTTGTTGTCGTCGCCGAACATGAGGCATGAGGCATCCAAATCGATGGAGCCGGCGCCACGCGCCACATCCCATCCGAGACCGAGCATGATGGCAGTCAAAGGGCTGCCGTCGCCCTTCGTTAAGTTAACACGTTGACCTTTGATCAGGTTCACGCTCATGGCGTTGTGTTCCTTGTTTGAGGTTTGTTGTTGAAAGTGAGAGGGCAAGCAACTGCTTGCCCTCTCACCAGGCTAAAGACAGAAGAGCGGAGCCGGTTCCTTAGGCCTGGATACCGTAGCCGTTGCAGAGGCCCGACAGACCGTTGGTGTAGCCCTGACCGACGGCGCGGAACTTCCATTCGCCGTTGTGGCGGTAGAGTTCGCCGAAGATCATCGCCGTGTTGGTCGAGGCGTCTTCGGTGAGGTCGTAGCGTGCCACTTCGACGTTGGTGTCGGCGTCGACGATACGCACGAACGCCTTCTGCACCTGACCGAAGGCCTGTTGGCGCTGGGTCGCTTCGTGGATGGTGACCGCGACGGCGATCTTTTCGACGTCGTTCGGCACCTTCGCCAGTTCGACGATCAGCTTTTCGTCGTCGCCATCGCCTTGGCCGGTGCGATTGTCGCCTTGATGGACGACCGAGCCGCAGGCGCTCTTCAACTGGTTGTAGAAGATGAAGTCGGCCTCGCTGCGCACCTTACCGTCGACCTTGAGCAGGAAGGCGCTGGCATCGAGGTCGAAGGCGGCGCCGGAAGTGGCGCGCACGTCCCAGCCGAGACCGACGAGGGCACGCTTCATGTTCGGGGCTTCTTTGCTGAGATTGACGTTGCCGCCCTTGACGAGGGAAATGGCCATAAGAGTGAGTTCCTGTGTTCTTGAGAATGATGTTGTTATTGCTTGTTCAGATAGGCAGAACAGCTACCGGAATCCAATTTCCGGTAGCATTGCGGAAAACGGAAAAACTGAAGAACTAGCTGAGCTGCTGAATCGCCGGAACCAGGTCGGCAGCGGTGCTGCCCGGGAAAGTTTCGCCGATGGCGGCGACTTTCCAGCCGCCGTTATGGCGGTAGAGGCGGGCGACGATCATCGCCTGCTTTTCGCTTGTGAGCGGCAAGTCGTAGCAGCAGACGCCGCTTGTCAGACTGGCAGCGTCGGCGACTTGTAGAACGGCGGATGGCACCAAGCGGAAAGGTTTTTCGCGACTGATGGCGACGAAGACCAGAGCCTTGACGTTGGCTGCAACGGCTCGGAGATTGACGGTAAGATGACCGCTATCACCGCTATGAAAGACACTGTTGTCGTTGCTTCCCCGTCGGTCTGCCGTCACGTGTTCTAGCACCTGCCCGCCGTCGCCGACGAGTGTGCACGAAACGGCAAGCGGATTGATCCCGCTTGTCTGCAAATGATCGGCGCCGATATGGACGCTGAGTGCTGGCGGCGGATTTTGCAAAGTGATGCGTTCGCCGGCTTTCAAAGCTTGACCGATCTTCGAGGCCGGTCGCGGTGCCGGAGGAGTCGCGCTAACCGGAGGAGCTGCCGGCGGTGTTACCGTCGGAGCCGGACGCGGCTGCGTGGCCAGCGGCGGAATGCCATAGGTTTGACGCGCCGTCGTCGTCGAGCTGTTACCGGTTACGCCGTCCTTGATTCGCCTTAGCAGCGCGAACAGACCGTTCACCACCGAGTCGGCGTCGACCTTCTTCAGGTAAACGCAAAGCACGACGGCGGCAATTGCCGTCCAGAACCAACCGAGCAGCGAGAGCGAAAGATAGACGGTGCCGACGGTAATCATCGCAGTGACGACCTTGTTGCCGTCGCTGTCGGGGCGGAGGTTAATGCCGAACATACCCAGCACATCCTTACGGAAGTTGGGCAAAATCACCATCGATACGAGAAGCGTGAGCACAAGAGCCCAGAATAGACTCATTTGAGTTCTCCAAAGAGAGACAAATTTGAAACATGTGGAAATGCGGTAAGGCAGAACTTAGCGCGAGCAACTAGCAGATGTCGATGTCGAGCATAAAGCACCTCATGTTTGGGAAAGAGTAGGCGATAGATTCTGTCGCCAAACTTGCTGGTGATTGTTCAGACCGTGTAACAAACCGACTCCGACATGGGGAGTCAATAAAGTTTGTTTTGAGCGAATTGCTTTAGGTCTGTAGCGATTTCACCGACAAATTTGAGGAAAGAAAGAAGCTCTATGACCTTACTTTTTCTATCCTTCTGTATGCAGCCCAAATTTACGATTGTAAAGCGGAGTTTTTTCTCAGCTAATGGCGTTTATTTGATTCTTGATAACCCTGGCGGTGATTTGCCTATTACCGCTAGCGGCAAAAGCTAAATCGTATTTGTCCCACTGAGGCTATTTTTGTCGGCTTGCTCAGTTTATGCAAAGCAGCAAAAAGCTGAATAAATGAGGAACACGGAGATTAGCTTCCTGTAAGGCTTTGCTAATTAGCACCAAATATGATGCCGGCTTAATTGTCGCTCTTAATTTTTCATTCCTGATTGTTAGCGCAAGTTATTTTGTGTTCGTCAATTTTTTCAGTGGGGTAATTACGCTCCCGAAATTGAGTAAACAAGCTTTGTGATCAAGATCTCACAACACGTCTCAACACACTTTATTGCTCGTCAGATCTCCTAAAAGGCTAGATATCAAGTAGTACTGTTTCTCTTCTCTTTCAGGATTTAGTTTCGAAAAAAGCTTTTTAGTTATCTGTTGTTTTTGTGTTTCTGGTTTTGCCTAACAGGCAAGAGATCTTTCACTAGGTCCGATAGCCACTTTTGCTGTCGGATCTCAAACCGCACCACTTTGGTGCAATGAAAGGGTTAGCCATGTCAGTGAAGATTATCGATGCGACGCTGCGTGAAGGTTGCCAGTGCCCCGGAGTCGATTTCAACGCGGCTCAGAGCCTTGAGATCGCGCGAATGCTCGCTGCGCTCCAGGTCGACATGATTGAGTGCGGTCACCCGCTGAAATCGGCTGTTGAAGCCGAGCGTGTGCGAACTTTGGTCAACGCCGGATTAAACGTGCCGATTCTTGCTCATTCGCGAGCCAAACAAGAAGACATTGCTGCTGTTGCCGGCACCGGCGCCGAATGGATCGGCATCTTTCTCGGCATCAACCACACCACGCGCACGGCGCGCCTGCGTGACTGCACCGTCGACGATATTTTGCGTTACATCCGAGATTCGGTCACCTACGCCAAGAGTCTCGGGCTGAAGGTGCGTTACACCGTGGAAGACGGCTGCCGCACCAGCATGCACGACCTGCAGAAGGCTTATTCGGCGGCGGTTGATGCCGGCGCCGATCGCATCTGTTTTGCCGATACTCTCGGCGTGATGGAGCCCCATGAGATGGGTCACGTTGTGCGGACGGTTAAGTCGTTGTTTCCGGAAACGGATATGGAGATCCATGTTCACGACGATCGTGGTTTGGCCATGGCCGTGAGTTTGGCTGCTATGGACGCCGGCGCCAATTGGATCTCGACTTCGGTGAACGGTATCGGTGAGCGTTGCGGGATCACGGACACTCTGTCCATGCTGGCCAATCTGCATCACCGCCGACAGCGCGACTTGCGCGAGTTGGGCGGTACCCTGGTCGAAGCCAGTCGCCTGGTCGAAGAGCTTTCCGGAGCGGCTGTCGATCCGCGCCGTCCGATCGGCGGGCGCAATGCATTCGCTCATAAGGCGCGTTTGCATCAGCTTGCCATTCAACGCGACCCCAATGCCTACAACTGGATTGATCCGAGCTTGGTCGGCGCTGAACTGACCATGGTCGACAACTAAGTAATCTGCTCTTTCTTGGTTACGAAATAACCCAAACTGATAAAGGGTTTTCCTATGGTTACGACCAACGGTTCCGCTGAGCGGCATAGCTTGCCGCTCGGCGATGGCACGATTGAGTTGAATGTGCGCCGGAGCAACATTCCGGTGCTCGATTTGTGTGATTTTGCTCGACGGAACAATCCGAACCGGGCGGTGCTTGTTGTTTCCAAAGTTGCCGGGCGTCACATTCCGGTGCGCCCGCGTGTTTCGCGCCGTGCTTTTAGCATGATGGCCGGCAAGATTCCGAAAGATTTGCCCGGTCCGGTGGTTTTCATCGGTTTGGCCGAATCGGCGATCGGCATCGGCAACGGTGTCTACGAAGCTTATGAACGCCAGACTTGGCGCGACGACTTGATGTTCATTCATTCCAGTCGTCACCGGCTGGAATGCCAGGTGGCTCTGCACTTCCATGAAGAGCATAGCCATGCAACTCAGGAGTATCTCTACTTTCCTCAGGATCAAGGGCACGCTGCTTTGTTCGCCCAAGCGCGCTCGGTTGTTTTGGTGGAAGATGAGGTGACCACCGGTCGCACCTTGCAAAACTTGTCTCGTTCGCTGACGCAAATCATGCCTAAGCTCGAGCATATCGTCGTTTCGGTGCTTACCGACTGGCGTTCGGAAGAGCATGCGGCGAGCTTTCCTGCCGGTATGCCCACGGCGTCGACGGTGGTTTCGCTCTTGGAGGGTGATTTGCAGTTTGTGCCCGGCGCGAGCAAAGTGACGACAATGCCCAAGCTTAATGGCAACGGCTTGCCGAAGGACGCTTATTGCAGCACTGCCTACGGACGGCGTGGCTTGCGTGAAACCAAGTTGCATTCCTCGGTGCTGGAAAAAGCTTTTGCTGCTGCGCGCGGGCGCTGTCTTGTTTTGGCTAGCGAAGAGTTTGCTTTCCCGCCTTTCTTGGTTGCCGAAGCTCTGGAAAAAGTCGGTTGCGACGTGGTCTATCAATCGACCACCCGCACTCCGGTTTTACCTGGTTGCTGTATGAGCAGCACCATGACCTTCAATGACAACTACGGCGACGGCATTCCGAACTTTCTCTACAACGTTCAACCGGGCGTCTATGACAGCGTGATTCTTTGTCACGAGACTCCGACCGAGTCTTTGGATCAAGAACTCGTGCGGTCACTTAACGCCACGACCATAAGGATCTGAACATGAGTGACGATGTGAAAAAGCCGTACACCCAAATCGGGTTCACGGATCTCGATTACACTTTGATCTTTTCGGCTTACGGCTGCAACACCGACGACCGAGTTACCGTCTCGGAGAAAGCCGGTAAGCCGAGCATGTTCATGGACATGCGCCAGCAACGCTTTCTGACCTGGGCGCAACAGTGCGATTGGTTGGTGCCGACCACCGCTCGCAATTATGTGCTTTTCAGCAAGGTAAAGCATCTGGGCTTCAACCCCGGCTGGGCGATCATCAACTACGGGGGCTTGATTGTCTGCCCCGATGGTAGCTTCGAGCAACGCTGGTTGGACGTAATCCGCCCGGACGCCCTGGCTGCTAAAGAGCAGCTCGAAGCCTGTCTCGCTCAGGCTGCGCAAATCGAAGGCTTGGAGGTGGCGATTGCCACGGATGCCGACTTGCCCTTCTATTTGCAGGCGAAAAACCGCACCAACCCTCAAGGTGCTGCGGCGCTAATGCAATTGCGCAACGTCATTTCGTCGATGATTCCCGCTGATTGGGAAATCCATCACAACGGCAATGATTTTGCTGTCTTGCCCGGTCATATCCGCAAAGAAATTGCGGTGAAGTGGTTCTTGGAAAATATCGCTCCGGCCGAACGCACGGTTATCGGCTTCGGCGATAGCTTGATCGATCTGCCTTTTATGGGTTTGTGCGATTACCTGGTGACGCCGCGTGCTTCGCAAGTCGCTCGTACCAAGCTTTACTCCTCCTGAGCAAGGACAAAACTGTTATGACGAAAACTTTGCAACGGGGCTTTACCGGCTCCTACGATAAGTCTGATTGCTTGTTCCTGCTGACCGAAATCAGCACCAATCGCATCGCCGAGCAAGAAGCGGCTGTGGCTACCGGAGCGACACAGATTGGTCACTACCGACAACTGCTGCCGCAAGAAGCGGCACCGGAGCCGTGCTTCTTCGATATTTACGACCTGGCTCTCGACGTCTACAAAGAGCGGGTTGCTCGTGAAGTGATGCGTTTGGCTATGGCGATTCTCCGGCGCTCGCAGGGTGGGCCGATTGTGCTTGCCAGTTTGGCTCGCGCCGGCACACCTTACGGCGCTCTGCTCGTGCGCGCGCTACGCGTTTTGGGTCGGGAAGATGCCGTTCATTACAGCATCTCGCTTATTCATAAGCACGGTGTCGACAAGAACGCTCTGGATTACATTTTGGCGCAGCATCCCGGCTGCGCTTTCTGGTTCATCGACGGCTGGACCGGCAAGGGCGGCATCTCGCGAGAGTTGCACCGCTCGGTGACCGAGTACAACAGCGAGCGTGGCACCAACCTGCCGACCAAGTTGGCGGTGATTGCTGACCTGGCCGGCATGGCTTGTCTGGCTTCGACTACCGACGATTACATGATTCCTTCGGCGCCGATTGATGCACCGCTCAACGGCTTGGTTTCGCGTACCATCGTCAGTCATGCCGATATCGGTCCGACGGATTTTCACGGCGGCATGATCTACGAGCATCTTGCCGATTGCGATCGTTCCAACGATTTCATCGGCGAGATTTCGGTTCTCTTTCCTAAAGCCAGCCGTGCTGAAGACGGGGTCAACGGTTTGGTTACCCCGCACATGCAGGAGCAAGCCAGCCGTCGTTCGTGGGATACTTTGACGCGGCTCAAAACCGAGCTCGGTATCGAAGACGACGATTTGATCAAGCACGGCATGTGTGAATCGATTCGGGCGGTCAAACGCCGTCCGATGCGCCGGTTCTATTTGCGCGAGCTTTTCCATCCGCGTAATTTCGCTCTGCGTGCCATGGCCAAGGCAAAAGGTATCGAGCTCGTGAGCGCTCCGGATAGCGCTTACGATTGCATCGCCATTTGCCAAAGCTAGGCTGGTTGTTTCTCGGGGCGGCTGCATTTGCAGCCGCCCCATGGTCCGTGTGGAGATAATTTCATATGAAACGCCTCACAACAGCTTTGTTTCTTCTTGCTCTGCTGTTTTCTCAAGCCCAACCGGTCTCGGCTCAAACCAAGCCGAAAGTGCCGGCGCTCTTGAACCTGACAAACAAGTTGCGCAACTTGGAGCACAACGGTCCGGGCGCCGATGCGCTTCTGACCAAAGAAAAAGGCATCGCTCAATTGCGCAATGTTGATCTTTTCGGAAGCGACGTTAGCGACGCTGGTTTGGCAGTGCTCAAAAACGCCGTCAATTTGGAAAAGCTGGATTTGGTCGGCTGCCGGAACATTACCGATGCGGGTTTGGCTCATCTTGCCGGTTTGAAAAACCTACGGGAGCTGGCGCTTCTCGGTGCTCAGCAAATAAGCGATACCGGTTTGGCGCATTTAGCCGGTTTGACCAATCTGCAGAGCCTGACTATTGGCGATACGAAAATCAGCGGTGCCGGCTTACAGCATTTGCGCAAAATGACCAAGCTTGCCATTATCGATCTCTCTTTCTCAGGAGTTGATGATGTAGGCATGGCTCATCTTGCGGTATTGCCGCAGCTTAAAACCATTGATTTGCGCGAGACTAAGGTTACCGATGCCGGCATGACTGAGCTGGCAAAACTGCCTGATCTTCGCTGGGTCAAGCTTTCTCATACCGCAGTGACTTTGCAAGGGCTTAAGACCCTTGCTCCATGCCAGACTTTGCATACGGTCAATATCGGCTACAACCCCGGCATCAGCGAAACTGACGTCAAAGCGCTGAACGCCGGGTTCAAAACCGACAAATTCAATTTTTCCGAGTAACGATTCTGCCCAAGGAGTCGGTTATGGATTCACAAACTGTCGGCCTCCGTGCGCCGCCTGTTTCGCTCATTGTTGATTTTGTCGCTGGCGATACGGTCCGCGACGTGATTTTTTCGCCGGGCAGCCCGCGTTTTGCTGCTGTGCTTTTTGAAGCGAGCGCTCCTCGTTTTTACGATCTGCAGAAAGCAGGGTTAGTACAAGCGATTGCCGAAGCGACTGTCGGCAAAAGGGTCGCAGATTGCCCTCTCAAAGATGATTCTTTAGTCGCCATGCCCTTCAGCGATCCAGCAAGCTTCATTGCCATCCATCCGCAAGGCGATGAAGTTGCTGTTGCCTTTGGCGACCAGGACGAGTTGGTTTATCGTTTCAATCCTTTGAGTCGGCGCAAATTTACGCCGCTGCCGGCTGAAAATGTCGTTTCTCTTGCTTACAGCAGTGATGGCTCAATGCTGGCTACCGGCGGCTCCGATGGAGTTGTTTCGGTGTTCAAGCTCGATCACGAAAACGACGAAGTCGAGCTTGAGTGCGAAGCCACGGTACGTGGCGCGGTCCGTTCTCTATGCTTCGAACATGAAGGCGATTACTTGCGTATCGCTACTGACCATAGCTCCTATATCCGCTTGCAACTTAGCGGTTATGACAGCGGTGATTGGGAGCGCCAGGCTCTGACTTTGGACAGTGGGACTTCGGTTGTTAATGCAATCAAACTCAATCATATCGCTTGTTGTCCGACGACCGGCTTGCTCGGTTTCGGCGGCATCGGTCGGGAAGTCTGGCTTTTCAACCCGGATTACGGACAAGGCGCCTATCTCCTTTCCACCAAGCACGAGCGAGTAAGTAAGATTCAGTTCTTGGAAGGAAAAGACGAAATACTGGTTTTTGGTGACGGCGGTATCGAAGTCATAGCCTTTATGCGCGACTGCTTCGACCTTCCCCATTGTTCGTGTTTGGGCGTTGCGTACAGTTCTGCCGAAAACAGCAAAGCACCTATTGTTGCCGGTTGGCAATATAACGGCGTCACTGTTGTTGCTCGGTCTCTTTGTCAAAAGTGAGGTTTGTAATGAACCGGAAAATTCACCTGGTTTGCTTGTTCGCTCTTTCCGCTCTCGTGTTTGCTGGTTGCGCCGACCCGCAAGGGCAAAAGCAAGATTCGGCAAAGCCGGCTGCTGCTGAAGCCAAGCTTGTGGTCAGCACCGAAATGCGTCATGAGTCCACCGGCGAAACCATGCGCAAAACGACTAAAGATGAGTTTGATACCATTCGCCACATGCAGATTATTTACAAAGACGGCAGCACTGCTGAACGCCTTTACAATGAAGCCGGCGTGCCGACCGCCATTCGTCGTAGCATAGACAGAGGCGATGGCCAGATTCTTCTTGAAGCCAAGCTTACGGTTAACGGCAAAGCCTTTAAGGAGGTCACCCTCAAAGAAAAGAACGTGCTTAAAACGCGTATTGAAGCGGCTAAAGCCAACGGCGAGCAAACGATCTATAGCTATCGGGAAGACGGAACGGTATCTGCCCAGGGTGTTGTGAATAAAAAGTCGCGCACGGCGAAATGGAGCTTCTTTTACGACGACGGTAAGAAGCTGAAGGCGGAGATGGAGATGGATAACTCTTTCGCCAAATCCATTTCAATCTACAGCCCGGATGGTGAGCTTGCATACAGCGAAACGCCCAAGCAGGAAACTACGAACGGGCAGCGTTATTACGTCGGGCAGATTTACGTTCCAAAGACTAAGGATCGTGTCTGGCAACGGCTTCTTTTCGAAGAAGGTGTTTACGGTCCTCCCGGCGGCCGGCTGATCAAATATGAACAGCTTGATGAAGAAGGCGGGATCACTGCTGTTCATAAAATCGAGACCAGCAATTATCACGCCGGGCGGCAGCATCCTTTTCTTGATGAAGATGTTGCCGGTATGGAAAACCTGATTGAAGTGAAAGACGGGTTTTTCAATGAAATTCGTAAATGTCAGCTGAATCTTTCGATGATCAGCAGTCTTTTACAATCCGCTCTTACTGACTGATTTGTTTCGATAAACTTCGTCTTCGTATTATTCACCCGGAGAAACTGCATGTCTCCTGCTTTCCCGCTTGTTGGTGCTTTGCTGTGCGTGATTTTGTTTGAAGTTTTGATGCGTCGCCGACGGATGTCCGGCAAGAAGCGTGCTCTTGTTCTCTGGCTTCCGCTTCTGGTGGCAGTTTTCTTCGGCAGTCGCTATGCCATGGAAAACAGCCAGACGGCTGTGTCCGTGCCGGCACCGGTACAAGCGGTGCAAACCCAAGCTGCTGCCAAGCCGGCTTCGCTGCCCGCTGCCACGAGTGAGGATGCGATCAAATCAATCCTCGCTCATCTGAATACCCCTGATTTGCACTTCAAGTACACCTCCCAGCGTGGTAAGGCGGACCCGCTGCCTGATTATGTCGACGGTATCGATCAAACCGGTTATATGAATGATTACGACAAAGAGCAGGTGCGCCAGCTGGTCACCGCTGTTTGTAATAAGGATTTCAACGGTTTGCATGAAGCTTTCGCCGGTTACGACAAGAAGATTTTTACTCTGAAAAAGCAGATCATTTTGGCTAACCACTGCCTGGCTCAGTCTGGCAGCGGTTACCATTTTGAGCCTCTTCAGGTGGATGACGGCATCAGAGTTTACCTTTGGGCAAATAATCCGAAAGCCGATGGTTATATTCTCGTGATTTCGCCCAGTCGCAAGATCTGGGCTGAAAAAGAAAAACATAATGCCGACAAATCATATATCGGCGTGCGGGCTGAGCCCGATGAAGCTTTGAATGCCATTAGTGCTGAGATCGTTTCAAATGTAAATGCAAAAGGAGCTGGTCGATGAGATACCGTTCTTGTTTGTTTCCGGCACGCAGCCCGCTTTCGTTGTCGGCTTGTGAATTCCGTGCTTCGCCAACTGTGCTCGAAAAGCCGAGTTACGGCTTGGTGCCGCAGGTTCAAGGTAAGCCGCGTTTGTACAGCGTGCGCGACATCGGCATGGAAGAGGTGATTACCACCTGTCCGGTTCAGGTTATCCCGACAAATGAAGTTTCTCCTTTGCGGCGGTCGGCCTTGGAAGATCTCTGTTTTGATTGGTATCAAGATCGCTATGCCGTTTCGCTCGGAGCTGGTGCTTTCGTCGGGCACTCGGATGAACCAAACTGTTACTGGCGTGCCGATCGGGCGACGCGAACCGTCGCCATTCATCCGCGGCGTTCGATTTTTGCCGGTGAAGAGCTGACCATTGATTATTTCAGTGGTCGGCGCCGAGCCTGCGCTCCGGTGAACCGATGTTGCACCGAGCGTTTGTGCAAAGCCGAGCTGCCGAAACCGGAAATGCCGAAGGCGGTTGTGACAAGCGATCCGACTTTCGGGCGGACGCTGATTGCCGTGCGCGACATTCGTGCTGGTGAATGCATTTCGGAAGCGCCGGCACGGGTGGTTTCCAACCGGGTTTTGAAAAAATTCGGTAAGGTTACGATGCTTACGGATTTGGCACACACCTGGTTGCAACGTTTTGCGGCAGTTGTTTTGGGCATTCCGGCTTTCGTCAACCACTCCTTTTCGGCAAACGCTTTTTATCTCGAGAACCGCAAGCGGCGCACGATCTCGCTTGTGGCTTACGAGAATATCGCTGCCGGAAGCGAGTTGAGCATGAATTACAACGGTCATCCTAAGGACAAGTCGCCACTCGATTGGGGGGACCTTGTACCGATGGAACGTCCGTCGCCTCTGGTTTTTTCCTTAAACTAATTACCCTCTGACTTTCAGCCTGCATCCGCTTTTTCCCACGGATTGGCCAGGCTCCTACTCTTATGGGAAAAAACGTCACGCCGGCAGTATGACGAGGCAAATGTCTTCGATTATCACTGCCGGCGCTGCCGGAAGCAGCATATTTGACTTGCTTCCGGCTCATTGCCCTTTGCGGCAAGGAGTACGAAATGAATCGTTCACAACTCGGATACGGACTGCATGCGGCTCTTAACGTAATCAATCTGCTCAAACTGCTCGAAGCGGTCGCAAAGAACGAACGCTTGAAACGTTGTTTGGATTCTCTGGTCGGCCAACTCCGCAATCTGAATCGCGCTCAGATTGCTTTTGACGGCGAGTGTAAACGCAAGCCTTTCAATGCGGAGCGTATCCTTGAGGCTTTGCATGAACTTCGTCTTGGTCAGGTGCAGGTTATGGACACTATCGACCTGATGATCTCTTTAGCCGGCGAGGCAGCGCCGGCGTTGGAGCGTAAGTCGATGAATCTTGATCCGCAAGCCTGTTCGTTGGATTGTATTGTGCTTGAGTCTCCGCTTAACGGGCAAAGCATCCTCTTTCATGAGCAGCTTCAGAGCTTGAAACTCTTGGCCGTGTCCGCCGTTCATCTGATCATTCTGGCCAATGAAAAGTGGCTTCAAGATTTGCAAGACGACAAGCGCAAAGAGCTGGCTAAGCAATATTTTGAGTTGCACATTAACGGAGGATCGGCAGCGCGATATCTTCCGATTGATTTGCATTGGTCGGCTCGGAGCTGGCTTGGCGATCAAGGTGTTTTGCCTCGCTGGTTTGATGAACAAAGTCGTCGTGGCATTCAGTGGTTCGACGATCAAGATATTTTGGCTTGCATCAAAGCCTGGATTAAGAGCGACGGTGGTAACAAAATCGAGGCGCTTTTTCCGGGTAAACCGCGTGTATTTGTCAGCGGACATGCTGATTTACGTCATTCGGAATTTTGGGATATTTATCGGCCGGCGTTGGACCGTTATGTAGCGGCTGGCGCTGAGTTTTTGGTCGGTGATTCGGACAGAGGTACCGACTCGGAGGCACTACTTTATCTGGGGGATAAAGGCGTAAAAATCAAGGTTTTTCATACGGGTAAAGCTCCGAGGCACAGTCGTTGTTTGCCCACGATTGGTGGCTTCCCTTCTGAAGTCGAACGTGACAGCGCTATGACCAATGCCTCGGATCTGGATCTGGCTTGGGTGCGGCCTGGACACGGAAACTCTTCGGTAACCGAAAACTTACACCGGCGCCTTCGTCTGACTCGAGTGTTACGTCCGCATCCTTACGCACGCGGTGTGGCGGTAATGACACTCTTGCAAGGTAGGTACGGACGCCAAGGGCTGAGGCTGGCTGTGGAAAATTGCATCGCTTTGGGTAGCAAGAAACGGCCTAATATCGATGGATTTTTTACGGAGTTCAACAAATATACCCATCACGCTGAAAATTCGACGGCGATTGTGCGAGAGCTGATTCGTCGTTTCTAACTCAGTAATTCTGTCTTGCCCGTGCTCTGTCGTTCTTTCCCGCGGCAGAGTACGGTTTCAATTAACTTTGGGAAAAACGTCGCAGCGGCTGTACAAACGAGGTCATGTCCTCAATTGTACAGCCGCTGTTGCCGGAAGTTGCTTCCGGCTCATTTGCCCCAAGCGGCAAGGAGTACAAAAATGGCTCGTTCACAACTCGGATACGGTCTGCATTCGCTAATCAATTTTGTCAACATGCTCAAGTTGTCCGCAGCCTTTAAGGGCAATGATCAGCTGGCACGATTTCTTGATTCATTGGTCGGCAAAGTGCGCAATCTGGATCGCGATTTGATTACGCTTGATTCGGAGCGCACTTGTACGGCTTGGAACCCCGGACGCATTGTCGAGGCGTTGCATAATCTGCGTCTCAGCCAAATTCATGTCCTGGAAACTATCGATTTCGTGGTTGCAAAAGTAGCTGAGCTTGTGGTTGCCGATCAGGCCATCAAGCCTGTCAATCCGCATTCGGACTGCTTGCTCGACAAAATCTGCCTGGAGAATCCGCTCAATTCTCCGGCGATTCTTTTGCAGCAACAGATTGGCTGTCTCAAAACCATGGTCTTGTCCTTGGTGCAAATGGTAAGCCTGGGCAACGAGAGTTATCTGTCTGGCTTGACGCCGGAATTGCGGGAACATCTTGCTCGTGAGTATGCTGAATTTCACAAACAGCATCTGGCGTATCTGAAAGTGAAAGCTTGGGCTTTTCACAGTTCGCACGCCGGTGAGTTGGTCGCTTCGCCGCATTGGTTTGACGTATCCGGCGGTGATAACGAGGCAACCATTGACGCTTGGGTCCGCACTGTCGACGGCAGCAAAATTCGTGAGCTCTTTCCTGATATGCCGCAAGTTTTTGTCAGCGGACATCTCGATCTGACTGCTGAAGAGTTTGTCGAACATTACGTTCCGGTTCTGGATCGTTATGTTGCCGAAGGTGCTGAATTTGTGGTCGGCGACGCGCGCGGTGCCGACAAGATGAGCCAGGATTACCTGGCGCTCAAGGGCGCCAAAGTGACGGTCTATCATATGCTCGAAGCGCCGCGCAACAACAGCGGTTTTCCGACTGTCGGCGGTTTCAAATCAGACGGTGAGCGAGACGCCGCCATGACCGTGGCTTCCAATCACGATTTGGCTTGGGTGCGTCCGGGTAAAGAAAAATCCGGCACCGCCGAAAACATTCGTCGACGTTTAAAACAAGTGGCGACCTCATACGTCAACACTTATGCTCGCGGCATGGCGCTCTTGTCGATACTACAAGGGCGGTTGGGCAGTGATGCCGTGGACAAAGCTATTGCGCTGGTTTCTGCTGGCGGTGCCTGTCAGTTCAGCATTGACAGCTTGTTTGCTGCTTTGAGTGAAGTGACCGGACGTCCGGAAGCAGAGATTCGTGCTTCGATTGAAGTTTAGTGGTGATTTCACGATTGACAGATTGATAGGATCGGATCTCTAAAACCAGCCTGGTGACTTGTGAACACGCGTGTTCACGGTTTCAAGATTTGATTTTTAGATCACTTCCGAGAGGGGCGAGATTGAATCATCTCGCCTCTCTTTGGCTTACATAAAGGAAGAAACGGATGATTATCAACGATCGAGTTCGAGAGCTTGTCGAACGTATTGAAGCGGCAACTGCGCTTGGACCGGCTTTGGATGCCGATATCAGCGAGTTGGTTTTGCAGTTGACGATTGCTTGCGCGCGTCCGGAAGCGGTTGCTTTGTATGCCGAGTATCCCAGTTTGCCCGGCAATCTGAGCGCTTATCCTCTTGATGCCGATGGCTTCGCTCTCGGCTTTGACCCGGTTTTGGAAGAGGAAGCGTTTCGTGCTTGCTGGCGACAGCATGGTATTGTCGTCGGCAAAAATCTGGTGGCAGCCGAACCGTGTGAACGTGCTGTTGCTCGCATCGCTGAGCTTGTGCTTTCAGCAAGCGAAGGTCGCTGCGATCTGAACAAGCCTGAAACCTGGGCTTCGATGCCGGCCGACAGCAGCAGTGTTTCGCTTCTTTCGCGCGGTTTCTTCGAGCTTTACCACGATGCTGCGCTTGCTGCTTTGCGGCAGTCGGTGCGGGTCTATCTGCATTTTGTGCTGCTCTGGGGGCGGGCCAATTTGTGGACCAGTTTTGATCGCCTCGGCGTCAAACTGCCTGGACATTGCGAATCGAAAGCCTTGCCTTTGCACGTGGATCAAAATCCGAATGTGCATCCCAGCTTCCGCACTGTTCAAGGGGTGCTTGCTCTGCGTGATTGCCCGGTCGAACGCGGCACTTTTGTCGGTGTGCCCGGCTCGAAAGTACATTTCGCCAAGTATGGGCCCATGGCTCAAAATGCAGGCGAATATGTGGAGCTTGATACCGGCGCTGCAGTTGCCGCTGAGCTTACCGCTCACAAACAAGCTTTGCCTTTGCGTCGCGGTCATCTTGTCTCTTGGGACAGCCGTACTACTCATGCCAACAGTGAGAATGTTTCGAGCGAAACGCGTTACGTCGCCTACATCGCTTGCGGTCCGGCTCGTGAAGACGATGCCGGCTTAGTGCAAGCTCGCCGTGACGCTTTTGCCAGTGGTATCGGCAGCAACAATCGTAATGCTTTGATGCATGCCAGCAAGCCGCCGCGTTTCACCAACCCGGCTCTGCTTGCCGGTCTGCGTGAACCGGAAAAACTGACTCTCATGGGGAGGCTGCTTTATGGTCAGTCAAACTATCCGCAGATCTAAGCGGAGACTGCTGCTCAATGCCGAAGCTTTCGGCTTCGGTCCGGCAGCGGCAATCGCTGATTTCTTCCCGTATTTGCGCGAACGATTTGATCTGATCGGCTATGCCGGCTGCGGTCACACCCTCGACCTGCAACGAAAGCTTCCTTATGATGCGCTTCACGATCTGACCGGCTGTGCCGATGAAGCGCTCGACGGCAAGCTGAAAGAGATCTTTGCCGGTTACGATCTGATGCTTACCGCGCTTGATTTTGCTTTGGCCACCAAAGCCAAAGCTTTCAATCTGCCGGTTTGCATTTACGATCCGCTTACTTGGTATTGGTCGCAAATCGATCCGATTGTTGCTCGTTGCGATCTTTATATCGCCCAGGATTTTTTCGGGGTGAAAGAACGCATTGCCAATGACCCGGAAAAGTTTCCGACGGCGCAAGTGGTCTCGCCGATTGTGCCTGACTTCATGCCTTGGCGCGGCAAGCGAGAGCACGTTCTTTTGAATCTGGGCGGTTTGACCAATCCGTACTGGAAACAAGAGGACACCCTTGCTTATGCCCGTTTGGTTGTTTCGTCCTTTTGCAAATCAATTTATGCTCGCAACGAATCGGTTGTGATTGCTGCTAACGCGTTCCTGGCTAAAGAGCTGCGTGAGTTCGGCGTGCGCAACTACACACGCGAGCAGATGCAGAACTTGTTGCACAAGGCGAAATACGCTTTCATGACTCCCGGTCTGGGCAACATTTATGATGCAGCGCGCTATTGCACGCCGACCATCTGGTTGCCACCGACCAACGACAGTCAAGGGCAGCAATTGAATGTGCTGAGTTTGCGCAATCGATCCGACGGTGCTTTGAATTGGCAGGATTTTTTGCCTGGTTCGCAAGTTGATTATTGCGCCGAACAACAAACTGTTTTACGAAAAATTGCTGACAATGTGGGTGCGGCAGCTGCTGATCCTAAGTGCGCGACGCGTTTGACGCGTCTGATCTCTAAGCGTTTCGACGCTTTGCGAGGTACTGTGGTGGGCGCTCCGACCGGACTTCTAATCGAGCTCGGCTGGGGCGGTGCCAGCGCCGTGGCTGATTTGGTTTACAAACAAGCAGAGAAAGAGAGCGGATAAAATGCATAGTTATCGTCTTGTTTTACCCGGAGACATCTCCGTTCAAGTCGAAGTGCCGGTGGCGGTGTTCGACAATAAAGAAGCGCGTTTGCTTGCCGGCGCTTATTTGCCCGGCGTCAGTTTCCCGGCTGGCACCGTGCGTGGCAGTCCGGTTTTGAACGTCGCTTTTCGCGAAGCGGAACCGTACGGGATCGAGCAAGGTCGCTATTCAGTTGTGGTCAACCACAAATGGCATGGGGACGGCTCGCTGCTCGACCTGATCCACTTGTTGCACAGCGCCGCCCGACTTGTCTGGTTGAAAGACGGGCTTTATCCGGTTCATTCGGCTTGCGTCGGCGATCCGGAAAAGAACAGCTACGTTCTTGTTGTCGGTCATTCCGGTTCAGGCAAAACTTCTACCGCGCTTGAGCTTGCCAATCGCGGTCTGAAGATTTTCTCAGCCAACAAAACTTTGGTGCAAGTGAGCCCGGCCGGCACCATGATCGGCATGGGCGGCACGCGCACGATCACGACTAACGCCCATGATGTCGAACGGCATGGCGAGGCTGCCGCCGACAACGTAGCTTACAAACATCGCAGCGCTTTTCTGCTCGATAACAGCAAGTATGCTCCGGAAGGACGCTTTGCGGCGATTCACAAAATCGCTTTGGTGCGACTGAACGACGGAGCGAAAAATTGTTCGACCCTCGAGACGGAAAGCGCTTTGCACCGTCTTTATCCGTTCTTTCTGGACACGGTGAACGCCGACACCATTTTGTGCGGCGGCAGTGCTGTGTTCACTGGTGAACTTCCGGCTCTTTGCCAACCCAATTTGATCCACAATCTCAAGTGCGCTTTGGCGAACATTCCCGTGCTGTCGGTAACCGGCTCCATGGATTTCGTCGCTGCCACTTTGAAGGAACAACATGGCTAAAATCCTTTATGGAATCTGCGGGATTGGCAACGGGCATACTTATCGCCAGTTGCCGATCCTCGGTACGCTTGCCTCCGCGCCGGGCAATCGTATCGTCATTTTTGCTTATGGCGAAAGTTTCAAGTTTTACAGCGAGCGCTTTTGTGATGCGGCAAATGTGACCGTGCTCAAAGTGTTTGTGCCCTTTTATGCCGGCAATGCTGCCGGGCTTGATTTTGCGGCAACGGCGGCTCGTGCGCAAAATCAGGAGAACGGCTTTGCGGTCAACGCTGCGGCCATGGCTCAAGCTGACGCGGCAATCGGCAAACCCGATTTCGTGATCAGCGATTATGAGCCGGTAAGCGCTCAATACGCTTACGCTAAAGGCGCGCCTATTGTCACCATCGACCAGCAAAGCAAATATCTGGTCGGTGAATTTCCGGATCTGCTCAACGGTGTTTCATATGCCGATGAGGTTGAACGTTTGCGTATGTTCTTCCCGCTTGCCGAGCGGCGTTTCGCTTGCTCTTTCTTTCGGGTGACGCCAAATAAGGCAGCCCAGAAGAAAGATCCGGTGACGATTTGCCCGCCGATTCTCAAAGAGTCGGTGCTTAAGATGAAGCGCAAACCGGATCCGAATGCCAAGGAGATTCTTGTCTACATCTCTTCGCAGCAAGACTTCGTGCAGCCGATCGAAGAGGTGATCGATATCTGCGCTTGGGCGCAGCATAATCGATTTCATTTGTTCTTGCCGGCAAGCATCGTGCCGCCGACACAAGACAGCATGACCAGCAATCTCACGTTCTATAAGCATGGCGATTCGCGCTTTCAAGAGTTGCTTGCTACTTGCAACGGGCTTGTAACCACTGGCGGGCACAGCCTGCTTTCGGAAGCGATGCACTTAGGTATTCCGGCATATGTCGTTCCCCTTGCTGTTTACGAACAGCAGATGAACGCTCATGTGATTGGCGCGAACGGTTTCGGTGTTAACCATCCCTGCCTTGATAAGCAGAAGCTCTGGCAGTTCTCGCGCAATTTGCCAATGTATGCCGCTGCAATCAAAGCGGATAAAACTGTTTTGTTGCGCGGTTCCGGCGAACGAAAAATCCTCGGCGCTTTGCAAAGCCGCTTTTTCAGCTAATTATTCAACAACTTCAGAAAAAAGAAGATGCCAATGACGAAAATCCCTCACGACCGTATGCGTGCTCTTTCCGATAATTTGCTGCATGCCACTGAGCCCAGCTCGACGCCGGACGATAAGTACCCGCCGGTCGGTTGGAACAATCGCATGTATTATTTGGCTCTCAACGCCGGTGCCACAGTGGTCATGCTCGCTCAAATGAAGTGGGAGCTCTCTCCGGCCAATCTTTCTTTTGAGATTGCCTCCCGGCTTCCGATTTATAGCCCCGAAGTTTTTGAACAGCTTGAACGCGATGTCGCTGCGCTGATCAAGGAGCGCTTCGGCAGCTAATCATCCCGTACAGAGCCTCGCTGCAGATTTCGTAACTGATTCTCTAACCCAAGAAGTGCGAAATGGCGAAAATCAATCACGACCGTTTGCTCGCTCTTTCCGATAATTTGCTGCGTGCCACTGAACCGAGCGTAGAACCGGACGACCAATATCGTCCCAGCGATTGGGCCAATCGCATGTATTACTTGGTCAAGCGTGCCGGTACTCACAGTCGCCTTTTGTCCCAACTACGCTGGGATACGGCTGCTGCCTATGTAAGCCTTGATGCTGTGAGTCAAATAGCCAACTGGGACACGGCTATTTTCGAGCAACTTGAACAAGATGTCGCAGCGCTTATTAAGCAGCGTTTTGGTGAGTGAAACAAAACTCAAACAACAGGGTGAATGCCCTATGAACAAAGCTAGCCTTGGTCAGGCTTTTGCGCCTGAAGTGCCGATCCATCTGATCGTCTACGACAGAGACGAGTTCAGAGAAGAGTTTCTTACCGATGCCGAGTCGCTGAAAACTGTGCGCGACTCGGCAAAAGGCGGCGTGATTTGGATTGATTGGGACGGACCGTGCAGCCACGCAACCCTAGCTGCAATCGGTGAAATCTTCAATCTTCATCCGCTTGCTTTGGAAGACGTCGAGCAGAAAAAACAAAGACCGAAAGTTGATGATTATGGGGATCATCATTTTATGGTTTGCCGCATGATCAGCTATGAATCTTGCGTGCTCGACAGCGAGCAGATGAGCATCTTTTTCGGTAAAGGGTTTGTTCTGACTTTCCAGGAAAAGCCGGACGGCGACTGCTTGGAAGAAGTCCGGGAATCAATCCGTAAAGCAAAAGGGCGTATCCGTGAGTTGGGTGCGGACCATTTGCTTTACGCTATTCTGGATGCGGTGATTGACGCTTACTTTCCGGTTCTGGACGAGATGGAAGCGGAGTTGGAGCTGGCCGAAGAGCAGATTGACGAGATGAACGGCGCCAGTCCGAATCCCGGTTTGCCTTCGACTCTGCATCGAGTTCGCCGCAATCTGATGTTTCTGCGCCAAAAGAGTAATCCGTTGCGCGATGTTTTGCATGTTCTTGCTCGCAATGTTTCGACGGCGATGATCAGCGAGGACACGCGCATACATTTGCGTGACTGCTACGATCATGTGATTCGTGTCCTCGATCTGATTGAAACCCTGCGCGATATTTCAATCGGGCTGCGGGATTTGTATCAGGCGAAGATTAGCCATCACATGAACATGGTTAGCCAGCAAACCAACGAAGTGATGAAAGTTCTGGCTGTAATCACGACGATTTTTACGCCCTTGACGTTGATTGCCGGTATTTACGGCATGAACTTCAATCCGGAAAAATCGCCGTTGAACATGCCTGAGCTGAACTGGTTCTACGGTTATCCTTTTGCGCTTGTGCTCATGCTTGTCGTATTTGTTGGTTTGGGAGTTTTCATTCTGCGCCGCGGCTGGCTGAAGAGCCCGGTGCTGCCGACGGAGAGTCTTCCTGCTGTTAATGAACAAGAGGTTTAGATGCCACAAGCACTCAATGTTTTTTACCGGCATAGCCCTCGTGGTGAAAACGAGTTGGCGTTTGCCGTTGATTTCCTTGAACAAGCCGGTTTCGACCGGCTTGTTCTACTTTTGCAAGAAGATCCGGCTTTTGCTCAAGTCATGGATGGGGGCGGCAGCGAACAGCGAGAACGCCTGAGCAGAAGTATTCTGCAACGGTATTCTCAAATCAGTCCGGCGGCGCTGAGCATCAAGGGGTACTCTCCTGATGAAGCTCATTCGCCGCTGTTTCTCGAGCCTGGTTTATTGATCAACCGTCGCCCGGACTTGCGGGTCGATTATCCGGTGCCGGTTCTGGTTCCCTGTGATGAGGCTGGCTTATGCCAGCGCGGCAAAGGTCCGATGCTCATTCCTTTTGGCGACGGTGTCTCTGCTTTTCGATCCGCGCGTGTTGCTTTGCCCCTAGCAAAAACTCTAGGATTGAAAGTGGTTTTTTACCACACGTCCTGGAAAAATTCGAACATCGATTCGGATGATCCGCGGGATCACATCTGTGCCAGCGCTCGGCGAACCCAAGCTCAACTCGAAAGTGACGCGGGTGAAATGGGAGTTGTTTACCAAACCGTGATTGAAACTACCGACGACACAGTCGAAGGTATCGTTCACTGTGCCATGCGCTTCCAGTGCCGGCTGATTGCTTTGGCAAAACGAATCAAGCCGGGCATCGGTTGTTACGTCAATTTGGCGTTGAAGAAATCGCCGGTTCCTCTTTTGATTGTCGGCAAGACGCAAGGAGGAGCGCTATGAATCAACGCTTTCGTGATCCGATTTTTGTGATGGGGCTTGTCGCTTTGATGTATGTCGTCAAAGCTGTGCTCAAAATCACAGTCGGACAGATGATCAACTCGCCGATGATCGCCGGCGACGGTTTTCATAACATTGCCGACTTGTTCGAAGCTGCTGCTGTAATCACGGTGATTGTCGTCGCTCGACGCCCGTCCACCGTCGATTATCCTTTTGGACGAAAGAATATCGAATTCTTCGCTTCTTTGGCTATCGGCGCCAGCTTGCTCTATATGTCCTTTCAATTTACTGTCGAATCCCTGGTCGGCCTTCTTGCCATGAAGCCGGCTCTCGATGAGATAGTGAGAGGATATGTGAGCTTGCCGGCTTATCAACCGCTGGTGATGAGCACGAAAACTTTGCCTTGGGTGCTTGCGGTTACGGCTGGCAGTACTGCTTTGTCCGTCATCGTCAGTCGTTACCAAATCTCGGTCGGACGCTCATCAGGGCATGCCAGTCTGGTTGCCGACGGCGAGGAAACGGCTAGTGATGGTCGTATCGAAGCAGTGACTTTTGTCGGCGTCATTGCCGAGTATCTTTTCCATGCTCCCTGGCTTGAATATCCGCTTGGTTTGGTTGTTGCCGTGTTGATTGGACGTACCGGATTCGAGCTTTTCCGCAGTGCCTGGCGAGTGCTTTTGCAACACTCACTAGGTGAAGAGCGGGAGAGTAAAATCAAGGAGATCTGTCTTGCCACCCCGGGAATCATGGGCATCTTCAAGCTCAAAACTTTCCAGGTCGGGCATACGGCGGTTTGCTTGATCGATCTGGAAACTCAGCGTGGGCATGCTGCGGTAATCCAGATTCAATACGGTATCGAGTATCACTTACGGCAGTATCTTGAGGAAGAAGGCTTTAAAGAGTTCGAGTTCAAGCTCGACTTTCATTTGCCGTTGGCAAAGCGCCATCGGGTTGCCTACGCCATCAAGAAAGTGGACGGAAAGTCTTTCATTTCACCCACTCTCAGCCAAGCAAGCCACATCTGGGTTTGCGATATCGAACGCGGCAAGGTGATGCGTTCCACCGAAGAAGTTCTGCCGGAGAATCCGCTGGCGCTTCTTTTGCGCAAACACGCTTTCCACTTGTATGTTTTCGATTCAGCTAAGGAGAACGCTGACTCTCTTGAGGCTGTGGGAATTGAGCTGCATGAGGCTGTTTCCTATCTGCCCGAGTTGCTCGGCTTGCATTTGGAATTCTGACACTGTGCGGTTAAGAGAGTTACTGGACTGTGGTTTTTCCTAGAAGGCACAAACTCACAAGGAAATTTTTTATGTCCTTCATGTCCAGCTGTTTGATGGTTGGTGGTTTTCTCTCTGTCGGTCTTGCTGTCGGCGTGATGCTTGGGATTATTCCGGGGCGGCTGCAAAGGCTGACCCAGGATCAAACAATAAACCTTGTCGGGTCCATGTGTGGCGGCGGCATTGTCGCTATCCTCTTCTCCGTCTGTTGAGACCGTTGAAGATTAGAGAGACTCGTTGATTGCGCCACAGAGCCAAGCTTAGTAGTGCTAATAGGCATGAACAGCTTGGCTCTGTGGCTTTTCTTTTTTGATTTATATATACTATAACTTATGGTATATAGCTGTAAAAAAATGTGCCAGGGAGCGGTATGGTTTTTACCGCCCCCTGGCACCAGACACTTCAAACACGGCTGATCGTTAACGGCTTAACGGTGATGGTGATGGCCACCGCCGTAACCACCGAAGCCGCCATAACTGCCGCCGCGGTATCCGCCACCGTAACCACCATAGCCGCCGTAGCTGCCACCGCGGTATCCGCCGTAACCACCATAACCGCCGTAGCTACCGCCGCGATATCCGCCGTAACCACCGCTGCCGAAGTTCAGGTAGAGACCGTTGCCACCACCGTAACCACCATAGCCGCCGTAGTTGCCACCACGGTAGTAACCGGTGTTACCGCCGTAGAAGCCGCTATTGCCATAGTAGCCACTGTTACCGCCGTAATAGCCACCGGTGTAGCCACCGCTGTAACCACCACCGCCGACCAAGGTAACGTAACCACCGCCACTACCCGACGAGCAAGTCGAGCAGCTGGGGCGAGTCACGTAGTTGGTGCGGCAAGTCGACGTACGGCAGCGGTTGGCACAGCTTCCACAGCTCGAACGCATCGGCACACAGCTCGGCGTCGGCGCCGCACAGCTGCTGCTGTAGTTCGAGCTCATGGCCAGATGGTCGAGACGCGGCGTCTCGCAATTACCGATGTCGTGCATGTGGAACGTAACCGGACGGTAGTACTCGATGGTGGCCGCCGTCTGGAGGTTGGCGCCCGAGTACACCGTGGACGACGACGATGCATTGACCGCGGTATTAACTACCGAAGTCGACGCCGTGTTGACGTTGACGCCGGTGTTAACCACCGAGGTCGACGCCGTGTTCGCGTAGCTCGCCGAACTGACGCTCGAGGCGCTGAGGTTCAACGCAGTTTGCGAACCGGCGCTACCCGAAGACGCAATCAGTAACCAAGCCGGCTGCGAAACCTTTTGGCAAGGAGTCGTCACGCCGCCGGTCGTGGTTTGCTTGCTGCAATCTTCGGTCGTTACCGTCACGGGCACGGCGACGAAAGGTCCTTGCGCCGGACCGGTCTGGGTGAGCCAAGCCGGTTGCTTGACCTTGCCGCAAGCCGTCATGACGCTGCCTTCCGTCGTGGTCGTCACCGTCGTTGTGACGGTTGAGGCCGGAGCCGGAACGACGACCGACTTTCCGCAAGGAGTGGTGACCGTCGCCGTCGGGGTGGCGGTGACCGGTTGAGCTTCGGCGGGAGCCGGAGTGACGACGGGGGTCGGTTCCACAGCCGGCGGAGCCAAAGTCGGTTGATTTTCGACGGGGGCAGCAGCCGGGGTCGGCGAAGCTCCGTCTTGGGCGAACGCAGCGGTGCTGCAAACGAACAGGGCCGCCAGGGCGGCGCACACAGAGAGAATTTTCTTCATCGGATACATACTCCAACTAAAGGTGAGGCTTGGCAGATTGCCGAAGCCCGTGATGCAGGCAAAACGAACCTACCGGTTGCCTGCTAAACCGGCGGTGGAACAACGCAAAAACAGTCACAAACTTTCGAGCCAATATGCCGTGTACCTAGCGCCCTCGCTTCGCAGGGTACGTTTGGTGGAAACTAAGCAACTGGGTTATAAAAAGAGTTCTGGACTTGATCTCGGGAAAAGAAGTAAGGAAATGATTCTCACCCTACCCCTTTAAAGGGGAAAACATCAATACCTGTAGCTTAAAAAGTAGCTGACAACCCTGTTTTGTTAGCGATAACTAGCGCTAATCGGCTTTTTGGCATAGTTTTTTGAATGACTTATCTGGCTACACTTCCGAGCTTTCTTTTTTTTAGATCACATACTGAATTAAAAAAGAGATCAGTTTACAAGAGATCTATTCTCTTTCTTATGCACCTAGAAATTTTCTATGGTGGGAGATATCCCATAGCTTCAGTCATTAGGCCAGCTCACCCATAGTTTAATCTCACTGAATTTCAGCACTTAGCCTTCATGTCGAACAAACTTGTTCGACATAGATTTCATCATCCGGTTTCAGGCGAACCGGCAACTCATTGCTTTGGAGGAGGTATCCATGTCCACGAGCAAGAAGATTCTTGTGGTTGTTTCTCTGTTGTTGATTGCAGCAAGTTTTGTTGGTTGGAAGTTGACTTCGCGTGAACCGATTGTGAAGCCGGTGTCTTTGGACAAGCTTATGGTTCCGAGCTTAGAGTTGCCTCAGGGCATTGCTGTCGGTGTTGAACTGCGGAACGAAAGCAGTGATGAGCGTTGGCGCAATGTGAAAAAGAGCGCTGACGGCAAGGTCGAAAGCGCTGAGATCGGCTATCAGGACAATCGTCGAGGGGTTTACACCTTCGATGAGAACGGCGAGATCAAGAGCTACATGGCTTATGCCGCTGATGATAACAAGCGGCTGATCTACGAAGCCAGCTTTGATCCGAGCACCGGCTTGGTCGACCATTCGCGCACGTTGCGTACTGACGGCACTGCGGAAAGCGAGTTTCATCGTTCGCCTGATGGCGTCGAGCAAACTTACTTTTACAACAAGAACGGAGTCAATGTTCGCACGGTCACTCTTCAACCGGACGGCTCGCAAAAGATTGCCACCCTCGAAGACGGTCGCACAGTCGTTGACGAAGTGGAGCCGGAAGTGAAAGAGGTCAATCTCGGTGAGCGCAAGCTTCCCGATGGCACCACGGTTCCGGTTTATACGGTCAAGGCTAAGGGCAGCCGCATTCTTAGCTGGGACTTCCGCGATGTTGGCGGTTCGGTGCGTCATCAAGGCGAGTTCTTGCCCAATGGTGATGTTCAGCTTACCGTCGTCGTTTCGGCCGAGGAGCTAAAGAAGCAGGATCAAATGCTGAAGATGCAAGCTGAAGCTGCCCGCAACGGCGGCAAAATGCCTCAGCATCCGACTGAAGTTGATCCCGACGATGAAGATGCCGAACCGCCGGCCGGGGTGGTTTATCATCCTTACGTTCGTCAGGTGTGGACGCCTTACGGTGAAGACTGGAGCCGACGTTTCTACCGTTTGAAGCGGATTGAAATTTACAGCCGCGAAGGCAAGCTCAGTCAAGTTTGCATTTTTCATGCGGACGGTATTACGCCTCAAGAAGTGCAGACCTGGGTTTATCAGGAGTACTACGGGAAGCACTTCAAGCAGCAAGCTCAGTTTTTCGATAGCACGGGTAAGCTCGTTACTGTTCAGCAGTTCGATCATACCAGTGGTGATAAGCCTCGCTGGGAAACCGATGTTTCGGCGCAAAACCAGCGCGGACGTTTGCCGGCTGTGATTCTGCAGGAGCTTGCGGTAGGCAGCCGTTCGCGAGTTTATCGCTTGACCGGTACGCCTTTCGGTGAAGCGGTTCCGGCTGAAGGCTACAAGCTTCCGGCTTTGTTCTGTGATCCCTAGTCTGTGGATTCTCTGTCGGAAGACGGCTTTTTAAGCCGTCTTCCGACATTTCAAACAATTATTGGATAAAGGGTAAACTATGCAGTTCTCCCGAATTGCAGTTGTGCATAACCCGGCCGGTGGCTCAGCAAACCCGAAACGTCTTGATGCACTTTGTCAGGCTTTTGCCGAGCAAGGAGCTAAAGTCGTTCGTTATGCCACTGAGCCTGGCCCGTCTCCGGGTACGGCACAAGCTTTGCAAGCTGTAGCCGATGGATCCGATTTGATTGTAGCGGTTGGTGGCGATGGCACCGTGCGTGAAGTTGCTGAAGCTTCGCGCACCACCGGTGTGATGATGGCTGCATATCAAGGCGGCACCAGCAATGTTTTCGCTGAGAGCTTCTATGCGATGCTCGAACCAAGCCGTTTTGCTTCCATGATTATGTCCGGAGTTCCGCAGCGCATCGACTTGATTGAAGCTGAGTATAAGCCGGCTGATACCGATCAGGTGCGACGTGAGCTTTGTTTGACGGGAATCTGCACTGGCCCAATGGCTAAGGCGATTACCGGCACGTCAAAGCGAGCGAAAAAACTTTGCGGGCCGCTTGCTTATGCGATAAACGCCGGTTTGTCTTTTTTGCGACAAAGACAAACCAGTTTGCATTTTAGTACTGAGCGTCAATCTTGGCTTGCGGATGTGACGACGGCGGTTGTTCTTAACTTGACGCCGCCTTCCTATGCCAAAATTTCGCGTGGTTGCAATGCTAGCGACGGGCTTCTGGACTTGGTTCTGTTCCAAGTTGAAAAAACGCGGCAGTTACCAGGGCTTTTGTACAAGCTGGCTGTTAGCCGCCCGGATCAGTCGTCGCGCTACAGTCGCTATCGTGTTCGTGAGCTGACGATTAGCGGCGTCAAGCCTTTTGATGTCAATTTGGATGGCGAAGCGGTTTTGACCAGTTCAATCAAACTGACTGTTCTACCGCAAGCTCTGCCGATTGTCGTTGCTTAACGAATGGACTTTTTTCTGTATTAGCTCCACTGGAGGAGCAACCATGAATGCAGCTTCTCTTGCGTTCATGCGGTTCGTCACCAGTCACCACAATGAGGATTCTGCATGAAGAAGGACATGGCCAAAGTGCTCAAGAACCGGTCGTACTACCGCTACGCCGACACCCACCCCAAACAACAGCGCATCGACGGCATGGACATCGACGAGATGGACCAACTGCCGAAGCGCGAGCGCATGGGGCAGCGCTGGGGTAGCTGGCGCTACGGCAACGAACGAGACAGGAGGATCAAAGTCCGAGTAATCGAACGCTTCCTCCTCTCCCGCGTCGGGCAAAAGTGGGACGACGTCTGGTCCGAAATCTGCAGGCACAACAGCCAACCCTATAGCTTCATCCAATACCAACTCCGCGACATGATCAAGCCCGGCGAGCCCAACCGCTACGGAATGGGGCCCTTCGTCGAAGGGGACGTGGCGGTGATCGACGGCAAGCCCTGGAACAAAACCCACGGCTACGAACTGAAACTCGGGCGCAACGAAATCAACTCCTCGGTCGTCTGGGTCCACCCGGAAACCGGCGTGCTGATGAAGGTTCCCGAGAAGAAGCGCGAACGCTACAACCACGAGGACAAGCGCACCTTCAAGCAGGTGACGGTGGGCGAAAACCACCGCTACGTCTGCGTCAAAGGTGTCTGGTACTTGGTCGAACTCGCTCCGATCCCGGTGCGCGAAAATCACCAAGACGAAAAGAGCGTCCCGGCGGTGCACGACGTGGTGCTCCACTGCAACACCGTGATCACCATCGCCAAGAAGGACGACAAGCTGCACTGCTTCGGGTCGCAGGTTCTCGACAGCGGCTCTCGGGCATGCTGGCGGGCTTGGGGAGGCTTTCTCTACGCCGTCAGCAAGCGCCAAGTCGGCAAAGCGGAGATCAAAGTGATCCGCCGCCGGCTCGTCGCCAAAGCCGCTTAAGCCAGGGTTCGAGTAATTGATTACATTGGGGCGGAAGTTTTTCCGCCCCAATGTTTTTCTTTTTGCTTGTTATTCTTTCGAACAAAAAACCTAACAAGGAAAACACAATATGCAGTTTCGTCTGCTTGGTATCATACTTCTGGTTGCAGCTTCTATTAGCGCGAAGGGAGCGCTAGCCAGCGAAACCTGGTTACCTGATTTTGATCCGAACGTGGCTGTGCATGTCTCGCCGGAGATGAGCAAGCGAGTTCAAGTCGAACAAGATTTTGCGGCTAAGGTGAAAGAAGCCGGTGCCATTCACGGCTTATCTACGTATGTCGTTTTCACCGAGGCTGGTGATGAGCTTTCGTCCGCTGCCCGCGATCGCTGGGCGCCCGATATGCTGCATACACGCCTTTGGGATAAATGGCAGAAGGCAAGCGGGTTTGCTGAAAGTCGAACTCTGATTGTTCTTTATATCCGCTCGAAAGATTCGGATGTCGGCTCCATTGCTGTGCGCTGCGGAAGTTACTTGCATGGTATGGGTTTCAGTCGTGCCGGGTTTTCCGATCCGTCCGGATTGGTGATGCCGGCTGCTCGCCAGCATATGCGTACCAATCCGCAGCTTGGTGTCCTTACCATTCTTGGCAATATCAACGCTCAGATTGCACGTTATAAAAATCCTGCTCCTACCGGTAGCACTAAACAAAGTGGTGGTGGCAACAGCGGCACTTTTGTCATGCTTCTGGGACTGGGCCTGCTTATTGTCGGTGCTTGCGCTTGTGCTATTTGGGGGCAAAACCGAAGAGAGAATGCGCGCAACCAGCATGCTGATTTCGAAGAGCTGCTGCGCACGGTTCGTCCTTCGACTCGCCAGCAAGAGCCGCCGCCTATTGCCAGAGTACGCCAGCCTCTTGATGAAGAAACGCCTACGGCTGTCTTGATCACGCCGCCGGTGATTCCGCCGGCTCCCCAGCCTGCTCCCAGTGGTGGTTGGTTGAGCCCGAAAGGCAGCGGTAGCAAGAAGAAATCAAGCTCAAGTAGCTCCAGCTCCAGCTCCAGTTCGAGTTCCGACTCGAGCTCGAGTAGCTCAAGCAGTTATTCTGCCAGTTGTGCCAGCAGTAGTGCCGGCTGTGGTGGCGGTGGTGCTGGTTGCGGCGGTGGCGGTAGCTGCTGATTTTCCTTCAACATCTCTTTACTGCGAATACGGAGATTGACAATGCGGAATCTGTTCGTTTTTAGTTTTCTTGCTCTTGTGCTTTTCACCTGCGGATCGGCTCAAGCTGCCAATACTTGGTTGCCCGATTTCGATCCGAATGTTCATGTTTATGTCGAAGATAAGTTGGTCAACAAGGCCGATTTCGACAAAGATTTCGAGAGCAAAGTTCAAGAAGCGGCGGCTGTCCATGGGCTGTCGGTCTATGTTGTTGCCACCGAACAAGGCGACGAGCTGATCGGCATTCCCAAAGAGAAGTGGGCGCCCGACATGCTGCACACGACCTTGTGGCAAAAGTGGAGCAACGCTCCTGGTTTTGCCGAGAATCGTGTATTGATTCTGCTTTATGTGCGAGCCCGCGGTAGTGACATCTGCTCCACGGCGGCGCGCTCTGGCAGTTATTTGCATAGCCTCGGCATCAATCGGGATCGCTTTTACAGTGCTTCCGGTCCGGTGATGCCGGTGGTGAAAAGCCAGATGCAAAGCCAGCCGCGAGCAGGCTTGCTCACCATTTTGAGCAATGTCAACGCTGAGGTAAAAACCGGGGCGACTAATCAAATGAGCAATGGTGAAACAATCATTCTCATTCTGGTGATTATCGTCATTGTGTTTATTATCTTCGCGTTCATTTTCGCTTTCATGAGAGGCGGCAGTGGAAGCGGCGGAAGTGGGGGTGGTAGCAGTTGCGGCGGCGCTGGCTGCGGTGGTGGCTGTGGCGGCGGCTGCGGTGGTGGAGGTTAAGCCACAATGCTTTGTTAAGCAAAGACGAAACTTGGTAGTTTCGCTCTTCAGGCGTACTGACCGGCATGCTTTGTGCTGCCGGCTTTTCACACCTAAAAAATGAGGTTCTCATGTCAGCCTTATTCGCTTTCACATTACCGGTATGGAGTTGGGCCATTTTGGTGATTATCGCCTTGGTCCTTCTTACTGCTTGTGGCTCTTCTGCCGACGGTGGCAACGGCAATTACCGGGGCAACGGTGGCGGCAAACCGCGCAACAAAAAGGATGGCGATGACGACGGAGGCAGTGGTTGTGCCGGTGGCACTGCTTCTGATGCTGGTACTGCAGCCGCAGGTTGCTCCGGTGCCGCTTCCGATGGTGGTGCTGCCCCAGGCTGCTCCGGTGGCGCGGGCTGTTCCGCTGGTTGCGGTGGTGGCGGCGGCTGCGGTGGTGGTTGTGGTGGCGGCTGTGGCGGTGGTGGTTGAACTCGCCCCGTTAAGAGAAAGAGGTAGGTTTGTTTACAACTGTCTTTGGAATCGACAACATAAACCTAATAGGAAAGATATTTTTTTTGGATACTCTTAGTCTTTTGGCTTCGGTTGCTGTGTATGTTTACGCGGCAATCAACGTATACGGCATTTACAGCGTGTACAAAATCATGAGCAAGATTGTTGCTCTTACCAAGGCTGGTGATACGGCCGGGCTTGCGGCTCTGGAAGCGGAAGCCAGAGCGCAGAAGAAAAAGCCTGTGCTTTCTGCGATCAACATTGCGGCCTGGGTGATCGTGATTGCCAATGCATTTCTCAATGCCTGGCAGCCCTTGCTTGCTCTTCTCGCGATTGCCCTTCTTCAATTTGTCGTGGTCATGGCCATCGTGCTTGTCGGCAACAAGAATGCCCGGCAGTAATAAGCGGCATACGCTTTTGCTGGTTTGAAGCTGCGGCGGGGTGCACTTTTACTATGCATTCCGCCGCACTTTCATTTTTGTTGCTTCTATTCATACATATAGTAAAAATAAATAAAAAAGCGAGGCAGCCGGTTATCTCCTCTCGGCTGCCTCATCGGTGCGACAAAGGGAACAACAGATTTAGTAAATCAAGCCTGAGATGGCGGCTGTCATCCAAGTACCCATGTTAGCTGCGATTAAGGCACGCAGAGCTAATCGTGCGATTTCACCCCGGCGTTCGGGAGCCATTGCACCCAAGCCGCCGATATTAATCGCGATTGAACCAAGATTGGCAAAACCGCAGAGTGCGGCGGTGGCAATCAGTTGAGTGCGCGGCGAAAAAGCGTAGCTGCCTTTGCCGGCAATTACCTGGGCAAGCTCGCCATAGGCCACGAACTCGTTAACCAGAATTTCAGTAGCCATCAAGCGCCCGACCTGAAAAGCTTCTTCCGGTGGCACGCCCATCAAGAGTGCAATCGGCGTCATCAAAACGCCAAAAATATCTTGAATCTGCCAGCTCAAGCCGAACCAAGAAAGGACAAAGGCAAGCAAGGCATTGATGCCCCAGACCATGGCTACGCCGACGAAAACCATGACTACGACGTTGGCGGCAATCTTCGCTCCTTCCATGGCACCATGGGCAATGGCATCAAAAACATTGACGCCCTCGCGCGGAACTTCAAAATCGACGTTGCCTGAAAGCACGTTTTTATCCGTTTCCGGAATCATGATCTTAGCGATCAAAATGCCTGCCGGCGCCGACATGATCGATGCCGCCAAGAGATAGATCGGGTTCATACCCATGGCGGTATAGGCCACTAATGCCGAGCCGGAAATAGTGGCCATGGCGGCGGCCATGGAACAGAAAAGCTCCGAAGTGGTCAGGCGTGACATGTAAGGCTTGATTAGAACCTGGCATTCGACTTGCCCGACGAATACAGCGGCAGCGCTGGAAAAAGCTTCAGGACCGCTGATACCCATAAGCTTTACCAGAGTGCGGGCTAGCAAGCGGATGAAACGCTGAAAAATGCCCAGATAGTATCCGAGCGATGCTAATGCAGCAATCAGGATGATCGCCGAACCGACGCGTACGAGGAAGATGAAACGTCCTTTAGCTAGCTCTTCGCCGAAAACG
This sequence comes from Candidatus Obscuribacterales bacterium, assembly GCA_019750335.1. GTDB lineage: Bacteria > Cyanobacteriota > Vampirovibrionia > Obscuribacterales > Obscuribacteraceae > JAIEPM01. The sequence goes on from JAIEOQ010000006.1 coordinate 68,453, forward strand.
AAAGTTGCTCCCTCCACAGCAGCGTCAAGCACCTTTTCCACACCGTGTCCGATGCCGGCAAACACTTCGCGGGTTACCGGTACTTTCAGAATGAGTAAGGCAAGCGCGAATTGCAAACTGATGCCGACCAACACCAACCGCCAATTTATCGCTTTGCGGTTGTTCGACATCATGTAGGCAATTCCGACAAGAATGCAGATACCGGCAATAGGAATCAGTCTCTCCATGGTTTACTCCAAGAGATGTGGCGTTACCGCCGTGAAAGATCAAGCGACAAAATCGCAGCAAAAAAATCCGCTTTGTTTAGCTCTTATTTGTTTTTGATCAGATTCAGTAGAGTTTCTAAAATAAAAGACAGTCTTAGCCTAGCGGCTGTGCTTGATTTTCCCTAGCCATGTGCGTCTTAGATACGCTTAAGCAGCGCCTTTTACCGGTTATAAAAGCGTAGTTTCACGCATTAAGTCAGCGCTTCTTTATGAGCACGAGCTTGCGTAGCGGTTGATACTAATAAATATAGTAATATCTTGGACAAGAAAAGAGAAACAGATTTTGTTGTTTCCCTTTTCTTGTTTCAACAACTATTTCGGTGCCGAAGGATCTTCGGGGAAGCGATTCATAAACATGAGTTTCTCTTCATCGCTAAGATCCGATTCCTGCACGATTCTTGAACTCGCGAAAGTGCTGATCTCGATCTTTCCGTTTGCCGTTTTGCGATAAATTGTCTGGTTTCGCAAACTGGTACCGCGCTCGATTCGTTTGAGATGCCAGCCCCAGTTTTGTTGGGCATCCTGATCGTATTCCCAGCACTGAGTGTAACTGTCTTTACCACTGCTGACAGTTACGTCCATACATTGTTTGATCAGCGAAAGCGTGGCATCACTGCCGACTTCGCCCAATGTTTTGAAGTGATAAACGCGTTTTTGCGCCCTGTTACCGAACTTGTCGAAATAGGTGATTTCTTTGCGGCGAGAGTTTTGGTTGTAAACGCTCTCGGTGAATTTGGTTTGCCCGTCGTCGCGATAAAGCGTTCGCGTTTCAGTGTCGGCGCGCGAAATGCTTTCTTCGATTTTGGTGACACCGTCGTCTTTGTAACGAATGGAGCCAGAAAAATCGAAGCCGTCTTGAATGACTATTTTGTCAGCAAAAGCGGTTTGGACGGCGAGCAATGAGAGAAAAAATACTGCCGCAAGAGAGAGAAAACGCATGGTCGTTACTCTGGATTTTTGTTTCAGATTTAGTTGTTTTTGTTGGCTGACTGAAACAGTCTCAGCCAAATCACGGCGATGCCGCCCAGCTCAAACGCTATGTTTATGCCGGGTATGAAGGTGAAAAAATTAGCCTGCCAAAAACAAGCGCCGGTTAAGGCAAGGACAATCAGACTCAAGAGCAGGAGGCCGAAAGCGCCGGAGCCAAGGGGAAAACCCAAAAAGCCGACCTTCCCCGGGTTGACGCCCGGCTTGAGACTGTCGTTGTAATAGAAGTTGAAGACGAAGCCGACACACGCCAAGGCTAAAGCAATGGCGTATAAAAAAATATGATTGTGCAACATAGCCGCCTCATTTCTTTATAGAAAGAGGGAGTCCTGCCTTGCGACGGGACTCCCTCTTCAAAAACACAAGCAGTTAGTCCTGCTTGTAAGACTGCATGACTTGCGTCGAAGGAATGCCTTCCAGCTGCGTCATGCGGCCGGCGACAATCAAGTCGGCGAGATCGCTGCAAGCCTTGAAGTAAGCGTCGCTCGGTTGTTCACCGCTGAGCTCACGACGAAGGTCTTGGCAGAGAATATCGGCCGCACGCAGCGTCACTTCGTCGCCCTTCTGATGCCCGTGCATGGCCGTGACCAGGATGGTCAAAGTCTTTTGTACACGGGTACTCAGATGGGCGATCCGGCATTGGCGATCAGCCAGCTTGAGCTGGTGCTTGACCATGGCGCCGGAGAGTTCGCTCGAGAGCTCGGTGAAGAGCTTGAGCGCGAAGTCGACATGCCCTTGCAGGCGTTTGTTCATGCCCGACACTTTCTGCTTGTAGCCAAGGCCGAACTTGGCCAAGAAGCTACGAACGAACTTGCCGGCACGCCAGGTGGCGTAACGCACACCGTTCCAGGCGAAGCTGGCGCCTCCGCTCACCCACTTACCTTCCTTGGTCACAGCCTTCAAAGCCTTACCGACCGGAAGCATGTAAGCAAGCCCGTGCTCCTTGGCCAGACCCTTGAAGAAAGCCATGCTCAACATTTCTCCTTCGCCTTCATAGATGCAAGGCGCAAGGAAGTCGTGCACGTTGTCCCCGAAGAGGTGCCCTTCGAGGAAGGAGCGACCGCCGTGGGTCTTCATCAGAATTTCAATCGCCGCTTCCTTCTGTGCTTCCGAGCCAAAGATTTTAGCGACGATGCATTCTAGTTCACCGCGGTAACCTTCATCCAGGAGGGTCGAACACCAGGCCGTCAGCGCATCGGCGCCGACGATCAAAGCAGCCAGACGAGCCACGCGCCGCTTGACCAGCTCGCGAGTTTCAATCGCTTCGCCGTAAGTCTTGCGGAACTTGCCCCAGCTTTCCGGGGTGATGCTGCGCAGCATCAAACGCATGACACCGGCCGAGTTGGCACAGAGCGCCACGCGACCGTAGTTCAAGCCGTGGTATGCGATGATCAAACCGTTGTCGGCCGGAGCCTTCAAGCGGTTCTTCTTCGGCACGCGGAAGTTGGTGAATTCCAAGCCGTTGTTGTATCCATGCTTGAGTGCATAGATGTTGTAACGGACGAGCTTGAAATTCTCGTTCTCTTCCTTGGGCAGATCGACGACGATCACCGCCGGATGCTTTTCGCCGGGAACCATGCAGACAAGCCCGATGGTGCGCCCCGGGATTGCGTTGCTGATGAACAGCTTGCGCCCGTTGATCACGTAATCGTCGCCGTCCGGCGTCGCCGTGGTCTTCAAAGCGGTCATGTCCGAGCCGGCGCCCGGCTCAGTGAGAGCAAAAGCAGAAAGCGATTGGCCCGAAGCCAGACGCGGCAAGAACTCTTTCTTCTGCCATTCGTCGCCGAAGGTGAGTACCGGATCCACAGCACCGATGCAGCCGTGAATCGAGGACAAACCGGCGACCATCGGGCAGCCCTTGCCGGCCATGTTGGTGATGCCGCTCATGAAAGTGCGCACATCGGCGCCGCTGCCGCCGAATTCGGGGCTGATGCGCAGACCCCAGTAACCGGTGGCTCCGATGTCGAGCAAAGCTTGCTCGGTCACTTTCTTGCGTTCGTTGTAGAGAGTGCCGGCAGCTTTATTGGCTTGCACCAAGGCGACGGCACTGGCAATCACTTCTTGAACGGCGGCGGTCGGGGTGGAAGGCGTGAAGCCGAAATGCTTAATCCCGGCGCGGTCCCAAAAAACGCGGTGCACCGGGCTGTTTACCGTGCGCGCCTTCTCGCCAAAGAGAGCTTCGGTAGCTTCGTCAGCTCGGTCGATTGCCCCGGTGCGGTTGACTTCGTCTTCGCTCTTGCCGCTGTCGCGCAAGACTTCTTCGGCCAAGTTCGGATCTTCATTGTTGTTCAAACGCGGATCATTGTTGTTCCGAGTCATTAGAGTTTCCTTTCTGCTTTACGCAGAGTCTGGTCGGGAGCTAAGTTTGCCCCGATGGTTGAGAAATTAGATCGGCAGGGTGTCAAACCGTGGGTGCGGTGATCTTATTTAGTAACGGGTCGGGGACAAGCTTGAGCGCTTGCTCGGTGAGTGGCTTGTTAACCCAAAGATTTTCCGGCGCAATATTGTCTTGTGGCCAACGAGCGCCGGGAATCAATAGATGAGCAGGGATAAGTTCGGCGGGCTGCAAATTCTGTAAAACACAAACCCAAGATTGCTGCTGGCGCGTAAGCGGCGTACCGCTGTCACGAATTTGCTTCATGCCGGCAGCCAGCCTGTCTAGAGTTTCAGCGTCTTGCTGATAGGTGTAGCGATATTTATTAGCGAGAAACCACATGGCCACATGATAGTGGCTGCAGGCTGCTTCCAAGAAATCGTAACCACGTGCTTTTGCCACTCGTTCAATACCTGGCAAAAGCAGTTTGGAGACGTCGCGAATCGGTGCGCCAACCTGACCGGGGGATCGTTTGGTTTTCCAAACACGTTCAAAATGTTTGAGAAAAATATCCGGAGTGCTGGCAAAAGCAAAGGGACTTTCGATGAAGTTAGCATACTGCGGCTCGGCTGTGACGCTCATCACATGAGAATCAGGCGAAAAACTGTACACTGAGACTTCTGCCGAACGCGGGTTGCCGGGTAAAGTACGGCTGTGAATCGGATTGTCGTAGGGGAAGGACAGGAGCGGGCTATCGTTAGCTTGTGCTGTGCCATCGTAATGGCGGTCACGCAAACCAACGAAATGAATCAACTCCGCTTTGCCGGCCATGACGTCGCCAATCCAAGCCGATACTCGAACTTTGCGCCAATCACGTTTGATTACGATTGCACCGTTGGCGGTGCGATGGCATGCTGACAAATATGGGTAACGAACGTATCCAGGCTTGCCTCCGTAAAGCCTGTGATCGTTCAAATTGCTTGCCTCGTCACCGGGGAAGTGACCGTTCACGGTGTCAAAAAGCTCGCTCGGACCGATTTGTGTAATCGGCCCAAGCAGAGCTTTGACGATTGGCGTGAACAGGTGTTTCCAGATCTCCTGGTCCGAGAGGAGACAAATTGGTGTAAAACCAAGCCTTTTCAAAACATCAATGCTGTGAAATTCAGGCATGATTGCCTCCTCAAGCACAAACCTATCGCTTGATCTGGCCCGGGAGGAGCTCGATCGCTTGCTTAGTAAGCGGCTTGTTCATCCAAAGGTTGTTTTGGTCGATATTGTTTTGCGGCCAATAAGGTCCGCCCATATTCAAGTGCTTCGGAATCAGTTCAGCCGGACGCAAGGATTGCAGCACGCAAATCCAGGATTCCTGGCTGCGAGTCAGGGCGGTATTAGCCTTAACGGCTTGAATGCTGTCCTTGAGTGAAGTGAGCTGCTCCAGTTGATCTTGGTAAGTGCAACGGAAGCCGGCTGATTGAGCGAACATAGCCACGTGATAATGGCTAGCCGCATCTTCAAGAAAGTCGTAACCCTTCTTCTTGGCGATGAAGTCAAACTTGGGAGCGATAAAAGCAGCAACGTCCGGAATCGGCGCTGCAACTTGACCGGGGGCTAGCTGCGAACTCCAAGCCCGGTTGAAATAGCTGAGAAATAGCTCCGGACGATCGAGGAAAGTAAAGGGATTGGCCACGAAAGCTTCGTATTCCGCTTCGCCGGTAACAGCCGAAATGCGCGAACGCGGTTGGAAAGCGTAAATCGAAACTTCGAGACTGCTCGGGTTGCCGGGCAACGGAGTGTTGCCAGACGAATCGTAGCAATAGTCGAGTACGGCCGAATCGTTGGCACGTAGAGTGCCGTCGAAACGTCGGTCCCGCAATGCCACTTTGTAAATGAGTTCGGCTTTACCCTTGAAGGGGTCGCCGTACCAGCCTGAAGCTTTGAACTTCACGGCATCGCGCTTGATCACAAGAACGCCGTTGGCGGTCTTGTGTATTGTCGCCAGGTAGGGAAAGCGAACATACCCGGTTTTACCACCGTAGAGAAGGTGGTTGTTCAAGTTGGTGATTTCATCACCAGGGAAAAGCGGTTCAGCAGTTTCAAGAATCTGCTGTTTGCCCTTGTTCGTTATCGGCCCGAGATAACATTTGGCAAGGGGCGAAATCATGTGTTTCCAGATATCGTCGTCAGATACCCGGGCAATCGGCGTCGGGCCCAACAGTTCATCTACCGATGATTTTTTCGACATGGTTCTCTTCCAGTCTTTGGTGCATGTTTGAAAAGAAATGTCTTGACGGAAGAAGAGCCGGTTACAAGCGCACAGCAAACCAACAAGACTGCTCTTGCGGTTTGTGTGTCTTTGAATGGTGACCGGATTGGCTTCTTAGTCGAGAAAGAGATGTGTTCGTAAAAGTAAAATGCTCTTATACGCTAGGGGTTAAGGCGGCAACGATGCAACATGCTTAAGCGCATTTAGGGCAGTTGCTGTCTGGAGGCAGGATTCCTGGGCGGAGCTACAGCGCCAGAATTCAAAGAAAGCCTGATTCCAAGCGGAAGGCCAACTTGCGCTAGTGTAACCAACCTGACAACCGGCGGGGCGGGTTGTCAGGTTGGTTGTTTAGTTAGGATGAAAGAGTTGGAACAGTTTGTCTTTTGAGTAGCTCAAACAAACAGGGCGCCCGTGGGGACAGGTATCTTTGCGAGGAGTGGTATACCATTCGGCAACCAGGTCGATGATTTCGTTTTCGCTCAAGACCATGCCGTTTTTAATTGCCGCTTGGCAGGCTAATGATTTAGTTGCTTCTAGCGGAAAGTTGGCATTGTCGGCAGTCAAAATTTCTTCGATGATCTGTTGAACAGTGCCAGCATAATCCTTGATTGACAGTTCAAGCGGGACTTGAGTGCAGGCGATGAAATTAGGCTGGAAGTCGAAATCGAAACCGAGCCCACGCAAAATCTCTAAATTTTCCGCTAAACAAGCTCTTTGTTCGGCGCTTAAATTAAGCGGTGCCGATATAACCAGATGCTGAACCATTTCCGAGATCCGTCCCGGATTCTCTTGCTGAGCTAAAAGACGTTCGTAAATCAGGCGTTCATGAGCGATATGTTGTTCAACAATTTTGAAACCTTCCGGGGTTTCGAAAAGGATATAAGTGTTGAAAATATAGCCGGCAAGCCGCCAACCTAAAGGTAGCCTGGCTGGTAGTTTATTTGTTTGATTCTGATTTTCGGCAAGAGGACTGCTGGCTATGCGGCTGGGCGGAGTATAAGTAAATCTTTCGCGAAAACCAAGCTGCTGAATTTTTTGATATGTGCGGCTGCCGATAGCGATCTCTTTTCGTTCGCCTAAAGGCTGCTGTTGCTCTTGAACTGGTGTTTCGTAAGCTTCAGCGATGACACTATCGGCGATGGCAGCAACGGCCGGACTGCGTTCATAACTATATACCGGCGTCTGGCTTTCGATTTCGGCGACCGGCATGCTACGCAAGCCTTCCATGATTGATCGTTGCAGAGCTAAATATACATCGCTTGAATTGGCGTATTTTATTTCTTTTTTGGTCGGATGAACGTTGATGTCTACTTGTTGCGGATCGATTGTGATTGTCAGCACACCAATCGGATTTCTGCCGCGAGGAATCAGATCCGAAAAACAGTAATCCAGGGCTTTATAAGTAAGATGACAACGCACAGGACGGTTGTTGACTATGGAAAGGATGCCACGGCGATCCCCCCGGCATTGTGGCGGGCGAGCAACATAGCCGTAAACAGCCATGCCGTACTTCATCTCTACGCCTGTAATCGGAATTAAATCCTCTTTGCCTTTTAATAAGCCAACTTCAGCCATAACATCGGCTAGTTTGCCTGAGCCGGAGGTGCGAAAAATCACTTCGCCCTGGTTAAGAAGCTGAAAAACTACTTTCGGATGAGCCACAGCCAGGGATTGCACAATCTCGTGAATATGGGCGAATTCGGTGGACCCTTTTTTCAAGAATTTCAAGCGTGCCGGCACGTTATAAAAAAGGTCGCAAACTTCAATGATTGTTCCTTGGGCGCAGCCGGTTTCGCTGGATTTTATTGTGCCTTCTTCGACAATAAGTTTCGTGCCGTTTGCCGAATCAGCCGTACGTGTAAGACAGCTGACATGAGCTACTGAGCCGATGCTGGGCAAAGCTTCACCGCGAAAACCAAGTGTTTTCAAGCTTGATAAATCTTCAGCCGAGGTAAGTTTTGATGTGGCGTGGCGGTGAAAAGCCAGCACTGCGTCATCGGCACTCATGCCGCAACCGTCATCAGCTACGCGTATGTCACGACAATCAGGTCCGATTGAGACCTCAACTTGGGTCGCACCGGCGTCCAGGGCATTCTCAACAAGCTCTTTTACTACCGAAGATGGGCGTTCAACAACCTCTCCTGCGGCAATTTGGCTTGCTATGTAGTCAGGCAGAACATTGATTTTTGGCATCTCGAAATTCTACCACCGTCGCCTTTAGAAGGGCTTAATTAAAGAAAGTTAGGCTTCTTTGCTTGAAAAGGCAAGAGCAAACCGTGCAGGATGAGAAGCACAATTTTTTTTCTTGATTCGGGAATTCACAGAAGCACAAACAAGAAACTTTCATATGAAAGGACCCCACCATGGCTCGCATCGGAGTCTTTGGCGGCACCTTCAATCCGTTTCATCTTGCTGAATTGAATCTGGGTCGTACCGTAGTCAAACAGTTTCCGCTGGATAAGCTGCTTTATATACCGAATGGCGAACCGCCCCACAAAAAGACGGGCGTTCTCGACAAAGAGCTTCGTTACGAGATGGTCGTAGCCGGACTCGTTGGTGAAAGCAAGCTTGAAGCCTCGCGTATTGAAATCGATCGTCCGGGCACTACTTGGACTATCGATACGCTGCGCGAGCTGAAAAAGCTCTACGGTGATCAAACTCAGCTCGATTTCATCATGGGTGCGGACAACGTGCCTAAATTCGCTAACTATTATCTCTCCGGAGATTTTTTCAAACTCTGCAATTTGCTCATCGGTCCACGTTTGGTCGATAAGAGTGTTACGGATTCGGACATTATCGCTAAGCCTACGCGCGAATGGGTGCAAAAGCTGCTGCCGACGGCAAACTTCGAGCTAATCGATATCGAGCCTTCATCCCAGTCGAGTACCGAAATCCGCGACAAAATCAGCCGCGGCGAATCAATCGCGCATTTGGTAGCGCCGGCGGTGCTGAAAATCATCGAAACTAAGGGACACTACAAAAAGGAAACAGCGTGAGCCAAAACAACGAAAAATTCGTCAATGACTGCCGCCTCTTGTTTGGGCCTCAGATGAGAGAAGGACTGCAAAAGCTGATTGCTTTGCCGTTCAATTGGAGTCGTAGCGGTCATGGCGGCTCGGACCGGGAAAGAGGTTATGACGATACGTATTACAGCGCTCGTTTGGCTGACTCGCCGGAGGCAAGTCCGGAGTTGCGTTGGCTGCCCCAAGAACGAGAGCTGGTGATCATTCCGCTTCCGGCCGCTGCCGGTGAAGAGAACGCAATCGGCGCTATCACTCTCCGTTTGGAGGGAGCTGCTGCCAAAGAGTTTGCTGCAGCCGTTAAAGCGCAGGTCAAGTAAGATTGAAGATTGAGCCACTGTGTTGGTGGCTCTGCAATCATGTTGTCGTCGTGTCACGTAGTATTTATCACGCATGTGATTAGAAAGAAACAAAACCATGTCCGGAAAACCGGTTTGGATCGAGGATCAATCTGAGTTTGTCCGCCGTTGTATCTCCCAGGTCAATCGAGAATATAACGGGGTCAACGCTATCGAGATTGATGTCTCCGGCGTAGCCGATCAGGAGATTAACGATTTCATTAATCTGATGAGAGGAAAGGCCAGCATCGCACGAGTTGGCTCTAAGCTCAGGTACGGGGGACGGCTGCAAGGAATTCCTCAATACTGATAGCGAGCGAGCATCAGTGCTGTTAATGGAGTGAGGCTATCGCGTTAGCTAACGACGCGTTTAGTCTCACTCCTTTTTCTTTTCAATAACTATAAATTATAGTATTTAAAAACAAGAACAAAAGTTGGAGGATACGCTCTCAACTCTTGTTCTTGCTCCTTAGTTCGGCAGCCTTTGTCCTGGTTTGACTGCTAGTGCTGATGCTGGCAGCCATTTGTGTTCGATATTGCGCATAATCAAAGCGCAATCGAATTCAACGCTGCCGGCAGGAAAGCAGTGTTGATTGCTGAAATAGCTACTGGCGGTTATCTCGGCGGCAAAAGGTTTGATCTGCCAATCTTCGGTTTGCAACACCACTCCGTCCAAGTGGCATTGGCATTTGGTTTCGGAATAACCTAGAGAACCCTGGCGGAAAAAATCGCTTGTGGCCTCAACAGTAGGAAAGAGTGAGCCCGGCGGCATTGACTCGTTCTCTTTTCCTTTTACTTCCACAGATAAGCTTTTGTCTGCTGAACGCAGCTTCAAGTGGACGTTGTCACCGTCGTCGCGCACTTGAAAAACTGCTTTATGATGCTCTCCGGGGAATATTCTGCCGCCGGCAAAATGATTGAGAATCGAACCGGTGTCTCGGCGTGGAATGTACACGCCTTCACGTTCGCGACCCTCTTTGTCGCACCAAGTTACAGCAATACGATGGGCGGCATTCTCACTTGTTAAGCCTAAAGTCGAAGGCAACCATGAAGGACGAATCTGTTCAAGACGAATCAAACAGATGCCGGCTACTGCTTGACCGTTCACCAGCTTTGGTTTGAACGGCGCTGGCAGCAAGGGTTGCAACACTTGAGGATCGACACGATAGTTAACTAACAGTCGCCGGCGAATTAAGCCGCGCAATTCAGGAAGTCGCATACCACCTTCTTTCTAGCGGTTTATTCGTCGTCTTCAGAATAGCCGTAACCGTAATAAGAGCTGTTTGAGTTACGGTAATAGGGATATTTTTCCTGTCTATCCCAGATCTGATAAGGGTCGTTCGATTCAACCCGCCAGAAGGGGCTACGGTCGATATACTCACCGGAGCCACCTCCGTTCGGACCGAACTTTGTTACGCCGGTGCTGTTTCCGTCTTTGTCGAAAGTCTCTTCCTGCAAAGTGTTGTACGGATAATCAGTTCTCAGTTGACGCACAACCTTACTGCCATCGTCGTTAAACACCTGAATCTCTTTGGGTCCGTAGCCGTTCTCACCGATAATTATTTTGCGGGTAAGTTTACCGGCGGTGAAATCATCGATGGTTGTGAGCTGCCAGCTGTCGCCCCATTGATTTTGTTGCAGCACATAAGTAGCGCTTGTGTCTTTGCTGCCGTCAGTGTTGAAAATGGTGACAATTTTTTGTTTGTCGCTCAGCCAGTCAACCCGAGCTGTGACTTTGCCGTTTTTATCGAAGTGCTCTTCTTGCTTCAGATTTTTTGCTGAAGTTCCTGATTTTTTCCGCCAGACAGAACCACCTTTGCGGAAATAGGTCAGAGAATAGCTGTTTTTGCTTGAAATCTCTTCCGAAAATTTACGGTTACCGTCGTACCAAAAAGTGGTTTTCTTGACCGAGCCGTCAGGCAAAGATTCCATGGTCCAAAGAGTGGTGTCGTCGTCGCGAGTTTCTTTGCCTTCGACGACTGTTTGACCGTCTTCGCCATAAACGATACGACTTTTCAGTTTGCCGTTATCTTTAGTTACCGTTACTTCGCTTTTGGTACCGTCTTCGCGAAAGTAGGTGCTGGCCTGTTCTTTGTTGCGATAGCTGATATGCAGCTCAAGCTCGCGGCCGATTTCATCATACACGTGTCGGCGTGACTGCTCGGGGGAGTCCTCGGGCATCACTTCCACCTTTTGTGTGCGGACAGGTGGGCTTGGCGCCGGCGTTTTATCTGCTTCCGGGCTGCGGCAACCGGAAATAAACAATAAGCTGCAAATCAAAAATGCGGCTGACAGAGTTGAAAGCCGTTTAGTTTGGTTGTTCATAAGCATCTCGAATATGGAGGCTGTTTTTTATAACGCAACAAAAATAGGGACACTTAAGACTTTTTTGCTGTTTGGCGGCGTACTTCCGGACCAATTTGCTTAGTAAAAGCAAGAATAAGCTCGGAGCTTGGTGGTTCCTGATATTGACCGTGTAAGAGACCGGCTAAAGCAACAGTGCTTTCGTGGTTCAAAACGAGAAAGTTCAAACGCCCGGCATCAAGCGCTTCGACTAGGCTCATACTGATCTCTTCGTCATGAGCTTGATGGCGACGCTCTTCGATACGAGCTCTTAAAAGCTCAATCGCTTGGCAAGGGCTCTCGGCAGGGAAAGAAAAGCGGACGATTCCGACGAGTACTTTGTACCACTTCAAATTCAGTCTCCTGGTAGGCGACGGAAGTGCGAAACAAAGGTGATTGGTGGCGGGATAAAGCTAAATCGAGGTTTCTACAAAGAAAAAATAGGATGCATAAAACCATAATGATCTAGAGATCAGGAAGCAATAGATAACGTAAACGAAAAATAAAAAGGCGATTAATCAGGTTAGCAGAGCTGAGCGATCCGGCTGATTCCAGGAGATAGATGCCAAGCTGATTTTGTAAGCAATTAAAGCTTTGACGAATGCCGGCTTGTTGTTTGAACGTAAAAATATTTCGTAGATTTTTCTGCCTGTGCCGTCAGCATCGATATAAATGCCGCAATAGTAAGTGTCTATGCTGCCTGCGGTCATAAAATCACCGACAACTCTCAGTACTACTTTGCCGTTTAAAGGCATTAGTTCGGCGGAACGTAAATAAAAATCAGGTTGATAACCGCTTATCTCTTGCGGAAAAGAATATTGATTGAAGCCGGTCAAATCTAAAATGTTGACCAGATCCTTTATTTGTGCTGGTTGTAGAGCTTCTTTGCTGGTGATGTTAGCGTGTGCTGAAATCAAATCGGTAAAAAGCTTGCCGTCTGCCTCTGATTCTAGCCGGCTGCGAAAAAACACGCCAATCTCTACGTCGTGCTCGCTATCAGGGGGACGAAAGAGCAATACAGGTGATTGAATGTGATTGGGCTGACTTACCCGCGCGGTTGTTTTTTTCCAGGCTAAAGGAGCTTCCAGCCGTTTGATCGGACCGATATTTAAGAGCGGCACAGTATGTTCGTTGATCATGACACGTTCACGCAGGCGTTGTAGAGTTTTTGCAGGCTGATGCGACAATGACTTTTCATGCCTGGCAGCAAGCGTGGATTGTAGACCAGGACACTATTGATGCCGTCAAAATCGGTGACGTTTATTACATGATTGATCCCGTCGCAATAAGCTTCGGAGAGCAATTTGCGCTCATCGACAGCGACACTTAAAGGCAGTTTGTTCTTGGATTTAGCTTCGCCCAGCACTTCAGCTAAATCAGCCAGAGAGCTTACATGAACAAGCATGTTTTGGATGTAACTGCTTTCATTTTGAGCTGAAACGTATGAAAATGAGAGCGAATGGGCGACAACAGCGCCTTTGTGTCCAAATTCGTATCGAGACAAAAGTTCGATTTCACCATGAGAAAGATTGGTTTGTTGAGCCGGACGTTGTCCGAGATATTCACGTCCCGGTCGACCGGAAGATTCTTCGTAGGTCAAAGGTGTTAAGCGCCTTTGCAGACAGTTATTCAAAAGCAATAGTTGCAAAATTTGGCAGGCATAACTGCGTTTATCGCTGCGGCTGTTATAAGAAAGTTCTTCCATTTTGGGCTGCAGGGATGACTGTGAAAGGGCAATGATTTGCCCGTCAAAGGCTGTCCACTTACCATCAATGCAAGCGGCAACAATCATTTTGGCTGCCGAGGCCGGACAAAGTGAAAATACGCGATGAATAACGCAGGTGACGCCGGAAGATAAGCGTCTGCCTTGACGAATAGTATGCGGATCCGCCGCATGAATCATAAAATGTGCGCTAGCTAATAAACGACTTTGCCAAGGAATCGACTGTTTTGTCGGTTGGCTTTCCAAAAGGTTCATCAGGCTGTTGTAACATTCGATTATTTGTGTTTCGGCTCTTTCTTTCATGGAAGTGAAAGCGCGTTGTTCCCACTTTTGCATGCTTACGGCAAATTCAGCCAGCTTCGTGTTTTGCTTGCAACGTGAAAAACTGGCTAGCAGTGCGGCACGTAAATTAAGCAAATCATCTGAAGGATTTTGGGCGTTGTCTATTTCGGTGAATAGTACCGCCCATGGTGCATAAACTTCGCGGCTTTGAAAAAGGGTGTATGTCTCTGGGATGCGTCTGTCGACAGCATCTTTGTGTGGATCGGCAACAAGAGCTGTCGGGCGCAAAGCGCTGCCCGTCATTACTGTTCCTTGCATACTGCTTGTCATACCGGAAAGCCACTAACTAGAGACAACTCGTATTCTAAGCTAAGGATTTATCCTTCATCGTAAGCTTTCTAATAACTAAAGATAATTGTTGCAAAGAGGAGTTAGCGCTAGCTGGCACCGGTAATTCCGGTTGTCATTAGACAGAATATATTTGACGGATTTTGTGCGCCATTAACGCCTAAGCCCGATTGAACGGCTATTTAGCGGACCGGCGACTGTTTCTCTTGGACAGGTATAACGTAACGCTGCTTAAGCTGGCTTTTACCTAATAGGCTAAGAAAATTAGGATTAGAGATATTCCAAATTCTCTTTTGATTCAGGCGATAAACAGAACTAGCGTTACTCACAGTCTTTATTTCAATCACTTCAGACACATTTTTAGCCTGTGGAGGAGTTCGCCATGCTTGAGCAAATTTGTCAGTTTCTGCTTCAGTCTTCGGTTTCGACCTGCATTCTGCTTTTGGTTGCTGTCGGCTGGTATTTCATCGGCCGAGATCGGGCCCGAACGAATAGCCTTGCCGTTGTTTTTGTTGCTGTGTTCCAGATGATGGCGGCTTTCATCCTGATGATTTTTTTTGCTGGTTTATATCTGCAACTGGATGCTCAACCGGGTAACCTTTCATCAGCGACTCTTTTAGCCTTTAAGCTCACTCCCGGTCTTTTGGGCGCTTCCGGCATTGGCATGATCTGCGGCTGGTTGCGAACCGAATTCCAGCGTGGCCGCGAAGTGGAAGCGATTATCGAACGGATGTAAACGGTTTTTGCGTTAGAACTTATGCGCTCATGAGAGAAGGAAACAATCATGGACGACATTCTTACTTTTGACCAAGCGACCTCAGCTTGGCAAAAAGCAAAGCCAAATTCAGAGCTGTGCGTGCCGGCTAAGCAACCGAGCAATTTGCTCTCGATCTGCTGGCAGCAGTGGTTGACCGAGCGGCGGTTGGCAGCCCGTGGAATCAATTTCCGCACGGCGGATCCAAAGGCGGTAGCAGCTGCTTATTCGGCTATGACTGCCGAGGAGTTTGACGCGATCAATGGGCGACAGGCATGGGCCAACTGGCGAACAATCAGCCGTTGTTTGGTTCATGTTCCAAGGCACCGCCCTTTGCGAGTGGTTGATCTTGGCTGTGGTGGCGGCTCTTCCACGCAGGTTCTTGCTCATCACTGTCCTTTGGGTTCGCAGATCATTGGCTATGAATTTTCAGAGTCGATTATTGAAATTGCGCGTAAACGCAACTATGTGCATAGCACAGGCACAAAAGTGCAAGCATCTTTCAATCGTCAAGGAATTGCTGAAACCTGGCGGGAAAGCGTCGGACTGCCGCTACGAAGCCAAAGTGTCGACTTGGTCAATGCTTCCGGTGTGATCGGTCATCATATGACGCCGGATACTATGGCGCCTGTGATTTGCGAGCTGAAAAGAGTTCTGGCGCCGGAAGGCATTGTTATGCTGGATGTCGGCCCGACCATGTCACCGGAACAGCTTGTTGACTTAATGTCTGCTGTCGGTTATCGCTTTCTCGAACACTGCTGTAGCTCCTGGTTCGATCCTTACGGACAGCTTGTATTCTCCCAAAAACTCTAGCCTGGCGTCCGCCGGTAGCAATGTAATCCCGGCTTTGCCGGAGAAAGAATTATTGTGATCAAGTTTCTCATTGCCGTTGCCGTAGTTGTTTTGATTGTTGCGGTCATTGTTGGTTCAGCGATCAATACGATTACTCACCGCTAAACGTGCCAAAACTTCCCGTGTATTGTTTGATCAGGCGAGAACAGGACTAACCCTCTTGTTCTCGTCGCTTTTTTTTTAACTTTTTGTCTTTTAAACAGGCTTTTAGTAGTTCATGACGACTACTTCGTTGACCCGCCCGCGGCCAACAGCTTGACAGTTAATCGCTCTCATAGCTTGTACTGTTTCAATGCGAAAGTCTTTGTACAAATCACGAATGAATTGGCAATCGGAGTTGCTGAGCATAAGGCGGCAACCGCGTTTATCCAGACGGCTAAATGTTTCGGCTAAGCGTTCTTGATCTTCGCTGGAAAAGCTGTTTTTAGTGTAACTGGTGAATTTTGCTGTGCTGCTCAAAGGTTGATACGGCGGATCGAAATAGATGAAATCGCCTTTTTTGGCTTGTTTTAGAATTGCCTCAAAGGGTTGATAGCGAATGTTGGCGTCTTGCAACACTTTGCTGCAAGCACGTAAATTGGCTTCATCGCAAGTGCGCGGATTCTTATAAGAGCCGAAAGGAACATTGAACTTTCCTTTGCTGTTAACTCGATATAGCCCGTTGAAGCAAGTTTTGTTCATGAATATGAGGCGAGAAGCGCGTTCGACCTCGCTCATTTTGAGCGGATCTTTTGCCCGAAGCTGGTAAAAGTATTCGGCTTCGTTTTTGTGCTCTTTCAAGCTGAGAATTAGCTCTTCAACATCGTCACGAATGGTTTGGTAGCAATTGACCAATTCCTGATTGAGGTCGGCCAGAGTAGCCCGAAAAAGCGGGCGATTCCGGCGCAAATAAAAGAAGACCGCCGCACCGCCAACAAAAGGCTCGAAATAGTTGTCGAAACTTTCGGGCAAAAAGTCACTGAATGTGGTGAGCAATTGTGACTTGCCACCGGCCCATTTAAGAAATGGTCCAGCTGTGTTGACAACTGTGTTGGATGGTAAACCTGTAAGCCGGGGATGGCGCGGCCGGCTGGCTCTGATACCCAAAACGAGATCCTTTCGTATATCTATTTTCTATGCGGCGATACCAATGATTATATGCCCGTCCTGCCCCAAGTGCAAACGGTTTGGTTATCAAGATCTGGTATTACCGATAGCGTCAGATCGCCGGAGCAAATGGCGCACTGCATTGAAATGAACTTGCCAGACGTCAGGTCCGTAACCGCCGGCAAAAACCATGGCCAGGGGTATGTTCAGATCTTTGAAACGATCAATTACGTGTTCGTCGCGCTGTTTCAGCTGTGCCAAACTCATTCTCATGAATTTGGTTCCCGGCAAAACATCTAGCTCATAAGGATCGCTGCCCGCGACATAAATCACCATATCCGGTGCAAAACTGCTTAATATGCGATCCAAGCCGGCTTCAAGTTTCTCTTGATAAAGATTCTCTTCGCCTTGTTTGATCTCTATGTCTAAGCTGCTGGCTTGTTTTTCTTCAGGCCAACCTTCGGCTGAATGAACCGAAAATGTGAAGACGTCTGGATCGTTTTTGAAAACAACGGCAGAACCGTCTCCCTGGTGAAAATCAAGGTCGACAAGCAGTACCTTTTTCACCAGTTTACGCTTTTGCAGCGATTTAACGGCGATTGCGATATCGTGCAGTACGCAAAAACCACGCCCTTGATTGGGAAAGGCGTGATGATAACCGCCACCTAAATTAGCGGCCAAGCTGTGTTCAAGGGCAAGTTCGCAAGCTCTTTTGGTGCCACCGCATTTCAAAAGTATGTCGTGTAAAAGCTCCGGTAGAGGCTTTACTGCTTTCTCCGGAAAATAATCACTCTCGTCCAACTCCATGATTTCGAGCCAAGTTTCAGTCAGTTTGAGCGAATCCAAATAAGCTTGGCTGTGAACAAGTAATGCTTCTTCAAGTGATAAAGCGTTCGGCTTTTCATAGACAAAAGTTTTTTTTGTCTCTTTGGCTAAGGAGCTTAACACCAGTTCACCTCGATCCAGAGCAAAAGGCTTATTTAGCCCGAAAAGCCCTAAATCGGCGTTGTAAAGTGGTGAGTAGACCAGATTAGAAGACAGGTGTGACAAAGCTACGCTAACCTCGATCTGTTTTGATCTCTTTGTTTAAACCAGATTTCAAGTAGAAAGTAAAGACAAATGCCGCAATAGCCCGGGGCGATCGGTTAGGTTGTGTTGTCTCTGTCTCCCTACAACTACTGCATTATTTAACTCCGACAACCCTGCATTACCGACCAATCTTGGTGTTTATTGCGCAATCGTGGCGCATGCAGGTAGTCACTCACCCCAGAGGGTCCTAGAATGACCGCGGGAAGCATAGCCCTGAGCCTATCGGTGATGGTGTTATTCCTAGTCTTGAATGCTTTTTTCGTTGCCACTGAATTCGCTTTGGTTTCCAGCCGCAGAAGTCGCATCCAAGAGTTGGTGGACAGCGGCAATTCAACAGCGCGCATAGTTGCGCAGCTTCAACATGATATGGGCACCAGTGTGTCAGGCACACAGCTAGGTATTACACTGTGCAGCTTGGCGCTTGGCTGGTTTGGCGAAGATGGTTTTGAAAAATTAGTGAACTGGGCTCTTTCCGCTATTCCTGGGGTAGGTACAGTTGACTTGCCGCACGGTGTCGGAGTTTTCATCTCCTTCGTTCTCTTAAGTGCTACTCACGTAGTGCTTGGTGAGCAAGTGCCTAAGTTCGTCTCTTTGCGCTTGCCTGAGCGCTTGATTCTTATTACGGCGCCAATCTTCCGGATCTACTGCAAGCTTGCTTGGCCGTTGATCTGGGTGCTCAATCGTTGCGCGGAGCTGATTCTCAAAGCTTTGCGTGTGCCCAAGCCTGATGCCGATCATCACTTTGTTCACAGTGCCGAAGAGCTGGAAATGTTGTTTGAAGCCAGCCGCCGTGCCGGTGAGCTTGAAGATCGCGAAACTGACTTACTGAAAAACGTGCTTGATTTGCGGGATCTAACCATGGACCAAGTGCTGGTACCGGTCAGCAAGATGGACGCGGTAGCAGCAAAAACCCCGCTTGCCGACTTGCTTGCTGTCGTTGCTAAAACGAAGCACAGCAAGTTGCCGGTGTATATCGGTTCGGTAAATAACATCGTCGGTATTTTGAACACGCGAGATCTTTTTGACTGGTGGTCCAAAGTGATGCAGTTGGCTAGTACCAACGGTGAGCTTTGGAAAAAGCAAGTTCAGGAGTTCTCGATTCAAAAGTTGTTGCGACCGGCTTATCAGGTTCTGAATACGGATCGGGCTTCCAGCCTTTTGGATGAGTTGCGTAAGCGCAAAATCCAGATTGCCATTGTCAAAGATACTAACGGCAAAACCGTCGGTCTTGTCACTATGGAAGATCTGCTTGAAGAGCTGGTTGGCGAGATCTACGACGAATACGACAAGTAAACAATCATTCAAACCAAGAAAGTGAAAAATGCATTTCAAACATGTTTTGCGGATTGGAGCTCTTCTTGCTCTGGTTGTGATTGTTTTTTCCAGCAAACAAGCTTCAGCAACGGTGATTCGGAAGGTCAGAGAGTCTGTCAATTCGAGCGGACAAAGAGTTGAAGAATGGTCTCAACCGGCTAACGTCAAAAAGCTGGTCACTTACCAAAACACTTACGGCAGCGGTCTTGTCAAAGTCGAGTACCAACGTCCGGATGGCTCGGTGCGCACCTTCCGTTACGATACGGACGGCAAAACCCTAAGCGCTAATTACGAGGTCAACAAGGATGGCGACTATGTTGAGCAGGAGTATTACGACCAAGGTAAACTCACCAACAGCCGGCATTTGCGTGCCGACAAAAGTTTGGAGCTGAAAGGTTATTATGCCGACGGCAAGACGCTCCATGTTCATCAAACCTGGCGTCATGAGCCGCAGGGAAAAGGCAAAAATGGGCGAGTCAGCCCATACTTGCTTACCTCGGTAAAGGAATATGGGGCAGACGGCCAAATCCGGCGCGAGCTTTATTTCCACCCCGACGGTAAGAAAGTAGCGAAAGACGTGGTCTACGACGATCAAGGTGGCTACAAAGCAACTACGGTTGGCGATGACGGCATGGAAATCAGCTATGAGTATGGCGGTGCTCCTGGAGCGCCGGCAACGATCAAAGCGAAAAAGGATGTTCCTTTTGCCGGTAAAGACTTCAGCAAGCTGATTCTTGATCCGCATTTCGGCGGCAATGAGCCTGGTGTGTCAAAGATCTACAAGTTCTAGTCCGATTGAAGATGTGCTGGCCGTGCCCGTGGCGGCCAGCACACTTCTTCGTGAGTTACTAATAAACAGGTTCCAAAAGAGGAGTAATTGTTATGCCAAAAACAGTTGGCTACGCGGTTTGGCCGGCTCTTTCTGCCATCATTGCTTACGCTTGGGGTGGAGGTTCACTGCTTTGTGTTGTCTTGACCGTTGTTGTGTGCCTGAGTGCGAGCTATTTCCGCTATTTTGAATTACCATCTCCAACTCCCTACTTAAGTGACCGTACGCCCCAGGAAATCCCAGGCGTTCAGTTTACGAACGGCGAATGGATATACCATTTTTGGTTCACGATGGTTTCCAGTATGAGTCTGTTCTCTTATCTGCTTTTTGGTGTGGCTAAACCCCTTGGTTGGGCTTTTATAGCTAGCTTTGTTGCCTGTTTTCTGCTTGGAATTGTTCGCATAATATACCTAAGTTGGCAGGCTGTGTAATTGACAAAGAGTAAGACCGGTGGACAATCTGTCCACCGGTCCTGGACCAGTTGATTTGTATTCACGCTTTTTTGTTTAGCAATACTATCAGTTGTAGTATGTTTCGAGAATTGAAAAGTCAAAATGTAGAGGCTGTGTTCGGCTTGCCGGCAGGGTAATCTTGATAAAGCTTGAGCATGGTCGCTTTGTCGCGCTTGGTTAGAGCCGGCCAGACAGCCGGAGATTCGGAGAAAAACATTACGTCTTTAGGATTGGTCGAATGACCGGCAAATCCGAGAGCATGCCCGATTTCGTGCAAGCAGGCTTTTTTCATATCGTCATCACTTAACGCCAATCCGCTCTGGCGGTTATTCACAAGCAAAATAACGTGAGCGCCGGCAATTTTTTGTTCGCTGCTTTTAGGCTCATCTTTGAATTCAACCTTAGCCACGCCTTGTTCTACATTGTTTCCTTCACCGTGCAAAAAAGCCGGATCAGCTGTCCAAGTAAAAACTATGTCTGCTTCTCTTGGATCCGTAACCAAGCTGTAAGAAAGTTTGCCGTGGCTGGCTTTGGTCCAGTCATTGAAAGCGGCAAGCACGATATAGTTGAAAGTTTCGCGAAAGCCAGCCACGCTATTTCCGGCTTGATCCGTGCCGTTAGCGATAAACAGTTTCAGCGGTAGTTTTGCTAGAGGCCAGCGTCTTTGTTTGCCGTGCCAACATACGCTTTGAAAATAATCGTTTGAGTCGGGGTCCGATTGTACTTGTTTTACACCATGTTGTTTTAAGGCAGCAATTAAGCCTCGCACTTCTTCTTTGTCTTCCGAGTTCGGATTTTTTTTCAAATAATTTTCGAACCAAAGAATCGCTTCTTGGGTTTTGCCTTGAACTTGATAGCAGCTGGCAATATTGACTATGCATTCTTTCAATTTAGGATTGATGTGCCAGGCTTTTTCAAACTCATTGATAGCTCGGGGAAAGTCACCGCATTCGTGATAACAAAAGCCGAGATTGTAATGAACCGCCGATTCTTCCGGCCAAAGTTCAACAGCTGTTTCAAGCATTTTTCGTGCTTTGAAAGGTTTTTTCTCTTTGAGCAGTTTAGAGCCGTCAACCAGTAGACGATAAGCTTGTTCTTGTTGGGCGGTAGCCGGTTCCAGGCGCGCTTCCTGTTTTGCCGTTGCTGCCAGCAAAGGAAAAAAAACAAGTCCGCAGATAAGTCGTTGCCAATTACTGATAAAGCTTTTACTCATTTCTCACCCTAGCCTACATGGTAGTTGTTCCACGCTGGCGTCCTCATTCGTGGAAATACCATTGTCCAAAGTTTGAAGAATTTGTAACATTTATCAGAACCAAACAAATCCGCAAGGAGTCTTTAATGGACGTCTATTCTTGGATGATTTTCCTTTATGTTGCCGGCACTATGGTGATCGGCTGGTTTTTGCTCAGCGAGCTTTTGCCTTCATTCAAGGGTAAAGACAAATTTGTCGGTCCGACTTATTGGGGAATGTATGACGGCGCCAAAGAAGAGTTGGCAACGGAAAAAATCATTCTTCTGCACGAAATTGAAAATCCGGTTGAAGAGCGGGGAAGAATAGTTAAACCTACCTGCTAATCGGTTTAAAAGTAAAAAAGCAGACGAAAACGCTGGGTAGTTATACCCAGCGTTTTCGTCGAAAAGCTTACGTATCTTCGATCGGAATCAACTCAAGGCTGTCGATATATGAACCGCTTTCGGTATCATGACCGACCAGAGCCAGATCCCATTTTTGTTTGGAATCTTTCTGTTGTTCAAGCAGCTTAGCCAAAACTTCGGCCTGTTCCGGTGCTCCGCCGTGCAGTGTGCCGGCTAACTTACCGTTGGCGTAAAGCAAAGGCAGGCTGCTCACTTGCCTTGTTTCTTCCGTTTCGCCGACGAATATCGCTTCGATAAGCGATTTCGGGCTAACGCGCACGGTGATATTCATTACTTGGGGCATCACCGCTAGGTTGTAAACCTTAGGAAGGGTTTTATTCCAGGGTTTGTACATCAGCTTTTTTCCTCGAGCTTCTTAGTTATGCGGACTAAGTTCGTACAAAGCCTCACTGATCAAAGGAATCGACGTCTTTGAAAACGTAAGCCAAAGCCGTCATCATGTAGAAAACGCCGGCAAAGACCAAACCGGCTTGCCACTGCTTGTCGGTGGCATAGTTGCCTGCCGTCAAGCAAGACAAAGTCAGAACAATGGCGATTGAACCGCGGATGCGGTCCGGTATCGAAGTGACTTTCGCTGGTTTTTTCATAGTCGTTATTTCTTTTCTGCTTCTGAAGCGGCAGGGTCGAAGACGAGTTCATCGTCTTCGACTCCTGACGGAATTGCCTTCAACATCTCTTCAAACTGAGGACGGAGTACCGTCTCTTGCGTCATGAGCAGTTGGCAAAGAGCTTCCATCCGCTCTTTATCTTTTTCGACAATCAAACGAGCGACTCGGTAGCAATGTCGAACGATACGCAAAACTTCGCGGTCGATTTCGTTAGCCAGATCATCGCCGTAAGCGATGGTTCCACCTGACGAACCCATGCCTAAAGGTGATTCGCCACGATCGCCCACTGATAGCGGACCAAGGCGGGACATGCCCCACTTTGTCACCATCATGCGTGCCATGCCGGTTGCTTGCTCGAAGTCGTTGGATGCGCCGGCGTCGACAGTGTTGGTGTACACCTCTTGGGCGGCGCGGCCAGCCATGGCGACGATGATTCGGGCAATCGCTTGTTGATCGCTCAAGCTCACTTGATCGTGGTCGGGCATTTGCTGGACATAGCCTAAAGCCCGGCCGCGCATCATGATCGTGATTTTGGTCACCGGATTGGCGTGCTTCAAACGACCGGCCACGCAAGCGTGACCGCTTTCGTGATAAGCGGTATTTAGCTTGTCTTTCTCAAGCATGGATTTTTGCCGCGAAGTTAACGGCGCTCCATACTTGATAAAAGCCGCTCCTTCGTCAAGCTCTTGCAAGGTGATAGCCTTGGGTAAGATTTTGTCGATCTCTTCGGCAGGCATGTTCTGCGCTTCCAAAGCTTGTCTTTGAGCGGCGTAACGCTCGGCGGCGATAATAGCCGCTCGGCTGCAAGCGCCTTCAATTTCAGCACCGCTGTAGCCGTAAGTGCTTTGAGCAAGAGCCGTCAAAGACACTGCCGGAGCCAGTGGCTTACCGCGAGTATGGATGGCGAAAATCTTTTCACGCCCGGCAACGTCAGGCAGTGGCACTTCAATGTGCACTTCGAAACGACCGGGACGCATAAGAGCTTCGTCGAGCATTTCCGGACGATTAGTCGCGGCCATGACGATGATGCCATCATTGTCTTGCATACCGTCCATTTCGACGAGGATAGCGTTCAAAGTTTGTTCTCGTTCTTGATGCCCGCCATTGCCCAAGCCGCTTCCGCGCTTGCCGCCGACAGCATCAAGTTCGTCGATGAACAAAATGACAGGCTTTTTGTACTTACGGGCTTTTGCTCGAGCTTCACGCCATTTGGTGCGTACTCGAGAAGCGCCGACGCCGACATACATCTCCACGAAGTCCGAGCCGGACATGCCCTCGAAGAAGCCATCGAGCTCGCCGGCAACTGCTTTCGCTAAAAGCGTTTTGCCGGTACCGGGAGGACCCTTGAGCAGATAGCCGCGGGGGATCTTGGCACCGAAGCTTTGATAGATCTCCGCTCCGACTAAGCTTTTGACAATGCGTCGCAACTCTTGCACAGCTTCGTCGCAACCGGCCACTTCGTTGAAAGTGACTTTCTTAATCGGGCTTGGTGCTGCTCCTTGATTGGGCATCGTTTTGCCTTGCAACAAAGTACGTTGCTGGCGTTGGCTGAGCCACATCATGAAGCCGAAAAACACAACCATGATCCCTACTGAAATTATCCAACCCGGGATGCCGTCAAGGGCGGACTCTTCGGCAACGACAGGAATTTGTGCTTTGGTCGCTTTGTTCAGGAGTTCGCTCTGACCGCCGGGAGGAATAGCGATGAAAGCGGGCTTGTGTCCTTGCCGCTCCAGCATAATGCGTTGTGAGCCGTTTTCAAAAACAATCTGTTTCACCGTCGTCGGCTCTTTGTCGATGATGTTGATCAAATCGGTAAAAGTCAAAGGAGCTGCAACTACAGGCTGCGGCTTCGCTTCGACTTTTGCAGCCGGGGTTTGACCGTTATTCACCGAACCGGGAGTAACGGCAAAGTAAGCGAAGAGAGCAGCTAAGCAGGGAATTGCGAGCATCCAGAGAGCGAACTTGAAGTTCTTGCCCATGGGTGTGTTCTCGTTGTGTCAAGGCACTGGCGGTATCAGTGCGGTTATAAAATTCAGCCGGCGCCAGCAAGTTGAATGTCTGGGTGTACCGTTGAATGACGACGGGACGCCGGCTGTGAGTAAATAATTCGGAAAATCAAAACGCTAGAAACTGTTTATCGCCGAGTGGCGGCTAGGGCAAGGATGCCGAAACCAAACGCCAGAATGATCACGAAAACAATCATTGGGTCCATAGAGAAAGCCTCATTTCGAGTAATACTCTCTAGGTTTCATCCGTAACAAAGAGGATGTTTGCGGTAGTAGCTTAACGGCGAAGGCGGCTTAGTGCGACAAGACCAAAAGCGAAAAGTAGAAACACGCCGAGGATGAGAACCGATTCCACAAGTACGAGTCCTAATTGGAAAGGTAAGTTTGCTACGCATGACTCGTAGGAAAAAAGCTTTGATTAGGGGCGGTTACTTACTTGGCTTTATTGTTCAGTTTTTTGAAAAGAAGTTATTGAGGATCTAAAACTAGATAGATTTAGTATCTGATAGCAAGCGGATTTCCAAGAGAATGCTCAGCAGCCGCTTTTCAACCGCTGTTTAGAAGCCGCACAGCAAGCGGATCTTAATCAATCAAAAGATGTCATCATCCTGGCAGCTTGGTCGGTTGGCGCTAGAAAAGGGCAGTTAAGAGTTGAGCGAGCTGGCGGAGGTCGCTGGGGATAATCTCAAGCGAGCGATGGGGCTGTTGATGTGATAATACTATTGTTTATAGTATAAATTAGACAAAAAAGAGAGCGACCAAGTTGTTTTCCTGGTCGCTCTCTCGCTTAAAGCTCAATCAAGTTGGCAATTCGAAGCGGTTGCTTATTGTTGTTCTTCTTCGCTCGTTTCCTCTTCTTCCGCCATTTCGATTTGAGTTTCGCGGATGACATAAGTCACCGTCTGCTTTTCGCCGGCGGCAAGATGCACGCGCTTTTCGTAATCGGTGTTACCCGTTTTCGTCAGCCCGTGATCACCTAGGAGTTCGCAGTTATCGCCGAGAACTTCTTCGATAACCACTTCCACGGCGTAGGACTTGGCGTTGTAAAGCTCGACGACGCAAGTTCTGTCGTAATGAACTTTCTGTTGTGCCGGCTCTTCCTGCGCGCCGTGAACGCGTCGTTGCGGAGCCAGCTTTTTGCCTAGCTCGCGCTTGGTATCGACCACTTGACGGCTGGCTTTGAGATCAAAATCAGCTCCGATATCGAGGCTGATTTTGTCGCCAAGAGCAGTGTCGGCCAGCTGACCGCCGCCGCTCTTCAAATAAGTACCTTCGGTATCACGTTGCAGGATGGCAACACTGCCAGCCGGCAGCGGCGTACCCAAGCGGTGTTCGGCGGTGTTTTCGAAGAGAAAACGATTGCGTACGGGTTGCTCGACTCTCTCGCTACTCCCGGCTGCGTGCCAGTGGTGCATTTTGGGCAAGCGACATTCGCGCTGCACCGGTACGGTTGTTGCCATGTAGAAGGGAATCTTTTGGTTCTGACCGTCTTCGATGGAGGCTTTGCCGATCTTGTACGACTTGACCTGGCCGACGTTGTCCACCCGGGCTGCGCGCACCGACTTGGCTCGCATCGGCGCTGCTGCCGTCAGGGTGAAACCAGCGCGTTGACCGCCACCGGCGTCCATCATTTCGAGACCGGTGTTGCTGTCTTCGTAACCGGCGTCGCCGGCCACGACTTTGAGCAACGCTTCTTCAAAGCTTGCTCCCGAGCTGTTATTGACGAAGACCGAGCCGTCCCAATCGACACAGCCCTTCGCTTCGTCATAAACAAGCTTGTAGTCGGCTTGCCAGGAGAAGTTGGTGGCTTTGTAAAAGAGATGGACAATGTAGTCGCCCTTGGTTTCGGCTTCCAGAGTCATGGAGAGCGAAGGCGTGTTGGCCAAGCCTTCAGGCACTCCCTTGAAAATAAAGCCGCTAACATTCTGGACCTGCTGTACGCTGCCGCCCTTCAGGCGCACGACTGCCGTGTTGCCGTAAAGATTGAGCAGTGTACCTTTGACTTCGCGCTCACCTTCTTCGCCGGCAACGGTATAACGTACCGTAACCTTCTTGTTGAGCGAGCGTTGTTGGACGGTTTGCGGAGTAAGATTCGCGCTACGAAAACTCGTGGAACGCAGAGTAACCTTGCCAGGACCTTCGACTGAATCCACGTGAATGCTTGAGGGATCAAAGCTTACGGGAAAACCTTCGAGCTGGAACTGGTTGACGCCTTCATTCAAGCGCACGGCGTAGCTGCCTTGAATCAGGGCATACCCGGGATAAACGCTTACCGAAAGATTGCCGAGTTTGTTGCTTGAAGTCTTGTCGTTTTTGGACATTCTTTACTCTATATCTGTCGTGAGTGAGGACCCGTTTCCGTTGCCGACATAGCTACGTTTTCGGATCCTGGGCGCGGACAAACACTCTTAGCATCGCCACTGCAAGCTAGACAAAACAAAACCAGAGATTAAGCTGGAGTTGTTGATGAGAAAGTTGTCGTAGCTTTAATTTTGGCGGTTACTAATTTAAGTGCGTGTCTGCGAGGGATGTCCAAGCTTATTCACTGGCATGCATCAAGTTCAACTTTTCGCCCTCTTGGGTTAAGCAGTTGAAGAGCATTATTTTGATGCCAAGATGGCGCTGCTTGCGCAAAGCGTGCCTGGCTGTATATGCGTTGTTTATCAAACGGTGTCAAAACAAGGCAAAAAGCACAAAAAGAGACTGGTATTGTCGGCGGTATCATAGTTTTGATCAAATTTTTTTCGGGACCGGGTGCTTTTGTAACACCCGGTCCCGAAAAATTTATTCTGCTGCATGCGCGATCAAAATCGACTTGGCAGTATTGCCGACAGCGAGGATCGGATTGTTGTCCTCGAATTCACGACGTTGAAGACGCTGATTTTGGACTAGATCCCAGATCTCAACGGCCCGATCGCCGACCACCAGGAGCTCGTTTTTGTTTAAGAACTTCAAGTGTGAGATAAAGCGTCCGGCTCGAGTCGGCAAAATACTGAATTGTGCTTCGGGCATTGCTTCAGTAAAAAGATACTGATAGCCAGTAAAGATCTCTCCCGTTGCCAGTTTAAAAGGCATTGTTTGCGGGGTGAAATTATCGCTTAGCTTATGCGGTGAATTGCTGAACCAGATGATACCGCCTTCGCCGCCGAAAACCATGCCGTGGCTGTGTTCAGGTTGGCAAGCCAAAGAGTAGCAAGGCCAGTGATTTCCGTCATCGCGATGTAATGGGCGCCAGGAGCCATGAAAAACATCAATGATGAAAATTTCGCCGGTATCCAGGCTGACGAACAGCTCACTGTTGCAGCGGTTGAAGCACATCGAAATGATTGAGCCGAAGGAGGGCAGCTGGCAGGAGTAATAGCGAAACGCCTCTTCCCCATCCAAGTTGCGAATGTCGACACACGGTACGCCACTGTAACTGGTGGCGGCCCCGATTGCTAAAAGTCGTCGATCTTCGCTTAAAGTCAGCTTATGTACAAACAAAGCGTTAATTACCAGCGAGTCTTTACGCTGCCTGCTTGGCAAGTGGAGACGATGAACCAGGCCGACTTCGTTATGCAAAGAGTAAAATATTTCGCATTCCGCTCCTTGCATTCCGTAACTGCCGTCCTTGATCTCTCTTAAACCCAAAGCCCTGATACAGCCGGCTTCTTGGATTGAAAGAGTATCGCGCGTAGCTAAGTCTTGCACCAAGAAGCTATCCGGTTGGGAGGTTGGACCACAACCCACCAGATAGCTTCCGCATCTGGAGATTGACATTGCCGCTATGTTGGAAATCGGCAAGGTCAGTATCTTTCGCTTGCTCATAAACACTCCTTGTGAGCTATGTGCGCACGACAAGCGCTTTTCCGGCTTCGAGACAACCGACTGCAGCGATAGAATCGTTTTCAGCAGAAGCAAGCTTTTCGCGAAGAGAGACAGTGGATAGATCCCAGAGTTCGGTACCAAACTCGCCGGTAACTAAGAGTTCGCTGTGATTCAAAAACTTCAGGTGAGTGATAATGCCGATTCCGGTATGCAAACAGCTTAGGCGTGCCTTGGGCATGCCGACTATATGCGTGAATTTCAGACCGGTCACAGTCTCACTTTCAGTCATCAAAAAAGGCGTATCCAGCGGATCAAAATCCGTAGCTAACGGATAGGAGCAGTTGATGAACCAGACAGAAGAGTAACTGCCGCCGAAGGCGAAACAGTTTTTGCTTGCCGGCTGGTAGTCGATGCTAGTGCAGTACCACCGCTTAATTTCGCGGTGGGGCCAGTGAAGGGGATGTACAGTCTGGTTGAATATGTCCAGAGAAAGAATTTGTCCCGATCTGAAGCTGATGCACAGCTCGCTGTTATTCCGGTTGAAGCACATGGCGTATGGTCGATCACGAATGGGCACTGTAAAACTGGCGCAAAGCGCCGGTTCTTGATCGAGGCTCCAAATTTGAATATCGGTACTTCCCGACCGCTTGGCATTTTTGCCGGTAACGGCTAGATAACGCCCGTCATGGCTTTCGACAAGCATAAACACGTCATGCATTCCGGTATCCATGCCTCTGAGCTTTCTGCAGTCAGGCAAAGATTGGCGCCGGACGTGCCCTGCTTCGTCTTCCAGGGCATAAACTAATTCATAGGCGGTTTGCGGTTGTTTGGAGCTTGAGAGAGTGATCATCTTGGAACGCAAGCAAACAGCATTTACCGACGAATCGCTTCGCAGCGGTGTTACGAATTGCTGTACCCGATCAGTGAGCAAGAGCAAACTTTCTCCCCGAGTGCGGTGGACGTTAAGTAAATAACGTCCACCGCGCGAAACCGCGGAACAATGCAGATCTTTGCTATCGATCAACTCGATGCGTTTTTCTTCCATGAGTTCCTCGCGTTTAGATCGATTTTTGGTTTGCCTATTCGTCCTTGGCCGGTTCAGGCAAGAAGCGAACCAGAGGCAAGCAGAGCAGAGTAAAAACTGCCGAAACGATAATCAAAGGTGCCATAGAGCGATCGAAAACGCTCTCGTACAGCCAAGCGCCGAAAACGCTGCTGCCTTGCATCGAAAGGTTGAAAATCGACATCAACACCGAGAAAGTCAAAGCTTCGACGTGCTTGGGGCACGCTTCAGCAGCCAAATTCAAAGTGGCGAGCATAGCCACCTGAGCGGTGATCCCGAAAACAAAACCGAGTACGCACGCCGTAATCGGTGCGTTAAAAATAGCCGGATGGAGCAGGAGCATGTAGGAGACGGTGCCGATCGCTCCAAGAGCAGCGCTCCAAGAAAGCAGAGTTTTGGTGCGATACTTGCCCAGATAACGCTTAAAAACCCAAGCACCAATCACCGAAGCAACCGAGCCGAGAGCGGCCAGCTGAGCGATGAAAGTTTGGCTGAACTTGAGTACGTCGGTTTGGTAGTAGTAGAACGGCATGCCAAAGGACGGGCTGAACTGCCAGAAAACAATAAAAGCGGTGACCACCCACAATGTTTTCGAGGCGAGAGCACCACGCAACGATTTAGTGGTTTGCACCAGCTGGGTGGTGTTGACTTTGGTCTTCTCTTCTTTGACCAAGAACCAAGTGGCGATCACGACAACAAACGGGGATGCGACAGTCAAACCACAAGCCCAGTTGAATGCCTTATGCACGCCGAAGTATTGGATCAAATAGCCGCCGGTCAAACTGCTGACAATGGCGGCAATATTGAACCAAATCCATTGCATCGATTGGAAGCTGGCTGTTTGTCCGGTCTTATTGCCGAGCTCGACCATCAAGCCGTCGACGGCAACATCGGAAAATGCCGTGCAGAAGCCGACGGTAATCAAGGCGATGCGAATGGTTGCTGGATCGCTCACCCCGGTCAGGTAGAAGAAACAGCCCATAGCCAGCAAGTTCAGGATCAAGAGATAACTCTTGCGCCGGTAACCGAAAAGTGGCAGGTAGTCGGAGATCAAGCCGTAAAGTGGTTTGATCGTCCAGGGCATCACCAGCGAAGCGATGAAAGCAGCATTCATCGTCTCGGTATAACCGAAAACTTCTTTGAAGTAATACTGCATCGGCTGAAACAAAAGCCCGCTTTGGGCGAAGTGTTGGCAGAAGTAAGCGATGCTGAAAAATGCAATCAGACCGGAAACGGCGCCTTTGCCGTTCCCGGTGGGTTGTTGATTTTGAGTCACAAAAGTGCTCCCTGCCGTTGCGGATTTGTTATCCGGTCGGCGTTCATGAGTAACGGAAGAAGACGACGTTTTACGTATAGCCGTCTAGTAAACTGCGCAGACTAGGTCTTAGTCTCAGCTTCAGCCGGCTTCGTGCCGTCTTCAAAAACAAACTCCTTTGCGACCACTTTTTTGCCAGTCAAAAGTTTGTAGACCGGGCAGCTTGCTGCCACAGTCTCCAAGCGTTTCTTTTGTTCGTCGGTCAATTTGCCGATTGGCGTAATCTTGATCTTGATGTGCGGAATTTTGTTGATGACGCCTTTGGCATCCTTCTCACCATCGGGATCGTCGATTTTGTCTTCTTCGACGCTGATATTGATCTTTTCCAATGGCCATTGTCTGTCCATGGCGTACATCCAGACGGTCATAGCAATGCACCCTGCGGGAGCGGCAAGAAACAGCTCGTGAGGGGTCATAGCGGTATCGCCACCGCCGGTCTTCACGCCCGGCACCGTCAATGGTGCATCAAGGTTGATTGTGTGTGTGCGGGCCGAAACAGTAAGTTGATAGGGCTTACCCGATTCAGCCATTGTGATGCTGACAGTGCTCATGAGACAACCTCTTTCGATTACGTCTACAACTTCTCAGTCATGATGCTGTTAATTGTCTCCAGCACGCTGACACGGCTGTAACGCTTGTCTTCGCTGGAGACGATGTGCCAAGGAGCGTAAGAAGTGCCGGTGCGATGGAACATAGCATTGGCTGCCCCGGTATAGTCGTCCCAGTGCTTGCGGGCGACGGCATCCGAGTCGCTCAGTTTTTCCGGGCGATGTTTGCGGCGTTCTTCAAAGCGGCGTGCTTGCTCGTCTTTGGTGATATCCATCCAAAACTTGACCAGCACAACGCGACTCATTTGGCTGAGCATGTATTCAAACAAGCGCAGCTCGCAGAAGGAACGCTGCAAGGTTTGCTGGTTAATGATCTTCATCACTGGTTCGACTAGAAGCCGTTCAGCCCAGCTACGATCGAAGATACGCACCTCACCGAAAGCCGGCATGCGCTCGTTGCGGAAGAAGCGCCAGAGATGAGGATGATTCCGCTCTTCGTCCGAGGGCGGACCAATCGGGATCCACTGCACAAGCTTAGGATCGAAATTGGTTGCTTCCCAAATGCGACGGGCGGCGCCGGATTTTCCTGCCGTGTCTCGTCCTTGCAGAACAACGACTAAGGAGCGTTTGGCTGCGCCCAACTGGCGTACAAGCTTGTTAAAGCGTTCTTCTTCTTCCTCGAGTCGCTGTCTGTATTTTTTCTTCTTGAGGCGCAAGCTGTGATCGACCAAATTCAAGTAATCGGGCACGTGTCCGATGTCTCCGCTGTCGTCGGTCGGTGTGTTTGAACCGCGGGCAACAGAGATGACACCACTACTAAGAACGTTGTAATCGACGCCGATTGCGGGATCATGCTTGCCCATTGGGATTGGCTCCTGGTTTATCGCCGGATATGGCTATGTAAATGAGAGAACAGATTGTGCTGGCTGCAGCGCAAACAGCTAAAGCAAGCGAAACACCGTAACGATCAGCCAAATGCCCGGTGAGCAAACTGCCGAAAGGCACCGCTCCGACCAAACAGGCTGTATAAACGCTGAGCACGCGTCCGCGCACATTGCTCGGAGCGCTAAGCTGCAAGTAGGAGTTGCTGCTGCTCAGCTGCATGCCGATGGACATGCTGATTAAACCGGTGAGGACAGCCATGACCGGCAGTGAAGAGCTCAAGGCGAAGAAGAGGAGGAAAATGCCAGGGCAGGCGCTGCTCCACTTAATCACTTGCAAAAGAATCTCTTTCCGCCCGCGGCTGGCTAAAAGCAGCCCGCCGATTACCGAACCGCAAGCAGCCGAGGCAGTCAAAATGCCTAAGTGCGAAGCATTGCCGTGCAGAATTTTATCGACGACAACAGGCAAGAGCACGGAGTATTGGAAAGCAAAGAAGCTGCTGCAGCAAGTAAGAAAGAGAATGTTGCGAATGCGCCTGTCCGAGAAGGCAGCCATGATTCCGGCAAAGAATGAAACTTGCTGCGGAGCATGGGCATCCTGAGCTGCTTGACCGAGTACGGTCACTTTGCGCAGAGTCTTTACTGCTGCTAAAAAGCTCAATGCGTTCAGTACAAAACAAATTCCGGATCCGGCCATAGCCAAAACAAAAGCAGCTACTGCCGGTCCGATGAAACGGGTTGCGTTGTAGACAAGTGAATTGATCCCGACGGCATTGACCATGTCTTTGCCGCCGACCAAATCGTAAACGAATGAATGCCGCACCGGCACTTCAATAGCGTTGTTAATGCCTTGAGCAATACTGAAAACAAAGATTGGCCAAAAGCTCAAATAGCCGGTGAACACGCCGATTGCTAAAGAAGAGGCAAGCAGAATGCCAACTACCTGGGTGCCAATCAGCACTTTGCGCCGGTCGTAACGATCGGCGACCATGCCGCCGACTACGCTCAAACAAAACATTGGCAAGAAAGTCGCCAAAGTCACCCACGCCAAAAGAGTTGCCGACTGAGTGATTTGATAAGTCACCCAAGCTAAAGCCACGTTTTGAACATGTGAGCCGGTGAGAGATATGACTTGCCCGAAAGTGTACAAACGATAATTTTTGTTGGCCAATGAACGAAAAGTCTGCCCCAGCTCCTTACCTGCCTTGGTAAGGAGGGGCCATTGCCATCTGTCCATACTCTCTCCAGTTCCCAACTACCGCCGGGAGCGGGGGTTATTTCAAGAATTAGTTTGGAAAAAGCTGTTCTGGATCTATGCCTAAAAGAAAAAAGAAGTGGATCTTATAAGTTAGAGAGATCCACTCGCGAAAACAAGGCTGCCAAGAGCGAAATGTTCTAATGAATTGGCTTAGCGCCAGCTCAGCTTTCTTGAATGCTGCAGGCCGCTGGGCTTTAGCAATACTGAGATCGGCTTAGGAATTGGTTGGACAAGGATTTTGTCTTAGCGCGGTTGTGCAAGGAAGTAAAAGTAATGATTATGTGCACTCTCTCAGTTTCGCTTGAAAAGAAGCATTGTGCATTTGTAAGTTGAGAATATTGATTTCTGATTTTTGTTAGAGCAGTTAAATAAGCTAGTTACGAGCCGTATTGCATTTAGCCGTTTTTTCCAGCCACTTTGTGCTGGCGGCAAAACCACTTTTGTGAAAGGGCGTGCCATGTTGGCTGCTACCCTGTCCGTCTCGTTTGATCCTTTGCACTTGATCGGCCTTATTGTTCTTGGTTATGTGGCCAGTTTTATCGGGAACATCCTCGGTCTGATTGGCATGTCTCTGGTTACGCCGAGCCTTGACGGACAGCGATTCTTCAAGATTCTGATCTTTGTGAATGCCGCTGTCGCCATGACGATCCCGAAGCTGATTGTTGCTTCCATCGCTGCGATCGTTACCATGAGCGTGTGCGCCACCACCGGCTCAGCTTTGGTTTGGACCATGGTTGTATGCGGTTTGGTTGGTTTTGCCTTTACCTTCATTGCCAGTACCAACACGCGTATTTAGGTCAAGCTGCCTGTCGTAGTGGAGACCATGAGTAATGAAATTCCAATTTCTTGGTGTTGGCGGTGCTTTTGCTCGAGAGAATTTCCATAGCAATATGGTGCTCTCGCTAAACGGCAAGCGGCTTTTAATCGATGCCGGCGGGGACATTCGCTTCTCATTGGCAGCTGCCGGTTTGAAGCTAACGGACCTGCATGCTGTCTATGTTTCACACTTGCACGGCGACCACGTCGGCGGTATGGAATATCTGGCTTTAGGGACAAAGTTCAATCCGGCTTTTGTTGACGATGCCGGAGCTAAGCGTAAATTGAAGCTCTTCATCAAGAGCAACATGGCGCGCGATCTCTGGAATAACGTCATGCGTGGCGGTACGGCGACGATTCAAGGAGAGGTGAACACTCTCGATACGTTCTTTGACGTGAAGAAGTGTGGTCATAACGGCAAGTTCACTTTTGAAGGCACGAACTTCCTGCTTGTGCAGACCGTGCATTATGTGAACGATCGTGAGTTGGCGCCTTCATACGGCTTGTTCTGGCAAGCGCCTAACGGTCAGAAAGTCTTTTTGACGACGGATACGCAATTTGCGCCGGCGTCGATTGTCACTTTCTACAAACAGGCTGACATTGTTTTTCACGACTGCGAAATCGGTCCTTTCAAGTCCGGTGTGCATGCTCACTTTACTGATCTGTGCACTTTGCCGGTTGAATTGCGGGCGAAGATGTGGCTTTATCACTACAACGACGGCGATAAGCTCGATGCTGTCGAACATGGCTTTGCCGGTTGGGTGAAGCAAGGTCAGGAGTTTGATTTCTCCTAGACCTTAGGCAGAAAGGGTGGCACGACCGGCTGCCCTTTTTGTCTTTTACCTTCTACTATATTAATACGTATGAACTAAAGGCTAAAACGACCAGGTCCAATTCAGGTCGACCCAGCGACAAAAAAAGACAATGGCCACAATCAGGACTAATAAAATCCAAAAAAGTTGCGGAGTGCCGAGTTCTTCCGGATCAATCATCTATAATCAAGCCCTAAAGTAGTTATATTATCCATCAATGAGGTTATTTTGTGACAAGCGGAGACAAGCCAAGACCGATAAGTGTTTTTCTTTGCGAAAGAATATTGCGCGATGTGCTGCGCCCGGAAGCAATATCAATCGTCAATATGCACAACAGTATCGGTGTGCAAACTTTTCCGGCAGTAGTGCCTTTGGTATTCGCCTTTTCCGAAGTAACCGGCTCTCACTTCGAATTTACTTATCAATTCAAATTTTTGGATCGTCAAGGACAGCTGATTGCCGTTTCGAATATTCAAACCGTGGCAGCGTTGCCCAACACGAATATGACCCATAAGTTAATCGGTGCTTTCCAAGGTTTGGTTTTTCCGGAAGAAGGCACATACCAGCTGGTACTGGCTTTAGCCGGTGAAGACGTCAGCAGTTTAGCTATTCAAATCGTTCATGTTCCGCCATCGCCGGCAGTAGCATAAATCTTATTTTTTACGGGCGGGGATTTTTTTAACGCTAGTATTTGCTGGTTTCATCGTCTTGCCTAGCTTGTCTTTGACTTCGGCAAAGTCGGGATAATAATGCCCAAGCTGGCTGAGAATCAGCTTTTGTTCTTCTGGCTTTGTTTCAGCCATTTGATAACGAGCCCACAAAGCTTGCCAATTTGCCGGATCCAGCATTAAAGCTTGATCGATGAATTGTTTTGCCATAGCCTGTTTGTTGGCTTTAAGCATCAGTCCGCCGAGTACGGCATAAGTATTGGCTACGGTCGGAGCTTTAGCTAAAGATTTTTGCAATAAAGCTTGTCCCTGCATCAGATCGCTGTTGCTTCTTGGGGCGCTGATGCAGAGTAGAGCCCATTGTCCGAGAATCTCACCTTCTACGTTTTTATCGCCGGACTCAACTGCCAGCTTGCTGGCCCGATCGTATTCGGTTGTCGCTTGAGCAAGCCACTGATTGTCTTTGCTGGTGAGGAATTTTTTGCTGGAACAGGAAGCTAAGCCGCTTATGGCTAGAGCCTCGGCGGCTTTCAAACCTTGTTCATGTGCTGATTTTTCCAGACGGGCATAATTTCTGCTTGCTTCTTCGACATTTTTATTTTTTAGTAAAACCCGCTCCGTATCTCTTATTTCAGCAATCAAACGCTCCGATTCAACCATGCCCGCTGGAGCTTCTAAAATCAAACGTTCATTACGATAGTCCACGGTAAGTTTGGTTTTGCTCCAAACCGGATTGCCGAGAATACCCATGGAACCGGCTCTGAATAAGCCGCCGGCAGTCGAGGGTTCGGAGTGAAGAGCAAAAACCGGATCTTTTATTTCGTAACTGCCTAATTTAAGTTTGTTTAGTTTGATCGAACCGATGTTTAGTTTCTGCCCGTCCAGACCGTATATTTGACCGACAGCAAGAGTTTTAGGCAACCCTAGTTTTGCCGCTATTGTTTGGGGCAAATTATTGAATGCCGCTCCGGTGTCGACTAAAAAATTCACTTGGTGTTTATCGTTGAGTATTCCCGATACAACTAAAGCCGAGGCGCCGAAAGCAGGAGACGTTGGAATGATGATTGCGTTTGCCGGAACATTCACGCTTTGCGGATTGGCTAGTATGAGTTTGCGTTCAGGATAATCAATTGCGACCAGAAAGCGACGCAATATATTTGCGCCAATCAAGCCGGCGGGACGTTGTCCGATTGCCCCGGCGAAAGAGGATAAATCGCTAACTAATGCCGAGCAATCTTCGACAGTGACACTGCCGATATTGATCTTATGCATCTTTATGTAGCTGAGTGGAACAGCTTTAGCACCGGTGGTGACGTTGAAAGTCGATACCGTATAAGGACCGATTTGGTCAGCACATTTTTTGTCGATTACAGTTTGACTGGCGCCGGTGTCAACAATGAATTTGCCTTCCGGACCGTTGTTTATGCTGGCGTTTATTATTATTTCGTTGCCCACATATTGAAAAGGAATTGTAATTGGATTGTTATCCAAGCTTCCGGTTTTGCTTTCGGCCGGCATCTTAAAAAGATCGTCGCTGATGTTTGAATCAACAACAATAGATTCAATAGTTGTTTCGGCTTTTTTACGTTCACCGGCAAATTCAACAATTCTGTAGGGGGTGGGCATGCCTTCTACGGCTTTATAGTCCGAAAATTCAAAAGCTTGTTTAACGGCAAAGCCTTGTTCGCTGTCGTGACCCATGAACTCGGTCCGCAAAACAAGATGGCTTTGCGGATCAGCATAAAAAATCGTCCATTTACCGTTTGCCGGAATCAGCTTAAAACCCGGACATGTTTTGCCTTGTACTAGTTTGCTGGCTACGCTTTCCAGTTTGACGTCGGGCTTATCCAGCTCTTCAAGAGCATTTAAGCCGTGATCAAGTTCGTCTTTCATTCTTTGGACACTGGTGTCGGTGCTGGGAGCTACCCAATTTCCCACTTGAGTCCAGCCTTCTTTACCGTCAAAGCCCAGAATATTCTTTTGTCCGAGAATAACTGTTTCTAGTCGTAAGCTGTCGCCTTTGCCGATAATTTCGCATTCAAAAGCGTTTGTCGCTTCAGAGATGCCGGATATGGCTGAAGACTTACAATGATTGCGGGTGCCAAGGGCGTTGGCTTCTTTGATCTTGGCGAAGCCGCCGTAAGCTTTACCAATTAGTTGTGAGAGCTCTGTTGCCGATGGCTTTGCTGCTGTCTGATCAAGCGCTAATGATCTGCCGCAGCACAGAGTGACGGGCAAGAAAAATATAAAGGCGGCAATTGCGTAAGAGTGAATTCTTGGCGGTATCATGAAGGGCATTATCCCAGAAAAAGTCAGGTCATGAAATCAACCACCGAAATAGCAGTTGTCAAAAGTATCGCTGAAATGCGCGATTGGCAAAAGCGCATTAAGGCTCAAGCCGTGGGCGAGCAAAAGCCGGCTATTGGTTTTGTGCCGACTATGGGTGCTTTGCATGAGGGGCATCTTTCCTTAATCAGGCGAGCTGTCAAAGAGTGCAAGCATGTGGTTGTTTCAATCTTTGTTAATCCGATGCAATTTGGTCCGCAAGAAGATTTTGACAAGTATCCTCGCCCTTTTGAAAAAGATCTGGAGCTTTGCAGGCAAGCCGGTGCCGAAGTGATTTTTCACCCTTCTGCTCAAGAGTTCTATAAAAACGGTCGTGATTCGAGCACAAAAGTTATTCCACCGGAAGAGCTGACAAACAAGCTTTGCGGGCTTTCGCGCGCCGGGCATTTTACCGGAGTGACTACGGTGGTTTTGAAATTATTCTCAGCAGTGCTGCCGGATAAAGCTTATTTCGGTGAAAAAGATTACCAGCAGCTTTGTGTAATCAAACGGATGGTTGATGATTTGAATCTGCCTGTTATTGTTGAGCCGGTTCCGACTATCCGCGAAGCGGATGGATTGGCTATGAGTTCGCGCAATGTTTATTTGACTGCCGATGAGCGTAGGCGTGCGCCCGAGCTTTATCGAACTCTCTGTACTATTCGCGAAGAGGTTGTTGCCGGGCGAGCGAGCTTGAGCGATGCTTTGAAAATCGGGCGCGAACGGTTGGGCCGTATCCCGGAATTCTCATTGCAATATTTGGAAGCTTGCGATGCGGAATCCCTTGAGACCTTAAACGAAGCCTGCATACCAATGGTCATTTTGATTGCGGCAAAATTAGGCAATGTTCGTTTGATCGATAATCTGGTTGTACGTTCTTAAAAAGAAATCTTTTCGGCCAGCTCTCTGCCGGTGTCAGCAAGTAAGGATGATTTTTCTTCTTGCATCAGGTTTTTAATTGTTGGCGAACCGTTTTTTGTGTCACGCAAAAAATCTTGGGCAAACTGTCCGTCTTCTATATTTGAAAGAATCTTTTGCAAATGGGCTTTGCTTTGCTCGTCGATTATTTGCGGACCGGCAACCGCCGAGCCGTATTTAGCCGTGTTGGAGATTGCTGCTCTCATGCCGTCTATGCCTTGATTGAAAAGCAAATCAGCAATCAATTTCACTTCTTTCAAACAAGAGATATATGCCAGCTCGCGTTGATAACCTTGGCTGACCAGGGTTTCAAAACTGGCTTTAATCAACTCGGGAAGACCGCCGCAGAGAACGGCTTGTTCGCAAAAAAGATCTGTAACTGTTTCTTCGGCTATAGTGGTTTTAATGGCGCCGGCCCTTGTACAGCCGATTGCTTTGGCGTAAGCCAGGCAGCGGGCCCAGGCTTGTTGGCTATGGTCTCTTTCGACAGCGATAAGAGCCGGTAAGCCGGAGCCAGATTCATAAAGGCTGCGTAGTTGGCGTCCCGGTCCGGTTGGAGCGACCAGCAGGATATCACCGTGCTCTGGCAAAGGAATTGTTTTGTGATGAACGACAAAACCGTGAGCAAAAAGTAGCCCGGTCTCTGTTCTTAAGTGTGGCGCAATCTGTTCTGAATAAAGGGAGGAAACGACTTCATCTGGTAGAAGCAGTCCCAAAAGATCCGCCCTCTTTGCAACCGCGTCTATGCTTAAGGCTTCAAAACCGTCTTTTGTAGCTTGAGTAAAAGCCGAACCGTCCTTTCTGGCGCCGACTATCACCTTGATTCCGCTGTCCCGTAGGTTCAAGGCGTGGGCCCGGCCTTGGTTTCCGTAACCGATGATCCCTAAGGTTAAATCTCGAATTGGCTCTAGGCCTGTATCTTTGTCATAAAAAATTGTCGGCATAATATATTCCGAAAGCTCCTTTGGGAGCGGCTTTTGTATATACAAACCAGAGTTTCTCACCTTTTCTTGCGCGTAGCATTTTGGTTAAAGCTTTGTTAGCAAATCTTGCTATCGGGCAACATCTTGCCTATTCTATTAGTCAGACCTAATCTGCGCGTGAAAGCTGCTTGTTAGTGGCTTCGGGAACTCAGGGGTGGCTTAATGCAAAACCTGGCACTGTCATATGATAGTTACGCTTTGGCTAACGATGTTGCCATTGTCGGCGGTGGCGTGGATGGTATCGCTATTGGTGCGATGCTTGCTGCTCGAGGCCTGCCGGTGCATTTGCCTGATTTGGCAACGCGTTCTTGGACTTTAAGCTTGCCTGGCAGTAACCAAGCTTCAATTTATAAAGCAGGAAAAGTCAGCTTCAGCGTAAAGCCCGACAGTGATTCCTATGTTCGCAGTCCGGATATTCTTATTCTTTCCGGGCGAGGGATGGATTACGAGCAATCCCTTGATTCGGTGGCCGAAATGTTGCGTCCCGGTCAAACAGTTTTTCTAATCGATTCTCCTATAGCTTCGGTGTTTGACCTCTCTCAAAAAATATTCAAGTTGCGCAAACGTATGGCGGTCAATTTGATTGAAACCGGGAGTTTGTATGAATCGGTCACTGTAAGTGGTGGCACAATCAAAATTTTTGGTTTGAAGGATCAAGTTTCGGTTTGCGGGCGGTCGGTAAACGAAACACGTTCTGGCATTTCAATTGGCAGTAAGCTTTTTCCTGGCTTGGTCCCGGCGTCAAACGTACTTGAAAGAGGGCTTTCGGACGGTTCGCGTTTTCTCAGAGCAGCAATCAGACTTTTGATTGTCAGTGAAGCCAAATCCGGTTTGGTTAAATCCACCTTCACGGCCGAAGAACTGGCGATGATTTCAGCTCTGGAAGCTGAAATTCAGGCGCTCGGCAAAATATACAATGTTTCGATTCCAGCAAGCATAACCATTCGCGAAGATTTTGATTGTTCGCTGGAGCACGATCAGCAAGAGTTAGAGCGAATCGTGCGTGACAATCTTGTGTTAATTGCCGATTTAGCGCGTATTGCTTATCATCCGGTACCGACAATTGAAAAGATTATCGATCTCTCAGCTAAAGCGCTCGGGAAAAATCTGCGCCAAGACGGTCGCAAGCTTGCCGATTTAGGACTGGCTGGGTTAAAGGCTCAAGAAATCATCGAATTCGTCAACTCATGACCATTTGCAATGGTTGTAAAGATGGCCTAGTTGGCCTAAGCTCCAGGTTGTCATTAACAATATAAAAAGCAACTCTCTTCAATCTGACTTGTTCTTGATAAGTCTCTTTGATTAGGCTGAGCTGTAATTCTTTTCTCTTAGATCAAGTGACTTAAAGACCTCAACTCATTTAGCTAACAGTAACTCTGATTTTTCACAGGCGTTTTTGGCGTTAGGTTGGAACACGAACCTCGTAACTCTGATTAAGGAGCTGCGTATGTTTTCACGGCTCGCTCCCATCGCCGGCATTTTTGCTGCCATGGTGATGGAGCATTACTTTGCCGGAACGGCTTATGCCGGGCTTGGCTATGCGTTTATGGCGTTGATGCTTGTTTACACCGTTGTCCATATCTGTTTTGGTGCCCGCCCGGCCTTTATTACGGCCGCCACCCTTGTTGCCATCGGTCTGGGCTGGCAAAAGTTCGGGCTGGAAGCTGGTTTGCTTTGCGGTGTGCCGACGGTGCTTGCCGTTTGGTATCTCCACGGGATTTTTCCGGCAGCGCTTATGGCTGGTACTGCCGGTTGCGCTTATTGGGGATGGCATGTCGGCGGAACTTGGCTTGCCGTTCTGTTCGGCGTGCTTGGTCCGATTTTGGTGACTACGGTTTATGACGTGTTCCAGTGGATGCACTCTTTGCGCCGTTCTTTTCCTTTCATTTCGCGCTTCCGCTGGATGGCCGAAGGGATTCGCGATGAAATTCAGCAGTACTTTATCGAGCGTGACACCGATCCGAACCCTGGTGGTACGCGTGAAGATTGGGAATGGTGCATCGGCGCTTCCAAAAATCAGTTGCACGACATCAGTCTCGGCTCAAGCCAGGATTATCACAAGCCCGGCAAGATTCATATCCGCAATGCCACTTTCCCTGTCCCAAGCAGCGAGCCGATTAACTTCAAGCCGCTTGTTTTGGGCGCTGGACGGCGTAACGCAGACGGTTCTCTGGTTTGCCGCAAACCGGCTTTCGTCTACGGACGTTTCGGTGTTGGCGATATGAGCTTCGGCTCACTCGGTCAAAATGCCGTGGAATCTTTGGCTTCCGGAGCCGGACGTGCCGGTGTTCTTTTGAGCACAGGTGAAGGTGGCTTAACGCCCTATCACTTGCGCGGTGTTAATTACAAGCCGAGTTTGCTCAACTATCTCGGTTGGGCTGTTGCTTATGTACTTTCTTTTGTGTCGAGACGTTGGCGGCGAGTACCGATGCCTAAGCGCGGATACATTGGCTCCGGGCAGATTATGCTTGAGTTGGGTACGGCTAAGTTTGGCTGCCGCACTGCCACGGGTGCTTTCGACTACGACAAGTTTGCTGCGGTTACGGCTAATCCGCATGTGGTAGCAATCAAGTTGAAAATGGCTCAAGGAGCCAAGCCGGGCGGCGGCGGTATTCTGCCTGGTGCGAAAGTAACCAAAGAGATTGCCTCTATTCGCGGTATTCCGGAGGGCAAAGACTGTCATTCGCCCAACACCTGGAGCGAGTTTCATGATGTGCCGTCGATGATGGCTTTCATCGCTCGTCTGCAGGCAATCTCCGGT
Organism: Candidatus Obscuribacterales bacterium; assembly: GCA_019750335.1. Lineage (GTDB taxonomy): Bacteria > Cyanobacteriota > Vampirovibrionia > Obscuribacterales > Obscuribacteraceae > JAIEPM01. The sequence goes on from JAIEOQ010000006.1 coordinate 111,141, forward strand.
AAACCGGTCGGTGTCAAAATCGTCATCGGTCGGGAAGATTTCATCAACGAAGTTGCTGAATGGATGCGGGACAACCCTAACCATGGTCCCGACTTCATTCATGTCGACGGTGGTGAAGGCGGTACCGGTGCTGCTCCCTTGCCTCTGGCCGACTATGTCGGTATGTCCATTCTGAAAGCTCTGCCTTTGGTCGATAACGTTTTGCGCAAGAACGGTGTTCGCGATCGAGTGATTCTCATGTCGAGCGGTAAAGTTTTCAATCCGAGTCAGCTCTTTATCCAGCTGGCACTTGGTGCTGATTATGTCTTCGGTGCTCGCGGTTTCATGAATGCGATGGGTTGTATTCGGGCGCGACGCTGTGCCGAAGGCACCTGCCCGACCGGAATCGCTACGCATCATAAGTGGTTGCAACGGGCTTTAGTGCCGCGGGTCAAATACATCCGTGTCGCTAATTATGCCGAAGCGATGCACTCTTGGCTTAAGGTTCTCTTGCGTGTTACCGGGCATCGGGACACTCACGAGTTGAGCCGTTGCGATCTGACAATCGTTGCCGGCAGCTTGAACGAAACGGGTATGGAGCTTTATCTTCCTTACCCGAAAGATCAAGAGATGTTGCCTTTGGCTCCGATTCCGGAAAGTTACGGGCTAACGGCGCCGCTTAATCCGCCGGCACTTGCGGTTGGTCAAGTTGGTTTCGATTGGGTACCCGAGCCGGAACCGATTGGTATGAAGCCGCCGATTGCGCACCAGTTATTTCAGTAGTCTTGAGTTGATAACGATTAATCGGGGTCGGCAACCGTGCCGGCTCCGGTTAATTCATTCAGGAGTTCTTTCTCATGAATCCAAGTTTAGTCACGGTGGTTACTGGTGGTGGGCGCGGTATCGGCAAAGCGGTTGCTTTGAAGATCGCTGCTGAAACTGCGGTTATGGTGGTTGGCCGTTCGCGCAAAGATCTGCAAGCTGTCTGCGCTGAAATTAAGGCTGCAGGCGGTGTTGCCGAATACTGTGTCGGTGATGTATCGCGTCCGGCAACGGCCAAGCGTTGTTTGACGAAGATTGCAAATCTTGGTTGGACCGTGCGCAATCTGGTTTTGAATGCCGGCATCGCTAAAGGCGGAGCTTGCACTAAGATCGAGCATAAAGTCTGGAAGCAAATGTTTGCAGTGAATGTGAATGGTGCTTTCTATTTTGCTAAAACCTTTTTGCCGGGCATGGTTGAACAGAAAGCCGGTACCATCAGCGTGATCAGCAGTATCGCTGGGCTGAAAGGTTTCAAGTATCAGTCTGCTTATTGTGCAACTAAGCATGCTCTGGTCGGCATGGCTACGAGCTGGGCTCTGGAGTACGCTAAGTACGGCATTGTTGTTGTGCCTATTTGTCCTGGCTTTGTCGCCACGGACATGACTCAACAAACTCTCGATAGCTTGGTCAGGCATCGCAATATTTCGCTTGCCGAAGCGGAGGCAATTGTCGCTGACGAGAACCCGCAAAAACGGATTATCCAAGCTGAAGAGATTGCTGATGCCGTCCTTACGGTCTGTCAAAACAAGATTCCTTCTTTGAACGGACACCCGCTTGTTTTGTCGGGAGGAGCCTAAGATGAGCGCTAATCTGAAAAGTACGTTAGTCTCTTGGATTGCCGAAAATACCAAAACGGCCAAAGGTTTACTTGTCCCGGTTAGTGGCGGTTCGGATAGCGCTGTGCTCTTTTCTCTCTGTCGCGAAGCGGCTCCGGAAAAGACCACAGCAGTTTATGCCGGGAGCAAAGAGACTTTGCGTTGTCGCGACTGGTTGGAAGGAGTAGGTCCGATCTCTTACTTGTCGCCGTCGGAAGAATCCGATGATCCTGAGCTTTCGCGCTGGCTTGAGTTCATCAAATTAAGCCGGTCGCAAAAGGCGCGTTTGGTCGGATCGCGCAATCGCAGCGAAGACGTTATGGGCAGTTACAGCTTGTCCAGCCGCATGGTCACTTACTTGCCCCTGGGCGGGCTATGGAAGTATCAGGTGATGGAGCTGGCTGCTTTTATCGGTGTGCCGGCAGAGATCTTGGAATCGAGCCGCAAAGCCGATCCTGATTGCGGGCGTCCGCAAGAGCTTGCTGAAATTCCGCTTGAGTCTCTCGACCTCTTTTTGCGTGTCAAAGTAGGCGAGCTTGCTGAAAGTGAGCTTAAAGCTTTGACGACGGCGCAAATCGAGTATATCGAGAAGCTTTACCAGAGCCATCAGTTTCGCAAAACGTTGCCGCTGGTTGGTCCGAAAGTTTAAGTAAACCTTGATCTGAACTGATCTTCCAAAAAAGAGAGCGGGCCAAAGTTTGGGCTTGCTCTCTTTTTATTTTTATGGCTCTCCGGTTAATGCAGAGTTGCTTTGCACAGCCTGAGAGCCCCCCCCCCTTTTTTTTGTGTTTGTTGTATACCATAAGAAATAGTATTAACCAGAGAACAATCGATAAGTAGTCTAAGTTCAGTGACCGCCCTTTCAATAATGGACCTAGGTGTCGAGGAAGAAATCCTGTCATTGCAAACTTTACATTTACAATCAGATTTAGCAGGGGGGCGCGTTTTCGCTTAGATTAGAATTTCAGTTTGACAGTAAATCTGCCTCGGCACCGAGGGCCGTTTCCAAACTGCCTAGGTGCCGATGACAAAATTGTGTCCATTGAAATATTCGCCCAGATGTCAGAATGGTGATAAATAGAGGACTTCAGCATTAAATTGATTATTAAGAATGACCATAAATTGTCATCCGTACCTAGGGACGCCGCAGGAGTTCCACATACTCTACGTTGCATTGAGCGGATAATCATATTTATTTTACACCTGCTATGAAATATAGTTGTAATAATGAAACGATGAAACTTGCTTGTTAGGCATAGCGCTTAATGGTCAATCAAAGCAGCCGATCGCGTGCCGCGGACCGTTGCATTGACTAGACTAGTTATTTAAGAGTGCAAGAGCGCTGTCGGCGAGAATGGCACTGCCGATCGGCAATGCGTCTTCATTGATATCGAAATCGGCTGTGTGAATGGCTTTTGGTTGTCCTTCAATACCGACACCAAGTACAAAGTAGCAGGAAGGAACGCTAGCCGTATAAAAACTAAAATCGTCAGCACCCAGCTGTACTGGCAGATCTATCACATTGCTATCGCCAAGAAGTCTGCTTGCTGAAAGACGAACAGTTTCGCTTATTTGCGGGTTGTTCTCTAAAGCTGGCGTGTCATGCTGATATTTGAGCTTAAATGAACCGCCTAAAGTTTGAGCAATCTGGCAAGATTTAGTAATTTCAGCTTCAAAAAAGGAGCTGAGAGACTTGTTGAAATAACGCACTGTTCCGGTTAAATCAACTTCGCCGGATACAATGTTCGACCGGTAAGTGTTGCTGCGAATGCCGCCGATGGTTAGAACTGCTGGTTCGACAGCAGCTTTACGGCGTGAGATTACTGTTTGCAATGATTGCACTACATGAGAAGCGAGCACGACGGCGTCTACTGTGTTCTCGGGAAAAGCGCCGTGACCGCCTTTTCCTAAGATGGTTATTTCGAAAGAATCACAAGCGGCAAGAAAAACCCCGGAGCGAATACCGACAATACCGCATGGTATGCCGGGAAAAACATGCAAAGCAATCAGGGCGGAAAGCTCTTTTGTAGCGCCTGAATCCATCATCATCACAGCGCCTGATTTGCCTTCGTCGTTTACTGTTTCTTCGGCTGGTTGAAAAAGAAAACGTACTCGGCCCTTGAGCAAGCCTTTCTTTACCGCATCAGCGATTAGTGTGGCTGCCCCTAAAGCGCAAGTAATGTGTGCGTCATGACCGCAAGCATGCATGACACCTTTATTGTTTGAACAATATTCGTTTTGATTCTCTTCTTCGATCGGCAAAGCGTCCATATCAGCGCGAATGCCAACAGTTTTTTCTCCTTCACCGATTTCAGCGATTAAACCGGTGCCGGCAAAAGATTCGCTGGTTTTGTAACCAAGCTCTTTAAGAATGGAAGCGACATATGCAGCTGTTTTTGTTTCTTCGAAACTAAGCTCGGGATGACGGTGTATGTGTCGGCGAATCTCAATCAATCGTGCTTTAAGTGATTGAGCTTGAACAAGCAGATTATCGGCTGAGGCTGTTGTCATTCTTCGTCATGCCTGTCAATGCCGACAGTTTGCAAAATATCTCTTTCTTTTTTGAGTTTTTTTATCTGTTGCAAATCAGAAAGAATCTGCAGTTCGATCATTTTAGATTCTTCTTTTGCGGCTTGCAGTTTGGTTTGAACGTCGAGATAAGCCAGTGCTTTTTTCTTGCGCTCAATTAGCTTTTTGCTTTTGTTTTTACTCATGGCGCCATTTTAATTGCTAGTTTGGCTGCCAACAAGATCTTGTCTTTAATTTCTTTATACTATAACAAATGGTAATTTTCAGGCAAGAAAACACCGCTTGTTAGCCCTTGTGTAGAGCGGTGTTCTCTTGTTTTGCTCTTATGCGACATCTTCCGGCGTAAGAATAATCGGTGCTTTATCGTTCTCTTTGAGAGCGACGGCGACGTTGTTTTCCAGAGCGATGCTTACGGGTAAATTGCCCATAAGGAAAGCCTTCACTTCGTCGGTGGTGTCGCTGGCGCCAGACAGGACGAAATGTCGGGGCGGCAAGGAGATAAGCAGTTGCGGAGTCTTGCCGCCGGTTTGTTGGCGTTCAATGCGCACCACTAAGGGTTGCGTATTGTTGCCGCAGCGAATGTGCAGCTCGGCAGAATTTTGATTGCCGCTGGTTACGGCGTCGACAGCTTGGGTGACTGCTGTTTCCATATAAGCGCGCCGCGCGTCGCTCATGGTGTGCAACTTACCCTCCCTTGAATTGCCGGCAAATGCAGGCAAATAAGTGGAGTTGTCGGCGGAGGTCGGTACGATCTGGACTTCCACGGGGTCGTGACTCATGACCGTTTGCAAGCGCGGTAAAATGACTTGATCGATTAGCTTGGTCATATCAGTGCCGCGCTGTGTTTCGAGAGCACCGCGGATGCAGCAAGTGCCGCTAATCGAGACTTCAAACACCTGGCCGTTAGCCGGACGGCTGACTCCAACATCAATCAAGTATGGGCGCGGAGTGGTGCCTCTAATTGAAAGTACGGCGCTGATTGCTTTGCCGTCTACCACCGATTCAGCCGTCTTTTCCATAGCTTCTTTCAAGAACGTCCAGGGATTGTGCGACATAGAGCCTCGTTTTTTGTTGGTTTTAGTAGTGGTAAATCGAGAAAGCTGTGTTAGTGAGGTACCTAGTGATGTCGGTTATTTATGAGATGCCTAAAACTTAGCTTTACCGCCTGTCGCTGCTCAACGATTTGTGTGGGCTTGTTCATGAAGAAACTTAGAGCGGTGTAGACCCTGTGGGACAAAAACCCCCACGTGTTGGGATTTTTGTGTTGTGCTAGCTAAAACGAAACAAAATCATTAGCTAAACCGAGAGCAAATTTTCGCGTTGTCAGGGTGGCGCGGATTGCGCTAGTGGTTGCTGTAAAGGTAGTTGTCGGTGGTTTCTTTGCCTAAAAAAGAAGTATTTACCGCCAATAAATAACGGCGACGGTTGTCAGTAAAGCGTAGTTTTTACGTTGTTAGCTTTGCTACTCTATATAGTGTATTTTTGGAAAAACAAAGCAATACGAGAGCCACGTATTGCTTTGTTTTGAGCTGGCTAACTTCTGTGCTCAGGCGCTTGAACATTCTCGTGATCTGGCCAGATACTTCCGAACATAGTGGTGAGAAAAACGGCTGTGATCCAAAACGAACAGCAGATAGCCAAAGTATTTTGCAGAGCAACAGAACCTGCTGTGCAAAATACTCCCAGTGTCACCAGGCAAAACTGTACTAGGTGTCCGTTCGTTGATGTTGCCAACCAGTGAGACCGGCAATGAGCTCTTTTGGCGATAATCATGCCGGAATAGATTCCGGCGAAAATGCTTGCAACAGAGAAAAAGATCAGCGCAGATTCTGGCGAGGAAACCATGAAAACTCTTTTCTAGCTTTTCAAGGAAAGCGCTTACATTAAGGGTCTTCGATCATTCGGCCTCTCATCGATTACCGGACAGATGTCGGCAAACATCAGGGCACATACGAAGGAGAACAAGCACATAAACAGGAAGACAACTGCTTGCATCTGCAGAATTATAAAAGCGATCATGAGCACTAGAATCAACACCAACTGTGCAGGCAATAGAAACCATTTGCCAGCAGAGTTAAAGAGTGGGGCGCCAATCGCTTTACGACAGAAGAAGCCGAGGATGCCGGAACCAAAAAGTCCAAGCGCAATGAGTACAAAGTACAAAGCGAACATTTCGCGTTGCATAGAGAATTGCTTTCAAAAAGGGAGGTGTTAACTATCTGTTCGCAATTTCGGTTTTGTCTTTTCGCCTTTAGGCAGCGCTTCGCCGTTGGTGTTTTGCCAGGGAAAAACGCGCAAAGAAGGATCCGAACTTTCGTCGAAAGCGACGAGATTCAACTCTTCGATGTCGCGAGGAACCATCGTCCAATCGTAGGCGAATAACGGGTTGTGAGCGTTACCCAAGCGATCGAAAATGCGTACTTCGAAAGAGACACGCACAAAAGTACGGAAGGCGTCATAAGTAGCTTCGGTGCCGCGGTGGACCGAGAAGCAATCCATGAGCGTCAGTTCGTAAGGGGCGGGATAGCGAGCGTAAGCGCTGTTGGTGACCGCAACCTGGCGATTCATCTCCCAGAAGAAATTGTGCTTGCGTTCGTCCAGTTGATCGAAATCAAAAGGCTGGACGTAATAAGCGGTCGGGAAGACGTTCGACACAGTGTACGTGTGATTGCAGCGTACCTTCGGATTCCAGCGCGCGCCTTGGAAGCCATCCACATGGCACGGCGCTTCACGCTGCAGAGAACCGCCTTTGACGTGGCCGGCGTCAACGGTCAAGTAACAGTAATACTCGTCGTAGCATTTTCTGTTGACCGTAGCCTCGTAGTCGAAAATCCGCTTAAGCAGCGGGAGGCAAGGACCGAAGGCGTGAGGCACTCGCACGTTGGAACCGGGAAACTTAATCGGCAAGTCGAGAGTACGCGGCATGCCGCAAGGCTTGGACAAGCAGCTGTGCATCTCCGACGGGAGCACTCCGAGCGAAACCGGAAAACGCGGAATCTTGAAATTCTGCAAGTCCCAGACAGCGTTCAGATTCTCGATAATCGGATCCTTGTCCGGAACGGCAATCTTGTTGCGTTCCGGACGAGGCGAAAAGATATAGGGTTCTTCAGGAGAAAAAACCGGCAAGGTAAAATGCTTGCCCCGATATTCGGCAGTCACCATTGTGCTGCTTTGTGTTTTCATGTTTTTATCCTTTGCCCTAGGTTGGTTCGGACGTGTTCAGTTTGGCTTAGGGAACAGCTTTGATCCGCATCACCACCGTGGCGTAGCGAATTTTCGGATTTTGCTCCAGCTTTTTAACCAGAGCCGCATCAAGAACAGTTCCTTTGCTCAAGCGCACAGTGAGAAATTCACCGCGAGCGTAGTCCTCCACCAGTTCAACTCCCAAAGCGGCCAGCTCAGCTTTGGTCAGAGGATTGTTTTTGTTGTAACTCAGTGTGAGGTGCAGAATCTTGTCCCAAGTTTGCGGCAAGCTGGTGTTTACCGAGCGAACAATCTTGCTCTGTTTCAGCGCTTGCTCTTTGCTGGTCGGAACCGAAACAAGCAGGCTGCCGCTATTGTCGACACCCTTGAGAATGCCGTCGCACTCCAGCGCCAGGCGCAAGGTGTTGGAGAGATTGCCTTGACCGCGAGCGCCCGATACTTCAACCAAAAAGACTGTTTCCGTTATGGTTGCCTGAGCTTGGGTGGCAGAGATGAAGCCGGTGCTCAAGCCGGCAACCAGCAGGATGGCGGCGATTAAGCGAGATGTTTTGATGTGGAACATGTGACTCTCTGAAAAATTATTGCTTTGGCGTAGCGCGCGACACGAAAATCAGTGACAAAGATCAAGCAGATGTACGTTGGCAAGACCGGTTTCTCCGGAAGACTCCGGCTGCTTTCCGCTGTTTACGGATTGAGCGAAATCGGCAAGTTCGCCAACGTAAGGATTTTTTGTTTCAAAAGACAGCGGTTCACCGTTGACGATAATCTCGCCGGCGCCACGCGGTCCGAGCGTGTTTGTGCAGACGATTGAACCGTTCTGGCAATGAATTTCCAACTTGCGCGGCAAGCGTTCTTTCACCGAACAAAAAACTTCAGCTTTTGCTCCGCAAGTGAAAGAAAGATCGAGACGAGCTGATTCGTCATGACCGCCGGCGGCGTGGGTCAGATTTGCTTTGAGTTCGCTTACCTTGCTGCCAGCAAGCCACAAGCAAAGGTCGATGCAGTGAGTACCTGTGGCAGCCAGGCTCCACCAGCGTCCTGTTGCTTCAGTTGCGCGCCAGTCATGCTCTTTGGCTGCGTAAGTCCATTGCACAGACAAGCTTTGCAATGGACCAAGTTTCTTTTCCAAAAGCAGCTGTTTGACCAGGCGATGCCCTTGGTGCCAGCGCAAATGGTAACCGACAGCCAGAGCAAGCTTTTGCTGGCGACAGAAATCAACCAATTTGGCTGCATCTTCAACACTAGTTGCCAGCGGCTTTTCTACGAACAAATGCTTGCCGGCTTCAGCTGCGGCTAGAGCTTGTTCGGCGTGGAGACGATCCGGGGAGGCGATGATTACCGCATCAAGCTCTTTGTCGTCTAGAAACGAAGCTAAGCTTGTATGAACCGCCTGTGATGAGGCCGCTTCATGCTTGCTGGCGAAGAGCTGACCGCGTTCTTGATTGCGGCTGAGAACGCTCCAAAATTGAGCACCGGCTACTTGTTTTAAGGCCGGCAGCAAATAATCATCGGCTATTTGTGCTGTGCCGATGAGACCGATGCGTAGAAGTTTGCTGTTCGACATTTGCTACCTCGGATTATTTGGGACTTGGGGCAGCTTCCGCTTTCTTTTCTTGCCAGACTTTGCTGCAGCCTTCAACGCTTATAAGCTCGGCGTCCGGTTGGGCATAAACATCGATGCAGGTGAAAGCCTTGATCTTGCTTTGATTGCGAGCCTTGACGTTTGAGCAGTTGTAAGCTTCGAGAATGACGCCTTCATCGGCAATTACGCCGGTAGCGTTATAAACGCGAAAGGTGACGCCTTTGCCTGATACTTTTAAGCAAGGATTACTTCTGCTGTTGTTATGGCAGTTGACTGTGACAATACCATCTTCGTCAGTCTGAACGCTGACGTTGCTGTCGAAAAAGACGGTCCATTCACCCTTCTTGCCGACTTGATTCGAATAACTGTAATCGCTAATCGATTGCGGTTTGGAAAGAGATTTTCCTTCGGAGCAACCGAGGGTGGAACAAATCAGAAAGGCGAGAAGCAATAAAGCGGAAAAGCCGCGCATGTGTATCTCCGTAAACGAGTGAAAGGTACTGCCCTGTGAAAGCAGGGTTAAAGTGCGGTTTTGCTTATGTAACTGAGTGAATCTGTAGCGAATAAGCCTAGTGCGGCAGTGATGTCCTATTAGATCAAGATTTATATGACAACTGAGTCTAGAAAGAGAAGCTATCCAGGAACAAGTCTTGCTTTACAAAGAAGATCTCAATTCTTGGCTAAATCAGGCTTTTATAATCTTGATGACATCCGCTGATGGCGTGGTTGGCGCTAGCGCTTGACAATGTTGTTAATCATGATCTTGCGCTGTTTGCTCGCGCCGTTTTTTGAAAAACTCAAGCAAATCATTACGGCAACGCTCTTCAAGTATGCCTCCGACAATCTCGGGTATAGGCAAGCCGCGCCCTGGTACGAAAAGATTGAAAGCAGAGCCGGCGGCGCCGCAAATTGAGTCATAAGCGCCGAAAACCAGACGGCTAACCCGAGCTTGAATAATTGCTTCGGCGCACATTGGGCAAGGTTCTAAGGTGCAATAAAGAGTTGTACCGTTTAAGCGCCAAGAGCCAAGCTTATTTGCTGCTGCTCGCAAGGCGATGATTTCGGCGTGGGCGGTAGGATCCTTGAGCTCTTCTCTTTGATTATGACTCTGAACTAAAATGTCGGCTCCGGAAACGATGATTGCGCCGACTGGCACGTCAGCTTTAGCCAAAGCCGCTTCTTTCAAAGCGATTTCCATAAACAAGGCGTCTTGATTCATCTGCAATTCCGCTTGCGTAAGCTCAGTATTTCTTGGTGACGCCTAAATCAAGAGCAAATTTGTAGCCGATGATTTTATACATAAGCTTTGCCGCTAAAAATGCCGGTGCGTGCAAACCGTCTATCGGAGCGAATTCTACGATATCGGCAGCAACTACATTTTTGCGAATACAAAGTTGTTTAATCAAATCCATCAATTGATACCAGCCTAAACCGCCTGGTTCCGGCGTGCCTGTAGCAGGCATTATGCCGCTATCCAAGCCATCGACGTCGATGGTCAAATAAACGTTGTCCGAAAGAGTAGAGATTATGTCTAGCGGATTCCATTTGTCTTGGTTGCGCGCCCAAAAAATATGAATGTTCGGCTTGGCTTGCTCCATCCAATCAACTTCTTCTTTGCTGATATTGCGGATGCCGACTTGAGTAATATTTGGTTTTGGTAAGTTTTGATAGAGCTGGTAACTTACGCAAGCATGGCTGTGGATGTTGTTATCGTAAGATTGTCTGAGATCGGCATGAGCATCAATTTGCAAAATTGACAGATCGGGATAACGTTGAGTGCAAGCTTTGACTGCGCCTAAAGTCAGGGCATGCTCACCGCCGACTATAATTGGAAACTTGTTGAATTCGACAAGAGGTGACACTGCGTTTTGCAGCGCTTTAAATGGCTCGCTTGTTTCATTGTGTTGTGGCTCCATGATTACCGGAGCAACTGTTTGAATTCCGACTTTACAAGGTTCTACCCAAAGCTCATCGTCAAAGAGTTCTACTTGTTGGCTAGCTTCAAGTATTGCTTGGGGACCTTTTGCTGTGCCTTTTCCATAACTGGTTGTCGCTTCGTAGGGGACCGGCACGATGGCGACGCGTGATTTTTCAATGGAGCTGTCTTCGGCGGAAAGTCCGAAAAAGTTGTTTGATGATTCGCTCATAGTTGCTCCAGGTTTGGACTCATGGAGTTATACCATTTATCCCCTTTCATTCGCCGCTTGAGATCGTTCTTTATCACTCTCTACTATAAAAACACGTAGATAGTTAAAAACAAGAAAAAGACAGGTTCGGGTCCAGTCTTTTCCTTGTTTTTAACTACTTTTTCGGCAAATCGTTGGCCAGCAATTCAAGAGCTGTATCCAGTTGGACGTCGCTCTTTCCCGAAGCTTGAACCGTTTTATGCGGCGTCAAGCCCTTTTGGTGAATTGAGGTTCCCGACGGAAAATAGTAGCTGGCGTAAGTGACCTGTACCGCGCCGCCGTTTGTCAGATTGAAAGTCACTTGGGCAATGCCTTTGCCGTAAGTGATAGTGCCAACGATGGTGGCGCGATTGTTGTCTTTGAACGCTCCGGAAAGCATCTCTGAGGCTGAGGCCGAGTTGGCGTTTACCAAAATGGTTACCGGCTTTTTGCCGGCCAGATTGGCGCGCCGAGTGGCTGTCGACGTTGACCCGTTAACGATGGTTTCCAGGTCGTTTTTACGCACGTTTCGTTCTTCAACGTAAGCAGTACCGGAGTAATGCCCTTTGAGAACGGTAAATTTGCCCTGGTCCACGAAAAGCGAGAAAATCTGAAAAGCTTGATCAACAAAACCGCCGTAGTTGTCGCGCAAGTCGATGACGTATGCATCGGCTCCCGAAAGCGACTTTAGGGCAGCTTCCACTTCGTCGGCTGTGTTGTAGCTTGAGAAAGTGGTGATCTTGATATAACCGATGTTGCCGCTGAGCATTTTCGAGGAGACAACATTGGTTCGAGCATGACGCGTATTGTCATACTTAACCACGCTGGGCGCTTTGTAATAGGTGTAAGCCTCGTTCAAAGAACCGAGCATTTTGTTGATAGCTTCCACGGCTTCAGTTTCGTTTTTTAGCTTGCCGTCGAACTTGTGCTCCCAGGTGTGCCAATCTTTCAATTGAGCACGGTGCACATAGTTGTTTTGGATTACAAGCCAGGCATCGTGATAAAGCTTTTCAGCGTTAGCCGCAGTCCTGGTAGCTGCAGCCGTAGCTGCCGCTTTAGCGTCAATAGTCTCTTCGGCAACACTATCGTATGCCGGCGGACCAGCGGTAGCCAGATTGCCGCAAAGAAAGACCGCAGTCAGAAAGATTGCCGTGCGGATGAAGTTGCTCATAGCAAACCCCTTGAGATTGCAGGCTAGTCGTGCTTGAAGCGCCGAAACCTGCAGATAAAAGAGTGCAAAAAATGGTTTTTTACGGGTTAAACAGCCACAGAGAAAAGTTAGGGAATGATTAACACCACCGTAAAAGAATGGCGGTGCATTAAGCAACGTGTAATCAGCCCAAAACTCGTTGCCGCTAAATCGTTGCTGCTGGTGGAGTTAGCGTAACGCCGGCTCTGCTTAGATTGGCTTAATGGTGGCTTAGATGGTGCTTGCCTTCTATCGAAACCTTTACACATACCTTGTTTCTTCTGGTTCTCAATGGGTAGGTTTATCTCACCTATCCATAACCCATGGTTTTGAAAGCAAACATTTCCTCAGCGTGACGTACAGCTTCGACATCTTTATTTCAGTGTCCAGAAGGAGACACCTGTATGAGAACGGGATCATGTCTGGTCTGTTTTTTGTGTCTGCTGATTGCCGGTTGTAATCCGGCCGGTTCGGGATCGAACCCCCCGGGCTCCGCGGCTATCCGGATTAAAACGGAGCTACAGCCGGAAGGCTCAGGTGAAGTTTCGCGAGTGCACAAGTTTGACCGCGATGGTTTGTTGCTTGAGACAACGATTAACTTTCGGTCCGGTGAAATGGCTGTTGCCACTTTTGTTCAGGGCGAGCTAGTGGAATACAAGCGCTCTTTGGCTTCGCAAGTCCAATTGCACACAAAGCTGGTTGACGGTTTGATTGTGTGGCAAGAAGAAAACCGGAACGGCGGAGTTCAATTGCGTTGGCAAAAGCAGGAAAATGGCGATCTGGAATTGAACCAATTTTATGAAGGACGGTTGTCCGACCGTCTGATCATGCATGCCGACGGCAGTGGTGAAAGCGGCGAAGGACCGCCTAAGCCGTCTTTCTGGGGTTATACGCAAAAACAAAGTTGGAAAGCCGATGGTTCTTTACGGGTTGAATTTCGATTTGTCGAAAAGAAGATCAACCAGCTTGTCGACAGTATCGATTTTGATCCTCAAGGCAATGCCACTGCTAAGCATTACCAGGCTAACGGAAAAGTTCTATTGCGTGCGCAATGGCAAAATTGCAAAAATTCAGCCAATCGGCCGCGTGGAGCCAATCATGATGGTTGGTTGCTCAAAGAAGCAGAAACCCGTTTTGATAACAAAGAAGTTGTTGTCTACACTTACGACAACCGCCTTTCGTCGTCTGATCCCAACGCCAGCCGGGTGGAGATTACGGCACCCGATGGCAGCAAGCGTGTAATTGAAGCTAAGCCAGGCGATGAAAATGTCGGTCAGGCCGGAAGTGTGAAACTCTTTGATGCCGGCGGTAAGGCTGCCGGTGATGAAGAACTGACCCAAGCTCATAGCCAGCGTCTTGTAACCGACAGAAATACATTCGGTTATTTGCAGGCTCCGCAATTTCATGCCGCTGATCATCTGCGCAGTATTCGCCAGCTGTTTGCTGTGGATCCGGTGATCCGCAGTTTGTCTTTGCACAGCAAGTTTTAGTCATAATCGCAAGGGGGCAGATTATGATTAAAAAAACAGTTGCGCTTTCCATCATGCTTTTTGTTTTGACTTTATGCGGCTATCTTCTTTTCAATATCGCTTATTTTTTCTTTTGGCTCTTTTGGACCCCGCTTGATCAAAACAAGCTTATGAGTCTGGGTACCATGCTTGTTGTGATTGTAGTCGGGTATTATGTATGCGCTGTCGGCATTGACAGCCTGCGCGAGCAGAACAGGAGAAACTGATGATTGTTGTAATCATGGGCCCGGCCGGTTCAGGTAAAACTGCTATCGGCACTGCTTTGGCTCAAGCTTTGGGTTGGTCTTTCAGCGATGCCGATCAGTTCCACAGTGCTTCGAACATCAGCAAGATGGAAACCGGCATACCGCTTACTGACGAGGACAGACGTCCTTGGTTGGAGTCTATGCATCAAGCCATGTCTGAGGCTAGCATTGCCGGTAAAGATGCTGTTTTTGCTTGCTCGGCTCTCAGACGTTCCTATCGGGACATTTTGATTGGCGAGCTCAGCGATGTGCATTTTGTTTATTTGAAAGCAAGCCCTGAGTTGCTTGCTAAACGCTTGAGCGAACGTCAAGGCCACTTCATGAAGCCGGGCATGCTAACCAGCCAATTGCAGGCTTTAGAAGAGCCCAGCGAAAGCGAAGCTTTGATTGTTGACGCTGCGCTTTCAATCGCTGAAATTGTCCAGTTAATTCGTACCAGTTTGAACACTTAGCACTCATTCTCTTAAGTCGCTTAGAAAGGAGGTCTCCATGGATCCGTCCTTTGAATTTGAACGTGCTCTTTTGATTTTGGATTTGGATGAGACTCTTGTTCGCGCGACAGAGAAAAGGCTTGATCGGCCCGAAGACTTTCGTGCCGGGCAGTACTATGTGTATAAGCGTCCGCATCTGGATAGCTTTTTGCAAACTGTTGCCGGTGTATTTAAGCTTGGCGTTTGGTCTGCCGGTACTCAAGGCTATGTTGAGTCAACAGTCAACCGGCTTCTTCCGCCAGAGGTTGAGCCTTTGTTTGTCTGGAGCCGGCTTAAATGCGTTCGTCGCTCGGATCTGGAGAGTAAAGAAGCTTACTTTGTCAAAGATTTGCGTAAAACGCGACGCTTTGGCTTTCCCTTGGAGCGAACCATGATCGTGGAAGACATGGCTCGGCAAGTGGAGCGACATTATGGCAACGCAGTTTATGTGAAGCCATATCTGGGCGAGGCGACGGATAACGAGCTGTTGTTGCTGGCTCGATATCTACTTAGGCTTTATCGAAGCGCAGCGAACTTTCGTACGATTGAAAAAAGGAATTGGCGTCAACAACAAGTTTAGGAGTTGAGTCATGAACTTTGTTCTTGGTTTTTTGATTCCGGTTATTGTTTTTCTTTCAATCGGTTTTTATGTTGTTTATTTAGGACAATTCGGCAAGAAACGCACGGCTCAACGTAAAGAGCTGGCGCCTGAAGCCAACAGATTTTTGCTTGCTGCACTTGCTGAAAAGAACGGCACTATCGATGAAGACAGCTGGTTTTGGCTGATGCGGGAGCTTGCTGGCAAAGATCGGGAGCTTGCTCTCTTTCTTGAAGATGAGCATTATTTGCTCTCGGTGATTGAAATTCCCGATCCGGAAGATCCGAAGCGTGGTCCCTTCAGGCAGTATGAAGTGGTCGATAGTTATCCTTATCCGGTAGCGCGACCGCGACGGTTTGTCACGGCAGAAAGCTTGCAATCCTACATGCGCTTTGTCAGCGAGCAATAGTTGCTGACCGTGGCTTTGTAATCTGATTGCCGAAGAGATGCTCGCTGTCGACGGCTTTTGGTGAGCATCTCTTTTTGACTATTAATACTATATCTGATCGTAATATTACAAAGATGGTTGTCCGATCAATACTGCATAAAAGATGTGGAACTCTTGTAATGTCATCGGCACCGAGGGACATTTTGTAGGGGTAAGGCGCAGCTTGGGAGGAAATACACATAGCTCAATTTATTCATCTTACTGCTTATAGTATGGTTGAACTTAAAAAATTAGCTCTCCGGCTGTGCAAAACAACTCTGCACTAGCCGGAGAGCCCTATAAAAACAAAAGCCTAGTTGACATTCAGGCTTCGTCCAGCTGCCAGGTGCCGTCTTTGTTGATGCTCAGTACAAGATCGTGATAAGCGCGTAACTGTTCGCGGTGAGCAACTGAAATTATCGTCTTTCCTGATTGACACAAACGCTGATAAAGAAAGCGTTCGTTTTCCGCATCCAAAGCGCTTGTGGATTCATCGAGCAGGACCAGATCCGGTTTCGCCAGTTCGATGCGAGCAAAAGCAATACGTTGTTGTTCGCCCACAGAAAGCTGATCGGACCAAGGTTTGACTATGTCCAGTCCCCCTGCATGTTCAACAAGTTGCGGCATTCGGATTTGAGATAATAGCGCGAGCAACGCATCATCTCCGATATTTTCTCTGCCCGGATAGAGGAGTTGATCGCGTAGCGTGCCAAGGGGCATGTATGGTTTTTGCGGAATGAAAATCACATTCTCAGCGGTCGGACGATAAACGGTACCGGAGCCGCTTTTCCAGAGTCCGGCTAAAGCACGCAATAATGAACTTTTGCCAACTCCGCTTGGACCGACAATTAGAAGGCGCTTTCCTGGCGGCAGTTCAAAGTTGAGATCCGAAACCAACCGTCGGTTGCCGTCCGGTGTGTCAAGACAAAGATTTTCTACTTTCAAGCTCGGTCCGGTTTGCGAAAGTATTCCTGTGCAAGGTGGGTTTAAGCAAGCAGCTTCACGATGTTGATCGAGAGCCTCGTAAAAGGTGACAAGACGTTTGCTGTTAGCTGAAAGCTCGGCAATCACTTGAAACTGAGCGATAATCACAGACAAGGCACCGAGCACCCGACCGAAAGCTGTTCCGGCTTGAACCACGGCGCCGAAGTCGATTGCCCCGGCAAAATAAAGCGGTACTGCGACAATCATCGGGATGAACAAAACAAAATAGTTGTAACCAACCCGAAAGATAGTTAAATTGCGTTGCCAGAAAAGAACCGCACTCCAGTTTGAAACCACTTCGGCAAGTCGTTTCAAAACTCCTTTTAGCTCATGACGAGCGCCGCGATAACTGGCGATTGAAGAAGCATGCTCGCGAGTGTAAATCAAACTACGGCGAAAATCGGCTTCCAGCCTTTCTTGAGCATAATTGAAGCCGATTAGTTTCTTGCCGAAAAAAAGCATGACCACTGTACCGATTGCCGCATAAATGACGGCAGCAATTACCAGTTTGCCTGAGATCAACCAGAGAATGGTAATAAAAGAAAAGAAGGTGAGCAGGCTATCCAATGAAGCAACAGCGAGAGTTTGCACTTTGTCGCAGAAAAAGAAAACGTCCTGCTGAATGCGTTGATCCGGGTTGTCTACGGTCGTGTCGCTGTTGATTGAAAGAAAATGCAAATCGTCGTAATACTTAGTCAAAAGATGCTTAGAAAGCCAGTCGCGCCAGGCAAGTACCAGGCGACCGGTTGCCCAGCCAAAGCTGCCGATAAGCGGTGTGCCGATGGCAAAAATTAGGGCATAGCGTACTAAGCTTGGCCAAAATGCCTCTTGCAGACGATTTTGCAGCGCCGTAAAAACAGCGCGCTCGGCATAACTGATGCTCACGTTGAGATAGCTAATAGCAACTAGGAAAAGCGCAACTACAAACAGCCAGCCCCAAGCAACCCATTTCTTCTCGCGCAGCCAAAAGAGGCTGACGAGACGAAGGCTCTGCTTGAGCAGACGCCAATTAATGCCCATGATGCTCCGCCTTAACTGTAATTAGCTTGAGCGTGATTTCAAAGCCTGCGCTAGTTGCGCGTAAAAATGTCCTGAATCTTTGATCGTGCGTTTCAAATCGTTTGTTCGATCAACATGAACAAGTCCGAAAGTTTTTGCATAGCCGAGAGGCCATTCCAGATTGTCCATCAAGGACCAAGCAAAATAACCACGTACATCCACTTTAGCTAATCGGCTTACAGCGGCAATTGCTGTTAAGTGATCGGCGATGAACTTAGTTCGTTCCGTGTCGTGAATTTCGCCATTCACGACTTGATCGTCGAGAGCAGCGCCATTCTCGGTAATGTAGAGCGGCGGTAGCTTAAACTCTTTGTTGAGACGATCCAAAAGACGAGCTAAACCGAAAGGATCGATTTGCCAGCCCATTTGCGTAAGCCGCTGAGTGGAATCGTGCACATCGCGTCCTTCGGCGTCGACAACGAAACGTGTGTAATAGTTGATGCCCAGATAATCCAACGGTTGGCGAATAAGCGAACGATCGCTTTCTTTGAACCACTTATCGATACCGTTAACCTTTTCCAGCAGCTTGTTCTCAACAAAGTCCGGGTAACTGCCCTGGAGCAGACCCTGAAGATACCAGTTGTAAGCGGCGGTGAAACGGTTATGTGCAGCTGCGTTTGCCGCTAAAGTTCGGTCGACAGGATCGATATTGTTGTAGTTGAGCACAATGCCGACTTGAGCGTCGCTTCTGGTTGAGCGGATTGCTTTTGCTGCCATGCCGTGGGCAATCATCAAGTTGTGCCCGACATGAAAGCGGATACCCGGCTGGTTGTACCCGGGAGCAAGACCGTTTGTGCTGTAGCCGGCGACAATCACTTCCGGCTCGTTGAAAGTAGTCCAGTGTTTGACGCGGTCTCCAAGTTTGGCGACCACCGCTCGGCTGTAATCGGCGAATGCGCTGCAAGTAATGCGTGAGAGCCAGCCGTCAAAGCGATCTTGCAGAGCAAGAGGCAAATCCCAATGATAAAGAGTGGTGTAAGGAGTGATGCCTTGTGCAAGCAGTTCGTCCACCAGGCGGTCATAAAAATCCAGCCCGGCTTTGTTGAGTTTACCTTTGCCTTGCGGAAACACGCGTGGCCAAGCAATCGAGAAGCGATAAGCATGTAGATTCAGTTTCTTGAGCAGAGCAACATCTTGCTTATAGCGATTGTAGTGATCGCAAGCAATTTCGCCTGTGGCAGCGCTATGAGGCAAGTGTGGATCGACGAGAAATCTGTCCCAAATCGACGGACCGCGCCCGTCGGCTTTGGTTGCACCCTCAATCTGATAAGCGGATGTGGCGGCACCAAGAATAAAGTTAGCCGGCAAAAAAGCAGCTAATTCGTTAGCAGATACGGTCATCTTAGTCTCTCCGGAAACCGGCTTTTTGCAAAGCAAGACGCAAATAAATATTTCGTTGCATGTAACGCCAAATCATTGCTGTTTTGAAATTTTCAAGCATCAAAACGATCGGACCTTGATCGATGCCAACACGCTCCGAATCGACCCAGCCACTGTTTTTATTTGGGTCATGCCCGGGATTGAAAGCATCGACAAATCCCTTATTGCAATCGAAAAGTTCAGGACGTTCGATAAGCCAATGGCGGGCAGTTGGCATTACCACGTCTGGCGCGAAAGGCAAAGAACTGAGCGCTGCCGTTGGGGCGATAGTACCGTCGTCGTGACCTTCCGGTGCCCCTCTTTCGCTGTAGTTACCCGGACCGTCACATGCGGTCCAACCCCAATTCAAAGCGCTGTAAGAACGAAACCCTTTTGGATTCAATCTGCCATAAGCTTGCTGAGCCAAAGTCATTTGTTTTGAACTTTCGGCATAGTCTAAACCGAGTCGGCGATTGGTATCATCTTTGATACCGGCAAAATCAATCCAGCAATGGGGATACTGATAGCAAAACAAAGGTGAGCCGGGCATTTTGATATAAGTGTGTCCGGCGTAGTGCCCGGTTTCGGCTTTGCCGATGTAGGCTTTCCAGGATGCCTGAGGAGCAGGGTGAGTCGGCGAGCCGAGAGCTAGAAGATAAAGCAGCAGTGCTTCACTGTACCCCTGGTAAACGTGAGTCCACATGCCGCGCTCAGGAGACCAAGCGTGCAGAATCAAATTGTATTGATTGACGAAACGATTCCATTCAACACGTTCGTACAGGTTGCAAGCTAGTTCGCGAAGTTCAGCTTCAGCAGCATTTTTTTTGTCAAAATAATTTTGGCAGAAAAGAACTCCGGCCATTAAAAGAGCCGTGTCAATTGTGGAAAGCTCGCTGTCCCAAAACTTTGGTGCTGTTGCTCGGGTGCAGGTAGCAGGATCGAGAAAATGATAAAAGAAGCCGTAACAGCCGGCTTGTCCTTCTTTGCTCTCTCCTTGCGGTGCTCGATAAAGAGTACGCAAGGTTCTCAAAGTATATGTAATCGCTTCTTCCCGCTCAATCCAGGCGTTTTCGACAGCAATCGGAAATGCAGTCAAAGCGAATCCGGTTGCGGCGATACTGGCCGGTGCGTCTTGTTTGTCACGATCTGGCGCTAAACCGGTTTGTCGATGGCAGTTATTGCGAAACCAGTTGAAATGAGCCTGTTGGATAAAGTCTACAAGGGTCCGGTTGGAAGTTAGAGTCAAAGCCAATCTTGACAGCTGCTTATGCCTGAGCAGCCAGCGCAATACACCCATCGGGATCATGGCTCAGGTTCCGTAAGTTGTTGTTTTGGTGGGCGTTATTTGTCTTAAAGTAAGAGATCTATAGGAGATCAGAATCTCTACTAAACTATTGTGATTGAGGTTGTCATCTCAACCGACGAAGCCCTGCTTGAGAAGTTGTTCGTGCTTCAACATGACGCTAACTAGGCAAGCCAAGGTGATATTCTTGATTGGAACGGTTTTGTTTAAGGCTCGATCGTGAACCCGCTTTTGTCTGGACTTCAGCCGTACCCTTTTGAAAAGCTGACTGCATTATTAGCAGGCAGCAAACCGTCTGGCGCTAAAAAACCGATTCTTTGGTCTATTGGTGAGCCCAAGCATGCTGCGCCAGCTTTCATCGCTGAAATCATCGAAAAAGAAATATCCGGGTTGGGTAGCTATCCGCTAACGGCTGGCAGTGATGATTTACGTACAGCGATTAGATCTTGGCTATGTAAACGTTTCAACTTGGCCGAAAACAGCTTAGATCCAAATAAGCATGTTTTACCTTGCAACGGCACACGGGAAGCACTTTTTGCTTTTGCTCAAGCTGTGGTCGATCCCAGTGAACGTGCGCTTGTGCTGATGCCGAATCCCTTTTACCAAATTTATGAAGGTGCGGCTATTCTTGCTGGCGCCCAGCCTTATTTCATCAATTTAGGCCCTGACTTGTGTCCTGATTTTGATGCAGTGCCAGAAAATATTTGGCAACGGTGTCGATTGCTTTATCTATCCACTCCTGGCAATCCAAGCGGAGCGGTGCTTTCTCTTGAACGTTTGCAAAAACTGATTTCGCTTGCCGAACGTTATGATTTCATTCTCGCTTCAGATGAATGCTATTCCGAAATTTATAGTGATGAGAATAATCCACCTGCTGGTTTGCTTGAAGCTGCGGCTAAAATGGGCAACATAGATTACAAGCGTTGCTTGGTGTTTCATAGCCTTTCTAAACGATCGAGCTTGCCTGGTATGCGTTCAGGGTTTGTTGCCGGGGACGCAGAAATAATTGCCAAGTTCAAGCTTTATCGAACATATCACGGCTGCGCTATGTCGCCGCCTTTTCAAAAAGCAAGCGCTGCTGCTTGGCGTGACGAGGAGCATGTCAAAGTAAATCGCGCAATTTATCGTCAAAAATTTCAAGCTGTAATTGACATTGTTGTACCGGTGTTACCACTTCAAATTCCTGCCGGTAGCTTTTATCTCTGGGCGCAAACACCTTGCGCGGATACTGAATTTGCCAAGCTTTTGTACGAAAAAGAAAACTTGACCGTATTGCCGGGCTCTTATCTTTCACGTGTTGCCCATGGAACAAACCCCGGAGCCAATCGGGTGCGTATGGCTTTAGTTGCGCCGCTTGCTGAATGTATTGAAGGAGCGCAACGTTTAAAAGAATTCGTTAGTTCGCTGTGAGGTATAAATGAGCGACATCAAACAGATCATTGAAGAAGCCTTTGAAAAGCGAGCTGAAATCAGCCCGAAAAGCGCTGATCAAAAAATACGTGAAGCTATAGCCGAAGCGATAAACGGCTTGGACAAAGGTGTGTTTCGTGTGGCCGAAAAAAAAGATGGCAGCTGGCAAGTAAATGAATGGCTAAAAAAAGCAGTTTTACTCTCTTTTCGCGTTCAAGATAATTATCTGATGCCAGCCGGCTTCAGCAACTATTTTGATAAAGTACCGAGCAAATTTGCTGATTATACAGAAGAAGATTTTCGTGCTGGCGGTTTTCGTGTAGTGCCGACAGCAGCTGTGCGCAAAGGTTCTTATATTGCCTCTGACGTAGTTTGTATGCCGGCATTCGTCAATATCGGTGCTTATGTCGACTCGGGCACAATGATCGACACCTGGGCTACGGTCGGCTCTTGCGCTCAAATCGGTAAAAATGTCCATCTTTCAGGTGGAGCGGGCATCGGTGGTGTGCTCGAACCCTTGCAAGCCAGTCCGACAATTATCGAGGATAACTGCTTTATTGGTGCTCGTTCTGAGGTAGTTGAAGGAGTGATTGTCGAAGAAGGCTCGGTAATCTCTATGGGTGTATTCATCGGACAAAGCACACGCATTTATAACCGTATGACCGGTGAAATTACTTATGGTCGTGTGCCGGCCGGCTCGGTTGTCGTGCCGGGTAACTTGCCGGCCGCCGACGGTAAATATAGTTTGTACTGTGCTGTAATCGTCAAGCAGGTGGATGCTAAAACCCGCGGCAAAGTGAGCATCAACGAACTTCTTAGAGCAGGACAAGACTGATATGCACGACGTGTTGATCCTGACAAAAGAGCTTGTCAAAAGAGTTTCAGTAACACCGGAAGATGGTGGCTGCCAGGAAATGATTGCGCAGCGGCTTTCGGCTTGCGGCTTCAAAGCCGAAAATATGCCTTTTGGCGCAGTGCAAAATATCTGGCTGAAGCATGGTGATCAAGAACCACTTTTTGTTTTTCTTGGACATACTGATGTAGTTCCGACCGGTCCGGAAGCCGATTGGCAAAGTCCGCCATTTGAGCCGACCGAGCGCGACGGTTATCTTTATGGGCGTGGTACTGCCGACATGAAAGGCGAGATTGCAGCGTTTGTCGTTGCGGCCGAACGTTTTATCGCTAAACATCCGGATCATCGCGGTACTATCGCTTTGCTTTTAACCAGCGATGAAGAAGGTATCGCTACCGATGGCACTGTCAAAGTAATTGCAGAGCTTATGCGCCGCAAAGAACGTATCGATTACTGTCTTGTTGGTGAGCCAAGCTCGGTCAAGCAGGTCGGCGATACAATCAAAAACGGTCGCCGTGGCTCTTTGCACGGACGCTTGTTTATTGAAGGGATTCAAGGACATGTAGCTTATCCGCAGCGTGCCGATAATCCGATTCATTCATTTGCTGCTGCTTTAACTGAGCTTACTGTAACTGAATGGGATAAAGAGAACGAGCATTTTCCGGCAACCAGCTTTCAAGTCACTAACATGAAGTCGGGTACTGGCGCTGATAATGTCATTCCCGGTAGTCTTGAGGCATGGTTCAACTTCCGCTTTTCTCCGGAAATCACTGTCGAAGAATTGCAGAATAAAGTGCATGAGATACTTGATCGCCACAAAATAAAATATCGGCTTGATTGGCGTATTTCGGGACATCCTTTTATTACTAAAGATGGTCCTCTTGTTGATATAACCAAAGCAGCAGTGTTGCAAATTACCGGACTCGGACCGGAGCTTTGTACAGCCGGTGGCACATCCGATGGGCGGTTTGTAGCGCCGACCGGGGCGCAAATAGTTGAGCTTGGTTTAGTGAATGAAACTATTCACAAAATAAACGAGTCTGTGCGCATTGATGATCTGGAAATACTGGCGCTTATTTACGAGCAGATGCTGGAGAAATTAATGGTCTTGTGATACCGTATATGGTGCTGCTTAGATCAAATTTTTTTATAAGAGAGAGGGATAGCCCAACAGCTATCCCTCTCTCTTAGTGACGCAACTACATGTCGGAAACTGTTAGTGCTTCATCGGCTCGTGAAATGTCAATTAGAAGGGCTGCCAGATTGCGTTGGCACTGGGCATGCAGCTCCAATACTGACTGGCTTCTGCTTCGGCTCTTGAGAAAATAATGCTGGCGAAGAGTCATAGCCAAATCGGCAAGATGACAGGCGTGACGCAAGCGATATTTCCGCACAAGTAGAAGTTCTGCTTCGGAGGCGAGGGTGCCATTTTTTAAGTCTTTCTTTTGCAACCCTTGAGCAATCTGTTTGATTAGATTGAACATGCGCAAAGCTTGTGTATTGAACTTCTCCTGCCAGTCTGCAACAGGAGCTTGTGTATATGATTTGCCGTAAGTGACGATGTTGCTGCAGCGACAGCCCAGTTCCACCGTAGCCGTCAAGCGGCTGAGGGGAATCAGCAGGCGGTTATCGAAGCAGTTGATGCTTCCGTAAAGTTCCTCGAAATAAACTTTCTCACGTTGCCAATCCGACTCGGCACGATTGATCAAACCCTGGAAGATTCTGTAAGTGCCCCCGGGAATGCGCCCGTGTTTTTCGATGGCTGTCGGGTGCGAGTCGAAGAATTGTCCAATGAAATCGCGGGTTTGTTGAAGAGTGGCTTTGTCGAGGCGAACTTCGTAGTGCATTTTTAGATCCATTGTGATCGTTGTGATGTTGATGGTTAACGGCTGCAAGCTCTAGAGCAAACCTTGTCCGCATCGACGCGATGCAGGTTCGGCTTGATATCGTTGCAGTGAATCGGTCGGCGTTGTCCGGCTCAAGCATTTAGCTTAAGCCGGGTTTCGCCTTGATTCTCCGTGTAAGGCAGAGAGATTATGGACCGGGAGTTGCTGTCCAAAGAGCGCGTGCGATCTTCAGTCCGAGCATCCCAGCTACGAACATGGCTAAAAGCGGAATCGACAGCAAAATAGTGCGATTCGCCAAGGCCGTCGTTATGGCAACAAGCGGATAAACCAGAAGCGGCAAAGAGATCAGTCCGCAACAGGAAGCGACAATCTTACTGCTCATAACGACGGTCCTTTCTTAAGGTGTATTAGCCGTAAACAACTCCATATGAACGTCGCGACGATGTGTGTGCCGCAAATATTCAACTAAAGCCTGACCGATGGCAATACCGCGATTACCTTTGCAATGGTCCTGAAAAGCGATTAACCGGGTCGGGATGTCGGGTTTGTCCGAAGCCAGCTTTAAGTCATGCCTGAGGGCGGCAGAAGCGGCGTAGTGATTGCAGCGGTAAGTAAGCAGGTGAGCAGGCTTTGCCGCATCTGTTGCCAGAGCTACTGCTCTGCGTTCGGCTTGTCCGCGGTCGATGAAAAACTTGATTGATCCCAGCTCGGAAGCTTCAAGCATATTCAGACCGTCACGCAGGATTTTCATCGCCAAATCGGCTTCGACAACCGGAATGAAGATTTGTCCGTGATCGTCGGGGAATTTCCAAGAGATTTCGACGCGAATGCGCAAATGCTTGAATGGATCGAGTACGTTACCAAAGCTGGATAGCTTACAGTAACGCTCGAAACGCATCGTTTTGCGCTCGCTTGAGGCAGCGATCTCGGTTAAATTCATGGCGTTGTAGCACGACCCACTGCTGTTGGAAATTAAAGTAGCAGTTTGATCGATCGATTCAGGGACGTAGCATGCGACTTTTTTGCGCTGATATTCTTGTCGCGGACGTTCTTCCTTGCTTCGATCGCGCTCGAAATCGCACCACTGAATTGTACACCTAGCGAATGAGAGGCTGCTTTCAAATCTATCCAGCTCAATCGCGTTCGCTTTCGACTTTGCTTTGTTGTCGCCGATGGTATAGCTGCTAATTCCATCGTTAAGCTGAAAAAGACCATGTTGAATCAAGCTGCGCACGATGCTTGCTACTTCATACGGCATTTCATTTTCTTGATGACGTTCTAGTTCATTGCCGCAGTTGCCGCAAATTACTTGCTCGTCGATTACAAGAACTTTGTTGGCCTGAGTCCATGTGTTTCGATTTTGGCAGGTTCGGCAAGGCTTGGTGACGCTGCTTGCAGGAAGGATCATAGCGGTCATAGTTGTCTTTCTATCGCCGTAGCGATATTGAAAGGTTGCCCCGTAGGGCGAGTTGTTTGTTGAAAGGCAGTAGTAAAAGCTTATTGCGCAGCCAGATCTTTCAATCGGGCTGCGCGTCTGCCGTAGCAGTAAGCTTGAAAAAGACTAACGCTGGCCTAGTACGCGTCCAAGGACGATACCGGGAAAAGTAGCTAGAACAGCGGTAGCAATCAGGCTCGTTAGCCAAACCGTATTGCCGAGAGCGAGGCAGACAATACCGGCTATTCCGGCGCCAGCAATGAAGCTGAACACAAAAGCAATCAAATAAACGCCGAGGCGCAAACCGACAATCTGTGCGCCGGCAGCATGTTGCCCAAAATAACAGCC
The DNA here is from genome assembly GCA_019750335.1 of Candidatus Obscuribacterales bacterium. Classification (GTDB taxonomy): domain Bacteria; phylum Cyanobacteriota; class Vampirovibrionia; order Obscuribacterales; family Obscuribacteraceae; genus JAIEPM01. The sequence goes on from JAIEOQ010000006.1 coordinate 137,293, forward strand.
GATGCCAAAACCGCAAATCGTCAGGAGAATAAGTATGAAAAACAAGCTATTCCTTTCAATGAGGACCTTCCATCAGTCCGTAGACCATGCCGAAAAGTCCCATGAATACGCTTACCAATATCGATCGGACAAAATAGGCTGTCGTCCAGGTGACAAGGCAGGCAACGCTGCCGATGAAAAACCCGACAAAAGCGCAGAACGCGAGGATTACAAAATACCAAGCAAAACGTCTTCCACGGCTCGGTATGGCGGAAGCGCGGCTACCGCATAAAGCACCGATGCTGAAGCCGAATGCCGTGAGAATTATCGCTAACGGAAACATGGGATACCCCTAGATCTGCTGATACGTTTGTTCATGAAGCTTTCTAGGAAGGTGCTTAAGTCTTGGCCAGAACGATGTTAAAAGTCACCGCTTCGTAACTCTTGCCGTGGGAGGTCTTGCTCGCCACCGGCATGATCAACGAATCGTGGATGAATTGGTCGGTCTTGTTGTGCTTGTCGCCGTCGAAATACATCTGAGTGACAAGCTGCTTGTAACCGTGAGCGCTCACCATGTAGTGGATGTGCGCCGGGCGCCAAGCGTTTTCGGCATACTCATACGCACCGGGATGAATGGTTTCGTATTCGTAGTAGCCGTCTTCGTTAGTCACCAGACGAGCACGTAGCAAATACAGCCCGTTTGCCGGTTTGGCGTTCGGATTGGCATCGTTTTCGTTGTCGTAATGACCTTGTTCGTTGGCTTGCCAAATGTCGAGCACGGCAAAGGGCAAAGGCTTGCCGGTGTCGGCGGCGCGCACAATACCGTTTACCAGAAGCACCGTACCGGGCTCATGGGGCGGCGTAATTTTGGCGCGATAGGGAGCGCCCGGTCGGTAGTAAGGACCGAGAATATTCTTTTCGGTGGCTGCCAAAGCAGCAGCTTCGGCATCAATGCCCGGGTAAGCTTTCAAGTCGCCGCTCGGCTCCGTAGCCAGAAGGTTGGAGCCGAGCCCGGTCAGACAGCTGCTACCCAAGGCAGCAGCTGCGGTGAGGAGTTGACGTCGTTGCAGGTTCATGTTTGTTTTCTATTGAAAGGATAGGTTATTCGTCGAGACTGAAGCTGCATTCTTTGACTTCGTCCCATAAAATCAGAAGTTGATCTTTCTCTTCAGCGGCCTCAGCGCTGCCCAAATGGGCGACAGCTTCCTCGTATGCTCCGGAGGAGTTGTCGATGGCGCCTAAATTGAGCAAGCCGCAGTGCACCATGCCGAAAGTACTGTGTTCGAAAAAGGGGCAAAGCACGCGCTTCATACCGCCCGAGCCGGCGCTGAGGAGGCGGTAGCAGTAGTGGGTGTGTGCTGGCACATACTGCTCGTATTGGCGGTAGATGTTGCCAACCAAGCTCATGTTTGCTACTTGCTCGATTGGGCGTACTTCGTAAAACTCTTCCAGTTGGCTTTCGCCGCGGGTTGCCGCATAGGCGTGTAAATGCCAGCCTTCAAGGCGAGCGCCGTCATTGCCGTAGTAGTCGCGGTTGCGTACAACAAAGTCGATATGCCCACCGTCGGTGGCGATCCTTAGCATGTCGCCCAAGCAAACATCTTGACCTTGGCTGTCAGTGCGGCCGCAAGACAGAAGAACAATCACGTCCTTGCTCTCAAGCTTTACTCCGTCATTTCCAGTCAATACGCCGTTTTCGTCACGCTGCAGCGCTTCGTGAAAGCGGCGGTCGGCAGGGTTGAAACAGTTGACGACAACGTTCTGCTTGGGTTGTTGCATCGCAACTCCTGTTGAATTTAACGGATTACTCGCATAATGCCAGGCTCTTCGAGCTTATAAACCGGATCGCGCAGCAGCTTTGGTTCGAGTTGATCTCGTACGTTGTCTGCCGGCGTATGAGTCTTGCTGCTCGTTACTTTACCTTGGTCGAAAAGCTGAATCTGACTGACGTTTTGTCCGGTTTTGTCAAATTGAATTTGACGTTCCAGAGTGCCGTCAGCTTTGAACTCTTCAATTTTGTCCAGCAAAAAATCGGTGTTTCGAAGCGACTTTTGCGGACGCTTTTCGTATCGCCAGTATTGCTTGAAGGCAATAGTTACGCCGTCGTCTGCAAAAGCGGTGAGGACCAGATCTTGATTTGTCTGTCTTTCACGCCGGCAAAAAAGCGTGCCGTTGTTGAAGTGGTCAGCAACGCGCCACGTATTAAAGACGAATGGTGTATCTTTTTGAGCGTAAAGCCGGGACAGTGCCGGCTTGCCGGAGGCGAGATGAGTGACCCTGAATGTGCCATCCAGATAAATGACCTCGGTTTTGCTTACCTGTCCGTCATACTGATAGCTGGTTCGGCTTTTCTCCCCGGACTGCGGCTTTTCTTCGATCGTTACGACTTCAGCTTTGGCCGAAGTAACGAAAAAGGATAGGCAGAAAAGCAGCGTTGCCAGGGAAGCGATGAGCTTGTGCATTAGATATGAACTCTTGGTTGGATTTGCTTAAAGATCTACGAACCAGGACAAAATATGCAGTACGGCAAAACCTGCTCCGATTGCTGCCGCGACAAGGAGCGGCCAGCCGAATAAGCTGGCCGCTCCTGCCACTGCTGCCGATACCAAAAAATTAGACCACCATCTCTCTCTGATGTTGTCTGTCACAAGATGAAAGAGCATGAAACCGCACTCTTTATGACGGACCAATCCATGACTAAAAGAGAGCAAACATTTTGTTGCCCAGTTAACCAGTAGCGTAACGCCGGTGAACATGAGCAAGGGAAGAAAAGCATTCATTGATATCGCTCCGGTGCAAGCTATTGCTTGCTGGCAAGGATCAATACAAGCGGAACCGCAGCACCAACGGCGGCGCAAATAATCGCGACGGTGGTTATCGACCAGCCGAAAAGGGGTACGCCAAGCGACACAACCACAGCGGCGACAAGAATCTGCTTCCAGTACTCGAAGACAAGTGCGCGGCTGAAATGGCGCAAAACCTGCCGCCCGAATGGTGTCTTCGCCGCGAAAGAAACGAGAAAACCGACAACGAGAATAGCCGCGACCAAGGACAAGGCTCCGCCGAGAACGGCATAGAGCAGAGTGACGATGTTCATGAGATTTACTTTGTGTTGTTAGTGTTTGAGGAGAGCGCTGAAAGTACTGATGGCAACTACTGTCTGGGCAAAACCAGCAATTTGACCTGATGAACGTGACGATTGAGCAACTCAGCTTGTTCTGCCGTTAGCACAACATCAAAGGAATACTGAAAGCCTTCAGAGACGTTGGCTTCCGGTTCCTCCTGATCTTCAGGCGGGAAGGCTTGGAGAAAGACGCTTCGGGGCAAAACAATCTCCAGCAAAGCTACAGCCGGATAGGTTTGGCGATTGTAATCAGTGAGCTGGAAAGGGCTGTGCTCGCGGCCAGCGCCATCCGTCGAGGAGCAAAGACGCAGACCGACGGGCAATTTGTTCTTGCGGCAGACGAGATCGAGAGCGGCTTGAAGGCTGGGGACTTGAGCGAACACAGTCACATGCTTTTTCATGTTTTTTGCTGTTTCTGCATGACCGCAGATCGTCATGCGAAGAATGAACTCGGTTTGACCGTTAACGCGGAGTGCGTATGATGCTGTTAGCGGTAGCTTTGTCGGTCTGAGCAAGGTTTTCTTTGGCGATATTGATTAGCATGACCAGATCGCGCTTAGGAACCTTGCCGTTCAAACCTTGAGTACCACCGCTGATCAGCTCATTTTTGTCGTTACGAAAACGATAAATGATGCGAATCGAAGGTACCGATTCTACGACGGTTGGACGAACAGTCGATCTGCCGTCCCAGTTCGTGTAGTGCGGATTTTGTTTGACGTCAATCAGGCTAAAGCTGATCGGGCCGGCATACTCTTTTTCAAGCTGCTTGACTAAGTCTGCCTGTACTTGAGAGTCGACTGAACCATCGGTGTAAAGCTCGACGACAACATCGCCATGCATGCCTTTTGTGCTCGGACCGCTGAGGGACTTGGTGAACATTATTCCAGCGAAAATGGCAATGACAAAAATGCTCACGGCGGCCAGTGCAATACCGGCAAAGAGTCTGTTCCCCCCCTCTGTTTGCGTTTCTTCTTCTTCTTCTTCTTCTTCTTCTTCTTCTTCAATTTCAGCTGGCGTTCCGCCAGGATTGTTATCAACTTGCACTCGGGCAAGACGGCGAAGCATGAAAACGATCAGCGACAAAGAAACAACAACAAACCCGCTCAAAAAGAGGAAGCTGAAGTCGTTGTACCAATAAATCCCGGCTGCTTCGGCTTCGGCTGTGGACAAAGAGTCGCTGAACCACCAGTGTCGGCGATTAGGGCTCAATGAAACAGTTTTGGCTTCCAGTACTGCTACCGGTATCTTAACGGCAATTTCCAGCTCGTTGTCGTTTTTGAAAACGGCAACTCGGCAGAGGTTTTCATTGCCAGCTGTGCCGGAGCCGACTACCGTTGCCCGCTTATTTCGCTGCAAGGCGGAAGCCAGCGCTTCAGCGGCGCCGCTTGTGTGATCGTCGACCAGCACTACCAGCTTGTTTGACAACAGCTGTTGTTGGGGAGCGTAGATTTTGCTTGCCGAGCCGTCGCTCCCTATGCGATAGAGACATTTGTTGTCAATCCGGTAAAGGACAGTGCCGTTCTTTTCCTTTTGGCGTAAAACTTCACCATCGCTCAAAAACAAAGCCGCTGTACGGGCGGCAATTTCGGCGTCATAGCCGCTGCTGCCGCGCAGGTCCAAAATAGAGCTCGGGTACTGGGAGAGGTACTTTAGATCTGCTTCAGTGAGTGTGAAAGTACGCTCACTGTCAAAATTGCCTGGCGCAACACGTCCGACTCCGCTGTTGTTGATGCCGCCATAAGGCTGTCCATAAGCACTCCAGCCGCCTGCCATGTTGGGAATAACCGAGCGGATTGGGTTGACCGATACATACTCGGTCTTGTTGCGGAGCAGGGTGAGCTCGATTTTGCTGCCTAAACGCCCGTTCCTTAGCTGCGTTAAAAGCCAGTCGGTTGATTTGCCTGTGGCATTCAAGTTGTTTACTGCAGCAATGATGTCGTTGATCTTGACTCCGGCAAGGGCTGCCGGGCTGTTTTCCACGACCCCTTCGACAACAAACAGGCTGCTCGGATTTCTTGCTCTCAGGCTGACACCGATCTTACCGTCGAGATCGCGTTTGACGATAATGTCTTTGTAAACAGCCCCTTCGAGAACGGTCAACTTCACAGAAGTATCGGGCGAACCGGAGATTAGGCTAACGGCATCACTGAAGAGCATTCCTTGGATGGAGTGGTCGTTGATGCGCGTTATGGTCCAGCCGGTTTTCAGTCCGGCATCTTCTGCTGTGGAGGCTTCCTGCACTTCGTCGATAATGATGCAGTGAGCGCTGAGAGCGGTTTTGGGCGTGGCTTGCAGGCCAATGCCGATGATGCCGTTTTGCAGGCGGGCTTGCCAGGATTCATACTGCTCTTGGCTTAAAAGCAGAAGATTTTTGTCGCCGACGGCAGCGAGCATTTCGCTGATCGCTGTTCGCAGTTCATCCTGGTTATGCAGTTTGCCGTCATACTTGTGCTCATAAGCTGCCCAATTGTGCGGCAAATTGCCGACATAACTGTTCTCGATCTGCTGCCACACCTGAAGGTAGGTTGTTTCAAAAGACTGAGGGGAAGCCGGAGTCTGAGCCTGGCTTGAAGCTGGCTGCAGCAACAAAATCACCAGAACAAGAGCACTTAAAGAAAACAATCGTGATTGAAAAAACATGATTTTTTCGCTTTCCAGGCGTAGAAATAAAATGAGGATAGTCCGGTCGAGCCACTAACCACGCGGCTCGACCGGACTTAAGTTAAGTCAGGAGCAAAAACTTACTTGACGTCGATAGTCACCGAGTAGGTCCTCGCGGGCTTGCCACCCGGTCGGCTGTACTTGAGATTGATCGTCGTCGTGCCGGTTTCGTTGGCTTTGAAGGTGTGGACGAATGTCCCCGGCGCACCTTGACGGTCGCTGTTCGAACTGTCCACATAGTCGCTGCCGCCAACCTGCTCAACTGCTTTACCGGAAGTGCTTTCCACGTCCCAGGTATAGCCGGTGCTGATGTTGCCAGCCAGGCTGATCTTCAAGTCGACGCCTTTATTCACCGAAATTGTTTGCCCGTCGTTGCGTTCATTGAGCTTGGTTTCAGCTTTCACCTCAACTGCAGGATCGCTGACGTTGACTTTGATCCGGCCAACTTCTTTGCCGCTAATTTGGTTGGTGAAAACGATTTCGACAGTGCCTGCTGCTTCAGCCTTCCAGCCCCAGAGGAGCACTTGTCCCTTCTGGAAGGTCGGACCCTGCTTGGTTACCTGCTTAAGTACGGTGCTGCCACCAAGAGAAGGAGTGTTTAGTGGTTCCTCCACAGTACCGGGATCTCCGGAGAATGGTTGCACCACTTGCAGAGAGTCGCCGACATTGAGCTCAATGTCATTGACAGGTTGCTTGCCGCCGATATTGTTGTAGTTGAGAGTCTGGTCCCCACCGGTAGCTGCAGCGCTGCCAGGCGCGGCCTTTACGGTGACCTTGATCTTGTAAGTAGGAGCTACCGTAGCCAGTCCTTGGCTGGACATGCTGACGGTGATTTCGCCGGTGCCAGCACGGACTGCACGCAGGTTGCCGACCTCGTTGAAAGTGTTGTGCGGGCGTTCTTGCAAAATTTCGCCCTTGCCGTCGGTGTCGGTGGCCGAAATTTTGGCGCTGTTGTTTTCAAAAACGATACTTTCGCCTTGAACGACTTCCAGCTCCTTCGGTACCGGCTTGCTCAAGTCGACAGTGGCAGCCGAAGCCGAATTGGCAAAGACGGTGCTAAGGCCAAATACGAACGCGAAAGCGGCAATGATATACTTTTTCATTGTTTTTCTTTCCTGGCGATTTTGCTTAACGAACACTGTCCGGTGCCCCATGCACGAGACAGCTCGTCAGCATAAAAACAGGGTTTTACGGGCAATCGTAATAGCCTGCTTACGGATTAGTACCTCTCTCGACAAACGAATTACTTATCTCGACGAAACGAAATGTGCACGCCGTTGAGATTCAGATGCTCTATGTTGCCAGGCAAATGATTGTGACTGGACGAAAGATTGTCGCAATCATAAACATTGAGTGAGCGCAAAGTATCAGGTAATTCGGGCAATTCGGTAAGCCAGTCGCAGCTCCAAACTCTCAGCTCTTTAAGGCTGTTCGGTACTTCCAGCTTGTAGGACCGAGGCAAGCTGTTCAAATACTGCAGATCAAGCACTTCAAGCGCCGGAGGTAGCTTTGGCAAAGTCTGGAGCGCTATATCTTGCAGCCACAAATTTTTCAAGGTTGCCGGCAGCGTATCCTGCAGCTTGTTGAACTTGAGGCAATACTGAATATGGAGCTTCTCCAGCTTTGGTGGCAAGTTGGTCAACTCGGTCAACCATTGACAGTTTTGAATTGACAAATTGCTCAGCGTATTAGGCAATGTCGGCAGTTTAGTCAATTTGTCAATGCCGTCCATTTTAAGCGTGGTAAGCGCCCCCGGTAGCGTCGGCAACGAACTGAGCTTCCCGCAGTTCATCAATCTCAGCTCGGTCAAGCTGGCAGGTAAGCTCGGTAGTGTGGTCAAGTTGTTGCAACAAGCCACATCCAGAAATGTCAGAGTGACCGGCAAGTTCGGCAGTGCCGGCGTGCCGCAAAAGGAAATTCTCAGCTCTTGGAGATTTTTTGACAATGCCGGCAAGTTAAATTTGTTGCAGCCATCAAAATCCAGCTTCTCCAAGCCAGCCGGCAGTGTCGGCAAAGTGGTCAGTCCCTCGCAGTTCTGGATAACCAAACTTTTCAGACTGCTGGGCAAAGCGGGCAAACTCGTCAATCCGTCGCAGCTGGAAATAACCAGAACTCGCAAGCCATCAGGCAAAGCCGGTAGGCTGGTCAGCTTATCATGGCTCATGATCCAGAGAATTTTAGCTTCAGCCGGGAATGCCGGGATGCTCGTGATCTCTTCATTGCGCAAATCACCAAGGCTAATGGTGACTTCACCATTAGGACTGACGCGCAGCTCTTGGGGCGTGGCTTCACGCGCAGAAGCTAACGAAAGACCACTTGCCAGACACACAACAAAAGCAAGCAGCGGAAAAATTTTGTTCATTGGTTTTCCTGAAGATATTGAGAAGTTTTAGTCTATTTCTTCGAACTCTTCGACGTGATCGATGTCGGGCTGGTTGCGCACGTGGTCCATTAGTTCGTACAGCTCTTCCTCGGTCTCCACTGTTACTGTGTAAGCATTGGGTGCATAGGACTGCACGTCACTGATTACATAACCGGAAAGCAGGACGTATACGTCTTCTTCGTTGACGTCCTTGCTCCAGTAAATCGTAATCTGGTGGGTGTAACTAATCACTTCGGGCTTCGGCAGCACCGTGAGTTTGATCATTTCGGTGCGCGTGATGGAAAAGGCGCTTTCCAGACTGCGCTTTACTGTGAGCTCGCTGGATCCGGCTTGGGTGACGAAGAATTTGGCGGACTCGTCCTTGCCTGCTTTTTCCGCTTTCAGAAGCTCGCCTTGGCCTTCGGTGGTTTTGTTTGTCACAGTGACCTTGGCATTGATGAAAACGATGGTGTCTTCGGCTGTGACGGTGATTTCTTGCGGCAATTTCTTGCTCAGATCCACCGTAAAAGGCTCGGCGTGAGCCGAGCTGCCATTGAGAAAAGCAGCAATCACCATTGCTGCAGCCAGACAAATAAGCTTTTTCATGGGAATGTTGTTCCTTGACTGATGGTCGGAAAACTACAAAAAATTCAGTTAGCAAGCCCCGCCGGATCTCAGGATGTCAGCTTTGAGCTGGTTGAAACCCTTGTTCCGGCTGGAGCCGATCAGATGCAAAAGCTTGCCGCCGGCGCGAAAGCTATGGATGTGATTTCGTTCGTCGCTGCTACGCGGGCTGACGGAGAAAGTTTGGCTCGATTCGACGAGCTCGAAGTGGACTTCTGCAGCTTCACTTTCTTCCTCTTCTTGAACAAGTAGAATCGGGTTGCCATCGGTGTCGGCGGCAACTTGAAGAACAGTGTATTCGCTGTGCAAGGACAAAGTGAACGCTCCTTTTTCTCTAGGGAGCTTATGCTCGCGGATGACGACGGTTCGATCGAGAGAGAAAAGCATTGTTTGTTTTCGCTTGTTTGGTGAAAGGGAGTTATTCGCCGCCGATGGTCATGGATTCGAACTTCAGTGTCGGGGAATTAATGCTGCTGCGAAACTCTAAGTCATTGCCGATGCTTTGCAGACCGGCAAGCATTTGAGGCAGAGTGCTGGCGACGGTGATTGCATTGACCGGATAAGTAAGCTTGCCGTTCTCAATCCAAATTCCGGAGGCGCCCAGAGAATAGGCGCCGCTGACGACTTTGAATCCTGGACCCGAAACGTTCGTCAAATACAAGCCGCAAGGCACCGAAGCGATGATCTCTTCCGGCGTCTGTTCGCCGGGCTTGATGTAGAGATTGGATGTGTCACCGCAGTTTGCTTTGCAGCCCAATTTGCGAGCGGAGTAAGGGTCGAGGAAATAACCCTCAAGTTTGCCGGCGTCCACGATTGTGCGTTTGCGTGAGACTAAGCCTTGTTTGCGGAAAGGCGATGAGCCCAGAGCTCCCGGAATAAGCGGATCGTCAATCACGTGCAGGTTGGTAGCAGCTATTTGCATGCCGACCTTTCCGGCTAAGAAAGAGCTGTTTTGGTAAATCAAGTTGCCGGCAAGGGCGCTGGCGAATTGTGACAGAAGTCGGCTGGCCATGGTCTGGTCGAAAACAACCGGGACGACTTGCGACTTGACGCGTTTAGCGCCCAGCTGCTGCAAAGCCCGCTCAGCTGCTTTTGCGCCGATTGCTTCAGCGCTCGGCAAGTTGGCGAATTTGCAGTTCTTTACCCCCCAGCTGCCCACCTTCATTTCGCCGCCATCAGAGGCGATAACAACTGCGGATAGCGTGCATGTGCTTGTGACAAGACTGCCGATAAATCCTTGCGAACTGGCATAAACAAACGTTCTGCGCATGTCGGAAAAAGTAGCGCCTTCCGAGCCGCTGATTCGTTTGTCCGAAGACATAGCTGCAGCTTCGGCGGCTTTGGCAATGTCAATCTTTTTGCTGGGTGAAATGGCGCCGATTGCCGGATCGTAGAGATCCAAGTCGGGGATCTTAACAGCCAGCAATTCTTTCTCGGGCAAGCCGGCAAACTCGTCCTCCGGACAATACTGAGCTAAAGCGATTGTTTCGCGAATGAGCTTAGTCAGAGGGCGTCGCCGGACATCGCTTGTCGATGTGGAAGCGCTCTTCTTGCCGAGAAAAACGCACAGCTTGAGTGACAAACCTTGAGCTACTCCTTGCAGCTCCTCCACTTGACCGAGACGAACACTTGTGTCGACCGACTCGTAATCGATGATCGTCACTTCACAATCGCTAGCGCCTAAGCGCTTAGCTTCTTTGAGCACGAAAGCAGCAAGCTCTTCCCATTTTGTGCTTGTTTTCATCTGAGTTAGCTCCTGGTACCGCCGACAGTGACACGGTCGATGCGGACGGTAGGCATGCCGACACAAACCGGCACGTCTTGATTGTTTTTGCCGCAAGTACCGATGCCTTCATCGAGGGAAACGTCATTGCCGACCATTGAAACATTGTGCAAAGCTTTCGGTCCGTTGCCGATCAAAGTGGCGCCCTTGACCATGCGGGTCAGTTTGCCGTTTTCGATCAGGTAAGCGCCGGAAGTGCTGAAAGTAAAGTCGCCGCTTGTGATGTCCACTTGCCCGCCGGGGAAGCTCAAAGCAAAAAGACCGTATTTGACTGAGGCGATGATCTCTTCCGGCGTCGATTGTCCACCGGCAAGATAGGTGTTTGCCATGCGCGGCATCGGTGCATGCTCATAACTTTCGCGCCTGCCGTTGCCGGTAGCGGCGACACCCATTAAACGGGCGTTCATCTGGTCCTGCAAATAGCCTTGGAGCACGCCGTTCTCGATCAACACAGTTCGCCCCGTAGGCGTTCCTTCGTCGTCGATGTTCAGGGAGCCTCGTTTGTTGGCCATGGTGCCGTCGTCGATCACCGTGCAGAGCGGCGATGCCACTTTCTGTCCAACAAGACCGCTGAAAGCCGAGCTGCCTTTGCGGTTGTAATCGCCTTCCAGACCGTGTCCGACTGCTTCGTGAATCAACACGCCCGGCCAGCCGTTGCCGAGAACGACGGTCATCTCTCCGGCCGGTGCTGCCTCAGCGTTGAGCAGATCGACAGCTTCTTTGGCTGCTTCGGTTGCGTAGCGTTGCCACAGTTCACCGTTGAGAAAGTGGCTGAACTCAACCCGTCCGCCGCCGCCGCGCTTGGCTGTTTCTCGTCGCTGGCCTTCCTGAGCCAAGCACTGGACGTTCAAGCGCAGCATCGGTCGTTTGTCGTAGACCAAATTGCCGAGCGAGGTGGCGATGATTATCACCCGCTCATCTACAGCCAGTGAAACGGTCACATTCTTGATTCGCGGATCATAGGCCCGGGCGGCGGCATCGATAGACTGCAGCAAGGCAATCTTTTCGCTCAGAGGCATGCCCAAAGGCGAATTCTGAAGCGAATACAGATCGTGTGCCTGTACCGCACCCTTGTTTTTGGAATCGGTGTTCACGGGCACCGAAGACAAGTCTCCGGCATGCTGGCAAATATCAGCAGCAATTCCGGCTGCTTTGCGTAAGTTGGTGAAAGTGACATGGTCGGTCGGTGAATAACCGACTTTGTCGCCGATCACCACGCGTACACCGGCGCCTTTGCTGACACTGCGGCTGGGATTCTTGAGAATCCTTTCGTCCAGAGTCAAAAACTCAAGCACACCGGCTTCAAGATAAATATCGCAAAAGGCTTGTTTGGGATTAAGGCGCAGAGCATGAGCCAAAACCCGATCCAGCTGAGAGCCGGTCAAACCAAAAATTTTGTGCAGCTGTTGTGCTGCTGATTCATTCGCTTTATCCATGGGGTCCTCGACTGCAGATGGAAAGTGTAAAACTCCATAGCGCAGGGCGCTGTGAGAGATTGGTTTTAGAAGTCGAAATAATCGGTGCTGTGCTTAGGTGATCTCAAATAAAACAAAAAATGAAGTGCTTAAAGAAACTAGTAAAGAGACAGTGATCAAAACAAGAAGAGTTTCGAATTAAAACTAGATAGAGTGTTTATAGGAAATGCTAGACCAGAGTAATAATAGCTGTGAACAGCGTGTTCAAGAGACTTTTCTGCTCTATGTGCTGCCGATAAGGCGGTAACCAAGAGATAAATTCCCCTTGTCTAGCTCGCGCTAATCTTCAGTTGTCGTCTATTTTTTCATCAATCTTAGAGCGGTCTCAGCCAATATGGCTGGTCCGATGAAAAGCCCGCTTTCGTCGATATCAAAATCAGGACTGTGATGTGCGCGGCGATCGCCTGAAATTTCTCCGCCTAAAAACATAAATGCTCCTGGCGCTGCTTGAGCCAGTAAAGAGAAATCTTCGGACCAAGTTTTTGGTGGCAAGATTACGACGTTATCTTCGCCAATAAGCTCGCAAGCTACTTCGCGCATAGTTTGTGTTACGGCGCTGTCGTTGAAAGTTGCCGGATAGCCGGTTTCGTACTCGATTTTGAAATCACCGCCCAGAACCCTGGCGATGCTGCATGCTTTTTCCATCTCTTCAAAAAGCTTAGCGCGCACTGGTTCGGTAAAGCTTCTCATGGTTCCGTCTAAGGTGACGGTTTCGGAAATGATATTACCTCTGGTGCTAGAACTTCTGATGGCGCCGATAGTAACGACAGCTGGATCTGTGGCCGCAATGCGGCGCGAAACAATTTGTTGAACGGCGTTAATCACTTGAGCGGTAAGGACTACGGCGTCTACTGTTGCTTCGGGATAGGCTCCATGACCGCCTTTTCCTTTAATGGTGATATGAAAAATATCGCAAGCGGCCATTACCGGACCGGACATAATTGCTACTTTGCCGGCGGGCAAAGAAGCATCCATGTGTAAACCGATTACAGCCGAAACGCCGTCCATGACACCTTCTTCAACCATGCGCAAAGCGCCGGATTTACTCTCGTCGTCGACATCTTCCTCAGCCGGTTGCATAATCATGCGTACGCTACCAGGTAGGTTGTCCAGACCGGAAAGCAGTTTGGCCGCAGCTAATCCGCAAGAAACATGAGCGTCATGCCCGCAAGCGTGCATAACACCGGGGTTAGCCGAAACGTATTTGTTTTTGTTGGATTCGAGTACGGGTAGCGCGTCCATGTCGGCGCGAATAGCAATTTTTTTGCCGCTGCCGATTTCGCCAAGCACTCCGGTACGCGCGATTCCGGTTTTAACGGCAAAACCCAGCTCCTGCAATTTTTCGGCAGCAAGTTTGGCTGTTTCATTTTCTTGAAAGCTCAGTTCCGGATAGCGATGCAGATGGCGGCGCAGCTCGACGATTTCCTTTTGCAGGTCACGAGCTTTAGTAAGCATTGTTTGGCTCATCAGATTGGTTGTACTCATATCCTGTTTCCTGTAAAACTAATCAGCAAAGAAAGTGGCTCTGCCGCCGGGTCCGGATTTTGCTGAAGCGAGCGCTTCTTCTACAATCCGCCCGCAAATTTTCATCATTGTTGTTACTAAGCAGCTTATTTGCTCTTCGCTGAATTCAGCTTTAGTCTCTTCCATGGTTCGACGTAAAAGTTTTTCTGCTTCCGATTTGAGCATGACAACATCTCCGTTGAGTGCGTTCAGAATGACGAGTTTACCGCACTTATTTCTTAGCGCTAATTTTCACTAGGCTGCTATCTGTGCTCCTGATTTAAACCTGATCATATTTGTTGTAAAGAGGGCGCTTTTGCTTGAGTATGGAGCCTTGTAAAGAGTAGGGTCAAAGTACTTCTTCTTTGTCAAAATTTAGTTGGTCTAGCCTTCGACGAATAACTGTTTATTGAAAATCTTTGGTAATTCTCTTTGGGAGAGTCCCATGATTGTTAACGTGCTCGACACTGAATGGAGCTGTTATGACGGCAATGCTTTTCCTGCCGGTGAAACAGCTGAAATTATTGAGTTTGGCTTGAGCATGATTGATTTACGCTCGGCTCAAATCATCAAGCGAGTTTGTATGCCGATTGTGCCTTGCCGTTCCAAAATCAGTGCTTATTGTACGGAGTTGACCGGTTGGACCGCGGCTAAGCTTTTCAAGCAAGGAATGAGCTTGCAAGAAGCTTGTCGACGTTTGTCAGAAAAATATGGTGCTTACGGAAGACTTCTGGCTGTCGACACTGATAATGAAGCGCAGTCAGTGAAAGAACAATGCGAAAGCTTTGGTCTGAAATATCCTTTCGGTCCAAGTACGATCAATGTGTCGACTCTTTATGGGCTATTGACCGGGAAGCGAAGCAACCTTGGTTTGTCGACTATGCTGCAAAGCATGGGCTTGCAATTCGAGGGACGGCAACACTATGCCTATGACGATTCTTACAACTTAGGGCGTTTGTTTCTTGAGTTGTTAAAGAAGGGGCAGATTCAGCTGGATTGAGAGTAGAGCGGCATCCCCAGCCGCTCTATTATTTTTATGGTATATACTTATACATATAGTATAAATAAACAAAAAGAAAGCTGTAGGTAGAATCTCGTTCTTGCCTACAGCTTTTGATCAAGCGGCGTTGATCTTTTTCTCGGGCAGACTCTCCAGCTCAGCAGTGTCGATGGATTGGCAAATGAATTGACGCACTTGCTCCATGATTTCATCGACAGACAATCCCTTCAATTCGTTGATGTACAGGGGCTTGCCGACAGTGACGGTGATGCCGCCCCGCCACTTCATGCCGACTTGCCAGAAATTCTTGGTGGCCGTTGGCACATCACGTTTGTGGTAACAAATGCTCATCGGCACGATGCCGACTTGCTCGTTATTACCCAAACGCTCTTGTGCGGCTGTAGCAATGATCGCTGCCCCCTTTTTCACAGGTTGGCACACACCGGTTACGCTGATTTTGCCTTCGGGGAAGATCGTCAAACATTGACCGTTGACGAGTACTTCCACTGCCGGCTCAATCACGCTTTTACCTTTGGTGCGGTCAACCGGAAAACAGCCGAGAGCTCCCATCACTACAGCTTTGATGCCGTAGAGTCCGCGCATTTCCTCGTAGGCGGTCATGTAGCGAACGCTTTCTTTACGGTTGAACAGCGCGTAAAGAACGATAGCGTCGAACATGCTGCTGTGATTAGGGCAAAAAATCAAGCGTCCGGGACGCTGCAGATTTTCTTTGCCAATGATGCGTAGACGACCAAGCTGAATATAAATAACTAGTTTTGCCGCATAGCGAGCAAGGGCCTGAATCGGTCCGAAAGTTTGGGGAATGAACCCGCTTTCAAGACAGTGTTCCGCGTACACGCGAAAACGCCGTCTCCAGTCGTTCCAGGCTTGCTTCGCCCGCTCAATCAGCCAGCGGAAGCAGGGTTGGCTCATATAATGGCCCTTGTAAAAGGGGCGAAAGAAGACAGAAATGTTTAGCGGATGTCGGTCTTAAGGAGTAAGTTACCTGAGTAAAAAAAGAGAATGAGAACTGTTAGACGCTAGCAAAGGACTAAGTAAGAAACCAAGAATTATGGTTGTAAAGAGATTGGCGTGGGCGTTAGTGGCTGTGTCGGCAACAGTGTCACTGGGCAAGATAAACCGAAGAAGCCAAGTGATTTTTAGCAAAAAACATAGGCGGACTTTTTATCCCTGTTACGCATAAGCAATGCTGCGCTAGCGCTTGACAGGCTATAATTCAGGAATGTTTTTTAGAGCGCCATTATTAGCCTGCTTATCTGCCGCTTTCCAGATTCTGGTGCAAAGCCGGTCGCAAAAGAAACATTTTGAAGTTGAACGTAAATTCCGTATCTCTTTGGCAGAAGCTGATGCTTTGCCTTTGCGCTTGCGCGAACTTGGTTTTAAACCTGCCGGAACTGTAACTATGACCGACAGTTTTTTGCCAGTAAAAAACAAGGGTGAGATGATGCGTGTACGTGATGAAGATTCAGGCGGTAACTTTCACTCTTTTGCTACTTTCAAACGCTGGGTAATTGCGGAGAATGGCGAGAGAGAGAGAGAAGAAGCCGAGGCTGAAATCGGTCCTTTTGCCCGAGCCTTCATTTTGATTTTAGGACGCATGGTAAAAGGGCAGCGTTTGCTCAGTTTCAGCAAAGAAAGAACCCATTACGAAAGAGAAAACAACAACGCTTTTGTCGTGGCGACAATCGATAAAGTAAGCGGTTTAGGTGCTTATTCAGGCACATACCTGGAGATAGAGTCTATTGTTCCTTTGGACGAAGATACAAAGGCGGCCAAAGAAGGCATATTTGTTTTAGCCAAAGAACTTTTCGGCATACCGCGCAATGACGTACAGAATTCTTATTTTGAAATGCTTGAACTTTCGCTTCGCGAAAATCTGTCTGCTTAAGCCATTGCATGTTGCGCAAACTCTGCTAGCAATATGGGCGAAAAGCCGTACAGTGCCAATTCGTTTTTGAAGCTGAAGCGCACTTTAACTACTTATCTGTAACTGAAGCTCTTTCCTAATTGAATTTATTAGAGAGAAGTCAGTAGTTTCAGAGAACATTCTCTTTTTGTTTTATGAGTTATACGTAGAAAAAGTTCTTCAACCATCACTCTTACCACCAGACATCTGTTTCCGTTTGCTTTGTGCGGCGGACTGTCGGTTCTGGTTCAGAAAGGGATTTTATGGTCAGACAGATTTGGCAATGGCTGCTTGGCAACAGGCGTAAGCTCATCCCAATAACGGTGGTAGTCACTTTGACTGTGATTGCGGCTCTCACTGATCTTTTCGGACGGGGCGTGCGTGACACGGTGAATCAAGCGATTGGCGAATATGCTTCCCATGTGATGCCCCTGGTAGTAAATTTCCTGATTGCTGCTTTGCTTTTGAATGTCGCTTGGTTGCTTTATAGCCCTTTGTGTAGTGGTCTCGAATCATTTCTGCGGCGCAGCCATGCTAGTCAACGCGGTAAAGATCTGGCTGTCAAGCTACTAAAAATTGCTTACTGGGGCGGTGCGATTTTTTTCGTTTTGAGTTTCACCGCATCTGAGCTTTTAGGCAAAGTTGTAATCGGCTTCAGTGTGTTTGGTGCTGCTCTGACTTTGGCTTTGAAAGACGTGATGAACGATTTCATCTGCGGTGTCTTTACTCAAGGGTCCGGCAAAGTCGCCGATGGCGATAAGGTCGAGCTTGAAGGGCTGAAAATCGAAGGCACAATCATCAAAGTCGGCTATCTGTCTACGGCAATTGATTCTGCCGAAGTGACTATTCGGGTACCTAACCGTGAAATCTGGGCGCGCGCCGTCAAAATCAAGAAGCCGGCAAAGTCACCGATCATCGTTATTTCGGATAACTAATTCAAAAACAAGTTTTGGAGCCATACAATGAGCACCATACATTCACGCGTTACTGCTACGACGCCGGGCAAGGTTAGTACCGATCTCCTTTTGGTCGGTGTGTTTGAAAATTCTTTGCGAGCAGGCGCTGCCGGTTTGCTTGATTCATCCTCGGGCGGCCAGGTTTCTGCCCAAGCACAGATTGAAAATTTCACCGGCAAAATTGGTGAAACCAGCGTTCAGGTCGGTCTCAAACAGGTCACAGCCAAACGTGTGCTTTTCTTCGGCTTAGGCGCTGCCGGCAAGCTGAATGAAAATCGTTTGCGCGACGCGCTTGTCGCTGCCTTCAAAGAGGTCAAACGTTTGAAAGTGACCGACGTTACGGTTGCTGAGCCAAGCTTGACTCAAGGTGATCTCGATCTTTGCCGCTTTGCTTATTTGACCGCTCAAGTTGCTGTGACGGTTGATTATGTGATCAACCACTACAAAACGGCGCGCGGTGGGCATAAGCCTGAAGTGCGTCTGAGCAAGTTGGTTTTCCTGGCGTCTCTGGGCCAGCATCAGGCAGTGCAAAGCGCTTTGGATGAAGGTTTGGTCATCGGCAGCAGCGTCAATTATGCTCGCGATTTGGTCAATACACCGCCTTGCTTGATGACGCCGCTTAAGTTAGCTGATCAAGCTCGATCTGTGGCTAATCGCAGCAACGGTGCCATTAACCTGAGGGTGCTTGGCAAAACCGAATTGGAAGCGCATGGCTTCGGCGGGTTGCTTGCTGTAAGCCAAGGCTCCGATCAAGAGCCGGTTCTGATTGAAATGAACTATTATCCGCAAGGAGCCGATCCAAGCTTGACACTTGCTTTCATCGGCAAATCGGTCACTTTTGATTCGGGCGGGCTTGATTTGAAAACAGCCGACGGTATGCGCAACATGAAGTGCGACATGGCTGGCGGTGCTGCTACTCTGGCTGCGGTATCGGCAATTGCCGCACTTGGTCTGCCGGTGCGTGTCATGGTTTTGATGGCTGCTACGGAGAACATGACCGGACCGGCAGCATACAAGCCTGGTGACGTGATTATCCGTACTCTTGGTGGGCTGACTGTGGAAGTGGACAATACTGACGCAGAGGGACGCTTGACTCTAGCCGACGCCATAGAATGGGCGCGGCGTAACGGAGCCACCCACATCGTTGATGCCGCTACCCTTACCGGTGCGGTTCGTATGTGTTGCGGAAGTTTGGGTGCTGGCGCTTTCAGCAACAATCAGGAACTTCTTCAGCGCGTGCTTAAGGCTGCCGATGGGGCCGGCGAGCTTCTGGCTGCCCTGCCTTTCTGGGATGGTTTTGCTCGTGCCAACGAATCTTCGATTGCCGATTTGAAGAATTCGGGCGGTTCGTCCTTCGGCGCTGGCTCGGCAACGGCGGCCTGGTTCTTGCGTAAGTTCGCCGCTGATACGCCTTGGGTGCACATGGATATCGCCAGTGTTGCTTTCCGCGAGAGCGCGCAAGGTGCGGATCCGGCTGGTGGCACCGGTTACGGTGTGCGTACCTTTGTCGAGATTGCCCGAGCTTTCGCCGGCGAGAAGTAAAGGGATGTGCAGAGCGTCCGGGATGTAAGTGTCCCGGACGCTCTGGTACACTTATGGGCATGAAAAAACGCATCGCCAAATTACAGCAAGCCCTTGCCAAGCAGAAGCTTGATGCTTTTCTTGTGCGCGTGAACGAAGGGGATAATCAAAATGTTCTCTACTTGAGCGGTTTCAGCGGTAGCACCGCTTTGCTGCTCATTAGTCGCAAAAAAGCATTTATCATCACAGACGCTCGTTACTGGCTGCGTGTTGGTGGTGAAGCGCCAGACTTCACTTTAGTGAAAGTGCAGCGCGGACAAAAAGTAACTGATGTCGTAAACGATATTTTGAAAAAGCTGGCTTTGCCGGCTACTTGCAAAATCGGCTATGAATCGGCTTTGATCTCGGTCGACGTTTCGCAACGTTGGAGCAAAGAGATCAAAGGCAAGCTTGTTCCCACGGTTCATGTAGTCGAACGTTTTCGTCAATACAAAGACGAGCATGAGATCGGCCTTTTGCGTAAAGCTTGTCGATCGACAAGTCTGGTCTACAAAGAAGTCGTGCCTTTGATCAAGCCGGGCCTGACCGAAAACGAACTTGCTTTTGAAATTGACATGCGTTTGCGTAAGCACGGAGCGATCAGCAACAGTTTCACTAGCATTGTCGCCGGTGGACCTAACGCTGCTGTCCCGCATCATGCTACGGGCAATCGCCGTTTTAAAGCCGGTGAGCCTGTAATCATGGATTTCGGTGGTCTATATCCGGGCGGATATTGTTCCGATATTACACGGACAGCGTTTGTACCTGGCAAAAAGCCGCATGGGCGCATGATTGAAATTTATAACCTGGTTTTGGCAGCAAACAAAGCCGCTTTCAAAGCTTTGAAGCCGGGGATTAAATGGCGCGAGTTTGACCAAATCGCTCGTGATTGCATCAACGATGGCGGTTACGGTGAGTATTTTACTCATGGACTCGGACACAGCCTCGGACTTGTTGCCCATGATCCTTACGATTATGAAAACGATCCCTTTGATATCGGCATGGTCGTCACTGATGAACCGGGAATCTATATCCCCGATTTCGGCGGAGTGCGCATTGAAGACGATGTGGTTGTCACTGCCAGTGGTGCTGAGCGTTTAACCAATGCGCCTTATTGGCGCTTCTAAAGCTGATTCAAGCGCTCAATCAAATCTTCCACTACTTGCAGCATGACCGGTTCCACCGGTCCGATTGTGGTGCCAGTGATGCCGCGTGATTTTCTTTCCACTAACCAGTGAAGAAAAAACAGCCTGGACAAAGCTTCGGCAAAAGGCAGACGGCGCTTCGTTTCTCTAAGATCGCGACTGTACTCACTGCAATAAGCAGCGAGCAAATCTTGGCTGTATGGCTTCAAAGCGCCATTTTTGAAATGATCCATGGTTAAAGTGGTCAAGTCGAGAATGGCTGATCCGATATGAGTGAACCAGGACCAGTCGATGATGAACAGTTCTTTTTTGCGCACAAGCACATTCTCGGCGTAAAGATCGCCGTGAACCAAAGAGATTGGTTCATCCCTAAGACGGAGAGAGATTGTGCGTCCTAAATTGAGCAAGCAGTCGCTTTGATGTTCATTCAGCAATTGCCAAGCTTTAAGCGAAGAACAAAGAGTTTGACAAAATGCTTCATAGTCAGCAGGCAGTACTGATTTGAGAATGCCGCTGTCGCCGATTTCGTCGATACGATAAGTAAAACTGCGGTGCAGACGAGCAATCTCGACGCCAAGTGTGGTTGCCATCTCTTGGTCGGCTTGATCGACCAAAGCCCTATGCCCAAAGTCTTCAAAAAATAAAGCGGTCATACCTTGATGCCGTCCGCTCAAATACAAGCGTGCCGAATTGGATATGGAAGGAATCAACACTCGTTCGTGCAATTCCTGTTCGATGTCCCATGGCGGCAAAACAACTTTGTAAATGAGCGTTTCCGGTACGGCATCACTGAAGTAGAGACGTTCGACGAAAGAGAGATCCCTGTGGCGTAAAAGTTCTCGCTTGTTGATTGTTACTGGTTTGCCGTAAAGCTCTTCAAGCCAAGAGCTTAAGCGCTCCTCTGGTGGCGGCACCAGCAATTTCAAAGATTGATTTTCCACGATTGCAACTCATGAATTAGCTATTTGATTCTATACGAACTTAAGACGCTCGCCTAGCGGGCTGGAGGTTGAAATGGACGTTGGTGGTGACGGTGACATTGATTTTGACGGCTCCGAAAGTGGGCAGGGTGGCCATGCGCATAATGGACATGCCCATCACGGTGGCTCTGGTAATTGTGCGGGCGGAGGTTTGGCTGATGTGATTGCTGGCATGTTTGCGACTCATGGGCATGCTCATAGCCATGGGCAAGCTCCTCACGGTCAGGGCATTACCCAGCATCACGGACATTTTTGCGCCTTCTCTCGCGGTTATGCCGGTCATGCTTTAGGCTCGATGTCCGGACGTTGTCTTCACGGTTATGAAGCAGAGTCGCTTACTAGCATTGACTTGCAATGCCAAGAGGTGAGGCGAATTATTTTGCCGGGTGTCATGGCTGCGGCTAACACCGTGCAAGCCTTGGTTTGGCCTCACGGTCAATGCGATACACGCAAAATTTTTGCCGAAGCGGCTCTTAAGAGCGGGCTTGTGGATGTTGGTTGGCGTCGCCAGCGGGTCTGTCCTTCGGATACGACTTCGCAGGAGATTTGCGATACGACGCCTTTTGACGGCATTGATCACAACACGCCTATGCCCAGCGGTTGGTTGCCTAAGGTTACTGGCCATACGCGTTTGTGGCAAGATTTTTATCAGGTTGTCGAGCCGGTCCCGGTGTGGAAATTCTGGGGCAAACCCGATGCAAATTTGCAGCAGCGCACTTATCTAATTGTCGATGGTGCCACCTGGCATTTTAACCAGTTCGGCGATTATGAAACAAGGTTGGCAATTACAGCCAAGCTGGTTCGCTACTACGCCGATGGAAAGTGGCGCTACTACGAAGAAGAGATTGTCCGCAATTTGATTGCTGCTCGCGCAGCCGCGGAAGCATTTTTTGCTAACGTAAAGACTTGTCTGCCTAATTCTTCGTCCGTAATCCTGCGAAAATGGCAAGCCGAACGCGAAGCACGTCTTCTGGCGGACAGTGCTTTGATTCGTGCCTTGCCGCCATCGCCGGAAGCTTTTATTTTGCCACCGCCGCCGGTGGTGAATAATAAACCGACAGCTTCTTCGCGTATTGCTTCGCGCTATTTTGGTTCGCTCGCCAACGATCAGATGATCGAGATAGAAATGTCTGGAATCGCGGGCGACTGTCAATAAAATAAGAAAGGGGGATGTATGGGTTTCAATCTCGAACTGTGGTTGAGTGAGTTGACTGGCAAAACCGGACTAGACATCCCTCTTTGTGATGTCAGCAAGATTTTGCCTGATGACGAACGCGAATGGCTTATCACCAACGGGCAAGGCTCTTATGCTTCGTCGTCGATTTCGGGAGCTAACACCAGGCGTTACCACGGGCTATTTGTACCGGCTTTGCAGCCGCCAACATCACGAACGGTGCTCTTTTCGCGCATTGACGAGCTTGTGGACGGCAGCAATATTGCGGCCAGTCTTTGGGAGTCTGGTAAAGGCGATCCGAGCGGTTGCCAAAAAATCGTTGCTTTCAGTTTCTTTCCGGTGCCGACTTGGGTTTATCAACTCGACAATGGCTATTTGATTAAACAGGTCGTAATGCCGAACGGGAAACAAGAGATGTTTGTTGCCTATTCTTGGGTGGCTAAAACGAAAGGCGGAAAAGCCGATCTGGTTCTACACCTGATTTTCAACAATCGTGATTTTCATGGTGAGACAAAAGCCGAAAACATGCAGCAGCCCGTGCAAGAGGTAAAAGCTAAGGAGCTTGCCTTTACTTTTGGCGAACAAAAACTGTATCTCTCATTTTCCGAAGGCAGTTACAGCCAAGATCCTCATTGGTATCACAAGTATTTCTTTAAGCGCGAGGAAGAACGCGGACTTGGCTGTCATGATGACGCCTTCCATGCCGGGACCCTCTCTTTGGCTTTGCTAGATGGGCAATCGGTAGTTGTGCGTGCCGCCCTGGAAGAGGCTATTGCCCTGCCTTCATGGAAAGATATCCTGCATGATCTTTTTGCGCGTCAGGAGGAGCTTGGTTCAAAAGTAGGTGCCAAGCCACTCTTGAAACGTTTAGCTTGGGCAGCGGATAAGTTTGTCGTTCGCCGCCAATCTACCGATTCGCAATCGGTGATTGCTGGCTACCACTGGTTTAACGACTGGGGTCGCGATTCGATGATCAGCTTGCCGGGCTTGATGCTCTCAACCGGCAGGCATAATGAAGCACGGAGCGTTTTGCATACTTTTCAGAGTTATTTAAGTGAAGGGATGTTGCCCAACAACTTCCCGGATCGGGGACATACGCCGCACTACAATACGCTGGATGCCACCTTGTGGTGGGCGTGGGCTCTAAAAAAATACTGGCAAGTAACTGCTGACGCTCAGTTCGTCAAACAGGCGTTGCCAGCTCTGGAGCAAGTGGTTGACTGGCACAATAAAGGAACTCGCTACAATATCAAGCTTGATCAGACCGACGGTTTAATTGCCGGTGGTGCTGATGGTGTGCAGCTTACATGGATGGATGCTAAAGTTGGCGATTATGTGGTGACGCCGCGCCGAGGAAAAGCGGTGGAAATTGCTGCTTTGTGGCACAATTTTTTGCTTACTTTGAGCGAGTTGCATGCTGATACTGGCTCGGATGGCTCCCGTTTTGCGGAGATGGCTAAAAAGACTGCCGCCGGCTTTTCCGCTTTTTGGAATGCGGAAAAAGGCTGTCTGTTTGATGTGATTAACGAGGACGGCAGCAAAGATGATAGTGTGCGTCCGAATCAATTGATTGCTCTTAGTTTGCGTCCGGAGCTGCTTACGGCTGAACAAGCTAAATCGGCATTGGCTGTTGTTGAGGAGGAGCTGCTCACGCCTTATGGTTTGCGTAGCCTATCTCCGAAACATAAGGACTACAAGGGCATTTATGGCGGAGGCAAAGCTTCGGCCAATCAATACGATCGCGACGTAACTTATCATCAAGGCACGGTTTGGGCTTGGTTGCTCGGTCCTTGGGTTGAAGCTCGTTTGAATGTTCTAGGACATACTGACGAGAACTTTGCTTTCGTCAGCAATCATCTGCGAACAATTCTCGAACGGCATTTGCTTGCCGAGGCGGGGTTGGGTAGTATCTCCGAAATCTTTGATGGCGATAAGCCGCACAAACCAAGAGGATGTGTCGCGCAAGCTTGGTCTGTTGCCGAGTTGCTACGAGTTCTTTCCGACTATCCGCAACTGCTAAAATAGGACTCTACTATGAGTGGGATTATTGTCGCCATTCTTTTGGCGAGCGTAGCGGCCGGAGCCTGGTACCATTATGGTCGTGGCAAACGGGCCGGGGGCAAAAAGCGAGTGAACGACTCAATTTTAGTGATTGGTGTTACCGGCGCTCGCGCTTCGGGTAAGAGCCTGATTGGCACACTGTTTGCCGAGCGCGGGATCGATGTGATCGATACGGACCACCTTGTGCATGAGCTGCTTGCTCAAAGCAAAGAGGTTATGGCTGCTGTTCGTCAGCGTTTCGGCGATGGTGTATTCAGTGCGGATGGTGTGATTTTGCGCCCGGCTTTGTCCAACATCATTTATGCCGATGTTAAAGCCCGCAAGGACCTGGAAGCAATTTTGCATCCGCTGATCGTAATTGAATGTCGGCGCCGGATCAAAGAGTTGGCCCTTGCCGGTAAAAAAGTCGTCGCGGTGCTTGTGCCACTGCTTTTCGAAGCCGGACTGGAAAAGGAGTACGACCTGATCCTTGCGGTGATGGTGGATGAAGCGATTTTGCGCGAGCGCATGAAAGCTCGCGACAAATTAAACGATGCCGAAGTTGAGGTGCGCTTAGCCGCGCAGATGCCTCAAGAGGAAAAGGGTCGCCGCGCTCACCACCGGATTGACAATTCCGGCACGATCGAGCAGACGCGCGAAAATTTGTCTGGCTTTCTTGCTGAAATAGGCTTGAGCTAAGCCTTTTCTTGGTTCGTTTTTACGATTAAACAATCAACTAAACTCTAGCCGAAGTGGTGATGATTATGGCGATCATTCTTTGGTTCTTGCTTGCTTTGGGTTTGGCTGGCGGTCTTTGGTATTTTTGGGCAAAGCCGGCCGCGGAAAGGCGTGCTGATTACAATGCCGCAGCCGAAGCTGATGGCGTTCTTCAGGAAGCTGAAATGGCTTGTTTGCGACATCGCTTTGATTTGGCTCGTGCTTTGTACGAGCGTGCTTTGAAGCTGGCTCTGCCGGTGGATGCTCTTCTGGCTTCCGAAGCCTGTTATGGGCTGGCGCGAGTGGCTATGGAAAACAAGCAATGGCCGGAAGCTGTTGCTTATTTGGAAAGTGCGTTGGCGTTGCAACCCGATTGGCCGGTAGCAAAAGACGAATATGCGCGTTTCTTGGAAGACAAACTGCGGCTTGCTCGTCGAGCTGTGGATCAAACCTCGTGACTCGCATGTTTTCTGGCGGAATAACAAAATTGGCAATGTTGGATTTCGGCTTAAATGCCTGTTTCCAGCTTTGCCTTTTTGTTTTGCTTTTATACTAAAGCTTATAGTTAATAGTCAAAAAAAGAAAGACTGTACTAATCAGCAACAGTCTTTCTTTTTTTGACTAGGATTTGAGATGTTTTTCGATAAACGTCTCAAGCGCATGTGGGCTGGCCGTGCTTTCGATATCAGCGATTACACGCTTGTTTTTGATCAGCAAAATGGTCGGACACTTTTCCACTCTCAATGTTGCGCAAGCAAGCGGGCAGTCATCCTTGTGCAAGCAAGCAAATTTGATCTCTTGGTGATTGGCGCTTAAAGCTTTTGCCGCATCGTCGAACAGCGGCACTTCAGCGGCGCATTTCTCGCAACCACCGAAGACCAAGAGCACGACCGGTTTTTCTGTGTCAAAAACTTCGCTTTGAAAATTGCTGTCGTTCACAAAAACGACATCGGGTCCTAAGCCTAGTTCGTTGGCGATCGCGTGCTGGTGGTGAGCCATGAAATATGCCGGAGCGACAGTCATAGCGAGCATAACCAGTGCCATGCCGAAGTGAGCGATATCCTGACCGAATGGCAACCAGTGCGGTTTCTTGCAGTCTGCCCAAAGACGCAGAGCATAGTAAGAACCGAACCAACCCCAATAAGCTGCAAACAACCAAGTTACAAGCGGGTGTTTGAGCGGAGCGACAAACATCCACCACATGCCGAAAAGCATGGCTGCGTGTGCGAGGTCGTACCACTGTTTGTTGTGCGGCAGCTTTAGTCCGTAAGTGAAAGCTCTTATCAAGTACCAGGCGGTACCAATGATAAAGAGCCCATTCCAGACGATAGTCGGTAGCGGTAGCCAGGAGGGTGTAAGGCAAGCAACCATGCCAAGGAGGCAAGCGGCATGCCAAAACTCATTTTCTGCGTCAACGTAACCGTTTACCGATCTGAGCAAAAGCGGGTTGCAAAGCCGGAAAAGGTAGAACAAAACACCTGCTGCAAAGAAGCAGGACAAAGCGATATGAAACCAAGACATAGTCTTCTCCTTGGCTGAGAGCCGCAGATGCAAGAAAAGGTTTTGTGCTTAGTAGTGGCTTAAAAGACTCGCTAACAACTGAATAAAAGAGATGCCAAAAAATAGCTTCTGGAAGGCACCTGTTGCAAGCAAATTTGGTTGCTCTTTATGTTCTTTCCAATTATTTGCTTAGCGAAGCGGATTATCCCCGTGCCCCGGAGGTGCTTCTTTCTTCTTTTCAATTGTCTTTGTTTGAGTCAACTGCTTTACGATACAAAGTAGTAATAATCCAAAAAGAAAAAGGCGGGGAGCATATTGAGTTGCTGCCCCGCCTTTTCGCTAGCCGGTTTTGCTATGAGCCGCCATTTTATCGGCGTTCTCTTGAACAATCTTCGGCAAATCCGTCTCTTGGACGTAACCGTATTTGGTGCCATACGGCATGGCGATGATGTTCGGTCCGCTGCGGCAAAGGCCCATACAGCCTTCTTCGTGTACCAGGACTTTATCATCAAGATTCAACGAGCTCACGGTTTCTTTGAGCTTCTTTGCAATTTCGCAGCTGCCCCTTTTCGGGCATGTTTTGCCGCTTGTGCAGATATGCAGTTCAACCATGGTTTTGTTCATGAAGATCTCCTGGCTAAAGCAGGCGTAGCAGCAGCCAACTCGTTAGAAGAAGAGCAGCTTTAGCCCGATGAAGGCGCTGAGAGCCGCTGACAGAAGGCTGAGCCAGAAAAATATTGCTTGACGTTTTCTGGCGTTTTGAAAGCCGTAAATACAAAGAAAGGCGATTACCATGTTGGAAAGAATCATGCCGGCAGCAAAAATGCTGATTACGGAGAAGCCAACCATATAATCGCCAAGTGCCGCTGCCGAGCCCAGTGCAAGCAGTTGAGTCGGCGATTCGACGCCGATGCCGTGCAAAGCACCGATCAGCAGACAACCTTTGAAGCCCAAATCGTCAAAGTTTGCGCCATCCTGTTTTTGTCCGGTCAACTTTTGTGCCCACTGGTAAAGTATCCGCCAGCGGCTGACAATTCGTCCTTGATCGCGCACTTTGATTGCCGAATAGACGACGGCGCCGGCTAGAACAAGCAAAGTGATACCGACCACTTTTTCTAAAATAGTGCTCAATCCGGCAGGGATGCTGAAGCCGACAAGTAGTGCCAGACCGCCTAAAACGAAGACGATGCCGGCGTGCCCGATTGCATAAGCCAAACAGCCGATTAAGGCTGTTTTCTTGCTGCTTTGGGCAGCGCTGATATCGGTAATCGCGGCTAAGTGATCGACGTCCAGGCTGTGTCTCAAGCCTAAAAGAAAAGTCGTCCAAAGCAAAAGAATATCCATTGCTGTCTCCTAGCCGGCTACGGCTTCGTAGGTGAACGCTTCGTCCAGTCCTTCGTCCAGCTTTTGTCCGTAATAGGCGTCGTACCAGTCACGGCACAAGCGCGAGTGGGTGCTGCGCAAGCGCTTGAGATACAGGGACCAGTCACGTTTTCTTTGCAAAAGAGTATACAAAACTTTGTCGAACAGTAGGGTTTGTTCGTTTTGAAACTCCTGCAAAGCCTCGACTTTTCCTTGTTCGAAGCGCTTCAAGTGTCGCGAATGAGGAACGAATCCTAAAAGCTTATCGGCTGACACGCAAGAGCGCAGGAACTCTTCGTCCTCGCTGCCTTCAACTTTGTTGCCGATGACAAAAGTTTGGTCGGCTACTTCCGGCGCTAAGGCGATAAAGTCTTTGTAGACTTGGGCTGATTTTGCCGTTGGTTCGACTACAAAAACATGCATGTCGTAGGCGAACCAAAGCGAAGTTGCTACGGTATCGGTACCGGCTGTGTTGTCCACGACGACGATGTCGTCTTTGCCGTCAAGTAAGTGGTGTAATAGGCTCACTGTGCCAGAAAGCTTGCTGTGATAACATGCCGAGCCAACATCGGTCGGCTCGTATTTGCCAACTGTCAGCAAGTTGATGCTGTCTTGACGAAGAGCATAGTTCTTCAGCAGTTCGTCATTCTCATGGCAGCGCACAAAAGTGGAGCTGAGGGATGGGGGCGTGGTCATGATCATCGGCTTGTCGCCAAGATCCGTGCGTTTACCTTTTAGGTGTTCGCACAATTGACTGAGAGCGTTGCTGAGCTGCTTGATCTCGCCGTTGACATTGAGAGCCGTGGACAGGTGAGCGTTAACATCAGCATCGATAGCTAAAACAAAAGGCTTTTTGCTGGCAGCATGGCGTATGAACCCGGCAGAGATTGTGGTCTTGCCGGAACCGCCCTTGCCTAAGTATGCAATTCTCATTTTTCACCTAATGGGTCAAATTATTGAAATGAAAATGGGTTTCAATTTCACTTTTTTCGACTTGTTTATTTCCACATAACGAAAAATTCTGTTGTGGAAAGCGAAATCAGCTGCTTGGTTTTGTTTCCAGAATGTCTGAAAGGGAATTGATAACTGACTTTAGCCAACTGATTACCCCAGGCTCAAGATCTATCGCCCTTACCCCTTTGATCGCCTAAAAGCTAAATCTGTTTGTCTATCGAGCAAAATCAAAGTCAAAAAGGCGAACTAGCTTATTGCAAATTAGTGTCAATAAGCTGTCCCGGATATTGCGCAGATAGCGCAACTTGACAGCCTGTAGTCTAGTAAAAGTATTGTTGGGGTTGAGTTTGTACTAGTTGAGAATCTGTTTTAAAGGGCTGCATAAAGATTTGGGCAGGTAAGGAGTGTTAGCAGTTGGAAAAAATCCAGGTTAAATGAGATTGTCATGAGCATAAAAAGGGCAAAACCTATATTATGCTTATTGCATCATATTGCGAATATGTCTCATTAACTAACTGTGGATCTGCTGCCCAGATTGTCTGGACGTATGGTTCAGTCCCTGATTCTAAGCTTTTCGGAGGTATATCATGAGTACGAATGAGTCGCTGAACAGCCAAAATAAAAACCAGGCATTTAATGAGAATGTATTTCAAGCAAAAAATGCTTCTTGTTTTCTTGGTTTTTATGTTCCGGGCAATTCCATGCTTTTGAAAGGCGATCGATCGGCACCGCAGGTAGTGGCTTATTCGGTGGCGGATATTTTTACTCGCGACAAAAAGGATGTAAGACGTTAATGAGTCCTGCGCCTTCGCTTATTGCTTCTCGCGAATCCGGACGTTTGTACGCCTGGATGCAGTCTTTTCCGGCTGCTACGGTGGAGCGTCTGCGCAAAATCAATGCCAGTACAGGCAGCGCCTCCCATGTTGTACAGGCTATCGGTTATGGTTTTTATGATTCGAACATTGCTGCAATCAATAAAACAATCATCGGACTTTTACTTAAACGGATGCAGGCTGAAAGATGCGGCGACGAAATAAAAATCAAACGTATTCAGAGTGTACTTGCCGGGATGCATATTGCTATTGACTGGGTTACAGGTAAAAGTGAACCTTATTCACCGGTTTTGTTCGATTTGCAAAAAGCTTGTCGTTCCGTGAAAAGAGAACAGTATGCTCCAACCACAACCAGCGCTTCAGCAGTCTAATCCGGTTTCGTCTGCGGCGGCAATTACAGCTGCCGCTGATTGTAGCGTGATCGGTAGCGGCAACTCTGCTCGGGCTCTGGCAGCATATTTAGCTTCGCGCGGGCACCGAGTGTCGATTTTTGCCAGGCGCTTAGATTCGATTAAAGAAATGTGCCGGCGTCGGTCAGTTGTAGTAAGCGGTGAAATCAGCGGTGAGTTTACTCTGTCAGAGGTTTCGGACAAGCCGTCTTGTTTAGCAAACACATCGATTATTTTTGTAGCAACAACGGCTGATGCTTATGGAGATGTAGCTACAAAAATAGCCCCATATCTCTCTGCCGAGCATAAAGTGATCTTGTTCTCAAGTAAGCTTGGCGGTGCTTTGGCTTTCTCGCAAGCGATAAAAGCGATTAATCAAAAACAAATAGATGTTTTGGAGACCGATGCTTTGTTTGCTTGTCGAGCACAAGCTGATGAAAGTGTTTGGATCCGCGGGTTTAAGCGTTGGACTCTTTTTTCTGCTTGTAACCGTAGTGCTTCTCTAGCCGGAGCTAAACTTATTAATGCCTTTTTCCCCGAATTGGAAGTGGCTGCTAACCCGATTGAGCGCGGACTGACTGATTTTGGTGCTTTAGCTCATGCCGCCATAGTCTTGGCAAACATGAACTCTGTGGATCGCGGTCAGCCCTTTCTCTTTTATTATGAAGGGCTAACCGAACGTACAGCAAAAATTTTAGAGAAGTTAGAGTCTGAATTCGGTGCAATTGCTGCTGCTTATGGCGGCAAGCTTATAGCGATGAAAGATTTGCTCAATCGTTATTATGGCTGTGACAACAGCACCCTCTTAAACGCCATGCGTTCAGTGCCTAATTACAGGCATAGCCAATCGCCGCCAAGGCTTGAACATCGTTTTTTGTTTGAAGACGTAACTTGTACTTTAGTGCCGGCTAGTCAGTTTGCTCGTTTAGCTGGATTTGAGACACCGGTTATTGATGCGATTATTACTTTCGCTTCAATTTTGACAGGACGTGAAATGCGCTTGGAAGGGCGGACTTTGGCTAAGCTCGGTTTGTCCGATCTTGATTTCGAAGCGGTGAAAAGCCGACTTAACGCGTAAGATTATTCAGGTCGATACCGTAAGCTGCGGCGTTGCGTTTCATATAAACCGAACGTTCTTCTACTGTTTCACCTTTGGCGGCTGCTTCGATCATGTCGAGAAAAGTATGCCAACCCATAGCATTTTGTTTTTCGAAACGTTCAAGAACAGGTAAATGAGTCAGGGTTAAGCGAGTTGAAGAATCTTTTGGGACTAGTTCAAAAGTGAGATAAGACTCGGGATAATCTGAGGTTTCTTGACCAGGCGCAAAAACATTCCAGGTGTAAGCAAGACGGTGCGGTGGTTGCCATTGAGTAACTATGCCGCGAATATGGCTGTTCATCATTTGGACGGCGCCGCCGGGACGTTCCTCAATCATTGCTCCTTCGCCATACCAACCGGACAAACGCTTACTATCTACAAGTAAAGCCCAGGCTTCATTGATCGTTAGCGGCAGTAGGCGTTCAAAGCGTACTGCTGGTTCGCGTAAAAATGTTGCTTCGTTGGTCATTTTTGCATCACCAAATTTACTTGTGTTGAGCGCCAAAGGATTTCACGCCCGTCGCGCACAAAAACTTCTTCGTATGGAGTGAGCTCGAGGTGTTCAATCTTCCACGAGTGATATTTATCTTTGAGCATGGAGATGAGAGTCTCCGATTGCAAAGGCGTTTCAACATAAGTTTCAATTGTTTCGCCAGTCTTATTGTCTTTCACGTTGCGATTGGTAGTAAATTCCAAACGGTTAAAGCCGCCATTTTTGGTACCGGCAATAATTTTGTCGAGTATAGCTAAAATGGCTTCGTAGCTGCTTGAATGTTCAAGAACTGAGATGGCTAAAATCAAGTCGTAAGTCTTTTCTTCGATAACGAAACTTTCAAAATCTGATTGAACTCCCTTGACTATCTGTGCCACTTGATTGGTTTCGGCATTGCTTAAAAGCTTATCCACAGCAATTTGCAGAAAGTCGACACCAGTAACACAAACCTGGCAGCCAGACAATTTTTTAGCCAAAGGTATGGCGTTGCGCCCGACACCGCAACCGAGGTCGAGTACTGATATTTCTTGTTGAGACAATAAACGGTCGGCTAGTTCTAGCGTGATTTGATCGGGTTTCTCCAGCCAGCATCCTTTTTCAAAAAGAGCATGTTTGCCGTAATATTCTTCGTGATATTTGATTGTTTCTTGGCGTGCTTTTTGGTTGAGCATTTTATTTGACCGCTGATAATAAAAGACCGCGAGTTTGCAAACGTATTTGGTCGCCGTAAGCAAATCCTTGCAAAAGATGGCGAAGCTTATCTTTGTCACGTTGATTCAGCCGGCAATCGTACCAATGCTCGAAAGCAAAGTTGAAAGCTTCACCGGCAACGGCGCAGTTTGGAAAAAGAAAGCAGAAGCTGTGCTCGTCTTCAGGCAGCTTCTCGCTGCGCACCGCACCGAAAGCCTCTTTGATTGGTGCTAGATAGTAGAGGTCCGGATCGATTTTGCGATCGAGAGCCGGCACAAAATGGCAGGCTACACGATCGTAATCACAATCAGGCAAAAGAGCAAAAACAAGCAATTGGCCTTGGGGTCTAAGAACACGACAAGCTTCGCTTATTGCTTTAGTCCTATCTTTGACCATATGCAGCATCCAGGGCATTAAAACTAGGTCAAAGCTTGATTCGGCAAAAGGCAGTTTTTCTGAGTCTGCCGTAAAGAAGCGGGCATTTTTCAGCCCTTCTTGCTCAAACAGTTTTGAGGCTGTTTCAATAAGACTGGCATCATTGTCAACGCCGCTGATAGACCGACACAAAGGAGCTATCTGTTTCGTAAAACGGCCGTTACCAGAGCCGACTTCAAGAATGTCGAAGCTACTCAAATCACCGACCAAATTTTTTATAGCAGCAACTTCGGCTCCGGTAACGGCGTAATAATCCGACCAGAGCCGAGAGAGCTCATAATAATCTTTGACCGATGATAAGCGGTTTGTCACTTTAGACTAATGCAGCAACTTTAGCTTGTGGGCACCACTGAGCAAGGGCATTCTCGTAACGGAAGCTCTTATCTATGCCCTCAAGCATATCGCAGCCGTAAAAATCGGAATACCAGCGTTCACAATCCCATTTATAGGTGGAATGCAAGCGGTCTAAATATTGCTGCCAATCGCGTTTAGAAGCGACAAGCTTTTTATGCAATTCGGTAAAGGCTGTTGCCTGTTCGCCGTGAAAATCGTTTATCGCTTCTTCTTCGCCTTGCTCGAATGACTTCAAATTACGTGAGAAAGGTATTGAACCGAGATATCTGTCTTTACCTACCAGCCCTTGAATGAACTCGGCATCATCTTGTCCGTCGACTTTATTACCGATTACATAGGTGCGGCTGGCTAAATCACCGGCAATCGCTTTGTAATCCAAATAAACCTGTACTGATTTTTCAGTCGGTTCAAGTACGAATACGTTTAAGTCGTAAGCAAAAGAGAGAGAGGTGGCGACGTTGTCGGTGCCGGCTGTGGTGTCGGCAATAACAATGTCATTGTCGGTGTCGAGCATATGATGGAAAATGCCGGCTAAAGACTTCAATTTTTCGTGATAGCAAGAACCACCGACATCTTCTTGTTGGTATGTGCCGACCGTGAGCAAAGTGATATTGCCTTGTTTCAAGCCATATTTGCTGACAAAGGGATCGTTAGCATTAACGGTGATGAAATTGGATTTTGCCGAAGGCGGGGTAGTGCCGATGATGGGACGAGTACCGAGATCTTCTCTTTTACCGCGTAAGAATTCGGTTATTTCGTCAAAATGCAAACCAAGCTGTTTGGCTTCGCCGTTGAAACTGAGAGCGCTTTTAAGATGAGCGTTGACGTCGGCATCGACTGCCAATACGAAAGGATGCTTGCTTGCGGCATATTTAACAAAACCAGCAGCAGTAGTGGTTTTACCAGCACCACCCTTGCCTAAAAATGCGATTCTCATTGCTTACTCTCCTTTGCCATTAACTCTTTTCTGATCAATCTGAGGATATCGCCGGAAAGATTTTCTGGATATCCGTGAACTTTTACTACTGAATTTGTTTCGCCTGGCAGCTCGTTCTCTGCCAAAATATGCGGCGCAATCCATTGCATGGTGATTATGTCGTACAGCTCAGCTTTGCCGTTTTTATCTTGGTTGAATCCATACAAAGGAAGGAGGCTGTGAAAAACAAAACCTTGAGTCAACAAATGTTCGACTGTGGCAATTGCTTGGGGCTCGTTTGCTGGAATGCGTACAAGCATAAAACGTTTGTTTTTGTCTTTTACTGATTGGATCGCTGTGTCCAGCTCTTGTTTGTCCAACTTAAAATCAGGACTGTAGCTTAAATAGCTATGAGCGTAACCATCGACATAGTTGACTGAAAGTTTGCCGTTTCCTGAGGGAGCGCTGCCCACAGAAGAATCGTCAATTAAGTTGTATTCCAGAATGTCACGAAACTGAATCAGAATGCTTTCGGCAAGAGGCAAATAATCAGGTGGTAAATAAATCGGACGTGTTCTTAAGACCTCGGCTGCCAATTGCATATTTTCATCGCTGCCGGCTAATTCGTCGCTGACAAGCCCTTTGCCGGCAAGGCTTCCGGCTGAGGCTTTGATTGTTTGATAAAGCTCTGAGGCTGTAGTGAAAGGTTTGCGCCCTAAGTTTTTGCGCAACTCTTGCAAGCTTTCGATTAGGCGTCCTTGCAATAAACCAACCCAAAGCACTGATTCAGGATGATTGGCAAAAAATACTTTCGGATAATGGCAAAAACTGAAGCCGCAAATACGATCGTAACCTTCGCTGAAATGAGCGGCTTGAGACATCAAGCTGTGAGTGACAAGCTCGGTGCAGTTGACCATAAAAAGAGTTTCGTCTACCAGTTTGCGCGCGCCGCGTACAATGCGGGAGCCAAGCCTTTGTCCGCGTTTATCCAGGCTGACAGCCATACAATTGAATTCGCAATGGAGCGGACTTAACTTGTCGACAACCATGCCGCCTGAAACTTGACCGTCCACCTTTGCAATGATCAGTTGACGCTCGTCGCTTTGGATATTACTTTCAATGCCATCTTTGCTAAACAAAGATGGATCGGGATAAGGTTCGTGTCCTGGTGCCATTACTCCACCCTGACCGAGTGCAGCGTTGAACATCGCGGCAATTGATTGAGCGTCGGCAACTTGGGCCAAGGCAACTTCAACTTTTTGTGTGGTTGCTGTGGTCATTGTCTTGCTCCTGCCGTTGGCAATTTACCGCTTGTTTGCTTGACAATTGTTTGAGCGCAATTAAAACCGTTGGCACCGGTAACGTTGCCTCCCGGGTATGTAGAAGCGCCGCACAAATAAAGGTTTTCATAGCTTGTAGCATAAGCCAAACGTTTTTCAAAAGTGTAATCGGCGGTCATCGGCAAATGCCAGCAAGCCGCATGACGTACGCTGAACATATTTTCGATATCACCAGGTGAAACCACATGAGAAGCAAGTACATAACTTTCAAAATCAGGAGAAAGCTCTTTCAGACGGGTAAGCACCGCATCAAGAATGACCTGTTTATTCTTTTCGTTCCAAGGCTGTCCTTCAAGAGTTGCTGGCAAATAATGTATGTCTACGGTTAAAAGCTGCTTGCCGGCTGGTGCTGCTGTTTCGTCGGCAGTAGAGGGAAAGCACATGGTGAGCATTATGCCTTGAGGCATTTTTCCTTGTGGCACAAGTTCCGAATCAGCGATGACATGGTCTATTGATGGTGCCGATACAATCACACCTTTGTAATTGTGTTTGATTTGATCGAGGAGTGTAAAAGGGGGCAAAGCCGAAAGAGCAAAATGTACTTTACCGGCTGATACTGTTGGTTGTTCTATTGTTGGCTGTTCTTTTTCAGGCAGAAGTTTTTGAAAAAGTGTGAAAGGATCTGTGTTGGAGACAACTAAATCGAAGCTTTCTTCTTGACCGTCAGCAAACTGCAATCCGCTGGCTTTGTTGTCATTCAGCAATACTTTGTTTATTGATTTTTCGGTGAATATTTGCACGCCCTGAGCTTGGCATGAACGTTTCATCGCTTGAGTAATCTCGCCCATACCGCCTTTGACGAAGCCCCAAGCGCCGAACTCATCCTTAGTTTTAGCTGTGCCATGATGGATGCAGCCGAAAACGCTACCTTTTTTATTGGCGAAGCCCGGTGTGCAAGTGGCAGCAGCAGCCAGTAAAGAAGGATTTTGCACATACTCGTGCAATAAATCGAATAAGCTGCCGCTAAAAATGTTTTTTGCTACTTTGTCTAAGCCGGCTGTGTTCAGTATTTCAACCACTTGATTTTGGGTGGTTTGGGGCTGGAAATAAAGCGGGTAAATCAAGGTTGCTGCTTTGCCTAAGTCGGACCAAAAGGCTTTCCAGCCGGCAAGTTCGCTTTCGCTTAAGGTGCCCACTGCCATAGCTGGGCTGCCTTCTTCACGCGGAGTAAAAACAAAGTGATTGTTAGGCAACATCACTACTTCAATTGGATCGGTCAAATAAGTTTCCAGACCGAATTTCTCTAACTCCATATCGTTTGAAACTTCGGAGCGCAGCATGCCGAAATAAGAAGCGACTGTAGATACTTTGAAGCCGGGAAAAAGCTCTTCGCTTAAGCACAAGCCGCCAACTTCGGATCTCTTTTCAAAAATGCTGACTTTATGTCCTTGTTTAGCCAAATAAAAGGCACAAACAAGACCATTATGACCAGCACCGATTATCCCTACCTTCACTTCAACCGCACCTCAAATATTCTCGGAGAGTACGGCTAAAAACTGGTCTATTTCATCTGCGCTATTGTAGAGATGAAGGCTTGCTCTCATAAAATCGTCGCCTTCACCGCGCTTAGCCAAACAATGATCGTTTGCTCGAATGAAGATATTTTCGCTGTCGAGTAAAAAGCTTAGATCCGACGAGCTTACTTGTTCGAAACGAAAAGCGATGATGCCGTTGCCACCGGGGCAACCGCAAACTCCAGGACCGGGAGCGAACTCCAAGCCAGGAAGATCTTTTAAACCGGCATAAAGTTTTTTGGTCAACTCTGATACATGGGCTTCTACTTTGTCCATGCCTAAAGCAGACAAAAACTCGACTGCCGGCTTTAAGCTGATAATAGCTGGAATATTTGGTGTACCGGCTTCGAAAGTAGCTCTTAGTGTGTTCGTCAGATTAACGCCGCCGCCGGTGCGAATTGTTTGTAGCTCGTTTTGGCGGGAAGGCTTAACCCAAAGCACGCCAACACCGTTGGCCGCAAACATTTTATGTCCGGAGAAAGAAACAAAATCTACATCGAGTTGGCTAATATCGAAAGGGATATGTCCCATGCTTTGGCTGGCGTCAAGAGAGATTGCTACGTTTGGTCCGACAATTTGGCGAATTTCCGGTACTTCCATATCCAGTCCGAAAACATGATGAATATGCGACATGGCGATTAAGCGTGTACGATCCGAAACTGCTTCTTTGATGGTTTTTAAGTCGTAATCACCAACTTCGTGAATAGCAAACTCTTTGATTGTCACGTTTATGCCGCGATCTTTTAGAATAGCGGCGACGTTATACCAGGGTAGAACAGCCGATTTGTGATCTTGGGGGCAAAGCAGGATTTCATCGCCTTCTTGCAGATTTTTCAATCCCCAGCTTAAGGCTAAAAGATTGAGACTATCTGTTGCGCCGCTTGTAAAAACAAGATCTTCACTAGCTGCATTCAGGAATGCAGCTATACTTTTGCGGCTTTCTTCAATAGCATTGGCCGCTTGAGTAGACCAGCGATATGAAGCCCGTCCAGCGTTAGCGCATGAACTTGTATAAAAACGGTTCATCGCTTCGATCACGCTTTGGGGCTTTTGGGTAGTAGCCGCATTATCGAAAAAGATCAAATCCGGTTCCTGACTGAAAACAGGAAATAGCTCGCGAACGAACTCTGTGTTCAGCCCGATGCCTGACGCTTTTTCAATAGTACAAACTGGGGTCATTCTAAGCTCCGCTACCGGTCAAAACTTTAGAACGGCGTGTGATTGCCGAGCGTTCGGTGTTTTTGTTAGCGTCACGCCAAGCGACGAAGCCGCCTTTAAGGCTGGCGCATTCAACGCCTTGTTTAGCAAAATAAGCGGCATAACGTTTCGATTGATCGCCTGTCGGACAAACGAAAAGAACTTTATGCCCGTTAGCGAAAGGCACACCCATATCTGAAATGTCTTCCAAATTGTCGGCCGGTATATTGATTGAACCGGGGATGCGTGAAGCTTTGAAAGCTAAGCTGCCGCGCATATCGACAATGAATGGACGCGGATTTTGCGTCAACCAAGTTTCGGCTTGTTCCAAAGTGACTTCTGGTGCTGTTTCCAGATCTTGAGCCGGAACTGCTTTTACCGAGTCTTGTTTGACCGAAAGACCGAAAATTTCCGGACGACATTTTTGTAAGTAAGAGAGATACCATTCGACACGATCGCAAACGATGAAAACAGCGTTTTGTTTGCTGGTTAAAGTGCTGTCTATTTTTTGCAGATATTTCAGTGCGGCGGCCAAGCTGCCACCGCCTGTCGGTCCGGCTAATATGCCACATTTGCGAATGAGAGTGAGCATAGCGTCCATTGATTCGTCGATATTAACTTCGACGATATCGTCATAAAAATCTTTGCGGAAAAGACCGACTTCATACATCTCATCCACGTTTCTGATGCCGGGCAAAAGATGTCCTTTGGAAGCGATTACACCGACATTTTTCATCTGCGGATTTTTTTCTTTCAAAATAGAGCCGGCGCCCCGAGTCGATCCGGTGGTGCCTAAGCCGCCGATGAAAAAATCCACCCGATTCAAATCTTCGGCGATTTCGCGACCGGTTGATTCATAGTGAGCTTTGATATTTTTTTCGTTGGTGTATTGCGAAGTATGGAAATACTTGCCTGGAGAAGCGCTCATTATTTGTTCGATGAAAGTAACCGGATCGTTAGGGTCCGTTGGATCCGGACATTCGGATAAGCCTGGCAGTTCGTCAACTTCGGCGCCAAGCAGTTGCAAAATTTGTTTTACTTCGCGCACTTTAATTCGGTTAGTGACAATTTTGAAAGGCACGTTGTAAATCGAGCAGATCAGCTGCATCGCTTTAGCCATGTTGCCGCTGGAAGATTCAATTACTGTTTTGCCTTCTTTGGCCACTTGCTCGATATCGTCTTTGAGCACTTGCCAGGCGCTTTTATCTTTAACCGAGCCGAAAGGATTAAGCAGCTCGAGCTTGGCATATAAATTGATGTTTTTCAGTCCATGAATCTCGGGACTGATTTCAAACAAAGGTGTATTGCCGATTAATTCGCTAACGTGGCGGACGAGCATTTTGAATCTCCTTTTGCTTATGTGGTGGCGTCCCAGAACGGAACATACTGATCGTCAAGGGACCAGTTGTACTTTCCGTCTCTTTCGCAAATGGACACCTTGCGCCCGATTGGCTGCATGATTGAATTGGTGGCTGAAAAATCCATGAAGTAGCCGGCGGTATTGATAAAAGCAACTAAATCGCCGGGCTGGGGCATTTGTGGCAAATAAGTGAGATGGCGATAAATTAAATCGCTTTCCAAGCAGAGGTTGCCGGCAAAATATACGGGCACGGAGCCGGGCTTAGCCTCTTTATCTTCTTCGTGATAAATCACTACCGGGTCGACAAAAATTTCTTGATCGAGGAAAGAGATGTCTTGGCGCTTCATATTCAAGCAAACGATTGTTTCGCCGCGGCTTGATGTGCGCAAAGAGTTGACTCGGGCAACAGTAATGCCGGTTTGATCGACTAGAGACCTTCCGGGCTCGATCCAAAGCTCGATCATATTGTCGCGCAAGATTGAACCGGCGGTCATATCGCCTAAATTAGGGAAACGGTGCGAAAGCAGTTCGGCTAAGAATTTAGGACCGGTTTGCTCGTCATAATAGTTGTAGCTGTTGAAGTTGCCTCTTAACTTGCCCTTGTCGGTATGTAAGCCGAAAGAGTTGCCTTGCCAGGTCATCGGTGGGCGAGTACCGAGAACGGCTTCTTTGAGAGCGCTTGTATAAGCGTTCCAATCATCCTCGGAAGCAAGATAATTTACTTTGTAGCCGCCGCCGATATTGAGCACGCGGGGATCGAAATCTTGGGCCAGTGCGTCTTCAAAAATTTGGATACAATTTTCGATGGCTACTGCTCTTTCTACAACACTGACAGTATCAAGATGGAAAGCGAAGCCGTGCAAGATTACATCTTCGCGCCATTCATCTAAAATGGCGAATGCTTGCGGCAAATCTTTAAGCGGAATACCGAAGCGACTGCCTTTGTTCAGGAACTTGCTGTGATCAGCTTCAAAACCGGAAAGACGTAAAAGCACTTTTGTCGGCTTAGCAGCGTGAAGCAGCTTGCGTAAAGCAATTACTTGCTTCAACTCGGCGATACTGTCCAAGTTGATTGTCACGCCTTGCTGTACGCAAAGTCCAAGAAATTCCGGATTTTTCGGTCCGGTCGCTTCCAGGCGACTGCCGTCGAAGCCCGAACCCAACGCATGACGCAATTCATTAGCCGATGAAATATCCAAACCTGCATTCTCTACCGATAAGCGGCGAATGATTGATTCGCTTTGGTTGCACTTATGGGCGAAAAAAACCTTCCCTTGAATGCCGAATTGAGCGAATGCCGAACGGAAAGCTTCGACATTCTCGTGAACAAGTTCAGGAAAAAGAAAATTGAGCGGACTGCCAAGCGCTTTGGTCAGCTCGAATAACTGCGCTTTTTCTTTCAAATAGCCGGCAATTACCGGATGAACTTTTGGCGTTAAAGTCAAAGGCGCTTCGGAAGATGTGCTTGCTTTGACTGTTTCTTTTTCAGGACTCAATGAGGAAGGCATTTTTTCACCTAGTTGTATTAAACGCTTACTGTTTCTTTCTTGGCGTTCAAGCCGGCAATCGCTCTTTCGTAGCTGAAGTCTTGATCTAAGCCTTGATCAAGTTTGATGCCGCCGAAGTAGTCGTCAAGCCAGTCTCGGCAAACTTTGGTATGAGTCAAGCGTAGGCGATCAAGATATTCTTGCCAGTCGCGTTTTTTGCTTTGCCAAGTTGTGAACACTTTTTCAAAGACTTGTTGTTGTTCGGCCATGAAGTCGTTCAAAGCTTCTTTTTTGCCTTGTTCGAACCGTTTCAAATGTTTTGATTGCGGTACTAAGCCAAGCAAACGATCTTCAGCTACATGTTTGCGTAGAAAAGCTTCGTCACCAGGTCCGTCCACTTTATTGGCAATTACATAAGTACGATCTGCTAAGTGCGGAGCAACGCTGATAAAGTCGAGATAAACTTGCAAAGACTTTTTAGTCGGCTCAACGACAAAAACGTTCATGTCATAAGCGAAAGAGAGAGAAGTGGCTACGTTGTCAGTGCCGGCTGTAGTGTCGGCTACGACTAAATCGTTTGGTCCGTCGAGTAAATGATGGAAGAAAGATTGCAAGCCGGTTAGTTTGACGTGGTAGCAAGCACCACCGACGTCTGATTCTTTATATGTACCGACTGTAAGCAAAGAGATATTGCCGCTTCTTTGCG
The DNA here is from genome assembly GCA_019750335.1 of Candidatus Obscuribacterales bacterium. GTDB lineage: Bacteria > Cyanobacteriota > Vampirovibrionia > Obscuribacterales > Obscuribacteraceae > JAIEPM01. Next base: position 178,932 of record JAIEOQ010000006.1, read on the forward strand.
CATACTGTTCAATCAGTTTATCGTCCGGAGCGACAGTAACGAAGCGCGATTTCATGGAAGGCGGTGTAGTGCCGACCATCGGTTTATCGTCGAGATCCAAACGATCGCCTTTGAGATATTCGATGATGTCATTTTTTACTTCGCCAAGCTCGGCTTCGGGACCTTGAAAGTCGGTCAAATGCAGAGCGCCTTTCAGGTGGGCATTAACATCGGCGTCGATAGCCAAAACGAAAGGATGGCGACCGGCCAAATAGCGAACAAATCCGGCTGACGTTGTTGTCTTGCCGGCTCCGCCTTTGCCTAAAAATGCGATTCTCACCTTTTATCTCCTTCAAGTTCTAGTGCTGTTTATTTGTTCGGATATTTTGTGCGTATTGGTTGCGGAAGTGAGTACGGAAAACCAGGGTAATAATGCTGAGTCGGTAAAGTGATAAGAGGCTCTTGGCGGCAGAACCAAAGAGCGCTTGGCGCTCATGGCCTGATAAATGGACGGTGCGACGCGCACAGTGGCCCGTCCGTCGTCATACAAATCTTTGATTACTGTTGATGATGAATATTCGGGAAGCAGCACTACCGGTACTTCAAAAATGAAGCCATGACGTTCGGTAAGACGGCGCACTTGATTGTTCAAGCGTGAACGACTTTCGGGATTGCTCAAGAAAAAGGCTAAATGACCGAGTACTTCGTGTGTGGAGATTGGACCCAATTCATCGGCAAACTCATCGATAAAACGAGTTACTTTTTGTTGGAAATGTTCGTCTTCCAAAGACCATTGACAGTCGCTGGTAAATTTAAGCAAATTCCAAATCCAGCAGGACGTAAGACGATGATTGCCGTCTGAAACCGAACCAAATTCGTTGACAACTATTGGAGCAAAGCGTTTGCTTGTTAAGTTGATTACTTCATCGAGCAAGCGTTCGCGCACACAAAATTCAGTTGCTTTGATGCTGCCCAGCGGTCTGAGGGCGGCTTCGACCCAGTTGCTGGAAAAAACGCCGGTGGCGAATATGGCTGAATCTTGATGATATGTAGCGTAACTGGTTAAAGCTTCAAGCTCAAAAAGCACCGGCAATAAATTGTCGTTGTTTATTCGCTCTTTGTAAGAATTGAAAATTCTTTGCGCTGCTGCCAGCGCTTCAATGTCGTAGTTAGTCTCTTTCTCGCTTCTGTCCCAAGCTTGACGAATTGTGGAAAGCACTTGGGCAAAAGCATTCTCATTTAAAAGCTGCTGGCAGGCCGCTTTTAAATCCAGTAAGTGTTGGTCGATGTTTAAGTGGTTCGGCTTATCTAAGCTCTCTTGACCGATTGTTTTCATATCGACAAAAAAGAGCTCGGGTTGCTTAATCTGCGGCCAAGGCCAAAATTGGTAACTAGGAGCAGCTGTGCAAGGCGGATTGAGAGTGCCGGCAGTTGCTTTGAAACGATTGAGATTGAGAAACTGCTCGAACATCAAAGAACCACGATAAACTTCGTGGCAATTACTGCCTCCCGGTCCGGGAATTGTATGACCGGGGAAAAAGGAAACGCTTTTTTCTTTGGCGCTGAAATCTTGATTCAAGGCTGATTCAATGCGGATTTTGTAATAAATGTGCCATTTTTGTGTGCGTGAAAGATCACTTGTCGCATTTTCCGAAAAGCCGATTGCTCGTGCCCAGTTGGATTGAACTGGGTTACGTCTGGCCTGAGAGCCGACGACGCGAACTTTCTTTTGTTGTTCGTAAGAATCGATTGAAGGCGTGATGAAAGACCAGCAGCAGCCGGAAGTAAGAGCATGATTTTGTTCGTTGGCAGTTTTCATCTGTTTGCTCTAGCCTTATTTCATCCAGCGGTTACCATTTCGCTTTCGTTTTTGCGATCCATATAAACTTCTTTCAAGCGCTCTTGCCAATATTCAATGCGAGAAGAATAAGCTTGATTTGCTTGGAATAGTTCAAAGAGTAGGTCGTAACTTGTTGTCGTGCCCAGATTGAATTGGCAGAAGCTGCGCAGCAAAATTTCTTCGGCAACTTTCAAGCGGCCGGCATCAAGCTCTTGTTGTGCTTGAGCAAGCAGGCTGTTTTTGCTTGTTTTGTCGAGAAGCGGAAGCGCGAACTGGCAGTCTTCATCCAGATCTTCGCCGTCTACTAGATTGCGCAAAGCTTGATTGTCATAACAGTCAAGCATCAAATGTATGCGTACTTCGCTGCCGAAATTGCATGCACTGTGCACTGTGGCTTTAGGGTCCAGCTTCCAAAGATAGCCGCGTTTGAAATGAATGTTTTTGCCAGGAGTAGTAATGAAAGCTTGATCATTAGTGATTAGAGGCAGATGGAGACGTAAGCGTAAACGATCTTCCAAATAAACAAAATCACGATGTTCGTGCAAGAAAGTGCCCGGGTCCAAACGCAACAAGCGTGAGCCCATTATTTGCAAGCCGCTTGCTTGAAAAAAGTCTTGAAACTTAGTCAGTTCTTTTAAAAGTGGTGTTGCTGCCGGATTCTCGCAATCGCGATAGTCGAAATTGTTTTGTTGCCCGGTAGGATTCAATAAGGTGGCAACTTTCAGTCCATCCGAGGCGTACTCCGGATAGGGCTCGCTCCAATCAATAGCAGCTGTTTTTAGCTGGGAGACCAGAGAATCGAGAGTGGTGCTGCCGATAGTTTTTAGTTGTGATATGTAAGCGAGCATATACACTCCGACGTTTTTTGTAGCATCAAGAATATAATTGAAAACGATTTCCGTTTTCGCGGGTGTGAATTCCTTGTAATGCAAACAAGGGGTTGCGAAGAGTAATTTAGCGGATCGCCATCCCTGTTGATACTAATTCTCAGTAAGCTAATGTCAGCAGGACAATAAAAAGCGCGAGAAAAAAGCCCAAAAAAGCTCAGTAGTAGCCACAAAGAAGCTAGTTGATAAGTATGCCGACAGCATTTAGAGAAAAAGCTGCAAACTTTCTCAACAAGAGAGATGTCAAGAATCCTTTAGGGCATTTAGCCAGCTTGGAGTTGTATTTTTGCCTTGCTTATCTGACTCAAGGTGTCAGTCAGCATTTTTGTCTAATTGCTCAACCTTTTGAATTTTATTTGATGAAAGATTGTGGCTTAAACGCGGCGCAAGTTTCACAAACCCTGGCTTTACTGATGTTTCCCTGGGTAATCAAACCGGCTTACGGTTTATTCAGTGACTGTATTCCCTGGCTTAGTCCGCGGCTTTATCTTGTTTTTGCTTACGCTCTGGCTGCGGAGGCTTTTTTAGTCCTAGGGCTAGTCTCTTTTAGCAATCATAGTTTGTTATCTGTGGTGATTGGACTAGTGCTTGCTACTTCTTTTGCTATGGCTTTTGCCAATACTTTAAGTTGCGGTTTGACAGTGAAAGAGGGTAATCAGACCGGGACTACAACGGCAATGTTTGGTAAGCAGGCCATTTGTTACTACGCCGCCAATATTCTTTCTTTGTTGTTGGGTGGATCGCTCTGCCAAGTTTATGGAGCGCAAAAAGCTTTGCCGACAGCAGCTGTTTTAGTTGTTATCCCTTGTTTTCTTGCTTCATGGTCGGCTTGGCGCCATATTCCAGTGCGCCAGCTGAGGGATTCTTCTTCGGCAGAAGTATTTAAAGCAGCAAAAGAGATTGTCGGACAAAAAAGATTTTGGTTAGTAATTTTGTTTATTTGTTTATGGAACTTTAGTCCGGCGTTGGGCACGCCGCTTTACTTTTTTGAATCAAGTCAGTTGGCTTTCAGTCAAGCTTTCATTGGTAAATTGGCTGCTATAAATGCTTTCGGCATGCTTCTCGGGGCTTGGCTTTTCCGTTTCGGACAAGTACGGTTGTCTCAGACCAAATTATTGGCTGGGAGCATCATTTTCAACGCCGGGTCGGTCTTAGCCTATGTTTTTCTCGGCACTGAACTTTCAGCTGTATTGCTTGAGTTGGCGCGAGGCATTGGTGCTATGTTTGCTTGTTTATCGATTTATACCGTAGCTTCAGCGGTTTGTCCAAAAAAGGCAGAAACCACGGCAATTGCTTTTTTGATTTCTATTTATAATTTGGCCGGACAGGCGGGCACCATATGTGGTGGGCAGCTCTATCAAAATTATTGTCAAAACACATTGTGGCCTTTGCTTGTAGCATCAGCCGGAACTACACTTCTCTGTCTGTTTTTGCTACCGAAAATCAGTGAATCTCGGTAACTTTGATTGTTGAGGATGTCGCAGTTTCTTTTTTAGCGCTGCAACACGAAGGCATTGAGTTTGCCGATGGTTTGCTGCGTTTAGGCAACAAGTCCCAAACTTTTTTGCAGCCGACGGCAGCCACCGCGACAAAAGGCAAAGCTTGTATAAAGCTTTGAATCATTGCTGGCCAACAACATGGATGCATGATCGTTCTCCGAACTAAGGTTTAGTGACAGCAGCCGGATTTAGGGTCGGCTTTAAGTTTTGGTGGCTCTTGATTTGGATCGTCAAGCGGGTAGAGAGTCGGTGCTTGTTTGAATACTTGAAGCAGCTCTTCGATTACTCTTTGCGCATCTTGCTTTTCTACGGCATCGACAACACAAGTCTCTAAATGTTGGCGTAAAATCACTTCCGATGTTCTGTCCAAAGCCGCTTGAACGGCTTTCAATTGATTAAGAACATCTATGCAATATTTTTTTTCGTCCACCATGCGATAGACGGCATTTAGATGCCCAATCGCCTTTGCCAGACGACTTTTGAGCTTATCTTTGTTCTCATCGGTAATAGCCATCTTTTTAGTTTACCGCCATTTCTGCCAAATTGCTCGCTATATGAGCCTGGAGTAATCTGGCTGAAATATGGCGTAAAATAATTCTGTTCCATTTGGGAATGGTTGATGATTTTTCTTTCTCAATGGTTTAAAAAGCTGGTTTTAGTCACTTTTATTTTTGTGGCTATTTTTCTGCCTTTCATTCAGGCTGATCAAGGCGCCGGTCGTTATTCGATCTCCGGTCATGTCAGTGATTCTTTTCCGGTACCGGTGCTTGGAATCGGAGTTTCGCAAGTATTCGGGACTTTTTCCGAACCGCAACGTCATCAAATGGAGTTGGGTGGTAAATCTTTTTCGCCATTTGTTTTTGCTATTCGCGGTTGGAGATGTGCGGCGCAAAAGTTTGCCAAGCGTGAGCAACAGCCGTTACCACCGGTTCTGCGTCTTTGGCTTATAAATGAGAGTTTGTTGTGTTGATGCCTGCCTTCTAGCAATCAGTACTGTTTGCGAGGCATTAAATGATGAATTCAAGCAATATATGGTGGCGGCTGCTACCTGTACTTTTCCTACTGCATGGATGCGGGATCGATCCGGGCAATACTCCGCTTGCGGAACAGATTACTTGGGACCAAGGCATCGTCGTTCATCCGGAGCTCGATTTAGAATGGCTGCAAAAGCAAGCGCAAGCTGGTGATGCTGCGGCGCAAACTAAGTTGGCTGCTTATTATTATTTGGGTACGGCTGTACCTAAAGATCGTGTGATGGCTGCGCTTTTATTTAAAAAAGCAGCTCAGGCAGGTGTAGGACGTGCTCAATATTATTTGGGCTGTATGTGTTTGCGTGGTGACGGTATCGAGAAAAATGACGAGCAAGGACTTGTCTGGTTAAAAAAAGCAGCTGTCGGTAGCCAGCCTTATGCCGGATATGCCAAAAAAGTGTTGAGTCGCTACCCTGGCTCGAGCGAAGCAGCGAAATAAGGCTTGCATTAAGGCTTCCGAAATTGATATAAATGTGGTTTTTGTAATGAATGACTCCACGTACTTACTTGATTTGCAAAAAAGAGCGGGCGATGGCGATTCGCTTGCGGCCTATTATTTGGGCGTTGTTTTTGAAGAAGGACGAAGCGTAGCCATCGATCGACGCACAGCTTTCAGCTGGTATGAAAAAGCAGCTAATTTAGGCGATAAACATGCTCAATATAAGCTGGGCGATATATATCAAAACGGTTCGGTAATTAAAAAAGATCCGCAAAAGGCTGTCTCTTGGTTCCGTAGCGCTGCTGAGCAAGGGCACTCTCTTTCGCAATTTCGTCTTGGCCGGATGATTGATTTAGGCTTGGGTACGGCTGCCAATCCCCAAGAAGCTGTAATTTGGTATCGGCAATCGGCTGAGCAAGGTTGTGCCGAAGCCCAATTTCATTTGGGTTTGATGCATTTGCGCTCCCGTGGTGTGGAGCGGAGTAATAATGAAATGGTGCATTGCTTCTCTCAAGCTGCCGATCAAGGGCATACCCTGGCTCTGGCTTATCTTGCTGAACAATATGAAGATGGCGTCGGTGTGCAGCAAGATCATGTCAAAGCTGCTGAACTTTATCGTAAAGCCGCGGAGAAAGGTTGGGCTGGTGCGCAATTTCGTTTCGGACAACTGCTTTTAACCGGACTTGGAGTCGAAGAAAATATAGACGAAGGAGTAAAGTGGCTCTCCTCGGCAGCGGAACAAGGATTGCCGGCGGCACAAGCTTTGCTGGGCTTAATTTATTTTCGCGGGCATGGCGTTGAGCAAGATTTATCTACGGCTTTAATGTGGCTTTCCTTGGCTGATACTGGCAGTGCTAACAGTGCGCCGGAGCTTAGTGAATTCATCAAATCTTTCCGGGCGCAAGTTGCCGCTTGTATGGATATTGAAGAGATTGCCCTAGCTGAATACTTGGCTCAGCAGTGGGCGGCTATACGCGACTGAACTTTAGTGAGTCATTGTTAATAAAGCTTTGTTCCGAAAAATGATCATTTTGTTGGTTCGCTGCCAACCCCACCTGCACTACTGCTAGAATTTCCCCAAGGCTATATATTCAAAATAGGCCAGATGCAGTCACTTGGTCTGGATGAAAAGAAGTGGCTGTATAGACATGGCAGAGGCTCATTGCCTCATTGCAAACAAGGAGAATTAGGGCATGAAGCCTCAAAAACGATCGAGAGATTACTCAGATGGCGGGCCGCGTAAAAGAAAGCTCGACCCGATCGTGGCAAATAAGATTGAGTTCATCGACTATAAAGACGTGAACTTGCTGAGGAAATTCATTACCGAGAATGGCAAAATTTTGCCGCGCCGGATTACTGGTTGCAACGCTAAAAATCAGCGTGAAATTACTTTAGCCGTCAAGCGTGCCCGTGCTCTGGGAGTTCTTCCCTTTAGCGGTACTGTCTAAGCTCAATTAGCTTGATTGGTTTGCAGTTCTGGTAAACGGTTTGTTTCTACGGAAGCAAGCCGTTTTACTTTAGCTAGCTGAACGCCAATCATCACTAAGGCGATCCCGATCACTTGTACAAAGGTTGCTGTTTCGTGCAAAGCAACGATGGCAAAGAGAACAACTAAAGGTCTTTGTAGCATAGTCAAAATTGAAATTCGGGTTGAGCCGACTATATTCAAGGCGGAGAGAAAAGCTAAATTGGCGAGGGCCGCCGATAATCCCATCCAGGCGCCTAAACCGATTGCTTTAGCCGGCAAACTGCCCATAAAAGGTATGACAGCTAAGGTTAAAGTGCCTTGGACAAGAAACGTATATATGGATGAAAGGGTTGGTGAAAAGCGAGCGGTTAAATCCTCCATCTTCACCCGATAAAAGGTCGAAGTAAGGGCGGCGCCAAAAGCGCAGGCTACACCAAACATATTTAAGCTGACATCATGCAAATCAAGAGTCAACAGGACTCCGCCGAAGCACATGATAAAGCCCAGCCAGAACTTCTTGTCCAGCTGGTCACGACCGATGATGCTGTTTGTCAAAGCAACTAAAGCCGGTGTTGTGGTGACGATGGTTATTACCAGCACTACTTGCAAATGCTGTAAGGAAATGAGGGTCAGGCAGTTGGTCGAAAAAAGCAAACAGCCGGTGACTAGCATTTGCTTTAAGCCGGCAAAGCCAAGCCACTGCCATTTTCTGGCTAAAGGGACGATTAAAAGAGCGCCGATCACATTTTTGAGGAAAAGCAATTGCAGAGGCGTTATTGCGTCGCGATAACCGAATTTAACTAGAATCGGCTCAAGGGAGGCAGCAACTAAAGCGAGCGTAATCCAGCCTGACAGGGCCGCTTGTTTCTTTTCCATGAGCTCAAGTGTACCCTTTTCACAAAAATTCCACGAATATTTCATGGTTGTGCCATTCTTGCCCGTTACATTGAAGGCAAGGAAGTCAAGGTGGTCGGTTATGGCGAGTACGAGAGAAGTTTTTTCCACTGAATATGTAAGCGCTAATGCAGAAGAAGCACTTAGCGGGATGCGCAATTTGTTCGGACGAGTCAGCTGTTTGCCGAAAATAGAGCTTTGTGACAGCGCTGAAGAGAGCGCTGAAGACCCGCTTGCCGAATTAGCGCGTATTTTTCAATCTTTAGAAGCCGAATAGTCGATAATTGAAATTGCTGCTTCATCGTTGCCTGGTTTGCCCGGGCCGTTGATAGTTTTATGCATATTGCGCAGAATGTCTTCCGGTACCATTCTTGTGCGATTTTTATTTCTTGCCAAACAAAGCTCGAGTGGGGTCTCTAAAAGCCAGATCTCTATATCCGTATAGCCGGCATTTTTTGCTCGAGTTAGGATTGGTTCACGATGGCGCCTGTTTATATTCGTGTTGTCGATGACGATATCCAGGTTCTTTTGCAGCGCTTGTTCTAAGCGTTCAAAAAAAATAGCAAAAACTTTTTCTGGTTCTTTTTGCTCTGCTTCGTTTCCCCATAGCTCTTGTCGGATCTGATCGGCGCAAAGAGATAAATAGCCTTTGGCAATTAAAGATTGTGCCAAGGTTGTTTTGCCGGAGCCGGGTATGCCGGCAAGGAGAATGAGACGTTTCACTCTTTGCTGTCCTTTTTAGGCTTATTGCGCAAATTGAGTTCGTCTACACCCCAGATTGTCCAGAAAACAGCAAGTATTACTCCTACTGTTGTCCAGCCGGCAAAATGCAGTTGGCGTAAAGCCTCCTGCTCGCTTGTTTGTATTTGAATGCGAGGGTCTAACCAGGGGTTGCTGTATAAGGCGCCGGATAAAAACAAAGAATAAAGACCGGTACTTAAAAGACAGAGCCGTCCCCATTTATCCAGAACTCGCCAGGAAAGTACGGATTGAATTAAAAAGCCGGCGGACCAGACAAACAAAGAAATGCTGTAATGCTGAAAGCGCGATAAGGTCATGGAATGCTGCAAAGGAATAAAAAGTAGAACGATGGCAAAAATCGTGCTGGAAAGAACTATTTCTACATGTTTGGTTAGGTCACGCATGAGACATTCGCTCGGCAGCGGTAAAAACAATATTGCCTTGAAATATGGTGAACATCACTTTTCCATGCAATGAGCGCCCGCAAAAAGGCGAGTTATGAGCGCGTGAAACACCTTGGTGCGAGTCGTACTTCCAGGAAAAATTCGGATTGATAATAGCTAAGTTGGCTTTTTCACCAGCTTTGATTTTTGGTTCTGGTAACTGGAGAATACGTGCCGGATTGCTTGTGAGCAAGCGGAAAAAACGCTCGTGGCTTAAGCCGGCTTCGCGCACAAGTTTTTGATAAGTCAGAGCAAAAGCTGTTTCTAAACCGATGATCCCAAAAGGAGCGGTAGCCATAGTTTGCTCTTTTTCTAGATCGGTGTGCGGTGCATGATCCGTGGCGATGGCGTCGATTGTGCCGTCTTTAATTCCTTCAATAATTGCTTCTTGATCTTCGGCTGAGCGCAAGGGCGGATTCATTTTGCAACAAGTACGATAGTTGCCGATATCGTCAACACTTAAGTTGAGATGATGTGGTGTGACATCGGCTGTAATTGACAGTCCGTCTTCTTTAGCTTGACGAACGAGCCTAACCGAGCCGGCGCAACTGAGATGAGTAAAGTGATAGGGCGAGCCGGTTAAGCGAACAATTTCAATCTCGCGAGCAATGGCTGCTGTTTCTGCAGCCCAAGGAATGCCGGCTAAACCGAGATTTGTCGCTACCGCGCTTTCATGAATAATTCCGCCAGCCGATAAGTCGCGATCCTCGGCATGGCTGATGATTATATTGCCTGTTAAACGAGCGTATTCTAAAGCTCGCCGCAGTACGGCTAAATTTTGAATCGGCATGCCGTCATCAGAAAAAGCTATGGCACCGTTGTCGGCCAAGCCGGCCATGTCGCTCAGCTCTTTGCCTTGCAATCCTTTAGTAACAGCTGCTGCCGGTAAAACTTCAATTACTGCTTGGTCTCTAATTTTTTGTTTGTAAAAAGCAAGAATCGCTACATTGTCGATCACCGGTTCGGTATTGGCCATGGTGAGCACTGTGGTAAATCCGCCGGCAGCAGCAGCTTTTGTGCCGCTTGCTATTGTTTCTTTGTCTTGTTGTCCGAGATCGCGTAAATGAGTGTGCATATCGATGAATCCGGGCGTGATCAGCATGCCTGAAGCATCGATTGTTTTTTCTGTTTTTGTTGTCTCCAGGTTATTACCCAGCTCAACGATAATGCCGTCTTTGATCCGTAAATCTTGAGGTTTTTCGGAAGGTAGGACAAGACCGTTTTTAATTAACAGTGTCATCAGTTTTTCCCCTTTCCGGATAGCAAAAGATAAAGTATGGCCATGCGCACGGCAACACCGTTAGCTACTTGGGTGCTGACCAGAGAGCGCTTCTGGTCATTAGCTAGTTCATGGCTGATTTCCAAATCACGATTAATCGGGCCTGGATGCATGACATAAGCTTGAGGAGCGGCTAGAGCCATTTTCGTTGAGTCAAGACGATATAACTTTCGGTATTCACTTAAACTTGGTATGAGCCCGTCTTGTTGTCTTTCCAACTGCAGTCTTAAAGTCATGACAAAATCAGCCCCTTCAATGGCTGGTTCGAGACGATCGTGAACCTTTACTCCCATCGCGCTTAGTTCCGACGGCAGTAAAGTTGGCGGACCGGCTACATCAATTACAGCCCCGAGCTTGCTTAAAAGACGAATGTTGGATCTGGCAACACGGCTGTGAGTGATATCGCCAATGATGGCAATCTTCAAGCCTTTGATCTTTGGTGATATTTGTGAAATCGTAAAATAATCAAGTAGAGCTTGAGTCGGGTGGGCGTGCCAACCGTCACCGGCATTGATGATCTTTAGGCTGTTTCCGATAATCTCGGCCACTTGTGCGGCGCTACCTGAAGCGGAGTGTCTCTGCACTATGGCGTTTACGCCCATGGCTAAAAGAGTTTTGGCTGTATCGGCTATAGTTTCACCTTTTGCTACTGATGATGAGGCTATATCCAAGTTGAGAACAGTGGCACCGAGACGGCGGGCGGCTAATTCAAAACTGCTGCGTGTGCGAGTGGAATTTTCGTAAAAAAGATTGGCTACTGTGCTGTAGTTCAGTAGAGACAAGGGCGGTTCTTGTTTGGAAATAAGCGAAGAGCAAATGCGGGCAGCTTCGAGCAGAGTGTTCAATTCTTCAAGAGTAAGGTCGTCTGTGTCTAGCAGATGAGAGCGTTGTTGCCACTGTTTAAGACCAGGACCTTCTAGATCGGTCAGGGTGCGTCCCGGTGCGGAAGCATTGGCAAATGTATGTTCAGGCACCGTTAATCTCCTTGCTCTTCCCTGGAATGAATTATATTATGATGCTTCTCTTTAAAAGCCTTTTAATTAAGCTTGGCGATGTCAGGGGATTGGTGTAAAGGTCTATGGCGGCTGCTTTTACTGCAGAAGAAATTTTAGAAATAACTTCCGGACGGTTGGCCGGAGGGATGCTGCCGGAAGAGTCCGGGACTATTTGTACGGACAGCCGTACTTTATCCGACGGGCAATGGTATGTCGCTCTTAGCGGCTCGCGTTTTGACGGACATGATTTTCTTGGTGACGCTTTTAGTGCCGGGGCTATCGGTGCGATTGTTCTTGAACGTGGTCAATACGCCATTGCAAACCCGCAATTTCCTTTGATAGTGGTACCGGATACGGTGCAGGCTCGCCGAGAGTTAGCTTGGCATTGGTACGAAAAGACAAATCCGGAAGTGGTGGCTGTGATTGGAGCTCCGCCAGAAAGTTTTTTGCCGGCAATCTGTATGTCTGTGTTTTCCGCCCAGCGACGTTGTCACCAAGCTTCAGTTGAAGTCAATTCGGAGCTGGACTTGGCAAATGTGCTTCTCTCCTTACCTCAAGACAGCGAAATTTTGATTGTAAGTCTGCCGGATTGCCAAGCCGGAGATTCAATTTTGCCGGCAAGAGCGGTCTTTGTTCAGGAATTGCCGGTTATCGCTCCTGGCAATTTTGACTTAAGTCCGCCGCGCGGCATCGCACTTATTGCCTGTGTTGATCAAGAAATAGTCGAGCAAACAAAAGAATATTTCGGAGAGAGCATGCTTGGTTGTTCACTTGATGATATTGAGATAATCCACAAAGATGGCGAATCCTTGAAGTTGCGCCTGAAAGACAGTGAACAAATTTTCAGGCTGGGGGGAGAAATTCCGCTTGGGCAGGCATTGTTAGCAATTACCGGCGCTCGTGAGCTTGGTTTTCGCGATCAAGCAATAGCTGCCGGTCTGGAGCTGACCTAATGGTAAAATTAGGGCATGGTGTCGCCATCTTCATCAATTGCCGATTCTTCTTCCCAAGCTGCAAGCGGTAAGCCCTGGCTTGAGCTGCTCAACGTACTTGAGCCGCCAAACTTGATTGACTATTTTATGGTCAATCCGCCGCTAGGCTTTAAATCTTTGAAGCTCACAAGCGCTAGCAAGCCTTATCCGGCTTTTCTTGCCTCTTTTGATCTTTTGACCACTCTTGATGAAGAAGGGCTTTTTCTTCGTCAATTAGTTAAGCGTTTTTCTTGGCTTGGAGGCTTGTTTCGCTATCCGGCGCTTTTTATCGGGACGACAGCGACCGAGTATGCCAATTATCCGCATTTGCAAAACTATGACGACTTACGTCAAAGTCTGCTTGCCGAATTCAAGCGTTGCCAGGCACAGCTTCTGATTGTCAAAGATATTCCGCAGAATTCGCCGCTATTAACTGCCCAAGAAAATGCGGCTGCCGATGCGGTGATTGAGTGTTGCCGTCAAGCTGGTTTCAGTATTGTTGCCGGACAAGCTTTAGCTTATGTGCCGATTGATTTTAGTTCGCTTGATCAATTTTTTGGACGCATGTCCAAATCTCGACGTAAAGATTTTCGCAAAAAGCTGAAAGAGAGCGCATCTCTTAAGATTGAAGAGCTGAAAAGCGGCGATCCGATTTTTTATGACGAAAGTTTCTTAGCTGATTTCTACAAGATGTATTTGAATGTTTATGAACAAAGCGAAATTCATTTCGATCTGTTGAGTCCGGCTTTCTTTAAGGCTTTGCTGCAAGATAATTCGAACAATGGTCGGATCTTCATATACAAATCCGGTGAAGATTTGATCGGTTACAACTTTTGTTTTGTTCATAACAACATGCTTGTTGATAAGTATGTCGGCTTTCTTTATCCTCAAGCCAGAGAAGCCAATCTTTATTTCGTCAGTTGGTTCTACAATCTGGAATACGCGCTTAAAGAAGGGCTGAAAACATATATTGCCGGCTGGACTGATCCGGCGGTAAAAGCTTCTCTTGGTGCCAGTTTCACTTTGACCAGGCATGCCGTATATGTGCGTAACCCCTTGTTGCGGGCAATATTGCAGCGCTTTCAGCATTTATTCGAAGCCGATAAAGACTGGGTTTCAAACGGCAGCGATGTTTAAGCGTCAAGTACCGCCGACAGCCGGATTGCCGCTTCAGTGGAAAGATTTTAGCGGCAGCAAAGAATCTTTTGCGCGCGGATTGGCTGATTTTTTGCAAGTTGATTCGCTGCAGCTTGAGTCCTCGGGAACGGCTGCTCTGGTTGTTGCTTTTGCCGCTTTGAAGCGTTTGGATAAACGACGAACCGTGATTCTTTCCGGTTACACATGCCCTCTTGTCGCAATTGCTGCCGCTCAAGCTGGTTTGAAAATCCTGGTTTGTGATACTAAAAAAGACAGCTTTGAGTTTGATACGCAGCAGTTAGAGCAACTTCGCGGTCCGGATGTGTTATGTGTTGTGGTTACACATCTGGCAGGATTGGCGGCTGATCTGGCTCCTGTTAGGCAAGCAGCCGCTGGTGCGTATATCATTGAAGATGCTGCTCAGTGTCTGGGCGCTAAATCAGGCGGACGTATGCTTGGTACTGCCGGTGATATCGGCATATTCAGTCTGGCTTGCGGTAAAGGGTTGTCTCTTTATGATGGTGGCTTTCTTTATGCAGCGGACCCGGCGGTGCGTGAAGCGATTACTCAGGCCAGTGCAACAATCGTACCGCAGCAACCGTGGCTTAATTGGTTGCGTATTCTGCAAATGATTGGTTATTGGTTTTTCTATCGTCCCAATTTTTTGGAACTTGTTTATGGTAGAGAGCTGCGTTACCACGTAAGACGCAAGGATTTTATTGCTGCGGTTGGAGATTATTTTGAGTTTGTAGTGCCGCTTTATCGTTTCAATGACTGGCGCTTGTCCGTAGGGGCTAACGCTCTAAAACGTTTGTCTGATTTTGTGACGACAAATCGTTTGCGCGGCTTGGCGCGGAGAGAACAACTGAAAAAGCGATTAGGAATAGAGCGATTAGGTATAGAGGTGCTGGGTGAAACAACCGGTTGCGAAGGTAGTTGGCCTTTTCTAATGCTGCTTTTTACTGATGAAAAAGAACGAGATCTTGTTTTAGATAAGCTTTGGACAGCCGGTCTTGGTGTGACACGTTTATTCGTTCACAGTCTTTCTGATTATGAATATCTGCGTCCGATCGTGCCCAAGCAAGAGCTGCCAAACGCATCTGACTTTGCCGCGCGGATGCTGACTATAACCAATAGTCATTGGTTGGAAGATCAGGAATTCGAGCGTATTGCTGAAATAATCTCGGGCTGTTTACCGCCGGGTTTAGACGTCAAACGTAGCTTATTGCGCGAAACCAGTAAATAAAGTTGTCTTGTTAGCCACATAGTGCCTGGTAGCAAATAGATTGCTACGGCTAACCTTCCTTGAGGCAAATTTTTCAAAATAAATGGAATTGCTTCCGGACCTTGGCGGCGCTCACCTTCGTTATCGATGAGAAGCAGGCTCCATGGGCAGGCATCAAGCTCGACGACAAGGGCTTGGGAGGCTGGATCTTGATCCTCGCGCTTGACAAAATGAAAGAAGTGCCGCCGATCAAGTTGTCTAATCAAACGTGCTAAAAATTGCACGACAGGGCAACGGTCGTCTGAGACAACTGCCCAAGCGGTTCGGTTTCCAGTAGCTGATACCACCGTTTCCATACGCGCCTCATTCTCTATCATTAAGTTTAACCAAGTTTAGCAAAAAATCATTTCAATGCATAAGTAGTTTGACGGAAATTTGTCCGGGTGGTTCCGTTAAATTTGTCTGTTGACTACTGAGCTCTTACTTATGATTATCTTTGGAACAGCAGCTTGGTTTGAAAGACTGTCCTGATTTTGTTTTGGGCGGTGCTTTTGCTTCTTCGGCTTTGATTTGAGCGCTGCTCAGGGGTTTGCCAGCACGAGTGGCTTTGTATTTTTTGTAGGCTGCCGTATCTTGTTCAAAAGGATATTGAGATGAATAACGTTCATCCACCTGTCTCATAATCTCTTGATCCGAAACACCGTCGCGGTGCAGCTTAAGCGCAAGTACTGCTTCTTCCTGGCAAATGTGGCAATCGACACCATGAATCGATGTAAAACAGTCGAGAAGGGAGCTGTGATTGTCTGTTAAATCACAGCCGCAGTAGCAAAAAAGCTTAGCTATAGTTTCCGGACAAGCTTGAGCAGCAGCGTAGCCCATGGAAGCTAAACCGTAAAAGCGGCCTGGATCCAAAACTTTGGCGCTTAATTTTGACGATTCACCCTTATTGTCCGCTGCCGGAGCGGCAAAAGCCGCTGCAGTGCCTATAACCAGGAGAGCACTTAGCAAACAATAATGGGCGCCGTATTTCATGGGTCACTCGGGCTGGGGAATAAGTTCAATAAGACAGTTGTAACAAAAATTGGAAGCAAGCGTCAAATTATCGCGACATTTGAGGCATTAGCTTTGCTTTCAAGGGGTTGATCTTGATATCATTTCAAAGCTATGAATTTGGATTTTGACGTCATTGTTGTTGGCGGCGGGCACGCCGGAGTTGAAGCAGCTGCAGCTGCCAGCCGTTTAGGCTGCCGCACTTTAATGTTGGCGGTCAATATCGATACGATCGGCTCTATGCCTTGTAACCCAGCGATTGGCGGTCCGGGCAAATCACAGTTAGTCAAAGAAGTTGATGCTCTTGGCGGTGTGATGGGATTAGCTGCTGATGCTACTTATATTCAGATGCGCACCCTCAACGCCAGTCGCGGTCCAGCCGTACAATCTTTACGTGCTCAATCGGACAAGCGCGAATATGGCGTGTGGATGAAGAGCTATATGGAGTCGCTGCCTAACGTTACTTTGCGTCAGGGCATGGTTAAAGCACTTCTTTGTGAGAACAACCAGGTTGCCGGCGTGGAGCTGGCTTTTGGTGATCGGATTAAAGCGCGAGCTGTTGTGCTTACTGCCGGTACTTTTTTAGAAGGGACAATCTGGATTGGCAAAGAAACAATGCCGGCGGCCCGTGCCGGTGAATTTCCGGCAATTGGTCTATCCGGTTGTTTGCGTTCTTTAGGTTTTGAGCTTGGGCGTTTGAAAACAGGCACTCCGCCGCGAATCGACGGAAGAACGATTGATTATGCACAACTGCCAGTGGTGCCTGGCGATGAAGAGCATGATTTCTTTTCTTTCTTAGGCAATGGCCCGCTTCTGGAGCAACTGCCTTGCCATCAAACCAGAACGACAGCGCGTACTCATGAATTGATTCGAGCTAACCTGCACGAATCACCGATGTATTCAGGAATGATTCATGGTGTTGGACCGCGTTACTGTCCTTCGATTGAAGATAAAGTTGTGCGCTTTGCGGACAAAGAAAGCCACTCCTTCTTCCTTGAGCCCGAAGGGCGTTCTACATACGAAGTATATTTGCAAGGCTGTTCCACAAGTTTGCCTGTTGCCGTACAACATGAGTTGGTTCATTCGTTGCCCGGATTGGAAAGTGCAGCGATGATCCGTCCGGCTTATGCTGTCGAGTATGACTATATGCCGGCTACTCAGTTTACTCACTGTTTAATGGCTAAAGATATAAATGGATTCTTTGCCGCCGGACAGATCCTCGGTACAAGCGGCTATGAAGAGGCGGCAGCTCAAGGTCTTGTTGCCGGTGCTAACGCTGCTTTGTACGCTTTGAATAAAAATCCGTTCCAACTTTCACGTTCTTCAAGTTATACCGGTACTTTGATTGACGATCTGGTCACCAAAGAGCTTGGCGAACCTTATCGTATGATGACCTCGCGTTCGGAATATAGATTACTTTTGCGTCAGGACAACGCCGATCTAAGACTGACTCCTTTAGGGCGCGAAGCCGGTCTTGTTGATGATCTACGTTGGCATTCATACAATCAAAAACGCGAAGAGATTGCTTGCGAACAAGAACGCTTGCGCAAAACGAGAATTCAGCCAAGTGCAGACTGGGATGAAGCTTTACTTCCCTATGAAGAGCAGCTTAAACAAGCGGTTACTTTAGAAGAGATTTTGCGCCGCCCGCGTTTACCATATTCGCTAATTGCCCACCTTTGCCCGGCCGAAAAAACTTTTGCTTACTCTTTTGAGTTGGAAACCGAAATAAAATATGCTGGTTATATAGAGCGTCAAAAAGCTCATGTTGCTCATGCTGAAAAATTTGAAAGTGTTTTGATGCCTAAAGAGTTCGATTATTTGGCTATGGAACATCTGGCTAAAGAAGCGCGTGAGAAGCTGCAAAAACTACGTCCGGAAACTCTCGGTCAAGCTTCCAGAATTGGTGGTGTTACACCAGCAGACATATCGGTATTGTTAGTTGCTCTTGAGACAAAACGCCGTGGCGATAAGCTTAAAGAATGTGCCGTTTCTGGAAGTTGATTGTTCTTGTAATCGGACTCGGCCTTTTGTCGGCTAATGCTGATTAACCAATACTCTAACCAGCAGTGGAGATATGTAAGCACAAATTTGTTTTGGGCTAATTGGCCCGAATTGCCAGCAGGAATTCAGCAAAGAACCTGATTTCCAGCGTGTTTTGCTGAATTCTAACCAGTAAGCCGCTAGATAATTCTGCAAAAATTTTCTGCTTATACCGTGAAACTTATGGCGAATAAACAAGATTGTGGAATTGACTATATGGGTAAGCTGCTGGTTAGAGATGGCGGTATGTGGTTCAAGGACTTTTTGTTCGGCAAGTTCTGTTGTGTGCTGTCTTATATAGCGATCGCCGGCTAGTCGTGTTGCCATACCAGCTAGCTCTAGCATAGTAAGTGCTGCCAATATTTTGTTGATTGGCAATTTGCTGCGTTGGCAAAGAAGATCCACATGAATTGGTTCTGTAGATAATATGTCAACTATTTCTTGTTCATTCCTATCCAATTTCATATCTGTTGTTTTTGCGGCTTGAGCTTTACTGGTATGATGGTCGGAAGCGGGGTTTTGCGACGCTTCGGCTGATGAAAGCTTTTCCATTTCTTCTTCTTCGGAGAAAGGATGCTTTTTGGCCGGGGTTTCTCGGCTGCGTTTACAAATTGCAAATGTAAAAACTGCTGAGGGTACTTTGACTGAAGCTTCCTGCATATGGCTTTCTACAACTGTTGTAATCTTCTTAAAAATATTCAGTGCAGATGACTGAGAAATACCGACTAGTTGATGAAATCTGGAAGAGCTGATGATTATTCTTCGTTCCATCAACCAAATAGCCAATAACCAGGGCTTTGCAGTCCTTATGTGATGGAAGAATGTACCTCCTGTAAACCAAGTCATTTTTTTGCAGTGCTTGCATTTACCAACCCTGTCACCATATTCTCTTGTTATGTCTGGGCTTTTACAGTATCGACAACGAAATAGTTTTTTTATATCAGCCTTGCGATACAGTTCTTCCAAGCAATCTTTTTCTGTTGGAAATTGAGCGTTAAACAGCTGCATGAGGAATTCAAGCACAGCTTCGTTGGCGTGCGTTCTAAGAGGCTTGTTAAAGCTAATTGAATCGTCAGGTTCCAGCATAAATAGTTCTCGTCTATCTATTTACTTGTACGACTCACTAACAAAAAAGTTCAACAACACACAGCTAGGTAATTCATATAAAAGTTAAACCGATATCGGTTTAACTTTTATATGAATTACCTAGCTTGAAAGATTTCGATAAAAAACTAGTGACGCTTGGCGGACCAACCGGCTGAGGCACGGCTCCATCGTTGGTCAAAAAGATCGGGACGATCAACAGTCAAGTTACGGCTTTGGTAATGATCCAATGATTCAAGCACAGCGGTGGTGGCTCGATTTTCATCGCCCTGTGGAAATCGTATCAAGCCGGCTATAGTTGGTGTACGTGCGCCGGTAGTGCTCGGTAAGCTGAATGGCTCACCTTTGAGGCGGCAAACAGCAGCATCGGCAAAAATGCGTGCTTCCATGGCGGTGCCGTCAAAACCGAAATCTTCGGATCCAGAAACAAAGGCTGCTTGTGCGAATTGTTTGCGCACCAACTCGAAGCTTTGACGATGTTCAGGCAGAATAATTTGCTTACTTAAATCGTCTTGAAGTAGAGCAGTAAAGTATTGACGCGAGATTGGATTCTTCCAGCCGCCGCCGCATAAAGCAAAATTGTGTGGCATTTGTATATTAGCGGGAAGCAGAGTTAAAGCATGCATATAAACATAAGCGGCAAAATATTCGGCTGTGTGTAAACGATCGACAAAAGATAGTGTCTCTCCGTTTACCCTGGCTAATCCTTCAAGTTCGGGCAACAAGCGATACCACTGTGGGTCTGAAGACTTAGGTGGGGTGAGCAATAAAAAATTGTCCTTGTTGCCTGTGATTACAGCTTTATCAAAAAGCAATTTGAGCAAATCGGTGTTGATACGCCCAGCTTTACCGTAGCGCCCGTCACGATCGCATTCTTCGCCCTTCTCTTTTTGTACCAATTTATCCGGATAATTATTGAATGGACCGGCATCCCAGCCGATTACTACCGGAGCACCACTGACTTTGTCTTTAGAAATGACGCTTAAATTACTTGTATTACCGGCATTGCAAAAGGCTAAGGGAAATTTTCCTTGTTTTACCGCTTGAGCAGCTAAATGTTGATGATGTACCGGAGCTAGAGGCGCAGCTTCGCCGCCGTTCATCAAATCATCAGAGCGAAAATCATAAACAACCGTGATTCCGGTCAAGTCGGCTAAAGTTTGACCGTCTCCAATTTGGCAAGTATAAACAGCTTGCGGATCGCTACTTCTGGATATGGAAGGCGGCATGTGGGCGCATGTCTGTCCGTGAAAACCGAGCAGATCGATTTCGCTGGCTTCATAACCGGCGCTGTCCAGTAAATTCTTGACTGCCTGTGAAACAAAACTCAGATAGGATGTTTGTAGTTTGTCGAAAGTTCCAGGTTGCTGATCAAAAAGACGGAGCGTTGCTTGCATATCACCGTGGCAATCATTAATGACTTTGCGTACTTGGCGCAATCTTTCGCTTAATTCAGGTGGTGATGGCAAGCTGTAAGCTTTCAAATCCTGCATCGAGCCGTCATCGGCAAAAGCGGTAAGGACGGCATCTGCCCCATCAAGAGAATTGCCGGTCATTACACCGATCGAGAGTAACGGCTTCTTGTTTTTCATGGAACTTATGTTAGCGGTATTAATCTCTTTTCGCTATGATTCTAATAACTGTAGGGCGAAAGAATAATTATGACCGATGACAAGAGAAACTCCGCTTTGCCAATTAACGGCTTAATGTGGAGTCTTTTGGCTATTGGTCTTGCTGGACTACTTTTCTTTTTCTGGAAATATGACGACGTTTTTCCGGAAGCTTCAATCGATCTCAAGCTGAGCAAAAGTGAAATTGCCCACCAGTCAGCGACGCTTGCTCGTCAAATGGGTTTCAATACGGGCAGCGCTGTGGAAAGCACGACATTCGGTGGAGATGAATATTCCAAAACTTTCATGGAATATGAATACCCGATGGACCGGGCTAATGTTTTGATGAAAACTGAGATTCCGATTTGGGCATGGACCACAAGATTCTGCCAGGCATTTCAATTTGAAGAGATGAAAGTCGGGCTTAGTCCAGATGGAAAGCTGCGTAGCTTTGAGTATGAAATTCCCAATGAATTACCTTTGCCGAGTCTGAATCACGAACAAGGGCAAAAGCTGGCGTTGGATTTTGCTACAGAAAAAGCCGGGCTTGCTTTAGCTTCTTTCAAACTGATTAAAGACAGCACGATCAAACAAGTAAAACGTACTGATCATTATTTTGTTTGGGAAGATGAGGGCAAAAATTATAAAGGCTCCCGACTGAGAACGGCAGTTTATGTTTCCGGAAATAAGGTGACAAGCTTTGATTATTATTTGCATGTCCCCGATTCTTTTGATCGTAAATACAATCAAATCCGTTCATACAACGATCTTTACAAGTCGATCTCCGGTGTTCTTTTTGCTGTAGTGTCGGCTGCTTTGGTTTTTGTGTTTTTCTGGGCGATGTCTAGTGGGCTTTTGCGCTGGAGATTTGTTCTCATACTGGCGCTGGTTGCTTTTGTTCTGCATTTTCTTGATACTTGGAATTATCTTCCCGGTATCATCTCTTCGTTTGATACGACTAAGACTTTCACTGCTTTTCTTGTTGACGAACTGCTCTCAAGTCTGACTCAAGCTCTGTTTGCCGCTTTAGGTACTGTGGCGACGATTGGTGGCATTGAAGCAATTTACAGGCATATGTTTCGTGGCAAAATTGCTGCCGAAAAATATTTCAGCAAAGAAGGATTGCGTTCGAAGCAGGTTTTTCAAGCTCTTTTTATCGCTCTTGCGCTTTTCGGCATTCATTTGGGCTGGGTGGCTTTTTACTATTTATACGGGCGTCAGCTAGGAGTATGGTCACCTCTGGAGATACGCGACGCTTCTACTTTAAGCAGCATTGTACCGGCATTCTCTTCTTTCAATATCGGTGTTAATGCTTCAGTTACGGAAGAGCTGATGTATCGCGTGCTTTGTCTTTTTCTTGTGCAAAAACTTTGCCGCAATTTTTGGCTAGCGAACTTGATTCAAGCTGCCGGTTGGGCATTCATGCATAGCGATTACCCGCAGGAGCCGGCTTATGCTCGAGGCTTGGAACTTACTGTTGTTGGTGCGTTTTATGGTTGGGTATTGAAAGAATTCGGCATTTTACCCTGCATTTTGTCGCACTTTACCTATGACTCATTTTTAGGGGTAACTCCTTTGCTCTTTTCCGGCTCCTGGTCAAGTTTATTGAGCGGATTTATCGCTTGTTGTCCGGCGCTCATACTTTTCGGATTGAGTGTTTTCTATTCTTTGAAAGAAGGATTTCTTAAAGACGAGTCGGAGCTCCTTAACGCCAATGTCGGACCTGTGCAAAAACAGGATGTTTTACCGGTTGAAGGCGGCGTTCTGCCATACCAAGAATTGTTGTTCAGGCGTAAGTTGTTATTGCTTTTTGCCACAATTATTTTGCTTGTTGGCGCTTTTCTGATTCCAAGCCACAAATTTGCCGATGATGCGCGTTTGCGAATCGGCCGTCAAGAAGCGATTGATAAAGCCCGAGAGTATTTAACCGCTCGTGGTATTGATTGGCGATCCTGGCAAAATTCGGTTTGGCTTACGGACAATTTGCAGCGGGATGAGATTCAATACGGTTTTGAAAAAGAAGGTTTTAGTAAAGCAAAACCAATTCTCAGCACTGGGCGATATCCGCTTATTTGGTGGGTACGTTTCTTCAAGCCGTTGCAGCACCTTGAATATTATGTTTTAGTCAATCCGGAAGGAAAGGCAATCGCACTTGATGTTGTAATGGACGAAGATGCGTCTGGAAAAATGATCGACAGCCAGCAAGCAAAAGAGCTGGCGATGAAATTTTTGGTAAAAGATCGGCCGGAGTTGACTCCTTTTGAATTTGAAACAATCAGTGAACAAAAACGCAAGAATCGGCTTGATCATGCGGTTAGCTTTAGTGTGCCTAAGCTCAAACTGGGTGATGCCCCACTAAAGGTAACGATTAGCACCGTCAGTGATATCGTGTCTTTTCCCCGTGTTGCTTGGGAAATTCCTCAAGCATGGATGTTCGATCGACAAAAACAAACGATTTATCAACATACTGCAAAATGTGTAATTGGCCTTTATTTTGTCGCGTTGATGATTGCTTTCATTTTCTGGCTTGTTGGCTTGGTGCGTTCTCAAGCCATACATTGGCGCCCGGCAATTTTTCTTGGCTTATTTGTATTTTTAGCCGAAATTCTTGTAAAAGCTAATGATTTACCGGGCTTGTTTGCCGGTTACAGCACTGATGTTCCGGTGGAAACTTTCCTTTTACGCAGCATTAATCGTATTGCAGTCGGCGCTCTAATGTATGGAGCTTCAGCTACACTGCTGGCTGCGATTGCTTATGCGGCAGAAAGATTGCTTCAGCCGGGCTTTACGTTGCCGGCACTTTTGCGTATCTGCTTCCGTCCCGGCAATCCGAATGAAGCACGTACTTGTCGTTCTTTATGGAAAGACGGTTTGATTCTTGGTTATGCTGTGCCGTTGCTTTTAATGGCGATTAGCGTTGCTATGGATAGCTGGGGCTCGAACTTTTCTTTGAATGCTCAAATCACTTCTTTTGAGCCTCTGCCTAAGTTCTCTTGTCTGGCTTTTCCGTTTCTCGACATGTTTGTTCAAGCTGTAGTAATGGGACTGGCAACCGTTATTGTTATGCCCGTTTTGGCCGGTTTGCACTTGCGTTATTTACGCACTAAAACTAAAACAATTTTGTTCTTATCTCTATCAACTTTGCTTTTGTTCGCTTCCGAAAAGTATTTGCCAGATTATCTGTTTGCCGTGTCGCAAACACTGATGCTCAATCTTACTGCTTATTTCTTGGTTATCAAATTTTGCAAACGCAACATAATTGCTTATTTTGTTGCCGGTTATGTTACTAGTTTGATCCCGCAAATAGTCAACTCTTGGTGGTATGCTCGCGATGTTTATGCTGCTGATTGTGTAACCGGAATTGTCGCTTTGTTGCTACCAATCTTGGTTGGTCAGGCGCGGATCAAGCTTGCTCTTCGTTTGGAAAAGAGAGAGACTACATAATGCGTGCTTTGCTTTTGCTATGCATTTCTTTGTGTCTAGTTGCGCCATGCTTTGCTGGTGCAACTGCTGCAAATCCAAGCCGGGGCGTTTTAATCGTAAACAATTTACAGCGACGTTATCATTTGTATGTTCCTGAGTCGGTCAAGAACTTAAGTAAAGCTCCAATCGTTATTGTGTTGCATGGCGGGTTTGAAGATTGGCAGCGGATGAGAAGAAATGTTGGGATTGACCAGAAAGCAAAGGAATGTGGATTTATAGTTGTATATCCTGAAGCAACCGGTATTTTCAAGCCGTTTCTTTTTTGGAATGCCATTGGTTGTTGTGGAAAGGCTGTAAGACAAGATATTGATGATGTTGGCTTTATCAGCGAGTTGATTGATTTTTTAGTCCTAAACAGGCAAGCTGATCCCAGCCGTGTTTATGTGGCCGGATACTCTAACGGAGCGATGTTGGCTTATCGTCTTGCTTGCGAACTATCACCAAAAATAGCCGCCATTGCTTGTGTTGGCGGAGCGATGAGCGGCAAAGAACAACCGCCTGTGATGCCGGTACCGGTAATTATTTTTCATGGCTCCGATGATCGTCACGTACCCTATAAGGGTGGGCCGGGAAAATGGGCAAAGTTTGGTTATCCGGTTAATGGTAAATCGGTTGAATATGCATCTCAATTTTGGCGTGACGTTAACGGTTGTGGCGTGATTAGCCGAAGGCAGGAAGATGGACGTGTGCATAAAGAGCTGTACTCTAACGGTAAAAATGGCAGTGAGGTGGAAGTGATCACCATATCCGGTGCGGGACACGCTTGGCCTGGGGGTAAAAAATCACGTATTTTTTCTAATCCTCCTTATCCCGGTCTTAATGCTACAGATGAATGCTGGAATTTTTTTTCAAGGCATAAACGCGCGGTGAAAAACAGAGGAATCGATGACTAAAACCTATGAATGGACGATGCTTAGTGCTTTAGGCGGAGAGATGCTTGAAGTGCGACCGGGCTATGCAAAAGGACGTTTGCCGTTAACCGATCAAGTGAAACAACCGACCGGTGTTTTTCATGCCGGTTCAATTGTCACTTTAGCCGACGAGGTTGCTTCTGCAGCGATTCACGGTGGACCGGTTAATGCCGATACCTTGAAAGGACGACTCTTTCCTTATTCGGTTCAATTAAGCGTCAATTTGATTACCAATGATCCCGACGGTCCTTTGACAGCCGAGTCAAATGTAGTGCGTGAGGGCGGCTTGACTATAGTCGACACGGTTGTAACTACGGCAAGCGGCAAAACGGCGGCTCTTATGCGTAGCGTGCACAAAATGGTCGATCTGGATAAGCAAGGACCGCACAAGCGAACGAGCAAGAGTTAGTCAAGAGACTTGCGAAAAGCCGCACAATGTTGGATGAATTCAGACCATTCAGGCACTTCCGGCTGAGGCTGAACTTTTTCCGGCAATACGCTCCACAACTCAGGTAAATACCAGCAAAGATCGTGTCCCTTTTGGTCGCGCTGGGCGCGAATGGCGTCACGTAGCTTCTGTGCTTCGGCACGCAAGCTGTCCATATCCATTGCTTGTAAATCGGAGTCTAATTTCATGTGCAAAGTCTAGCAGCAGCAGCGTCCTGGCAGCAAGACAAGCTAAATTAGCTGGCTGTAATGATGGTATGATCAAGCAGAGGTTCCAATCGTGACTAAAGAGATTAAGATCCGCTATTTCGCTCTTTTGAGAGAAGAGAGCGGTTTATCTGGGGAAACCCGTCGTACTTCTGCAGTTACTTTAGCCGCTCTTTATGATGAATTGAAAAAGGAGCACAGTTTTAGCTTGCCGCTGACCAGCTTACGTGTAGCTGTAAATGACGAGTTTGTGGCTTGGGACTCTCCGGTGCAAGAATCGACGGAGATTGTTTTTATTCCTCCGGTTGCTGGTGGGTAATCATGAAATTTTTCTCCTCGCTACCGCTTGATATAGCGCAACTGCAAAGCGAAATGAACAATAGCGGAGCCGGAGCTTTTGCTTCTTTTGAAGGACGAGTGCGTGACCATAACGAAGGCAAAAAAGTGCTTCGACTGGAGTATGAGGCGGCTGAGCCTCTGGCAATTAAAGAGTTGTCTGCAATTTTTAGCGAAGCGAAAAAACGATATGGCGTGATCGAAATTCAAGCTAAACATCGAATCGGAAGCCTGGCTATTGGCGAGCCGGCTGTTTGGGTTGGAGTTTTAGCGGCTCACCGTAAAGAATCCTTTCTGGCTTGTCGTTATCTGATTGATCAAATAAAGCATCGAGTGCCGATTTGGAAAAAAGAGCATTATGTCGATGGCAGCAGCAGTTGGGTTAACTGTACAGCTTGTACTTCGACTGAGCCGGAGTTGAATGAAACTCAATTTTATAGCCGTCAAGTTGCTTTGCCAGCTATTGGTGAGACCGGGCAAGAAAAGCTGCGAAATGCGCGTGTTCTTGTTGTCGGTGCCGGCGGCTTAGGCAGCTCGGCAATTCTCAATTTAGCTGGCGCCGGTGTTGGACGGATCGGTATTTGTGATTCGGATTTAGTTGAAGTTAGCAATTTACATCGTCAAATCATTTTTACTGCCGATTCAATCGGGCAACCAAAAGCACAAACTGCTGCTGAAAGAGCGGCTCAACTCAATCCGTTTATTTCGGCTGTTGCACATAATTTGCGGATCACGACAAGCAATATCCATTCATTATTGGCTGATTATGACCTTGTCCTTGATTGTTCGGATAATCTGGAGACAAAGCTGCTTTTAGCTGATGCGGTTCATCTATTTAGAAAAACTTTGGTGCAAGCAAGCATTTATCAATATGAAGGACAGCTTTTAGCTTACGATCGCGACAGAGGCGGGCAGTGCCTGCGTTGTTTGTGGGGCGACTCATTGCTTGAAAAACAGATCAAGTCTTGCGCCGAGGCTGGTGTTCTCGGGGCAACAGCCGGTGTGTTGGGTTCAATGCAGGCAATGGAGACAATCAAAATTATTTGCGGCTTGGCGGGAACGCTTTTTGACCGGCAAGTATTGTTTGATCTTTCCAGTTACGAAACACGTTGTTTGAAAGTAACTAAAAGGCTGAACTGTTCACTTTGCGGAAAGAACCCAAGTATAAAAGAGCTCGCTTCGGATAGTGCTGATCTGGAAATAAATCTGTCTACGCTTTCGCCTGCTTTACGTTCCACGATCTGCCTGGTGGATATTCGCGAAAGCCATGAGTTGGAACATCATCCTTTACCGGAAAGTATGAATGCAATGCATTCTCCGGGAGGGCGAGATTTGGTTTTGGATTCTCAGACAAAATATGTTTTTGTTTGTCAAGGTGGGGTGCGCAGCAAAAGTGTAGTTGAGTCTTTGCGTCGGAGCGGTTATAGAGAAGTATATTCAGCCGCCGGTGGCGTAGAAGGGTTAGCAAGGCAGGGACGTCATGAATGTTTTAGTCGATAGTTTCGGCAGAGAACATACTTATTTGCGCATCTCGGTTACTGATCGCTGCAATTTGCGTTGCATATATTGCATGCCTGCCGAAGGTATTGAGCTGCGGAAAAAAGATCAATTGCTCAGCTTTGAAGAGATTGAGCGTGTCGCTCGTGTTTTTGTTGAAATGGGAGTCGATAAAATCCGTATTACCGGCGGCGAACCGTTGGTTAGAAAAGATCTGGAAGAGCTTGTTCTTAGGCTTTCAGCGCTTCCCGGTTTAAAAACATTAGCTTTAACTACAAATGGTGTGTTGCTCAAAGAAAAGATTGAAGTACTGAAAAGAAACGGTTTGCAAGCTTTGAATATCAGTCTCGACTCTTTGAAAAAAGAACGATTTCGAGAGCTGACTCTGCGAGACGACTGGGATAAAGTGATGTCCGGCATTCTTGCTGCCGAGGCTCTTGGCTTTGAAAAGTTGAAATTGAATGTAGTAATTATTCGCGGTAAAAACTGTGATGAAATAGTAGATTTTGTCGAATTTGTTAAAGACAAAGCACTGAATGTGCGCTTTATCGAATATATGCCTTTTAAAGACAATCAGTGGAATGGCGATGGTGTTTTTACTTATGCTGAAATGCAGCAAAAAATTGCTGAACATTATGAACTGATTCCTTTATTCGGAGAGCCTTCCGAGGTTGCTAAAAATTTTGGTATAAAAAACCACAGCGGCACTGTCAGTTTTATTAGTTCAATGTCGGATAGTTTTTGCGCCTCGTGTAATCGTTTGCGTATGTCGGCTGATGGAGCGATAAAATCTTGTTTGTTTTACGAACCGGAGATCAATATTCGTGAAAAATTACGTGCTGGCTGTACCGACAAAGATTTGCAAGAGATGATACTTTACGCTTTGAAAATGAAGCCTGAAGCCCATCCGCCAATGGAAGAGCTGGCTGCCATGTCTAACCGGGCCATGGTTGAAATTGGAGGTTGAGCCTTGCTTTCTTACGAAGATGCTTTGGCAATCATCCTGGATAGCATACGTACTCTTCCGCAAAAACGTTTGCCTCTGGACAAGCTTTTAGGAAGCGTAACTGCCGAGCCGATAGTTGCACATTATGATCTGCCTCATTTTGACAATTCGGCAGTGGATGGTTACGGGATCCATATCACAGATTTGGAGCAACTTTCTCAAAGTGCGACTCTTACTCTGTCCGTACAAAATGAAATTCGGGCCGGAGATAATTCGGCTGCAGTTTTAGTTCCAGGTTTTGCTTGCAAAATATTTACCGGAGCGGCAATTCCTCATGGGGTTGAAGCTGTGATTATGCGTGAATTTTGCCAGGAAGAAGATGAGAAAGTAACACTCAAAAAAGCTGTTTCTATTGGCGAGAATATACGCCGAAGAGGCGAAGAATTTTTACGCGGACAGCAAATTCTGCCAGAAGGGGTTCGCATTACACCGCCGGTAATTGGCTTGCTTGCTTCTTTAGGACAAGCATCATTTGTTGTGTCCAAAAAACCAACTGTAGCTGTAATTTCAACAGGAAATGAACTTGTAAAACCGGGCAAGCATCTTGAAGCCGGACAAATTTATGATTCCAACTCTTTTGCTTTAAGAGCGGCACTTGAGTCTTTGGGAGTGGATGACTTTTTGCCTTTGCATTGTCGCGAAGATTTGAATGAAACAAGAAAAACTTTGAAATTGGCTATGGATTTTGCCGACATAATTATCACTGCTGGCGGTGTCTCGGTCGGTGATCACGACTATGTAAAACAAGTTTTTGAAGAGTTAGGCGTAAAAACCTTGGTTTATAAAGTAGCGATTAAGCCCGGTAAACCGGTTTATTTTGGTTGCGCCGAAAGACGACGAGGCGGTAGCAGACAGTATATTTTTGGTTTGCCCGGCAATCCGGTTTCGGCTCTGGCAACTTTTCATCAATTTGTAAAACCGGCCTTGCTTAAACTGTCAGGACAAACGAGTAAGTCGATCAACCCGCCGTCACAAGTGACTGCCAAGCTGACAAAAAAAATGCGCAAAACGGCCGGTCGGCTTGAATTTGTCAGAGCAGTCCTTGAAAAAACAGAGCAATCTCTTGTTGTTACACCGGCTGTTGGACAAGGTTCGCATATGCTTGGCGGTTTATGTCAGGCTAATGGGTTGATAGTTTTTCCCGCTGACAAAGAGAAGCTTGAAGAGGGGGAGATGGTGGTGGTAAATATTTTATCGTGGAGTTGTTAGCTATCGATGAGTGACACTTTTGCTAATGCCGTAAATCAAGCGGCTTTTGTTATAAGTAACTTGCGTTTGATTTCACCGCAACTGGTCGGTGGTAGTCAACCAGATTTGGATGGTTTGAAGCTTTTGAAAAAAGCAGGCGTGAAAACAATAGTCAATTTGCGCTATGCGGCAAAATCAAATGCAACGGCTGGTGGCTCAAGCTTCTTGCGTAACCGTGGTGATGACGATGAAATAGATGAGGAGCAAGAGAATTGTCGTTTGCTTGATCTTAAATTCGTCAATATTTCTATGCAAAACAGCAGTGCGCCGGCTACAGCTAGTCTAGACAAATTTATTTCGCTGTTTGCCGAGCCGAATAATTTGCCGATTTATGCTCATTGTTTGCACGGGCAGGAACGAACCGGCTTAATGCTTGCGGCTTATCGACTAAAGATTGAAGGTTGGACGGTGGAAGCTGCTTACGAAGAGATGTTGAAATATGGCTTTGATCCGGGGCGTACTGTTCTCAGCGATGTTTTGTTCAAGTATGCCGGTACTTAGTTAAACTGCCGTCCACAAAAAGAGTTTCTTATTTTGACCTTGTGCTTGTTGGCACAAAGATACTAATTCGGAAAGCACATTGTTTATTTGTTCAAGACAAGAATCAGGCTGCAGAAGCCAATCGTCTGTCTCCTGCCATTGATTTGCGTATTCGGTGAAGTTGTTTGGGGGCAGAGCCGTCAGTATTTTAACCAGAGTGTTTGATACGGCATAGATCCAAGGACCTTCCGGACTGTCTTCCCGGGCTGGATTTATGTATTCTTTATCGAAAATTATTTCCCAATCCATCCCGGTAAGAATGCCTTCCAGTGTACAAAGCATAACTAAATCGATAGTGACGGCATCCTGACGATTGAATCTTTCAATCATTTGAATGTCGCTATCGCTGGCCACAAAGAAGTCTTTGAGAATCGACATAGAATAATCATATCCTACTTACCTTCTCATATTAAAGAGAGTAAACCTGGCTGTTAAATATGGTCAAAGAGGCAAAAAATGAGGACTTTTGTGCCTCTTTCAGGTTGTGAATAGGTTGATTCTCATTTGCCTTTTTGAGAGAAAGTCTCAATAATAATCTTATGTCTTCCAAAATCAAAGTTTTAGTTTGCACCGAGGGTAAACATTGCCGCAAAAAAGGCGGCAAAGATGTTTATTGTCGTCTTGCCGAACAATGCCAAACTCTAGGTGTAGAAGACAAATTTTCGATCAAAAAATCGGATTGTCTTGGTCGTTGCGGCCGTGGTCCGGCAGTCAAAATCAAAGGATTCAAGCTAGCCTATGGGCGTGTTGAACCAGGCGATTGCAAAAGTATTTTGAAAAATTTGCTCAAAGCACGAAAAGCTTTGAAAAGAGAATTGGTTAAGAGCTGATCAGCAGCAGACTGCTTCTTTCGCTTTAACCGGTTCTAAGGGTTTAAGCCCAAGTATGCTGAACATTTCTTTGTCGGCATCAAACTCCGGATTGGCTGTAGTCAGCAATTTCTCGCCGGTAAAGATTGAGTTAGCGCCGGCTAAGAAGCATAAAGCTTGTTCGCTTGCTGACATATTTACGCGACCGGCTGACAGTCTGACCATTGATTTCGGCATGATCAAGCGAGCTGTGGCAATCATGCGCAACATTTCCCAAATTTTTACTTGGGAGCGATCAGCCAGCGGTGTCCCTTCTACAGAGACCAGAGCGTTTACCGGTACTGATTCCGGATGCTCCGGCATAGTAGCTAAAGTGTGGAGCAAATCAATGCGATCGCTGTCAGCTTCGCCCATACCGATGATGCCGCCGCAACAAACAGTAATCCCGGCAGAACGTACGTTGGCCAATGTTTGCAAACGATCCTGATAAGTTCTGGTTGTGATGATCTCTTTGTAGAAATTTTCACCGGTATCCAGGTTGTGGTTGTAAGCTGTGACGCCGGCTTCTTTTAAGGCTACAGCCTCATCTAGCCCAAGCATGCCGAGGGTGACGCATACTTCCATATCTAACGATTTGACTCGACGTACCAGTTCAAGCACATCTTGAAACTGTTCGTTATTTCTTACTTCGCGCCAAGCTGCGCCCATGCAAAAGCGTGAACTTCCGGCTTCTTTAGCCAGCTTAGCTGCTGCGTATACAGTGTCCGGATGGAGCATTTTTTCTGCTTTGACAGTAGTGTCATAGCGCGCCGATTGTGGGCAGTATGAGCAATCTTCCGAACAACCGCCGGTTTTAACTGAAAGAAGAGTGCATTGCTGAACTGCTTGCGGATCGTGATGACGACGATGCATGCTGGCTGCTTGGTAGATCATGTCTAGCAGAGAGCCGTTATAAATTTGGGCGATCTCTTCTTTGGTCCAGTCGTGGCGTACGTCGGTCATACTTGAAATCCTCTTTGTCCGGCCAAATAATGGCTGGAGCATTATGCCAGAGGGGTTTTCAATCTGCCAGACAAACTATCTAACCCGGTTCACTCGCGGATAAATCCGGTAACTCTTCGTAATTGCCGATTTTTACTGTAACCGGCACTAAAGATTGTCCGCGTAAAACCAGTATGTTTAGCGTTTCTCCTGGTTTATGTCCGCGAACGAGATCTTGTACATCTTTGGAACTGGCAACTGTTTTGCCGTTAACTTTCTGAATAACGTCGCCCTGGCTTAATCCGGCTGTTTCAGCTGGACTGGACGGTTCCACTTTAGCGACTACAACACCTTGTGTTGTAGCTGGCAAACCCATAAATTTAGCTAGTTTTTCATCCATGTCTTGCATGGCTATACCGATGTAAGCATGCGGAGTTGAGCCGTTTTTAATCAAATCGTTCATGATCTGCTTGGCTACGTCCACCGGTATGGCAAAACCGATGTTCTGACCGTCGCCGCGAATAGCAGTATTGATTCCAATAACTTCGCCTGAAATATTCAATAAAGGGCCGCCGGAGTTGCCTGGATTAATGGCTGCATCGGTTTGAATTAGATCAACGCTGTGCAAATTGGAGATTGAACGACCAAGAGCGCTAACGATGCCGAGTGTAACTGTTTGGCTGAGTCCGAGCGGGCTGCCGATGGCGATTGCCCAATCGCCTGGACGCAGTATTTTACTATCCCCAAGCTTAGCGGCTTTCAATCCCTGGGCATCGATTTTTACTAAAGCTAAATCGGTATAGCGATCTTTGCCGACTATTTTGCCGACAAATACACGTTTGTCGCTCAAAGTTACTTTGATTTCGTCAGCTTTTTGCACTACATGATTGTTAGTCAGGATATAGCCGTCTTCGCGAATAATCACGCCGGAACCGGCGCCGTGACTTTCATATTTGCGTGGCGGCATTTGATTGTGATAAGGATCGAGTCTGTCCAGAAACGGGTCGGCTCCCAGTCCGAACTGACGAAAAGGATTCATATTAGCTACGGTGACACTACTGCGGGTGTCAATATTGACCACCGAAGGAGTGACAGCGGCTGCGATGTCGGCAATGACATTTGGACGATCCCCAAGCAACGGTGTTTTGCTGATTGGCAAACTTTCTTGCGGTGTTGGGGCCGGCAGAACCGGCTTCTCGTGCCAAAAATAATGACCGGCATAAAATGATCCGGCTATAGCCAGTCCAAGAATCAGCCCGGAGGCAATTGCAGGAAAAGAAAATTGACTGTTCATTTTTCTAGTTTGTGTAGGGGATCTATAACTTGCTTATAACGCAAAATGATCTTTTCAGGCAATTGTTTTTGTAGTTTTAACTAATGAGTTTTAGTGCCTTTAACTTCAAAATCTAAGTCAAAACCAAGTTCAGGCTGTTCTTTGTGCATCTGTTGCATAGCTAATCCGGAAAGGAAAAGCACTGTCACCACTTGACCGGGGCGGCTCTTAGCTGCTTTAGCTACACGTTCTAAATATTTGCCGAAGCTGCCGTCTACTTTAGCGCGGTGGGCTGCATCGCTTAAATATTTTGTGCGAGCACTTTCAATGTGTTTTCTCTGTGCTTCCAGTGATTCAACAAGACGTTCGTTGCGTTGTTCTCTGGCTTCTTCAAGAGCTGTGTCGACACTTTTAATCATATTGTCGTAAGTTTTTTCAACTGTTTGGTTTGAGGCATCCAGCTGCTTAATAGTGCCGTCATTATTAATAATCGAAATGCCTACACGTCCATCTGTCTCTAAGGTCATAGCTACAGCTTCAGAGCCCTGAGCTTCAATAAATAAAAGCCTGCTGTTATTAAGCTCGAGATCAATTGCTCGTGGTGCTGGTTGCTGCCCTTCGACTAGAGTCCTTCCGTTCAATTGGTATCCCATATGGGATGCTGAAAGTTGAGCGGACTGTTTACCGGCAACGGCATCTCCTTGTCCTAAGCCGTTCAGTTCATACAGTTGTCCGTAAAGAGAAGAAAGAACATGATTGGCTGCCCGGTCATAACCGGCAGGGTTGCTTTTTGCCTCAGCTAGATATTGCTCCGGTACATGCAATTCAACTGATAGTTCGGCAAGTGGGATTGATTTGCCGTCAACTGTTTGAGCATGAGTGGCATTGCGTTCTTTAATTTCCACTTCAGCACCGTTATGTTTAACGGCCAGATAATTACTGTTAGTACCGTCAGCAATTACAGTTACATTTTTAGCCAGCGGATCATTTTTTAAACGAGTTGACTTAGCAAATTCTTGAACAAACTTAGTTAGCTCAGTTGCTCTGTCGGCAGTTGATTCTGCCCAGTTTTTCTTTAACAAACCCTGACTGCGTGCTCTGAACAGATCTTGATAAACATCCAAGTTTGCTCTTTTTTCTGCTTTGTTCTCGGCAACCAGATCGGCATAATCTCGTTCAAGCATTAAGGATTCTACAGTAAGGTCGGCTTGAGTTGGGTTAGTTGGAGCAACGCTTGGTTTAGAATCAGCAGCGGGCTCGAGAAGCTGCATTCTCTCGATTAATTCGCTCATGCGTGTTTCAGTTGTAGCTTTGCTAGTTTCCACAGCCGCTTCTTGCGCCGCTTGTTTTTGCCGACTGGCTTTGCGTCGTTCAATTTCAGCTGTGACAGCCGGATCGGCAGCTTCAGTAGTTGTTGGAAATTTAGTGGCACTTGCTGCGTCAAGAGTTGCTTGACGTTTTAATAATTCGGCTTTTCTTTCGTTTAGTTTTTCTTGTTCTGTAAGTAAGTCGCCGCGTTCTTCATAAAGTAGAGTTGTCCATTCGCGAAGCTCGGTTTGTTCGACAGCTTTATTTGGATCAAGCTTGCTTTCGCTCTCTTTTATTTCAGCTTCTTTTTTTGCAGTGCGAGTATCGAGGTCTGTTTGTGCTTTTTCCAGATCGCTGTTAGCTTGATCGATTGTTTGTTGTACTGAGGTTATTTTTTTCAGCTCTTTGCCCGGATCAATCTTGGTGTTGTCCTTGACCGCTTCCGGTTTGGGTCGCCTTACAGTGTCGAGAAGCGGCATCTGGCATCTGAGTTCAGCTTCTTCAAGTGCCTGCTTGATTTCAGCTTGTTCAGCCAATAAACTTTCGCGGTTGTTTGTAAATTGAACTGGATTATGGCTGTTAATGCTTTGGGTTAAAGCGGCTTGTTTTTGTTCTAAGTTTTGATTGCTCAACTTGAGGGTGTTAGCGTTTTCTGCTCTTGCTTGCTCTTTTGTTTCCAGTATTGCCTTTGCTTGGCTAACATTCGCTTTTTCACGTTTTGCTTCAGTCTCAAAACCAGGCAGTTTAGCTTTTTCTTCAGCCAGCCATTCAAGCTCGCTTAAATTACGTGCTTGTTCTTCTCGTAAAACCTTTTCTGCTCTTAAAACACTATCTGTTTCTTGATTTAGTTTTTGTCTTTCCTGAACTTGCGCAAGCTCTTTTTGATCTTGTACCTTAAAATTGTCGGCTAAATCTGACTTTCTTTGATTGAGATCTATCGCTTCTTTGTTGATAGCTGCTTTCTCTTGGGCAATTTCCAGCGCTTCTTTGCTTAACTTTTCTTCTTCCTTGTTCCAATCGTTGCGTGCATCATCAATGTCGACTTCGAGCCAGAATTGTTGTTCGTAGGTCGGGTCAACAATCTCGCCCCGGGGCATTTTTTCTTTCGTGCCCGTAAGCTCGTCGACAACCTCAATTTCGCGTGAAAATTCTGCGCTCTCGGCTTCCAGTTTTTGTATTTTGGCGGTTATTTTGTCAGCTTCTTGCTGAGCTTCTGCATGGGTAATTTCTTTCTGGGCCAATTCGGCTTTTCGATCGGCAAGTTGAGTCTCTGCTTGAGCAACAGTTACTCTTTCTCTTTCTAGCTTTGCTCGTTCGGCCGAGAGGGTGTTATCAGTTTGGTTAAGAGTCTCGGCTTTTTGTCGAAGCGCTTGTTTGTCTTGTTGTAACTGTACTTCGCCATTTCTAAATTGCTCTTTTTCAGCAACAATTTTCTTTTCAAGCTCGTTTAGAGTTTTAGCCGTAGGGGCGGCATCGGCACAAAGTATTTTAGTTAAAGATTCAATGTGTCGTGCTTCTTTAGTGGCTTGGCGCACTGACTCAGCATCACCGTGTACTTTGAGTACTACGTTGTCGCTTGCTCCAGGTTCAATCGGGACGATCTTGTTGCTGTCGATAACTTGCATTTTGCCGTCGCGTGTGCCGAGAATCTGTTTCTCGGTGCCGTCAGCATGTTTAATCACAAGACTATCTTTACCGTCAACACTCGTAGTTGCTTCTGTTTTTACGCTATCAATAAGTGGTACTAAATTCTGGTTGCCGGCAAGGCGCAGTGCTAACTCGCCTTTCCCGCGTTTAATTTCGGCTTGTTTTGCGGTATCAGGCAAAGTGTTCTGGATTTGTATAATAAATTGCGCGTCTTTAACCGGGACAGCGCTACCATCTGGCTTTGTAAACTGACGATTTTTGGCGTCATAAGTATCCCAGGAGAGTTCTTCGCCGGTTCTGGCATCTTTTGCTAGAACTCGCCGACGATTAATATCGGTTCTTTCTTCTACTCTGGTTCGATCTGTAGTTGGGCCGACTTGATCTCCTTCATTTAAGCTGCGAATTATCGGCAAGCCATATTTATGAAAGGCCCAGGTTGCACCAGCAGCTAATACGCCAAGACCAAAAGTTTTGGCATAACTATCCCAGTCTGAGTCATCTTTGACCGTATCTGTTGTTTTTGGTTGATCGACTGTTGGTGCTGGAGCTGTGACTTCCGGTTTGGCTATTGCAGGCAGTGGTTTTGGAACTCTTGCCGGTGCTTCCGGTTGCACAGTTATTTTGGGTGGCAGCGGTGGTGCTGGTTCTGGTGCTTTCGGCGTATCTGCTACTGGAGCTGGAAAGTCAGGACGATTTTCAACATAATTTAGCCAGCTATTTGCATTTTTATCGACCTGATTGCGTTCCGGTGACGGGCGATTATGTACAGGTGAGCGATCCTGAGGACCGTCTGCGACTCTGTCACCATGAAAGCTATAAAAGTCTATTTCTGCCGGGGGAACTGTTTCAGTAGGTTTGACGGGTGGAATCGTAGGTAAGGCTATGGGCTTTTGCGGTGAATTTTTTGCAGTGCCAATTTCACAAGCTTTAGCCCAGCAGGCTTGAAAATTACGATCTTTTTCAATTTCCGGTCGTTTGCTTAAGCCTTCGCGTACATATTTTTCGCCTTCGGCTACATTTCCTGAACGGATCAAAGCAAAGCCGTAATTAATTCGGCTGGTTGCCGGACCTAGATAAGCTGTATAAAGTTGATCCTCGATTTTTAAGTTAGCTTCGCGCTGGGTCGTTAGCTGTTGCTTTTCGGCATCTGTGCTTTGATTCTTTAATTTATAGTCAATGGCATAAACATTAGAGGCAACATCACAGCGTTCTTGATGGATCTGCTTTTGATTGATACCGTCAGCAGCTTCAATTGCAGTTAAATAGTCTTTTTTGGCAAATTCAAACCCGTATTCGCGCTCGTTACTAAAAGCAGACTTAATTTTAGACAAGTAACAAATATCATGTTGAAAATTAGATTCGTCTTTAATGTGATGCCCCATATTCTCTGGCTGTACAAACCAGGCAGCATGAAAAAGCTGTTCTTTGGCATTTTGTTCGACTGTTTTGCCGCCAACCAGGAAATCCCTGTCCGGATCACGCTCTTTGGCATACAGCGGCTCTGTACCAGGCTGGTTTTGATTTGTCGGGTCGGGCACGAGTGTGGCTCCGGCAAAGATGTATCGGTGTCTATTTAAGACCTACCCAGATCAGGCAACCTATCTTTATCTTGGCGGCATTTTGACAGACCTAAGATAAAAGGACAATTGCCAACTGTGGTGGTTTTCCCATCGCCAGTAAGTTTAATTTTGTCTGCGGCTTATAAATGAGTTTATTGACCCTGGTCTAAGGGGAAAGATGGTTTGGAAGAAGCTCGATTAATAGCGAGGTTACTTAACCGGTGAACGAGCTCAATCAAGAGATTCAAACTCTCATTTCTCGACGGATCGCCGAAGGATTCTTTTCGGACGAAGAAATTGCCGAAGAAGCTCTGGAAAGTCTGCAAGAAGATTTCCAGTTGGACGGTATGGAATATCAGGTTGAAAAAACTCTGAAAAAACTTATTGAAGCGCAAAATTTAGAACAAAGAACCTGGAATTACGATACTGATTGCGACAAGTTAGACAATGCTTTTTCAGAGTTGGATTCTTTAGGCATAATTGCTCGTCAAAATTTCAGTTGCTGCCAAAATTGCGGACATGCCGAAATCTGGGATGAAATTGAATCAGCACGCAATGAGCAGGATGTAACCGGCTATCTTTTTTATCATATGGAAGATACCGAACGTGCTTGCGGCAAAGGTGTTTTGTATCTGGCTTACGGTGCTATAGAAGACGGCGATCCAGCTGCTTTGACTGTAGCTTGGCAAATCGTTGAAGCGCTCAGACAATCCGGATTGAACGTTGAGTGGGACGGAAATCTGGAGAAGCGAATTAAAGTATATGACTTGGTTTGGCAAAAACGACGATTGCGCAGTTTGGTTTATTAAAGAAGCGAATCCAGTACCTGTCTTATGGTTGCATAGACCGTAGCTAAAGCTTGAGTGTCAATACAGTAAGGCGGCATCAGATAAATAGTGTTGCCGAGCGGGCGAATAAGCAGTCCCTGCTCGACAAACTTTTGGCGTAAAGCCGGACCAACTTCATGAAAATAGCCGTCTTGTCCAGGTAAATTCAATTCTGCGGCAAAGATCGTTCCACAAAAGCGCACATTGGTAATAAAAGCTTGCCCGGCTAAGTGCTCGATAAAAAGTTTTTTGTGCAAGCTTTCCATAGCGGCAAAAGTCTTTTTGTTCTCTTGTAATAACTGTAAAGAAGCTATAGCTGCTGCGCAAGCCAGAGGATTAGCTGTATAAGAATGTCCGTGGAAAAAAGTTTTGCTGTGATCTTCGCTGAGAAAAGCTTGAAAAATGCGTTCGTTGCATACTGTGACTGAAAGAGGTAAAAATCCGCCGGTTATGCCTTTGGACAGACAAATAAGATCGGGAGTGACTTTTGCTTTCAAACAAGCAAAATAATCTCCCGTACGTCCAAAGCCGGTCATCACTTCGTCGAAAATTAAGAGTAGGTCGTTATCTTTGGCGAACTGTTCTAACTTTTGCAAAAATTCTATCCGGCACATGCGCATCCCGCCAGCACCTTGTACTAAAGGTTCAATACAGATTGCCGCATGTTGTCCTTTATCTGTTTCCAGCAACTTTGATAATGCAGAAAGACTCTCATTCTCTTTGGTTTCGACATCAAGATCCCCGTCCCAGGTGGCAGGATAAGGTACTGTGTCAATGGCAAACATTAGGGGGCGGAATGGTTCCCAAAAAGGCGAACTGCTGCCGATAGACATTGCTCCAGCTGTGTCGCCATGATAGCCTCCCTCAAATCCGATAAAACGTGGACGAAGAGAACCGCTGTTGTTTTGCCAAAATTGGCAAGCCAGCTTTAGAGCTACTTCAACAGAAGTGGAGCCATTGTCTGAAAAGAAAATATGATTGAGCTTATCCGGTAGAATTTCTAGCAATCCGGAAGCAAGCTTCTCTGCTGGTTCGTGAGTGAAACCGGCAAAAATCACTTGTTCAAGAATCAGAGCTTGATCATAAATTGCTTTGGCTATAGCCGGATGAGCGTGTCCGTGAATATTTACCCACCAACTGGAGATGCAGTCAATCAGGCGGCGACCGTCTTCCAGTTCAAGATAAATGCCGCTACCTGATTTAACCGGAAGCGGTGGCGGAGCCGTTTTCATTTGAGTAAACGGATGCCAGATTGATCCGCTCCGTTTCATGAAATTTCCTTGCAGTAAGTGTTGAACGCTGCTAAAAGTGTGGCGCGATTTAATTCGGTCAATAAAGGTATTTGGGCTAAAACAGTAGTTTGAGCATAATGTTCGATTGCTTTTTTATTCTCTTCGTTGAGCGGACCGTTCATTATTACGCCTAATATCGACAATCCACGCTGGCGCAAGGCTTCAATAGTTAGGACTGTATGATTTATAGTGCCTAAGCCAGATTTAGCTACAACCAGTATCGGTAGATCTAGTTGACGCATCAAATCAATCATCGTTTCTCTTTCGTTAAGCGGAACCATGATGCCACCGGCTCCTTCGACAATCAGTTTAGTTTTGCCGGTTGAATCAGGGCTGGGAAAGTCAGCTAAATTAATCGAGATGCCGTCTATTTTAGCGGCCAGATGCGGCGACAATGGTGAGGCCAGTTTGTAAGTTTCAGGAACGATTAAAGAGGGATCGAGCTCGGTTATTTTTTGTACCCATTCACTGTCGGTGGATGGCACAGTTCCGGCTTGAACAGGCTTCCAGTAAGCTGAGTTTAAACCAAGCGACAGTACAGCCGAGACAAATGTTTTACCGATGTCTGTATCGGTGCCGGTAATAAAAAAGCGGTCGGGTAGTTTTTTCACCTATCCTCGCTTAATCATCTGACCGTATATTATTTGGTAACAAACGTCTATACCATGCGGGTTGCGCTTGTCAGCCTCAGCTATTAAAAGACGTAATTGGCTGGGATTCAACATTAAGTTGTGGCGTTGTGTTGCAGCGCCAAGAGTTTTTAAAGCTTTGAACATGGTGGTCATATCGGCAAAATGCTCGATATACAAACTTTGTTTCAAGCTCAATTCCATATTTGCTTGGGCAGCTATTTTGGCAAGCAAGTCAGCTGAAGGCATATCGTTGCCGGTAAAAGGCAGTTGTAACTCATGGCATAAATTTTTCCATTGTCTGAAGCTTTCTTTGCCAGGCAATGAAAAGAACAAACTGCCGCCAGGTTTTATTGCTCGACAAAGATTATTCAAACCGGTTTCTAAATTATCAAACCATTGCAAAGCAAAGCTTGTGGCAATAGCAGCATAATATTCGTTAGTTTCAAGAGATTCAGCGTCGAGGACAATAAATGTGAGATTGCGAGGGCGACAGGCATGGTTGCTCATTCGTTCCCGGCAGGCAACGAGCATTTTCGAGGAAATATCGGAAACAACAATCTCTCTTTCAGCAAAAATTGAAATAAGATCGGCGGTTAAAAAGCCTGTTCCTGCCCCGATTTCCAATATTGGCCCTTGGCTAAGATTATCTTTTTGTTGGAGAATTAAATGAGCGAGATCGCAAGCAGCTTTTTGCTGAACTTTTGCTGATACGGCATAAGAGGTTGCGCTTCTGGAAAAGGAGGCGGCTACTTTGTCTTTGTATGCCAAAAGCTGACTCATGTTTGGCTC
Organism: Candidatus Obscuribacterales bacterium; assembly: GCA_019750335.1. GTDB lineage: Bacteria > Cyanobacteriota > Vampirovibrionia > Obscuribacterales > Obscuribacteraceae > JAIEPM01. Next base: position 220,359 of record JAIEOQ010000006.1, read on the forward strand.
TTAATCAGATTGTAGTTAGACGACTGAACGCTGCTAAAGATTGACGGATTGAAAGCCAGCAAGGAGCGGCGTGAGTGAAAGGCAAGGCGTGGCCAACACCTTCAAAAAGAATCAAGGAGCTGCCGGGAATGGCTTCATGCATGGCTAGAGAATGCTCAGGTCCAACAATGCCATCTTCGGCTCCATGAAGAAACAGTACATTTTTAGCTTGGCTGAGTAACTCTGGCGATACGTAATTCGTATCCATGCTGTTCAAATCTTCTTTCAATTTTTGGAAGTTCAGCTCTTCGGCACCACCGCGACGCAGCAAGGCGTGTCTAGTCAAAAGCGGGCTGTAGCAACTGCTGTAGAAATCGTCAATTACATGCATTGGATCGATTTCAAATCGTTCTTTCATCAAACGAAGAGTCCGACGCGAACGTTTTTGAGCGATGGCTTCGCCACTGTGGAAACTAGAAAATGAGCTTATGGCCACTAAAAGATCTGTTTGTTTGAAAATATTTTCCGGTACTAGATGCAATCCGTAAGAATGAGCAATCAGTACTTTGAGGCAGTCCGGATGCTGAAAGCCGTTCCAGGACAAGCGCTGACTAAAATAGCCGCGATCAGGAATAGTTACGTTCAGCTCATAGTCCGGGTTCTCGCGTAAATGAGGCACCCAAGTGCGCCAAGAAGTGCGATCAAACCCCCAACCGTGCTGCAAAATCAATTCAATCTTTTTTTTCATGCCAGCTCTTCAATGCTTCAATCAAAGCCGATAGTTGTTCTTTTGTCTGATCCAGGGTTAAAGAGATGCGTACTCTTGCGGTTCCTTCCGGTACCGTCGGCGGCCTGATTGCCGGTACGTAAAAACCTTGTTTTTCCAGGCTGCGAGATAATGATAAGGCAGTTTCCTCTTTGCCGATCACGATCGGTATGATTTGTGTATCAGAATCAGCGCAATCAAAGCCCAGTGTTTTAATTCGGTTCCTGAGATCCATGGCGTTTGTTAAAAGTCTGCTACGTTCATTCTCCATTGTTGGAATCAAATCAAGAGCGCTATCAATAGCGCCCAGAACAGAGGGTGGCAGTGCCGTTGAATAAATTAAACCAGGGCAACGATTGATTAAAAAGTCGCGAATAATATGACTACAGGCCACATAAGAGCCAAAAGAACCCAGCCCTTTGCCAAAAGTACCCATGGAGATATCAGCTAGCTTATTTTGTGCCGTCAAGCCCATGCCATTTTTACCTAAAACGCCAGTGGCGTGAGCTTCATCTATATAAAGTCCGGCTCCATAATGAGAAGCTGTGTTGCGCAAACCGTCCAGGTCGGCTATATCGCCATCCATACTAAAAACAGACTCACTAATAATCCATTTGCAACTGTAATGATTGACTGTTTTTTTTGACAGTTTTGAATCAAGGTCGCCTGTATCGTTGTGTTTATAGCGGAACCAAGCTGATTGGCTTGAAATCAAGCCTTGAATAATACTGTTGTGGTTTAGGCGATCAGAGCCTAAAAGCATTCCCTTTTGACCTAAAGCGGCAAGCACAGTGCTGTTTGTTTGAAAACCGCTGGCAAGAATTAAGGCTGTCTCAGTGCCCTTTAAGGCAGCCAACTTATTTTCGATAGTTTCATAACACTCTAAATTACCGCTCAGCAAGCGAGATGAGGGGCTGCCGACACCGTATTTCTCAATGAACTCAATTGCTCGTTTTTTCAGTTTTGGATGTTGAGATAAGCCAAGATAGTCGTTTGAAGCGAAATTAACCAACTCGATTCCGTCCACGAGAATACGTCCTTGAGGCAGAGTGCGAATCTGGCGCAACTGACGCAGTCGCTGCTGCTGTTTGTATTCAGACACCGCTTCAGCGTAGGGGTCAAAAATATTCAACATTTTTAATCTAGCCCCAATTTTTCAGGCAAGAATGAATCGCTTGAATAGTGGATTCCGGATAAAGACTAAACACCCGGGTTGGTATCTTGCCGGATAATTTACTTATTTTCTCTTGGCTAGGTCGATCACAAATGACAAGGTTTGCATGTTTCATGACGTAGGCAATTTCAGCATCATCATCAAGAGACAAGCAGCGCAAAATAATCTCTTCTCCTCTTACAGCTGCTGCCATATTGGCGGCCATACGCAGAAGGGTCGGACTGACTGAAATAATTGCCGCTATATCCCCCGGGCGTAATCCGGTTAAGGCTTTTATTTCTTCCTGTCCTGGCTCGATCTGAGAGAGTATAAAACGAGTTGGATCAAGCTCCAGGCTTTGCAAAGGGAGCAAATGATAATAACTGGCAATTACAATCGAGTCTTTCAACAATGTTTGTTCTTTTTGCAAAGAGTCAAATGTAATTGGTTGCACCGGAAGGCTGAAATGCGGTTGTAGCTCAGAGCTAAGTATGGCGTGAAAATCCGGATTACGATCCACTACAAGTATTCTTTTAACCGGAGCGGCATTTAATTGCGCCAGGACAAAAGAGCGAACCGTGTTGCGAGATTCGCCTGTTTCTGTGGCTTTGGCTAAAAACTGTCGAAAAAGCAAAGGCAAAGAGTTGCTTTCGTTGTCGGACCAGATTGTTTGGCCGATAACGCGTACTCCGCTTCCCTGGCGGATTTCGAGCAAGCCGGCATCGGCAAGATGGTTGTACACAGCAGTAATTGTGCTTGGATGAACATCCAGCTTTTGCGCCAAAGCTCTAATACTCGGTAGTTTATCTTTGGTTTGTAAGTTACCGGAGGCAATTTGTAGAGCAATTTGTTCGATCAACTGATCACGAATCGGAACGGCGCTTTTTTTTGAAATGGAGATTCTCAAATGAGTGGATAGCAACTCTATACCTTTGTTTCTTGTGGCAGCTCAAAGCCTTTAAGCATACCTGAGTTGCTTAGAATAGATTGCTTGATATAGTTTTTATTGCCGTCGTGCAAATAAACCAGACGATAAATCTCCAGTATTTGAAAAATAGTTAAAAGACCAATCTCATTGTTGCTTATTATCCAATCTAGGTTATCCGGCTCTTGCAAAAGCAACAGCCCTTTGATTTTTCTGTTTTGTTTTTCTTCAATACGCTTTTGCAAGTCGGTCAGCTGCGCGACCTCTTTTTCCAGGCGTGGCAAATCGATTTTTTCGCCGGCTGAAACCAGTCTGACTACAGCTTCAGTTTGACCGGCATCAGACAGCAAAATATCGGTTGTATTATCCGGTGACAGATATACTTTCCAGTCAAGTAGTTCAAATACGCTTTTAAGCGTAGCCGTAAGCTCATAGCCATGTCCGTTAAGCAGGCGCTGCCAGGTGGTCTGTAGGTCATGAATACGTAAATCAATTGTTCTCAGCTCGGCTCTTATATTGCCGAACAAACTTTCAAGTCGATTTCTTTCTTGTTTGAGCTTTTCCAATTCTGGTAAGACAGGATTTGTGTTTGCGGACGTATGCTCGTTAAAAGTGAGCCTAGCTTTGAGTCGGCTTAACGGATTTTCGCTTTCGCTAAGTTCGATTGTTTTGTTTGCTTCAGGCTGCGGAATTGCAGGACTTGTTGTGCTGATTGCCGGTGCGTTGGTTACAGTCAATTCCAGTTGATCAGCTGGGCTGAGAGAAAATATGTAGCGTCCCATGCCAGCGCTAATTGTATCGCCGGCGTTTAGCTTGCGTGGGGCACGAACTGGCTGTCCGTTCAACAATGTACCGTTTCGGCTTTTGCAATCCTCGATGTAATAATCTTGACCGTTGAATTGAATTTGAAAATGAAAACGTGAAACCGACTTATCTTCAAAAAGCACAATGTTGTTTGTTTGATCTCGCCCGAATTTGCAGATGGGAGAGTTGACCAGATAAATATGACCGGAAACCACGTCAACAAGTGATGTCGCCGGCGTATTTCGCGTTTGCGGTCCGGCTGAAACTATACGTTCTGCTTGTAGTAAAGCTTCAAAAGGTAGCCCGCAAACTGTACAAAAAGGACAGTTTGGTGCGGAATACTGTTTTCCGCAACGATTACAGGTGGCCTGATCAGACTCGTTCATAGCACCAGCTGCTTAAATTATGCGGGACCCGGACTAAACATACCCGTATCCATAAAAATTCAAACCAAGATTAAATCGAAAATGATGTCCAAAACCCCAAATGTTTGTATAGATGCAAATATGACTCGGAGCCGGAGCCTGGAGATGCTTAGGACCGAGCCAATTATAAATACAGCGGAGAAGCTATCCTGCCGGCTTCTCCGTTGTATTATTGGCTGATGGAAAAGAAACGCCGATTTTTTGGATTTAGCTCCATATTTGAACCGACCGTGGATTTTTACGCTTTGCTGACCAGACAGGCGGAAAAAACCCTTGAAGGGGTAGAAGCTTTGGCTGTTTGGCTGGATGAAAACAAAGAAGAACAGGCTCAAAAAATCAAAGATTTAGAAAAAGAAGCCGATGTCTTAAAAATTGATCTTGAACGTAAGCTGGTTGAATCTTTTGTCACGCCTTTTGATCGAGAGGATATTTTTGAGCTGTCGGCTTCTTTGGATGAAGTGATTAATTCAGCTAAAGCAATAGCTCGAGAAGTGGAAGCTTTTGACGTATCGCCCCAAGGAACTGCCGTCCATGACATGGCTTTTTTGCTTGTGGAAGGAACTGTTTTTTTGCGAAACTCGATAAAAAATTTGCGACATGATCTGAAAGAAGCATCTAATCAAGCTTTGCTTGCACGTAAATCCGAAAATAGATTTACTAAAACTTACAGACAAGCAATCAGAGATTTACTCAAGCTCGATGATTTTAAAACGATAATGAGGATCAAAGAAGTATATAAAGCAATGCTCGCCGGTGCTGAACGGATTGACACTGTCGGTGAAAAATTGCTGCATACCATAGTTAAAATGAGCTGACGAGGCCGCCGATGGATTTTTGGTTGGTGGTATTAGTGATTGGGCTCTGTTTGGTTTTTACTTTTACCAACGGATTGCAAGATGGCAGTTCGGTAACAGCGGGTATTATTGCCAGCCGCGCCTTGAGCCCGGCGCGAACGGTGCTGATGGTTGCAGCAGCTGAGTTTCTTGGCGCCATGTTTGGCGGTTCGGCCGTAGCCAATACAATTGGCTCTATAACCAGTTGGCCTAAAGATAAAACCATTTTGCCTGTGCTGGCGGCCGGCATATTGGCTGCCATTCTTTGGAATTTTTTGACTAAAGTATTACGTTTCCCTTCTAGCTCAACCCATGCTTTAGTTGGTGGCATTCTTGGTGCATTGTTCGCTGCTGGCGGCACCAAATATATTGTTTGGGGACATTTTGCTTTTGAAGATTCTTCGGGAATCGCTAAAGTCATTTTGAGTTTATTTGCCTCACCGTTGCTCGGCTTTGTTTTTGGCTATTTGCTTTTGCACTTAGCCACTTTTCTTTTGCTCAGGGCAACGCAAAAAATCAATGTTTGGCTGAAGTGGGGACAATGTTTGTCTGTTTCTCTTTTAGCTTTCGGCCATGGCGCAAATGATCCACAAAAAACAATGGGCATTATTTTATTGGCTTTAAATGCTTCCGGTTTTTATCAAGGACAGGAAATACCGTTTTGGGTGCGTCTTGCTTGCGGCATGAGTATAGTGCTCGGTGTGTTTTCGTTGGCGCCTGGGATAGTCAAACGTGTCGGCACCGGTATTTATCGAATTAGAACTTTGCATGGCTTTATTTTGGAAGCTGCTTCCGGCCTGATAGTTCTTTTTAGTTCGGTAACAGGCTGTCCGGTAGCTACTTCGCAAGTTGTTGCTTCAACTGTAATTGGCGTTGGCAGCGGGGAGCGCTTTAAAGATGTTCGTTGGCTAGTGGCAAAAGATATATTAATCTCCTGGCTTTTAACCATTCCTTGTTCAGCTATTTTTGCCTACTGTCTCTACATATGTGTATTTCGCTGGCTTGGCTAGGGCTGTCGTATTCACTGAAAGCAGCTTGAATATCCGGTTCTATACCGCAGCCATGTATCCATTTGCCGCTTGGTAAGTAGAATTTTGCTACGGCAATTTTCAGTGAGCAACCCGGACCGAGGTGCCAAGTATTTTGTACTACTCCTTTGCCGAAGCTCTTGCTGCCGGCTAAAGTAGCCCCACGCACATCTTTTAAAGCGCCGGCTAACATTTCGGCTGCCGATTTGCTGTCTTGATTGATTAAGACTAAAAGCGGCTTGTTGTTGGTTAAGTTGAGATTTCTGCTTTCTTTGCAATAAGAGTTATTTTTTTTGCGTACCATATTTCGCGTTTCGACAAATAAACGTTCGCAATAATTCTTTCCGTCTTGTCTGCCGGCCATTTTTACAAATTGTCCATGATCGACAAGTAGAGCGAAGCAGAGAAAAGCTTGAGTCACTAAACCGCCACGGTTGTCTCGTAAATCGATAATGTAAGAGCTGGCTGAAGTTGCTTGTTCCAGAGCTGCTTTTAGCTCTTCGGCTGTATGTTCTGAGCTAAAAGTGCGGATCTTGATTAGAGCTTCTTTGCTTGGCAGCAATCTCAATGTCACTATGTCGTGTTCGTCATCTCTTAGATCCTGCTGTTCTGTTTCAGCTACGCTTCTAAAAGCGCTGTATTCATCGCCAATTTCTTCGAGCATTGCTTTTACAGCTAAAGACAAAGAAGCTTCAGACTCAATGGTCTTATAACGATTTTGCCAATAAGACCAGTCTTTAAGCTTGTTCTGAAATAAGCTGTTGTCGTGAATCAGTTGCCAGGCTTCATAATGAAGATCTGACCATTGAGTATCTTCTTCGGCACGAGCTGCCGGGCAGATAGCCAAAGATAGAAGCAGAATGAATAGTAATGCGAGATACTTAAGCATGGCCGGGTACTCAAAGCGCTTTGGCTGGTCCCGGTCCGATTAAGGAAGAACGAAGGCGGCGGGCTTGCGATGCCGATCCGCCAATCCGAAAAGATTGGTGATTGGTCCGAAACCCAGTCAGAGGGCAGCTGGATAAATGTCAAGTGAATCTATTATTGCTCAAGCTTGGCTATTTGACAAGCTTTTTCTCGTTTGGGCCAGGTTTTAAGAGCTGGGAAGATGAGAAATGCAGTTGAGCAAAATAGCTGAAACTATGATTGCAGCTGGGATAAGAACAGCTAAAGCGTTAATCGCCGGCTTGCGAAAATGAGTTAGATTGAAAAACTTGATCTGGTCTTCAAGCCCGACAAGCCGAGTTTCAAGATAAGCATTGTAATGTTCGACTGCAGCAAGCCGTGCTTCTAGTTCGGCTATTTTGATTTGCAGCCGTACTTTAGCTGTAATTTTTGTCTCGTTAACCGTTGGTACTTCCGCTTGCATCAGAATCGGCTCTGCCGGATCAGGCGTACAATCAAGCAAAGCTTGTTCGGCTTCAATTTGTTGGCGCGATAAAGTTTCTAGCTCGTCGGGAACACCATCCGGATAAACCAGCCATTTGCTGCTTTCGCCGTCGATCACTTTAATTGCCGGAATCAAGTCTTTTTTGACCTGGCTCTTCAGCTCTTTTCTTTTTATGCCGTAAAAAATCGCTGCTTCTCTCAACGTAAGTCCACGAGCAAGTACAGCTTCAATCTGTTGTTCGAAAAGCTCTTCTAAGCCTGATAGCTCGACACGATTGTTTGTCGGTTGATGCGATTCGGCAGAATTTGCAAGCATGATTAAAGCCTCTGTGCCAGTGCTTTAGCATTATCTTTCTTTTTTAGAGAATTGTCGAGACTCTATATATGGTGGCTATACGTTTGGGCTAGTTTTTCAATCTCGCTTTGCTGAGGCAAAGAAGGTTCGGCGCCTAATTTAGTTGCAGCCAAAGCGCCGGCAGCACAACCGAAAGTAACTGCTTTTTCCAAATTGCTTTCTTGAGCCAGAGCGGCAGCAAAAGCTCCGCAAAAAGCATCACCAGCTGCTGTACTGTCTACTGCTTCAACTACAAAAGAAGGGATCATAGTTGCTACTTTATTTTCGGCAACTACCAAAGTGCCCTGCTCTCCCATAGTTATGAGCACTTGTTTGATTCCTTGCTTTTGCAATTTTGTTCCGGCTTCCATAGCCGCGAGCAGATCGCCTGCTGGCAGACCGGTAAGCAGCTCAGCTTCGGTTTGATTAGGAATCAAAATGTCGATGCAGGATAACAGCTCTGGTGGAAGCTGAGCTTTCGGAGCCGGAGCCGGGTTGAGTATCACAGTTAGTCCGTGCTTTTTAGCTAATTGAGCGGCGCTGATCACAGTTGGCATCGGTATTTCAAGTTGGAGCAGCATTATTCCGCAGGAGCTGATAAGCGGCTCGGCTTGAGCAATATCTGCAGGGGACAATTTGCCGTTGGCTTGGGGAGCGATACAAATGCTGTTTTCACCAGTGGCGTCTACCAATATGTCGGCTACACCGGTAGTCGTTTCCGGATCGCGAAGTAAACCTTGAATATTTACACCGGCTTCTTCGAGCTTTTTGCTGATTGTCTCGGCAAATGAATCACAACCTACTTTACCGATCATTACTACTTGAGCGCCGGCTCGTGCTGCCGCAAGAGCTTGATTGTTTCCTTTGCCACCGACAAAAGTATTGAAGCTTTCGCCGATAATTGTTTCGCCAGGCTGCGGTCGTCTGGCTACTTGCATCACCAGATCTATATTTAAGCTGCCGACGATCACGACTTGTTTCATAATCAAGGACTTAAAAATTTGGATAGCAACCCATGAAAATGGTGGGGTCCTGGCTCCCAGGCTGGCGAATAACGACCGCGCTCATAAAACCGTGATTGCACACCCTTTTGCACAAGCTCGACTATATTTTCGTCTTCACGTTCAGTGCGATCTAGATTTGAACCGGCGCCATCGTCAATTTTGCTCTCGTCCCAGACATAAGGCAAAAATGTAATACGGGTGCGGTCTGGAGCTAGCGGTGTTACGATGTTGACCGAAAGTCCCCAGGGATAAAAATTGAACATCATATTGGGAAACACCCAATAATAATAAGCAGCGATATGCTTGCCGAAATCAGGTGATGATTCAGGCAGAGTAAAAGAATCGGCCGGATTGGCAGCTACACCAAGCTGCATATTCGAATAAGGATAAAGTTCGGTCACGTAGTCTCTGGTATCAAGAGCGGTTGCCAGAGCCGGATGAACATATGGAACGTGAAACCCTTCTAAATAGTTGTCCACATAAAGAGCCCAATTCGCTTTTGTAATATAGTTTTGGGCCCGTGCCGGGTCAAAAATGAATTTATCCAGAGGCATCCATTCGGTGCGTTTGCGCATGTCGCCGATTAATTCGTCAAAGCTGAAAGCCGGATTGATCGAAGCAAACATGAACTTGCCCCAGGTGGCTGAAGGTACTTTGGATAAGTTATCTGCCGACGTGGGAAAATCCGGTACGTTATCAAAGCCGGGAGTGGAGAGGAAGCAGCCGTCTAAGCCGAAGCGCCGTCCATGATAACGACAACGAAAGCTTTGAGTGTGACATTCTCCTTCAACCAGCAAGCTGCCACGGTGAGTGCAAACGTTGGACAAACAATGCAAATTATCTTGATTGTCGCGGGTTACCAGGATCGGTTCGTTTAAGAAGCCTTCAAGCATAGTGTGAGGAAGCGCATGTCCAGGCATGGTTAGCTTGTCGAGATCGGCAACCAACTGCCAGCTGCGTGCAAAAATCTGTTCTTTCTGAGCTTCGAAAATTTCCGGATCACGATAGATTTTGGCCGGTAATGTGCGAGCTCGTTTTATATCAGAATCGATCATTTTCTGGTTAAGCGCATGATTGTTTGGTGATGCATAGGAAACTGGCGGAGCATCGCTTCCCAATTACCTTTCTGATGATCAGCGAAATCATAGGCTGGTGATAAAGTGCAACCAAGCAAAGCAAATTTACCGCCAGCTTGTAGTTGCGATGCCTGCCAGGTATTTCGCGGAACGGCATGCTGCACTTCTTGTCCGTTCATTATGTCTTGTCCGAGCACGGTTGTTTTGAGCTCTCCATTTTGGCTGATCTCAATTAAATTGATTGGATCGCCGAGATAGAAATGGTAAATCTCGTCGGTAGCAAGCATATGAAATTCGGAGAAAGTGTCGGGAGTGAGCAAATAATAAATGCAGCTTGATAAAGCCTTATCGGTTTTATAGCGTTCTGGTAAAGCTTTCTGAGCGATAGTTTCATCGGCGCAATATGTGCGGCGAAAATAGCCGCCTTCGATGGTTAGCGGCTCCAGCTGTAAAAATTCAATCAACTCTTCGGCGGTCAATTTTAAATCCCTTTACATGCCCAAAATATATGCGAACATCAGGGGCGCGACAATGGAAGCGTCCGATTCTATCACAAAGCTCGGTGTCTCTTCATCAAGCTTACCCCAGGTGATTTTCTCGTTAGGCACAGCCCCACTGTAAGAACCGAAGGAAGTTGTGCTGTCCGAAATTTGGCAAAAATAGCCCCAATATTTGCATTTCTCTTGCAAGTCTTGCTGAATAAGCGGTACTACGCAAATTGGGAAATCGCCGGCGATGCCGCCACCGATTTGAAAGAAGCCGACAGATGATTCTTTGTCTGTTTTTTTGTACCAATCGATTAAGTTAGCCATCTGTTCCAGACCTGATTTATAGATGGAAAACGAAGAAAGCTCTTTGTTGTACACATGTGATACAAAAATATTGCCCAGAGTTGAATCTTCCCAACCAGGAGTATAAATCGGTAAATTAGCTTCGCAAGCGGCAATTAGCCATGAATCGCCTGGATCGATCTGATAGCGTTTTTCAATGGCGCCGGAGCGAATCAATTGATACATAAACTCGTAAGGAAAATAGCTTTTGCCTTCTTCATCGGCTTTCTTCCACAGTTCAAGCACTTCTTCTTCGATGGCACGGATAGCTGTGTCTTCGGGGATACAAGTGTCCGTTACGCGGTTCAATCCTTGATCGCGCAGAGCAACTTCTTCTTTTGGCGTTAGTTCTCTGTATTTAGGTACACGCACATAATGATTGTGTGCGACCAAATTGAAGATGTCCTCTTCCAGGTTTGCTCCAGTGCAGCAAATGGCATGAACTTTACCTTGACGAATCATTTCGGCAAGGGACAATCCAAGTTCGGCTGTGCTCATGGCGCCGGCTAAAGTAACTAGAAATTTGCCACCTTTGTTTAAATGAGCAATGTAAGCTTCTGCGGCATCAACAACTACTGCAGCGTTGAAATGCCGGAAGTGATGCTTCATGAACTCTTTGATTGCCATTTTTTGTCCTTTATCAACTGCCGCGGTATGTGGAATATCCGAAGGGATTCAGAAGCAAGGGTACATGGTAATGCTGTGTTGGTGATTCGATTGTAAACGTGATTTCCACGTAAGGATAAAAGCCTTTGAGGTTGCAGGCTTGGAAATAGGCTGCTGTCTCAAAACGTATTTTGTAAACACCGGCTTCGAGCTGCCAATCGGTAGGTAATAAATTGGCGACTCGTCCGTCGTCGTTAGTTTTTCCTTTGCCAAGCTCGTGCCATTGATCGTTTTTCAGTTGATGCAAACTTAAGTCGACACCAGCTGCCGGACGGCCTTGAGCTGTATCAAGAATGTGAGTTGTAATCGGGCTTACTGGCATGTGCACAATTTCTCCAAACGGATTTTAGTGATTTTGCTTTGTTCGCCGGCGGCGATGGAGAGCTCTTTCTTCTTGTCGTTGTTTAAGCGGAGCTGCAAAAGTGAGAGCATCTCTTCGGCCGATTTGCCGGTGGCGCAAATGATGAATATGAAACCGAATTTTTTTTCGTATGCTTCATTGCCGTCTTTTAACGCAATAAGAGTTGCTTCCGACGCAGTTGAGACACTTGCTTGTTCGCCGGCGGCCCATTGTCTTGTGCTGGCAAATTTTTGACGTAAGCTGTCGAGATCGCCTATTTTCGGATGATGCTTAAAAGCTTCAAGCCAATCATCCTCTTTTAAGCCGCTCCAAATTATTTCTGCTTTTTGAAATAGCTCGTCAGTATCAGTGAAAGGTCGTGCAGCAAGCATTGCTTCGACCCAGCTTGCCGAGCCGCAACAATTGAAGAGGGCTGAGTGTGCCTCGGGTTGATTTAAATCGTTAATACGATTTAGTTGCACTGCCGACCTCTTTTTTGACCGAGCTATCCAAATGAGGAATACCGAAAAGACGCAATCGGCTTATACCGCCATCGGGAGCGATATTCAAACGAATGTGTGTCCATGGTCCGGGAGCAGCAATCTCTTTTTCATAAAAATGACGATGATCTGCTTGCAGTTTTTGTTGCGTCATAACCGGTGTCCATTCGACCGTATTCCAGTTCAAAATGTCGATATCGACATTCGGTGAATAAGTGCCGTCAATCCAACAGTTGTCCGGATAATTTCCTTTGTAGTGGTTGGTATCGATCTCGATTTTTTTCAGAATGCCGGCATGACCGAGTTTAACGATTGCCCAATCATAACCGGGTCCGCGTCTGCGCTTGGTTTCCCAACCTCCGCCCATATTTACGGCACGTCCGGGCATAATCAAATTTTCTTTGTTGCCGAAGAACATGTCGCTGGCAGCTACGGCAAGTCCGCCATGTTCGACTGCTGCTAAATCGATTACGTCACCGGGCTTCAATCCGGACCAATTAGGAGTAGGATTGCCGTATACACGGAAGCGAGCAACGCCGCCGTCCGGATAGATATTTAAACGCAAATGTGTCCATGAAGTACCGCTGGCTACGGCAAAAATATTTTGTGAACCTTGCTTCAAAGCGCTTTTTGGCAGAATCTCAGTCCAGTTGTTGTGTTCGCTTGCTGGATCGAATTTGCCTTTGCTTTTGTCGAAAACTAAAGCATCGATTGAGGCGTATGTCGGGCTGTTACCGAGAAAATGATTAGTATCGATATCGACGCCGCGGACAAGACCAGGTACGCCTAGTTCCAAAACACACCAATCATGTCCGGGAACGCGCTTTCTGCGGCTTTCCCAGCCATCCATCCATTTGCCGCGTTCGGTATATTTGTCGGCGATAAAAACACCGCGACCGGCTTTGATCAAATTTTCTTTTTCAGCAAAAAAATCATCGGTAGCATAAAGAACGCGCCCGCCAATCAGCTCGGAAACCAGATCTGTTGTGCCGGCAAAAGCAGCGGCGTCGACGTTGAAGTTTCTTTCCATTATCTTTTTATCTCCGCGTTTTGTCTTAAAACCTGTTTGCCACAAGGGTTGGCGGCAAATCGTCCGTCCTGATAAGTAAGGTTACCTCTTACATAAGTACGTTCAACAACTCCGTAAAGCTCTCTTCCTTCGTAAGGTGTGACTTTGTTTTTGTGTTGAATCACATCTTTGTTGATGGCGAACTTTTTGTCCGGATTGAAAACGACTATATCGGCATCAAAGCCGGCAGCAAGTTTTCCTTTTTTGTGATTGAGGTTGAGGAATTGAGCTGGTTTTTCACACATCCATTCAACAACATTCTCAATTTTTAGTCCGCGTTGGCGAGCTTCGCTCCAGATCACAGGTAGACCGAACTGTAAGGATGAAATCCCACCCCAAGCTTTTTGCAGATCGCCTGTATCGAGATGTTTCAATCCCGGAACGCAAGGTGAATGATCCGATACGACAAAATCAATGAGACCGGCTGTCAAACCGTTCCAGAGTTTTTCCTTGTTTTCGCGTTCGCGAATCGGCGGAGCACATTTGTAGCGTGGGTCCCCATCAGGAATTGACTCTGCTTCTAAAGTCAAATAGTGGGGGCAGGATTCAACGCTAAAAGGCAACCCTTCTTTTTTAGCTTGTGAGATCATCGACAAAGCGTCGGAAGAAGAAAGATGAACTATATGTACCGGGCAAGAGAATTCACGGCACAACTTGATCATCAATTTAATTGCTTCGTTTTCCCAAATCCGTGGGCGTGAAGCCAAAAAATCTTTATAAGAGCAAGGATCGTTCCAGATGTGATCGTGCTCGCATTCCAGCTCGGCATGAACGAGCAGAGGCACTTTTCTTTTAGCGAGAATCGGCATTGCTCGACGCAGATCTTCTTCGGTTGTGTTGGGGAATTCATCGATGCCTGAATGAATCAAAAAACATTTGAAGCCGAGCACACCCATATCAATCAGTGCTTCTAATTCTTTCTCGTTGCCCGGAACGACACCGCCGTAAAAGGCGCAATCAATCCAAAGTTGATCTTCGGTTGTTGGCAGTTTAGTTTTGAAAGATTCAACCGTAGTTGTAACCGGAATACAGTTGAGTGGCATATCAGCTATTGTAGTGATGCCCCCGGCGGCAGCGGATCTTGTTGCTGTACGAAACCCTTCCCACTCCACGCGTCCCGGTTCATTCACATGAACATGGCTGTCCACAAGACCGGGCATTAAAACGCAAGGGTTTAAATCTTCAACGGGGCAGCCAGCGGGCACAGAGTCTAAAGAGACGATATCCGAAATTTTGCCGTTGTTAACGAGGACAACCGCTTCTTTTTCACCAACAGGAGTAATTACTCGTTTGCTGTACAAACCATAATCAGCGCCATTGTTTGTATTTGGCATTTTAGAACTCCTTGATATTGAACTCCAAGAGCGTTTGTAGATGCGCTTCGGCATCTTCGGTATATAGTTGTCTGGTAATACCGGCTACTAAACGAGGGATGCTGTATTTCATGCCTGAAATACTGGCTCCACCAAAACCGAGGCTGGCCAAGCCGCCGAAAGTGAAATTGTATATTGAGCTCAAATAAGGAGCTTTGCCCGGTGTTTTTTCTTGAAATTGAAAATTGCTGCTCAAATAAGGATGCCGAGTTAAATCATCCTGTTCTTCACCTTTAGGCGGAGTGTAGCGATCTTGCCATAGGGCAATTTCACTGACAATATTTTTCAATTCAGGGCGCAAGCTTAAATCGGTTACACAGCCGGTGCCGATAATCACAAAATCGGCAGTGAACTGAGCGTGAGGCGTGGTGATTATCACTTTGCCGTTTTTTTCTTCCAACTTGTTCCAGGGGCTGTCGCCGTGGAGTAAAAAGTTAGGGTGTTTTTTTGCGCGAGCGTAAGTGTCGGTTGGCGGCAGTTGTCCCATGCGCAGTATCTGGCGGATGAATCGCCATTTTAAATCGTCCGAAAGTTCGCCGTGATGTTTGAGAAAACCGACAAACTCAGCCCAACGATAAGCATTTATGTTAGGCAAATTTTTACGACGATAAAAAAGATGGATCTCTTTAGCACCGGTTTCCAGAGCTAAAGAAGCGTTGTCGAAAGCCGAGGCGCCGGCTCCGAGAACAGCGATACTCTTTCCTTTGAGAGAAGCAAAATCAATCGGGTCGCGAGTGTGAGCATAAAGATGTTTAGGCAAATTGTCGCTTATTTGTTTGGGGATGTCCCAGCGTCCGCTACCATCGATACCGGTAGCTAAAATGACTTTGCGGGCATAAACAATTTCAGTTTTTTTTGTCGTCAAATTTGTAAGCGGGACGGACAAACAATTCTCTTGTGTGCTCCATTCGATTGCTCC
This sequence comes from Candidatus Obscuribacterales bacterium, assembly GCA_019750335.1. Lineage (GTDB taxonomy): Bacteria > Cyanobacteriota > Vampirovibrionia > Obscuribacterales > Obscuribacteraceae > JAIEPM01. The sequence goes on from JAIEOQ010000006.1 coordinate 235,772, forward strand.
GGCAGCAGTATTATTGCGGACGGGCAATTCAAGAATCTTTCTGTACCATTGAAGATATTCAGCCCATTGTTCTTTGGGTAAAAAGATCAAATTATTCCAAGCCTCAGCTCCGTACTGAGCTTCGTACCAAGCTCTTGTCGTCAAGCTGGGAATGCCTAAATCCGGTCCGGTCAGATGTTTAGGTGTGCGCAAAGTATGCATACGAGCAAAGGTCAACCATGGACCTTCAAGTCCGTTATCGTTCTCGTCGACGACAAGTATGTTGTTCACCTTTTCGCGTTTGAGACCGAAGGCAGCTGTCAACCCGCTTTGCCCGCCGCCGATGATCAAAACGTCATAAACTCTTTTGCCATTTGAATCTTGGCGCGGTATAACCCAGTCACGGGACGGATAGCTTAAAAAATCCAGCTCCTTGCGGACTGAATCTTCGAGATTCTTCAAGGCTTGAAGATTTTTGTTTCCTGCTGTAGCCGTGCTGTTCATTGGATCAAGAATTGTCGCATATCAGAAGGGGATCGATCAGATATAAGCGCCTCAGCTTACCTAATTCTCATTTTGCAAGCAGGTATCGCAGGAGCGGCAGTTCTGTTTCAGGCTCTGTCCGAAATAATCCAAAATCTGTTTGCGACGGCAATTGCCCTCTTGCACATAATTGAGCATATGATCCAGGCGTGCGTAATCTTTCTGTTTTCGTTCATGCAAATAAGTCAACGGTATGGCCGGATTGTCGTTTCCTGACGAGCGATCAAAATAAGTGCCATCAGGGGTAGTATCAACCAGTTGTAAATGTTTGAGCAAATTCAAGGTGCTGGTCAAGGCTGTATCTTTTACTTGCGTATTGTCCAGGATCTCCTGGGCGCGCACTGCTTCTAGGCCTTTTGCTTTGATGAAACGAAAAACAGCGGCTACTTCTTCAGCTTCCGGATAGTTTCGTCCGATCAACCAACGTTGCGTGTTGGTATCTTTCGGTTGATGCAGCAAAGTACAGATTGCTTGTTGTCCATCACGACCGGCTCGCCCGGCTTCCTGATAATAGCTCTCTAAGGAGCCGGGCATGTTGTAATGGATTACTCTACGTATGTCGGCTTTGTCGATGCCCATGCCGAAAGCAACGGTACAAACGATTATTTTGCATTGTCCTAATTCAAACCGGCGCTGAGCGTTATGACGTTCGGATGAGGTCAAGCCGGCATGATAACAAGAAGCCGACAAGCCGTTTTGCAATAAAAATCCGCTTAAACGTTCAGCTTCTTTTCGGCTGTTTGTATAAACGATGGAGGCGTCTTGGCCTTGGCGAAGCATATCGATTAGCTGTGAATCTTTTTCAGCGGTGCTTTTCATCGCTTTGACTTCCAGAGTCAGATTCGGGCGATCGAAGTTGCCGGCGACAATTTCCAGACGTTTCAAATTCAAGCTCTGGACGATATCGCGTTGCACCATCGGTGTTGCCGTAGCGGTTAAAGCGAGCACCGTTATGCCGGGGATTTGCGCTACATAATTGCTCAAATTTCGATATTGCAGGCGAAAATCATGGCCCCATTGGCTGATGCAATGTGCCTCATCGATGACAACCAGGCTTACTTCAAGTGAATTTAAGAGCTGGCGAAAGCGAGCTGATTCAAAACGTTCCGGGGCGACATAAACCAGTTTGATGTCGCCTGTTTTAATCGCTCGTATACGCGAATCGAGTTCGTCAGCTGAAACGCTGCTGTTAAGATAAGTGGCGTTGCGAATGCCGCGCTTGAACAAGGCGCTGACTTGATCCTGCATCAAGGCAATAAGCGGCGAGACGACGATTGTTGTGCCGGGAAGCACTTGGCTTGGTACTTGATAACAAAGCGACTTGCCGTAGCCTGTAGGCAACAGAGCTAAGGTATGGCGCTTGGCGATAATCCGTTCAATCACTTCTTTTTGATGCGGGCGAAAACCTTCAAGACCGAAGCGATCTTGAAGCACTGCTTCCAATAAGAATTCAGATACAGACATGCGCAGCTAGTTTGACAGCTGCGCATGTTTTTTTGTCTTAAATTAAAATGCGGGCTAGCTTATTTGCTGGCAGCGCACATCTCTTTTTCCCAGGCTGCTTTAGCCTTTTGGATCTCTTCGGCGGTCATGTCTTTGACATGAGTAGCCAGGCTCCATTTATGTCCGAAAGGATCGGTCAGAGCGCCGAAGCGGTCGCCCCAAAACATATCGGTTACCGGCATGTCTGCTGTAGCTCCGGCTTTGACGGCTTGAGCAAAAGCAGTGTCCACGTCTTTGACGTACATATAAAGCGATACCGGCGAACCGCCCAACTTAACCGGGCTGGAGCACATCTCCGAAAACTCGTCGTTGAGCATAAAAATGGAGTCACCAATTTTCATTTCGGCATGCATGATTGCTTTGCCGTCCGGACCATAACAAACATCGCCATGTAATTCGGCGTTGAAAGCTTTTTTGTAGAATTCCAAAGCTTTAGCTGCATCTTTGCAGGTAAGAGAAGGTGTAAGCGTGTGGTAACCATCAGGAATTGGTTTAGTCATAGTTCCTCCGCAATTGAAAGTCGTCTGTTGGATATCTTTTGCGGCAGTAAATCACGTATGGCAACCGTTTGCCTTAAATCAAGAGACGATCCGTCGTGGTGTTTTGACGTTGAGCTGGTGTATTGGGCGTCAATCCTTTTGCTGCCCATAGCGACAAGCACGTCGCTGCTTTCCAGTGCTAGGTATGAGACTGTCTGATACGATTCGGCTATGCGTTGGGGGGACTTGGTGCGGAGGCTGCTGCCCACATGAAGAATTGTCTGAAATCTCCTGTGTGAAGCCATGTTTTTGGGGTTGTATGCCTGAGCTAAAGCATCTTTGACGCGATATCATGAGTATCACCGATCACACAAATCGGCTAATATCCGGCCACATAGTGTGAAAAATGACACTTTTAACTCGCTTAGAGTCGAAGAACCATCCTTTGTTAATAACAGTTTATTCTAAGGAAGGAATGTTTTGTAAAGTAAGATACTTCAATATAAAAGCCAGATGACCAGCTACTTCGCTAGAATATAACCTGATTTTTGCCATCTTCTTAATAGGGATTAGTCATGAGTACAAGTATAAAAATGGTTCCAGCAATAGATATGACTACCTTACCAGTGCATTTTGAATCAACTCACGTGGAACAGATTTGGGATGCGCAATGGGAAAAGTGGCAAATTTACAAATACGATAATTCGCTACCGCGGGATAAGACCTTTGTTGTGGACACACCACCACCAACTGTTTCTGGTTCGCTTCATGTGGGACACGTTTTCAGTTATACGCATACGGATTTGATTGTTCGCTATCAACGTATGTTAGGACGTAACATATTCTATCCAATGGGTTGGGATGACAACGGATTACCAACGGAAAGACGGGTGCAGAATTATTTCAATGTGCGCTGCGATTCTAGAGTTCCGTATGATCCCAATTTAAATATAAAAGCCGATGCAAAAGCGTCAGGCAAAAGTCCACAAATAATCTCAAGGCAAAACTTTATAGAATTATGCCTTGAGCTAACTCATGAGGACGAGAAGGTCTTCAAGTCACTTTGGCGACGCATTGGACTTTCGGTAGATTGGCACGAAGAGTACTCCACAATTAACGATAAGAGTCGATTGATTGCTCAAGCCAGTTTCTTAGACCTACATAAAAAAGGTCAAGTTTATAATTCAGTGGCACCAACAATGTGGGATGTGGATTTTCAAACGGCTGTGGCTCAAGCCGAGGTTGAAGATCGCGTGGTGCCAGGATGCTTTTATCATGTAAGGTTTGATCTTGAAGATTCAAATGACTCATTAGTTATAGCAACAACTCGTCCAGAATTGCTACCAGCTTGCGTTGGTGTGACAGCTCATCCCGATGATAAACGATATCAAAAACTGTTTGGCAAATATGCTCTCACTCCGTTGTTTCGTGTGCCTGTTCCCATATTTCCGAGTGAATTGGTAGATCCAGAAAAAGGCACGGGAATTTTGATGGTATGTACTTTTGGTGATGCAACAGATGTTCACTGGTGGCGCGAACACAAACTTAAGCTTAGGCAAGTAATTGGACGTGACGGACGATTTATTCCTGTCCAATTTGGTTCTGATGGTTGGGAGAGCAGGGATGCAGAGGCGGCAAACAGGTACTATCAGGATGTTTGTGGCAAAACAATAAAGGCAGCTCAAAAAGTTGTGGTTGATATGCTTAGCTCCCTAACTCCTAAATCGGCCATTGTTGAGGAACCGAAACCGATTGAACACTCAGTGAAGTTCTTTGAAAAAGGTGATAGACCACTCGAGTTCACTACAACTAAACAATGGTTTGTGCGATTACTGGATAAGAAGGATGACTTATTAGCCAAGGGAGATGAAATTGCTTGGTATCCGGATTATATGAGATTGAGATACCGCAATTGGACTGAGAACCTTCAGTTCGATTGGTGCATTAGCCGACAACGTTATTTCGGTGTGCCGTTTCCGGTGTGGTATCCCTTAGATGAGCAAGGCAATGCCAATTATGAAGCACCAATACTTGCTACTTACGAACAGCTACCAATTGATCCAACAATTGCTATACCAATAGGATACGATGAGTCACGCCGTGATCAACCAGGCGGTTTTACTGCTGAGGCTGACGTATATGATACTTGGTTCACGAGTTCAATGACACCACAATTGGTTGCTAAATGGACCATTGATGATGAACGTTACCAAAAGTTGTTTCCGATGGACTTAAGACCACAGAGTCACGAAATTATTAGGACTTGGGCTTTTTATACAATTGCCAAAGCATTACTGCACGAAAACACGATTCCCTGGAAAAAGGTGGCTATTTCTGGCTGGGTTCTTGATCCAGATAGAAAGAAAATGTCCAAAAGCAAAGGTAATGTTTTAACGCCAATGCATTTGTTGGACCAGTATGGCTCTGATGCAGTCCGGTATTGGTCTGCCAGTGCAAAGCTTGGCACTGATACAGCTTTCGATGAGAACATCCTTAAGATTGGCAAACGTCTGGCAACCAAAATATTCAATGCTAGCAAATTTGTACTGTCACAATCCGGACAAGTTGAACCAGTCACCTTTGAACTTGATAGAGCATTTTTACATATGCTTGAGCAAACTGTGCAAAGGATCACTCAGCAGTTCGAAGACATGGATTATTCCAGTGCTCTGGGAGAAGCTGAGCGGTTTTTTTGGAATTACTTTACTGATACATATATTGAATTAGTAAAAACGAGAGCGCGGGATGGTAGCAATAAAGCTGCACAAGGCTCAGCAATTGTATCCTTGCGGTTAGCTTTGAGTATTCTCCTTCGCCTTTTCGCACCATTTCTACCGTATGTAACGGAAGAAGTTTGGTCTTGGGGATTGTCTCTCGAAACGGGTTACAAAAGTATCCATCGGGCTAAATGGCCAAACAAAACTGAATTCTCTGATATACCCAAACCTATCAATAAAGAATGTTTTGACGTTGCAATTCAATGCCTAAGTGCCATCAATAAACACAAGACGGAGTCAGGTGTATCTGTGGCCAAAGCAATTGAAGAAATTGAACTTAAAACAAATAAAAAAACTGCGGACATTTTCAATTTTGTATCGTCGGATGTGATTCAGGCGGCTCGTATCACTAAATGCTGCATTGGCATAGATGAGGCATTGCCGGATCATAATTTCATCGTTGCTAAAGCAATATTTTCAGAGAATAAATGAATAACACAGAGATAGAAATTTGCCTTTGCTATCTAACCTTTAACCGAGCATAACCGTAGCTCGGTAAAGTTGGCAATGGTAAGCTTCTTAGCTAAAGCTTCAAAGCTCTGAACGTCATCGATGAGTTTACGCGTGAATGTTTAGCGATTGATGTTGATTTCAGTTTGCCAGGAAAGAGCGTTGTAAGAGTCCTAAATCGTATTGTTTGGTTAGGAATGTTTGATATTGGATAACGGACCGGAATTTGCGGGAATGCCATTTTTACGTGGTCAACAGGACAGAAAATCTTTCTCGATCTCATCACACCAGCTGCGAATCATTCAATGGGCGATTTCGAGACGAATGCCTGAACAGGCGTCCGCCGGCTTTTAAGAAAAACGCTTTTTGTTGAAAATTTTTAATGGGCAATTGAATATTGCACGAGGCTGGCAGATAACTATTGTTCCTCATACCGGCACAGATAAAGTATGGGGAATAAAGGGATAAAAATTTAAGATACCCATGAAGCGATACGCCCCCCCCTGACATTGGGGGCTTCTTTGCTAATCTTGTTAAGCTGGGGAGCCTTGATCGTATGCCCAGTATTCTTGTGCGTTTTGAATCCGCACAGAGACGAAGTGTGCGATACAAAAATCTTATGCGTTAATCTGGAATTCAGCTTATTTTTATTCCTGCTCGACCAGATCGTTATCCAGAGTTATTTATTCTTGGAACAACTAAGAGATTGATATAGCTATGAAAACTGCAAAAAGGCATCTGATTATAGTTGGATTTGGACCAGTAGCAGGATATAAATATTCGCGCAGTATCCGAGCTGCTATGGATCGTGGAGATCTTGATTCGTATTCAATTGTTGATCTTCAATCTCAAAAAGAAACTGTTTTGGAAAGAGTGCAAGGATTACCTGCTCAGCCGAAGGACATATATTTTATTCCCGACCCATCTAATACAGTTGGATCATGGGCAGATACATCAGATTTTGATGCTATATGTAAATCAATAGGTGTTAACTATGACGGTCTCAAAGTCTTGGTTTCAACAGAGCCGAAAGCACACGAAGCTTATCTAAAATATTGCGTTAACAATGATATCGATTCACTCGTCACTAAACCAATTATTTTGCCGATGCTTGATGGTAAATTTGATCCATCCTCGCTTCTGTCAAGCATGTCTGAATTGGTTAACCAAGCTGCCAAAGGAAAAGCCAAACATGCAGTCTTATGCTTGGGACGATATCATCCGGTATATGAACAAATGATGAGACAACCCATTCAAGAACGAATGAACGAGCTGGGTACGCCAATCACATCATTTCATCTTAGAACAAGTTCTGCTGTCTGGAATCTGGCTGAGGAGTTTCAATCTCGGGAAGATCACCCATATAAATACGGATATGGAATGTTAATGCATGGCGGCTATCATTACGTCGATGTATTGTGTCAATTTCTCCTGATGAATACAAGCATTTATCCAAATGATGAGTTTTCGTTGGAGTTTACTTCTTATGCGGCTTTTCCTCACGATCAATCCTTGCGAATTCCTGAGAAAGTCAACCAAAGACTTGAAGGATATTCGCCTGAAAGATCAATATTAGCGAAAAATGCATTCGGTGAAACGGATATTGTTTCAGTATTTTGTTTGCGCAGTAAAACTACCGGACAAGTATTAACTCTTGGCAGTTTGTCGCTAGAACAAACAACGCCTGGAATGCGCTCTTGGGCGCCATTTCCAGTGGTTCCGTATAATATAAACGGACGCTTACATTGCACAGATGTAGAGGTCCAGCTCTCCACGGTTTTTTCAATGAATTGTCGTGTCGTCAAGATTCCGGTCGATGATAAAGCAGGCCCAACGGATTTGCGAGGTAAGAATTTCGCAAGAGTTATTGCTAGGTCCAATGCCTTATTGATGGGAACAAACGAGTTTTATTCTGAAAATACCATTGAACGCCCTTATGGTAATTCATTCTCTTATTCCGCAGAAACTGCTGTTTTTGATGAATGGTTAGCAGGTATTCCAACAAAGAGTGATCTTGCATCACATATGACTACAACAGCTGTATTGCAGAAATTGGCAGAAAGTGTCCATAAAAGTGGACAACCAATGACGCTAGACTTTCCTTTCAAGAGAGTTGAAAGTCCTGCAGAAGCAGCTATTCCTTGTGTTCCTGGAATTTCTCACATCCCGACGTCTGTGAAATAGGTCTCAAATGGTACAGTCATGGATTTCTCCCAAAGCCGTAAAAGGGATGCCGAGTAAAATAAATGGTTTGGGTTTCTTCGCTGTGCAAGACATTGCATCCGACGAAATAGTGGCCATCAAGGGTGGTCATATTGTTGACAAAGCAACACTTGACGCCAACAGGCATATCATCAAAAATTCACTCCAGGGTATTGCTGATGGACTTTGGCTTGCGCCGCTGACAGAGGAAGAATATCAGGCATCGCTGATTTATCTAAATCACAGTTGTGAGCCAAACCTTTTTATTCAAGGACAAATTGCTTATGTGTCTTTGCGGGTAATTCGTGCAGGCGAAGAACTGACTATGGATTATGGTATTTCTTGTAATGATCCTGAATTGCAGCTTGAGTGTAATTGTGGATCTAGTCAATGCAGAAAATTTATTACTGGAGTCGATTGGAAGCGACCTGAACTACAGGAACGATACAAAAACAAATTTTCTTGCCTAGTTCAGGGAGCGATAGATGCTCAGCTTGAAGCAAAATTTGTATTAATATGAGGCTGTAATAGTTTGTGTAAAAGGTAAGCCGAGAAAGTTCACTAAAAAGGAACCTGTCTAATATGCTTGCTTGCCTTAAATCAGGAGACGATCGCGTTCCTGCAGCAATTGTGAAACGATGCTGATCGCAATCTCTTGTGGATGATTGCTTCCCAAGGGCAGCCCCATTGGACAATGGAAAGCAAGCGCCGCTTCGGGCGGTAATCCGGCAGCAGTGACATCTTGCTTAAGCCGGACTGCTTTGGCTGCGCTGCCAATTACGCCTAAGTAGGGGAACTTTCGGTTGGCAAGTATTCTGGTCAAAATTGGACTGTCAGTGCTGTGTCCCATGGTGATCAAGAGAACAAAAGCATCGGCGGGTATTGTGTTGACTACCGACGGCATATCGTCTGTTTTGATTTTTACCAGTTGATCGCTTTCTGGCAGTCTATCCAACCATTCTTGACGTGGATCGATGCAAGTGATTTTGCATTCCAGTTTGCACAATAAATTGATTACAGCGTTAGCTACATGTCCGGCACCGAATATCGCTATTTGCCAAATGGCGATATTATGAACTTCAAAAAACAGCTTAACCATGCCGCCGCAAGTCATGCCGATATCTTTGCTCAAGCTCCAATTGACGAAATGAGTGTGTTTGCCCTGCTCGGCATTTTGCAATAAACCCAAACACTCTTCAATGGCTCGCTTTTCGACTTTGCCACCGCCAACGGTGCCATAATAAAGACCTTTCTCAGTAACCAGCATTTTGGAACCGGCGTCTTGCGGCACGCTGCCTGTGGTATCAACAATGACGCAAGACACAAAAGGAATCTTGGCTTGGAGCAGTTCGTTCAGCTTATGATAATAAGAATCCATAGAGCTAGTGCTTGTGTGCCAATTCTTTTTTACTGCCTGCCGTCAAAAACTGATGCAACCTGGTCAAAATTTCTTCATTGCTTGCCGGTAAATGTAGCTTTGCTATTTCGCCGCCGCTTACATAAGCCAAAGCGTTTTTGACAGCAGCCCAGACTGCAAGTCCAAGCACAAGCGGTGGTTCGCCTACAGCTTTGCTGCCTTTTACATTTACCGGATTGACTTTGTCGATCCAGTTGACGTTCAGCACTTTTGGTATGTCTTGAATGTTGGGAATTTTGTAGGTGGTTGGTGAATGACTTACAAGTAAGCCGTCATCAGCATAACGTAACTCTTCAGTTGTTACCCAACCCATGCCCTGTATGAAGGCGCCGGTAATCTGTCCTTTGGCTATACCGGGATTAATCGGTGCGCCCACATCCATTAGAATATCTGCGCTGTCCACTTTAAGCTCGCCGGTAAAACGATCAATAGTTACTTCGCAAACAGCGGCTCCGGTTGTGAAATAAAGAAAAGGTTGTCCGGCAGCTGTTCCTTCAGGACCGGTATCCCAGGAAAAATCTATGCCTTGAGTGGCATAAAAGCCGCGTTCACCTAAGCTGACTCGTTCGTGATAAGCCTTTTTCACCAAAGTCTTAAAAGCAACTTTAGTGTCCGGACGACGGTTGTCGTAAACAAAATTGTTTTCAAAAATTATGTTGGTCGGTGAAGCAAGAATATCTTTTTCCAGGGTTTCGATATGGCGTGCTGCTACGTCTGTCAAGCGCGCTTTCAATTTTTGGCAAGCATTAACTGCCGCGCTGCCGTTTAAATCCGTAGCGCTGGATGCGGCTGTAGCCGAAGTGTTGTTGTTCTTTTCGGTGGAAGTGGCCATAACAATCACATGATCGACATCAATATCAAACTCACCGGCGACCAATTGTTTGATGTTGGTATTGACCCCTTGTCCCATTTCGGTGGCGCCGGTAGATACTTGAATGGTGCCGTCGGTATAAATATTGACCAAAGCATTGGCTTGATTGAGAAACTTAGTATTGAATGAAATACCGAATTTAACTGCGGTGCAAGCTAGCCCTTTAAGATGAGTTTTGGACTGGCTATTGAATTTTTCTACAGCTTTTCGTTTGGCTTTGTAGTCTGAGCTGACTTCCAGTTTTTCAAAAATTTCAGGCAGGCTATTCTCCAATATTCGTTGTCCGTATGGAGTGACGTTGCGTTCGTTGATTCCGTAAAGATTGATCTTGCGAATCTCTATGGCGTCTTTACCAAGATAAGTGGCAATCTCTTCAATTATATTTTCAATTATCGCTATGCCCTGGGGACCACCGAAACCACGAAAAGCTGTGTTCGGCGGAAAATGTGTTTTGCAAATTGTGCCAGTGATTTCGGCATTTTCTAAATAATAAGCGTTGTCGGTATGGGTCATGGCCCGAGCCATTACTGCGGTGGAAAGATCGTTGGCTGCTCCGCCGTCCGAAAATAAATCTGCTTTTAAGGCGGTGATACGGCCGTCTTTGTCAAAGCCAACTTTATAGTCGTTTTGAAATGGATGACGTTTGCCGGTCACTTGCATGTCTTGATCTTTGTTGAAAATGATTCGAGCGGCACGCCCGGTTTTAAGAGCAACCAAAGCAGCCATAGCCGCTGGATGGCCGGCTTGGCATTCTTTGCCGCCGAAACCGCCGCCCATTCTTTTAGTGATGCATACAACTTGGTTCATGCTTAAACCAAGCAGATGAGCTACTACTTCTTGGACCTCGGTTGGATTTTGTGTGGATGAATGAATGACCAGCTGTTTATGCTCGCCCGGATAAACCAGAGCGGCTTGTGATTCAAGATAAAAGTGATCTTGACCGGCGTTGCAGAATCTTCCTTCGATCACATGTTCGGCTTTTTTCAAGGCTGCTTCGGCGTCGCCTTTTTTGATCCGTCGGACCGGACCGATGAACATCTTTCGTTCTTTGGCTTGATCAATGGTCAATATCGGTTCCAGTTTTTCCAGGTCGATCTTGATTGCTTTTTTTGCCGATTCAATCGCTTTGCGATTCTCAGCGGCAATGACCACAATCGGGTGACCCATAAACTCAATCTCTTCTTCGACTAGTAAGACTTCGTCTTTGAGAATTGGTCCGAATTTATTTTCACCGTCCAGATCGCGGTAAGTGTAAAGTCCGACTACTCCGGGTATTTTTTCGGCGTCGCTAAGATCAAGTTTGCGGATTTTAGCGTGAGAGACAGGGGCATAATAGAAATCCACCAGAAGCTCATTTTTAATTGGCGGCATGTCGTCGATATAAACCGACTGTCCGTTGACATGACCGACTGCCGAGTCATGAGGAATGTCTTTTCCTACTTGTGACATGCAGCTTCCCTCGCCTCATCCGTGTCATAAAAGAATTTGAGCAGTATGTTTTTAGCCAACAGATTGCGAAACTCTTTGGAGCCGCGTACATCAGAAATTGGTGTAATTTCGCTGACGGCAATCTCGCCGGCTTCAACTAAGTTTGGCAAGGAGAGCTCTTTGCCGGTAAGGTAAGCTTCGGTTTTCGGTAACCTAAACACTACCGGTCCGACACCACCATAAGCGATGGCAATTTTTTCTGTTTTGCCGTTTTTGATTGTGGCTCTGATTGCTGCTGTGTTTGTTGAGATGTCCAGATTTTTGCGTTTGGAGACTTTGTACAATCTGATGATTTCTTGCTTCTCAGGCAGCGGAATCAAAATGCGAGTAATGATTTCATCTGCTTTTAGATCAAGCTTCTTATAGCCTAGATAAAACTGATTGATTGGCACCGTTCTTGTGCCGCTTGAACCGCTCAGTTCGAGTTGCGCTTCCATAACGAATAAAAAAGGTGGTGTATCAGCAATCGGTGATGCGTTGGCGATATTGCCGGCAAGAGTACCGGCGTGGCGTATTTGCGGCGAACCGAAAAGCCAGAGTAGATGATGAAATTCAGGCAAACGATCTTTGATGAACTCTTCCAGCTCGGAAAGAGTAATGCGGCTGCCGACAGCCAAGATATTTTTCTCGATTTTGATCTCGCTCAAGCCTTCGATGTTGCAAAAGCTGATGATTGTTTGCGGATCATAAGCACGTTTGTTCATGTTCACGCACATGTCGGTGCCGCCGCTGACAATCACTGCTTCTTTATTTTCAGCTTTGAAAGAGATGGCATCTTTAATTGAGCTGGGAAGAAAAACAGTTTTTCCTTCGGCTTTGATGCAAACACTTTCTTTTTTGTGTGCGGCAAACTGGCTGAGTATGGCTTGCGAAGGGTAAAGCTGTTTGAGTGAGAGAACTTTGTCCACCTCAACTGCAAGTCCGGCTTTAATGATTGAATCGTAGCCGGTACAACGGCAAAGATTGCCGATTAAAGCATCTTTGATCTGGCATTCGCTGGCTTTTTTTTGTTTGTCGAACAAGCCGCACATGGCGACGATAAAACCAGGGGTGCAATAACCGCATTGTGCACCGTGACAATTAACCATCGCTTGTTGAACAGGATTAAGCTCACCCTTTGGCGTTAATCCTTCAACTGTAACTATGTGAGCTAGATCGAGCTGATAAAGATATTGAATGCATGAATTGACCGGCTTATATTGCAGCTCGCCATCTTTGATGCGACCGCTCAAGATAGTGCAAGCCCCACAGTCACCTTCTTCGCAAACCACTTTTGTGCCTGTGGCATCAAGCTTGTAGCGTAAAAAGGAAGATAGTGGTTGAAAGGCGTCTTGCCCGCTGACCCGATATTCCTTACCGTTAACGTAGAAAAGTAAGTAGTCTCTCATTATCTTACCGGACACCGATACTGCTATTAGTTTGGCATACAACCAGCCCTGAGTGTATATAAATCAGCTCTTAGACTGTAACAGCGTACTGAGCTTGGCAATCACTTCTTCAGTTACATTTTTAGGAGCCTTGCTAATGAATTCGGCTTTGCGGATTTGCCAGTCAAGGCTTTTAACCTGATCGGCAAGTATAACTCCCGATATTTTTTTGTTTGAATCGAGGGTTAGTCTGACCTCAAAAGGATAATCTTTAATTTTGCTGGTAATCGGGCAGACTAAAGCTAGCCCCACCAGGCCGTTATATTGGCTTGGGGAAATTATGAAGGCAGGTCTGTGTCCTTTTTGCTCTTTACCACTCTGAGGCTCGAATTGTAGCCAAACAATATCGCCTCGCTCAGGCACATATTTTTTTGCTGGTTTTACCATTCTTCTTTGCCGACTGCCTGGCCGGTTTTGGTTTCGTGATGGAGGTTCTCAGGGTCAATTTGTGCTAGAAGATCGTTTAGCTCATATCGTTGTGATTTGCGCATTATAAGATTGCCGCGCTCGACACTTAATTCGACAAGCTCATCTTCGTCAATATCTATTTCTTTGGCTAATGAACTGGGAATGCGTATTCCCAGGCTATTGCCCCATTTTTTTACTCGCGATTCCATGGCTTTTATCGCCTCTGTTTATACAAAGTATATACGGTGCAAAGGAGGCTAGTCAACAGGTGTGTCCTGAATGATGCCTAGCTTTGCTAACTCATTTTGTTTTTCCTGGTTATAGCCGAGTTCTTGCAAAACGGCTGCCGTACTTTCACGAAGATCAAAAGTAGCGACTATGCGTTCGTGCTTCTTGGCGAAAGGAAGCGGTGTGCGAATCTGTTTAATTGTGCCAAGCACCGGATGAACTAAATCTTGCAGAAGCTGGCGTTCTCTGGCCGGTAAAAAATTCATTGCTTCAGCGATAGTGTTTACCGGTGAAACGCAACAATCAGCATCAGCAAAAATTTCCAGCCACTGGCTCAAAGTTTTTTTGCTAATGACTGTTTCCAAAGTTGTTCTTAATTCGTCGTTTGTACCGTAGGCTTTTGTTTTGGTCAAATCAGGACGTTCGATGCGCTGACAAAAAACTTGCCAAAACTGCGGCTCAAGTGGGGCTATGGCAAGATAGCGTCCGTCCTGGCAACGAAACAAATTATAGTTGGAAAGACCTTCGCGATAAGCTGGCTCAGTTTCTCTCGGTTCTTGACCGCAATAAGCAGTGAAAGCGCTGGCTACACACTGAGTCCAAAGAGTACTGTCAAACATGCTTATATCCAAATGCCTACCTTTGTTTGTTTTTTCGCGTTCAAATAAGGCTGTAGCAATTGAAATGGCAGCCATCGCTGCCGAAATGAAATCTGAAATCAAACTTCCAGGCATGGAAGGACGGTCGTTCATTTGTCTGCTTGTATGCAAAATGCCGGCTTCAGCTTGCAGATTGATATCGTGTCCTGGTCTTTGGCTCCAACTGGTGTTTTGTCCGTAGCCGGAGATAGAGCAATAAATTAGGCGAGAATTGAGGCTATGAATTTTGCCGTAACCTAAACCAAGCCGGCTCATTACTCCCGGACGAAAGTTTTCCAGAATGATGTCGCTATTTTGGGCAAGCTTATAAACGATCTCTTTTGCTTCTTCTCTCTTGAGATCCAGCCCTAGGCGCTTTTCATTACGCCGGACGCTCCAAAAATATAAGCTTTCACCCTTGACTATAGGTGGTAGTTGCTGGGCCAATCCTGGTGTGAGTCGTTCAATCCGAATTATTTCGCAGCCTAGATCGCAAAGAATGGATGCTGTCAGTTCACCTGGTAGCAGGTGAGTGAAATCCAGAACTTTGATTCCAGTAAGAGGCGCAGACATGGGCTGATGTTACCATGATGGTGTTTTTTGGTGTGAAGATGCCCATACTTCCTGAACTTTCAAAAGCAGAAAAGAAAAGAATTGAGTTTGCCGGTATCCTCAGGCGTTACCATCAATATGTGCCGTCTTCATACAGCTCTGATCAAGCTGTGCCCTTAGTTTTGCTTTTGCATGGTGGTGGCGGTCTGGGCAGCCAAATGTTGCGTTTTACCGGTTTTGATTTATTGGCTGAGGTTCAAAACTTTATCGTCGTTTGTCCGGATGGTGTTGAAAGACACTGGAATGACGGTCGGCTTGGTTTAAGTTATCGAGCCCATGCTGAAAATATCGATGATGTTGCTTTTGTAGCTGAACTTGCCGACAAGCTCAAAGACGAATTCAATATCGATCCGGCACGCATTTATGTAGCTGGTTTTTCTAATGGCGGCATGATGACTTTTCGTTTGGGTTTGGAGTTAGGTGATAAATTGGCTGGAATTGCAGCTGTTGCTGCTAACTTACCTCTGGAGCTGGCAGACAAGAAATATAAATCCAGGCTACCAGTCTTGCTTGTACATTCCACGATAGATCCAATCGTTTCTTTTGCCGGCGGAGAAATATTTCAAGGACAGCGCTCTCTTGGGCGTGTATTGTCGGCAAAACAAACTGTAGAATTTTGGGTGCAACAAAATACCTGCAATCCTAAACCGCGAGTCAAAAAAATTGAGCCGCAAATGAACGAAGAGTCTATAAATATTTTTCGAGCTGATTATGAAAACAAGAATAATCCTGTCCGCAGCTTTACTGTGGAAGGTGCCGGACATGTTTGGCCAGGCAATTTAGCTACAGCACAGTATTTGCCTGAAGCTAAAATTGGCAGAGCTTGCCGAGGCTTTAATGCCAGTTTGGCGATTTGGGATTTTTGGCAAGAGGTGACATAAATTGATTGGGGAAGAGTTGCCTGAATATCAAGGGCCAGCGCCGGCCAGTAAAAAAGAAATACTTTCTTGGGCGATGTACGATTTTGCCAATTCAGCTTATACGACCGTAGTTACAACTACAATATTCAATCCTTATTTCGTTAAAGTGGCTGCTGGTCCGGCTTCTGGCTTAAAAGAAGGCGAAGGAACACTTCTTTTAACCATCTCAATTTGTATATCCAGCTTGCTGGTTGTATTTTCAGCGCCGGTAATCGGTACTATATCCGATGCTTTTGCCTGCAAAAAAAAGCTTTTGTTTGTTTGTACCTCGATTTGTGTGCTCACTACGGCACTGCTTTATTTTGTTGGACCCGGTGCTTATTTTCTCGGAATGTTTTTATTGACTATCTCCAACTTGGCTTACGGTACTGCTGAAGATTTAGTAGCTGCATTTTTACCTGAGATTGCCAGCCGGGAGAATATGGGCAAAATTTCGGCTTTTGGCTGGACTGTAGGTTATATCGGTGGCTTAACCACCCTTGGTTTGTGTATGGCATATATCAGCTATGCACAAAAGCTAGGACAAGGCTCTGAGCACTTTGTACCGGTAACTATGCTGATAACCGCAGCTTTTTATGCTCTCGGGGCAGCACCAATCTTTCTCTATTTAAAGGAACGGGCAGTTCGCGATCAACTGGAACCCGGGGTCAATTTCTTAAAGCTTGGTTTTCAGCGATTAGAGCATACTTTGAAGTTAGCTTTGCATTACCAAGATCTGTTCCGCTTTCTTATTTGTTTGCTTGTATTCAGCAGCGGTACGGCTACGGTTATCGGTTTAGCTTCTGTCTATGCTCAGCAAGTCATGGGTTTTACCACCCAAGATTCGGTTATTTTGATTTTTGTCGTGAATATTACCGCAGCTTTAGGTGCTTTCGGCATCGGTTTTATTCAAGACCGTATCGGTTCTGTACGGACGCTTTTTATCGCACTTTGTCTTTGGATAACAGCCATCGTCATTTCATATTTTGCTACGACCCGACCGGTCTTTTGGGTGGCTGCTAACTTAATCGGTTTAGGTATCGGTTCAAGCGGTTCAGCCGGACGGGCTTTAATTGGTTTATTCTCTCCGCCTGGTCGGGCTGGCGAATTCTTCGGACTTTGGGGCTTGGCGGTAAAGCTGGCAACGGCAATCGGTCCTTTGACATTTGGCCTGGTTGCTTATGTTACCGGCAATAATTATCGTCTGGCTTTGCTTTCGACCGTAATATTTTTCGGCATCGGCTTGTTGCTTTTGCTGACCGTTAATGAAGAACGCGGCAAGCTTGCCGCTCATAAAAGCTGAGGCAAAATGACTAACCAAGATTGTCTTATTTGCAAAAATCAAGTGACCAAATGGTCCGGCTTAGTTGTGTATGAAGATCCACTATGGCTTGTTCGTCATAGCAATGAAACCAATATTCTCGGCTATTTCATAATTGAGCCAAAACGTCATTTTTTGGACCTTGCCGAAGCTACTGCGGCTGAATCAGCTGCTTACGGTAGCTTGCTGGCTAAAGTAATGAAAGGCATACACTCTATTGTTGATTGCCAGCGTATTTATACTTTTTCTTTGGCTGAGGCAGTGCCACACTTTCATGTGCATGTGATTCCGCGCACAGAAAGTTTGCCGCGTAATTATCGCGGACGGGGCATTATGTCCTATCCGACTCAGCCTTCTGCTGCTCAAGCCTTGATCGAACAGACTTGTGAGCGGATGAGTTTAGCCTTGCGCCGTTTGTTTTAAGCACTTACGGATGATCTCTATAATTCCCGATATTATGGCTGCTAAGAATAGTCCGATTATGTAGCCTTCTAAACCGCCAATCACTAAACCATGTAATCCATCCCACCAAACATTACTATTGGGATAATACTTAGAGTAGCTTGTAGCTAAGCCGCAAAAGAAAAGACCGAATAACAAGAAAAAGGCAGTCCCGAAGATTACATATAATCGTTTGTGTCTTTGAAAATAACGCTGAGCTGGCGCTGGTAATTTGAGCATGGCTTTTCTCCAACTGATAGCATCATTATGTTTGCTATACAGCTGTAGGTGTGTCGCCAGAATACACTTTAGGTAGTGTGCGTCTTTGCGGCTCGATTGCGCCAGATTTCTATTGCCCAGCCGATGATGCTGGCAGCAATAAATCCGGCGCATCCGGCTGGAAGGGTCCAGCTTAAAAAGGTGATTGCCTGCTGCCAAAAGGGGATTTGTTGCAGAATGATGTCGGTGCCCTTATCGATACTTACAGTGGTTTGGAGCAGTCCGAAAAGAACAAGTCCCAAATAAGTACTGGGTATGAGCCAAAAGGCGGCAAAAAGCCATTTATACTTCTGAAAAAAGCTGCTTAAAGAAGGCTCTTGCCAAAATTTATGAGCAATGAACAAAAACAAACCAAAAAGGACGTTTTGCAAAGCAAGTAAAAGGATAAGGCTTATTTCAAGCTCAGTCCGACCGGGCTCGGATCCGCCTATCGGTGGATGCAGTTTGCTGACAAACGCATAAACACAAAGCGGTGTTGCTGCCAGCAATAAAAAGAACCGGTAATTGTTCGTTAGTGTTTTAAGCATATGCTGTCCTTAAATATTGGACAGCAACATTCTACTGCTGAAATGAGATTTTGGGAGTAGTTTGATGCTCGGCATAATGTGCTACCTCTTCCAAGCGTTTTTTGACATGCTTGGTAGCGGCTAACTTTGTGATTTCATGCCAGAAAGGTATACGAATGCCAGGATCTATGGTGTTGGTCAATTCAACTATGGTGTGTTTGCCGTCTTTGGCCGGGGTGAGTACCCAACTACCTTGAAAAATATGAAAATGGTTTGAATGGACCAGGCTGTAATTTATGCGCTGAATCGGCACTTCCGATTCTGTATAAACACAAGAAGCGGCGCCAACTACCGGTATTGCAGCAAATTGCTCTTCGATTACAGCTTTATTGCCGTCATAGGAAAGCAGTTTGCGGTGATCAGCATCCGCTTTTCGCTCATGCTGAATTGCTTCCCAAACTACTTCTGGTCTAGCTTTTACTATGATGGATAGTTTAACTTCCGGGGCATGAGATTTGCTCTTATGCCCGTCGGAAGCTAAACCGGAGGTAACGGTGGTGAGGGCAACGGTGGTGGTGATTAGGGTGGTAAGGAGGATGGAGCGCATTTTGTTGCCCGAGATCTGTATATAAACTATGTACCCGCCCTAATCTTCTCAAAACTACTTTGCAACAATGTTTGCACGATTTCTGTTAGCGGCAAAAGGGATGTTTTATACTGGAGTTTGGAACAGCTGACTTAAGTCGACGTCTGAATAAAATATTGCCAAAAACTAAATCCGTAAGGAGCGATTATGCAGCGCCTAACCAAAACTTTTAGCTCTGTATCTCTTGCTTTATTATTTGGATTTACGCTCTTTAGCCAGGCTTCGGCTCAAGACAATCAACAAGCAATCAGCAATCCATTGTCTGGCTCGGTGCAAATGAACCGGATTCGTCTTAATCGTCGTTATGCGACACCGCCAGCGCCAAACCCTGACTATTACAATATGAATCCCCATGAAGCTGTTGTGAATGTCAATGATTATGCCGGCAGTGTCATGACTGCAGCGCCGGCACCGCCGCCACCGCCTAAAATATCTAACTATATTTGGGGCTTAAGTCGGGATGGGGGCTATTATGATGCTACCGGTCAAATCAAGATTGTAGTGCCGGGAGACCAGCTTTATAAATACGGCGGTACTTTCATGGATGGAACGGCGGTGCCGGTCACGCCGGTCGTGACTAATTTTGCCAATCACGCTTATCGCTTTCCTTATGTCATTCGTAAAAACTAGAGTTTTTTCTTGATACTTTCTTGATGCGGTCTGGCCATATACTAGTTGGATGGCCAAGATAAAAAAGTTGAAGCTGAAATGACAAGTTCGACGCGGCGTTTCAAAAATCGGTTTAATTACTGGTTTTTTGAAGGCATGAAAGAAAGCCGTCGCCAAGCAAGCAGCGTTGCTCATCACAAGACTGCCTGGTGGAAAGTCATGTGCTTGACCGGTGTCGATTATTTTTCTACTTTAGGCTATCAACCAGGAATTGCTTTTCTAGCGGCCGGACTTTTATCACCAGTTGCTACTTTGATTTTGGTTCTACTGACACTGTTTGGTGCTTTGCCGATTTATTGTCGAGTGGCTAAAGAAAGCCCCCATGGACAAGGAAGCATCGCCATGCTCGAGGAGATGCTTACCGGCTGGAAAGGCAAAACATTTGTTCTTTGTCTTTTAGGTTTTGCTGCCACTGATTTTATGATTACGATTACTTTGTCAGCAGCGGATGCCGCAGCCCACGTTGTGCAAAACCCTTTAGCACCGCCATTTTTGCATGACCGGATGACGATCACGTTCTTTCTTTTGGCTATGCTGGGGGCGATCTTTCTTAAAGGTTTTCGTGAAGCAATTGGTGTTTCGGTATTTTTAGTCGGTATTTATTTATTGCTGAACGTAGTTGTTCTGGTAAGCAGCTTTCAACATCTATGTGCGGAACCGCAGGCTGTCGTTAACTGGCAAGAAGCTTTGTTTCGTTCTCATGGCAATATCTGGCAGATGCTTGGAATTTCGATGCTTTTGTTTCCTAAGCTTGCTTTAGGTCTTTCCGGATTTGAAACTGGTGTTGCGGTCATGCCTCTAGTTTCAGGGGATCCAGGCGATACGGAAGAAGCGCCCTTTGGCCGTATAAAACATACACGCTGGCTTTTAATTACAGCAGCAGCAATCATGAGTTTGTTTTTGATTGGTAGTAGCTTTGTCACGTCAGTTTTGATTCCAGCTAATGAATTTGGTCATGGCGGTGCTGCTGATGGTCGGGCTTTGTCTTATCTGGCTCATGAATATTTGGGCAGTGGTTTTGGCACGGTTTATGACATTAGCAGTATTGCTATTTTATGGTTTGCCGGTGCATCAGCAATGGCTGGTTTGTTGAATTTGGTGCCACGTTATCTGCCCCGCTACGGCATGGCACCGGAATGGGCTCGTGCTATCCGTCCGCTGGTTTGTTTTTTTACTTTAGTTGCTTTTGTAATCACAATCATCTTTAAGGCTGATGTGGATGCTCAAGGTGGAGCATATGCAACCGGCGTTTTGTTTTTGATGACATCGGCTGCTTTTGCTGTTTTACTCTCAGCTTGGCGAGATAACCTAGCTTCGCGCTTAGGTTTTATGTTCGTTTTTCTAGTCTTTGTCTACACTACAGTCGTTAATATTATGGAACGGCCGGAAGGGATTAAGATTGCTTCTTTCTTTATTGTGGCCATACTTGCTGTATCCCTTGTTTCACGTGCTATTCGTTCTACTGAATTGCGAGTGCAGAAAGTAGAGTTGGACTCTTTGGCTAAGCAATTTATAGATGAATGCCGCGATGCTGAAATAAGAATAGTGGCGCATCGTCCCGGTGGCACAGCCTATAATTTTAAGGAGCTAGAAGCGCGCCGCACCCATAATATTCATGATGGTTTGATTTTTCTGGAAGTTAATCGCGGTGATGCTTCAGAGTTTTCTGATGCTGTTCTTGAAGTAAAAGGGGTTCGTAAAGAGAGATTCCGAGTTTTGCAATGTGAAAGCCCAGCCATACCTAACGCTATTGCTGCTTTGCTTTTACATATTCGAGACACTACGGATCATTTGCCTCATGTTTATTTTGGTTGGACCGAAGGCAGTCCGCTTACTTACGTGTTGAAATATATCTTTTTCGGCGAAGGCGAAACAGCACCTTTAACCAGAGAAGTGTTGCGTGAAGCTGAACCTGATCCGTTGCACCGTCCCCATGTGCATGTCGGTTAAGTTTTTTCTTTTAGCCTATAACCGACTCCGGCTTCGGTAATCAAAAATTGTGGGCGTGCCGGTTCGTCTTCAAGCTTATGTCGCAGCTGGGCCATGTAAACTCTTAAATAGTGATTCTCGTCGGCATAGGCTTGACCCCATACTTCTTTGAGAAGTTGTCTATGTGTAAGTACTTTGCCTGAATGTTTGATCAAAAAAGCAAGCAGCTTGTATTCGATTGGAGTGAGATGAATCTCTTCATTGTCTCTTTGGATCTGTCTTTTGGATAAATCGACGCTTATTGAACCGAATGTATAAATGGACTCGGTTGTGTTGGCCTTTATTTGTTCGGCACGACGCAGTGCAACACGAATTCTAGCCAGCAATTCACCCGGTCCGAAAGGTTTGGTCAAATAGTCGTCAGCACCGGCGTCAAGAGCGTCAACTTTATCCTGTTCCTGACCGCGAGCTGATAAAACGATGATCGGTACGCTTGACCAACTGCGTAACTCTTTTGTGAAATCCAAACCGTCCATATCAGGAAGACCGAGATCCAAGATCACTAAAGATGGGTTCCTGCTGGCAATAAGAGCAAGTCCTTCTTGCCCGGAAGTAGCTTCAAGAAAATCGTAATTGTTAGCCGTAAGCGTTACTCGCAAGAAACGCCTGATTGCCTGTTCGTCTTCAACAAGAAGTATTTTTGTCAGAGAGATGGGCATCTTCAATTTCCGTTTGCGGCGGTGTTTTTGTCAGGGGTAGACGAATGGAAAATAAGGCCCCGCCTGAAAGTTGGTTGCTAGCTTTAATTGTACCGCCGTGAGCGGAGATAATCGAGCGGCATATGGCTAGGCCCAAACCGATGCCGCTTGATGACTTACCTGATTGAAAAAACTTGTTGAATATCTGTTCTTCATCTCCGCTTCTTATGCCTGGTCCTTGGTCAGAAACTTCAATTATCAGCTCTTCGGCTTCAAGCTTAGCTTGGATTTTAATCGGTGTATCCGGATTAGTATATTTAACTGCATTCTCAATTAAATTCTGAAATACAAGTTGAAAAAGTATTTCGTCAATTTCAACAAGGGTCAGCTCGGTAGGCAGATCAATTTTAAGCGGATGCCCGCTGAGGCGTTTTTCCATGCGATTGACGGCGGCGCCAATTATCTCTTCAAGCGGCAGCCACGATTTATTTAGTTTGAGCAGGCCCGATTCCAGCTTAGTCATATCGAGTAATTTATTGACCAGCTCATTAAGACGCTCGCTTTCTTCAGAAATCACTTGTAAAAGCTCTTTTTGTTTGTCGGCATCCAATAAGGCACTATCGGCCAGCAGAGTGTCGCTTGCCCCGCTAATGGTTGCTAACGGCGTGCGTAAATCGTGCGAAATCGAACTGAGTAGCGTATTGCGCAAGAGCTCTTGTTCGATCTGCAAGTTAGCTTTGTTTCCAGCTTCGGTTAGATGTGCCACTTCAATGCACATAGCAACTTGATTGGCGAATGTTTCAAGCAGGGTAAGTGTCTCCAGTTTGTCGATGTTTTGCATAGCGGCAGGCGAGAATTGCAAAACACCGAGAATACCGGTTGTACCTTTTAAAGGAAGATAAAGCGAGCCAGATTTTATTATTGTGCCTTCCTTAAAGGCTCGGAGCGCATCTTCGTTCTCTTCGCCCAGCGTACCGTTCTTGTCGGGAAGATAGATACCGGCTGTTGCGTCAAAAAAAGTACGAATATGTTTTAGTGAAATGAATATGATTTCCTCTTCACCGCGGGCAAGACATAGCTCTCGGCTCAGGGCATGTAAGGCTGCGGTGCGTCTTTCTTTCTCTTTGGCTAAATGAGCTTGTTCTTGAATCTCTCCGGTCAGACCGGTGATTAATAAGGCAATAAAAAGCATAATCACAAAAGTCAAAATATATTGTGTATCGGCAACGGCAAAGGTGTAGCGCGGTGGAATACAAAAATAATCGAAACAAGCGACACTGACTAAAGAGGCTAAAATCGACGGACCTCGTCCGAAGTTGCTGGCGACATAAACAATGCCGAGCAAATAAACCATGATCAAATTGGAGTGATCGAGGGGAGACAGCAAACTACGGTTGAGAACCGTGGCAATTGCTGCGACTAGTAAAGCGGCGAAATAAGCCATAATCAAGTTACTTGGTAAGATATGCCAGTGAGCTTATCATGAGTGAATAAAATGTCGGCAGAAATTTCATATGATGATTTTTTGAAAGTGGATATGCGTGTTGGAAAAATCATTGCTGTTGATCAATTTCCAGAGGCGCGTAAACCGGCTTACAAATTGACCATCGATTTTGGTCCTTTAGGCATTAAACAATCAAGCGCTCAAGTTACCAGGCGTTACGACAAAGATAGTTTGTTGGGCAAACTTATTGTGGCTGTAGTTAATTTTCCAGTGAAAAAAATTGCTGGCTTTAAGTCTGAGGTACTAGTCCTTGGTTCGGAAACGGAGCCGGATGTAGTGGTGTTGCTTAAGCCCGAAAATGGCTCGCAGCTAGGCTCACGTGTGTTTTAGTCTGATTTTCGGGAACTTGTTCGAATAAAAGCTGTCTAGACAACCTCTGAGTCGGAGGAAAAAAGTAATGATTGCTAAATCGCTACAAGGAATGTTGGTTTTGACTGCTTGCGCTTCTATGCTTGCCAGTTGCGGGCAAAGTCAAGTTTCAGAATTAAAAGAAGATGTTGACAAGCAAAAAAGTTTGCAAAAAGATCTTGTTGATCGCCGGACTTCTGAACTTAAAGAAGGGGTGGATGTCCAAGTAGATCAAAGTTTACGTGCTCTTGATGCCGAGAAGAAACAGCTTGATCTGGAAAAAGCAGCTGTTGACGGTAAAAAAGAAGATTGGAAAAGGCATGAAGACTTCACCAAGAAAAACTTGGATAAACAAGCTGCAGCTTCCAAAAAAGAGATTGATCGAAACGCTGATTTGCTGAAAGCGAAGATTGATGCCAGAGCTAAAG
This sequence comes from Candidatus Obscuribacterales bacterium, assembly GCA_019750335.1. Classification (GTDB taxonomy): domain Bacteria; phylum Cyanobacteriota; class Vampirovibrionia; order Obscuribacterales; family Obscuribacteraceae; genus JAIEPM01. Next base: position 260,462 of record JAIEOQ010000006.1, read on the forward strand.
CAAAAGGCTAATTAGCTAACTTTACAATGGTTTCCCATTCTTTGGCGCTGACCGGTTGAACGGACAACCTGCTGCCTTTTTGCAAAAGGACCATGTTTTTAAGCTCAGGCAGCAGGCGTAAGCGATCAAGTCCGAGTTCCTGTTTGAAAGTTTTTACGTGTTTGATGTCGACCATGTACCAGGTCGGATTTTTTGTGTTGCTTTTCGGATCGTAATGATCGTTTTGTGGATCAAAAGCAGTGTGATCCGGATAACCTTCTTTCACTACTTCAGCAATACCAGCGACACCGGGTGGTTCGGCGTTGCTGTGATAAAAAAGCACTTGATCGCCTGGTTTGATTTCATCCCGCAGCATATTGCGAGCTTGATAGTTGCGCACGCCATCCCAAAAAGTTGTTTTACCAGGAGCCTTTTCCAAATCTTGAATGGAAAAACAGGATGGTTCTGATTTCATCAGCCAATAATTTTTTTTCTTCATGGTTATTATCCTGGTGGTTGCATGGTTTCGTCAGCTTTGTTCATAAGAAAAGTAGCAAAGTCCAGAAAGTAATGTTCCAGTACTTCGCGATGATTGGCAAACTCGGGAGTTTGTTTCAACGCCTGAGACATATTTGTCAGCCAGGCGTTACGTTCGGCAATGCCGATTGGGAAAGGCATGTGACGCATGCGCATACGTGGATGACCACGTTCGTTGCTGTATGTTTGCGGGCCGCCGGTGCGTTGAATCAAGAATAAGGCTAAGTGTCTTTTCGCATCTGTAAGATCGGCAGGATACAGCGGTCTGAGCAAAGTATCTTTTTCTACCTCTGCATAGAAAAAATCGACAAGCTTGTAATAAGCTTCATCGCTACCGATGCTTTTATAAATTATGGCGATAGGATCGTTCATTGATTTGTTTGCTGCCTCAATACTTCTCTACTGAAAATGTTTTACTCATGCCGGCAATGGCGTGCAAATGAGCTAATTTTTTGTTGGCTGGCTCTTTAAAAAATCCGCTTACCAGCTGTACTAATTCACCGGGACCGATCGCTTCTCCTTTTTCTTTGCTGCTTGATACGCCCAGTGGATCCATAATTTGAATCCCGGATAAAGGTTTGGGCAATAGCTCGGCGAAAGCTTCAGGATGAACGACACGAGACATCATTCCTGGTTGCATGATGATCTCGGCAGGAGAGTGCGGTATTCCCATACTAAATAAAGAATCGGTTTCAGCAGCAAGAAAGCGTACTTTCTTAAATTGCGAATCCATTTGTGCCAACCAAGCTAAACCGTCAGCAAAAGCTTCTTGAGAAAGGTAGCACCATTCACGAATGATCAATGTACCCTGGTCGGCGTCGCGTAAATTTATCAACATGTAGCCGGCTTGATGTTTTAAGAGCAGCCAAGAAGCGCCTGGTTTGGACAAGAGCATGGACCAACGTTTTTTGGCCCGGCGCATGCTCAAATTCCATTTTTCGCACCAAGCGTCGTGCAAAGCATGTACTTGTGAATGGTTTTCGGCAGGAATTTCCTGATAATTGCTCGCTTTGCCGGTTTGGGGCAGGGAAGCGATATTTTGTTCGATTTTGTATTGAACATCGCTGACCGACCAACCAAAATTTTCGTAAAAGCGATAGGAGAATGGCCACAAAGTCGCTAAAGGAACGCGATTGTTGTAAAGCTCTTTCAAAGCGGCTTCTAACAAGCGGCGGGTTAAGCCTTGCCGTCTGTAGGAAGGATGTGTAGCGACGCCGGCAATACCGCCGGTTTTGGTCCATTGACCGGCGAAATGCAGATCGAAATCTAATATTCCGGCAACAGCCGCTACTTTATCTTTGTCGTAAGCAGTCAGCAGTAAAGAAAGATGTTTTTTTGCATAATCGCTTGCTGATTGGATATTGTATGGCGGTCCGAAGCTCAAATCCCAAAGCTTAATCACCTGAGGTAAGGACTCGCTACGCATTGGTTCGATGACAATATTTGTGTTTTCTTGCATGTCTCTTGGCATTGTTCGGAGTTTATCTTTGATTATTGCGGAAACATTATGCATAAGCCTGAATAACGGATAATTGTATGGTTAAAAAACACTCTTGGCTTTCTGGAGCAATCTCGTGACAACGGAATGGAACGATCTTATTGAAGCTGGCAATCAAGCTTATGAAAATGGCAAAATTCCTGAAGCTGAGGTCAAATTTTTAGCTGCCTTGGAAATAGCGGAAAAATTCGGCGAGGAAGACCATCGTTTGGCTCTGAGCTTGAATAACCTAGCGGCGATTTATCATGCCGAAGGCAAATATACTATGGCTGAGCCGCTGTATCAGCGGGCTTTGGATCTTCGTGTGCGTATTCACGGCGAGAGTCATCCGGACATCGCTCTCAATCATCATAATATGGCTGTTCTTTATAGTGCGCGGCGCATGTATCCGGTCGCGGAAAAGCATTATAAAGCGGCTCTTGAAATGAAAGAAAAGCTTTACGGAGAGCAAAGCGAAGAGTTGCTCAATACCCTTACTTATTATGCTCAGCTGATGAAAGTGCAGAACCGTCTAATTGACAAACAATTGCTTGAATCACGAATTAAAACTATTGGCGTTAAAGATCCGCTTCGCTAATCCATTTATCTTGAGCTTCGTGTTTGTAGCTTTGCATTTTGTTGAGCACTTCAGCCGGATCGCTGGAGATGATAATCATGTCGCGATGTTGTTTGGATACAAAACCGCTTTTCACTGCTTCATCAAAAAAGTTGATCAATTGATCGAAATAACCGTTGATATTCAAAATGGCGCAAGGCTTGCGATGGAAGCCCAGTTGCGACCAAGTGAGAATTTCACAGAATTCGTCTAAAGTTCCATAACCGCCCGGTAAAACGAGAAAACCGTCCGAAAACTTTTCCATTAAAGCTTTTCGTTCGTGCATGGTTTTTACTATATGTAGTTCGGATAAACCATTATGCGCCAGCTCTTTTGCTACCAAGCTTTCCGGTATGACACCGATTACTCTGCCGCCTGAGGCTAAGGCTCCGTCGGCAACAACGCCCATCAAGCCGACACGACCGGCTCCATAGACCAGCTCCAAACCCATCTCAGCTATGGTTTGTCCAAGCCGTCTGGCTGTGGTTTGAAATTCCGGTTTAGAGCCGTTGAAGGCTCCGCAAAATACGCAAACTCGACGCATAGTTCACCTACTTTAGCAAAGCTAAGGAAAAAATACCAAAAACGGATATCAATAGACCGGAAAGTTTATTGATCCATGACAGATGTTCGTTATTAAGCTTACGATTGAAGATAGCAGTTATGCTGCTTAAAGCCAGCCACCAAAAAGACGAGCCGAACCAAAGGCCCAAGACCAAGCTCGCAGCATTGCTGCTTGTGCTGCCGCAACCGGCAAACATGGCTGCAAAAGAGATGATCGTTAACGGATTGGTCAAAGTCAGCAAAAATGTCGATATAAAAGCCAAGCTAAGTGCTTTCGTATCGCTAGGCAATGCCTTCTCGGCAGGGCGACTCAAAAAAATATTGCTGCCTAAATAAATCAAAAATATGCCGGCTAACAAATGTAGAACAAAACGAAAATCAGCCGGTAAGCGCGATAGCAGCAGAACAAAACCGCTTGCTGCCAGGATGCCGTAGATTGCATCAGCCGTAGCTGCACCGAGACCGGAAAAAAATCCGAGCAACCAACCGCCGGACAAACTGCGTTTTATACAAAGAATACCGATTGGTCCAACTGGGGCAGCAATGCAGAAACCCAGCAATAAGCCGCGAGCAAAAGACAATAAATCCATGTACGTACACCTTTAATTGAATTGTGGCAACAGAAATAAGACAGTGTGCGAGGCGTCACTGCTGCTGCTGAAATTCAAAAATGTGTCCGCTGATAAACATTTCTCGACTCTAACAAAAGTTTGTCGATCCGGCGAGACTTTGTAATTTTCTGTGAAGAAACCGTTAGTGCACAGGCAGCGTTAAATAAATCATGGTGCCACGTCCGGCTTCCGATTCAGCCCAGAGCCGTCCACCAATACGCTCGGCATTGTTGCGTGCCAAATACATGGATAGTCGTGATTGATAGGTGTCGTCGCTATGTTTATTTTCGACAAAGCCAACGAACATGTCTTCAATCTCTTCTTGCGGCAGTGCCGGGCCGGAGCTGTTTATGCTTAAACGTATATCCTTGTCTTTGACCGTTGTTTCCGCTCTTACCCTGCCACCAGGCGCGGTGACAGCGATCATTTTAGTGAGGAGTTGTGTAATAACGTCACGTACAATCTCTTTATTAATTGAAGTTGTCGGCAAGCCGGTGACTGTTTTGTAATCGAGCATTATTTGATGTGAACGCGCTTCCGGAGCCACTTGTTCCATACATTCACCGACCAAGCGTGTGATTGCCACTTGTTCACGCGGGATCATTTCAGCCGGTACGAAACCGCCGTACATCATCAGATAGCTGTCCACCACGCCAAGCAGTTGTTGATAAACTTTATGCAGCTCCACCAAAGATTGAGCAAGAACCGGATTGGCGTTTTGTATTTTGGAGCTGAGGATACTCTTCCATTGCGGTTCAGCTAAAGCCAAAGGCGAGCGAATAGCTGTCGTCAGCATATCAACGATTTCGTTGCGCAAACGCGATAGTTCGCTATGTACTGTTTTGTCGCGCATAACCATGATGTAGCTTTCAACATTTGTGTCGTCGAGCATCACCGGCTGCAAATGAATAAGCACTTCCACACTTTTGTCGCTGCTGTTTTTATAAACGACACCTTCAGGATAAAACTGGCTGATTAGATCAGGCGGTGCACCTTGCGGCTTGGCAAATAGTTGCGAGTCCTGTTGCTCCGGTCCAACGCCGGGCCTTTTCACCAGGTCAAAACAATGTCTACCGACAATGTCTCGTTCTGGCAGTCCAACCCAATTTAGGAATGTCGGATTAGATGAAAGAACGGTGCCAAAAGGATCAAGTAAAAGAAAACCTTCAGTACTTACTTGCAGCACCGAAGATAGCTTCTGTTGAACAGCTACGGCTTGAAAATTAGCTCCGTTTATCTGCTTGCTTACCTCGGCTGTTTGTCGGTTATGTGCGGCCAGCTGCCGGTTCACATTTTCAAGCTGATAGTTCATTGCTTCTACTTGCCGTTTCTTTTCGGCAAGCTCTTCTTCGTGCTTAGTTACTTGCTGGCGTAAATTGAGAATTTGGGTGCGTGGAGCGGAAACAGCCGTATCCATCATTTCGCCGAGTTCCATCCATTCGCTGCTTAAGCCGTTGAGAGAAGGGATATCCTGCCGGTTGGAAGCAAGATCCATAATTCGTTGTTTCATGAAATACATTGATTCATTGAAACGTTTAGCTAAACCAGCGCTAAAAATGAAAGCGAGAATGATCCCGACTAAAGCACCGATGCCGACTTGACCGAAAATCAACATGGTCTTAGGCATTGTTTCGGACAAAGCTGATGTAGCGTAAATCAAAGCAGCGGCATGCTCGCCGTCCGGTGCAAATAATGGAGTCGGCTTCCAAAGTCTGCCTTTGAATTCGAACTCATCGCCGTGAATTATTTTCTCTCCTTGTTGATTCAAGGCTGCAAGATATTGTGAATCTTTGGCATTGCCTAAAGCTTGAGAAGCAGCAAGAACGGCTTTGTCCGGCATTGAATAAAGAGCTAACTCGAAATCTTTGTTGTCCGAATTAGCTAGTTTTGCTTTTGTTTGTAATCCGGAGAGTAAGGCGCCATCGACAGGTAAACTAACTGCTATGACACCGACTATGTTATAGCCTGAATGTATGGGCACTATGGTTGCTAGCGCTAGATTTTTTGTAATCGAAGGGGTGCAAGTGCAGTTTACTGCTTTGCCGCCAAGGGCTTTGCTAACAGCTGGCTTATTTGCTTCATCGGTTCTGTAGCCGAATTTTGCCGGTGAATCGCTACTATAAAAAACAATGCCGTCTTCCAAAATTACGGTGACATAGCCTGGAAAACCAAAACGATCGATTACGCTTTTTACTGCTTGAGCGACACCGGCTCGATTGCGGCTATAAAAAGCTTGCTTGAATGCCGGATCGTTATCCAGAGCTGAACCCAATCTGCCGTTTTCGCGGTAGAGAGTGGTCACTTCGTTATATACGCTAACGAGAGCCGGAGTGATAATTTTGCGCGGACGTTCTTTGGCCCCGGAATATTCAAGAATAAGCGAAAATCCGGCTTGGCTTAAAACCATAGCCAGGATGATTGCCAAAAAAGCAAAAGTTAGCTTGATGCCGAATCCCAAAGAAGAGTCCCTTGTATTCAGCTACTTGCCGAAGCCCGCTTGCGATATTCAACTTGAACTTGGATCGCCCGAATCAACTGGTTTGGGCTGCAATAACCCATTTCAAGCAATACTTGCCCCAAGGGCTGATGTTCTTGCCCGTCAGCATCGACTTGCTTTTGCACCTGCAAAGCTTCATCAAGCTGATAGATAGTGATATAGCCAAGTTGCACCAAAATTTGACCGAGCAATGTGCTGGTTTCCGGTGCACCAGATTCTCTTTGGGACTCGTCTTTCATGTTTAGATGTCCTGAATGCTGGAGAAAAAGGTACAGACCGCTGAACACACCCGAAGAACCGAACTTATGGCTGCTGGGTTTCCCCCCTGACCAGGTTCGCTGGCCTCCGCCGCATCCAGCGATCTGTATCTTGAGATTATAGCCCATAGAATGGATGCCAAGGAATCCTCTTTTATTGCCTTTGTCATGATTGATAAACAGTTTAATGCTTGGCAATCTCAAAAGGGAGACGACAAGAGAGTATGATCCGCAGGTTAAACAATTTGGTGAGCAGATGACAACACTAAAAACTCAAACAACGACACCGCCGGCGCGTATTACCGGTCTTTTGCAGAGCGGTTGGGCCAACCAGGTATTGAGAACAGCAGTTGAGCTGGATATTTTCAGTCATTTGAACGACAAGCCCTTAACGAGCAAAGATCTTGCCGCTAAAGCCGGCTTGGATGCCAAAGCTACCGGATATTTGTTGAACGCTTTGGTCTCTTTGGAATATTTGACTCAGCAAAACAATATTTATGCCCTTACTGAGGTCTCCCAGTTTTATTTGGTTAAAGGCAGCCCTCTTTATTTCGGCAATCATGTGCTTGCCGACGACATTGTTAATAGTGCTTGGCATAATTTGACGGACAAAATAAAAGATGGGCGTTCTTGCGAAAAGGTCAACAATGACAGTGAAGCTGTCAAGTTTTTTCCTGATTTAGCCGCTAACATTTTTCCGATTAATTACACGACTGCTCAAGCTGTAGTAAAAGTGCTTAAAGCTGAAAGCCTGAGCGAACCTTTTCGCGTCCTTGATATTGCTGCCGGCAGTGCTGTTTGGAGCATTCCTTTTGCTGAAGCTAATAAGAGAGCAACTGTAGATGCTTTGGATTTTCCGGAAGTCCTTGTTGTTACCAAACGTTTTGCTGAACAACATGGCGTTGCTAATCAATTCAATTATTTGTCAGGCAATTGGCGCGATATCAAAATTGAACAGCAGGCTTATGACTTTGTTGCCCTCGGGCATATTCTGCATTGCGAAGGTAAAGAGCTTTCGCAAAGACTGTTGGCTGAGGCTTATGCTGCCTTAAAGCCCGGCGGCACGGTAATCGTGGCCGAGTTTATTTCTAACGATCAACTTTCCGGACCGGTTTTTCCGATGCTTTTTGCTCTGAATATGTTTTTGCTTACTGAAAACGGCTGTGTTTTCTCGCAAACAGAGCTGAAATCCATGTTTGAGGAAGCCGGCTTCAAAGAAGTTGAACGGCTAACTCTGCCTTTCTGGAATCAAGAGTCACCAGTGATGGTGGCAAAGAAAATCTGATTTTTTTAGTCGTTTCCGGCGGCAAAGTCAGGACCTTGGTCCTGCATGTTCCAGCGCAGAAGCTCACGACGCCATTCAAGATCGGCTTGAGCTTCTTTGAGCAAGCTGGCCAGACCTTGGTAGTCGGCAAAAGACAAATCGATGGCAACGCCAATTTCAAAAGTCAATTTGACGCGTTCGTAGCTCGGTGTGCAAGCCATGCAGACCATGTGATCCGGACCGCAAATTTCGAATATGCGGTTTTCGTCGCATTGAAGCGGATCTTTCTGCCAGTTCAAATATTCGATAAACTCCTCATCTTCAAGACTTTGCTGAATTAAAAGCACAAGACCTTGATACTGAGTTTGGTTTAGATAAATCGTAATTTCTTGACGCCGGAAATCGAGCGCTACTTCGCCATTTTCTTTATCCAAATAAAGATCGGCAAAAGCATTGGCAAAACTGATTTGATAGGCGGTACTGGTTTTCATTAATCCGTTTCCTTTGACAAGAGCTTAAGCGGAGGCGAGCCAACCGGCAACGTCCCTGGCATGATAAGTAATGATGATGTCCGCTCCGGCACGGAAAATGCCGGTCAAGCTTTCGAGCACGACTCTGCGTTCGTCAATCCAACCGTTAAGAGCAGCAGCTTTAACCATTGAGTACTCTCCTGAAACATTATATGCCGCAATCGGCAGACGTGTAATCGCCCGAGCTTGGCTAATTACGTCCAGATAAGGCAGGGCTGGTTTAACCATGACGATGTCGGCGCCTTCCTCGATATCCAGTTCGATTTCGCGCAGAGCTTCACGAATGTTCGGCGGGTCCATCTGATAAGTGGTGCGATCACCGAATTGCGGGGCTGATTCGGCTGCTTCACGGAAAGGACCGTAAAAAGCAGAGGCGAATTTAGCGCTATAAGCCATGATTGGTATATCGCTAAAGCCGGCATTGTTTAAGGCGTAACGGATGGCGGCAATACGTCCGTCCATCATATCTGAAGGAGCGATGATGTCGGCTCCGGCTTCAGCTTGAGAAACAGCCGATCTAGTCAAAATATCCAAACTGCGATCGTTGAGAATTTGTCCTTCTTCAACGATTCCGCAATGACCGTGGCTCATATATTCGCAAAGGCAGGTATCAGCGACGACAAGTAACTCGGGAAAATGTTTTTTGATTGCTGCTGTTGCTTTCTGAACGATGCCGTCCTTCGCCCAGGCGCCGGAAGCTTCGGTATCCTTATTTTGCGGAATGCCGAATAAAAGCACAGATTTTAAGCCTGATTCTGCTACCTGCTCCACCTCTTTTAGCATTTCATCAATGCTTTGTTGATGGATACCGGGCATGGAAGAGATTGGCTTTTTGAAGCCTTTTCCTTCGACTACAAATAACGGATAAATCAGCTTTTCCAGACGAATATGGGTTTCACGAACCATTTCGCGCATTGCTTTGGAAGAACGTATACGGCGCATGCGCAGACCGGGCAAAGGCAAACTTTCGCTGGCAACGCCAGGGACTCTTTGTGGTTTGGTTGTCACCGTGGTCATTCTGGTTCTCCAAATTATTGAAGGAAAATATCCATACTATATCTTTAATGCCTTTGAAACAGTGTGCCTGAGGCGAACCTGGAACATATTTAATGCGTCTGAAAAAGCTCCGAACTCTGACATTGCTATTGGCAGCTGATTTCGGGCATCGGTTATATTATGTGGTTTGTTTCATTATTGCTTTTACTAAACCATCAATAGTGAAAGTTTCGGCTTGGATATCCACTCTGCCAAGCAAACGTTTAGCGCTTTGCGCTGTTTCCGGTCCAATCACGGCAATTTGTGTTTTTTGTAAAAGTTGTTCGAGTTTTTGCGGTTCCATATTTTGCAAAAGAGAATGGAGCTGTTTCACTGTTTCCGAGCTGGTCAGAGTAATTACGTCTAGCTTTTCGTCTCTAAGTAGCTCTGTCAGTTTTTGTGCATATTCCGGAGGATTTTCCGGACCACAAGTGCGATAAGCGTAAATTATCTCTACATCGGCGCCGGCATCCCTGAGCTTATCGGCGATTAAAGTACGGCCGATATTGGTTTTAGGCCAGAGTATTTTTTTATCGGCTAAATAAGGATAGCCAGGGAAATTTTCGATAAAAGATTCGGCGATAAAATTGGGTGGGCAGTAGGTCGCGTTTAGCTGATGGCTAGTGAGTTCTGCTGCTGTGGTTTTACCGATTGCGGCCAGCCTGCTGACCCTAAGTTTGTCTTGACGCCCGATTAGCTCGAGGCGCCGTAAAGTAGAGCGTACGGCATTGACGCTGGCAAAAATTAGCCAGTCATACTCTTTATCTGAGCTGAAAGCCAGATCGAAAGATTCCCAGCTTTCCGGTTCTTCAATGCGGATCAGCGGTAGTTCAACAGATTGAAAACCGTGGTCGGTAAGTAGGCTGGAAAGCTCTCCTGCTTGTTCCCGCGGGCGGGTGACGAGGACCGATCTTATTTGCATAGTTAAGGAGGAGAGACGGAGGCTGGCACTGTGAGCAAATCAGAAATTATTTTGCCGGCGCCCAAGGCAACAAGCTCGGCTGCTAAAGTTTCGCCTAAATTTGCTGCTTGAGCCGGTTCTGCTGTGACTGTTTTTTTATAAGTTTGTTTGCCGTCCATTGAGGCTACACAGCCGGTAAGCTCAAGCAAACCGTCACTGTTTAGTTCAGCGTGGGCACCGACCGGTACAGAGCAACCGCCGCCAAGTTTATTCAAGAAAGCACGTTCGGCTGTGATTGCCGTCCACACATTTGTGTCATTGATCGCGCTTAATAAAGCGTTTGTATCTTGATCGTCGTCCCGACACTCAATACCTAAAGCACCTTGTCCGGCTGCCGGTGTGCTCAGTTGCGGATCAAAAAACTCAGTGATTCGCTCAGTCAAACCTAAACGGAGAAGCCCGGCTGCAGCCAGTACCATGGCATCACAACTGCCTTCGTCATGTTTACGTAAACGGGTTGGAATATTGCCGCGAATATCAACAAAAGTCAGGTCGCGGCGTAAAGCGGAAAGCTGTGCTGCACGCCGGCGGCTGGATGTTGCCACCCGACTGCCTGGAGGCAAGCTCAAAAATGGAACATGGTCGCGGCTGACCAATACATCGCGCGGATCGTCGCGATAAAGAGTGGCTGCAAGTCTTAGTCCGGGGGGAATCGTGGTCGGCAAGTCTTTCAAGCTATGAATCACGAAATCAACCGAATTAGCCAGTAAGGCTTCTTCTAACTCTTTCACAAAAACCCCGGTACTGCCAAGCTGGGCAAGAGGCTTATTCAGTACTTTATCGCCGATAGTTTTGACTTGATATGTTTGGAAATTATAGTCAGGAAAGCACTGAGAAAGAGCTTTCAAAATCATGTCGGTTTGAATGAGTGCCAGGGTGCTGTCTCTTGTGCCGACTACGAATGTCGTTTTACTGGCCAACTTTGTTCAGCTCCAAAGACTGGCGCTCTTCGGTGGACTTGGCACATGATTGCTGAGTAAAAATATCCAGCTTGAACAGTTTGCGCAGAGCGTCTGCCTGTTGCTGAAGAACCTGATAATCGCTGGTTGATTTGAGTTGAGTGGTCGGGTGGTGCAAAATTTGATTGACCAGAACGCGGCTCATCTCTTCAAAGTCGTCTTGTTTGCAGCGTTCACTTTTAACCAGGTGCTCGGTACGAATTGCTTCGATTTTTCTGCGCAATTCGGCGATGGTTGGTGCAACTAAAATAGAACGTTCCCAGGCGTGAAAATCTTCCAAGGATTGAAATACCATTTCGTTAGCTTCGCTTGTTAAAGCTTCGCGTTCAGCCAAGTTTTTGTTCACGATTTGAGCAAGATCGTCAGCATGAAATAGACGAACATTAGGTAGCTCAGCTATTTGCGGATCGACATTACGCGGAACTGAAATATCAATAATACAAGTCGGACGACCGCTTAAATATTTGCAGTAAGCTTCACGGGTAAGAACAAATGCCGGAGCACTTGTAGCAACAATGACCAGATCGCTTGCCGCTGCCAGAGCATGACGATCTTCAAAAGAAAAACCGATATTCAAGCGTTCTTTATTGTTGAGCTTATTTTCCAAGAAATGTTCTAATCGCTCGCTTGTGCGATTGATCATCATCATTTGTCCGGCGCCCTGTTCGGATAATAGATGTTTGGCGCTGATTTGAGCCATTTTACCGGCGCCGATAATCAAGGCGGAACGATTTTTCAAAGAACCGAGTAGTTCACGAGCTAACTCAACTGCAGCTGAGCTGACAGAAACAGCACGTCGACTCATTGAAGTTTCGGAACGGACACGTTTTCCGCAAACAAGAGCTAGTTTGAAAAGTTGGTCGAGAACAGCGCCTGCTGTACCAGCTTCTAGGGCATGTCTGTGGGCTGCTTTCACCTGGGACATTATTTGCCCCTCACCCAGCACCAAGCTGTCAAGTCCGCTGGCGACGCGGAAGAGATGTAAGGCAACATCGTCGCGCAAAAGTTTGAAGTCCGGCTTAATTGCTTCGTGATCGGCAACGTGCTGAGTGGAGGTGAAGAAAGATTCTATTTCAGCCAGACCTGATTGCAAGTTGCTAACAACGGCATAAACTTCGGTGCGATTGCAAGTGGACAAAACCGCTGCTTCTTTGACGTGTGGCATGCGAGCCAGAGCGCCAAGCGCATGCTTCAAACATGACTCAGGGATGACGAACTTTTCGCGAATGAATAAAGGAGTCGAATGATAGTTCAGCCCCATCACCACCAAATGCGATTCACTTGATTCGCCGGATGCCGGAAGAGCTGTTGTGGATTGGTGTGGATTGCTTAGTTGCACTTAACACTCAAGGTGAGGAGTTCTTGACAATGATTTCTGGCAAGTACTCGGCCATGCGGAAATTATAGCTATTCAACGCCTGTTGGATCCCTCGTAAGTATCTTCAGTAAATAATCTGCAAACTGTTCAGAAGAGTATTCATTTGGCTAGGCGTGCAGGCTCCGGGTTTTATACCCCGGGCGGCTTAAGATTTTTTATGGCACTCACTTTGCATCCGGAGAGCCATTGATCAAGTTTGAATTTAAGTTCAGGATGTATGCGTACGGCAAGCCAGTGCAGCCCTTCAAGGATTCGGGGTGTTGGCCGAGACAAACTATCTTCCGCGGGCAGTGGCAGATAATCATATCGACCGTTCTTAATGGCAGTTAAGTTCTCCCAAGGTGTGCGTTCGATCATCTTTTGTTTCTTGGATTGAAACGGAAGAATTATTACGTCCGGATCAGAAAGGACTAGTTTTTCCGGGCTGATTTTCGGATAGCCGCCGCGCAAATTGCCGGCTATATTTGTGCCACCGCATATGGTTATAGCTTCATCGATGAAGCTGTCTTGCCCGACAGTGAGAATTGGTCCTGGCCAAATACAAATAAAAACTTTCGGCTTCGTTTTTGCTTGTTTGATAATTTCGCCTAATTTAGCCAAATCGGCTTCAAATTTGCTGGCGAAAGACTCACTCTCTTTGGTTATACCTAAAAGAATGCCGATACGACGTACGCATTTGGCGATGTCATTTAAATGTCTATTGGGCAATATTTCGCAAGCCACTCCTTGCTTGGCGGCAAGGGCAGAAAGTGATTCTTGACCGTTTACTAACAACAGCAAATCAGGGTGCAGGCAAGCAAGTTTTTCTTGTCTTATGTTCATGAAGCTGCCGACCTGTGCTTTTTTGCGAGCGGCGGGCGGATAATCGCAAGCATCGGAAACCCCGATTAAGCGACTATCAGCGTCCAGCGCAAAAATAATTTCAGTGTTGGAAGGAGCCAAAGAAACTACGCGTTTGTGGCCGCTTTGAGCAAGTCCGGGCAGGGTCAGCACTAAAAGCGGTATCAATAAAAAAGACAGCGCGCGCACTATTTTTGTAGCCATTGCAACACTTCCGCGCATCTTTCGACAAAATCAGTGCTTGTAATTGTGTAAGTTCGATCCAGTAAATTCAAATCAAACAAAGTTGATTTTGTCAGACGATCAATCTGCTTTTGATAATCTTTATCCGTCCAGCGAAAATCATCTTCGCTTGGTGTGATCAAAGGCGGTATATAAATAATGTGCGTGTAATTGCGGCAATGATCTCGGACAATATTGTAAAAGCTTTCGCTGTCGTAGGTCATAGCTGAACATAAGTTCCAGCGTTGCCAGAGCACCCAAGCATCAATTGCCGAACGGTCGGCTACAAAAGAACGCAAAGATTTTTCGCGCTCGATTTGTTTGGCAAGAACCTGTCTTTTGAATCCTTCTTGATCCGGTATTTCGCCAATTCTTTCGTAGCCGGTTTCTCGGCATAACTCGCGCGCCAGCTCAGGAATGAGCGGATACTGCAAAGCTTCAGCCAAAGCTTCGGCAAGGCTGGTTTTGCCTACGCTGCTGGCACCGGTGAGGGTTATTCTCATTTGGCGAAAATCCCATAAACAAAGAGGCGGATTTTACTCCGCCTCATGATTCTATCAGTTGTGTTTAGTCTTACCTCAATTTGTTGGTCGAATCGTTGTCGCTGCCGCCATCCGCTGCCGGTGGATTGCGTAGCGGATTAATCGCTGTACCGGTTGTCACGATTGGGCGAGAGCTAGGGTTGATGTCCAGAGTCGCTTTCTCTTGAGCTTGAGCGGGCGGAATTGAGTTTATATGCTTGCTGAAAGCAGCAGCAATATCCACTCCGGTCAGACCTTTCACTAAATGCATGCCTTGAGCGGCGGCGTTCAGTACTTCACCTGTCAGGCGGCTGGCGCCTAAACCTTCGCCGCCGGTAGAGAGCAATGTCACTTGCCCAATCTTAGCCAATGGTGCGGCAGCCGACTCGACGATTTGCGGCAGTTTCTCGATGATCATCGAAGCGATAGCTGCATCGTTATATTGTTTGTAGGCTTCGGCTTTTTTCACCATTGCTTGCGCTTCGGCGTCGCCTTTGGCGGCGATTACTGCAGCTTCGGCAAGCCCTTCGGCTTTCTTTGCTTCGGCAGTGGCAAGACCGGTTAAGCGGGTTGCTTCCGCTTCAGCCTGGGCTCTTACTTTTAGCGCTTCTGCTTCAGCTATGGCTTTGACTTTGGCTGCTTCGGCATCGGCTTCAGCGAGAATGCGCCGCTTCTCTTGCTCGGCTTGGGCGTATAGACGGATTCTTATTTGCTCAGCTTCAGCCGGTTTGGTGATTTCAGCTTCAAGTGAAATCTCTTTCTTTTGCACTTCTACCGATTGTAATTCAACCGATTTTTGCGCTTCAATAATTTTGATTTTTTGTTGTTCTTCAATGAGTTTCTGTGTGCTTTGGGCTTTGACGATATCGTAAGCCAAGTCCGAAACAGCTTTTTTCTGAGCAATTTCAGCGGCGTACTCTTGTTGTTTGACTTGCAAATCGCGTTGCGCTTCAGCTACTTTCGCTTCATTCTCCAATTGCGATTTAGCGCCTTCTTGTTCGGCGTCAGCTTGAGCGATACGTGCGTCTCTTTCGGCAGCGGCTTTAGCGATGGTTGTTTCTCTGGAAGCGTTGGCTTGAGCGATCTGTGTTTGACGCAAAGCCTCGGCTTTTGCTACTTCGGTTGCTCGTACTGCATCGGCTACACCGATATCGGCATACTGCTTGGTTTCGGCAGCTTGTTTGCGTCCGAGCTGCTCGAGATAACCCATTGTGTCTCTTACTTCTTTGATTGTAAAAGAGACAATGGTCAAGCCCATTTTTTTCAAGTCTGGAATTGAATGTTCTTGGACCCTTTGTGAAAAAGCATCGGTTTTTTGAATCAGCTCTTCGACTTCCATGGTGCCGAGGATGCCGCGTAAATGACCGATCAAAGTTTCGTGAGCGATGGACATTATTTCGTCGGCATTTTTGCCTAAGAATTGCTCGGCAGCTGTCGAGATAGAATCATCGTCGCCGGCAACTTTAATTTGAGCGACACCTTCGACAATCACCGGAACACCGGTGCGTGTGATAATTGCCGCTGTCGGTTTGACGTCGATAGTCATTACTTCAAGAGAGAGAAATGATCTTTGTTGAATCAGCGGAACAACGATGGTACCGCCACCGCGGATGATTTTAGGAGCTCGTCCGGTAGCGCCTCCGTATACAATCATTGCTTGGTTTGGCGGGCATTTTTGGAACATGCCAACCAACATCGAGAACAATGCTCCGATCACCACAACAATCATGCCAATCACTATGAACGACGCTGGTTCCATAGTTAAATTTCTCCTGTCGAAAGCCGCTAAGCATACATAGATGGGTATGCCACGTTTAGGCGAAGTTTAAGCTGGACTTTGGCTGAGATTAAATGGTTTCTTCAAAAGGTTCGACATAAAAAATGCCGTCACGATAGTCGCTAACGATGACTCTGGAGAGCTTTTTGATCTCTTGTCCGTCTTTGAAAGGTTTGGCTGGTCCTGAATGACGCCCATTTTTTCCGGAAATGGTTATTTCACCGGTGGAAGTTGGACCCACAGACAAAGTTAATTCTCCGACAGTGCCGATCAGATTTTGATCTTGAAAATTTGTCGATGAGTTCAAGCGTGAAAGCAAAGCGCTCATGGCGCTGAACAAAAAATTGGTAAAAAGAACGGCGATAACAATGGCCGGTATTAAGCTGATAAAACTGAGTGCCGGCAAGATTTGCAAAGCAAGAATGCCTGAGGCGCCGAAAAAAAACAGAAATAATGAAAGCCGCAGAGGGCTAAAGAGCCTTAAGAGTAAAAAATAAAAGTTTTGTCGGTCGCGGTCCAAACGGACAATTTTTGCCTGTTGGGCGGTGGTGGAAAGATCGTGCCTGTTTGCGTTTTCATCATGATGGTGATGGCTGTCGTGGCTATGATCGGAGGCGCCATCATGCCCGTGAGCGCCGTCGGCGTGCACATCGCTTTCGCCTTCATGAAAATGCCCTAAAACGGCGGTTCCGATAATATAAAGGAAGCCGATTCCGCAAGATGCAATATAAAGTTGTTCGAGTCCGGGCATGCTGAGGAATTACCCATAGGTAGGATAATATAAACCTGGTTCGAGCCAGCGCTCAGTTTTAAGATCGGATTATGGAAATAGTATTAGCCCACCGCAATATGGATTTTGACTGCCTGGCTGCTCAGCTTGCCGTAACCAAGCTTTATCCGGCCGCGGTCATGGCGCCGGCGCATCCGATTAGTTCGCGTATGCGTAACTTTCTTGCTCTTTATCGCGATTCGTTGCCCCTGGTTGACTTACAGTATGTTGATCCGGCAGCTGTTTCTCACGTTTTTCTTGTCGATTGTCACGCTGTTGAGCGTCTTGATGAAAGAGCCCAACGCTTTTTTCAGGCAGTAACTCGTGAACGTAGCCATACTATTTTTGATCATCATGAAACAACAAAGAGCAAAGAGCCTTTAGTGGCTTCAGCACGAGCCGACTCTTTAGTTTTGCCTGTTGGTGCGGCAACAACAATTTTAGTTGAACTAATCAAAGAAAGAAAAATCAAACTAAGCCCATTTGAAGCTACGGTTTTAACAGCAGGCATTTACGAAGATACCGGTTGTTTGACTCATCGTGGCACCACGCAAAGAGATGCTCTTGCTGTTGCTTATTTACTTGGACTAGGAGCGGATCTGGCAAGAGTAATGGAGATTGTCCGGCCGAAGTTGGATAGTGAACAAGCTGAGTTGGCTGAAAAATTGCTTGCCAGCGCAAAAACAGTGGACGTGTCATCCTGTCGGGTTACTGTTTGCAATGCTGATCTGCCTAAATATATCGATAGCTTGGCTGACATCACCAGCATTCTTGTGGAGTCCACCGGATCCGATGCTGTAATTTCAGTTTGTCGGATGAAAGATCGGATACATATTGTTGGGCGCAGTGAAAGTCCTAAACTGAGCGTTCAATCTTTAGCGCGCCATTTCGGTGGTGCCGGGCACCCTGGTGCGGCTTCGGCTGTAGTAAAAAACGATGATGTGGAAGCTGTTGTGCAAGAAGTTTTTGCTTCATTGCGTTCTCAAGTAAAACCGGAAAAAACTGCCGGCGAAATTATGGTTAGCCCAATTAGAACCATTCTTCAAGATTTGAGTATGGATGAAGCCGGAAGAATCATGCTTCGCCATTCAGTAGACGGGCTTGTGGTAATGCAAGAAGAGCAAATTGTCGGTATCGTCTCTAAAAGAGATGTGGATAAAGCTCGCCATCACAAGCTGGATCATGCACCGGTTAAAGGATTCATGAGTCATCCGGTTACAACTGTAATGGCGGAGACTACAGTTAGTGAAATTCAATCGATCATGGTTAATGAAGATATCGGACGTTTGCCGGTAATCTCAGAGGCTGGAAAGCTATTAGGTCTTGTCAGTCGCAATGAGCTGTTGCAAGCGTTGCATGGAGCAAGCGGTAGCCGTTTCAATGACGGCGAAGCTTTAATTGCCCATAAAAAGATTAGCCGCCATGATGATTTATTGGAAAAATTAGAACCGCATATTCTTTCGTTGTATCGCGAAGTTGGTGAAAAAGCAGCTTCACTAAATATGGTGGCATATTTAGTCGGTGGTTGTGTGCGCGATCTGTTACTTGATCGAGCCAACGCTGATTTGGATTTTGTTGTTGAAGGCTCAGCCATTGACTTGGCGCGCTCTCTGGCTACAGTTGATCCGGCGCGATTTCGTGTGCTCGCCGAGCATGAAAGATTTTGCACCGCTACAATGTTTGTTGAGCTTGATCGCACTCGAGAAGTCGACTTAGCTACGGCACGGACTGAATATTATGAGTATCCGGCGGCTTTGCCGACTGTTGAACCTTCAAAGCTGGAGCATGATCTGTTTCGGCGCGATTTCACGATCAATGCTTTAGCGATGAATTTGCATCCGGATCATTTCGGTGAAATTGTCGATTATTACGATGGTCTGAGCGACATGGATGCTAATTTAATTCGTGTGCTCCATCCTTTCAGTTTTATTGAGGACCCGACACGTATAGTACGTGGTGCACGTTTTGCCGCTCGTCTTGGTTTCTCTTTCGAACGGCGAACGATGTTGCAGGCACAAAGAGCGATTTCTTTAGGCATCTTTGATAATCTTGGTGGAATCAGACTTAAAGAAGAATTGCGTTCGATTCTGGAATCTAAAGAACGTCTTTTAGCTCTGGATATTTTGCGTGATGCCGGCGGGGGACTACGCTTTTTGGATGAAGAGCTCGTTTATACAGTGCGTATTCGTATGCTTGTACGCCGGGCTGAACGTTTGCTTGAACGTTATCCGTTGAACAAAGAATGGATCATTTATTTGGGTGTGCTTCTTTGCGATCTATCACTTGGTCGTTTACGTAATGCGCTTGAACGCTTGCAATTAGCTGATGACGAAAGAAACTGGATTGTCGATGCGCAAGAGGTGCTTTTTGATCTTTCACGTCTTGGTGATGATGCTCCGCCTTCACAAATTTATCGCGTTCTGCACGGACACGATGATCACGCGTTGGCAATTGCTGCTTGTCTTTCCAAATCAGGTTCTTCAATGCGCCGCTTTATCAAGCTCTATTTCGAAGAGCTGCGTGCTACTCGTGTCGCTCTCAAAGGTTCGGATTTGATAGACATGGGTGTTGCCCAAGGACCGCAAGTCGGAGCGATCCTGGCAAAACTTCTCGAAGCAAAACTTGATGGAAAGGTTAAGGAAATTGCCGAAGAAAAGCAATTTGCTGAACTTTGTTTAAGAGAAATAAAGGGAGCGTAAACCGCTACCCGCGCCATTATATTCCGTTGCCAAGCAAAGTGTAAAAAAAGATTGCAAGGTTAACAATAGGACCGGGGTTTTAACCGGGCCTTAAACCTATACTTGCACACTGATTAGCGTCGATATCACCGCGTGAGCGCAGGATCATGTTTTCGTTCATATTTTTCTTTGTCATTTTTGCCTTGTTGACAGGCATACTTTTAGACACAGTCGGCGATGAATTGCGCGATGCGCTGTTGCGTCTTATGGACAGTTTTCAGGGCAACAGCTACGAAAAACAATTACGCGAATTTCATCGTGAAAAAGTCAGGAAGATTTATTAGGACAGAGTATGTAAGCGCCTTTGGGCATTACTGAAATATCCATGGGAGTTTCACCATACGCGTCGCCGTCAACATTGGCGATTGTAGGAGCCGACAAGCTCTCTATTTTGACCCGGCGTGCTTTGCGCAAATAGTAAGGGGCTTGGTTGCCTAATATAGTGCTGACGAATTGAAATCCGAGTTTAAGATAATCGGCAAACTCGGAAAAAGTGATGATGCATAAATCAAGCATTCCATCGTCCAATTTAGCTGTATCAGATAAAGTCGTGATGCCGAAATTACCGACATTGCTCACAAAAACGCCGGCGGCTTTTACTTCGAAAATGTCACCATCAGCGGTGACTCTAAAACGTTGCGGTGTTGAAACCAAATTATTGAGCATCGAACCGACATAAGCCAGCATTCCCCAGTTGACTTTATCTTGTTGGCTTGGAGCAAGAATGGCGTCGGACAATGGTCCGGTTCCGACGCAAACACAAAAGGGATGTCCGTTCATACTGCCGATGTCGATTGGTTTTGCCTTACCCTGAGAGAGTATTTGCAGTGCGTGTTGTAGCGGATCAACCAAAGGATTGTCTAAATAAATTCCTAAATTTCGCGCTAATAAATTGCCGGTACCGAAAGGAATAATTGCCACAGGTACTTTTGAGCCGCTTTCGGATAAGGCCCCTAAAACTAGTCTGATTGTGCCGTCGCCGCCGGCGGCAACAACAAGATCCGTTGCCGGGTCATAACCTGTGAGAATATTGCTGACGTTTGTGCCTGGAATCGTCGCTCGGACGGACAAAATTCGGTTTTCTTCCACACATAAACGATCAACAATTGTGCCCAACCATAAATCACGGTCCAAAGCCGATCCGGCGTTTGGATTGTAGACAATTAGGCACTGGCGATAGTCATGGGCTGGGGAATTCGTCATATTTAGGCTAAGTTCGGTATCAATTTAAGCGCTTTTGATTGGTATGGACCATGAAAAGAGGTAAGATTCTCCCCTCGGTATCTGTAGAGATGTGCCACAAATTAAGCGGATCTTATCATTCGCTTGAAAACATCGTTGACACTTAAAACGAATTCAGTATTGTATTTGATGGCATTACATTTCCATATTCGAAATCATTCGAGAGGTCATCTGTTTATGCGCTGTGTAAAAGAGTCAAACGCTCTTAGCTTTGTTCTAGCGGCAGGCATGGCATTTTTCAGTGTCGCTCACGCTCCGGCAAGTCTGGCAAAACAAAAAGCAGCGGTATCATCCTCGGTAGCGACCGTCGGAGAGGAAAAAATCGGCAATCGTACTTACCAAGTCAGCCGCATTTTAGTTAAAGCTAAACCGGATGTGGTCTGGCAAATTCTTACTGATTACGATAATGCCCCTTATATATTTCCTTGCATAAAGAAATGCCGGGTTGTCAAAGACCGTGGGCGTTCCAAGTTAGTTGAACATGAGATTTGTCCTCGTGGCGTACCGGGAAGTTTTGATTACGTTCTTGAAATAAAAGAGACGGCTAATAAACTGCAGGAATGGCATCGCATCAGCGGTGACTTTCATGAAGTTGACGGTTTTATAAAGCTGGAATCAGGTGATGATGGAGCTTCCACCCATGTTACTTATGCCAGTTATGTAAACGGCGGCTTTTTCATCCCCCAAGCTTTGATTAAGCGTCAGGTTCGTATGGATATTCCCAGCGTTATGGCTGCCTTAAAGACCCATGCTGAGAGCTCGGGCAAGATTGCTATCCGTCGAATCGACAGCGCTACCCAAACCCCTTAATCAGGCGTAAAGCTGATCCTCTTCGCAACTCTTTATTGATACAATCAAATGCATTGAGGAGAGGTACCGAAGCGGTCATAACGGCGCCGCCTCGAAAGCGGATGGGTGCAAGCCACGTGGGTTCGAATCCCACCCTCTCCGTTCCTTTTATTCGGATTTGCCATGCAAGCAATGATTCTTGAACGTTCAGGGCAGGATTTAGCCGAGCGTACTATGCCGGATCCGATTGTTGGCGCTCATGATTTACTGCTTGAAGTAAAAGTTTGTGGTGTTTGCCGCACCGATCTCCATATTCTGGATGGTGAGCTTACGGAGCCGAAGCTCCCCCTTGTGCTCGGTCATGAAATCGTCGGCAAAGTAATTGCTTTGGGCGCTGCTGTAAAAGAATTTCAATTAGGTGATCGTGTCGGTGTGCCATGGCTTGGTGGCTCTTGCGGAAGCTGTCGCTTTTGTCTTGCCGGCAAAGAGAATCTTTGCGATAAGCCGGTTTTTACCGGCTACCAGCGCGACGGTGGCTACAGCAGTTTAAGTGTCGCTGATTCACGTTTTTGTTTTCGCGTTCCCGACACTATGGACGATCATAAAATTGCGCCTTTGCTTTGCGCCGGATTAATCGGTTGGCGCAGCTTGAAAAAAACAGGCGAAGCAAAACGGCTTGGTTTGTACGGTTTCGGTGCCGCCGCTCATATCATCAGTCAAATTGCCAAACATCAAGGACGCGAAGTTTATGCTTTCACCAAACCTGGTGATCATTTAGGTCAAAGCTTTGCGAAAAATCTTGGTGTCACCTGGTGTGGTGGCTCAGATCAAATGCCGCCGGAAAAGCTTGATGCAGCGATTATTTTTGCACCGGCCGGTGAACTTATTCCGCAAGCTCTGCAAGCCGTGGATAAAGGCGGCACAGTGGTGTGTGCTGGCATACACATGAGCCCGATTCCGGAATTCTCTTACGATCTGCTTTGGGGCGAACGTACAGTATGTTCGGTGGCAAACTTAACCAGACAAGACGGCAACGAATTTTTTGAAACAATCGCTCAAGTGCCTTTAGCAACAACAGTTGAACTCTTTGCTTTAAGCGAAGCCAATCGTGCTTTGCAGCAGCTGAAACAAGGCAGAATAAAAGGCGCTGCTGTATTAGTGCCTTAGCGGTGCAAGTTTGCCAATGGTTTAAGTGGTTTGTGCTTTTGTTGTGCGTGCCACAAATCAACTGCTAATTGCAGATTTAACCAAAATTGTGCTGTTGTGCGCAATGCGTCTGCTAAATCCATTGCTGTTTGTGGTGTAATGCCACGCTTTCCGGTGATTATTTCATTCATTTTTGGTTGAGACCAACCTAAATGTCGAGCAAAAGCGCTTTGGCTTAAGCCCAGTGGTACCAAAAATTCTTCTAAAAGAATTTCGCCTGGTTTTGTTGGTTCGCGCAGCATCTGCCTTTTCATAACTTTTTACCTAGTGATAATCTTGAATTTCAACTTCGTGAGGTCCGTCGGTTTTCCACTTAAAAACAATTACCCATTGATCGTTGATATGTATTGAATGATAGCCGGCTAAATCGTCTTTTAAGGCATGTAGCTTATTTCCTGGGGGACTTGCTATATCTTGTAAAACAAAGGCGGCTTCAATCATGTCTAGCTTGCGCCTAGCGGTAGGCAAAACAGTAGAAGGAAATTTTGCAACTTCCTTGTCTTTTATTCCGTAAAATATTTTTTCTGTCAGTGAGCCTTTGAAGCTTTGAATTGACATTGGCTTGAACCTATACGGTTATATCGTATACTGATATAGGTTCAAATGTCAAGTTGCGGGCAAGAAAGTGGCTGCTAGCTGCATTCCCAGGTGGCTTTGCCGCCTTTGACGTCCATAACTTTGATGCCGACTTCAAGCAAACGATCACGGATCATGTCGGAGCGTTTGTAGTCTTTATCGGCACGTGCTTGTTCGCGAGCGCTCAGCAGCATTTCCATTAACTGCGAAGCATCATCTGTGTCAGCAGCAGTTTCGGTCAGGCTTTGTACGATCTCTTTCAATTTAGCTGTAGTTGCCGGATCGAGTGAGCGGCGATTGTCTTCTAGCGTGAAGCCGAGCACACTTGCATAACGACGTAGTTCTTCGGTGTATTTTTTTGCTGTGTTTGGATCTGTAGTGACAAAAATTGTGTCAGCAAAACCGAACAAAGCTGATACCGCTTGTGGTGTGTTGAAGTCGTTGTCCATGGCTTTGCGGAATTCTTGATCTAGTTTTTCTACTGGAGCGATGTCGATATTGTCTGTTGTTTTACCGTTTGCTTCCGGCGCAAATTGAGCGGCGCGGATTAGTCTTGAAATACCAGCCTTAGCTGATTCCATGCTCTTTTCGGTAAATTCAATCGGGCTTCGGTAGTGTGTTTGCAAAACAAAAAAGCGAATTGTGTCTGCTGAATATGACTCAAGTATGCTTTGAATGGTGCGGAAGTTGCCCAAAGATTTGGACATCTTTTCGGCTTCCACTTGGACGAAACTGTTATGAATCCAGTAGTTGGCCAATGTCTTCTTGTGCAGCGCTTCCGATTGTGCAATTTCATTTTCGTGGTGGGGAAAAACAAGATCTTCGCCACCGCCATGAATGTCGATTGTTTCACCAAGCACGTTTTTGATCATAGTCGAGCATTCAAGATGCCAGCCTGGGCGTCCCCAGCCCCAGGGGCTTTGCCAACCTGGTTCTTTTTGATCGACGCTTTTCCAAAGAGCAAAGTCGAAATGATTTTTCTTCAGTTCTTTCAATTCGGACTGGCTTCGCACTTGTTCTCTTGCGCCTTGGATCATTTCGTCCAAGCTTTGTTTCTTTAGTTTGCCGTAAGTCTTGAATGAAAGAACATCGAAATAAACGTCACCACCGGCTTCGTAAGCGTGCCCGGCATCGATTAAAGACTGGGTAAAGGCAAGCATCTTTTCGATGTATTCGGTAGCGCGGGGCTCGACGTCGGGCAAAGCTGCGTTCAAGTCGTGCATGTCTTTGTGGAAGGTATCGGTGTATTTAAGAGCGATCTCTTCCGGGCGCACATTCAGCTCTTTGGCTTTGTTGATGATTTTGTCATCGACGTCTGTGATGTTGCGTACAAAAGTGACGTCATAGCCGGCAAAGCGCAAATAACGTTGAATGACGTCGAAAGTCAAAGCCATGCGTGCATGACCGAGATGGCTCAAGTCATAGACCGTCGGTCCGCAAGCGTACATCAGTACTTTTGGCGGGTTAATCGGCTTGAAATCTTCTTTTTTGCCGGTAAGTGTGTTGAATATTTTGAGTTGCGATTGCATCTGGTTAACAGGGTTGCAGAATAGCTTCTATACGAGCTTTTACTCTTTGTTCGCCGAGGATGGAAAGTACGGAGCCGAGATCTGGTCCGGAGGTAGCGCCGCAAAGTGCGATGCGGATCGGCCAGTAAAGATCTTTGCCTTTAACTGAAAGTTCTTTGCCGATGGCATCGACAGTTGCCTTACAGCCTTTGGAGTCGCCCCAAGGGAAGCTTGTCAGCTTAGTTTGTACTTGGCTGAGCACGGCTTTGGAAGAATCTTTTTTCAAAACTTCAGTCATTTCGCTAGTTAAATCTACTTTGTCAGCAAAGAAGAATGAAACTTGCTTGCTGATTTCATGCAGAGCAGGTAGCCCGTCGCGCACTGAGGCGACTATCTCTTCGATTTGCGGGCGAGTGTACGCTTTTAAATCGAAGGTGGCAAGGTGGGGCATACAGCGGTCGGTAATGGTCGACAAGGGTAAACTGCGTATATAGTGCGAATTGAACCACTCTAGACGTTTGATGTCGAAAACCGCTGGGCTCTTGCTTACTCTTTCCAGATCGAACATGGCGCAGGCTTCTTCGATAGTGAAGATCTCGCGCCCGTCAGCCGGTGTCCAGCTCATTTGAGCTAGATAGTTCATGATCGCTTCAGGCATGTAGCCATCGCGTCTGTATTTGCTGATATGAACGGCTTCGCCGTGTTTGCGTTTGGAAAGCTTCTGTCTGTCCATGTCGAAGATCAAAGGGACATGAGCAAATACAGGATGCTGCACGCCGAGTGCTTCGTAGATCAGGATTTGTTTGGCAGTGTTGTGGATGTGATCTTCACCACGAATGACATGAGTCATTTTCATGTCTATGTCGTCGATCACGACAGCAAAGTTGTAGATGGCGATGCCGCTCGATTTGACGATCACCATGTCGCCGCCGATGTCCGAGCTGTTGATGCTGATCTCGCCTTTAATTGCATCGTGCCAAGTGATCACGCGATCGTCTTCGACTTTGAAGCGAATAACCGGAGCGCGTCCTTCTTTTTCGAACTGCTCGATTTGTGCTTGAGTGTAATGTCTGCCGCGATTGTCATAGCGTGGAGCTTGATTCGCTGCTTTTTGTCCTTCACGCAAAGCATCGAGCTCTTCAGCTGAGGCGTAGCAAAAATAAGCTTTGCCCGAAGTAATTAGTTTGCGTGCTACTTGTTCGTAGTGATCGGTTTTTTCTGTTTGACGATAAGGCGGATAAGGTCCGCCGATGTCCGGACCTTCGTCCCAGTTGATGCCGAGCCATTTGAGTCCGTCGAGAATATCGGCAGTGTAAGCCTCGTCCGAGCGTACTTCATCTGTGTCTTCCAGACGCAAAGCAAAATCGCCTTGATGACGACGGGCGTACAAAAAGTTGTAGAGCGCTGTACGTGCCGTACCCAGATGCAGATATCCTGTCGGGCTTGGTGCCATTCGTACTCTTATTTTGGAAGTCAAGCGCGAGTAGCCTCTGCGAACAACAAAACGTTGTCGCATTTTAACAGATGCCCAAAAGAGCTAACTCTTGAAAAGGTGAACTGTAAAGAGCTGAGGTTCTATTGTTGTTGAGCGATGATCAAACAATCAACCAGAGCGACGCCGGAGCCGACCATGTTTAGCTGTCTGGCTGCTGCTTTGGAAAGATCGATTACACGGTCGCCGACGAATGGTCCGCGATCATTAACTTCAACAATACAAGTGTCGCCTGTGCGGCGGTTCTTTACGAGAAGTTTGGTGCCGAAAGGCAAGGTTTTGTGAGCCGCGGTCATTTTTTCTTCGCTGAAAATGGCGCCATTGGAGCAGCGGCGTCCGTTGAACTTGCCGCCATACCATGAGGCATGACCGGAGAAGCTATGACCAAGCATCTCTTGTTTTATAAGAGCTGACTTGTCCGCTACATCAGGAAAGCTTGTAGGCAAAGTATTGATGCCGCAAGCGGTTCTGATTGCGTTACAAATTCGCAAGCTGGTTTCGAAAGCTTCTGTATGTCTTTTCTTGTCTAATTCTTTGCTGGCTTCGTCAGCGACTACGCCGGCAAACGGATTGAAAGAGATAACAGTGCTGCCTTCGTGTTTGATTGAAGCTTTGTCTTCATCACGAGCAGGCAATAAGGAAGAAGCGTCAAACTTCTTTTCACTTAATAGCTCGTGCAATTTAATCGCTAATTCTTCTGCTTCTTCTATAGCTTTGTCGCTATCGTCACCGGCTTTAAAGCGGGCAACCTCTTCACCGTTGATTGTTACAGCAGCTAATTGCTGACCGTTTTCCAACCAGACTTTGGATGTTACTTCCGGTACTGTCTCGACCAAACCGCCCATAGCATAGGTAGAGTCGATGGGCAGCGCGTAAGCAATCGATAAAGCGATTGTGCCGGCGGCTATCAATCTACAGGCAATTTTGCTGGCAGGCAGTTGTCTGAGAAGAAGTTCTAAGGTGATACAGCTCATGGAAATTACGTCTTCTAGGGGATGAACCATTTCGAAGCAGGCGAAACCGTACCAAAATTCGGCAAGCCGAGTCAAAGTTCTCTTGCCTATTGGCAAAATCTCCAGCTGGCGCAGGGATTGAGGGGTTTATGTGAAAACTCTTAAAATCAAGAAGTTGACTTTTGCCAAATTTTCCACCTGCTTCTTTGGAATTGATATTTTTTGCCCAGGCCTGTTTTTTGACAACTGAGATCCACTTAAGACTTCTGTTGACAAAAAGCTTTTTGCCTCTTGAGTTAAGTGATGTAACAGTTACCTTAATTGACAACCATGGTTGCAGAAAAAAGCCTGCCGATATGCTCGAGATCGGGGCCCGGTTGGGGATAGATCGTTCTTGAAAACACTCAATTTGAGGTTATCAAAGGACATATATCTTAGTAACTTCTTGAGAAGTTCAGCCTGCCATCAGCTCTTGCATTAGGGCTTGATCCATCTCGAAATTGGTGTAAACGGTCTGCACATCGTCGTGATTTTCCAGCACGTCGAGCAGTTTGAGCAGCTGTTTTGCAGCATCACGATCGCTTATTTCTACTGTAGATAGAGGCGCCATCGCTGTTTCAGCTGATGTGAATACGAGACCGGCTTTGGTCAAATTTGCTGAAACGTTTTCTAAAAGCGCTGGTTGGCAAAGGACAAGCGTAAAATCGTCCGCTTCGTTTTCTACATCTTCGGCACCGGCTTCAAGGGCGGCTAGAAGCGTATCGTCTTCTGAAAGTTTGAGTGGATGGGGAAGGGTAATTTCGCCGCGCTCTTTGAACATCCAATTGACGCATCCGGTTTCACCCATATTGCCGCCGTATTTGGAAAAATAGCTGCGAATGTCGCCGGCAGTGCGATTGCGATTGTCTGTAGCGCAACGAACCATAATTGCTACGCCGCCAGGACCGTAACCTTCGTAAGTCAGCTCTTCCATTTGATCTGAGCCGCCGCTGCCGGCTCCTTTTTCAATAGCGCGCTGGATATTATCGTTAGGCACGCCTTCGGCTTTGGCGCGAGTGATGGCGTCGCGCAAGCGAAAATTGGCGTTAGGATCGCTGCCGCCTAGCTTTGTCGCCACAATAATTTCGCGGGCCATTTTGGCGTAAGTAGCGCCTTTCTTGGCGTCAACAACCGCCTTCTGCCGTTTTATGGTCGCCCATTTTGAATGTCCGGACACCGGCCTTACTCCTTCGTTTTGCAATCATTATATATAGAAGGGAATTTGCTTTTTTAGAGCATTATTTTTCCGATTCATGTAAAAAGCATATGAAATATAGATTAGTTCTAGGCTTTGGAGGAATCAAAGAACATACCATGTCCTGAGTTTCTTGATTCACCACCTATTAAAAGAAGGAGCACTATGCGTATTAAAGCAAATGTGGCTTTGTGCGGTGTATTACTGGCGTTCACATGCGGTCTTTCAAGCTTGTTGCCTGTACACTCAATGGAATCAGGTATTCATTTGGCTGCTGCCAACAAATTGAAAGGCAAAGTTTCCCGCGACATGGTGGAAGCTGACGATCTTATGGCCAAAGGCGATTGGGACAAAGCTGCCGACGCCTACAAAAATGTCATGAACAAAGATTCAAAGAATTCGGCTGCTTTTGCCGGATACGGTATGGCGCTTGCCAAGCAATTTAAGCTTGACGGTGCCGAAGAACAGTTAGACAGAGCTTTGCAGATTGATCCGACCAACGCTGTTGCTCACGTAGGTAGAGCGCTGGTTTTGATGAACAGGCTACAGTCTTCAAATATGACTATCCGCCAGCAACGCGATTCGATGTTGAAACAAGCTGAGAATGAGTGCCGAACAGCTTTGCAAAAAGATCCCTTCTCTCCGGAAGCTCATTATCAACTTGCTCAATCATTGCGTGATCAAGGTCGCTTGGACGAAGCTGCCAGAGAATATAACGAAGCGATCAAGAGCGATCCTAAATATTCCGAAGCTTTTGCCGGTTTGGGTATGACCAAGCTTGCGATGAACAGCCTTGGTGAAGCTGAAAGTGCTTTCAAACAAGCTGTTCAATATAATTCGGGCAATTCCGGCGCTCATTACGGTTTAGGCAAAACCTATTTGAAAATGGGTAATGTTGATGCCGCTATTAAAGAGTTGAACACTTCTCTTTATCAAAATCCGAACAGCTATCCGGCTCACTTAGCCATGGGTGAAGCTTATCAAGCTCAAGGCAATAATAATGCTGCTATTAACGAATACAAGAAATCCGTGCTGATCAAGCCGGAAAATGCCGATGCTTATTTGCATGTGGCTGATATCCGTGAAGGCAGAGGCGATATTGAGCTTTCGATTTCGGAATTGCGCGGAGCGCTCGAGCTGATGCCGGACAATCCGGACTTGCATTTGCGCATTGCTGATGAAAGCTTGCAGCTTGAAAAAGTTGATGATGCGATGAAAGAGTATCAAACGGTGATGAACACCAACCCTGGTAACGCTCAAGCAGCCAAAGGTTTGACTCGCGCTTATTTCCTTAAAGCACAAAAAGAAACCGGTGGAGCGTTCTTCGTGTCCAACGATTTTGAATCAGCCAAAGCGCAAATTCAAAAAGCAATCCAACTCAATCCTAATGATATGGAACTGCGTTTAGCCATGGCTAAAATTCGTTCGATGTCCGGTGAAACAGTTGATCTGAACAGCATTGGTACACCGAGAACCGATGGCGAGCGTGTTGCTTACGCTGAAGCTCTTTTAGCTCAGAATCGTTTCAAGGAAGCTCAAGACCAGATGAATATGGTCATTGCTAACGCCAACGATCCTAAGCAAATCTTCTCCGTAGGCGATTTGGCTTTGATGATCAAAGATCTTGATGATGCTGATGCTGCTTATCGCAAGGCTGCAACTATGCCTGGCGGTGAAGAGCGTGCTAAGCGCGGTCAAGATATGGTCAAGAAAGCCAGAGAGACTGCCAGACAAGATTTGACCTTGGCTGATGATTTGGCTCGCAAAAAACAGCTAGCCAGCGCTATCGACAAATATCATGCTTCGGTATTTGAAAATCCACGTGTGCCGGAAGCTCGTATGGGCTTGGCAAACGCCCTGGAAAGATTGAGCCCGGCAGCGGCAAATGATTTGCGTGAAGCAAGCGTGCAACTGAAAGCCTATCTCTCCTTGAGACCGGATCTGCCGCCTAAAGAAGTAGAGAAGGTACAAAAGCGCATAACTAAGCTTGAAGAGAAAGCTTACAAAATCGATCAAAAAGCCAAGAAGAACAAATAGTTTTTAGTTGGTATTTAAGTGAAGCCGTCGTACTGTCAAGCAGTGCGACGGCTTCTTCGATAAATTTGTCATTTCGCCTGTCAAGACACCTGATAAAATACGGGTCGGAAGTTAATGGGCAGGGAACATCTTGACGGACTGGTCGAAGAAAAAAATCCTGGTTTTAGGCCTTGGGCGCAGTGGAATTTCAGCTGCAGCTTATTTGGCTAAAAGAGGAGCGCAAGTTCTTCTTTCGGAGAACTCTCCTGCTGACAATCACAAAATAGCTTTAGCCGAAAAACTAAAAGCTTTGAATGTAGAAGTTGAGTTTGGTGGACATTCGGAAAAAGCTTTTAGTTTTGCTGACATGGTTGTTGTCAGTCCTGGCATTTCACCGAGCAGTGATGTCATTTGCCGTCTTGAAGAAGAAGGTAAAAAGCTTATCTGCGATGTGGAAATAGCGGCAATGGATGCGGCGATTCCAATTGTCGGTATTACCGGTACTAACGGAAAGTCGACCACGACAGCGCTGACAAGTCATATTTTGCATTGTGCCGGATTTAAAGCGCCGGCTTGCGGAAATTTCGGCGTGCCGATTTTGGACGAACTGGAAAATCAACCTGATTATCTGGTGGCTGAAATCAGCTCCTACCAGTTGCACTACTGTCAGGAATTAGCTCCGCAAGTGGCAGTTTGGATGAATCTGACACCGGATCATATCGATTGGCACGGTAATTTGCAGAATTATATTGAAGCTAAGCAACGCCTTTTTGCCAATCAAAAGAGCAATCAATATGCAGTTTTAAATGCTGATGATCCGATTGTCAGTGAGTATGTTCCTTCCGGACAGATCTTTCCTTTCGGCTTAAACGGTGGGGCGGAGTCGACGGCTCAAGGCGCTTTCTTAAAAGACGGCTTTTTGATGTACCGCATTGAGGGTAAAACAAATATTCTTTGTCATCAGGAAGATTTGAAAATCATCGGACGACATAATATAGAAAATGCTTTAGCGGCCGTTTCGGTGGCAGCTGCTTTGAATATTGACGCTGCAATCATTGCTCAAGGGTTGAAAAGCTTTCCCGGACTTGAACATCGCTTGGAGTATGTTGCTTCAATCGGCGGTGTCAAATTCTACAACGATTCAAAAGCAACCAATCCTAACTCAACCATTAAAGCCTTGGAGGCTTTTGGTCAACAAAAAATCGTGCTCATTGCCGGCGGCAAAGACAAACATACTGCTTTGACCGATCTTGTGCAGTGCGTCAAAGATCATGCTAGCGACGTGATTTTGCTTGGTGAAGCTAAAGAACGTTTTCAGCGTAGTTTCACTGAAGGCGGTTTTGAAAATATCCATTTGGTTGGCAAGCTGGAAGAGGCGCTTGATTTTGCCGTAAAGTTAGGTCGTGGTCCGGTTGTATTGTCGCCGGCTTGCGCTAGTTTTGACATGTTCAAGGATTTCGAGGAGAGAGGTCGTGTCTTCAAAAATCTTGTCCACACAAGAATCGAAGAGCTGGCGTCCTTCCGGTAATTCTCCTTTGGAGAAACAGGTGGAAAGCAGCAATATAAGCCATGAGTTTCGCGGCCTGCCGGATCGGGCTTTGATTACTTTGATATTGACTCTTTGTTGCTTCGGTTTGATGTCCGTTTTTAGTGCTTCGGCGCCTGAAGCGCTGCAAAGCTTTCAAGATTCGACCGTCTATTTGAGAAAGCAAGGAATAGCCTGCGCCATCGGGCTCTTTCTAATGTTCAGCTTGAGCAAATACGATTATCGTAAGCTGAAAAAATTTGCTTGGCCGATTACCTTTTTTGCTTTTATGCTGTTGGCTGTGACTTTGGTTCCAGGGTTATCGGTCACAACAATGGGTTCTTCGCGCTGGATTGCTGTTGGTCCTTTGCAGTTTCAGCCTTCAGAGCTGTGTAAACTAGCGACCATTCTTTTAATGGCATCAGGGCTTTCCAAATATTTTTGGTGGCACCGTCAAGTTTTTGCGCGGATAGTCGTGGTTTTGGCCATGGCGGCGATTGTGGTCAAACAGCCGGACTTAGGTACGGCAATGATGATTTTAGGCACTTTGTTGTCTATGCTTTTTGTCAGCGGTATTAATCCGGTGCTTATTGTTTCCACTTTGATGTTGGGCGGATTTTTAGGTTGGAAACATATTCAAAAAACGCCGTATCAAATGGCCCGTATTCAAAGCTGGTTGAATCCCTATCTTAATCCGCAAAAAGAAGGTTGGAACATAATTCAGGCCCAGCTGGCGATTGGTTCCGGTGGGCTTTGGGGCGCCGGGTTCGGTCACTCTTTGCAAAAGCTGTATTATCTTCCGGTTCAGCATGCTGACTTTATTTTTGCTGTAATCGCCGAAGAGTTTGGCTTATTGGGCTGTCTAATTGTGCTTAGTCTTTTTGGTATGTTCGTTTATTACGGCTTTAAGATTGCTTTGCAAGCACGCACTCTTTTCGGACGCTTCTTAGCCATCGGTATTACAGGGCAGATTGCTCTGCAAGCTGTAGTGAACATCATGGTTTGTACCGGACTGTTACCGGTTACTGGTATCACTCTGCCTTTCATTAGCTACGGCGGAACTTCTTTAGTGATGACTCTGGCGACTACAGGGATACTCTTGTCTATTTCGCGAGATCGCGGACAGATAGAGGAGGATGATGCTCATGCATAGAGTCATTCTTACCGGTGGCGGTACTGGCGGTCATATCTATCCGGCTTTGGCCGTTGCCGAACAATTGAATGAAGAGCCTGAGCTGGAAAGTCTGTTGTATGTCGGAGCTAAAGGTCACCTGGAAGAAAAGTTAGCGCGTGAACGCGGGTTGAAATTTTTTGGTGTTGAAGTTTCCGGATTGCCCCGCTCCCTGTCGCCTAAACTTTTATCCTGGCCCTTTCAACTTTTAGCAGCTGTTTTCGAGCTGCGCCGCGTAATGAAAGATTTTCGTCCGACAGTGGTTTTAGGGACTGGTGGATACGCATCAGCACCGGCTTTGATTGCCGCTAAACTTCTTGGTATTCCCTATGCCATTCATGAACCGGATGCTCATCCTGGATTAGTGAACAGGCTATTCTCCGGAAATGCTTGGCTTGTCTCTTGTGGTATGCAAGGAGCAAGTCGTCGCTTGCGCCCGGCAAGAGGACGAGTTGTCGTAAACGGTAATCCGGTCAGTAAAAACTTTTTGAGTCCTTTGAAGCGAGACGCTGCAGCTGCTGTACTTGGCTTACGTCCGGATTTAAAAACAATCCTGATCACCGGCGGCTCTCAAGGCGCGCGTGCCTTAAATGATGCTGTTCTGGATATTTTGCCGGAACTATTGAATGTCGATCCGCATCTACAAATAGTTCATCAAGTTGGCGAAAAAAATTTGTATGAGTGCAAAGAACGTTTAGAAGCTTTAGGGCTTTCCAGCGGGCGTTATTTTTTGCGTGGTTATTTTGATGATCTTTCCATTCCATATGCAGTAGCAGACATTGCTGTTTGTCGTGCCGGAGCGATGACTATTTCTGAATTGGCTGTAGTTGGTACGCCGGCTCTCTTCATTCCTTATCCTTATGCGGCAGCAGATCACCAAACTCATAACGCAAAATATATGGTTGGCAAAGGTGCGGCTATTCTTTTGCCGCAGTCAGAGCTTACTGCCGAGGTTTTGAAAAAAGAACTGCTAGCTCTTGTGCAAGACGATGAAAAATTGAGAACGATGCGCAAAGCGATGAACGCTGAAGGTAAGAAGCAATCGTCCCGTGACTTGGCCAGCCAACTAAAAGAGGTAAGCATCGCTTACCAAGTTCGAGTCAATAAAGCGCAAGCTTAACCGCTGACAGAAAAACTTGCTGGCATTTGTACTAGAACCGAGCTATCCACGTTGAGATTCGGTGTACTTTTTGTTTTTAAGTTGGTAACAAGATTTTCCATTTGCAGGACGATGGCTACGCAATCGCCTGAAGAATGATTTTTAGCGACGATCTCTTTCAGGCTCAGTAGAGCGGACTCCAGAGCGTCAAAATTATCCTGGGACATAAACAATCCTCTTGGACCGGCGTCGCAATTGCCGATGGCAAGAGTTTAACACGTACTGACCGGATCAAAGCCCTCAGACTTCTATTGTCAAGCGAATAGCTTGTTTACGTATAATTTAAACGGTTGCCGAGAGACTATTGGTAAACCTCCGGCTGCCACTTAATGTGGTGCGGCGCTTCAAGTTTTAACCAAATTATTTTGTCCAAGTTGATGCGCACAAACAACCTCTTGACTATACTTAGTATAGAAGGTCTATAAAACTAATTGTTCAAGCAGGTGGCGCGCTGCAGGCGTGCTTCCGCTTGGGTTTGGCCTTTATTTAAACTGGAGGTTTGAACCATGGCAGATGATGAAGATAAGGCACCGGAAGTAGTGCCGGATAAGGAATCCGAGTGTAGCGAGAAAGTCGAATGCGAAGCAAAAGCAGAGGAAGAAGCTTGCTCCGAGAAGAAAGAAGAAGAAAAGGCGGAAGCTGAAGAAGCCAAAGCTGCGGATGATGAAGAAAAAGCTGAGGCTGACGAGGAAGAAAAGGAAGGTGATGAAGCTTTAGCTGACATGGTTTCAGAAGCTGATGAAAACAAACCAGCCGATACTGAAGCCGCATAAGAGGAAAAGAGGTGGAGCAATCCGCCTCTTTGTCTTAAACGAGATATTGCTAGATGATTCAGCCTTGGCTTTGCCAGGGCTTTTGCGTGCTAGGATCTTGGATTCGTAATTGAAAATTTGCCAGAACCGCTCAAAGGTGACAAATCATGACAACGGCGCAACTCAAGCAAACTCCAATAGCCTCAGCACATAAAGAACTGGGCGCGCGTATGGTTGATTTTGCCGGATGGTACATGCCGGTCCAATACAAATCAATCATGGCCGAGCACATGGCTGTGCGTAACAAAGTCGGGCTTTTCGACGTATCGCATATGGGCGAATTTCTGGTTACAGGCGCTGATGCGCAAAAGTTTGTGCAATACATGGTAGCTAATGACATCAACAAGCTGAATAAGCCGAATATGGCTTTATACACTCAGATGCTTACCGATGAGGGCGGCACAGTTGATGATTTGATTGTTTATCGTCTGGATCAAGGCTATTTGCTTGTGGTTAATGCATCCAATATTGAAAAAGATTGGTCATGGCTTCAAGAAAATACTGTTGATTTCAAATCAGTAGCATTGCGTGATATTTCGGAAGACACGGCGCTTCTGGCTTTGCAAGGTCCCTCTGCTGTTGAACTGATGGCTCGTCTGGGTGGTGATGCCGTAAAGAGCTTGCCTTCGTTCAGTTACGCTACAGGCAAGCTGGATGGAATCAATGCTGCTTGGGGACGCACCGGATACACTGGTGAAGACGGTTTTGAAATTTTTGTCTCAGTCGACAAAGCAGAAAAACTCTGGCGCAAAATTCTTGAGCAAGGACAATCTTTTGGTATTGAAGCTTGCGGACTCGGTGCCCGTGATACCTTGCGCCTGGAAGCTGGCTTACCTTTGTACGGTCATGAGCTTGATGAAAACACAAGCCCTCTAGAAGCCGGGCTAGGTTGGAGCGTCAAGCTGGAAAAAGGCGACTTTATGGGTGCTTCTACTTTAAGAGCACAAAAACAGCTTGGCTTATCCAAACAGCTGATTGGTTTGAAGACCGAAGGTAAAGCTTTGCCACGTCAAGGTTATCCGGTCTATGACGGTGAGAAACGAGTGGGCACAGTAACCAGCGGCTCTCAAGGTATTTCAGTCGGCTATCCGATTGCTTGTGCTTTTGTCCCTCCGGCTTATTGCCAGCCCGGACGCAAATTGCAAGTGGAGATCCGCGAAGCAAAAGTTGAAGGCGAAGTTGTCAGCAAGACGTTCTATAAACGCAAATAGTTATTCAGTAATTAGGAATGGAGAGACCATGGGCGACACATCAAAGACATTGGCTTACCCCGCTGATTTGAAATATGTCAAGACGCATGAGTATGTGCGGATCAACGGTGGCGAGGCTGAAATCGGTATTACCGCTTTTGCGGCTGATCAACTTGGCGACGTTACTTATGTTGAGTTGCCAAAGCCAGGTGCCAAGCTTAAGAACGAAGAAAAATTCGGTGTGATTGAATCAGTTAAATCAGTATCCGATTTGTTTATGCCGGTGGCGGGCGAAGTAGTTGCTGTTAACAGCCGCCTTGCTTCCGAGCCGGAGCTTGTGAATCTCGATTGCTACAAAGAAGGCTGGATGATTAAAGTGAAGTTGAGCAATCCTTCTGAGCTTGATTTGGCTATGTCGGCAGAAGATTACAAGAAGTTCGTTGTCGAATAGACAAGATTAAAGATAGCTGACAGATATGCAACTGTGAGTACAATAGGCTTACGGTAATCAATTCTTGGCAATTTACTAGGAAGCTGGGATCTAATGACCCTTGAAAATATAAATCTACTGCTAGCCAAAGTGGGATTTTTGGCAGTGTTGACTCTATTGATTATTTTTGGACATTAATCCGATTTGTCGCCGGTCTTATGACCATTCTTTTCATCGATAGTTTTTTGGGCGCAGATGTAATATTTTGAGCCGGGACGTATTTCGCTCAATTCTTGCAAAGCCGCAGTTGAGTCTGGATCCGACTCTAATTTGGTTATGGCATCCAAATAAAGCGCTTTGCTTAATAGCTCTTCGGTTTCTGACCCGGTCATACTGAATATTTCGGGTAAGGGTGCGCCACGTAAAATGGCGATGGCGCCAGGATAATTTTCTTGATTAATGGATTGAGAGGCGGAGCTTATAAGGTACATGTGGAACACGCCCACAGTAAAACCAAAGCAAGCCAATAAAAGTGCCAAGCCGAGAAAGAGATCGAGCACTAAAGGAGCGCGAAACTTGGGAAATTTTTCAACGCTTGATTCGGGCTTTTCCATCAAACAAAATTCTCAGCCGTATATCGCCTAATTACATTAGCATGTAATTTACTTTTGCACTTTGCTGAGCAGAGCCTGAAAACGATATTTATTATCGTGATTAATCTCTTTGGCTAATGATTGTTGGATCGATGAAATAACCTGATCTTTGTGCCCTTTTTCAGCCAAGCTAACAAAAGTATCGGCAGCTTTCTTTTGCAACGAGATTTCTTTGGCGTTGAGTAGCTTCGCTGTTTGTGGAAGCAAATCAATGAGCTGATGCTGACTAACGCCTTCAAGAGCGGCAAGACGTACTGAAGTTGCCGGATCATCCAAACCGGCGGCAACGATTTCAGCAAGATTCAAGTCTGTGTCCGGTTTGAATTCAGGTTGAGCAAACAAATTTTGTATAGAGAGCAAAGCTTGTTCTCTTTTATCCGGAGCATAATCTTTGATCGAAAGACTTAAAAGTTTCAGCGATTCCGGATGAACAAGATTGCCCAGAGCTTTTAAAGCTATCCAATAAACCAAAGCAGCATCACGATCTTCTTCATGTACAGGAACGTGGCTGGGAACGGCCTGGCAACGAGCTTTTAGATCGAAGCGTTGATATACCAGTTCGCATATCCTTGGTGCTAAAGAATGCGCTTTGAGCAAACCGGCACATTCAATTGTTTCATTGAGAAGTGGCGAATCGTCGACCAATAATGGTGCTAAAAAGTCAGAACATGAATCAAGTTTGAATTGACCGGCTAGGTAAAGGGCGTGCTTAGCCATGTCTGAGTCTTGCAAATATTTTTTGATGATTGCTTGATGAGCGACATCAGATAAATCAGTGATTCGATCCGGACCTTGCAAATTGAACCGATTATTTATGGCAATAGCGGCATGCAAGTTGCGCGGATTAGGTTGGGA
The DNA here is from genome assembly GCA_019750335.1 of Candidatus Obscuribacterales bacterium. Taxonomy (GTDB): domain Bacteria; phylum Cyanobacteriota; class Vampirovibrionia; order Obscuribacterales; family Obscuribacteraceae; genus JAIEPM01. The sequence continues at coordinate 298,805 of JAIEOQ010000006.1, forward strand.
GGCGGCCAGTTTATTTACTTGGTCGGCACATTGGCGAACAAGGGGTAATAAGCTGCTGTCTGAATGGAAAACACCGTCGATAGCTTCTAAAAGTGCAAGCAATAATTCACAGGCACCATCTTGAATTTGAAAATCATTGAATTGGAAAAATTCGCTCGGGCGGTGTTTGCGAACAATAGCGACAGCCATATAATCAGACAAAGTATGATCTTGAATCATTCCATTCATCAGGTCGGTTGCCACTACAGATAATTGCCAATGCGCTAAAGCGCCAGCTGCATCGACGCGGAACCAGGGTTCTTCGTCGTTGAGATGTTCGACTAAAGCCGTTCTTGCTTCTTCTGTGCGCAGGTTGCCCAAAGCGTATGCTAAATGACAAAATGCCGGTTTTAGCTCAGGCTGTTTGTCCTGCAAGGCAGAAATAATTGCCGGTACCGATTCTTTGCTTTCAAGAAAAGCGAGCATAGCGGCAGCGTTTGAGCGTACTCGCCAGTCCGGATGGCGCAAGGGAGAAGAAGTTCCTTCGGCGTCGTCAGCGTTGCCGGCGAAGTTTAAGCAAGCAATAACACCTTTGCGGTTTACTTGAGCAATTTCGCTAAATATGGTTTTCAGGCGCTCTTCCCACCAAAGCGGCGGCAATTTTAAGGCAATAGCCATTTCATGCGGGCTGTCATGGTTGGCCGCCTCAACAATGTCGGCACGAATGTCACGAAATTGGCGTTGATTTTCCGGTGTTGTGCCAACTAAACCGTTGTAAAGCAAAAAGTGCTCAAGTACATAATCGTCGATACTTGTTGCCGGTTTTTCGCGAAAGGCAGATGTGAGCCGCTTTATCTTCAAAGCTAGGGCTGAAAAGAGTTTGGTTTTCATGTGTCGCAGCTTAACAGAATGGCTGAGACTGCAAAAGGTTGCGCCTATCATCTCTTTACTTTTATGTAGAATGAAAATCGGGTTGATTATTGGGTCGCAAGCGTTTTATGGTGGTAAAATCGCGACCTGAGTAGCCGTTCGGCAAGGAGAATCGCCGTGAATACCTTCTTAAGTTCCGCTCAAGAAGCAGTAATGGAACAGTACAGAGCTTTTGCCGCTAAGGCTGTAGGCCCGATCTCAAGTAAGCTTGAAACGCATCAGGTCTGCCTGAAAGAGTTTTTGCAAAATGTCGGACAAAAAGGTTATTTAGGGCTGTCAGTATCAAGAGAATATGGCGGTCAAGGACTACCGTTTCTCAACAGTGTTTTGTTTGCCGAAGCTTTATCCGAGCAAGAAGCCGGATTAGGTCTGACTTTGGCCACTCATTTTGCTGTAATTGAAACAATTAAGAAGTACGGGACTGACACTCAAAAGTCACGTTATTTACCTTTGCTTGCCAGAGGAGAACTCTTTGCCACTCTCGCTTTTTCTGAAGAACAAGCCGGTACGGATTTCACTGCTGTTGAGGCTGAACTGGTTGAGACCGGAACTTCTTTGAACTATAACGGTAAGAAGCACGGGGTGATTACCGGTGATTTTGCCGGGTTGCTTCTGGCATTGACTAAAAATCTTAGTTCGGAAAAAGATCCTTTAGCTCTTGCCTTGGTTGATGGTGGACAAAAAACCAGAATCAATATCGGTCCGGATAAAACACGTTTAGGTATGCGTTCGGCTTACATAAACGATCTGGAATTCAAAGGCGTTGCTGTTGCTAAAGATGCGCTGTTGGTTTCAAATGCGGATAGTACTGAAGCGATGGCGAATTATGCGCTTGATGTAGCTAAAGTAGTTGTCGCGGCTACAGCTTGCGGCATGATGCGTACGGCAGTGGACATTGCTGTCGACTATGCTAATAAGCGTGAACAGTTCGGCAAGCCGATCGGTCAATTCCAAGGCATACAGTGGAAGCTTGCTGATATGGAAACAGAAAGATCGGCCTCCTTGTTGCAAGTTTATCGTGCCGCTTGGAGCTTGGATGAAGAGCCTGAAAGTTTCTCGACCAATGCTGCTATGTGCAAATGGTTTGCCGGCAAAATGGCTCGTTTTCATAGCGGTGAAGCCTTGCAAGTCCTCGGTTCTTACGGATTGGGTGACGGTACGATGATCGAAAAAATTTATCGTGATGCTAAAGCAACCGAGATTTATCTCGGTACTTCAGAAGCGCAAAAAGTTCAACTGACAAAGCTTTTGAAAATCTAAATTCAAGGAGAGAGTTATGCTGAAGCAGGCTTGTTTAGCGTTGGCGGCGGCTGGTTTAGTGTGCTTGCCGGCGGCATGGGCAGACAAATATTGTGATGAAGGCATCAAGCTTTTTCAAAAAAAAGACTATAAAAAAGCAATCGGTTATTTTGAGCAAGCGATAGGCGAGACCCCCTGGGAAACAAAACCGTATTATTATTCAGCGCTGTCGTATCATTATTTAGGCGATTATAAAAAAGCAGCAGTAAAGTATGCCGCTATTATTGAACGCTTTCCGGGTACACCCGCCAGTCAAAATGCTACACAAGCTTTGAAAGCGCTAAATCCTGGTTATTTTCGTCAGAATCCAACTGCTGGAGGTTCAGCAGGAGCAGCACCAGCTTCAGCTTCTTCAGCCTCCGAAAATACCGGTAACAGCACAATTGAAGGTAGTCAAACCAGAGTCTATTTCAACAAATCCGGACGAGATATGATCGTTGATGCTCGGGTTAACGGTAGAGGGATCAAAGTTGTTTTTGATCCGGCTGCCGAACATACCTCATTTTCGCGAGGTCAGCTGCAAGCTTTAGCTGTACCGGTTCAAGCCGGCAGCAAAGAACAAAGAATCGATTTGCAGCTTGGACAATTGACGCGTAAAAATTTCGAAGTGAAAGTGGATGAAGCAACCGGTGGACAACCAAGACTTGGTCAAAGCTTCATCGGTGCTTTTGCTTATCAGGTTGATAATGGTGGCAATTGGATTGATCTGCAAAGAAAATCCGGAAGTTCTGCTGGTTCTTTAGGAAAGAACGACGTACCATTTGTGCGTAGCGGCAAAGATATTTTAGTAGCGGTTGAAATAAATGGTCGCTCGCTTACGGCTGCTTTCGATCCCAATGCCGACGGCATTATCATTCCGCAAAAACTAGCCAAATCAGTTGGCTTAGCTGCCGATGAGGCTGAAGAAGTTAAGCCGTTACCGAGCGAAGGACCACAGCGCGGGGAGGCCGGTTGGGTATCCCAAGACGAACGACAAAGTGGGCCAAAACAATTAGTTGTGCGCCGGCTAAAATTCGGTCCGGTGGAAAAGAGCAACGTGACGGTTCAGCTTGTTGATAGCGCTTCCAGATATGCCAAAATTGGTGCTGATTTCGTCAGTACCTGGCGCTACGATGTGGACTATTCAGTAAACGTCATTCATTTCAATAGACGTTGAGAAATTTTGTGTCTAATCTTTCAGTTGTAATCATAGCCAAGGATGAAGAGCGAACAATCGGTCAAGTACTGGCGGCCGTGCAGGATTTACAGCCCGAAATTATTCTTGTCGATTCCGGCTCAACCGATGCTACGCCTAAAATTGCTGCTGACCATGGCGCTAAAGTTATTCATCAAGATTGGCTTGGCTATTCGGATCAAAAAAACTTTGCTTTGGATCAAGCAAGCAATGAATGGGTATTGAGTCTTGATGCAGATGAAATAATTACTCCAAAACTTGTTTCTGAAATAAAACAAGTTTTGGAAAATCCGCTTTGCGATGGCTATCGCATCAAACGTTTGATGTTTATCGCTGAACATCCGATCAAATATGGTGGCTTTTATCCTGACGCGCAGCTACGGCTTTTTCGCCGTGGCAAAGGTCGTTTCAATGGCAGATTAGTGCACGAATCGATTAAGCTTGAGGGTAAAGTATGTGATTTGCAAAATCATTTGCTTCATTATGCTTACAAAGACGTGGAGCAATTTGAGCAGGCGATGGAAAAGTATGCCCAACTTTCCGCCCAGGAATCTTTGCGCTCTGGTTTTAACCCAAGCAAAACTAGTTTGCTGAATTTGTTTTTGCATCCACTGTGGACTTTCTTTTATCGCTATCTGTTTAGGCTGGGATTTATGGATGGTATTCTCGGATTGCGGATGGCAATAATTTATGCCGGCTATGTGCAAAAAAAGATTGCTTATTTGAAGGATGCCGTCAAACAAAATGGCTAAAATTCTAATAGTTGAAGATGATATTGATATACGCGAACAGGTAGCTGTCTTATTGGAGGCTGAAAATTTCGAGGTGGAATCTGTTGCCAACGGGGAAGAAGCGGAACATATGCTTGCAGTTTATGGTTATGATTTGATTCTTTTGGATTGGCAATTACCGGTATGCAGCGGTATCGATCTTCTGAAAATTATCAGAGCAAAAGGAAATCTGACGCCGGTTTTGATGCTTACAGGTAAAAATACTATTGACGATAAAGAAACCGGCTTTATTCTCGGTGCGGATGACTATTTGATTAAGCCGTTTGAACCGAGAGAACTGCTCGCTCGTGTTAAAGCATTGCTCCGGCGTTCTTCCGGAAATATTTGCAGTACTTTGTGCGCTGGTTCTCTTTTACTTGATCCGGAAAAACATCGAGTCACCGTTGACGGAAAAGAGCTTAGACTCCTGCCCAAAGAATTTGCTTTGCTTGAATTTTTCTTGCGCCATCCGAACCAGGTTTTTAACAGTGAAACTTTGCTTGCCAGAGTGTGGAGTTCCGATTCCGAAGCTTCTTCCAACACCGTAAAGTCATACATGTATACCTTACGCCGTAAGCTTGCTACGGTAAACACGGACTCGTTAATTGAAACTATGCATGGCGTTGGTTATACACTCAGAACTTAGGTTCTTGGCAAAGAAAACCAAAATGTACTGCCGATTTCATTGTTTTCAAAACCAATTGTGCCCTTGTGCAGATCGATAATTTCTTTGCATATGGCCAAGCTTGAACCAGTGAGACTCGTGCTTCTATTATCTTGCTGAAAGCAAGTAAACAGCTTGTCTTGAAGTTTTGGATCAACTCCCGGACCATTATCTTTAATCTTGATTTTAAGCAAATTTGGTTTGTCTTCCAGGGAAATAACTATGCTGGAATCTGGTGTCGAAAATTTAAGAGCGTTGGAAAGAAGAGCGGTAAGCACTTGAATTATTCTTTCCGGATCGACATAAAGCTCTACGTCTGTAGTTGGTGCCTCCATTTTTATATTTTTTTGTTTGGCTATTTCGCTCAAAGTTTTCAGAGAGTGTTCGAAAATATGAGCTACCGGCACTGAGTCAAAGTGCATCTGCATCTTAGCGACACTAAATTTCTCCGCATCCATAAGATTGTTTATTAGGACGATAATTCGCTCCAGTTGTTCTTTGCTGCGCGTAAGCATGGATTTTGTTTTATCCGGAACGGTTTCACCGTGCTTTCCGCTCGTAATTATTTCCAATGTCAATTTAAGAGAAGTGAGCGGATTGCGTAAATCATGAATAATCATATCTACAAATTCTTGCTTGCGTCGAGAAGCCTCTTTGACCGTGGTAGCCATTTTGTGAAAGAATGCGTCCAGTTCGGCAATTTCATCGCTTCCACCAAGCGGTTCCGCTAAGTTGTCACCGTTAGCAAAACGGTTGGTGTTATCGACTAATAAAGAGAGACGGCGTGCCGTATTGCGATTAAAAAATACGGTTAAAACGATCGCGGTGATCAGGTTGATGCAAATAGAAAACAAGATCATTTGCTTGATCAATAGTCGGCGGGCGGCTTGTTGTTCTGGTGAAGTGTTTATTTTTTTTTGATACCATTTGGAAAGTTCGGATACTCTTGAGCTGAGTGTTTTACTTAGTGATTTAAGTCTTTCAAATTCCAGTTCGACTTTTTGTTTATCGCCGATTTCAATGGACTGACGGGCTTCTTCCATATACATAAGTCCGCGTTGCATAGTAATTTCAAATGGAAGTATGCGTTCTCGCTCCGCGGGATCTTTGTTTGCCGGTATGGATAAGTCTTTTATTTGTGAAGAAAGCAGAGAAGTTTCTTCTTCGTAATTGTTGAGAGCCGCAGAATCACCGCTTGCATTGTAAACGTAAAGAGAAACGCCGGCTCTTACCAGATGGGAGCTAAGCAAGGTAAGAATGCCGACGACTTTCTTTGCGTAAGCTTCTCTTTTTATTTCAAGTTCGGCTTCTTGCAATGTGGAGTAAAGCCAATAAGAAATAAAAAGTTCAAAGGCTAGAGGGATGGCAATTAAAGCCAGAACCTTATGCCGTAGTTTAGGTCGAAAATGCATGTATATATTCTTGTCAGCTACGCGGTATTAACATATACTGGATCGTTTCTTAAGTATCGCAAATTATATGCCAGGCATCAAACCATTTTTTGCCAGTATCCTGATTCAGATATTTTGTTTTGAGGCTGCGTTCTCTGCGGATTTGGTTCGGTCTGCTAATCGGTCTTGGCGCAACGCTGACTACGCACGGGCGAAAAAGCTTTATTTAGAGGCATTGCCTCACGCCAGGCGAATTGAAAGATTGCAAATTCTCAAATCGCTGGGAAATCTTGAGATCGATTTGGGGAAATATGATTCGGCATCATACTGGCTAAACGAATTTAATAAGGAGGTTATTCTTACCGGTTCGCTAAGTCAAAATCTTGATCCGGTTTGGCAATTATTGGCGTTATTAGCGAGTAAACGAGCCGATTTTTCAGAGGCTGAAAGTTACTATCATAAACTGCTTAAATTAAGAAAAGCGGCTTTGCCGGCTGATGACGCCGAGTGTTTATCCGTGCAAGTACAGATGGCTTTGCTGCAGGAAAAAAATGATAATTACAAAAAAGCTGAGAGTGAATGGTCGGATATTGCTGTTAAAACAGCTAAGCTCTTGGATTCACAAAAGGTTCTCTATGAGGTTTTAAGTGCTACGGTGAATTTATACGAGCGCTTCAATATGTTTGATGAGGTTGATATTCTTTTTCGGCGTCTATTGAATTTATCCTTGAAAAATAAAAATGCAGATCAAAAATTTTTTTGTGCTTCTTTAGCGACTATGGATCGGTTTTATGAAAAGCAAGGAAACCAGAAAAAAAATGCTGATCTAAAAAAGTATTTGCTGGAACGATCGGACCGAGGTAGCAAATTTCAGCTTTATTTGCTAATGAGCATGGCTAAGGCTAAACAAGATGCCGGGCGCTATACCGAAGCTATATCTTTATACGATCAAATTTTATCTGCAGTACCGGTGAACGATCACAGTCTGAAAATACAAATTCTTACCGCTCTTTTTCAAGCATATCGTCTGCATGGCGATATGAAGGCGCTTATTTCAGCTGCAAAAAATTTGAATCCGGACTTGAAAAAGCTAACCAGAAAAGATTCTATTTTTTTGGCTCAAGAAATTGAACGGGCAGGAGAATCCTGTGTGGCAACCGGTTCTATCGGTAATGCCGTTACATTGCTGGAAAAAGCAAGGGGGATTTTTATCGGAAGTAAATGGACCGATTCGGCGGCCTATGCAACCAATCTTCACTACCTTGCTTATTGTTATGGCATCAATCATAAATTTACGGAAGCGAAGCAATGTGCTCGTGAATCTTGCCGACTGAAAGAAAAATTAGGGCTCGATGACGGAAGTTATACACTGACGCTGGAAGTTTTAGCGGGGGTTTATTTAACGGAGAAGAAATATGGTGAGGCTGAAGCGATTTATCGAGAAGCCTTAAAACGAGAAGAAAAAATACCTAGAGATAAGGGGCGGTCCAAATCGATACTTTTGTATTATATTGGTGTTTGTTCGGCAGCTCAGAACCATTATGCCGAGGCAAAAAACAGTTTGCTTGCAGCCGAGAAACTTGGTTCAGAAGTTGGGATTGAGAGTAATATCCTGAATTTGATAAATACTGTTCTTGATCAAGTAATGTCGGCGTCAAAATAATCTGAACGTTAATGGTATCTGGCCGGATCGGCATTATCTATTGTGCCGTTATGCTGTCCTGTATCGTATGGATTGCCGCCGTTGGCCATTTGGCTGACAATTGTACCGTTGTAGTCTCTTATAATTCCGGCAGCCCAATAAGGAAATTGTCCTGATGGATAGCTACTTAGATTTTGCCCACCAGTATAGGACCCGGCACCATAAACAGGAATATAGAGTCCTTGCCCGAGACCGTTTGGTGCGCCGGCCACTGGGCCGGAAGCACCAATGGTAAGGCCGAGGACGCCCAGCGGTTTATCGTTATCATAAGCATAGAAAGCTGTTTCGGTCAGAGAGATTACCGGTGGTAACAAGCCGCCGGAAATTATTTCCAAGCCGTCTTCTTGAACTGAAACTTGCAGTCCGGAAACATTATTGATGGTAGTTTCCGTTGCTGTGATTCGTCCCTGTCTGGCTGCCGGCATACCTAATCCGATTAGGGCGGCATTCACCGCGTTGGTTACATCGGCTGTAAGCCTGTCGTTAGTATAGCCAGGACGCACGGCTCCAAGCCATCTCTTGCCTTGCGCTCCGTATTTAGCACCGACGCCGGCAGCATAAGCTATCTTGGATTTATAATAAACAGCAAGTCCTGTACCTATAATCAAGAGCGTTCCGGCGACGACCATAGCGGTGATCATTGCCAGTGAAACTGTACCTTCTATCAATCCTTGTCCGCTTGCCGTTCTTGAGTGCAACATTGATTTTTCCTCGTTATTCCATAAAGCTGGAATAAGTAGAGAATAAAGGTTGTTGGTAAAATTTTGGTCAAAAGCCTTAAAGTGGCATTTTGCGATACTGTTTAAAATTTAGAAGCGCTGATTGTAGTGACTTCCGGTAAAGTAACGAAATTGCCGGGTGATACACGGATAGTTGCTTTTTTTAAAGCCGGAATGCGCAATAAGCAATAAACCGCGATACCGGCAATCCAAGCATGAACAGGACAAATGCCTACTTGCATAAATGTCGTGCCGGGAATTACTCCGGCGGTAGCAAAACCAGCAATATAAGCTACTGCCAGGGCAGTAACGCCTGGAATATTTATACGTGAAATATTTTCAGCTTTGATTACTCTTGTAAAATCGTTTTGAATGCGAAAAATTTTGCTCAATACAACAAATTCCAAAAACATCAAAACAGTTGGCGTAGACATCAAAAATCCGTTGATGCTGAATATTGTGCCAAGAGCATCGGGGCGTGTGGTAAGCCACATAGATAAGGCTGTGCAGGCGGCGGTCAAAATAAATACAGCTTTTTGACGGTTGAATTCAACGATACTTTCAAGGGTAGTAATCGCACCATATAAATTAGAATCGTTGCAAGCAAAATAGTTCAAAGTCATGATTAAAGCAGCGATGCCGGCAATTGGACCAAAAGCAAAGCTGTTAACCAGTTCGGTTGCTTTACCATAATCAGTTACATGGCTGAGGTTAGCTAAAAGCCAACCGGTAATTGGGAATAAAAACAAACCGATAGCGAACGCAGCAAGCAAAGACACAGCGATTGAGCCGGCTTTCGGTTTGGCAAAGCGCCAAAAATCCGGTTCATTTCCCCATAAACCTAAGCCAAGAATGTAAGAGCTGATCATTGTCAGCGCTTGGCTAAATGTATGGCTGCTTTGGTGCGACCATACATCGGCAGGAGAGATCGCTATGACTTTGCTTGCTGTTAAGGCAACCCAGAGGATCATTACCGGAGCAACTAAAAAGCGAGCAAAATTGACCACTCCGGAAAATCCAAAAACATTATTGACGCACATAGCTATGGCTAACATTGCTGCTAACCATATTGTCGGTATTGGCGTATGGAACATACCGTTTACACCTTGAGCAAGCAATGCGGCAAACAAAGAATAGAATGCGACAAAAAGCCAGATCAGGTTGCATGAAACGAAGCGTGCACCCCAGCGTCCAAAAACACGGCGGGCAAGAACCCCCCAGGTTTGTCCGCTATAAGCACCGAGCCAAGCGGCGCAAGTAGCATAGACAGTAAGAATCAAGCAGCTTATAGCCGAGCCGGAGATTACTTGGCTTAAGGATAAACCTTCCTTATACCAGTCGAAACCAGCCATAACCGAAGGAAAGGTTACGCTCATAGTTAGCCAAAGTAAGGCCATAGAAACGGCTCCGCGCCGCTCTGACAGGGGCACGACATTGTTGGCATAATCTTGGGCTTTAGCTGATTCGCTCATTAAGCCAGAATACTGAGATTAATCTGCGCCATCACTGGGAGAAATACGCTAAAAAATTAAATCTGGGGCTAGGGCTTAGCCGCCGTGCCAATCATCATCCGTATAGAATTTTTCTTCTTGCGGATTGTCTCGGATGTCTATTGGTACAAGCTCGGAGCGATTGATGTTGCCGCAGTCCGGACAAGATAAAAAGCCGCCGCCTTGAAAAAGGAACTCTTTATTGCAGCGTGTGCACAAATATTTTGCTGTTTCAGCTGGTTTATTAGGCATTTTGGCTTTCATCACTTTTCTCCAATCAGGTAGTAATACTCGATCGTAAAAAAGGTAAAACAGTTCCCGGGAACTTTTAAAAGAGTGTCCCGTCATTCCAGCAAAGAGAAAAGCCGAATCATAAAGCAAGAGTGAGAATTCACCATTCAAACCAAGCTTTATAGGCTATTCCCCCCAGCACCAATCAATATTGGTGCTGGTTTTTTTGCATTAACTATCGTGTTCGCGATCGAATGCTTTTTTATAGATTTCTTTGTAGGCAGCTAAGTTGTCTGCAGTTTTACCCTGATTAGCCTTACTGCTCTCTTCCGGTGCTGAAGCCTGTTTGGGCTTTTCCGGGTGAAGCTTAGCTAAAGGATGTTCCGGTGTTTTTACTTTTGCTATCTTGTCTTGAGTTGTGACAAGGGCAGGGTTTGGTGGTTCTGGCGGAGGCGGAGCATCCGGTTTAAAGTCCGGTTTGAGCCAGGGCGCGATGGAATGAATTTGTTGCTTGCTTAACCAACCTCTGGCAACTAATACTTCTTCCAGAGGTAAATCATTTATTTCGTGGTCGGCAAGAGCTAACTCGACTTGAGCGGCGGACAGGAGTTCCAGTTCAAGAATCGTTTCCGCTAGACGGGTGGAAGGATTTTGACTTGGTTCGTCCGAATCACTCATTTGGTAGAGCTACTTCAATATCAACTCTTTTGCCGTGACGACCTGCTACGGCGCGTACAAATTGACGCAGAGCCGTGATAGTTCTTCCATCTTTGCCGATCAGTCTGCCGGTAACGGCAGGATCGCAAAGAATGCTTAAGTGCGTTCGTCCCATGCCTTGAGATTCACGAGTAATCTGCACGGCGTTAGGGTCACGTGCTAAAACAGTTATTACATATTCAGCCAAATCTTCTGCGGCTGTTGAGTCGCTGACAATACGTGGACCGCGGTTACCACCGCGACCTACGAAGCGACCTCTGCCTTTCTTATAAGGCTGGCCACCGTCTCGCTTGGCTGGGCGCCGTTCTTCATCCATTTCTTAATCGCTTCTAAATTCAATTTGAGTTCTTTGGAGATTGGATTGTAATAGCCTAACTCTTCGATAGGGCTACCATCGCGACGGTTACGGCTATCTGTCGCCACTACTCTATAGTGCGGCGCCTTTTTTGCTCCAACTCTCTTTAGTCTGATCTTAACCACTGAAAACTACCTCTCCTGTCCTCCTGAATTCCTTCAGAGCTTTCCTTTATATCATGAAAACATATGCATTGGCAGCAATGTAAGCTAGCCTTTGCATTCTGACGAACTCGGCAGACGACTTATTTTAGCAAAAGCTAAAAGCGTTTCTTGTTCTTCTTGCGAAAGATATTACCGCCGCCCGGACGGGGCAAGTTTTGTCCGGAAAAGCCGCCAGGGCTTGGCATTTGCGGTAAATTTTTAGCCAGATCTTGTAAATCCGGCATTGCTCCGCCTTTGCCCATACCCGGCATTCCAGGCATGCCTGGAAACTGCATACCACCGGTCATTTTGTGGAATTGGCCGAACATTTTGCGCATCTGTTCAAACTCGTTCAGCATTTGGCCGATTTCATTATCTTTTAGTCCCGAACCACGAGCGATCCGGCGCCTGCGGCTCATATTGATGATTTCTGGACGTTGTCTCTCGGCAACAGTCATAGAGTTAATAGCTGTCTCATACAGGTGAAGCATTTTCTCACCATGAGTAGCAATTGTGCTCTGTTGTTCGGAGGAAAGCCCGAGCATACCGCCGACTCCCATCATTTTCATGATGTCGCCCAGTGATCCCATGCGCTTCATCATTCTTTGCGATTGTAAAAACATTTCCAAAGTGAATTCGCCGGCAAACATCTGCTTGGCCACTTTTTCAGCTTCTTTTTCATCGATGGCGTCTTGCGCTTTTTCTACTAAAGCGACTACGTCACCCATGCCGAGAATGCGACTAGCCATTCGGTCTGGATAAAAAGCGTCCAAGTTATCCAGTTTTTCGCCGGTGCTGATGAATTTGATTGGCTGGCCGGAAGCTTCGCGTACGGATAGAGCCGCTCCGCCACGGGCATCGCCGTCTACCTTGGCAAGGAGCACTCCGGTGACGCCAATTTGGGTATTGAATGTTTCAGTTACATTTACTGATTCTTGTCCGGTCATGGCATCGATGACCAGAAGCTTTTCAGCCGGCTCCAGAGCGCGATCTAGAAGGAGCAGTTCAGCCATTAAGTCTGTATCAATTTGCAGACGTCCGGCTGTATCGAGGATGACAGGTGAATAACCTGCTTTTTTTGCTTCAGCTACGGCTTGAGTAGCAATTTCAAGCACATTGGTCGAGTCGGCAAGTGAAAAAACCGGGATGTCTACTTGCTTTCCTAAAGTCTGCAACTGTTTGATTGCTGCTGGGCGCTGGATATCGCAAGCGACCATCAAAGGCTTTTGCCCTTCTTTGCGCAAACGGACGGCTAGCTTGGCGCAGGCGGTTGTTTTACCCGAACCTTGCAAACCAAGAAGCATTAATACTGAAGGTGAACCTTTAAAGTTGAGCGGTACATTCTCGCCGCCAAGTATTTCAACAAGCTCATCATGAACGATTTTTATGAATTGTTGAGCCGGGGATACGGACTCAATTACTTCTTCGCCTAGAGCTTTCTGCCGTATGCGGCTAATGAAAAGCTTTACTACTTTAAGGCTGACATCAGCTTCCAAGAGTGCTTTACGCACTTCACGAATCGCTTCCTCCATATTCTCCGGAGTCAGTTTGCTGTCGCCGCGAAGCGACTTCATGGTTTCTTGCAAGCGGTCGGTTAAAGTATCGAACATTTTCAAGCTCGCTTTTTTCGGGATGTATATAGGCTAACAAATACATTGTCGGTTGCGTTATTTGTATGGCAAAGCATTAACAATGGCTTAGAGATACAGGTTCTTTTCTCTGAGCACTAAGCCTTGCTGCCTCAATAATGCTTAAAGTGTTGAGGGCATCAGCGGCATTAACCGGAAGTTCAGCTTTACCTAAAATAGCGTCACGCATTTGGGCGTAAAAATTCTCATAGGCTCCGGCTTTAGTTGGCCAGATTTTTTCAGTGACTGTGCCGTTTTGATTTTGCACAAGTGTGCCCCAATGTTTTTCTTCTTCCTGACCCCATTTAGGATCAAGCGGGGTGCCACCGTTTCGCAAACAATCTTCTTGTGGATCTAAGCCGTATTTTTCGTAGGCTCCGTCTAAACCTAAAAGACGAAAACGCGGTCCAAGTTTTGCTGCAATCGCGCTCATCCATAAATGAGCGCGGATGTCTCCTTTGAATTGCAATGAGACAAAACAATCGTCGTCGGCTTCGACACCGTCGCGACGAGTATCGATTTCAGCATAAACAGAATCAGGTTTGCCAAAAAGAAAACAAGCTTGGTCAATTAAGTGACTGCCTAAATCAAAGAGCAAACCGCCTCCGGCTTCGCTGCTTGAGCTTTCACGCCATGAGCCCGCTCGCGGTTGGCGGCGATATCTTTCAAAGCGTGATTCAAGACGTAATACTTTTCCGATTGCCTTGTTCTCAATCAATTCTTTTAAAGTCAAAAAATCGTTATCCCAACGACGATTTTGAAAAACGCTTAAAAGCTGTCCACATTTTTTGCTTGTATCAAGCAACTGTTTGCCTTCAACTGCCGACAAAGCCATGGGCTTATCGATTACTACAGCCAATCCGGCTGTCAGGCAATGAATGGCTTGAGGAGCATGCTCTTTATTTGGCGTAGCAATGACAGCTAGATCGAATTGGCGAATCTTGCCACCTAATTCCTCCAGGCTTGTAAATAAATCTGCTTGGGGAAAATCTTTACAGGCTTGTTCCTGTTTGGCAGCGGAACGGGCAATAATGCCGCTTACTTTCATACCGGTTGTGGTTTTAATTAATGGTGCGTGAAAAGTGGAGCCGGCTAAACCGTAACCGACTACCAAGACTTTCAGCTCTTTGATTTCATTGCTTGTCATGGCGCTGCCTCGAGTAAGCGAATATATTACACGCTTGTCAAGCTTGTTATGCTGTTAGGGCGGTTTACGGAATATATAAATGAAGTCCCTATATTTTGAAGACGATATTTTTGTTTCCACCCACGATATCGATTTTGCCGGACATGTAAGCAATATCGTTTATCTACGTTGGTTGGAGGACATGCGTCTGAAAATGCTGGATAAGTATTGTCCATTACAAGGTTTTATGGCTGACGGTATAAGTCCGATTCTGACCAGCACTGAAATCAAATATAAAAAATCAATTCGTCTCTTTGAAAAACCGAAAGCCAAAATTTGGGTCAGCTCTTTAAGCAAAGCTACTTTTACTATCGAGGCGGAGATTCATGTAGCCGGCGAACAAACAACCTGGGCAAAATTTACTGGGATTTTTGTTGATGTAAATGCGATGCGCCCGATTAGAATACCGGCTAATTTTTTGCAATTGGTACAAAATACTGACATGGAGCCGGCATGCAGCGTATAAAAAAAATTGCCATTGTCGGTGGTGGCTTTAGCGGAACAATGGTTGCCGTTAATTTGCTTGAAACCGCGCCTGCTGGCACGGAGGTAATTCTAATTGAATCCCGAGCCGAGGTAGGACAGGGCTTAGCTTATAGCACCCAGTCAGAAGAGCACTTGCTTAATGTGCGAGCTTATAACATGAGTGCTTTTCCCGATCGTCCGACACATTTCTTTGAATTTGCCCAAAAACTAGAACCGCAAACAACAGAGCAAGATTTTGTCAAACGAAAAATCTACGGATTATATTTGCAGTCCAATCTTGAACAAGCAGTTGCTATTGCTGAACAACGTAGCGTCAAGTTTAGCCGCATAAAAGACGAAGCTGTTTCTTTTGCCGATGGCAAAATTGTTCTTAAAAGCGGTGAGAGCCGTGAGATCGATTTTCTTGTTCTGGCCATGGGCAATATGCGCGGTCCGGCAATGAAAATCATTGAAAGCGAGCTTGCTGGAAACGGACTTTATTTACACGATCCTTGGCAAGAAAATAAAATCAAAGCAATAGCAAAAAACAATGACGTGCTGCTTATCGGCACAGGCTTAACAGCAGTCGACAAAATTCTTGAACTCTTAAAGCAAGGGCATCAAGGTCACATTTATGCTGTTTCGCGTCACGGTCTTTTTCCGCTGCCACATTTGCAAGTGCCTACAGCCGGGACAGCCAGTGTTGCTGTTACGGCTAAAATGCTTGAAACTTTGCATGAAGTTAGAGAGAAATCAAAAGCAGCTCCTGACTGGCGTTCGGTAGTTGATGGCTTACGTGGATCAACCCAAAAATGGTGGCAATCTTTGCCGGCAAAAGATCAAAAAATGTTTTTGCGCCATTTGCAAACTTATTGGGATGTGCACCGTCATCGTATGGCTCCGGAAATTGCTGCCAAAATAAGTGCTGCACAAAAATCAGGACAGACGAGTGTTCATGCCGGGCGTATATTGCAAGCTGTCAAAGATGGGGATCAAGCTTCTGTCAAAGTACGCTTGCGTCATAAAGAGCAAATCAAAGATTTTAAAGTATCATGCATCATTAATTGCACCGGACCGGAGATCAAGCTAGGTAAAGTAGAAAGCCAGCTTTTCGACTCTCTGGAAAAGAACGGTTATGTTCAATCCCATCAATTAGGGTTTGGTTTGTTGGTTGATCCTTCCGGACGCTTGATTGATCAAGCCGGCAATATCTCAAACCAGATTTTTACTCTTGGTCCGGTGCTTAAGCCACAGCTTATGGAAACTGTAGCTGTGCCGGAGTTGCGGGTGCAGGCGAGAGATCTAGCCAAGGTTTTAGTTGAGCAACTAACTAAATGATTAGATTGATGAAAAAGCAGGATCTGTATGAGCTAGCTGCTGTATATGTGCAAGCTTTGGATCATGCCAATACAAATGAAAAATGGACTGAACAATCTGCATATGCTCTATTGTCAGATTGGTTTAAGCGACAGCCGGATTTAGCTTTTGTCGCTGAGCTGGATCATAAGTTGGTCGGTGCTTTTATTGTCGGCGTCCGTCCCTGGTGGGATGGCAATCATCTTGTTGACGGTGAACTGTTTGTTGATCACAAGTATCAAGGACGCGGTATTGCTCGTGAGCTTATTCGTCAAACTTTAATTACGGCAATTGAAAAATATGCCCCGGTTTCCTGGGAAAGTTATACTTTTCGCGCCCAAGAATTTCCCCTTACTTGGTATAAGCGAATGGGCTTCAAAGAAATCGAAGAATGGATAATGATTAGGGCTGATGTTGCCGAACTTATGATCAATTTGCAAACCATCATTTGAGACGGACATGCCAATCACGAGCAGCTGTTTTTTAGAAACTTAATAAACAGTCTGAGTTTTCGCTTCGTATTTATCCCAGTGACAATAACTTCTATAACTGCAAAATATTGTTGAAGGGTATTTTCATGCAAAAACTCAGTATCAATAGTATTGAAAAGCATTTTTGTCACGATCAAGGCTTGATGCAGGTTCTTGGTCCGCTGAATCTAGAGATATTGCCTGGTGAGTTTGTTTGTATTTTAGGCGAAAGCGGTTGCGGTAAATCTACCTTATGGCGAATTCTTGCCGGATTGGAAGCTCCTTCTGCCGGCAAATTGCTTTTGGATGAACAAGCCATTTCTGGTACTGATTATCGACGAGGGGTGGTTTTTCAAAATCCGGCTCTTTTGCCCTGGCTGACAGTAGAGGAAAATGTTGCTCTTGGTTTTAAGATTCGCGGCAAAAAAGTGCCTAAACAAGCAGTTCGTGACACAATTAAATTGGTTGGCATAGACGGTTTTGAAAACGTCAAACCTAAAAAGTTGTCCGGTGGAATGGCGCAAAGAGCGGCAATTGCCAGGGCTCTGGTTAGTAATCCGGATGTGCTTTTAATGGACGAGCCTTTCGCTGCGTTGGATGCCGTTACACGATTGCGCATGCAAGAAGCTTTGTTGGATATCTGGCAGCGTCAAAGTATTACTGTTGTATTTATTACTCATGATATTGACGAAGCCATGGCTTTGGCTTCGCGAGTAGTGATTATGACGCCAAGACCGGGTAGGATCGCTGCTACTATTGATATTCCTTTATCCCATCCACGTATGCGAGCTGATGATGAATTTTTGCATTTACGTGGTTTGGTTGCGGATGAGTTGGTCAAATCATTCAAAAAATCGCCAGATAGAGAACTGATTTGTAGCTAAAAAATCAAAGAGGAATAACTAATGTTCGAGCAAGGTGTAACCAGGCGAGAAATATTAAAACAGGCCATTGGTCTTTCAGTTGCAAACAGTGCTCTTCAATTAATATCAAACAGTCCGGCTTTTGCGGTTTCCAATCCTGCCGTTTTGACTAGTGGTTATATTCCGATATTAGACTCCTCGCCACTTATAGTTGCATATGAAAAAGGTTTCTTTAAGGCACAAGGAATCAAAGCGGAGAAACCAACTTTAATTAGAACCTGGCCAGCGCTGATGGAAGCTTTTGGTTCAAAACAAATATTACTCACTCATATTTTATTGCCCCAAGTAATTTTTCTGCGCTACGCTCAGAAGCTTCCTGTGCGGACAGTAGCCTTCAATCATACTGATGTGATTACTATTCTCAAAGGGAAGAACCTGAAAAAAACAACTGATTTTGCGGGAAAAACAGTTGGTATTCCGACATGGTGGTCGCCGCATAATTGCATGTTGCAGGATGTATTGCGCAAAGCAGGCTTAAAACCGTTGGCCGGAAAAAATGCTGCGGATCTGGCAGCTAATGAGGTTGCTTTGAAGGTTGTTGCTCCGCCTGATATGGTGGAATCTCTTAAAACCGGCGCTATATCCGGTTATGCGATTTCGGAGCCTTTTGGTGCTGCCGGGGAGATACTTGCTGAAGGTACTGTGGTGAAAATGTCCGGAGATATATGGAAGCACCATCCCTGCTGCCAGTCAGTTTTGTTGCAAGAAACGATAAACAAAGATCGTCAATGGGCACAAGCGGTTACCAATGCTATTTATCAAGCTGCTTTGTGGGCTCACCAAAACAGACAAGAACTTGCGCATATATTAGGTAAAGACGGTGGCGGCTATTTCCCGATGCCCACTCGCATAATTGAAAGAGCTTTGTTGAAAGAAGATTTGCAAACCTATGGACCGGCCGGTAGCGGAGCAATTATGCATGCGGATTGGCATGTACAACGAGCGGAATTTTATCCGTTTCCTTATGCCTCTGCTTTCGATGTAATGCTGGATCTGATGAAACGTACGGTTGTAGATAAATCTGTTGCCTTACCCAATGAATTGCGAAAATTGAGCGGGCAGCAAGTAGCTAATGAAGTGGTCGAATATGAGTTAGCCAAAAATGCCTACAAGGTAGTAAATGGCCCTGGTTCTTTTGGTTTGGATAATAAACATCCTTTCGAGCGCAAAGAACAATACGAGGTTTTGTTGAAGCCAGAATGAAGCCGACTGCCATTTTATTTTATGCTGCGGGATGCTTTGGATCGCTTTTGCTATGGTGGTTTTTCAGCCAATCAACTGATTCATCGTTGCATCGCTTTAATCCATTCGACACTTGGTCTGCGCTTGTCAGCTTTATTTCGATGCCGAAGTTTTGGCAAGGGCTTGCAGAAAGTTTGCAACGCTTGGCTGTTGGTATCGGTATTGCTGCTGCAATCGGCATTCCGGTGGGTATTGTCATCGGTTATTCGAGCATAGTTTTTGAATTGACTTATATACCTTTTCAGTTTGTTCGTATGATTTCGCCACTTTCTTGGACGCCGGTGGCAATTATTCTTCTGGGCATCGGTTCCGGACCGGTATATTTTTTGGTTTCCATAGCTGCCCTTTGGCCGATAGTGATGAATACAGCTGCCGGAGTTCGAGCTGCAGATCGACAGTGGATAGAGGTAGCTCAATGTCTTGGTGCAGGGCATTTACAAACAATTTGGTTTGTTCTCATTCGGTCCACATTGCCGCATATTTTGGTTGGTTTGCAGTTGGCGTTAGGAGTTGCTTGGATTGTGCTTGTGCCAGCGGAAATGTTAGGAGTGGCTTCCGGGCTTGGCTATATGATTTTGGATGCTAGAGATGTAAATGATTATGCTTCTGTGATGGCTTTGATCCTTGTGATCGGATTTCTTGGAATTTGTTTGGATCTACCTCTCAAAATGCTTTTGCGAAAAATCAGTTTTTAGGTACGGATAAGGAATTGGTGAATGTCAAACAATGTAATGGCGAAAAATATTTATTCCTATTCTGGCGTAAATTCTAAGAGTAAACGTTCCAGCATTAGCATAGATACTGGTGCTGATTCTTTACCAATTGAGATAAAGGTTGTCAGCAAGCTTCCTCCAGGAGCGGGAAAAGTCATTGTTGAATCAGCACTCAAGCAGCAAAGAGAACATCCGGAATTCATTGACGAATTCAATGAACCGAGCGCCATTATTGCAAAAACCAATTTTGCAAAAGGCGATCCTACGGCAGTTTATACATTTGGTGTTGACACGCGTGAGCATGTTTTTCATCGACATGAAGGACACAGAATCATAACTGCGATCACGGGTGCCGGCGGCTGCTTATTGAAATTCAGTGTTTGTACGGCAGAACAAGCCACCTGGATGCCGGAAAAATTTTTGGATAACCTGCATATTATTCGCATTCCGGCCGACAGACTTTTTGTGTTGAGATTCTCCGGTACGGTCTATCATCAATTTTGTCCGGATAATGGGTATGACTGTGGGTTCTTTGCTGTTTCAGTACATACAAATGAAGCTGAAAATCTTTCCGGGGATCTCCTGCAAACTGTTCTTTCGAACGAAGGTAATATTCCGTTGTTAACTGAACCGGCTCCACGACGAACGCTGCAACTTTTGCGCGAAACAAAAAAAATGACTGAACCGGTTGAAATATTGTTGGATATTTAACAAGCTACCGTTTTCGGCTTTGCAGCATTTCAGTGATCTTGTCTTTGGCTTCGCCAGGAAAGACTAGCCAATAAGTATCGAAGCTGCCTTTGACCAGAGCTTCGATTGTTGGAGATAAAGTGGAAAGCTCTTTCACTTCACCGTCATCATTGCGCACCATGATATTGGTTTGTGGATGATTGGCCTCGGGGCGATAGAAATCATAGGGTCGCAGGCCGGTTGTTTCGATAGCTACATAATAATCAGGGTCGAAGCCCATGGCTTGAACAATTGAACGAGCTTTGGTTTTAATCTCTTGTACTTCATCTAAAGGTAAGTGCGGAAGCTTTGCCGCATTGAACAGTTTGCGATTGAGAAAACGTTGAGCTAAATCTTTAAGCACCGGATCTTTGTCTTCGGACCAGCGTTTGATGTGATAAGTCATCTGTACATCGTCGAGTACAAGATAATCGCTTACACTAAGCTTAGCTCCGGACAACCAAGCTCTTGTTTGATTGTCGATGAAACAAAGCTCAGGACCAAGCAATCTGGCGCGTTTGATGATTCGGGCAAGCAGTGCGCGGGCTGCTAAATTTTTACGATGATAATAAACTTGCTGATACATGGAATAACGAGCAAACAAATAATCTTCAACAGCAGTTTGCCCTTTTTCGCTAGCAACAATAATTCGATCTTCCTGGCTATCAATTTCCAAAGAAGAAAGAATGCGGTGCAAAGCAAACAAGCCGTAAGCCGTTCCGGTTAAATAGCTGTCGCGCAAAAGATAGTCGAAACGATCGCAATCAAGCTGGCTTGATACTAGATCGGTAATATATTTTGGCTTGTGTGTTTTGCGCAGAACGTTAGCCATTTGCGTGGGAAAGTCTTTGTCATACGCACGCAAAACTTGATTGACTTCAGTATCGCCTTCAATGATTCGGCAAGACCAATGTTCGTGATCGTAATTGAGTATTTTTTCGGTGACATGACTGTAGGGTCCGTGCCCTAAATCATGAAGCAGAGCGGTGGCCATGATTAAAGAGCGATCGTTTTCCACAAAAGGATACTTATCGACCAGAATGTCGATAAGTTGACGAGCGATGCACATCACACCAACTGAATGGGTGAAACGTGAGCCTTCGGCGCCCTGATAAGTGAAATAAGAAACACCAAGTTGATGAATGCGGCGAAGACGTTGGAATTCGGCTGTATCGATTAAATCGATGATCAGTTTGTCCGATGGATTTTGCCGGTCCATCATGATGTCTTTGTGGACCGGATCCAGATAGCTTCTTTTTCTTGCGTTCACTAGTGTCTTAAGGACCATCTCAGTTTCCTGGAAAGAGTTTTGCATATTTCCTGGAGATTGGCGATATATACTGCCAGGCTATATCGGTTTTATGCCATCTTGGAAACTCTTTAAGACACGTTTTTGTTTGAGCAATTTTTCTCGAAGATTGGCAAAAGCAAAGAGATGAAAGCGCAAAGTATTGAAGCGCCAAAAATAGCCCGTGAGATCTCATGTAGTTTGTGGAAATCTTCTTGAGCGCTAGCCATTGTCTTAATGCTAGGCAAGAGTTGCTCCATTGGCGGCACAATTACAAGAGCAAAAGCGAAAGCACAGATGATACAAATAACGCTTGAAAGTAGGCGGGCAAAAGCAAGTTTGTTGTTGGGTTTTTGTGCAGTGAAACTGCCGATTTCACCAAGGGCCAGAAGCACTGCTGCTCCGAGGGCTACTTTGCCATATTGCAAAAAGAGCGGAGCGTTATTGGCTGCTGCTTCGGCAAGGGGAACCCCTTGAGCTGTGGCTGCTTTAACCAAGACTATGGCAGAAAAAACTATAGCGGCAGACCCTCCGGATAAAAGGGCTAAAGCGACAGTGCGCAAGACGGTGGAAAGAGTATGCATTTAGCTATTCCTGCAAGTGGCGACAGGGCTATTTTCCGACAATTTGACGTCAATGGTAAGCAGATTAAAGTTTAGTTGCGCGTTCATTAGAGCTCTAATTGCGCTGCCCTTCGGTATGGCACAATTAAATGTTCGATATAATAGGTTTTTGGCATGTCAAGCAAGGCTTTGGTCTAGCGCTTGAGTTCAAGCTTTGGGGGTAATTGATGCAACCAATCCGTACCGTAGAAGTTGTTCCTTTTTTGCCTTCGCAACTTGAGCCTTTGCGGGAGTTAGCCTACAACTTGCGTTGGACATGGGAGCATGAGATTGTCAATCTCTTCCGCCGGCTTGATGGAGCTTTGTGGGAAAAAACTGGGCACAATCCGGTTTTGATGTTGGGTACAATCAGTCAACAAGTTTTAGATAATGCAGCTAAAGACGAAGCCTTTTTAGCTCAGCTCAATCGCATATCGCAAAGACAAAAAGAGTATTTGCAGAGCAAAAGCACTTGGTATAAAAAACAACAGCGCCAAAATCAGAATGAGGTAATTGCTTATTTCTCGGCCGAATACGGCATCAACGAAGCGTTACCGATCTATTCCGGCGGTTTGGGTATTTTATCCGGCGATCATGTGAAAGCTGCCTCAGATCTGGATCTACCTTTTGTTGCTGTGGGCATAGCTTATCAACAAGGTTATTTCAGGCAGTATCTTAATCCGGACGGTTGGCAACAAGAAAATTATCCAATCAACGATTTTTACAACATGCCAATTACTCTTGTCCGTCAAGAGAATGGCGAGCCTTTGATTATTACCGTTGACTTGCCGGGACGTCCGGTGAACATTCAAGTTTGGAAAGCACAAGTCGGACGCGTCCCGCTTTATTTGATGGATACCAATATTCCGCAACGTCGTCGTGAAGACGAAGATATTACTGATGCTCTCTACCATGCCGATCCGGATATTCGTATCCGCCAAGAGATTATTCTAGGCATAGGCGGAATGCGTCTTTTGGAAGCTCTAAAAATCCAGCCTTCGGTCTGTCATATGAACGAAGGACATTCGGCTTTCTTAGCTTTGGAAAGAATTCGCATGTTGATGGAAGAGCAAAAAATCTCTTTCTATGAGGCTAAAGAAGTTGCTGCTGCCGGACAACTATTTACTACACATACCGCTGTTCCGGCTGGAATAGATAAATTTGCTCCGGAGCTTATTGATAAATATTTCTCCGAGTATTACGGCAAGCTGTCGATCAATCGCGATGAGTTCTTAAGTCTTGGTCGCTCTCATCCACAAGATCAAAATGAACTTTTCAGCATGGCAAATTTAGCAATCAAGCTTTCAGCTAAAACAAACGCTGTTAGCCGTTTGCATGGAGATGTTTCACGCAAACTGTTTCAAGCTAATTGGAAAGATGTGCCTGAGAACGAAGTGCCGATTACTTATGTCACTAACGGTATCCATGCTTCAACCTGGATCTCCGATGATATGGCTGAACTTTGTGATCGCTATCTTGGACCGCGCTGGGCCGAGGAAGCGGGCGATGTGAACGTTTGGCGGCGAGTGGAAGATATTCCGGATGAGGAGCTTTGGCGTTTGCGTTTACGCCGTCGCGAGCGCCTGATTGATTTCTGCCGCAAGCGTATACGTCAACAGATGGAGCAACGTGGTGCATCACCTTCTGAGGTTAAAGAAGCGGCAGAATTGCTCAATCCGAACGTGCTGACAATCGGCTTCGCACGCCGTGTAGCTACTTATAAAAGATTGACTTTGCTTTTGCGTGATGTTGAACGCATTGCCCAAATTTTGGGCAATAAAGATATGCCGATTCAGATTATCATGGCTGGCAAAGCGCATCCGGAAGATACACCGGCTAAAGAGCTTATTCGACAAGTAATTCGTGTCTCGCGTAACGAAGAGATCAAAAGTCGATTTGTATTCATTGAAGATTACGATATGAATGTTGCCCGCTGGCTTGTGCAAGGTGCTGATGTTTGGCTGAATACACCGCGTCGTTTTCTGGAAGCTTGCGGTACAAGCGGTATGAAAGTCGTTTTCAACGGTGGGCTTAATTGCAGTATTCTCGACGGCTGGTGGGATGAAGCTTATAACTCCAGTTGCGGTTGGGCAATCGGACGCGGTGAAGTTTATAACGATCCGACCTACCAAGACGAAGTTGAGTCAAACTCACTTTACGATATTCTGGAAAAAGAGATTGCTCCGCTTTTCTACGATCGTGATAAAGACGGGATTCCTCGTGCTTGGGTTGCGCGGATGAAAACGGCAATGATGGAGATTTGTCCTCAATTCAACATCAATCGCATGGTCCGTGAATATGCTCAAGAAGCTTATTTCCCGAGCAATACTCGCTTTCATGAATTCTTTGCCGCTTCGGCAGAAAGAGCAAAAAATCTTGCTTCATGGAAGCACAGAGTGGCAACGGATTGGTCCGATTTGCATGTAGATTCGGTTGAGGCAAAGGTCCCGGATTCGGTGCGGGTTGGAGATAATCTGCTAGTGCAGGCTGGCATCAAGCTTGGACGTTTGTCGGCTGAAGATGTTTCGGTGCAGATTTATCATGGGGCAATTGACGCATACGGCAATATTGTTGATGGTGTAACCAGCGAAATGAAGATCAAAGAAAAAAATGATCAAGGAGTTTCGCTATTCAGCGGTGAAATTCATTATTATCGTAGTGGGCGTCATGGCTTCACTGTACGTGTAGTACCGAAAAATAGCGATTTGAGTTCGCCTTTCGAAACCGGATTAATCAAATGGGCTTCCGGTCAACTTGCCGAAACGCCGGTGTTAGCTAAAGCCTAATTACGATCAATCTTCTCGTTCAGGCCGACGGCGTTGTTGTTTCTTCTGGGAATTCTCGCGCTTTGCTTCGCTGCGACGGGCTTTGACTGCCTTGCTTATCTTGACGGCGCGACGTACGGGCGGAGGAGAAATAATTGACATGAGCATTTCATGTAATTTTTCCAGACAATCGTCGATGTTGCGGCTTTGATCGCGATATTTTTGGCTGGAAAGAATCAGCTCTCCGTCCAGAGTAATGCGGCTGGCATACTTGGTTAAAAATCGCTGCCGTGGACCGGGAGGTAGGCTTGGACTAATTGCCACCGCCCAACGTAAAATCGCTTTGCTGTTTACTTTGTTGACGTTCTGTCCGCCTGGCCCGCTACTGCGAGCAAAGGTAAAGCTGAACTCGGTAAGAGGAATTTGAACGTGAGAATTGAGAGTAAGCATGATTGACTATCCATACTACAAGAGTCCGCTGGAATAAACCAACAGACTCTTGAAGCATGATTATTTTTGAAATGAACTATTTGCTGAAGCTTATTGTGCAGCAGGTTTCATCCATTTTTACTTCGCCTTTGAATCCCCATTCTTTAGCAAAATTTTGCACGCAAGTTTGGAAATTGGCTCCCATTTTTTCTTGTTGTTCCGGTGTGAGTTTGGCAACTTTTTGCATTGATTCCCACATTGCACAAGAGAGATAGTTGAGTTTGGCGCAGTTATCATCGCCTTCAATCTCAATTTTGCTGCCGAAAACGTTGGTTTCGAATTCAGCTTTAGCTTTTACTAGTTCAAGCGGAGTTTTAACGCCGATTGATTTCAAATGCTCGAGTTGAAACTTGTGAATCATGTCTTGATATTCTTTAACTGCTTGTTCGCCGTTTTTGGAAAGAACGGTCATTGCCGCCATGCAGTTTGTAGCCATGGCGCGGGAAGCTGCTTCTTGAATTTGTTGTGTGTTCCAGGTCGGGGTTACGAGAGTTTTTTTTGTTGTAACAGTGCTCATTTAATGAACTCCTATTGGAAATTTACCTGTTTCAATTGTAGTTTTGAAACAGGTAATATTAGTCGGCCCTAATAGATGCTTCTTAATTCATCTTGGCAGGTGGCTGGCAGAGGCTTCGAAGAAGCAATGAGCATTGCGTGGCACGAATAATCCGGTATCGGGGTCGTAAACCGACAACCAATCGTATTCATGATCGTAAACACAACCAATCAAGCGCAGTTCGTTTTTGCGTTCTGCTTTCGGCAAGTATTGATCCAGCCATTGCAGTTGCTGAATCACTTGTTGCTCCAAATCATCATCGCCTTTGAGAAGACGGCAGTTGCTGTGAGCGCAAGTGACGATTGTTTGCAAATTGCTGCACTCGCTGCTCTTAAACAGTTCGCTGAAACTTGATTTTGTCATAGCCTCGTCCACTTGGGCGCAGGGTTCTTGCGCCTGGTCGGAAAGAATGAAACCGCCGGCCACTTGAATAATCAAGCAAGAACCAAAAGATTGTACGAGCCAACTGAAATTAGTTGAATTAGGATCGCAGCAAGTAAAAACGATTGTATTTATTTTTTTGTTTGCTTCATTCGACTTCAGCACACCGTTGGTTACGGTTAAATCCGAGCCAGGAATGATGCGAAAGAAACCGCCATACGGTACTTCATGCAACATGGATTTTCCTCTGGACAAGCTTAAGGAATAGATCTTTTTGATTTGCAGCTAAAAGCTTGGGATCAACAAAGAACAGCTTGTTTCAATAACCAGAGACGATTTTTCTTCCAGACTAAAAGGCGTGGTTTTAGCTTGGTGAGTGCTTCAAAATGAACAGGACAGTCGAAAGTCAGGGAAACAATCGGCAAAATAATTACTGGCGGTGCTTCCGGATTTAAAGCGCGATTATTGCGGGAAGGTAAAAAAGGTTGCAGCCTATGGCAATCTTCTTTAATTGGAATATCTGCCGTATCGGATTCATAGAGCTCCGATGTAATCTGTTCCAGAGTTTCGCTGGCAACGGTGGAAACAGTGCAAAATAAGATTAGAAAAGAGAGGCAGAAAGCAGCCATAGTGATAGCGCGAGGTTGAAAATTCAGCCTCGAACTGAAAAATCGCCAGCTTTGCTCTAGGTTGAACATGCTCTTAACTTACCACGGATCCCTGTGGGATAAGGCGTAACTTTGGCATATTATCATGCACTGGTGGCTTGATCACATAAACCAGCTTATCAGTTTTATCAATTACTTGGCGAGCCAAACTTTTCTTAAAAAGACTATCTATACCTTGATCTGCCTTAGTGAGCATCAGGATTAAATCGGCATTCCACTCTTCGGCAAATTCGGCGATGGCATCGGCAATTCTGGCGCCAAATATTACGCGCATTGAAATTGTCACTTCAGGCAAATGCATTTTTAATGCGCTGGCAACTGTTTGTAGTTGGGCTGTTTCCTCTTCGGCTTGTGCATTTTGTTTCTTTAAGAGCGAGATTCCGGCAATGGCGGAAAAGGGCGGATTATCCAGCCAGGCTGGTTCAATTACTTTCAAAAGTGTGATTTCAAGACTATTTAGCTCTTCATTTGTAGCTAATACGGATGAAACACGATTGACGATTTGCATATCTTCAATTGGAATCAATATTTTCATAGAAGCCCCCTACACTGCATCCAGTTTCCTGTTGCTAATGTCAAAATCACTCATTGAATTAACTGCTTGCGGAAGCCGGCTTAAGCTGGTTTGACCGCGTTGTCCAAACATGGTCTCCAGGGGACCCCAATCGATAACCAGTTCACCACCAAGCTCTCTTTGATGATCACCCCATTGTCTGAGCAATTCCAGGCAGCCGTGATCTATGTAATTAACTTTGTCCAGACGAACATGTAATTCAGTGTCAGGAGCGACTGATTCAAGGACTCTGGTCACTTTAGGCAATTGCATGAAAGTAGCGGCACCGCTTAAGTGCAACACGGCAATTTTGTCGCTATTTGTCGGCTCTAGTCTGACATCCAGATGGGCGATTGTATAAAGCTCTTTGGCAACGGCTACGCCAAATCCAATCAAAACGCCGGTAAACAGATTCGTACAGATAATACTGACGACGGTAATACCGACTATAGCCAGTTCAGTTCGTTCGTAAGAACGAGTTGTTTTCTGTATGCCTGAGACCATGCGGCAACCGGTTAAAACCAGCATCGCGGCCAGAGCGCTTGTCGGCATATGATTGAGCAGAGAAGGAAAGCTGACTACAGCGACCAGCATTAGCAAACCATGCAAAACATTGGCGATGCGGGTACGTGATCCGGCTTGCACTTTAGCCATGCTGCGTAAAAGAACGCCAGCAATCGGTAGTACGCCCAGCGCTCCGCAAACCATGTTACCCAGACCTTGAGCAACTAGTTCCCGGTCATAATTGGTCTTGATGCCTTTTTGAGTAGTTTCCATGCCGGCACAAGTAATTAAAGATTGTGCGCTGGCAACAAAAGCCAGCATCACAGCTGAAATCCAAATATCCAGATTACCGATTTGTCCAAAATATGAAGGAGAGGTATTCGGTTGTATGCAGGAGAAAAAGTTTGCTGGCAGCTCAACTTGCTGAATCGGCAAGTCAGCCAAGACTGTTATTGCTGAGGCGGTGACAATGGCAACCAAAGCAGCAGGTACAACTTTGATTTTTTTCGGAGCATAACTTTCCCATAAAAGAGCGATTAAAATCGCTGCTGTCCCGACGGCGGCAGCTGTGTGGTGAGAAGAGCCGTCAGCCGGAATTAAACCTTTAAGAATGGCTTCCGGGATTAAAAGCAGATTCTCTAAACCGGTCTTTTTCGGCACATCGTCAAGCATGATGTGGAACTGAGTCAAAATAATCAACAAGCCCATACCGGCAAGCATGCCGTTGACCACTGCCGGCGAAATTGCCTTAAACCAATAAGCTGATTTAGTTAGACCGGTGATTAACTGAAAAATGCCGGCAAGTAAAACAATTAAGCCAAGATTTTGGAATCCGTGCTGATGGATCATCTCCAGTACAAGTACGCCAAGACCGGCATCAGGACCAGTTACTTGCAAAGGTGAGCCGGATAGAGGCCCGACTAAAAGAGAACCAATTATGCCCGAAACTAAACCGACAGCAGCCGGCACTCCTGAAGCGATGGCAACGCCTAGATTCAGAGGTAAGGCAATGAGGAAGAGTACAAGGGCGGCACCGATCTCAGTCATCCAGAAAGACTGAGGAGTTTGTTCTGATTCTCTGTGGGCATTTACGGTCATGTAGAAATGCTCTCCATGCGTAAGAATAGTAAATACGACTGAGGACCGGCAAAACCGGTCCGATCTTGTTTTAGCGGAATTCCTTGGAGTTAATCGTCATATTGCAATATTACGATATGACGATTAACGTAAGACTAACAGAATCTAAGGGGCTTTGTCAAGCTCGCCAGGACTGGTTTGTAGCCAATTTAGCTTAATGATCGGACCAAAGATCCTTAGCTTTTTCAATTGCTGAGAGGATTTGCGCCGATTCAGCTGCATCGGGTGAAACGAAAGATAAGCACTGGGTGACGCATTCAGCCAGTTCCGGATTGCGGAGATGGTAATAAACATGGCGTCCTTGCCGTCTTTCGATCACTATGCGGTTGTTGCGCATAATGCCCAGATGTTGAGATACCGAAGCGTGAGCCACGTGCAATGCGGCTTGCAATTCATTGACTGTAAGCTCGCGATTGCGTAATTCTTCGATTATTTGCACGCGCAAAGGGTGCGCCAAAACGCCGAAAAATTTTGCTAGTTCCATGGCTACGAGATTACGCGGCATACAAGATTGATTTGGATCCTATTTCATAGATTCCAAAGTACCGCCGGTCTTGCTGCTGTGTGTGGCAGCAGTAATCCGAATTTTGCCTAAAGGCATATCCATTGCCGGCGTTACGTTGTCAGCTGAGCGACCATCAAGTACTTGCAGCCGTTTTTTGTTGTTTGGATCGTAGATGGCCATACTTGCTTCATATTCACCGGGATTTAAAGTCGGCATACGCAGCGCTTGTTTCCAGCTAACCGGTTGCCCGGACTTCCAGCTTTCAGTCTTGGTTTCCGGTGTATGCAAAATCTGTGCTACCGCTTTGCCCGAAGAATCTTTCAGCTCGATCATTACTTTGTAGCTTGAGGGCACGTCTTTATCTAATTCACGAACCGGACGTTTTGGTGTGGCATCACCGACATTGAGAAAAGTCAGCTCCACATTTAGAGGTTCACCTTGAGCCAGTTCGTTATCGATCACCGCTTTTTGCGAGATCAATTGATAACCCATGTGACAAGCTAATTTTTCCAAAGCATGTTGAACGACGGTGTCTTGGCTGGTCAGCAGTTCCGGTGGCAACTCTATGTAGCAGATGCCGTCATCCAGCGCGGTTTGTGCAATCTTGGTCATGTCTTCGCCGGTAACGGTAGGTAGCAAAGACAAGCCGGCATAGGTATCAGGACGGAACTTGAGCAAAACGCGATAGTCATCAAAACCGTGCTTGCCGTTTTTTAACCCTTGACGAGTCACATAAACATGTTGCCCGTAGCGATAAACCAGATAATCGGAGATCTCATCCAAAGCGTCTTCACCGGCTCGATTTGGAGTTGGTGGATTGATCGCTAAGTTGAGCGACGTGTTTGGAAAGGCTTGCGGAAAAAGATCAGCTACATATTTCCAGTGGTCGACAATTTGTTTTTGGGTCATGCTCAAATCTTTGCGCATGTAATCTTCAATCTGATCGTCGGTACGGAAGCCGCTTTCGTTGTTGTCAGTCTTGCTACCTTTCTGTCCGGCCAAAACTGTCGGCACTAAAGACGTACCGCCGCCGAAGCCACCACCGGTAATACCGACACTGTGGATTAGCGGATTCATGTCGTAGCGACTGCCCATTTCACTGATAAAGTTGGAGAAGGCTGCCAGGTAGGTTTGATCCCAAAACACAGGCATTAAATGAGTGTTGCCATTCTTGTCAATATATTTGATTGACTTAGCGCCGGATTCGAAAACCCATTGCGGCGTATCGGAGCTGATTTTTTCGTCGGCTGTCGGCAAGTCGATACCGCAAGTTGAAACACGCAAAATCAAAGTTTTTTTGTTTTTCTGACAAAGCTCAAGCAACTTATCGATTGTTGTCCAATCATACTTTTCTTCCCCGGGCTCTAAAGTTTTCCAGGGAATAAGTGCGGATAGACCGTTGCAATACTTGGTTTGTAATAAAGAAGAAGCCAAGTCCAAATCGCTCAGTTTATCGGCAGGCATTATGGCGAAAAAACCCAACTCAGGATTTTGTACTGCCGGAGTATTTGGTAGCTCACTAGGCTTGAAAGAACGCTTCTTGATTATTCTGTCCTGGGATTCGTTCAAAAAATTCTTTTGCGGCATTGGGTCGAAATATTTCAGATACTCGACAGCTCGATTTTTGCCCAAGGTTGCCGCAGGCAGAGATGCCGCCGTGGTACCGGCCAGAAGGAATGCCAAGCTTATCGCCCGAATTCGACTATAGTCCATCTCTCCTCCACACATTACTTAAGTAGGAGAATGTTATATCAAGTCTCATTTTGATTCCTGATTTTTAAAGGGATTAATCATTAGTATTGCTGTCTTTAATATTGTGACAACCAAGATGCTAAGATTGCTTTTCAAGTTAAACGCAGGGATCTCTTGAGTCTTACCTATCTAGGACATAGTGCCTTTAAGTTCGAATTGGCGAACTTGCGACTGTATACGGATCCTTACATTCAAGATCCGGTAGACTTTCGCCGCTTGGAGCCAGGTGAGCTAATCCTCTTAAGCCACGGGCATTTCGATCATGGCGTTTTTGCCAGTGCCAAGCTTTGGCATGAATGGCAATGTCAGTTTGTCGGTCCAAAAAAACTCATTGACTGGATGACAAGAAAATATCGACGAGTGATTCCGGCTGATGCATTCATTCCTTTAGATCATGGTGAATCTCTTGTATTTAAAGACACAAAAATAACTGCCATACCGACTCATCGTCCTCTTACCCGCTTGGGTAAAACGGTACATGCGGTGTTTGCCCGCAGTTCAGCCCCTGGCAGCCCGGTTAACGGCTAT
The DNA here is from genome assembly GCA_019750335.1 of Candidatus Obscuribacterales bacterium. GTDB lineage: Bacteria > Cyanobacteriota > Vampirovibrionia > Obscuribacterales > Obscuribacteraceae > JAIEPM01. The sequence continues at coordinate 330,809 of JAIEOQ010000006.1, forward strand.
CACTTCGAGGGTTATTACCATTCGGGCGATACTTTATATACACCGATTATTCCTGAATATCTGTCTCAATTTGACATTCATACGGCCTGCTTGCCAATCGGTGGCAAATATAAAATTGCCGGACCGGCTGATGCTTTACGTTTAGCCGAAGAGATTGAGGTGGAACGTTTAGTGCCGATGCATTGGCAACCGATTGTTGAACAAGTGCCGTTTCGTTATCAACCCTCTCACCTTGTTAGGCTTGCCAAGCAAAACAACAGTCCGGTGTCGATTCGCGTATTAGCGATTGGCGAATCTTTGAGCCGTTAAAAAATAAAGAGATTGTAATAAGTTCGCCCGTGCCCAAAACGTGTTGGCATGATTGAAAAGTGCCTCTTCATTTTATGAATAAATCTGGATGCCAACGCTATGGGGCAGCCGGAGGGGCGTATAATCCTCAACATTGGCTATAAGCCTAGTTTTCAAAGGGGAGTTGCAAGCATGGGAAAGGCAGTAGGCATTGATCTCGGCACCACAAACTCTGTGGTTGCGGTCATGGAAGGCGGTAAGCCAACTGTCATTGCAAACGCCGAAGGGGGAAGAACCACTCCCTCGGTAGTGGCGTTTACTAAGTCGGGCGAAAGACTTGTAGGACAGCTGGCAAGGCGTCAAGCAGTTTTAAATCCGGAAAATACTATTTACTCAGTCAAGCGCTTCATTGGTAGACGCTTCACGGAGGTCGAATCCGAGCGCGCTATCGTTTCTTATAAAGTAAAAGAAGGACATGATGGCGGCTGCAAGGTGGCGATTCAGGGCAAAGATTATGCGCCTGAAGAAATTTCAGCCATGACTTTGCGCAAACTGAAAGAAGACGCTGAAAAGTATCTCGGCGAAAAAGTCACTTCAGCTGTAATCACTGTTCCGGCTTATTTCAACGATTCGCAAAGACAATCGACCAAGAATGCCGGAACTATTGCCGGTCTTGAAGTTCTGCGTATCATCAACGAGCCGACAGCAGCTGCTTTGGCTTATGGTCTTGATAAAAAGGAAAATGAAACAATCCTTGTATTCGACCTTGGCGGCGGTACCTTTGACGTATCCATTCTTGAGGTCGGCGATGGCGTATTTGAAGTTAAATCAACTTCTGGCGATACCCACTTGGGTGGTGACGACTTTGACCATTGCGTAGTTAATTGGATTGCCGATGAGTTTCATAAGCTCGAAGGCATCGACTTGCGTAAAGATCGTCAAGCTTTGCAGCGTCTAACAGAAGCAGCTGAAAAAGCCAAGATTGAACTTTCAGCCGTTACTGAAACCAATATATCGTTGCCCTTCATCACCGCTGATGCTTCCGGACCGAAGCACTTGGAGATGAAGTTGACACGTGCTCGCTTCAACGAATTGACCAGACATTTGGTTGAACGTTGCCGCGCACCGATGGAACAATCTTTGCGTGATGCGAAGATGACCTACCAAGATCTACACGAAGTAGTTCTCGTTGGTGGTTCGACTCGTATCCCTGCTGTACAAGAGCTGGTGAAGAGCATTACCGGCGGTAAAGAACCGAACCAAACCGTTAATCCGGATGAAGTGGTTGCTGTTGGTGCGGCTATTCAAGCCGGCGTTCTAGGTGGTGAAGTCAAAGGCGTAGTGTTGCTTGACGTCACACCGCTCTCCTTGGGAATTGAAACCATGGGTGGTGTGTTCACCAAATTGGTCGAACGTAATACGACAATTCCGACCCGTAAATCTGAAGTGTTCTCCACTGCCGACGACAGCCAGACAGCCGTAGATATCTACGTCTTCCAAGGTGAACGTCCGATGGCTCGTGATAACAAACTTCTGGGCAACTTCAGACTGGACGGCATTCCGCCAGCTCCGCGTGGTATGCCAAAAGTAGAAGTTACTTTTGATATCGATGCCAACGGCATTATGAATGTTACGGCTCGGGATCAAACAACAGGCAAAGAACAAAAAATCACGATTACGGCCAGCACCAATCTGGGCAAAGACGATATCGAGCGCATGGTTCGTGAAGCCGAATCTCATGCTCAAGACGATCGCAAGCGCAAAGAAGCTGCTGATCTACGTAACGAAGCTGACAGCCTTTGCTATTCGGTTGAGCGGACTATTCGTGAACTTGGCGAGAATTCTGCGCCAGGAACACGTTCGCGAGCCGAAATGCTGGTTACCGAACTGAGACAAAAGCTCAAAGATGAGGCAGAGCCTGAATCTTTCGAGCAATTGATGAACGACTTGCGTGGCGTAATGGTCATTTTGCAGCAAGAAGCTCAGCAAGCCCAGTCTCGTGAACCAGTTGGCGCAGGAGCAGCCGGTGCCGGTGACGGCGCTACCGGTGGTTTTGGTGGCGCTGGCGGCGATGATGTCGTCGATGCCGAGTTCCGTGCTTCAGACGAATAAAACCGTCTGCTAATGAATGCTTAAAAGCGGGTCCTATTCGGGACCCGCTTTTGCTTGACAATCGGCTTTGTCGGGAACACAATGTCTAAGTGGACGTCTATTTTGCTAATTTGGTCAGAAGATGACTGGGAGACTCTCGTTCATGGGCAGCAGTCGAGTAAAAAAAGCCGCCGGAGCCGCCGGTGTTTTGTTGATATGTTTGGGCTTCGTTGCTTGTGAGTCATGGGCAGCTGCTCCAACTGCGCCGGCGAAGCTTTCGCTTCCTGACCTGGCTGTGTTCGAGAATCGCTTCTTTTCTCACGCTTATGCCCACGATCCCCTGGAAAAGCGTTTAGAACGTCTCGAGTGTTTAATTTTCGGCAGTATGCAAGCCGGCTCTAACGATGAACGTTTTGCTCGCCTAAAAAAGAATCTGGTGGAACGAGTTCCGGCGCCGCTTGCCGCGCAACCTACGGCAGTTGAAGATAAACAGCCGGCTGGTTCCGCGCAATATCCAATCTTAAATACGCTTGAATGGCGGAGCCTGAAAAAAACTTTTCCGCAAGACTCACTTGACGCGCGGCTTGATCGTCTGGAAGCGAAGATGTTCGGACAGCCGGCTCAGGCAATGGCTTATGTCGATCGGGTCGAACGTTTGAAAAAGACATTGGGTGTTACTGCTCCCTCCACAATTTCGACTAACGACAATATGGCGCGCGGACCGATGCCTAAAGCTAGACCGCGTTCCGAAGACGAAAGTGGGAATAATTTCGATCTACCGCCTGAGCTTGGGCAGAACAATCTGCTGATGCCGCCGGGGCTTGATACCATATTTGGTGCTACGTTCGATCGTCGTTTTCAGCAGATGTTTGAAGAGATGAATCGGCGTATGGCCGAAACTCGGCGCTTAGGTCCGGGCAATAATTATCTTATGCCCCAAGCGGCACCGCAGAAAAAGCCTGGTTTGGACCTGCCCTTGTATTCCGACCCTAATAGTATTTAAGTTGCCGGCAAAGATTAAGGCTGCTTCAAGATTAACGTCTAGATCTGCCTGAAATCGATAAAACTCATACAATAGCCAAGAGATCGTAAGACTCAACCGTTATTTGTCAGGTGGTGACGAATTTGCCAGCAACAGCGCAAAAAGTTCGACAAGCGGAGTCGCAAACATCAGTGCCGAGGAAAGCTCCTTGGTACGGCCGTCCTTTTGTTTGGTCTCTTTTAATATTTGCTGCGCTTAATCTTTTGCTTTGGCGTCAAGCTGGTCATGAAAAACAATCGTCCGATTTATGGAGCGGTGGCGGTTCGATTGATCTTGCTTTGAATGACTTTCAAAAACTAAGCAAGACGCCGAATGTTGTTTTACTAGGCTCCTCTTTGATGATGTTTCCTTTCTGGTCCATGGATTGTGAAAAGGATCGCTCTGTCGGAGACATCTTTCATCATCACGGCTCTAAGGCCTTAGAAACAGCTCTAAATGCTAATGGCTATGCCAATCCTCATGTATTCAGTTTCGCTATTTTTGGGCAAATGGTTTCCGATGCTTACATTTATGTGGATGAATTTCTCAAAGGAGAAAAAGCACCGCAGTTTGTTATTTACGGCATTGCACCGCGTGATTTCAGTGATAACGATCTACCGAATCCGATGGCCACTAACTCATTTAAGCGTTTGGTCACACTGAATAACTTCAGTCATTATGCCGATTTGTATTTGCCGGGCTTTCAAGATCGCATCGAATTTGTTATGAGTCACGCTTGTTATTTTTACAACAAGCGTTGGCGGCTGCAGCAAGAATTGAACAAAGGAATTGCTAAAGCTTATGCTTTTCTGGGCTTAGCTCAGGAGAATAAAACTGCTTCGGCCAACAACAAAAAAAGCGGTTTTATGCTTTATGGTAGTACCGAAGAGCGTTGGGAAAGTAGCAAGCAAGAGTATGCGCGTCGTTATCGCAATATCGCTGAACGCGATTTATCCGTGCAAATGGGATTCTTGTATAAACTGCTTGATACTTGTGCCGAGCGTAAAATCAAAGTGATAGTGGTGAATATGCCTTTAAGCGATGTCAATCGCAATCTGCTTCCGTCAGGGTTTTATTCACGTTTCCGCGCTGAAATTGCCAAAGCGGCAAATCGTCCCGATGTCAGATTCCTGGACATTGGTGCTTCCGCTGATTTCACTCATTTGGATTTTTGGGATACGGCTCATTTGGAGCAGTCAGGCGGGCATAAAATAGTGAGTAAAGTTGTGCCGCTCATGCTCAATATGCAAGCACCACTTATGGTGCGTGATCGGTAAATTCCTGAACCATCATCAGCATGCCGGGGCTGCGGGCAACGCCAACGCCGACATATTGTCTTGCCGGATGCAAAAGATTTCCGCGATGATTCATTTGGTTGGGCGGTTCGTCCATCATTTCAGCTTCAGCGGCATCGACTAAATCACGGTCGCCTTTCCAGCCGCGGCTTTGGAAGGCTAGATTTTCGTTGACACCGATGGTCAAGCCGGCTTGTTTAGCCCGATCTTGCGGATTGCGTCCATCCGGATCGACGTGGCCGAAACTGCCGTGCCTGAGCATATATTCGGCATAGCTTCGAGCTAAGCGTGTTAAAGATTGGTCTGCTCTTACCGGTGGTAAATTGCCGTTTCTAGCTCGATCACGATTGATTAGGTCGATCATGTGAGATTCAAGTTCAGTGATTGGCGGTTCAGGAAAAGTTTTCTGTTGTTTTGTCGAGGCTGAGTCGGAGCCGAAGGGCGTTGATCCTGAAGCTGAACAACTGCCTCTCACCACCACCGGCACACCGCCTTTCATTTTGGCAAATGCGTAATTTATGCCAGTGTTACCGGCTTTATTAATTACCGTGTCCGCTGTACGGCAACTTTCAATTGCTTGGTTATTCAGAGTAAGCAGAACGTTCCCTGGCTTAATACCCATGTCTCGCCACAATCCGCCGGGTTGTACAGCAGTTATATAAATGCCGTTGCGACTTCCTTCAGGCAAAACAACATATGCCGAAACTGCTGAAACGCCAAGTGCAGTCGAAACGTTTTGCTGGCTGGAGCGGCTGAATATGTATTGTTTATCCTTAGTTTGTCCGGCGCAGAAAGTGCTGACAAGCCAGAAGATTGCTACTATCTTTACAATATCCTTAATTCCACTCATCGCCTAAATCCTCGTGAGTGTCCTTCGGGCGCCGAACTTCTTCGAGTATTTTATAAATTTTTGCTGCATCTTGAATAGAAGGGGCTCGTAATGGGAGTTCAACTACTTCAACGGTCAGAGCGCGCGAACCAAGCTCGATATGAAGCTTGTCCCCAGGTTTTAAGCTAGTTGCTGATTTTGCCGTGCGATCGTTTATAAAAATACGACCTTGTTCGCAAGCCATTTGAGCGATTGTCCGGCGCTTGATTAAGCGAGAAAGTTTAAGCCACTTGTCGAGTCTCATCCCTATTCCTGCTATTCTATTTGCAGAGCTGTCAGCTTATGCAGCAGACTCTAGCATGAATATGATGGAAACCGGATCTGACCATAAATGAGCTTAACGGAGTCCTGGAAATATTTTTCTTTAGCGATGGCTTGCCCTTTAATTCTGGCAGCCTGCGGTAATTCAGACGGAGCCGATGAAAAGAAAGAGCAAGCTAGCAGCACTCTTTCCATTGCCGATGACATAGCAAAAAAGCTTGACATCAAAACCGAAGTTATCGAGAAAAAAGAGATTTCACGTAATTTGCACATTACAGGCAAAATTCAGCCTGTAGTCGGTCAAGAGACGGATGTCAACACAAGATTTAGTGGTCGGGTTGTGAAAGTGCTCGTTCATCCCGGCGAATATGTGCATCCAGGCCAAGAGTTAGCTTTGGTCGACAGTGCCGAAATCAGCAGCTTGCAATCGGATCTCATGGAAAGCAAGTCAAAGCTGGCTCTTGCTGAAGCTCAGGCAAGCAGAGAAGGACTGATATATCAAGAAAATTTGCAGCGTCCGCAAAGTTTAATTGAAGCGCAGACTAATTATGATGAAACCAAAGTGCAGTTAGATCTGGCTCAGTCGGAATATAGACGTTATGAAGGCATGCTCAAAGAAAAAATTGCTGCCGAAAAAGATTTCTTGACAGCAAAAGCAGCTTTGGAAAGCGCTCGTTTAGCTCATAAACAAGCGGCTACTCAGCTTCAACGTGAAGCAGGCTTGTTTAAGAACAAAGCAGTTCTAAAACGAGATTATTTAATGGCCCAGGCTGACGCTGCTCGCGAACGTCAGCATCTCAATACTCTGGTGCAACGCTTGCAGTTTCTCGGTATGTCACCGGCTAAGGTCAATGAAGTAATGGCAACAAATCGGATCTTTGCCACTATTCCGTTGTTGGCCAAATCAGCCGGTGTAATCACCAGTCAGGAGCTGGCCATCGGTGAAATGATCGATCAATCGGATCGGGCTATGACCGTGACTGATCTTTCAAAAGTGCTTGTAAGCGCTGATTTACCCGAAGCGGATATTTCAAGCGTTAAAATCGGCGACCCGGTAAAAGTAAAAGTATCCAGCTATCCGCGTGAATATTTCGATGGCATTGTCAGCTTCATTAGTGAACACGTAGACCCGGAAACAAGAACGGTAGCCATACGTGCTTTGCTGGATAACGCTCAGCATAAGCTTAAATTGAATATGTTTGCCGAGATCGATTTTCAAGTTGCACCACGAACAGTGATTGCTTGTTCGAAGAGCGCAGTGCAGGAACGGGACAATAAAAAAGTTGTATTTATCAAAACTGCCGACGGATATAAAGAACGGGAAGTTGTGGTCACGCCTGGCAGCGAACAATACTATGAAGTAATTTCAGGTTTGAATTCAGGCGAGGAAGTCGTCACTCAGGGCAGCTTGCTTTTGAAAACGGAGTTGTCCAGCAATCGCTAAGTCGTAACGCAAAATGATTGATCATGTTATCGCTAGATCCTTAAGAGAACGTCTGCCAACCGTATTTGCCGTTGTTGGTCTTTCTTTGCTTGGTGTCTGGTCGCTTTTTCATTTGAACATCGACTCTTTTCCCGATGTCAGCAATGTTCAAGTGCAAATTGTCACCGAACCGGAAGCGATGGCTACTCAGGAAGTAGAACAACAAGTTACTTTTCCGATTGAGAATGTGCTCAACGGCTTGCCTAAAATTCAAAAAATTCGTTCTAACTCCAGTTTCGGACTTTCAGTGGTTACAGCCATTTTTGATGACGACACTGATGTTTATTTTGCCCGGCAACTGGTTCAGCAACGTTTAAACAGATTGGATCTGCCTGCCGGATCACCGCAACCGATGCTCGGTCCAATTGTGTCCAGCTTCAGCCAAGTGTTCATGTATTACTTGTCGAGCCCTCATCATGACTTGACTGAACTAAGAACAATTCAAGATTGGACCATTTCACGCAAATTAAGAGCGGTGCCCGGGGTAGGTAACATCGTTGCTTACGGTGGTTTCGTCAAACAGTATCAAGTTATGGTCGATCCGCAAAAGCTGATGAGCTACGGTTTGACCTTGCGTGATTTAGTCAATGCCTTACCGGCAAACAATTTAAACGCTGGCGGTAATTTCTTTGAGCAAGCAGGCGAAGAGATCATCATTCGCGGTGTGGGTCGTATTGAAAATGTCAAAGATATTGAAGACATTGTTCTAAAAGCGGTCGCTGGTACGCCGGTTACAGTCGGACAAGTGGCTAACGTACGCATCGGCCCAGCTTTTAGGCGTGGTACGGCATCGATGAACGGCACCGGCGAGGTGGTAACCGGTACGGTTATGACCCGTAAAGGGGCTAATACTAAAGCCGTAGTTGAACGGGTGAAACAGCGTCTTGAAGAGATAGAAGCTGATCTGCCTGAAGGCGTCAAAATACATACTTATTACGACCAGACCGAGCTTGTCGATAAAACAATTGAAACAGTAAAAGAGATCTTGCTCTTCAGTAGCGCACTGGTTGTTGCTGTTTTGTTTGCCATGCTTTTGCATATCCGCAGCGCTTTGATTGTTTGCGTAGTGATTCCGCTCTCTTTGCTTTTCAGCTTCATTTTGATGAAATTTACCGGCTTATCAGCTAATTTGATGACCCTGGGAGCCGTCGATTTCGGTGTTATTGTCGATGCTGCCGTAGTTATGGTGGAAAACATTTTTCGCCGGCTAGCACAAGCTCAAGAAGAGGCAAAAAAGAACGGAACGACAGTCGATCATTATGCTGTTGTTTTAAAATCAGCTCAACAGGTCGGACGTCCGATCGTGTTTGCCATTTTAATCATTGTTTCGGTCTACATCCCGCTTTTCACTCTTGAGGGTGTTGAAGGTAAGATGTTCCATCCTTTGGCTCTTACTTTTATTTATGCGATTCTTGCGGCTTTGGCTGTTTCTTTGACACTGGTACCGGTGCTTTGTTTCTGGCTGATGAAAGGCGAAGTTCATGAGCCGAAAAATCCTTTTCTCGATAAAGCAAAACAATTGCATGAACCGGCATTGCGAGCGGCTATGGAAAAACCGCGCCGGGTCTTGCTGATTTCATTGATCGTGCTTTTTGGCTCTTTCTGTTTGGTGCCCTTTCTCGGCTCTGAATTCATGCCAACTTTGGATGAAGGTTCGATTCTTTTACGTACCAAGCTGGCACCAAGCGTTTCTTTAACCGAATCGGAACGGATGAATTCTCATATCGAGTCGATTATTAAAAGCTTTCCGGAAGTAACCGTCGCCGTAGCTAAAATTGGTCGTTCCGGCATGGGGTCTGATTTGGACGGGGTGGATAACGCCGACATCTATGTTGGTCTGAAACCGAAATCGGAATGGAAAGTTAAAAACAAAGAAGAGTTAGTCGATAAAATGGCTAAAAGCATTAACGGCATACCGGGCTTTGTTTACAGCTTTTCGCAACCGATTGCCGATATGATTGACGACCTGATTGCCGGGATCAAGGCTGATCTTGGTATTAAAATTTTTGGTGATGATTTGCACAAGCTGGATCAAATTGCCAGCCAAGTAAAAAGAATAGTCACGGAAGTGCGCGGTGCTGCCGATATGCAACGCGAGCCAATCTTCGGATTGCCGCAGTTGAATATTAAATTGAAACGCGGTGAGATTGCTCGTTACGGTTTAAACATCTCTGACATTCAAGAGATTATCAGTACGGCTGTCGCCGGAAAAGTAGTGACTGAGGTACTGGAAGGAACGAAACGTTTCGGTTTGCTTGTGCGTTATCCGTATAAGTATCGTGATTCGGAAGAGGATATGCAACGAATTATCGTTGTTACTCCGGACGGGGCCCGTGTGCCGTTGAAAGCTTTAGCCGATATGAAAATTGAAGATGGCACCGTAGCGATTAACAGAGAGGACGGACAGCGGCGTACGGCTGTTTTAGCTAACGTTCGTGATCGCGATTTGGGTGGTTTCGTTGAAGAAGTGCAAAGACGAATTGCCAAAGAAATTAAACTGCCTAAAGGCTATCGTATTGTTTATGGCGGTCAGTTTGAAAACCAACAAAGAGCCATGGAACGACTAGCTCTGGTTGTGCCTTTTGTGTTGCTGCTGATTTTTATTCTACTTTTTGCTTCCTTCGATTCTTTCAAGAACGCCGGTTTGATTATGCTCAATGTTCCGTTCGCGATGATTGGTGGAATTATCGGCTTGTTTCTTACCAGACAAACTCTTTCTGTGCCGGCGATTATCGGCTTCATCGCTCTATTCGGAGTTGCTGTGCAAAACGGTGTGATTATGGTCACATACATCATGCAGTTGCGCCGCAAAGGCTTGAGTCTGGAAGATTCGGTGGTGCAAGGAGCGCAGGTACGTTTGCGTCCTGTTTTGATGACAGCACTTGTGGCGATTATGGGTCTTCTGCCGAAAGTTTTTGCCACCGGTACCGGGGCTGAAATTCAACGTCCGCTGGCAGTGGTTGTATTAGGCGGCTTAGTGTCGGCTACAGCTTTAACCCTGATTGTTTTGCCGGCTTTGTATTTAATGATGAATCGAAAAAGCGAACACAAATAGCTGCTTATTGCAAAGGCTTGCCAATCGCTTGTTCCAGATCGGCAAAAGCTTGCTGGTAGGACTGAACTGCGTCAAGATATTCATTGCGAATACCGATATTATCGTGTTGCGCAGCCAGGGTGGCTGTAATATCCGATTGTCCGACTTCGTAACTGCGGCGCGCCAATCTTACCACCTCGTCTGCTTCGTCAAGCACATGATCACGATAAGCTAAAATGCGTTCGCGAGCTGAGACAAGTTTTTGATAAGCTGCAGCTACTTGTCCTGTAACTTGATTTTTGATGGTGTAAGACTCCATCTTTAATTGTCTGATTGTCGCTTTGTAATTGGCGATATCACCCTGCTGAAAGTTAGTGATCGGTATTTCTTGTGAGATGGCGACGAAATAGCCGTTTTTGATTTTCGGACCGTTAGGCGGGTTGCCGGTTTCGGAATGACCGACGTTCAGTTGAAAGTTTGGGAGAATGTTGCCGATACTATTGTTCAAACCGGCCTGGTTGGCTTTGATCGTTTGCTTGTTGATCTTAATTTCTAGACGATTGTCCAAAGCTTGTTTGACGAAATCTTCGCAAGGTAGCAATGCGCGATCAAAGTCTGGCAAGAGATCGTTAGTCTCAATTTTAGCTTTAAGTATCGGTAAGCGCTGTACTTCGACTCCGCCTTGAAAATCGCGGCCAAGCATAACGTTCAACTGTTGTTTAGCTTGAATGACACGACGTAATCCTTGATTGTATTCGATGCCTGTTTGATTCATAGCCAGGCGAGCTTTCAAAACGTCAAGCTCCGGAACGTCGCCAGCTTGATAGCGTTTTTGAGCGACATTCAAAAGGGTTTCGGAAAGAGTTTTTAAATCGGCTAGAGTTTGTGCTGACTCTTGAGCGACGACCACCTCGAGAAAAGCACGGCGCACATCCAGCCTTAGAAGCCAGAGTTGATTCATTATCTGCAAGTCAGATTGTTTGATTTGCTGCTTGGCTGAAATAAGTCTGGTCACGAGTTTCCAGGGCGGTTCAATTGGAATCGAGGCGCCTCTTTGGTAAGTTTGTTCGGCAATCGCTCCTTCGTAAATCAAAATCGAAGGGTTAGGCAAAGTTAGAGCTTGAGCGTAAAGCGCTTTTGCAATTCCCAATTGTGCTCTTATAGATGCTACGCGCGGGTGCTTGGTCAGAGCTTCGTCGAAAGCGTCGACCAGTCCGATCAACGTATCCGGTTGCTTTAACTCGGGAGCTTTGACATTGGGTGAACCGATTTTTTGAAAACCGTGCAAAGGACTTGGTACGCCGCCTGGTGGTCTGACGCTCGGTTGGGAGCCGCCCAGAAAACTATCGTAAGGAATAATCGGTCCGCTTTGAGCTGCAGCTGAAGAGATTGCGCCAAAAAACGTTATTGCAGTCAGCAGTGAACATCTAGATTTTGTTGCTCGAATCATCTTCGAGATCCTTTCAGATACGCTGAGTGATCCACTGAGCGATTTCATAACGTAAGCTAGGCATCATTTCATACAAGCCATGTCCGGCCCCCGGACAAAGCACAAGCTGCTTGTCTTTAGATGCCGATTGATTGAACAAATGTTGTGTCTCTTCAGGCAGGACAATATTATCTTTGCCGCCGCCGGCAATTAAAATTGAGCTTTTCTGCTGTGAAAGAGCGTCTTCAATTGGTGTGCGTTCGGCTAGTTCATGAAGAGCTGTTCGTGCCGTCATTGGCGAAACAAAAAATTGAGCGGAAACTGCTTTAGTCAGTTGCTCTAAATCGTGATGTAGATCGTAAGGCGTGGAGAGACAAACCACTGATTTGAATTTTTCGGGCATCAATAGATTTAAATGCAAAGCAAAACGGCCGCCCAAACTTATGCCATAAAGACAAAGTCTGGATGAATCAATCTCGGTGCGCGAATAAAGAAAAAGATAGATGGCGTTGCCTAGTTCTTTAACGTCGAATGAAGCGTAAGGACGTTGATGACCGGGATAATCAATTGAGAATGTTGCTAAGCCTTGAGCAAGCAAAGAATTTTCAACGTAATGCAGCTCTTCTTTGGATGAGAAAAGATCGTTGAACAAAATAACACAAGGCAGATTCCAGTTTTGTTGCCCGGGCTTAGTTAAAGCCGGCAAGCGGAAATAAGCCTGCAAAGTTGAAGCTAAATAAGTAAGCTCGACTCTTTCGGTTGGAGTGCGAAAACCTTGAGCGGCTCGAAAATAACTTTCACGATATTGCTCACGAAGAAAATGTGCTTTCTCTTCGTCGGCCGTAATCAAGTCGGCATAAACGCCCCAAAGGGCTGAATCGAGATAATAATCAGCAGCTTTAGCTTTTAAGCCTAAATCATCCCAATATTGAGCTTTTTCCCATTGTTTGTCGCATACAGCCTGCAAATAGTCGGGTAGCCGATTTAGCCCCCGGGCCAGACGAATGGCGCCACTGAATTGCTCTTTTTTTAGCCCGTTAGCCACTGCCCGGACGGTCAAAAATTTAGGTACTAAAGCCTGACCGGTCAAGGCTTTATATGTTTTGTTGATGAAGCGGCGACCGAGGTGCGATAAAGAGGATCGCCGGTTCCGCGATAATCTTTCTTTGGGGGGCTCCATTGTTTCTAACATTCTCATCAGAGAGGCAATTTTACCTGAGATTGATCCCCAATCCCTTAAGCGCCGGCAAATTCCAGCAAAATCCAACAGCTGGCTTGTTATTTGTTAATATTGAACGACCAAACCTTAAATCTGGCCCTTTTCTGAAATTTGTTTCCAAAAAGTCTTTCAAGCGTATATACATGGATTGGCAGTTTACCCGTTAGGGGCCATCAGAGCTGATGAACGATCGAGAAGCCCGCAAATTTCTCAAAGGCGAAATGGATTTTACGCCGCAACGCATGATGCGTTATATCCGTTCGCGGGCGCGCTTGGCTACTGACGAAGATGTGGAAGACATTCTGCAATCAGCTTTGATCTTGGTCGTCAAGCACTTTGACCCGAACCATCCTGATGCCAAGCTATCTCTTTATTGTCTGGGGGCGTGCAACAAAGCCATTGCTCAAAATCTTGAGCGTTATCACAAAGTGGTTTTGCGTAAAAAAGATCCGGAAAAAACGACTCGCTCCGCGGAGCCTACTGTTGCTTCCGGAGAGCTCAATCTGGCCGGACAAACCATGAAAGTAAGTACTCTAGCCCCCGGTAAAAGCTTTAATGAAGGCGAACAACCTTCGGCCCAGTGGCGGACCACCTCTCTAGATTCGCTTTTCGCTGATGACGACGGGCGTAGCGCTGAGGACGTGTTTGGCTGGGAATATAACCTATCCGGTAGCCATGAGGAGCGAGACCCGGCTGCTAAAACTCTGCTTAATGATCTAATAGATCAAGTCTTGGCAGAATTGCCGCCCGGAATCCACCGCACCTGCTTTCTTTTGAAATATGTACAAGGATATAAACGCGAAGATCTAATTTCATGTCTAAAAATGGATGCCAAAAGTATAGATACAGTCGATAAGAAAATCGTTCGCACGCTAAAGGCATTTAAGGAACGGATGGAACAGGACGAGACGCGTATCTAGGAGTTGCGGAAAATGAATAGCCCGACAGATGAATTGAAAAAGATCCTTCAAGCTAAGGATGAGGGAGTAATTGCGGAGAGCGTCAAGCAGTTCTTCCAAAAATACGGTGATAATTTGCCTTTGCCCGGCGAAGACAGCGCTTTTGATCGAGCGATGTGGGCAGCTTCCGAATATGTTGAGCTTTCGGCTAAAGATGAAAGTATGCTCAATCGAGTGACTTTACGCCTGCTTGCCGAACATGCCGACGCTACTGCCGCGACATTCTTAAAAGTACGCGATCTGGTTGGCAATGGGCGCGAGACTGCAGTTCAACTTTGGCAAGATATGTTGTCGGCAATGTCCTGGCAACAGATGGTGCCGGCTGGAGCTTTGCGCGGTGTCGGCACACGTATGGTATCGCTTGGCACTTTTGAGCAAGATTTAGGGAGTGCCAATGTTCAAATGAACTTAGGCTGGCTTGTCGATCAAGATCAGTTTCGCATATTGCTCAATGCCAAAGACGGCAACGGCGCCGCTATGGCTAACGTAGAGCTGAGAGTAAAAGAGTCGGAAAAAGGTGTGGTTTTCAGCCGTAAAACTAACGAAGACGGCGCTATCGTTGCACCATCAGTTAAAGTCGGACCGGGACAATATCAAATTGAAATCCTGGTTGGCGACAAGGTAGCGCAAACGCCTTTCTTCGTCCTTTAGTGCATATAAGTGACCCAGATAAAAGCGGCTAAAGCAAACGAAGCTAATCCGAATGAAACAAGTACATCTAAAACAATGTGCATTGTGTGATACCTCCGTATCTTGCTTTATACGCGGTCCAAGGTGAAGAAAGGGTTAACGGATTATCGGCAGGACAGTGTTGTCAAATGGACTAAGATATGACACATGTCCAATCGGCCACTAGTGTCTGTTTGCCTGCCGGTATTCAACGGCGACAAATATTTGTCTGCAGCAATTGAGGCAGCACTAGCTCAAAGTTATGAAAATATCGAGCTATTGATTGCCGATGACGGTTCAAACGACTCCAGCCGTTCAATCGCTGAAAGCTTTGCCGCTAAAGACAAGCGAGTTCGTTTTTGGATAAACGAAAAACGTTTTGGTCTTTTTGAAAATTACAATGAATGTTTGCGTCAAGCAAAAGGTGAATATATAAAGACTTACGCTCAGGACGATCTCCTGGCGCCGGAAGCTATAGCTAAAATGCTTGCAGTTCTTCAAAACAACCGCAGTATCGCTCTTGTTACAACAGCGCAAAAAGTAATAGATCAAAACGGCGAAGAGTTGAAACGTACATCCGTTTTTCCGCGTAGTATGAAAATTCCCGCTCGCGAAGTCATTACTTTCAATCTGATTAGCTTGAATAACTGGGTAGGAGAACCGAGCACGGCAATGTTCAGACGTGAACATGCCGGTAGCGGATTTGACACCGGCTTCTACCATTACGGCGATATCGAATTCTGGTTTAGAATTCTTGCTCACGGCGACTATTATTTTCTTGACGATTTCCTGTGTAGTTTCCGGCGTCATCCCGACAGCCAAACTGACAAAAATCATAAAGAGCTTTATTACGCCCTGGATATTCTGCGCTTAAGCCTAAAATATCGTCATATACTCAAAGATATTGAACCGGAAGCTCTCTTCCGCCGCCGTATTTCGGAAGCCGTTGCTTTGCAGATGGGTCATGTTTCGGCTTCAATCGGTCACGATCTCAGCAATGATTTTGAAACTATTTATTTGAACGAATCCAAAAATACACCGGCGCCTGCTGCCGGCTTTCGTCTGTTAAGCAGTTATGCACTTTCTGCTTTGACTGAGGCTGTGGCAGATCTTGATCATGAAAAACGTTGCCGCTTCGACGAGCATGAACTGTTTGTTGCTGAAGTACAAAAAATGCAAAATAGTCTTTACTGGAAAATGACCGAACCTTTGCGGGCCGTTAAAAATGTTTTGACAGGACGCAAAGATGGCTAAAATTTTTGTCTTACTTTTTGTTCTGTTTTATAGTGCGCTTCCGGCTTATGCTCTTGCTAGCTTTAGCGACCTGCGTTTGGCTATGCCTGCTTCTGAGCTGGCTCAAGCCAAAGAGTTGTTTGCTTACGCCGAATACGGACATTTTGCTGATAAAACCCAATATGACTCGGTAAAAGCCGGCGAACAAAAAGAAATCTACTCAATACACTGTCGTAATGGCCGTGCTTTCGGTATTGAAGTTAAATTTCCGGCTGCAGGTGTTTCAAGAGAAACAGCGATTAAAAAAATGAGCTTATTAATACAAGGACTAGCTGGTAAAGAGACAGAACACGATGATGATGATCTGAAGAAAAAAGATTGCAGTCAAGCTTGCGAGTTCTTTTATTTTGAGAATGGAGTTAGAGCTGAGCTTCTTTACGCCAGACAATCATTCGATAAAGTTGTACAAATAAGCGTCTGGAAAAAATGATGAGTGAGCGCAAGCAAGATTTTTTAGCTCTGGCATTTATAGCCGTTACTTTTATTGCATTCTTTGTTGGGCCGTTTTTGTGCGGGCAGCAGTTTGCACGTATGGGGCTGGTCTACAATGTGGATGCCTTTTTCAACGGCTCACTCAAACAAGCAATTGTTCCTTTTACTTGCGACCCTTGCAGCTTTTTGATCTGGTTTCCTAACGCACATTTTGCGCAGCAATCCTGGTTTAACTTCAGTCCGCCTTTGTGGAATCCATACAGTGGATGCGGTTATCCGATTTTAGGCGATCCGCAATCGATTATTTTTTATCCGGCTCTGTTTTTAGGTTTGGCTTTTACACCATACTTGTTCAATGTTTTGATGCTGCTTGAAATTCTCAGCGGAGTACTTGGTGTTTATTTCTTAGCTCGCTTTTTCCGTTTGTCGCCGGCAGCAGCAATATTTGCTGCAACCGCTTATGAGTTCTGTCCTTTTATAGTGCCAAATTTAGATTTGCGTATTATCGGGCCGCTCTCACCTTGGCTATTTTACGTTTTTGCACGTTTAGGCGAGAAACCAAATGTACGTACTTTTGCTATTGCTGTAGTTTTGTCGGCTGTTTCTATTCTCACCACTCATCCGGAAATCTCTTTCTTTGCCGTATTGTATGCCGCTGCTTTAGGACTGTTACTTATGCTTTCACGTGAATGTTCCAGCATAAGTAAAATTTTGCCGGGGGCTTTGAAAACAATAGGTGTGTTCTTGGCGGCAGCTGTGTTTGTCGGCGCTTTATCCAGCATCATTATTTTGCCTTTTCTTGAATTTTTGCGTCAATGTTATTTGTATAAAGAATCATCCGGGGCTAGCTTTTATACTTTTGCCAATTTTATGGATGGCTTTCTGGCAGCCAAAAGTCTGGAAAAGTATTTTTTAGGCGTTATGGTTGCTGCTCTTTTACCTCTGTCTTTAATTGTGCGTAAAAGAACACTTGTTTGCATCAATTTGATGGTGCTATTGGTCGGATTCTTTTCTTTACCCCCAGCATTCTTCGCTGAATTCATGTCTCATCCGCCGCTTTCATTTTTAGCGACTATTTATGGTGTGCCTGATTTATTGATTTTGCTCTGTCTTTCCAGCGCTTTTGCACTTGATTATTTTGCTGAAAAAAGATCAATTGCTCTTTGTTGCCTGTTTGCTTTGAGTGTTTTCTGGATTATCTCTTTTGCCGCTGGCGGTCTTTCAGTCGATAAGATCCAGAGCGCTTTTAAAATGCAAAAAATCTTTTTTCTTTATTCCGGTATCAGCTTGGTAGTTGCTGCTCTATTTGCTTTTTTGTGGAGCGGAATCAAACAAATTCCAGCCAAAGCAATTGTTTTTGTGTTTATCGCCGCTAATTTGGTTTCGATTATTCCTTATGCCAGAGCGGCGTTACCCAAGTGTCAAGCTTATACGATTGAACAGAATGAGGCTCTTAAATATTTGAACGAGCAGCATCAGCGTGTGGTTTCTGTCGGGCGTAACTTCTTTTTGCCAAATCTGCAAATGAATTACGAAATACCGGCTATCGGTTGTTTTAGTCCGATGCTTTTGAAGTCCTATCGAGCTTATATTCAGCAGTGCAAAACTTATTGTCATAATCTTTATTTTTACGATTTTCCTGAACAATGCTCTAAGTTGCTCAATCTTGCCAGTGTCAAATATGTGCTGACACGTACAGCGATCAGCGGTTCTGATCATGAGCAAGCCGTGGTCACACTCACTCCGACAGCGCCGCGCCGAATAATGAGCGGCTTACGCTTGCTCTCTTCGGCGGCGATATTTGATCCGATCAATTGGCAATTTGAATGTGACTTGCAATTACGAGTTCATGATTCAGCTTCATTGCGTTATGCGTTGCAACTGTGTGTTTTAGACGCCAAAAACAATCTTGTTTGGTCCGGACCGGAAGAGTTGCTTGATACAACTAATTTGCGCAATCATCTATATTCACGGCGAATCTATCTACCTGTACCGATAGCACAAAAGAACAAATTACGTTTTGGTTTCAAGGTAATTGATACTTGGACCGGAGCTAAGCCAACTTTGGATGAAAACTTATTACCTGCTTCGGTTGGTGTTTTTATTCTTGGTGAACACGGATTTGATCATAAACGGCTAGCTATGGAGGGCCAGGATCGGCATTTCAAGCTTGTGTCGGCATACAAAGATGGTGTGCGAATTTATCAAAATATGCGGGCCAGACCCCAGGCTTATTTAGCTGCGAAAATATTTACTGTAATTAGTGAAGAAGAAGCTTTGAAGCTGATTGATTCACCAGAATTTAGAGCTGATCAGGATATCGTTCTGATTGGAGCGAAAGCAAAAATTGAAGAACCAATCCCTGGTCTGCGCGACGATGATTACGAGATATTTGTCAATCGGCCCAGTTCGACTAGCGTTGTGATTGAAGCCGACGTACCTGCTGCAACTATGCTTGTACTAACCGATACCTTTTATCCCGGTTGGAAATGTACTATTGATGGTAACTCGGCAGCGATTGAACGTGTTAACTACATGTTCCGTGGCGTGAAAGTATCTCCGGGCAAACACAAAATAGTTTTTTCTTACGAACCGGATTCATTCCGGCTTGGGCTACTTTTGGCAACGTTGGCGGCAATTGGTTTAATTGCACTTCCGATTCTCGATAAACGAATTTTAAGAAAGCCTCGCTCTTTTGGTTAATCTTCCCCCATATCAGGACAATCAGGGGCTAAATTGCGATACTATGGTTGGCAAGTGTATTGCCCCAGCGCTTTTCGGAGCCGGTGTAAATGTCCGACCATATTCAATTTCCGCATATTACCCATCATCCGGCTGCCATGATTGATGCCAGTCCGCTGCCGGCAAATGCTGAGGCTAAAAAAGCTGATTATTTCATCAGTGTTGTGATTCCGGTATACAACGAAGAGCAGTGTTTGCATGAGTGTTTTGAACGCATGCAAAGTTTATTTGAAGGAATTGGCTGTAAATACGAGCTGGTTTTTGTTAACGACGGTAGTCGTGATTCCTCTTTAGACATTTTGACCAGTCTTAATCAGGCTCATCCTCAAGCTGTGCGAGTTGTTGATCTTTCTCGTAATTTTGGGCATCAAATGGCGATTACAGCCGGTATCGATCATGTGCAAGGCGATGCGGTAGTAATTATTGACGCCGACTTGCAAGATCCGCCGGAAGTGATTCCGCAACTGATCGAACAATGGCGCCTTGGCTATGATGTAGTGCATGCTCGTCGTGCGGAAAGACTTGACGAAACGCCGATTAAGAAGCTGACAGCGTCTATGCATTATCGTCTTTTGTCCAGTTTGTCCGATGTGAAAATGCCGCTTGATGTCGGCGATTTCAAACTGATCAGCAAAAAAGTGGTGATGGATCTGCGCTCATTACGTGAGCGTTATCGCTATATGCGTGGCTTGGTTACTTGGATTGGTTACAAACAAACATTTGTGGATTATGTTCGCCAAGGCAGACATGCCGGCGTTACTAAATACACACCGATTAAAATGATTCGTCTGTCAGTAAACAGTATCGTTGCTTTTTCAATTGTGCCGTTGCGATTGGCTAGTCTTTGCGGTTTTCTGACGACAATTGCTGCCGGACTGTATTTGCTTTATGCACTTTATGCCAAGTTTGTTATGCACACAGCCATCCTTGGTTGGACAAGCGTGATTATGGCTATTTTGATCATTGGTGGTATGCAACTGACTTGTTTGGGCATTCTTGGCGAGTATTTAGGCATGCTCTGTGTTGAGATCAAAGACCGCCCGCTTTATTTAGTGAACAAAGTTCTTTAGTTAGCTTTGCTGTTACTTTTGGAACCAAGCTGCTTCTGATATGTGACTGATCGATTGTCACGTTCTCAGGATAAAGATTCTGAGCGTCGATAAATGGGATTGTTAGTTCTTGGCATATCGCTTCTGGTTGCAATGCCGGAGGCAGTTTATTCTCTAGCTGTCTCATTTTCGGACCGACAGGCAAGCGGATTATAACGATCTTCCAGCCTTTATTCTTTGCTTCTTTCAGTTTGGTTATTACTGCTTCTCGTCTAACCACAGCTGCGGGCTGGTTTTGAATTATTTTGTCAATGATATCCTTGTAAAAATGCAGTTGGAAAACACTTGGATCCAGAGGCAGATTACCGGGACCAACCAAACGTGCTTGTACGAATCCATCAGAATATATTTTGCGGTCTGTCCAGCCGACATCGGCTGTTGCTCTGTTTGGATGCTGAATGAGCCTGAGAAAAGTTTTTCCATTCAGAAAAAAACAGATTCTTTCTTGAATCAGATAACGAATCTCTTTCTCCAATAGTTGTCCGAAATTGAATCGGTTTTTTTCTTCCAGTATCGGCGAATCAAAAGTGTAAAAACAAGCGGGGCTGTAGTTTATGGCTAGGATGCCAGGCTGGCTGCAATGATATGACAATAAGTGATCTACTGATGCAACAATGTTAGTTGCCGCCAGACCGGCATTAATGGCGTGCAGAGCTGGTTTTTGTTGTGAGAGGATCTCGGAAGCGATTTTTTCAGCAAGTCCCCAACCGACTCTGCTGTCTCCGACAAATATAACTGCATGTTTGAAATCAGAAAGGCGGAGCTTCAATTTGATTTCGGGCTCAGTTAAACCAGGCATGCTTTGTGGCAAGCCGCCTAGATCTAGATAAAACCAGTTGAGCAAATACAACAGTGCCGCAGTAATCGCTACGGACAAAACAGTGTTAGTTGCTGTTGCCGGGCTCATTTAATTGGCTTTGTACTACAAATAAAGGACGTCCTTTTACCTGCTCAAAAATCTGACCGATATACAGTCCGACCACGCCAACGGCAATTAAGTTGAATCCACCGAGGGTAAGTGTCAGTACGACTGTGCTGGTCCAACCGGATAGAACCGTTTTGCAAATGAAAAATTCACCAAGTGCATAAAATATGCCGAGAAAGCCTAGAAATGAGATGGCAAAACCGGTGCCGATAATCCATTCCAGAAGGGCCGTTGATTGAAAAAATAGTCCTTGCAGAGCCAAACGGAGTAATGTTTTGAAGTTGTAAGAGCTCTGCCCTTCTTCTCTTGCCGCTCTTTGGGCGTCAATATAACCACGTCTGAATCCAAGCCAGAAGAGAATCAATAGATAGTGCCGGCTGTGATCGGTGAAACGGAGAAAGGCATCAATAACATTTCGCGAAATAATGCTGAAGCTACCGCAACTATCGTCTACTTTAGTGCCGGTAATGGCACTGAGTAAATTGAAATAAGTTTGCGATACTAGAGCACGAACCGGTTCTTTAGCCCGGCTGGCTCGTTTGGCAAAAACTATGTCATAACCTTCTTCGGCTTTGGCGATCAGGCGTGGAATGTCTTCGGGTAGATCTTGAAGATCGCAATCCATAATCACCGCTCGTTCACCGCGTGCGTAAGTCAAACCGGCTGTAATAGCGGCTTGTTGTCCGTAGTTACGGCTTAGTTTAATCGCCCGCACTGACTTTGTTGAACTAGCAATTTCAGCCAAAATATCCCATGAACCATCGGGGCTTGAATCATCAACGAACAAGAGCTCATATGAAAGCGAAAGCTCATTCAAGACCTGATGCAGTCTGTTGTTAAGTTGGTGCAAAAAAGATTGAGCCCGATATACCGGTATGATCACACTCAGCTGAACAGAAGTTTTTTCGACTTCTGCTACCATAGTTTGTTGCGTGATTTGAGCTGGTGCAAAATCCAGCTGACTTGCGAGCTTGTTCACTCTGTAATTATGAGTGGTTTTGGACCCTTTTCAACTAAAGGGTTCTTAAGAATAAGAGGTCAAAATGAAGTGGGCTAAACTGGGTTTAATTTTGAAGCCGGAATCCCAGGTGGATTGGTTGGCCACTTTTACCGGACCTTCATTTGCTTTTTGCCAGGGCGGCGAAACTGAAATATCAATTTACGTTACCGGTCGCGACAGCCGTAATCGCTCGCGTATTGGTCTTATTCGCTTCGATATGGAAAAGCTTGCTGTCCGGGAAATAATGCCTGAGCCGGTACTTGGTCTGGGCGAGAAAGGTACTTTTGACGAAAATGGTACCGGTTATCCCTGGTTGGTCCAGGATAACGACAAATTATTCATGTATTACGTTGGTTGGATACCGGCTGTTATGGTTCCTTTTCATAATGATATCGGTTTAGCTGCCAGCGCCGACGGTGTCAATTTCAAACGTGTATCAAGAGCACCGCTTTTGCCGGCCACGGATCAAGAACCGCTTGGCACAGGTTCTATGTGTGTGATCAAAGAAGACGATAAATGGCGAATGTGGTACACCAGTTTTCATCGCTGGGGTGAAGACGGCGAGCACAAACATTATTACGATATTCAATATGCTGAGTCGTCCGACGGCATAAATTGGCAGCGCAACGGAGATGTGGCGATTACTTTCAAAGACGAAAGTGAATACGCAATTGGTAAACCGTCGGTAATTAAGCACCAAGGACGGTATCATATGTGGTTTGTTCATCGCGGGAGCATGTACAAGATTGGCTATGCCAGCTCTGAAGATGGAATCAGCTGGCAACGCCAAGATCAGTTGATGAATCTTGAATATTCGCCCACGGGCTGGGACAGCGAAATGCTTTGCTATCCCCATTGCTTTTTCTGGAATAGCGAACTTTATATGTTATACAACGGTAATGGTTACGGCAAAGCCGGGCTGGGCTTGGCTTTGCTGGAAAGCTGGTAGCGCTAAGGCCGTTCATATTTGACGAATTGTTCGTAAACAGTCAACTCTTTGTCGATTGCTTCGCCAAGGTTGACAAAAATCGTAAATTCATAAGGCATGTAATCATTGCGCAGGATGACGTTGTTTGTGTATGTATAAGCTAGATTAAGGATGGCAGCCGGATCGGCATGATAAGTGTTTTCCAGCTCGTAGTCGACTTTGTTGGAAAGAAAATTAGCGGCAAATCCTTTTTTGGCTATTTTGACAAATTTGTCGAAAGACTCTTGTACGAAAGCAAAATTATTGTTCAATTTGTGGTTAAAAGTACCTGAAGCCAAAATGAAATCAATATCCGTGTCTTGAATATCGGCAAGGGAGATTATGGTTTGAAAAGAAGCTTGGGGATGACGTTTTTGCGCAACTTCAATTAAACTCGGGTTTATATCTAAGCCTAGATAGTGAAAATCCTGCCAGTTTTTTCCGGACAAGTAAGCAAATAAATCGCCGAAACCACAACCGAAGTCGAGAACAGTTGAGCCGTTGAAATCCCATTGGGACAACAGAATTTCAAAACGCAGACGGGAGCGTCCTTTATTTCCCCAGCCCAGTGCTTTTTCGGTGGCGCCGAACTCTTGGAGACGGCGGTTGTAACGTTCGATTGCTTCTTTTATTTCAACGTCATTCATGGTTTAGATAATAACATTGTTGATGGATCCAAAGTGGCAAAGATAATAAGGTAAAATAGTCAAGTTTGGTTCGGCAGCTCTTACCGGTGCTCTTTTATGATGCAATGCGTGGATTGCAGCGCATATTTTCAATCTCAACATTGGCATTGCCCCGATTGCGGCTTTATGCCCTCGAGTAATGAAGGGCGGATCTCTTTTGCGCCTGAGCTGTCACTTGCTAGTGAAGGCTTTCCGGATGATGCGCACGATCGTTTGTTTCCAAAAGAAGCCGGTTATTTTTGGTTCCGCGCTCGCAATCAAATTATTCTTTGGGCTCTAAATAAATACTTTCCCCAAGCGAAATCTTTTTTTGAACTTGGTTGTGGCAACGGCTTAGTTCTTTCGGCAGTTGGCGCTAAAAATCCGCAAATGGAGCTTTATGGAGCGGACATTTATGATCGCGGCTTGCATTTTGCGGCAAAACGGCTTCCGAACGTCACTCTGTATCAAATGGATGCCACTAAAATACCTTTTGAAGATCATTTTGATGTGATCGGCGCTTTCGATGTTTTGGAACATATCAAAAACGATACGGGTGTACTCGAACAAATGCGCAAAGCAGTTCGTAAAGGCGGCGGCTTGATTATCAGCGTGCCCCAGCATGAATTTTTGTGGAGCCGTTTTGACGAACATGCTTGCCATGTACGCCGTTACTCTGTTTCCGAACTTACAGCAAAAGTAGAAGCCGCCGGGTTCAAAGTTGTAAGAACCACTTCATTCGTTACTTTTCTTTTGCCCCTAATGATGGCTGCTCGCCTTAAAGAACAAAATAATCCACAAAAAGATTTTGATCCTGAAGCTGAATTTCGCATACCGGGTTGGTTGAATAAAGCGCTTGAAGCTGTGCTGGCAGTGGAACGAGCGACAATTACATCCGGCGTGTCTTGGCCTTTAGGCAGCTCACTTTTGTTGATTGCTCAGGCTTAATTTTTCTAGATCAACGGCATCGGCTATTTGGCTGTTATCGACAAGCTTATTTACAGCAACAAGCATCATCCAGCGTCCGCGAAACGAGAGCCAATCAACCTTTTGTTCTTGGTCGATTGTCTCTACTCCGTGGGGGATCTGTGAATTGAAATAAACCACATCACCGATATCCGAAATTTCGTCCGTATAAATTCGCTCACCGGCGGCATTTTCGGCGTAAGCGCCACCGCTTGTAAAATCAGTACCTTTTTGTGACATGGTTACTGTTGGCACTGTGAGCTGGTGATGGTCGTAAGGATCGCGATGTTTGTTCATGCCACCCAATCCCGAAGGATAAAATTGAAAAGCAATGCGGGCGGTGCAGCCATCTTCCGGTGTTGGTCCGAGAAATTTTTCTTTAGGCAATCCGGTAATGGAATTGCGCATGGCGTATACGTCTTTAGTCAGCTCAAAAAGATTGAATATGTCTTGATTCCATGGAAAAAAAACAAACTGATGAAAACAGGCTTGAACGTAAGAGCGTGGATCCCAAACATTGATTCGATGAAAATTTGGACAGCCCGGCTCGATTTTTTGATAATTCGGCAAGGAGTTGCTGCCGATTTGGCTAAGATAATTCCTAAGTGCCAACAAAGATGACGGCTCAATCACTCTTTCAAAAACGTAAATGTCGCCAGCTTCTATATTTTGGCGAACCTCTGCCAGCAGATCTGGATTTTCCAAGACCTGAGCGTGGTCAGCCCTATGGATGATATTGCGAACGAACAAGAGGGTATCCTCGCTGCTTGACATTGGGGCAAATTAAGCTTGTAATCATGAAAGTAGCCACTTCTTAGATTACACCCCCCTAACCTATTCAATCATGAAAAAAGCTATATTCTTAGCCAGTTTTCCCTCTTTTGGATAGATGAATGACAGGCAAGGTCTTGGTCGTTGCTGCTGGCGCCTGGCAAGTTCCGCTGATAAGGTTCTTGCAGACAAAAGGCCATCATGTCAGCGTTGTCGATCCTTACGATCATTCCCCCGGTGTTGCTGTGGCTGATGCCCATATCAAAGCGGACGTTCGTAATGAGGAAGAGATTTTTCAGGCGATTAAAGACCTTAGCTTTGAGTTCATAGTCACGGATCAGTCCGATATCTCAGTGGAAACAAGCAATAATTTAGCGCGGCGCTTTGGTTTGCCGGCTAATCCACCGGAAGCGGTAAGTCTGTTCGTTAATAAGTTTTATTCACGCCGTTTTTCGGCTCAAGCAAAAATGCCTGTGCCGAAGTGGGAATGTGTACAAACAGCGGCAGAGTTAGAAGCGGCTCTGGCTAAAATCGGTTTGCCGGCGATCTTAAAGCCGCCGGACAATCAAGCAAGTTGCGGCATATACAAAATTGACGAAAGCAACGTGGCAAAAGCTGCTGAGCTACTTGCTGCCAGTCTTGCTCAATCCAGGCAAAAATATGTGCTTTGCGAAGAGTATGTTTCAGGCGAGCATATAACAGTTGAGGGCTACTGTTCGAAGGGTAAACATCGTTCTTTTGCTGCTTCGACTAAAGAACATTTCCCTTCCGGTGTTATTGCTCAGCTGCTTTATCCAACAACTGTCCCTGAGGATCTTTTGGCTGAGGTGTTTGCGGCTAACGATCGTTATGTCGAACAATCCGGGCTTAAGTTTGGTATCACTCATGCCGAATATATCGTTGACGTTCCAAACGGACGTTTTTGGCTTGTAGAAATCGCTTGCCGCGGTGGCGGAACTAGGCTCTCTTCCGATATTGCTAAATGGGTTTCCGGCGCTGATATATACGAGCTTTTCTATAAAGAATTGCATGGTGAACACACAGATTTAAGTAAGCTTTCGCTACAACGAAAAGCGGCTTATTTAGAATTTTTCGAGTTCGGTGAAGGATTTGTCGAAAAGATTGAAGGTGTGGAAGCTGCCCGTGCTTTGCCTGGTGTATTAGATCTGAATCTGGTATTTGCTGAAGGTGATCGGATTCGCTTGGCCGAAAACGGGCGTACTCGTCAAGGTTTTTTCATTGTTTTTGGCGAAACTCATGATGACGTAAAGAATAAGGCGGCGTTGGTCAAGAAAACAATTACTGTAAAACTGGCCCAGGCATTGGAGGTGGTTTGATATGTCGAAAGCAACATGCTTGACTGAAAGCAGTGCTACGAATGAAATTCGGACAAAAGGTTATTTTGTCGAAAAAAACCTGCTCAACTCTGACGAAATCAAAACAATAGAAAGTTTGATGCCTAATCTGATTGAAGAGGACATCACGCGGTTTGGCAGCAATAAGTATTACAGTGATCACGGTATTGCAATTAACCTGATGTTCCGTGGCGATATTTTTCGTCAAGTAATGACCAAGCCGAAACTGATCGAAGTAGTCGATTCAATAATGGGTGAAACTTCCATTCTCAACGCTTATAATGCTCCGTCAACTCCGCCTGGTGGATCTAACAGCGCTAAAGTAATTCATACCGATTGTCCGCCCGAGCGTGTAATTCCTGGTTTCATCACTAACTTGAATTTGGTGATTGCCATATCGCCTTTTACCAAAGACAAAGGGGCAACCTTTTATTATCCCGGCTCGCAAGAGATGCTTTCTGCTCCAAGTGAGGATGATTTTTATCGTCAAGCCGAACAAGTTGAGCTTGAGCCAGGAGATGCCATATTTTTCAACGCGCATATCTGGCATGCTGCCGGAGTTAACCAAACGGAGAAAACACGTTACGGCTTAGGCATGAACTTCATCAAGTCCTATATGCGCCAACGTTTTGATTTCCCGCGTATGACATCGCCGGAACTTGAGAAAAGATTGACCGCCCTAGAACGCCGTCTTCTTGGCTTTAACGTGCGTGTTCCGGCTAGTCTTGAAGAATTTTACGTTGAACCGGAAAAACGTCTTTATTTAGCAAAGCAAGGATAAGGAAAAGAACAAATGCCAGAGCATGCAAAACATATGGACGGCATCATTGAAGCCATGTCCATCAAGTACAACAATAGAGTGTACGAGATGAAGCAAGAAGGGCATGATGTGATCACCCTCTCTTTCGGTGAAGCATATTTTGATGTTCCGCTTTTTTCTTTTGATGATCTGCCTTTTCCCGGTGTCTATCATTATTCGCATTCGCGCGGAATCGGCGGTTTGCGAGAAAAACTAGCTAAGTACTACGGTGACCGTTATGGTGTGCCGATCAATCCAAGTTCGGAAATCATGCTTACTTCCGGCTCAAAAGCAGCGATCTTCATGTCCTTATTGGCTATCGTTGATCCTGGCGATGAAGTGATTGTTCATGAGCCAACTTGGGTAAGCTATACCGAACATTTGAAGATGTGCCGTGGAGTTGCTGTTTCAGCGCCGCATACGGACAGTATTTTTGATTTAGGAAAACATGTAACGAGCAAAACCAAAGCAATCGTTATTTGTAATCCGAATAACCCGACCGGATACACCATTTCGGAAAAAGAAATGTTGTATTTGCATGAGCTTTGTCAGAAACACGATCTTTATCTGATTGCTGATGAAGCTTACAGCGATTATTTCCTCAACCCGAAAGATTTTGTCTCGGCCGGATTCCACGATCCAGAGAAGAAACACACCATTGTTTGCAATTCAATGTCCAAAAATTTCGGCATCTCCGGTTGGCGTATTGGTTATGTAATTACCAATGAAAAGCTGCTCAATCAAATTCTAAAAGTGAATCAACATTTGATTACTTGCCCGGCAACCATCCTCGAATACTATTTGGATAAGCATTTTGATGAGATCATTCGTTTGACCGAAAGCCAAATTAAGGATGTTGTCTACAAGCGAATGAAGATAGTCAAACATTTGGATGAGCTGGGGCTCCAGTATATGAAAGGTGATGCCACTTTCTACATTTTCATCTCAATTGAAAATTCCTCACTTAATTCTGGCGCTTTCTCAGACAGGCTTTTGGAAGAGTACAAAGTAAGTACGGTTCCTGGTTACGGTTTTGGTGCTACTTGTGACAAACATATCCGTATCTCGGTTGGTGCGGAGCCGGTGGAACGGATTATTGATGGGCTTGCTAAAGTGAAGCAGCTGATCGATGTCACTGCCAATGTTCTTGCTCCAGCCCGTTAGAATATGGTTGCTATTTTCGATTCATTGGTTCATCCGACAGTAACTGGCGTTTCTTTGAGCGGAAAAGAAGATGCCAGTGTTGAAACACTTGTGCGCGATATGAAACGGCACAATTTTATCGGTGCCTGTGCTGTTGGTCTTGCTGGCATTCAAAACTACGAACATGAAGCCTTCTTGCGTTTATGCTCACCTTATCCTGAGCTTGTACCGATTGCCGGGTTTAACCCAGATTCTGACTGGTCTGAGTTGGACAGTATCAAAAAACTTGGTTTTGCCGGAATCAAAATCCATCTACGTTTGGCTGAAAAAGCAGTTTCCAGTCAGCGTTTAGGAGATATCTTCCGAGAAGCTAATGCCCGCAATTTGATTGTATTCTATTGTACATATATGCATGGGAAAATCGCTTCTTATCCCGAGGAAGACCCCTTCTATTTTTTAGTAAAAGCTCTGAAAGCCGCTCCCAAAGCAAAGGTGGTTTTATTGCATGGCGGCAATATAGAGCTTATGCGTTATTCTGAATTAGCTCGTTTCAACGAAAATCTTTTACTTGATCTGTCTTTTACAATGATCAAATATGCTGGCAGCTCTCTTGATCAAGACATCAAGTTTTTGATGAATAATCTGGATCGTCGGTTGTGTGTTGGCTCGGATCATCCGGAGTACGATCATGAAAAGATGCGCAAGCGCTTTGAGCTTCTCACTGAAGATCTACCGGTCGAAAAGCTGGAAAATATTGCTTTCAAGAACCTAGTTAACTTTCTTAAGCCGAAAAATTAACTACTGCTTGTATCACTTTTTCTTGTTGGCTTTCAGTCATGCTGGTGAAGAATGGCAAGCGAACCAATCTTTCGCTTATGTCTTC
The DNA here is from genome assembly GCA_019750335.1 of Candidatus Obscuribacterales bacterium. Classification (GTDB taxonomy): domain Bacteria; phylum Cyanobacteriota; class Vampirovibrionia; order Obscuribacterales; family Obscuribacteraceae; genus JAIEPM01. The sequence continues at coordinate 360,497 of JAIEOQ010000006.1, forward strand.
GGTAATCGGACATTGTCCGACTTTTCCACCTAATGACTCGCCCATGGGCGACGTGTGGAGCGGAATATAATGAAAAACAGCACCGATACTCAACTTATCCAAATAAGCGATGAATTTGCTGCGTATTTCCAAAGAAGGCATCAGCAAGTAGAACATATGAAAACTTTGCTGACAATTGCTTGGTACTACCGGTAGTTTTATGCCGTTTTGTTTGGACCAGCATTCGAGTTCCAGATAGTATTTATCCCAAAGTGTTTTTCGCTTGGCTTGAATGACTTCACGTTCTTCAAGCTGCGCCATAAGAACGGCTGCTAGTATGTCCGAGGGCAAATAACTCGAACCGATGTCGGTCCAAGTATATTTATCGACTTGACCTCTAAAGAAGCGGCTGCGGTTGGTGCCTTTTTCGCGCAGAATTTCAGCGCGTTCAATAAGCTCTTCATCATTCAGTAAAAGCGCCATCGCCAGCCGTAGCTCCGGAATCTAAGCATTGTTTTATGTACTCGGCTTCAGCTTTAGCCGAGTACATTCTGTTGAAAGGAATGTCAGATACGTGATTGCGCGGCACATCTTTTGCCATCACGCTGAGTTTAGGAACGCTTTTCATCACTTAAATAGAGAGTTTCGAATGCATAAATACCGCATCCCATTATAAATTTGAAAAGCCAAGGTTGATCGTAATATGTCGTGAATGCCGGTTTATCAATTCTCATACTTGTAATAGTGTAAGATGGCATGGAACATGAGATTCGCTCTTTGTGATCTCTGGTTAATAAATAAGATTCAAGCATGTTAAAGCCGTCAAATCCTGTTTTTTCTTGGCTTTCTGAAAATTGGGCGAATGTACTCGTCCTTGCCGGTTTTTTGGCAATTATTCTTTTTGTCGGTGTTTATGGCGAATTTCCGCTCAATGACGACTGGGTTTATGCTCGCAGTGTTAAACATTTAGCCGATACCGGTGAATTCAGCATTGTTGGCTCCGTTGCGGCAAACATCATACCGATTTATCTGGCTGCGGCAGTGGTGAAACTTGTCGGCTTTTCCCATACTCTTTTGCGCGTACTGCTTTTGATTACGGGGCTAATTGGCTACTGGGGTTTGTATCTTTCCCTGCGCGAGCTGGGCGTAACGAAGCGTGATTCAGCTTTGTTATCAGCCGTGTTTTTATTCAACCCTTTTATAGTCAATCTTTGTTTTGGCTTTATGACCGATATTCCGGCTTTGGCCTTGAACAATTGGTTTATTTATTTTGCTTTGCGCGCTCTGAAAAACGGTGGGCTAAAATACTGGCTCGCCTGCGGACTGCTCTTCTTGTCCTCGCTCTACAGCCGGCAAACAGTTTTAGTTTTCATTCCGGCTTGTGTGGTTTTAGTGATTTTGTCCTTTTGTATGGGACGGCGCTATTTGCTGCCAGCCTTCCTCTTGCTGATTTTGCCTGCAGCCCTTTCTTTTATTGTGGAACCTTTGCTTTTAGCCTCTTCGAAAAATACGGTTGGCTACGTCGGCTACAAAAATATTTTTTCGGAAGAGCTGCACAATCTTATTTCAGTACCGACTCTTTCTTGGCCCCTTGTAATTGACCAATTTGCCATGATGATGGCTTATTTAGGGCTTTTTTCTCTGCCTTTGTTGCCAGTAGCATTGATTGCTTGCGGACGTAATTTAAAACAGCAATGGTTGAGTTTATCGATATCTTTATTCGTTTCTCTATCTTTAATTGGGTTTCCGCTTTGGCAAATGATTTTTGTTAAACAACGATTGATGCCTTACAGTGAAAATTTATTTGCTCCGCCGCGGGTCGGCCCTTACTCGATTATCAGCGGTGCTCAGCCAACATGGGGCACCTCATCAAAATTCTATCTTTCTCTTGTTGCTGCGTTAGGGGCCGTGATGCTGGGCTGTTTTATTGTTTTTGCCACGATTAAAACGTACCGATTTGCGCGCAATTTGATCCTAGAAAAACGTTTGGCTGCCGAACCGGTTCAATACGCATCCTTGTTTCTGGTTGTGTCGCTGTTATTTGCTTTGCCTTTTCTTGCTGTGCAAACTCGCGTTCTCAATTTGGATCGTTATTATCTCTTGGTGCTGCCGCCGATATTATTGCTTGTCGGTTGTTACTGGCAAAATATTCGTTGGCGCTGGCTTGGATTGTGCTTGCTTCCTGGTCTAATTGTATTTGGTATTTATTCGGCTCTTTCGGCTCAGGACTATCTCAACTTTAGTAGAGCCCGCTGGGCTGCCATTCACTGGCTTGAAGATCAAGGTATAAGTAGTCGACGGATTGATGGTGGTCCGGAATACAATTGCAACAAGCACGGAAGCCTTGCTGACGGTTTTCGGATCAATGAATCTTTCATTGGTTGGACTTTCGATTATCGTGGTGGATTTCCGCGTAATCGTTGGCGTTGGTGGCCGATTGTCAGCGAAGACTATATTGTTGCTGGCTCGCCTCTGGAAGGTTACGAAACAGTGCGTAAGTTTCCCTATTGGAGCGCCTTAAAACAACGTCCGCGCGATCTTTATGTGCTTATCGATAAGAAGTTGCAAACGCCCTGATTATTTATTAGCGAAAAAGAGCATTTCCGGCTTAGCTGTTGCTGTTGAATCGCTGGGAACGTCTTCGATTTTTGCGCAAGCGGTCCAGCTATTTTTGTTGTGCCAGCGAATAACTTTGTTGGTGAAACGTTTTTGGTTGAACCAACTTTCGACTTCGCTACGCGGTATGTAATAGGCTACCGGTGCAATCAAATGATCGTAAACGATACTTTCGATTTCGTTGAAATCGAATTTGCCGATATAGGCAAGATACTCTTGATAGAAGAGTTCTGGCAGCCATTTTGCTTTCTTTTGCATCCTGGCGTAGGGAACCATTAGACCTTTAGCGACTGCATAAAGAGGTACAGTGAAGAGCCAGGCAATCGGTGTTAATGCCGGACCGGGAATCTTGGAAGTAAAAGCGTTGCGCAGTGGGCTGATTACATTTACAATCCAGCCGTTGTTTTCACGACCATACAACCACACACAAACGGAACCGCCGGCTTTCACCAGTTTGGTCATTGATTCAAAACCGCAACGCGGATTGAGCATATGGTGGAGTACGCCGACAGAGAAAGCAAAATCGAAAACGCGAGCCAAAGGCAGCACGTTAATGTCTGATTGCACAATATGCACGTTAGGCAAATGACCGACATTGGCATAAGCCAAATCAACTACATCACCGATATCTACGGCAACCACTTCTTGGGCTCCGCATTCGGCGACAATCTGAGTATGACGTCCCTTGCCGCAACCAGCTTCAAGTACGACTTTATCTTTAAGATCTTCCGGTTTAACCGGAGCAATCCAATCAAAAAACTGTTTGAAATAACGGGCGTCAAGCCGTGAAAACTTATTCCATGAAACCGCGAACTTAGCGCCGGTGTTCAGGTCTTCTTTGACGCTTACCTGTGTGCTCACCAAACGCGGTACGCCGTTGTGTACGGGAAATTGAGCTTGGCAATTGTTGCAAGCAAGCTTAGCTTCCAAAATTTCACTGCCGCTTGCTGCGGAGATGTCCGCAAGTGAAAGTTCGTGCCGACAAAAAATGCAGCGTATGAATGATAAAAGTGATTCTTTCACAGGGTTTATCCGAAGCAAAAACAACCGCTTAGCATGATATCGGAACTGCCCTGTCCGTGGCGTACTTGTTGCATTGGGACATTTTTATGTTTTGGCTCTGGCTGGCGAAGCGTTGCCGGCGCACGTTATCCGTAGATTCAACTGATACAATTTAATCCCTAACCAGGTAACCCAACCCTGGTCGCCAAGAGGTGGCGTTGGTGTGACTAAGCCAAAATTAATTCCTTTTTTGGATGTGCAGGCAACCTTTGCCGAAGCAAGCTCCGAACTAGAGCTTGCCTTTAGGGATGTAATGCGTTCCGGTCGCTACATTATGGGACCGCAACTCGAATCTTTTGAAGCCGAATTTGCATCTTATTGCGGTGTCAAGCATTGTTTAGGCGTTGCTAACGGCTTGGACGCTCTTAAGCTGGTTTTACAAGCTTGGGGGATCGGACCTGGTGACCAAGTGCTTGTCCCGAGCCATACTTTCATCGCTACATGGATAGCTGTCACTGAACTTGGTGCTACGCCTGTAGCAGTTGAACCGGACACTTATTACAATATAAATCCGGCTGAAATAGAAGCGGCAGTAACAGAGCGGACTAAAGCGATAATTCCTGTGCATTTGTACGGGCAGCCTTGCGCTATGGACGCGATTATGAAGATTGCCGACAAACACGGCTTAAAAGTATTGGAAGACTCTGCTCAGGCACATGGTGCTTTATACAAAGGACAACGGGTCGGATCTCTGGGGCATGCTGCCGGTTTTAGTTTTTATCCCGGTAAAAATCTTGGTGCTTTCGGTGATGGTGGAGCAATCACCACTAGTGATACCGCTCTTTTTGAAAAGCTAAAACGCTTGCGCAATTATGGTTCACAAGAAAAATATGTACATGAGCTGCAAGGAGTTAACAGCCGCTTGGATGAGCTGCAAGCAGCATTCTTGCGGATTAAGCTTAAAAGCTTGGATCGCTGGAATAAGCATCGACAAGCTCTGGCAAAATTCTATTCCGAATCGCTTTCTGATGTTTCCGGATTGATCGTTCCTTCTGTTCGCTCTGAGGTTGATTCAATTTGGCATTTGTATGTTGTACAAACTGCCGAGCGTGAAGCGCTGCAGGCGAAACTAGCCGAATTAGGGGTCGAAACAGGGAAACATTATCCAATTGCCTGTCATGAACAAAAAGCATTTGCTGCTTATTTCAAAGCAAAGTCTCTACCTTTGGCTTCTGAGCTGGCAGCAAAAGTGCTTAGTTTGCCGATCGGTCCCCATCTAAGTTTTGAGCAGGCTGCCCGAGTTGTGGAAGCAATTAAACTGGCGATGCCTAATGTCTAATAAATCTCTTGTTTCGATTATCATTCCTTTTTATAGCGGCCCCGAGTTCTTGCAAGAAGCAGTGGCAAGCGCTCTTGGACAAACTAACGCAAACATAGAAGTAATTGTTGTTGATGATTGCGGTCCGGGGCAAAGAGCGCAAACTGTTTTGAATTCATTTTCTGATTCGCGACTGCGTTTGATTGTTCATGAAAAAAATGCCGGGGCGGCAGCTGCGCGTAACACTGCCGGAAGAGCAGCTAATGGAGAGTTTATTCTGCCTTTGGATGCTGATGATAAGCTTGATCCTGCTTATGTCGAAACAACTTTGCCTTATTTTGAGAATCCAAAAATCGGCGGTGTTTATACGGCTGTAAAAATGTTTGGCGCTGAAGATTCTGTTTATGCCCCGGAGTGGACTGTAAATGGCATACTAACCGGCGAAGCTGGCGCTTTAGTTTGTGTTCTCTATCGAAAAACTTTATTTGATCAGCTCGAAGGTTACGATACACGCTGGCGTGTTGGTGAAGATTCGGATTTCTATTTACGGGCTGTAGCAAAAGGCTGGCTCTTTCAGCGGCTGGAAAAACCGCTTTATCTTTATCGCAAACACGAAGAGTCAGTGACTTTTCATCATGCCGCTAAATCGCAGATGGAGATGGGACAAAACTTGTTGCGCTATCACAAACAATTGTGCGAACAACATATGGAACAAATGATTGCATATAAAGATAAGCGTTATTGGGATTTGGATGGTGAGTACAAGCATTTACACTCAGAATTCCACAAGTTGCTTGCGCTTTACGACAATCTGAATGAAGGTTTGAAAAAGGCTCAACCGCTGGGTTTGATTGGACGGATAAAACGGCGCATCGGTTTGAAATGAATGTTACAATGGTTTCAGCTTTCGGAGGCTGAAACATTTCAAGCGAGCACCACTATCAAAGCAATTTTTATGATGACGCTCTTTTATCTGCCGGGCGTTCGTCAAAGCGTATAGTGCCGCTTATTATTGATCTACTTGCTCCGCGATCAGTAGTTGATTTTGGCTGCGGGTCGGCAAGCTGGTTAAGCGAATTCGGTCTTGTTGGCAACGCCGAAGTGTTAGGCATCGACTATGACAGTGTTGCTTACGAGTCTTTGCAAATACCGAGCCAATACATGCTTAAAGCTGATATTGGCAAGCCGGTGAAATTGGAACGCCGTTTCGATCTGGCTATGTGTGTGGAAGTAGCTGAGCACTTACCGGTATCATCAGCGCCGCAACTTGTGGAAAATCTGATTAATGCCGCTCCGGTGGTTTTATTCTCTGCGGCCATACCGCACCAGGGTGGTGTGCACCATATTAACGAGCAATGGACAGAATATTGGGCCGAACTTTTTGCCGCACATGATTATGTGCCGGTTGATGCTATTCGTGAAACAATTTGGAATGACGACAATGTTGCTTATTGGTACGCGCAAAATCTGCTTCTTTACGTAAAGAGAGAGAGTTTGTCAGTTTATCCGAAGCTTGAAGAAGCTTTGAAAATTACCAATCCAAAGTTTTTGACCAGAATTCATCCACGTTCTTATGTGCAAAAGAACAACATGCTGAAAAATCCTTTTTTGATGCTCGGACGATTTGCCTGGAACGTAATTCCGCGCAATATTCGTGTGCGTTTGGTTAAACCTTTCTGGCATCTGATTTGGGGACAGATCAGCGCTCGAGTTAAATAAATCGTCTAAGATTTATTTGTGTCTTTAACGAGCACGACACCCATGAAAGCGCTGCGGCCAAATTGGGCAAAAGCTAATTCAACAGGAATTAAAGCGTAGAAGAGCACGGCATAAGCTAAGAGTTTCCAGGCTGGGATTTTTTTCAATGGATCGAGTCCGGGAAACATTGAGAGTGCGAAGCTGCCAGAGTTAGTGCGTAAGAAAAAGTGTTTTTCTTCGACTACTGAAAAGCCGGCTCTGGCACTTAATTTTTTTAGAGAAGACATCGGGATAAGATTGAAGTGTCTAGGAGCAATCCAGTTGTACCAGTTCTTTTCGAAGAGCATGCGCTGTATCGATTCAGGATTAGGAACGGATAGAATGAGCTTTCCCTTTGGGCTAAGCTGTTTATGAAAAGCTTCCAGCAGTTCATAAGGTTCTTCCACATGCTCTAAAACGCCAAAAGCCGAGATGACATCAAGTGGCACGTCGATCTCTTTGAGATCGCTTTTGACCTGCTTTTCAGGCAAAAATTGTGCCAAATATTGTCTGTATGTTGGCGAAAACTCTGTTGCATAAGCCGTGATTGCCGGCTTGCCTTCCATTATTTTTTGTAGGATCTGTCCATTACCGGCTGAATAATCTAGATATTTTTCTTGCCCGCTTAAATGCTTTTTGACCCAGTTCACCTCGGAACATAAATTGAAGGCTTGAATTAAATCGGCTAGCTGTCCTAGTGCCGATTTCTTTTTTGTGTTTGGCTCAAACAAAAAATCTGATTCGTAAAACTTTTCCATCTCTTTGCGAGAAGGGCGTGGATTCAAGATCCAGGTTTTACAGCCTGAACAACAAACTAGACGAAATTGCTCAGCGCTTACTTGAAACGGATCGGAAACATAATACTTTAGCGGCGCATTTTTTAAATCCGCTTGGCATACAGAACAGTTTTTCAGCAATACTGTTTTTGTTTCAAGTTCTTGAGCAACTGTCATTTGCTGGCAATCCTTTTTGAGTTGTTTGAGCAGAGCTGAGATAATTGTGGGCTGAAAGTACTATCCGTTTCTAAAGCTGATATCAATTCGTCAAAAAAGCGCTTTGATGCTTGAGAGCGCAGATGTACGCTGTCAGAAAAATCGTTGTTTGCGTAGTTATTGCTATCGCTAAGATTGATAAATCTTGTGTTGTTGTCGGCACAAACTTGAGCGATTGAAGCAAATGTTTTGTCTTGCTCAAGGTTTGAAAGTAGAGCAAGATTTTGTGGATGTATAGGCATGCTGACAACGATAGGCAGTATGTTGTTTTGACGTGCCATAGCCAGTAGAGCGTTTAAATGATTCAGTTCTGTTGAAAGACGTTTTTCATTGAAGGGTAAATAACGTTTTCGGTATACAACTAGATCGTCGCTGGCGGATCGTGTACCCGGTTCCGGATCTTGGTAGGGCGCAGTCGTCATCCCTTGTGTGATTTCACTCAATTGATCCCGTTTGTAGCCACGGCCTGTAGCGGCATTGAAAATATTTGAGGCTCTGCCCAGACTGCTGCAAACAATGAATTCAATTGTGCGGCTGTAATCAGCTCGCACTTTGAAGAAGCGCCAAGCATGATTGAGCAGCTCTTCTGTATTTTCTTCAGCTTTTTTAGCTAGAGATAAATTCAAGCCGTCCCGACGATCGGCAAAAAATCTACTGTAGCGTGAATTGCCGACCGGTTGCGCCATGTTGTCGATGAAGTCGCGAGGAGCAACAGTGATCAATAATATTTTCGGCTTGATCTTGTGAGCAAGCACGTCTTTGAAAATTTCTTCGCTATCCGAAATCATACAAGCCGGCATGCCTAAGTTATAGCCATGTATGGGCTGGGCGAAATTCTTGCTGAATAAGCTATTCAGATATTCACTACCGGTGTGACGCGAAATATAGTTGGTTGGCCATTGCGGTTTATTAGCGGCGAGCCAATCGGCTTCAAAACAAGCATGCATAGGCAGCGAAGAGCCGAGAATAATCATGTTTGGTTTATTGATTGCTGAATAAAGAGATTCAAGTTTATCGTTTAACGGCTCTTGATCGGCTGTGAGTAAACCGCGAACTTGAACATACTGTAAGGGTCTGACACTGATTAAGAAACAGTCGAAAGCAATTAAAAAAAGCACGATCCAAAGAAGAGTGCTTCCGCACAGTCTTCTAATCAACGATTGCTTTTTCGGCGTTTCTTCCATGGTTAGGCTCTTAGAACTGGAAATAAATGAATGGTGGATTTTTATCGGGCATGAATGTAATCATGCAAAGAATCAAGAGTGTGCAAAATACAGCTTTTAACGGCGCCGGTGCTTTTCTGAACCAACCACGTTCTGAGGCAAAGCTGACCGGTAGATTAGCGGCTAAAAGAAAGGCAACCATAGCGATTACTACAGGCACGATTACCGGCAACTCCGGTTTTAAGATCAAAAGATGTCCGGCTTCCAGCTTGGTCATTAATGGACTGAATGTAAGCATTCGTTTGACGATAAAAAAGGCTTGATTGATATCTTGAACGCGGAAAAATACCCAGCCGATACAAACGGCGTGGAAAGTAAGCAAAATCGAAAGTAAGTTGCCCAGTTTGGAAGCGAGAGCTTGCTTAAGCGCAACTTTTGTCTCTTTCCAAAGCGTAAACTCTTTGTGCAAAATAAGAGCTAGTCCGTGATAAATACCCCAAACCAAGAAGTTCCAGGATGCGCCGTGCCAGAGTCCACCTAAAGCCATGGTCAGAAAAAGATTGCGATGAGTTGCTAGGCGGCCATTGCGTGATCCGCCCAAAGGAATGAAAAGATAATCCCGGAGCCAGGTGGATAAAGAGATGTGCCAGCGATGCCAAAAATCAGCAATGTTGCGTGCGATATAAGGCATGTTGAAATTGATCGGGATGTGATAACCGAAGAGCATGGCTGAACCGCGCCCGATATCGGTATAGCCGGAAAAATCAAAATAAATTTGAAAAGCAAAAGCATAAGCAAAAAGCCATAGCTCCGGCGCTCCGTAAACATGGGGGTCGGCAAGACCCATTTGTACAAAAGTAGCTAAGTTGTCTGCCAGCAAAAGCTTTTTTGCCATGCCGATGATAATCAAAGGGATACCTTCGTCAAAATGACTCAAGCGCAGTTTGGTTTCAGCAAGCATCTGTGCTTGAAAGTCTGGGTAGCGTTTGATTGGTCCGGCAATTTGAGTGGGGAAAAAAGCAGCAAATAAAGCAAACAAAACCAGAGATTTCATCGGTTTGTTGCCGCGATAAATCTCAAAAAGATAGTGGATGAATTCAAACGTAAAAAATGAAATACCCAGGGGCAGAATAATGTCTGCATGCCAGCCGGAGGCAATACTATCAAGCAATAAGTTGGTGTATTTGAAGAAGCCCAAACAAAGAAGATTGGCGGCAATACCTAAAGCAAAAAAGAGTTTTTTCTGTTCTCCGGCTTTGGCCAGAAGATTGCCCCATAGCCAGTTGAATAAAGTCATGCCGATAATCAAAAGAATGAAGGCCGGCATCCAGCTCATATAAAAGTAATAGCTGGCGGCAAGAAGCATCGGCATGCGCCAAGTTTTTGGCATAAGCCAAAATAAAGCGACTATTACCGGAAGAAAAAGCAGGTATTGAAAGCTGGTAAATAACACGCTTTTTAGAAACCTGTGCCAAAACACCAAACTGCATATATTTTGCAGTCTGATGCTACCATGACAAGTAGGGCAAGTGATGGGGCGCCTCTAATAAAGAGCCGCTTCAGTACTTACCAGGAACAAGACTAGAAAAATTTAAGAGTGTGTTTTTCCAGCTCTGGCCCGGGCTCCGGGCTAAGGATAATCTTTAAGTCTTGGCACTGTAATGGTGTGCCTAATGAACTAATTTCACCTAATAGACGAGCTTTTGTTTGACGAAGAAAGCTTGAAGGTAAAACTGCCGAAAATTCCACATTTTGCCAGTCAGAGCCGATCGAGTATAGCTTAGGGCTGCCAGGCAAGATTGAACCAGGACCAATATGTTCTTGCTTATTGATTAAGCCGCTGATTACTAGCTGTCCTTTGCCTTGGGGAGAGCGAACCATCAGCTTGATGCCGATATTCAACAAAGGCTTGTTCAAATAAGCGTCAGGTAAGGCAATATCAAATTTCACCGGATTTGTAGCCGGGTTCCAAGTTGATTGAATTTGTCCGTCGTTCTTGGTGTTTTCTGTAGACAACGGATTTTCGGCCTGTTTATAGCCGAATACAAGGAACATGCGGTAATCGCCTGTTTGTTTGCCGAAGCTGTCGGAGAGGTCGCCAGGTTTGCCGTCTAAATAGGATTTGGATTGACCAAGCGGTGAGCCAACTGGGCGATAGATACGTGACTCGAACTGTTCATTACCGCTGCTCAAAAGTTTGCCTGGGCTCAGCTCGTTGAAAGCCTGCAAGCTGCGTTCCTGGGCAGTGCCGTTGGGGTAGTCACCATATATAGTGACTTTGCTGCCATCGGCTGAGGTCAGAGAAATGTTGTTCCAACTACCGATTTTAACTAGGTTAAGAGGTACTTTTACAGCGCGCCATTTTGGCAGATCTTCAGGATTTTTACGAAGTAAAAGTCCAAGTGTATTTAAAAAATCCTGCAATTCATAGCGTTCACCGTAATATTGATAAACGCTCAATAACTTGTCTGTTAGCCGATGTCCATTGATCCGAATTTCGGCGTTAGCTAAAGTGCTGTCGCCGTCGACAAATAATAAAACCCAGTCTGGTTTTGTTTGATCGCCTTCAATAAAAACATCACGGCTCGCTTTTTGTTTAGCGCTTAAATCACAAACCCATTCGTGGCTTTCAAAGCTAGAGCTGCTGTGAGCGGTAAGAAGAGCTGCTAAATAAATTCCGGCAAGAATAATAATTCCGGAAAAAACTTTTTTGTTTGTATTTGGTTTTAGCAGGAGCCAAGTACTAATCAAGGCTGCTAAGCCAAGTAGAACTTTCAGTAAGCAGTTAAGCCAAGGCAAAAAAGGAAGCGGATCGATCTGCAGGATAAATACAAAGAGCAAATTGTAGGCGGTAGCGGCAATTAGTTTCGCCCAAGAAACGGCTGTTTGGCGAAGAGAGCTGATTAAGGATAAAGCCAAAATGATGAATAAAGGCATCGCCGTAAAGAAATAACGAGGAATGCCTTCAAATAAGATATAAGTTCCATGGCAGAATATGCCGAATAAACAGGCGGTGACTACAAATTTTTGTTTGTCTTCAAGAGTGCCTGAGAATAGCTTGGACGTGAAATAAAGCAGTCCGTAAAAGCCGATCAATAGAAGTAAGCAATGTATAAAAGACTGAATTTTGTAATTCAAGCCAAAAATTTTATAACGGTAATCATTCCATGGTGCTGCCCAAAATCGAGCTGATTTGCGTAACAGTAAATTGACTGCGTCGGGCGGGTTTTTCCCAAGCAAACTGCTGGCTACCTGCACAGCTGAAGAGTCGTCCGTATAAAGACTGATCAGCGGATGATCAGGATAAGTGCCCCAGCCGTCTGTTTCTAAGTTACAGCCACTAACAATGTTGTATACCGGTCGGCGCGAAGGTAACAAGTGAATTGTTCCGGTAGCGTATTTTGTGAATAAAAGCCAAGGAGCCAGAGTTAAAAACAAGCCGAAGCATAGGGGGAAAATCATTGCGAGGCGTTGCTTGTTTTTGCGCTGCATAATTTGAGCGCTGAGGTTCAACAAAACTATAGCCGGGAGCAAAGCCGGTTTCAGTAAGAGCAGGAGTCCGCTTATGCTGCCTGTGGACACTGCTAAAAAAGTACGCCAACCGATTTTTTGTGCCGAAAAAAATTGGTAGAGCAGATAGATTAAAGCAAGAAACAAAGTTACGGCTAAGGGCTCAGTCAGAAACGAATTTGTCGCAACTATTGCCGATGGGTAAAGGGCCCATAATAAGCCGGCGGTAATTCCGGCATATTTATTTTTTGAGAGTCCGATTGTAATCAAGCAAGTGAGAGCGGCTGCCAGACCGTGAAATAGACATTGCATGATCACCAAAGTGAATGCTGCCGCCGATTCCGGAGTTTGACCGGCAAGGGCAAAAGCGACGGAGCCAGCTGAAGGTAAAATCGGTCCATCAAGAAGCAGGGCGTTAGCCAATACGGCAGCCGTATTTTCGGTAGTTGTGCCGGCGTAGTACTGCCCGATGGTTGCAGTTAAACAGCGACATGACTCGAGATAATGACCCGAGTCGTAATAAAGCGTTGAACGCGGGGCAACGTTATAAGGGCTTTGCCAGAGAGCCGTGACCAGGCCGACGACAAAACAAAATATGGCAACAAGGGCGGGCAATGATTAGCCTTTTTTGATATCCCAGAAATCAGCGCCGAGCGTATCCCAAGGTAGCCGCTGTTCGTCCGGTTGTTCTGCATCAAAGCATTGATTGACGAAATAGATCATGTTCGCCGGCTGTTGCCAGACGTTAGCCAGACCATGAGCAACGCCTCTTGGTATATAAAGGATTTGCGCGCGTCCGGCGCCCATAACAAAACGCATTGTCGCTTTGTAAGTCGGTGAATTTTCGCGAGCATCAAAAAGCCCGATTAACAAACGATCATATGGCATGACGAACCAAACATCTTCTTGGTTGTAATGAAGATGGAAGGCTTTAATCGTGCCCGGTACCATTTGTGACCAGGTGCTCTGTTTGACTTTGAATTCAGGAATGACGGCTAAATTGCCGTTTTCGTCAAAACGGACCACTTCGGCCAGAGCCCCACCGTCATCGACAAAGCTTTGCAGGGCGATGATGCGTACTCCTTCGATCGGAGTTTTCTTGCCGTAATCCTGAATGGATATATCATTGCGGAATTCGGCACCGATGGCTGCGGGACTTAAAGGCTTTAACGTGACCATATTAACTATTTCTCAAAAGCGGCGCGTTTTATAGCGCGGGGAACGGCTTACACAAGAATTCTACCACTAACTTTTTACTGGTTGTTTGTCCGACTTCATTGACTGGTACATGGCCAGCGCTTCTTGCCAAGGTACCATTTCACGCTCAATCGTATGGACAAGAGTAGTCTTATCCAAAACCGAATATTTCGGGCGTGTGGCCGGTCGTGGCATGTCTTTAGTTTCAATCGGCTCGACTTTCACTTTTAGGTCGGCAACTACGGCTTTGGCGAACTCGTACCAGTTGGTGGTACCACCATCGGTGCCGTGATACATGCCCCAACGTTGAGTTGTGATTAAGTCGGCAATTGATTCCGAGAGAGTCAAGGTGCAAGTCGGAGAGCCGAATTGATCCGAGACGACGCGCAAAGGTTTACCGTCAAGAGCCATTTGGCGAATGGTATCGACAAAATTTCGCCCGTGGGGTCCGTACAACCAGCTGGTTCTAACAATATAGAACTTGGAGAGATGATGCTGAATAGCCCGTTCTCCGGCAAGCTTTGATTTGCCGTAGATTGAGAGCGGACGGGTGCGATCCCAGGGCTGATATGGTCTGTTTTGTTCGCCGTCAAAAACATAATCGGTGCTTACATAAAGCATCGGTATGTCTTTTTTGCTGCAAGCGACAGCCATATTTTCCGTACCGTAACCATTAATCAGATAGGCCAGTTCGGCTTCCGATTCTGCTTGATCCACTTTGGTGTATGCCGCGGCATGAATCACCAATTCTGGTTTTTCAGCTGTAATGGTATCGAGAACTTGAGCATAGTTAGTTACGTCAAGCTGTTCTTTTGGCAAACCTTTGACGTTATGCTCTCTGGACTCCAGGCAGGAGCTGAGCGCTTTGCCCAACATTCCGCCTGCTCCCGTAATCAGTATCTTCATCGTTTTCAGCCCTTACTTTGCCAAAGTTCCAGTTTGTGCGGTACCGGGGACGAAAGTGCTGAATTTGGACTTGTCGGCTGTATGGGAGTGTGATGCCACCATCTCCAACCAATTTTTATTGGAGAGATACCATTGAATGGTTTGATGAATTCCCGATTCAAAAGTATGTACCGGTTTCCAGCCTAGTTCATTTTGGATTCTGGTGGAGTCGATTGCATAACGACGATCGTGTCCAAGTCTGTCTTCGACATACTTGATCAAGTCTTCGCCTTTATCCAAGGACTTGAGGATCAGTTTGGTGATATCCAAATTCTTGCGTTCGTTGTTGCCACCGACGTTATAAACTTCCCCAGCTACGCCTTTGTGGAAAGCAAGATCGATAGCTTGGCAATGATCTTCGACATGGAGCCAATCGCGAACGTTTTGTCCGTCACCATATACTGGTACCGGTTTGTTTTGCAGGGCGTTCATGATGAAGAGCGGAATCAATTTTTCCGGATGTTGATAAGGTCCGTAGTTGTTTGAACAACGGGTAATCACAACCGGCATTCCGTAAGTATGGAAGTAAGCGCGGCAGAGCATGTCGGCGCCGGCTTTACTTGATGAATAAGGGCTGCTCGGGCTCAAAGGAGTTTGTTCGGTGAAATAACCGGTCGGTCCAAGAGAGCCGTATACTTCGTCGGTTGAAACTTGAACGAAGCGAATCGGGTTTGGGGTTGAGTTGCGGAAAGCTGCTTCCAACAACACTTGTGTGCCAAGAACGTTAGTTTTGACGAAAACATCCGGATCGGTAATTGAGCGATCAACGTGAGTTTCAGCAGCAACGTTGATGATCCCTGAAATTTTACCGAAGCGTTGTCCGGAGACGATTGACTCGACAAGCTCTTTATCTTCGATACGTCCTTTGACGAAAGTATAGCGTTTGTCGCCAGCCAGATCGGCCAAGTTTTCTTGGTGTCCGGCGTAAGTTTCAGCATCAAGATTGACGATGCTGTAGCTTGGATGCTGTTTCAGAATATATCTGATTAGGTTGCTGCCGATGAAACCCAATCCACCCGTTACTAGAACTTGCATTTATTTCTACCCTCGTCTAGACAACTTCTACTTTACTGTCGTCACCTAACATTAGTTTGTAGGCAACTGGCTTGCTATGGCTACGTGTCAACTCAACATTGACACCGATAAGACTGTCGATAATCCGTCCATTGAAATCATGGATTCGGCAATTCTCCCGCAAGATGCTGTGCTCAAGTTCAGCGTGGCTTACTTGAGCGTTGTCACCGACGGAAGTGAAAGGACCGATATAACTGTCGCTGATAACGCAGTTGCTACCGATTACGGCCGGACCGCGCACGGTGCAATCTTTTAAGACAGTACCTTCGCCGATGTGTACCCGACCGGAAACAACGCTATTACCTTCGAGTTTGCCTTTGTGTACGAACTCGACCATTTCGTCGAGAACGACACGATTGGCTTCGAGCATGTCGTCTTTCTTTCCGGTATCAAGCCACCAGCTAGTTAAAGTGTGGCTAGCGACGTGTTTCTTATTGTCAATCATGCGCTGGATAGCGTCAGTGATTTCCAATTCGCCGCGGCGGCTAGGCTTGATTTCGTCAATTGCTTGATGAATCTGCTTAGTGAAAAGATAGACACCGACAAGGGCTAAATTGGATTTCGGTTTAGCCGGCTTTTCTTCCAGACAAAGAATACGTCCGTCGCCGTTCAAGGCGGCAACACCGAATGAACTAGGGTTGGCTACTTCTTTCAAAAGGATGAAAGCATCAGCATTGGTTTTTTCAAAACGATCAACAAGCGGTTTGACACCGTCTTTAATCAGGTTGTCGCCCAAGTACATGACAAAAGTTGAATCACCGAGAAAGCCGCGGGCAGTTTTAACGGCGTGAGCAAGACCTTTTGGTTCGTCTTGCAAGATATACTCAATTTTGATTCCCCAACGCGAGCCGTCGCCGACAATTTCGCGAACGTCGTTACCGGTTTCCGGGCTGATAATGATGCCGATTTCGTTGATGCCGGCATCTTTGATTGCTTCGACCGCATAGAACAAGATTGGTTTGTTGGCTACCGGCAGCAGCTGTTTTGCGGCTGTATGAGTAATCGGTCTCATACGAGTGCCTTTGCCGCCGCTTAGAATCAGTCCTTTCATTGCTCTTCCTTAGTTTAGAGATGCGAAATTAAAATGCACCACGTCTGGTGATAACCGTTTTTACTGTCATGAATATGATTTGCCAATCAAGCGTATAGGTCCAATGTGTGCAATACCATTTATCCATTTCCACTTTGGTTTGATCGGGCAACTCATCGCGTCCATTGACTTGAGCCCAACCGGTAATGCCAGGCAGAAAATTCAATACGCCAGCCTTTTGCCGTAGCTCGGTCAATTCCGTCTGATTATACAAGGCTGGTCTGGGTCCGACGATTGTCATCTCGTCCTTAAGTACGTTGAATATTTGAGGCAGTTCATCAAGGCTGGTTTTACGTAAAAAGCCGCCGACCGGAGTAATGGCGCTTTGCATGTTTTGCATGAGATTAGTGGCCAAGTTTGGTGTGCCCTGTCTCATGGTGCGGAATTTGTAGATATCGAAGAGCTTTCCTTGGCGTCCGACACGTTTTTGCTTAAAGATCACAGGCCCAGGTGAATCAATCTTAATGCAGATTGCAATCAGTAACATAAGAGGCAGAAAAAGTAAGGTTGTCGGAAGGCACAAAGCTATGTCAGTAAGGCGTTTATATATTCTTCCGCTCGATGAAAGTGATGGTAGAGTCTGCCTTTCCGGGCAGAGAGCCAAATGGTTCGAATTTTCTTTGGGGTTCGACACTTTAAGCGGGCCTAACATGCTTTCCTGGCAAATCGTACAGCCGGTCAGGATAGCATGAGATGCAAAGAATTATCTGAGACGGACTTCTTCTTTGATCAGACGGTTATATAATTGATGGATAAAATCGGTGACCGGTTGTCACATGACTGCTGGTGAAAGTGTTCGGATTGTGCGCCTTTCTGTAATTATCGTCAGCTGGAACGTCGCCGGTCTTTTGCGACGTTGTCTTGAGACACTCAAAGAAGATTTACGCGGTATTGATGCCGAAGTTTTTGTTGTCGACAACGATTCTGCCGATCAATCGGTCGCGATGGTTAGCTCCGAGCATCCTTGGGTGCGCCTGATTGCCAACGACAGCAATCGTGGTTTTGCCGCGGCTAATAATCAAGCGCTTGCTCAATCAAGCGGCGAATTTGTGCTTCTATTGAATCCGGATACTGAAGTGCGACCCGGTGCAATTCCAACCTTGTTGCATTTTTTGGAGGAGCACGAGCGGGCAGCTGTGGTGGCACCGCAGCTGATCAATACTGATGGCAGTGTACAAAGATCATGCCGAGCCTTCCCTACTTTTGCCGGTATGCTTTTTGAATTGCTGGGATTGAGCAAGTTGTTTCCGAACAATGAAAAATTCGGGCATTACAAAATGCTTGATTTCGATCATTTACATGAACGTGAAGTTGATCAACCGGAAGGCGCTTGTTTGATGATGCGCCGCTCGGTAATTGATCAGGTTGGTACGCTGGACGAAGGTTTTTTCATGCTTTTTGAAGAGGTTGATTGGTGCTACCGCATCAAAGAAGCCGGTTGGCAGATCTGGTTTGCACCGCAAGCCCAAGTCGTTCATCATTACGGTCAATCGATCAAGCAAGTAAAAGCAAAAATGATTCTTTCTTCTCATCGCGGGCTTTACCGCTTTTGGAGCAAGCATTATTGCGGTAATCGTACTTATCTTTCTGGTCCGGTTTATCTCGGGTTGATGCTTTTAGCTTATTTCCGGATTTTCACTCATAGTTTACGGCGAGCAACCGGTGGTATGGGCATTGTCACTTTAGTTGCCTGCTCGCTTTTTCCTTTGTTTTTAGCTTTGTGGTTTGCTTTCGATCATAGCTGGCCTTTTTGGGACGCTGCGGATCATGTGCGGGTTGAATTTCGTTATGCCGAAATGTTGCGTCATCTGAAACTTTTCAGCTGGCCCTGGTGGCATGAATTTTTGACGATCAATTATTGTTATCCGCAAACAGTGCATATTTTTGATGGCGTAATTAAAGCGCTGCTCGGACCGGCTCGCTGGGTGGATTCACTGACTTTAGTTTGCTTTTCGCTTATTCTTAGTTTTTCAGTTTTTGGCTTAGGCAAAATATTGCTGAAAGATCACAAAGCAGCAATTTTGTCGGTTGTTTTGATCAATTGTTATCCGCTGGTGGCTAGCTTGAGCCATCTTAAGCTGCTTGATTTTCCCCATTTAGCTTTGTTTTGTCTTGGTTTGCTCAGTCTGATTTTTTGGCGCGAGAAGCCGACTTGGAAGCGTGCTCTGCTTTGCGGTGCTGGTTTAGGTATTGCTTGTACAAGCAAACAAGGGGCTTCTTTCTTCTTGGTTGGTCCTTCTTTATGGTTTTTGTATGAAAAGCTTCGACAAAAACGAATGAATGAAGCTTTGCAGCTAGTATGCGCCGGAGCAATTGTCGTACTTTTTCTTGCTGTTTGGTTCGTTTTTAATTGGGGCGACATTCATGCATATATGTCGCGAAATAGTGGCTTAATCGGTCAGCGCACTATGTCTACTGCTTTCGTTCCAAACTTTCTTGGTTATGTGCTTCCTTTTCCGGCTTTGCTTGGCTGGCCTTTAATGATCTTATTTGCTGTATCCCTGGTTAGCGCTAAAAAGGATATTTGGCTCAAACTGGCACCGGTTGTTGTTACTTTTGTCGTCGGTTTACTTTGTATGAGTGCTTTGCCGTTTCAGCTGCCAGAATGCAGATACATAGTCCCTTGTATGCTTTTACCGGCCA
Source organism: Candidatus Obscuribacterales bacterium (assembly GCA_019750335.1). GTDB lineage: Bacteria > Cyanobacteriota > Vampirovibrionia > Obscuribacterales > Obscuribacteraceae > JAIEPM01. The sequence goes on from JAIEOQ010000006.1 coordinate 379,763, forward strand.
TGCTTTCAGCTTGGCAAATCAGTTCTTTCATAAATAACAAACAAGCGATATTAAAGACCTTGTCATTGCTTTTGTTAAGCGGCGGTATATTGCAGTTTTTTGTGATGAATTACTGTCCTTATCCGATTCCCGCTCCGCAATGGCTTACACATAGTTTGATCGGAGCTCAAGGTGAAAAACGTGGTGCACTTGAACCTTCGTATAATCCGACTCCGGCAGGAGATCCTTACGCTCAAGAATGGATTGTCGAGCAGTGCACCAAAGCTGCCGGCAATCGTGTTTGTTGGTTGAACATGTTGCCGAGTACGCCGGAGCTTAGTGTTCATACCTTAGAAATTGTCGCTCGTTATCAGGACAGCAACTTACGTCCAACCACGGTTCGTTTATGGACGCCGGTCGGTGATCGGATTGATTTCAATCAGCAAGCTTTAGCTAATTTTGATTTCTTTATGTTCAAAAGCGGAGCGCAAGGTTTGCATTTTGACGGCGATCAATCCACGGCTAATTACGAGCATATTGAAAAATGGGTGAAAGAAGGGGGAGCTTACGAGCTTTTAGCCCAACGTAAAATTGCTGACGGCAGTGAAATTACAATCTATCGCAAAAAAGTTTAGGGCGCTGCTTTTAAGATCAATATTTCTTTGTTGGAAAATGTCAACGAACTCCAGAATGGAATGCGCTGGATAATTTCATAGTTTGGAATCGGCGAAAAGCTAACAATATATTTTTCGCCGTATATCGGCCACCAACGCCAGTCGCAATGCGGTGCCGGACCGCGATAAGTGCTGTTGTAGATAGCGCGTTTGCTGCGCAAAATATTGTATTCGGCGCCGCCGTCAATCTCTTTATGGTTTATTCCTTGTTGTTCCAGTCGCTCCAAACCAAGCCAGCGAGCGCGGTTCCAGTTTAGATAATCTTGTACGGCCAAAGTGCCGTAAAGCACCATGAAAACCAGGCATGCTATCGGCACGGCGGTCAAAAGTCTGACTTTCAAGCGACGGATGATCAAGGCGAAAGCCATGATTATCGGCATCAAAACAATTAAATAGTACCGATCCGAGCAACGTACGGCTGTTTCAAGGGTGGAAAATGCTAGACCGATATATCCGGCCAGCCAGCAGATCCAGGTGGCGTTTTTCTGTTTTAAATTGCGAGCGGCAATAAATGTAGGCAGATAAAATAAACAAGCCAAACAAATAACGACAAAAATCAAAGCAAGAATATAAGCAAGCACTGTGAGAATCGTATGGTAGCCGTGCCGCCAGGGCTCCATTTCTAAGCCGATTATGCCTAAAGCGCCGATTGTCGGTAAGCGTAATAAATTGTTGTTGAAAGGCATCAGCTTATGTTCGACATAAATCAATTGATGAATTGAAGGTAAAAGCAGAAGGGCGGCAAGAATAAATAAAAGCAAAAAACGTTTTTTTTGTTTTTTGATTGAAATAAAAAAGCTTGTGGCAAAAGCGATAAGGACAGGGGCGATAAAAAGCGCAACATAACAACAAGCTTGACCGAAACCGACTAAAGTGGCTTGCCAGGCGTTGAGGGGAGCAGTGAAAAAACTTTGTATGAAAGCTGTGTGTGCGGCTCTTGCTAGCTCATAGTCATGACCGATTTTGAAACGGGTCAAAAGCCAATGATCGACTCCGTAGTAGGCTAAACACGGCAGTATGAGTGAAGATGCGATTAGCCAAATATTCAGTCTATTTTTATTTCTCAAGCTAAACAAAGCAAGATTGCAGGGCAAGAAAATCACCGCTGATTGCCGGATACTGATAGCGATCAATAAAGCAAATAAGGAGGCTGTAGCGTAAGGTGTGGACTTTCTGTTGACTGCCCGCAACAAGCATAAAAGATAAATGTTGGTTGCCGTCAAAGCGCTTACGTCCGACATATATGAAAAATAGATATTGAGCATGAGCGGATTGGCGGCATAAAGAAAAGTAAGAAAAGCCGCTTCCCAGGGGCGCATACGAATCTCTTTCAGTAAAAGATAAAATGCCAGTGCCCCAATTACGGCTACAAGCAAAGTCAAGCAACGCAAAGTTACGAATGAGTAACCGAAGATTGAACAAGCGGCTGCGCCCAAAAGAATATGAGTAAAACCGGGGGCGCAGACCGTAGGCATTAAAAAACGATGTTCATGCAGAAAAGTATCTACAGCCAGACCGTAAGCCCAGTCGTCATTTAAAGGAAAATTGCCGTTAAGCCCGACAAATATGGCTAGAAAGACAAAATAACCGCAAATAAGAGTAATTGGTTTGATCGTTATTGATGGCATTTATTTCTTTTGTCTGAGTTTATTGGTAAGTAAAACCACAGCGATAGATATGATTGTGCCAAGACCAAGATATAGTCCCATCGTCCAGGAAGGTGGCTGAAAGCTAAATGTGACTGAGGAAAAACCTGCCGGTAGAGCGACGGCACGGAATAAATAGTTGGCGTGTAATATCGGCAATGGCATATCCTGATCACTGATGATTTCAGAAGCGTACCAGCCAGGATAAAAAGTATCAGTCAAAATCAAATAACCGGGGCTTGCCAGATTGGAATCGATAATGATGGTGCAGGGGTCCGGACGGTAATAGGTGATTTTATCTTTCGAGTCTACTTGTCCTAAATCATACTGAACTACTGCATCTTCCAGAACCACTTCTTGTCGCGGATTGAAATTTTCGGCTTGAATTAATTGCAAAGCTTCTTTGTCATTTTTGGCTTTTATCGCTTTATGCACTACATATGCTTGAGGTAAAGCCGCCTTATTTTCATACAGGCGAATCCGTTTATCTGTTTCAAGCACCAATTTGAACTGGCGCTCCTCATTTTTGCCTAATGCAAAATCTACTGATTTGTTTTGGTTGGAAATCTTTCCGTCGGGTGAGAACATAGCTAAAGGAATCAGCGTTCCGTTTTGCAGAGCAATCGGTGAATCTGTTTTGATTACGCTGTTTGTACGCCAATCAAAAAGTTGAACGCCTAGCAGCAGTTTTTCTTTTTTTTGTAATTGTGTAGGTACTAAAGCGCAAAAGCGCCGCTCAAAATCAGCTTGATTAGTGCTGGTTTTATTGCGGCTGAACATATACTCAAAACGTTCTAAATCGCTGAACCAGATAACATTATTGCGTTCGTCAAGTAAAACCGATTGCCAAGCCAGGTCTTTTGCTATTTGCGGATTGAGCTGCCAGAGTGCTTTGCCTAGAACTTCGCCATTCTCTGGGAAATAACGTAAAGAAGCCGCTTTAAGGCGTACTTTGTCCTTTTGCCCGAAATCATATTGACCATTTTCAGGCAATGATTTCAGAACGCCATGACTTTCGTTTTTTTTCAAGACCGGAAGCGGCGAAAGAACATATTTGATTGAAGCTAAGTCAATTGTCGGGCTGAGATCAGAATCAAAAAACTGATTCACTCCTTCCGCTGTTACACCGCAAGCAACCATGAAAGGTTGAAAACGTTTTGGATGAAAAACATTGGCCGGAACCAGATCGGCAATGCCGTAAACCATATTGCTGTTCGGGCAAAGAACGTGTCGTCCCATAGTAATCACACGCTCTTGCTTTTGTTGTAAAAATGGAATCGGTTCGATTTGATCGTACTCAACAACACTTTGAACCGGACAAGCTTTTTTAGCCAAAGGAGCTAAGCTGAAAGTTGAAATTAAAGCGACGGCAGCAATTAGAATATAAGTTCTAAAACGACCGAACTTAGGTGCGGTAAGCCCTGCTGTAAACAGTATGCCCAGCAAGATCAAATCTCTTGTGAATACTTTCGGTTCAATGGCAAGTTGTGTATAAACTTCGTCAATCGGATTGGCTGTGCGTAGTCCGGGTATTAGTTTGGCTGCAATGAGCAGACCGGCAGGAAGTAAGGCGGAAATCGTGAGCAAAATTATTCGTGATTTGCCTGTTTTATGGCGGCTTTCAACAAATTCTTCAAAACCAAATGCGGCGATTAAGGCAGCAAACATCAGTAAGGTGTACCAGCAATATTTAGGTGCAAACCAGGACAGAGCTTTCCAGCTAAAGAGGGTGGCTAATGGACCGGGTTGGATCATGATCAAGGCAGCGATTGCCAGGCATAAACATAAGCCTTGCAGAAGACGGTTGGTTTTAATTGCCGACAAGACAGCCAGAGGTATGAAAAAGGCGCTGACTATACCTAAGAATGGGCTGAAGTTACCGTAAGCAGGATGCACTAAATTCAATATTATTGAATTCCAGCTGATATTGCTGTGTAAGCCTTCAAGTCCTGCTTTATAGCAATCCGAATTGCGTAAAAATTCTAAAAAGGGCAGAAGCATAAAAGCAGTCAAACAAAATGAGAGTAAGCCGACAAAAGCGATGCCGAAAAGTGACTTGAATATTGATTTTGGACCGGTATATGAGAGCCAGGCATAAAGCAAGCTTGAGAAGGCAATCACAAACAAAGGCGGCTCCGGGTGCCCGGAAAGAATGACCAAAGCACAAGCAATTGCTGCCCAAGTTTTGCTAATTAGAGTTTGACGATAAGCAGCATGAATAAAAGCAGCCATGATTAACGGCGTAAAACAGTTGCAGTTGATCGTTAAATCAAGCATGCCTAAAGTCAAAGGGCAGAAGGCATAAGTTAGAGCGGCAAAGACTGAGGCGTAAGGACGCAAGGCGCAAACTCGAGCCAGTACATAAAATGAAGTGCCGAGTATAAAAAGCTGAAAAACTAAAAGAAGATTCCAGGCTTTGGTGAAACTCAAATCAGGGGCTAAGAATAAAAATGCGGTTCTAATTGGACCGAACACAGATGCTTGATAGTCAGCAAGCTGTGGGACGCCGCAGCCGCTGAGCGGATTCCAAATCGGCAAATGTCCTTTTTTCAGTTCGCGCGCGGCAAAAACGTAGTTAGGAAAATGTTGCTGATAAGTAGATTGATCGTAAGCTTCGCGAATCGGAAAAAAATATTTGGCAAAAAGCGAATCGCGTTGAGCAATTTGGTTCAAACGCGAGATTGGCTGTCCTTGAAAAACAGTTTTTTGAAACGCAATTAATGTGAAAGCGCCAATAAGCAATATGAAGCAAAGCTCGGAAAGAACTTTAGCCTTGCTTTTCGCGCAAGCAGGGTCTACGGGTTGCATGTTTGAAAGCCTATCATGGTAAAGCAACTGAAATCTATACAATGAATGACAAGAGGTCGAATGCTACCATCATTAGCGGCTAGATCTGCCCAGTTGAAGGCATTGAATCCCGGTGATATTTAGCAGTCTTCAATATCTAATATTTTTACCGATTGTCGCTGTTCTATATTGGCGCGCCCAGGGACAAGTCAGGCTTTGGTTGCTTGTTGCTGCCAGCTATTTCTTTTATATGAGCTGGATGCCTATTTACGGCTTGTTGCTTCTCGGCATGAGTCTTTTTAACTGGCTCTTAGGGCTGGGCATTGAAAAAACAAAAACCACTTCGCAAAAGACGGCTAAAGGTCTGCTTATTTTTGGTCTCTTAGCTAATTTAGCTAGTCTTTGCTATTACAAATACAGCAATTTTATTCTTGCCAACTTAGCTTTACTTCTCGGTCAGGCAGGCAAAAGCTTTGATCTAGCGGCCCTGCAAAATATCAACGCTCCGATTTTGCACATAATTTTGCCTTTGGGCATCTCCTTTTTTGTTTTTGAGTTCATCCATTATTTAGTTGACGTTTATAACGGCAACAAAGCGCTTAGCTCTTGGCTGAAGTTTGCTGCTTTTGCCGCGTTTTTTCCTTCGCAAATTGCTGGGCCAATCAAGCGCTATCAAGATTTTGTTGAAAAAATGGATAATCCGTTGCCTTGGTCGAAAGAGCTTTTTGCCGAAGGTATGACTTTGATCTTGCAAGGGATGTTCAAAAAAATTGCCATTGCTGATCCGCTGGGCAACATAATTGCACCAGCGTACAACAGCGCTCAAGCACTCTCTTCTCTTGATGCCACAATTGCTGCTTTTGGTTTTGCTGTGCAGATCTTTTGTGATTTTTCCGGCTATACGGATATCGGACGTGGATCGGCACTACTTTTAGGAATCCGTTTGCCGATCAATTTCAACCTGCCTTATATCGCATCTGATTTAGCTCAGTTCTGGCGACGCTGGCACATGTCTTTATCTTTCTGGATTCGTGATTATGTCTATATTCCGCTTGGCGGCTCTAAAGTGTCGCGAGGCAGAAATCTTTGGAATCTATTTGCCACTATGACTGTATGCGGTCTTTGGCATGGCGCGGCTTGGCAGTTTATTTTATGGGGCAGCGCTCATGGTCTTGGTTTAATCGTTAATCGTTTGTGGCGAGACTTGCTTGAAAGCTTGCCCGCGAAAAAAATCTTTGAACATTCATTAGTTCAAGGTATAAACATATTACTTACTTTTGTTTTTGTGACCATGGCCTTTGTTATGTTCCGGGCGGCTAGTCTGGGGCAAGCAGCAAATATTTGGCTGAGCTTGTTCAACACTGCTGGTCAATCAATCTGTCTTGAACCGATGCTTAAATCAGGCGTACTAGTTTTTGCTTTGGTTTATATGGGTTTCTGGATTGTTTGCGACTTGCTCAAATATTTCAAACCGCAAGTAATGAACAACTTGCTGATAAACTCTGCTCCCTTGCGTTTAGGCGCTTGGACTGCAGCTGTACTTTTGATTATTGCCGCCAAGCCGGTTGAAGCTACACCATTTATCTACTTTCAATTTTAAGAGGAACAAAGAGATCGATGGTTGCCACACTGCGCAAGCCAACCAGTAACGAAAAGGACGCTAAACCAAAAGGTTTACCGCCACTTTCTTTCTGGCAAAAAATTGCGCCTTATCTTTTTTGGCAGATTGCGGCTGTGCTTTTTGTCGAATTTGCGCTTTTTTGTGCTGGCCTAGGTGAAGAAGAGATATTCAAACTTGATCCGATCCTTGGTTCACGTCATATGACTAATAAACGTGTGACTTGGCGCTCGGAAGGTTTTGCTCAGTCCTATTTCAATGCTGAAGGCTTGCGAGAAAATGAAGCGTTGCTGGCAAAACCACCCGGCACATATCGTATTGCTCTGCTTGGCGACTCTTTAACTGAAAGTTTGCAAGTGCCTTTAGAAGCAAGCTTTGGTCGTTTATTGCAAAACAAACTCAGTGAGCAAAATAATCGTCCTGTACAAATTCTGAATTTCGGTACCTCCGGCTATTCCACTGCCCAAGAATATTTGCAGCTTAGACAACAAGTGCTTAAGTACAAACCGGATCTTGTACTTGTTTGTTATAACAGTCGTGATATTTTTGAAAACTGGTCTCCAGGCGATCAGGTTTTAACTAACGTGCGTCCTTTTGCTCTGCATTTGCCGGGCAGTCATTTAGTAGTTGACAGTGCTCCGGTTCGTCTTTGGATGAGATCACCGCGCGCAAAAATTTTACAAAGCTGCGAATGGTTTCGTGAGCATAGCCGGCTTTGGGGATTTCTTTCGGCAATCGAACTGGATCTTAGCTTGCACAACCAAACTTATCGCTTTGTTGTTAGTTTCCTGACCAAACCAGGCAAAGCAATTAGAGAGCTAACGGCTGAAATCAAAAATAATTGCACGAACATGTATAAAGAATGGTCGGCCAAATTTACCCCACCACAAGTTCCAGCTGTTGCCGTCTCAGCGCCAACGCCAGCTCCTACCCCGGTGGTACAAGCGGCGCCGGCTCAACCGGTTGTTGATACACAAAAGATCTATAAAGAGCTGGTGATGCGTACTCTTGGTTCTTTGTTTGTTGAAATGGAAAAAGAGTGCGCTAAAGCCGATGCCCAGATTGCGGTTGTTGCTTTGCCTGTACGTTCGGCTCTCTGTCCGACTCCGGGTATGGAGCTGGCTTTCAATAACTATAATTACGAACAAGAAGTTGAAATGTTGAACAGTATTTGCAGCGATAAAAAAATCACTCTAATTAACTGTCAGCAAGAAGCAGAAAAGCTTTCGCTGCAAGAGCGCGAAAAACTTTTTTACTCTATCCATTACAGTCCTTACGGACAAACCTTTGTTTCGCAATGTTTGAGCAAGCCTTTGCAGGGCTATTTAAAAGCTAATAAATAAGCCAATCAGGCTCTTCTTTAGCGGTTGGAATGTGCAATGGTTCCGTCAGCAGCAAACATGCGTTACGCACTTGCATGGAGCAGCGTAACGCAGCTTTTTTACGTAGAAAAAGCTTGTCCGGCAAGAAAGGCGAGAAAAGAAGGTTGGCGTGCAGATTTTTTAAAGCAAGAATACGTGCCGGTACAAAGTCGCTAACAGTATGTGATTGCCATTGATCCGTAACAGGAATTGAGCAAGGCTGCCACTGCGATGACCAGTTAACAGTCTTGTTTTGCTTGTCGGTGCCGCTGAAAACTAAGCTAATAAAACCTTGTCCGGGAATATTTTTTCCTGATTTCAATTCGTAGACGAAATTATAACGGGTACCGGAAGGAAGACCGGATGGTAACTTGATCGGTTCTTTCAGCGGGCAAAAAGACAGCGGATTCTCGCCATTTACAAACCAAGGCTTATCCGCTGGAACAATCTGTTGGGCGACGACAAAATGCTCGTTGTTCCAGTTGTTGCTGCCGGTTGGCACTAAAATACGTATGCGGTATTTTCCGTACTGACGTCCGCCGGCAAGTGACAGATCTTCTTTATTTCGGTTGAAGCTAGGCCCTATTGTTTTGCCCTGTACTTTTAGCGGCTCCAATACGCGCGCATCGTTTATATCAAAAGTGCAAAAAGCTTTTGTGTATGAATATGTTTTCAAAGCCGGAAGTTCTTGGGCTTCGCCGTTTTGAATATAATCACCGAAAATTGAGATAGAGTGCCCAGCGCTTTTAAGTGAGATTGAAACAGTGTTTTCCGCTTTCCAACGTAAAGAAGCAGTTTCAATTGGCACTACCCACCAATGTCTGAGGGTACGAATGTCTTTGCCCATCCCTTCGCATTGCAAAGCCAAGCACTGAATTATTTCGTCGTTATTTGTTTGTAGTTGGGCAAGGGGAAAAGCTTGATCAGATAAAAGCTTACCGTTCACCTTGATTTTGAGAGCAGAAAGATTCTCGGACTGACAATCGAGCAATAAAAAACAATGCTGATTTTCATCTATGCCTGAAGGACGAGCTGGTAATTCAATTGTTTGTTCGATAGTTTGAGACGGTAAAGTCAGCTCGCTTTGCCATTCTTTCCAATCCGGCGATTGTACTGTAAAAAACCATAAAACGACGATGGCGATAAATGTTGGCAGGCACAGCATCATTGTTGCTGGTCGCTGCCGGCTTTGTTCAATCAATTCAAGGACGATGGCGACTGCTGCCGCTGTCAATGAGATGAAAAGTAAGCTGCCGGTAAGCCAAGCAAGCCAGGGTGACAATGCAAAAAATGTTGTTGGCAGCAATGAGGCAAACATGCGACTCAGTGTGGCGCTTTGAGCAAGTTCGGCAAAAGTAATCGTAGCTGTTAAGAGTAAAAGCCCAAGTTTAAGCACACCTTTTTTACTTTCAAATATGCTTGTGAAAGCAAAAGCAGCAAGAATAATTACCGAAGGCATTGCCGTTACCGCGTAACGGCTTATTGCTTCAAAAGGAATATAAGCAAAATGAAAGAGAACAATTCCAACTAAAATCGCTGCGGCAAAAAATGAGCGTGAATAAGCTTGGTTCTTTATTTTGAAGAAACTCAACCCGGAGGCGATCAGAGCAAAGTACAAAAATATTTGCTGTAAAAGCGATTGCAAGGCAAAAGGAATGCCAAAGAGCGAATACTGATAATCGTTCCATGCCCCGGACCAAAGACGGGCGATCTTCTTGAATTGCATACCGGCAAACAATAAAGGCTGAGCTGCTGCGTCTTGTTGTAATTGATTGATTACGCCGGCCATGTCGCCAGGGACGCAACCTGTATAAGGATAGTTGAGCCAACCATCGGCTTTTATTTGATTGCCGTGAAAAAGATTGAAAGCTGGAACTCTATTCACAAAAAGCGTAAGTTTGCCTGTTGCGGCCTGGTTAAAAGCCAGCCAGGGCAAAAGAATAAGCGTCAGTCCGCCAGCCATGATTGCCAGATTAACCGCTGCTCTTGCCGGCGGTTTTTTCTTGAATAAAAAAGCAAGAAGTGCCAGTTCAATAAAAATCCAAAATGGCAAAATAGCGAAGGCCGGACGAGAGAGCATAAGCAGTCCGCTGACAATGCCTAAGCCGAGCCAATTCAATTTTTCTTTGAAGTTGTTCGACTGATGACGTAAATATGTCAGAAGCAAAAGAGCCGTCCAGGCTGAAAGCAAAAAGTAAGAGAAAGCTTCGCTGTAGCAGTGTTGAGTGTTGATGATGAAAGGCGGATAAAAAGCAAAAAGCAGCCCGGCCAGTAAGGCGGTCCGTTTATTGAAGGCCAGACGAGCGCTGAAATAAACAAGCAGACAAGCCAATGAATCAATCAACGAATTACAAATGGCTAGTTTTTGTGAAGCGACATCATATGCCGGATTATAAGGATCGATAGCACAAGCCCACTGGCAAAGAGCTAAATAAGCAGGATAAACCGGACCGTCGATTAAGAGCCGATCAGTTAATGCTGCCGATTTTACCGAAAGCAGAAGTCCCGGAGCAGACTGTGAAGTAGTGAGAACATGGAAAAATTGTGTCAGGTTTGGGCTGGATATAATCGCGCTGTATAAAGCCGATCCCGAACGTAAAAAATTGAAAGCGTCACCATAATGAGCAACACGGTGCTCCAACCAGAATAGATTGTAAGTGAGGCGTACAGCCAGGGATACGAGAAAAAGCAGGAGCGGCACGACTTACCTATTTTTGTTCGATGGTGATTATATCGCCGTAAGGGCCAAGCGGGTTATTCTGTTCGTCCAGGGCTCGACAACGTATTTGTTTGAAGCCGACAGCGTCGGGCAGTAGTCCTGTAAGTTTCAGTTGACCTTGGGCAGAAGAGAGTTTGACTGTTTTAGCTATAGCTTGATTTTGCTCGCTTGCCGGAAAGTTATCAAAGAAAAAGTTGGTGTTTGAAATTTGCATTTCTAAGTTCTTGGCGCCAGCTACTGCTTTGGCGTCGTAATGCAAAATTGTATTTGGCGTCAGTTCATAAGTGCCTAAATTTGATTGCTCGACTCCGGCGACACTTGTTTTTGGTGTTAGGGAAGCGGCTTTATGTAAGCTTGCTCCGACAAGTGACAAGTCTGCCGGTAAAGTAACTGTTAATGCTGAGATCTTTTCTTGTCCGTACCAGCGCCAGTAATGTGAAAGTGGAATGAATACTCGATATTTGCGGTTGCTAGCGGATAAAATTGATGAAGAGACAGCTCTGTTTTCAGCATTCTCTGGCCAGGTTGCGGCAAATTCTGTCTTGCTCAAATCGCTACTTTTAGCTTGAACGGCAAGCTCGAGATAATCACAATCTAGTGGGCTTAAAGACAAAGGTCTGATTGTTAGCTTGTCGCCGTCGGGTAAGCAGTAAGCACTTGTTTGATTTGTTTGCGGCAAATTTATTTCAGGCAAATCTTTTGCTGTATTTTGCAATTGCCAAACAATTGGCAGAAAAACTTTTTTGTCGCTATGCCAAACATAAGCGCCAGCATTTTTTGGATTGAGCAGTTCGGATTTGAATCTAGCGGCGTTTATATATTCACCACTATCGAACAAAATTGGTTCAAAAGTAACAAACTTGTCTGTGTAGGATTTGGCTGTAAAAGGCGGGCTCAAGAGCATTTGAAAAGTATGCCCGTTGAGAATCATATGGGCACCGCCGTTTTCTTTAGGCAGCCCAAGCAGAATGATTCTTTTGTCGGTAACGCTTGCCATTTTTTGTGCAGCTAAACTGACGGCGCGTACCTCTTTGCCGGCATGAACCCAAAGCAAGTTGGTTGCTTGTGCAGTACGAGCGAAAATGAAAGTGATAACCAGCAAGGCAAGGGCGCCAGTTATAGCTAGTTTGTTAGCTAAATATGGCAGCTTGTTCTTATTGTCCGGAGCAAATATTAGTATGGGTAAAAGACAGCTTGCAGCGGTAGTAAGAAAGAAACAAAATCTGGCTCCTTCCAAGTTGTAGCCGATTCCCCATAGTCTATAGATTGGCGCTAAGGCTGTCAGGCTCCAGATGCCGATAAAAGCTAGCCAGGACCAGGGCAAACTGAAAGACAACAGACGAACAAGAGCAACGCCGGCAAGTATGGAGTAACAGAGAGTCAAAGGAAGAATATAACCATTATTGTTGGCAAATATTTGATAGGCAAAAGGAAAAAGTAAACGGTGCAAAGTGTCGAAATCAAGCCAACGGGTAAGTGCGTTTGCTGTTTGTGATGCCCCGATTGAACCGGTATAACCACCAAGTAAAGTGCCTAAACATAGAAAGCGTAGGACAAAATAAATCAAAGTGCAAAGCCAAAGCGAACGACTGGCCAGCCAAGCCTGTTTTAGTCTGTTTTCGTTGCTTTCAGCAAAACAAAAAGCAATAGCGGCGATTACAACAGGTAGCCCGATGGCCATCTCTTTAGTTGTGATTGCTAGCCAAAAGCCGATAATTTGAGCGGCAAAAAAAAGTTTGTTATTAGTCAGACGATAACGTAAAAAACAAGCGATTGCCGCTAAATAAAACAAGCAGCAAGCTGAGTCTACTCGTCCGACAATCCAAGAGATACTTTCACAATGTAATGGACTGACAGCAAAAAGCGCGGCGCTGAAAAAGGCCGCTAACTCTGAGCGAAGTTTAGTCCAGCTGTTAGTCAGGCTTTTGACAATAAAATAAAGCAGAAAAACATCGCCGGTGAAATATAGCAAGTTGCTTAAGTAATAGCCGAAAGCATTACCTTGCCAAAACAAATAATCGATAACAAGAGTAAGCAAGAGTGTTGGACGGTAAACGCTCATGCTAGGAATTTGCATATAGTTGCCGGTAAAATTCGACCAGAAAAGCTGTGGTTGACCGGAAAATATTTGCGATACATAGCGAACTTCGCCGATATCGTCAGCAAGGAAATAACTGGTTAAAGTACGGCCGAAGCAATAAACAACTAAAGCCGTTAAAAACACTAAGGACAAAAGGACAAAAGGAAGTCCCCTTGAAGTCTGCCCTTCGTTGTTAAAGGCGGTAGATGGATCTGTTTTGTGCAAGCTGGGAGAAAACACGCTATAAATTCGTAGGCGGAAATATCTTGGCAATCTTAGCAACTGGCGGCTCTCTTTGCCTTTAGGATTGTTCAGGTCGGGCAGCTTATGTTTGATGATTTACACAAGCGAATGAGCTGTGGTTAACATTCGGTTGCCAGGTGGTAATTATTTTGCCTGAAATCTTTATAGAGTGCTCAATTCGGTCCATAAGCAAGTGATAATAATGTAGAACTGGATTAAACTTGAGCCATGGCCAAAATACTAATCGTTGAAGATGAGCCGGCAATGTCCGAGCCGATAAAACTATTCTTGACCCACGAGCATCATCTGGTCGAGGTAGTTGCCGATGGTTTGGAAGCGATCGAGCGACTCAAGTTTTACAAATATGATGTGATCATTCTTGATTGGATGTTGCCAAACGCTACTGGTGTGGAAGTTTGCAAACAATTTCGCTCCGGCGGTGGTACGACGCCGATTTTGATGTTGACAGCCAGGCAGCAAACCCAAGAAAAAGTTTTTGCCCTTGACGCCGGGGCCGATGATTATTTGACCAAGCCTTATGAAGTGCAGGAAGTCTCTGCTCGGGTAAGAGCATTGCTGCGTCGTCCGCAGTCAGTGGCTGGTAACGTTCTTAAAGCACGAAACGTAATTTTAGAACCGTCGACCTTTAAAGTTTCACGTGATGAGCAAGAGATTCAACTTTTACCGAAAGAGTTTGCCTTGCTTGAATTTTTTATGCGTCATCCGAATCAAGTATTCAGCGCTGAGGCATTGCTCGATCGGGTTTGGTCTTCCGATTCTGAAGCATCGCCTGAAACCATTCGTACCTACATCAAACGGTTGCGCCAAAAAATTGATGTTGCCGGACAAACTTCTTTGATCAATACCGTACATGGTGTCGGTTATAAGCTTGATGCTTAAAGAGTAAAAATAAACGGAACGATTCCATCTCCCGAAATCGCTCCGCCTATTTACCGCAAGTCACCAGCCAATCAAATTTTTATATCTAGATCAATTATGTGCATCACGTTGTGGTCCCTGGAGTACTTTACGTTCTTCCAGCCCGCCATATTTACTGATGCCGGTGTTGGTTGAAACGTCTCGTTGGATACCGATCTTCCAGTAGTCCACGCCACCGGGAGGGTTAGGTACACCGGTGTGTCCGAGTACACCGGAATTCTCGCCGCCGCCGTACACCGGAATGAACATACCGATTCCGTTTTGCGCGCTGCCCACTCCTTCAACGGACAATCCGAGCACGCCGATTGGATCGTTGATACTGTATGGATAGAAAGCTGTTTCAGTCATGGTTAAAGTCGGTGGCAGTAAGCCTCCGGAAATAATCTCCAATCCGCTTTCTTCTACTGATACTTGAACTCCTTGCACTCCGTTGACCGTCGTTTCTTGAGCATTGATTTTGCCGTCAGCAGCTCGAGGTAAACCTAAACCGAGCAAAGCTGCGTTTACTGCGTTGCGAACATCGGTTTGCAGTCGGGTGTTGCTATAGTTCGGGCGTGGCGCTCCAAGCCAATACTTACCTTCACCTCCGGTTTTTGCGCCGATTTGCGCAGCATAAGCCAGCTTGGCTTTATAGTAAATTGCTAAACCGGTACCGATAATTAGTAATGTTCCTCCAACTACAAGCGCTGTGATTAAGACTAACGAAACCGCACCTTCAACTAAAGCTTGACCGCGCTGGTCACGCTTGATTTTGCTATTGGTTCTTCCCATATTTGTGCCTCATTGATATGGAGATGTGCGGCATACGCAATCATCTAGGTTACATATGCCAGGATACCAGCCAGCACCGAACTTAGGGTAGCCTCAAGCAAAAGAATATGCTTGATCGGAAATTTGCGGTAAATCATATACAACGCTGCCGGGATTGCCGTCAGGGACAAAGCTGCGGCGGCGGCACAAGCCAAAATCCGCTCAGCCGAATCAGGAGCAGGTAGATTATTTGTAATCATATTTATGAGAGCGAGGACAGCAAAGGGTAGCAAAAGAGCGCCGACGGCATAAGCCAGAGTTTTCAATTGCATTTTGCTGTGTTCAACGTGAATAACGGTAACTTGGTTTCTGACTGCTTGAATCATGATAATTTTCCCCGATGATTGACTATTGTGTTGGTGTGGCTTTGCGGAGCATTTTTGAATCGGTAACTTCTATTCCGCAATCAGCGCAGTAGATTTTGCCGTTTTTCCAAGCTTGGCCGGATACCTCATGTCCGTAGTTTTCACACATCTTGTTGTGTAGACGTGAGTTTGCCATGAACGCCATGGGTAGAGTGAAAATTAGCGAAATAACACTACGGATATGATGTAATAATCCACCCGCCGACATTTTGTTTGTTGCCAAAAATTCTGTATTGCGCAATAAAGCTGTTCTTTGTCTCAACTCTTCGCTTTGGCGAAGGTTTTTATTACTATTGAAATAATAGTTGCTTGCTAAAGTCTGCTTGCTTGCTGCAATTCGTTTATTGCTAAATGGTCTGGAGATAATTGCCATTTTTTGCTCCCCCCGCCTTCTTGATTTAATCTTAGGGAGCAATTTTGAAAAAAGATTGAAAGGCGAAGAGTGCAATTTTTAGGCTAAAGGAATGCGGATCCAGAAAGTACTGCCGGCGCCAAGCTCACTCTTTACGCCGATTGTACCGCCGTGGCCTTCAATAATTGCTTTGCAGATTGGCAAGCCAAGCCCGGTGCCCTTTTTTCCGTCTTCTTTGCTAACTTGGGCGTAGCGTTGAAAAATTTTGTCTTTAAATTCATCCGGAATGCCCTTGCCTTGGTCGATTACGGCAATTTCTGCTTGATTGCCCATGGGCTCGACAGTAATTCTGACCGTACTTTCAGGCGGCGAGAACTTAATGGCGTTGGAGAGTAGATTGACGATTACTTGAATTAGGCGGTCTTCGTCAGCTGAGGCCGATAGATTGGTTGCCGCTATATCAAGATCGATTTGATTCTTTTCGGCAAAAGGCAAAACGGCGTCCATGGATTTACCTAATATGGATGATAAAGCAACAGGACGTTGATAAATATCCAGTTTGCCTGATTCCATTCTTTCGATATCGAGTAAGTCGTTAATTAGCTTAATCAGGCGATCGATATTATTTTCTGCTTTTGAGACTGCAGTTTTTGCTTGCTCCGGTAACGGTCCTAAATGATCCATGGAAAGCCGGGTCATTGTTGCTTTTACTGAAGTTAACGGCGTGCGCAATTCGTGACTGACAATTGAGATTAGCTCTTGTCTGTATTGACGAGCTTGTTCCAAGGCGTCGGCCATTTCGTGAAAAGTGGAATCAAGCTGAGCAATTTCATCGTTTCCGGAGATCGGCTTTTCTAATGGCTCGCCTTCAGCCAAATGTCGGGTGTTTTCGACCATGGTATACAAGCGCCTGGTGGTACCGCGGTTGAAATAAACAGCCAGTGATATAGCAATGATCACATTGATTGCCAATCCTAAGAAAAGACAAAGTAAAATCCACCAACGTGATTGTTCTTCAAGGCGTGGATCATGATTTCTGCCGCTTTCTTGGTCGCGAACAAACTGTCTCATTTCGCGCAGTATGCGGACGGTACAATTCTCCAATTCGGCAATTGAGGCGTTTAACTCTGATTTTAGAGCCGGCGATCGTGACTGTTTGCTCTCTTCCACTAAAGTATCGGCACGATCAAGAATGGTCGCTGTTTGATTACCGATACGTAAAATGCGATCTAAAGCTTCTGTTTGCTGTGGTTTATCGCGTAATAAAATTTTGAGCGAGTTAATTTGCACAGGCATTGATTCGACTACTTCTTCATAATGCTCTTTGAAGGCTTCTTGTTTGGTAATCCAGTAAAAATACAAGGACATCGCTTGATTCACATAAGCGTTGAGTATGCTGTATGACTCGGTAACGATTGCTTTGTGATGAGATTCGCGGCGTGTTTCGTACTCGGCGTTGCGCAATAACAAAACAAGGGTACCGACAAATAAGAATTGAAAGGCTAGCGGTATGATTACTAAAATCAAGGCTTTGTCTGAGAGTTTCAAGCCACGTTTAATCATCGGTTGCCTCCGAATCCATATTTTTGATCGAGTGTTTGTACTCTTTTAAAATCGTTTGTGTCAATTAGAACTTCAAGTAATTTTTCAGCGGCTTCTCTGCTTTCCTGATTTTTGTCATTAAGCTTGAGCAGTAGATCGTAAGCTTTTAGAGCCTGATTGTTAGCTTTGCTTGCTTTATTATTTTTCCAGTAATAGTATGCAAGCAAAGCTTCGCATTGGGCAATTTGCAGATCGTGATGAGAAAAACGTTGTTGATTGATTTGTAATTGCTGACTAAGTAAAAAATCAAGCTTGCTGGATGGCGCGCTAGCTGAACCGACGTTGCTCTCTGCCCTGTTTGGGTTAGTGTCTAGTTTTTTGAACAAAGCCAAAGCTAATAAACAAGTTTTTTCCGCTTCAGTAAATTTGCTTTGAGCGGCATAAATCGGCAAAAGCGAATTTAAAGTCATGGCTACATGAATACCCTGGGCATCTTCTTTTTGCGCTTCGAGCAAAGCTTTGTGGGCCATTTTTTCAGCTGCCGGCCAGTTGCGCTCGCTGGCATACTGATTGGCTTGTGAATCATATTCCAGCCATTTATTTTCTACTGTCACACTGGCGGATCTGTGACAATGAGGGATAAGCGCCCGATTGTAATCGTTTAAAATTCTTTTGCGCAAGCGATAAGGCAAAGCGGATTTTTCGGCAACCGATAAGGCTTGACGGTAGTACTGGCAACTCTCCTCTTCAAGTTCGGTTCTTTCGTCGACCAAAGCAATTTTATACAGGCACAAAGCCACTTTTTGACCGACTACATAATCGGTATAAATATCGCTTTTTCCTTTTCGCCAGGGTTCAACCAGAGCAATTGATTCTTTATATAAGGATTTTGCTTCGTTGAAGGCGCCCATGGCAAAACGTGAATCTCCTTGTCCGGCTTTGGCAACGGCAAGATCTTGCAGCAGAAGTTTGCGATTAAGTCCGCTAGTTGTATGTAAGCAGGATTGTAAGATAGCTACGGCATCGGCGAAGATTGGACCGGCTTGTTGATAACGTTTGTGTGTGCGATAAAATTCGCCAAGACAAACAAGCGTAATCCCGTAAGCAAAGCTTGATTGTCCAATCGCTCGTGCTTCTTCAAGAGCTTGGAGATATTTCTCTTCGGCTTGTTCCGGCTCGCCGCGCAAACTGTATTGTTCTGCTTGCAACCTTGTATGCTCCCAAGCACGCAATCGATAATTATCGTCGTGGAGCAAGCTGCTACACGATGATAAAGTGACAATCGCAAAACATGCAGCAGCACAAAGAAAAAATCGCTGTATGATAGTAAGCATTAAGGGTGGGGAAATTTTTGTTGCATGGCTAAAATCCTGGTGGTCGAGGACGACAAAGAGCTGGGTGAATCTTATAAAGATTGGCTTGGCCAGGAAAAGCATATTGTCGAAGTTGTCGATGATGGGGAAGAAGCAATTCTCCGTCTGAAAAACTATCAGTATGACATCATTATTCTCGATTGGAACCTGCCTAAATTTTCCGGACCGGAAATTTGTCAGCAGTATAGATCTCATTCTGGCACCACACCTATTCTAATGATTACAGGCAAAGATTTGCCTGAAGATAAGGTCAGCGGCTTAGACTCCGGCGCTGACGATTATTTGACTAAACCTTTCAATCTTCAAGAGCTTTCTTCGCGAATTAGAGCTTTGCTACGCCGTCAACCTCTAGTGGTGAGTACAGCGCTGACAATCGGTTCCTTGGAGCTTGATTCTCATAAACGAATCGTGCGCAAAAATGGTCAAGAGATTGCTCTTTTGCCGCGAGAGTTTGCCTTGCTTGAATTTTTCATGCGTCATCCTGGTGAAACTTTCAGCCCGGAAACACTTTTGAATCGTTTGTGGAGTTCTGAGTCAGATTCGACTATTTATACTGTTTATACTTACATCAAAACTTTGCGCCGCAAAATAGCCGGTGGTGACGAAAAATCATCTATCGTCAACGTGCACGGAGTTGGTTATAAGCTTGAAGCTTAGCCTGCTAACGTTTACGACGTGAGACTTTTAACGGTTGACATTGCGGGCAAAAACAGGTCGAACGACCGGCTAAACGGATCTGTTCGATTAGTGTTTGGCAGCTGCGACAAGCCAAACCTTTGCGCCCGTAGACATAAGCGTCATGCTGATAGTTACCGTTGATGCCGTTGGCGTCTGTGTAATTGCGTAAGGTCGAACCGCCTTTGACAATCGCCTTTTCCAAAACTTGGCGAATGGCCGAGATCAGCCGTTCCAGTTCGTCGGGCAAGAGTGAATTAGCTGAGCGATTTGGGTTGATTCGGCTATGATGCAGTGATTCGTCAGCATAAATATTGCCGATGCCGGCTATGATTGTTTGATCGAGCAAAGCAGCTTTGATCGCTTGTGACTTGCGTTCAAGTGCCTTAGCTAAATAAGTGGCATTCAAACTTTCCAAAGGTTCAGGACCTAAAATGGCTAAAGTTTCCACAATATCTTCGAAGCTTTTGCCTGACGGCACATACCACAAACGTCCGAAAACACGCATATCATCGAAATGCAGTGCTTGACCGTTATCTAAATTGATCTCCACTCTTAAATGGCTGCTTTTCGGACTTTTAGGACCAACTACAAGCAGGCGGCCGGACATGCGCAAATGTGCCACCATGCCACAATCTTGATCGAGATGGAACAAGAGATATTTTCCGCGGCGTGAAATGTGAGCAAAACGTTTGCCAACCAATACTTTGGCGAACTCTTTGGCGCTTGGTGATTCAATGGAAGCGTCGCGCCAAACTTTGACTCGGCTGATAGTCCGCCCGGGCAATTGTTTTAATAGACCGCGACAAACAGTTTCGACTTCAGGAAGCTCAGGCATAAACCACTCGGCTTGACCTTAAATAAAATAGAACGCTGTGCCGAGAATAGCATAGACAGCCAGAAGTTGGACGCCTTCAAGCCAGTTGCATTCACCATCGGTAGCGACATAACCAAGAATAATTACTGAAACGGCGATTGAAACCACTTCAAATTCAGTAAAGCAAAGATCCATCGGTTTGCCGATGAGAAAACTAATGAAAACTAGTACCGGTGCGATTAATAAAGCGATTTGCGCGCCGGAACCCAAAGCGATATTCATCGCTAAATCCATCTTGTTTTTCATGGCCATGACAATTGCCGTGCTGTGCTCAGCAGCATTACCGATGATTGCCACAAGCACAACACCGATGAAAATTTGGTTCAAATGCAAATCGTGGGCGACATGCTCAACCGTATGCACAAGCATTTCACTGAGAATGCTGACAAAAACTGTTGTGATCGCCAAAATTGTAATACTTTTTTTGATGCTCCAGCCGGTGGTGCCCATGGCTTCTTCGGCAACGGCATCGACTTCGCGTGTATAAAGATGTTTGTGCGTACGCAAGCTGAAAACCAGGCTCAAAACATAAACAGCAAAAAGTACGATTGAAATGCCTAATGCCAGCTCGTCTTCGTTCAATGAGTTCTTGTTGAAATCATGGAATATGGCCGGCACAACCATGCTGATTGCTGCCAGAGCCAGCAAAGTAGCGGAAGTAGTAGCTGCCGTGCGGTTGAACTGTTGTGTGGGAAATTTGACGCCGCCGGCTAGCATACTGGCGCCGAGCACTAAAAGTATGTTGCCGATAATCGAACCGGTGATTGAAGCTTTGACTATGTCATATAAGCCGGCTCTTAAAGCAGCCAGAGCAATGATAAATTCGCAAGCGTTGCCGAAAGTAGCATTTAAAAGACCGCCGACCCCGGCGCCCATGCGATCGGCTAAAAATTCGGTTGCCCGCCCCATTAACCCAGCCAGGGGGATAATCCCGAGACAAGCCGAGAAAAAGACCAGGGTATGCATTCCTTTGTATTGGGCAAAGAAAGTAATTGGGATAAAAATCAGGAGGAGTTCCATCACTCCTAGTCCCCTGAGCAAGTTTTTAATCGATGCCGTATTCAATACGCTCATTCCTCTGTCAGAACAGCAATATCATAGCCTTTCAGGATATTAAAACCACTGAATGTGGTGGCTCAAAAAAACTTAACCGCCGCGGGCGCTTTGCAGACTGAAACATTTTGATATGTCGTGTAACATATCTCACCACTAACTATTGGCAATCTGGTTTATAACCAGGGATTAAAGATGGAGCAAAGAGGAGGCCTCATGTCAGCAACGAAAACGGCGGAGCATCCAACTATGGAATGCGAAACCGAACAGTTTCTCATGGTCCAACGCCAGCTGGACGAGATCGCCCTGGAAATGGGGCTTGACCCGGAGCTGCACGAGCGCTTGCGTTACCCGAAAAGAGCTTTGATCGTCACTGTGCCGGTGCGCATGGATGACGGCTCGGTCAAAACTTTCACCGGCTATCGTGTCCATCATGATGTTACCCTCGGACCGGCAAAAGGCGGCATTCGCTTCCATCCGGAAGTAAGCCTGGGTGAAGTTTCAGCCCTTGCTACTTTGATGACCTGGAAGTGCGCTTTGATGGGCTTGCCTTACGGCGGAGCTAAAGGCGGTATCCGTTGCGAACCATGGAACCTGTCTGAAGGCGAAAAAGAAAGACTTACCAGACGTTATACGTCCGAAATCATCTCTTTAATCGGACCGGACAAAGACATTCCCGCCCCGGATATGTATACCAACGAACAAACCATGGCTTGGATCATGGATACCTACAGTATTAACGTCGGTCATTCGGTGCCGTCGGTCGTTACCGGTAAACCGGTTTCAATCGGTGGTTCTTTGGGTCGTCATGAGGCTACGGGGCGCGGTGTTGCTTATTGCGTTAAGCGTGCTGTTGCTCATATCGGCTTAAAAACGCCTGCTCCGACTGTCGCTGTTCAAGGTTTCGGCAATGTCGGCAGCATCGCTGCTCGTCTGTTGCATGATTCGGGCTACAAAATTGTCGCTGTTTCGGATGTCCATGGCGGCGTCTATAACAAAGATGGTTTGGATATTCCGCGCCTGCAAGCTTATGTAAGCGAAATGGGCAAAGTTGCCGGCTTCCCGCATTCGCAGGAAATAAGCAACTCTCAGCTCCTTGAAGTTGTTTGTGACGTGCTTGTTCCGGCTGCGCTGGGCAATCAAATCACAACAGCTAATGTTGATCGTTTGCAGTGCAAAATCGTGGTTGAAGGCGCTAACGGACCGACCAGTCCTGAAGCTGATATGAAACTCCATGAAAAAGGTGTTTTTGTCGTTCCGGACATTCTCGCTAATGCCGGCGGTGTTACCGTCAGCTATTTCGAATGGGTCCAAGGTTTGATGCATCTTTTCTGGACCGAAGCCGAAGTAAACGAAAAACTCGAACAAATTATGGGACGTGCTTGTGATCAAGTCTTTGAAATGACTAAGAAGAACAAGCTGCGCCCGCGGATGTCGGCATTGCGCATTGGTGTTGGCCGCTTGGCTGAAGCTAAAAAATTGCGCGGACTGTACCCGTAATTAAAGCAATCGAAATTAAAGAGCCCGGATGAATCACTCATTCGGGCTCTTTTGATATCAGACGCAGGCTTTGACATCGGTTCAAGAGAGTTAAATACTAGGGAACGTGGAACAGAACTTTTAGTGTTCTCTATCGGGCAGTTTGAGCATGTATCGTCCCAAAGGACCGTCCCCGCAACAACCAGCTATTCACAGAATGCCCAAGCAGCAGGCTATGCCAAGCTTGGATGATTTGGAATTCGTCATTCTCGAGGGGAGCAAACGCCCGAATACCCTAGTTGAGCTGCCCTGGGGTAGTGAATCCAGTCAATCTTATTTGCTGACCCTGATGGGCGGTGCTGAGCCAATCTGGTCTTTATTTATCGGCTCTGATAGCCGTGGTGAGCCTCTTTGGCGTCACTCCACCCGGGATTTGGCCCTTATTCATAGCCTTGTATTTCAGTCCGTACCGG
The DNA here is from genome assembly GCA_019750335.1 of Candidatus Obscuribacterales bacterium. Lineage (GTDB taxonomy): Bacteria > Cyanobacteriota > Vampirovibrionia > Obscuribacterales > Obscuribacteraceae > JAIEPM01. The sequence goes on from JAIEOQ010000006.1 coordinate 402,808, forward strand.
ACGATCATGTTTCCGGCTTTGGTGTTTCAGCCCAGGCGTCTGCTGGCAGTGCTGCAGATACCGGACCTGGCGGTTTTGCTTTTGACGGCAATGCTAACGCTTCTCTGCAAGGGCGAATTGAAAATATGCAGATGGCTACTTTGTTGCAGTCGATTCAGATGAGCAAAATGACCGGGCGTTTGCAAATAACCGATCAATGTATCAGCGCACAAATCTTCTTCAAAGACGGCATGCCGGTGCACGCTAACACAATCGAATCCATAGGCGATCAAGCTTTTGTTGAAATGATGACTTGGGAGAAAGGGGATTTTCACTTCTTTCCCAACGAAGCAACCGCTGAACAAACGATTCAAAGGCGCATGGAGACTGTAATTCTTGAAGGGATAAGCTTGCTTGATCAGCTTAAATATCTCGACAGTCAAGGCTTGAAGCTCGAATCGTCATATCTGGTCCGTACAGAAGCGCGGATTAGTCAGGAGCAGTTCAAGGCTAAGCTGGCTAACGGAGCGCCGATTGACTTAGGTGCGCAGATGTCTTTTTATGAGCAAATCGATAATCGTAGCCGTCTGCTCGACATTCTTTGCCGCCGTCCTTTGAATAAAGTGGAATGGGCGCCGATTCTCTTTAATCTGATCAGTTGCGGTTTAGTGGCTTTAAGCGATGTCTCGCCTCTTGCCGGAAAAGCCGCAGGGCTAACTCCTGTAGAGATTGATCCGGCTGTGACCGTAGGTATTTTGCGCTCTTTAGTCCGCTCTGATACGGGCATGTTTACTTATCCGGCTTTTCTTTTCTTGCTTGAGCAGGAGTTTGCCAAAAGTGTGGTCATGGGACTGCCTTTAACTCTGGTTGTATTTGAAATCAGATTGGCGACAGGCGACTCAATCCAGCCCTTGCCGATTCCGGCTTTACGTGAAGCGGCCAACCGCCTGGCGGCTCTTAAGCGCCCCTTTGACGTTCTTGGGCATTACGAGACTTTTGATATGGCTCTTTTCTTGCCGGGCTCGTCTCTGAAAATCGCTCGGACAATCGCTAATAAAGCGGCTTCTGCTTTGCTTAACGCGCCTCTGATTGAAGGAAATCCTGCTCGGCTCTTGTTGGCAGGTGGTATTGCCGCTTGTCCGGAAGACACTCAAGACCTGGGAAGGCTCATTGCGGCGGCAAAAGAAGCAAAAAATAAAGCTAAAGCTAGCGGGCAACCAATAAAGCTTTTTTCCGAACTCTAAGCTCAGGATTAAATGTTCTTGACAATCGCTTCCCTGGGAATCAAAATAAGTTTCCTGCAATGTTTGGCACATTGATTGGCTGGCGGTTAATTCCATAAATATAAAAAGGGCTTGTAATGACCACTAGGTCTTTGAGCAGTATCTTTTCGCGCCCCTCCGGGCCGGATTTAGAGTCTAAATCCGCTAACGAACAATCATTGAATATCCTCGACAGCTGGGGTGCTGGGGTGGAAGATCAGGTGTCATTGGACAACTGGATGCCGAACAAAATACCTGGTAAGGGCAATGAGGTTCGTGCTAACCAGAACAATGTAATCAGTCTTGATTTTGCTAGCGCTGACGATCAGATTGAATCTGAGATTGAAGCAGAAGCTCCTGAACAAATTTTTGTTGGTAGTAATGTTGAGGCTTTGAGCCCACTATCTTTGATATACAACAATCTGGATCAAGATAGCGCTACTTCTAAATATGTGTCCGAGCGTTTAAGCCAAGAGCTTGGTCGTGACATTAAATTGGACGACAAATATTCGCTTTTAGTGCAGTTCGATAAAAACGGTAATGTAATTGCTTCAGCTTCGCACCCAAGCGGCATCCGCCGTACACTGATCGCCAGCGAAGACGGCAAAATTACACAACGTGTATCGGCCGGTGGCAAAGAAGTTTTGGTGATTCCGCCAATCAGCTAGGTTTGCCGGGCAAATGCTATCATCTTCAGCACTTTCACCGGGAGGTAGTAAGGTGCTGAATAAGACAGTCATGTGGAATGCGAAAAAGCTTTTGCCTTGTTTGGCTCTTAGTTCGTTATTGCTGCCCCTGAATTTAATTGCCAATCCGGTGCAAGCTTTAGGCGGCAAAGTTGCCGGCCGTGCTCCGGTTGTTTCATACAGACTGCCAATTTATGTGCGCCCTGTTCATTATGAAATGGCTTTCGAGCCTGATGTGCAGAAAGCAACATTCCACGGTAAATCTTTGGTTGATCTTGAAATAACCAAGCCGTGTCGCAAAATCACTCTTAACGTCAAAGATTTGAGAATCACAAAAGCTAGTATCGCCGGTGGTGACATTGCCGGTTTGCCGGCCGTTGTCACTTACGAGCGCAAACAAGAGCGTGCGGTTCTCGATTTAGAAGACACGATTCCGGCAGGCAGATATAAGCTGAACTTGACTTTTGAGGGCAATCTTAACGATAAGCTAGTCGGCTTTTATCGTTCAAAATATAGCGATCACAGCGGTAAAACTCATTATCTGGCTGTTACACAAATGGAACCGACTGATGCTCGTCGGATGTTCCCTTGTTTTGACGAGCCGGATTTAAAAGCTACTTTCAAAATCACAGCGACAATTGATCCCGGACAAAAAGCAATCTCTAATTCACCGGTGGAAAAAGAATATGTAGACGCGGCTCACAAAAAGCGTATTGTTCGTTTTGCTGAAACACCGAAAATGTCTACATATCTTGTCGCCCTTTTAATCGGCGAGTTCAAAGCTAATGAGCCGGTTGTTAGCGACGGTGTTGAAATAAAAGTTTGGAGCGTAGAACGCGATCCGAAACTAGGCAATTACGGGCGTAATATGGCAGCGAAAATTTTGCCATACTTGAATTCGTATTTCGGGATCAAATATCCCTGGAAAAAACTTGATTTAATCGCCATTCCGGACTTCGAAGCCGGCGCCATGGAGAATCCGGCAGCAATCACTTTTCGTGAAACGTTGCTTCTGGCAGATGAAGAACAGATCTCACTTGATGCCAGACAAACTCTGGTTTCTGTAATTGCTCATGAAATGGCTCATATGTGGTTCGGTGATTTAGTAACCATGAAATGGTGGGACGATCTTTGGCTCAATGAAGCTTTCGCTACCTGGATGTCGGTCAAAGCTGTTGCTCATGTCATGCCCGAGTGGGATTTTCTTTCGCAATTCGGCAGCGAGCGCCAAGGCGCTATGCGCACCGATGCTCTGCATTCGAGCCGCTCGATCCATGCGCCGGTAACTAATCCCAGCGACGCGTTACAAATGTTTGATGAGATTACCTATTCGAAGGGCGCTTCGATATTACGCATGCTTGAAATGTTTATCGGTGAAGATACTTTCCAAAAAGGCATTCATAACTATCTTAAAGACCATGAGTATGGCAACGCCCGTACCAACGAATTATGGAAAGCTTTGTCAGCTGTATCCGGGCAACCGATTGAAGCAATGATGGATGGTTGGGCAAATCAACCTGGTTACCCCCTTGTTGCTTTAAGTGCGGCCGGAGAAAACAAATTCAATGTCAGTCAAGAAAGATTTTTGTTGGATGGTACAACTTCAAACGAATCTTGGCGAGTACCTTTGCGTGTACGTATGGCCGGAGACCAAGAAATTGTCAAACTGCTTGATCAAAAGCAAAGTCAAATTGATTTAGATGGAGAAAAAATTCTGACAGCCAATAGCGGTGGCTATGGTTACTATCGGGTAGCTTATCCTGAGCCTGTTTTGCGTTCTATCGCTCCGCAAGTAGAGACTAAATTGAACGGTGCTGAGCGACTTGGTCTTTTAAGCGACCAATATGCTTTGGCAGTTGCCGGCAAAATAAAAGTGCAAGACTATCTCAATCTGCTTAGCGCCTTTAAGAAAGACAGCGATGTTGTCGTTTGGGAGACGTTGTTGCGTCAGCTTTCATTCCTAGATCGGTTTGTTTCCAAAGCCGAACGTCCACAGTTTGAAGCTTTTGTACGCTTTTTGCTTGCCGATATTCATAACAAGCTTGGCTGGGAAGCCAGTGCTGATGAGCGTCCAATGCTTAAAATAATCCGTGGACAAGTAATCGGTACCCTCGGTACCGTGGGGCAAGACAAAAAGATTATTGCTGAAGCGCGCAAAAAATTTGCCCAATATGTGAAAAAAGCTAATAGCGTCAATCCGGATCTTGTCGATGCCATAACCTCTATTGTTGCTTACAATGGCAGTGTCGCTGATTTTGAAACAATCAAAACATTATGGAAAAAAGCCGGCAATCCTGAAGTTGAAAAACGTAACTTGTTTGCTTTAAGTGTTTTTCGCGAACCAGCTTTGATTGAACGTTGTTTGAATATGACCCTCGATAAAGAAGTTCGTACTCAAGATCAACCGCACTTGTTGCGCTCGTTATTGCATAATGAAGAAGCTAAGTTCAGAGCTTGGGAATTCATGCAGAAAAATTGGCTTACAATCAATAAGCTTTATTCGACGCAAATGGTTGCTGGTTTGTCCGCTGGACCGGACACATTTATATCCGAAGAGAAATACAAAGAGATCAAAGCTTTCTTTGCTACACACAAAGTTGAAGCCGGAGAAAGCGACATCGCTCGCATGCTTGAAAGGCTGCAAATCAATGTTCGCTTTGCCAAAGGCGCAGCACTTGATCTAAATAAATGGCTCAAAGATTGGAAATCTTAATTGCCACCGGTATTAGTTGTTGGAATATTGCCAACATTATTGCCTGTGGATCGCCTCAAATTGGCGTTGCTTGAGCCGCTCATATCCCGCTTGAATAAATTCGGATTGATGCGACCATAATTTGGATTTTTATCCCAATAACTGCTTGGTGGGAAAATCGAGCGGCTAGGGGTTAAATCCCGGTTCATTGATGAAGCATCGCCATGAGCCCAGGAGCTAAGTGGCATAAAAGCAACCATGCTTAATGCACTGAGTAAGGGCAAAAAAGTATGTCTGGTCATAGTGTATCCCTCGTCTTGGAAGGGACGACGGTAATAATTTTGTATGGTTCCGGATCGGTTTTTATTTTGATAAAAACTCTACATGCTATTCTTTGGCAACAAATTTGCGAGGGAAAGCCATGACAACAAGCGATAAAGAACAACAGGATATGTGCAATGCCAAGCCCCAAGCCGAACATAAATGGCTGGAAAAGCTTCTTGGTGATTGGACTTTTGAAGCTGAATGCAACATGGGTCCGGATCAACCACCAATGAAGAACGGCGGTAAAGAAAGTGTCAAATCTTTGGACGGTCTTTGGATTGTTGCTGAAGGCCAGGGCAAGATGCCCGATGGGGATATTGGGCTAACGATGATGACTCTTGGTTATGATCCGAAGAAAAACCGTTTCATCGGCACTTGGGTTGGCTCAATGATGACTCATATGTGGATTTATGATGGCGAGCTTGATGCTAGCGGCAAAATCTTAACTCTAACTGCAGAAGGTCCGTCTTTTACTGATCCGAGCAAGATGACTAAATATCAGGACATTATTGAAATCAAAAACGACAATGAGCGCACATTGCGTTCGCGCTTTTTAGGCGAGGATGGCAAATGGAGCGATTATTTTATGACAGCTGTCTACAAGCGTAAAGCCTAATCAGCAAGCAATTCATAAGAGTAGAAAGGGACGGACGGGAACCAAAGAGGAACCGGTCCGTCCCTTTCTGAAATTGACCATTCATTGCTAGATTGCAGAGGTAAGCTCTTATGATGAACCTTATTACCAATATTCTCGGCGCTGTGTTGTGCGCCACAGCCATAATTGGCTTTTTCAACCATGATTTTATGCGCATGGATTTGAACCCGGCCCACAATGCCATGCTCTTGCTAATCGGTTCAATAACTCTGTATTTCGGTATTCAGGGTACTGAGTTTCAAGCGCGTAATATGTGTAAAGTGTTGGGTGTAGGCTTTACCGTGCTTGGTGTAATGACACTGATGACCGGACCTGGCATCGCTACAGCTGGTGGTGTTGAAATACCGGCAGGTAATGTACTTAAGCTTATTCCGGGGCACCTGGAGTATACAACAGCTGACGGTATAAGAGACTTTCTAATCGGCGTTGTTGGTATTCTCGCTGGGTTCTTCCCGCGTGAGCAAGAAATATCTATCGATATGAAAGTGCAAGAAGTACAGCGTAAAGCAACAAAAGCAGCTGCACGATAATCTCAAAAATATCGTAAAGCTATGAATGTGAATGCAAGACTTATTTTGAGTCTTGCATTCCGGCTGTACAAAAACCGACCAGTCTTGAAACTACATCATCAACTTGCCAATTCTCATTAGCGGTATAACGTTTGCTAATAACTTGTTGTCTTGTTAGAAAACAAACAATCAGACTAAGCATGAATTCAAAATTCCAGTGATAATCCTTTTTGCTTAGCCCCGGTAGTACCTGGCGCATTGCTAGCAAAAATTGATCGCGGCATGGAGCAAAATGTTTATCGATCATTGAATAAATCGGCTCCTGCTCAGTCTGGCAGCGCCCAAGAAAAAGTGAAAGTGTGGCGCCTCTTTTACCCATCGATTTTATAAGAGCAATCGGAGGTTCGTAAAAAGCAGTCAAAATATTTGTAAGTTTGACATTTCTTTTGACGATTTCTTTGCGTAAACGGCTAAGCTGTTCTTCGACTACCGGCTTAGCGAAGCGTTCAATAACAGCGCTGTATAAGTCTTCTTTTGAGCCAAAATGATAAGCAACAGCTGCAACATTTACGTCGGCTTCTTTAATGATGCCGCGTAAAGTCGTACCGGCAAATCCATAAATGGCAAAATGGCGTTCGGCCACATCCAGAATATGGGTTTTTGTATCTTTCTTTTCTGCCAGTTTCAAAATATATCGCTCCATTAACAGGATAGCTTGACAGGAAGAATAAGTCAATCGTATGATTCAATCAATTGATTGAATTTTTGTAGCAATGCTCTATCACCTGCCTTGAGGTGTTTATGTCTGTTCAAACAAATCCGAATCTTGTTAATCCGGAAACCTTACGTTTAATCCTGGACAATATGGTTGACGGTGTTCTTGTGCTTGACGATCAAGGCAAATTTATCGTTTACAACAAAACGGCCGCGCAAATAACCGGGCGCACTATTACCGATAGTCGTGTAAATGACTGGCCTGAACATTTTGGAATTTTCAAACCGGATCAAAAAACAATCTGTCGTGCCGATGAACTGCCTTTGGTACGCGCTTTGCACGGAGAAGCGATCTGTCAGGAAGAAGCCTGGATTTGCAATGAAAATGTCCCGGATGGAGTTTGGGTAAGTATCAGCGCTGCTCCACTTAAGGACGAGTCGGGAAAAATAATTGGCGGGATCGGCGTATTCAGAGATGTCAGCGAACAAAAACAATCAGCGCAAGAGATCAAACGGTTTGCCAGCACTCTGGCTAAATCTCATGCTGAATTGCAAAGCCTGGCCTTTGCTGTTTCCCATGAATTGCAGGAGCCGCTGAGTCGCGTAACAAGCTATCTCAACTTGCTTTCGATTCGCTACAAAGATCGTCTTGGCAGTGATGCTGATGAATTCATCAATACGGTCACTGCCTCAAGCAAAGTAATTGAAGGCATGCTTGATGATCTTTGGATTTATGCTCGTGTAACCATGCAAGAATCTTATGCTCATGAAATTAGCTGTACTGGGCTTATTGATGACTTGATTCATGAGCTGGACAATAAAATTGTTGCTACCGGCGCCAGAATCAAGCGAGATGTTTTACCGATAGTTAAAGCAAACAAGTCGCAGATACATTATCTGTTCAAAAGTTTGCTCAATAACGCGATTGATTTTCGCAAAAAAGATCTGGCACCAGCAATTGAAGTACGGGCAGCAAGCCGTAATGATGATTGGTTATTCTCAATTTCAGATAACGGAATTGGGATTGATCCCACCGAACATTCCGATATCTTTAAGTTGTTCCATCGCTTAAAAGACAAGCCGGAAGGAGGACGCACCGGCATGGGTTTAGCAATTGCCAAAAAAATTGTTGAGCATCATGGCGGACAGTTGTGGCTTGAATCGAAACCTTCTCAAGGTTCGACTTTCTATTTCACGTTGCCGAAGAGATAGGGCTAATATGGATAACCTAATTCTTTGGCTTTTTTTCGGTCACTGATGGCATTGTTGATGTTTCCAAGTTCGTGATATGCGTAGCCGCGTATGTAATACGAACTTGCTATGCGAGGATTCAATTCAATTGATTTAGTGGCTGCGTCAACAGCTTCTTGCCAATGATTCAAGCAGAGGGCTATCTGTGCGCGGCCGACGTAAGCAACAGCATACTTTGGCGCCAGCATAATCGCTTCATCAAAATCGTCGTTGGCTTCTTCGTATCGGCGTAGTTCAAGCAAGCAGTGTGCTCGCCTAATATAAGTATGAGGATCGTTAGGCTTTAGATCAATGATCTTTTCAAGATCTTTTGCTGCAAGAGCGTATTCTTCCAGTTTTTCGTAAGCTTCAGCGCGTTCCAGATATGCATAAATGGAGCCGGGACATAGTTTGAGCACACGATCAAAATAAATAATTGAACGTTGCCAGTGTCCGTTTTCTAAATAAATTGAGCCTACAGTTGCAATTAACTGCCAGTTTTTAGGTGCCAAGGCAATTGCTCGATCAAAGTCTTTTGAGGCACGGACTAAGTCGCCTTGTTTTATGTAAACTAATCCTCTATCCAGATAGGCGCAACTAAATTTTGGATTTTCTTTTATTGCAGCAGTCAAATCACCCAAAGATGGACGATAGTCTTTAGCATTATCCAGAATCCCTTTCCGCGCCTGCCAAGCCAATGAATCATTCGGATCTAGTTTCAAACAGTAGTTACATTCTTCAATGGCGCTTTCGTATCTTTCTTGTCCGGCATATGCATATGCACGGGTAACGCGCGATTGAGTGTGTTTGGGATTCAGGTTCAAGGACTTATCGCAATCATCAATCGCTTTTTGAAATTCAGCGATATTGTTGTAAGCAATGGCTCTAGCGTTGTAAGCTCCAGGAATGTTCGGTTTCGCGTCTATAAAAACGTTGAAACAGCGGATAGCTTCTGTCCAATTTTTTTTATCTAGGTGACGGAGACCTTCGCTGAACTTCTCCTCACCTTGTTTGTTTGTTAGTTTGGCGCTTCGTAGAAATCTGTAATAAAGCACGACAACTTTGTCTGCTATCTCATCCAGCTCTCTTTGAGTCTTTTCCTGAGCTTTGTCATATTGCTCTGGATTCATATTTCTGAGCGTGTTGGCTGCTTTCTCTGAAACTTTGGATGCATGGGAGCAGCCCGCTAATAATGGCAGGCATAAAAGAAGTGTTAGGATTTTATGGGAATGCTTATGGGGCATGAATGCAACTTGGCGGTATATTCTTGCCAGTATATTCCCAGAATTAGCTGTCATGATTGTGTGACCGATAATCTATGCTGGCAAGAATTTGGGCAAGGGAATAACTTAAGTGCGGCTTTGGTTAATTAAGCATCGGCTAGTTTTGATTATTAATCTGGAGTTTGTCGCAATCACGTTTATGACAGAGCTGTTTTAAAACAGCAAATATTAAAAAGACAGGAAATAAATATATTTCTGTGGCGAGTATTTGAGCTGTTGCTTTTGCTTCGGAATAATCTGGTAGCACTGGAAAGCCGGGAGCGCAAATGTGTGGTGCTGCGTTGTATATCGCAATTCGATCGGGGTAGAAGTGCTGCATTATTATTGGTGTTATTTGATCCGCTAAGCTGCTCCAACCGCCACCAATCTTTTCTATGCAGATTAAGACATAGGTATAAATGGCTATGGATACGATGGTTAATACAATGTTACTGCTCAAACTAAAGTCCACCTCCTAAGCCACCGAAATTGTTGATACAAAATTGCCCAACAACATATATGAAAAATAAAACGACAAAAGTCACGAGGATTTCAATTGATAGGCGTTTGAGAGTACTGAACTTCTTTCGAAGAAAAATAGAACTGATGATTAAAGTGAGAATTCCAGATAATGGTGCAATGACATTTACGACGTCTTTACTAATATCGTAACTTTCGTCTGGTATGTAGTTATAGTTGGGCTCCGATGAGCGTCCAAACATTGGTCCGTCAATTGGTCCACCGACTAAGCCCTGAGCACTTACTGCATGAATCAAAAACCGCCAACCAACAAATGTGGCAAACAAAATAATTACTTTGCGTAAGCGCTCTCTTGCGGCTCTCAAGCCGATAGGGCAGTTGTCGGTAATGATTGTGCCGTCGGCTCGTCGATAAAGACGTAAGCACGTTCGACCATCGCTTTCTTGGATCAGCTTTTCAGCTTCTCTTTTAGTCATTTGGCTAATGTTGTATACGTTCAACTTGCATTGATTACAAAAGCGAACGCGATCGTCACCCTCCATGTTTTCGAACCCTACGTTGCATGGTTCGGCGATGTACACAGAATCCAGGATAGATTTTTTACGGCGTTGAAATATAGTAAGCTGCTTCATAAGCACCTCGATAAAGAGCTGGCGCTCTTTTCCAAGAGCGTATGGTAAGTTGAAATTTGAGTTTTGCAATTATGTGCTTCGTCAAGCCTTTGTGCAAGAACATTTCATGATTCTCAAGGGGAATTACCCCAATGCAAAGGCAGTTGATTTCACTATTCGGAAAAGATGTTAGGCGATATGATTGACGTTCGCTTAGGGTGTTGCCAATGACTTCGTCCAAATATTGTGTCGCCGCTCTTATCGCAATCAACGTTGTTGTGTTTGTTGCAATGCTGATTGTCTGCGGATCGAAAGCACTTTGGGAGCCGGATAAGACTGTGCTTTTACAGTGGCAAGCTAACCTTGGGGCAATAACTGCGCAAGGTGAATATTGGCGATTGCTTACTAGCATATTTGTTCATGCCGGACTTTTGCATATCGGTTTCAATATGTACGCTTTGTGGACAATTGGTGTGCCTGTTTGTTCTAAGTTTGGTTGGGCTAAATTTCTAACTATCTATTTGTTGTCAGGATTGGCTGGTGCCTTAGCGACAATGGTTTGGAATCCTACTCAAATTAGTGTTGGCGCTTCAGGAGCAATTTTTGGTGTTTGCGGAGCACTGCTTACAGTGTTGATGAATAAGCGCGACAGTTCAGCAGAAGAAAACAGCTGGCTATCCGTGCCGCCGATGGTGTTTGGTGCATTCATTGTTGGTTCACTTGTTTATGGGTTGATCAATCCGGCAATGGATACTGGATCGCATGTAGGCGGTTTCTGTGCCGGGTTTTTGATAGCTTGGATATTGAATTCCAAGCAAGCTACAGCGAGCAAGCTGCGTACGTTTGCTTCAGTTTCAGTGATTGGTTTGATTTTTCTTTTGGCAGTTCCTTTCTCTATTTGGAAAGTAAATAGCGATAAGCGAATGGTTATCTACAAAATGGATTCTCGGGCTATGAAAGAGTTGCAAAACGACAAATTTGCCGATGCGCTCGTACTGTATGAAAAACTGCTGAGTGTGGATTCTTCGGCTTCACACTATATTGGCAAAGCGGCAGCTTTAACTGGACTTGCAAAGTATGACGATGCGCTTTTGGCTTGCGATCAAGCTATTGCCATAGATCCAAAAGATCAAGCCGGCCGTTTTGCTAAAGCTTGGAATCTCCATTTTGTCGGCAAGGATAAAGAAGCGATTCAGGAGCTGTCGGAAGTAATTGCCGCAGATCCTAAACATTCTGGTGCTTACAACAGCCGCGCTTGGAGCCGGTTGGTAATTGGTGAATACGATCAAGCTGTAGCTGATGCAAGCCGTGCTATCGCCATTAGTCCTGAAGCAGCTTCGTATTACGATACTCGTGGCTTAGCCTATTATTTTCTTGGACATTATGATCAAGCATTGGCTGATTTTGCCAAAGGAATAAAGATCGATCGAAGAGAGGCTTCTTGCTACTTTCATCGTGCATTGGTTTATACCAAGCTTGGACAAACAGAGAAAGCGGATCAAGATCGACTGATAGCTAAAAATCTTGAGTACGAGCCCGAGCAATGGGAAGTACGTCAATAGTCAGAAGGGTCACTTAGAGCCTAACTTCAACCGTGTGTTCTAGGCGATCGTCGACAAGCTGCAGATAACTTTCGTTTCGTTCTTGACCGTCAACAGAAACTGTTACTCTGTTGCTGCCTGTTTTTAAGAAGGTAATGTGATAAACCGTTTCACGGAAACGATAATGAACTTTGAATGAACTCCAGCTTTCGGGTAAGCACGGTGCGAAGTGAAGTTTGTCGACTTCCAATCTAAGACCGAATAAAGACTCGACGATAAGTCTGTACATCCAGCTGGATGAACCGGTGTACCAAGACCAACCACCGCGCCCGGTGTGCGGGGAAACGGCATAAACATCGGCAGCCATTACATAAGGCTCTACTTTGTAAGTGGCAATGGTTTCTGGAGAATTGGCATGATTAATTGGGTTGATCATGTTCAAGAGTTCCCAGGCACGCTTGCTGTCGCCTAGTTTGGCAAAAGCCATGGCTGCCCAGATTGCTCCGTGTGTGTATTGCCCACCGTTCTCTCTGACGCCAGGGACATAACCTTTGATATAACCAGGGTTCAAGTCTGATTTGTCAAAAGGCGGATCGAGCAATTGAATTAAGTTGTGGTCGCGACGGACAAGATGTTTGTCCATTGAATTCATCGCTGTTTGAACGCGCTGAGCGTCGCCGGCTTCAGAGAGTACAGACCAGCTTTGAGCAATGGAGTCGATGCGACATTCAGTGTTGGTTGCTGTGCCCAAAGGTGTTCCATCATCGAAATAAGCACGACGATACCATTCTCCATCCCAGGCATTTGCTTCGAGATTGTTGCGCAAGCGAGCCGACTCTCTTTCGCAACGTTGAACAAAATCAGTGTCGCCGCGCATTTTGGCAATGACAATAAATTGGCGCAGAACGTCGTATAGGAAGAATCCTAACCAGACGCTTTCGCCTTTGCCGTCTTTGCCGACAAGGTTCATGCCGTCGTTCCAGTCGCAGGAGCCGATCAAAGGCAGTCCGTGAACGCCCGCGGTAAATCCGCGCAAAATGGCTCTCACGCAATGATCGTAGAGGCTAGCTGTTTCATCCGAACGTCCGGGCAGATCGTAATATGAATCATCTTCCGGGTTTACCGGGCGACCGTGCAAGAAATGAATTGATTCATCAAGAATACCGGTGTCACCTGTTGAAAGAACGTAGCGACAGGTAGCTAACGGCAGCCAGAGGAAATCATCTGAACAATGAGTACGCACACCTCTGCCTGATGGCGGGTGCCACCAGTGTTGTACGTCGCCTTCTAAAAATTGGCGCGATGCTGCTCGCAATATATGTTCGCGCGTCAGTCTTGGTTCGGTGTGAATAAGGGCCATCACATCTTGCAGTTGATCGCGGAAACCGAAGGCACCACCGGATTGATAATAGCCGCTGCGACCCCACAGTCGGGAAGCGATAGTTTGATATAAAAGCCAACCGTTAACAAGCATGTTGAGCGATGGGTCCGGTGTGTCTACATTGACGGCGCCCAAAGTATGCTTCCAGTATTGGCACATTGTTTCATATGATTCACGGCGGCTGTTGGCACCGCGGAAACGGCTGACAAGACTGGAAGCTTCAGCAGGATCCCGGCCGGTACCGAGTCTGAATACTATTTCGCGTTCTTGTCCGTCGGCAAGCTCAAAAGGAACTTGGATTGCCGCGCAAGGATCAAGAGCCGGTCCGACTTTACCGGAAAGGCGGGCATTGCCCATGACTGCCGGGTGTGCAAGAGTACCGTTGCGTCCGATGAATTCGGAACGATCACCGCTTACGGTACGGTTCGACTCATCCACATCAAAAAATGCTATACGACCGGAGAACTCAGTGTTGTATGGATTTCTAGCAAAGAGCGCTCCGGTTTTCGGATCGATTTCAGTAACGATGTGCATTGCTGATTTAGAGCGTAGATCACCAAGTACCCATTCAACATAGCCTGTGGCTGATAGTTTGCGGGCGCGCCCTGAATGGTTGCGGAGCTTAAGCACGGAGAACTTAATCGGTGCGTCTTTATCAACGTATACACAAAGCTCGGAAGTAATTCCTTCTTCGGTATGTTCAAAAACGCTGTAGCCGAATCCGTGGCGGGCAACATAAGGCGTCATGCCGCGACTTGGTGCCGGTGTCGGCGACCAGAAAGTTCCGCTTTCTTCGTCGCGAATATAAAAAGCTTCGCCGCTGGAATCAGTTACCGGATCGTTGTCCCAAGGAGTGAGACGATATTCGTGAGCATTTTCGCTCCATGTATATGACAGTCCATTTTCAGTAACAATGGCGCCAAAATGGGGATTAGCTAATACGTTTATCCAGGGAGCCGGTGTTGTTTGTCCTGGTGGCAAAGTAATTACATATTCACGCCCGTCCGGAGTGAATCCGCCCAGTCCGTTAAATAGAATCAGTTCGCGCCAAGGTAGTTCACAGACTGAAGCTGGGGGCAGACGGTGCGGTCTGGTTTGAGCAAGACGAGGTACGCGCGTATCTCTTAAGCTGCGTCGGCTAAGTTGCTCGGAAAGAGATCCGCGTCTGTCTCTGATAATGGCCCGCGCTACTGATTGTAAAAGTATGCGATCTTCAGCGGCAATCTGTTCAGCAGGGCGCACAAAAATACCGCCCGGTCTGTCCACTGTATGTGCTTCAATACCGGCGGCAATTAAGCCGAGAATCTGATCTTGCAACAGTTGACGATAACCGGCGTGATCTTCGTTCCAGATTACCAGATCGACAGTCAGCCCTTTTAAGCGCCAGTAAGCGTGAGCTTGAACAAGTTGACGCACAAGATCGAAATTCTCGCGATCTTCTATTTGTAAAAGTACAATCGGCAAATCGCCTGAGATGGCGTATCCCCATAGTCCTGATTGACCGCGGTGGTTCTTTACTAAAATACTGTTGTTGGCGCGTAAAGTAGGATTAGGAAAAATAACCGAACTGGCTAAGCGACTATAAAGCTGAGCATCAGCTTCGTTGGCGTTTATCTGTCTTAAGATTACTTGGCTGTGTGTCCAGGAAAGATCAAAAACTCGATCGGCTAAACTGCGATCTTGATATTTTTCCACAAGACTCAAACAAGCTTCACGAGTGTCGCTCATGCCGCTGACTATATTGATTGTGGCAAACTCTTCCGGCTCAAGTGTAATTTGGTAGCGTATAGCGACAATCGGATCAAGTACCGAGCCCTGGCTGCCTGAAAGCTTTCCTGGGTTGATCATCGCAGACGGTTGAGCGGTGCTGTTTCCACGTCCGAGGAAAAGCATGCGGTCCGTTTCGTAAGAGATTTGATCTACTTGCGCTCCATGCACAGCCATGAGATGGAACATCCAAGGTGTATTCTCATCGTCAGAACGCGGACGACGTGTACAAAGAATTGCCTGGCGTGGTTCGATAATTTCAGTTTGTACAAACAGATTACTGAAAGCTGGATGCACCGCTTCAGCTATGGGTGGTGTCAGTACCACTTCGGCGTAGCTTGTAATATCAATCGTCCGACGTACACGCGATCTGTTGATTATTTTCACTCGCCGCAGCTCTATGTCGTCTTCGGAAGAAACAACGACTTCGCAGTGAGTGTCATAATCATAATCGCGGCGTCTGTATTCTACGCGTGCTTCGGAAAAGATTGCTTCATAAAAGTCGGCTGGTTTAAGGGTTGGCTGATAAGCTGCCGACCAGAATTCACCGCTGTGAACGTCGCGGATATAACAGAAGGTACCCCAGCTATCGCGAGTGGAGTCTTCTCGCCAGCGGGTCACAGCGATGTCTTTCCAGCGGCTGTATCCGCCCCCGGAATTGGTCATCATTACGTGATAGCGACCGTTGGATAATAACTGTATTTCCGGTGCTGCAGTAAATGGACTTGTGAAAACGCGCATCGGCATTTGCTGATCGCTTGACTGTGTATTGAGTCCGGATATCTCTGCGGCTTGCGAGTGGAAAGTTGTGGACTTGGGAATTCTTTCTTGCAACAAAAGCATGGTTGCTTGAAACGCCGGGTCGGAAGCAAACAATTTTTGCATCGGTTTATCGAGAAGCAGATAAGCCAGAGAGAGGAAGCTCATACCTTGATGGTGAGCCATGAAAGATTGAACTAAAGCATGATTTTGTCCGCGCGGAACGCGTGAAGGTGTGTAGTCGACTGCTTCATAAAAACCAAGCTTGCCCATGAAGCCGAGCTTGTCCATCTCTTGTAGATTTTGGCAAGCTTCTTCCGGTGCCACCATTAAAGCCATGACTGAGGCGTATGGTGCGATCACCAGATCTTCGGCTAAACCTCTTTTCAGTCCGATGCCGGGCACGCCGAAAGCACGATATTGATAATTGAGTTGAACGTCTACGGTGTTATAGCCGGACTCGGAGATACCCCAAGGCACACCGCGTTGTTTTCCGTATTCTATTTGTCTTTGGACGGCGGCTTTGCAAGTTTGATCAAGAAGAGTATTCTCGTAGGTCGGCATTACCAATAGTGGCATCAAATAT
Organism: Candidatus Obscuribacterales bacterium; assembly: GCA_019750335.1. Lineage (GTDB taxonomy): Bacteria > Cyanobacteriota > Vampirovibrionia > Obscuribacterales > Obscuribacteraceae > JAIEPM01. The sequence goes on from JAIEOQ010000006.1 coordinate 419,246, forward strand.
TCGAACATCGAGCCGCTCCAAGAGAAGAGAATCGGCTCTCCTCCTGCACTTGTGAGCAAACGGCCAAGGGCAAACCAGCTTTCTTGCGGCAACTGTCCGAGGGCGATTGCCAGGAAGTTGCACAGTCTGGCTTCGGAAGCTAAAAGATCGTAATAGCTGGCATCGAGGCGGCGTTCGGCAAGGTTGTAGCCGATGGTCAATAATCGGCGTGATTTGTCGAACAAGAAATCATATTCTGCTTGAGCCAACTCGGATGAGAGCGCTGCTAAGTTTTCTATTTCAGCAATACGGTCTTGTGCGCAACGGCTTCCGGCAATGACTAGCTGACGCAAACTGTCCGGAATGTTTGCTGTGGCAATTTCTGCTTCAAGCTCAGCTAGTTGCTGTAGAGTCGGTATCAGATCGGTTATTTGCGGATGCTCTATGCGTTGAAATACAGGTGATGCAGCCCAAGGAGCAAGAACAGTCAGTTCGTCAAGAAGATTGACACATTGATCTTTAAGTGAATCGGACCACCAAGCTGTTTCGCTGCCGGCTAGATCATCAAAAACAAGAGTAAGCTCAGAAGCAGAGTTTATGAGCTTGGTGAGAGTTGCTCGTGCAGAACTTAAAGTGATCCTATTAATAGTATAAGCAGCGTCCAGCTCTTTCTTAAATTGAGCAAGCTTAGTTTCGTTCTCACCGTTAGCTATTGAAGAAAGAACAAGCAATGTATCACGAATGCCATCAAGCCATGCCGGTTGCAGAATCGGGCGACTGATTAATTGCAATAGCCCCGGGCGTAGGGTAAGCAAATGTCCCGATAAATTACCGCTGTCTACAGTTGAAATATAAATCGGCAAAAGCGGTTTTAAAGTTTGAGTATCGTACCAGTTATAAAAATGACCGCGATGTCGTTCGAGCAAACGCATTGTTGCCAGTGATTTGCTTAGACGATTGATTAAGCGGCCGCAACTGATATAACCGAAATCGTAAGCACTTAAATTGGCTAACAGAGACAATCCCATATTAGTCGGCGAAGTGCGGTGAGCAACTACGTTGGTAGGCTGTTCCTGATAATTATCCGGTGGCAACCAATTATCGTCGGCGCCGACTAGAATCTCGAAAAAAGCCCAGGTTTTACGAGCTAGTTTGCGTAAAAATATTGTTTGTTCCGGACTCAGCTTGCTTTCATGAACAACTAATGAACGGCTTGCCCACCAGGCTATAGCTGGCGAAACAAGCCAGAGTAAGAGTATCGGTAGAGCAATCACCAGGGTCAGGGCTCGGCCCTGGAAAAGATAAACAGTGGTAGCAATGGCGATTGCTGGTGAGGCGGCCATGGTCAAATAAGAAGCGGCTAGATCTGTGCTCTCTTTGCGATCCGGATCATGGGAAACGTTCCAGGCAAGCAAACCTTTGTGTGATACTAAGCGACGCCAAATGGTTCGCAACACTGCGTCCATACTGTAGCAAGCTTCGTATGGTAAACAGGAAAGGGTAAACAAAACTTGGGCGCTATTGGTGGCAGTAGAGCGTGCAATCACATTTAAATGCGCTATAAGCGGCAATTCATCAGGTTTTCGAAAAACATCAGCAAGTGAGGCGGCAATCAGTGGCACAAAAAGAATGGCTAAAACGGCCATAGTTAAAAGCCATGATGGTGACAAAACTGTCCAGCCAAAGATCAATAAAAACAATAAAGAGAAGGGCACCAGACTGCGCCGGATATTATCAAAAATCTTCCATCTTGAAAGTAAAGAAAGAGGATTATGTATGCGGCGGGAGATAAGGCCGGGAACGGTTGGAAACAACCAGTCAAGAATTTGCCAGTCTCCACGAATCCAACGATGGCGACGATTTACATCAGCCTGATAAGTGGAAGGATACTCTTCATATAATTGAACGTCACTCAACAATCCGGCGCGGGCATAACAACCTTCAAGCAAATCGTGACTTAAAATATGGTTTTCAGGGAATCGCCCACTTAAGGATTGCTCGAAAGCATCGACATCGTAAATACCTTTACCGATGAACGAACCTTCGTGAAATAAGTCTTGATAGACATTGGAAACAGTACGAGTATAAGGATCGATGCCCGGATCACTGCCGTAAAGTTGGGAGTATGCGGAAGTGTTTGTTCGGGATAAACTGACTCCTACTCGTGGTTGCAAAATTGCATAACCATCGCAAACCAAGTCTTTCTTTTCATTGTAGACCGGGCGATTAAGCGGATGGGCAATTGCTCCAACCAATTGGCGGGCAGCATCACGCGGTAAAAGCGTGTCGGTATCCAGGGTGATGACATAACGTATGTCACCTAAAGCTTCTCTGTCGCCGACTATCAGTGAAAAGCATTCTTCGGCACCGGTTGCGTTGCGTAAGTAAGCATTTAAGTCGGCAAGCTTACCGCGCTTGCGTTCATAACCCATCCAGATTTGATCGCGCGCATTCCAGCGACGCGGTCGATGAAAGAGAAAGAAAATATCGCCACTGCCGTTACGATATTTATCATTCAGCTCTTCAATCTTTTGCTGCATAAGTTGTAGCAACGGTCCGTCTGTCGGAACGGTTTCTTCGCGTGCATCTTTAAGGTCGGTAAGCAAAGCAAAACGCAGGTTCTCATCGCGATTGGCAAGAAACCTGACTTCCAGCGCTTCGGCTAGAGATTCTATATTATGTTGATTAATGAGCAGAGTCGGAACAACTACAAGTGTACGAAACTCAGGCAAAATGCCTTCGGCTAAATCAAGCTTAGGTAACACTTGCGGTGTTGAGAATAAAGAGGAGAGCCAGTTGACGAGTGCTACTGCCAGTTGGCTCGTGCCGAAAAATAAAGTGATGCCGTAAAGTACGGCCAACCAATCAGGCAGGCTGCTGCCTTTGGTGGCAACAAACAAACCAATGCTCAAAGCTACGGTCAGAAAAGTTATTGCTGATACATAAATAAGAACCGGGAAACGTTTGCAGAAGCGCCCGCAATATTTCACCGTGTGGTGGCGCACTGCTGCTACTTGCTCGAGCCTAGGCAATCCTTTGTCAATCAAATAGAACCCGACATGTGATTTTCGGTCAGTTTTGCCGAATTGAGTCGCGTTATCTGCCGACAATTTTATTGCTTGCCAAGCTACGTCGCCTTCTGATAGCTTGGTCTTGCGAGCTAAACGTTCAATCACGTGCCTGTAATAGTCACGAGTGGCAAAAGTCATTCCGGCATAAACACCTGCCGGATCTTCGCAAAGAATTTGTTCGACCAGGCTGTTTTGTTCGACAAAAGTCTGCCAATCAATAGCGGCTAAAAGGCGTAAGCTGCCTATGCTATTGCTGATGGACACTTGATTTGCCGCTTGCTGTTGCGCATCGATTTGCACAAGCTGCTCAATAGTTAAACCGGTTTCGGACAGACGTTGCTCAACCCAAGTAAGAGGTAAGGCAAGAGCAGCGCTTTGACCTTGCAAGCGACGAGCCAATTCGGCGACAAAAGAATTGACCATCGGCGGGTTAGAGCGAGCCATGTCGGCGATCACTAAGATCAAGCTTTTCGGATCGGACTCGACAATGTCCATCATTTGATCGGCCCAGGCATTAGCCAAGTCGCGATCAACTTTTTGTGTAGTCATGCGCGCGGCAACGCGGCGTAAATTCTCAATTAAAGCCAAGCGCAGCATAATCGGAATTGCCCACAGCTCACCGAGCTTAAGCGGTGATACAGTTTGGTAAGCTGCGACAAAGCGGCTTAAACTTTCCGTATCTACACGTCCGTCACCGTGCGAAATTGTTTCCAGGGCAATGTCATATACGCGTGGCAGCCCGGCCGATTGCCCGTTGGCAAGTCGTGGTAATTCGCGGCTGTAACCTTTAGGTAAGTGACGCTTTGCCGTGCGGATCTGTTCTTCAATTAAATAGAAGTTGTCGAGCAGCCATTCTCCAGCAGGAGTAACCGGCTTATTCTCTTTGACTGTTTTGGTTAATAAATCACAAGTATCAGTGAGGACGCTTTCATTCTTAGCCAAACGTGCCAAGAGCTGATCCGGAACAGGGCTCGTACTGAGCTGATGCCAGTTTGCCAGGGTCTTGCCATGCTGTTCCATCTGGTCAGCACTGAACAGCTCGGACCGCAGAGGTAGCTCATCCGTGCTTATTGTTTTTGGCAAAGCGGTAGCGCGTAGAAGCGCTCTAAGAGTGCGCAACCTTGCTGATATATAGCTAGTCTCGTTGTCAATACGAATCACCAATCACTGGGCGAAATCACCACTGTACCGGTTTCCGTGATTTTTGCCGAGGCGCCTTTTGCGGCATTCAGTATAGCAGCAAAGAGGGAGAGACATTTAACTTCTTTATGGATGCGGTAAACCAAGGCAACCACATTGATCTGGCGAAGGTAATGATTGCACTCTTGAATTTAGATAGTGGTTGATCACAGTGCCATTATTCATAGCTATCAGCACGGTATCAATTATGTGTTTGTTTGCTTTCGTTCCCAGAAGACGTTCTCTTCTAGTTTCATAGCCTATTTGGCGACCGATCTTGTTATTTGCTAAATCTTTTTTTGTATCAATAAAATGATATTTTGTGAAACCGTCTCTGCATAAATAAGCTTCAACGTACTCATTGAGTGCAAACAATAATTCAGCCGGTTTTCTACCTAACTCATGGGCAACAAGCGCTGACCCATATGTGTGTTGAAAGCCATTAATCAATTGTTTGTATACGAAAATTTGCTGCCCGTTTCTATTAAATACAAAAGTTCCATCGCCGTAAGATTCAGAGACCGGAGCCTTATTGTAGGAGCGTGGCCTCAATGAAAATGGCACTAAACAACTGCGTCCAAATAGATCTTGCTCAGCGCAGCTGACACGCCACACAATAGAAAAAACGTATAGTGCCGGTGCAACAATTGCTGCAATGCAGATTACTTTTAATGGAGTGAGCTTAATCATTCTCATTCAGTTGTAACATCTCAAGTTGTTGTTTAACCTGACGAATTTTTTCAAAATCAAAATTGTCTTCTTGACTATCTGCGGACGAGAAACCCTGATATTTCAGCCATAGAAGACGCCAAGAGTGTTTTCTTAAGTTTCGGCATTGCAATATAAAGTAGTATTCATGCCGATTTTTCTGGAATATCGATTAACCGGGTTATCATCCAAAAAGAATCCCGCAAGGTACCCGTAATGCTCAAAATAGGTCATTATCTCACCCGGTTAGCACATAAGTCTTTTTGGGTTTTATCTTCACTTGTTTTTGCAAGTTATTCTCTAAGCAATTTTTGGCCCTTTAATCTCTTTAGTCATTTCCCAATTCAGTGGATATCGTTATTCTCTGTTGGATTAGGGTGGTTCATCTTTAAGCGTAATTATTTACGAGCCGTTGCTTGTGTCGCGCTAATAGCAATGAATACTCTACAGATGCTCCCTTATATGAAAGCTGCTGATCATGCGCAAGCCAGCAGTATTGCTGGTACAAAAATCCGCTTGATGCAAATGAATATTTTTGTCGGCAATCGAAATTTAAATAAAGCTGCTGAATTCATCAAGAGTCAATCACCGGATGTTTTAGCCATTGAAGAATTCAATGAAAAGTCTTTGGCTAAGCTGAAAAACTTACACTGTTTAGATGAATATCCCACAATGCTGATGGTTCCAAATTATGGTCCTGGCTCTCAAGTTGCGCTCTTTTCTAAACTTCCAGCAGTAGAAAGTCGTGCTGAATATTCGCAAGAGCACGTTCGTCCTTGTCTAAAAATGCGATTTATTTTGAATGATGGTAAAGAGCTTGATGTTGTGGCTATGCATCCTGCGCCGCCAGCATTGCCTCTATTCGTAAATAGACAGATCGATCAATTCAAGTGTGTATCGTCACTTTTGCCTAAGCTCGGAAAAAATGTTGTTGTGATGGGCGACTTTAATTCGACGCCTTGGGCTAATCCGTTCAAGGATTTTATAAAAGAATCCGGCTTACAAGATCCTCGTATTGGTCGTGGGTTGATGCCTAGCTGGCCAAGCATCTTTCCGCCGCTGTTCATTCCAATTGACTACATTTTGGTCAGTAAGGGCATAACAGTAAAAGATTATTCTGTAGGTTCTCCTGTTGGTTCAGATCATCTTCCGCTTGTGATGGATATTGAGATTTGATTAGTAAGCCGTGGCGAAAACCATTACTTGTTGTACTCCTAATTGGAGCCGGCTGCGGATTTTATTGGAATTCTTTATTTGGTAAGGTGTATCCAATTTACATTGATAGATACGGACGTCGGCAACTAGTTGTTTGGGAAGCTGGGACCTTAGGAAATTTTTCCAGTGGACTGGCTGTGTTTACCAAGAAATCTAAAGACCGACAAGCTTGGCCAATGCGTGGTTATATAAACCGTGAAGGAAAAGTTCAAATTCCAGCTATCTATACAGATGCTAAACCATTCTCTGGAAATTATGCTCTTGTGCAAGAGGGTGAGATTTGGAAATGGATCGATAAATTGGGAAATACGATATTTTCACTGCCAAAACAATATGAAATTGTATACGGTTTTTCATTTGAACCAACATTTGATTCAACAGAACCAATTGCTGTAAGAAAAATCATCTCAGAAAATGAACAGCTTTGTGGATTCGTAAACACCGCAGGTAAGCCGATAATTCCATTTATATTTGAAAAAATCCGTCCGTTCCGTGAGGGACTGGCAGCTGTTGCTATTAAAAAAGATGTTCAAGGTAAAGGTGAGGATATTCTTTGGGGATTTATTGATAAAGCAGGTAAATTTGTAATACCACCTAAGTATCGGCGGGTTAATTCATTTAGAGATGGTTTGGCTATTGCTGAGGAGTTTGGGGCTGAGCGACGATGTGGTTTTATAGATAAAGCTGGTATTTATAGAATACCGGCAGTCTATATAGATGCAATGGAGTTTCACGAAGGGCTAGCTGCGGTCAGAGCAAAGGACGGGCAGTGGGGATTTATAAACAAGCAAAATATTTTTGAAATATTACCTAAATTCAGATATGTAGATTCTTTCTCTGAAGGATTAGCTTCTGTAGTGATCGATGAGGGTTGGGGATACATAGATAAAAAGGGAAATTGGAAAATCCACCCGGAATTCTATTGTTGCGGTAGGTTTAGAGATGGTATGGCTTCTGTTACAGATGACCCATTCATTAGTGGCCCACCACTTCCTGAAGGAGTCATTAATGAACGAGGAGATTATTTAGTCGAGCCCTCTGACCAAATACACACTACGGCACCATCAGAAGGGCTTATTGGAGTGTATCCACAGCGCTGAAATCTTATTCGTGCAGCTTCAGTTTAACGAACACAGGCAAATGATCTGAGCCCAATTCGGGACCGACTTGTCTAGTTAGCACCTTGCAGTCTTTGCTAACTAAAATGTGATCGATTGGCACAAACAGAGGAACGTATAATCCATTGCTTACTCTATGTTGATGCGCTGGCCATGACGGCTGTGGACCAAAACTCTGTTCGGAATCATGCATACCAGGGCTTATTAATTGAGCGAAGCTAGGTGACCATGGAGAACAATTTAAATCCCCGATTAATATTTTGGGATCAGGCAAAGCTTCGACTTCATCGTGAAGCAAAGATAGTTCGTCATTACGTTCCTTCCAGCTACTTGCTGTTTGTGGTGTTGTTGGATGAACAAGAATAAGATTGACGGGTTGAGAGCCCATTCTCAATGAGGCAAATATTCGAGGATGATGACTTTTGCCAAAATAGCGCACTTTGCTTTGTTCGATTGGATATTTGCTGAATAAAGCTAAGCCTGGACCTTTGATTTCTGTTTTTTGATACGGATATAAATTTGTGGTGTTTTTTATTGCATCCAGCCATTTGTGATTGGCTTCTGTTAAAACAATTATGCTTGGATTGTGCTTTTGAACGTATTGCTCAAAAGCAGCTGTATTGTCGTTGTGCTGAAATTCGGTGTTGTAGTTAAGAATTGAAATGGTCTGACCTTGTGAGGTCTTTGTGCCATTCTCCGGAATCCAGAGTTGAAAAACTGGTATACCCACTACGATTAGGCACAGCAAACATATTAGGCTTAACCTAAATGCTCTGAGAACAACTAGCAAAGCTAGAGCCAGTAGCAAGGCAACAGTGCAAGCCAATCGAAATTGAAGGCAGAGATCACAAAGCCAAGAAGAATAAATTTGGCAATAAAGAATCCAGATTGTCAGGACAACGGCAAGAAGACATATTGGTATTGTCAGCAGATCTTTCTTCTTAAATTGTTGCTTGAGCATGCTCACTTCTCATACTTATTGGCTGGACAGCTGGTTTAATAAGGACATTATGACTGATTTTCCAGCTTCCCGATTGTTGAAAATAATTGCTGGCTTGGCAATTTGTCTAAGCTTTGTTTTTATCGCTGATTTTTTTCTTTATCCTTTTGCTGACGGCGCACCTGGCGTCTCGGGCAATAAAGGAACAAATGGTTTGTGGCTTCGCTACTTTTGGTATTTTGGCAAAAAGTCGGCAAAAGAAGAGGAAGAAACAGCCGAGCTACTTAAAGCCAATCAAATCAAGTATGCCTACTTCCATGTTCTGGATGTTACTGCAGAAGGTAAGCTGCGCCATACCAAATTAGCTGAAGGAAAAAAGCTTGTTCATCGGTTTCATGTTTTGGCGCCTGATACGAAAGTGATTGCCTGGGTATCGGCTGGTGATTATTACCCAGCGCACGGTACTGACTTGAACAATCCAGCTGTTATCCGAAATATGGTTGATAGCGCAAAATGGCTTGTTAACGATGTTGGCTTTGATGGCGTTCAGTGGGATTATGAGCCTTGCCCAAATAATTCAGCTGGACTTATTGATCTTTTGCAAAAAACAAGAGCAGCGTTACCTGTGGATAAGATGTTGTCTGTAGCAACACCGATTTTTTATCCAGAGGCAATTCCTAGCCTGAAGATCGTGTGGAGTAAATCATATTTTGGTGAGGTTGCTAAAAATTGCGATCAGCTTGCTGTGATGGGTTATGACTCCGGGTTCTATACACCGAGAGCCTATGAATGGCTTATGAGCCAACAGCTACCGGCTTTGACTAAAATTGTTGAGCAATCTAATCCGAAATGTCGCCTGATGCTGGGTGTGCCGGCATACGATCGAGATGTTTTGCACGATCATTCTGAAACGCTGAAAACGGCGCTTAGGGGTGTACGTATTGGTGTGGAGAATATGGGAAGGAATCAAGATTGTTTTGAAGGCATAGCCTTATTTGCTGACTATACGACAGATGCTAATGAGTGGGAGCAGTATCGTGATTTGTGGCTTCGGTAAATTTCAAAAAATTCTTTTAGCTGGCTCGCTTCTGTTTTTTGTAGCCACTACTAGTTCCATTGCTGATGGCTGGCGAAGTTTATATGATCAAGGAGTTGCGGCATACCACGAAGACCGGTATGCCGATGGTATTGCATTGCTGACAAAAGCAGCTAACCTAGCCGCCTCATATAACGATGAGCGTTTAGGAAATTCATTATCCAAGCTGGCAGATTGTTATTACCAGCAAAGCCAATACAATACGGCTGAACCTTTGTATCGCCAAACAGCAGCTATTTTCAATAGAGTCAGTGGTTCGCAAAGTAACGACTATGCTTCTTCTTTGTACGATTTAGGTTTGTGTTTGTACAAAAATGATAAAGACAAAGAAGCAATTTCAGTTTTGAATAAAGCAGCTGCAATTCAAAGTACAAATTTAGGCAACGATAGCAGTGATTATGCAGATACGCTGCTAGCTTTGGGCAAGGCTCTTGACGCAGCCGACAAAGATGAGGAAGCGGAGTCAAAATTGCGCCAAGCAATTGAAATTTATGCATCCACTTCCGGTTCTCAAAGTCTCGATATGGCGCATGCTCAAAATGCGCTTGCATCTGTTTTGCGGGATGAAGGCGAGTACGAAGAAACAGAGTCGTTGTTGAAGTCTTCGATTATTATCAAAGAAAGGTTGGAAGGGGCTTTTGATGCTGATACGGCTGTAGGATTATGCAACCTGGCTGGGCTATATTGCGCTCTAGAAAACTATAAGGCAGCTGAGCCGTTATACCGTCGAGCAATATTGATAGACACTAAAGTCTATGGTGTTGAATCGATGGATGTAGCTGGTGATATTGCTTCGCTTGCCGATTGTTTGATGTGTGCTGCAAGATACGAGGAGGCAGAGCCGTATTTTAAGCAAGCCCTGGCAATTTATCAAAAAATTGCGGCAAAAGATGATACCGATTATCTCAGTTGTTTAGATGGACAAGCTAAGCTTTTTCGCTGTACCAAAAGAGTTGCCGAAGCTGAAAAACTTGAAGCATTATCGGATGCGCTTTTAACTGCTGCCGATCGTGAAAATGTCAAAGAGTTTCTCAACAAGCCGTTTACTGATAAATGGGCGGTTTGTATTGGTATTAGTGAATTCAAGGATAAGTCCAATAATCTGTCGTGGCCGGCAAAAGATGCCAGTGATACGGCTGAGCATCTTATTCAATTCGAGCATTTTCCAGCGACTCATGTAAGGTTGTTGCAAAACTCACAAGCAACTAAAAAGAACATTCTGAATGTTATTGGCAGTCAATGGTTGCCGGTAAATGCAAAGGAAGACGACCTGGTTGTTATCTTCATTTCAAGCCATGGTTCGTCTGCTTCATCTACTTCTTCTGGATTTAACTTTCTGCTTCCGTATGACTCAACAGATGATCTCTCTACCTCAGGAATACCGATGCAAGAATTGATGCGCATGATCAAAAATAACATCCGCGCCAATCGTGTAATTATTGTTCTTGATGCTTGTCATAGCGGCGCTACCACCAAAAGCGAAGTAAAACGCCAGGGAAACTTTGATGCTCGTAGCCTAGCTCATGATGCAGGACAAGTAATACTTTGCTCCAGCGAAGTAGATGAAACTTCGGCTGATAGTTCTAAGCTTGAGAATGGAGCATTTACTCATTATTTTTTAGAGGGACTTCGCCTTCGTGGTGACCAAACTACTCTTGGTGAAGCTTTCCGCTATGCCCAGAAGCGAGTAATTGAATATTCCGATTCTGATGACGATAAACAAACTCCTGTCATGAAAGGCTTGTGGGACGCCGACAATTTGCGGTTAGCGTCGCCTTAGTTAATCTATAGCAATAGAACTATTGAGTGATTTGATATAGTGAATATTGATAGCTGGATTCAAATGTTGTAATTGCTAAATTTGGTGGGCTGTGAATGTAACTGGTAATAAGAACGATAACGCAATTAAAGATTTGCTAGTAGTAGTCTTTGCTATCGGTTGCTGCCTTGGCCTTCCAATTGCTCTTGGATGTCTAATGATTATGGTTAGTGGTGATGGCGATCCGGTGCCTGAGCATGCATGGACGCTATCTACCTATCTTTCGTTGGCTGGGTGGTTTTTCTTTCTCGTTGGCACTATTGGCCTGGTTATTACCATTATCATCTGCGCAATTCAATTTGTGCTTCTATCTTTTTATTCGGTGCTAGGTGGTTTGATTCAGAGGCAGAATTTACCAGAAAATCTAAACGCTAACTTGTGTAGTCATCCTCAGTCCTCTTTTACAAAAACAGAATATTCTCTCATGGTCTCTATAGTGCTGCTTATCTGTGTTAGCTATAAAATCCATGATGTTTGGAGCTTCTTTAATCCTCACGAAGCGGGATTTAGCTTGCTACAGGAAGATCGTAAACAAGAAGCGGTAGAATCATTCTCTCGTGCGATTTTGTGGAATCCTGAACATGCGGATGCTTATAGAGCTCGTGGAATGGTCGAATCATATATGGGCAATCATGCTGCTGCATTTCGAGATTACTCAACCCAGCTTGGAATTTCTAAGAGTACGTATGATAGTGAATTATTGGGCGATTTGGGCTGGGAAAGTCTAATGTTAGGAAATTTAGGAGCGGCCGATTTTTATTTTAAGGCGGCAGGAAAAGAGCTGGCAGAAAGCTATTATGAAAGTCGTGTTTATAAAAAGTCGGGTTGGGGCAATGCGCTTGCTCGAGTTAATGCAGATTTAGACGAGAACCCGTATAGCTACGTTAGTTACTACTATCGATCTGGTCTGCTAAACAAAGCTTTTCGAGAAAAAGAAGCACAGGCAGATTTAATTAAGGCAAAGCAATTGCTAAAATCCCAATTCGAATGGCTTAAACAGAATAGAGCACTTATTTATGAGAGGGCTAATCGTGGACCGGCTGCTGCAACTGGTCTTCAATATAGAGATTGGTTTAAACAAAGATATGAACAGCAACAGAAATCCGATAAATTGAGGAAGAATGACAAACTGCGATACAAAGAATCTGATTAAGAGTGTTAGGCAGTTTTGCTGTTGTTTCCTGATTCTACTGATTTCAGGTCTTATCTTTTGTTCGTGCTCGCCAAAACTAACGTTCAAAGTAATTGGAAAGACGCAAGCGGAATATAACAATGCGGTTTGCATTCTTCTCTCAGATAATAGCTGTTTGGTGTGTGATGAGGCTTGTCAAAATATTTGTCGATTGAAATTTGATAAGAACAAGCTAGTTATAGAAGAGCAAATTCCAATAGCTGATTTAGGTGTGGACAAAGAATTTCGAGTTTATTTTGAAAAACATCCACAAATTCGTAGCCAAAAAATGCAAGATGATCCCACAATAGCGTATTTGGTTTTTGCGAAGTATAGCAACATGACATATTCTACGTTTCACGATCATTTCGTTTGTCTGCCTGTTGGAAAGAAGATATTTTTATGCGAACAATGCTCTGGTGAACCGTTTAGCCTTCTATCCGGTCGCTATTTGTTTGATTGTGTATCGAAGAAATTGGTTTGCGTATCTCTATTGCAAGAACGAAGTGGTGAATCTATTACGAAGCTTTCGGATGGAAGGATTCTGATAGTGGGTGGTCAAATCAAGGATAAAAGCACAGGGCATTTGTTGCGAACTAACACCACAGAAATTTTTGATCCTGTTTCCGGAAAAATCGCTAGTGGTCCACTTTTGCAAGTTGGTCGTGCAGACCATAGAGCAGTTCTAATGCCGGATGGACGAGTGTTAGTATGTGGAGGAGATGCGACAAGTCCAAATTTTATCGAGAGATGGGGAATGTATGATCTGGTATATCTTGACTCGGTGGAAATATGTGATGTAGAAAAAAACGTGAGTAAGATTGTTGGGAAAATGTTGGCGGCTAGAACGGAACATACTGTTATGGCGCTAAATAACGAACAAGTTCTAATCAGTGGTGGTAAAAAGAGTGGTAAGTTGGACACTTTTCAAACAAATGAAATTTTTGACTTGAGCCAGGGGCAGAGTTCCGAAACGATATCATTGGCTACACCAAGACAAAACCATTGCCTCGTATGTGATCAACAAAATAAATTACTGGTAGTAGGTGGAGAAGCTTATGTTGATGAAGATTCTCAGCCAATTTATCGATATACGATTGAACAGGCAGATATTAAGCAAGTAGAAAAAAAACCATAACAAACGATGAAATCCTAGGGTTTACCCCAGTGTTGTCCTGGGCGTTTTACCGGTATCAGTTTGATAGGCAGAGATAAGATCGAAGTGGTAAGCGTACTTACAGTTATTTAGCCATAAGAATTCAGTCGTTGGGGAAATCTGCATGACTAAAACTAAGTTCGCAATGAATCCATTGCTAGTAATGTGCTTGTTGGGAATTATGCTGTTTGCTGCCTGCTATTTCAGTTATGTGTATTTAGTAGAAGCATTTTTAGTTAACTATCAAGTTGCAGCTAGCAAAGTCGAGGATCGAATAGAAACTAAGAAAATAGTTTCTACATGCAGTGGTGGATATTCACAAGAGAGAATTTATCTTCCTTTTGGCGCTAACTATATAAGTCCTGGTCAGTTGGTGTCATCTTGGGGCCTTTGGGCAGGATGTAATCCTCGAACTCATTTTTATATTCAAGTTCTTTCGAAAGATACTGTACATAGTCTGACTAGAGCTATTAATAAATCTCGAAACAAAAAGATTGACTATATTCAGCTTGGCTTAACTCCAGAAAAAATACGAGATAATCTGCGCAAAAATATAGATAGTTATTATAAGTGGTGTCGTGCCTATCAATTGGAAATGAATGATGAAACGCTGAATGCCTCTATGCAAGCTGATTACGATATAACAAGTTATGCTTCTGGAAATCTTTCAATCGCAATTATTAAACCCCAGCTACGAATTCATGGTCATGGTAGCTTGCCGTGGAGTGTGAATGACCATGAGCGACATTGGTATGCCTATAATCAGGATCTCAGTTTAGCTGCAACGGAGCTTCTGACCCCTAATATAACTTGTGACGAGCTCTGGGATGAAAAAAAACCTCAATATTACGCTGTCAATCAAGACCGAGTATGGAATAACCTGAGTCAAACGTTGATACAAAAGAATGCTCGAAAGATCGTTTTGTTAGCTGAGGCATTCCCTTCTAACTGCGGGCTGCGATTAGCCGATGTTACATTCGATCGGTATTTTGTTACTGTTTTAAAACCGGTTAAACAAGAATCCATGATTGATCAAGTTGTTTGGAAGATTCGGATACCAAACGAACAAATCAAGCCAAATTGGAATATTCCGATTGAGACTTTTCTGAAAAATGAAACTTCCTTGAAGGGTGTCAAATGGCTTAAATCATGGAAAGAAACAAAGTATTCTCCGACCGTGCAGATAGAACCATTCCCGAAGATTGGTAAATCAGATGGCAAATTTTATGTTTTTTGGGATCGAAAGAGTTGGAAACAAGTTGGCTTAGATTGTCAACCAGACTGCTTCGCAGATTTGCTATATGATGGAAAATCGAGAGGAAGGTTATATACTTCTAGCAAGGGAAACAAAGTTTTCTGCTGGCTAGAAGCTAGTCCAGGCGAGATAATTAAGTACTATAAAAAGTACAAAAATCATGCTCCGCGCAAGGAGTTCTTATTGTCAAAGCGAGATAAGCTGCCAGACGAACTCGCTAAAGCTTTAGAACCCATAGATAACCTTTGAGGATTCTATGAAATTTTCAAAGTCAAAATTTCTCAAGTTTTTTAAGATTATTTTGCTGATAGGTATTGTAGGTTTTAGCATTGAGGTTGTTGTTTTTTATGTGAGAGACAGATTTGCTCTTGCATTTCAAAATTATGCCCAAACACGTAAAGACCGTGTTGAGATAGTGGAAGAAGGTTCTGATTGTACAAGCAGAACGACAATCAAAAGAATTTATTTACCGGTTGGATCAAATTATGTAAGTCTTGGATCGGTTTCGAAATTTGATCAGAATGAGTTTGTCAGTTATGGGCCGGTTCAAACATTTTCTCGGGTAGCTCTATTAAAGCTTATCGAATCTATCAACAAGTCAAAAAACAGCAAGATTGATTATGCGAGTCTGAATTTAACTGATGAGAGAGTAAAAAGATCTTGGTTAACGGAAAATGCAACTTCTGATTACGACTTTAGTTATTTTGGCCTCGTGAATAAATATAAGTTACAGGTGGATCTTTCCGATTTACCCAAAGCGCTAAAAATGGCTGCTCCAATGGAGAGATTTACAAGCCGACATTATTCTGTAGGAGTATTTCAACCGTTTTCGACTTACATTAGTTGCGGTGATAAGCTTCCCTGGTCAATTAATGTTGGAGGTAAATGGTGGACTACATATGACCGAAGCGTAAGCTTAGCGCTGGCAGAGCTTTTATTTCCTAATAAGCAGCCTTTGTCTGATGTAGAGCTATTTTGTTATCCACCCGATGCTAAGGTGGATGAAAAAGGCGTTTGGAGTAATCTGCAAAAGTTTACTGCACAAAAAAATGCCGCAAAAATTCTTTTAGCAGCAAAACCACTTCCATCTAATACTGTGCTCTATGTGGCTGATGTTGGGCTTCCACGGTATGCATTTGAAGCTAAGCTAAAACCGTTGAAGCATGACTCAACAATTGATGAAGTCTTTTGTGCTACACCTTTGGATGATATAAATCCAGATTGGAATGTTGCGATTAAAGCTTATGGTCGCTGTGAAAGTATTGTTGAAGACATATTATGGTTAAAACAGTGGAAGTCGGAGAAATGTTCACCCGATCTGCGCCTTGATATGCGTATAGTGAAATACGGTCTAATTTATACAGAGAACGGTCCAAAAAGTTGGCAACAAATAGGCTTAGACTCATTGCCAGATTGTAGATTATCGCTTTTATACAATAATAAAGAGAGAGGATATTTACTAACCTCGAAAAATGGAAAACAAGTTTATTGCTGTGTTGAATTTAGTTCTATGGAAGATAAGAAACGACGAAAGCTTCATCAAAAGCTATATACAACAGAAACGTTTTTGTTGTCTAAGCAGGATGCATTACCAAAAGAGTTGGCTTCAATTTTTGAATAGTAGTTTTGTGTTCAAGTAATTACCCCCATTTGCATTGGGGTAATTACTACCAAAACAGATGAAATGTTCTTGCACAAAGGCTTGACGAAGCACATAATTGCAAGACTCAAATTTCAACCTGTCATACGCTCTTGAGCAAGAGCGCCAATCTTTTTGTCGAGGTGTTTATGAAACAGCTTACTATATTTCAACGCAGTAAAAAATCTGCTTCTAATTCTGATTGCAACGCAACATTGTGCCCTGCTGACGAGAAAGCGGGTAGTTGCTACATGAGCAAAATAATTATGCTTTTGGTTGCTATAGGCTGCTTCAAGCTTTTTGTAGATACTGCGCAACCAGTTATTGCTGATTTTACACCTGGAAGCTTAGCACTAGCCTATTACGGATATGACACTGCCCGAGATATTTCTAGGTTGACTACGGTCACATTGAGCATTATGTCTTTGTGGATCAGTTATCTTTGGCTTCAGAAAAAGCATCATATAGCTCTTGGGAAACGGATATTCACGGGATTTGCAATTACGCTTGCTACTTTGATCTTTGTGCATCTTGTTGGTACTTTTATTATCAATAATACCGGTGGTCTTAGTGGGGGGCTGTGATAAAAATAAATGACTGCCTCATAACCGTCCTGTCGTTCTATCTCGGAATTTTATTTATTGGCTATTGCTTGATATTCTTGTGTGTCTGTCCGAGTACGCAACTGGCAGTTGCTGTGGTTGCAGAAGTTATTGTGCTTCTCGTTTCAATTGTATTTCTTGCAACAGGCCATTTTAAATTAGCTACTATTTTTAGCCGTTATCTTCCACGGTTTGCAAAAACACCTAAAGCAATATCCAAAGCGATAAAGATTTTTCGAGGCACACAATGCAGTGTGCTTATAGTTATTGCCATAATTGCTTCAGTTGATTTTATTGCATTCAGTGTTGCTATTTTCGGTAGCCCAGTTTTTGCTGCACGGTTATATAAATTTATGCCGACTTCTCAGCTTGTTGGTTTGCATCCGGCTTATACGTTGGAAAGTCTAGCTGGTGCATTTGTGGCAAAGGGAGATTTTGTAAAAGCTGAATCTTTGTATATGGCTATACTTGACGTGCGCCAACATTTTGCTGGACCAAAAAGTGATTTAGTTGCGGCGCTATATGTTGATTTGGGAGACTTGAATATACGTAAGCGTGATTTATCTTCTGCGGAGCATTGGTATCGTCGGGCTATAGATCTTGCTCCAAGTTCAGGAAGAGCACTTACGGCGCTTGCTACTACTTTAAGAGAAAAAGGCTCTTTGGTTGAGGCGGAAACTTATTACGTAAGAGCCTTGGATTGTAGATCGCGCACTTTTGGAAAAGAAAGCAAGCAGTATCGTGACACCAAAAGGTCATACGAAAAACTTCTAGAAATGAAGAAGTTGATGTTAACGCCATAACAGACGCAATTGCAATCCATTCTGATGGAAGCTAGACTACAGTGACCCAATATAGGACAACCAATGGTTGTTTAATCGAAGATCATGCGAAGAATTATAGTCACTGAATTCATTACTCTTGACGGTGTTATCGAGGCGCCGGGTGGCAATGAAACGCCGCATCCTCATGCTGGTTGGCAGTTTACATATGACTCCCCTGAAGGGGAGAAGTACAAGCTTGATGAGCTTGCTAGTGTAGATGCTTTGCTGCTAGGCAGAACCACTTACGAAGGGTTCGCTGCGTATTGGCCAAATCAGAGCGGTAATGAGTTCGCTGATCCGATCAACAAAATGCCAAAATATGTTGTATCTAGAAGCCTGCAAAAGGTGGAGTGGAACAATAGTCATATTCTTCGCGATGTATCTAAAGACATTGAGGCACTTAAGAAGTCCGACGGTGGTGATATTCTCGTTTATGGCAGTGCCACTCTTGTAAAATCATTGCTTCATTATGACCTTATCGACGAATTACGGCTGATGATGCATCCGCTCTCGATTGGTGGTGGATTGAGGCTTTTTGATGACAATCGAGAATTAAAGAAATTCGAGCTCAAGCACTCGCGTGCAGTCGACGGTGGCATTCTTATTCTTGAATATCAGCCGATCTGTTAATCTTGTCGATCGGTCATTTGGGTCTTGTTGGATCAAGCTGTGCTAAATCAGCTCGTTTAGATAGTATAGAAGTGGTGTCGAAACCTGATTATTTGGGGCAGAATACTATGCTTCGATTTTTTCTGTATGACTGCTTGAAAAGTGAAAATTCTAGCCATATGCGTCAAAATCATTTATTATTGCTAGAACTTCATGGCAAAGTTTTCAATGTTCCGATTTATAAGCGGCAATGCAATTCGACACTATGTCTGGGCTCTTGTTTTTTTGGGGTGGGTGTCTACCCTTTTATTTCCAGTAAGTTGTAGCGCACGATCAAAGGTCATTTCTGACGCTGAACACTCTGCGTATATTCGGCAGCTTATTAAAGCTGGAAAGCTAGATGAAGCTTATTCACTCTTGAAATATGTTGGCCCAATACATCCAGGAAATGAGTATTTGCATCATGCTGGATATGAATACTACATGGCTAGAAAAATATATTCCAAGGCGTTGAGTGAGATTAATGATTGTCTCAATTTTAAGCCTGATAGATGGTATTTCTATCTTTGCAAAGCGCGGGCAGAATGTGGTTTGCGTCAATACAAAACAGCTATATCAACGCTTAGTAAAGCAATTGCTGTGCAAGATGATATTCCAGCTTTATTTTATGAGCGTGGGAGATGCGCTGGTCTCTTTCTGCTTGAAGAAAAAACTTTGCAAGCAGACTTAAATAAGGCGGCAATACTTTACTTAGAGCAAGGTGATTCAGAGCAAGCTTTAAGCTGCGTAGAATTGAAGCGCATGCTTTATAGACGACTAATCCAACTGCGGAAACTGCCAACTGTAATAAACTAAAATCAGGATTCTACAGGCAAAATTAATAGTGATTCCGACTTTAAGCACCTTAGTACAACTAGTGATGAATAATCGCGAAGAGAAAATTAGTAGAATTTTTTGCATCTTTGTAATAGCGATCTTATTGAGCACTAATTTGCAGGGCTTGGCTCAGAAACAGCCAGAGCAAAGTAGTACTTCCATTATTGAACAACTGAGTGTTCTACAGCGCCACGGACAAACAAAAAAAGCTTATGAATTGCTCAAAGAGGCGGTTGTACTTTTTCCAAAAGATCCTATTATGCGCATAGCTTTGTATAACTATCAGATGAAACAAAAAATGTACAAAGAGGCTCTGAAAGAAGCTGATGCTTATATTGCTCTCGCACCTAATAGTGCGTCTCCGTATGTACTTCGAGCGCTCGCTCTGACAAAATTGGGACAATTTAATGACGCTTTAATTGGTTATGCTAAGGCTGAGTCTATGCATACGGGTAGTACATCTAGTGCCTCCTTCTTTGAAGGGCGAGGGCGCTGTAAGTTAGGATTGGGAAACGTGCAATCCGCAAAAGCTGATTTACAGATAGCGGCACTTAAATATTTAGATTCGGAAGAAATTTTTTTGGCACAAGATTGTGTTGATCTCTATAAACAGGCCGAAATAAAAGCATTGAATCATCGAGGAGGACCACATGGCAAAGCTCGGAAGTAAAATAGTTCGGTACTGCTTCGAGGTTTCCTCAGTGCGGCAAGCCGAAGCAGTAATAAATCAAGCACATCAAGCCAAGCACGATTGAGCCGAGGTGCAGTTCGCGATAACGTCCGGCTAAGATTTTGAGCAATGGATAAAGTATCAGTCCGGCCGTTAATCCGTTAGCGATGTTGTAGCTGAAGATGATGATCACGATAGTGGCAAATGCCGGCACGCTTTCGCAAAGATCTTCCATATCTATTTTAGAAACTGAGCTAATCATCAGTAAACCTACTGCCATTAAGGCTGGCGCATAAGCAAATTTGAGATGTTGCAGCGGTGCAAGCAACGGTACAAAGAATAGTGAGATACCAAAGAGTATGGCAATGGTCAATGCTGCTAAGCCAGTACGTGCGCCTTCTTTTATGCCGGCAGCTGATTCGATGAATGCGCCGCTTGTTGAGGAGCCGATTAAAGAGCTGAAAGTGCATGAGGCAGCGTCAACGATCATTGGTTTCTCAATTTCAGGAAAATTACCGTCTTTGTCGAGCATGTCTCCGGCAACACCGACACCAACTAGTGTGCCTAATGTGTCGAGGAAGCCCATGAGAAATAAAGTAAGAAAAATCGGGAAGAAGCTGAATTTGAATATGCCTGGCAAATCCATTTTGAAAGCGATGGATTCAAGTGAATAAGCACCGGTGAAAGGTATGTCGAAAATTTGTTTGGGCACTTCGGCATAACCAAAACAAGCGCCAAGAACAGCGGTTAAAACAATGCCGATTAAGATGGCGCCTTTTACTTTCTTTTGCAAAAGCAAGCTTATGACAATAAATCCGAAGACGGCAAGCAACACTTGCGGGTCGTGAAAGTTGCCGATTTTAAGCGGCACTTCCGGGTTGTTTAAAATGCTGGCGCCGTTTGTAGCAAGTGCTTGCACGGGCATGCCTTTGACGCTACTGACTACAATGCCTGTTTCATATAAACCGATGAATGTCAGAAAAAGTCCGATGCCGGCAGCGAAGCTTTGTTTTAAGCTGAATGAAACTGAATTAGCAAGCCAGGGACGAATGCGCAGCAATGAGAAAATGAAAAACAAAAAGCCGCTGACGAACACGGCAGCTAATCGTTGTTGCCAGGTGATACCTAGAGTGGCGAGTCCGAAAGCGATGAAGGCATTTTCGCCCATATAAGGAGCAACGGCTAGTGGCAGGTTGGCATAGAATGCCATGAGTAAGCAGCCGAAAATAGCAGTGACGATTGTTGCTGTTGTTGCCGGTTCTATTGGGAAGCCGGCAAAACTCAAGATCGCTGGATTAACCACGATTATGTAAGCCATAGTCGTGAAAGTGGTTATACCGCCGAGGATTTCAATGCGTGGAGTTGTACCCCTCTTGCTGAGCTTAAAAAGGCTCTCCAATAGCTGAATCATGATATATCCTCACTGGAAGTTAAGGGAACCAGTCTTTTGACAAGTAGAACAAGAAACAATCCAGTCAGAAAACAAAAGAGAATGATATTACCCAGTAAAAATGATTTTGGGCGGTATGAGAATACGACTGAACGTTCTCCGGGAAATATTTGAATGGTACGAAACAGATAATTGGCGCGAAAGATATTACGTTGTTTGCCGTTAACAAAAGCTTCCCAGCCCGGATAGTAAATGTCGGTCAAAACCAGATAACCGCTTTGGTTATTGTTTGAGATATTGATTTTGACTGTATTTGGGTCGGAGGGTAATATCTCTACCGCTTGAAATTTCGCTCTTGGATCGCCTGGTTCTTTCACCCGGGAGGATTCGATGATCACTGTTTGTTGAGGATTAAACTTAGGATTGATTATTGCTGCCAGTGAGTTATCGGCTGTCTCAACAAATTCAGCTTCAGGTACAAGATAGGCTCTAGGCAAAGCGCCTGGATTCTCATATAAACGAATGTGGTTGTCCGTTTCTTGAATCAACTTCAACCTATTTGATTGAGCGCTATCAAAAGTTGTAGCAAAAGAATTGAGAATAAGACTGTTTTCTATAGTTTGAAAAGTTTTGGTTTGCGATTTGATAAAGCGCAGTTCTTTTGGATTGAAGACTTGCAATCCGAGCTTTAGCTGCGAATTTTGGCTTAAGCGGCTTGGTACCGGAATCAAATTGTTTTGTGTTGTGCCGGGCTTAATTGCGATTTGATCGCTGAACCAAAGTGCTTGATTTTTGTCGTTGAAAAGCACGAGCGAGTAGGTGAGTTCGTTCTTGGTTTGGCCTTGCCAGAGAAGGTCTAGTTTAGCTACTGCTTCGTTACCTTGGTACCAAAAATTTGCTTGTGCGAGTTGCAAATCTTTTTCGGATTCAAATGTTACCGGCAGATTTTTTAGGGGCATGCCAGTGGGTAATTTGTCCGCTGTAGAGAATACAGGGGTCATGCTCAAAATATATTTGACACTGGCTAAATCAAGCAGAGGGCTAATTGGCGAATTGAATTTTTGATTGAAAAGATCGATTTCAGCGCCGCTTTGACGGATAAAAGGTAAAAAGCGGCTGGGGAAAAGTGGATTATGTACTTGTAGCTGTCTGATGCCGTAAGCAATATTGCTGCCAGCTTTCAACAAGTGATCACCGGTAGAAATACAACGATATTGTTCTTGTTTTAAGCTCTCGAGCAGAGCAATTTTTGGATATTCAAAATTGGCTTGGGCAGGCAGAGAAAGTTTGCTTATAGGCAGTAAGCTAACTAAAAGCAACGCGATGCCGGCTAAAGGTAAAAAGGCTGTCGGCAGTTTGCTGATTCTTTGTCTCAGACAAACAAGAATGAAAAATATGACGCTGCACCAGAGATCGCGTTTCCAGGCTTGCAGATTGAAAGCTGTTTCAGGGAAAGTTAAGTCAAACTTGGCTGCTGTAAGCCATGCCAAATTGTTTTTGAGTACGCTCGGCACAATTATAGCGATGGCTGTGATTGCTGCCAGGGACAAACAAAGAACAATTATTTGTTTGTTGGTTGTTTTTGCTTGGCTAAGTTGCTCAAGACCGAAAGCAGCTAAAAGAGCGAGTATAAGTAATAAAATTGCAAAACAGTAGCGAGTAATTACAGCTGTAAAAGGCGGTATGCAAAAAAGCTGTTCGATAGGACCGATCTGAGTGACGAGCAAAAAGGCTATTAAAGCAAGCAAGCCTAAGGCTCGGACGATTTGTCCCTTCTCCGCATTATCTTTGGCGGCAAGCCAGGAGAACGGCAAGCATAGAAAAGCAATACTGCCTAAAAACGCACTGCCACCGCCTGTGCACGGATTGAGCAGGTTGAAAACAATCCCTTGCCAAGGCACATGGGCTGAGCAGACTGAAATATATTTGTAAGTTTGGCTATTGAGCAGATATTCGATAAAAGGAATAAGAATCGGTGCAGAGAATGCTATGGTCGAGAAAGCGGCTAGTAAGAGCGTGTTGATACTATCAAGAAAATTTTGTTGGAATGATTTTGTTTTGTTGCTCATAACTAAAGCAATAAGCAGCAAGCTGGCGAAACTAATGCCAAAGAAGGATGATTCCGGATGTCCGGAAATAATCAAAAGTGCGGCGCTCAAGCCGGCAAGCACTGTTGATGCCGGGGTTAAAGCGGAAGCTGCTCGGGCAAAGAAAAGAAAAACAAGGGGAAAAAGCGTGTTGGCGCTGCCTAAATTGATCTCCAAATACCATAAATTGAAAGGACAAAAAACATAAGCTAAAGCAGCAAAAATTGAGGCAAATCGCCCTAGTTGTAATTGTCGTCCTAAAAAATAAGAGGCAGTAAGCGCGCAAACAAGCTCAGCAAGTAAAGAGAGGTTGTAGCAATAAAGGCTAGGGTTGAGATTGAAAAAGAGATGAAAAGGCGAAAAAAGCGTTGTTTGAATGTCACCGATAAGGGGGCAGCCTAAACCACTGTACGGATTCCATAAAGGCAAAATTCCCTGAGCAAAAGTTTTAGCGATGAAAAAATAGTTTGGCAGAAAAATATGAATGATCGAAGGATCGTATAAAGATGAGCTGCCGGTGCGAAACTGGCTAAAAAGAGAATCCCACTCAGGCAAGAGTGCTATGCGCGAAATCGACTGAGCGCAAAAAATTGTTTTGTTGAATAAACAAACAACAACGGCAAGCAAAAGGAGCAGGCTGAATAGATCGAACTTTAATGGGCGGAGCTTGGAGTTCATCCTACCGGAACAGTACTGCTGTCCTTGGCTGGCTGCTCAACTTCTTCGCCTTCGGCAAAGTCGCTGAAAGCACGTGAAAGGCGACGAGCGCCTGGCTTTTGTTCGCTACCGTCGAGAAATTCGCTGACTACATAAGTTGGGCGTCCGCGTACTTCATCCAAAACTTTAGCCAGATATACGGCAACCGAGCCGACACAAAGTATTTGTAAGCCGGTAAAGGCGGCAACTAAGCTGATTACGGCATAGTTGTCCAAACCTGATTGGGAAGAAGTAGCCAAGGAAATTAGAAAATTGAACAATCCGGCAACGAGCACTATGCCGCCTAGTCCAGGAATTACAAAGAGCGGTGCTGAACTGAAAGCTAACAATCCGTCCATTGCCAACTTAAGCAAGCGCTTCAAAGTGTAAGTGCTTTGTCCCATTTCGCGGGCATGGCGATCAATAGGAATACCGGTTTGGCGGAAACCAAGCCAAGGAATCTGACCACGTAAAAAGCGAGTTTTTTCCGGCATCTTGTTTAGAGCTTCAAGCACGCGCCGGTCGAGTAAGCGAAAATCGCCTGTATCCCAAGGGATGTCTACTGAAGAGACAGCGCCGAGCAGGCGGTAGAAAAGAAAAGCGGAAAGACGTTTGCCCAGACGGTCGCGACGGCTTGAACGTTGAGCATATACAACGTCATAACCGGCACGCCAGTATTTGAGCATTTCAGGGATCAGCTCAGGCGGATCTTGTAGATCCGAATCCATATTGACTATGGCTTTGCCTTTAGCGTGATCAAGCCCAGCCGATATGGCTGCTTGTTGGCCGAAGTTGCGGGACAGGTTGACGAGGCGGACATTGTCCACTTCTGAAACGATTTGACGCAGAGCCTGGCTGGTTTTTGCCCGGCTGCCGTCATTGACGAAGATTACTTCGTAGCGCACGGCCAGCGGCGAAAGCACGCTGTAAAGGCGCTCAAGCATAAGCAAAAGGTTCTTGGGGTGCTCGTTATAAACGGCAACTACTATGGAGAGGTCAACGCTCATTGAATGGGTCCCGAAAAAAGTCTTACCAGGAGTCTCTCAACAACGTTCAAATTGTCCTTTGAAATGGGCCTTGCGGTCAACCTGACAATAGATAATCTTGCTATTACCTTTAGTTTTTGTTAATCGTTTTCATCCACTGCCAAGTTTGTTTGATGCCTTGATTAAGCTCAACCTGAGGTTTCCAGTTTAGATATCTTTCAGCTCTTTTGATGTCGAGAACGTTAACCGGGACATCGGCCGAGCGAGCCGGATGATATTTGACTTCTACCGGTAGGTCCGACACGCCGCGAATGGCATTTACCAATTCATTCAATGAATGACCGCTGCCGTGTCCGATATTAAAGACCCGGGGGTCGTCTTCGCCTGGGCAGTATTCGGCAGACTTCACAAGAGCTTGAGCAGCATCGGTAATATAAATGTAGTCGCGGATTACTTCGCCGTCGCCCCAGATATTTATTGATTTACCCTGAACTACATTACCCATGAATACGGCCATGGCGCCTTGCTTGGCTTGGGGATTTTGCAGTTCGCCGTAAGGGTTGGAAAGTCTGGCTACGACATAATCCAGATTCCACAGTTTGTGATAAAGGTTCAAATATTTTTCGATAGTTAGCTTGGTGATACCGTAAGAGCAGATCGGCTCGGTAGGGTGCTCTTCGGTGATCGGCAAGCTTTGCGGTATACCGTATATGGTGCCACCGGAAGAGATAAAAATCACCTTTTTGACGCCGGAATTGCGGCATGATTCCAGCAATTGCAATGTATCGATGATGTTGGAGCGTACATCGAACTGCGGATCTTCGTTGGAAGTAGCCGGCAAAGTGGTGTAAGCCAAATGAAAGACCCAGTCCATCCCTTTGACTGCGTCTTGCACTTCACCATGATTAGCGAAGTCGCCGTAAAGATAGGAGATTTTCGGGTGTGCTTCGCGATAACGGCTTGGATAACGATCGAAGCTGGTGACTTTATGGTCAGCAGCAATTAAGGCATCTGCCAGATGGCTGCCGATAAAGCCGTTGCCGCCGATAATCAGTGCTTTCATTTAACCCGCCTTTCAGCCAGCAATGGTATCACGAGTCGGTTGTTTGAGCGTAGTTTCATAAACAGCTTCAATGTCGTCAACCATTTGTGGCACGGTTCTTTCCGGAGCAATGTTGTCACGCAGACTTTGCCAGAAAGAGCGATCTTCGGCAACTCGTAAAAGTTGTTCTTTTAAGGATGAGACGCTGTTCAAAGTAAAAACCAATCCGTTAAATTCATGTTTAACTATTTCGGCCATACCGCCCAGGTTGGTGACGATTAGCGGTGTTTTGGTCGCCAGAGCCGATTGAATCACAAGAGGGGTATTTTCGTACCAGCGTGATGGAACAACAAGTACGTCTAGATTTTGCAAAATCGAACCGAAGTCGGCATTAGGAAACGTACCGAGAAAAGAGATTTTGGCATTATTTTTGTTGCCGTTTTGCACCATCTGGCGTAGCTTTTGCCCATATTCGGGAAACTGTTCCAGATCGCCGTAAATTTTCAAAACAACATCTAGATTTTCAGGCAATTCCTGGAAAGCTTGAATCAAAAGATCCGGACCTTTGTGTTCAAACAGTGTGCCGATGAAGCCGATACGCAAAGCAGAACTTGGGGTTTTTTCTTGATATGGGGTGAGCGGTTCCGTATCGATGCCGAAAGGAACTTGTTGAATAAGCTCCGCGTTAATCCCATTTTCAATAAAAATGTCGCGCATCAGTTTGGTCGGTACCATGATGCAACGGCAGCGGTTAGCCATCTCTTTCAAAAAATTAGGACGTTTTTCAGTGGCAAGCTTGGCGGCAGGCCATTTGCGACTTTTGTAAAACTCGAACAAGGAGCCTTCAACAGTGTCTTTAATAACCGACGGGCTGTTACTTGTGAGGGTTTGGACTAAAGGATATTTTTTGCTCAGAGCTTCTAAAAATTCTTGCTTAGGCGGCATCAGTTCTGGTGTATAGCAGGTCAGGCAGTTAGCGGCGCCGGCTTCAGGACCGCGACAAACCGAGCCGTCCGGGCGTTTAAGTTGAACTACCGGACAGACGAACCAGAAATCGGTGGTTGAACAAACAACCGGTACTGCAGCTTCGGTGGCTGCTTCGATTATGCTTGAGGATAAGTTTTGGGCGTGAAAAATATGCAGCAAATCAGGCTTAAACTCAGCAAGTATTTGCTTAAAATGACTCTTTATTTCCGGGTGATAAAACTCATGTTCAAAAGTGAAGTTTTTTAGTCTTAAAGATTCACCAATTACATGTACCGGCAATCCTTCGTAAACATAGTCACCTGATTCGGCGCCGACGGCATGACGAGCATCGGTGTCAGGCGGATTAGCCGTAACTATTTTGACGTCGTAACCACGACGCATGAGCTCCTGCCCGACTTTAAGGGTGAGCACTTCGGTGCCTGCCCGGTGCTCGGGAAAGAACTTATGAACTGTAAGTAAGACTCTTCTCATAGAGCGATTGGGCGCCTGCTGTGAAAATGGCGATAGTACATGATACCTGGTTGGGATAAGAAGCATCTCAAACAGATCACAAGTAGCAACGGATAGAATAGCCTAACATAGCTTAAGAACTGCTTACGATTATCAGCAATGCGCATCTGTCTTATTTCACGTGAATATCCGCCCGAAACCGGTTTCGGCGGCATTGCCACGTTTGTTAAACATCTAGCTCACGGACTGAAAGATATCGGTCATGAGGTAGAAGTTGTTTGTTTGGCTAAAGAGACTGAGAAAGTCGTTGATGACAACGGTGTGCGGGTGCATCGTGTTTTACCTTTCAAGATAGAAGGCGACTTGGATGCGGTTAATCGTTGTATGCCTTACAGTCGCTATGTACTTTTAACCACGCTGGCTCTTTGGCGCAAATTTTTTCAATTACACAGCGAAAAGCCATTTGATGTGGCTGATTCACCGGAGCTATTAGCCGAATCGCTTTATGCTTCGGTATTGAGAGTGGTGCCTTTAGTTATTCGCTTGTACACGCCACATTCAAAGTTTATTGCCGAGAATTTGCATAATACGGCAGCTACATTCGATCATCTTTTTGTGGCCAGTCTTGAACGTATTGCTATGGGTGCGGCTGATGTTCTCACTTCGCCAAGCACAGACTTAGCTGATTTTGTTGCTGCCGATCTAAATTATCCACGCGAAAAAATACAAATTGTTTGTAATCCAATCGATCCTGATGAATTTAGTCCTGAAGGTCCGAAGGCTTTGGCTGCCGACGGAAATAAAAAAACAGTTTTATTCGTTGGGCGTTTGGAAGAAAGAAAAGGAATTACTTATTTGGTGGAAGCGATTCCCCAGATTCTTGCCGCTTGTCCCGATACACGTTTTGTGATTATCGGCGACGATACAATTAATGCCAGTGGCGGGCAGCGTTCTGTTTTAGCTGATTTGAAAGACTCATTGCAAAGATCGGGAGCGACCAAAAATGTCACTTTCATTCCGCGCATACCTTTAACTGAACTGCCGGCTTATTATCGTTCGGCTGATATTTCTGTTGTACCTTCTCTTTATGATAATTCGCCTTATACCTGTTTGGAAGCGATGTCTTGTGGGCGCCCTGTTGTCGGCACTTCGGCTGGCGGCACTCGTGAGTATGTGCTTGACGGCGAATCAGGTTTGATTGTGCCGCCTAAAGATGCGCAAGCGCTAGCAACGGCAATCACAAGTTTGCTCAAAGACGATGTTTATCGTGAAAAGTTGGCAACTCAAGCTCGACAAAGAGTGCTCGATAAATTTCAGCGACGCAAAATAGCCGCTGAATGTGTTGAGCTTTATAAATTAGCTGGCGAACGTTTTCAGAGCCGGCGCAACATCCTTTATTTGCGTGATGCCGAGCAAGCTTTGCCTGATGCGGCAGTGATGCTTTATTGTTTCGATCGGATGATTTACAACTTGTTGTATCAATCTTCCTGGCGTTTTCGTTTAAGCTACTGGCGCCATTTCTTAATGCATCGTCCACGTCTTTTTGTGGCTAAAGCTTTGCTTGCTGTTTATCGGGGCGCTTCTAAGCTTGTTTCACCGCGTCCGGGCAAGTCGCCGGCGATGATTGCTTGGCTTGAGCGTGAAGTAAGCGCTAAACATCAAGATCCAATTGAAATGGTTATCGCCTCGTGTGCTGGTAAAGGCAAGGAGTAATGAGCTTTGCCTGGGCGTAATTTTTGGACTTTTGCACTGGTATTTGGCGTCGCTCTTTTGGTGCGGGTTTGGTATAACTTTTGGCAGCCGCACCTGAACAATTTTGCGGCTTGCGACGCTTATGAATATATAGATAATGCGCAACGTCTTTTGAGTTTACGTTCTTTGCCGTCATCATTTTGGCAAGATTGTTTCAGTTGTTTAGCCGGCTCGGCATCAAGTCAAACAGTATTGTCAGTGCAACAAGCTTTGTTGCCCTTAAAAGATTTCCAAATCTCCGGTCCGATCTTTCCTGTGTATTTGGCTTTTACTTTGGTAATTACCGGCGGGGCTAGTTTGCCGCTTTGGGCTCAGTGGCCACATCTTTTAGCTGTGCAAACAGTGATTTCGGCGGCGACAGCACTTTTAATCGGGCTAATTGCTTACGATTTATATGATCGAAAGACCGGATTGGTTTCTGGTTTGCTCGCTGCTGTTTATCCTGGATTTATCGTTAATAGCGGGCGTCTTTATACTGAGTCATTTGCTTGTTTTCTTCTGGTTTTACTCTCGTATTTGACTTGTCGTGGTTTTAAGCGTCAGGGTAACTCTCTGGCTGTGGTGTTTGCCAGCGGTTGGTTGGCGGCGGCATTACAGCTTACACGCTCAATCATGGTTGTTTTTACTCTTGCTTTGTTGGTATTGAACATTATTCAACAGACCAGCTGGAAGCGGCGTATTTTAGTGGCGTTGCTCTTTCTTGCCGGTAGTATTTTTGTTGTTGCTCCCTGGATTGCTTTTCAGAAATTAGCTTTTGACAAAACCGGCGTAATTGTTGATCGAGTCGGGCACTATAACTTTTTTATTGGTAACAACACAGATATCGGTGGCTGGTTGTCTTATCCTTATCCCGACGGTTCGGGGATCGATGAGAAGTCTTTTCCGCAGCTGTTGTCCGAGGCTGTAAGTAAAAAGCCTGAACGTTGGTTCAAGCTGATGTTGGATAAGCCGGCGCGTCTTTTCAAATTTCCCTGGAACGACTTTAAGACACCGGTTGGACCGCTTACTCATGAATGGCAAGTGTTGTTTCAAGAGTTGCTTCTTGTTTTTTGCGGGATCGGACTTTGTTTTCTGCCTTTAGCTCAAGCAGCCGGGGAGCCGGACCGGAAGAAGCTTAGTGCGCGTTTGTTTTTAGCGATTCTGCTGGGTTTTCATTGTATCTATTTTCTATTTATTACAGTGCCTCGTTATAACTTAACGGCAATGCCCGAAATTGTTGTTTTTGCCGCCGCCGGCATCTGTAGCTTGACTTATTTGTTGCATAAAAAAGCAGCACGTAAAACCGGTTTGTTGCTTGCTGGTGTTCTTGTTGTGTTTGTTTTGCTTAGCTTAAATAACTGGTTGCCGTTGTTATTGGCTCTTTTGCCGAAAGTCAGTCCACAACATATTTTGTTTGGGTTAGGTTTGCTCAAATTTTTTGTTGTTTTAGCTCTTGGTATTGCTTTGGCGCGCTCGGTAGCACAGTTCTACGGTGGACGTCGAATTGCTAAAGGAGCTGTGCTTATTGCTGTAATTGTTTTGTTGCCGCTGGTTTGTTTAGCAAATCGAGCTGATGGACGTTGGTATGAATGGTCGAGTGATTTAAATAATGCGAAGGATCCGCTTAAGCTCTCTTTGCGATTGCCCGCTAGTGAACAATCAAGAATTGCCGGGCGCCGGCTGTTTTTGCTAGTTGATACTGGTAGTGTAAACCAAAATCCGGACACGCTTAAAGTGTCGGTAAACGGAGTGGCGCTGTCTGGTCCAGCTATTCCAAGTATGTCTCTTGTTGAAAGTTTTGAACGTTTGGTAGATAACGGTCCTTCCACTGTGCAACGAGAAGGCGAGCGTATGTGGGATTCTTTGACTGGCTCTGCCGGCATTTCTAATGTTGATTTGCGCCAGTGGACTTTGTATGAAATACCCGAGTCCGCAATTGCTGCAGCGCTTGGGGAGAACAAAGCTCTTGCTAATAACGCTGTCGCCAATAACAATACAGATTTACAATTTGCCGTAGAGCTTTCAAGCCATACAGCGGCAGGGGTTGAGCTATTCGGTACTTATGATTTGCGGGCAAAAGATTTATTTGTTCCTAGTGTCAGTACTTATTCTTGGGAAAAAACTTTTTACGGTGTGGAAAACAATGCCGGCTTTACCGACACTCGTTATGATTTGAAGTTGCCGGCAAATAATGTTGTCGCCCAGGAGCAAGATTTGTCGCCAGCTTCCGGCTTGCAAAACGGATACTGGAATGTCCGTTTGTTATTGGCGCCACCGGCTGTTGCTTTGAAAAACTCGTTGTCTGTTTCGGTTCTGCCCTCCACGTCGACGCTGAGCGACAAGGTGGTCTCGTTAGCTTATGGTTCACCGCAAGTTTCTGCCGGACATTCTTTTGATTTGACAAAAGAGTTCTTGCCTCTAACGCCGATAGCGGCAGACGCTCTATGTTTTGTCACTGTAAAAGGCAAAGTACGACGTATAAGTGGTGATTGCGGCGTTGAGGTTAGTCTTTTGGGAAGATATGCTGGGGCGGCTGGAAAACAGTATCTGTCTGCTTGGAGTCCGAAACAGATCAAAGCAGAAGCAGAGTGGACAAATTTTGAATTTGTCGTGCCGATGAAGCCGATTCTGGCGGGAAGTGGGTTGAACGGGATTCGTTTGCAATTGCAAGCGGCAAACCCCTTGTTCGGTTTTCGCAATACGCTGCAGAAGGTTAAGGGTGCCGTGGCTTTTTCAGATTTAAAAGTGGAAGTCGTCCAGCAACCGGCAAATCCTTTGGGACTTGGTCATTTGGTTTACTAGACGACTTCGTTTATTGGAAAACGCTAACAGTAAGCTGGCTTTGCCAATTTAGATGACAAGCCGGCGGTACTAAGCAGTTTGTATTTTGCCGTGATCGTCGCAATGATCGGCACAAGGGCTGTGCAAATGACCGTTGACGATATAGTCCGTATGATCGCCGTGGGGAACAGCTGTGTGTCCACAATTGGCACCGTGGCTGTGGGTGGCGTCGTGATCGCTGCAGCTATGCTTGCCCAGGCAGCACTCATCTACATGATCTTCATGTTGATGATGCAAATGATTGTCGTGAATATAATCCACATGATCGCCGTGTTTAATGGCGGTATGTCCGCAGCCGGCTCCATGCTTGTGATCGTGTCCTTGATGTGTTTTACAGCTCATTGAATACTCCTCAGTTCAAAAATGAATTGAAAGTCGTTTTCATTTTCGAAAATTGCTCCAAGATTGGCTTTTGGAGCCGACTTTATTACTAATAAGGTATAACTTACCTGATTTTATTTTGCTGTCAACATACTCAAAAAGATAAGTGAAGGAGATGGAAATCATTTCCATGCTTTTTCTAAGCCGTAAAAGAGGCGCAGCCTATGACAACAAGGCTGATAATGTGTTACTTTAGTGCAAGAGCATATAAGGAAGCGCGATGTACGCTACCGGGCATTATCGTTCTATGGCCTACTGTTGCTTGATGGCTGCAACCTTTTCTTTGTTTGGGCCGGCCAGTAGCTTAGCTTTGGAATCGACCTTTAAGGCTGAGTCTTGGGCGCAGTCTCAAGCTGTAATTCCAGCTCAACCAGTGCCATCAGCTCAGCCAATGCCATCAGGTCAAGCAATACCATCTGGGCAAGCAACGCAGTCAGGTCAAGCCAAAGCAATTTCTTCGGCTATTGCTCCGCCGTCGATGCTTAGCGGTATGACTTCCTTCAGGACAGACATTTCTTCCAAAAATTATGAGCTGGGGATGAAAGCTCTTGAGCACAGGCTCTATAAAGAAGCAGAAAA
This sequence comes from Candidatus Obscuribacterales bacterium, assembly GCA_019750335.1. Taxonomy (GTDB): domain Bacteria; phylum Cyanobacteriota; class Vampirovibrionia; order Obscuribacterales; family Obscuribacteraceae; genus JAIEPM01. Next base: position 452,343 of record JAIEOQ010000006.1, read on the forward strand.
TAGATTTGAGCAAGCTTTATCTGAATTCCGTAAAAACGGAAAGAACCGCGACTATGAACTCTTAACTCGCTTAGGTCTTAGTGAGGCTTATTTGGCCCAAGACAAAATTGTTCAAGCCCGACAAATATTGTCTTCTTGTAAATCAGATTTTATTGGGCATTTCGGTGTCGAGTCATTAGAAACGTCCCGACTTATTCATGACCAAGCCGCTATTGAATTGGCTGATAGTAATTTGCTCAAAGCTGCGCCATTTGCTCAAGAAGCTTTTAAAATGAGATTGAAAGTGTTGGGTCCTGAACATCATGACACAGCTGTAACGCTGGCTCTTGTAGCTAAAATTCAAGATCAAAGAGGACAGTCGGAAGAGGCTGCAGAAAACTTTAAAAAAGCATTGCATGTTCTTGAGCTGCGAGCAGGTATAGATCGTTTGGATTATGCCAACGCTGTTTCTGGTCTTGCTTTGGCTAAACGTCATTTGGGAGAAGAGGAAGAGTCTCGCCAGTTGGCGGAAACAGCTACTTCGCTTAAAGACATGGTGGTTCGGTTTGACAAAACACCGGCAAGCAAAGGCTTAGTAAAATTTGTTTGGCAGGATGGGATGTATGGCAGCAAACAAGTAACAGACCCGATTTATCCGCTCAAATATCTTGTGGTTAATGGGCTGCGAGTAGCCTGCACCGTTGTGCGCAGCGATAAACATATGGCGGTGCTTATATCTTTGGCTAATTGCAGTAAGCGTCCCATGCAACTATCGGTAGGTCCTGTCACTTTGGAAAAAACAAGTCCTGGTCGAGAGCAGCTGCGCTTTTGTGATCCGGCTTTGTTGGACATTCCCCTTGAGGAAGAACATATTTCTGATTTGACTTGGCGCCGCCGCTGGCTCTGCCATATTCAAAAAACTAGAAATATTCCTGGTTATCTCCAAAATGGCGAATTGGATCCGGAAAATTTCTTTGGTAATAATATCTTCGGGCTTTATGGCAATTGGGATATGGTAGTTGTTGATGCACCGCCTGTGGTGACACGCGAGCAGTTTCTTTTCGATCAAAAAAGATTGCCATATGACGTAGATCTGCTTGGTTTTATGCGCGGAAGTAGCACTGACATAAGACCGACATCACTCAATCCCGGCGACGCACGTACTGGTCTGGTTTTTTTCTTGCGACAAAGATATGAAACGGCAAATGTTAGAATTACTATCGGCAACGCCATAGTCGATTTCCCTTTTCGAGCGGCCGTAGGACAATAAAACCATGTCAAAAATTTGTTCGCCAGATGCTTTAAAAAACATCTTGGAAAATCGTCAAATACAAAGTGCGACTAGCAGCCTTAATCGCTTTGTCATGAAATTTGTTGATGGTACGGCCCTAGTGTTAGAAGGCATGCAAGAAGAGAATTCGATAGGAGTTCAGGCTTCAATTGCGCAGTCAGCTGATATCGCTGATGAAGATGAGGCTGTTTGTCGAGTTGATTGGAGCTGGATTTACAGCTCTTCAATTGTGGCTGTTGATTGTCGTAAAGAGCATATTCTTTTTCAGTTAAATCCGGCCGGACCTTTACGTATTTCTGTCCAGCTCTGGCAAAATAAGCCGTTTCTGGCTTTCCAACCATATCGCTCAATGCAGTAATAGCCAGGCGATTTTCTGCACCTGGCTATTCTGATTTTGCCCGTAAGGGCGAGCTTTCAGCTATTTCTCAATTTTGATTGAGTGAACAGCCTTATCTTGATCTCCGCTCTTATCAACGGTGACTACAACCGGCATTTTGTCGGCTTTGTAGTCGCGAGGAATATCAAACTTCCAGCTTGCTTTACCGTTAGCGTCGGCGGTTTGGTCAAACAGTTTGAGCATTTGTGTAAAACCGGCGTCTTGAGCCTCGATTTTGCACTTGGCATTGGCATCGGTTTTAACCGATACGACGACTGTGTCTCCGAGTTTGGCTTCACCTGGAAGAGAAACTTCTACAGGCACAGCTAGAGCCGGTGCTGCAGTTGCAATGAGCAAACCAAATGCGGCCAAATTCTTAGATAAGTTCATAGTTTTACCTCCCTATGGACTGGAGGTAAGACAAAGATATTTTTGTCCGGTTCCCGCTACAGACAAATATCAAAAATTTTTAAGACGCCTGACATCTTGCCATCTATTTATATATCTATTGCTGAAAGTTTAACCGTTAACGGTTTAGCTTTTAAATCAAGCTAGCTGCCGCATTCGGCGTTGTAGCGGGCGCGGTTGGCTGCTTCTTGGGCCCGGTTGGCGGCGTTGCGTGCTTGTTGGGCGTAATCTTTTTCTTGTTGGGTGCCGCTATAAGCCATGCCTTCAGCTCTTTCGGCGGCGGCTAATGCTGAATTGGCATGATATTGAGCGCTAGAAGCCGCTGAAAGTCGCATATCTTTATCGCGACCCTCATTAGCTCGAGCAGCATCGTTTTCGGCCTGAGCGCATTGATCTCGAGCAGTTTGCAAATTGGATTGGATATCACCCAAATGTTGTGGCTGCTTTGAAGAGTTTGGGCTATTGCCCATATTGCCGCCCATTGGACTGCCGCCAAAAAATGTACGCAACAAATTTTGTTTGCTGAATGGATTCTGAGCCGCAGCGTTGTTGCCGAAAGGGTTTGCTTGTGGAGTTTCGCTGCCACGAAAAGGTTGTCTTTGATAACCAGCTGGAGCTTGGGGTAGTCTGGCTGCAGGGGTTGGCTTGCTGATTGGTACATTTTGCCAGTTCGCCGGTTGGTCAAGTTGGTTCAGTACGTTATCCAGGTATTGTTGTTGTGATTGAGCCTTCGCCGCTAAAGAGGTACAAAGAAAACCAGCAATTATGCTGGTAAAAATTTGCTTGAAACTAAAACTAGGCACGGGTGAGCTCCTGAGCTTTTACAAATCCGGTTATTTGTATTTTTACCCATACAAGCCTACATATATGCATGCTTGAAAGTTAAAGAGCCTGCCCGGCAGCATAGGCTGAAGCCCATGCCCACTGAAAGTTGTAGCCACCGAGTTGTCCTGTCACATCCACTACTTCGCCGATAAAATAAAGACCGGGTACCTTTTTGGCTTCCATAGTTTTAGAGGAAAGTTCATCGGTGTTGACACCACCCTTAGTGACTTCCGCTTTGTTGTAGCCAAAGGTATCTTTCGGTGTAATTTTCCAAGCGTGGAGCAATGCGCCTAGCTCTTGTAATTCACGATCAGTAATTAAGTGTATTGGCTGCGGTGGCACCAGACCAAAATCGTATAGCTTTTCGGCCAGTCGCTTTGGTAGATAATCAGCCAAAACATTTTTTAGCTCTTTGGTTATTCCTTGCCGTTTCTTCGATAGAAGTTCTTCGCTTAAGTTTTGCTCTGGTTTTATATCTATAGATAGAGCGTCTCCGGGATTCCAATAAAGTGAGGACTGGAGAATCGCTGGGCCGCTTAAGCCTGTATGAGTGAACAGAGTGTTTTCGCGAAATGAGGCTTGATTGCAGCTGATCAGACTATCGAAAGAAAGTCCGGATAAAGTTGAAAAGTTTTTGCTTTCAAGACTTGGCAAATTGAAGCCAACCAGTGCTGGAGCAGTTTTTATTATCGACAGCCCGAATTGACGGGCTAAATCATAGCCAATGCCCGTAGCGCCTATTTGCGGTATGGAAAGACCGCCTGTGGCAACGACTAAGGCTGGAGCTCTAAATTCACCACGGCTGGACTGCACAATAAAAAGATCATTCTCTCGGCGTACTTCGTCGATTTGACATTCAAGCTTGAATTGAGCTCCGGTGGTGTGACATTCGTTGACCAGCATATCTACGATGTCTTGAGCGGTTCGATCGCAAAATAATTGCCCAAGCTTTTTTTCGTGAAAAGGAATTTTGTAGTCTTTAACCAGCGAAATAAAATCATTTGGAGTAAAACGGGAAAGCGCTGATTTAGCGAAATGAGGGTTTTGACAAAGAAAATTGTCGGCAGTTGCATTTATATTAGTGAAGTTGCAACGACCACCTCCGGAAATAAGAATTTTGCGCCCGATTTTTGCGCTATGGTCGAGTAAAGCTACGTTTAGTCCGCGTAAACCAGCTTGAATGGCGCACATCATTCCGGCGCCGCCGGCACCGATAATAATTGCATCGTATTCAAAAATATCTTTCACGCTATTCAGGATAGAAGCCGCTTAAGTACTTTACCGGTCGAATTACGTGGCAGCTCGGTTCGAAATTCAACCAGACGTGGCACTTTGTACTCGGCCAAGTATTGCGCGCAAAATGATCTGACTGATTCCATGTCTAACTTACTGTTCGGCTTGATCACGATGATCGCTTTTACTCGCTCACCCATTAATTCGTCAGGTACGCCAATTACAGCTGATTCGGCAACTTCGGGCATACGAGCGATAACTTCTTCAATTTCGCGTGGATAAATATTTTGTCCACCGCGGATGATCAATTCTTTTTTTCTGCCGACGATATATAAATAACCATCAGTATCTTTGTAGCCTAAATCGCCGGTCATAAAAAATCCGTTTTCAAATGACTCTTCGGTTTCTGTCGCTTGGTGGTAATAGCCAAGCATGACGTTTTTGCCTTTAATGTGCAATTCGCCGACATGGTTTGGTCCGGGCGGTAGTTCATTTCCATTGTCATCAATAATGCGAATATCTACGCCAGGCAAAGCTGGTCCGACAGAGCCTGGTTTGCGCATACCGTGCAATGGATTGATAGTTGCTGTGCAAGAGGTTTCGGTTAAAGCATAACCTTCGATTAATACGGCGCCGAAAAGTTGCTCGAGCTCTTTGATCAAAGCTGGCGGCAAAGAAGCGCCTCCGCAAAAACAGAGACGAACTGAACTTAAATCATAAGATTTTGTCCGACTTTCCATCAGCATGAATTGGTGCATTGCCGGCACAGCCGGCACAATTGTCACTCTTTCTTTTTCAATAATTGATAAAGCAGTTTTAGCATCGAATTTAGCTAAGATTGCCAGAGTTCCGCCCCGTGAAATAGTGCCGAACATGAGAATGGTGATGCCGTAAATATGACACATCGGCAATACAGCTAAAGTAATATCGGACTGACTGAAATCAAACATGTCTAGTCTGCCCGGAAAAACCGATAGCAGATTCTTATGGCTGAGCATGGCGCCTTTTGGCTTGCCGGTTGTGCCGGAGGTATAAACAATTAAGGCTAGATCTTCTGGGTTGATTGCTTTGTCCCAGGTGATTTTTGCCGGATCTGATTTTTGCGGCAGAGCAAAAGATATGAACTTAAAGTTGTTGGTGATGGCGACGTTGTCTGTGTTTTTGTTGTTGCCACTGTCGCCGACAATGAAAGCGTTTTTCTCTGGTAGCTCATTTACTAAAATGGCAGAAATTGTTTTGGTTGTTTTTTGTGATTTCAAAGCTTCGGCTAAAGAATCAAGATGAACAATCAGAGTATGAGCGCCTGAATCACTCAAGATATGGGCGATCTCTTCCGACTTTAAGAGCGGGTTGATTGGAACGAGAACCGCACCTAAACCGATAACGGCAAAAAAGGAGGCAACATAATCCGGATGGTTCGGAAACAGCAATCCGACTCTGTCGCCTTTCTTTACTCCGCATTCAAGTAGTTTTTCGGCAATGGCTGCTGTGCGTTGAAATAAATCAGCATATGTCAGTCTGACTTTGTCAGTGATAATGGCATCTTTATTCGGACAAAGTTTTACCGGCTCGAGCAACAGAGCAAAAATATCGCTCATTCCTGCGGAAGCAGCATTTATCTCCGCTGAAGCCGAAGCTGAGTTCATCTCCTCTGAAGCCGAATTCATAGCAGTTTCTTGAAGATCAATTATTTTTGCCCCGGCCATTTCTAGCGCAACCCATATTGCCAGCTTATAAATTATCCGGCTTTGGGCTATGGCAGACGTTATGGACTGCTAAGAAATCAGCAGATTTCAGATAAAATCGCGAGAGAAGCAGCTTGAATTCTAGCCTTTGTTAGCGACTACAACCACATTGCCGCCTTTTTCTTTGGCTGTAATCATGGCTTCGCAAGCAGCTTCTAAAAGTCCTTGCGGATCGCAGCTGTGTTTCGGATAGCTGGCTACGGCAAGAGAAGCGGTCATGCTAATCATTTTGCTGCTGCGTGGATCTTTAACTTCCAGTTTAGCGACACGACGACGAACACGTTCAGCTACATTGGCTGCACCTTCGGCATCAGTTTCGTGCAAAACGGCAACTAACTCTTCGCCGCCCCAACGAGCCGGCATATCGATTTCGCGTACCGAACTGCGTAATATCTTGGAAACTTCGATCAGGACAGCATCGCCAACTTCGTGGCCATATTTCAAATTTATGTCGCGTAAACAATCTAAATCAATAAGCATCAATGAAAGTGAATAACCAAGCCGAATGGCGCGCTTTAATGAATGAGTCAAATGTTCTTTAAAGGCATGTCGGTTAGGTAACGTGGTCAGTAAATCTGAACCGGTTAATTCTTGCAATCTAGCTTGGGCATTGGCAAGTTCATGTCTCAAGCGGTCTATTTCGCGATCTTTTTCGCGAATCACTTTTTCAAAATCAGGTTTTGCGGCCTGGCCTTTTTGCATCTGCCACTCCGTTTGTCTGTGGTGTTGCCCTTGTCCATGAATCTGTTGCAGCATTTGCGTAAATCGTGCTTTCATGCTCCAACCCCCAATCTTGTGATTCCGTAAATTGCGAACTTCAGTATTGTTCAATGAAAGACGGAGCACTACGTGTTATCCGCCGAAGCTCGCTTTAGCCCTATGAACGAAGTTATATTAGCCCCATTTAGGATTAATTGCTAGCAATGAATGGGAGAAACCGCAATATTAATTTATCGGGAGCTCGGAAAGTATATTCTTTCCGTCCTTATCCAGCAGTACAAGTCGATATTTGTATCGGGGATTGTCTACACCAAAAGTAAGTGCAGCTTCTTGAATCGCATTAGGAGCAACGCTTTTACGCATCTCCAGCAGATCGGCTTTTGTGGCATAAGGTCTGTAGAGCTTGTTGCGTTCCGACAAAACAGCAATATCGCTTAAGTTGTATTTCTCCTTGGTTAAATTCTCAAGTTTGAAATTGACTATCAAGAGGCGTGAAAGTTTGTCTCCGTAAGGATCAGCTAAAAAACGCCAGCGATTTATTTTGATGTCGAAATTATCCAAATGAGCCAGGGGCGCTGCCGAAGGCAATGCTTCCGGGTTGAAAGCCGGCAGAATCAAAGGCTTGGTCATGCGGATTTGCAGTTCATCCCCAGGGAATGAGCAAATCACTTTACCTTTACGGTGAGCTGCAGCTGCTAAACCTAGAGCTGCTCCGATGCCGCCACCAATTGCTACTGAATAGCCTTCAGTGGCTATGGCCACTGGGAGTCCAGTAAATTGTACTGAAGCTATAGCGCCACCGACAGCGCCAATTGATACATAGGTTGCATCAGTAGCCACATGCTTTAATCCGGTTTTGACAGCACTCTCTTTTGTTGTGGCTGTAGCTTCAAAAGGTATCTCGTACTTACCATCAGGCGAGACTAGCTTGTCGAATTTAATATCGATAGCACCGTTGCGCCCGAGCCGCTTTTGTCCATCTACACGAGTGATTTTGCCGTGAACAGTCCATTGCCCTGGCAGCAACACCTTTTTGCCAGATTTATCTTTAAGGTCGGCTGAAACCATAGCTTTGATTTCATCGCCTACCTGGCTCAATTCGGAGTTGAGATTAGCCGAAATAGTTAAATTGACCGGGGTGCCGGCAGTAATAGTTTCGGTAGAGCCGTCTTCTTTAATCGGTGAAACGTTATGACTGACGCCACCTTTATAGATTGTGGCGACCTTTTCACCGGCTTCTTCAGCGAAAGAAGCGCCTGGCAGCGTCAAAAGCTGCAAGCTAAGCAATAAAGCTACATTTTTTGCTGATTTGATCATGAGCGGCTCGCCAAAGCAGTTCTCAAGGATAACCGCCAATCCGATCCTTTACAAGTTTGTTCGCCACATTTTTAAGCAGGCAGGCAAATCTAAGCTGGTACCCTACACTTTTTTGTTGAGCAAGTCTTTAAGCTGGTCCATAAAGCCTTTCTTGTCACCGGGCTTATCTTCTTTTTTACCAGCTTTATCTCCGGAAGCGCCAGTTTTATTGGCCATGGTCGTGGCTTTCAGCCGTAATTCCACTTGTTTGGCTTCATGATTTTTCGGGTCAATAGCCAGAGCTGTTTGAATCGAGCTGGCAGCTAAAGTTTTCCAGCCGCGAGCTAATTGGATTTCAGCAAGAAAAGCATGATAACCGGCATTATTCGGCACCAGACGAATAGATTCTTTAATAGCTGTTTCTGCTTCCGGAAATTTTTTCTTGCGCAATAAATCAGCGGCTCGTTCATAGTGTTTTTGCGCCCAGGCTTCTTTACTTGCCGTTCCGCCAGCCTCAGCTGCTTTATCGGCTGGTGGGGCCGGCGCTGTTGCTGTTGCGCTGGTTCCGTTAGCCGTTGCTACCCCGGCTGTGGCTGTTCCGGAGGCATTTCCGGCGTGAGCCGCACTTGTTGTGTTTGTACCGCCGCCGCTGCTTGAAGCCGCTGGCGGGGCGCTTTCAGCTTCACCCATTTCAAGGGCTAACCGGCTTTTAGCCAGGGCGCGAATAGCGTCATATTCCTGTCTTTGTTTAGGGTCCGAAAGAATGTCGTGAGCCCGGGTTACCCGTGAAAATTCAGCTTGGGCGGCAGCTCGTTGCTCCGGATCGTTAGGAAAACGGTCCGGGTGGAGCTTCTTGGCCAGCTTCAGGTAAGCTTTACGCAAATCTTCCGGAGCAGCCGCTTCAGCTACCCCTAATAATCCATATAAGTCTTCTTGGAATTCCAGCATCTGCTATTTACTAAAGAGGAAGTGGAGTCGAGTATCGGCACTGCATAAGCGACAGCAATCTTGCTGTTTTGACGATAACGATCTCTATTACTTATCATATGCCTAATTTTTGCTCTAATCCAACATATCGGACCAAGCTTTCTTCAGGATAAATAAAAATGGAACATGTGAGCTCCCGATAATCAATCAGTCCATAATTTTTGTATGGCGGCAAAAGGACAGGAGTGCCATGAATCTAGATAAATTCACCCATAAAGCCCAGGAAGCCATCACCGGTTGTCAAGCGATTTTGTCGCGGTTTCAACATCCACAGGTGCAGCCGGAGCATCTGCTTTTGTCTATGCTTGAGCAAGAAGACGGCTTGACCGGCCGGCTGCTGGCAGCGATGAACGTCCGTCAAGAGCCGCTAGTGGAAGAGGTGACTCGTTATCTTGATCGCGAGCCTAAAACATCCTCTCTTAACTTTAAGAAGGATGAAATCCATATCTCAACAAAACTAAGCAACATTCTTGAGGATGCCAGCAAAGAAGCCGAACGGCTGAAAGATCAATATGTAAGCATTGAACATTTGCTTATTGCTCTGTGTGATTCAAATAAATCCCAAGCTGGCACGATTCTAAAAAATCATGGCGTCACTAAAGAGCGAATCATGCAGATTCTCACTGCAGTGCGTGGCAATCAAAATGTTACCAGCCAAGATCCGGAGCAAACATATCAAGCTCTAGAGCGTTACGGCCGTGACTTAACAGCGGCTGCCGCTGCTGGCAAGCTTGATCCGGTCATTGGACGTGATGATGAGATTCGGCGTGTGATGCAAGTTTTATCGCGACGGACCAAAAACAATCCGGTCCTGGTCGGTGAGCCTGGTGTCGGTAAAACAGCAATTGTCGAAGGTTTAGCTCAACGGATCATCAAAAAGGATGTACCGGAAGGTCTTAAAGACAAAAAGCTGATTGCTTTGGATATGGGTTCTTTAATTGCCGGCGCTAAATATCGCGGTGAGTTTGAAGAGCGCTTAAAAGCCGTACTTAAAGAAGTTACCGAGTCCAACGGCAAAATAATTCTTTTTATCGATGAATTACATACGGTTGTTGGCGCTGGCTCTTCCGGAGAAGGGTCAATGGATGCCGGTAACTTACTGAAGCCGCCATTGGCTCGCGGTGAGCTTCATTGTGTCGGGGCGACCACCCTTGATGAATATCGCAAGCATGTGGAAAAAGATCCGGCTCTTGAACGTCGTTTCCAGACAGTGTTTGTTGGCGAACCGACAGTGGAAGACAGTATTTCTATTTTGCGTGGATTGAAAGAACGCTATGAAGTGCATCACGGTGTGCGCATTAAAGACTCGGCGTTAGTGGCCGCTGCCGTATTGTCCGATCGCTACATTACCGATCGTTCGCTTCCGGATAAAGCAATCGATTTGATTGATGAGTCGGCGGCGCGTATGCGTATTGAAATCGATTCAATGCCGGCTGAGCTTGATGAGCTTGAGCGCCGCAAAATTCAACTTGAAATTGAGCGTGAAGCGCTGAAAAAAGAACGTGACGCTGCTTCCAAAGAGAGATTGGAGCGCATTGAAAAAGAATTGGCTGAAATTCAAGAATCGGCCGGTGTTCTGCGCGCGCAATGGACTTCCGAAAAAAATGTTTTGAACGAACTGCAGCAACTTAAAGCAGAAAGAGAAGCGATTAACGTTCAAATCGAACAAGCCGAGCGTAATACTGATTTGGCAAAGGCTGCTGAACTTAAATACAGCACTTTGCTTGAAATTGAAAAACGAATTAAAGAAGCTGAAGAGGCTTTCAACCAGAAAAAAGGCGCAGTTCGTTTGCTTTCGCAAGAAGTAAGCGATGAAGATATTGCTGAAATCGTTTCCAAATGGACCGGTATTCCGGTTACTAAACTGATGGAAGGCGAGGTGCAAAAACTTTTGCGTTTGGAAGATCATTTGCACAAACGAGTAATCGGCCAAGATGAAGCGATTGAAGTAACGGCTAATGCTGTGCGTAGAGCCAGAGCCGGCTTTAAGGATCCCAATCGTCCGATTGGCAGCTTCTTGTTCTTGGGACCGACCGGTGTCGGTAAAACTGAGCTTGCCAAAGCGCTAGCTGAATTTCTATTTGATGATGAAAAAGCGATGGTGCGCATCGACATGTCCGAATATCAAGAACGGCATACGGTGGCTCGCTTAATCGGCGCACCACCCGGATATGTCGGTTATGATGAAGGTGGGCAGCTAACTGAAGCTGTGCGCCGGCGCGCTTATACTTGTGTACTTTTTGATGAGATTGAAAAAGCGCACAGCGACGTCTTCAACGTACTGTTGCAAGTGCTTGACGAAGGACACTTAACCGACTCGAAAGGGCGCCAGGTGGACTTTAAAAATACAGTGATTATCATGACTTCCAATATCGGCAGTCAGCACATACTTGATTATCAGCTGCGAGCTTCTTTGGAAGGTGAAGCTGCCTATGATGCTATGCGTTCGGAAGTATTGACTGCTTTGCGCCAGCATTTCCGTCCGGAGTTTCTCAATCGTATTGATGAAACTGTGGTATTCCATGCTTTGACAGCGGACCAGCTGAAATATATTGTCAACTTGCAAATCGATTTGCTGAACAAACGACTGGCTGATCGCAAAATCGTTCTGAAGTTGAGCGAGCCGGCCCAAGAGTGGTTGGCCCGTAGCGGATATGATCCGCTATATGGTGCTCGCCCGCTTAAACGTTTGATTCAACGTGAGATTGAAAATACGCTTTCACTGAAAATGCTTGAAGGAGCATTCAGCGAGGGAGATCAGATCTTGATTGATTCAGATGGAGAAGGTCTATCCTTCAAAAAATCGTCGGAACTGGTAGCGGGACACAGTAAATCGTAGTACTCTGACAGGGTTTGTCGGAGGGCTTTATCTTGCCGGAAGTTGTATTTTACGGATCGGCTGTCATTGCTACGATCTTAGTTTCCAACTTAGGGCTGTTGGTAGTTCGCCGACGAATACCAAGCCATGCCGTGCAGCCAAGTCATGAGGTTGGCGGCTATTTGTTTGCTGCATTAGCAACGCTGTATGCTGTTCTTCTTGGCTTGATTGTTGTTGATGCCATGACTAAATATCAGGAAGCCAGCCATATAGTTGAGCAAGAATCAAACTGTGTTGCGCAAATCTTTTTTTTAGCCAGTGAGCTACCAACTGAAAAGCGCCAAACAATTCAAAATTTATGCAAGCAATATGTCTTTTTGGTTGTCGATAAAGAATGGGCGACTATGGATAAACATCATTACTGCCCTGAAGCAAGAAGCACCGCGTTGACAATGGTGAAAAGCGTTATTGGTTTCAAGCCGGTAAATGATGCGGAAAATACTGTTTATGGGGCGATGCTTAACGAAATCAGCGATTTCTGGTCGGCACGCCGAAGCCGCATTTTACGCGCTACCCATGGGCTGCCGGGAATGGAGTGGTTTGTTATTTTAGCCGGCGGTGGTGCCACCATCGTTTTTACTTACTTTTTCGGCACCGAAAATTTGCGCGTACAAATTGCCATGACTTCAATGGTTGCTTTTTTGATCTCGCTAAATCTAGTTCTTTTAGCTATGTTCGGTCAACCCTTTCACGGGGAGTACAGAGTAGCTCCGGATAGTTTTCATGGTGACATGAGAATTTTTGACGGCGATCTTACTCATGCAGCTTCAGCTGAAAATGCTACTTAGTTGCTTGCTTTTTCAAACTTATTGACGCACGCGGATCTGATTTCGCGAGCGCGCAGGTCTAGTTTATTGGCTAAAGCAGTGCGCTTAGTTTTACGTAAAAGATGAGCGTATGTTTCGACACAACCGGCTACGCCGGGGTGCTCAACACCAAAAAATTGCACACGAGCTTTCATTGATGATTTAAGAATCGGCTCGGCATCAGCATATTTTTTCAAGGCAATATACATATTGGCAAGATTCAACGTGAGGCTAGCATACTCAGGGTCGGCTGTATGGGCGGCATTCTCTTGAATGACAATCGCTCGTTTATAGACTGATTCAGCTTGCTTGAATTTACGCTGAGCTCTAAAGAACTCAGCTAAATTAGCTAATTCTTGAGCAGCAATCGGGTTTGCCGACCAAAAGCTATCCTCGCTCTCCACAAGGGTTGCGGCGACAACGTTCTTCGCTTCAGGTTGGCGTCCTTGGTTAAGATATAAATTGACTACTTCAGCCAAGCTCAAATAATCAACGGCATAACCTGAGGAGCATTTATCTTTGATGATCGCTGCTGCCTGATCGCTAAAATCTTTTGCTTGTGCTGCTTCGTTTTGCAAAGTTTTCAGCACGGCCAGGGATATCAAATAATAAGCGGCTTGGTAATTGGGTTGAGCTGCCGACCCTTGCTCGATTTTTATCAAATCGTTAAGCAGGTTCTGGGCTTTATCCAGATTGTTTTGGCTCAATTCGTAAAAAGCCAAAGAACGGATTGCTTGTATCAACAACTCTTTTGGACAGAGAGGCGCGGCTTGAGCAATTTTTACAGCTTCGGCGAAAGTTGACTCAGCTTTAGCCTGATTATTTTGCAAATAATATAGCCAGGCTAATTTCAAGGTTCCGAGCAGATGCATGCTTGCATCTTTGTCTTTGTGTTTTTGTTTTAGAGTTAACGATTGTTGGAGAAAAGACTCGGCCTTCTCGTAATTTTTTGAATCAAGATGGCGTTCGGCCAATGAGTCTATATAAGGAACTAACTCAAAGCTCTCGTCTCCATGCGTATCCTGAGCTTGCTGCAGGAAATTTTGCAACTCTTCTAAAGAATAAAGTTTGTTCGAACGATCTGGTTGAATCATATTTTTTCGGCCTGGCGACGGGACAAAACAGTTTTATTTTGCAGTATATAAGAAGCTGTTGCTTCGTTCATAACGTCTTTAAGCGGCTTGCCGGAATGACGAGCATATGCGGCACAGTCTTCAAATTCAGGTTGTGCGTTGAGGATATTACCTTGATGATCTCGAGCAATTTTAATTCGTATCGGTTGTCCTTCAAGCTCAATCTCTTGCCATTCGCGTTCACTGACGATTCTAGTCAGGGTTTGGGCGCGCACTCCCAAAGTAGAAGTTTGGCGCAGAATTATTTCTTGTAGTTTGAGCTTGTCCTCTGGCTGACAAATTACACTTACGATGTGTCCGGGGCGACCTTTTTTCATCAAAGCTGAAATGAACGAAACATCTAAAGCGCCGTTGAGGTAAAGCATGTCGGCGGTATAAGCCAGAATTTGCGGTGAAAGATCGTCTATGTTGGCTTCCAGTTGAACTATGGTTTCTTCGCTAAAGCTGGATTGTGATTCAAGACTGGTATAACTCTTGACCCCAATTAAAACCCGACAGACATTTGGCATATCGGCTGGATCTTTGCTGCCGGCACCGAAACCGCTGCCTTGAATCTTTTGGAAGGATGGTGTCGTTCCCCAGGCGGTGGCAATTTCGCAAAGTATGGCAGCGCCTGTTGGTGTCAGACATTCGTATTGAATGTGCAGGTTCGAAGTTTTTGCTTGGGTCTCTTGTAAAAGTCGAACTACAGCCGGAGCCGGTATCGGGAAAAGTCCGTGAGCTGTGCGTACTTGTCCGGCTCCCAGTGGAACGGCAGAGACATAACTTTGTTCAATGCCCAGCAAATCGTAAGCGATAGCAAACCCGACAATATCAACGATAGCGTCGACAGCACCGACTTCGTGGAAATGAACTTCGTTAGGCGATACACCGTGGACAAGCCCTTCAGCTTGAGCCAATCTTTGAAAGATGCGGTTGGATAATGCTTTTGCTTTAGCAGAAATTTTTGAAGAAGCAATTATTTGTAGGACTTCGTCGAGCTTGCGAGTGTGACCGTGGTCGTGGGTGTGTTCATGTCCGTGCTCGTCATGTGTATGTTCGTGACTGTGGCTGTGTTCGTGGCTGTGCTCGTCATGTGTATGTTCGTGACTGTGGGCGTGTTTATGCTCACCATCGGCGTTATGTTCATGAGTGTGCGTGTGCTCATGTTTGACGATTACGTCAAATTTTGTGGCAGCAATGCTTGCTCGTTTGACTTGGCTAATTTTGATTTTGAAGCTGTCTTCGGGCAAAGACATAGTATTTAATTGTTTTTCCCAAGTCTTAAGATCTAGCCCGGCGTCGATCATCGCACCTAGTAACATGTCGCCGGCAGCACCGAATTGGCAATCGAAATAGGCACAAAGCATGATCTTAGGAACCTTTGTTTGACTTAGTTTTTTTCTTTGCCGGAATAATTATGTCAGGCAGCTGAGAGTCGCTTGAAACAATAAAATCCTGCGAGAAAGATTCCGGAACATTGGAGTAAATCTCATTTGTGATATTAATGGTCTTTTTGCCTGGAGTAAGGCGTAAACAGAATTTGCCGTCAGCTAAAGTTTTTGTACTGCCACCACCATGAACAATGCCCTTGCTTGTTGGTTCATCGTCGTGACTTACTACTTCGATATTTAAGCCTTTGACGCCGATACCGCCATAAACAACACGGCCATTAATTTGAAAACCTTGTTGCAGTTGAACAATAAAATGTTTAGTTGTATTGCCGTCTACGTCGTGAAAATGAGCTTGTGAAAGACCGTGTTTGTTTTGAGGAATTACATCAAAGGAGAGGCTCTCGCAAGCTGAGTGGTCGACGCTGAAATAGCCGTCGCGATTGGACTGCCCTTTATATTGTTTCTGATTATTCTCGTCAGTAACAATAACTTTTGCTTGGGCAACGCCTTGCCCTTGAGGATCAATAATGCGTCCCTTCAGCTTGCTTGGCGCTTCTTCGTCGGCAGCAAAAGAAGGAATCATCAAAATCAAAAGAGCAATTATTACTCCGAGAATTTGTCGCAATGCAGTCTGCCAGAGCCCGGACAGAATTGAGAGAACTTGCTGAGTTGTTTTATCTGATTGCACAGGGATTTTAACCATGACGAGCGTGGCTGGGCTATCCGAACAGAAATAAATCTTACCGCTAATTTGGCGGGAAAACAGCCTTTGCTAAGCAATGCAGCTAATTCTCTAGAGGCAATTCTTCCCTTGATAATATGCTGAAAAGGTGCTGAATTGGCGCTTTAAGATTGAAGTCATCCAGCTTAGATGAGCAATCGATAAGCCAGGAAAGAAGAATAAATGCTGCCAAATAACATTCTTTGCTTAAGGCAGCTTTATTGAAAGTGCCGCCGGCGCTCAAATAGCCGGCCAATAAGCTTTTGGCGTTTGAATTATCTAAGAGTGATTGGATGCTTGTTGGAGCTGTTTCTGCAGCAAGCTCTTTTTTATCGTTCATCGACCAGCCGGCAGCAAACATCCAGCAAGCATAAGCTAAATCCTGTTCAACAGCTCCGAAGCGGCAATAATCAAAATCAACTATGGCCACTACTTGATCCTGGTTAAAAATCAAGTTTCCCGGGTGATAATCTCCGTGAATCAAAGTATGTTCCGCAGTTATTTCGGTCGATAAAAGAGTTGTTTTATTTTGCAATAAACTATGCAAGTGCTCTTTTGCTTGCGTTGAGGCGTTTAGTTTACTCAGTGCGGTGCTTAGCAGGGCGGGTAAAGCCTGATAAATGCTTGTGGTGCGCTCGTGCAAAAAGTCTTGATTTGGAACTGTCTTTCCGTGTTTGTGTAAAGTTGCTAATGCCATTCCGGCGCTGCGACTGGCGCTTGGGCTGCACCTGTCTATAAGCCAGTTATAGCTGCTTGTACTTCTTATGTAAGGATGAAGTGAGACAAGCAGTTCGCTGGTACTAGATTTTTCTGGTTGGCGTTCTTCTTCTTCTTCTTCTTCCTGTTGGTTGTCGGAGCTGAGAACAAGAAAAAATTCGCTCTTTTGAGTTGGTATCGCAAATGGTATTAATTTGCAGCCGGCTTTATGCAAATATTCGCAGCAGTCAAGCTCGAGACTAAGCTCTTCTGCCGTTTTTTCCGGTCTGTGAATTTTGCAGAAATAATAATTTTTATTTGCTGAGTGCGTTTGCGCTGTAATGCTCGGTAAAGATTGCGCACTAAGCATAAATGAGTCGTTGGCAAATTGATTGGTTATTTGTGATTCCAGCTGTAAATCGCTCAAACCATAAGATTTTGCTAGTAAGCTCAGGGGTAGCTGCACGAAAGTTCTTTGCTCTTATGCTCTTAAATATTGCGCCATTTGCGCTTAACTGTCGACCACTTTGATACTATGGACTAGAATGTGTAATTATTTCACGTCTTGGGAGCTGGCAGAGTGCCAGAGCTATGACTATTAAAGTTGGATCAATTGAGCTGAAAAGCCGAGTGTATGTACCGCCAATGGCTGGCGTTACCGATTTGGTCTTTCGCCGCATTGTGCGTGAAGTTGATCCGAGCTGTTTGCTTTCAACTGAGATGGTCTCAAGCAAAGCTCTCATGTATAAAACTGAGAACAGAATAATGGATCTGGGTGCCAATGAGCATCCGATTGGCATTCAAATCTTTGGACATGAGCCGGATATTATGGCCCAGGCTGCACAAATGGCTCAAAGCAAGGGGGCTGATTTCATCGATATTAATATGGGCTGTCCGGTTCCTAAAATAACTAAAGGCAAAGATGGCTGCGCTTTGATGCGAGAGCCGGAACTAGCCAGAGAGATAATTGCCACAGTTAAATCAGCTGTTAATATCCCGGTAACGGTCAAATTTCGTTTGGGTTGGGATGACGAATCCCGCAATGCAGTGCAGTTTGGAGAGATGGCTGAAGGTGCTGGTGCTTCATTGGTTACGGTGCACGGTCGGACGCGGCAACAGTTATACTCCGGAAAAGCTGATTGGTCTTTCATTGGTTTGGTCAAAAAAGCGCTTTCCATACCGGTTTTTGGCAATGGTGATGTTTTTGAACCAGAAGATGCAATCCGCCTTTTGGAAATAACTAATTGTGATGGTGTTGCTGTTGCTCGGGGTTCTTTGGGCAATCCCTGGCTGATTCCGCGCATTACAAAGTTTATCGATACCGGTGTGCTTGACCAGGCTCCGGATGATATTGAGCGCTTGGTGGTTGCCTTCAAGCACTGCTTAGGTTTGATCGCTTATAAGGGCTTGCGCGTAGGTACTAATGAATCACGACGACATCTGACGCACTACACTAAAGGGATCCCGGGAAGTGCTGTTTTCCGTAACCGTCTCACTCAAATAACCAGCGCTGAAGATGCGCTTAATATTTTGGCGGAGTTGGCTTCAACAGTGGAAGGCCCAGGCGGAAAAGAGAGATTCTTATT
This sequence comes from Candidatus Obscuribacterales bacterium, assembly GCA_019750335.1. Lineage (GTDB taxonomy): Bacteria > Cyanobacteriota > Vampirovibrionia > Obscuribacterales > Obscuribacteraceae > JAIEPM01. The sequence continues at coordinate 470,396 of JAIEOQ010000006.1, forward strand.
TGCAGTAGAGCAAGATTATCTCGAATATTGCAAAAAACCAGGCGAAGGGAACGGCGATAGTGAAGACCGTATCCAAACCCCAGTTAATATCGGTTCCGTCGCGCCAATCGCAGTACCATAGAACAGCGTTAATCAGTGGTGTCATGGTCCAGCCCATAATGCCAGCCATAAATGCAAAAATTAGCAGTACGGACCAAAAATCCATTTATCCTCTCAGTAGAAGCCACTTCATGAGAGCGACTTCTTTCGCTTGAAGACATAGTACTTAAGAGGTCTGAGCAGCGCAATGCATTGGAGGCGCTGTAAATGGCTAATTTAAGCCAATTTAATGGGATAAACACCACTGCAACCGGAAAAATGTAACAAATCCGGTTACTTTAAGCAGACAAGACCTGCTTTTGCCGTCAAATCTTGGTGTTGAAAAGTTTGTGGCTGAAGACAGCTTGTTGTGGCAGGCGTTCGCTTAATAAACGCGGAAATCGCCAGGTCCAGCTGTTGAAATCAATATTGTGCCATCGCCTTCGGCAGCAACCATTTGCAAGGCTTGGATGACCGGATTGGTCGCCCGTGGCTGATCTCTGGTTTCTGTCTTTAATATCTTGGCGCGCTGAGCTACCTTCAGAACCAGTTCATAACGGTTCGGGTGGCTATCTAAAAGTTGATCCAAAATGCGTGTAGTGCTCATTTTTGTGAAATGACCGCCGGTTTTCGTATACGACAACGTTCAGCATACACGATATGGAGCAAATTGTTGACGGCCAAGGCCACATCGTCGTTAATAACTTCATAGTAGAAAAGATTCTTTTCCAGCATTTCTTCTTGGGCTTTTTTCAAGCGTAGGGCGATTTTTTCTGGTGTTTCGGTAGCCCGTCCTTCAAGACGTTGCTTAAGAACTTCAAAAGATGGTGGTGAAACAAAAATCAGCAAAGATTGCGGGCGTCGTTGTCGAATTTGTTTGGCGCCCTGTACTTCAATCTCTAATATGACGTCATTGCCGAGCTGAATCTGGTCTTCGACCCATTGTTTCGGTGTCCCGTACCAGCTGCCGGCGAACTCGGCATGTTCCATAAGCAAATATTCTTCGCACATTTGGTCGAACTGAGGGACCGTGCGGAAGAAGTAGTCAAGACCCTCTTCTTCGCCCGGTCGTTTTTCTCTTGTTGTAACTGAAACTGATTTGACTAAGCTGGGCACTGCCTCAAGCAGTTGTTTTGTCAAGGTTCCCTTGCCAACCCCGGATGGACCGGTAAGCACAATCAGATTGCCTTTGCGCAATTGATCGGCTTCCGCTTTTATTGGTTCCTGTGGGGAATCAGGCAATTTTTGCACCTGTCTCACTGCTATTTCAGATCCCTGTCGTTAAAGAGGGGTTAGTTGGTTTCAAAAGTAACTGATGCTAGGGTTGGCGTAAAGGGTTCGGGTGAAATAAAGTAGAAAATTGTTTTGCTATGCCTGTTAGTATCTAAATCATATTAACCAACATACCGTTTTGCGGTTTAAATACTGTTTGGTAGTTCAAATATCGTTTACAGTTCAAATTTCCCTAAAATTGTCGATATGCAACCGTTTGATGCGCTGACTTTGAAAGCCGTTCTACACGAAGCGAGACCTGTTTTGGTCAATCGCCGAATAGACAGAATTCAGCAAATTAGTCGAGATGAAGTGGCTATTGCTTTGCGTTCCAAAGCTGGTACAAGTCATCTTTTGGTTTCGGCGCAAGCTTCTTTTGGACGTTTGTGTTTGGTGCATACCCCGCCTCAAGCTAAATCTCCGAATGTACCGGTTTTTTGTCAACTTTTACGCAAATATTTGTCTGGAGCAATACTGACGGATATGCAACAACTTTCCGGTGAGCGGGTAGTTGACTTGAAGTTTAATTGTACCGATGAGCTGGGAAATCGAGCCACTCGTATTTTGACGGCTGAAATTATGGGGCGTCATAGCAATTTGATCCTTTGGGATGAAGCAAGTGAAAAAATATTGGCGGCTTCTCACAATGTTACCCAGGAAATGAGTCGGCATAGAGAAATTGCGCCCGGTCTGCGTTATTGCCGTCCACCTCGTCAAGAAAAACCAAATGTTTTTTCCGTTTCTCAGGAAGAATTCAAAAAAATGTTTGCTTCTGCTCGGAGTGATGCGGGCATTGAAACGGTAGAGCAGTGGCTGATTTCTAGCTTCTCCGGGCTGGGACGACATTTGTGTGATGAAGTTGTACGCGCAGCCGAACTTGAGTACGCGGCTGAATCTGAACGTGTAGCTGGATCTGAGCGTGCGGCTGAACTTGTGCAAGACGGTCATTTACAATTTGGAAATGATCAAGCTGCCAATTTTCTTTGGAATCGTATTGCTGATATTCAGGCGCGAAGTGAATACAAACCGGCAATGCGTAAGGATCTGATGCGCTATACGGTTTTGTCCTGGCAGAAAGAAGCGTTGCTAGACACAGCTAAGGCACCAGCAAACGAAGCTCAAATACCGTCGGAGGAAGATTCGCTATCGTCGAATGAAGTCCAAGTGCAACCGAGTGACGAAGCCCCAGTGTCAACGAATGACCATGTTTCAATCGAATGGACAAGCTTTCTTGCGGCAAATGATATGGTGGAAGCTTATTTCAAGGGCGTACAATTGCGCGCTGAAATTCAACAACTTAAAGATCGAATTAAGTCTGAGTTGAAAAATGAACAGGAAAAATTACAAAGCCGGATCGATATTGCCGACAAGCTTTTAGTTGCTGCTCATGATCATGAACGATTTAAACATTTTGGTGATTTGATTTTAGCTAACGTCCACGTTATTCAAGCTGGACAAGAAAAGTTGCAGTGCGAAAACTTATTTGCTGATCAAAACTGCTTTGCTAATGAAGGTGATTCAATTTCAATAGTCTTAAATCCAAACTTATCGTCGTCGCAAAATGCGCAAAATTATTATCGCCAATATGCCAAATCGCGCGTACGAATTAAAGCAGCTACAGCGTCTCAACAAGAGGCATTGGAAAAGCTAAAAAATGTCATGGATCAATACAAGGCTTTGGAGCAATCCGAAACTTTGAGTGATCTTCAAATCTTAAAAGAACGCATTTTGGACCGGGGTAAAAAACTTGAGCAAGCACCGCGCCAGAATCATTCAAATTCAAAAAATAAGATAACAGCACCAAGGCTTTTAAGTATCAAATCTTCTGATGGATTGACCATTATTATTGGAAGAAATAGATATGAAAATGATGTTCTGGTCGGCAAACTAGCGCAACCCCATGATATTTGGATGCACGCTCAAGGTCTGGAAGGTGCACATGTGCTTGTAAAAGTTTATGGTAAAAAAGATCCGCCATTAAGTACTATTGTTGAGGCTGCCCAAGTCGCAGCACGTTTTTCCCGCAGTGGATTAGGCGGAAAAATCAAAGTTGCTTATACGTATGCTAAGTATGTGCGTAAACTCGGCAAAGATAAGCCGGGATTAGTCCGCTATGAAAATGAAAAAACTATTGAAGTGGATACCGCAGCGCCAATGCCGCCTGCGTTGCGTAAATTGTTTTCCTGATACATTTATTTAGTCACGTAAGCCGATAAAAGTTTGAATCAAGATTGCGTGGTTGGCTTGATCGTCGAATTCGTCTGTACGATTAACATATTGATATTGATAACCGGCTTCAACACGACTGTTTTTGTAGGCTTTTATGCCTAAGCCTACAAAAAAACGATTTTGGTCTATCCCGCTTCGCGGTCCGTCTTTTACCGAATTTAAATTTACGAATAGCTCATTTGACGTTGTGGCATACAGTCGTCTATTCAAATCCAGATTTAGCTTAATCATGTGGCGTAGTCGATTACCGGTGCCAGCCAAATTGGAAAACATCCTCTGTTCAAGGCGGGTGCGGTTAATTATTGAGAGTCGTTTGATGTCTTTGTCCAGTAATATTTGCTGCCAAATTCTGTTTTCGTGCAACACTCCGTCGCTTGTGCCATATGTGGTTTGCCAAAGATAGCCAGTAAAGAATGAAAAGTTATTGTTGAATCTATATTCAATACCTGGACGAATTAAAAGCTGATAGAGATTTGACACATTGTCGCCTATCCGTGGTCCAACTTCAAAGTATCCGTGTACTTTGCGATGTATTGGTACGTCTAAAGTTATTGGTGTCCACAGCTGTAAATCATGATTCATTTCAGCGCTGGCTGATTGTCTGCAAAAACAGCCAATGATAAAACAACAAACTATGAGCGCTTTCAGCTGTCCGCTCATCAGCTCCCTCACCGCACAAAATATGATTCCATTCATATTTTGTGCTATTGGCAGCTAAAGAACAAGAGCTAAACCGTTAACGGTTTAGCTCTTGTTCTTTAGCTGGAGAGTGAAAGGAGTGAACTTTTTGGAGGATATTTTCGTTGTATAGAATGAGCAAGAGAGAGAGAGTTAAATGGTTTCTTCAAACTCTTATAAACAAGAAAAAGGCAAAGACGATGAGAAGTTCGTCCGTCGCTTATTGCTGAAGTTCAATAGATCTTTTCCGACCGAAGCTGACTGTTTGCAAGAAATATATAGACGAATTGAATCGAACGCCAAGCAATGTTCTTATTGCGAATGCGGTGATGTTGAAATAGTGAATAGCAATAGAGCAATCAAATGTTTGCAATGTAAAAAGAAGACCTGGTTGACTAGTGGTACGTTTTTTAATCGGATAAGGCGAGCTCGTCCTTGGCTCATTGCCATTTGGTTCTTGGAGCATGGTGTTTTTCTGAGCTCTTCCAAGTTTCATAAGATCGTAGGTGTTGCCCAATCGTCTGCTCTGCAGATTTTTAGAAAAATTGCCATTGTTGTCGAAAATAATATGGATGAAAGTGCATCTGTTGCTTCGGCTTTATTTGCTGTAGTTTTTTGTAAGCGTAGTCGTGAAACGCCAGCACGAGCTCATCCTCGGGACGAGCAATCAGAGTTGGAAAAGGGACTTTTAACTGCTTCGGAAGATCTGCAAAAACCAATATGTCGTAAAATGCAGGCACATACAGAATTTGAAAAAACAGATGGAAAAAAGTTTGATCTCTCCTCTTTCACCGGTTGTGAAAAAGAAATTTTTGATTTGTTGGGACCAAATCCGGTCAGTCTGGATTTCTTGTCCGAGCGTTTGCAAATTTCAATTGGTAAGATTCTGGCTGGAATAACTATGTTGGAGTTGAGCGGATTGATTGAAAGCAGTCCGGGCAATCAATATGTAAGAGCATTTGAGCAAGGTAAGGTAGAAAATCCGCGTTCGCGATCAGAGCATGATGGCGCTTATTCATGCCGAACCGAGAAAAAAGATTATATGATGAATTCAGGTGAGGATCTGAATTCAGTTATTTCTTGCTCTGTAAGTTTTATACGTAATTATTTTCACGGTATCAGTAGGCGTTATCTACAAAACTATTTAGCAATCTATTGGTACAGCGTAAATAGAGTACGCTGGCAAAGAGGTCTGTTGCTTAAGATTTGCCTTCGTTCTTCTGGCGACTTGTTTAAGCTCTCAGAATATGTTTCATCACTGCAAGTTAAAGTGCTTGCAACGATGAGAGTCTGAATTATGGTGAGCAGTCTCTTGAATCTATTGAGGACGATTCTGATCTTCTGCTGTTAGTGCATTTTGCGATAAAGTCCGACAACTGTTCCTTGAATTTGCAGTTGATTTTTTGCACCGACAAAAATTGGATCCATGGAAGAGTTTGCTGGTTGTAAACGAAAACCGCTTTTCTCTTTAAAGAATCTCTTGAGCGTAGCGCTGCCATCTTCAAGCAGTGCAACAACGATTTCGCCGTTATTTGGATTTGGCTTAGGTTTGATAATTACAAAGTCGCCATCAAAAATGCCATCTTCAATCATTGAATCGCCTTTTACTTTCAAGGCGTAACAGTTGGAGGCTGAATATTGTGCGTCGATCTCCAGGAACTCCTCTCTGCCTACAGCATCAATTGGGGAACCAGCAGCGATGGTGCCAATGAATGGTATGCCTGTTGATTCTTTTTCGTCGTTGGAGTGATCTGAGGAATCATTGAGCTGTTCTTTAGTTTCTGCATACTCAGCTTCATCGACTAAACGTAAGGAACGATTTAGTCCTGGTTCCCAACGTACAATACCTTTCTTTTTTAAGGCAACGACGTGCTGGTGGACTGTCATACGATTGCGTAATCCTAATGCTTTAGCCAGTTCAGCCAAAGTGGGTGGGTAGCCATGTTCTTCTGTGAGTTCGGCTATCAACCTAACTACTTCTTTTTGTCTGGGGGGTAACGTGTATAAATCCATTACTTAGTCCTTGAATAGTAAGTAGTCATTTGGTGGTCAGTCTGCAGTTCGTGAGTAATAAGTTCGCGGTCTCTGAGTTGGGCTTGCGAAGATGGAGAAGTGCCACTTGTGGGCTTTTAAGCTGATTGTGTCCGATGGCGAATAGTAAATGGACCCATGGCACATACGTAAGTATAGTATCGGTCGTTGAAATTGTCTATACTGCTTAAGAATCAAATTGGATGTTGTCATGATTACGGAAAGATTGGTGCCGGCAAAATTACTCCGGCGCTATAAAAGATTTCTTGCTGATGTCGAGCTAGGAGCTTCGGCTGAAGAAATAACGGTGCATTGTCCAAACCCTGGCAGTATGATCGGCCTGGCTGAGCCCGGTGCAACAGTTTGGTTGCGTCCGGCCAAAGATCCGAAAAGAGTACTTAAGTACAGCTGGGTAATTACAGAGCTGCCGACGGCCCTCGTTTGTGTTGATACGCAAATGGCAAATAAAGTAGTGAAAAATGCCCTTGAGCAAAGTTTGTTGTTGCCATTTCAAGGCTACCAGTTAATCGAATCTGAAAAAACTTTTGCTGATAGTCGTTTTGATTTTCGCCTGACCAAGCATCAAACGAAACCAGATTGTTTGATGGAAGTAAAATCAGTAACTCTAGCAGAAGATGGCAGAGCTATGTTTCCTGATGCTAAAACTGAACGGGGCAGAAAGCATCTTAATTGTCTTGTGAAAGCAACTCAAGATGGTTGGCGAGCAGTCCAGCTTTTTTGTATCGCTCGTACTGATATTCAATCATTTTGTCCTGCAGATCATATAGATGTTCTCTATGGACAAGCATTACGAGAAGCGGCAGCTCAGAAAGTCGAATTACAAGCAACAGCTATGGGAATTGATAAGATTGGTGATGAATTCACCTATCAAATGATGAGCGAAGTGCCCATTAGTCTAGCTTTGACAGAATATGATTGAGATAGTGAATCTAGCTTAAGACTGAAAGCGAATGTAGTGAAGCTCGAAAATAACGGAAGCCATTATGCATCTTGATCCATTGTTTCTATCACGTTTACAGTTCGCACTGACAATCATGTTTCACTATATATTTCCGCCTTTAACCATTGGTTTGAGCGTGTTCATGGTCATGATTGAAGCTGTCTGGATGAAGACTGGTAATCCCATTTATGAGTCTATGGCAAAATTTTGGACAAAAATATTTGCTGTCAATTTTGCTATGGGAGTGGCTACGGGCATTGTCATGGAATTTGAGTTCGGCACAAATTGGGCCGTCTATTCTAAATTTGTTGGTGATGTTTTTGGATCAGCGCTTGCTGCTGAAGGCATTTTTGCCTTTTTTCTAGAGTCCGGATTTTTGTCTGTGTTGGTATTTGGCTGGGGCAAAGTCTCGCGCGGAATGCATTTCTTTTCTACTGTTATGGTTTGTCTCGGCTCAATATTCTCTTCAATTTGGATTACGGTTGCTAATTCCTGGCAGCAAACCCCAGCTGGATATCATTTGGTAAAAACAGCGTCTGGTCTTACTCGTGCTGAAATTACCGACTTCTGGGCGATGGTTTTCAATCCTTCGACTGTACCTAGGTTGTTGCATGTTTGGGTTGGTGCCTTTGTGCTTGGCGCATTTTTTGTTTTAAGTGTTAGTGCTTTTTATATACTTAAAAACCGGCATCTTCAGTTTGCCGAACGTACGTTTAAAATCGCACTTGTTTATGCGGCAATAACGTCATTATTGGCTGCGGCGTCCGGACATTTGCAAGCTTGCGAAGTAGCGGATTATCAACCGGCAAAACTGGCGGCGATGGAAGCACATTTTGAAACGGGAACTGAGGGCACCGGATTATATATCTTTGGTTGGCCAGATCCGGAAGCAAAAACAGTTCGCTATGGTTTGAAAATCCCCTATTTGCTCAGTCTTCTGGTTTATTTTGATCCGCATAAACCGGTTGCTGGTTTAGATAAATTTGCGCGTGATGTTTGGCCGCCGGTCACTATTCCGTTCCTCTCTTTTCATTTGATGGTGATGCTCGGTGGATATTTTCTCAGTATCACGCTTCTGGGACTTTATTTATGGTGGCAAAAAAAATTATTCACAACCAGATGGCTTTTATGGTTTTTTGTTTTTTCGGCCATACCAGCGATCGCTGCTAATGAATTGGGGTGGGTAACTGCTGAGGTTGGACGCCAGCCTTGGATTGTCTATGGACTGTTGCGTACTGCGGATGGCTTTTCTAAAACGGTTCCGGCCGAGCATATATTAGGTTCGATAATTATGTTTTCGATTATTTATGCTTTGCTCTTTGTTGTTTGGTTGTATGTCTTGCATAATAAAATTTTGCATGGTCCTGAGGACGCCCTGGAGTCCAGCAATGCGGTGATTACAGGAAAGCAAAAGCCAAGTAAGTCGAAGCTCAAAAAACAGAGTTCTGAAAAGCAAAAATCAGGAAAACTAAAGTCTAAAAAACAAGAAAAACAAACGAAATCGCTTCTTGATGAGCAAAAGTCGTTGATGGACTCTGCTGCACGCAGGAGCGATCCGGCTGGTCCGTCGATGACGCTGTATAAAGCCGAGGACGAAGAGTAGCATGGATATTCATGTTGTTTGGTTTATTCTCTTGGGCTTTCTTCTTGCTGGTTACGGCATTCTAGATGGATTTGACCTTGGTGTCGGTATTTTGCATTTGTTTGCAAAAACCGATCAAGAGCGACGTATTTTTATGCATTCAATTGGTCCGATTTGGGATGGCAATGAAGTTTGGTTAGTTACTTTCGGCGGTGCTCTTTTTGCTGCTTTTCCCGATGCATATGCTGTAGCTTTTTCCGGCTATTATTTGCCCTTTATGATCCTTTTGTCGGGATTGATATTTCGCGGTGTGTCCATGGAATTCCGTAGCAAGCACAAGTCGAATATTTGGCGTCAATTTTGGGATATCGCCTTTTTTGTATCATCGACGATGATTAGTTTTTTGTTTGGTGTTGCCGTTGGGGATACGATGCAGGGTTTACCGATCGAGTCACATGGTTATTTTGCCGGTACCCTGGCCGATGTTTTTCGCCCGTATCCTTTGCTGATCGGTGTGCTTGCTGTAGCTACCTGCGCCATGCATGGTTCGATCTATCTTTATTTAAAAACTGCTGGTGAGCTACAACAAAGAATTCATTCGTTGATGTGGAAAACGTTTGGCTTTTTCTTGATTGCTTATGTGCTTAGCACCATTGCGACATTGGTTCAAATTCCCCATGCGGCAATAAATTTTGAGAAATATCCTGCGGCCTGGATTGTTGTTGTATTGAATGTGTTTGCTTTAGCCAATGTGCCGCGTGCTATTTATTTGAACCAACCGGGCTATGCTTTCATCTCTTCTTCCTGCTCTATTTTGGCTTTGACTTTTCTATTCGGAGCGGCGTTGTTTCCGAATTTGCTTATTTCGTCTTTAAATGCGGAATGGAGTTTGAATATCTATAACGCTTCGTCTTCGAACAATACGCTTTGGATTATGTTTTGGATTGCCTGTTTGGGCATGCCCTTTGTCATTGCGTATACCTCAATTGTTTATTGGGTTTTTCGAGGCAAAGTTCAGCTGGATGAGATTGTTTATTAGGTATTGGCCCGATTGTGACAATCACCGCTAATGCCAACGGCGAAATCGTTCAAAAATCAATTATCGAAGGTGAAATTGTTGATCCGGAAAAAACTTTGTTTTTGATCCGAGATTCGCAAAGCCTTGTGATTAACGGTTTTGTCCCAGCTGCCGCCGCGGACAAAATACACACAGGATCGCCTGTGGAAGTTGTTTTGCCCGGAGAAACTAAACGACGGTTGTCGGGAGGAATTTCTTATATCAGCGACAAAGCAGTTGTTGGTAAAGACAAATATTCTGTTCGTGCTCGAGTAAATAGTGGTGGCGCAAAGCTCAAGCCGGGGACAACTCTCAAAATGAGAATTTCGCTCTGAGAAGCAGCCCCTAGAAGCTTGTCGTCAAGAGGACCAGCTCTGAGTAGTCGTCTGCTATTACTTGGAAAGCATCTGAATTGCCAAGCCATAAGCGGAAAATAAGCAACTCCTGGAAGCAAAAAGCAACAATGAAATAAGCCTTTATTTCTTCAAAAAATGATGTCAAATGATGTATAAAGTCCGCATATATTGTGTTCAATGGCTTTTGGAGAGCAAACCATGGTCAAGGCCGGGCTTGAAGATGTAGTCGCTACAGACTCGACAGTCTGTTTTGTGGATGGCAAGGAAGGGCGTCTGCTCTATCAGGGCTATGACATTCATGAACTAGCCGAGCACTCTACTTTTGAAGAAGTCGTTTATCTACTTTGGTTTGGGCGTTTGCCAAACAAAGGGGAGCTGGAAACGATTAATCGTGAATTGAGAGCCAACCGCAAATTACCGACTGATGTTGTAAAGCTGATGAAGCAGTTGCCTAAGCAGTCGATGCCGATGGAAGTCCTTCGCACCGTTGTTTCGCTTCTTTCAATGTATGACCCCGACGCCGATGATAACGGTCGTGAAGCGACAATTCGCAAAGCTACGCGTTTGACGGCACAAATGCCGACGATTGTTGCCTACTGGGATAACATCCGCAATGGCAAAGAACCGCTTGAACCAATGGCCGATGGCAATCTAGCCAGTAATTTCCTGTATTTGTTGACAGGCAAAAAGCCCGATGATTTTAGTGCCCGTGCTTTAGATATTGCTTTGATTTTGCATGCGGATCACGAATTGAATGCTTCGACATTTGCTGCTCGCGTTGCCGCTGGCACCGAGACTGATCTGCATTCGGCAATTACAGCGGCAATCGGCACCTTGAAAGGTCCTTTGCACGGTGGTGCCAACCAAGAAGTAATCAAAATGTTGCTTAAAGTTGGAGACGTACCGAAAGCTGAAGGGTACGTGAAGAAGCTCCTTGATGAGCACAAAAAGATTATGGGCTTCGGACATAGAGTGTACCGAACAGAAGACCCGCGCGCTTGGCATTTACGCAAAATGTCGGAAGAGCTTGGCAAGCGAGTTAACGAGCTCAAATGGTTTGAAATGTCCCGGATTATTGAAGAGTCTGTATTTCGTGAAAAGGGTCTGTATGCCAATGTCGATTTCTATTCGGCATCTGTTTATTACATGCTCGGTATTCCGGTCGATCTATTCACCCCGATATTTGCTATGAGTCGTATGTCCGGTTGGGCCGCGCACATTCTTGAACAGATGAGCAACAATCGTTTGATCAGACCGCGTGCCGAATACATCGGACCGACCAACCTCAAATATGCTGCGGTAGAAACTCGCTAACTCTGGCTTTCGATATGTCTTGTGTAAGCAAGATAGATCTTTTCCAGTAGCTCTTCGGCTGATTCGCCTTGAATTTCAGGGTTTAGTTTTTGGCAAAAATAATCGCGCATCTCTTTAGCTAAGACGGCGCGGCTGTCAAAAGTCATCGCTTCTCGTCGTTTCAAAAAGTTGCTGAGCAGATTAAAGTCTTTTGTCGACAGTTGTCCTGGATCGATGAAAGATAAAGGTGGTGTCAAAGACCGCAGTCTTAAGGATGTGTCGGCAAGACTTGTTTGTCTTTCGCGAATTACCAAAGTACCGGCGGCCAGATCGCCTATTCTTCGTTCGTGACGATCAAAAATTAGAAAGAGCACGCCGATCAAAGCGATATTGTCCACTATGCGCAATAAATTTCGGATGAAAGCCGCGCTCCAACCAATCGGTTGTCCGTTGGCTTCAATGACGCGAATATGCATAACCCGTTTGCCGGGAGTTTGACCCTGCCACTTACCTTCAAAATAAATGAAATAGCCGGTGGTTGTTATGGCTAAGAGAAATATATAGATAAAACTCAACCAGGCAACGATTCCGCTTTTGGCAGCTTGGGCGATTGGTAAGCTTGAGATAAAACCGCCGGCAACAATAAGAACAAGCGAAATGGAAAAAATGGCAACTGCCATGATTAAAATGTCGAGGAAGGCTGCCCAGATCCGGGCGGCTGCTCCAGCTAGTTCCAGGTGTAAATCGACGTTTTCCGGGGTAGAAATGAGATAGTCAGGCTCGGTCATAAATGCGGCTTCGCTATTGATGGTGAACTGTGAATATTGAACGTTGGACTTCAGGCAGGCGCCCGGTATGGCAAGAGTTGGAAGAGCTGCTCAAACGAGTGGATAAAAAAGGCCTGACCAGTTTGAGTAAAAATGAACTGCGATCCTTGGGACGACTTTATCGGGCGGTAGCTTCTGATCTTTCAAGAGCGCGGGCTATTGGTGTACCTGCCAATATAATCGTTTATTTGAATAATCTGGTTGTTAAAGGACACAATCAAGTTTATCAAAGTCAAAAAAATCGATGGCAAGATTTATGGCATTTTTTGTGGGTAACATTCCCGGCCATTTTTCGAGCAAATATCATCTATGTTTTTGTGGCGTTTTTGCTTTCTTTTCTGCCTTCCGTAGCAACTTGGTATTTGGTGCGCAACGACATCAACCTTGCTCATTTAGAAGTGCAACCGGGGATGGCCATGGTGTCGGACGACTTATGGGGCATGATTGAAAAAAAACAGATGTGGACTGATGCCGTTCAAGAGAAAAGTCCTGTTGCTTCAAGCTGGATTATTACCAACAATATTAAAGTCGCTCTTATGGCTTTTGTTTTAGGGCTGACAGGCGGTATTGGCACAGTTTATGTGCTTGTTTCAAACGGTTTGCTGATTGGTGGTACTTTTGCCGTTTGCAGCTTTTACGATTTATCCTATAGGTTAGCTGCTTTTGTTGCGCCGCACGGTGTTTTCGAATTAAGTGCCATTTTTATCAGTGGTGGTGCCGGTTTGCTTTTAGCTAAAGGCATTCTTTTTCCGGGCAACCTGTCACGGCTTGATTCTTTGCGTATAAATACAAAACAAGCTTTCATTCTTTTTGCCGGCTGCGTTCCGGTTTTATTTATTGCCGGCATTATTGAAGGCTTTATTTCACCGCGCAGCGACATACCCCAAGCAGCAAAATATGCTGTCTCTTTTGCCACATTGATTTTGCTTTTATTGTATTTGTTTGTTCCGCGAACAGTCGAAACTTCTGAACATAATAAGAGATAGGGGTGCACTCCCGGTTAGAATGCCTCCCTATCTCGCCCGGTCAGGCAACTTTTAGATCAAGCAAAGCAGGTGCTGTAAGATTTAAGCGACAGCGTTTCTGCGGCTTTGCATGATACATAAGGGTTTTCGTCTAAGCGCAAAGACTCAAGTATTTCCAGCGGCATACTTAGATTTTCGGCGATGCCTAATCTCACTGTGGGAGCTTCGTCTGAGGAGAGCAATTCGAGCAGCTTATAGGATGCCATCGGATTGAGAGCAACATTTAAGCGAACATCCCAATGTGAGTCAAGAGCAAGGAGGCTGAGAATCTCTTCCGGTGTACGTGGATTACTGGCCACCTGACGCCGGATTGCCGGATCCGGAAGCTCGGCTAATTTAGCCAAAGCTTTTTTAGGTGTATGGGGGTTGGCGGCCATTACGTAATATACATTGTCTTTCATGATTCCGTCCTCAAAATAACTGTGGCTCGAAGCGGCTTGGTTAAGCCAGGAGCCTTGCCGGTATGGCATCGATTGACCAAAGATCGTTGATTGCGCAAAGTACTGCTTTTAATTTGCTGGCATCAACAGGCTTGTTCAAATAAAAATTCATTTTTGTATCCAGCGCTCTTTTGATGTCTGAATCACGGTCCGATACTGTGAGTAAAACAATCGGAATATCCAGTTCATCAAGAACGTCTTTTGCTTCTTCTAAAAATCCATGTCCGTCTTTTTTCGGCATGTTCAAATCGAGCACGATCAGATCGGGAGTGGGGGCCTCATTGTACGGACCTTCGCGATTGACGTATTTCAAGGCTTCTTCGCCGTTTTCTACTTGACGCATTTCCACTGGAATGCGGCAATCGGCAAGCGCTTCTTTTACTAATCTGGCGTCGGCGGCGTTGTCTTCAACAAGCAAAACTTTGAGATTCTTATTCATGTTAGGTACCTCCCGTACTGTCGTTATGAGCAAGAGGGATGGTGAAGAAAAATCTTGAACCTTTTCCCAGTTCCGACTCGACCCAGATTTTGCCGTGATGGCTGTCGATGATTGCTTTGCAAATAGCTAAGCCGAGTCCGGAGCCGGGATATTCCCTAGTTGCATGCAGACGTTTGAACATTTCAAAAATCTGCATAAGATATTTTTGCTCCATGCCGATACCGTTGTCGTTTACGATGAACAGCCATTCGTTTTGGAGCTGTTGGGCGCTGACATGAACTTCTGGAGCTTTGTCTTTTTGAAATTTGATCGCGTTACCGATCAAATTTTGAAACAATTGAGCAAGCTGAGAAGAATTACCTGTAACAGTCGGAAGCGTGTCCGAAGTTATATTTGCTTGTTTGTCGGCGATGGATTGCTGTAAATTGGCGTAAGCATCGCTAAAACATTTATTCATGTCTACCGATTCAAATGCTTTTGTTTCGGAGCTTACTGATGCATGAGCAAGTATGCCTTTAATTAGGCGTTCCATACGGATTGCGGCATCCTCAATAAACTCGATGAAATCATCGGCATCTTGATCGAGCTGTGTTTTGTAGCGGCGGGCTAGCAAGCCAACATATCCCTGAATAACTCGCAGTGGTTCTTGGAGATCGTGAGAGGCGATGCGTGCGAATTGTTGCAGAGCGGCGTTCGACTTTGCTAGCTCACCGACAGTTTGTCGCAAGGTTTGTACTGTTTTTTGGTGATTGCTCACCTCCTCTCGTAATAAAAGATTGGATTGGGCAAGCTCTTGAGTTCGCTCCGACACACGTTGTTCCAGGTCATAAGCATATTCTTTAAGAGATCGTGTTTGCTTGCTCGTGGCAATCACAACCAAAAACATGATCATGAACATAAATAGGTGTTCCGGACAGAACGGTTCGAGCTGCCAGCGGGGAAATTCAAGGCAGTAATCAAAAGAAAGAATGGATAAAAGGCAAGCAAGCAGCGCCGGTCCAAAGCCAAATTTGTATGCACAAAAGTATGAGCCGGCAAAATAAATCATGAATGCACAGGCTGCGCCCAGACTCCTTTCTAAGGGCCAACCGATAAGCGCGCAGCCGCCGATCACTAAGATCGTGCAGCCGTATTGAAGATATATTTTTTCTGCAGGCAAAGACCGCTCGATGGATGCAGCTTGCTGGGGAAGATATTTTGCAAGTTGTGCAGCAAGAGCGGCCTGACCATTCATTTTTCGATTTCCTCACCCGACTCTTTAAGCATAAATATTGCTTGTGAGGAATCCGTGAGGGTAAGCTGGTGGGGCTTGAGCTTATTTAAGCAGAAGGTTTTGGCGCTTGACGGAAGAAGGTGCTTTGACCAAGTACCGGAAAAATAACAGTAAAAGTACTGCCTTTTCCTGGGCTGCTTTGTACGGTAATGTTGCCGTGATGAGCTTCAATAATTGCTTTAACGATAGAAAGTCCCAAGCCGGAACCGCCAGCGGCCCGAGAGCGTGATTCATCGACACGATAAAAACGATCGAAAATTTTGTCCAGGCTTTCTGCGGGCATACCGATGCCGGTGTCGCTGATTTTGAGCGTGATATTGTTCAAGCCGGATTGCAAACCAACTGTCACCGTTCCGCCGGTATCGGTATAGTGAAGGGCATTCTCCAGCAAATTTGTGATTACGCGGTGAAGTGAATCCCTGTCGCCTAGCAGCTTAGCGGTTTGGATGGTCTCGGCACGCAAAGATACTTGCTTGTCTTCGAATAGTTCACTCATTTCGTTTAAGGCATCTTGCAGAATGACATCAAGGCGCAAGTGCGAGATGTGTTGTGCAAGGCGCGGTTGTTTAGCCTTGGTCAAGGTGAGCAGGTCGGCGACTAGCTTTTGCATGCGTTCGGTCGAACGTTCGATAACAGCCAGCCGATGTTGGGCTTGAGCATTGCTTTCCAGATCGGCGGCTAAATTCTCGCAAGTAGCTTGAATAATGGCAATCGGTGTTTTTAGTTCATGACCGGCATCGGCAATAAATCGCTGCAGCAGCTTGAAAGTCTCTTCAATCGGCTTAATTGCCCAAGATGAGAACCAATAACCGCTTAAACTGAAAGCAAGAATGAGCAATGGAGCGAGAACGGAAAGCGCTTCGATAAATTCCGAAATTGCTTTTTCGCGGTGATCGGTACTGAGTTCGACTTGTAAATAACCGACTGTTTGTCCCTTTTCGATGATTGATTGGCAATAAGTTCGTAATGTGCCTTCTTCAAAATTGACTTCGCTGTTTGGTGGTAAAAGCTGCTCTACTCCGGGCGGACCGTAGGCAATCACAAGCTTTCGATCAGCGTCATAAATTTGTACTGTTGGGGTTAAGTAAGCCGAAGCTATTTTCAGCGGCTTGAGCAATTCGTTCATGTGCAAACCGCTCTTGTCATACTTTACGGAAGGGGCCATGCTGGCGGTGAGGAGTGCCAAGCGGTCATCCAAAAGCTCGGTTAAACCGCGATGAAAGATATAAACACCAAGTGCGGTCATGGCGGCGTAAACAACTAAAGACAATACAAGAAATTGAGCTGCCAGCTTAAGCTTCAGGCTCTTAAACATCTAAAGATCCTCATGCTTGTAACCGAGACCGTGCACCGTGGTGATCACCGATGGAAAACCTTCACGGTCGAATTTTTTGCGTAGAACCTTGATGTAAGTGCGAATCGAATCAGGTGAAATTTCTGCAGCTGATTCCCAAACTCTTGATAAGAGTGCTTCGGCGTTGAATACTGTATTTTTATGGCGCAATAAAAACTCCAGAAGAGCAAATTCTTTAGGTTCAAGATGAATCTCGACACCGTCCCTGGTGACTTGTTTAGCGCTCGGATCAAGCACGATATCGCGAGAGCGAAGCAGATTGGAGCTAAGGTCGCTGCCGGCTCTTCTTAAAAGAGCGCGCAGTCTGGCTGATAATTCTTTGAGATGGAAAGGTTTGCATAAATAATCGTCGGCGCCGGCGTCTAGTCCGAGCTCTTTATCGTCGATTGAGCTTTTAGCCGTAAGCATCAATACGGGAGTTTTGCCGCCGAGAGCTCGAAAGCGCCGACAAATTTCCAAACCGCTTAAGCCCGGCAACTGCCAATCAAGAACGATAACGTCATAGTCACTTACGCGCAATTGATGCAGAGCAATCTCTCCGTTATCAATGATTTCGATAATATGATGATCGCGAGCAAGCCAATCGCGGATTTGTTCCGATAGATCATGTTCATCTTCAACTAGTAGTATTTTGCTCATATGGCGGATGTTTGCTGGAGTATTGTTTGATATCGAATCGATCTTGTTGCGCTAGGCGAAAATCTTCAAAAAGCTTATGTTTAATGCATTCTCGGGATTTTCTTTGATCCAACTTGCAGTAGAATAAACCTGCTTTGCCAGTATAGATCGTCATAGACGATCGGATGTTAATGGTGCCGACAAAAAATTCTGTTGTGGTCAATAAAATTAAGCGCTTGCCGCCGGGGCAGCGGCTTTTGCGTTCGGCGGCCTTATCGTGCCTTTGCACATGTATCCTTGGTAGTTTTATTCCAGCCGGGGTTGGCATGCACACTGAGGAGCCGCTTGTCACAACAACGGCTAATGAACTACCTTTTCAGATGCAGGAAGAATTGACTGAGCTCAAACGTTTGGTAATGGCTAAAGCAAACCAACCGAAATTACATGCCGGTGTTTTTGTTGTTGAGCCGGAGAGCGGACGTTATCTTAATTTGGATGCTAATCAATATTATTCAGCTGCGTCCATGATTAAAGTGCCGGTTCTAGTGAAGCTTCTAACGGCTATGGACAAAGGTTTGGTTGATCCTGCTGAAGACTTGATCTTGCGTCCGGATCTAATTGGCGGAGGATCGGGATATTTGCAATGGCGTCCGGTCGGTTCGAAAGTAAGTTTAAAAGAGGCGATGGAATCGATGATTATCGTCTCGGATAATACGGCGACCAACATGATCATCGATCGCCTTGGTGGCATGGAAGCTTGCAATGAAGATTTTGAACGCTGGGGACTTTATCGTACTTATCTGAATGATTGGTTGCCGGATCTTGCTGGTAC
This sequence comes from Candidatus Obscuribacterales bacterium, assembly GCA_019750335.1. Classification (GTDB taxonomy): domain Bacteria; phylum Cyanobacteriota; class Vampirovibrionia; order Obscuribacterales; family Obscuribacteraceae; genus JAIEPM01. Next base: position 488,741 of record JAIEOQ010000006.1, read on the forward strand.
CAATAAAACCAGTCCTTATGATCTGGTGCAATTATTGGCTAAAATCGACAAAGGTGAGCTGGTAACAGCCGAAAGCCGCAGTCGGATGTTGGCGATTATGGAGCGAACCCGCACGCGTACACTTTTGCCGGCCGGAATTGCTCCCGGTTCGAAAATTTCTCACAAAACTGGTGATATCGGCCGCTTGGTTGGTGATACCGGTATCGTTACCACCCCGGGCGGGCAAAGATATTTGGTTGCCGTACAAGTTGAACGTCCGCACAACGACCGTCGGGCAAATGAATTGGTCCGAGATCTGGCACGTTTAATCGACGAAGGAATTAAGCAGAACAAAAAGCCTGCTGTTGCCTTGTCAAAATGACAAACGCTTAATTATTGTTCTTCGCGTTGAGCTAACAAGTTAGGCGAGACGCCGACATGGCGTTTAACTTGGCCTAAAACTCGCTGTCCGTTGCGGACTATGCCTTGAGCGTCAGCCAATGTTCGGCCAAGCGTAACCAGATCGCTATCGATTCTGGTCAAAACTGAATCAGCGTAATGATCCGCACCTTCGCGGACGCGGGCAGCATCTTCTTCAGCTTCCAAACGAATTTTGTCGGCTTCAGCCAGAGCTTCGCGACGCATTTGTTCAACTTCTTGTACAACTTGTTTGCGAATACGATCTACTTCAGCTTGGACAGCTTTAAGCAGTTCGGACTCTTGAACCATATTTTCAGCCTGACGGCGGGCTGTGGAAATAATTTGCTCGGCTCTTCTTTGTGACTCAGCAATAATGTCGTCACGTTGTTGAAGAACTTCGGTTGCTTCACGCAATTCTTCCGGGAGGCGAGCTCTGGCTTTATCCAGAACCTCCAAGAATTGGTCGGCGTTAATTAGCTTGAACTTCCAAACGCCGGAAGCGTCTTCAATCAGATGCTCAAGCAGGTCGAGGTGCTTGTAGATTGACGTTTGTTTGTATGCAACTGTATTTGGGCTTAATGCGACGGTGGTTGTCATATTATTTCAGCGCCTCTACTGAAGTTAACGTGTTCCTTCAAGTAGGAGTGGACAGCGGGAGGGACGAATTGGGATACGTCTCCGCCTAGTCGCGCAATCTCCTTTACGGTTGATGAGCTTATAAAAGAATACTCCGGTTTTGTCATGAGAAAGATAGTTTCTAGTTCAGGAAGCAGTTGTTTGTTAGTCTGAGCCATGCCCAATTCAGCCTCGTAGTCTGAGATAGCGCGTAATCCGCGTATGATTACTGAAATCTTGTTATTCTTTGCAAAATCTACAGTTAGCCCTTGAAAATGTCCTACTTTTACTCTGGGTATATCGGCGACCACCTGAGTAATAAGTTCCGTTCTGACCTCAATTGGCAATAACGGGGCTTTCCCAGGGTTGGCAACCACAGCCATTATTGTTTCATCACAAAGTTGGCTAGCGCGCCGAATAATGTCTAGATGTCCAAGCGTTATCGGATCGAAGGATCCTGGATATATGGCTCTAATCAACGTTTTGCCGCCCTTACGGTTAACAAGTACTGATGGTACTGCAAGTCTGAATATAAGCCAAGGGGAAAATCCGCTTGGCAACTAAAGCTAAATTAGGAGATGTTAAGCTCGATTGCTGATCTTGATTTACCAAGTTCAACTTGAGCGTCGTTTTGTTGAGCGCGTAAATCAATTGAAGTATCCAAAGCCGGGAGTAAAAACATAAACGAAGAGCCCATTCCGATTTCGGATTCGACTTTAACTTCGCCGCCGTGTATTTCGACAATATTTTTGACGATGGTCAGACCAAGACCCGTACCTTTTATAGTATGTACTTTTTTCTCGACCCGGTAAAAACGATCGAAGATATTCTCTAAGCATTCTTCCGGAATGCCGATGCCGTTGTCTTTGACTGTAACTTTGATCTGTTTGCTTTCCGGACAATTGGCCACACTTAAAAGAACTTTGCCACCTTTAGGAGTGTATTTGATTGCGTTGGTAAGCAAATTGATGATTGCTCGTTCAATTGATTCGCGGTTCATTAGTACGGCCGGTAGCGGATCGTCAGCGGCAAATTCCAGGCTGATGTCTTTGTCTTTGGCCATCATGCTTAAAGCGCGGCTGGTATATTCGGCTGCCGGTCTCAGATCCTGCGACTCCATTTCCAGCTCACGATCAGCTTCTTCTAGCTTGGACAATTCGAGAACCTCGTTAACGAGATTCATTAAGCGATCGGCCTCACTGTCGATTATTTGCATGAACTCTTTGTAGATATCCGGTTCAAGCTTATCGCCGTGGGTGCAAATGGTGTCGACATAACTTTTGATTGAAGTAATCGGTGTGCGCAATTCATGTGAAACGTTGCTGATAAATTCGTTTTTCATGCGATCAAGATCTGCTTGTCTGGTTATGTCGTGCATAATCATTACCGAACCGAGAACTTCGCCTTTAAGGGAAATTGGGGCGATGTGCAGGCGAATGACTCGATCTTGAATATTCAACTGTTGCATCACCGGACCCATGCGGCCGGGCGAAACCGTATCAGTGAAAGCTTGGATAATATGACAAATTTGTGGGCGGTCCGGACCTTCGGTACAAAAAACAAGCGGCTTGCCAATTAAGTCTCGGGCGTCAGTGTCAAAAAGTTGTGTGGCTGCAGCATTGATGATTTGCACTTTATTGTCGCGATCACAAACGACTACACCATCGGCGATGGACATCAGAACCAGTTCAAGTTTATTGCGTTCAGAAATGAATTTATTTCTCTCGGCCATCAAGCTGTCTAAATTCTGTTTGTCGTATTGCTGCAAACGTTTGGACATATAGTTGAATGCGCTGACTACTTGATCGATCTCGCGTCCTGCTCCTTGGGACTGAATTTGATGTCCGAAGCGTCCGGCGGCAATCTGACTTGCTCCGGAGGACAGAGCTTTAAGTGGACGATTAATTAGAGAGTAATTGACGGCTAAACAAAGGGCTCCAAGAAACCAGACTAGTCCGAAAATTGAGAATAGAAAGACTTTAGTTTCGCTGGCTGTGCCAAAAATTGAGAATGACGAGCTATCCAGACCGACCCAACAGACGCCTAGATTCATGTTGTTGCGTCTCATCGGTACGGCAACGTTAGTCAGTTCACGATAACCGGTGGGGCTTTCATAAACACCGGGAATAATTTTCGGACGGTTGGCTTCGGTATAGTAAGGAAAGATTGGTTCGCTGCCGGCTTTCGGTTTAAGAAAGGTTTGGCTGTCGAGCAGTACCTGACCATTACTATCGACCAAAACTATATAAGCGATAGCCGGTGTTTGAGCCATTTCGGTCAGGATGTAATATTTCAGTCCTTCAAGATTGCCCGAGTTGGATAAAGCTTCGGCGCCACCTCGTGCCAAGGCATGAGCTAAAGCTCGTCCGAATTGACTAACCGAATGGCTTTTTATGGATTGAGCATGGCTAACTAAAATCCAGGCGGTAAAAGTAACCAGAGATGAAATTGAGACTAAGCCAAGCAAAAGCAGGCGCTTTTGCGTCGAAATTCGTCCCCAAAGTTGTTGAATGAGGATTACGACACGACGAATAGGCTTAAATAGCGAGTTCTTCAATTTTTCACTCCTAGCCCAATTTTAGCCTAGCTGCTTTAATTTATAAACTTTTGTCGGCTTTCTGCAAATGTGGATTTTACGGTTTAAAGCTGAACAAAGAGGGGTACATGTGATTAAGGGTTGACGTATCGCAAGGTAACCCGATGGCCAAGATATCTCCAAAAATGGATATCTCTAAATCTGTTGACCAAGACGGGCTCGTACGTCAGTATTTGCCCCTGGTTAAACAGATTGCAAAGCGTTATGCCCATGTAACGGGCGAAAACGTTGATGATTTGACACAGGTTGGCTCTGTGGGATTGTTAAAAGCTGTTAAGTACTATGATGCTAACCGTGAAAATAAGGCTAGTTTTAAAGTTTTTGCCTCGGTCTATATAAAAGGTGAAATTCGCCATTATTTGAGAGATCACGGCTCCTTAATCCAGGTGCCGCGGAAATTAAATGATGTGCGGACCAAAATAAGCCAGCTTGAAGAGATGCTTAGTCGTGAGTCGGAACGTACCCCGACTGTAAGTGAGCTGGCCGCTCGCTCCGGATTTACCCAAGATGAAGTTCGCGAAGCGCGTCAATCTTGGGAAAATTGTCATCATTATCAATCTTTGGAGTCATCTGACGATAATGAGTCGCCTGATGAGGGTCGCCTCCTTTCTGAGCTTGTGGCTGATCGGAAATCTCTTGATGAGCTTAAGTATTCGGAAGATCGGGAAATAATTAGTCAAGCTTTGGTTTCGCTCGGCGAACGCACGAAACAGATCGTCGAATTTGTTTATTTCTACGATCTCACTCAAAAAGAGGCAGCTAATCTTTTGGGTGTTTCGGAAATGGGTGTTTCCAGAGCAATCAGGAAAGCTATGCTTAATCTTAAAGAAGTTCTTTTGTCCGAAATTTTTTAAGACAGCCTCGCAAAGGAAATTGGCAATATGACTATGCCGGAGGACACCAGGCTATCCATCGAGGATATCCTTGAATTGGCGATTGAATACAGAGCTTCGGACATCCACTTAAAAGGCAATATGCCGCCTGTATTTAGAATCGATGGTTTGATTCGTTCTATTCCGGATCTGCCTGTTCTCGATCCTGAGATGCTGCGCAACATGGTTTTTGGTTTTCTGACACCACGTCAGCAGCAGATATTCGAGGAAAATTTTGAGCTTGATTGCGCTCTTTTATTTGGTGATTCAGCCCGGGTTCGGGTGAACGTTTATCTGGATCTGGATTCAATCGGTTGTGCCATGCGTATTGTGCCAATTGAGATTCCGTCCCTGGAAGAGTTGGGCATGCCGCCGATTATCGAAACTCTGACTAGCGAGAATCAAGGTCTTATCCTGGTTACTGGTGTTACCGGAGCGGGCAAATCTACGACACTTGCCGGTATGATCGATGCAATTAACTCGCGTGAAGCAGCTCATATTTATACGATGGAAGATCCGATTGAGTTTGTTCATCGTCCGAAACGAGCAATCATCACTCAACGTGAAATTGGTTTTACGACTAAAAGTTTTTCCAATGCTCTTAAAGCGGCTTTGCGCGCTGATCCCGATGTTTTGCTTGTCGGTGAAATGCGCGATCCGACAACAATCCAAATGGCGATGCGCGCTGCTGAAACCGGGCATCTTGTCCTCAGTACTTTGCACACTGCTTCGGCGCCAAAAACAATTCAACGTGTGATCGGCGCTTTCGAACCGGGTTTGCAGGAAGCGGTGCGGATTCAGTTGGCCAATTGTTTGAAGGCCGTTGTTTCGCAGCAACTTGTGCCGATGGTTGGTGGCGGGCGTATTTGTGTGCAAGAGATCATGGTCAACTCCACCACTATTCAAGACGCCATTCTTAAAGGCGAAATGGATTCACTTTACGAATTCATCAAGGGCGGCGGCTATGATGGAATGCAAACCATGGACGGTGCGCTTTATAACGCTTACAGCGAAGGCTTGATCGACGCCGAGACGGCAAGACAGTATGCTGTCAGCCCCGGTGAAATGGATCGTATTTTGCGTGGAGCCATGACAAGGTAAGGTTAAATCTGTTGGCAAGGCTGGTTGTCGAGAGCTCCTGGACTTTTCGGTCTGTTACCATGTCAGGATTCAAGATTAGAATGGTCAAATGTTGGAGATGTTATGCAACAGCCGATGACCTTACCGGTTCGCAAACCGGTAACTGAAGCTTTGGAAGCCGCTTATCGATCGGAAGAAACTTTTGCGCTATCTGTCGCTGTAACGCAGCTACGAAGCGGCAAAATCATAGTTTGTCCGAACAAACAAAATCCAATCAACAACCGCCGGCGCCTGGTTCGAGACTTAATGCCTTATTAAGGCTATGCGGTTTGAATCTACGCCCCCTCCTTCTATAATAGAGAGCATTGCGGGACGTGGCGCAGGGGTAGCGCGCACCCTTGGGGTGGGTGAGGCCGGAGGTTCAATTCCTCTCGTCCCGACCATTTATAAAAGTACGTGTATGATGAAGGGACTTCAAAGCGGAGTTTCCAAATAGATTGGCAATTGAATTAGAAACACTGTTTCCTTTTGCTCTGGATGATTTCCAGCTGGAAGCAATCGATCATCTCAACGAAGGGCGCAATGTCGTAGTCTGTGCGCCTACCGGTTCAGGCAAAACTGTGGTTGCTGAATATGCTGTTGAAGCTGCGTTGCGAGCGAATAAGCGTTGTTATTACACTACTCCGCTCAAAGCCTTATCCAATCAAAAGTTTCATGATTTCCAAAAAAAATATGACGAAGAAAAAGTCGGTCTTTTAACCGGTGATATTTCAATCAATCGTGAAGCGCCGATTGTAGTGATGACTACCGAAGTCTTTCGTAATATGCTTTACGGCACACACTTTGGTGACGTCAACCGGAACGTTCATGATGTAGCCAGTGTTATTCTCGATGAATGCCATTATATGAACGATGCTGAGCGCGGCACGGTCTGGGAAGAGTCGATTATTTATTGTCCGCCGTCCTTGCAGTTGATTGCCCTTTCGGCGACTATAGCCAACGGTGAAGAGTTGGCGGCGTGGATCGATCAAACTCACGGACCAACACGACTGGTGTCGTCGAATTTTCGTCCGGTGCCTTTGCGTTTTTATTATTTCGGCAATCAACGTCTTTTTCCGCTCTTACATGAAGGCGGCGGTCTTAACGGGCAGCTCAAGTCTTTGTTCGGAAACAAGCATGATCGTTTCGACAAAAAAGCCCGCTTCCAAAGAAAGGAAGCAGTGCCTGATCCGGCAGATGTAGTGCGGGCTTTAGCCTTAAAAAATATGTTGCCGGCCATTTATTTTTTATTCTCACGACGGGGTTGTGAGGACTCAATGAAAAAGGCTGTTGCGGCTGGCGAACTCTTGAGCGATGCCGAAGTTGTGGCGGTTAAACGTGCTGTTGATGCCATTGTCAGAGACAATGAAAATTTGCGTACACATCCGCATCTGCCTTATCTCTATCAAGGAATTGCCGTTCATCACGCCGGTATGCTGCCCAGTTGGAAGATGGCGGTGGAAAAGCTTTTTCAAAAAGGTTTGATCAAAGTTGTCTTTGCTACCGAAACATTGGCTGCCGGGATCAATATGCCGGCTCGTACCACAGTGATTAGCGCTATTTCTAAGCGTTCGGACGATGGGCATCGTAATCTTTTTGCTTCCGAATTTTTGCAAATGTCCGGTCGTGCCGGACGGCGAGGGATGGATGATCTAGGTCATGTCGTGATTTTGCGTCATCCATTTGAACATATTGAAGATGTGGCAAAACTTGCAGTGGCGCCACCGGATCCTCTGTCCAGTCGCTTCAGCCCTTCTTACGGCATGATTCTCAATCTTTTGCAAAAACACACTCTTGAAGAAGCTCGGGATCTGGTCGAGAGAAGTTTCGGACAATATGCTATTGCTAACGATCTAGAACCGCTATACGAAAAGAAAATGTCTATAGAGCGAGAGTTAGACAAACTTTCTCGTCCTCTTTGCCCCGGTGAGCTTGGTGACTTGAGTCTATTTAAAAGGCATATGGATGCTTACAACGCTAAAAGCAAACAGTTGAAACTGACACGACGGGGCTTGCAAGGTGTGGATGGTGCCACAGCTGAAGCCAGTTTGGCGCCACTAGAAGCTGAGGCGCAAAGCTTTCTTGTTCAAGCACAAGCAATGCCTTGTCATAATTGTCCGGAAAAAAATCCTTGTGCTAAACAAGCCGATCGCCTAAAAACTTTGAACAATCGTCTTAAAGAGACTGATCGATTGCTCAGTCGTGAAGGCGGAAAATATTGGCGAACTTTTGATCGTCTGGCAAATATTTTGAGACTGCAAGGTTATTTGAACGGTGGCACTGTTACCGAATTGGGTAAAATGGCTGCAGCCATTCGAGCGACAAACGAACTTTTCATTAGCGAGGTAGTGGTCAGCGGCATCCTCAAACGTTTGCAGCCTTTTGAGCTGGCGCCGGTGTTGACGGCGTTAGTTACAGAAGATTCGCGGATTGAAGATATTTCGTCGGCAACCTACAGTCCTGGTGTGACAATCGCTCTGGAAAAGATCGGTAAGATCGCTCGTCGCGTTTATGTCATGCAGCGTGATTTCGGAATCGAAATACCGGTTCAATTCAACTCTTTGTTTTGCGGATTGAGCCAAATGTGGGCTCAAGGTGCAACTTGGGAAGCGATTAGGCACGCTACTTATCATGATGAAGGCATTGTTGTTCGCGCTTTAAGGCGTACCGTAGATCTTTGCCGTCAAATTGCTATCGCTCCGAACACACCGCCGGAAGTGGCTCAGTTAGCCCGCGAAACCGAAGCTTTGCTCGCGCGTGATGAGGTGAAAGAAGATTATTAGGTATTTGGCTGAGCTTTCAAATATCAAAATCGTGCTCTGGTGTTATCTGCTTTGGTATTTAGTTGTTTTTTTCAAATATTTTGAGCCTAATCTCGAGCTGTGGTTAACCTCCCTGGGCTTGGCTATTATTGTTGGTGTCTCTTTAACTCTTAATGCGGCTTCCGGTGGTGTTCCGGTTTCTCAAGCTAATCTCTGGCAAACGTTTCGTTTTTTTCTTACCCCATTTTGTGTTTCTAGTTTTTCGGCTTTAGTAAAAGGAAAGGGATTCTTTCTGATTTTTTCGCCTAAAGCAGAGGAAGTGATTTTAAGTCTGAGCTTATGTTTGGGCTTTTGCGCTTTGGCTTTTTTTGCCAAACGTGTTTATAAACAAAGCTCTGTTGTATAGTATTTGTTTCAAACAAAGGAGAATCCCATGGCTTGCAATGAACTTCTAGTCAAATCCGGCTTAGATGAGAATACTGAGCTTTCGGACTTTTTTGAAAATGCGCCGATTGGCATGCTGTGGATTGATGCCGAAGGTACTGTCTTAAAGGCGAATAAATACAAGCTGGAAATGCTTGGTTATAACGAAGCTGAGTTTGTTGGACATAATATCGCTGAATTTCATCCGGATAAAAACAATTTGCAGCAAGCTTTCGCAAAAATCACGAATGGCGAAAATTTGCAAAATTATCCGGTTGGGCTTTTGTGCAAAGATGGTAGCGTGAAGCAGTTATTGCTTAATTCAAACGGTCGTTTTGACAACAGTAGGTTTGTGCACACACGCTGTGTGACCAGACCGGCAGTTTAATATAACAACAGTCCTAGCTGAAATAGCCTTGGATGCGCTGGCGCCAGGTTTCATATACTGAGTCGCAGTCGGAGTTTCTTAAATCGACCAGTGCTGACTCGGCAATATTTGCTGCTTGAGTGGCTGAAAGACGACATAATGTCTGACAAGCCAATTCAGTATGATTGGCCGGGTTTGCGGCATGATTACGAATCATGGCAGCAAAAGAGACACCTAAGCAAAGGGCTGGCTTAAAGCTGCCGGCAACAGTGCCGAGTTTGCGTAAAGCTTTAGCTTCGACTCCGCCGATATAAGCACAGGCAATGCCTAGACCTGCCCATAAATCAGCGTGGTGAGCTTTCGGATAAGAGGCGATTGCTTTAACGACTTGAGTAATACTGCCTTTATTCACGAACCAGAGGCTACGTCCCAGACCTTGATAAAATGCTCGTTCAGCATATGAGCCGACCAGTGCTGCCGGAGGTTCGACCCGATGTCCGCCCCGGGCTTTATTGGAAAAACCGTGCTGGAAGCCAAAACCATCAACTACAAGCCAACTCCAGGGTTGTTTAAGGTTGGCGGTATGTTCAAGTACAGGCTGTTTTAGATAAGCAAGAGCCATGCCTAAAGCAGCATAAGAAGCAAAAATATGATTGGAGCCGGCTTTAGAAACAAAGTCAGTCCAGCGTTTTCGGTTCCAGGGTGTAATGCTGTCGAGCAACGCAAGTCCCATGGCTGTGCCTTCAAATAAAACACCGGTCCATTCTCGGGCAGCCTCTAGCTCGTGGTGATCTAGCTCCAGCGCTTTGCCGGTTTGCACGCTCAATAAAAGAGATTGTATAAAGAGCGATTCAGTCTGCTCAAGATGTGTGACTGTATAGCTCCGTTTGGTCGACTCTACAGGCAGCGAATACAAAAAATGCTGAGATAAGTCAGCTTCGGCCAAATGATTATCGGTAGAGCCTTTAAGTGCCACTTTGCATCCTCGATACGTTCTATTAATCTGCCCAGAATTAAAAGGCAAAATGCAGTCGCAGCGCCCAATTAATGTTTTCTGAGCAATAATTAATTAACTGCAGCTAATCATATTTGCTGCTTATGGCAATGTCAAGATCCTAATTCTTGTTTCTGGCTACGGCAGTGAGAATATAAAGCCCAATGCCGCGTATGGTGCTGACCAGAGTTAAGGCGACAAAAAGACCGTAAGGCACGTGCAGCACCACCAATAAGCCGTAAATCAAGGCCACGGAAAGACCGAAAGCAATCTGCCCGCGTAATTTAATTGGTGTGGTCGCCGGGTCCGGGATCATATATAGAGTAAAAACAATGAACGCGGCGCTGGTCATTGGTAAAAACTGCACTAATAAATTGATTGAAAAAAGCTGGTGTCGGATAAATCCTTGCAATAAAAATCCGACAATCCAGGAAAGAATCAAAGGCAATCTAGCCGTTGAGCGGGCATGGAGAAAAATGCCGGTCATCAAAATGAAAGCCGGGGTTAACCAGTTCCAAATGCCGCTTATATTTTCAGTGAAATGATAAGGCGGAGCGATGGCTACCCATGGGAAAAGCAGCAAAGTTATTGTGATACCAAAATTGGACGGATTGTAAATATGTTGAGTGCTGTCACCGACCGGAGCGCGGAAAAGTACTTTGGAAGCAATTGCCAGCACTGAGGCAAATACAACCGGCATCATATAGCCGCCGGCAAAAAGCAACATACCAATTGCCAGACCGGAGATCATTGCCGGCATCAAACAAACCAAAAAAGCGTTCAGACTTTGTGTAAATCGTATCTGTCTGCCGGTTGCTTTAGCATCAAGCCATTCGAGCAACAATTGTGTTGCACAAGCCACTGCTACCGCTAATCCCGGCTGCATCCAGGATTGTTCGAAGCCGAGAGCCGAATGGCCAAGTACGGTCCAGACAATAAGAAAAGTGCAGAAATAATAGAGAGCAAAAACACGATGTTTGCCGTCGGCTTGCGGATAATATTTGAGAGTAGAGATTTTATCGACGTTAGTCATTATTACTGAGCTCCCAAAAGCAGTGTATGGCGCCCGGGAAGCAGATTGATTGAAGTTGATTGAATCTGTCCTTGGCGATTGCGAAAGCGTAGTTTGACGAGCATTGTTTTGTTTGCCGGCCAGTTGCCCAGACCGAAATGAATCTCATGGCTGCGTTTGCCCGAGTGTCCGCTGCCGCCGTCCACTTGCGCTCGTAAAATCTTGCCGTCGGGCATAGTAATTGTAGCCTCGGCACCGATAGCGGCTATAGTCGGAGGCAGTTTAGTCGTGTCCGCTATTTCTTCTACTTTTTCGGCTGCCACGGCATTCAGTGGAAGCAATAAGCGTAAATTGATAAAAGAGTTGTTTGTCGGACTTTGATTATGGAAGAAATAGGAATCTCCCCATTGGTTAGCCATAGCAAAATCCAGCTTGCCGTCGCCGTCTACGTCGGCAATTGCTATACCGCGGCTTAAAGCTTGATCGTCGAGATTAAGTTGGGCTGCTAGATCGTAATAGCGCCCGTCTTTATCTTTTACAAAAAAAGAATTGCGATCATGTCCGGCTAGATCGTCGCCCGGTTTGAAAGAAGGCCAGTTTAAAGGGTGGCGCAGCATTTCGGAATTCATGCCACCCAATGATTGAGCTTCGGCCCAACGATTGATTTTTCCTTTGAAAAATCCTTTTGCTTGCACGGCTTCCGGAGTACTGTCATTGTCGAAATCAGCTAAACGGCAGTCCCAGCCCCAGCCGCCGCGAGATAGTCCTAGATCTTCGCTGGCTTGGACGTAAGGAGCGATACCGGATTTAGTATCATCAATTTTGCCGTTGTTTAACCATAAATAATGGCATTCTTCCAAGCCGTAGGGACAGGAGATATTGCTGACATAAATATCGTAAAGCCCGTCTCCATTGATGTCACCGAAGTCGGCACCCATACCCTTGAAAGAATCATCGCCTAAGATGAACGAGCTTGGTGTAGATAAGCTGCTGCGTCCTTCAAGCAGAGAAAATTTCAGTTTGCCTGGCTGAGAATTATTGAGCAACAAACGATCCGGACCCATGTCGTGAGCAAAATAAATTTCAGGCAGCAGATCGCCATTTAAATCCTGGCAGCCTTGAGCCAAAGCCCAACCGCCTGTGACATCTTTGTCGAAGACATCTGCGATTTCTTGATAGCAATCTTTGCTCCACAAAAAGACGTGCTTGCGGCCGCCGTTGAATGCGCGCGAATTAGTGTCTTGTAAAAGTATTCTGCCTTTGTCTTTCGGATCGAGAATCCGTTGTCCGTCGGGTAGATAATTAGCGAAAATCAGATCTTGATGCCCGTCTCCGTCCAGATCGGATAGAGTAGCTGCCCCGGTGTACCAAGGTGTTTCTGATTGAGTGACGTTAGTGGCCGTAAAGGATTCGGCGCTAAGCGGATTTTTTTGTCTGGAAAAAATTATTGGCGGACGGCCCCAGTAATAAACCAGAAGATCGGTTTGACCGTCTTCGTTGAAGTCGCCAGCAAGAGAACCGGCGGGAGCCGTAGTTGCCGGATCGTAAGATAGACCTTTCGGATTTAAGGTGAAGAGTTTGTAGCGCTCGCCAGTCCCCGGTACCGGACCGACTATTACTTGATCGCATCTGGGATCGACTAAAACGTAATCGTTTGGTAATCCGTCTCCGTCTAAATCGCAGAGTGTGACAGCTGCGCCGATGGCTGACATCCAAGCTGAAATACGTTTGAGATCGGGGTGTACCTGGCGAACATATTTATATGTTTGATTTTTTGGTTCAGGCAAAAGCATTCTTTTGAAAGAAAAACGTGAGGCTAAGTCCGAGGACTCTTGCGACGAGATTTGCGGTAGCTGGGCTAAACAATAGAGCGCAACAAGCATTACTAAAGCGACAAGCATTGCCGTCTTTTTTTTAAAAGCTAAAACCGGCTTATTCACCGTTGAAGTTTTTCCTGGCATAAATTAAGCACTTCTGAAACCAGTTCTTCGATTGTCCGATTGTCCGTATTAATCAAAATAGCGTCATCAGCTTGTCTAAGCGGAGAAACTTCTCTTGTCGAATCGAAATGATCCCGAGCTTTAATATCGGCGATAATCGTTTCAAGATCGGCAATTTGACCCATCTCTTTAAGATCCTTTTGCCGTCTTCCCGCTCTTATTTCTGGGCTGGCAGTGAGAAAGATTTTTATTTCGGCGTGAGGTAAAACAACGGTGCCGATATCGCGCCCGTCCATGACCACACTGCCGGTAGTGGCAAGTTTTTGTTGTTTCTCGACCAATATTTTTCTTACGCCGCCGATGGCGGCAACGGCGCTAACAAAACGTGTAATTATCCGTGAGCGAACAATGAAGCTGACATCGGCTCCATTAACGAATACGCGTACTTTTCCTTGAGAGCTTGTGTCCGGTATCTTCAGTTCGATATCTGCTTTTTGCACCAAATTTATGATCCGCTCTTCTTCCTCGACAGTCGCCTTTTGTTCAAGGGCAACCCATGTAGCTGCACGGTACATGGCACCGGTGTCTATGTAAAGGTAATCGAGAGCTTCGGCGACTTTTTTTGCTAAGGTAGATTTGCCAGCGCCAGCCGGACCGTCAATGGCTATAGATAACCCCGTCTTCGCGCTGCTTTCACTGGCATTCATAATTTCGACGTTCTTGATTTGAGTTTCCATTTTACTGTGATCTGAACCTTTTCCATGAGTCGCTTACAGATCGAAGCAATCTGTCTAAAAATCGCGGTCTTGCCGTTGGAATTGCACGTAATCTGGTCATACTTTGCCGTTGCGTTTCTGGTTTTGTCAGGGCACTACTTGGAAAGAGAGAATCGATTGTTCTCTTTTTTTGATTACTTCTGCGTAAGGGTCTTAGAGTTTGGATTGAATGAGAAAATTGAGAAATTGCAATTGAGCTATTACTCTCTTTCTCGCTAGCGCTCGGGCTAAAAACTTTGTCGAGTAAAGTACTTTCAGGAGTAGAAGAATCTGTTGCATCGGGCATTTGAATTAACTCATTATGGAATAGTCAAGCAGGCTGGTGTCAATTTCTACCTTTTGCCATCAATATACAACTTTAGGATGGATTACGTCTCCGAAGAAGGCGGGAACAATTGTCTAAGGGAGATTAACCATGAGAAAAATGCTTCTATCTTTATTGGCTTGTGCCTTGCTGAGTGGACCAACCTTTGCTGATGACGATCATAAAATTCTGGAGTCCAGCTGTAAGATCTCGCGTAAACAAGCACAGGACATAGCTGTTGCAAGAATTAGCGGCGATATAACCGATACGGACTTAGAGACTAAAAACGGAAAGCCATACTGGTCGATCGATATTAAGCCGTCTAAAGACGTGGAGCGTGAAGTGCATATTGATGCACTTACAGGAGATATTTTAAGCGTGGAAAATGACGACGATTAGATAGTCGTAAATAACTTTTTCCACCAAGGTAAGTTGACCATATGATTGTATTGTTTGGTCAGCTCGCCCAGTTCGGTTTTAGTTTTTTCCAGCTCGTTTTTGAGACGCTCATTGTCGACTTTATCGACTTCTAATAGACGCATCGTACTTTGCAGCTGAGTAAGCTGTCTCATGTCTTCAAAGCGCAGACGTCTCTCTTCTGACAAAGATTTTTGGCAACTTAAAAGTTCGCGCAATAGATGTTCCACTTCGTCGCTGCGATCAATGATGATTGTCGGTTGATCAAAAGTTTCATACCTGGTTGCCGGCAAATCGTTTTTAAGCTCTTTTTCGTTAGCTTCAGTTTTAGTTGCAGTTGCTTGTCGAACGCGATAACTTGCCGGGGGCAAAATCCGCCATTCTTGACCACGCTCAGTAGTAACTTTGCGCGCGCTCCAGCCTTCAGGCAACCGGTTTCCCCAACGGCCGACAATGCTGCGTTCAATTGCTCTGATTGATTTGCCAAGTGCGGCAGCAGCTTGAGAGATTGTCAACAGAGGTCCTGGGATCTCGAAAGCAGAGTTTTCTTTTGTATCTACAGGGGATTCCAGCGGTGGGCACTCGGTGGTCATGAGTTTCTCCTGCATGGCAAGTTAACCAGGCAAGTCTAAAGCAAAGAAGGGCTTTTTATCAAAGTAAGGTTTAATCCGATCCTTTGAATTTCAAGGAAGCTGAATTGATGCAATAACGCATTCCGGTTGGTTTAGGACCGTCTGGAAAAAGATGTCCTAAATGTGAGCCGCAACGGGCACAGTGTACTTCGGTTCGTTGCATACCGTGGCTTGTGTCGTTAGCTTCGCCGATATTCTCTTTCTCCGCCGGAGCATAAAAACTAGGCCAACCGGTACCGGAGTCAAACTTGGTCTGTGAGTGGAAAAGTTTGGCATCGCAAGCTGCGCAATAATATTCACCGTTTTCATGGTTGTTCCAATATTGACCGGTGAAAGCTGCTTCTGTGCCCTTTTGTCGGCAGACATGATATTGCTCGGGAGATAGATGCTCTTTCCATTCTTCTTCTGATTTGCGAACTTTGTCTGTCATGGCTGGTTCTTTTCCTTCTTGTTTTTTTTCAGCTGATGTTACTTCTGAACACGATGCTAGGCTTATTCCCAAACCTAAAACCACAAGCAGGGATAGGCGCTCTTTATTTTTATCGATCTTGGATTTGTTCATTGTGCAACCATTTTTTTAAGCGTAAGGCCGGATCGGGTTTTTTTGCCCGTTGTTTATAACGTCGCCAGCCCCACTGAAAAGCGCTATATTGTCGCCTTATCTCTGGGTTGGTCGGATCGGCTTCAAAAGCGAATTGATACAAACGTGCCGCTGTTGCATAATCATTCATTTGTTCGTATAACGGAGCTAAATCCAAATAGATTTTATTGCGAAAAAATGGGGTGACGTTCAAGCTTCTCTCAAAGTGGGCAATCGCTCTTTTATTTTCACCGTTTGCTTTTAAGATTTGACCTATTTTTAAATCTACCAGAGCAGCAAGCATTGGATCGATTTTGTTGCTGAGCACGAAAGTGTTAACAGCTAGCTCAAAACGATCTGGCGGTATTTTTTTGACAAGGGTGTTTAAAGTGTCTAAATTGCGCTTGTTCATCTTGGGGGAGCTGAAGCACCAAAGACCGAATAAAGCTGGCTCCAGAGCTTCGTTGTAGCGGCTGTTTTTAGATAAATGTTCGGCAAGCAAAATGCCAGCGTCGCTTCTTGTTTTGCGATCATTGTATAGTTTGCTGATCGCGGAAAGTTCTTGATCTAGCTTAAAACCAAGAGCATTTTTTGCTGCTAAACGGACTTCCTGGGCGGCAAGATCGCTTGGATTGCGCTTCAATTCTTCTTCGGCATAGAAAAGCGCTTGCGAATAATTTCCTTCCTGTAAACAAATATCGGCTAACAAACGGCATAAGCGAGGGATAGTCGCTCCTTGATTGATAATTGGTGCCAAGGTCGAGCGCGCTTCGGCAAAGCGATTGTGTAATCGTAATCCGTTAGCGTTCATCATTAGCACTGCCGGATCAAGCGGATAACGCTTTTGCGCATAAAGCAAATACTTATCGGCAAATTCAGTGTCGTCATAATAAACAGACTTGTGGTAGGCCGCTAAAAAGATTCCTGGAGCACGTTTTTCAAAGCGATCGAGAAGCTCGCCTGAAAGATCCTGAAAGCCGGCATTTTGATAAAGTTCAGCCAGAAGAAAATAGGCTTCGCTTTCTTGAGGATGAGCTTCGATATATTTGTTTAGAGTGTTGGCTAACTCTTCGTTGATTTGGCCGGCATCGATTTGTTTGGCAAGCGCAGTTAAATTTGTCGCCGGCAGTGCCAAGGCAGCTTCCGATAAAAATATGCTTGGGAAGCTTGAAAGAATTACAAGAGAAATAAATCGGCCGCTCAAGTTGGATGAACGGAAAGTGATCACCGGGTGCGGGCCTCGCGATAGCGGATCAGCATGTCAGTCTTAAATCCTGGCGCCAAGCTGTTATCCAGATAAATGGCTACAGTAGCCATTACTTTTTTATGTTTGGCGATAATTTGTTTGTCGGTCAACTGTTGTTGATTGATTACCCAGCCGTAAGACGGTAAATTCGAGCAATACCATTCCTGTACGGCGCTTTGCGGCTCTTTAACGTGATAACGCAAGGTATAACAAATTGTGCCTTTTAAGTTTGGATAAGTCAGGCCATTATCGAATTTTGCACCCTGCCCGGTATATTGCGGGAGCAAGCCAATGGCTGGTGGCTCGTTCACATGAGTTGTGTCGTATTCGCTTGTTGGATGTGGGTTCCCTCTGCTTGTTGGCGGTGGTGGCTTTGGCGGGTCGGCAAGGGCTGGCACGCCAAAACTAGCTAAAGCTAAAAGGATCAACCCAGACGCCAAGCTGCGAACTTTCGATCTCATCTGATGTGCGTCTCCTTGGTTTGCAGTATCAAAGGGGTTTGAAAAAGAGAGCGAAGAATATCATATCTCCACTCTCTCCCTAATACCCTGATTTAGTTTAGCCTAGTCGCGATTGCAGAGTGAAAAATCTCCGGTTGGAGCTGTGGCTGCCGCTACCCCTGAGAAAGGAGGATTTCGGTAACAGCCAAGATCGTTTTGCAATTGGACCACACCGAGCAACCCTCGAACAGCGCCGCTGCTGGGTGTGACAGCAATTGTATTGTGTCCCCAAACCCGGCCGGCGCTATTTCCGGACATGAAATGGTGATCGTGAATACAATTGTCGTGCTGAGTGTTTGTAATCAGCTCATCAGCATCATAAGATCTGATATATCGTCTCAGTACGCCATCCGGGCGCACATTGTTATCGTGGCTAGGTGGTGGTGCTTCATTACAGACGATTTGGCCGCTATTGTTCAAATAAACAAAATAACGACGACCGAGCCGGATTGTTGTATCGAGAACTTGGTTTACTTCAGCGGTGCCAGCTTCAGGGCTTATTTGTTTGATCCGATTCAGCAAAAATTCAGTTAGCTTTGCTGTTGGGCGATCTTGTTGAGCTGTTCCAGCGCCCATGGCCTGGGCGGCTCCGTTGCCTCTGACGTAAGTGTAAGCACCGGTATTGAACGATTGGTCGATTAACTGTCTTAAAGTGCCGTCGCTTGTGACTTGGCATTGTTGATTTTGGCTATAGCCATTGCCCGGTATTTGAGCAAAACCGGCACCGGAACGACACCAGTAAACTGGTTGTCCCAGCCAAGGCACGCTTCCTTGCGGGAACAAGCGTAAGCCAGTCGAAGGAATACCGTTAAAATAGCTGGCACAAACGTTGTTGACGCAAGCGCTGAACGGTGGAACATAATATGCTTGCCAAACCCGGCATTTGCCGATTTCGGCGGCAATTAAGCTGTTCGATTGAGATCCGCTGCCGCCAAGATTATTGTTGCGATGATAAGCCAGGTCGAAGGCTCCTTGAGTACGACCTCCTTGCGGGTCGATTAATTGCTGGCATGGTGAAGAAGATGTATTTTGATCGTCGCAAATTGAAGCAATTGAATTCTTGGGAATATTCGACCAGGCCTCTTGCCAGGTAGCCGGATCGCCTTGGCTGTTAAAAAGACCGTTAGTATCCGGTGCATCAGCTGGTTTTACTGGCGGTGGTGGTCCTGAGTGGTCGTATGCTGACCAGGCATTCATTGCCATATCATTGGTGGTGAAAACAGCATTTGGATTAGAGCCGGAAACAAGAATGCCGGTACCTAATTCGTTGGCAAGCACGCTTGAGCCCATCGGGGCAAAACCGTTGGCTGCACCGGGCGTACCGTTGTCGATAATGAGATATCCGCTTTGGAAGCTGGGTGAATAGCTTTGACCCATCACACCAACTACGGCAACAGATTCTGTTTCTGAGACTTGAGCATGTCCTTGCAAGTTTACGTTCACTCTTGCTTTGCTATAAAAAGCATTAGGCGGAATGTTTACTCCGGCAGGGAGTCCGGTGCCTAGGGCGTTGGCTGTAGCACGAAAATCCCTCATCGAGATATGGTGCGGTTGTTCGCCCGGGTGTACAGGTACGCCGACTAAAGACATGCCTGGTAAGCCGGTAAAAGTAATCGGTTCGTAGCCACGCATATATCGTCTGCCGTCAGGAGCAGCATTTGCCGTAGCGGCATTTGCCGGCAGCGGTACATATCTGCCCGTATCCAGATTGCGCGGGCGATTGCTTTCTGTCATTAAACCGTTAGGGCCATCCAGCTGAATATTGGTGGAGGCGTTAGGTGCCAGATAATAACCGATACGATAATTGTTGCCGCCTTGCTGTTGTTGTACGTTGCCGCCGTTGTTCATACGAGCGCTGTTGACTGTACTTAAAGTGGCAAATTGAGTTCTTAAATCATAGTTAGCGTTATTGCGTGACAGGTTACCGGCAATTCCGTTTTGCAAAACTTGATACAGTTGCGAACCGATATTGTTCGGGCTGTTTTGCAAGCGATTAAAAAGCTGGCGTACATTAGCTTGAATGGACGTAGGTATGTTGCCCTGACTGTCTGCCTCAGCTTGAGCGTTCATCGCCGTTAGCAAAGCTTGACCGATTAGACGATTGTAGACGAGTAGATTGATTTCCCCGCCAACGTCGGCATCGGCTAAACGAGCAAGACCTTGATCGACACCGGTTGGGTCGGTACTAACTAAGGCAATGCTTGGGCGTTTAATCGCCAAACGAGCCAAGTTCAAGTTGCCTGAATCAGTAGCGTTTTGCAGTTCACGGAAACCACCAAATATATTGATGATCATATAAATCACCGCACCAATGATTACTAAGACCAC
This sequence comes from Candidatus Obscuribacterales bacterium, assembly GCA_019750335.1. GTDB lineage: Bacteria > Cyanobacteriota > Vampirovibrionia > Obscuribacterales > Obscuribacteraceae > JAIEPM01. Next base: position 508,623 of record JAIEOQ010000006.1, read on the forward strand.
TGTACTGGCGGCAATCAGGGCGAGAGTGCCCCCGCGTTGCTGACGATGATTCATTGAGAAACTCCAATAGCAAAAGCCTAAAATATTAACTCGCCCTAATTCTTGGAGGGGCGAAACATTGCGCGGCGTTAATATTACATAAACTTAATATAGCGTTCATAATCTTTCTCGTCAAGCCTAAGTGCGAGAAGATTGGTAAGCGTAAAGTCCTTATCTTGCTTGGGTTTCAATGAATGGCTGACATACGTCTATTGTTAAATCTGCTGCTTTTATTTGTCTTTTTAAGTCAATGCACTCCATCTTTGGCTGGTGAGCTGGCCGTCGGTACGCGTAGCCGTATAAATGGAGGGGTCAAAGTTCCTTTATATGGAGCTAGCGATCTAAATTACAAAAGCAGAGTTGAGCTTGTTAGACAACGAAGACAGCTTATTCAACAATTGCCACTTTATAGCGGTACTTATTCGCCGGATGATTATGTCTTTGGGCAAATTGAAGACGGTAAGCCCTGGTGGGGTATGTACGGCATGTACGTTTATCGTGTCGGACAAAAAAGTATCCTTGGCCCAGCTAAAGAATCGCAGTTTTTTTTCAATCCATATTTGCTGATTGCCGCTGAGCCAACCTGTATCGGTCTTATTGATCCGGCAAAAGTAAGCAGCAAGATCTTGTCTCTGCCGGATTTTCCTTTTGTCTGGCAACCGGCGGATTTGGTTTGGTACCCAAAGGAATGCCGAGCTTCTGTGACTTATGACGTAAGTAACTATCAAGCTCAAATAAATAAATATCAAAAATATTTGAAGGGCAACTACACCATCAACAAATTTAGTTTGATCGGATATAACGCCCGTGATTTAGGCTACGACTATATTTATCCTGATATCGATAAAGCCGTAAACGTGCAAAATCAATTTCAAGAAAAGCGTCCGATTGAATTGAAGCAGATGATTCATTGCGGAGGTAGCTGTGGCTATCCTGGTGGTTGTAATAATATGAGCCCACTTATGGCCGAGCTGGATTTTCTCATTCTCAAATCAACGCCGGCGCGCTTGCCGATTTATATGTGGAAAGACAGACCAAGTTCGGTGCATGAAAAACCGGACTTCACTTTCATTATCAACTTCAAGTAAAAACAAAAGAGCGGATGGATAGATACCATCCGCTCTTTTATATTGATTAGCTTGTTTGTTTTATTATTTGAGCAAACGTTTTTCTACTGCTTCCCAATCAACATTGGCGAAGAAAGCTTCGATATATTTGGGGCGATCAACCGGTTTGTAATCCAGTAAAAAGGCGTGTTCCCAAACGTCCATAACCAGAATCGGTACGAATCCGGCAATGTTGCCTTCTTCGTGCAGTGTAATCCAATGATTGGATAAAGTTTTGGTGATTGGATCTTGGAAAAGAACTGCCCAGCCAACGCCTCTCATGGCGCCAACTTTGGCAAAATCATTTTTCCATACGTCAATCGAGCTGTATACTTCGCTTAGCTTTTTACCTAAAGCGCTGTCTGGCTTCAGTTCGCTTCCGCCTGCTTTCATGTTGCCGAAATAGTATTCGTGCAATCTCATGCCGTTATATTCAAAGCCGTAGCGGCGTTTTAATTCGGCATATTCGGGAGTGCCCGATTTGCCTTGTTCGGTCAATTCAATAATCTTCTCGTTAAGAAGATTGGTGTTTTTGACATAACCGGCATAAAGACCAAAGTGAATTTCCAAGGTCTTGTCCGAGATGCCGGCAAGATTCTTCAGGTGGCTGAAGTCTTGCTCTTTGTACGCAGTGTAAGCAATTTTAGTTTGCTGCATGTCCATCTCCTGATAAGGAAAGTGCAGGGCTTCGTATACGTAATTGATATCATAAATCGATTGCAAAGCAGCAGTATTCCTCACATACTGACAGGCAAATCGTATTATTAGGCAAAGCAAAGTTGCCGAAACGGACAAATTCTGGTGTTGTCGGCGGTATCATTGTCAACAATGAAGCCGCCCCGATTTAGAGCGGCTTCTACAAAGACCAATTAAGGTCGCGCCTAGAGGCGCATTGCGATTACCGAGAAATATTAGCGCTATTGTGACTTGACTCTATAGGAGTCCTCCAACGGCTGCTTTCCTGGATATTACTAACATACAACATGGCTGCCAAGAGTCAAGTGGCAAATTGCAAACAATACGTATGTACATTTGACCAAACGGATGTTATATCCTTGCCTAGCCTAGTGCTAACCACTGCATATTACAGATGAGCATGAATAACACTCTGTTAGCCCTGAAGAAAAGATTTTTGATTCCAGGTGTTTGCTTGGTTGGTCTTTGTCTTTGGTTGGCTTTTTGCAAATCTCATTATGAGAGCTATTGGAACGGCACGATTCATCGAGTGCAGACCGTAGATTTTAATCTGCTCCACCATACTTTGCCCGCTACGCTATCGCAGCTTATTTTGGCTGGGGATGATGAGGCCGTCCAAAAAGTCCTTGATTCAACCTATGGCATTTTTGGATTGATTGTCACAGACGCACAGGGTAAAGAAGTTCTTTTCGGCACCAAGGCAATATATAAGCGAGAAACCTGGCAGCCTAAGTTATCCCTTGAATATCTTTATGAACAGAAAGAGCCTTTTGACTTACTGACTGACCCGCCCCCGTTGCGGGTCCAATATGTTCATGCCAGTCCGCGGGTTGACGGAGTAATCTCTGCTGTTAAACCGTCAGGCAAAATCATCGGCCGTATTTATTATGTACGTGGGGTCTCGCCAGGGTTTGCCGAAGATTTAACCGGAGCGATTGCTAGTAATTGGTTTGAGATGTCCGGGTCCAAACGAGGCTATATTTTAATTACGCTCATTGTCATCGGTTTTTCCTTGGCGCTTATTTGTCTTATTCTTTGGCGTAAAAGAGTTCTCGAAATGCGGGAACGTGAGCTCGAACACCAAGAAAAAGAGCTTAACGTCAGACGTAAAGCTTTGGAGCAGCTTAATGCCGATATAGCAGCTCAACGCAAACGCAAAGAATGGTTGGAGCAAGAAGCAGAGCTTGCTTACAGGCGAGCTTTAAAAATCAAGGAAGCTTTGGTCGGTCTGAAAGAGGTCTTTTCTGTAAGTGAAAATATTCAGGATGCTTACGCTAAGGGGACAGATATAAATATACGTCCGCCGCTTTCCAATACCTCAGCGCTTATTGCTGAAGTGGAAAATCTTTTACCGGAGTTGACCCAGAATGCCAAGGTGCTTAGGTCCCAGGCTGAGGTCTTGCAATCTTATTGTGCCCATTTGGAAACCAAGCAAAGTGAATTGCAGGCTCTATTGACAGCAAAATCCAGCGCTCCCTATCTGTCTCCTGAGAACCGGGCGTCCCTAGGCAATAAATAGTAAATCACCGATAAGTTACCGAACCTGCTGTTCCGTGCTAAGCTTTTGATCGCTGGCATAGTTCTTGCTCTTGCAAGCCGATCGTTGGATCCGGTTTTTAAGTGCAATATTTTGCGGCAAGGCGATTACTTTATTGGGATAGACACCGACTCAGATGAAGCCAGTGTCCAGCAAGAGAGCTACGATTAACCTGCAGTCGCTGATTGACGCCAGCAGCCCGGCCGTTTACCGCCGTGGTGTTCAATACTGGCGGCGCAAAAAAGTGCTTAAGTATGAGGAGAAAGATGAGGGGGCCTATGTTGAGGCGCTTGTCATCGGTTCTGAGCCGCAACCCTATAAAGTGGTTGTTACGGTGGAAGACGGCGATAAATTTAAAGCTGTTTGTTCTTGTCCGTATTTTGAAGAGATCTGCAAACATTCAGTATCGGTTGTATTGACTCATGTTGCACGCAGTTTTCCCGGTATTCGTTTTGATTCGGGCGAATCCTTAAAAGAGCCTCCGGCTGAGCACGGGCCGCGGGCCAAAGAGCTGCTAGAGGATCATAAAGTTGTACTGGCTGAGCTGGCAAACAATTCCGTTGACAGAGAATTCACCCTCGGTATTTTAGTTTTAGAAAAACCGTTGGCCTTTATTGTCGGTACTTTGCCTGATGAACCCCAAGGCAAAGTGAATATTCTCAAAGTGCCGGAACCGATGCTGCAAATCTTTCCGGAAGAGTCGCGCATTCACAAACTAGTAAAATATCTGCTTTCTTTGCCTCAAGCGACTAAAGGTCCGGCCGGTGGTCATCGCATTCCGCGTGGTGATGAAGGTGTGGTTCTTGGGCATCTCAGCCTTTGTGCCAATCTGATTAACACTACCGATAATCAATCCATGTCGTTCTGTTCGCAGCCCGCACAACCGAAAATACATATATGTGAAACCGAGAATGGAGAGCTCTCCATTACATTGAAGGCTTTGAACGAAGCTGGCGAAATTTTAAGCGATCCGGTGTTCTTTCTTGGTCAGCAATCTTGGGTCCTTTCCAAACAAGTTTTTTATGCCATTGATTTAAGTCCGATTCATCGACTTTTCCAATTTTTTGACTCTCACGGCAATATGACGGTCAAGCTGGAGACTGTGCCTAAGTTTCTTGCTATTGATTTGCCGATTCTCAAAAAACGAATGGATGTCGAACTGGATGAAAACAACGCTCCGTTTCCTACGGCAATTACTGAGCCGCCTAAAGCGGCGATCCGGGTGCAGGAAAAACAAGGAGCCAGAGCGGCAAGCACAGCGGCAGCCGGAATCTCACCGGAGCTGGAACTTGTTTTAGGTTTCCGTTATGGCGATCTTGTTTTGCCTTCGCGTGATGAAACAAGCGCCATGGAAGCTGAACCATACACGCGCACTATTGCCGATACCGGACAAAGTGTTTGGGTGAAACGTCTTTGGGAGCAAGAAGGGCAGCTCAGGCGTTTTCTCACCAATCTATTACCAACAAGAACTATTGCTGACCGTTTCTTCTTTCATGATGAACCGGCCCTCGATGCTCTTTATTACATATTCTCCGAGGAGTGTGCCGACTGGGAAGTCAGCGGTTTTGATCAAATCAAACATTATCGAGTGGCAAAAGAGCCGGTTAAGCTTAAAGCCGTACTTTCGCTCAAAAAAGACTCCTATAACTTTGAGTTTGAATTACAAGCGATTACCGGTTCCGGCGGCTTGATTCCATTTCCGCAAGTGATCGAGGCTGTTTTCCGCAATCGCAATTATTTGCGCCTGGAAGACAGTACTTTCGTGCGCTTGCCGGTCGCCACTTTATTGAGTGTGCTCAAAGGGGTCGGTGCCAGCAAAGAGCCTGTGCGTCCTCTCTATCAAGCTTTGCCGATTGCCCATCTTCTTGAGACCCAAGGCATTGAAATTACGGCTGATGAAGGCTTTAAAGAATTCATCCAAAAGCTGCGTAATTTCAGGGAGCTTGAGCCGATGAAGATCCCAGGTACTTTTAACGGCACGCTCAGAGAGTATCAGCGTGAAGGTTATAACTGGCTTTCATTCTTGCGTGAATATGGGTTGGCCGGAATCCTTGCTGACGATATGGGTCTGGGTAAAACCATTCAAGCTTTGGTTCTACTTCTGTCACATCATAAGAACGGCAAACAACGTGCTCCATCGTTGGTTGTCGCTCCGACTTCGGTGGTTTACAACTGGCTTGCTGAAGCGGAAAAATTCAGCCCGCAGCTCTCCACGTCTTTGTTTCTAGGACGTGATCGCTCCGAATTGCTTAAACGTCTCAAGCAAGGTGGTCCTGATTTACCGGATTTGATTTTCACCACTTACGGTATCATTCGTCGCGATTACGAACAGTTGAAAGAAGTTCAGTTTGATTATCTTATTCTTGATGAAGCGCAAAATATCAAGAATCCGGAATCGGTAGGAGCTATTGCTTCCAAGAGTTTGAAAGCGCTTCATCGCGTTTGTCTGTCCGGTACACCGGTGGAGAATCGCTTGCGTGAGCTCTGGTCTTTGTTTGATTTCTTGATGCCGGAGTTTCTTGGTAATTATCGTGATTTCAACGAAACGTTTGAACGTCCGATTGAATCAGGCATCGGCGAAGCCGGACAGAAGTTACGTAAAACCGTTCATCCATTCATTCTGCGTCGCCTGAAAAGCCAGGTGGAAAAAGAACTGCCACCACGGACAGACATTATTCATCAGTGTGAAATGGATGATGAACAGCGTTCCTTGTATTTAAGCGTGCTTGATGAATGCCGTCAAAAAGTTTTTGGCGAAATTGCCAATCGCGGTTTGAACCGTTCCCAGATTTCAGTATTGGCTGCTTTGTTACGTTTGCGTCAAGTCTGTTGCGATCCGCGCTTGCTGAAAGATCGTGGCGATGCGCCAACTCCACCTTCGGCAAAACTTATTTCGCTTATTGAAATGATTGGTGAAATTGCCGAATCGGGACATAAGATTCTTGTTTTCAGCCAGTTTGTGGAAATGCTTTCATTGGTGCGAACCGAGCTTGAAAATAAGAAGTACGTTTATGAATATATTGACGGTCAAACTCCGGCTAAAGAACGTCTGGAAAAAGTGAACCGCTTTAACGAAGATCAATCAATACCGATTTTCTTGATTAGTTTGAAAGCCGGTGGTACCGGACTTAACCTTACCGGTGCTGATTATGTAATCCATTACGATCCTTGGTGGAATCCGGCTGTGGAAAACCAAGCTACAGACCGGGCCCATCGTATCGGGCAAACGAGACATGTATTTAATTACAAGCTTATTACGCGTGGTACGGTAGAAGAAAAAATATTAGCTTTGCAGAAGAAGAAAAAAGAGCTTGCTGATATGGTGATTGGCGGCGATGAAAGTATCGCTAAAGAACTAACCAGAGAAGATTTGGAATTCTTGTTCTCGTTCTAAACAGTTGATTGTTCCAGCTGTTTGAGCAACGTCTCTATGCGTGACACTAAGTCTTGATCTCTTGGATCAAACTTATTTTGTTTGCAGCGCAAAGCTCTTTCGTAAAGGGGCTTAGCTGAGTTATGGTCGCCGGTTTCAATATAACAGTTGGCCAAGCCGATTAAATTGTCAGCAAGCTCGTCTTCAACCGGAGCTGGAATTTTTTCGTAAATAGCCAGGGCTTTTTTATAGAGTGTTTTTGCTTGCGGGTATTGATCTTGCAGTTGATAGCAGTAAGCCAAACCAGTTAGCTTGGGAGCGATGTCCGGATGATCTTGACCAAAGACAGCTTGGGATATGTCTAGAGCTCTTTGATAAAGCGGTACGGCGTCAATATAACGATTCTGGAATGAATAACAGTTCGCTAAATTGAACAGAACTTCTGAAACCGCTGAATGCTCTTTCCCAAGCGCTTTTTCAATAATGATAATCGCACGTTTTAAAAGTCTTTCGGCAGTGTCAAACTCTTCTTTTTCGCTATAGCAAACGGCCAACTGTGTGAGCATGGTTGCTATGTCGTTATAGTCGCTGTCAGGGCATTCTTCATAAATTTTGAGAGCTTGAAGATAATAAGCTTCGGCTTGTGCGTGACGTTTTAAAAAACGTAAACAGGCAGCTAATCCGGATAAACTATCGGCATAGTCCGTACTTTTGCTTTTACCTAACCGATCTAAACAAGTGATTGATTGGGTAAATACGGTTTCCGCATCTTGATACCTTTCTTGAGACAAAATGGCAGCGGCCAATTCGGTTATACAGCGCGAAACTTGTATGCTGTCTTTGCCATGAATTTTTTCTTGCAGCGGAATTGCTTTGAGCAGTCCATTCTCAGCTAAATCAAAATTGCCGGTGCGGTTCCAGGCGATGGCTTGGCAATGCAGTGCGTCGGCAATCTCTAAGCTGCGGTCTGCAGAACTTTTTTCAAAGTGCTGTAGCGCTTTTTCCAGCATAGGCAGAGCTTCAGAAAAATATGATTGTAAAATGAGCGTTCGGGCCAGAATGAATTCACAGTCAGCTATGTCTTCCGGGTCAGCAGTAGTAATTTGCGGATAGAGGTCTAAAGCTTCTTTGAGCGAATCTTCTGCTTCACTTAGCTTACCTAAATCATAGAGACAGAGTCCGAATTCTTTTAAGGCGTAAACAATATCTTCTGCTCCGACAGTCAAGCCGTTTTTACGCAAAGATAAAGCTTCGCGAAACAGCAATTCTGCTTCGTCCGAGCGCTCTTGGGCTCGTAAGCTAACCCCGAGACAAATTAAATTGGAAAAACGTCCTTCATAACCAGCTTTTTTGGAGATAATCTCGCCTAAGCTTTCTCTGAATTTTGTTTCGGCTAAGGCAAACTGTCGATTTTGAAATGCCTGACAGCCAGCGTCAAAACTGGATTTCCAAGTACTTTTTCTGGCAAAAATTGAAGCGAAAATTGTGTGCCAGCTTTTCATGTTTGTTCAACCCGGCGAAGCTAATAATACAAATTGCCCCAAACAGCTTCCAGCTCATGCATCTGTTTGCTTAAAAGTTCTTGTTGCTGTGGATTTGCGCAGCAATACATTTGCCAGTAAAGGTCCCACCATTTGTGATATGCCTCGGATTTACCTTTACTTGATTCTTCACCAAGGACTTCATGCCCGACAACGAGTGGTTTCATATAACAAACACCGTTATCGCAATCGTTAATTTCAAAATCGCTAGGTCTGACCGCCTCGCCTCTGGTTTGCCAAATATTCTTTATCCCTAAGGCTGTTTTAGGGTACAGGCGTTTGAATTCGATTTCATTTAAATCGTCTGCCCGCCGGCAGCAATCCGGCCTAAAGACTAGATAGGCGCTCTCCGGTATGGTGGTAAGGATTTGCAGAGGTTGGCGTTCGGCATTGAGCACAGACATTCGTCCGGCAAAACTTGTAATTAGGCGATCGAATAAAGCTTGATGGAGCCGTTTCCAAAGTTGTCTGGTTAGTTTGAATTCGTTCCCGTTAGAGAATGTCAGAGCGGCCCATAAAGTGCGTACGGCTTTGCTTAAGGCGTATGGGTCCGGAGTTTCACCACGCTCCAAGCGCATATAATATTTGTAGGCTTCATCCAGAGCGGTTTTCTGCCGCCGATCTACCCTGGCCATTATCTGTCTCCCAAGCCGTTCGGCTGTTTGCAGGATATATATGCCCGGTAGTAAGACTAATCATCGCTCAGGCTTAAATTAAAAGCTAAACTGGCGGTAGTTCGTGAAGTTTAAGCCCTTCGGACCAAAGCCCTTTTGCTTTTAAGACTAGTTCTACGGCATCGCGGACAGCACCGTCACCACCGACCGACGGTGTAACGAAATGGGCTTGTTTTCTAATCTCAGCCCGGGCATTCTTCGGTGCTACAGCTAAGCCTGCTCGTTTTAACAAAGGAGCGTCAGGAAAATCGTCGCCGATAAAAGCTGTTTCTTCAGCTTTTAAGCCTGCATCTTTGAGGATCTCTTCAAAAGAAGCTACTTTTTCCATCTTGCCTTGATAGACATATTTCATTTTTAGAATCTTGGCTCTTTCCACCGTTGCTGGTGATACGCGCCCGCTGATAATACCGGTTAATATTCCGAAGTGATGGCAAAGATGCAAACCAAGACCGTCATGTGAATTGAATCCCTTGAATTCGACCATCTCTCCCTTAGCATCCGGGAAATAATAAAGCTTACCGTCAGTCATCACTCCGTCAACATCCATCAGGATCATTTTGATGCCGGCAGCGCGCTTAAGTAACTCAGGTGAATAATTGGATTCTGTCATTTTTGTAATTCCCAGCACAGGTTGTCAGGTCTGAAGATTATATTTCAGTCTCGTTATCCTCTCAGGTATGGCGTCAAAAGAGCAAGGGTCTGTATATTTGCTTGTGAGTCCCGAATGAAAGCAAGAGCTATGAAGCGGTCTGCCGCTCCGATATTTGAAGTAGTGGATATTGAGTCCTTGCGTGCCGAAAAGCCGCTTGAATCGATTCTGCGGGTTCCTTTTAAGGCAAAACCTAAGGTGATCTCCTGCCCGCTTTTCATAGCCGGCGGTGGAGCTGGTGGAGTTGCTGCAGCTTTAGCTGCAATACGTAGCGGACAAAAAGTTTGTTTAGTTGAGCCGACCTCATGGCTTGGCGGTCAACTTACGGCTCAGGGCGTATCGGCTCTTGATGAGAATTATCTGGTTGAAACAAGCGGTTCTACGGCAAGCTATCAAGAGTTACGCCGCTTAATTCGTGAGCATTACAAAAAATTTGGCGCAAAAGACGGTAACGCGCGTTTCGGTCCCGGCTTGGATCCGGGCAATTCTTGGGTAAGTCGTTTAGCTTTTGAGCCGGCTGTCGCTGTTTCAGCATTAGAGTCGCTCTTGGCTGAGGCGCTTAAAAACAAGCAGTTGCGAATTTTTTATCGCCATCTGTCGGTACAAGTCAAAATAGCTCGCGGCAAAGTAGCGTCGGTGGTCTGTTTCGATCTAGACAATAATCGCTTACTGGAATTTCGCTGTCGCTTTTGTATTGATGCCACCGAACTTGGTGATCTTTTACCGTTAGCCAATATCGATTACAGATCCGGTGTCGAATCCAAAGATGAAACGGTTGAGGAGCATGCGCCAGTTCACCCTGAGCAGGATAACGTTCAAGACTTCACTTATCCTTTTGCCGTAGAGTTTAAAAAAGGCGAGGCTCATGTTATTGCCAAACCGCCAAACTACGAAACGTTCAATAAATCGGGTAAATTTACTTTTGCCGGTTTTAAGATGTTCGTTAATAACGGAGATAAGCTGCCTTTCTGGGAATACAGACGGTTGATTCATGCCGATAGCTTTCCGCCGGCTGTATTTAAAAATGACGTTGCCATGATCAATTGGGAAAGCAATGATTTAGGCGGTGAGAATATCATTGATAAAAGCCCTTCTGAAGTGGTTGAAAAGCTGGCTTTAGCCAAAAATTTGAGTCTGGGCTTTCTTTATTGGCTGCAGACTGAAGCACCTCGTGACGAAGGCGGCAAAGGCTATCCGGAATTAAAGTTGTGTCCGGAGATTATGGATACGCAAGATGGCTTATCCAAGTTTCCTTACATACGTGAATCGCGTCGTTTGAAAGCAAGCTATACCATTTGCGAGAAAGACATTGGGGCTGCTTATCATTCTGGCGTTCGGGCTAAAATTTTTGCCGATAGCATCGGCATTGGTTTGTATCCGATTGATATTCATGGCAAGCAAGAGAGCGGTGCAGCTCAAGCTACAAAGCCGTTCCAAATACCCTGTGGCTCTCTGGTGCAAACTAGATTGAAAAACTTTCTACCGGCTTGCAAAAATATCGGCACTACTCATATCACTAATGGAGCTTATCGCCTGCATCCGATTGAATGGAGCATTGGCGAATCGGCTGGTTATTTTGCCTCAATGTGTTTGACGACAAAAAAAACACCGGAAAAAATTTGGCATAACAAAAAACATTTGCGTACTTTGCAAAATATTTTAGTCAATGCTGGTATTCCTTTGTTTTGGTATGACGATCTTCCGGTTAATGATCCGGCTTTTGCCGCAGTGCAATTTTTGAGCGTTGCCGGTTTATTACCGGTGGCGGCTGACAGTCTACATTTTGGACCTGAGGAACATTTTTTACCCGAAGCTTTATCGACAGTGCTGCCGGTGAAAATCTTTGCTCAAGCTAAAGGGCTGGCTCTGACTATGACCAAAGCTGAGCTTGCATCTTGGCTTTACGAAATGATTATCAAAGGCAAGCATAAGAATATCCAACAAGTGACCACCAAGCCAGGCAACAGGCAACAATAGAAAAACGGCAGTAGCAATATAAATTTCCATACTACTGTTATACAAGCGAAGCCGGTCATAATAGTGTCAAAAGATGCTTGGTCCTGATCAAAATAGTGTCAAAATCTTTGAATTAAGTCCAAACCAAAAGTAAATTGAGAGCGGCGTGTACCATTGTCGTAAGGTTTGACGATAGTGCTTTGGTTGTAATTTAAAGCACGTTCGTAGCGTATTTCAGGGCGTATACAGAGTAAGTCATTAAAGCGGTGTGTCCAACCTAAGGTCCAAGTTGAATAAGTTGTTGGAAATCCTGTTCGTTGTCCGCGGCAATCGCCAAGAAAATCAACCGGACGAATAGTAATGAAATCTTTGTTCGATAATTTAAATGCAGTGTAATTTACTACTCCCCAGGCAGGCGATGTATTAGGTAAAAACTTACCCGGTCCGGTAAGAGCAAAATAGGGATGAGGCGGACCGTTGTTAGTTGTTCCTCCTTGTAGAGCGTTGAATTGATAAAGATAATAAGCTTCGGTCAAAGAGACGATTGTACCCTTGCGATTCCAGCGATGACCCCAGGTAATATTGAACTGTTGTAGATTGTCGTGACCGGATACTTTCGGTGGCGCCAAACTGGTGCCATAAAAAGCGTTCATGGCGTTGGTGAAGTTAGTGGCATTCAGAGTTTGCTTAGCCAGTCTATATTGCCCGTTGTTGATTGAATTAACTCCGGCATAAATGGAATCGTTATTACTTTTAGAAGTCCAGCGGACAAAGGCTTGTCCTGTTGGTATAGCCGCCGGGTTCCATGGTGCCATGTCATTTCCGGCATGAAGACCACCTTGTACTGTCCATTGATCGTTTAATTTGATGCTGGCTAATATACCTGTTTGTGTATAAGCATCCACAGTAAACATTTGCGAATGAGTCCATAAAAAATTATCGGGAGCCAGTTGAGCTTCGATGTCCGGCGGCGAGATATATCGTCCAAACTTTAAGGTCATGCCGCGGGCTACTTTAGGAAAATAAAGCGTGCCATAAAGCTCGACTAAATCGAACCCGTAAAGATTGTTGTGATAAAGAAGTTGACGGCTGGCCGGATACCAACCTTGTGCCGTTGTATATCGATAGTCGATTCCATAAAGAGAAGAAATGCGAAAACCCCAGTCTTTATGCTCGGTTTGAACTGTATCAGCAACGCGTTCTACACGGATGACTCCTTGATCTAATTGAATTTTGCGCGGCACAATAGCATAAGATAAGGGTGCGTTCGAATGCCGAGATGAGCTGTAACCGTAGCCCGGATTTGCCCAGCCGTAGACTCTTATTCGGGCTTTGCGTAAAAGGGGGCAATTTTTCCAAAGCGTTTTTTCTAGAGGATAAATTGCGCCGCTATCCGGTACACCGATTGGTAGCTGGTGATCGGAGCCGACCCATTCAGTACTAGGAAATATTGGATCAAGTGGAGCTGGCAGCCCGCGACGTACAACGGTCTGGGCTGTTGAGGGTAGAGCACATAAACTGAATAAAAGAGATGCAAATAAGGCGGCAAGGCGATTCATGAGAGTTGACTATAGACTCTTATAAATCAAGATCGCCTCAAAGCGTCGAGGATTTGTATCAAGAAAGTATCAAAAAACTGAGCTTAAAGGGCGATCATTGATCTTAGCTTTGGCCAACTCTAAAGCCGTTTGTACTCTGGACAGACCGGCCTGTAATTGGGCGTGAGCGAAACTGCCCGGAGGTAAGCTACTCAAGAGTGAAAGCAAGCAGCTTAAGCATGAGCTTAAGCTGGCGATGTCGGACCAAGTTACTGTTTTATTTAGAGCTTTGCTGGCTACAATGTCAGCTTTGCTTATTGAGTCAGCAGCTAGGTTTGCTGCTTTTGATTCGGTAGCAACAGCAACGTTGCTATTCATATTTTTATCGATATAGGTATCTTGATCGAATTGTACGCTGCCGTCCGGATGCAACTCCGGTCCGTCATGAAATTTGACGGTACCGTCCGGACGAATTATGGTCTGTGTTTCTTTGATTACTGTTTCCTGCGGCTTATCGACTATTTCTTTTGTTTCAACGCTTTGTTCTTCCAGATCACAGGTGATTGTGCCATCGGGATGTTGAATGCATACTTTATTGTCGTTAGGATTATTGCTGATTGTTTGTTTGTCGGTCTTTACGCAACAAGTACCATCAGGCTTTGTTTCTGTTGTTGTTTTATTGCCGTCCGGACTTGTGATTGTATGTCTGTTTGCCGCTAAATCAACATTTAAATTGTGCTTGTTGAGCTGAAACGTTGCCGGGTCTACTTCAATGCCGTCGATATAAAATTTGCCCTTTTCGATTTTTATTGCTGACGGGCAATTTTCTTTTGTCAGTTCAACTTCTTTGCCGTCTTTAATTGTGAAAAGTTTGCCTTCTTTTGTTTTAAGCAGGCAGGTTTCGCCTGACTTGGTTTTAATTGTTGCTGCCTGTCCTTGTATGTCGATTACTGTTCCGCTTTCAAAAATAAGGCGGTTGCCGCTGCCTTGAATTACTAACAAGCCGATTTGGCCAGGCTGCAATTTTTCTCTTATAGATGCGGTCGTCGCGTCAAGATCAACTTTAGGTGTAGCAAAAACAACTTTTTGTTGTTCTTTTAAGGTCAACTCTATTTGTTGCGGGCTAATTGTATAAGTGTGATTATTGCGTTTATCAATGATTGTGGCGCCACCGTCAGGCTCACGAACTAAATAGCGATCTTCTTTAAGATCAATCAGGCGCCTTCCATCTTTGTCGACGACAACGCTGTAGTCAGGTCCTTGCAGGATGGTTTGTCCGTCTTTACGAATGGCTGTTTCAGTTTTATGTTGTACTCTTGTTTCTTCTTTATCTTGGCTGACTGAGCTTATTAACTTTCCATCGCTGTCTCTTTTTTCTATAACTGTCGGCAGCGGTGTGTCAACTAAGCGCTTAAGTGCTTCCAAGGACACAGTCGAGCGTTCAAGCTTCTGCTGTTCATTGCCGGTACATTCTTTGTAGATATTTGAAAATTCAAGCTGCTTAACTAAGAGTTTTTGATCGTTGCTTTGCCAGTAGTCGCCGACTTTACTGAAGAGTTCGCTTAATTCGGTTGTGGGTACCAAAGAGTTGAAATTTAACTGTTCGCCGATAGTATTAATGGCGCCCATGGTTTCCAGCGCTATATCCGTGTTGGTTTTATCGCCGGCCATGACCCTTTCCCCATCTCTCTAAGGGTAACTAGACCGATTGTTGGGATTTTGGACAAAATGCAGATTAAAAGGCAATTTGCGTATACTTGAAATATGAAAGGACGCTATTGGCACAAAAGTGAAGAGCCGGGCAAAATTGTTTGTGATTTATGCCCGCGAACTTGTGTCTTAAAAGAGGGCGACCGTGGTTTTTGTTTTGTGCGGCAAAACATAAATCAAGAGATGATACTTACTACTTATGGGCGCAGTACTGGGTTTTGCATAGACCCAATTGAGAAAAAACCGCTAAACCATTTTTTGCCAGGCTCCAGTGTGCTTTCTTTTGGCACAGCTGGCTGCAATCTCGGTTGTCGTTTTTGTCAAAATTGGACGATTAGTAAATCAAGAGAAGTAGAGCTTTTAAGCGAAGAAGCTAGCCCGGAAGAGATTGCTGCAGCGGCGGTGCGTCTGAATTGTAAAAGTGTTGCTTTTACTTATAACGATCCGGTAATTTGGGCAGAGTATGCTATTGATGCGGCTAAAGCTTGTCACGAACAAGGTATAAAAACAGTTGCGGTTACAGCCGGTTATATCAATCCGGAAGCAAGACGCGAGTTTTATTCGGTCATGGACGCGGCAAACGTCGATTTGAAAGCTTTCAGTGAACTTTTTTACCAACATTTGACTTTAGCTCATTTGCAACCTGTACTAGACACTTTAATCTGGTTGAAAAAAGAAACAGATGTTTGGTTTGAAATTACCAATTTGGTCATTCCGCAAGAGAATGATTCAGAAGATGAGATTGCGCGTATGTGCCATTGGATTGTCGAAAATCTTGGACCGGACGTGCCGGTTCATTTTACGGCTTTCCATCCTGATTTCAGGTTGCAGAACCGTCCGGCGACACCGCTTTCTACTTTGTTAAAAGCGCGCAAACTTGCCATGGCTGCCGGAATACGTTATGCCTATACCGGCAACGTGCTCGACCCGGCAAGCCAAAGTACGTATTGTCACCAGTGTCGAGAGCTTGTAATTGAGAGAGATTGGTTTAACATAAACAAGTACGCCCTGAATGATGGACATTGTGCTAGCTGTAATACTCTAATTCCCGGACGATTTGTACAGCCAGAGTCTATTTGGGGCAGAAAAAGAGTTCCTGTAGGGTTTAAGAAAGAGTGATTATCGAGCGCTTGCTCATGTTTATTGTTGGAGTCACCTTCGTTGCCGGAGGTGGTTTTATTGCAAAGTCTTCTTTGGACGCCAAGAATCTCATGGAAACGGCGTTATTTGGGCTATTAGGCTTAATGGCCGGACTGTTTCTTGTGATTACAGCAATTTGCGGACCAAGCGGCTGAGTAAATTCATCTCATGGTTGCTGCTTGAGCTTTTGTTATCATTCTCCTTAATCTTATGGAGGATGAAAGATGACCGGTTCGAAATTGTCAGTTATTGCCAGCTCAGCTGCTTTGAGTTTGGTGCTTATCGCTTCTTTGCAGCAAAATTCAGTCTTTGCTAAAGAAAATAAAGACGGGCGTGCCGGTTCCTGGAGCAAAGCTGGTCAAGGTGCGCCGGATTTAGCTGCAAGCCAAGAACAAGTTGCTAAAAATCCAAAAAATGCCGAAGCCTTAAACGATCTTGGCTTTGCCCTGCGTCAGAACGGCAAACTTACTGAAGCTGAACAACGTTTGAAAGAGGCCTTAGCTATAAATCCGAATATGGCAGCGGCACATTGCAATTTAAGCGTTGTTTATTACGATCAAGGTAAATTTGGCGAAGCAAAAGAAGCTGCGCAAAAAGCAGTTAATGCTGATGCCAAACAACCAATCTTTCATGTTGTACTCGGTAATGCTTTGGCCGGTTCCGGTGATCGTAAAGCAGCAATCGAGCAGTATAAAGCAGCAATTCAACTTAAAGACGACTATGAAAATGCCCATTACAATCTTGGCCGCGTTCTCAACGAAGACGGACAAGTCAACGAAGCACGTTTTGCTTTAGCTAAAGCTCTACAGCTTGATCCTAAAGACGATCGGGTTGTTGCTTTGCTGGATAAGATTGAGCAATCAGGCAGCGCTGTCGAAAAGAAACAGTAAGCGTTTAATAGCGCCGCCGCCAGGACTGATAACCTGTGGGTGCAAAATTAGTGGCTGTTTGAGTTGCCCGAACCGATTCATAAGCTTGCTTGAATTCAGCATTCTTTGTGGCATGCAACCGGCTTGTCTGGGAATTGAATGTCTGATTGCGAGTAAGTTCTGGATATTTCTGTATTGTTTCGGTTAGATAGTTGAGAGCTTCAACTTTCTCGTTATTACGAGAAAGTCTTTCAACCATATTTAAACGTCCTTGTTGAGCGATTAGTCTGTCGCTTAAAGTTTGAAAGCCGGTTTCAGCATTCTCAATGGTTTTCTCTAGTCGCTCCGGGGAACGTTCTCTCAAAGCCGTATCAAGCTGGGCTTTAGCAGTTTTGTGAGCATTAAAATCAGGATAATTGTCGAATGAACCAGGATATTGGACTGCTTTAGCAGGTCTTGTCTGATTATGTTTGAGCGCTTGAGTATATTGCTCTCGGAATTCACGATCGTAAATAGCATAGTTTTGTCCGGCTAGTTTTGCGTAATCGCCATATTTTGTTCTTGATGGATATAAATCAGCGATTTCAGTTAGTTGGTCGATTGCTTCGCTTGTTTTACCGGCAGCGGTAAAATGTTTTGCCAAGTCGATTCGAGCATATTGAGCCAAGGACCAAGAAATTTGATCTTGGGGTTGTTGCTCGTTTGCTTTGACAAAGTCTTGAAGAGTTTGTACTTGATCGTCAGTTAGTAATTTTTGTTCTTTGATTGTTGATTCAATTTCGCGCAGAGGCGCAAACTTGTCTGCCAAGCTGGCCTGTTGCTCCGGAGTGAGAATGCGATATTCCCAGATTTTTTCCGGATCACCACCGGCATTTTTCAGAGCTTCGACAAATTTATTGTCGGTCATAGCGTAACTGCGAGCGGCTTCTCCGTAAAAACTTTTGGTTTCCGGAGAATTTTTTGCTAGCTCAGGATATTTGCTGAGAGCTTCTGTTAGCATTTCCAACTCTTGAGAGCCGGAAGGGAGCTGTTCGATTAAGTGCATGCGCGCATGGCGTGCTGCTTGATGTTGTGGCTCGGTATTAGTAACTTGTTCGTTTGCTGCTATAAATTTTTGGAATTGTTTGATCTGCTCCGACGTTGGCAGGTCACCGTCTTTATTGCCGGCAGTGATCTGATTATAAGTATCGGCTACAGTAGATTCCACCGTGGGTACAAGGTCGTTGACATTATTGCGGCCGATCATGGCTTGATAAGCCTTATTGCTATCTTCGGAAGTAAGATCGACTAAAGATTTTTGTTCAGAGGAGCTGTCTGGATAATCAGCTACTCTATCGTTGGTTTCTGTCACGCCCTGTGTCTTATTCTGTGGATTGTCAGCCATAGCTAATAACCTGTTTTGCGGGAAATTTTTGTCGGTTTTTTGCAGTCTAGGCTGTAAATATGAGCTAAACATGGCAACGATGTGGAATTTATGTGAAAAGACACCGGATACCCTTGAGTATCCGGTGTCTTCTTAAACTGAAGTTGTTATTTATCGGCTGCTTCGATATTTATTACTTCAGTAAGAGCTGCTAGTTTTTCTAAAGAGGCAAAAGATATTTTGCCAATTAGAATCAAGCTTTTCTTTGATTTGACCTCAAAACCAAGTTGGCGTAATTTTTCTAGAGTTGCTTTTGAACTGTCTTTAAGGTGCAGCTGAACGGTGATTTTTTGTTCGCTGGCTATTTGTCCCTTAAGCTTACGCAGCTCCGGTGCAATCTTGGCCTCAATAGACAAGTCCTTTTTCTTGTTGAAGTCTTGGCGTTTAACTTCCGTTTTAGCTTTAGCCAGCATTGATTGTGGAGCGCAAGACGCTGAATAAATTGGGGCTATAAAACCGTTAAAACCACCACCACCGGCACCACAAACTTGCTGACGCACACGACTGTAAGCTTGATTGTTGCTCAAGGCATCAGTCTCTTCGCACTTATCACCGATAGTCATTTTGCGGGAGACGCCTTCGGGTAGTTCAACCGGTACAACTATTTGTTTTACTTCGCCGTTTTTTGTTACCCGTTTTTCTTCGACAGCAACAAATGAGGTGTATTGAGTCATGATGTGATAATCGAGAGCTGTTTTGACGATTTCGTCTTTAAGCTCTTTATTCACTTGACCTTGTTGAGCGCCAAACCAGTCTTCGGACATCAAACGATCTACTTTTGCTCGTGCCCATACTGGCTTAATTACTTCATTGGCGCTTTGTTTAGCCGGAAAGTTCACCGGTAACTCTTGTTTGTAAGGCTTACCGCCGGCGTAACCTGTCAATGTAATTGTGCCGGCGCCAGGAGCTGTATAGCGCCCTTTGAAATAAAGCGGTCTTTCAGCCCAAACATCTGAAATATCGTGAGGAAAAACTTCTTTTACTTCGACGCCGTGACATTGCAATTTAACGTCAGTAAGCACCGGCGAGCTAATACGATCATAGAATTTTTTGCCGACAACATTGCCGGGGCTGTTAAGTAGAACATATTCAGCTTCGCCGCCGCCTTCCTTAGCAATGCCGTCGATTAGAAAACGGTTGACACTGCTGCCGGTGCCAAAAGGGAACCAGCGTGTTTTGCTGCGATATTTACGGATTAAGCCAAGAATTTCAAAATCGTTGCCGACATAACCGTCAGTCATAAAACTAACAATACGCAAACGATTTTCGTCTGTTGGCATGGCGCAAACTTTTTCCACTGCCGGTGCCATCCAGGTGCCGCCGTTGGCTTGTAAGCCCTCGATGAACTGGCGTGCTCGCCGGCGCATATCTTCGTTTACTTTTTGCGAACGTTCGGCAAATTGAGTTACTTGATTATTGAATGAGATGATTTGAAAAGTATCGTTAGGATTCATATGATCGATGATATAGAGCAATGTCTCTTTTGCTTTTTGCAAAGGAGCGCCGCTTTGGGAGCCGGAACAATCGATCAGAAACACCATCTCTTTTGGTGCGACATTTTCCGGCGTCACACGTTTTGGCGGCATCATCATGATTGTAAAATAGCCGGACTTACCGTCATTATGCGTGAGATAACCGCTTTGAAGCTTGTCGCCGGCTACATCCCAGCTAAGTACAAAATCTTTGTTTGGGATTGTTTGTTTGTCAATTAGAGAAACATGAGCTTTGCTGTTGCCAGAATGTGTGACTTGCACTTCATGCAAACTTGAACGCAAATTTTGCATAGTCACTGCCGAGTCGATATCCAGCTCGATTGAGATGTCGTGTCCGGCTCTCTCTCCTTTGGCGGCCACAGGCGGGGTTATTTTAGAGGCATCGCCGACGACATCGGTATCGTTTGCTCGTCCGCTTCCGGATTTGCCTATGCTGTTACCCGGATTGAAACGCGGTCCGACAACTGTCGGGAAAGCAAAAGTGTAAGTGCCGGCTTCATAAGGAAGAAGCTCAACATATTTGATTTCAATATCTACTGTTTCGCCTGGTTCAATGTTGGCTACGGCTTGAGTGAATATGTTCGGACGTTCTTGATCAAGAAGCGATGCTACATGTCCTTGTGATTTTGCTTGTTCGTATATTTCACGAGCTTCTTCGCGTTTTTTTATATTGCCGTGAATGAGGCGATTGCCTATTTTCATTGTCATTTCATCGACAGCGGCATTCTCCGGTAAAGGAAAAGTATAAACAGCTTCAATTTTGTCTTTATATGAGTTGTGAAAAGATTGTTTGACACTTACTCGAGCGACATATCCGGAAACAGAAGCTTTGACAGCTGTGTGTTTCAGCGGGCACTGACCGATTTGTTTGCCTGAATCAGTTAATGCTGCAAGGGCCCCGGATCCGTTGCCTGTAAAATGTCTGTCTTTGACAGGCTTGTTTCTTTCTGTGCTTACGGGCTTTGTCCGAGCTAAAGCGCTGTTACTATCCACTGTTGTGCCCAGTACCGAGAGCGTTGTGGCTAGAGAGACTGCTAGAGTTACGGATCGGCGCAGTGAGCTAAGGGAAACGTTCATGACGCTGCCTCCACTTGGTTGTTTTCATTTCCAGAGTATCGTCTGCCCGGCTGATCTCACACCGGGTTTTTCCTAGTTGGCAGCAAGGTTGATCCTGATCTTAATTCAGGGTATCGCTGTCGATAATCACAGTCTGGTATTTTCCGGTTTTAGTATCAACAAGTGGACGCATGTCCGCACCGGCGCCCCAAATTAAAAGTAAATTTTCATTGTTGGTAATGACAGTGATTGTACCGGGGGCAGCTTTTAAGCTTGGAGCGCTAATTTGTTGCCAGTGTTCGCAGTTTTGTTGATTCAATCCTAAATCGTCGACAAAACGAATTTTGAATGAACTGTTTGGCATATAAGGATTGGCTTGCAAATATGTTTGTAAAAAGAGTTGTGCTTGTTCTTGTTCGCTGCCGGCTTCCGGGAAGTGTCCTTTTTCGGATTTATAAGTAACAAGCCATTGGCTGAGCTTTTTCATGTTTTCTAAAAGACAGGTATCAGCAAGCAGACGCTGTTTGCTTGCTAACTCAAAAACACCTAAATATTGAGTGGCTTTTTCATACTGAGCGAATGCCGGCAAGCAAAAACTTGTCAGTACAACTGCTGTTAAAACAATGAGGCGGATCATTTTTGGTTGAGTAACTTAAATCGCAAAGGCCATCCGTATATTTTATTGCTGGAAACGACAGTACGAAAAGTCGATACAGCATCACGATTCCAAAGTGTAACATTGTCCAGGGCTGAAAGAAAAACAATATTGATGTTCGGAAAAGTATCAGGAATTATTTTTTGAAAAGTTACTGTAAGCCATGGTGATTCTTCTTGGGGCGAGGGCTTGCTATTCGGGGATAAGCCACGCAACATTACCGGTGTTGCTTGCCAGTTGGAAGATCTTGCCTCAGCCATGAAAGTTGATAAACACTCCATTAAATTGGGACCCTTAGGATTGGTAAGAGGATCGCTGCCGAGAGCTTCGCTGCCAAGCCAATCGATAATGTTATCTCCGGGATAATAATAATCAAGTTTGTTCCAGTCTTGATTGTTCTTGCCGAATTTATTGCCGTGAAATGGAGCGGCACAAGAATAAAAAGAAATAGTATCGTATGTGGTGTCGCTAACTAAACTCTTAATATGCTTCCAAGCGGCAGCGACTCTTTCCGGTCCATCCGGTATGGTTGGGTCACTGTATTGATTGCAAAGTTCTGCTGCTATTGTTTTATTCTTACTCTTTTTGGTTTTAGTGGACGAAGCTAAATTTGTACAATCAGTGCGCCCATCACTGCCGAAGGCGTTGGCAGCCAATTCACCGTCGAATTGATTGAACAGACCAATCAAGACTGGTGTTTTAGTTTCGGCAACGGCCAGCAAATTGCGCTTGAAATAATCATCAAGCTTGCCGTCAAGAATATCTTGCACACTGCCACTGTAGGAAAATGTAATAGCTGGAATTTTTCCTTCTAAAATGCGACTTTTCATCCATAAAGATAGCGGCGGAGAAAAATCCTGGGTAGAGTCTTTTCTGTTTGTTTGAGTGATATCGACAAGGGTGCCTGTGCCGTCATCCATCTTGTGGTCAGCAGTTTCAAGCTTAAGCGGGGCAGCAAGCGTATCTTCAAGCACTGCAGCAGAAGGGCGATCGCTGGTCAAATAAACCTCTTCATGAGGATAGCTGCCGAGATAATGTAATTCAGGTGGTGCAACAAGTCGCTTATTTTTATAACCGCTGATTAATTCACTTCGTCCATAAGGTAGATCCGGAGCGTTAGCAATTAAAGTTTCGATTCGTTCCAGTTCACTGTCAATCTTGTTTTGATCCCACAGTTTAAGCGCTGTATAACGTACAAGTTTGTCATGTATATGCAGCGCTCTGTCCAGATCTTTGCTTAGAATCAGATCGTCCAACTGTTGGCAAATTTTGTCGTATCGTTCTTTTTGCGAAATAAGTGCAGTTGAATTCGGTTCTGTTTCTGCCTTGATTACTGCTTGCAACAGCTCGATATTAGCTTTTTGCTGGGCGCTGCCCATATTTCCAGAGTTGAGAATTATCGAATTAAGTTCTTTTTGCAGGCGCTGTGTTGTTGGCGCTTGGGGGCTTGTTTGAAGCCTCTTTGCCAGTATTGCCTCTGCTTGAATGATCAGTTCACCAAAATGAGGATCGCGTTTGGCCAGAGTATTTTTTTTCTCAATCCGTAAAGACTCAAAAGTATTTGCTTGGGCAAAAGCAGCTGTATTGCCGACTGAAAGCAGTCCGCAAAGAACAAAAGCCGAAAACCGGATTCTCAATTTAGTGTCCTTGGGGTCGGCGGTCACCAAGATTGCTTTCCAAATAATCTAGCCAATCGCCAGGAATTTCCACTGAGCTGCGCCCTTCTAAAAGAGCTTTTTCTTTGAGATCCCATAAATAATCGAAATGCCAATCGCCGTCAGGTTTGGCACGGCGGCTGTAATAAAGTTTGTTCAAACGATCCCGTAGCTTCAAAGTTTCGATATTGGTCAGATTCGGCTCTTTATTTGATTGTGATTGTTTTCCAGCTTTCATTGAGCCGTCCTCCGTATATTCTCTGTTTTATTTATTCCTCTGATACAAAGTTGACTAACCAGAATCTGGATGTCAAGAAATAAAATCAAGACAATTAAAAAGCCACCGCCGGTCAGCGATGGCTTTTTAGATTTTTGAATATCTTGGTTAAGAACGTCTCTTGCGAGCAGCTTCTGCCTTACGTTTGCGTTTTACGCTTGGCTTCTCGTAGCGCTCTCGGCGTTTGATTTCAGACAAGATGCCTGCTTTTTGAATCTTCTTTTTGAAGCGTTTCAAAGCGGCTTCGATGCTTTCGCCTTCTGCAACTCTGACTTCTGACAATGAACTCACCCCCTTACGGAGTGCAAGTGAACTGCTAACCAGGCACAACCTTAGCATTCACTGTCAGGCGAATCTACTTTCTTCAAGCAATCTTCAGGCTTTTTGCTTGCTTTTGTTAAGTTCTATTATTGAGTCGGCTTAGTTTCGTCGCTGTCGTCGTCATCGCTAACTGGTTGCGGCTTATCGGCATTTGGCATCTCTTCTTCAAGCAAAGCGTTCTTTTTATCCCAAGGAATGTCAGTAGTGACAAGCTTGAACAGAGATTTGCGGACTTTTTTCAAAAAAGGAAATTTATAACTGAAGGGCGGCGCATAAGTAATTGCCGGAGGGACATCGTTCCGCCCTAAAGTCAGTATTGCGTTCATAGCTGACGAGCCGGGCAATCCCATAAAGTCAGCCCCGGCCACCATAAAAGCAAGCCCGAGCAGAAAAAAGACCGGGCTCCACAATAAATGAACCCAAGCAGCATGTCTGGTTCTGATTAATGATTTGCCATTATCCGGAGTAAAGCAAAAGAGCGGGGTGATAAAAGTAGTAAGTGGAGCAAAATACCAGCCGAATTGTTCGAGCCCTGCCCAGTAGTTCACTTTGCCAAAAATAGCTGCCTGGAAAAATTTATAGGCATAAATTGCACCGATGATAAAAACCACGGCCCCGCCGACCATTTGCAAGGCGGGGATAGCCTCTGGGGGTAAAAAAGATAAGTCCATGGCTGATAAAGATCCCTTGATTTTGGAGTTAGTAAAGTGAGCCAGGTATTTGACTACCTTCAGTTTACAACGGTTATGCCCAGGAAGGAGCTATAGGCTAACTGAGATAAAATAAGAGGCTCATTGCTTTAATTCTTCCCGATGTGAGGAGGAAGCGATGTTCGGGAGTATTTTGTGAGCAAGGCAGCCTTAAGACGTAGTCATTATGCCGGTAAGTTAAGCCAGGCCGATCTAAACAAAGATGTTTGTTTGGCTGGTTGGGTCAATGTCCGGCGAGATTTAGGTGGATTGATCTTTATTGAGCTGCGAGACCCGACAGGCAAAATCCAGCTGGTTGCCGATCCTAACCGTAATAAAGAAGTTCATGAGCGCTTCTCTGCTTTGCGTTCCGAATACGTGATCATTATTACTGGCAAAATTACCGCTCGTCCTGACGGTCGTGAAAATGCTGAAAATCCAACTGGTGCCCTAGAGATTTATCCGGATCAAATCGAGCTGTTAAACACGGCAAAACCTTTGCCTTTTCAATTGGGAGAGGGAGCGAAAGTTGACGAATCTCTGCGTTTGAAACATCGTTATATTGATTTGCGCCGTCCGGAGATGAGCAAAAATCTGGTTTTACGCCATGATATTACGTTTGCAATCAGACAATATTTGAATGGTTGCGGGTTTATTGAAGTAGAAACACCGATTTTAACCAAAGCTACTCCGGAAGGAGCTCGGGACTTTTTAGTTCCTAGCCGGATGAATCCTGGTTTGTGCTATGCCCTGCCGCAATCACCGCAGCTCTTTAAGCAAACCCTGATGATCAGCGGCGTTGACCGTTATTATCAAATCGCGCGTTGTTTCAGAGACGAAGATTTGCGCGCCGATCGTCAACCGGAATTCACTCAAGTTGATATTGAGCTTTCGTTCACTGACGAAGAACAAGTGATGAGCGTGACCGAAGGCATGATTACAGCTGCTTTTAAGTGTGTGAATCTTGAGCTGAAGCCACCATTCTTGCGCATGACTTATGACGAAGCAATGGATCGATTTGGCTCGGACAAGCCTGATACCAGATTCGGTCTGGAGTTGAAAGATTTAAGTGCTGTGGCAAAAAATTGTTCGATTAACATGTTCAAACAACCGGTTGAAGCAGGCGGGCAGCTTAAATCTCTATGTGTTGAAGGCGGCGGCAAATCGGTTTCACGCAAACAAATCGATTTATGGACTGCTTTTGCCAAAGAAAATGGGGCTAAAGGTTTAGCTTGGTTGGCTTTTGGCGCTGATGGAATGCGCAGTTCAGGTATTCATCAGCATTTGTCCGAGCCTGAGGTTGAGGAGATTAAGCGACTTTCCGGTGCTCGTGAAGGCGATATGCTTTTTATGATGGCCGATAAAGCCAAGCATGTAGCAACAGTGCTTGGACGGTTGCGTTTGAAAATGGCTGAAGATCTGAGTTTAATCGACCAAACAAAACATAACTTACTTTGGTTGACCGACTTTCCGGCTTTTGAATTTGATGAAACTGAAGGACGCATGGTAGCGGTCAATCATCCCTTTACCAGCCCGCGTCTTGAAGATGTACCGTTATTGGAAAGCAAGCCGGAAGCTTGCAAAGCCAGAGCTTACGACATCATTTATAACGGTGTGGAAATAGGCGGCGGTTCAATCAGAATTCATTCACGTGAACTGCAAGAAAAAGCATTCACGGCAATTGGACTTGATGCTGAAAGTGCTCGTGAAAAATTCGGTTTCTTGCTTGATGCTTTAGAGTCTGGTGCCCCTCCTCATGGTGGCTTGGCTCTAGGCTTAGATCGTTTGGTTATGCTTTTGGTGCAAGGCAAGTCGATTCGCGATGTGATTGCGTTTCCGAAAACTCAATCCGGGGCCTGCTTGATGACTAATGCACCATCGGCGGCATCAGCAGCGCAGTGGGAAGAGTTACATATTGAGTTTAAGAAGCCGGCAAAAGCAGGCTCAAACACTGAAATGGTTTCATCATCAGGAAAAAAAGAATGACCGCAAAACAAATTTTGTTTGTGGCTTTGGCATCCTTATGCATATCGGCCTGCGGAAATATTCGAACTGCTGCCGATTGTCTTATTTCAGGCAATGAGTATTTCGCTGCCAAAGATTATAAGCATGCTGAAATGGATTATCGCGAAGCGCTTAAGCGTGAGCCGGAAAGTTCAACAGCTCTAAATAATTTGGGCGTTGTGCTCAATGAATTAGGCAAATATGAGGAAGCAGCCTCAATATTAAAACAGGCTGTGGAGCGCGATGCTAAAAATCAAATCGCGCATTATACTTTGGCGCGAGCGCTCACCGAATTGAAGCAATACCCTGAGGCGATCGCCCAGGCGACTAAGGCTGTGGAGCTTGGACCGGAAGAGTTACCGGCGCACCGTACTTTAGCTCAAGCTTGTTTGGCTGGTGGTGAAACCGACCGGGCAATCGATGAGTTTCGTTATTTAGTTAAAGTTGATGCCGATGACGATCAGGCTCATAAAGGATTGGGGCAAGCTCTTTTGCAAAAAGGTGATACTGAAGCCGCTCTTGTTGAGCTAAAACGTGCTTGCGAGTTGAAGCCGGATGACAAGGAATTGGCAAAACTATACGCTGAAGCTTCGACCAAAAAATAACATCCTCTTGAATTGAACTGTTTGTCTTCCTTTGTCGTATTGATTTGTAGGAAGATGAGGTTTTCTATGTTTAGCAGAGTTGGTTCCGGTGCTGTAACCGGCGTGGATGCTTACGGTATTGAAGTGGAAGTCGACTGCTGTGGCGGCATGGGCCAAATAAGTATTGTCGGGCTGCCGGACACGGCTGTTAAAGAATCGCAAGAAAGAGTAAGGGCGGCAATTCGTGCTTGTCAATTTATTATGCCTCCAGGCAAAAAGTGGGTTGTTAATCTGGCGCCGGCAGATACGCGCAAAGAAGGACCCTCTCTTGATTTACCGATTGCCATTGGTGTTTTAGCGGCAACCGGCTATGTTGATGCTGAACGTTTAGCTCAATTTTGGATGATGGGTGAGTTAGGACTTGATGGCTCAGTTCGCGGGGTCAGCGGTATTTTGCCAGTAGCGATGACCTGTATGCAAGCTGGCATAAAAAATCTGATTGTGCCGGAAGCTAATGCGGCAGAAGCAGCTTTGGTAGAGGGGTTGAATGTTTTTGCTGTCACTCATTTGAAACAAGTGCTCAGTATTCTTGAAAGTGAAAAAGCCTTTTATCCTGTGCATTCGGATGCCAGACAAAGATTTATACGTTCAAGTCAGAGCAACGCCGTTCCGGATTTTTCTGATGTTAAAGGACAAGGGCATGGCAAGCGCGCCTTGATGATTGCGGCTGCCGGACGTCATAACATTATTATGGTCGGTCCGCCCGGAGCGGGGAAATCCATGTTAGCCAGAAGGCTTCTTGGAATTATGCCTTGTTTGGAATTTGAAGAAGCACTTGAACTGACCAAGCTTTATAGTGTTGCCGGTCTGTTGGTCGAAAAAGGTGATGTGATGATGTCCAGACCTTTTCGCGCTCCTCACCATTCAGCTTCTTTATCCGGCTTAGTCGGCGGCGGCTCTGTACCCAGACCTGGTGAAGTTTCACTCAGCCATCTTGGCGTTTTGTTTTTAGATGAAGTAATTGAATTTCCGCGACGGCATTTGGAGGCTTTGCGCCAGCCTCTGGAAAATCGCACTGTGACCATCAGTCGGGCGCACAATGCTTTTACTTATCCGGCAGCTTTTCTTTTAGTTGCCGCTTGCAATCCTTGTCCTTGCGGTTATCGCGGCGATCCGGCTAAATATTGCGCTTGCAGTTCGTATCAAGCCGAGCGCTATTGGTCTAAGTTGTCCGGACCGATTCTGGATCGTATAGATATCCATATTGAAATTGGGCGTTTGAACGAAGTGGAGTTGGCTTCAGAGGGCGGCGAAGAGTCATCAGAGGATATGCGTTTGAAAGTTATGCGGGCGGTGGAAAGACAAAAATCACGTTTTGCCGAGGGCAAATTTGTTTTTAACGGACAACTTAATCAAAAAGAGTTACGTCGCTTTTGTCAAATTGGCGAGCTAGCAAGGGAGCTTTTAGCGCGAGCAGTTAATCAGCTGGGCTTATCGGCCAGAGCTTATGATCGTGTATTACGTTTGGCTCGCACTATCGCTGATCTGGAAGCGGAAGAGCATATCCAGCCGCAGCATGTAGCTGAAGCTATCCGTTATCGAAATTTACGTTACGGCTTATCGGCCTGAAAGTAGCTCTTTAATTCGCTGCTCTACCTGGTCGGCTTCGGTATATTTTGTTTCGGCGGTATAGATATCCTGAAGCTTACGCAAATTAATCAGCAAGCGGCGATCGCCGTCGGCAAAAGACTCGGCTAATCTCAAAGCTTTTTCGTAATTAATTTCAGCTTGCTTAAAATCACCATGTTCAAAAGCTTTTTGTCCGTTGGTATCAAGTTCTTGCCATAGTGCTTCGGCATTGGTTGGTGAGCGTGATTGGAGTTGTTGTTTCTGTCTGGCTAAATCAATTGTGAAAAGAGCAGAGACGGATAAAACTAATGCACCGACAATAATTGGGAGCAAGAGTTTCATTTTTCCGGCCATACTGATTAAAGATGAGGATTGTCCCGCTGTTTTGGTTGTCGATGTTGGTGCTGGAGCAGTAATCATGTCTATGGTTTTAATTGTCGAAAGAAGGTGGTTTAAGTCATCTTTTAAATCAGTAAAAGTTTGTTGTCGTTGACTAGCGCTTTTACGCAAAGTTTTTAGGACCAACAAATCAAGCTCCAAAGGGAAATTAAGATCGTTGCGAGCCATGCGCAAGGGGCGCGGTTCTTCATTAAGATGCATTTTGACTATTTCGTATGGCTGTTTGTGCAGAAATGGTGGCAATCCGGTTAAGGCTTCGTACATAATGCAACCCATGGCATAAATATCGGAACGCTCGTCGGTATGAGTGTGACTGCACTGCTCAGGACTCAAATACATGGTGGCGATGCGCAGAGCATTCTCATCGGCAGTCTTAAACTGTTCGAGATCAAAATCATTGTTCAATAGTGGCTTATCCAAGCCATATTCGATTAGTGTGGCTGCTCCGTCTTCCTGAATGATTATGTCGTTGGGTTTGAGACTGAGATGAGTCAGTCCGGCGGCGTGTAATGTTTCCAATGACTGGCAAATGTTGACAAAGATAGACAACGCTTTTTCCAGCTCCAGTCGTCCTTGTCTGTTGAGAAGTTGATAAAGACTTTTGCCGGCAACAAACTCGGTAACTACAAAAGGTTCGTTAGTCTCGCTGACACCAAATTCCAGAATTGGCGATAAATTCGGACCGGTTACTTTGGCTTTTTTTGCCGCTGTTTTTTTGAAATTCTCAAGATTAAAGGAGAGTCCTGGTACTCGAATTAAAAGCAGCCTGATGGTCACCGGTTTATTGTCTTTAGTGGATAAAGCTTTGAAAAGCAAACTCAAAGAAGCCGAATCAAGGATTTCCTCGACTCGGTAATGGTCGGCAAACAGGTCGCCTGGTTTAAGATCGTTGGCTTTATTGGCCATAAGTTACGCTGCCGTAGTCTTTATAAGACATGTTCCCGGCAAGCTCGCTTTGCTACCGTTTTGTACAGACAAAAAATTCATTATGCAGCTGGCGTACTGCTTGATCCGCCTGAGCCGTGGATACGACCAAGCTTAAGTTTATATCCGAAGCGCCGCCGGAAATCATCAGCACGTTAATGTCGTCCAGGGCTTTAAAAATGCGGCCGGCGATGCCGCTTTTCTCTCTGAACTGTCTGCCGACGACTGAAACAATGGCTACATCTTTATGAATTACCACTTCGGCATAATTGGCCAGATCCATATGTAATTCATCTAGTTGTTCGCAATTGTCGATGGTCAAAGCAATTGAGACTTCGGAGGTGGAAATTAAGTCCACCGGGACTCGATAACGATTGAAAATTTCAAATACTTTTGCTAAATAACCGTGACTCATGAGCATGTTGGGAGAGCTCAAATAAATAGCCGTAATATTCTTTTTGGCGGCGACGGCACGCACTTGTTCGTTGCATTGAACGTGGCTTTTAATCAGGGTCCCAGGGCTTAGTGGGTTGAGAGTGTTTAAAATGCGGACGGGAATATCTTTTTCTACGGCCGGACGAATCGTCATCGGGTGAAGAACTTTAGCGCCGAAATAGGCCAGCTCCGAAGCTTCTTGAAAAGAAACTTCCGGCAATACTAACGCTTCTTTAACAACACGCGGATCGGCGGACATCATACCGTCGACGTCAGTCCAGATCTGGATCTCTTCGGCGTCAATAGCCACTCCGATGATTGAAGCGCTGTAGTCGGAGCCGCCTCGGCCAAGGGTAGTAGTGATACCGTCTGTGGTTCGGCCAATGAAGCCTTGCGTGAAAACAACTTTGTTTTGCTCGAGCTGGGGGCTTAGGTGCCGACTTGCTTCCGGATAAAGCTTATTCCAAAGAGGCTTGGCGCTGCCGAAGTTGTCGTCAGTGATTATGAACTCGCGAGCATCCAGCCAGCAATTGGGCAGACCCTGTTTGCTTGCCAGCTCGGCAACTAGACGCGATGAAAGTTGTTCGCCCATGCCGGAGATGGCATCTAGAGAGCGTTTGGAAAGCTCACCAAGATAGGAAACACCTTTATATAAGATGCGCAATTCTTCAAGCTTTTCGCTTATATCTTTAGCTAGTCTGTCAGTGACTTGACCGCTGCCGAATAGTTCAAGGGCGGCATCGTGATGCTTCTTTTCCGCTTCGTCGATGCTGGATAAGGCCTTTGTCAGGTCTCGCTTAACGGCAGCAACAGCTCCGGCAATCAGAAGATTGGTGATTCCGGACATGGCTGATAAAACTACAACCGGCTTTTTGCCGGCTTTATGTGCTGTTGAAACCAAATCGACGACTTGTTTCATCCGTGCGGCGCTGCCGACGGATGTGCCGCCAAATTTCATGACGATCATGAGGATCCCCTTAGCTTACACCTTGCGGTAGCTTAGTTTATCTTCTCCAAACGCTTGCGCCAAGCCCTCTGAGCTTTTCTTCGAAACGTTCGTAACCTCTATCCAAATGACTCAAACCGCTGACTTCGGTAACCCCTTCGGCACCAAGGCCGGCAATTACTAAAGCTGCCGCTGCGCGCAGATCCGGCGACTTAACTTCGGCGCCGAGCATGCGCGGCACACCTTTAATTACGGCAGAGTTACCTTTGACGGCGATATCGGCGCCCATGCGGCGCAACTCCCCGACTTGCATAAATCGATTTTCGTAAATTGTTTCTGAAAGGATAGAAGTACCGTCAGCTATAGCAAGTACGGCCATAACCGGCGATTGCATGTCGGTTGGAAAAGCCGGATAAGGAAGAGTGGTTACTTCGGTCGGCTTAGGACGGCCAACCATCTTGACCTTAATCGTGTCCGGAGCGTAAATGGAAACTTCGGCACCCATCTCTTGCATTTTGCTGATCAGGGAATAGACGTGGTGCGGATTGACTTTCTCGATTACGACTTCGCCGCCGGTTACCATGCAACCAAGCATGAAAGTGCCGGCTTCCAGACGATCAGGAATGATGTCGAAAGTAGCGCCGTGCAGGTCATCAATTCCGACACCATTGATCGTGATTTGATAAGTGCCAGCTCCGTAAACTTTACCGCCAATAGCGTTGATGAAATCAGCCAAATTGACGATTTCCGGGTCTTGGGCGGCGTTCTCGATGATTGTTTGTCCTTCGGACAATACTGCAGCCATCATGATATTTTCGGTGGCGCCGTTGGAAGGACGATCAAGATAAATGCGGGCGCCGGTAAGTTTTTCGGCTTGAGCATAAACATAACCATGTTCGACTTTGACGTCACAGCCTAGCGCTTTCAGTCCACGCTCGTGCAGGTCGATGCGACGTTCGCCGATGGCACAGCCGCCCGGCAAAGAGACTTTAGCTTGACGGAAGCGAGAGACAAGCGGACCGAGAACGACAAAGGAGGCTCTTAGCTGGCTGACTAGCTCATAGGGGGCTTCAAACTCATTGACGTCACGCGAATCGATAATTACTTCGCCATTTCCGACGGTGACTTTAGCGCCTAGTTGACGGAGAACAGCAGCCATCATCTCTACATCGGTAAGATTCGGCACGTTTCTTAGGACGCAAGTTTCTTTGGTAAGAAGGGCTGCAGCCATAATCTTAAGCACGGCATTTTTAGCGCCGAAAATATTGACCGACCCAAACAGCTCTTTGCCGCCTTGGATAATGATCTTTGGTTCGGCTTCTCCGTCGTTATTTCGTTTCGGAGGATCCAATCTCGTCGCTTGTGTTGTCATGCCGGTCTCCGAAATAGCCCTTACCCATCATGAAATAGTTTACACGGGGAAAGTAAACCCAGTGTTAAGCGGGAGCTAATTTATCTGCAGAATATACATTTTATGCATTATCAGGCGCTCGGGGCGCTTTTCCGGGCAGACGATTTAATTCATGCTTGAACACATCTGGCTTCGGGGCTAGGTTTAGATGAAAAAGGCTAAAGCAAGAATGCTAAACTTAGTCAGTTAAAGCTTGTTGTCAAGCGGCTTTTCTATTACAAAATATTGGTGTTCTAGTGCGCTTTTCATTTTTTATCCAGCTCTTGTTTTTGGCCAGTTTGCTTACTTCGTGCTCTATGGGCGAAGAGATGAAGCGAATTGAAGCCGCCAAACAAGCTAGCAAGCTGCGAGCAGCTTCTCGTTCGACCAACTTAACCGGCGAGCAGCTCTTCATTCGTACTTGTAATACCTGCCATCCTGGCGGCAAAGAAGGGATGGGGCCACGTTTGGACAAGCTCAGCGTTAACTTCATCACCGATGATTCGCTTAAAGCCTTTATTCGTCATGGCCGCGGCATGATGCCGGCCCAACCGCCTGAAGTATTGAATGAAGAAGAGATGAATAACTTGATTGCTTATTTACGCGAGCTGAGCGTGCAGCTCAATGAAGATGAGGCAAACAAGCATTAGCTTATGAGCATGCGGATGATCCAAAAAATAACCATACCTAAAAGCACATAGCCGAAAAGTCTGGTTGGCCAGGCTGGATTGGCCAGGAATACCGGTTCGACCAGGCTGTATTTTAGGATGCTGTCTGAAATGCGATCGCGGTCGGCTAAATAAACTGTATGCATAAATAGCGGTCTGATACTTTTCGGCTTATTCGGCAAACGATAAAGAATGAGAATTAAGTCCGGGCTGACATACATCCGGACGATTTGAGTCCAATTCACTGTTTTTCGTTGAGTCCAGAACAGTGCGCCTTGATATTTAATTCCATGCTTGCTTATCTGCAAATTGGATGGGCTGATATAAGGTCGGGCCCCAATCAGTAAAGCTAATAAAGCGATAGTTATATAAATGCCTTCGGCGTCAATTAAAGCTTGGGGGCTGCCGGCAGCGACTAAGGGACCCCAGCAAAACTTGGCCAATCCTGCGTAGGCAGCAGCAATGATGATGCAAAAAATCAGCTCGACTGGTTCGCGGGCCTCTAAAAAATTATCTTGATGATCGTCTTTTTCAACGATGGCATCAGTTGTTTGCTTCTTATTATCCGCTTCTTCGTTCATGACCCTACCACAATAGCTAAGGAACCGTTCACTGGCAAGGGGCTAACTATTGCTTTGCCCGAAGAGTTCAATCATGGCGTTTGCTGCTTTTGTGCCCTGTTCGATTTGTTCTTGACCGGACATTTCACGATAAAAGTTCGAATTAAAGGCTCGCGTTCTAATTACTACGGGCATGGGGACGGCATAGCCAAGCACTAAAGCTTGTTGTTTCGGATCCAGTTGAGAGAGGACGGTACGTAAAGTCTGACTGCCGGAGACGCCGGTAAAAACAGCATCGATATCACGATCATCGTTAAGCAGTGCCGTAACGCGCGTACCAAGCTGGCTTAAGATTTCGGGATCGATGCCGCTTGGTCGTTGATCAACTATAAGTAAAGTTACGAAATATTTGCGCATTTCGCGGGCGATGATACCGAATATGGTTTGTTTTGCTAGCTGCGGCGAAAGAAATTTGTGCGCTTCCTCAATGACAATCATTAACTTGCGCGGAGCTTGAGTGTTCTCCGGATCGGCTAGATGTTTCTCGGAAAGACGTACATAATTGGCGTGCAGGCGGCGAGTTATGATGTTGGTGGCCAGCATGTAGGAGAGCATGTTGTTTTGCCGTCCGAACTCAAGAACGACATGTTTGCCGGCTTGAATTTGTTGCAATATTTCGCTGACATAATTACGCCCGGGTTCCGGTTTTAAATATGATGTTTTTTGC
The DNA here is from genome assembly GCA_019750335.1 of Candidatus Obscuribacterales bacterium. Lineage (GTDB taxonomy): Bacteria > Cyanobacteriota > Vampirovibrionia > Obscuribacterales > Obscuribacteraceae > JAIEPM01. The sequence goes on from JAIEOQ010000006.1 coordinate 543,286, forward strand.
ACTATGGTGTTGAGCCGTCGTTGCAATGTTTTTATTGCTGTCGGGTGACCTTTGTGAATCTCGGTGAACTCTTCAATCTCTTCGCCGGTCATGGCCAGCAAGTTTGCTATCCAATTTGAGCCAAGCTTCTCACGAATAATGTAAGCGTTTTCAAGTGTGACTTCGGTTAAAGAAAGCTCGGCTTTTAAAAGCTCAAGATCTTCAATCTCAATTTGGTCGTAGCTGATATAAAGTTCGCGAGCGTCAGGTAAACCGCGAGCCCGTGATGATTCACTGTCCAAGCTATAGACCACCACATCATCGGCAAACAACTGTTTCAACCCTTTGACTCGTGGTTGCGACTTATTTTCAGACATGGCTTGCCAGCCGTATTCATTGTGCATGTCAAAAATCAGCATTGAAGCCAAATCTTTTTTGATGATCCCGGACAAAAAAATGCGTGTCAAAAAAGATTTGCCGGTGCCTGATTTGCCGAAGATACCGTTGGAACGCTCGATGAATTTGCCTAGGTTTAGACAAACCGGTATATCCATATTCAGCGGTTGACCGACATTGAAATGAAAATCGGCAGAGTTGTTTTTGTCTTCTTTGCCGAAGACTAAAGAAAAATCTTCCTCTGTCGCTTCGAAAACCGGTGAAAAATGGCTGGGAATTGTTTTAACCGGACGCAATTCCTGGTTACCGTTGCTGTTTTCCAGCATAAGCATCGGTTGCAACTTTACCGATCCATATGTCGCACCGCCGGCTAGAACATCAAGTAAAAAGTTGTCGCTTTGCGGTGGAAAATTCAAAACTTGGGGGCTGCTTGTCGATAGGGTTACATCTGTGAGCATGCTGAAGAAGCGATTGGTTCTGCCTTCAATCACGACAAAGCGACCGACCCGCAAATCTTCCACGGAAGATTTTGGATCAAGACGCATCTCTAGTCCGGAAGAGAGGGAGCCTTGTGTAATTAAGCCGAGGCAGAGAGCTTTCTTCTTGGACAAAACCGCTGCCTCCGGAGTATCTTTTTTAGCTATGCCCCGGCTTCAGTAAAGCCAAGCAGCTTGGCGAAGGCTTTGATTGCCGCTTCGCGATCGCCTGCGGCAAAACGGGTCTCTTTCGCGATTTTTGATTCGTCCGTGCCTTCATACTCGGTCAGAGTGTACTCTACCGGCTCTTTAAGGCTCTTTTCCAGCTTTATTAGTTGACCGGCGTCGGTTGTAGCGCCAACCAAGCCCCAAACATTGTCGATTGCTTTGACAATGTCGTTTATAGTGTGTGGCCATTGCGGACGCATTATTGCCATGAGGATGACTGTCCGAAGCTCTGTGCCTAAGAAAAAAAACTGTCCGGAGAGGGACTTGAACCCTCACGATTGCTCATACGCCCCTCAAACGTACGCGTCTACCAATTCCGCCATCCGGACGGGAGGTGCTAAAGGCATAGTTTATGCATGTCGCCGGTTGGACTGTCAATACTTACGGCTAAAGAGATCTCGCAAACTTCATAGTAGCTCAAACCCTGAGTAATTCCTGTTTGCGTTCATCTTGGAATCGTCTTTGGTTTTCGCTTCCCAGATTTGAAGCCGGTCGACAAGCTCGGAGGCTTGTGTGAATCCCTGATTTGCTCACAGGAACAGGATTTCGGCAAAAATTTTATCTTCAAATTAGCAAAAACTCCTCACTTTGGGCATAATTGCAGTATCCGGTTTGCGAAGGTTTCTAATGATTGAGATGCATGTGGCAGGAATAGCAATGGATGGCCGAAATGGGCATCCGATCGTTGTTTTGAACGATCCTTCCCGCCGCCGGGCTCTACCGATTTGGATTGGCATGTTCGAAGCGACGGCAATTACCCGAGCCCTGGATAATTACAAGCCAGAACGACCGATGACCCACGATCTGCTTTTGGGCTTGATTCAAGAAACAGGCTATAAAGTAAAACATGTAGAGATCAATGAACTGGCTTCCGGAACTTATTTTGCCACTATAGTTTTGAAGTTTGCTGAAGCTCAAGGTGAAGAGGAAGGGCTAAAGCTGGTGGATGCTCGTCCTTCAGATGCAATCGCTTTGGCTTTGCGAGCTAAAGCTTCAATCTTTGTTGCTCCTCAGGTCTTAGCTGATGGAGCTATTGCTGCTGATTTGGAACAAGATGAAAAAGAATCGGAAGAATTCAAGCAGTTTATCGAAGGTCTTAAAGCCTCCGATTTTTCTCTGAATAAAGGTGAAGATATGACAGTGGAGCCTGAAGATAAAGGCTCAGCTGAATAGCTATTTTTTTAAAGCTTGTTTGAGTGCTGTTTCCAGAGTGGCTATTTTTGCCTCTAGCTGTTTTTCTTTGTCTGATTGGACTTCTTTGAGCAGCTTTTGATCTTGCTTTTGCCAGTCTTTGAGTTTGGCGATATCTTTATCGGCCTTCCCGCTAATGAACATGTACATGGCTGCTACACCAACTAAAGAGCCGATTATGTAAGAGCCGATTAAAGCGCTTGCTGCACTTGCGCTCGTATTGAAGCTTGCTATTTGCAAATTTAGCTCAGTTTGATTTCCGGCAAAGCAAACAAACGCCAATACGATTCCCACTATATAAATGATGAAAAAACCAATTTTGCCTGACATGATTGTCTTTATAAACTCTCGATTAAGTGCTGGAAGTCTTCCGGCAATGCCGCTTCAAATTCAAGTAGAACCCCGCTTGTCGGGTGTTTGAATGAAAGATAAGTGGCATGCAAAGCTTGGCCGTTCAAGCCTAACTTTTTACGGGCTGATAAAGTCCCGGTCGATTTGCGATTATAAACTATGTCTCCAACCACCGGACAGTTCAAGCTGGCCATATGAACACGAATTTGGTGCGTGCGTCCCGTTTTCAGGCTGGCTTTGACCAAAGTAAATTTATCCCAGCTTTTTTCCACAGCGAAATGAGTAACGGCGGTGCGTCCGTCGGCTGTAATGGCCATTTTTGTCCGATCGCTTTTGTGGCGCCCGATTGCTTTGTCTACAACTCCTGAGGAAGCCTGTAATTGTCCTTCCAATAGAGCTAAATAAACACGTTTTGCTGAACGCTCGCTGATTTGTTTAGACAATTGTTCTTGAGCGTTATCATTTTTTGCCACTACTAAAAGCCCGGAAGTATCTTTATCCAAGCGATGGACGATACCCGGCCTCAGTGTGCCGGCAATGCCGGATAAGCTCTCTTTGCAATGAGCAAGCAGAGCGTTAACCAGTGTTCCCGAGGGTACCCCGGCGCCGGGGTGTACGACTAATCCGGCTGGTTTGTTGATTACAAGCAGATCTTGATCTTCAAAAACAATTTCCAAAGCAATCGCTTCAGCTTGCAAGCTAAGTTCAGTCGGAGCGGGAATGGTTAGGGAAAGCTGCTCGTTTCCGCAAAGCATATAAGATGATTTGGTTGGCTTGCCATTTAATAAAACCATGCCGTCTTCAATTAGCTTTTGAACACGAGCGCGGCTGAAGCTATTTAATTGAGCCGCCAGAACCCGTGATAAATACTGATCGAGGCGGCAGGGCTGGCCGTCATCTAAAGCAACAATCAGTTCAATCAATTCATTTGTCATTGCGGTTTGCGCCAAATAATGCCGAGATGATAATTAGAGCGGCGCCAATATCGATTAAAGCATCGGCAACATTGAAGACCGGAAAAGAGATAAAGACAAACTCCAAAAAGTCGGTCACTTCTCCATGGCGAATACGGTCAATAATGTTTCCTAATGCTCCGCCTAAAATAAGGGCCATGCCGATACGCTCCAGATTGCTCGGCGGCTTTGGCGAGCTTTCTTGACGTATGAGCCAAAATAATAAACCGGCGAAGATCAGGCAAGTGAGCAGTGTGACTAATGAAACGTTGCCTTGGGCCATGCCGAAAGCAACGCCTGAATTTTTAGTTAGAGTAAGCTGCAATATGCCAGATAGTAAGGGCTGAATCTGGTTATAGCTAAGATGATCGCTTGCCCAAGCTTTGCTGATTAAGTCGGCTAAAAATGCCAGGGCTGTGATAGTCCCGGTTAGAAGCCAGCCGCGCTTATTGCCGTTCATTCGATTTTAGTGTTGTTGCTTTTCGGTTCAGGCTGCGCAGTGCCAGCTTTTGCTGCTTCAGTTTTTGGTTCTTCTTCCATTACCGGCACGACGTTCAAGCGGCGAGTGAGAATGGCTACACCCATCAAAGAGTTACGTGAAGCGTTTGTCAGCCCGACTGTGGCCATCAACAACTCATTACGATTTTTGGTATTTGCAGTCATCACTCGTTCCAAAAGCGGTCTTTCCGCAGCCGGATCGGTCATGAATTTCCAAACATCCGGTGGCCGTGGTGTTGGATATTGTACGGAAGCGTTGGTAATCGAGCCCATAGCTGTTAGACCGGCTGGCAGATCCAGCTCCAGTTTTGCTGAAAATTGTTTGCCGGCTTTTACTTGCTCCGGAGCAGCAAAAACTGGCTCAAGCTGGCGGGCTAAGCCGAAAGTCACTTTGATTTTTTCATAATCGATACGATCGCCGATAATCTTCCAAGCGCCGCCTTGTTGTTTTAAGTAAAGCTGCCCTTCCGATTTGGAAACCAACTCACCTTTGGTGCCGAGACCGACCATCTCTTTGGCGGTGGTGCCGGTTGTTGTGTCGCGTGAATCGATAACACCGAAAGGTCCTTCAACGCGAATCTCTTTGGTTTGTGAGTTGGACTTGGCGTCGGGATATTCTTTCCAGAAATCTTTAGTCAGTTCTTGGACTGTTTTTTTGTCGAAACCATCGTTATTAAGATAATCGTCAGCGTAGTAACCCATGACGGCATCAATGTTGTGGCTGTTCCAGTCTCGTGAAAGGTTTTGCAGAAGCGTTTCTATATTCTTCTTTTCCAGCTCGCTTGATTTGATGCTTGGTGCTTCGGTTGCCTCTTCGGCTGCCGATAAAGGTGGTACAACCCATCCGGTTGTTAAGAGAAGCAAAAAGCTTGCTGCCAGTGTTTGCGATTTTATTTGAAAAATTTTCAACAGATTGTCTCCACTACCTTTCAAAAGGGGCAGCGCTTGGCTGCCCCTCCTTCTTATTTTTATACAGCTACCAGCAGATTATTCATGGCGTCAATTTGTTCGCGAATGGAGTCGGCTGATTTTTTCAAAGCATCTTGATCTTCTTTATCCAGCTTTAATTCAACGATACGTTTTACGCCGCTACGTCCGATTACAGTAGGTAGACCGACATAAACATCTTTCAGTCCATATTGGCCGTTGGCAAGAACGGCGCAGGGCAGAAGCCGATTTTGATCTTTGAGAATGGCTTCAACCATTTGTACGACTGAAGTTCCCGGTGCGTAGAAAGCGCTGCCGGACTTGAGTAAGCTGACGATTTCAGCGCCACCTTCACGAGTCCGTTTGCAGAGAGCTTCCACTCTGTCTTTTGGCATCAATTCAGTAATCGGAATGCCGTTTACTGTTGAATAACGCGGTACTGGTACCATCAAGTCGCCGTGTCCGCCTAAAACCATGGCGCGGACGTCTTGAACCGACATGTTCAATTCCATGCCGATGAAAGTTTGAAAACGTGCGCTGTCCAAAACACCAGCCATGCCGATTACTCGTTCTGCCGGCAATTTGGTTGTTTGCCAGGTTAAATAAGTCATGACGTCAAGAGGATTTGTTACAACGATAAATATGGCGTCAGGGGAATTTTTTAAAGCTTCGCGAGCCACACCTTGAACGATTCCGGCATTAGTTTTGAGTAAGTCGTCGCGGCTCATTCCCGGTTTGCGGGCGATACCGGCGGTGATTACTACAACGTCGGAACCTTTGGTGTCGGCATAGTTGTTAGTACCGAAAATTTTGCGATCGTGACCGTGAACCGGAGCAGCTTCCATTAAATCGAGACTTTTGCCTTGGGGCATGCCGTCGATGATATCGATAAGAACGACATCGGCTACATCCTTTTCTGCTACATATTGAGCCACTGTGGCGCCGACATTTCCGGAGCCTACAACTGTAACTTTGCTCACGTCACTCCTCCTCTGCCAAAATCCTGACTAATTTCGAACATGTCGCCGGAAAGCGCAGTCCATAGCCTTTATTCTGGCAAAGACTAACATATTGACGTGATTTTTGCTGGAACCGGTATCAAACCTTGACGTCTATCGGTTGAAGTAGGGAAATAATGGGTACCTTCTAACATAGTTAGGGCGGGACCGTAATGAATCAAAAATCGCAAAATTCAACCGGCACAATTTTAGCTACTTTGGTGGCTGCATCTTTGGTTCTGTTTTCCGGGCAACATGTTTCGGCGGCAGCTCAAGATGTATATAAATCGGCAGAGCCTAAGTTGGATGCTCCGCCGGAGCGTAAAGAAGCGCCGAAGGCTAAAGCGCCCCTCGTTGGGAATATTCAACACACCGAAAAAAATCTTTTACAGCGCGGCAAGTTGATGTTCGGTGGCAAAAAAGATTTGCCACCCGTAGCCCCATCTTATCGGGCTCATGTCAACGAAAATTCTCAAGCGCTTAAATCGCAGCTTGAGTCTTCAATAGGGATTATCGGTGTCAAATTTGTTGCTGTTGCTGGGCGAGCGCCGGTAATCAACGAAATTTTTCCGGGAACGCCGGCTGAACAAGTAGGATTGCGTCTTTATGACACTATTGTTGCTGTTGATGGCATTCCGACTGCTGGTTTAACCAAAGATGAGGTGTTCGACATGATTGTCGGTACGCCGGGTACTTCGGTCACTCTCACTATTATGCGCAACGGTGACTATCAAGCCATGAAGTGTATGCGGATGGATATTAACCAGCTGATTGACGCTCGAGTACGGCGCGATTATCTAATGCACATGTAGTCAGTATGCTAAACTGGCTGCCATGCAGCTTTGTTTTGATGCCACCAGATTCGGTTACGGTTTGCAAGAAGCAGTCGCTATGGCTGCTGAAAAGGGATTGGCAGCCATTGAGTATGCTTTTGAACCTTTTGACGTATCAAGCAAAGAGTCGACACAGTTAAATGAGCATGAAAAGCAGCATTTAGCTGAGGTCACTCAATTAGCAGCTGAGAAAAATGTGAATATTGCGGCGCTTAAGCTTAACTATTCGCTCAACACAACAGACAAAGCCTCACTCAAATATTTTCGCTTGATGGCAGCCAAGCTTGGGCGTTTGGCTGAAGCTGTTTCCTGCCCGCGAATAATTTGCTATTTAGAGCGTGATCAAGAAGAAGGCTGGGTGGCAAGAACTGAATCTGCTTTGTCCGCTGTGCTTAAAGATTTGAAAAAAATCCAACTTGTTGTCAGTTTATCCACACCACCGTGTTGGCGAGGGCGTTCGCTTAAATACTGGCGCCCAAGCGATCCGCAAGAATGGCGCGATTTACTTGCGGCAATGCCAGAAATCTCTTTGAGTTTTTCGCCGGCAGATTGTTTGTGGCAAGGCATTGATTATTTGCGTTTACTGCCGGGCATTGTTAAAGCGCTCGAGCATATAGAAGTGCAGGATGTGGAAATAAATCGCGACATGCTAGCAGACAGCGGTATGTTTGGACCATTATGGTGGCGCTATCGGCTTGCCGGCAAAGGCCAGGTTGATTGGCGTCAGTTGATCGAAGCTTTGAAGCTTTACGAATTTCAAGGTAATTTTTCAATTCAACTTGATGATGAGTTTGTGGTTGGTGCCGAATCTTCTTTAAGCGATGCTTTAGACTCGAGCTTGAAGCTTCTGGCTCCTTTGTTAAAGTACTGATTCTGGGGTGCATGATGAAGCATCTTCATGTGTTTACGCATACGCACTGGGATCGCGAATGGTATCAACCTTTCGAAACCTACCGTACTTATTTGCTTGCGGTGGTCAAGCAGATTGTCGCTGATTTAGAAAATGGCAGTCTGAGCAAATTTTGTCTGGATGGACAAGCGGCGATTCTTGATGATGTATTCGCTCTGGCTCCGGAGTTGGCGTCGCGCATGGAAGATTTGATGCGCAAGGGAAAGCTAGCTGCCGGTCCTTGGTATGTACTTGCCGATCAAATGCTTGTTTGCGGTGAAAGCTTGATTCGTAATCTTTGTCTTGGGATTGAGACTGTCAAAAAGATAGGCGAACCTGATCTTTCCGGCTATTGTCCTGATACATTCGGGCATAGCCAAGATTTGCCGCGGATATTGAGCGGGGCTGGCATTGAGTCGGCTTTTGTTTGGCGCGGTGTGCCGGCTTTAAAAAACGGTTCTAGTTTTTATTGGCAAAGCCCGGACGGCAGTAAAGTTTTGGCTTATCTGCTTGCGCGTGGCTATTATCAAACAGTAATACATGAGTATATGCTTGTCGATAATCTGGATAAGCAAGCCAAACTTTCGGCTGTGGCTGATCACCTGGCTGCAGTATTAACGACTGAGGCTGAGCTGTCTGACGGAACGGCCAGTTTATATGATCCGATAATTGAAGCGGCACTTTATCCCCTGGGCGGTGATCACGTAGCCTCACTTCCTGAGTTAAATTCGATTTTAAAAGATGTAAGAACTGAATTCGAAAGGCGCCAGTTAGCCATTAGTATCGACACCACTCATTTATCCGAATTTGCTAACTTAGTAAAAGACAAGCTGGAAAAAAGCAGCATTAAGCTTCCGCTTATTGTCGGAGAGTTGAGAGATGCCAGTGCGGCAAAAAAACATTGTGCTGCATATTTATTGCCCGGTGTGCTTTCCAGTCGTCTTTATTTGAAAGCGGCGAATCGACGGTTAGAGCAACTTCTGTTCCGCCATTACGAACCTTTCTTTAGCTCATTGCACATACGCGGACTGATGGATTATCCTCATGCTGAATTAGGGCATGTCCTAAAGTTGTTAATTCAAAATCAGCCCCATGACAGCATTTGCGGCTGTAGTGTTGATGCCGTACATCAAGAAATGATCACTCGCTATGCACAAGCTGAACAAATTCTTGTAGCACTAAAAGAAAAGGCCTTAGGGACTTATGTCAATCGAAACATCTCCTGGTTATATAACGATCCTCGCCGCAAACTAAAAAATGTTGTGATCGCTAACAGCTGCTCACAAGCGCGAAGCGGGCCGGTCCCAATTAGTTTTTATGTCGAGCCGGGCGAAAAACTAAAACTTGATTCTGAATTTTTCCAACTTGAAGATCGCCGCTTGAGGGACGAACTTTTTGCTAGCTGGGGCAGTGTTCCCTATTATAGGGATGTTGAGCTTGTCCGCGGTTGGCTCTGGGCTGAAGCAGTGCCGGCTTATGGTGAACTGCGACTACCTTTGTTCAGCGCAATAAAGAAAAGTAATTTGCCGGCGGTCAAAGCCGGGAAAAATCGTCTGGACAACGGGTTATTAACGGTGAAAGTTGACGATAGGGGGCGGCTTTCGGTGCTTGCTGACTCGACTCTTTACGAATTGAATCATCGTTTTGTCGATTGCGCCGATGGCGGCGACACTTATAATTTTGATCCCCTGCCTGGGGATCGTAGCCTGAAAACAAAATTTGTTTCGGCCAGAGCAGGAAAAAAAGGACCGCTTATTTCTTCTCTGATTCTCACTTACGAAATTTTGATTCCGGCTGAGCTTGTTGAGGCGAAACCTGGCAAGAACGGGATTGTACCGCTTGCCCGTAGTGCTAAAAAAATAAAACATATTATTGAGACTGAGATTACTCTGAAGCGGGGCAGTTCAATTTTGTTTTTTGAAAGCTCTTGGGAGAATAAAGCTTCCGGGCATCGTTTGGAAGTTTTGCTTGATAGCGGGCAAAAAATCCATACTACTTATTCAGAAAATCATTTTAGTCTGGTAAAAAGACTGCATCAGGTCGATAAAAATACAGCGCCGCTGCCGGTGGAAAGATACAACGAAGCGCAGTATGACCGTTATCCGACACAAAGGTTTGTTATGGCTAACGGTCAAGTTTTCTTGAACGGCGGGCTTCCGGAATATGGTGTAAGTGAAAAATCTATCAGTATGACTGTCTTGCGCTCAGTTTCAATTCTTTCTCGCGGACGGATGCGTACTCGTGGCGGCGGTGCTGGGCCACATCTGGCCGTGCCGGAGGCAGCCTCTTTAGGGGAGAATCGTGTTGCTTACGGCTGGGCACCGCTGGCAGTATTGGGAGAAGACATTCGTCAAGCTTATGCTTATGCCGAAGAATTTGAAAGTGAAATGCAGGCTGTATTAAGCGATCTTGAAAGTTTGCCGGATCAATCTACGCTCCTTCGTTGCGACAATCCGGACATTTTAATTCAAGGTTTCTATATCAGCGACCAAAGTGATTCTTTGATTGTTCGGGTGTTTAATCCGACTGACCTGCCGCAAAAGGGACGAATTCATTTTGATTTTGACTTTCATACTCTTCATTTCTGCAACTTTTTGGAAGAGGAACAGGAACCGTTCTTATATAGAGAATTTGTTGGCGACGATAGCGCCTCTTCTTCGGTCGATCTTGAACTTGGTCGAAATCAATTAGCAACACTAAGATTACGACTGAAAGCAAAAAATCTTGAATCGAAGCCCAAACAAAAGAGAGTCTTCAGGCGAAAAACCGCGCGTAGTTCTTAGCAGTGTACAATGTCGGTAAGCGGAGAGAGAGTTCGATGAGCGAGAAAAAAGAGCAAATTCTGATAAGCGCTTTACTGACGATAATCACTTGTGCGGCAGTTGAAGCTAAGTCAAATTGGGGCGACTCACCTTTACCAAAAGAAGCGCGTACAGCTCTTGATCGTGCCGGAAGCTCGATGAAGTCCGGTAAATATGTAAAAGCGAAACCGGCAATCCTAGCCGTACTTTCTACTGCAAATGATGTGCCGAAATGTTTGGCTATCGCTCAGTTTACTGAGCCGTATGCTTATCCGATGCTAGATGTACGACGACAGTGTGTCGATAAAGCTCTTTCGCTTTGCCAAAATAGTGACGATTATATTTTGGTGGCACTCAAATCACGCAAATATCAGTTTTATGAAGTAACCAGACAAGCGATTGGCGAGCTGATTAAACAAGCGAAAACTGTGCCTGAGCTTTACGATCTTTCACGCAAAGCGCAAGAAGTGTCTTTGAACGATCTGTCTCATTTGGCTATGGAGAAAGCATACAGCGGCTTACGTACTGAAGAGGAAGCTTTTGCTTTTGCCGATCATTGCAAAGGTGTCGGCTTAGACGATCTGTTGCGCAAGGCGTTAAAACAAATTATCGATGACGAAAATGAAAGCGGAGCCTTGGCTGACATGGCTTTGAAGATTGAGAAATATAATATGCGTGATCTGAATCGTTATCTGTTGCGCAAAGCCCTGGACAATTGCAAAACGGTTCCGGACATGGAAGCGATTCAAGAAGTAGCGCGGCGCTTGAACGAACCAGACGTCATGGAGCGAGCCCATTATTATGTGAAAAAAGGAAAAGTTCTGCAAAAAATAAAAGCGGATCAAGCGGAGCATCAAAATCGATTGCAATCTTGGCGCGAAGCTAACGATCAAAATCAAGCGCAGCAAGAAACGCAGAACGCTTCGGAACGAGCCGGTTTTGGCTCTTCCAATCCACAAAGTGCTCCTTCCGTTCCTGCCGATGCGCCTAATGCCAGCAGTGGTTATTAAGCATAATCACACTGCAAACAAGCCCTGTGGTTTCAGCAATTTCGGCGACTGCACCGTAAGTGTCTCCGGTATGCCCGTGCAAAATGCGGTTGAGGGCAAATGCTGCTGCCAGACCACCGATGATGCTGAAAAGGGCAAAACAAGCATATTCAGGGTGCCCGCAGAAATAACAAACTAAAGCGGTAATCGCCAAAGGCGGTAAAGCTGAGCTGATTAAGTCGGTTGGCGTTTTTGTGCTCTCGTGCCAAATCTTACCCATGCCTTCTTCGCGAGCGTAAGGAAAGCAGCCGACAGCAAATACCACCGCCCACCGCGACCAGGTCGGTACGATTAAGAGTAGCACCATAAGCGGTGCAAAAGGCAGGCAGGATAAAGCGGCAAATTTGCCTAAAACAATGCCTAATCCGCTTAGAGCGCCGAAGTTTCCCACGCGGCTGTCGTGCATTATTTCAAGCATACGTTCGCGGCTGCGATGCGAAAATATGCCGTCGGCAGTGTCCATTAAGCCGTCCAAATGAATGCCGCCTGTGGCCAGCAACCAAATAAAAGTAAGAATAAAACCGCTAATAAGCGGCGGTGTATGCAAAGAAAAAAGTAAAAAGCTTGCTGCTGCTAAAAAGCAACCGATAAAAATACCGATTAAAGGCAAAAACTTAGCTAATCCGTTTAAATCTTGAGCGTTAACCGCGGGCGTTTTTAAGTAAGGGCAAGCTGTAACGAAAGATGCTGTCAAAACAATTTTTTTGAGCATTAGAGAGGAATCTCAGAGGTGTATTCCGGACGTTCGGCAAAAGTATCCGCATTGCCGTAAACAATGAATTTGCGGCGGGGATCGTAATAATTCACCAAATACTCGACATGATTGATGATTTCGGTGTTTGATTCCATATTGCTTATGTGGGCGATGATCCGATCGGCAGCCCGAGCTTGTACTTGATTGATTGGATGAGTTGGTGGCAAATCGCCTTTTGCATCTGTTTTCAGCTCAGCTTTATCCAGCTCTTCAGCCCAGGGCATTTGGCATTCTCCGGCTAAGCAGCCGATGATATCCGGCGTTACCGGTAGCTGATTGAGAGTGGTCAAACCATAGGCAAAGATGCTGCGGCGCGGATTATGACCGATGAATGCTTGGTGCGGTCCGATGATATCGGAAGCCCAAGCCATCATTAATAGAGAACGTTCTTTTCTGTCCGGTCCTTGATACGACTGGGCTGGTACGTTCAGCAAATAAGCCAGAGCCTCGGCAAGGGGGCGGGACATCGGACTGTAATATTCCACCACTTCGAATTCGTTGCCGAAGAGTTCAAGAAAACCTTTTAAGATGAGCAAGCTGGAAGCGATGCCGTGATAATCAGCGGCTACGGCTCGTGGTTTGCCGGTTAAGTCTTTTGGTGTTGTGTCGCTAAGGATAACTGAGCCGTAAAGCGAATAAACCCAGTCACGGATACTCATGGCATGTTTGGCTTCAAATCGAGAGAGACGTTTGATCACCCAGCGTCTTAAGGCTAGCTCTTTTTGCTCTTCTTCTGATTTGGCGGTCGGTTCCAGCTGCTTTAAGAGCTCTTCGGCGCGTTCCAGGTTGCGTAAAAGAGAGTGACAAACTGCTAGATTCAAGCTTGTATCGAAGTCTTTTTCTTTTTGCTGCAATTCTTCAAAATGAGGAATTGCTTCGGCGAAGCGACGTAACTGCATAAGAGCAAAGCCCAGTTCATAGCGGATAACCGCTTCTTCCGGCGCCATTTCCAGGCAGCGATGAAGCAGCATTTGTGCCAGCTCCGGTTCGCGCTCGTCAATCAGTTTATAACCTGTCTCAAATAACAGCTGGACGTTGCTGCAAAAGCTTTCTTCGTCAGCCGAGAGTTTTTGTAAATATGAAGCCAGCTCGTCACGCCCGGTTTTTTTCATGATCTCGGAAAGAAGTTTGGCTCCCTGACGATCGTCAGGAGTTTGAAGCCAATGTTCTTTCGCCAAGAGGAATGAACCGGCGAAATCTTTTTGTTGCAGCAGGTCTGTAGCTTGTTGAAGCAGGTCGCTCATGGATTTAGCAAACTATGATCGAATATATACATTATTCTAGGGCAATTATTGCTTACTTTCCGGGTTACAATTCTCAGAGAGATAAATCCAGGGAGAATCCAGGCCATGACTGAAGCTAAGCGCAAAACCGTAATCGCCGGTAACTGGAAGATGAATAAGACTCGTAAAGAGGCCAAAGAGCTCTCGGAGTCCATAGTTAAGGGCATTCAAGGTAAGGCAAATCTGCCGGAAGTGGTCCTTTGTCCTCCCTTTACATGTCTTGATGTTGTAGCGACAGCCGCTAAAGGTAGCTCAGTAAATTTTGGCGGACAAACAATGGACGATCATGACTCCGGGGCTTATACCGGTGAAATATCGGCGCCGATGCTTGTCGATTGCGGAGCAAAATATGTAATCATCGGGCATTCGGAACGTCGTCAATATTTTGGTGAAACTAACCAGACTGTTCCTCTTAAAGTAAAAGCAGCTATTGGTCATGGCCTAGTTCCGATTGTTTGTGTCGGTGAACTGCTTGACGAGCGTGAAAACAACTTGACGGATCCTGTGGTCAAGCGCCAAGTCGGAGCGGCTCTTAGTGGGTTGTCCGAAGCTGAATTGAAGCAAGTAGTGATTGCTTATGAACCGGTATGGGCTATCGGTACCGGCAAAGTTTGTGAAGCAACCGAAGCAGCAAGAGTCATTGAACTGATTCGTAATACTGTTAAGCCGTTTTTCAGCGACAAAGATGCAGCTAATCTCATACCGATTCTTTACGGTGGCAGCATGAACGCCAAAAATGCCGCTGAACTTTTAGCTCAAGATCAAATAGATGGCGGGTTGATTGGTGGCGCCAGCCTGAAGTCTGAAGATTTTCTATCGATCATCGACGCTGCTTGCACGCGCAAACGTCTAACCGCTGTCTAAAGAGCGCGTAAGACCTTAATAACGATGCGATATAATTTGCTGGACACTTTGGAGAGGTGTCGGAGTGGTCTATCGTGCAGTCCTGGAAAGACTGTCTGCGCTAAAACGCAGCGAGGGTTCGAATCCCTCCCTCTCCGAATTTTGCTGAACAAGAGTTCATGAAGAAAGCGCTATGCTTTTTCAGTTGTTCTTGTTGACAATTAAGACTGCCGGGACATTGAGAGTTAACTATGGACGACGAATTTAAACGGAAGCTGGAAGAGATCCAAGCTGCTTTCAATGACCTTGAACAAAAGCTCTCAGATCCTCAGGTAGTAAACAACCAGGAAAATCTCAAGCGTATCTCGCGAGCCCGGCGTCAGTTAGAGCCGACTGTGGACTCTTATCGCAAATGGAAAGAGTTGGAAGCACAAAAAGACGATGCCCAGCTTATTTTGCGTGAAGAGACCGATAAGGAAGTACGTGACTATGCCGAAGGGGAGCTGGCAAACGTTACTCGTGAGCAAGTGGCGTTGGTCGAGCATCTGCGTCTGTTGATCTTGCCTAAAGACCCCAATGACGAGAAAGACATCATTGTTGAAATTCGGGCGGGAACCGGCGGCGATGAAGCATCCATATTTGCCGGCGATCTTTTCCGCATGTATTTGAAATATGCCGACAAAATTGGTTGGACAGTAGAGACTGCCAGTAGCAACCAGGGCGAAGTTGGTGGCTATAAAGAAATCATTCTCAATATACGCGGCGAAGCCGTATACAGCAAAATGAAGTTTGAATCAGGCGTACATCGTGTACAACGAGTGCCGGCTACCGAAGCTCAAGGGCGCGTGCACACTTCAACGGCAACGGTTGCCGTGATGCCTGAAGTCGATGAAGTGGAAGTTGTGCTTGATGAGAAAGACCTTGAGATAAGCACAATGCGTTCCGGTGGTGCTGGCGGTCAAAACGTAAATAAAGTAGAAACGGCTGTGCGCATCGTGCACAAACCAAGCGGCATTATGGTTGCTTGCTCGGAAGAACGCAGTCAGTTGCAGAATAAAGAACGGGCCAAACAAATTTTGCGGGCTAAGCTCTACAAAATTGAGATGGAAGCTCGACAAAAAGCCATTGCTGACCATAAGCGATCCCAGGTTGGCACCGGCGATCGTTCGGAAAAAATTCGCACTTATAACTTCAAAGACAATCGAGTCACGGATCACCGTCTCAATCGCAACTTCAGCTTGCAGCAAGTGCTTGAAGGTGATTTAAGCGAACTGATTGAAGCTTGTATCCATGATGAGCAAAAACGCTTGCTGGAAGCTGAAACTCAGCTTGTCAGCTAATTTGCATGCTTTCTTTCTCCGCTGCGGCAAAATATGTCAGCCAGGAACTTGAGCGTTTAGGCATCGATCAGTCTGAAGCAAAACGCGAATCCGAGCTGATCCTTGTTCATGTGACAGCTCTTTCTTTAAGCCAGATTCTTGCTTTCCCGGAGCGCAATTTGAGCGCTGAGCAAGCGGAATCTTTGGCGCAAGTTCTTGCGCGGCGAAAAAAACGCGAACCGCTGCAATATATTCTTGGACAAACTTTTTTTTGGGCTCTGCCTTTTAAGGTATTACCCGGTGTGTTCATTCCACGAGCTGATACTGAATCTGTCGTTGAATCTGCTTTAGCATTGCTTAGTGGACTGCAGGATATTCAAATAGCTGAAATAGGCGTTGGTAGTGGTGCTATTTCAATAAGCTTGCTTTCGGAGCTTAAAGAAGCCCAAGTCAATGCAGTTGAGTTGTCGGCGGTGGCTTATGAAACAGCTTTGGCTAACGCCGAGCTGAACGGAGTCAGTAAGCGCTTTCGCCTTGTGTGTTCTGATTGGCGAGCATGGGCTGAAAACTTGCCGCCCCTGGATGTTTTAATAGCCAATCCGCCTTATATTCCGGCAAGTCTTGCTCCGACTCTAGCCCCTGAGGTTGCTCTCTGGGAGCCAGCGGAAGCTCTTTATGGAATTGATGAAGACGGTCTTGGTTTTTATCGTGAAATAGCGCGCTTGCCCGAGCGGCTATTTAAGCCCACGGGCTTCGTTGTTCTTGAGTTTGGTGACGGGCAAGCAACGGCAGTCGAATCAATTTTTCGCCAAGCCGCTTGGACGGAAATCTCCTTAAAGCAGGATCTGGCTGGTAATCTGCGGGTTCTGACTGCAAGCAAAAATAAAGTCTTTTGAAGATTCTTAAAAACTGCTAAAATTAGGGTGTTCTGATAGCAGGATGAAGCCTATGGAAGATGGTGTTTTAAAGGCATTAGACCTTGAGGGCACTATCCGGGCTGTAATAGTTTCCACTACTAATCTTGTCGAGGATGCCCGCAAGCGTCATGGGTTGTCCTATACAGCTACAGCAGCTTTAGGCCGAGCTCTAACAGCAGCGGCACTGATCGTTCCGGTGGTTGCCCGCCGCGGACAAGTAAGTATGAAATTCCAAGGTAACGGACCCTTGGGCAAAGTTGTAGTAGATGCTTCCAACCAAGGCACAGTGCGCGGTTATGTTGAGAATTCCCAAATTGAGCTGCCCCCGAACTCTTTGGGCAATTTTGACGTTGGTGCCGCTGTCGGTAATTGCGGCTATCTGCATGTAAGTGTCGATAATGGATTCGGTCAACCGCACACTTCCACAGTTGAATTAGCGTCCGGTGAAATTGGCGAAGACGTCAATCGTTATTTAGTCAGCTGTCAGGAAACCGGTTCAATTCTAATTGTCGGCGTACATTTAAGCCGCCGCGGCGTTGAAGCGGCCGGCGGGCTTCTGCTCCAGCTTTTACCCGATCACACTGAAGAAACAATCTGCAAGCTGGAGAATAATTTGGCTTCTTTCGGCACTTTTACTTTTTTGATGCGCCGAGGCATGAATTTGGAACAGATTCTTCGACGAGGACTTTCCGGGTTCGAGCTGCATGAATTAAGTGAAGTCCAGCCGTTGCGCTTCGACTGTCGTTGCTCGCCAGAAAGATTTATCCAGGCCTTGGCAGTCCTGGATAAAGAAGATTTGCTTGAAATGGTGGAAAAAGGAGAAGAAGCTGAAGGACGTTGCCAATTTTGCAACGCCATTTATCATGTCGGCTCCGAACGGCTTAGTGATATTGCCGATACTCGATAAGTCTTAAGTCGGTCTTAACTTAACCGGCTTTTTGAACTTTACCAGCCTTAATACAAGCGGTGCAAACTTTCATTCTTTTGGTCGTACCGGCAACACGAACTTTGATTGACTGCAAGTTCGGCAACCAGCGTCTTTTGTTATGCGGGTTCCAGTGTGAACGCAGAAAAGTATAGTTATATCCGGTGATTGGACCTTTGTCGCAGCTCTCACAGCGTCTAGCCATGGCGCACATCCTATTGGGTGGGGCACTGTTAAATTTGATCATTCCGGCAAGCTTTGTCCGCGCCCACAGGTGCAAACGTCCGGTCTGATGACCAAAGGGTAAAGTATAGCATAGTGGCCAGTAGCTTCAGGATCTCTGAAGGATGTAGCAACAATTACTTGATAACCGATTTTGGTTGTAAGTTGATAGAGTCTTAACAGTTCATGGTAGCCTTTCATGAGGCCCTATCTTGGTCGCTAAAAACGAGTGAAAAGCGGTACAACTGAGATAAGGCTGTCCGAAGGGTCAGAAAAGCAGGCGGGAGACAATAAGTAACGAATGGCACTCGTAAACTACGCCATGAGGGAGATCAACTGCAAGATCGTTTACTATGGTACCGGTCTTGGTGGCAAAACTACCAATCTCAAATATATACACAGCCAGCTGGCGCCTTCTACGCGCGGCGAGCTGATCAGTCTTGCTACTGAAACCGAAAGAACGCTTTTCTTTGATTTCTTGCCTTTGGATCTTGGTTCTGTCCAAGGTTTTAAAACGCGTTTTTCACTTTATACGGTCCCTGGTCAAGTTGAATACAATGCCAGCCGTAAGCTGATTTTGAACGGTGTTGATGGAATTATTTTTGTTGCTGATTCGGACGTCATGCGTGCCAAAGAAAATGTAGACTCTTTGCAGAACATGATTGACAACTTGGCTGAATATTCTTATACCCTCGATAACATTCCTTGGGTTTTGCAATACAACAAGCGCGACTTGGCAAATGCCATGAGTATCGAGCGTATGGAAAAGGATCTTAATATCCGTAATATCCCAAGCTTCGAGGCGGTTGCTTCTGAAGGTCTTGGTGTATTTGCAACTTTGAAAGCAATCAGCAAACTGATCCTCAATCGTTTGCAGTAGGCTTGCTGACTGATAATTAATTGCCTGGTTCGTTCTTCTCGTTTAGTCTAAGACTTAATGACGACCAAACCGACAATCGACAGAGAAACGGAAATTGCTGCGCTTGGACGTGCGGTTGCCGTAGAAAGGCGGGCTCGTTATACCAACTTTCGTGGTCGCAAAAGTACTTTTGCTGAATTTATGCGACGAATGGCGGATCGCCTGTCCAGGCGCTATCCGGCCGATACGCGTTGGTCAACAATTCGCGGACTTTTCTATCAATATCCCAACCTTGATCTAGCTTCACGAATAAGTATCTTGCGGCGAACAGACGAATTACTTGTTGATGCAGTTGAAGGGAAAGCGCCGGCGCCAGAACCCGAGCGTGAAAGCCCTCCGCCGGTGCGCGAACCTTTGGTGGTGGCCGAGGCTAAGCCCCAAGCCAAGCCGAAACCGGCTGTGAAAACAGTAGCTCTTGCTGCCGGTGGTGATCCGGGCAGTGTTGATGTTAAATATGTGCGGGGAGTAGGACCAAAACTAGCCGAAACGCTCGGACGCTTGAATATAAACAGTGCCGAAGATCTGCTCCGTCACTATCCGCGCCAGCATTTAGATTTTCAAAATCACATGCCGATCCGCAATGTGAAGCCGGGAGACGAGGTCACCGTATTCGGTACCATTAAATCGGTCGGCGCCTATCAGGCGAAAAAAGGCAATATTTCCATAGTCAGCGTTTTGATCAACGACGGGACAGGGAGCATTACAGTAAGCCGATTTATCGGCGGGCGTTCGAATAAATTCCTGCTTGATCGTTATAAAAACAGCTATCCGAAAGGCGCCCAAGTTATGGCTTCGGGCCGAGTGGAAAAAGACAGCTTCGGCGGACGCTTACAGCTGAAAAATGCGCAAATTGAAATTTTAGGCGGTGCAGCCGATGGCGAAGAGGAGCAAAACAGCTTGCATGCCGGACGATTGGTTCCGGTCTATCCGCTGGTTGAAGGGCTTTCATTGCGTTATTTGCGCAATATCATTCATAACGCTCTTGAAGCTCATGCGGCAAATATTATCGATCCGTTGCCTGCTTCAATTTTAGCTGAATACGAGTTGATGCCGCTTTCTAAAGCGCTCTGGACTATACATTTCCCTGAAGACATGGAAAGTAAGGAAGAGGCCCGTAATCGTTTGGTTTTTGATGAACTGTTTCTTGCTCAATTACAGCTTGCCAAACGGCGTTATGGTTTTAAGCAAAACAATCAAGCTTTGTCTTTGTCCGTTGTCGAAGGTAAGTTTCTCAAACAGTTTCGTGAAGCGTTGCCATTCACTCTTACTGGCGCCCAAGAGCGTGTATTTACTGAAATCGCTCAAGATATGTCTGCCGATTCGCCAATGCATCGTTTGGTGCAAGGTGATGTTGGCTCAGGTAAAACTGTAGTTGCGGCTATGGCTTCTTTGATTGCTGTGGAAAATTCATATCAAGTTGCGGTGATGGCGCCAACTGAAATTTTAGCCGAGCAGCATCATCGGCAGTTCCAGCGCTGGTTGGCACCTTTAGGTTTGCGTTGCGCTCTTTTATTAGGCAAGCAAGGTGTTAAAGAGCGGCGCTTGATTCAGCAAGATTTATTGAGCGGGCAAGTTCATGTGGCAATCGGCACTCATGCTCTAATTCAGGATGATGTGGAGTTCAGCCGGCTTGGTTTTGTAATCATTGATGAACAGCATCGCTTTGGGGTCAAACAAAGATCGCGCTTGAAAGCAAAAGGTGTAAATCCGGAGCTTTTAACGATGACAGCAACACCGATTCCGCGAACTTTGGCTTTAACATTACACGGTGATCTGGACGTCTCGGAGATAGACGAGCTGCCGCCAGGGCGTAAACCGATTGTCACCGAGTACATAACGCCGGGCAAAAAGAAGGACCTTTACGGCAAAATCAAAGGCGAGATTCTCAAAGGTCGGCAAATTTATATCGTATTTCCTTTAATTGAGGAATCGGAAACTTTAGCCGCTAAAGCAGCCACGGCAGAGTACGAGATTTTGCGGACTACAGTATTTGCTGAGTACAAAATTGGCTTGATGCACGGCAAACTTAAATCTCAAGAAAAAGAAGAAGTAATGGAAAAATTCCGCAATCGGGAATTCGACATTCTAGTTTCAACTACTGTTATTGAAGTTGGCGTTGATGTGCCTAATGCGACGGTGATGGTAATTGAAAATGCCGATCGTTTTGGTTTAGCTCAGTTGCACCAGTTGCGCGGGCGTGTCGGTAGAGGCGGCGAACAATCATACTGTTATCTTGTGGCTGAGGCGCGTTCGGAGCTGACCCGACAGCGCTTGGGGATAATGACTCAGACCAACGACGGCTTTGTCGTGGCTGAAAAAGATCTGGAGCTGCGCGGTCCCGGTGAGTTTCTCGGTGTCAGACAAAGCGGCATGCCAGATTTAGCTTTAGCCGATATAGTCAAAGACGCTAAAATTCTTGAAGAAGCGCGTAAAGCGGCAATTGAGCTTGTTCGAGTCGATCCGGAGTTGGATACTTATCCGCGCTTAAAAGAGCTGCTTGGCCAAAAACACAATTCTGAAGCAGCTAATTTATTATCTTCGGGCTGAGTTCAATCAGCTGCCATTTACCGCGGCTGGCAATGATTTTTCGTTCGGCTTTGAACCAGCCGAGATCTTTAAGCATTTCTTGAGGAGCAAGAAGCTGCTTTGGTGAGCCGGCGCTTTTCATGAAATTCAAAGCTTGAGCTTCTTCTCTAATGCGTGGTACCGGTTTATGCAGCACCCAGGGAATAGAAGGCTCTTCAGCTGAGAATATAGCCAGGTTGGCATTCTGTTGTTTGGCTAAAAGAACTAATGAATTAAAACCGATCTGTTTATGTCCGTAGTAAGCGCGAATGCCCTGAGGCACAAAAATTCCGCAACCGATTAAAGCAGCAAGACAGAGCGCGCTTAAGGCTAGTTTGTTCTTGCTCTTGAGTAAGGCAAAGCTGTACAAACATAGAGCCGCAAGCATAATCGGCAGTACGAACAAATTGTTTTCAATCATAATGCCGATATAGCTAGGAAAACGATTATGCAGAGCAATTACACAGCCAATGCCGACAGCGCTTAAGATCCCAGTCCAAAGCAGGCGTTTCAGTTTGCCTTCATCTGTCAAAGTCTTTATTTGCAAGGCAAGCATAATAGCGAAAGCAGGCACGGCCGGTAAGATGTAAGTCGGCAACTTAGTTTTGATTATGGTAAACAAAATTATGACGACGCTAAACCAGCACAAACAGAGTCGATATAAATCCAGGTCAACTTTTTCTTCGGGATGAGGTTTTTTAAGTACATTTTTAAAAAGACCGCTTGGAGTAAGAAAGATTAGACTCCAAGGAAATAAGCCGCCGAAAAAGACCGGAATATAAAACCAGAATGGTTCTTGATGGTTAACTTTACCGACCATTCGCCCGAAATTTTGCGTTAAAAAGAAGGCTTGAAAAAACTCACCGGCAGTCGCTGCATTAGCTGCTAAGTACCAGGGTAAATTGATTGCCAGAGCCAGACTTAATCCGGCAAGTGGATGCAGCGCAAAAAGATCTTTTAAGATCTCTTTGAAATTACGCCGGCGTATGACGATATAGGCAAGCAAGCTCAGTCCGCAAATAATTGCAGCAATCGGTCCTTTGCAAAAAAGTCCTAAACCGAGAGCTAAATAACCCCAAACCAAATCCAATTTGTTTTTTGAATGCAAGCTTCGATGTAAGTACAAAATGCATCCGGCAATGCAAAGACTAAGAGTCATGTCGGTCAAACAAAGGTGGCCGATAATTGAAGTTAAAGGATTGGCAAGAAAAATCAGTGCCGCTAAAAAAGCAATTTTATCTCCGGCTTTTTTGCGAATCGCCACAAATAAAACCAAGCTTAAAGCAATTGCTGAAAGTGCCGCCGGCAAGCGCCCAAAGAAAGGTGTAATGCCGCCAAGTTTATAAGAAAGCACCACAAGCCAAAAAAAGAAAATTGGTTTGTCGAGCCAGGGTTCGTAGTTCATCAGGGGCAAAAGATAATTGCCGGTCTCAATTATTTCTCGTCCTGATTCCAAAAAGAAGCTATCGGTTGGGTCGAGTGGACCGAAGCTGCCTAGCCAAGGAAGATATGTCATTAGCCCAATAAGAATAAGGACAAGAATAAACGGCATTTAGATATTTTTCTTTTGCAAGTTGTCGCCGGATTGGACCGGAGGATCAGTTGGTTGAAGCGGTTGTCCTTCGCCTGATTTCAGCCGAGCCAGATTTTCCTTGGACTGCTGGCTATAAGGACCGTCCGGAGACAAAGACAAATAAGATTCAAATGCAGAGATTGATTCTGGCTGGTTGTTTTGTTTTAGATGCAAAACACCAAGCGCGTAATAAGCATTTGCGTACTGAGAATCAATGGACAAAGCTTTTTTATACTGTTCCAGAGCGCCGTTAATATCGTTATTGCCAACAAGAGCTAAGCCTAAGTTGTAGTGGGCTAGAGTGTTTTTTGGTTCAAACTCAAGGGCTGCTTGATACTCTTTAGCTGCTTCCGGATATTTTTGTTGAGCCAGATAAAGATTGCCGATATTAATATGAGCTTCGACAAAATTTTGATTTATATCCAGAGCTTTTTTGAACATGGACATAGCAGCGTCAGTATCGTTATTCTTTTGCAAAGCTAAACCCAATGAATTAAGAGCATCGGGATCTTGGGGCGTCAGTTGGACTACTCTTTGATAAAGAGTGATTGATTCTTCGTTCTTATTTTGATTGTCCAGATTATCGGCTAAATCACTCATGATTTTTGGATCGTCCGGATTTTGCAAAAGAAGCTGGCGTAAAAGCTTTTCAGCTGATGGTGAATTACCCATTTGCCCATCTAGATTGGCCAGAGCTAAAACTACTTGCTTGTTGTCCGGAGCAAACTGCATTGCTGATTCAAGGGCTGTGTGAGCACCATGTTTATCGTTGAGCTTGACCAGAGCGCTTGATAGTTCAAGCAAAGCGTTTACATCGTTTGGTTCTAAACTTAAGCCTTGTTTGTAATATTCAACAGCTTGATTTAAATCGTTTTTGAGCAAATATGTTCGCCCTAAATTCACAAGAGCCATGCCATCATCGGGATTAAGCTCTAAGCAAGCTTTGAATTCGCTTTCAGCACGGTTGAGCTCTCTTTGCTGTTGTTTGATGATGCCGAGATTATAGTGAGCATTATTGTTTTTTGGATTCAGGTTGATTGTTTGTTCGTAAGCACGAACCGCGCCGTCCATATCACCGGAAAGTTGTTGGCAATAACCCAAAGTGTAGCTGCTGTTCGCATCTTTGGGGTCTAGGCGCAAAGCTTGTTTGAATTGTTGAATTGCACCGGGCATTTCTTTTTCTTGATAAAGCAAATGTCCGAGCTGAGAGTGCCAGTCGGCACGATCAGCTTTTAAGTTAATAGCGTTTTTGTAAGACTGCATAGCATTTCGGCGATCGCCTTTGGCGATAAAAGCTTTGCCTAATTGAGCGTGGGCTTCAGCAATGTTTTTATCGATGCGAATTGCTCTTTCGAATTCGTTTATCGCTTGGTCGTAATCTTTTAAAGCAAATAAAGACGAGGCTAAGTTGTAGTGCAGTGAAAAATTGTTTGGCTCGTGTTGGAGTACTGCTCTGTATTCAGTGCAGGCTAGTTCAAATTCACCTTTATCTTGATAGGAAGCGGCAAGTTGAGAACGAGCTTTTAAATTGTCCGGATAGCTTCGGCAGACCTGCTTTAATTCGTCAATGGCATAATCCAATTCGCCTTTTACGCGATAGGCGATGCCTAGATTAAGACGCAGCAAAGGAATTTCCGGGCGTAGTTTCACTGCTTCCAGATATTGAAAGATGGCTTCATCGATGTCGCCTTGAGACTGCAAAAGCAAACCTAAGCTTTCGCGAGCAAAAGCATCGCCTGGGCGCAAATTTATTGCTCGACGATACTCCGAAACGGCATCCTCCAGATCGCCATGCTGTTGTAAAGCGGTGGCTAGGCTCAGATGGATTAAAGGATCCATCGGTTTGCTCAAGGCTACGGCTTTAAAGCTTTCGATAGATCGTTCTAAATCGCCAACCTTAAATGCAGCCACTCCCTGATAATACTTGTCAAGAAGCTCTTTGGGCATTGGATCGTTGGCTGCTGCAACAGATGACTGGCAGATTGATATTGAGGCTGCGAAGCAGAGAATTGTTGGGGAACTCAAAAAACGTAGTCTATTTCTGCTCATTTAAGCTTTCCATTCTTAGGTTCAGTCAGATTGAGGGATACCGTCCCTCTTGGCTACCGTCTGCTACTGCTATATAAAGAAGCCCTTGGTCGTTTTAATTATGCCGGAGAATTGCCGTTGTAAGCCAAAAATAGCTGCCCAGGATAAGCTGAATTTAACGGAAATTTCAAATGTATATATCTTTTTGGACAGAGTGGCTAAATTAGCTGAGCAATTTTTGGACAGTATGCACATTGCCCGTTCAGCGGCGTACAAGGTAGATTAGTAAGTAAGGAACGAAGGTAACTGTAAGTGGAACCGTGTTCGTATGCGGAATTCCAACTTACCGAGTTTTATGAGTAGTAAAAAACCACACTCAAATAAGTTTCTGTAGCGGTAACCGTAAGTGTTGCGCACAGCACGGTTTGTTCTTTTGCTGTCTCGCGAATCTGTTTCGTTGATGTGAAACATATAGGCAGACGGTTGGTATCCAAAGAAAAACAGTAGACAAAGCCCTCGGGCATGTCTGGCTTGGCTTGCGCAATGTCTCAGTTCTTGCGTCATAGCTTACGAAAGCAATTAAGGTTGGTGAAAAATGGCCGTTTATAAGCGGAGAGTCCAGACAAGTAGATTACCGAAAACAACTTATGGTGCTGAGCACTATGAGAACATTGCGGCAAACTGCCTGGCTAATTCAATTAAGCATTTGAATGCTGCTTACGCTAAAAAATTAGCTGGCGCCGAAGGTGCTGTTGAGTTCCGCGATCAAGGTGTTTTTACTTACGACAATCATGGTAAGCGTTATCTGGATTGTCTGGGTGGCTACGGTATTTTCAATGTCGGGCACCGACACCCGCGAGTTATTGAAGCTGTAAAAGCGCAACTCGATCAAGTATGTTTGCACAGTCAAGATTTGCTCAACCCCTGGGCTGCTCATTTAGCAAGCCAATTAGCTGCTTTAGCTCCGGGCGACATTCAATATTCATTCTTTTGCAACAGCGGTACTGAAGCTGTTGAAGGTGCCATTAAGCTGGCTCGTTTGGCCACTGGCAAAACTGAAATCATCTCCACTAAAAATGCTTATCACGGTGTAAGTATGGGCGCTTTGTCGGCGACCGGTCGTGATTGCTTCCGTAAACCGTTCGAACCTTTGTTGAACGGTTTCAAACATGTACCTTTCGGCGATATTCAAGCTTTGGAAGCAGCAATCACTAAAGATACGGCTGCTGTAATTCTTGAGCCGATTCAAGGTGAAGGCGGCATCAACGTACCGCCAGTTGGCTATTTGCGAAAAGTAAGACAGCTGACTAAGAAGAAAAAAGTATTGCTGATTCTTGATGAAGTACAAACTGGTTTGGGCAGAACCGGTCGTATGTTCGCTTGCGAACATGAAAGCGTAGTGCCCGATATCATTTGTTTGGCTAAAGCTCTCGGCGGTGGTGTCATGCCAATCGGAGCTTTCATGTCCACTAAAAAAGTTTGGAAAGCTTTAGAGCCGAATCCAACCATTCATAACTCAACCTTCGGTGGCAATCCGCTAGCTTGCGCAGCAGCTTCAGCCACTCTGGAAGTTTTGACAGACGAGCACTTACCTGCACGTTCTGCCGTGATGGGCAATTATTTCATGAGAAAGCTCAATGAAATCAAAGCTAAATATCCGAAGTTAATTGCTGATGTGCGTGGACGTGGTTTGCTAATCGGCCTTGAGTTTCAAACCAAGGAAGTGCGCGAAGCTGTTCAAGCTGAGCTTTTCTATCGCGGTGTTTTGGTTGCTGGCACACTCAATTCAAATCGTACAGTTAGAATCGAGCCGCCGCTAATCATTACCGAATCACAGATCAACTTTATGATTGAAACTTTGGACGGCATTCTTGCTGAAACTGCTGCTCCGAAAGCGACGGTTAAAAAGACCAAAAAAGTTAAAGCTGGTAAGCGTAAATAATCATGCTCAGCCAAGCAACTAATTTGGCAAATTACAGATTGCGTAAGCTTCGTGGCGCTATGTTGCCTGAAGCTGAGATGGTTGTTGCCATTAAACAATGGCTAGAAAGCGAAAGAGAACAAAAAGAGGTTCCCGAACAATGTCAGCCTTGCCCGGGCCGTGGTGCCCGATTCGTCGAAGAAGCCGGTCTTTAAGACAAGCGGTTCATCGTTGTTTGACGAAGCCTGCCAATTTGGCAAAGCTGGAGGAACTTCTTAGAGTAGGCAGCGGACACTGGATTTCAATGCCGACTTTGCATTATCGTCGCGATCCGTTTTTTAGAAGTTCAGCTAGCGATTGCCCGCGTCGGACGCGTTAATCCATACAAAATTTTGACACCCGCAAGCTAAGCTTTGATCCTATTTTGCCAATTTTAGCTGTACAAAATGAAGTACCACCTTTGGCAGGTATTTCAAATGAACAGCTCAAAACATCAGAGTATTGAAAAGGACCTATCTCTTGCCTTGGACCGTAGTGTTGAGGCGGCGGTTGCTTTAGAAATATCCGAAATCAGCCTGGTCTCCAAGCTATTACAGCATTTGCATGCCAAAGTCGAAGAGAAGTCTCCTTGTTCTGATAAGAAGCATAGTCAATACAATCCTGAAGCTGGACCTTAGTATCTTGTCTCGGTGTCGAAGGGTGTTTGCGCAATGGCCCTAGCTGCCGATGACAAAATTGTGCTCGTTGAAATGTTTTTCAAGCTGCCAAAATGCTCATAAATAGGGGCTTTTGGCATTAAAACGAATATTAAGATGCGCGATAAATTGTCATCCGTACCGAGGCTGCCTGTAGGCATTCGACTAAGCCAGCGGTCCAAGCACCGATTCAACTACGGTAATTAACTCGCCGGAGCAGATAATCGCTTCTGCCTTTGCAATTTCAGCATGCATGTAGCGATCATGATCCAGATGGGGGATTGTTTGGCGGACAAAATCATGAGCTGCTTTAAGAGCTGGGCTGGGCAGTAAAGTTGGTTCTTTTGAGGAACCAGGTTCTTGATGCATGCGTAAATCCAGACCCTGAGCAGCGCATAAGAGCTCGATTGCTAGAACTTTACGAGCGTTGCGCAAAATCATTTGTGCTTTGCGTCCAGCGATAGTGCCCATGGACACATGGTCTTCCTGGTTTGCCGAGGTTGGAATCGAATCCACGCTTGCCGGATGAGCCAAGCTTTTATTCTCGGATACTAAAGCCGCTGCTGTATATTGCGGAATCATAAAACCGGATTCCAGTCCGCCGTTTAAAGTTAAAAAGGCAGGCAAACCGTTAGATAGAGCCGGGTTGACTAAGCGTTCGACACGTCGCTCTGAAATATTAGCCAGCTCAGCGATAGCAATCGAAAGATAATCGAGAATTAGGGCTAAAGGTTGTCCATGGAAGTTGCCGCCGGAGATTACTTCGTCATCAAATACCAGCGGATTATCCGTTGCCGAGTTAATCTCGACTTCAACCACTTCGCGAGCGTGGTTGATTGCTTGGCGTGAAGCTCCGTGCACTTGAGGCATACAGCGCAAAGAATAAGCGTCTTGCACCAGCTTACAGTCGGCATGGCTTAAAACGATGGAGCTGTCTTGCAATAAAAGACGCAGGTTGCTGGCTGAATCTAGCTGTCCTTTGTGCGGACGAGTGCGATGCAGCTTCTCCGAAAAAGCTTTAGGCGAGCCGAGCAAAGCTTCAAGTGACATGGCGCCGATGATGTCGGCCATTTTCGCTAAGCGTTCGGCTTCGTTAACTAAGCGCGCGGCCATGGCGGCCATTAATTGAGTACCGTTAGTCAGAGCCAGACCTTCTTTAGCTTCCAGAACTACCGGATTCAATCCGGCAGCGTCTAAAGCTTTTTGACCGCTAATGACCTTGTTTTGATATTCGGCTTCGCCTTCACCGATAAGCACTAAAGCTAAATGGGCCAAAGGGGCTAAGTCGCCACTTGCTCCAACTGAGCCTTGTTCGGGAATACAAGGATGAATGCCGTTGTTTAAACAATCGAGTAGAAGCTGTAAAGTCTCGGGTTTAATGCCTGAGAATCCTTTGGCTAAGGCGTTGGCACGCAAAAGCATGGCGCTGCGCGTAATCTCTTTATCGAAAGCCGGACCGGTGCCAGCGGCGTGGCTGAGCAGATAGTTGTGTTGTAAAAGACGGCTGTCTTCGGCTTTTATGAAAACATCCTTGAATTTGCCAAAGCCGGTGGTAATTCCATATATAGCTTTGCCGCTTTTTAATACTTCATCTACTTTATGCCGGCTGCGGATTACTTTTTCCTGAGCTGTTTTAGAGAGACGAACCGAAGCGTGGTGTCGGCTGACAGCTTCTACTTGAGCTAAAGAAAGATTTTCGCCGTCAATTTCTATGGCGGCAACTTGCAGCGGACTGAGAGTTTTCTTGCTTGGCATTAGCCTTCCTAAATATCGGCAAGTGTGAGTAAACAGAAACTAGCAGAGGTTGTTATTCAAGGTGGTGATTTGCCAGCGAAAATCTTCTTAAGGCTTACTCCTAAGCGGTGGGCCGGAAACTAATTCATTCTCTTGGCGTCTCTTAACTTTGTTTATAACAGTAGGTTGACGGGCGGAGGCTGCTAAGAAGCTTATCGGGTCCGCGGTGCCATGGTAATATGGCATTGCATGGCAACCTATCGTTGCATGGAGAGCGCTCAGATGTTTGTCTTTGGTGTATTGGCTTTGGCATTGTTTCTTGCTTTGCAGTTTGCGGCGCCGGCTTTTTCACTTGATGCTGAAATGACCAACTTATCCAAGTTGGAACAGAAGTTTTTTCATCATGATTATCCGAAAGATGATAAAACCGTCCGCATCGAACGTTTGGAAAAGTTGGTTTACGGCGAAGCCAAAAGCGGCGGTAATGAAGAGAGAATAAGCAGTCTTTTGACTTTGATTTCAGATCTTAGCCCGCCAAAAGTTGCTGATGATTCGCCCAGTCAAACCCCTGAGGCAAAACCGGCTTTGACCGCTCAAGAACCGGTTCGGCAGGAACCGGAAAGCGATGAGCCGGAAAACAATGGACCGGTAGCCAATGCTAGCAGCTATCCTGCCGTCACGGCAATCGAGAAGAAGCTGTTCGGTCGTGATTATGTAGGCGAGAGCGTGGCGAATCGTCTTGAAAGGCTTGAAACTAAAGCTTTCGGTAAAAAATCCACTTCGGAAGACATGCAAGAGCGCATGGATAAGTTGAAAGCTTATACCGGCATTGATGTGGCTAAAGTAGCTCCGGCTGGGTCGGATTGGTCCGATGAAGATGAGGCGGCTTCTGAAACAGCCATGCGACAACCAGAAATTCAACCGGATATGCAGCCGGACATACAACCTTTTACCGGTCTGGGTAGCGCCGGGCGTGGACGCGATCTTGTCGACCGGAGCGGACGTCCGATTCATCGTAACTTGGACCCTTATGCTGGCAGCGGCACATTCGGTGCTGGCGGTATGCCACCGAGAGCTCCGGAATTGGCTCGCGATACTATGCCGATGCCGGCTCCTAATGCCGTTGGTATGAATCAACAGTTAGCACTTTTAGAAAAAGAAGTTTTTCGCAAAACATATAGTAATGAAACGATTCCAGCGCGTCTGAACCGGCTTGAATCTACCGTATTTCCCAGTGATAAAACAGCAGCCGACAAAGCTTTGCCGGACCGGGTCAGCCGCTTAGTTACTGCTGTACCGATTTCGCAAGCGAATAATATGGAAAAACCCAAGCCGCGAAGAGATCCGGACTTTCCGGATATGGACGACATGGATCTTGGGGGGATTCCGGTTGCACCGCAACGTACTCAAGGCGGGCTCTCAAAAATTATCAATGGTCTAGGCAATATGCTGGGCGGCGGCGGCTCCTACACAACCGGGGGTTATGCTGGCGGGCCAGGAACACTAGTCAATGATCCGGCTACAGGTATGCTTTACGATCAATACACCGGTACTTTGATTGATCCGATGACCGGGGCTGTAGTTGGCAGACGTTCAACAACGTCTCAAACTTATGGTGGTTTTGGCAGTGGTTTCTCCCAGGTTAGCCCTTATGGTATGGGTGGCTCCGGTATGGGATTTGGCTTTGGCGGTAGCGGCATAAGATTCGGTTCGGGGATGTGGCCATAACTAAATGATTTTAGTAGTCGGTGCAACTGGACTGATCGGTAGCCGTGTTGTCGAGCTTCTGCTTAAAGAAGGACAGCAGGAGATTCGCGTTCTTGCTCGTGGTGGCAGTGATTGGGAAGGTAGCCTTTTGCCCCATTACAGACGTAGCGGGATCGATGTGATTGTTGGTGATATTCGCGACGAACAAACAGTAAAAAAAGCGTTGACTGGTTGCAATGCGGTCGTAAACTGCTCCGGTTTGATGCGTGCAACTTCCAAATACGATATTGAGGAAGTGAATATTGAAGGCGTCGAAAACCTCGTTCATATCGCTCAAGATGAGGGAATACAACGCTTTATTCATTTGAGCTGTCTTGGTGCCACTGAATATAGTACCGGTCGCTACTTTCGCAGCAAATGGGAAGGAGAGCGGGTTGTGCGTCAGTCCAAGTTCTATTGGACAATCTTTCGTCCTTCGCTGATCTTCGGACAGGGAAGTATGATCGAACGAACTACTAACTTTTGGCTGAAGCGAGCACCGTTTACCCTGGTCGTCGGTAGCGGACTTAATCGGTTTCAGCCTATTTCAGCCGATGTTGTCGCTGAATGTATTGTGCAATCCATATTCAATCGCGAATGTGTCGGACAAACTTATGATCTGGTTGGACCTGATGCTTTTGATCTGAGCAGCGTTTTAGGATTGGTATCGGCTGATCATGGCAAAGAGTTTCGTTGTTTGAAAATACCGTCGGTCATAGGCATCAAAATTGCTGAAATTTTTGGAAAACTCAATCCGAAAAGTCCAATCGATGGACAAACCATGAGTATGCTCACGACTGAGATGCTTGGTGATTCCGCTTTGATGCTCAAGACTTTCAATGTGAAAATGATTCCATTTCAATCATCCTTGAAAGCAATCGGCAGTGCCGGTTAATATGTTATCTTCAAGTCGCTAAGTAAGCTTCTGGTGTTGATCTCAAGCGACACCATATTTTCCAGAGGAAAGAAAAATGATCAGGTTCAATAAACCGGTAAGAGTACTTGAATGGGGACAAGGCACTAATACTCAGAACCAGATCTGGACCCCACTTGCCGAAGGAAGGTTTGTCAAGCGGGTAGCTAAGGACGGTGTGACAACTCTAACCGTTCAAACCAATTCAGCAGTCAGTAAAAAGAACGAAGAGAGTATGGCTGTCAAGCTTGCTCAAGTCGGCGAAGGCGTTACGGCTAATTCCGAACGTTGGGGCGAAGTTGCAAGCGGCAATATCAAAAATATCGAAGGCAATACGCTAGTTATTGAAATACCTTACGCTACGAAAATCAGTGGCGCAGCCGGACTGATTGCCAGATTCTTCGGTTTGCCATAACTAAATAGGATGAGAAGTGGCAAGCGAATGGTTGTTGCTGTCGTCCTGATGTTTGCTTAAAGTAGACTGGCGAGCCAGTTGTTCTGCCCGGGTACGCATGCCGGCAACCAACTCTTTTTGCACTATTTTCAAGCCTAAAGCAGCAATGTTATTCGGAATTGGGCCAGGATCGATGGCGACTGTATAAGTGACTTTGCAGCTTTTCCCGCTCTCAGTCGGTTCTACTTCCCAGCGTCCTGACGCTGAGGGAAAATTGCCGTCAATCAATACCCATTCAATCGTATTCGGTTTGTGGTGCAATTGGGTGATTGTGTGATTGCAAGTCTGGCTAACGAACATTTGCGGTTTGAGATAGCTTTCTGTAAAGAATAAATTTCCTTCTTGCCGGGTCACTGAAACTGTTTTTACGCGTTTCATGAATTCGGGAAAGCGAGGGAAATCAGACAGTAATTCGAGAACCGTTTGCGGTGATGCCTTGACATCCGTCACCGTGACGATGCGAGCAAATTTCTTGCTGTCATGATTGAGCAAAAAGTGTTTGTTGAACATAGCGCTCAGCGAGTCGCTGGCACCAGCTGGTATTGATATTGCAGCGGCATTATGGGATGAGACAGGCAAGCTGTAAGTGCTGCTTATTAAACTAAGAAGAGTTGTTGCTATAAAAAAGCGCTTGGAAAAGCGCAGCCCAAGATCTATTTTCATATCCGCGTCCCCGATCTAGACCAAGAAAAACTTGGTGAAGCAAAGAGATATTAGCATGACTAATCAAGAGAAGATCGGGGCTGTCAGTAATTAATGAAACCAGTGAGTAAAAAGTGTCCGGCTAGACACAAGCTTCACTTGCCCGGTAGTCAAGAGCTCTTCGCCTTTTTCGGTTCGTTGTTCAATCACGCCAAGAGGATTGATAATTAAAGATGGGCCTGTGTTTGCCGCATAAATAAAGTATCGTTCGCTCTCAATAGCTCGAAAGACGGCGGCAGCAGATGTTTGTTCCCCGATAATTGAATCGTGGAACCAAGCGAGATCGCTAATGTTGACTAATAGTTGACCACCGTTGCGAACGCTTGCGGCGACTAGCTCTGGTGAGATTGTTTCAAAACAAATAAGCGGCGCGATCAATCTTCCTTGAAGATTCAAAACCACCGGTTTTGTTCCCGCACTAAATCCGGTGCCTGCTGGCGTATCGGTCAAGCGTTGTATAAAATCCGGTAGATAGCGCACAAAAGCCGGGGTATATTCACCGGCAGGCACTAAATATCTTTTGTGATAAACCTCGGGGCAGAGAATCCCGTCTTGGTCGATTCCGAAAGCGGAGTTGTAAGGCTGACCGTCCTCTTCTTTATCCATGGAGCCGACGATCATATCGAGCTTTTTGTTATGTGCCATCAGCTTGAGATTTGCCGATATTTTGGGTGATTCTTTCAAGTAAGCCGGCAAAGCGCTTTCTGTCCAAACACAAATTCCGGAGGGGCATTTTTGTAAAAGTTTTTGATAATGAGCGACCAATTCATTCAATGTATAGCGATGATTGGTTTTTTGCATTTCAATATTGATATTCCCTTGCAAAATAGATAAAGGAATATCGCCGGTGAATTTGGCTGTTTGTAAGCGGTACAGACCAAAAATCAAAGCGGAAGCGATTAAAAGAGCGGTTACCGATAGATTGGCAAAAGAGTGCAAAAAGCTCGGTGCCGCCAGAGATTTGAAAGTGAGTTTTTTTGTGGCGCTGGCGATTGTTGAAGCCAGGGCCACGTTGAACATTACGATAAACAGTCCGACGCCGATACCACCAATCAAGCTTGCTATTTGAATCAAGGCTGTTTGTTGGTATTGAGAATATTCGATCATCGACCAGGGAACGCCAAGAAAATCATGAGCGTTGCCAATTTTTTCTTCGATTAAAACCCAAAGCAAAGGTAAAACGATAAAAGCCGGTAAGCGCCACTTACCTTCTACCTGGGTGGGGAGAAAACCGCCGGTCATCGGTATGAAACGTGCTGCCATGCCGATCCCGCTTATGATCAAACCTTGATGCACCGCTGCAATCAGCCAGCTTAAAGCGGCCAATCCCATGCTTTGCAAATCGTTTAATCCCATCCAATTTAGCGGGTGCAGAAAAAGCAGCCAACTCATATAGATCAGATTGTAAGTGGTGCCGAAAATGAACGAACGCAGCCAGCAATCTTTCCAGGTCGGGCTTGAAACGGCGAGCAAAAAAAAAGGAGCTAGACCGCACCAAGCTAAGTACCACTGATCGTATCCCGGGGCTGATAATCCAAGTACGACACCACAAGTGGCGGACAAGATTAGCACCAAGGACGGTGGCAAGCTGAATCGAGATTGATTCCTGCTCGACACCGTCCTTTTCCCTTTATTGGATTGCTTCGGCCTGCCGGCTGTTTTCGGCATTCTTTTGACCTTGGTTAGGCTTTGTCTTTGTCCGCTTGTTTGGCTGACGGTCCACCGAGAGATAAGCCTGTTTTAGCGCTTACTTCGGCGCGGACCTTGGCTTCGATTTCAGCCAACATTTTCGGATTGCCTTCCAAGAACTGGCGGGCGCCGTCTCTGCCTTGTCCGATCCGTTCCTCTTTATAGCTGAACCAGGAGCCGGATTTTTTGACGATCTCCATTTCGGTAGCCATGTCGAGAATGCAGCCGGAAGTGCTGATCCCGCGTCCGTAAATGATGTCGAATTCAGCGATACGGAAAGGCGGAGCCATTTTGTTTTTGACTACTTTTACTTTTACGCGGTTGCCGAATTCGGTACCGTCTTTCTTCAAGGTTTCAATCTTGCGGATATCGAGACGAACTGAAGCATAGAATTTGAGCGCATTACCACCGGTAGTGGTTTCCGGGCTGCCGAACATGACGCCGATTTTGTGGCGCAGTTGGTTGATGAAGATTACCGATGTTTTTGTTTTGCTGACGATGCCGGTGAGCTTTCGTAAAGCTTGGCTCATCAAGCGAGCTTGCAAGCCAGGCAAAGAGTCGCCCATTTCGCCTTCGATTTCCGCTTTCGGTACAAGGGCGGCGACTGAGTCAACAATAACCAAATCCACGGCACCGGAACGAACCAATTGCTCGGTGATTTCCAGCGCTTGCTCTCCGGTATCGGGCTGTGAGATCAGAAGCTCATCGACGTTTACGCCTAAAGCTCTGGCATATTCCGGATCGAGAGCGTGCTCAGCGTCGACGATGGCGGCGATACCACCACGTTTTTGCACTTCGGCAGCAACGTGCTGAGCCAAAGTTGTTTTGCCTGATGCTTCCGGTCCGTAAATTTCAATAACCCGACCGCGTGGCAGTCCGCCAATGCCGAGAGCGACATCAAGTGAAAGGGCGCCGGTCGGAACGATTTCGACTTGACCATGGCGAGAATCGCCAAGCTTCATGATTGAGCCTTCGCCATATTGCTTCTTGATTGTATCCATGGCTAAGCCGAGAGCTTTGGCGCGCTCGCTTGAAACTACGGGTTTAGCTTCACCTTTAGCTGATTGATTTTTCTCAGCATTTTTGTCGGTATGTTTGTCAGTATTCTTGTCGCTGGATTTTTCTTTAGTACCTAGTGCCATTTGTATTCTCCTGTGGTGTCAGACTTGCGACTAAAACACGCTCCACCAGCGAACCCAGAACCCCGTATATATCAGGGATAGCTACTATGCGTATGCCGCGATCATAGGCAAATTATAGCGGTAGCGAGACTCTTCGCGAATTAAATGCGCTGATGGCGTAAATAAAGATCTCGTTGTTCATTTTTATTTGTATATGAATCCGGCCGTCATTCCATAGCCATGAATGGTCGTATCTGATCATTACTGACGACAGCGTCTTGCCAAGGGTTCAATTGTGCTGATTTTCTAAAGTAGTTCGCGTTGTCAGGTGCCGATGGACGGCAACATTCTGGCAACTGTTATAATTGCCTGGTCTGTGCTCGTAGCTCAGCTGGATAGAGCGTCGGCCTCCGAAGCCGAAGGTCTTGAGTTCGAATCTCAACGGGCACGATCTTTTATTGCGCTTCTAAAAGTCCTGGCAAGTCGGTGATTTCAATTCGTTTGCCTTTAAGATCGACAAGCGGAACAAGCTCTTTAACAAATGGAATAAGAATAGTTTTGCCCGGTGGATCTTCTTCGCGGCGTATTTCGAGGATGTAATTGCCGCCAAAAGATACGTCAATTACTTTTCCGACGGCAATGCCGCTTGTGCTGAAGACTTGTACGCCGACTAAATCTTTGACCCAGAACTCTTCCTCTTCCAGCTCTTCCAGCTCCGCTTTGGCAGTGAACAGCTCGGCATTCAATAATGATTCGGCTGAGTCGCGATCCGGATAATCAGCAAAGCTGGCAAACAAGAATCCTTTGTCGACACGTAAGCTGTTGATCTGCAGCTTTATTCTCGCTTCTCCCGGAATTTGTGCTTGCATGGTTTGTAAGGAAGAAAATAAACTGAGGTTATTACAACCCGATTTGATTTTCACTTCACCGCGTAAGCCGTGAAAACCAATTATTTTGCCTACCGAAAAATTAGTATCGTCGTTCATTTATTAGGCAAACTCAAAAGTGGAGTTTTTTCTTTCCAGCGTTTAAAAAGATTGTTGTCGAAACCAAGTTGATCCAATGAGCGGCCCACGACAAAATCTACCATGTCTCCTACAGTCTGCGGTTTGTGGTAAAAGCCTGGGGCGGCAGCGGCTACGATTGCTCCGGCTTCGGAAAGCGTAAGCATCTGTTTTAGCTGAATTTGTCCGAAGGGCATTTCACGCAAAAGTAAAAGTAATGGGCGTCGTTCTTTCAGGCAAACAGCGGCGGCTCGATAAATAAGACTTTCAGTCAAACCGCTGGACACGGCACCGAGTGTACCAAGGCTGCAAGGAAAAATTGCCATGCCGCGAGTACGGTAAGAGCCGCTGGCTACAGTAGCGCCGTAATTATCTAGACGATGGAAGCTGACATCAGCGTTGCCCGGCAGCCCAAGATGAGCCAATAATTCCGCGCGTAAATCTTCGCCAAAAGATAGTCCCATCTCTTCTTGCATTACTTGGCGTGCGCCCCGCGAAACAAGTAGTTCGACCGGCTGTTTGATTTCAACTAAATATTGCAGCAGGCGCAATCCATAAATTGAGCCGCTGGCACCGGTAATGGCAAGAATAAAAGGTAGCTGTTGTTCCATGTTAAAAATCACTTGAAGGGCGGGATTTTGATGTTGGCGGGTTCGGTGCTGCCACGCTTGTCGATTCGACCGGGACCGCTTGTTTGGGTGTATCGCTTGGTTGTGGCAGGCGATCGTTATTGTCGGCTTCAACATCTTTGTCTTCTAGTGTGCCGCCGGTATTTTGTGGCGTAACACCAAGCTTCAATGGAGCGTTAAGTTTGACGCTGAGCGGCGAACCGTTGTCGATCCAATAATCACGTTTGCGTAAAACAAGAGAACGAATTAGCCCGTTCTCTTCGTTATTACGACTGTTGCCCATGCCGAAAATTTCATGGTTAAGCACATCTTGTTTTGAAATTATTTGCGGGCCGCGATTGGTGTTGCCCCGGCTATTTTTCATCATTGCCGGACTGACGGCCTCGAAAGCGGATGCGCTTCCGGTGTAGCCGACTCCGGTGCCGATCGGCATCCGGCGATTCTGTCCGCGGCGCCCGCCTTCTTCGCCGATCAGCGAAGCGACCATCGGGTAAGTGACACCATCGGGAGTGCGCAACGAGTTAAGTTGTACGCGCAGTTTTCCCCGTGGTTTTGGCGTGCGTTTTTTATGTGGTACGGCCGATGCGGGCACAGCCTCCACAACTTCGCCGATGATCTCCGAGCCGGCAGGAATAACCACATCGGTGCCGTTGGCTAAAACCGGGCTGGACATGACAATAGCGAAAGCCATACCGGGATGACTTTTGCTTGAGCTTATAGTGCTATTGATTCGACCTTCAAAAGTAGTGCCGATCGGGATCACGACTGTTTTGCCGCCCATCTGCTCCGGCGCCCGATAGTACATATTTTGATCGGTGCGTTTTGATTTTTGCCCGTGGGCTTCAGGAAGGAAAGCAAGCGGTAAGGTTAGGCATAAAACAAGAACGGCGGGCAAAGCTTTCATGAAATGTCCTCAAATTTAGCTTCAGATGTTTTTTTTTCGTTTACAAGTTTGAATAACGAATCCGGCGGCAATTGAGACAATAAGAGCGATGATGATAATCGCCGCTAAATTTGCCAAGCGTAAAGCGTAACCGAATATGCCTGGAAGCA
Source organism: Candidatus Obscuribacterales bacterium (assembly GCA_019750335.1). Classification (GTDB taxonomy): domain Bacteria; phylum Cyanobacteriota; class Vampirovibrionia; order Obscuribacterales; family Obscuribacteraceae; genus JAIEPM01. Next base: position 581,864 of record JAIEOQ010000006.1, read on the forward strand.
TGATGCAGAAAGCGGCAAGTACAATACCGGCTCCAGCAATTAATTTAAGCGTGCTCCAGGGCATGAACTTGCTTTCTCCTAAGAACGTTTCAATTTGGTTTGCATGCGTTCAATTACAACACGTGCTACTAAATTTCTGCCAGCCCACCAGGCGGCGACAAAGCCGACCGGAACGGCAAATAAACGTATGAATGAAGGGATGATTGAATAGAAAGTAAGCAGAACAAGAATAGTGACGCCGACCGTAATGATCACCGAAAATTTCTGAATTAGAGTTTCTTGCTCGTCTCTGTCCATGCGGTTGAAGCTGTCGCTCAGCAATCGTTTGTAATTGGTCCAGAAGCGCGAAACACCGCGACGAGATGTTTTCCACACTTCGGTTTCGGTGATGTTGCGAGGCGAAGCCGGACCGGGGGAGGCATCGATAATGCCTTTGTCCAAGTTCTGTTGTTCTCTGTCATTAGGATTTGGTGTCATTTTTTCTTGTCCTTTTCCACCCGAGACTTGAGTTTGGCAACCGTGGTTTCAACCTCTCTGCGAAGAGGGCTGGCGTCGTCCGCCAGCTCTAAAAAAGAGTTTCCGTAATTAATCGCCAGATCCGTATCCGGTTTTTTTGTTTTGCCGTAAATACAGAATAATCCGTAATAAGCGCTTGGATATTGAGGGTCGGCGATTAAAGCTTGTTTGTAATGATCGACTGCAACTTCAGGAATAGTTCGCGTAGCGTCGCCGAGTTTTGTTTGGCGTGTTGCCTCATTGCGTTGAGCAATGATTTTGCTTAAACCTTGTTCGGCTCTTGGTGCTGCATCAGGCATCGCTTTAGCGAAATTGAAAGCTTCTTCGGCTGAACTCAAATCGCCGTCATTGAAAGCTTGTTCGCCAAGGGTGAGTAGATCGTAACCGTTGTCTTTTTTGCTGTTAATAACAGTTTGAAAATGCTGGCGAGCTTCTTTGAAGCGATTTTGGGCCAGAGCTTTTTCACCTTCGGAAAGTTCGATACTGTCTTGTAAGCTTTTAGCGTCGTTGCGGATTAACTTGCCTTTGACTCCGTGTTCGGTAATCACTTGTTGCAATTGAGTCATCAGCTCTTGCCAGCCGGGAGGGTACTGCCCGTCTTTGCGCGCTTTACGGAAATATACTCTGGACAAGCCAAGTAAAGCAGAGGGATCGTCCGGTTGTGAAGCTAAAATTGTGCGATATTCGGATTCAGCGACATCAAGCTTGTCTTGACGCAAAGCCAGCTCGGCAAGCTCTTGCCGCAGCACCATGTCGTTAGGCAATATCTCCAGGGCATCATGTAATGAAGCGATACCCATCTCGCCGTCACCGCGCATGGCGTAATATTCGGCCATGTGTTTATAAGCTTCGGGACAGTGCGGGTCCATGCGAATCGATTCACGCCAGGAAGCAAGTGCTGCTGGTCCATCGCCTTGCTTGCGATAAATGTCACCTTCAACTAAATACCAATCGAAGTTGCGAAAAGCTGATGGGATGCCGTGCAACTCCATGAAAGCGTCTTCGTTTTTGCTTTCTTGAGCAAGGATAATTGCTTTTTGCAAATGAGCAGGATGGTAATTTTTTTCCATTTGCAGAGATTTTTCTACGTACTCGGCTCCTTCTTTATCTTTAGGATCGATGCGTAAAAGTGCTTGAGCCAGCAAAGTCATATTGACCGGATTCTCGGCCAGCTCGACTGACTTTCTCAGCGGTTCCAGAGCGCTCTCCAGATCGTCTTGGGCAATTTTGACCAAGCCTAAAGTTTGTTGAGCAATGAGAATGTCCGGATTCTCTTGAATTGCTCTTTTGCATAATGCTTCCGAAGCTTCTAAATATTGATCGCGTTTAGCCGGTGAGGCTACTGATTTTGAATGGACATAAGAGACGTAGCCGCCGGCGGCAAGAACATTAGGATTGCCGGAAAAGCTACTTTTTGCTTTGCGCAGAATTTTTTCAGCTTCCAATATTTTGGAGGTAATGTTCTGTTTGGCTAAAGCTACAGCTAAGCCGGCATAAGCGTCGCCGCTTTCATCGTCTGGTACTAATGCTCGATAAGAATCTTCGGCTTGTTTGTATTTGTTTTGGCTGAGGAATGTGTCGGCCTCGGCAATATCAGCTTGGGCATAGGCTGCAGAAAAACAGCAAAATGCAGTAACCCCAGCTAATAATGATGGCGTTAAAATTTTGTTTGTTATTTTGTCTGACGCAATCCCAAACATAGTCTTGGTTGTTAACTCTTGTCGCTGTTGCCGGCTGGTGCTTTATCCAACTTGTCGGCTTGATCCATCTCTTTTTTCGCGCCCTCTTTATCTCCTAGTTTATTCAATATATCTCCTAATTTGCGATGAATGTCAGATCGGCGTGGCGCGATATCCAAAGCTTCGCGCAAAGTAGAAGCTGCTTTGACGAAATCACCTTTGTCCGCCAGTCCGTCGGCTTCCGCTAGTTTTGGTTGTACTCGGGAAGAATCCATTTGTTCAAGAGCGTCTTGTCCAAGTTTATCGCCAAGCCCAGCGGCAATGCGGTACCAAGCTTTAGCGTCATCGAGGCTGCCTTTCTTTTCTTGAGCCAAACCAACTAGCCGCGCTATGCGCCCATCTTTGCTGTCGGCTTGAAATAAAGCGGTACCTTTGCTGATTGCTGTTTCGCTGTCACCTTTTTCAATGGCATTTTCCACTTCTTGGTAGGCTTTTTCTTTGAGCACTTCTTGCAATGCTGCTTTAGCTTGTTCCGGAGTTTTAGTCGTGCCGGTTGCCGCCGGCTTGCCGTCAGCGCTGGCGGCTGCGGTTGCTGCCGATTCGGGAGGAGCGGCACCGATGCGGACCATGGCTTGTTTCAAGTCAGCATCAATTAAAGGGTTGATACTAATCGCTTTGTCATAAGATTTTTTTGCCAGTTCGTAGCTTGCTTGATGCTCGCGTAAACGGCCAAGAATATACCAAAGCCTGGCGTTCTCCGGATCTTGGTCGACTAAGCCTTTGACTTTGGCTACGCTGTCGGCGACAAGTTCGTCGGAAGCCAGGGGCGAACGGGCCACCGATTGATGGTAGGCAATTCTAGCTGTAGCAAGCTCCGGACGCTTAGGATCAAGTTTGTAGCATTGCAAATATTCCATTTGCGCGTGAGGGAAATCTGCCGCTAAAAGATAAGCAGCCCCGAGCATTAAATGGTTATCGAAGCTCGGGCGGATAGCAACGGCTTCGCGCGCTACTTCTAAAAAGCCTTTGATTGCTTGAGCATCGGCCGGATTTAAAGTTACGGCGCGGCGATATTCGATGCCGGCGTTGGCCAGGCGTTTCATCCCTAAAGTGCCTTTGCCGCGTTTGCGCGCTTTATAGGCATAATCTTTGAGCATGTCTGCCAGTTGTCTGTGGCAAGCGGCCAGTTCAATTTTTTGATCGGTAGGCCAGTCAACTCTACCGACAGCGATGCGCAGCTGCTCGTAGCCGTCAACATCTTTTCCTGATTTAAGCAAGACACGACCCAGTTCGGCGTGGCTTAAAGGATCGTCTTTCATTTTTACGCATTTGCGCCATTCGACAATTGCTGTTTCGTACTGTTGATTAACATCAGCATCGATAGCCATATTTTTTCGGACGTTATAATCAGTCGGATCTTTTTTCAATTTGCGTAATACATTGTCCAGCTCCATGTCAGCTTGAGCATTAGCCGGGTCGACATACATGGCTTGGCGATACTGGGTGCAAGCGTCGTAATATTTGCCGCGGGCCGAAAGCCATTTGGCATATTCCATATGGGCGCAGGATAAGTTCGTGCGAAACTGAGTATTGAAGGGATCCCCTTCCACTGCCAGTTCGTGTTCGCGAACGGCATCGGGCCATAATTGTTTCTGACCTAATTCAACACCGCGATTATTATGTTCAAGCGGGTTTGTCGGATTGGGAGTGCTTAAAAAGACGCCACCGCTTTTTGCTCCGCTGCTAGCCGGACGGCGACTACGCGATTTTGCTGCTTCACTTGTAGTGAAGGAGGAGAGGAAAAAGGTTGTAGCCAAGATAAAAGTAAGTTGTTTGGTAAAAGACATGTCCAGCTCAAGTAATACGAAGATACATAGAGACATTCTATACACTTACCAGCCCGCCTGTTCAGTCTATTCTTAGTTCTTGACTGTCAAGGGAGCTGCCGCCTATAACTTGAGCAAATTCTTGTAGCAAATTTGTGACAAAGAAAGCTCTTGGTTGGTTTGATTTAGGCGCTAAAGTTGGTATAGATTAAATTTGAGGGCGTAGTGAGAAAAACGGCTCAATTAGCTGAATGGCGTATTGACAAGGGGGCGATCCGCAATTAACAATTAAACAGCCGTATTTAGCCCATTTTTCTTACTATTTTCGGTCAGCTGCCATATAAAAGCATCTTTGTGATGCCGACTGCGCCTCTAACCTAGGAGGGGTTCAGATGAAGATCAAGTATAGTTTCCTGTTGACCGTGCTTTTAGCTGGTTCAAACAGCTTGCCCGTGTGGTCGCAGTTACCCCCTACGCGTATGGGTCAATTCGTACAGCAGCCGGGTGATAATCAATATTCAGTTGAAACCCAGAATCAAAGACACGGCGGTAGCTACTTTGACACTAATGGCGGACCTCATGTCATGGTCGGTCCAAACGGTGGTGGAGCTCGCGGCCCCAGTGCCGGTGGTGGTGGATCAAGTTCGGGACGTTCTTTAGCGCCGCCGCCGCCCAAAGGTCCGGATATTTCCATTGAACCGATTACGGCAGATGAGCCGATTGCGCCGACCGGATTTCCACCGATGCCGATTGCTTTTGATCTGCCGGTCGGTCCTGGTTTAGGTGCTGGCACTGCTGGCGGATCTTGGAAAGAGGGTGCTGCTGGCTCAGCTGCTAGCAGTGGGCCGACTACTCAAGGAATGCATCAACATTATGCACATTATCAGCCAGGGGCTTTTCAGCCCGGTGGTAGTACAGTAACCCCACCTCCAGGCCCGCCGGTAGATGTAGCTCCGGCAATTGGCGGTGCGACCGGTGCCAGTGGCGCCGGAGGCAGCAGTTACTATAAAGTTCGCACGCCACCACCACCAATGAGAGTGACTGAGCATTACAATGTAAATAGCAGCGGTGGTGGGCCTCCCCCACCCAGCTACAGCGGAGCCGGCACCAAAGATTTGAAAGCTTTAGGTAAAGCACCAGCTCTGGATACTAAGCAGGATGCCGGTGCCCCTGAAGCACCAAGCCCAGTGCTTATCAATCAAACGACTACGCAAGATCTGTCTTTGCCGGACGATCAGTTCACTTCACGTTATTTTCAAAACGGCAAAGGAACCAGATATGTCAAACAAGCGGTCAGAAGAGGCCGTAATTTCGGCAGACAAATGCTACGTACGACAGGCGTTCCTTTTTAATAACGGTTTTTCATAGCTTGGCAGGCTTAGGAGATAGAAGAAGGCTTATGAGATACAAACATATAATGATGGCGGCATTGACTCTCGGACTGGGGGCCGGTTTGTTATCGGCAGCTGAAGCGCAGCAGGTCAATCAAAAAGCCAGACAAAAAGCAACTTGGTATAACGCTCCGCGCGAATTTCAAATTATCGATGAGCGCCCGACAATTAGAGACTTTCGTGAAGCTCCGGCTTCGGCGCAAATGATGGATTTACCGCCAGGACCTGGTGCCGGTGGCGGCGCCGGCGGTGGTAGCGGTCCCGGTGCAATGCCTGGTGGCGGCCCAACTTTGCCGGCTGGCGGTTTACAGCTGGGCAATGGCAGTGGTCCGTCTTATCGTACGCCGGTCGATCCATTGGGTGCTTTGCCTAAGTCAGGATTCGGACGCGACACTAATATTCCGGCTCGTGGTATGGCTCCACGCGGAGCTTTGCCTAGCGGCTTCACAACCGGTGTTCACGCTAACCTAATGCCTTATGCCAAAACGGCTTCAGCGCCGGGGATGGCGGCTGGCAATCGCGGTGCTGCTCGTCCAGCTAAAGCAGCAACACCAGCTGCTTCTTATGGCGGCAATTATCGAGCGGCTAGTTCGGGAGCTGGTGGCGGCGGCAGTGTTTCAACTAACGTTCAAGGGGTTTTGATGAACCGTCTGAAGGGAGGGCATTAACCGACGTGAAAGAACGTTTTGTCCCGATCTTGCTAATCACCATGACTTTGTCAGCTTGCAACGAACAGCGTGACACGTCTGATGCTAGCCAGGTATCGGGTCGTTCTTTTAGTGTAATCGGTGCTCTCAGACCAAAAGCCGATCCGGAAGTCATGCGTAAAATACAGGAGGAGGAGTTTGCTGCTGAGCGAGCCAGGCAAGCTGAACTTGCTCGGCAAAATGCTGAAAATCAAGGTCAGTATGAGGATCCGTCACAGCGTAATCTACCTGATGTAAATACATCACCGCTTGCCGATATTCCGACGGCTAATACGCCTTCGTCATCGTCAGGCAGCTCTTCTGGCGGTTCCTGGGCGCCGGTGCCCCCAGCACCACCTGGTGCTGCAAGCTATTCCTCAAATTATGGCTCTCCGTCGGCCGGCTTCGTGCCGCCGCCGCCGGCAATTTCTTTATCGACGGCGGCGCAAACTTTGCCTTTCGGTGCTCCGCCGCAACCGGATATGTACAGCAATCCTTATGCTTATGCCAACCCATATGCTCAAGCTCCTCAACTGTCGGCACCGGCACAACGACCAAGCGGCAGTTTGTTCGGCTCCGGACAGTCATCGCGCAATAATGATTCAAGTGAAGAATCCTACAGAAAACCGAAAGTCGATAAAAATCTTGTCGTCATTACTCCGACCGGTATGGAGCCGCGCTCTCCTTACAAGCAACGAGATGATCTACGTTTACTCTGGAAAGGAACCCTTGCTGGTTCTTTAAATCGAATATCCCGTGGTGCTGAGCTGGAAAAACTTGATGTTAACTTGCCGGGCGAGACTAGCAAAGGCTCTTTGAGCGTATCACAAAGACAGTCAGATCATTTTTTTAAGAACACCACTGTTGACAGAAAAATTGTCGTTCAAGTTAAAAAAGCCCAGACTGAGCTGATTCAAGCTTATTATCGCTATTTGTATGCTTTCAATAAATTTTCGCTGACCCAACAAAATGTAGCTGCGCGCAAGCAAGAGCTTGAATTTGCCGATAGTCAATCGGAGAAACAGCGGGCAGCAGCCGATCTAGCTCAAGCACAAAATGAAGCCGAAGCGAGCAAAGACGATATGCGCTCGGCGCAAAACGATTTGGCAACGATTGCCGGCGTACAGTCGGCAAGAACGGTTATCGGCCGTGTTTGCGGCGTAACCCCCAGTCTTGATTCGTTAGCTTCCGCTGAATCTGCTGAAGAGCAGAACGGGGATGACAAGTCGGCAGGCGGTTTCTTTAATTCTTTTGGCTCTGCTTTCGGCATGGGCAAAGGAAAAGGAAAGGAAGTAGCTTCGGCTGAGCAGGCTCAAGAAAAACCGGTTAAATCAAAAGAGGAGAAGAACAAAAAGAAAGAAAAAAACAAGCAGATAGCTGTGCGGGAGACTGGGGAGCCTCCGGCAAAAGCAGCTTCGAATGCGGAAACAACGACCACGGTTACAAATCTGGTTGCACATGGTGCGGTTTCATTTGAATTGAAAGATGTGAAAACGACGCCGCGGAAATCAATTCTGCGAGTCGCTATTCGCAATAATGGCAGTGAAACTTTCAGTTTTGATGTCGACCACTTGTCGGTGGCGGAAGGTAACAGCAGGCTGGCCGAAGCAGCGGTCAATGCCGAGTTTGATACCACTTCGCTTGAACCGAACCAGGAAATAACCGGGACGATAACTATATTCGGCCGACCCTGGAATGACAAGTTGACGGTATCACTGACTGATGGCGGAAAAGCCATTGTAATGCGCCGTTAACGAGGACACACCAGGTAAGCCAAATATGATAACCCCACAACGGATTTTGCCGCTGTTTTTTGCCCTTTTTCTATCAACCTTACTAACTAACGCAACAGCTGCCGATCAATCTTTAAAGCCGAGCACGATGCAAAGCCAAACCGAGACCGAGGTCCAAGGACCTCACGAGGTTTGTATGGACCGGGCTAAGCGGATGCGCGGTCATTACAAAGAATATTTGGATCGCATGTGGAACGGTTTGAAAGATAATACCGTTATTCCGCAAGTTGGTACTCAACTACAGTTGAAAGCCAATGGCGTTCAGCTTGATGTTCCGCCCGGACCGCTACGCAGCAAAATGGCCGATTCACCTAAATCGGGCGATCAATATATTATGGAGCGCCCAGTATACCGCCCGCTTTACGCTCATCATGGCGGTGTCCCCGGACTTTTCCTGCCGCCAACGCCGTCCTATATTCTTGATTACGCCAATAAAGATTGCAAAGGACAAGGTGGTGCCGTTCAAGTCGGTGGGACACCAAGCATGCCTTGCTATTTCCAACCACAACTTCCGCCGCCTGGACAGGCTAACCCGCAAACGTACAACAAGCCTGGTTTGTCTAAGCAAGGCGACCAATCAATATTTGAATACGAGCTCACCACATTTGGTGTCGGTCCAATGAGCGACACTCAGTATCAAATGATCGAGCGTGAAGATAATCAGCGTTTTCTTGAGTTGCTTTTCTGTCCGGAGCGATGGAATTGGACGGCTCAGGCTGCCACTTGTATGCAGCATCAACAGATGTCTGATGGTATGGCCGCGTCTGCCGACCAAGCATACAATACAGCGTTAGATTGTATGAACGAATATTTGATCAACGTTGCTAATGAATCAGCGGCGCAGCCGTGTAGCGGCAATCCGCCGGACAAAACAAAAGCGCAAGCCATTTATATGGTTCAACAAATGTATAAAAAAGTATTTTTGCCAATGGCAATTTTACTGCTTCTGCCCGGGGCGGTTATGACCCAAATGAAAGGCATGGTGCAGTTCGGCGTCATGCGCACTCATGATGATACGAACGATACTGCTTCGCCGTTTCAAGGCATTATTCGTTCCATGGTGGCTATTTTTCTTATTCCGGCAACGCAACTAATCATCAGCTACATGATCGATGTTGGTAATAGCTTGACATACGAAGTTAAGCGATACGTGAACTTCGACATGCTCCGTCAATACGCAAACGAGCAACAGTTCGATTGCAAAATTGATCAATCAATCAATTGTATGAAACCCGCGCCTTTCAATAAGAGCGCCGATCAAAATTCAATTGAAGGCAAATCGTATCATGGTGCCGAAGATAAAGCGGTCGCCGAACAACAGGCCAACTTGAGCAAACAAGTGCAGTTTATGTATAACTTTGCCAATTACGCCATGTCTTCGGGATTGATTGTTCTTGCCACGTTTCAGTTAGTAATGATTTGCTATCTCTTTTTGTGCGGACCGATTGCCGCTGCTTTATATGCTTGGCCTAATATCAATAAAAGTGGTAACGGACCGGGCTTATTCAATCGCATTTTTGCCAATTGGCTGGACGCCGTAGTCGTTCTCAGTCTTTGGCGATTTTGGTGGATGGTTGTATTAGCTACTTTGGCCACCTATATTGAATGGAGCCGCGAGATGGGTTGGTTCGATCAACACAGCGAATGGGAGTTGATGATTTTTACCTCTTTTCAGGTGCTCCTGATGTTGGCTCCTTTTCAGCCATTCACTTTCAATCCCAGACCTTTTGTTGAGCAGATTGAAAAACAAGCGAAAGAACAAACCGGAGGCGGACAAGGCCAAGGTGGAGGCGGTGACGGCAAAGGCGGCGGCGGTGGCGGACAGACCGCACCGATGTCCGGCAAATCAGCTCAGAGCAGTGCGCCGGCAGCTAGCACCGTATCCAATACCAGCACTCCTGGTGAATCAGGCGCGTCCGGCGGTGGCTCGACACCGTCCTCGATGCCGGGACAATCCGGCGGCGAAAGCGAATCGCCGGCTACCGGCGCTTCTCCTTCGCGTATATCGGCACCGATGATCTTGCCGTCTTCGTCAATGAGCGTTGCCGGCAAATCGTCTTCGGCAACACAATCGCCGGTTCAACAACCGCCGATGACGGCACCAGCGCAAGTGGTTGTTGCTCCGCTGCCAGCCGGACCGCCGATGCAAGCGGCCCCGAGCAAAGATAAGGCGGGGGATTGAAACTATGAATCAACTCGACAAAAAAGATCTTAAGCACAGAGAGGCACCATTCATGTCAAGTCAGCGTAGAAAAACAACAATCGGCATTCTGCTGGCGCTCATATCTTTCGGCTGTGTTCAGGCTGCAGGCGCCGAAGGCAGTTCGGCTGGAAATGCCGCCGCACCGAACGGAGCGGTCAATGACAGCTTGCCGATCAACGGTCCTGGCGATGTGCGGATGTATCGTTATTTCAGTCGCTTTCCGGCAGCTGCCGTTTTCGGTCCGGCTTGCAAAGAAAATCCGCGCGGTCATGATGTGATCGAGAACCGTGAGAGCAAAGGACCGGGCACGGTCATGCATCATAAATCAGGACCGGTTTATGTTTGGCCTGTATCGATTCCGACTGCCACTTCAGCTGTTCCGACTTTACGGGACACGGCAATTCAAGAACACTTACTAAAAACTTACGGCTATCCACTTTCGGACACTCAATTTCAAATGATCCATCGCTGGAATCAACAAATTATGTTGGAGCAGATGTTTGATCCGGAAAAAATCATGTGGATGGGTGCCACCATGGGTTCGACTCAGTTGCAAGATAGTGCTAATGCTTGCGCAAACATGGTGAGAAATCAGAGCGCTAGCTCAATTGATTTCGTCGGTTGTTCGATTTACAACTTTACCGTTGACGATAACAATAAATGGAATAAAATCCGCAACCAACTTTTCTTACCGATGGCAGTTTTATTACTTTTGCCAGGGGCTGTTTTGGCTCAGTTGCGTGTGATCGTTTCTGCCGGTATGCCAATTGGCGGCGGAGATATCAGTCCTTTTGAAGGGATTACTCGTTCAATCGTGGCAATCTTTTTGATCCCGGCCACTTATCTTGTGATCAATTACGGGATTGATGTGAATAATTCAATTACATACACCATTGCTAGCGAGTATCAACGCATATTTGGTAGCAACATGTACAAAGATGCTTTATGTACTGTCGTGCGCGCTTTTCCTGTGCGTCAATCTCACGAAAATAATAACGGCTTTTATAAAAAAGCCGAGAAATGGCAGCCGAAAAAATCACCGCAAGATGGCACTCCGGCTACGACTCTTGAAGGGCACGAGCTGGCTAATAAATATGAAGATCCTTGCGCCGGAAAATTTGAAAGCCCGCCGGAACGCGCTGATGAAATGGCGCCTTTTGCCAATGTCGGACAGCACTTCATTAGTAATGCTAGTAATGCCGCGCTTTCTACTGCTTGGAATATACTTTGCGCTTTCCAATTAGTATTCTTTTGCTATTTATGGATGGTCGGTCCTGTGGTTGCCGCGCTTTGGGTCTATCCTTCGCAGCAGTTGCGCGGAGCACTGCCGAGCTGGGTGGAAGGAGTAATCACGCTCTCTTTCTGGGGTTTCTTCTGGAATGTAGTCGTGCTTCTTTTCGCTTGCTTCAAAGGTGTGGACGACACCGGAACGATCATCACTTCCGCTTTAATGTTTTTGGCAACAGCTGCCGTTAAATACGCTTTCGATTTTGCCGGATTAATCAAAGAAGCCGGTTCGGCCGCAGCCGGACATGCCATGGGTGCCGCTCAACAGATGGCTCAGGGAGCCGGTCCTGGTGGGAAGTCTCATGGTGGAGCTTCTCATGGTGGCGGTAGCAGCCGTTCGGGCCATGGTGGCAGCAGTCACGATGGTGGTGCAGTCACTCCGCCTTCGGTTAATGCGGCTGACGGTGTTTCTATCGCCGGGGGCGGTAGCGATTCGAGCAGCGTCGGCTCACTTGCCGGCAGCGGCGGGCTGGTCATAAGCGGCACTAATACGCCGCTTGCCGGTGGCAGCGGTAACTACTCCGGAAGTGGTGGCGGCGCCAGTGGTGCCGGTAGCAGTGGAGATCAGGGTAAGCTTGGAGTTGATAATAGTTCGACTCTAGCTCCGCCTTTGACCGACACGACAGCTGGCGATAAAGGCGCTGGGATCAATTTGGTTTCAAACGATAACAGTACGACCAGTTTGAATTTGCCTCCGGTTTATGCGGCAGAGCAAACTTTTAGCAGCACAAACATGAATAATATGTATGCTGCTGACAGTGCAAATAGTTCTCTTACTAATCAAAATACCGCACTAACTCAATTGAATGCAGATAGCTTGTCGACGACTTACAACATGAACGGCATTTCGCAGCATCAGCCGGTGCAAGCCGGACAAAGTCTTGCTGTAGCCGCTGCCGGGATCAGTCATAGCGAACGCTTGAATCAGATTTATAATCAGGCAAGCAAAGATGTCGCTTTGACAAACTTAAATGCTGCTCCTGGTGATGCACAGCTCGGACAAAGAAACGCTTTGCTTAATACATTACAAGACGAGTTGTACAACGGTGATCCGAATCAATTGTCAGCTCAAGGCGCTGCTGCCATTAACAGTTTAGCTGCAGATGACGGCTTGAACGGTATGGCAGCAGCAGCGGGCACTGTTGGTTTCAACGGTACTCAGTCTTTGAACACAGTGCTGCAAAGTGTGAGCGGTCCGAACGGTGCCAGTGCCGGTGCTATTCAAAACGCCCAACAATTTGCTCAAGTAACCCAGCAGTTTAGCGGCGATGCTAAAGCTGGTTTGATTGCGCCGGATAAATTGTCTCAGTACCAAGAGCAAATGTCGCAATATGCGCAAAATGCACAGCAATTGATCCAGCAAGGACCGGCTGCCGGACCTTTGCAAGATGCTACATATGCTAAAGCAGCTTTGGCCAATGCCGGCGAACAGCTGCAAGCGTATACATTGCAAAATGCTCCGTCCCAGCAATATTACATGGCGCCGCCGGCGACTCCGGCCCTGATCCAGGACCCGACGCAATCTTCATATGCGCCGATTAACAGTACGCCGCAAGCTGTGCCGGATACAATTTATGCTGTTCCGGCAGCGCCAACTTATAGCGGACCGGCAGCATATAACGATGCCGGTTATGCTCCGGGCAGCTTTGCGCCAACTCAGCCGACACAGCCAACTCAGCCGACGCAAGCGCAAACCCAGTATCAAGCACAAAGTTTGCCGACAGCTGAATACAGCCAATCGCAATCTGGCTATGCTGCCGCTCCCCAACAGTATCAAGTCAGCCCGCTTGCAGGCGATCCGCAGGCTGGCTATGCTGCAGCACAACCGAGCTATGAGGGGGTTCAGCGGTCTGATAATGCAATGCCGATGAATCAATATTCACAGCCTCATTATCAACAACAGCAACCTCAAGTTGCTTATGTATTGAATGGGGAGCAGCAACAAACTCATCATCAGGCAAACAATTTCCATGAGCAACAGGCGTCGTTGCCTTCTGGGCAACCAAGCCAGCCTGGTGCTTATACGGGCTCGGCACCAATGCCGCCGATACTGCCTTACAACAAAAATCGTTCGGCAGCTCCGTCGGCACAGCCGGTAAAACCGATGCCTGCTCCGCCGGTTCAAAGAATGGGCCCTTATCCGACTCCTGGTCCGACCATCCAACAAAGAGTGGCGGATGCCATGAGATTCGTTAAAAAGCCGACTGGAAAAAATCAAGGCAAACATCATCCGGAAGATCCACCACCGCCTTCATCCAGTACTTAATGGACATTTTTAGGGTTTTCAGCGTATTGCAATTTGAACAAAGCTGTAAAATACTTAATACACAGCATTTGTGGCAAAGGCTGAGGATTGCCTGTTATGTCTATTGTCCATAAAGTGATCGTTCTGAACACGCCCTTAAAAATCCGCGGGTACACGGTACCGCAGTGGATTTTATTGGCTGTGTCGGTTGGCTTGGCCTTCTTTATCGGAGCAAAAGTGCCGCCGGACTGGAAAATCGGCAATCTGCCCTTGGGCTTATTTGTCGGTTTAGCCATATTCTCGGTGGCGATTGTATTCATTTTTGCTGCTGAAACTAAGCCTATGGCTTGGTGGCGCAATTTTTTTCTTTACCGCATATTCAACACGATGCCGAAAGCTTACTACCCCCATATTGAAGAACAAACGCAACTTTATCCCGATCCGGATTTAGTTGATGCTCCAAAACGGGAAGAAGGTGGTTATATAGAGCTTGGTTCTTAGGCTCTGGACTTGCCAATGGGGGCAGAATGACAGGATTCAGTTCATCTTCGAATCGGCGCCAGAGCACAAAAAAAAGCTCGGGCAGCGAGCCGGGGCTTTTAAACGGACTGGTTTCCGGTTTGCCAAGTATGGTTCGCGAGTTATTGCCTTTTGGTAGTAATTTGTCAGGTGACGGTGAAGAGGGCGGACCGCCTAAAGACCGACGGGGCACTGCCAGTTGGCAGGATGTTTCGTTTATTCATTCCGTTCCCGGAGAAGACGGGGATGAAGGACTGTTAGTTTTAGCCGACGGCACTTTGCGCAAAATTATTGCGTGCAAAGGGATTAACGCTCTTTTGTTCGATGAGGATGAGCGCGAACGTTTATCGCGAGAGTTTGCCTCTTTAGCTAACTCGATTGATTCGGATATTCAAATTATTGTTACTTCGCGCAACCTTTCGGTAGACGAATATTTGTCGCGCTATCAAAAAGAGATTAAAACGGACAATGAATATTTGCGTTGGTACGCCGATTATACGGACAAATGGTTTCGTCGGGTTCAAGATGTCACATTCGTGCCGCAAAGAGATTTTTATGTAGTAGTCAGCTTTCAACCTGATGACTGCCGCAATCAAACTAAGCCTTGGAGTGGCAGGCGCTCGGTCTCCAAGCATGAAGAATATTTAGATGACTTGAATCGTTATGCCAAGACTGTTTTTGAGCAGCTGAGACATTCCAATTTGCGCCCGTCGGTGCTTAATCGACGAGAGATGCGCAGTCTTATTTATACTCATCTGAATCCGACTTTGTCCGAAAGCGAGCCGGAAGCGCCACCAAGCCGTCCCGGTGTTTCGGAAGCTTCAGTGCTTGCTGGTTCGGGCCTGAAAGTAACAGACGATTATTTGTGGCTTGACGGTAAATATGTCGGCACCCACTACATGCAACAAGTTCCTCACGAAACTTGGATGGGTTGGTTGGTTGAGCTTCTTGCTCTTAGTGTCGAATACACCGTGTCTTTTTATATACATTGCTGTGATCAGGATCAAGTACGTAAAAAACTAAAAAGCCAATACACTTTAGGCGTAGTGGCAAGCACTCAGTTAGCAACGCCGGACCTTGAAGGTTTGGAGTCGACGCGCACTGCGCAACAAGCGATTCAAGAATTTTTGCGTAGCTCGAATAAAGCCTTTGATATCAGTTTTTATATCAAAACTCATGCTGATACTCTTGAGCGCTTGCATAGCAATATGGATGAGATCCGGCGTGTTTTTAAAAACAAAGGGGCGATTATGGATCGAGCGCAGCTGTTGCAGCTCGATGCTTGGCAGTCCACATTGCCGGTGGGAGTCGATAAGCTGGCGCGAGTTCATCGTGTGATGTCGCCTGTGGTAGGCAGTTTTTGGCCTTTCTTTACAGCCAGTTGCGGTACACCGGATGGCGTGCCTTTCGGCTTTGCCATTGCTTCTCGAGAACCGGTGCTGCTTAATCCGTTCTTTCGCGGAGCCGGTAAAGACGCTAACAATATGTTCGTAGTCGGAACGACCGGAGCCGGTAAATCATTTGCTGTTTCAATGCTAATCTTGCGGCTTCTGCCTTTAGGTGTACGTTTTGTTCTTATCGATAAAACAGTTGATAAATTTGGTGCTTATCGCTTTATCACTGAACTGCTTGGTCCGGAATTTTGCGCTTATATAGATCTTGGTCCGAATTCAGGTTATGTGTTGAATCCCTTCGACATCGGTCCTGATGATGGAAAACCAGGTGAGCCGTCTGCCGACAAAATAAGCACTCTGCTTTCACTTTTGGACTTGATGCTGTCGCCGGAAGGTCGAGAAGAGCTGAACGTAGAAGACAAAGCTCTTTTGGAAGGGCTGATTAAGCTGGCCTACATGGATGCTGCTTTCCGCGGTACTGTCCCGATTATGTCGGATCTGGCACGGGTTACGGCTCAAGCGGCTGCTGACGAGACAGACCCCGGACAAAGAGAGCGCTTACAACAGTTCGCCCGCGGGCTGTCGCTCTTTACGCGAGCCGGTGCTTTCGGTGGCTTGGTCGATGGCTTGACCAATGTCGATACCGAAAAACTATTCATCGTATTTGATACCAGAGAAGTCAACGACCCACGTTTGGAACGGATGGCCTCTTTCATATTGGCTGAATTTATTCGGCGCAAAGCGGCAGAAGCTAAAAAGCGCGATCTACGCTTTGCCGCGATCATCGACGAAGCGGCTACGCTTATGCGTTTCAAAGCCGGGGCGCGCCTCTTGGACGATCTTTCCAGACGTGCTCGTCACTACGGTATGATGCTGGTCACAATTACACAGCAGCTGAAAGACTTTTACCGTCAAGCGGACCTGGCTGATTCGGTAGTAAAAAACTCGCACATGAAAATCTTGCTCAGGCAGGATCCCAGCGATTTGCGTCTTTTGAAAGAAACCTTGCGTCTTACTGAAGCGGAAGAGCAAGCGATTGCTAACTTCGCTCAAGATCAAGAAAAGCGTAAAGACAGCCAGTGCTTGCTGATTGTCGGTGGCATTCACGGCACCATTCGTTTAGTTCCTAGCCCGATGGATTATTGGATCTGTACTTCAGAGCCGATTAATGACATACCGAAACGGCGACGCATGACCGAAGAAGTAAAAGAAAAGAATCCAAATATCAATTATACGGATGCTTGTCGGCAGTCGGTGTTTTATCTTGGTTTGCAGCAAGAGTCTTAGCCGATGGAAAAAGTTTTTCAAGGCGGTAAATGGTTCGTCATATTTTGTGCGGTTTTCATCCTGGTTTGGTTTGCCCAACAAACAGTATCAAGTATGCGTTTGGAAGATGAGGCTAAGGCCATCGGCTGTGGAGTTTTCACCTGGTTTTGGCCGGCTGAAAATTGTCAGTCGGAAGCTGAAATTACCGAAGCTTCGATTATTAGCAAAAATGACAATGATGCTGTGATAAAAATCAAAGGCAAGCAAGTTTTGATACGATACAACCCGGCAAGCCAGCTTGACAGAAAGAACGCCCGGCAACAAACTATGGATTGCAGCGCTTTATTGACGCTTTACCGTCAAAATAATCGGTGGATTTTAGGACGGTTGGAGCTTTAAAAGGAAGCAATTAAATGTATTGGCGTGTAAGAAAGATTAGTCCGGAACAGTTGATGAAAAACTACGGTATTTATGCCGTATGCGTCGTCAGTGTGTTTTTCAATTTGATCATGATGACTAAGATGGCGCCTTCCAAAGCTTTGAACCAAGAACAAAAGATCAATTTCGACAGTTTTGCCAGACAAGTAACCAGACATATTACCGATGGTTCTTTTTTGACTTACGAAAGTTCAATGGTTGCTCTTGAGTTTTCCAAAGACAAATCTGAGCTTGGTCCGGATGTAATTCGTCTTTTGCAACAGCAAGAAGTAATTCAACCCAACATTGAAGCGACAAAAGCTGTAGCCAGGCAGCTAAAAGACACCAAAAGCGTTAGTACGATAGCGATCGATGATGTTCATTTGGAAGACCCGAACGGCGAGGGCTTCGTGCCGGTTGAAGTCTCCGGACGAGTAGTAAAACATTCGGCTGAAGGCGTTCTTGGTCCGGATAATTTTCGTTTTCGTTATCTGATTGGGACGCGTAACGATGAACCGGTCGTAGTGCGCATGGAAGATATCAGCGGGCAACCCTTACCGTCCGGTCTTTCGCAATAATTACCGAGCCGAAAGCAATATAAGAATTTCTTGTATCGTCCAGGAACAAAGTGTTGTTGCTAAATAAGCATACGTGATGTACGGGCGCTGCATATACTCCAGGTGCGCTTGTCAATGTCGTGATTTGGGTTACAATTAACTTGCAGCGTCAAAATGGCGTACACGTCTAATAGTCTTTGCGCTTTATTCACGGTGTTTCAACGTTGGGACAATATAAAAGGGAGACACCATAATGGGATTTGGCGGATCGTCAAAAAATGGCGCTTTCTGACTTAATACATTGGCAGCGAAAAATATGATGGATGCTGCTGAACGTGCTAAGCAGATAACGGCACCGATGGAAAAGTATTTGAAGCAACAAGAAGAACTTTACAAGCATCTGTCTTTGATTTCGGCCGGACCCGTCATGCCCTTCGTAAAAAACGGTGTAGCGCTAGAGTTCGAGCCAGAAGCCGCTTCGGAGCAATTAACAAAAAAAGTTCTACCTGTTAATCCTCAAGTTGAGACTAACAAGTTGCTGCGACAACTAATCGAAAGCTCGGAGCAGTCGCGTGAAGAAGCAGCTGAAGACAGGTTGCTCTTTCTGCAAGAGTTCCGTCGTCTAGCAAAAGAGAATACATACTTGCATGATCGGGTTGCTAAGCTTGAGACTGGTGGAGAGCATAAACTTCAACTCCAGCTCCAATTTCAATTACTCACAAAATTGGTGGCAATAGTAAATGCTATGTATCATGATTTGAATATGGTGGCTAAGTTTGTGCAAGATACGCGTACAGAGCTGGGTGGTCCCATGCTTAGTAATCTCCCAGCCATCGAAGATGATGGCGAGGAAGAGATGCCCTCAGAGGACTAGTCCGTTATTAAACCGCTTTTCTTTAGTATTTCTTCGATGGTGCCTATCGGAAGATACATTCGATTGTCCGTCTGCGTGCACTTAATAAAGCCGTACTTTAAATAAAAGCCTGTCGGGTCTATATTCTCGGATTTTAGTACATCGATGATTAGCCCGAAACTGGCTACATTCTGTGCGGCCGCATGTGTTCTTAGCATGGCGTCGATTAGTAAAATTTCGCCAACTCGCAGTTTTTTATTGCGTTGAAATTTTTGTGCGGTGGCAAGGCGACCAAGTAAAGTTGCTGGCACAGCGCCATATTTGCCGATTTTTTTCTTAAGCAATTCGGGTAAATCATCGGCTGCGAGCTTGGTGGCGCTCAGAGTGTAATAACCTGCGATATCGCCAGGTTCTTCCTTGTAAGTGAGCACAAAAGTCAAAGATAAGTTAGGTGTTTCCTTGCGGGCTTTCTGTTGTAAAAAAACGTCTAATTGTTCGACACCACAGCTAAACTTCTCACGGTTATGCCGTCTGCTGTCTAGTACTTCGGTGGGAATGAATGTAATTTCTTGCAATTAAAACTTAAATGCCTTCTTGTAACGCTCAGCAGCTTTTATTGCTGCGTCTGTCGGTTTAGGAGGATTGAGCACGGCTTTTACAAAAGCAATTCTGTCAGCCAGAGCCATGTCTATGAACTCATGTTCGCGGATTTGTCGTTCGGCGGCTTCATCCAGCACATTCTTAGCCCACCCGCTGAAAGTTTCACCGCGTAATGCAGCTGCGCGAGTGTATTTATCTTTAAGTGCGGCGGGAACGCGCATTGCGAGGCGTTCTATCGCTTCTTTGCTCATCTTTTTCTTAACTGACATTTTGTTTCACCTGCTATACGCTAGGATCTACCCATTGTACACCAAAATGACGCCTCTTGATAATATGGCTTTGCTGGATTGTAAACCCGCTGACGTTTCTAAGCTGCAGTTCATTTAGATTCGTATAATCCTGCTCATTTTTGTTAATGAGTTGTCCATTTGCTCTTTACAAGCTGTAAAATTGACCTGGCAACTGAGGTAAAAGCTTGTTTACTGGCATAGTCGAAGAAGTAGGAAAGATTGCCGCTCTTGTTGATTCAGCTGACGGGCGTCGTCTGAAGATACAAGCAAAAAAGGTAACAACCGAACTTAGTTTAGGTGAATCAGTGGCGGTTTCCGGCGCCTGTTTAACCGTTGTTGAACAAGGGGCGGATTGGTTTAGCACGGATGCAAGTTTTGAAACTTTGCGCAAAACCAAGCTTGGTAGTTTGAAAGTCGGTTCTAAAGTCAATTTGGAAAGAGCGCTCAAGCTTTCGGATCGGATGGGCGGACACATAGTCAGCGGTCATGTGGACGGTTTAGGTCATTTGGCTTCGATTAAAAGCGAAGGCTTTTCCAAAATAATGGAATTCAAAGCAGATGCTGCTCTAGCGCCATATTTTATTGAAAAAGGCTCGGTGACCATTGATGGGATCAGTCTTACTGTAGTTGGTTTGAGCGATGTGCAGGCTTCTGCCCTCTCTTTTAGTGTGGCGATTATTCCTCACACTCTGGCTGAAACAACTTTAAGCGAAATCAAGGTCGGGGATCAGGTGAATCTTGAGGCCGATCTAATCGGCAAGTATGTAGCCCGTTGGTTAGGCGCTGGTGGTGAGCGGAAGATTAACAAAGAAGGTTTGTCCATGTCTCTCTTGTCCGAACAAGGCTACACTTAATGAAGGCTAAAACGGAGTCTCAGCAAATGTTTGACGTATCCAATCGTGCTGCTCAAGTTCAAGAATCTGTTGCCGACGAGGTCGTTTTTGATTCGATTGAATCGGCTTTAGCGGATATCCGTCAAGGCAAATTTGTAGTGGTTTCGGACGACGAAGGTCGCGAGAATGAAGGCGATTTGATTTGCGCCGCCGAGCTAATCAACCCGGATATGATCAACTTCATGATTTCGGAAGCGCGTGGCTGGGTATGTTTGGCTTTGAATAAAGAACGGGCTTTGCAGCTCAGATTGCCGCTGATGGTAGATGTGAACACTGAATCTCAAGGAACCGCTTTTACGGTTACGATCGATGCTGATACTAAATTTGGTGTCACTACCGGAATCAGCGCCTATGATCGAGCGAAAACAATTCAAGTTGCTGTTGATGATCATACGATTCCTTCAGATTTAAGACGTCCCGGACATATTTCGCCTCTTGTCGCTAAAGACGGCGGAGTTCTTGAACGGGCCGGACATACGGAAGCGGCAGTGGATCTGGCTCGTTTGGCCGGATTGAAAGCGGCCGGTGTGATTTGTGAAATTATCAATGCTGATGGCACAATGTCGCGTGTTTCTGATTTAAAAGAGTTTGCACGCAAGCATGGTTTGAAATTCATCAGTATTGCCCAGCTAATTGCTTACCGGCTTAAGCGTGAGCGTTTTGTCGTGCGTGAGGCCGAGGCGGAGTTACCGTCGGCTTACGGTACTTTCAAGCTATTCGGTTATCGCAATACACTCAATGGGCAAGAGCATATCGCTGTAGTAAAAGGTGATTTGACCGAGAAAAAGAATGTACTGATTCGTGTGCACAGCGAATGTTTAACCGGCGATGTTTTTGCCAGCTTGCGCTGTGATTGCGGACCGCAGCTTGAAGCAGCCATGGCAATGATTGCCCAAGAAGATTGCGGCGTGCTCGTTTATCTACGTCAGGAAGGTCGGGGCATCGGTCTGGTCAATAAAATAAAGGCTTATCAATTGCAAGATGGCGGACAAGATACAGTTCAGGCTAATGAATCTCTTGGCTTTAAGCCCGACTTGCGTGATTATGGTGTCGGTGCGCAAATACTTGCTGACTTAGGTCTGACTTCGGTGCGCATTATCACTAACAATCCGCGCAAAATTGTCGGACTGGAAGGATACGGGCTTGAAGTTTCAGATCGAGTGGCTATGCCGCCGGCTTGCACAAGCCATAATTTGAACTATTTGTTCACTAAAAAAGAAAAACTTGGTCATTGGATTGAAGGGTTGAAAGGCTCGAATAAGGAGTAGTTATGCCGAAGGTTATTGAAGGAGATTTGATTGGCTCCGGGTTGTCGGTGGGTATTGTCGTCAGCCGTTTCAACGAGTTCATCACTTCCAAGCTTTTGGGGGGATGTGTTGATACTTTGCGCCGTCATGGCGTTGATGAGAATGACATTGAAATTATGTGGTGCCCTGGCGCATACGAATTGCCTTTTGTCGCGCAAAAAGCAGTACAAAGCTCCAAATATGATGCGGTTGTTTGTTTGGGGGCGGTGATCCGCGGTTCCACTTCGCATTATGATCTTGTCGTCAATGAGTGTGCCAAAGGTATCGCTGGCGTGGGAATGGCAAGCGGCGTACCGACAATATTCGGGGTCGTGACCACCGAAACTATTGAGCAAGCGGTAGAAAGAGCCGGGACAAAGGCAGGTAACAAAGGTGTTGACGCGGCTATGGCAGCCATTGAAATGGCTAATCTAGTTCGCTCTTTGGCCTCTTCCGGTAAAAAAGCCGGTGCGACTGCCCAATCTCGCTAAACAATCGATGATACTAAATGTGGTGCTTGCTGCATCACTCTGGCCGGCGCAGGGAAATTCCTAGCCGGCCATTTTTT
This sequence comes from Candidatus Obscuribacterales bacterium, assembly GCA_019750335.1. Lineage (GTDB taxonomy): Bacteria > Cyanobacteriota > Vampirovibrionia > Obscuribacterales > Obscuribacteraceae > JAIEPM01. The sequence continues at coordinate 604,133 of JAIEOQ010000006.1, forward strand.
TTTGCGAAAAAGCCGATGATCGGCTAATTTCAGGAAGAAAAGAGCAGCCCTAAGTTCTTGCTAATTAATCTGCTGGCAACTTGATTCGGAGCAGCCTATCTATTAATGTAAAGGCATGTGAATATACAGCGCGTATGGAACCGTGCTTGATTGAGATGAGGTTCCAACCGTGTGGGTCTTGGGCTATTTATCCGGGTAATCGTTGGTTCTGGCTTATTATCAAGGGGTATAAGATGTTTAGCGCCATGCAGCAGCCGCACTTGCTTTCACCCGTCAGCCCTGAAGAGCTGGGGCAGTTGCAAGTACACTTGCCAGCCTTGAAAATCTTTTCTTTTAGAGGTCCGGGACAAACCGGCGGTGTCGCCTCAAATCTTGCGCCCTTGACCAAACAGCTTGGTACAAAAGTGCAATGGATTGCTCTTTCCGGCGTACCAAGTACTGAAGAAAAACCGATTGCTGGTTTTAGTTTTCATCGACCGGATTTAGCTGATGACTTGGTAGCTAAGAACGCCAAAGCTGTTTACAACTATTTATGGCCTTTATTTCACGGTCTGACCGATCGTGCTCATTTTGATGTTGAAGAATGGAAAAACTTTCGTCAGCTGAGCGTAGCTTTAGCGCATCAATCGCAAAAGGTAGCTTCTAATAGCTTTCCGACTTTAGTTTGGCTGCACGATTTTGAAATGGCGCTCTTGGCACCGATGCTATCAATTGATGCCGGAGTTATTTTGGCTCATTTTTGGCATATTCCCTGGCCTAAACCGGAGATTATTGTTCAATCGCCGATTGGTGCTGAGCTGACCGAAGCGCTTCTGAGCAACAAACTGCTTGGATTCCATACAAATGAATATGCCGATAATTTTCTGCTTACAGTGAAAGAGCTTATTCCGCAAGCCGTAGTCGATCTAAACAAGCGCACGGTTGCTTTCCGCGGACAGAGCGTAAATGTAGTGGTGATGCCCTTGGGTCTTGATACTACTTATTGGCAGAGATTAGCTCGCCTAACACGGGCTCGAGCGGAGGCCATACCGGTTACTTTGCGTCTGGCTCAGCAAGTTGTGCTTGGTGTGGACAGGCTTGATTACACTAAAGGAGTTTTGGAAAAGCTAAACGGTCTTGAGCTATTTCTCGAACAAAACCCTGATTTTCACAGACGACTACATTATGTTCAGCTTGCACAATCGCCGCCGGCTGAGTGCAAAGAGTTGGCTGATTATGCCGAAGCCGTACGTAATAAAGCCAGAGCAATAAACAGTCGTTTTCGTAAAGATTCCTGGGAACCGATTCTCTGGATGGAAGGTCAGTTTGAACATCAAGAGCTGGCAGCTTGGTATCAAGCGGCTGATGTGCTTGCAGTTACCCCTGTTCGTGACGGACTTAACCTGATTGCCAAAGAATATGTTGCTTGTCGCCAAGACGAGCAAGGCGTACTTCTTTTGAGTGAAACGGCCGGTTGCGCTGCCGAGCTTGTCAGCGGCGCACAGTTGGTAGATCCGCTAAAGCCGGAATCTATCGCCTCGGGCTTGGCTCAATCACTAGTCATGGCTGTTGAAGAAAAAAGAAGACGGATGGTTTCCATGCGTCATGTCGTCGCTTGGAATCGTTTGCATGATTGGGCTTGCGGTTTCTTGCGTCAGGCTATTGCTGCTGAATAATCTGACTATTCAAGCTCGATGGTTTAAACTGGGAATGTGTTCGTGTTGGTATGTTTTCATACAAAGGCGGTACGTTTTGAGAAACCTGGTTGTCTTGTGCAGTCTGCTATCTTTGGCACTACCAGCGGTGGCGCAAGATAATTCTGCGCCGGCTGTACCGTTAACTACCGGAGTACATAAAGTCGAGTTGACTTTGGAAGTATTGCGCGATGTTGGCCTTGACTTGAAGCATTTGGTTACTGCTGCCGGACGTCTACATGATGAAGTCTCCATTCAACCGGTCACTTTGCAAACTGAACCTGAAGTTGTCGGCATGGGGACGATCATCTACATTCCGATCGGCACCACTCCTGTTGGTCCACCGGCTCCGCCGCGTAAAGATCGGCTGGATATGGCCATGAGCCAATTGACGCCGCAAATCAACATAATGAAAAAGAACGTCGATGATTTTGTTTCAGGCAAAGATCAGCTTGATTTACCCGATGATGTTTTGGCAGAGTTGCAGCCGATGACCAGTGAATGGGTGACGTTGGTTAATGATGTTTATGCTCAATTGCAAAAAGTGCTGCCGCTAGTTCAAGGTCCAACTTACGATAATGCAGCTATAGCAGCCCAAGCAATTGCCATTCAGCAAGATGCGCAGAAGCTGGAAACTTTGCGCCACAAAATTTATAAAATCATTCGCAAAGAAGGCAGCCGGGCAGCCGGACATGGAAAATGACCAGCCCGAAGTTAGTCTAGCTCTGGAAGCAGCTCGCGAGCGAGCTGTGCATGGTGATGTTGAGCGGGCGGCTGTATTTTTTGAAAAAGCAATTTCACAAGTAGATACAGCTGCTTCTCAAGATTTGCTTGTTGCCGTTCTAGCCGAAGCAATAGAATATTTCGCCAATGAACGTTTGGACGGCAAGCTTATACCCCTGACGCAACGTTTCATCGAGTTGGTTCAACCGCTATGGCAAGCAAAAGATATTCGTTATCTTCCTTATTTGGATCATCTTTGTCGGGCATACTACAGGCAGAAAGATTACGACACCATGGAGAAGCATCTGCTCCGCTCTTTGGAGTTTTTGCTGGTTAAGTCCGGTGAGAAAACAGCGGAATACGCCAACCGTTTAGAATACGCTGCCAGCTTGCTCAGCGAAGCCGGACGGCATGTACTGGCGGCAAAATATAAAGCTAAATCCAGAGAGATCAGACGAGAGTTGTCTAAAGCTTTGGAAATACAAAGCTTGCCTCGTCCGACAAAATCCATTCCGGAAGAGCGCAAGATTTATTTGGGTTTGATTTTGACTTATTCAGGTATGGTGCCTTCGCCCCAATTTCAAGAACATTTACGCATATCAAAACAGTTGGGGCTGCCGGTCGGGGAAGTTTTAGTCAGCGCCGGTATGCTTACGGAAGAGCAGCTCTTTTATTCTCTGCAATTGCAAGCCATGGCTCGTGCCGACCAGATTTCATTGCAGCAAGCTGCTGACATATTTAAGCTTCTTTGTCGTGAAAACATCTCCTGGGAAGAAAGTTTGGCTCGCTTTGGCGTTGGTGATATCCAAGTCGAAGATAAGAACCGGCTGGGCAGAATATTGGAGTCTGCCGGGTTTATCACTGATTCGGAGCTGAAAGAAGCGATTGCCGCATCAGCTGCCGCTCATATCCCACTTGGTCGACATTTTGTCGTGACGCGCATGGTGGCACCGACAATCGTTGCTATGGCCATAGAGTTACAGCAGTTGATCATTAATGGTCAAATTTCACGCGAGCAAGCCATTGCAAAACTCAGTCATGCTGCTTCAGGCATGACCTTGATGGAATCCATACCGCCGGCCGGAGCTGACGATTAAAGTAGCTTCCCGGCTGCTGCCAGAGCTTGGGCTCGAGTAATTGTGCCGGATCGCTTTTGATTTTGTATTTCAAGCACTGCCGAAAGCAGAGTCGGTGTGAGGTGGCGTAAATGAATCAAAGCATGTCCAAGTAAAACTGCTTGATCGAGGGCGGCGTTAAGCGCTTGTTCAATCATCGCTGGTGAAACCAGACCGGATTGCCAAAGCAATAATCCTAAAATCAAACTTTCTTCGCTTTTTGCATTCAGCTCTTCAAGGAATGAGTCGGGATCGAGACTGAGCTTTGGCAGGCGTAGGAGAGCTTCGTCTAAGCTGAAAATGCGGTCGGCGATAAAAGAATAAAGCAGAGAGATATTGCGTAACTCGTTTTTGCTCAGGTAGCCTTCGGAGACAAGTAGTTTCCCCTCGGGTACGCCGATTGCCTGACAAACATCGCGCAACCGACTGATCTCGCTGGCATCGATTACGCCTGATTTGACGAGAAATGCTTCAAAGCTGAGTAACTCGCTGCTTACCATTTAAGCAGGTTGAACTTTTCCATATCTACAGTTTGCGCGTTTCTGTATATAGCCAGAACGATGGCTAAGCCGACAGCTGCTTCGGCAGCAGCTACGGTCAAAATAAAGATGGCGAATATTTGACCGCGTACGAAGCCGGGATCGACATAACGAGAAAAGGCAACCAGATTGATATTTACTGCATTGAGCATCAGTTCGATGGACATCAAAACACGCACTGCGTTACGTGAAGTCGTCATGCCATATACACCGATGGTGAAAAGCAGAGCGGAAAGTGTGAGATAACGAATGAGCGGCTCTTGTCCCCAACTTAAAGCAATGAAGGCACCCAAAGAGCCGGTGATCATTACTGCCGGTAAACCGGCGCCCATCAAATAAGCCAGAGCGCCGAGAACAAGAATCAATGCCGTACAACAAAGATTGTAATCGGAATGTATATTCATGCCGGCAAACAAAGGCGTCAGATAACCGCACATGTAAGCGCAGACCAAGAAAGAGATTACGGCGACGTAGGCAACAACGACGCTGCTAGACTTTGACCACATGTTCGTTCCTCTCGCTTATTTCTTTTGTCTCTTCTTCAATCTCATCAATATCAGCTTTGCTATTGAAATGATCGTGCTTAGCCAGCATTACGGCTCCGACCAAAGCAATTAAAAGCAAGATCGAAGCAAATTCAAAAGGTAAGGCGTAATGAGTAAGCAGGCTGTATCCAATTATGGTTATGTTATCCGGGCTGAGCGCTTCGCTGTTGTTGCCCCAACCTTCGGACAAAATAGCCATATAGAGAGCGATGAAAAGTAAAGTTCCGACTAAGGCCGCCGGTGCTTTCTGTGCCGGAATACTCGGGCTCTTATCTTCTTCCATGCGTGGATTAGTCAACATCAAGGCGATGACGACGACAAGAGTGATACCAACGGCATAAATCATTAGCTGAGCCATAGCTAAAAATTGGGCTTGCAGCAGTAAGAAGAGAGCGGAAATACCGCCGAATACACCAATTAAAAGAAAGCCGGCGCGAATGATGTTTCGATCAAGCAAAACACCGAAGGCGAAGGGCACTGTAATCAACGCCACCAGATAAAAAAGCCATGTCTCCATATGCTTGGAGGCTAGCGTAGCTAATTCGCTTAAGTCTCCCACGGTTACTGCTCCTCTTTCTTAGGTGATTCTGGTGCCGGTGCTGCCGGCAAGTCTTGTGGCTTAGCTTCGGCTTTGACTTCTGGCTTTGCTTCCGGTTTGTCTTCAGCCGGCTTTGCTGCTGCTGCCGGTGCAGCTGGTTTGGCTGCCGGTTTCGGTGGCTTCGGCTTCGGCATCGGCAATTCTTTCTTAGCAAAATAATGGGCCGATTCATCTTGGCTCAAAGTCAAACGTTTGAGATCGTAAACCAAAGATTCGCGGGTATAATCCGCCATTTCAAAATCATTTGTGTTGATGATGCAGCTGGTCGGACAAACTTCTGTGCACAAGCCGCAGAACATGCAAAGGCCGTGATCGATCTTAAATTCGATCAGCTCCGGCTTATTTGTTTCCGGACTTTTGTGCGATGTAATTTGAATGCACTTGTCCGGGCAAACTCTTTCGCACTGCAAGCAGGAGATGCACAAATGTTCGCTGGTTTGCGGATTAACAGCCAAAGCCAACCGTCCGCGAAAATGTCCGGGTAGATCCGGCATGTCGTCAGGAAAGTTTTTGGTTATTGGTGGGCGGACGGTATGCTTGAAGACTGTTTTCAGGCCTCGTGCAACCTGATACAGGCTTTCGATTGAACGTCCAACTAGTGCGAACATGGCTAGACTAACTCCCTGATATAAGTAACGGCCAAAAGAAGGATCAAGGACAACGGAATCAGCTTTTTCCAGCCGAAGTCCAGAAGTTGGTCGATGCGGAATCGCGGTAAAGTACCGCGAACAAGAATGGCGAAATAAACTAGGGCATAAGTTTTGAAGATTGCCCAGAAAGCACCAGACATAGTTTGCCCATCCATTAATGGTGGCAATCCAGCTTGGGCCAGGGCTTGATTAAATGGCGTTGCGATTGAAGCAAAAGTATTTGCATCGAGGAAGCCGGGGAACGGTGTAGCGCCGCCACCAAACCACATTACTACGGCTACGGTAGAGACGATAAACAGATTGGTGAATTCAGCCAAGAAGAAGATAGCGAATCTGATCCCGCTATATTCAGTGTTGTAACCGCTGACCAATTCCGATTCGGCTTCGGGAAGATCGAACGGGATGCGATTGATTTCAGCGCAAGCTCCGGTCAGATAAATACCGCACAACAGTATGCAACAAAAAGCCAGAGCCAAAGACCAGAAAGCGCTGGTTACAACCTGAGCTCCTTCAAGCTTGCCTTGCATAAGCAAATCCAAATAATGAGGAATTGCTCCGGCGCCGAAGAAGTTCCAGTTCAAGAAACCGAAACTGGCTAAGTTGTCGGTACCCTTTTGCATCTGGGCGATATTAACTACATCAAGACTGCCAACCAGAAAGCAGGTAGTGATAATTGCCAGCACAAGCGGAATTTCATAACTGATTGCTTGAGCTGCCGAACGCAAGCCGCCAACCAAAGAGTATTTATTGTTGCTCGCCCAACCGCCCATGACGATGCCGACAACCGGAATTGATGACATGGCCAGAACGTAGAAGATGCCTGTAGGCAAATTGACGATCTTAAATAGATCATGGTTGCTGGTAACAGCTGCTAAAAGTGGAATCGCTCCGAAAACGGAAGGAGCAAAAAAGATGATTGGCGCTAAAGTGAACATCAAAACATCGCCACCATGTGGATTGATGTTTTCTTTGAACAAAAGTTTCACGGCGTCAGCGGCAGTTTGCAAGAAGCCGTCCGGACCAACCCTGTTCGGTCCTTTGCGCACGGTAAAAAGAGCTAGTCCGCGTCTTTCGGCTAGGACCATGTACATGGCGTTGATCGGTATGAAAACCATAACGCCGACCAGCGGTGTTAGCAGGCGAATCGCGTTTGCCACGTTGAGGGCACAGGGATCGTTCGGATAAGCATTGAGAATAAGCTGTGGTACAAGCATGCCGACAGCCCAGCAAGCTGCCCAGACCGCACCGAAGATGATGCCCAGCCAAACACCAGACAACAAGAAGAACTTGCCGATCTCGTTTAAATTATAAGGAACCGCTGAACTTGTCATTTACCTCAACCTTATTAGCGATCTACGTCCGGAAGAATCACGTCAATTGAACCGAAAATTGCCATGATGTCGGCAATGGGAGCCCCGACCAGAAGTTCGGGCAATACGGAAAGATTGCAGAAAGAAGGGTTACGCCATTTAAAGCGATAAGCCTTATCCGAACCGTTGGAGATGACATAACAACCGATGGTGCCTCGCGGTGATTCAACGGCGGCAAAGCCTTCTCCGGCTTTAACACGCAAACCGGCGTTCTGTTTTTTGGCCATAAGCAAAAAGCTTGGGTCGAGATCTTTGCTTTCGTCTTTTTCCGGTCCGGTTGTGCCGAGCAGCTTGCGCAGCTCTTCGGTGGTACCACCAGGGATTTTTTCAATTGCTTGACGAATTATTTCGTTGCTTTCGCGCATCTCTCTGATCCGGCACATATAACGTGCCCAGGTATCACCATCGCCATCCATTGTTTGGACTTTGAAATCCAGTTCCGGATAAACCGAATAAGGTTTTGTTTTGCGCAAATCAAGCGGAATACCGGAAGCGCGAATACACGGTCCGGTCACACCATAAGCCATGGCTGTTTCTTTTTTGAGAATGCCGACGCCTTTTGTTCGCTTCAAGAAGATTGGATTTTCGGTGACGATTGCTTCGTATTCATCAATTCTGTCCGGGAACTCATCGGTGAATCTTTTCAATTTGTCGAACCAGCCGAAAGGTGGATTGCGTAACACACCGCCGATACGGATATAGTTGAACATCATGCGTTGTCCGGCAACTTCTTCAAAAAGATCGAAAAGTTTTTCTCTTTCACGGAATGGGTAGAAAGGAAAACCGAACATGGCGCCCAAGTCGATTAAGTAAGTGCCAAGCCAGAGCAAATGGGAGGTAATCCGGTTCATTTCGGAAAGAATCACACGCAAATATTCAGCGCGTTTCGGAACAACCAAACCATCTATCTGTTCGGCCGCACGTGCCATAGCCCAAGATGTGTACATCCCTGAGAGATAGTCGACACGATCAATTAAAGCTTGATATTGAAACCAGGTGCGATTTTGTCCTTGCCATTCTTGAGCTCTGTGCAAGTGACCGAGCACCGGTTCGACATGCTTACAAATTTCACCGTCCAAGGTGAGGATCAGCCTTAGCACCCCGTGTGTTGCCGGGTGTTGAGGACCCATGTTGATGATCATCTCATCGGTTTTTAAGTCTGGTGATGACAGTTCAACTGACATTGTTCTAAGTCCTCTTTTTCTATCGCATGCTGTGTGGATTCTTGTCATTCAAAGAATCTACCGGCTGCTTATAGTCGCGGCGGAGCGGGTGGCCTTCCCAATCCCATGGATTAAGAATGCGGCGGAGATAGGGGTGACCGCTGTAACGGATACCCATCAAGTCGTAAGATTCACGTTCGTGCCAATTGGCGGCTGGCCAAAAATTAGCTAAGCTCGGTACAACCGGTAGCTTGCCTTCCGGAACTGCTGATTTGGCGACTCTAACTTTTACAACTAGCTCTTTCAGATTTGTATATGACCAGAGGTGGTAGACCGATTCGAATGAATCAGCTTGCTCTACTCCGGAGACAGCAACCAAATAGTTGAGCTCAGTCTCTTGACTGTTGCGTAAGCGCTTCAAAGCTGCTTCCAAGTCTTTGCCTTCAACAAGAACGGTTTCTACTCCGGTTGAATCGGGCAAGCGAGTGGAGGCGATGCCGTGTTCGCGCAAGAACTCACCGAACGGTCCCGCTGTTAATTCTTTTGGTTCTTCAGCTGGCTTATTGCCTGGTGCTGGTGTCTCAGTCATTTTTATCCTTCTTGGGCAAGTGATTTTGCTTCTTCAATATTGGCTTGCAAACTATCCATTGGCAGGCCGGTATCGTAATCAACATGGCGAATAGCGCGGTTTTGACCCATCTTGCGGCGTCTTTCAGCCAAAGATTGGGTGCGGATTTTTTGTTGTAATTTAAGCAAAGCATCAAGAATGCCTTCCGGTCTGGGCGGGCATCCCGGTAAATAAACATCGACTGGAATTATGCGATCCACGCCTTGCACGACCGAATAAGAATCATTGAACATGCCGCCGGTAACCGTGCAGGCGCCCATAGCAATAACAAATTTAGGCTCGGGCAGTTGTTCATATAAAGTGATTAGGGCGGGGGCCATTTTTCGGGTAATCGTTCCGGCTGTGATAATCAAGTCGGCTTGTCGAGGAGTTCCCCGAAATACTTCCGAACCGAAACGTGAAATGTCAAAAGCCGACATACCGACTGACATCATTTCGATGGCGCAACAGCTGGTTCCGAAAGTTAGAGGCCAAACTGATTGGGAACGGGCCCAGTTGGCAACCGGTGAAATCAAGTTGCTCATGGCTTCCACTAGTCCGTCAAGATTGTGGAGCTGTACCGACTCTTTCAATTCATCCGGCATGGCCGGGGCGGTGCTGGTTGGTTGATTCTCAGTCATGACTTACTCCCACTTCAATGCGCCTTTCTTCCAGGCATAAGCAAGTCCGACGGCCAAAATAGCGATGAAGATTGTGATTTCAACTGGAGCAAGCATGCGTCCTAAATCACGAATCGGCTGGCTGTTGGATGCTAAAGCCCAAGGTATGAGGAAAACAATTTCTATGTCAAAAACGATGAAAAGCAGAGCATACAAATAGTAACGAATGTCGAATTGCATATGAGCTTCTTGAATCGGCTTCATGCCGCACTCATAAGGCTGATTTTTCAGTCGATTTGGACGCCCGTAACCGAACAAAAACTGTAAGAGATAAGAAAGCCCGATCATTCCAAGTGCCGGCAAGGCAAAGCCAGCAATCACGAAAATGATGATTTGGGCGATCTGTAGTTCGTACATATGCCTCTCTCCCGATGTCAGGCGTATTTCATACGTGCGCGTAACCGCATACGCTTGCTGTGATAAGAATAGCAAGGCAGCAGCTCTCAATAACCTGCATGAATAGCAATATATAGATTATAGAGGGATAATACTGAAGCCGCCTGGATTGTGCGGGATTCGCTGCGTGGCTAAACAAGCATTGCTTGAATACTCTGGACGATTCAACTACTAAATAAACTTTTACAATGACAACCGGACCGATTCGCGAAATTAAACCAAATAGATCGACTCTTTTAGCCGAGCTTGAAAAGAAGCTTCTTGTCAGCTTTGTCAATATCACTTTGCTTGATCAAGCGCTTACGCATAGTTCTTATACTCATGACAATAAAGACTCGGCTGACTACGAACGACTTGAATTCTTCGGCGACGCAGTTTTGAAATTTATCGTCAGCGAATATCTCGTTCAAACTTATGAAACATACGATGAAGGACGTCTGACTGAAATCAGGGCCGTTCTTGTTAATGGAAAAACTTTGCAGGTTGTGGCCGAAGGGTTCGAGCTACAAAAGTATATTCGTGCCGGTTCTGGAATCCCGATTAAGCCTTCCATGCTTGGACGTTCGATGGAAGCTATTTTGGGTGCGATTTATCTCGATCGGGGCATGGGCGAGGCTAAGCGTTTTATTGATGCTCATTTTTGCTCCCAAGCCGAAGCTGTTGATCAAGATCGAGTCAAAGAGAACTACAAAGCTCAGTTGCAGCAGATGACTCAGGCGCGAGCGCAAGGTTTGCCAAAATACACTGTGCTTGCCGTTGAGGGACCGCCCCACGATCCACTATTTACTGTCGGTGTATCCGTTGCAGAAAAGAAAATTGCCGAAGCCAAAGGACAATCCAAAAAGTCCGCCGAGCAAGAAGCGGCCAAATTGGCGTACGCAATACTTTGCTCGGCGGATGATCTTAGTTAACGATTAAGTTCTTAGCGCAGTTGGATCGCTTGGTTTTCTACCGGAGCGCCGTTGAACTCGACTGAACGGATGCGAGTGTCTTGGTTATCTTGAGCTTCCGGTTTTGGAGCTTCGGAGCTGGCGACGGCAACAGGGGCTGCTTTTGCCGGTGTCATTCCGGTTTCGTCGACCAATCCTTGTGCTTCGGCTTTAAGTTGCAGAGCAGAAAGATCTGCTTCGGCGGCTTTCAAGTCTGCTTGCGCTGCGCGCAACAAAGCTTTGGATGCATTCAATTGTTTGTTTGCTACGTCAACTTGAGCTTTAGCCTGATTGACCCGAGTTTCGGCGGTTGTAATTTCTGGGGTGGTGGTTTTTTCCACAGGAGCTGCTGCTGGCTTTTTGATTTTTATCGGTAAAGCCATGGTACTGCCAGTGGTGCTGAATACGGATAGAAGAATCAATGCCGGAAGAAATGCAGATGTTTTCATGAAAAGTCCTCTGAAAAGGCAACGAATGTGGAAATGGAAATATGGATCGCTTGGCCGATCCGGAGCTGCGCTGACTGAACGTTCATCTTATCAGAGCAATTGCTCTGCTTCAGGTTGCGGCTCGACTTTGTCGACATCTATCGAATTGGTTTACGAAAGCGTGTCATTGCATATAAATCTGCCAATGGAATATATGCGATCTATTGCGGATCTCGGTGCGGATCGAAATGCGATTGAGGGAGTGTCTCCGGCTGACAACACGGACCGACGGCAACAAAACCTTGGCTTAAATATGAGCGAATAATATAAACTTTTGCTCAGCTAGTAATGGCTCCGGTAGGTGAATAGAGGTTGTGCTGCCGATTGGCAGAGTGATTGAGCCTGCCAAGTGCGGCTTGAAGCTTTTTGGCTGCTATTTCGTAAATCTCTTATTAGTTACGAAATAGCGGTCAAAGCATGCCTGCGCCCTTGTCCGGGGCCAGGGCGCGGGGTAGACTAACCATTAGGCAACTTGTCAGGATCTGATCGGTCGCAAATCGCAGAAGCTGCGATTGGACGGATGCTGATGAGGGTCGAGACGAATTGCTGGACTTGGGTGACACCCGCCTGGTCGACAAATTGAATGTTTTCTACATTCAACAGGCAGAAAAAATACGCTGCGACGTAACCTGCTCAGACTCACTATCAAGTTCTTAGACATTCGATGCCAAATAAAATTAGGGAGATACCAATCTAGTGGCAGAACAACAAGTAGGAGAGAATCTGAAGTCGGAGTTTGAAAAACTCCTGCAGGAATCCTTCAAATATCAATTTGAACAAGGTGACATCGTAATCGGTAACGTAGTCCGCATCGAGCGTGACGGCGTATTAGTCGATGTCGGAGGCAAGTCCGAGGGTTTCGTTCCGATCAAGGAAATTTCCAATATCCCGATCGATTCTCCGGAACACGTCTGCAAAGTAGGCGATCGGCTTGAGTTCTACATCTTGCGTGAAGAGAACGAAAACGGTCAGTTGACTCTTTCGCTCAAGCGCGTTGCCCAAGCTCGTGGCTGGGTACAGCTTGAACAACAAAAGAAGGGCGACGAAACCATTCGTGCCAAAATTTCAGCTGTGGTCAAGGGCGGCGTCGTTGTCGATGTCTACGGTTTGCGTGGTTTCGTTCCAGCAAGTCAATTGCGCGTAAAAGGCACCACTCCGGAAGAGCTGATCGGTATGGAAATCCCGATGAAGATTTTGGAAACGGACACCAAGCGCAACAAATTGATCCTCAGCCAGCGCTTAGCCGTTCAAGAAGAAAAAGCTGCGCAGCGTGAGAAGATTCTGAGCACTTTGGAAGCTGGTCAAACTGTCACTGGTGAAGTAGTACGGATTGCCGATTTCGGTGCCTTTATCGACTTGGGCGGTCTCGATGGCTTGCTGCCAATCTCTGAAATCTCGTGGGAGCGTGTTTCGCATCCTTCCGATGTACTCAAGGTTGGCGATATGGTCACCACTAAGGTACTCAAGGTTGACCGCGAAAAGGGTCATATCAGCTTGAGCCTGAAACAGATGCAACCGGATCCTTGGAAAGAGATTGAAGATAAGTTCCAAGAAGGACAAATCCTCAATGGTGTTGTTCGCAAGATCCAAAGTTTCGGTGCTTTCGTGCAAATATATCCTGGTGTAGACGCACTTCTGCCTACGGTAGAAATGTCCGAAACTCCGAATACCAAGCCGGAAGAAGTAGTGCATGTCGGTCAAGAAGTAAAAGCGATAATCAAAAAATTCTCGCCCAAAGAGCACAAGATCAGCTTGAGCTTGCGTGGCTTGGATGTCGCTGATTTGATCGGCACATAAACGCGAAATAGAAGCAAAGAAAAAAGGAGCGGCATTTCGCCGCTCCTTTTTTGTGCTATTTTCAAATTATGCAATCACTTGATCTAAGTAATACTTTTGTTTTTGACCGTGTGCTTTTTTTCGGGCGTAGCTTTGCCGAATATATGCAAATGTTCGATTTGCAACCGGAAAAACTAATCGCTAAATCGTTGCTTGATTGTTCGGCTGGTCCGGCGAGCTTTGCTTGTGAGGCAAGTGAACTTGGTGCTCAAGTTATAGCTTGCGATCCGCTGTATGGCACGACTCTGGAAGAGTTGAGCTTGATCTATCTATTGCAAAGAGAAGAAGCTCTGACCCGCCAACCGAAAGTTGAACATCTGTTTGATCAGGAACGCAACATCGCTGAGTTTAAGCAGGAAAAAGTAAAAGCGCTGCAAAAATTCAGCGCCGATTATTCGACGCATCCAGAGCGTTATATCAAGGCGTCCTTGCCTGAGCTGCCCTTCGCTGATCGTAGCTTTGACGTCACTCTGAGCAGCAATTTTCTTTTTCTCTATGCCGACTATGACGAAGGTGGAATGCTTGTTCAATCGCCATTCGATTACGACTTTCATTTGCAGGCCATCTTGGAGCTTGTTAGAGTTTCGAAAGAAGAAGTGCGTCTTTATCCGCTCAAAGGACCCCATCGTTCTGAGCATGGGTTTGTCGCGCGCATTTGTGCCGATCTATCCGCGCGTGGAATCGAAAGCGAAATTGTGCCGGTTGCATATCGAGACATCAAAGATGCGCATCAAATGTTGAGAGTTAAGCTGCTTCGCCCTGAGCGTTTTTGATCAACTCTTCGATACCTTTTAGTGCTGCCTGACCGGTTAGCAATTCGGGTCCGCTTTTTTCGGCAGGAAACATTGACTTAGCTTCTTCAATTTTTTGAAGCAGTTTCTTTTGTATGGACTTCAGTTTCTTCAATGTTGGATTGCTGGACTGCATGCAATGACCCTAACAGGTTAACATCCACTCATCATACTTCTTTGCAGCCTGAAGCACAAGGCCTGTTTGGGACTTAAAGAAAGCAAGTCAATGATGTCTACTTTTGCACACGTTGAGGCGCTTAAACTTTAACAATGCTCATAGCTCGGTTTAGGCTTGCTTATATAGCTCCGGCGATTTCGGCATGTGGTTTCGCTCCGTAAAAAGGAACTATGATGCATATAGATAGGGCGGATTGAAAAAGCCGAAACATTGAAAACCATAAATTGAGTAGCCGCAAATCACTCTGTCTAACGGCGATGCCGCAGGCGGTTTTATGAGCGCTCGAATATTGGTTTTGCTTGAACAAATAAAAAACTCACAACAGGTAGTGGAGAGTTTAACGCTCTCTGGTCATAAAGTTGTTGCAGTTAAGGATTTCAAACAAGCTATTAGTTTTTTGCAGAGCAATTCTGTTGATCTGATTATTTCTGATGTTCATTTAGAGAACGGCGGCAATGTTTTTGATTTTCTGAAATGGGTGAGGCGAAATCCTTCCATTTGCGACCTTCCGTTTGTTCTGTTTAGCTCAAAACCTTCGCCGATAGCTAAATATATTGAAGACGGAGTGAGAACAGCGGCGCGCATCTTCGGAGCGACGAGTTACATAACGATGGAAACTTTTGATGCAGATGAATTGTGCCGACAAATTGATTCTTTGTTGACCGAAGCAAATCGTGCAGCAAGCTTAGCCCAAAAGGAAAATAGTGAATGAAATGACGGCAAAAATTTTGCTTACAATGGAACATGAGAAAGAGAGAGAACTTATTGGCGATTGCCTAGAGCAGGTTGGTCATGAGGTGGTGAAAGTTGATACTTTTCATAACGCTATGGAATTTCTGCGGAAATCTGATTTTGATCTGATTATTTCCGATGTTCATTTGCAGAACGGCGGGAGCGTTTTTGATTTTTTGCGCTGGGTTAAAGGAGATCCCCATCTGCGAGACACACCTTTTGTTTGTTTTAGCGCCGAACCACCGGAAGTAGGTAAATATCTCAGTGATGGAGTGCGGACGGCTGCACGAGCGCTTGGTGCTGCTCGATACATAAGTATGAATGACTTCGACGGATCGCTGTTGTTGCGTGAAATCGAATGGTTGATCCCGCAAACAAAAGAAGGAAACTATTATGCCAGCGAAAACAAAAGCTAGATAATTTTGGCTGGTACTAGTCCTTGAGATATGGCTGTGAGCAGGGCTTGTACAGTATCCGGATCGTAAGTTTTTCCGGCAGCAGCCATCAGCTCGTTTTGCGCTCTTTCCGGAGGCATGCCTGTGCGATAAACGAGATCGCTTACTAAGTTGTGATAGGCGTTAGCTGTGTTGATGATGCGAGCGCCGAGCGGAATGGTGTCTCCGGACAATCCTTCCGGGTAACCGTTGCCGTCATATTCTTCGTGATGAGCGAGGACCATCGGCACCAATGCTTGCAACTCAGGAAATGCTTCGACTAGTTTCGCGCCGTCAATCGGATGATTCATGGTCATGACCAGTTCGGCATCGCTCAGCTCTTCGTCAGGCTTTTGCAAAACTTGAGCTGGTAGTCCTAATTTGCCGACATCATGAATCACTGCTGCTAAACGAACCTGTTCAGCTTCTTGCTGGCTTAATCCCATCATCGCCGCCATAGCGGTTGCATACTCGGATACGGCGCGAGCGTGACCGTGTACATATTTGTCTTTTTGTTCAACTTGAGATACCCAGCCATCAATCCGTCCTAAAAGACGCGGGTCGACGTCGGGAATGGCAAAGATGTAATCGCTTGTCGGGTTAGCTGTAGCTAAAAGCTCTTTGAGTTTTGCTTCGGCTTCGGCTTCATTTATTTCCAAAGGTGGACCTTCGACAAATTGTGTCGGTGCCGGCTTCGGCTTATCTTTGTGAAATGTGGAACTTAATCCTGAAGGTTGCGCGGAGATGGAAGCGGCTTTCGCTTTACCCATCATTGCGCCGCCAAGACCGACCGCGGATGTAGCATTGGCTGGTGGTGTCGGAATGGCATCAAGGTCGCCGAATTTATTGTCTTTGCTCGGTTTAGTCTCTGGTGTCGGGATTGAATCCAGATCTGTCCAGGCGGTTTCAGCCGGTGCTGGTATTGCTGTTTGAATTTCGGCTGCTTCCGTCGGTTTACCTAAGATGCCGCTTAAAAGCCCTTCTAAGGATTGCGGCGGCGCAGCTTCCTGAGCTTCTGAGGCTTGTGTAACCGGTTCGGGCGCTATCGCAGGTGGTGGTGCTTCTGGCTCTTGCTTCGGCTGTGGTACTACCGGCGGTGACGTTATCGCCGGAGCCGGCGTTGCTGTTTTTCTAGCGTTAGGGATAGCCGTTTGTCCAAGGGCGCCTTTGAGCGCTCGACGAACATCTTGCATACTTTGTTGAGCCGGATCGGCAGAACCGGCAATGTCTCTTTGGTGCAGCCGCATGATCGGTTCTTGCACCCGTTTCTCTTCGGGCAAGCGTAGCAAAGCTTCGGCAACTGTATCGGCAACGTTTTGCACCATGTCGATTTCGTCTTGAGTCCAAGCATGCCGTGAATCACACTGTTGTAAAACTATGCAACCGTGAACAGCAACTTGTGAACGAATAGCTACGGCCAGCATTGAACGAACACCAATAAACTGCATCTCTTCCTGCAAAGGTGTCATGTATGAGTTAGGCTGACCCTCGTAACTGATGATTGGAGCCTGAGACAATAAGCTTTGCGAAATTATTGCCGAATCTTTGGTCGGCCATCCGAAATCTTGTGAACTTTGCAAACGCTCGCGCTGCCAATATTCGAAACATTTCCAACCGGCTTGATTCTCATCGGTGCAAATGAAAAGACAACGACTGCAGTTGATTGCTTTGCCTAAAATATTCACGACCATGAACAAAGCATCGCCAAGACCCATGGAATAATTCATCAAGTTGATGATTTCGGACATGAAAGCGTTGCGGAAAGTATCTCTTTGCACCAAATCGTTTATTTGGGCGTAACGTAGAATATTGGCAATTTCAGCAAGAGTGATGCGAATTTCGTTGACTTCGGTTTCGTTGAGTTTTTGTTCGCGCGAAACGCTGAGCAAACCAAGGCCGCCTCCTTCAAGATGAAGCGGAAAAGTGGTTGAAGGAAGACTTAGCGGTGCACCGTTGGGATTGGCGACATATTCGCAAATAGAAGTTTGATTTGCGTCCAAAGGATTGCTTAAAACAATTTGGCTGACGTCGGCTGTGTACGTTTCTCCAATCTCTTTGACTGTCGTCTCAAGAATTTTCTTAAAATCGCGGACATCCGTAAGTTTTTCAAAAATAGCGCTTGTCATGACACCTGGTAATTGCTGGTATTCCTACTCAGTATGCCTTATTTCGTCAATTTCAGCATACGCTTCTTGCCAAATCTAAGGCTTCCAAAACATTCTTTGCCAATTTTATGCCATCCAACTCGTCAAGATTAACCCAGCGGGCTTCTTTTACTTCATGGTTGGACTTAATTTCAGGCAAAGTTAAGTTGTCATCCGGCGGATTCTGAAGCGGACGGCAAAGGTAAGCAAGGTCGATATGATAGTAGTCCGAGCCCTTTTCTGTGGCTTTTACGCTTTGCAAGTAAAAGGGCTGAGCTAGAAAAAAAGCTTCGGGATCGTCGCTAATCGGTCGGGCCGGGCTGATGATTTCCACAAGGATACCGGTCTCTTCAAAAATCTCCCGTTTTAAAGTTTCTTCGGGAAGTTCATCAAGCTCGATATGTCCGCCGGGAGGAACCCAGGCGCCAATACGTTTATGGTTGACAAGCAAAACATGATTTTGCCAAATTACAAGACCGCTTGCCGTAAAGTGATGGGGAAGTTGAAGGCGCTGGTTCCGTAAAAAATTCATCGGACCAAGATAGCAGATTTTAGGGCTAAAGCTAGGTTGGTAACCGTTCGGCCTGGGCAGGATATCCTCAGTGCTGTATAGGACTGTTTAATGAATGACCAGCAGGTTGCCCCGTCTCAATCTTTAATCGAAGAACCGCAAGGGCTTTGTGATCTTGTCACTTGTGCTTTTCGAGTTTGGCGGCAAAATATCAGGCTGATAATAAAAGTGTTGGCGGTGCCGTCAGCGGTCACTCTGCTTTGCGCCACCGTTACTGTCGGTCTTTTGATTTATGGACTAGAGGAAAAAACGCCGGACCTGGCAATAGCGTTATTGCTGTTTTTTATTGGTGTGCTTTGTGCCGTCGGTTGTTTAGTTGCTGCTTGTGTAACTAGCATAAGAAATCTAGCCCTGATTCGTTATCTGTGTGGTAGCGCAGCCTCCTGGGAAGAGGCAAATGGGTATATGCGCAAAAAATTCTGGTGGCTAGTTGGTTTAATGGGATCAGCCATATTTGCTTTAGTGCTGATTTTTTGTTTCTGGGGATTTCTTCTCGGATTCTCGTTGGCAATGGCAAAATACAATCCCTTATTCATCATTGTCGCTTCCTTATTCGTGCCGACAGCTTGTGTCGGAGCCGGTGTTTCCATGCTTATCTTCTTTCTGGTTACGGCAATCGGCGCGGCGGTTGTCTGCTTGGAAGATTTGGATTTTGCCGGAGTAATTCGGCGTTCGTTCTATTGGACTTTTCATTATTTTGGTCGGCTGGTTTGTTTTAGCATAGTTTTTTATACAGTGATTGGTATCGTTAGCGCTCCGATAAAATTTCCAGTATTGATCATGTCTTTGGTCGATTTGGCAGCTCGAGACTTGTTCCATTCGGTAGCCTTAAAACCTTCGATTTATATGGTGTTTTTTGAACAGTTTTGGACAGCTTTGTCCGCTATGCTTTTGCAGCCGGTTACTTTGCTGTCTTTTGGATTCTTTTATTTGGATCTGCGTAATCGAGCGGAAGGCTCGGATTTAGCTCGGCGTTTGGCTGCCTTAAAACAACCGGTTGCAGATGGAATATAAAAACATTACGCCGGAAATCGAGGCGGTAAGCCACGCTTATCAGGGTGCTTATACACCGGAATTTTTAGTGCAAATCCAAAATTTCTTATACGAACTCTGGCGCTTGTTTATTGTTTGGCTAAATTCTCTGCAAGGGCCGGAGGCTGGCCCGGTGGACAGTACGCCTCTGAGCAATTTTTTACAGATATTGCTTTATCTGGCAGGAGCAGTCGGATTAGTAGCGCTGATCTTTATTGCAACCAAACGCTGGCAAAATATTCGCAAAATACAAAAAAATGCCGTTCATGGAGCTTCCGCCATCGAGAAAATTTCGGACTTTCAAAGCTTAAAAATCGAGGCTCAAATTTATGCGAAAAAGGGTGATTTTAAGCTGGCTTGCCGAGCTTTATATTTAAGCCTGCTTCAATTGTTGCATGAAAGTAAAATTGTGCAGTTTGCTCCGACTAAAACAAATTATGAGTATACCTACATGCTGGCGGCTAAGCCTTTGATGAAAGAGCGTTTCAAACAAATTGCTAATCTGATTGAGTTAGTATGGTTTGGCGATCGTGAAGCCGGCAAAGATGATTATGACTTATGTTTACAGCTGGTAGTGGCAGCCGAGAATGATTTGCGGGAGATCCGCCCGTGAAATGGAATCCGCTTTTTTTGTTATTACCTTTATTCTTGCTGGCTCTATTTTTGCTGCCCCAAGATGCGCAACAACAGCTAAATCGATTTGTGCCGGAAATTACACCCTTCGCATCTTCTTATAATCAAAAACCAAGTGGCTATAGTGCTTTATATGAGCTGTGTCAACGTACCGGATTGAAAACGGCCCAGTGGCAAAAAAGCTATCGTGATTTAAAAACTGTACACGGTGCTCTGTTGTTTGTCGCTCCGATTCACCCGCCTTCGGACAGCGAAGTGGCGCAGATCCTTGAATGGGTAGACCAGGGTAATGATTTTGTTTTGCTTGATAAAGTTACTTTTGGTCGGGATAAGTTTCTTGCTGCTTTAAAAATGCAACAATTTACAAAAACAGATTCGTCTAGGGTGCGGATGTATCGTCCGGATCCCGCTTGTTCGGTAATGACTCATGTGCCGTGGCTTTTTGTTAATTCAAAAGTTCGCTTCACGCAGACCGCCAATATGGAATCTTTGCTTGTTGACGGTGTAGGCACCATAATTGCGCAAATAAAATATGGGCGCGGCCGCTTTTTAATTGTTCCTGCTTCAGATTTTTGTGCAAACAAATGTATTGCCGAGAAAAGCTGTTGGGGAAATTTTCAATTTTTGATCAACTGGTTGAAACAAGAAAAGCGTGATGTTTTTTTTGATGAAAGATGCCATGGTTATCGTGCCAATCAAAGCTTCTGGTCTTATGTATTGCATAGTCAAGCTGGAGCGATTTGCGGACAATTACTGCTCTTGTTTGTCATACTTTTGTGGAGCTTGAATCAGCGATTCGGGGCGACAGTGCGTCAGGACAATCGTCGAAAGCTAAGTGGAATGGAGTTTGTTAACGGACTGGCTTCTACTTATACAAATGC
Organism: Candidatus Obscuribacterales bacterium; assembly: GCA_019750335.1. GTDB lineage: Bacteria > Cyanobacteriota > Vampirovibrionia > Obscuribacterales > Obscuribacteraceae > JAIEPM01. Next base: position 624,841 of record JAIEOQ010000006.1, read on the forward strand.
TAAAGCTTATGACTTAGCTTTGTCGGTTATTTTCAATTCTCTAAAATCAAAGCTGTGCAAGGCGCTTGGCGCGACAGCTGAAACTAGCGTTGAAGATCTGTCCGGTCTTTGGGCTGCAACGGCTGGAGTGGATCGAGCTGAGGCCCTGGCATACCTGCAACAAACAACGAGTTTGCTTGAAAGAGGCGGGGTCAGCCAAGAAGAGCTCTTAAAAAGCGTAGTTGTCGGAGATCGCCTCTTGGCACTTTCTGCCCAACAGATTGGCGGTGGAACAATAAGCTGTCGTTTAGTTTAAGATTGAGTATTAAATTGTGGAGGTAGCATTCTGAGCGGTCAATTGATGGAAAATATAACGGATGTTTGCAGCAAACTCAGCTTTGCGCTCAAACAGTTTATTGTCGGCCAAGATATGGTTATAGATCAGCTACTTGTTGCTCTTCTGGCTGATGGGCATGTTCTTTTGGAAGGTGTTCCCGGTACGGCTAAAACACTTTTAGTGAAAACTTTGGCTAAATTAACCGGTTCGGATTTTGGGCGTATACAACTAACGCCAGACATGCTGCCTTCCGATATTTTAGGTACAAGTATTTATGATCTGAATAGCAAAACTTTCAGTATCAAAAGAGGTCCGGTATTTACCAGCTTACTTTTGGCCGACGAAATCAATCGAACAGCGCCAAAAACCCAGTCAGCTCTTTTAGAGGCCATGGAAGAGAGACAGATTACACTTGATGGTCAAAGTGAAAAATTGCCTGAACTTTTTATGGTGATTGCTACACAAAATCCGGTTGAGTTTGAAGGTACATACCCGCTGCCCGAAGCTCAGTTGGATCGTTTTATGTTGAAAATTCTGATCGGTTATCCGCAACCGGAAGCGGAGCACCAGATGCTTGTAAATTGGCAAAATGGTACTTATTTGCCGACAGCAGCGGCAACGGCGCCGGTCGTTAGTGTGGCTCAACTTTTAGCTTGTCGGCAGCAACTTAAACAGTTGCGTGTGGATGACAGTCTCTTTCGCTATTTGATGCAATTGGTACAAAAATCGAGAACTTTAACTGAATTACAGTTAGGAGCAAGCCCGCGTGCTGCACTGGCGTGGCTGGCTGCGGCAAAAGCGCATGCCGCTATGGAAGGACGAGATTTTGTCACGCCGGACAATATCAAATTTGTTGCTCAGCCGGTACTTAGGCATCGTTTTATATTGACGCCCGAGTCGGAGCTCGAAGGTATAAATACGGACCAAGTTATTAACAGGCTTCTCGGGTTAGTACAAGTTCCGCGTTGATAGGTGATGAGCATGGTTGCCAGCCGGCGACTTTATTTGTTATTGCTGTTACAGACCGCTTTGCTCCTTTTTGCTTTTTGGTTTCCTTTTGCAACGAGCATAGTTTTTGTTTTAAATTGGTTTGTTCTTTTTTTCTTGATCGTTGATTATGCTTTGACAGCTAAGCCGAGTGCTTTTAACGTCACAAGAATAGTTGCTGAAAAGTTATCGATTGGACGTAATAATCCAGTTGAAATCATGATTTCAAGCCAAGTGACAAGAAATCTTTCTTGTCACTTGCGTGACTTGTTTCCACAAGCCTTGGAGGCTGACGCCCAAGAGTTTGCATTTACGTTGGCGCCAAAAAGTATGGCTACTTTACGTTATAACCTTCTGCCCAGGTCGCGTGGTGCTTATGAATTTGGCGATATTCAACTGCGTTACTTAAGCGTATTCGGTTTGTTCTGGCGTCAAGTTGCAATAGCGACAGAACAAAAAGTAAAAGTTTATCCGGATTTAAAAGCGCTGCAAGAGCTGTCTGTTAAATTGGCTCGTTCTTCTGAGCTTGGTGTTTTAAAAGTAAGAAGACGTGGCCAAGGCACTGATTTCGCCAGCTTAAGAGAGTATGTTAATGGTGATGATGTACGCCGTATGGACTGGAAAGCGACAGCAAGAAAAGAGCGTCCGGTTTTGCGTATTTATGAAATTGAGCAAGAGCAGACTTTGATGGTGCTTGTCGATGCTGGACGCATGATGACATCAGAGCTTGAAGGCATGCTTCGTTTTGATCATGCATTAAATGCTGCTTTGAGTTTGGCGCTTACCGGATTAACGCGCAACGATCAAGTGGGCTTAGGCATATTTGCCGATAAGCCTTTACTCTACATGCCGCCCCGTCGTGGCAAAACTTATATGACTCGTATGGTCGAAGCTGTTCACGATATACGACCGCGCATGGTGGAATCGGATTATATGGGAGCGTTAGCTTTTTTTGCTTCGGCTCATAAAGCTCGTTCGTTAATGGTGGTGATTACCGATTTGAATGATCCCACTGGCTCTCAAGCTCTGCTTTCCGGCTTGTCCGGGCTCAGCCCGCGGCATCTACCATTTTGTGTGACTTTAAGAGATCGCCAAATTGACGAGGCTGCTTCACCGCAAGATCAGAGTGTGGAAGGAATATTTCGTCGCGCTGTGGCTATTGATTTGACTGGGCAAAGAGAGTTAGCGTTTTCGCAATTAGCTCGACGTGGCTGTCTTGTGCTTGATTCGCCGCCGATGAATTTATCGGCGAAGCTGGTGGATAAATATCTTGAAGTTAAAGCACGCGGCTTGCTCTAAGCTAGCTGGTTGTCGCAAGCAAACTTAACCAAGGCAGTGCGTGTTTTGATTTTTAGTTTTTTGCGAATTCGAGCGGCATGCAATTCAATGGTTGATTCGGTAAGAAAGAGTCGTTGCGCGATTTCGCGGTTAGCTAATCCGGCGGCAATCAAACGCAAAACTTGTAGCTCACGCGCAGATAAGGGAATGTTGCCTTGCGGTTGAGACGGTTCGACAAAAGTTTCTCGATGTTCTCGTACCGGTTCGTCGCGAAGGGCCGCATGTTGAGCATGATCGATTGCTTTTGTCAGTTGCTGTGTTATGCCATGGAGCAATTGCAAATTGAATACTTGTTCTTTGACTTCTTGATGTATATGTACATTTTTCAAAGCACGAACCAGTTCTTTCGCTGTCGTTTCAAGCAAAATTATTTCTTTGTCTGTCCAGTTGCGCGGCTGATCGTTTTGGATAAGAAGAACGCCATAATGACGATCCCCGGCAGTAATCGGTCCGCCTAACGCTGAGCGAATACCATTGTCAAATAAGCGCTTCAGCTCGCCTTGGTGTTGCTGATCCTCGCTTGCTAAAGCCGTATCAACTATGGCATTTACTTTCTCGCCAAATAAGTTAGCGCCGCTGCCTGAAATCAATATGGTTCCGCCTAAGCCAAGGGGAGATAAAGAAGGATCCATATATTCATGAGTGACTAATGGAGAAGCCGTTTCTTTGGTTTGTACTATTAAGCAAGCGCTTGCTCGTAAAGCATGACCGAGGGTATCGACAGCGGCCTGCATGACGGCATCCTTATCCAAACCGGCATGAATTTTGCTGACTAAATGATGGGCGATGCGTTCTGTTGTCAGCTCTTGATTCAAATCTATATTTGGCAGGTTATTTCCCGGTGCGCCATTGCTGTTGATTGCAAGCAGAATATCAAGCCCGAGCTCCAGTGCTAATTCCAAAGTGTCTTCGGCAAAAGTTTCGTCCGGATTAGAGCGGTGCAAGCTGATAATGGAGGACAGTCGACCGTTGATATTTTCAAAAAGAAGCAGGGTTTGTTTGGCGCCACCGGCGGACATTGCTTCGAGCAGAGGTAAAAATCCGGGGGGAAGATCTGCGGCTTCAGGACTCGGATAAAGCAGCATTCCTTTTGATACTAAGGCTTCTTGTACAAGATCAGGAACGGAGCATTTGATTTTTTTGCCATTAAGCGGTGTCAAGCCTGCTTGGCACCACTCGGCTTGAGCGACAATTTTGGCCAAGTCAGGATCGTAGCTCCACAAAATTGCTCGGTCGCACGTTGTAATTAAAGAAAGACCTTCCAAAATTGAAGGTAAAGAAGCGGCACCGCGATAATTTTGCAAGCCTAAAGAAAGCTTCCGCATAGCGCGGTAGCAGAATAATGCCGACGATGCCTCGGGGAACAAATTCACATCGCCAGGCGCTAAAGTCAGCTGTTTACTCGTATCAGCCATTTAGTCCGCGAAATAGTAGGTCTGTGAACCGGGATACTTAATCCAGCATAGCGTATGGATCGGCATAAGTCCTGCATATTAAGGATGAAACCTTTAACTAAGTTATTGCGTCCTAACGCGGAACTTTAAGCTGGGTTTTTACATCAATATGCCTATAGATGCTGACCTCGCGGATACTTAAAAATAGTTAATCATATTTAAGTGCGCCCTGAGATTGGCTCTGGCTGTCAAGAAACCTGTTCTATGGGCAATTCGAGCATTTGAACTTGCCAAGAGATTGCGCTAAAATTAATCTACGTTTACTTTTCGCTCCTGGGTTACGAACGTGTTAGCTACAACCACCTTACGCAATCTTCAAAGACAGTTTGGCAAACGCCTGGTGGCGGTTGCTTTAAAGTCCCCTACTTTAGTTGCCGACATTCGGCGGATCAAAATGGAAGGGGTAAAAATTAGGCAAGTGGATGGTCCTTGCCGGGCTTATTACGACAGACGGAAACGAACGATTTATATCGGTCGTTGGTGCCCGCGTAACTATAAGCTAATTAGTATCGCCCATGAGTTTGTTCATGCTCTGGTACGCCCGACAATCGATCCGGTTGCCGGTGAAACTGGCCGCCAAGAATTTATCGAACGCTGTCTTGAAGAAGAGACAGAAGCAATCGTCCATGAAATCAGCATTGTTAAAGAGCTGTTGAAAGCCGGGGTCAAAGTAGATCCAAAAGAGCTTGAATGGCTGAATCGATACAAGCGTGGTGGACGTAAGGCCATTCGCAAAGCTTTGCAAAAGACTATTACTTCGACGACTGGTGAAGATTATCCGGAATATTACGGTAGCTGGTACGACGAAATGATTCCTCAAGCAAAACGCTTGCCTTGAGTTTAGTCGCTGTAAGCTAGGTGTAGATCTTCGCTTTCGTTATCGAGGTTGTATGGCTCTGAAGTGAGTGAGCAAGCGTTAGGTACGAAGGAGCGAAGTTGTTCGCAAACACTTTTAGCTTGAGCCATTTTGGCGTGCACATGGATGGTTTGAAAATCTAATTTGGTCTGGGTTCCGTCGATGGCCGTTACCGTTCCGTAGCGAATCAAGCTTGTCGCTTGCTTGAGAATCTCTTGGGGATTCTTTAGTTGAGCGCGACTGTGGGTGTGGGGAAGCAAATGTCCGTTTGAGTCATAGCCTCGATCGATCCACGCTTCTCCGGCTACTCTAATGCCAGCGCGGTCTCCGGCTGTAAGCAAGGTTGGACCAGCCGGACCAATTAATACCAGCCATTTGTCGAATTCAGCAATGGCGCGGGAAACGATTAAAGCAATTCGTAAATCCGAAACCATTTGACGATAAAGAAAACCGTGGGGACGAACTTGTGAAATGTCAAAGCCAAGTGTTTTGGCTAGGCCGGACAGTGCACCTAGTTGATATAAAACTGACGCTCTTAGTTCGGTCGGAGACAAATGTATTTCACGGCGGCCAAAACCGGCCAAATCAGGGTAGCCGATATGAGCGCCAAGAGTAAGACCGTAATAACGAGTCTCTTCCAAAGCTGCTTCCATGATCACCGGATCGCCAGAATGAGCTCCGCAAGCAATATTTGCTGAAGTGACGAAAGGCAAAATTTCTTCTTCGCCTTCGATCCGATAAGGACCGAAGCCCTCGCCGATATTTGTGTTTATGTCAATTCCAGCTGGTGTAAAAACAGAAGGTGTTCCTGTTGCGTTTTGAATTGGAGCAGAATCTTTGTTTGTGCGAGTACGATGGCGTTGACGACGCATGTAATGAAGTTCCCAAAATGGAGCAGATTGGCAATTTTAGCAGGTAATTGCTTATTCCTGCTCCTTTGCTGAATTCAGTATTTTTCCGCTTCACAATTTCGATAGGAAAGCTAAAATAGAATCAAAGTTCAAGATGTCAAGGTAAGCCTGGTTTGAATCGACTCTGCCTCTTAATCAGTTGTTTAAGTGCTTTTGCGGTACTGCTGCCGGCTGGCGCCATGCCCAATGACGCAGAAAGTATCCGCCAGTTGCGGGCACGGGCTGTGGAATGCCAGTGGCGCGGGGACCGTGATGGAGCGATCGGCTTAAATCGTCAGGCAATTAATCTTGCCAGCCGAGCTTTTGGAGCTGGCTCGTCTTATGTGGCGGAGATGCATTATGACATTGGTGTACTTGCTTTAAGCGATTCCAATTTCAATCAAGCAGAAGAAAGTTTCGAGCAAGCGGTACATTTAAATCCCAATTATTATCCGGCCAGGATTAAGCTTGCCGAACTTATGCATTTACGCGGGCATCCGGAAGTTGCCGTCAAAGAATCGCAGTTGGTTTTGAGTAAGCATCGCGGTAATGTTCAAGCGCGCGAAATGCTTGCTATTGCCTACCAAGATATGGGTAATTCATACAAAGCTTTGCGTGAATGTTTTTATTTGGATCAAGCGATACACGGCAAAATGCCGCCGGCCCCGGTAATTGCGCCGCCGCCGCCAGCAAAGCCTGTCGAGAAGCCGCCCGCCGAAGAAACAAAAAAGACTGAGCCGCCAAAGCCGGTGAAGAAAGAAACTAAGCCAGTTGAGAAAAAAACGGCGGAGAAGAAAAAACAAACAACTGTTGCCAAACCAAAGCCGAAGCCGGTTAAGAAGGCGCCGAAAGTTGAGGAAACTGTTGTCGAATCGGATAGCGCTAGTGAAGAAAATGCAAGTGAAGTTACCGATGAAGTAAAACCAGTTAAAGCTAAAAAGCAGTCTAAGGTGGTATCACCGACCAGTTTGATTCCTAAACCAAGAAGAGCGCCTGCCGGTCTTGTGCCGCCGCCGCCTCCGGTCGTGCCGGTTTATTCACCGATAGCACCGTTGTCGGCTGTACCGGTTAAAGCGAAATCGGTTAAGACAAAAGCGATAGAGAAAGTAAAAGAAAAACCACCAGAACCGGTAAAAGAAGAGAAGCCAGCCGGAGAAGAGAAAGATGATGACTTCCTTCTCGATTGGGGTGGTGCTAAGCCGAAGAAGAAATAGTTATCGTTTGCCTGGCATACATTCGGGTAACTTTTTCTTTTGTTCCGCTGTCAGCAACTTTCTAATAGCGAGAAAATCATTGATGTTGACTTCGTCCAGCTGTTGCTGGAGCGCAAGCAAGTTTTTGCGAGCGGCACGGATTTGTGTTTCGCTTGAGTCCGGGTTGAACATCAAATTGCGAGCTTCAATCTGTTTGCTGATTAGCTCTTTATGTAACTCTCTGGCTTTACTTTTGCTTTGCTCGCGCATTTGTTGGATTTTGGTTTTTTGTTCTTCGGAAAGATTCAACGGTGTTAGATCAAGTCGGTGGTGTCCACCGCCAAAGCCGCGATGCATACCGCGGGGTGGCATTCCTTCTCCGCCCGGTCCACCGGGAAACGATCTGAAATTGCGGCGCTGAAGATCTGGCTGTCCTTCCTCATCGTGCGGAGCCGGTGGCGGTGGGTAAGGTAAATCCGGTTCGTTGTCGTTGGTTGTTACCTTCGTCCGTGACGGATTTTCTTTGCTAGGCTCTAGGGCGATCAAATTGGAAAAATCAGGATTTTGTGTGTTAGTAAGGTTATAGGCTAGTACAGCGGCATATGAAGATAAGCCGAAACAAACAGCAGTCAAGTTGAGCATCATAAAATACTGCTTGTTTGGCTTAGATCTTGATTTCATAAAGTCCATCCTCATCTGTGGCGATACCAATTGTGTCGGTTAGAGATGTATCTTGTGGATCGGCAAGATAGGCAATCTCGGCGGAAGAGACAAGAATTTCAGAATGATCCGGCAGATTCTTTTGGGCTGGTATAACAGTATGCTGCGAAAAAGCAGGAGATGATGTTTCTTTTTGACGTGCCGGAGGCACGCTTATTGGTTTATGATTCTCTGCGATCAGAGGATTCGTTGGGCTGGGCTGATTATGATTGACAGCCAGGCGTGGCTCGTTTTGTTTTTGTGAAGCAACAGCAAAAATAAGCAACACAGCAGCGACAGCCCCAATGGCTATCCATGGACGTTTCTTGAAAGGAACGACATTGTCGGCTGGTAGCGGCAATATGGATAAGTCTAGCTTGTCGACAATATCCACTGCTGGTGTTTTAATCGGTAGAGATTGCAAATCGTTGATCAAACGATTGATGCTTTCAAGTTCTTTGCGGCAATTGCTGCAAGCGTCAAGATGGTTTTTGACCTGGGTTTGTTCGCTGCCGGATAATTCATTGTCGCGGTAAGCGTCTAGAAGTTCAACTATTTGTCGGCAAATTGAATCGTTCATAAAAATCACCGGGAGGCTGGGGAAACTGGGCCGGAAGAATAATAGGCGTCGAGCAATTCTCGGAGTTTTGACCTGCCGTAATGAAGACGCGAGCGAACAGTGCCTAAACTTGTGCCGACGATCTCTGCGATTTCTTGATAGGAAAATCCTTCAATATCATGGAGAACGACAACAGTTCTTTGGATATCAGGTAATTCTTGTAATTTTTGAGCGATCACTTCGTTTTGTTCGGAAAATTCCAGAGCTTCGGCGGGATTTGGGCTAGGATCTGCCGCTTGTGAAATTACGCTTGTTGTGTCAAATACTGATTCTGTATCTGAGTTGAATTGCGGATCGAAAGTGATAGTCGGTGCAACTTTTTTTCTTTGTTTAGCCCGCAAAATATCGAGACAAGTATTATGCGCAATCCGAAATAGCCAGGCAGCAAATGTGCAATTGCGGTTGAACTTATTTATGTTTTGATGAAGCTTGATACATGTGTCTTGAACCACGTCTTCGGCCTCCTCCGCATTTCCCAAGATTCGGTAAGCCGCATTGTACACACGGGTTTGATAACGTCGAACCAAGGATTTAAATAGGTTTGGATCCTTGGTTTGCCGGAATTTTTCCAAAAGGGCCTCGTCGCTAAGGTCCGCTTGCAATTTTTCATTCTCCGGGTTCAATGCGCTTTCTCGGGTTCTACTTTTTCAACGTTGGCCGAGGACAAAAAGTTCAAATAAAGAAGATTAACAATCTTTAATGCGCTGTCTCTTCCTTATATTATCTGGACTATCCTTAATGAAGCAAATCCATAGGGGTAATTGCATGAACAAGCTGTTTCTTTTGCTCTTTTTGTTCCTTATCTCACTGTCGCAAGCTATGGCCGTTGATAAACAAGCGGATCAAGCTGTTGCTGTCAAAAGACATAAAGTAAAAGAAGACTTGCCCAACTTTCATCAAGTACATCCTTTTCTTTATCGTGGCGGTGAGCCTACTGAAGCGGGGCTGAAGCAACTGCAAGAGATGGGAGTTAAAACCATAATTGATTTGCGGGCGCCAAGCGAGAGCGCCATTGCCGAAGGCAAGTTGGCTAAAGATTTAGGCATGAAATATATCAATTTGGTAATGACTTCGGCGCCGCCGACAAAAAAACAGGTTGATACCGTAATTGGTGCTATTAAAAAAGCGCAGGAAACCCCGGAGAGCGGATCGGTTTTTTTGCATTGCGCTCATGGATCAGACCGAACTGGTTGCCTGATCGGCATTTGGCGTGTAGACCAAGAGAATTGGTCTTACGAAGATGCCTATAAAGAAATGCGCAAATATTATTTTACGCCCAAATTCACCAGGCTCTCGGGCGCCGTCAAAGAATACGCAGACCGTAAATAATTTAGCGAAGCGGTGTTTTTTGTAGCGGTTCGATAGTTCCAGGAGCTGGTTGGGGGGCTGTTAAAGCTCTCAGTTTATCTTGGGCGATTTTAGACCAGGGATAATAATGAACGATCTCTTTGAGAGTGTCTTTTTGCAAGTTCATATCGCCGAAAGTCTCAGCCAGTTTAAGCCTGTACCATAAAGCTTGCCAGTTGGAGGGCTCAAGAAATAAGGCTTTGTCGATATAGGCGCGCATGTCTCCGTAAGAGCGAAGCTTATTAAGATATACGGCAAAATTGACGTTGACTTGCGGATCTTGAGCGCAAAATGCCATTGCTCCGTCCAAGGCTTGGCGTGCTTCGACCATTTGCCCGTTGTCCAGATAAAGCAAAGCCCAATCGGCTAGAATGCGTCCTTCGATTTCGCGATCTTCCATTTTGTGGGCTAAGCTTTGAGCCTTGGAAAAATACTCATATGCAACACGAGCTTGTTCCGGACGCGAGAGATCCTTAGCCATGATTCGGCGCAAATTACCGAGGCGTCCCCAAAGACGGGCTTGCTGTTTTGGGTCAGCCAGGAACTGTACTTTAGCTAAGGCTGCTTGGTAGGCGCTTTCGGCTGCTCTGAAATCACGATAAATATTCAGCTTATTGTCTCCGCTTGAGACTAGCTGTTCCAGTTGCTGGCGTGCGGCTAAAAGTGGATTTGCTTGCAGAACGATTTGGTGTGCGCGGTAATCCATGGTCAAAGTGAAATTTTGCCAAAAAGGGTTGCCTAATATGCCAGTGTTTGAGCCAGTAACAAAGCCTTGTTTGTTGGAATCAGTTTCTACCGAATAAGTAAAAGGCATGTCTCGCGCGGTGGTAGTACCAAGTTTGAGTGAAGCAATATTCAGCGTTCCCAAACGAACCGGTTTGCCGTCGACACCGATACCTTCGGTGTAATGGGCGTTGCGGCTGGAAGCATATTTTTTTGCGATCCCGGGCGGAAGATTATTGAAAGCGGCCCCGGTATCTACTAAAAATGAGACTTCCTCTTTGCCATTGATTATTGCTTTGACGATCGGTCCTTTTTTGTCGGTGAAAGCAACCACCGTTGAGCCAGGCTCCGGCTTGTAAGTGGCGTAATCGCGCAAACGAATTACTGATTTGCCGTAATCAATTGAAACGGCAAAATGATTCAAAACATTAGTGCCCAGTACGCCGGCAATCGGTTTGCCGAGCTGTCGAGCATGACCGGAAAGATCGACTATTGCTGCTTGGATGCCAACTAAAGTTACACTGCCAAGTTCAAGTTTTTCAATTTCGGTGGCTTGTCCGGTGAAGTTACCGCCGGCGGCACCAAAATTCAGGTTTGCTTGTCGATCCAAAAGATTCTCGGCGGCAACACGCCGGTCAATTAAAGTTTGACTGGCTCCGGTATCGAATAGAAAATCCAAAGGTTCGCTGTTGCCGATTTTTACTTTGACCAAAATCTCTTTGTGTGAATAAAGAAATGGAATAACAAGGGCCTTGTCCAGCCGTATGTCGTTAGGACGATCCGGGCGACGAAAAGGTTGATCGTCGTTTATGGTGTTAAGTTCGATAGTTTGCAGGCTGAATTCACGTTTGGCTTGTTCGCCTGCATATTCGACTTGCTTGAAAGGAACGAGGCTGCCGGCAGCCGGTCGATATTCGGCATAATCTAAGCTCATCTCTAGCTGTTTGCCCGTTGCCGGATCGAGGGTGACATATGAAAGTCCGAGAACCAAATAGTTCTTTTTGTCTATATATAAGATGGTCGGCGCGTTGCCCGAGCGTGAAACTTCAATGGCATAAACCGGGACAGCGCGATGGAGAGTGCTGCCGCGCAAAACAAATTTATAGGCGGGATCGTTGAAACGAGAAAGTACGGAGGGTTCGTGATCTTTGGCGTTGATCAGCTCTTTGGTTTCATCGGCGTCAGCATCTTTGATTTTTTTGTTTTCTGATCTCCAGGCTTGTAGACCGTCATAAACTGTCGAAGTCCAGCCTGATTCGTCTTCGATATCTATTCTCAATGATTCTTGGCGGCGTTGCCGACGAAAACCAAATTTCTTTTGGCTGTTTTCGTTTTCAACTAAATTGCGAACTTCACCTGTAACTAGACAGTTATTGCCGAGCTTAGCTAAGGCTTCTTGCCCACCGTAGGCTAAATAAATCTTGTTCAGAAGCGGTTCCAAAAATAGATCAGACTCGGCGGCTTCGTTTGTCGCTGTTTGCGAATCGGCAGCTTTAACCGCTGCTTCTGGGCTGGTGCCAAGAATACAGATTAAGCTCAGTCCGAAGGCTGTGGTTATTTGCTTAATACCGGTGCGCATTTACCTTGATCCGGCAAATCGATTTTGGACAGCCCAGCAACCAGTTCGTGTATTTTGGCGCACTGCACAAGCAGTTCGCGAGCTTGAGACAAAGGTACTTGTGTGGCGGCATCGCTCTTCGCTTCATCTGGATTAGGATGTACTTCCATAAATAGCCCGTCGCAACCGGCTGCAAGCGCCGCTCGTGTGAGCTGTGGTATATAGCGCCGGTCACCGCCGGAAACGCCGCCGCCGGCGCTAGGCAGCTGTACGCTATGGGTGGCGTCAAAAATCATCGGATAACCGGAAGCCTGAATCATCGGGAATGCGCGAAAATCAACAACCAGATTGTTGTAACCGAATGTGGTGCCGCGCTCGGTTACAAGTACGTTCTCGTTGCCTTGCTCAACAACTTTGCGAACGCTATGAATAATATCGAGCGGGGCCACGAACTGTCCTTTTTTTATGTTCACTGCTTTACCGGTGCGAGCGGCAGCAGCGACCAAATCGGTTTGTCGGCAAAGAAAAGCCGGTATTTGCAAAATATCCAACACTTCGCCGGCAGCGGCACATTGAGTCTCTTCGTGAACGTCACTGAGAACCGGAAGCCCAAGCTTAGCTTTGATTTCAGCAAGCATCTCCAGTCCTCTTTTCATACCTGGACCGCGGAACGAATTGTATGAAGTGCGGTTAGCCTTGTCGAAAGAAGCTTTGAAGACATAGTTGATGCCCAGCTCTTTGCAAATATCTTTGAGCGCTGAGGCCGTATTGAAAATTTGGTCCCAAGATTCGATTACACAGGGACCGGCAATTAGCAAAAGCGGTTTTTTCGGTCCTACTTCAATATGAGCAATACGGACTGTCAAAATGAATACCTCACGAACATCAATAAATGAGCTGAGTTCTTATTTTATCAATCCGTTTTTACAAATATATGTGCCAGGCTTAAGCCTGGGGTGCCGTCTAGCGCGGTCCGAGATTTTTAACCAAACGATATACCGTATGTCCGGCGCGTTGGCTGATTGGCATAACCAGACCAAGCCTGATTGCTTCGGCCAGCAGCGGACGCAGGGTTTTTATCTTCTTGACTTGCCTGGGGCCGCCAGCCATCTCGGGAAGAGTCATGCCGAGGGGATTTTTTTCCAGAAGCCGGAGAATGCGATTCTCTTGTACTTTCTCTTTTTTTGCTTCATTAGCTTGAACTTGAGATCCGGTCTCATTCGTAGGCTCGGACATGTGCACCTCTTATTTCTAATTCTTCACACTGCTTACTGAAGATTAGTTACGGATTGCTCTTTGGCTGTGGAAATTGCCTGTTCCACTTGATATAGTCCTCAACATCCAGGAAACATAATTCTGCCATAAGTGATTCAAGCTAATTTGAGCTTGGTTTCTCTATGGTTTTGACAGCGCGGTCATAACTTAATATATCCCACCGGCCTCGCTTGTTTAACGCCTACTGAGAACTAAATTGAGAGGGCGCCAGCGGTGACGACAGTCGGTTCGTTTGTTCTAATGCTTCATAGCCATCTGCCCTATTACAGAAAGGCAGGGATGTGGCCCTTTGGCGAGGAAAGCCTTTATGAATGCATGGCGGAGACGTATATTCCGCTTCTGAACATGATTGGCGAGCTTTACGATGAAGGCATTCCGGCCAAAATTACAGTTGGGATTACCCCGATTTTGGCTGAGCAGTTGGCTGATGAATATTTGAAAGATGGCTTCGAAAAATATATTGCCGATCGCATTACGGCTGCCAAGAAGGACGAGGAGCGTTTTAGCTCTTTAGGCGAAGTGCCTGATATGAATCGTCTCCATTTGGCAAAGTTTTATTTGCAGTGGTTCCAGAAAATACTTGCTGACTTCCAGAAAAAATGGAACCGAGATATTTTGGCGGGTTTCCGTCGCTTTCAAGATTTGGGAGCGATTGAAATTACGACATCGGCTGCTACTCATTGCTTTTCGCCTTTGTTGTCCACCGATTCGTCGCTCTATTTGCAGTATGCAACCGGAGTAGATGCCTATAAAAAACATTTTGGCCGTGAACCGAAAGGGGTTTGGTTGCCTGAATGCGCATACAGACCAGCCCAAGATGGTAGACCAAGCATCGACAAATGGTTGCATGCTACCGGACTCAAATATTTCTTTACCGAATCGGATGTAATTGGCGGTGGGCAAACAGCGGAAGTGCGTCGAGCTTTTGGCGCTTATGGCAATATCGAATATATTCCTTCCCACAAAAGACCGAAAACCGGCCTGGACACTTATGAAGCTTACTGGCTGAAAGATTATCCGGTCGCTGTAATGGGGCGGCATCATGAGGCCGGCTATCAAGTTTGGTCTGCAGATAATGGCTATCCTGGCGATGGCAATATGCGCGAATTTCACAAGAAGGATGATCGTTCCGGATTGCACTATTGGCGCTTAACTTCGAAAAATACTGATTTGGGCAACAAGCAGCTTTATAATCCTGAGATTGCTATGGATCGCATTCATGAGCATTCGGATCACTATGTTGGTTTGATCCAGCAGTCTTTGACCGATGAGCTGAAAAGAAGTGGTAAACCGGGTTTGGTTATGGTCAGTTTTGATACCGAACTTTTCGGACACTGGTGGTTTGAAGGCATTACATTCATTAAAGAAGTGCTGAAGAAGCTTAAGGCTTATACGGCTGTAACAGCTTGCACGGCAAGTGAATATCTGGATGCTAATCAACCGACACAAGCAATTGAACTACCGGAATCCTCTTGGGGTGCCGGCGGACATTTTCAAGTCTGGAACAACGAAGAAACCGGATGGATGTGGCCGGTTATTCATGAAGCAGAAAAGAGTATGGAGTCTTTGGCGCGGCAGCATCAAAATGATGGTGGTTTAGTAAAACGTGCCTTGACTCAAGCTGCTCGTGAGCTAGTGTTATTACAGTCGAGCGATTGGCCTTTTCTGGTTACGACCGGTCAGGCTAAGCAATATGCAATTCAGCGTTTTAATGAACATAACGAACGTCTGCAAGAGCTTATTGAAATGATTCAGTCTGGAACGATTGATGAAGGCAAGCTGAAAGCGATTGAGGATATAGATAACTGTTTCCCCAATATCGATGTCGGCTGTCTGCTCTATGACGAGCGAGAAAAGCAACCCGTAAAGTAACCGATGGTACGTAGAACAAAGATTGTAGCTACGGTGGGACCGGCGACTACCGACCGTGAAATGTTGGAAGCGCTTGTCGATGCTGGCATGGATATTGTGCGCATCAACTGCTCTCATGCCGAGCATGCCGTCGTCGCGCGTGTAATTCAAGATTTGCGTGAAATATCCACTGAAAGAAATAAGCCGGTTGGTATTTTGCTGGATCTCTCCGGTCCGAAAATACGTACCGGTATGATGGCCGGTGGTATTCCGGTTCAACTTTATGCCGGACAAAAATTCATTCTTACCAATCGCAAGATTGAAGGTAACGCCAGCATCGTCAGCACTAATTATGCCAAGCTGCCTTTTGAAGTTCGGGTCCAAGATACGATTTTGCTTGATGACGGATTGATTGAGCTTTTGGTGCTTGATACTTCCGAAACCGATGTTGTTTGCGAAGTGATCAACGGCGGTGTATTGAAAAACAAAAAAGGGATCAACTTGCCCGGGGTCCGTTTATCGATTCCGGCTGTTACGGAAAAAGATAAAGTTGATCTGGCTTTTGGCCTGCAGCAAGAAGTGGATTTTGTGGCGTTATCTTTTGTACGCGATCCCGATGATGTTCATTATTTGCGCCAGCTAATAGGCGATCATTGGCCGCCGGTGTCGATTATCGCTAAATTGGAAAAGCCGGAAGCGCTAGAACATTTGGATGAAATTCTCGATGCCGCAGACGGTGTGATGATCGCCCGGGGCGATCTGGGTGTGGAGTTGCCACCGGAGGCCGTGCCGGCCGCGCAAAAATTGATCACACGCAAAGCAAACGCTATTGGCAAACCGGTAATCACAGCTACGCAAATGCTTGAATCGATGATTGAAAATCCGCGACCGACAAGAGCCGAAGCGTCCGATGTTGCCAACGCAATCTTTGACGGTACGGATGCGATCATGCTTTCCGGTGAAACTGCTGCCGGTAAATATCCGGTGCAATCAGTCAAAATGATGGGACGTATTGCCGCTGCTGCTGAAGGAAGCGTCGATTACGGAGAGTTGAAGAGACGGGCACCGTCTTCAGCTCACGCTATTGCTCACGCTGCTTGTGCCATGGCTGTGGATATGAAAGCAAAAGCAATTGCTGCTTTTACAAAATCCGGTTCAACGGCAAGACTAATTTCGCAATTCAGACCGCCGATGCCGATTATCGCACTCACTCAACATATGCATGTTTATCGCCAAGTCGCTCTTTGTTGGGGTGTGATTCCGGTTATGCTTACCGAAGTGCGAGATACCGAGGGAACCTTAGCGCTTGTGGAAGAAACTTTGCTGGCCCAAGGTTTTGTTTCTCCCGGTGATTCGATGATTATTACTGGCGGCTTGCCGATTGCGGCTCGTGGTCCGGCTAACTTCGTCAAACTTTCAGTATTGCCTCAGCGCAGTACGGCTCGTTATCGTGAGTTCAAAGGTATTTAGCTCAACCTGGCGTGTAGCCGCCGGCAAATACAACAGTGTCATTCTGGGCGGCGTCGCTGGATGCGGAACCGCTCGGTACTGATAAAACAAACTGGCTATAGCCGGCCGGGGATGGCAGACTGCGAAAAGCAGCTACACCAGCCGGTGGAGCGTTGGTGCTGAAATTAGTCGCGCCGTTAGAAAAAGGTGTGCGGAAAAAGCCGTAACAAGGTATGGATACTGCTTGGTCAGGACGTCCGGTGACGCTTAGGGTCAAGGTTCCGGGTGGGCGTGATGCCGACAATGTGATTGTTGATCTGTCTTTTATCGTTACCAAATTAGGGATTAAAGTACCTTCGCCAAAAACGGGCAAGTTGGAGACAGCAACGTCTACTGTCACGGTTGTCGGTGTTTGACTGGCGATAACGGTGGCTTGCCCTGTCAGTCCGGAATTTTGTAAGAGTTCATTCATGCGTATTGTCGCATCGTTTTGCAATCTTGAATCGGATACGGCGTTGTAGCTGCCGCCCCAGGAAAGCTGCGCCGCTTCGGCTTCGGCAACTTGTTTGGCCATAAAAGCAATTCTTTGTTTGTAATGTATGCTCATGCCCATATTGAGAAGCATAAGTGCTGCACCGCTTACTGTAGCGCCCATCATTACCATGGCTAAGCTACCTTGGATCAGTCCTTGGCCTTTGCTATTGCGAATTTTGATTGTTCTTTTGTAGTTCGACATGATTTGCTTCTCTCGTTTATAAGTAGTTACTGACTGGTCCAGCCACCGCCGAATACGGCGGCATCGTTTTGCGGTGGCGGAGATAAATTTGTCGGATTGCCTGTCGGTAGTGATAAAGCAAATTGTCCATAACCGCTTGCCGGCGTAGCCGGAGCGCGAAATGCCGCTACGCCGTTGGGCGGCGGATTGCTGGCGAAGTTAGTGCTGCCGTTTGAAAAAGGAGTGCGATAAAATCCGTAAGCAGGAATAGCGATTGCTTGGTCCGGACGTCCGGTGACGCTGAGGGTAAGCAGTGCTGGCGGGCGTGAGTCGGATAGTTCAGCGGTGGCGCGATCTTGTACTGAAATGATATTCGGTAAAAAAGATCCTTCACCGCAAAGAGGCATATTATTTACGGTGACGTTCACTGTAACTGTAAATGGACCTTGAGTGACTGTCACTTGCGGAGTTCCTTGCAATCCTGATTGTTGCAAAAGCTCATTCATTCTTGAGCGAGCATCGCTTTCCAGGCGGGCAACCGGAATATTGTTGTAACTTCCCGACCAGGATAAAGAATCCGCTTCCGCTGCAGCAACTTGATTGGCAAAAAAACCAACTTTTTGTTTGTAATAAATGCTCATACCCAAATTGAGCAGAAGAAATAAACTGCCGATCATGGTAAACATGAGGACAACTACAGCGGCTGTGCCTTCGATTAATCCTTGTCCTTTGGCGCTACGATTTTTGAGTTTCATTGTTGTATGTCCTGCTAAAATTACTGAGCTGTATAACCGCCGGCAAATACGGTTGCATTGGATTGCGGTGCTGGATTTTGTCTGGTCGGGTTTCCTTGTGAAACCGAAATATTGAATTGACCGAAACCGCTGCGGGCTGAGTGTGTCGGTCTAAAAGCCGCTACACCGTCCGGTGGTGGGTTGGTGCTGAAATTCGTCGCACCGCTGGAAAAAGGTGTGCGGAAATAACCGTAAACCGGAATGGAAACCGCTTGATCCGGATGTCCGGTAACGCTTAAAGTAAGAGTCCCTGGTGGACGAGGATCGCTTGTCGAGGCGCAAGCAATTTCTTGACTAAGAATGCTACGTGGAAAAAAGTTTGCGTAGTCAATCAACCAAGGTGGCCCGTCAGTATTTACTGTTACTCTAACTGTACGGTTAGAAGGTTGAGTTACTTGTATGTTGTTGGCGGCAGGCAAATTAAGTGCTTGCAAGGCTGTATTTATGCGTTGGCGAGCATTGGTTGTGAGTTGATTAGGCGAAACCGGATTATAGAATCCGCCCCAGGAAGCGTTGATTATGTCGCTGGCAGCATCAGTTGCTGCTTGATTGGTAACGGCCGACAGTTGCAGTTTGTAGTAAATAACCAAGCCGATGTTAACCAAGAAAAGTAGACACAATACGCTGGTACCAATCACCAAAACCAAAGAAACAGCGCCTTCTAGCAATGCTTGCCCTTTTTGGCTTTGTCTTTTTGCTTGTATATGCCTTGCCATGTTATTTCCTTTGCCAGCATTCCAAGTCCCTTCTGGCTATTCTCAAATTAGCGTACGCGTATTTACGATTGAGAAACAAATTGTGAAATTTGTGTGGAATAAATGGTAGAAAAGAAGAGAGGATACTTTTAAAAGCATCCTCTCTTCTTTTCTATTTTGTTTTATCTCTAAAGATTTTTCTGAGCTGTTCAACTGTAATCGGTTTTGCTTCGACCATACGTTGAAGCTGTTTGCGTGTTTGTTCGCTTAAGGGCTGTGCTTTTTTCAATCCGACATAAGGCAACTCTTTGCTTTCAGTTATATACCGTTTGAAATCGGCTACTTGTGCTTGAGTTAGATATCCGTTTTGAATTCCTTCGGCAAAAAATGCATCTGGATTCGTATTACCGAATAAAGGATCTTTGATTATTTCGTTCAATTTTTTTGCGTATTCTTCTTTGTTTTGTCTTTTATTTTCAGCGTCAAGTTTAGGATCAATTTGATCGCGTCCGCCGGGTAAAGGTTTTTCGTCTGCGTATACAGGCTCGTTTGCTAAGTCAGCTGTCAGTTGCTGCAAATTTTTGGACAATACTTGCAAATCTTTTGCTTTGATTTGAAATTCAGTCAGTGGTGTGTCAGTGATTTCTATTGGTTGGCCAAACTGCGCTGGCATAGTTTGGTTGTCGCTAGCAGGTACTTTGTTTCTTGCTAAGTCTGTTGCTTCGAAAATAGGTGAACTGGATGCTGTCGGTGAACCGGCTTTTGAGTCACCACTATCTTTTCCTTCTCCCTCGCCTGCGGGTCCACCAGCTCTTTTAATCCCTTCTCCTTCAAATGCCATAATTCTGCCCTCCGCTTAGGGATCTAAAAGCTTTTCTGTTGCTTGCTGCAATTCTTTTTTCTGGGCGGGAGAATATTTTTCAGGAGCTCTGCCAAAAATTTCGGGAAACAGACCTCTTACGCTTTCTTCTCGCTCTTTCTCATTTTCGGTGCGCTCTTTAAAGCGCTGGATCATTTGCTTGAATTCTTTCTCTCGTTTGTCTTTTGTTTGCGGATTAAGATGTTCTTGCAACTGATCGAGAAGATTTTTGCGTGGCTCTTCTGCTGATTTGTCAGTAAGCTCCAAGGGATAATCAAATTCAACTGGAACGGTCAGGCTCTGAGGAACGATATCAATGTCCGTTAGTAATTTTTGGGCATCAAAAGACGGCTGTTCGTTATTTGTAGAGCTGGAATCGTTTTGGCTGTTTATTTCACGCTCAAGCCCCATTTTTTTGTCTCTCAAAAATTTCGGGAAACAGTTGTTTTACCGGATCGTCTTCATTTCTACGTCGTTTTAAAAGTTCAATCCAGTTTTCCATTTCTTTGATACGCTCTTCTCTATCGGTCAGTCGTATCGGCGGATCGAATTCTTCGCTCTCTAATTCCATTGCTGTTGTCCTCTTTTGTGTGCATTTTTATACTAGTTCGTTTGCATAAACGAACGATAAACACAAAATGGAATTTTCGTGAAACTATTCGGTGCTCAGCTTGTAGCCAATGCCGCGCACGTTGGCGATCAGCGGTTTGTCATGTATGCCGTCGATTTTGCTGCGTAAGCGCTGAATGATCACGCGAACGGTATCGGTGGAGGCTTCACTCTGTGAACCCCAAACACTTTCAAGTAAGCTCTCCGAGCTGAATATCTGATTGGGGTGGCGCATCAAATGTTCGAGCAAAGCAAACTCTTTTGCTGTGAGAGTGATCTCTTTGCCCCCTCTTGTCACTTTGAATTTGTTCAAATCCAGAGATAAATCGGCGACACTAAGTTCGTCGGAGCTTGAGACGGTACCGCGCCGCAGAAGAGCGCGGCAGCGCATAAGCAGCTCTTGTATGTGAAAAGGCTTGGTCAAGTAGTCATCGGCGCCGGCATCAAAGCCGGTTTCTTTCTCGCTGATTTTGTCTTTGCCGGTGAGCATTATTACCGGTGTCGAGCCCCCGTTGCTGCGAAACTCTTTCAGTATTTCAACACCGGTAATACCGGGAAGCTGCCAATCGAGGATAATCAGATCATATTGATAAATGCGCAAATGATGTTTAGCGTCATCACCGGTATGGACGCTTTCTACCTGATGATGCTCATGTTCAAGCCAGTTTCGAATGGACATGCTGATATCGAGATCGTCATCGACAGCTAGAATTCTTGCCATGATTTTTGCGTCCTCAGGGTTTTTCCGTTAAAGGGAGGCGAAACCAGAATGTACTGCCTTTGCCTTCAGTGCTTTCTACGCCAATGAAACCACCATGTTGTTGAATTAGAGCTTTGCAAATGGCCAGTCCTAAGCCGGTACCGCCTTTCTCTTTCTGATCTCGTTTGCCGTCGACTTGCTGAAAACGTTCGAAAATTAAGTCTTTGTGTGAATCAGGAATGCCTTGTCCTTGATCAATAATTCGTGTTTCCAGAAAATCGTTGATCATCTCGGTTTGCACTTGAATCGTGCTGTTCGGGTGCGAATATTTAATAGCGTTGGAAAGCAAATTGATCATCACTTGCATCAGGCGGTCTTCATCTGCGGAGATCTCGGTTGTGTCGCCGGCAAAGCCGATGGTAATGTTTTTGTCGGCGGCGACGGAGCTGACTGCTTCAATTGCTTGTGTAATCATGCTACCCATGGTCATTTTGCGAAACTGCAGATCAATTGTTCCCGATTCAATCTTTTCTATATCAAGCAGATCTTTAACAAGCTTTATCAGTCGATTTACTTGGCGTTCAGAGCTTTCCAAAATGGATTTTGATTTGTCGGTCAGAGGACCGAGACCGCCGGCTAACATAAATCCCAGATTCATTTGAATTGAAGTAAGGGGCGTTCTTAAATCATGGCTGACTACAGCTACCAATTCGCGCTTCAATTTTTCTATAACATGGCGCTCGGTGGCGTCCATAATATTGATTAGTAGTCGGCGATTGTCGTTTTCGTTGAGGTTTTCTATTGAAACATCAATAGCAATGGTGTCGCCGTTTTTGCGCTGTGTTTCGATTTCGACAGTTTTACCGTTAGACCTCTGCTTGAGCATTTGTAGCCAAGCGCTTGAATCGCTGGTGTTTGTCGGGGTGCAAAGTGCAGCAACCGGTTTGCCGATCAATTCTTCTTTATCGTAGCCGAACATTTCGTGTATTCGCTCGTTCACCAGCTCAATGTTTCCGGCATTATCGGCAATTACTAAGCCAACCGGCATGCTGGCCACTATTTTTCTTATTCTTTCTTCGCTAGTTTGCAGGGCGCTATACATAGAACGCTCTTTCTCCTGGGCGCTATGCAAAGCTTGAGCCATTTCATGAAAAGAACGATCGAGTTGGGCTATTTCATCGGCTCCTTCAAGGGCCGGCATCAGGGGCTGCTCTTTAGATAGAAGCAGAGTATTTTCCATGAGCAGGCGCAGGCGCCTGATTGTACTGGCGTTAAAATAAGATGCTAAGCCAAGAGCGATGGCTATGTTCAATACGACGCCGGCGGCGATACATTGTTGGACCAGGAACCTGAATTTCTTGCTGTTGTTAGGGTTTGAGCGAACTATTTTTGCTTCGGCGCTAACTAGCTCATGCAAGCCGACTGTGATTTCGCTGAGGGCCGATTCCAATTCTTTGTTTAAATCAATCATGTGCATGAAGTTGGAGCTAGGTAACACTCCTTCTTCCATCGTTTCACCGATTTCGTGCAGGATAGCCGTTGTTTTCTCGGCCAAAATTTCGATATGCTCGGCTACTTTATGTTGTTTAGGTTGATTGGCTGTGCGCGCTTTCAAACTATCGCATTCGCTCGGCAGCTGTTTCAGGATGCGGTAATACTCTTTTTCGAATGTAGGATTGCCGGTGTTTTTATACAAAAAAAGGAAAGTTCCAGCACGCAAAAACTTTTGTGCGACTAAATCAGCTTCGAAAATGATTGATTTGGAATTGGCTTCTTGAGCGGCAGCAGCTTCAGCTTGGTATAACAAAACCGAAAGCGTAATCAGGAAAATTAGCTCGCAAACCAAAGGTACGGCGACTAAAATAAGTCCTTTATGGGATAGCTTGAGATTGACCAGTTTCACGAGCTGCCATTGTGCCAACAGGAACCTAAAATAGTTTACGCTCCTGACTACGGGTGGATTGGCGATTTATGCAAGATAATTTCGGACTGGCGTTCAAAAGTTGCTGCTTCCGAGTCTCGGTGCAACTTGCGTAACACTCGAGCGTAAGGCAGCATCACATTGCAGAGATTAGGGTCGTTACTCCCAAGCTTGGTTCTATATATTGACAAAGCCTGTTTGAGGTTATTTTCGGCTTTGTCTAATTTGTCGCTTTTCTCTTGGTAAATAGCCAAATTGATTAGGATATCGGCAAAGCTAGTGCTGTTTTTTTCGCTCGATTCAAGTGGCGCCGTTGCTGCCAGGCTCAGATAATGTTCTGCTTCCGACTTTTTTTGCATTCTTTGCATGAGCAATCCAAGCTCAGCGCAAGAAATCATATAGTCTAGTGCCGGACCGTTTTGCAAAAGCCGAACTGTTTGTCGCAGTTGCTTTTCTGACTGAGGCCAACTTTTGCTTGTGCATAATAAATTGTTTGTGCGTAATAACTGCGCAGTGAAAGGGGCGTGTGCGGCCAGGTCGAGACTGCTGAATTTGGACAAAATCTTTTGGCAGGTGTCGTATGCCAAAAGCGGCTTTTTCCAGGTGTTGTAGAGATCAATCAGATAGCAGTAGCAATCTACTTCCATCAATCCTGGCTTCTTTTGAAATTTTTGACAGTGGGCTAGAGCTAGTTTGTATTGTTTTTCGGCTTCGGCATAGTCGCCGTGTCTCTTGCAAAAATGTCCGTAAATCAGTATTCGATTGAGGTAGATCTTCCATTGCCAGAGCTGTCCGACAGTAAGTGAGCGGCGAAAAACAGCGTCAGCTTCCGTATATTTTTTTTGCTCGGCGAGCACTCTGCCTAATGCTTGCTGGCATTCAACAAGGAGAGAGCCAGCCGGAAGTTTGCTTAAAAGAGCGATAGCATCGCGAATGCTCTGTTCGGACTCTTGGTATTTGCCTTGCTCTTCCTGTACGGCAGAGAGATTACGCAAGCTATCTACGATTCGATAAATTGACTGTCCGGGGCGTTTTGCTTCTGTCAAAGCTTTTTTATAAAAGGATTCAGCTTCGGAAAGCTGTTCGCGGCTGAGAGCGTCTTCGGCCTGAAGCGATAATGTAAGCCAGGGTGAGCGTTCACTTTTGGCGGTGCGAATGCCGGTCAAATTGCTGCGATTGGCAAGACCACCGTTAGTGTTAAAAGCGGAACTGCTGGATGGAAATAATGCGAGCCAAAGTAAGTTGCCGGTAATTAAGACTGAAAGATTGCTCGAAATTGATTTCATGCTAATCGTGAAAACGGCTCAACTCAAATTCATTGCCCCAGAGATCGGCCATGACTATGCTCTGAATGTGGGGATTATCCAAGCCGTCGAAAATCACGTTGGCGCCTAAACTTTTAGCGAGCTCGACATAATAAGGCAGTTCTTGATCGGCAAATTCAAATACAGGGACGCAATTTGTGCCAGACCACTGGTCGTTCATTTCATTGAAGAGAAGTCCTAAATTGATATTCTCAAGCTTGAATTCGGAATAGCGAGCACCGATTTTGTGAGGAGTATTGTTCAACAATGATTGCCAAAAGGTTCTGGCAGCTTCCATATTATTGACTTTGAAATAAACTGTGCGAATCTTCATTTAAATGCTCAGCTCGGCAGTACATTCAGCGGCTTGTCCGGTATGAACCAAGTAACCGCAAATTGGATCTTTTTTCATAATATGTTGTTGGCGAGTAATCTTGCAGCCGATTAATCTCTCCAGCAGGCGTGATTCTAGAAAACAGAGCTGTTTATATTGAGTAGCTAAGCTATGAACGGCACAGTGTTGTTGATAAATGAAATAATTGCCGTCGGTCAATTGTGACCATTCTGTCATATAACCGTTCTCTGAGAATATTTTAGAGACTTCGGCGATTCGCTCGCTTAAAGGGAGCGATTCCAGGCGTGGCAGAAGCTTTTTGACCAGGGCTTCGTCACGAAGTGAGAGTAATTCAATCACTCCTTGGTGCCCTTTGCTTTCAAAAACAGCATCTAGCAGCTCGTAAGCTAAGTTATTCATGGCTGAAGGGAAGAGGCTTTCAGCCTTTGTCGTTAGCCGGTAACGATAAGTCGGACGCCCGCGCTGTTGTTTTTCTAGGCGACATTCGACTAATCCTTCGCTCTGAAGCCCACCCAGGTGACATCTTACGGCCATAGCCGTAATGCCTAAAACTTGGCAAAGCTCGGCAACGGTCATCTCTTTACGGCGCTTTAAGTAAAAAAGCACCGCCTGGTGGGTATTCTCTGGATTTTCGTTTAGTTTTGCAGTGCTCATACGAAAGAATAGTTAAGTAGATGCAGTTGGGCATATATTTTTGATACTATTATATCTGTAA
Organism: Candidatus Obscuribacterales bacterium; assembly: GCA_019750335.1. Taxonomy (GTDB): domain Bacteria; phylum Cyanobacteriota; class Vampirovibrionia; order Obscuribacterales; family Obscuribacteraceae; genus JAIEPM01. Next base: position 650,063 of record JAIEOQ010000006.1, read on the forward strand.
AATCCACTGGATCTAGCTTTACCCAATTTAATCCAACCCGATCCAGGGATCAACCTAAGGTAAGAGTGCATGTCTAAAACTCCAATACTGGTAATTAAAGACCTTCATGTCGAAGTTGAAGGCAAAGAGATTCTCAAAGGGGTCAACCTGACCGTCAATGCCGGCGAGATCCATGCTCTGATGGGTCGCAACGGATCAGGCAAATCGACCCTTTCTTATACTCTTATGGGTCACCCGCGCTATCACGTGACCAAGGGTGAAATAAGCTACAAAGGTCAAGATTTACTTTCCATGTCGACGGATGAACGGTCACGAAGCGGCATGTATTTAGCTTTTCAGTATCCGGTGGCGATCCCGGGTGTTTCGGTATCCAACTTCTTGCGGGCGACAGTAAAAGCTCGTCGCGGCAAAGATGTGCCGGTTAAGGAATTCAGAAAAGAGCTTAAAGAATGTATGGCGAAGCTGGGTGTTAAGGATGAGTTCCTTTCCCGCTATGTCAACGATGGTTTCTCTGGCGGCGAAAAGAAGCGCTTAGAGATTTTGCAAATGGCCTTGCTGAAGCCGGATATGGCTTTGCTTGATGAAACCGACTCCGGGCTGGATATTGATGCCCTGCGGACGGTCGCCGAAGGAATCAACGCTTTGAGCACCAAAGATAATGGCATGCTTTTGATCACCCACTATCAGCGAATGCTTGATTATGTGACTCCGACTTTTGTTCATGTTATGCAAAGCGGACAGATAGTGAAGTCGGGTGGAAGTGAGCTTGCCCATGAACTGGAAGCTCAAGGCTACGACTGGGTCACTAAGGAACATGCCTCTACCGCCACAGTCTAATAGATCTGGAGGACGAAATTTTTATGGTAGCCGAATTAAGCAGAGATGAAGTTCTTCGAGCAGCGAAAGCCGATTACAAATATGGCTTTCACATGCAGGAAGCCGACTATACTTTCAAGTCCGGAAAAGGACTGACTCCAGAGATCGTCACTAAGATTTCGCAGATGAAAAATGAGCCCGAATGGATGCTCAAATTCCGCCTGCGCTCTTTGGATATCTTCAATAAAAAACCGATGCCTACTTGGGGCAATACCAAGATGCTTGAAGATATCGATTTTGCCAACATCCATTATTTTGTGCGCGCTACCGATAAGCAAGGAAGCGATTGGGAAGAAGTACCGGATAGCATCAAACAAACATTTGATCGTTTGGGCATTCCAGAAGCCGAACGCAAGTTCTTGGCCGGAGTCACAGCTCAATACGAATCGGAAGTTGTTTATCACTCTATTCGTGAAGATCTGGAAAAACAAGGCGTTATTTTCAAAGACATGGATACGGCCTTGCGTGAGAATGAAGACATTGTGCGCAAATATTTCGGCACAATCATTCCGCCGGCTGACAATAAGTTTGCTGCTTTGAATTCGGCAGTATGGTCTGGCGGTAGCTTCGTTTGGGTACCCGCTGGCGTTAAAGTAGAAATCCCTCTGCAAGCTTACTTCCGTATCAACACGGAAAATATGGGTCAATTCGAACGTACGTTGATCATTGCCGAGCCAGGCAGCTACGTACATTATATTGAAGGTTGCACCGCTCCTACTTATTCGAGCGATTCATTGCACTCGGCTGTAGTTGAGCTTATTGCTCAACCGGGATCCCATATCCGTTATACAACGATCCAAAATTGGTCAAACAATGTTTATAACTTGGTCACCAAGCGTGCCGTTGCCCATGAGGCAGCTAAAGTGGAGTGGGTAGACGGGAATCTCGGCTCCAAGCTGACGATGAAATACCCGGCTATTTATTTGATGGGACCAAAAGCTCACGGTGAAGTTCTTTCGATCGCCTTTGCTGGCGAAGGACAGCACCAAGATGCCGGCGCTAAAATGGTTCACTTTGCTCCGGACACGACCTCGATTATTGTCTCCAAATCAATTTCCAAAGACGGTGGACGTACATCTTATCGGGGCTTGATCAAAGTTTATCCGGAAGCACATAACGTCAAATCTTCGGTGCGTTGCGACGCGCTCTTGATGGATGAAGAGTCCCGTTCGGATACTTATCCGACCATGGAAATCGAAGAGAAAGATGTCACTATCGAGCACGAAGCTACGGTTTCCAAAGTCGGTGAAGATCAGCTCTTCTATCTTATGTCGCGCGGTTTAACCCAAGAAGAAGCGACAACCATGATCGTCAATGGATTCTTTGAGCCGTTTACAAAAGAGCTGCCTTTGGAATATGCGGTTGAGCTGAACAGACTGATAGCCATGAACATGGAAGGCTCTGTCGGCTAAATATATTAAGGATAAGTTGGAACAATGACTGACCGGACCACAGTAGATACGATTGCCAGAGAAACGGTAGAAGGTTTGACCGCACGGCTTTCCGAGCCGAGCTGGCTTTCTGAGAGCCGCATGCGCGCGTGGGAAGCTTATTTCCAAGCACCGATGCCGACGGATCGGGATGAAGGCTGGCGCGGCACTGATGTTGGAGCAATTGACCTTTCCAAACTTAAAACTTATACCTTAAGCAAGACTGTACAGTGCGAAAAGCCGTTATTGCCAAATTGGTTTGAAACGGCATTGAAGCATTTCCCAAATCGTGGCGGAGTACTTTTTCAAAGCACGAGCAGTGATTGTTCTTTCAATCTCAATGCTGAGCTTGCCAGCAAAGGTGTAATCTTTTGCGATATTCAAACCGCAATTGAGAAACACACGGACAAGATTCGTCCTTACTTGGAAGCTGCCGGAAATTCAGTAGAAGAGGGCAAGCTGAGCCTGCTGGCTAAAGCTTTGTTCAATTGCGGCTTGTTCCTTTATGTGCCGCGGGGCGTCGAAATCGATGTGCCTTTATTTTATGGAATCAATTTAGATGATGTTCTTGCCGGTGGCGCACTAATGCCCCGCTTGCTTGTTGTTGCTGAAGACAATAGCAAGGCCAGTCTGGCGTACAGCGTCGGTTCCGAGCGAGGAGAAGCAAGCGGACCTTTATCCTTGCTTTCGCAATATGCTGAAGTGCATGTCAAACCCGGTGCCCGAGTTACTTTTCTTGAATTGCAGCAGTATCCGGATTCGGTTTTTATGGTCAACCGTTCCAACTGTTTGGTTGATCGCGATGGACGCTATGAAGCTTTAACTCTGGCTTTAGGTGGGCGGCAGACTAAATCAGATATCGCCACGGCTTTGCGTGCTCCGGGAGCCTCAAGTGAAATCCTCGGTATCGTGCTGGGTGACGAGGGGCAAAAATTCAGCTTCAACACCATTCAAGATCATGCTGCCAGTGATACTAAATCAGATATCAATTTCCGGGTAGCCTTGAAAGACTCTTCAGCTTCTACATATCAAGGAATCGTGCGCGTGGCTAAAGTAGCTCAACGCACCGACGCCTACCAGTCGAACAAGAATCTTCTTCTTTCAGCTAAAGCTAAAGCTGATTCGATTCCGAAACTGGAAATCCTGGCCGATGATGTTAAATGCGCTCACGGTGCTACAGTCGGTCCGGTTGATCGCGAACAAATATTCTATTTGATGAGCCGCGGACTCAATGAAACAGTGGCAGAAGAGCTTATCGTTCTCGGCTTTTTTAGACAAGTTTTGGAGAAGTTCAACTTCCCTTATGCTGTAAACTGGCTCGGCGAAGAAGTGTCACGTAAGATTCTTGGTGCCAACGATTCAGAAAATGTGGCTGCCTTTTTTCAGGATGCCGAGTAAGAGGGAGGTTTATTCATGACCGAAACCACTCCCAATTTTGTAAATCTAGGGCAGGCAACTCAAGTTCCGGAAAATACGACCAAAGTATTTCCTCTTAACGGCAAGCGTGTTCTTGTTGCTAATGTGGATGGAGTTTTTTACGCCATAGATGATCGTTGCACTCACGACAACGGACCGCTTGGTGAAGGTGAATTATGCGGCAGCGAAGTTGAGTGCCCAAGACATGGTGCTCGTTTTGATCTGCGTACAGGCAAAGCTTTGTGCTTGCCGGCTGTAGGAGCGGTATCGACTTACAAGATTGATATACGCGAAGGGGATCTTTATGTTGGCTTGCCCGAAAATGTTTGATATTGACACTATCCGCAAAGATTTTCCGATTCTGGAAAGAGAGATTGAAGGGCGCAAGCTTGTTTATCTGGACAGCGCTGCAACCTCGCAAAAACCACAATCAGTAATCGATGCCCTGGTCAATTATTATGCCGATTACAACGCCAATATCCATCGCGGCGTCCATACTTTAAGTGAAGAAGCGACGGCAGCCTATGAAGGCGTGCGCGAAAAAATTCAAGCTTTTATCGGTGCTCCGCAAAGCAAAGAGATTATCTTTACGCGCAACGCCACCGAAGCGATCAATTTAGTTGCCTCGACTTGGGGTAAGCAAAACATCAAAGCTGGCGATGAAATTTTGCTTACCCCACTTGAGCATCATTCTAATTTAGTGCCTTGGCAAATGCTCGCTGCCGAGGTCGGAGCGAAAATAGTTTTTGCTGAATTAACCGCTGATGGCAGGCTTGATCTTGATTCTTGCCGGCGTTTGATTACAAGCAAAACTAAGCTTGTGGCCATGACACAAATGTCTAATGTGCTGGGTACAATTGTGCCGGTGGCCGCGGTGGCTAAACTGGCTCATGCTCAGGGCGCTCTTATGCTTGTTGATGGAGCGCAGAGTGTGCCGCATTTGCCTGTTGCTGTTAAAGAGCTGGGCTGTGATTTTCTTGTATTCTCCATGCATAAAATGCTTGGACCAACCGGAGTCGGTGTTCTCTGGGCACCGGCTGAAATACTTGAGTCGATGCCTCCTTATATGGGTGGCGGTGACATGATTAGTGCCGTATGGCGGGATCGTGCTTTATACAATCAACTGCCTTGGAAGTTTGAAGCTGGTACGCCGAACATTGCTGATGTAATTGCTTCCGGTGCGGCTATCGATTATCTAGCACAACTAGGTATGGACAACGTTCGTGCTCACGAAGTAGAGATTACCGAATACGCGCTGAAACGATTGCGCGATCTGCCTGGTATTACTATTTACGGACCGGAATCAAGCCAAGATCGCGGTGGCGTAATCTCTTTCAATTTCGCCGGTTTGCATCCTCATGATCTCGGACAAATAGTCAATGAAGACGGGGTGGCGATCCGGGTTGGGCATCATTGCTGCCAACCATTGATGCGCGATATGAATGTTACGGGTACTGCCCGCGCTAGCTTTTATATCTATAACACTAAAGAAGAAGTTGATGCTTTGTATAAGGCTTTGGAAAACGCACAGAAGGTTTTAGGACATGTCGCTTGCCGATGATCTGTATCGAGAAACTATTCTCGATCATTACCACCAACCCCGCAATCAAGGTGTTTTAGAAGGACCGTCGGTACTCACCGTTGAAGGTGTAAATCCTTTATGCGGCGACGAGCTTACTTTATACCTTGACGTAAAAGATGGTTTGATTGCCGATGTGGCGATTAAATCACATGGTTGCTCAATCAACACTGCTTCGGCCTCGATGATGACTGAATCTGTTAAAGGTCAGCCGTTGGCAAAAGTGCAAACGTTGATCGACACTTTCAAGAAAATGATGATGGAGAAAGACAGCCAAGTTACTTTGCCGGAAGAGATGGAAGAGCTGGAAGTGCTTGAAGGTGTAAAAAAATATCCGGTGCGGATTAAATGTGCTCTGCTTCCCTGGAATACCCTGCTTGAAGGCTTGCAGTGTTCGGCAACAGGGGCTGGGCAAGCTAAGCCAAAAGTTGTCACTAGCGAATAAGTCGTTAAAACTGCCGAGGAAAATAAATGTCTAGTTTGCAAGAAGATTTGGTGCTTGAACACATTCGTACTGTGGTCGACCCGGAGTTGGGAATAAGCATTGTTGATCTTGGCCTGATTTATTCTGTAGCAGTTAATGACAACGACATTCACATAAAAATGACGTTGACAAGTCCTGCCTGTCCAGTCGGTGCTGTAATTCAAGCTCAAGTTCATCAAACTGTGAAAAAATTGCCTTGGGCAAAAGAAGTTATGGTCGAGTTGGTTTGGTCCCCGCGCTGGGACCCAAGAACCATGGCTAGCGAAGACGCCAAAATGGAGCTTGGCATCCTTTAAATCGCTTACGAAAACTTTGCTTGGTCTTTACTGCCGCTGCCAAGCTGATAAATTTAGTTAGATCGGTATCACCGATTTAATGGTAACCATGCCTCAATTTGCCATTCATGATAATGACGGTCACGTCGACGATTTCCTGAGCACTATATTGCTTTGGCTGTCGCCTGAGTTATCGCTTTTAGCGGTTACAGTTACGGATGGTGATTGTTTTGCCGCGCAATCCTACGAAGCTTTTCTGAAAATGGCTACTTTTCTCGACGTGAACGGCGGAGAGATCGGTTATAGCGAAGATCCCTGTCCAAATCCCTTTCCGGACAGCTGGCGTCGCGAAAGTTACATAATCAATGAACTGCCAATTTTTAGTGATAACGCGCTCAAGACACCTTATCAAACACGTAAGGCGCGCAAGTCGTCTGTAATCATTACCGAATGTTTGAACAATTCACGCGGTCCTGTAACCCTTGTTTGTACCGGACCGCTGACTAATATTGCTCCGATTTTTGAAGAACGTCCGGAGCTGAAGAAGAAAGTTGAAAGCATCGTTTTTATGGGCGGGGCTTTTGGTGTTCAGGGCAATGTGGAAATGCCGGAACACGATAATACTGCCGAATGGAATGTTTATGCCGACCCACAGGCAGCAAAGCGTGTTTTGGACAGCGGTATCCCAATCACATTTATTCCGCTTGATGTAACCAATCATGTGCCTGTGACTCGTGAGTTCATACTCAAACTCGATGAACAAGCTGAGAGTTGCCGCGCTTCGCAATTGGCGGCCAAGCTTTATTCTTTGGTTAAAGGGTTCAATTACTATTTCTGGGATACTCTTACGGCTGCGGCTGTGATCAAGCCTGAGCTGTTTACTTTTAAGGATCAGCGCGTCGATATCGTCACTCAAGGTAAGAGCCAGGGACGAACACAAGCCACCATATTTGGTGGCAAAAAAGTGAAGATCGCTACCTCAATTAAAGTTGAGCCTTTTGAGCAATTCATTCTCGAAGTGCTGCGCCGGCGGTAGGATGGCTGAAAAAATCGCACCGGAATTGGCGGCAAGAGAGATCTGGCAGGAAAGATATCCTGACGCCAAAGCTGTTTTTCTTTGCGGTTCAGTGATTCGTGGTGAAGGAACGCGATTCTCGGATCTTGATCTTGTCGTTGTTTTTGAAAAACTTGAATATGCTTGGCGCGAATCCTTCTATTATAAAAACTGGCCAATTGAAGCCTTTGTGCACGACATCAGTACGTTAAATTACTTCTTTTATGAAATGGATGCTAAATCAGGTTGTCCCTCTTTGCCGCAGATGGTGACAGAAGGAATTGTTGTTTCTGGAGCGACAGAACTTTCTGATTCTTTGAAAAGAATTGCCCGAGATATTTTAGATAAAGGACCGAGCGCGTTAACTGCTGATGAGCTGGATCGCCGGCGATATGCAATAACTGATCTGCTCGATGATTTGCGAGACCCTCGTTCCTCCTCCGAACTGACAGCCGTTGGAACGCAACTGTTTGGAGAGTTAGCCGACTATTATTTCCGGTCTAAAGGATTGTGGTCGGCTACTGGTAAAACTGTTATCCGTAGATTCAATGCGGTGAATCCGGCTTTAGGTGCCAAATACGAAAATGCATTTCATCAACTCTTTGCTGATTCCAATCCAGCTGCCTGCATAGTCCTTGCAGAGGAAATCTTAAGCGACTGTGGCGGACTATTGTTTGACGGATACCGTTTAAATGCGCCGGCTTCCTGGAAGCTGGATTGATTTTTCCGGCAAATAATGACTGAAGTCAGGCTCGTTTGTGACTGCGGTCAGTGGTGTAGTTAAGGCTTGCTGTGTTAGATTCGGCGAACTTCTCTCAATGAGGTTTCATCAACAAATGAACCTGCTGTCGCGTCATTACCCATGGCTTCTTGGCGGAGCCTTGCTTTACGCCAGTTATTGTTTTATGGTTACTCGCGTTTCGGGCATCTGGCTTGCGGGCTTTCTAATTAGCCAGCTTAGTCTTGTGCTGATCCTTTTGGGAGCATTTATTTTGCTTCTAAACATAGTGATTGGCTTTGTATTGAGAGCGAGTGTGGATGTTCTTGAATCCTATCTCAAGCTTGGCTTTGGTATGCGTAACTTTCTTTTGAAAGCTTGTTTGATTGCCATTGGTTTTGAACTAGGCATGCTTTCGCTTTTCTGTTTTCATCTGTGCACGACGCCGCCTCAAATATTGGACGGCTGGTCTCCTGTTAAAGCGGATAAACCGGTATAAGCGTTTTCGCCCATTGTCTCTTTAAAATACTCGTGTTAAATTCGTTTTGATGGGCGAAATTGACACTGAAAATCCAGTCGAAATAAAGAAATCTGACTTTTTGTCTCGAGCCGACATTTGGTTTGGTGGTGGTGTGTTTTTTTATGCCTTTTGCGCTGTTTTGGCTTTGCAAAACAAAACTTTCTGGTTCGTTCTGAATTTATTGAATTGGGTTTATATAGTTCTGGTAATTGCCGGAATCGTCAGGCTATTGCAAGGCAAACAAAGCGATATTACCCGTAACGATATGAAGTTCAATCTCGTTCGTTTCGGCTGGTTTGCTGCTGGTTGGCTGCTTGCGCGACTCAGCTTGTTTGTTGCTTATTCTTCAGGGTATCTCTCGTTGTCGGGCAGCGATCCGCTTTCGTTACCCTTTTAAGGAATGAAATAGATTTTGTTCGGCAGTTTTTCGCAGTCTTCGGAAAAGCCGCCGGCAAGGTCGGAATACTGATCGCCGATATTGACGATGATCTTAAATCCGAGATCTTCTATTTTTTTACGATAAGCAGCTTTCACTTTTTCGGCCGGAGATTTATCACCGTCGGTACGCATATAAAGCCCGTCATAAGCAATGCCGTTGTTGACCAAGTTGGCGATTGTGCCACTACGCAAGAGCTCCATTCTGCCGGTGATGAAAAAGATGGCAAACCCTTTTTTGCGCGCCCAGGCAAGTAAATCGGCTGTCTTTTTTAGCGAGGGCGCTTTAGCGTCGTTGACCCAAACGTCAAAATCTTTCCAGTGAAATTCGGGATGTTTTTCAAAGAATCGGCGATTATCCAGGAGGGTTTCGTCAAGATCGCTGACGATAGCGACTTTTCGCTCCCCCAGGTGTTTTTGGCAGGTGCTACGGGCGTCTTTGATTGCTTTGTCAAACTCTTTCTTGTATGCGCTAGTTCGGCTGTAGGCCAATCCTTTGGCTGTGTTTGTCTCTTTGGCGCCGTCTTTCGGTATGGTTATATCGTTGCAAGGGCAGGCGCTGACGCTCTGGATAAATGTAATGACGCTGAGGCAAGCGATCAGAAGTTGCTTAGTATCGTATATGGTGCGCATTGCCGAACCTCGATTGCTGGAATTTCTCTCTGGTAGAAAAGGATTGTAGCAGGGAAAAAATATGACTTTAGTCAGATTGACAACCTTTTTCTCGCAGATTAAGCTGGCTTTATGACAGGGTTTAAGCAAAAATTTGAGCAATTGCGCATATTCATATTTGCGGCTTGTTTTTTGTGGGCCGGAATTATTGTTGCCCAAAGTGTTCCTTATTACATTTATATTGGTCAAGGCAAAGAAGCTTATCGTGCCGGACGCTACGGCGAAGCTGATGAACTCTTTAATTTAGCGTTAGCGGAATCGGAAAAACTGGATGATTCGGATCCGCGTCTGGCCGCTAGTTTGAATAATATCGGTGAGCTTTATCGCCTGGATGCGGCTTATGCTAAAGCCGAGCCGATTTATAATCGATTGCAAAAAATTGCTGAGACTGAATTGATTAAAAAACCGCGAGAAGCGGCTGTAATTCTGAATAATGTTGCGGCGTTTCATCGCGATCTGTGGAAATTCGACGCTGCCGAAGATTTGTACAAAAAATCTCTGGCAATTTGGCGGGGCAAGCTTAAGCAAAGCAACGATCCAAACTGTGCGGCGACTCTAACCGGTTTAGCGCGTATCTATCAAGACAAAGGGAAATACAAGCTTGCTGAGCCGCTTTATTTGGAAGCTTTGCAGAAACGCTTGCAGCTTCAAGGAAGCGCTCATCCTGATGTTGCTGCAGTGCTCGGAAATTTAGCCGGTTTATATCGCCGGCAGCAACGCTACAAAGAAGCTGAAGCGGTGTATAGGCAAGCTTTAGCTATTGATATCAAAAATGCCGGTTTGCGGCATCCGGATACGGCTTGCGATCAAAACGGTTTAGCCGGTCTGTTGCGCGAACAAGGTAAATATGCCGAATCGGCAAGCTTATATGAGTGCGCTCTGGCCACTAGAAAAATGACTTTTGGAATGAATCATCCGTTAACGGCGAAAACACTTTTAGGACTCGGTGAGCTTGATTGCGCTCGTGGCAAATACAAAGAAGCTGAAATTAGTTTGCGCCACGCTTTGTCTATCGATAACCAAGTATTTGTCGGTGATCATCCGGATAAAGCCGGATGTCTGCATGCACTATCGGTGGTACTAAAAAAACAAGGACGCTGTGCTGACGCGCAAAAAATGATTGAAGAAGCTATTGCTTTGCGCAAAAAAATATTGGGTGAGCAGCATCCGGACTTAGCTCTGTCTTATTTCAATCAAGCTGAGATTTACAGTCTTGAAGATAAACAAGCTCTAGCCGAAGAATATTTCAATAAAGCTTTGGCGATTCAAAAAGCGCTTTTTGGCGAGAGCCATCCCATATTTATGGCTACTGTCAGCAGTAAAAGATAACGCTTATTTCATATTTGTGCGCTGAATTTAGTTTGAATACGAATATTTAGTTAGGGCTCAGATATGTTCGGCAAAAGCTCGTATGATCCATAGTGTATAGCCGTACGTTAAGGACTCTTTCGGCATGTTTGGCAAGAAAAACGATAATAAAGTGACTGTAGAGCAGGTTATGCAAGCTTTGTCCAAAGTTATGGACCCGGATTTGCATATGGATATTGTCAGTCTGGGCATGATTTCAGATGTGCAAATTAAAGGCGGACATGTCTCATTTAAGTTGACCTTAACCACTCCGGCCTGTCCGGTTAAAGAGAAGCTTGAGCAGGAGAGCCGTGACGTTGTCGCTGCTATTCCTGGCGTTAGCGAAGTCTCAATGGAGTCAACCGCCAGTGTTTCCACTCGCGGTAAAGTTGCCGGCAAAGAAGATATTCCGGGCATCAAACAAATTATTGCTGTTACTTCGGGTAAGGGCGGTGTGGGCAAAACCACAGTTTCGATCAATTTAGCCGTTGCTTTGTCGCAATTGGGCGCTAAAGTCGGCTTGCTGGATGCGGACATCACCGGACCGAATGCCCCGCTTATGTTAGGCGTATCAGGCTATCAGCCTGCAGCTAAAGACAATCGGATTATTCCGGCGGAAAATTACGGCGTTAAGTGTATTTCAATGGCCTTTTTTGTCGCAGACGATACGCCGGTTATTTGGCGTGGACCGATGCTTGATAAAGCTATTCGCCAATTTTTACGTGATGTTGAATGGGGCGAACTTGATTATTTGATTGTCGATATGCCTCCAGGCACCGGTGATGCTCAACTGAGCATGTGCCAAGCAACCAATCTTTCTGGTGGTGTGATTGTGACGACACCGCAAACCGTAGCTTGTTTGGACGCACGTAAAGGCACGGCCATGTTCCAACAGATGCAAGTACCGGTTTTGGGATTGATTGAAAATATGAGTTATTTCGTCACCCCAAGCGGCGAGCGGGCTGATATCTTCGGGCACGGCGGCGGCAAAGAGCTGGCGCAAGAATTGAACGTCAGTTTCTTAGGTGAAGTGCCGCTAGAACCGTCCATTCGTATCGGTGGCGATACCGGTAAGCCGATTACATTCTCTGAACCGAATGGCACTATTGCTAACTCGTTCAAAGAAATAGCCAAAAATTTGGCGGCTCAAGTCAGCATTCAATCGAGAAACGCTACAACAACCACGGCAATCCCTGTTACAGCACATTAGACGCAAAAAGCGGCTATCTGTTGGATATCTTTTCCGTGACTTTTCTTTAGTTCTCGCTATCATATTCATCACGAATGGTGGGGCGAGTATGCTGGAAGAGCTCGAAATTAGAGATTTTGCTCTGGTGGAGCAGGCGAGAATTCCCTTTAGCTGGGGATTGAACGTGCTTACCGGTGAAACCGGGGCGGGCAAGTCCATAATCATGGATGCCTTGAATGTTGTTCTTGGTGGTAAAGCCGGACCGACAGTAATTCGCGCTCAAGCTTCACGGGCAACTATTGAAGCTAATTTTAAGCAAACTCCGGAAGTTACTGCGTGGCTTAAACAGCAAGAGCTTTTGGATGAAGAATCAACCGGTTTCAGCGTCAGTCGTGAAATCAATAAGACCGGTTCCAAATGTCGGATTAACGGTACTTTGGTTAATGTATCTTTGGTGCAGGAGCTGAGACAAGTATTAGTTACTGTCCATGCTCAACATGAATTTCGTACTTTGCTTTCTGCTCAATCCCAGCTGACCATGCTCGATGCCTTGGGTGACGATGCTCATCATAAGCTTTTAGCTAAGATTCGCACCTTGTATGCGCGTCATAAAGATCTTGAATCTCAGCTCAAAGAGATATTGATCTCGGAAGAAGAGCGAGCTAAGCGTCTTGATTTTGCTCGTTTCCAGCATAATGAGCTTGAAGAAGCGCATTTAGCCGATGGGCAGGAAGACGAGTCACTCTTGAACCAGCATAAAGTGCTGGCTAACGTTACAGAGCTGGAGTCAATGATCTCTCTTGCCTTAGGACATTTACGTGGTGGTGAGGAAGAGCAGCAATCTATAGGCGCCGTAGATTTATTGCAGCGGGCGCTGGCTGAAATTGCTAAAGCTTCTGAATTGGATCAAAATTTGCAGTCAATCGAAAATGCGCTTGCCGAATGTGTGGAGCAGATTGAAGATCAAAGTCGAGAGATACGACGGTATAACGATTCTCTCGACAGCGACCCGGAAACGCTGTCGTCAATTGATGAAAGATTAGCTCTTCTAGCGACAATCAAGCGTAAATACGGTCCCACTCTCGATGAGGCGATGCAGAAGCAGCAGTCTTTGAGCGAAGAGATTGACCGGTTAGAGAACAGTCAGACAGCTGTGATTCAGCTAGAGAATGAGCTGAATAAAATCAAGGAAGAGCTACAAGGGGTGGCTCAGGAGCTTTCGGCAAAGCGGCGTACTTTGGCGCAAAAATTGGCAAAACGGATTCAAGACGAGCTTGCTGAGCTTGGGATGGAAAATTGTCGTTTTGACATAGCTCTCAATGAAGAGCAAATTGGCTCACTTGGAGCCGATCGTGTCGAGTTTCTGATGGCTCCTAACCCGGGACAGCCCTTTTTGCCCGTAGCTAAAATTGCTTCCGGCGGCGAATTATCGCGGGTAATGCTGGCTGTTAAAACAATCTTTGCCGGGGCTGATGGTGTAGCGACTGTAATATTCGATGAAATTGATAGCGGTTTGAGCGGTCGTGTTTTGCAATCGATGCGGGATAAGCTTGCTCGTTTGGCAAAAGCTCATCAAATTTTATGCATCACTCATCAACCGATTATTGCCGCTGTTGCCGATAACCATATTTTTGTTGCGAAAGAACAAGGTAAAGATTCCACTCAGACTAAGGTGAGCATTTTGGATCAAGCCGGACGCCTTCAGGCTTTAGCCGAAATGGCAAGCGGACAAGGCAATCAAGAGGCGGCCCTTAAATTTGCCAAATCACTTTTTGACGAAAGCAGCCGGCTGAAGGCTTAGAGGGCTTATTAATCGAGTCTAACTCGACTGACGGATGGGAAGGGCGGCAGCTGAGCTTTACAGCATTGTATATATCCTTATCATGAAGTTGACAATTTATCCGGAAATTCAATAGAATCGTCTCTTGTGCCTGTCTTGGGGTGTCGCCAAGTGGTAAGGCAGCTGGTTTTGGTCCAGCCATTCCGAGGTTCGAATCCTTGCACCCCAGTGCTTCGCCTCAAGTTAGCCCCAAGCTAACTCGGTGAATTAGTTAGCATTTCTCTCAGTCAGAGGTCAGATCATGGAAAGGTTCAAGCTGAAGCTTGAGGCACGCGAAAGCAAAACGCCTAATGAGCTTCGTCGTTCAGGTAAAATTCCGGCTACTCTTTACGGTCCGGATTCCGAGTCGGCCACTGTGCAAGTGATTGAAGATGAGTTTGTTCGTTTGCCAGGAGCGGCTTATTCGCACGTAATTGAACTTGAATCTCCGGATGGTCCGGTCAACGCTTTGATTCGTCACGTACAACGTCGTGCAACTACCCACAAAATACTCAACGTTGAGTTTTATCGGGTAGCAGCCGGACGTAAGTTAACCGTGACTGTACCGCTCAAGTTTGTGGGTGTTGCACCAGCTGTCCAAAAGGGTGGCGTTTTGGTTGAAATGTTCCAAACTGCCGATATCGAATGCGTACCTTCTGCCATTCCTGACTTCATCGAAGTTGATGTCACCAGAATCGAGAACATCGATGCTGGCTTGCACTTCTCTGATTTGAAAGTACCGGCTGAAGTAAAAGTGCTCAATCCGATGGAAGAGCTTGTTGCTCGCGTTATCGCCAAGAAGGGCGGTGGTGCTACACCGGGAGCTGACAAAGCAGCGCCGGCGGCTGCAGCTGCACCGGCAGAGAAAGCCGAAAAGAAATAATCGGCAGTTTGCCCAAAGACATAATGAAAGAGACGAGAACCATTGGTTTTCGTCTCTTTTGTTTTAGCACTATCTATGGTGCTGCTGATTCGCTTCTTTCTCTGGCCGGCGTTTCGCTGCTTATTGTCGGTGATGGATATTGGTTAGTAAAAGAGTCGCCGGAAACATCCTTGCCTGCCCGTTTCAGCTCTTCTTTATCGGCTAAAGGCAGTTTGACCGTAAAGGTCGAACCTTTGCCGAGCTCGCTTTCCAGCTCGATACTGCCGCCATGAGCTTTGATGATTGTTAAAGCAATGGCTAAGCCCAGCCCGGTGCCGCCGCCGTATACACGGCTTCTGGTGCGGGATCTTTCTACACGATAAAAGCGATCGAATATGCGTTGTTGATCCACGGGGGCGATACCAATTCCGGTATCAATTACGCGAATGATCGCGATGTCGTTGTTGGAGCGTAAGGTAACAGTTACTTTTCCGCCTTGCTGAGTGGCTTTGATTGCGTTATTAGTCAGATTGAGAACAACCTGCTTGAGCTTGTCTCCATCGGCAAGTACCCATAACGGTTTTTGCGGCGATATAAATTGAATTTCGATTTGATCCGGGGCAATTACCGAAACTGTATCTTCAACACCTTCAACCACTTCGCGTAAGTCCATGATATTTTTCTGGGCTATTACTGGCTGTCCGGCGTCAGCGCGAGCCAATTGTAAAAGGTCTGAAACCAGTCGAATCAAGCGTCCGGATTCATCGGAAATAGTTTGCAAAGCTTCAGCAAGCAGGGTGGAGTCAATATTCGCGCCACGACGTTGCAAAAGTTTGGTGTAGCCCTGGATCGAAGTCAGTGGCGTGCGTAGCTCATGGCTGGCGTCACCGACAAATTGACATTGTATATTTAGAGACTCTTCAAGACGGTTGAGCAGCCGATTAAAAGCTTTGCGCAGCTCCAAAATTTCTTTGATTTCGGTTTGATCTACGTCTAAGCGTTGGCGTATATCCATGCCGGCAAGTTTGTTGGTGGATGCTATTAAGTCGGTCAACGGCGCCAAAATAATGCCGGACAGGTACCAATTGAGGATGGCCAATCCAGGAAGCAGCGGCACATACCAAAAAAGGTCCGAAATGTTGAAACCGTTTTGACCGCTGACTATAGCGTGACAAATGACAATCGGTATTATTCCGCAAGCGGTCATGACTATAGCCATGCGCCCACGCACGGAATGGGACCAGCGAAGCTTATTCATGTCCCCAACCTGTATCTGACATGTAGCTAATTATAAACCTGCGGCAGCGTATCAGAGTACGAAGCTATTTAAGGATGCAAAAGCAACCTTAAATATGCGTCATGAACCTTCCCGTTGGAAACCAAGCAGCTTCCGGCATAAATTGATTCGCCGCCATTTAAATCGGAAAATTTGCCGCCAGCCTCGGTTGTCAGAATTTTCATTGCTGCCAAATCCCAAGGTGAGAGGCCGACTTCGAGCATGGCCTCGGCTTTGCCTTCAAATATATAAGCAAAATTCATATAGTCGCCGAAGCCACGTTGGCGATAAGAAGCCTCAATCAGTTTTGTGAATCCGGACCATAATCCTTCTTCGAGGATTCGGCTTGGAGCCCCAAAAACAAAATGTGAATCTTCGACAAGAGCGATATTGGAAACCGCTAAGCGTTTTCCGTTTTTGTAAGCGCCTTTGCCCGATTCGGCATAATAAGTCTCACCGTTTGCCGGATTATGAATGACGCCAAGAGTAATGTCCGAATCAACTTCCAAAGCAATTAAAGTGGAAAAGATCGGGATGCCCCGGGCGTAATTGTATGTGCCGTCGATTGGATCGATGATCCATTTGCGTTTAGGCTTTTCCCCTTGGCTTGAGACTCCGCTTTCGCCTTCTTCTTCGCCGAGAATGGCGTCTTGGGGAAACTCTTTTGCCAAAGCGTCGCGGATGAATCGCTCGCATTCTTTATCCGCTCGAGTTACCGGCGTATTGTCAGTCTTCATCATGACTTCAACGCCGGAGCGGAAGTAATTAAGCGCAATTTCGCCTGCCTTTGCCGCTATTTTCAGGGCAAAATCAAGTTCATGGCTGGTTTGGATTGTTTGATCTGATTGCATGCTTATTGATTGTACCAAGATGAACGAAGGCTCTCGTTTGGACGAACCAAACGAGAGCCTTCGAGGAGATCAGGCCGAATCGAGCCTACTTGGTTGGATGTTTAGAACAGGTAGCTGTAAATGGCGCGTGCTCCGCGACCAACACCAACACCGATATCCCGTACATCAATCATCGTGCCTTTTACGACACGTTCCCACAAGAATCCTTTCTGCCTTTCAGCATAAGCAAGTCTCATGTCTTGTTCGATGTTCTTTTCTTCGACGAGTTTCATTCGACGTTCGAGATCATCAACACGAGCCTTGAGCTGATTGAGTTCTCCGCGGAACTCTTCAAGCAGAGCGGCAAACTTTTCCAAGTCAGCCTTATCAGCCTTTTGAGCGAGTCGCTCAGCGACACATTGCTCATATTTGTACAGAGCTGCTGCCAGCTCAAAACGTGTAGTGGACTTTTGACCGCGATATGTGCGATCCGGATAACCTACCAAAACATGGCAGGGGTTGTTCACGAGTTCTTTGAGGGCGTTATATGCCCACTCGTTACCGACTACGTCAGTAAGCTCACTGATGTTCGTCGCACCTTGTGCATTTGCTGGTGAATTAGTAATGACAGTGCTTGCACCTAGTGCAACAACTGCAGAAAGCAAGGTCATAAAACCTTTTTTCATACCAGTTATCACTCCCTCTGATTGGACCTGACTCCTACGTTGAGCAATATACCCCAATTGGTCCGGTGATTAGTAGTAGACGAAACATCAAAAGTAACTGATTGAAGTAGTACTTCGCGAAGAGCCGCAGGGGGAGCCAAAAGCGCGATTCTTAAATAACGTTAATAAATTAACATCCTAACCATTTGTATATACAACTGATGCTTGGTGAAAGCTAAAAAACTACTGGCAACTGTGCCCGAAAGCTCGATTGGTACTTCGTCTTTGCAACCAAAGGTGATGTCATTATCGTTTTACGGCGACCGATAAAATCGGCTGAGGCAGCGCTTTTGCTTCTGTCGCCCGCTTGATTCTTGCAAACTGCCACTGGCGCGGCGCTGCCGGTCTCGCACCGTTGGTAGTGGCATAAGGTGGTGGCGGATTCAGTGGCGGATAAAATTAGCGCCGCTCGCTACTATTTCGCGCGGCGATTATTGCATCTTCTATGCGTAATACTCCTGCTCCTTGTGCTTGGGCTAACTCTCCTCTTAATAACGAAGAGTTTTGCCTGAGCATGAGCTTGACTTCCGAAAAAGATAGTTTTTGATTCTGCGCTAGCATCAAAGCGATAGTGCCTGAAACTTGTGGCGCGGCAAAGGAGGTGCCGGCAATTCCTTCCCATTGCGAAAATAATTGTTCTCCTTGGGCTAAGACCGTTGGATGGTAGCGGGTATTTCCTTGGGAAGAAAAATAAGTAAGACGATCATCCGAACGGTCGTTGGCAGTTTTATTGATATTGCAAGAACCCGCAGCGATGACATGATCGCTTTGTGCATACCAATTAAATGCGGCACCAGCCTCTGCGCTTATTTTTGAACTTGACAGGGTGTCCTGGGCGTTACCGGCGGCGACAATGAGAAATATGCCGTTTGTTGCCAGCTTCTCTGTTGCTTGTCTGTATTCTGTCTGTGCGGTTTGAAACTCTTTATTTGCTGACAGCTCTTTATCCACGACAGCTTGAATCGCTTGCAGCAGCTGTCTATCTGGCTCCGACAAAGTCCCATAGTCAGCAACATCATTTTTTAGATTGTCTATCCAGTCTTTGGTTTTTTCTTTTCCAATTAATTCGTGGAGCCAGGGGCGAAATTTGTCTGGATCTTGCTGGAATAAATCAAACAGCCTTTCGGATAGCTTGACGTTTGACATACCCATAGAAAGGTTGATCACGAGCCTGGGAGATTCATCAGGATCATTTTGAGCGGTAGCCTTTTGCAGAGCTTTTGTCATAAGTTCAAGATACGTTGTTCCTAACTCGCTGACAAACCTACTCAAGCCTTTTGTTTCGTCCAAAAATTCCGCTGCTTCAAGGCTAAGCTTGTTTATTTCCGGTGTATCAAAAGGAGTTGTTTTGGCATTATGGATCAGTCCATATTTGGCATCATTTATGACGCTGCTGACTTGTTGTCCATGCTCTGAATTGTCGCTGAAGTCGTCAATAACTGTTATTTCTATGCCGTTTAAATTATCCGGATCTATATCTGCTTGACGTAAGCGTTCGCGAATAAAAGGGAAGGGATTGTATCCTTCGCCGCTAAAATTCGGCATTGGCGGAATTGTTTTTGCTGGATGAAGAATCTCTTTTAAGCCTTGAGCGGCGTCGGCAAAATTGATGCCAAAATTCTGAAGCATGACTTGCTCTTCGATATTTAGCTCAGTGGAATCTTTTGCTTGATTGGCAATCCAGCTGCCTGCCGATTGGGCTTCTTGAAGGACCGTGCCCAACAATTCTTGCTTATCCTCGGGTGGCTCGCTGGCTTTTGCGGAGCGGTCGGCAGGTGGAGACATTTGTTTTCCGGAGAGAGGAAATCATTCGTATATACCCGGATTTGGCAAAAATCGGACAATCTATATGATGCGCCTGGGTCAACTTACGGTAAACTGCACTGATCATGGAATTGCGAATCGGCCATCTTTATGCGCATTATTTGAATATATACGGCGATCGAGGCAATATACTCAGCCTGACTAATCGTTGCCGTTGGCGTGGCATTGAAACTGAGGTGAAGACGCTTGGTTTGAATGAGGATTTTGCCGACGATTATTTTGATGTTTTTTTTATCGGTGGCGGTCAAGACAAGCAGCAGCAAGTAATTGCCGAAGATCTGCAAGCCCGCAAAGAGACGATTCGGCAGGCTGTTGAAAAGGGTGCTGTCATTCTTGCGGTTTGCGGCGGTTATCAATTGCTTGGACATTATTATCGTCCTGAGGGTGCTCCGGACCTGCCAGGCATCTCTTTGATCGATGCTTATACCGAAGCAGGCAAACGACGCATGATTGGTAATGTAGTGATCAAGCGTAATGACGGCTCAACCTTAGTTGGTTTTGAAAATCACAGCGGGCGAACATTCTTAGGTAAAGAGGTTGAAGCTTTAGGCTCAATTGTTGTCGGTAACGGTAACAATGGTGAGGACGGTAAAGAAGGTTGCGCTCAGCCGGTTGGCAAGGGAAAAGTCTTCGGTACATATTTACATGGATCCCTTTTACCGAAGAATCCACGCCTTGCAGATGAGATAATTTCTTTTGCTCTCAGCAGAAGGTATGGCCAGGTTGATTTGCCGGCCCTTGCCGATGGCTTGGAGCAAAAAGCTCATGAATATGCGGTTTCATTAAAGGCGTAGGCCAACATTGCAAAAGCTTTCTATTTTGATCCCTGTATACAACGAAGCCAAAACAATCATTCCGGTTTTGGAAATGGTTTCGCAAGCTGATTGTGCCGGTTTGGAAAAAGAGTTGATCGTTGTTGATGATGGCTCTCAGGACGGTACTCGAGACATTTTGCAAAATCTGGATGGCAGTAAGTATTCGGCTCGCATTTATTTTCATGAAAAAAATCAAGGCAAAGGAGCTGCATTGCGTACGGCGCAAGGTCATGCCTCTGGCGACATCATTATTATTCAAGATGCGGATATGGAGTACAGCCCGAAAGAATATCCGGCTTTATTGAAACCGGTAATTGATGGGCATGCTGACGTTGTTTACGGTTCGCGTTTGAGCGGTGGGCGCCTAACGCGGGCTTTTAAGTTCACTCATTTGGTCGGCAACAAGTTTTTGAGTTTTCTGACCAATGTTTTGTACGACTGTACTCTCACCGATATGGAAACTTGCTACAAAGTTTTTCGGGCAGATGTATTCAAAAAAGTGCAGATCAAGTCCAACCGTTTTGATTTTGAACCTGAAATCACGGCTAAAGTTCTAAAACAAGGGGTCCGGCTCTATGAGCTGCCGATCTCTTATTTTGGTCGTGATTACAGTGAAGGCAAGAAAATTACTTGGAAAGATGGCTTCGGCGCAATTTGGGCCTTGATTAAATACAAGTTTGTCGACTAATTTCTTGTTTTCATTAAGCCAGGCTTAAGGTAGACTGTTGTCAGGATGATTCTGGCTCAAGTTACTTTTACTACCGCGGTCTTGTGAAAATGAAAGTATTAGTTGCGCTTTCAAGCGCTTTTATGGTCTTTGCTTTGCCGGCTCTGGCTCAGAGCTATCACTACAGTTACGGCGATAGTCGTGTAGTGAACCAAAATCAAACCGGTCTTTATACGCCTTCTTCCACTTATATCGGTGGCGGAACTTTAAGCCAGTCGGCCCAAGGAAAGAATGCCGGCACCGGCAATGCTTTGCCTGGCGTGACTATGGGCGGTTATATTAGAACGCCAGGAGATACTATTTATAACGGGCAGGGTGACGGTTGTGTCCGCATGCCTAACGGTTCGGTCATATATAAAGATGACTATCAGCGCGTGCAGATGCAACAAATGATGCGTTACCGGCGCAATCAACCGCGAACACAGCCAGTTCAGCAAGGCAGCTTCTATGTTCCGGGCAGCAACGGCAGTGCTTCGTCTTACAGCGCTACGCCGGCCGGAAATGTCGGTGCTTATTATCAAAACGGTGCTGCGGCTTACGGCTCTAACTATCGTTCACGTTAGAGTTTTACCCGAGTGGTAAACTAGGAGCCTTCCGCATATATGAGGTGCTCCTTGTGAAGGTCGTAGTGCTTGGCGCTGGCGCAATGGGACAGATCACAATTCTTGATCTGGTCGAGTCAGCTGCTGTCAAAGAAGTTTTAATTGCCGATCTTAGTCTGGAAAGAGCCGATAAGCTCAAAACTCAGATGGGCAGTGCAAAAGTTAAGACCGTGTCGGTTGATATCAGCGACGTGGCTGCTTTAGCTAAAGCAATTTCGGGCTACGAAACAGTCATTAATTGCGCTCCTTATTATTTCAATCTCAAAGTGATGGAAGCTGCGCTTCAAGCCGGCTGTCATTATTTGGATTTAGGCGGCTTGTTCCACACGACTCGCAAACAAATGGAGCTGCATAAACAATTCTTGGCTAAAGGCTTACTTGCTGTGCTTGGAATGGGTGCCGCGCCTGGCATGACAAATGTGATGGCTGCTGCCGCCGCTGCTGAGCTTGAGTCGGTAGAAGCAATCGATATTTATGCTGCTTCAGTTGATCTGGTTAGCCATAACCATCCTTTCTTGCCGCCTTATGCTCTCGATACCATTCTTGATGAGTATTTCCTGGAGCCGATTGCTTACGAAAACGGAGAGTTTATTGCTTATCCGCCCCTTTCCGGCGAGGCAGTTTTGGAATATCCGGAACCGGTCGGTAAAGCTTCTTCCTTTCTGACTTTGCACTCTGAAGTAGCAACTTTGCCTCTATCCTATGCCGATAAAGGGGTGAAGCGAGTAACTTACAGGCTTGGTCTACCCGAGGCATTTCATGAGCGCTGCAAGTTTTTAGTTGAGCTGGGTTTTGGTGCTACCGAGCTAATGGATATTGATGGACAGCAAATAAAACCGCGTAAAGTATTGGCTAAGATGATTGAAAAACATCCGGTTCCTCAAGCCGATCCCGATGATTGTGAAGTAATCAGAGTTGATGTCAGCGGACAGAAGAACGGGCGTCCGGCTCTGATTCGTTTGGAAACAACCGTATTCTCGGACAAAAAATGGAAAGTTTCTTGCGGTGCGCTTGATACCGGCGTGCCACCGTCCATAGTTGCACAAATGATTGGTGCCGGTACGATTAGCCAGCGCGGAGTTCTTGCTCCGGAAGTTTGTGTGCCGCCCCAAGCCTTTTTCAACGAATTGGCTAAGCGTGGCATGATCATGCGCATGATTACGGATGAAGCGCTTGCCGGCAGTGGTAAGAAAACCGCAAACGGTAAAGCTATGGCTCTTAGCCTTTAAGCTGAGCCAGCTGTTTAGTTAAAAGTTGAATCGTAAGCGGAAAAGCGCTACGTAATTTGTTCGTGCGCCGGTCGTTTTTGCCAAGCAAAATGCCGATTAGTTCGCCGCAGCATTCTTCCTGGCCGGCAGCTGATTTTTGTAGAAAATAAGCTAGATCGACTTTATTCTCCGGTTCGATTTTACCGATATCGAGCAGATAAGCATGTTTGAACTCTTCGCTTGCTGAAATATCACCGAGATAATAATCCACCGCGTGGCCACACTCATGATAAAGAGTGTTGATGATCTCCGGGATAGAAAGGGATTCTTTAACGCTGTCGTCATTCTCGTCAATTGTACGTTCGCAAATAATTACTTCATGACCGTTGAACATGCCCGGACAGGTGCGGAAAGTAAAACCGTCATAGCCGCGTCCTTGCCGGTTTTTTAAGGCAGGCTCTTTGTCGATTAAAGTTGTGGTCAGACAAACGACAAGTCCGTGTTTGGCAAAAAGCTGTTTGACATTATTTGGCAATGAATTAAGCGCTTGGCGGACGCTATGTTCGACATTGGTTGATACAGGTGGATGATCGCCTTGAGGGCGGATGATTTGCAAAATTCCATTTAAATCGTAATTTTGTTTTTGCTCGGCAAAATTGATTGTTGTGCTTTCGCTCTTTACTGGCTCCAGTCGAGCAAGCGCTTGAGCGGCAAGGCGTCCATCGCTGCTGCCGGAAAAGCTGTCGGCTACATAACGATAAGTTTGTTTAGCGTAGTCCTTGTTGCCTAATTTTTGATAGCAATCGGCAGCGTGCAAATAAGCGCTTGTATCTTTAGGGTTAGCTTTAGCACAATTGAGAAAAAGTGTTAAAGCCTGGCGATACTGCTTTTGTCTGTAAAGTGTAAGCGCTTGTTCCTTCTCCTGGCTAGCGTAAGCTAGCGGCGTTGCGGCAAAACAAAGTAGGAATGTGGCAATTGAACAGTTAAGCCAAGCTAGTCTCTTTAAGGGCCGCAAGGGTTTCTTCCAAGGATTGAGAATCAGATATATTGAAGATTTTAGCTGAGCGATCAATCTTTTTTACCATTCCGGAGAGAGCTCTTCCTGGTCCAATCTCGATAAAAGTATCGACACCTTGAGCAAGCATATATTCAATTGAGTCGCACCAGGCAACAGCGCTGGACATTTGTTGTCCGACTTTAGCCTTAAGCTCATCGGCTTTTATGCTGTCTTTAGCATCAACATTTTGCACGATTGGAAAGTTGGCGTCGGCAAATTGCCATTTACCAAGCTCAAGCTCAAACTCTTTGGCGGCGCTAAGCATTAAAGGCGAATGGAATGCACCACCGACCGCCAGCGGAATTACTTTAGCGCCGGCAGCTTTGGCTTTAGCGCCGGCAAGCACAACGGCATCGGGAGAGCCGGAAATAACCAGCTGTTCGCGTGTGTTGTAGTTGGCGATAATTACCACGGATTCGTTGCCTTTAGCTTTAAGTTCGTTGCTTGCTTCCTGACAGTGAGTTTGCAGATCGGAGGACGACATGCCGATTACAGCGGACATCGCTCCTTTCGGGCACTCTTCCATCAGGCGTGAGCGTTTGTCTACAAGTTTGATTGTTGCTTCCAGAGATAAAACTCCGGCGGCTGCCATGGCGGAAAATTCGCCGAGGCTATGACCGGCTACATATGTGGGAGACGGACCGCCGGCAGCTTTATAACACTCCCAGGCTGCCAATGAGACGGCTAGGATTGTTGGTTGAGTATTGATTGTTCTTTTCAGCTCTTCTTCCGGACCTTCAAAACTTAGTTTTGACAACGGTCTGCCGGCCAATCCGTCGATACCGTGAAAGGTGCCGCGAGCAACCTCACTCTTTTCATACAGATCTTTTCCCATGCCGACGCTTTGTGAGCCTTGTCCGGGAAAAAGGCAAGCAATTTTTTTCATGATTTTGTACCTGTAGTTTTGCTGCGTTTATCGGTTGCGGTCCATTTTAAAACAGCTGCTCCCCAAGTTAAGCCTCCGCCGAAGCCAACTAAGACCATCAGCGAAGAAGGCTTTACTTGCCCGCTTTTGACGGCATCGCTAAAAGCGATTGGAATTGACGCTGCTGAAGTATTGCCGTATTCGGCTACATTGCTGACTATTTGTTCCGGCTTCAATCCGAGCTTTTCGGCGGCGGATTTGATTATGCGTTGATTGGCTTGGTGCGGCACCATAAAATCAATGTCGGCAACTTCAATGCCAGCTTTAACGCACGTGGTTCTTACCGCTTCCGGGACGGCGTTGACAGCGAATTCATAAATGGCTTTGCCGTTCATGTGCAAGAAGCCGTGGCTGGCTTCCGGTTGTGTCGTGCCTTCGTGAGGGAACATGGTGCCGTAATTTGGAATGGAAAGCAGATGGCCGCCGCTACCGTCAGCACGTAAATAAGTAGCTAGAATCTCATTCTCATCGCTGGCTTGTACGATGAAAGCACCGGCGCCGTCGCCAAATAAAATGCAAGTGTTGCGATCTTCCCAGTTAAGAAAGCGTGAGTGGATATCGACACCGACAACTAAAACAGTTTTGTTCATGCCGGTGGCGATAAATTGTTGGGCAACAGACAAAGCATAAATAATGCCGGTGCAAGCTGCTTCAAGATCGAAAGCAGCGGCATTTTTAGCGCCGATTTGAGCCTGTACCATGCAAGCTGTTGAAGGATAAAGATTGTCCGGAGTCGAGGTGGCAACAATAATCAAGTCGATTAAAGTCGGGTCGATACCGGCAAAAGCGATGGCATCCCGAGCCGCTTCAGTAGCCAAGCCAGCCGCTGTTTCATCATCTTTGACGACATATCTTTGACTGATGCCGGTGCGTGTTTTGATCCATTCGTCGGAAGTATCGACAAGCTTTTCTATATCGGCATTAGTAACGACATTGACCGGCACGGCAGAGCCAACGCCGATTAATTTGGCGCCTATAGGAAAGCTCACGACTTAGTCCCGACCGTCACCAGAGCAAGGGCTTCTTCAATATTTCTTTGAACGTCAGCTTGAATCATGTCTCTAGCCACGCGAATAGCGTTCTTAATTGCGGTGTGTTTGGAGCCGCCGTGAGCGATTACATAAACACCTTTGACTCCCAAGAGTAAGGCGCCGCCAAACTCGTTGTAATCGATACGTTTGCGTAAATTGGCGAAAGCCGGCTCAGATATTTTGGCGCCGATTTTGGTACGTACTGAAGCCAGCATCTCTTGCTTCATCATAATTGTGATCATGCGAGCAATACCTTCGGCTGTTTTTAGAACGTTGTTGCCGGTAAAGCCGTCAGTTACTGTTACGTCGCATTTTCCAAGGGGAAAGTCGCGACCTTCAACAAAACCGATGAAATTTATTTTGTTGCTTGCTTTCAAAAGCTTATATGCATCTTGAACGAGCTTGGTGCCTTTGCTCTCTTCAGTGCCGATATTCAAAAGTCCGACCCGCGGTGACTTTACTTTTAGAAGTCCTTCATAAAGCAATGAGCCCATCAAAGCAAATTGCAGCAATTGTTGAGCGTCGCAATCTTTATTAGCGCCGACATCAAGAACGAGGGCCGGTCTTTCAATATTGACCGTTGGCATCATGCAGGCAATCGGAGCCCGATCGACTGTCGGGATGCGTCCTAAATTAATTTGTGCTGATACGGCAGCGGCGCCTGTGGAGCCGGCAGCAACGACAGCATCGGCATGACCTTCGGCAACTTGTTTTGTGGCGACGACAATGGACGAATCTTTTTTGCGCAAAACGGCGCGACTTGGATTCTCGTCCATGTCAACAATTTCGGATGCCGGTACCAGTTTGATATCCAAGCCAGTGGTCGAATGCCGCCTCAATTCTTGAGCGACAATCTCCGGTGGTCCGACCAGAAGAATTTTGACTCCATACTCTCTGGCCGCTAAAACAGCGCCATGCACCACTTCTCTAGGTGCATAATCACCGCCCATGGCATCAACTGCGATGCGAATTACCATTTGCTTCCCAATGTACTCTCAAGCAGGTAGTGTTAGCCCAGGGTCTTAGCAACTCCGCCAAGCGGAATTAAAGAACCGGATTAGTCAGATACGAGCCAGTCGCGGCGGCGTGCCGGACGTCCGCGGTAGTAACCGCAGCCGGGGCAAGCGATATGCGGCAGCTTCACGCTGTTGCAGTTAGGGCAGGTGCTTTTGGGGGTTAATTCAAGCTTCCAGTTAGCTCTTCTTTGAGCCTGCTTTTGGTGGGAAGTTTTCTTCTTAGGTTGTGCCATGGGGGTTTATAAATCCTCCAGAAACGACAATTGCTTCTGAGTAAAAAGTGATTGGCAATAATTATCTACGATTTTGCGTCCGTGTCTTGTTTTGAAAAGAGACTCTTCAGGTTTTTCCATCTTGGATCGATTTGATCCGTTTCATTTTGAACCTGATTACTGCTGTTTAAGGAGCTGCTATGCCCATCTCTGTCTGGAAAAGCAGGACCGGGACAGTCCTCGCCACAGAGGCAGGTAACCGGTGTAGCGAGCGTTACAGCCTGATACACAAGATCCGTAATGTCAAGAGTGCCGTCCTCGGCCAAATACTCTACAAAGTCGATGGCTGTTAGTTCTTTCTCTCTTGACGCGGCGCCACTCCAGTCTTCCGGTGGAGTTTCGAGAATATTTTCATCCAAAGCCAGGTTTATATTAAGGAAGTAAGGACCCAAGCATCTATGGCAGGTCAGCTTTAATAAAGTTTGGACATTGCCACTTACATGAATGCTAGTTAAATGAGCGGCGGCGATTAAATCGCCCAAAACCGGCTTAACGGCGTTCAAGCCCTCAATTGATTCTTTAAAATTGAGGTTTAGACGCTGTTGAGGTTGAGCGCGTAATTCGTCGATGCTAATCTTCAAATCGTTATTTTTCGTTCAGACGAAACCGGACCGTAGAAAACAATACTACATCAACTTTCAAAGAGTTTCTTATGTCGCCAACCCGTTATTTGCTTGCCCGTTGGATCCTACCTATAAATAGCCCGCCTGTCGAAAACGGTTGTTTGGTGATTGGTCAGAACAAAATTGAAAAAATAATCACCAGGCAAGAGTACGAAGCTCTTGAGATAAGGGGCAAGCTCGAATCGAGCAAAGACTATGGTGACGCAGTCATATTGCCAGGACTGGTTAATTTGCATACTCATCTCGATTATTCTGCTTTGAAGCATTTTGATACGGCATCGCCTTTTTTCGGTTGGATACGCGGTTTAATCGGCAATTCTTGGCAATGGACTGCTGAGCAATGGCAAGATTCAGCTTTAATTGGAGCACGTGAAATTGCTTTGTCCGGGACTAGCTGTGTGGTTGATTCCTCTTATAGTGGAGCCGCCGCTTACGGAATTGCGCGCATGGGCTTGCGCGGTATTGTTGGGCTTGAGATTTTCGGTATCGCTGAAGAAAAAGCGGATCAAGCTTGGCAGCTTTGGCAAGCTAAATACGAGGCTTTTCACAATAATGCCGACGAGCATGTGCGGAGAGCTTTCGCTGAATCGCGGCTTTTAATCACGGTTGCTCCCCATACTCCCTATTCAGTTTGTCCGGCGCTGATGAAAAAAACTCTGGAATGGAGCCGTGAAAAAGGCTTGCCGCTTCTTTTGCATATTGCTGAATCCGAAATGGAATGCAAATGGATTGCCGGACCGGAGCCGGATGTAGATAAATTTCTTTTGGAAGCGACCCGCGAAGATGTGCCCGGAGGCATCGCTAGTCTTTCTTGGCGCGGGCACGGCTTAACACCGGTCGAGCATTTGGCAAAATATGAATTACTTGCCGACAATATATTGGCGGCTCATCTGGTTAAAGTTAGCGATTCTGATCTTGAACTTTTGCGCCAGTATAAATTGAGTGGCGCTCATTGCCCGAGGAGTAATTCGCGTTTGCGTAACGGTGTCGCCCCTTTTCCTAAATTAGCCGGCTCTGGTATGGAGATGGGCTTTGGTACGGACAGTTCGGCTTCTACCGACGATTTGAATGTTTTGCAAGAAGCGTGTTTTGCCTGGGATCTACATCGTGCTGTTAATCCGGAGTTCAATTTCACAAGCGAACAGGCGCTTTATTATCTGACGCTAGGAGCAGCAAAAGCTGCTGGGCTTGCCTGTGAAATTGGCAGTTTGCAGTCGGGTAAGCTGGCTGATATTGCTGTATTTGATCTTTCAAGCCTTCCTGAAATTGCGCGGTCTAAGCCCAGTGATTCATTGTTATATGGTCCGCGCCGGCTTCGCGATTTATACGTGAACGGGGCGATGATTGTCCAAGAAGGTCAACTGGTGGCAAATTCCCCCTTGCCGGTCTGATAAATGCAGCAAAAAAATTGCTAGCCATGAAGGAATCTTTTGCATATACTGTTATCAAGAGGTGTTTGGGCGCCAGTATGCTTGGGCACATTAAAAAACGAGCGCCGGATTATTTTTACTAGACAGGATTTCAAATTTTATGACAGGTAGAACAGACCATATATGCAGCGGTAGAACATGTATGTTTTGCCGTGTATTGGATAATCCGCAACGTTCAAGACAAACTACTGGGCAGCAACAGCGCTCCCAAGTTGATTCGCAAGTTCTTGACCGCGTCAGAGAGCTTGAAAGCCGTTCGTTATTGCAAAACACTCATTCCAGCTTGACTTCGACTAAAGCCGAAGAGTTGGAAAAACTGGCCCTGCTCGATTCTTTGACTGAGCTTTATAACTCACGCACACTGATGAAAGAGCTAAAAGACGAGCTGAAAAGAGCAAAAAGATATAAACGTCCTGTTTCATTATTGATGATTGCTGTCGACGGACACAAAGAGATCAACCGCCAGTACGGTGCACTCACTTCTGATGCCGTACTGAAGGTTGTTGCTAACGTTTTGCGCGATTGCGTTCGCGATGTGGATATACCGGCTCGATATAGCGGTGATGAATTTGCCATTGTTTTGCCGGAAACAAATGCGGCTGGTGCAGCCGTTGTTGCCGAGCGCATTCGTCAACGTTTAGGTACTCAAGCTATAAGTCATAACTGGAACAATCTCAAAGTCACTTCCAGTATTGGACTTGCTTCTTTCCCGGCCCATGCTCGGGAGCATGACGAACTAATTGCGCGATCCGTGCAAGCTCTGGAATTGGCTATCCAGCGCGGCGGTGATCGTGTTTGTGCCGTTTAGAAGACGCAAAAGAAATAGACGTTAACTTTGTCCAGGCGTTAATTCAATCCCACGCCTGATAAACTGAGTCGGGTTAAAATTTCCCTTTCATACCCGAATTGGTTAAGGCAAAAGATGTTCGCTAAGAACTGGAAAGTTTTCGCAGTACTAATAGTACTAATCTGGTCCCTGACAACGCTGTTTCAAGTGCTTCCTGAAGCCAAGTTGAAAGAGTTGCAAAGGTTGACCGAGTTGTCACCAGCTGATTTGCAATCAGATATAGCCGGTCGTTTGGAAAAACTTCCAGGCTGGGACAAAATGAATACGTTTCAGCGTGAAGACGCGTTGAAATCGCTGCAGGAAGAAGCAGCAGCAACTAATAACATGCAAGTCCTTGGTCATTACCAGGGTTATGCCATAGTCACCAATCTAAAGCTTGGTCTGGATTTGCGCGGAGGCAGCCAACTCCTTTTGCAAGCTCAGCCCAGCAAGCTGGTCCCAGAGATAACGCCGGAAGTTATGCGTGGTGTTGAAACCGTAATCAACAATCGGGTCAATTCACTTGGCGTTGCCGAAACGGTTGTGCAACGTACCGGACGTGATCGTTTGATTGTTGAATTGCCCGGTGTTAAAGATCCGCAAGAAGCTAAAGATCGAATCGGTACTACAGCATTACTTGAGTTCAAAGAGCTTGTTTACGAGCCGGCGGACAGCAACATGCCGAAGATGGATGCTCTGGGCAACTTTGAATGGAAAGATGTCGGCTTGACCGGCGCCGATTTCAAACATGCCACAGCTGTTCCTTTGCCGGGCGGACAAACTTGGCGAATACTTTTTGAATTCAAACCGGATGGTGCCACTAAATTTGGTGACCTGACTACACGTTTAGTCAATCGCAGCATCGGGATATTTCTTGATGGACAACCGACGGATCGCGGTCCGGATGGGCGTCCGCTAGGGTTGAACGAGTATCGCGGTATCAATGTTTTGGAACCGATTCGTGGCGGCTCAGGTGAAATCAAAGGTAACTTTGCTAAAGAGCAAGCAATTGATTTGGCTTTAAAGCTCAACGCCGGATCTTTGCCGACTAAAGTGGTGATTCTTGAAGAAAGAACGGTTGGCGCGACACTGGGTCAAGACTCTATCGAAAAGAGTTTGATTGCCGGCGTAGTCGGTATCGCTCTGGTCATGCTTTTCATGTTGATCATCTATGGTGTGCCCGGAATGATGGCCAACGTTGCTCTAGTTCTTTATACGTTGACCACCCTTGCCATATTTAAAGCTGTGCCAGTCACTCTGACTCTTGCCGGTATCGCCGGTTTTATTCTTTCAATCGGGATGGCGGTTGATGCCAACATCCTTATTTTTGAAAGAACGAAAGAAGAGTTGAAGTTAGGCAAGAACGTTTATACGGCAATTGAAGTCGGCTTCTCCAGAGCTTTTACTTCAATCTTCGACAGCAACATGAATAGCTTGATTGCTTGCGGAGTCTTGATGATTTTCGGTACGTCAATCGTCAAAGGCTTTGCTGTTACCCTGGCTATCGGTGTTGCCGTTTCAATGTTCAGCGCGATCACGGTTACCAGAGTGTTGTTGCACTTGGTGCCGAAAAGCGTGCCGCTTTTCGGTGCTACTTTGAAAAAATCAGGTAGCGCAAATAAATCTTCCAAAGACGCAAAAGTCGCTTAAGAGGCTTGTAAATGAATCTTCCCAAAGTCGATATCGTTAAATACAGAAACTGGTGGTTCGGCATTTCGCTTTTTCTGACCATCCCGGGCATAATCGGCATCATCATGTGTCTGGTTGAATTTCATGCTCCGCTCAAACCGGGCATCGATTTTACCGGCGGTTCGATTATGCAATACGAATTTGAAAAGCCGGTTGATTTGCAAGAAGTGCGCGACATCCTTGAGAAAGGCGGATTGACCGGCTCTCAAGTTCAGCAAGCGCAAATCGGCGGACAAGAAGTAATCGTTATGCGAACCAAAGCTTTGTCTGACGAGAAGCAAGACGAACAGCTTAAGCGCAAGTTGAACGAAAGTCTTGGTGAAAAGCTCGGTCCTTTCAAAGTTCTTTCAGTCGATAAAGTAAGCGGTATCGTCGGACCGGAGCTCTTGCAAAACGGGCTCTTGGCGCTGTTTTTGACTTTTGCGGCCATGGTTATTTATATCCGTTTCCGTTTTATGATTGATTACGCCATGTGCGCCATTGCTGCTCTTGTGCATGACGTCCTTGTTTTGTGCGGCTTCTTCGCTTTGATGGGCGTACTTTTCGGCACTGAAGTAGACAGTCTTTTTATCAGTGCTGTGCTGACTGTAATCGGTTTTTCGGTTCACGATACGATCGTTGTTTTTGACCGGGTGCGTGAAAATACAAAATATATCGGCAGCAAATATACGGATCAGGTTACCGGGCAAGAGCATAAAAAGACTTTTGGCGATGTGGCCAATGACAGCGTCAATCAAACTTTAGCTCGTTCCATATATACCTCTTTGACTGTTGTGATTACTTTGCTTGCTCTTTATTTCTTAGGCGGAGTCACAACCAGAGAGTTCGTTCTGGCTATGCTTATCGGTATTGCCTCCGGAACCTACTCTTCCATTTTCAACGCCAGCTGCCTCCTTGTTTGGTGGCGTGAATTTAAGTCCAAGCAAAAGAACTTCAAACCGGCTACTGCTTAAGTTATGAAATTCTCCGGTAAAACAGCCCTTGTTACCGGCGCTGGTTCGGGAATCGGTCGGGCTACCGCTTTAGCTTTCGCTGCGCAAGGAGCCATGGTCGGGGCGTTGGATATCAACGAACCCTCGGTTAAGTCATTGCAAAAAGAGATTGAGCAAGCCGGCGGACGTTGTTTTGCTTTTGGCGGTGATATTGCCGTTCCGGCTAACGTGACAAATTTTGTCGATGGTTGCGTCGCTCAATTCGGGCGTGTGGATTTTTTGTTCAACAACGCCGGAGTTGAATTCATATCAGCGCTTGCCGATACTGACGAAGCCGATTGGGACAAGGTTGTAGATACTAACTATAAAGGTACTTTTTTAGTCAGCAAAGCCTGTATCCCACATCTACGCACTGCAGGTGGTGGCGTGATCATTAACAACGCATCCGATGCCGGTTTGCGCGGAATCAAAATGAACGCAGCTTACAGCTCATCGAAAGCAGCGATTATTCATCTCACCCGTTCTGTGGCTCTCGATTATGGCAAATACAACATACGCTGCAATTGTATCTGTCCTGGTTGCATCAGAACGCCCTTATGCGAACGTTTCAACGCTGAGGTCGGTGCGCGTAAAGGTATGAGCGGCGAAGAAGTGCTCAAAGAATTTGTTGACGCCAATATTCCGATGGGGCGTGTCGGTATGCCGGAAGAAGTGGCAAGCGTAGTTACTTTCCTTTGCTCGGAAGAAGGACGTTATGTCTCAGGGGCGATCATCCCTATAGACGGTGGTCTGACTGCCGGAATGTAAGTGCTTAGGAAGCGGAGCCTGGTTCTTCGCCTTCAAGTATTTGTTGGCGAGCGCTGCTCTTCTTTGGCTTAGTGTTCTGGATAGCTGGACGCAAGTTGCTTGAGCCGTTACCTGTGCTTGCCGGAGCAACCGGGGCTTCTTCTTCCGATTCAAGAATCTGTTTGCGCAGATTGTCGATGGTGGCATTATAAGCTGGTTTGCTGAAACTCAAGCGCAAGCCGCCGAACAGACGGAAATCGAAACCGCTCAAGCCCGGAGCTTTATGTGAGCTCCAGTTGTAGATTGGCTCCGCTCTGATGAAAGCCATCAAAGCCGGGAAGCTTTTCAACACAGGACGTGCAACTTCGATATCGGCAATCATCGAACAGTTGCCTTGTCTTGGTACCGAGCTGTGGAAAGGCGGGCTGCGGAAGTTGGTGACCAGTGTGTCGGTGACGATGAAGATCCATGGTCCGCGACGATGCACCCAACCTAAAGTGTAGAAAGGATCGATTTCACGAGTTGGAGCGACGAAATATTTGCCGCCGCGCAACTGTAACAGGGTGCTGCCGAAAACAACGTTGCGAGCGCCGATGGCCCGTGTAATCGTCAAGTTCGGAATGAAGTCGAACTGACGCAAGCCTCTTGCTTGCCAGAGTTCACGAGCTTGAAAGTCAACTTGAACGTTGGTCTTGTCGCCAATCTGCCAGTTATGACGGATACCCATAGAAAGCGATTGGGTAGTTGGACGGTTCAAGAAAGTGTTGTCGGCAAAAGTATCTTTGATAACAAAATAGTTGGTGTATACCGAAGTGTTTTTAGCGATGTTGTAGCCTAAGCTGATGTTAGGCAACACACGGAAAGCATAATCCGGACGCGGATTGCTGTAAGTGAAAAGAACGTTGGTATCAAGACGTTGCGAAACTTCAGTTGTTGATGTGAACCAAAGTCTTTCCGGCAAAGCTTGGAAGATGCGGAATTTATATCCTTGCCCGAGGGTCGTATGCTCATCGGCAACGGAGAAAGGTGTAACGTCTGTCGGTACGAATTGCGGTGGTGCTGTTGGCGCTTGGGCAATCTGTTGATTGGCCGTAGCAGTTTCAAAAGCGTTTGTCGAAGTAAGGCTTTGTGCATTTGCTGACTGAGTGCTTAAAGCAAATAAAGAGACGGCAATTAGTCCGAGAAAATAACGTTTTTGCAAGGCAGAGCCCTTTGCGGATTCCATTGATATTCTTCCTGAGCAATAGATTTCGACTATATGAGTATACGAAGAATGGGGCGAGAAAAAAACATCTTGAATTCCCTTTTGTTAGGCAATTTGTCATTTGTTCCCGAGAAAATCGAATTCGGTTTTCAAGGAGCGCGCCGACCAAAATAGAATCCATCATAATTGCAATGCTATTTGTTCGTATCCCTTTGATAAGGTATTTCTCATGAAGCCTGTCTTGCGCAAAGTCTTCAGTTTGCTTGGAGCGACAGTGCTGCTTTTTCAAAGCGCAGTGCCGGTAGTTTTTGCTGACGAAAGCGAAGCTGGAAACCAAAGCGGTCACAGCTGTCATCATGAGGAAAACGATTGTCAGACACAGGCGATCAATCTTGATTTGTCATCTACAACTCAAAGCGTGACGGCTAATTGTATTTCAAATCCGGTTAGCATTGATGTCGGTGGCACCAATATGGCCGTTACTCAAGGCATGGTTCTTACACCGGCGCAATTAATTGTCGCATATCAAGTTGCACGCGGCGGACAACAATCTTTGTTGTTAGGTGCGGATGGAGCGGCTGTCGGCGGCAGTTTCGTTCTTGGCAATCATTTAGCCAATTATGCCGACAAGTGATATCAAAGTGCAAACTAAAGAAGGTGTTGTTTCTATTCCCAAAGGTTCAATTGCTTGGGTGATGGAAACAGGAAACGATGCTGCTGTATACGATATGCACGACAGTAAGGGAGCGCCGGTCAAAGTAGTAGTGAACGGCAAAGAACTGACTTTGGCACCAGGCATGCAAATATTGCTTACGCGGGACGGCAAGTCGAATTTTGATGCTTTGAATCCGGGCAGCAATATCGGCACACGCAACGTGCACGAAAAAGATATGGGTGCTGGCATCAAAGCTTACTTTGCCGAGTTCACCATATCCGGTGGTATGAGCAACGTAAGTGTGATGCGTAATCTGCTTAAGTCAAACAATTATGAGCATCAAGAAGCAGCGCATAAAGTGTTGAAAAATGCGGCTATCCTTTCTGATCTGGACGGCTATCAATCACCTTACAAAACCAAGCAATAATTATTTGCGTGGTGGCATATTGGTATCGATTTGTCCCGATACTGACCATCCGGTTTTTAAGCCGAGCACAAACCAGGCAAGGGCGACTACACCAATGGCAAATATGGTGTCGCCGATTACGCGCAACCAGCGAAGTATATTCATTAGATCGGTTTGCAAAAATTCGGACGATCGGGCATACCACAATCCGTATTCGACGCTTGCCCAAGTCTGCATTAGACCGACGGGAAGAAGACTGATCAGTACCATCAAGGAAAGACCGATATTTATCGACCAGAATGCAAACTTAACTGGACCGGTTTTCCATACATATCTTGTT
This sequence comes from Candidatus Obscuribacterales bacterium, assembly GCA_019750335.1. Taxonomy (GTDB): domain Bacteria; phylum Cyanobacteriota; class Vampirovibrionia; order Obscuribacterales; family Obscuribacteraceae; genus JAIEPM01. The sequence continues at coordinate 685,938 of JAIEOQ010000006.1, forward strand.
CCTAAGCCCTTTAGGCAAAACAACATCAGCCCGATGGCGAGCATGCCGTAGACGCCAAATAATGCAGTATGTGCATGCACGGCAGTTGTGTTCAATCCTTGCATGTAATAAAGAGCAATTGGAGCATTGATCAAAAAGCCGAATAAGCCGGCACCGACAAGATTCCAAAATGTGACGGCTACAAAAAAGTTGATCGGCCATTTGTAGCTTTGCACCCAGGGTTGCACTTTGCTAAGAGTTAGGTTACCGTACCCTTCAAAACCAATCAGTGTTAGAGGCACCACTTCCAGTGCACTGAAAGTGGCACCCCAAGCTAACACAGGCGTTGGCGTTCCGGAAAAATAAAGGTGGTGCATAGTTCCGATTATGCCGCCAGCAAGAAAAATTGTTGTAGAAAAAAGCACGCTTGCTGTTGCTGAAACTGTGGATAAGAGTCTCATGCGTGTGAATAAAAAAGCGATGACAACTGTGGCAAATACTTCAAAGAAGCCTTCAACCCAAAGGTGAACAACCCACCATCGCCAGTATTCGGCAATCGCCAGATTGGTATGTTGCCCATACATCAAACCAGCACCATAAAAGCCAGCAATAGCCAGCGATGAGATCAAAAACAAAGATAGCAAACTGCGATTTTCGAGCGGATTTTTAAATGCCGGCCATATAGCTCGTGTCATTAAGGCTAACCATAAAAACAATCCGATGAACAAGAAAATCTGCCAAAATCTGCCTAAGTCCACATATTCATAGCCTTGATGTCCGAACCAAAAATTAGTATCGAGTCCGAGTTTTTGTTGTACACCGAGCCATTCACCGGCCATAGAGCCGACAACTATAAGGACCAAACAAGTGAACAATAAATTGACGCCTGCGCGTTGAAACTTTGGTTCAAAACCGGATACGGCAGGACCCATGAATAAACCTGTGGCCAGCCAAGTTGTAGCAATCCAAAATATGCCAAGTTGTGTATGCCAGGTGCGTGTGACAGCATAGGGAAGCCATTGGGCTAAAGGTATGCCATAAAAACCGGAGCCTTCAACACCGTAATGAGCTGTGAGTGCACCTAGTCCAACCTGTACGACAAGTAGTGCTCCGGCAACCCAAAAATATTTCAAAGTTGCTTGCATTGAAGGTGTCGGCTCTAAGCCAAGCAGTGGATCCGCATCCGGTACTTCATGATTTTCCAATTCTTCTTTGGCTCGTTGGCTGGCAAAATACCAGGCGAGTGTGCCTATTCCGGCAAGCAAAAAGACGAAGCTAAAAACAGACCAAACAATAATCGAGCCTGTCGGCGCATTTCCTATAAGTGATTCGGGAGGCCAATTGTTTGTATAAGTAACTTCACCGTCAGGTCTGGTAGTCGAGCAAGCCCATGTTGCCCAATAAAAGAAAGCAAGCATTTGCCGCATGGACTCCGGATTGGTGATTGCTTTTGGTTGAAGAGCGTAGGACTCTCTCAATTTAGCTAAAGAGGGATCTCCTGTGAAAAGAGCTGTGTAATGTTTGCCGACAGATTCAATCGCCAGGATATTGACTGGATCAAGCGTTAGATCTTTTGATGTCGGATCGTATGTGTTTTTGCGAATTAGCAGTTTTAGGCGCTCGCGGAATGCAGCTTGTTTTTCGGCTGGCAAATTAGAATAGATTTTGCCGTCTTCAGTGTTTGCCCAAAAATCGAGAATAAAAGTAAGCTCGCGGTGCAAAAAGTCTGCAGACCAATCAGGAGCGACATAAGCCCCATGTCCCCAAACGGAACCGACTTCTTGTCCCCCTATGGACTGCCAAACATTTTGTCCGTTTCGGATATCGTCGCCAGTAAAAAGTACTTGTCCGTTTTCGGAAATGATTCGCTCGGGGATGGGTGGCGCTTGCATGTAGACTTCGTAGCCGAAGTAACCAAGCACGATAAACGAAGCAACGACTACAGCTGCCAGTGAAAACCATAATTTTTTGTAGCCCATGTGCTCCGCCTATTTTGATATTTGACAATCATCCTAGCAGGGTCGCTAAAGCCAAACCTTGCAGCTTGGCTTTCCAAGAGAGGCGCTGGCAGTGCAGGCTCTATAATGGATGTAGCTTTGGGCTGCATATTTTGGCATCTGATTTTAATGGGGCAAGTAAAAATGAGACCGGTTTTTCGCAAGTTCGTGGGTATTGCGGGGACTGTTTTATTGCTATGCCAAAGCTCTGGGCAAATGGTTTTTGCCGATGAGAGTGGCGATGTTGGTCATCAATGCGAGCACCTAGAGAGTTGTCAGCAAAACGCAGTGGCAAGCTCGGTAAATCTTGATTTGTCCTCGACAACAGCAAGCGTTGTATTTAATGGTGGTTGCCAGCAGGCACCGGTGAATATCGATGTGGCAGGCGTTGCCCAAACAGTAAACCCCGGGCAAATGCTTACACCGGCTCAAGCTGTTGCGGCATATCAAATGTTGCACGGTGGAGTGCAAAACATTCTTTTGGGTGCCGACGGTACGGCAGTCGGCGGTAGCATGATCATCGGTATGCGCCTGGCCAATATATTGAATAGTATCGTCATTCCAACCGGTGTCACTGTAGTCGACAAAAGTGCTGGATTGAATTTAGCCGGAGATTTAGCTAACGCCGGAACACTTTTGTCAGTGTCGAACAATTCGGCAGTTACTGCTGCGACTATTAGCGCAAACAATATATTGAATAGCGGATTGTTGAGTACCGTATTGCCAAGTTCAATTCCGGGAATTGATCTATCGCAATACAACTCGGTATTGAATTTAAGTTTGAACGCCATCAACAACATAATCAACAGCGGCACCATACTGAGCTCTGGTAGCTTAACGGCAACTGCCGGTGGCTCGATTCAAAATGTGCTTTCTGCTCCTGGTGCAGCAGCTCCTGTGATGCAAGCGATGTCGGCGATGAATATGCAAGCACCGCAAATAATCAATCAAGGCCAGATTATTTCGCAACTGAACAGTGTGAATTTAGCAACAAGTGCTTTAGTAAATGCCGGCGCAATCCAAGCTTTAGCTGGTGCCATTAGCATAAATGGATTAACAAGCAATGTATTGAACGTTAATAACATTGCCGGATTGATCTCGGCTCGTGATGCCATATCGATGGTGACAAGCGGAACGACTTTCGACACCGATGGTAGTGTTTTAGAAAAAGCGGGAATTGATCTAAAAGGTGGCGTGCTTAAAGCTGTCGATCTGAATTTCACAAGCCCAGACGGTGACGTGAAAATATCAACAGATAGACTTGATGGTGCGGTAAAAATCGATGCCGGTATTGCTGCAGCTCATGTTAAAGGCGGTACGCTCAATATCGCCAGTCTCGTTCTTACTGGTGACCCGATATTTACTAACAGCAACGGCGACGTTGCCATATCCGATTTCAGTGCCGGCACAGCAAGTGACTTTATCGTACTGGCTACCGGCAATATTACGGCCAACTCCGGAACGACTTCCATTTCCACTTCCGGTGGCAATGTGGTGATGTCTGCCGGTTATTTGTTTACGGGTGCTGATAGCAATTGTACTGATTGCACAGGTTTATATACTATTTCAAGAACGCAATCAAGCACCGGTGGTAGTATCAACTTGACTGGTGTGACCATAAACACGTCCGGTGTTATTGGAACCGCTGGCAGCAATGCTTCCGGTACCACGCCTGCCACCGCCGGAGGCAATGGTGGCAATGCCGGTGGTATAACTTTGCAAGCCCCGGGCGCAGTTGTATTCTCCTCCCTTCAGGCTACAGGTGGTGGCGGTGGCAACGGTGGAGATGGTAATAGTACTCTTGCGGCCATAAATGGAGCTAACGGCGGCAACGGCGGAAATGGGGGATTAATCTCTTTATTCTCCGGAGATTCTATAACCGGCAATAGTATTGTTGCTAACGTTAACGCCGGAGGAGCCGGTGGTACCGGAGGTTCTAGTCCCCTTCTCGGTGGTAATGGTGGCAATGCCGGTGGCACCGGTAATGGTGGCAATCTCAATGTGACGGCTGTTAACAATATTTCCGTGGATACAATCAATGTTTCCGGCACTATCGGTGGCAACGCCGGCAGCGGAGGCGAAGCTGTGAATGTTGGCGGTACTGGCGGTAATGGCGGCAGCGGAGGGAACGGCGGTAGCGCTGGATACGTTACTTTTAGCGCCGGTGGAAATATTTCAATTTCAGGCAATATCAACGCCGTTGGCGGTGCCGGAGGGCTTGGCGCTGACGGAGGCATCGGCAGCAGCAGCTACGGCAATGGTGGTAACGGCGGCAATGCCGGTGGCGGTGGAATTCTTTTGTTGAACGCCGGCGGCAGCGTAGTTGCCGGAACTAGCGGTGGATATATACTCTTGAACGGAAATGCCGGTGGCAGCGGCGGTGACGGTGGCTCTGCCAGCGGTGGCAACGGCGGCGATGGTAGCAACGGCGGAATGATTACTGTAATCGCCGGAACGACTGTTGGTACAGCCGGACAGCCGATAGATAACTTTGTTCTATCCGCTGGAGGCAACGGTGGGCTTGGCGGAACTGGTGCAACCCCTGGAACTGCCGGTTCCAATGGCAAGTATGGCGTTGTCCTGCTTGAAGCGGGAAGCGCGAGCGACGCTATTTATTTGGGCGCGAACTCAGCTTTTGAATCCGGTTCTTTGGGTTTCATTACCGGTTACGGAACGCTTTCTCCTGTATTTACGAAAGTATTGCCTACGGGAGGCTCGGCGTTTACTTATTCGGGCACTGGTTTGGATGACAGCGGTATTTCGGCTGCCAATGGGGCCAGCTTCTCCGTGCTGAATGATGTGCTAATTGCGCAAAATTCAAGCGCTGATCTGCGCGTAAACAACATTTCAAGCAATGGCGGAGAACTGTTCATTGCCAGCAATGGCACGATAACCCCGAATGGAGACGTCAGCCTGGTGAATGCTGCGGTTAGCGGACAAGATGTCGTTGCCGTCAGCTCTCGCAGTGTCACTTCTGACAGTGGGCAACCAGACGGCACTATTGATGTATCCAATGGAAACGGTGATGCGCCGGGTGGGCAAATAATCATGGTGGCTAATAGCTCGTCCGGGTTTGTGTCGGCAGGAGCGATTACCAATCCTTTTATGATTCTAAATTCTACAGTCAATCCCGGCTCGGCGCTTAATTTGAGTAACCCGGTTATTAATCTCAATACCAACAGTAATTTGATTTATTTAGGCTCTTCCCGCGGGGTGAATTTGAACGGAACGACAGTAACGACTTCCGGAATTGCTCCGACGGTCGCTGGTGCGAACGGACTTCCGGGCGGGCAGGTAATAATGTACGCCGGCAGTTCGATTCAGCTCAACAGTCTTACGGCAAACGGTGCTGACGGCGCGAATGGTGATGCTACTCATCTTGTCGGTGGTAATGGTGGTATGGGCGGTATTATCAATTTCATAACCGATGTTAATAATATTGCCGGTCTTGTCCTCTCGGCAAATACTATCTCCGCTCTTGGTGGTGCTAACGGAGCCGGTTCCGGCGGTGCTTCGGATGGCTTGGGCGGTAGCGGCGGCGATATAAAAATCGTAGTTAAGCAGATTAGAGTTAATGGCAGCATCGACGCCTACAGTAATCCCAGCGGTGAAAAAGGCAATGGCGGCACCATCTATATAAGCACTGCTAGTACCGATGATCTGGTCGTTGGCGCCGGGGTCAGCGGGAATAACTACGTTGGCGGTTCCTTAGACGCTGATTCACTTGTAAGCGGTGTCGGAGGTACGGTAACTGTTATAGCTAGCGGCGGTATTAACATAGATGGCGGTGCTGTTGTCGCCAGAGGCGGCGATATTGGCGGCAATATTACATTGCAGTCAGCCGGTAACATGACCATCAATACAGGTGGTGTTACCGGGATAGAGGCGAACGCCAATTACGGCGGCGGTTCGATCACCTTGCAGTCCGGGGGTACCCTTGATGTTATTGGCAGTAGCATAATCAGAGCTGACAGCTTTGCCGTCGGTGGTGCTGTTGCGCTTAAAGCTCTCGGCGATATAGCGCTGAGCAGCAATGTTCCAATTTATGCTTACGCAGATACTTATGGCGGACGGATCGATATTCTGTCCGACGGCACTATCATAATCAACCAAGACCTCAATGCCAACGGTACGAGTGGAGCTCCGGAGAGTGTCGGAGGTAAAATACAGATCTCTTCTTACACTCCCGGTGCAGCTCCTGTTACCCTGATAAACAATGCGACGATTACTGCTACAAGTGCTAACAACAACGGAATTGTTGGTATTAATGGTGGGACCAATGCCATTACGATTACCGGCTCCGGTACTTTGACCGGCGGGCAATATGTGAATATCGGTAATCTCGATTCAACTACGCTGGCGATTTCATCTCCGTTTACTGTAGTCAGTAGCTTCTCTGGTGTTTATTCAAAAGGAAATATTTCCATAGCTCAAGGAGCTATTAACGGAACTTTGCAAGTATCGGACCAAGAGGATGTTATCGTGGTGCCATCCGCGTCCTCTCCGGCTGCAGTGGTGCCGTCAGGCTTTAATCTCTTTTTGTATTTGTATTATCTTGCTCAGTTGCAGCAGCTGGCGCTATTGCAGAATGCAAATTTAAATGAGCAGCTTGGTACACGTATAGCTACAGACTACACTCCGTATACGACCTATCCTTATCAACCGAATTTTGAGCTGCCCTTGCAAGGCAATATCACAGTCGAGCAACTGGCTAAAGTCGGTGAGGCGATATTTACGGCAACGAGCTTTAATGCTAATGAACTAAATGTTTTGGCGCAAAACGGTGTTGATTTTGGACCGAATAGCGGCGGCAATTTCTTGCAGCTGGATAAAGGTTATGTCTTATTTATGCCGACAAGCGATATCAACGTGCAAACCAAAGAAGGAGTTGTTTCAATTCCGAAAGGTGCGGTTGCTTGGGTGATGGAAACCGGAAATGATGCTGCTGTATATGACATGCACGACAGCAAAGGAGCGCCGGTCAAAGTAGTAGTGAATGGCAAAGAGCTGACTTTGGCTCCGGGCATGCAAATACTACTTACCCGTGATGGCAAGTCGAACTTCTATGCTTTGAACCCGGGTGGCAATATCGGTACGCGCAATGTGCATGAAAAAGATATGGGTGCTGGCATTAAAGCTTATTTTGCAGACTTCACCATATCCGGTGGCATGGCCAACGTAAGCGTAATGCGTAATCTGCTTAAGTCAAACAATCCAGAGCACCAAGTCGCAGCCCGCAAAATGTTGAAGAATGCTGCGATTCTTTCAGACCTGGGTGGTTACAAAACACCTTATAAAACCAAGCCATAAAATTTCGGCTTTTCAAGCGCACTGTTAGATTTTGGTGACCTATAATAAGAGACGAATTTCGTCTCGCGCGTCGGTATATCGATTCGCTATCCAAGGTGTATGCAATGAAAGCACTTTTTCGTCGGCTTGCGGGAATTATGGCGGCGACAGTGCTGCTTTGGCAAAGTGCTGGAACGTTAGCTATAGCGGATGAGGCTGGCAGCGACCCGGGGGCAACGGCTCATCAGTGTCATCATGACGAAGCTAATTGCCAAGCACAGTCGATTAATCTTGATCTGTCATCAACCAGCCAAAGCGTAACGGCAAATCATATTGCTAGCCCGGTAAATATCGATGTCGGCGGAGCGGCAATGACAGTCACTCAGGGTATGGCGCTTACGCCTGCGCAATTAATTGCAGCCTATCAAATGGCGCGGACCGGAGCCCAGTCTTTATTGATTGGAGCTGATGGAGCCGCTGTCGGCGGCAGCTTTGTTTTAGGCAATCGTCTGGCTAATCATATAAGTGATTTGGTAATTCCAACCAATGTGTCTGTGATTAATCGTGCGGCCGACTTAAATTTGGTCGGCAACTTAAACAACTCAGGCAGTATTTATTCTGTAAGCAACAATCCGGCAATAAGCGGCGCCAATATTTCAGCGCTGAATATATTGAATAACCAAAGCGGTTTAATCACGACTACATTACCGACAAGTTTAGGTATTGATCTGTCGCAATATTCGTCTGTGTTGAACTTGAGTTTGAGTGCAATCAATAACATTATCAATTCAGGTTCAATCACAAGCTCAGGCAATTTAGCTCTTGCCGCTGGCGGCTCCATTCAAAATATTATGGCAAATCCGGGCGCGGCAATGCCTGTCATGCAAGCAATGGGTGATGTTGCGCTTAATTCGGCCAACATCATAAACAGCGGCTTAATTGCGGCGACCACCGGCAACATAAATGTCATTTC
>JAIEOQ010000008.1 GCA_019750335.1 Candidatus Obscuribacterales bacterium
GGGCCATCCTGGACTCGAACCAGGGACCTCACCCTTATCAGGGGTGCGCTCTAGCCACCTGAGCTAATAGCCCGCAAGGAACTCATTTTATCATTAGCGCGCTACATAGCAACTGATGTTGCGCTTCATTACATATATTGATGACTGGTTCGAAATTGTCCGAACTCTTTAACAAAAGCCAGATCAACAAAGCCTAGAGCCTGATCGAGCGGTCTTGCCGTCGGCGTGCATATGTCGTAAACCACAAAACCAAAGTCTTTCATTTTTGTCACTACTTCATAAAACTGAGGCCAACCTTTATGAAACTCAAAAAAAGACGTTTCTAAAATGATCAGCTCTACTTGAGCAAGAATATCCTTGGCTCCGGTAATTACCTCCAACTCATATCCTTGGACATCAGCCTTAATCACAAAAGGTCCCTCAAGTTTTTTCTGACGGCAAACCTCATCTATTCGAACAACAGGCACGCTACGAGAAACACCCGGACTTTGCCGTTCTTGCTTCTCGATAAAAATCATCGATCCCAGTCCGTCAGGAAAAACTTGAATAACGGTTTCTCCAGCCTCAGCCCCGGCAGCTGAGAGAACATATTGCCCATTATATTGCCGGCAAATGTTTTTCAAATCCGCTTCCCACTCTTTAAGCGGCTCAATCAGAAGATGAGTGGCAGCTGGAAAATTACGATACAACTCCGGAGTACCGCGTCCTACGCCAACATCGATAACCGTAGACGGAGAGAATCCCTGCCTTACTGTTTGCTGCAAAAGCTTGTCCATGGTTCTGTACTTATTGCGAGAATGAATTTCCAATCCAATAAGATTGAGTAATCCGCGTATAACTTTTTTGGTGTAATGCAACATGACTTCTTCTTTGGCTAGAATGTACAGTTAATATGGTTGGGTTCCGGCGGGTAAGTGACAAGTATGATATTGCAAAGCTTTATGAGCTGCAATTCAAACGTACAACAGTCAGCGGCAGCCTTAGCCGAGGCCTCACTGCTTCAATCTTTCCATACGACACTGGCTTTCTCCAAGAACGATGTCTTTATTCGCCTATTAAATAATGGGTTGAAATCCCAATTCCTACGCCGTACTTTTCCAATCAATCACAATCTGATAATTACTCATCCGGCTCGAGAGTTTTGTCGGCTGGCCCTGCAAAGAGTCGGGGCAAAGTTCTTACCTGCTGAAGAAAACTCTCCTTTTTCCATCGATAGTGTCGGACGCGATTTTGATCGTTCGGTCGCTCATTATTTGACTGAAAGTTTGACAAAGTCGCATCATGACATAAAAGCAGTATACGGCTATGAAGATTTTTCATATCAGACATTCAAAACAGCCAAAAATTTTGGCTTGAAAACGATGTACGAGCTCTGCATTCCTTTTTGGCAAACAACAAACAGCATCTTAAAAGAAGAAGCGGAACGCCTGCCCGAATGGGCTCAGACAATACGAGGACTCAAAGATTCTTCTTTTAAGCTTGAGCGGAAAACAAAAGAGCTCGAGCTGGCCGATACTATCCTTTGCATAAGTAATTTTGTCGAACGTTCAATTCCGCCTGAATTGAAAAAAAACAAAAATTGTTTGGTTGTTGATTTCGGTTGTCCGGATATCGCCCCGCCACCCTTGCGTCAAGCGAACAAGCAAGCACCCCTACGTTTACTATTTGCCGGAACGCTCACTCAACGTAAAGGCTTAGCCGATATTTTTGCTGCTTGCAAATTATTGAAGCGCAAAGATATCGAACTTATTGTAATGGGCGCACCGGCAGCCGACATGGATTTTTATCGCAAACAATTTCCTGAATTTATTTATGAACCGCCGGGTCCCCAAGCCCGGGTATTTGAAATTATGCGCCATTGCGATGTTTTTGTTCTTCCCTCTTTAAGCGAAGGACGTGGGCTCGTACAACTGGAAGCGATGGCTAATCGAATGCCTTTGATCACTACAGCTAACGCAACCGGCGACGATCTGATACAAGAAGGCAAAACCGGTTTTCTTGTACCGATTAGATCACCTGAATCGTTGGCAGAAAAATTCAACTGGTTTGCCGATCACAGAGATGAAACCGCAGCCATGGGCAACCAAGCTAGAGATAGCGTGCTCAATTGGAGCTGGTCTCGCTACCGACAACAGATCGTTGCCGCGGCCAAACAAGTTATTTGCGATGCAGAGAGCCCCGGCTAAGGCGTTCCTTAAGCTTCATCCAGAGATGCGCCGCTCCCATCTGACGCGCATAAGTTACCACATCCCACATCCTTAGAAAGAACAGTTGACATTCATCTACAACGTTCTTTTTTAACGGCTGAAATGCAAAGTCTTGACTCTGCCAATCCTGAAGCCAACGATCCGACAAAATATAAGTATCATCAAACTCTTCCACCGCAGGGATTTTTTCGGCAAGAACAGAGCTTTTTGCCTTTAAGCGCTCAATCATGAAGCCGCGAAGACGCTTTTCGACAACTGTTGTTTCAAACCAGGCCAAAGTTTGTTCTTGCGCTATAGCGCCGGCAACGAGAAATTCAGTTTTATTATTCTGCAATTGCAGCAAAAGATCGGCAAAATCTTGTACTGAATTGGCAATCCATCCGCCGCGCCCATTCTGAATAAATTCCACTTGCGCGTTATCTTGTTTGGCGGTGGCATTTACCATTACCGGCAATCCCAACATCATGCCTTCGGCCATCGCTAAGCCAAAAGTTTCGCCAATAGCGGAACAGTTAACAACACAATCGGCAGCAGCAAATATTTTGCGCAGATTTTGCGGATCAACGGACGGAGAAAGAATATGACAACGCTTGCCCAGCATCTTTTGTAACCAGACAATTCGCGAAGCTGGAGGAGATTGAATAATAAACTTAACTGCTGCTCCTTGCTCGATCGCTTTTCGAATTCCAAGAACAGGCAAAGGATCCCACTTACGCAAATCCGGACGAAGCAAGCGAGTTAAAACAAGATCGTTTTCTGAAAGTCCGAATTCCTGCCTTGCAGCCAAACGCTCGTGAATTTCAATTGGTTTAGTTCGATCGACCGCATAACCGATAGCCCGGTGGCCAGTACGGAAAAGCTCTTCAACGCTAACCCCCTTACGAGCAGCATATTGACACAAACTCGCTCTTGACAGATGGCAATGTCCGGTCCAAAGATCATCTGTGGCTTGATCAACTCGAGCAAAAGTATTGTATTCGAAGCAGGGTATGGCTTGCGCTTTCAGTGCGGTAAGCAAGCTTGTTTCCTGCGGATTTGGCCTACCGTTCCGATGTATGAAAAAAATCGTCGGATCCTTTTCTTTCTCCAGAAGATCCACATAATTAATATTGCCAGCAAGCACTTGTACAGTGTTGTTTATTAATATCGAATGAAGTTCTGGATTGGTTTGGTAAGTCCAAATCGCCACTTTTGCCCAAGTGGATTGCGCTTCGGTCAAGCGCAACAGGTTTTTGCAGTCTCCACCGAAGCCGAGACTACCAATGTAGTGGATGATCTTCATTGAGCTACATCCCCAGGTTTCAGGCAAAAATCAAGGTTCCATTATAAACTTATATCTCTCATTCACAAAGAGGATAGCTATGAGCAGAAATTCTGGATTTCTCAAATTTGCATCCCTGTTAATTTTACTGCTTGTCTTCAATTGCCAAGCATCCGAATCTCAAGAGCCGTCCTCAGCGCAAATCGGCAAAAGCGCTCCGGACTTCAGCCTCAAAGATACTGCTGGCAAGCAGCACTCACTTGCCGATACGCGCGGAAAATTTCTTGTTTTGGAATGGATCAATTTCGATTGTCCGTTCGTCCGCAAGCATTATGACAGCGGCAATATGCAAAAGCTCCAAAAGCTGTACACAAACAAAGGCGTAATTTGGTATTCAGTATGCTCCTCAGCTGCCGGCCGACCAGGAAATTATTCTCCGGCAAAATTAAACGAATTGCTCAAACAAAAACAAGCAGCTCCAACAGCTTATTTGATTGATGAGAATGGTAAAACGGGCCGCGCATATGGGGCCAAAGCCACACCACACATGTTTGTAATCAACCCCAAAGGCGTACTTATTTATGCCGGTGCCATAGACAACAATCCTTCCGCCGACATTGTTGATGTGAAATCAGCAGTCAATTATGTAAATCAGGCTTTAGACGAAGCACTGGCAAATAAACCGGTGAGCACTGCATCCACAAAAGCTTACGGTTGCTCAGTTAAATATCAACAATAGACGGAGGAATAATGCAAAAACAATTAGGCTTATTGTTATCTCTCGCTTTCTTTCTGGGAGCCGCCGCTTCAGCCGCTGATCAGTGGACTATCGATCCCAAGCATTCAAGCGCCACATTTACAATCAAACATATGATGGTATCGAACGTACGCGGGCAAATGGGCGGTATAACCGGCTCAGCCATTTATGACGGCAAGAATGTCGATTCGGCCAAAGTAAATGCCAGCCTGGATCCTGCCACGATCAACACGAATGAGGCTGATCGTGATAAACATTTGCGCAGTGCCGACTTTTTTGATGTGGAAAAATACCCAAAAATTACTTTTGTTTCCACAGGCACAGTCCCCGTCCTCAACGGCGGCTTTAAGCTGGGCGGCAAGTTGACAATGCATGGAGTTACGAAAAACATCGAACTAACTGTCGATGGTCCAACAGAATCATTGAAAGATCCTCAGGGTACGGTTCGTATCGGTGCTACCGGTACAACAAAAATCAACCGCAAAGATTTCGGTATCAGCTATAACAAACTGCTGGATAACGGCGGCGTGGCTCTTGGCGAAGAAGTGCAAATTGTGCTAGATCTTGAGTTGACTAAGCAATCCGACAAAAAATAGTTCCCAGTATTGAGCAAATATGATGCAGCGAAGATCACATCAAGACACAATGATGCAGTCTTCGCTGGACATATTTGCCATTGCACGAACAATCATTATCGCTTTCATTTTAGGCGCCGAATGCGCACCGGTAAGCCATGACAGCAGCTTGCTGGAACTCCCCGTGGCTCTGGCAATAATCCTGCTTTCTCTCTTTGGCGCCGCCCACGTTTTGCAAGACAAAACAAAGTTAAAGTTCTGGTGGATCTTAAGATCGCCAGTATTCATTGCCGCGACAATCTTCATATTCTGCGTCGTCGCCAGCCACTTTTTCACAGACTACAATTTTTACCAAACCACCCAAGCACAGTTTCTTCGAGGACTGATCTCCATAGGCATAACTTATTATCTGCCTCTGCTTGCTTTTTCGCTGGGACCGAAAAAGCCTTCGGAACTAGTTCTTGGACTTTATATCCTCTGGTTAGTTACTTTCATTTTTTCATGTTTTAATGCAAGCGAATGCTTGCAGTTGGGTTTTGCAAAACGTTCGACCATTATTACTCCGGATGAGCAAGAGTTGCATAAAAACATGATCGGCACAATCAGCGCTAATTGCGCCTTATTTTCAGCAGCAATTTTATTGAACAATAAATTTTTTAGTATTCGCTCTCTGCTTTTTCTTGTTTCATTGATCATCTCAGTTTTTTCCACGATCGGCGTCAACGCAAGATCGGCTTTTTTAAGCATTCCAATAAGCTTGTTTTTACTCATGATCTTGCAAGCACCGAGCGGAAAAAAAATACTGCACAGATTTGCCATCGGAACTTTCCTTTCCCTGTGCCTTGTACTCGCCCTGATATTAATGCCTCAGGAAAAAAACGAAAAGCTCTACAATACAAGCGCCGGCTCCTCCGCGTCCATGCGACCGGCAGCGTGGAAAGCCAGCATGAATTATTTGATGACTAACCCTCCACCGGTTGGTTTAGCTGGCAAAGCCAAAACCGCAGATGGCAACATAATCGGTAGCCCTTGCAACTTTTTCTTAGAGGAGTGGATTAAAGTGGGGTTACTCGGCGGACTGGCATATTCGATTTACATGTTTTTAGCGTTGTTTATGCTTGCTAAAGTAGCAAGAGATTGTCGATCTTCACAACAATTGGCCATAATTTCGGCCTTTTGCTTTTCCACATTTTTAGAAAAATTCTTGCGTTCTGTGCAAGACAACGCCGGGATAACTTCTATTAATACCGCTTCCACTGCCGTGGGCATCGGCTTGCTCCTTTATGCCGGTTTGAAGTACAAGAAACATGCCCAGCCTTTAGAAAGTGATTAAAACAAACTTGAAGACTCAATCACCACACAAATTGCTTTTCTGCGGAACCGGTCGTCTGGGGAATCAGTTGCTTTCTTTTGCTCATTTATTAGCCTGGCAACAAGAATACCGCCAAGGTCTACGAATAATCAATCTGGGATTTTGGCCATATCGTAAGTTTTTTCGTCTGACCGAACACAATCCGGCTTGCATAGTTCCCAGCACAACACGCATGTGGGGCGATTGTACGGCTTTAATTTGGGAAGAGCTGCCTTTTCGCTGGCTGTTATTACCCTGGGCACAACATTTGCTCCGCAAGCTGGCAGCTAACCTGCCCGGATGGCAATCCATCTCCGTGGACGGCTGTCGGAAATCGATTCCAAAAGAAAAAGAATTGAAAACTTTAGATTTAGCCGACGGTACATTAGATCAGGTCTGCAATATTTTTCAAACTACAATTTTAGCCGGATGGCGCATTCGCAATTGGGAAATTTTGAATAAGCACTGGAACAACGTTCGCTCCATGCTGCGCCCGGTCGAGAAGATTGAACAACTTGCGATAGCCTCTCAGCAAAAGCTCCGGGAGAAAAGCAATTTCATAATCGGTATACATATAAGACAAGGTGATTATTGGACTTGGAATGACGGAAAGTATTACTACACACTCGATCAATACTCATCCATAATCGAACAATGCCGTCTCCTTTACAAAGACAGAAATCCGATTTTTCTGATCACCGGAACGGAAGAAGCTGCTTGTTTGACCAGACAAGCAGATTGTTTTCTGTCAGACCAAAGCAGCGTAGAGCGAGCACAACTACCAGTTATAAACCTTCTTGAACTCTCGCTATGCGACTTGATTATCGGACCGCCGAGCGTTTTTTCCTTTTGGGCATTTATGATTGGTAATGCCAGCCTACTGCCTGTTCTGGATCCCAACTTGGATATTGCCCTGACCACATCTTATAAGCATTACCAGGAAGCAATTGCTTGCTCAGAATTCAGAACCTTGGTTCTAGGCGGTTAATCGTGCTCAGAGACAGATTTTTGTATTTAGTCAAAGAGTTATGCCCCGGGTTAGCACCCGTACATTTTTCAGCACTGATCTCTTCTTTCGGTGGAACCGGCAGCACAGCTTTAATGGAATATGCTCAGCAGTATATTGCCATTAACTCCCCTCATAACCAAGATGGCTACAAACATTTGCTCAACCCGCCCAAGCACGGCACGAATCTCGACAAGGCCGTATTAGTAATTGGAGACCCTAGAAATGCCACAATCTCACTATTCAAACGCGGATTTGCTCGTACTCACTGTCTCCGGCTTAATCCTTTAATCGGCTATTTAACCCCGCCGAGCGTTTTTCATTCTCTGGATAATTATCTACTCAATGGCAAAGACTTATTCGGCTTCGAGGCATGCCTCAATAACTGGTTGAATCAAGCAAGCAAGCGCAACTATCCGATTATGATCATAAAATATGAATCCCTCTGGCATAACTTGCCTGCGTTGCTCGAATTCATAAATATTCCGGCTAGCGCTCTCAATGATTTTCCAAAAGAGCTTCCTCGCAAAGCCGATTGGAAAGAGCTTAGCGGGGCGCAGCAAGCACTTATGCAAAAATTATATAGCCCGCTTTCTGAATTTATTCAATCTTTGGACGATTGTTTCATTGCTTGAGCATAGACATCAATCAAAGTTTTATAGTTGCGCTCAGCACCATATACGGTTTCATATTTTTTTCGAGCGTTGATTCTCATTTTTGCTAAAGAGTACTGATTAAAAAACAGATTTTCAACTCGCGCGGACATTTCGTCCGCATCCCCTACTGAAAAGAGTACTCCGCATTGATCGCCGATCATCTGTTCGGCAGCGCCTATTTTCGATGCCACTACCGGGGTTCCTTTGGCCAGCGCTTCAATCAGCGCAAGCGGAGAATTCTCATACCAGATGGAAGGAAACAACAATAAACGCGCCGAACCAACAAGCACATCAACTTGCCTTTCTTCTAACCAACCAAGATATTCTATGGCATTATTTTTTTGAGCGGCTTCACGCACGGCATCAGCCATAACCCCCTCACCGGCGATTTTCAGAGGAATGTTATTTTGCAACTTTGACCAGGCCGCTAACAAAATATCAATCCCTTTTTCAGGGAAAAGCCGACCAACAAAAACAGCATAATTCCCGTCCCCTTTGCCTGCAACCGGCTCCGGAAAGAGAGAATTGGGCTTGACGATAATTTTTTCAGAAGACAAGCCGGCTTGAACGAATTTTTCTTTTGCTTGTTCGTTAAGAGCAATGAAACGATCGACATGACGGCTTATTGTCTGCAGGTACTGGTGCACACCAAGAGAGACGCCAGCCACCAAAGAAGCAGGTAAACTTGAACGATAACAACGATTAATAATTCCCGGCAGCGTACTGTTTGCAAGAAGACAGTCCTCGCAAACTTTACCGGCCCGCAAAAAATATCCGTTAATACATGAGACTCTAAAATTGTGGAGAGTATGAACTACACCAACGGCTTTTTGTTTTGCTGCTTTGAAAATTGCCGGCGATAGAAGCGGAAAATAATTGTGAACATGCATCACATCTATATTCTCATGCTCAATTATTTCTTGAATGCGATTACACGCTTCAAAATTCCACAGCGACTTTCCCGCCACGTCTAACATATTCATCCGATCAATTTTTCTGTTGTCTTCCTCGAAATAAACCACTTCGTGCCCATGAGACTCAAGCAAGGCACGCTCTTGCCTGACGACAGTATCTTCGCCACCAAGCACATGATATCGATTATGCACCAGAAGTATTTTCATAGATCATCTTGCTTTTGACGAGTTGATTCCAGAGCTTCCACGAAGCGATCACTCATCGCTTCAAGCGAGTAACGCTGACGGCAATATTCAACAATATCAACGCTTTTACCTAACCATTCGCTGCGGTCAGCCATAAGTTTCTGCATAGCTTCGCTTAAAGCCGTTGCACTGTCACTGTTAAAAAACAGACAATTTTTACCTTCATTTGCCGCTTCAATCTCCGGGGCGTGAGGCTCATCACAAGCAATTAGCATCGGTATGCCAAAACCAAAACTTTGAACAATCGAAAGACCGACATAGCCAGGAGAAACACTGGCTACGGCACTCGCATAAAGCTGTTTCAAAGACTCCACATTACTTACTTGACCATAGAAATCAACACTTTCGTTCAATCCCAGCTCTCTGACTTTTTGCTTGATCGCTTGCTCCAAGGGTCCGCCACCGACAATTAGCAAGCGAGTTTCGGACGGCAATGCCGCTCGAGCGAGATAAAATGCCTCAATCAGCAGCTCAATTTTTTTCTCAGGAACAAAACGTCCGACAAAGATAAAATTCTGGCGGCTAGCAGAACTGCCAACAGCCGCCATTACAGCTTTACTGTAAAGAGCATTACCAGCGGCTATTACCCGTTTTTGCTTGCATTTATCGAGCAAGCGGTCTTTCTCTCTTTCAGTGTAGACCAAAACCACACCGGCACAAGCTCTCAATAAAGCTCGGAGATAATTGTCTTTACCGGTCATAGAAAAAGCGTGCCCAAACAAAACGGTCGATTTACCGATTAATTTCCGTCCTAATAAAACCACCCACGTATTAAAGATCCGAGGGTTATTTTCCACTACGGCATATTTAGCTTTTAGGGCCGGTACAACAACACCAACCTGATACAAAATACGGCGTCCAAACAAATAAATGTTTTTAACCAGAACAATGGATTCATGCGAGAATGCGACGGTTTTAATATCAGGAAAAAAAAATTCGGAACCGCAATAAAGAAAGAAACTTGAACCAAAGCGTCGTTTTAGTTCTTGCCATAGAGCAAAGCGGTAATGAGGAAGAACAGTTTGAATAAAAACCACATCTTTAAGTGACATTATTTAAAAACCAAGCATAGGAATTCTCGATCCCCTCTTTTAACCCAATGCGTGGTTTCCAACCTAAAGCTTGCAAGCGTCTTAAATCGAGGAGCTTGCGCGGCGTACCGTCAGGCTTGTCGCTGGCATAATGGATTTTTCCTTTATAGCCAACAATATCGCAAATCAATTCAGCCAACTCGGCAATAGTGAGATCTTCCCCGTAACCGACATTAATATGTTCCGCGGCCGAATAATTTTCCATTAGAAATACAAGGGCATCAGCTAAATCGTCTACATGAAGGAATTCCCGCTTCGGTGTACCACTACCCCAAATTTCCAAAGAAGGATCATTTTTTATTTTGGCTTTGTGCGCTTTCAATATGAGCGCCGGAATCACATGGCTTTCCTGCAAATCATAAGTATCGCCCGGTCCGTATAAATTTGTTGGTTGCACCGAAATGAAATCACAGCCGTATTGCTGCCTATATGCCGCGCACAATTTAAGACCAGCAATCTTAGCCAAGGCATACCACTGATTTGTCGGCTCCAGCGGCCCAGTAAGCAGAGCTTCTTCTGTTATGGGCTGCGGTGCGTGTTTCGGATAGATACAAGAAGAACCGAGAAACAATAGCTTTTTCACCGCAGTTTGTTTTGCTGCTTCGATTACATTGGCTGCAATCAGCAAATTGTCGTATAAAAACTCGCCGGGGCGTTGATCGTTAGCTAAAATGCCACCCACAGTGGCTGCAGCTAAAAACACCACATCGGGCTTGTTAATCTCAAACCAGTGATTAACCGCTGTTTGTTCGCGAAGATCAACCTCACTTCTCTCTGCAGTAAGAATTTCCAAGTTATGATTTTGCAAACGACGACTAATCGCACTGCCGACCATACCCTTATGCCCAGCAACAAAAATTTTTTGTCCATCAAGACTAAATGCTGTCATCTTATATCCCTACTGGTTGGGCTTATAAGCATCAAGTTGCAATCTTCTATTACTTATGTCAGCTTCAACCATAATTTTGACAAGATCATTGAATTTTGTTTTTGCTTCCCAACCGAGCTTTATTTTAGCTTTTGATGGATCGCCTAAAAGCAGATCAACTTCAGCTGGACGATAGTACTGAGGATCTATTTCCACATACTTATGCCAGTCCAAGCCGACAGAAGAGAAAGCGGCCGTCAAAAATTCTTCCACTGAATGACTTTCACCGGTAGCAATTACATAATCTTCCGGCTGATCTTGCTGTAACATCAACCACATTGCCTCAACATACTCTTTAGCGTAGCCCCAATCCCTCTTCGCTTGCAAGTTACCAAGATAAAGCTTGTCTTGAACGCCAGCCAAAATATGCGCTGCAGCCCGCGTTATTTTGCGAGTGACGAATACTTCCCCACGGCGCGGTGATTCATGATTGAACAATATACCGTTGCAGGCGAATATCCCGAAGCTTTCGCGATAATTAACTGTCGCCCAGTGAGCATACACTTTCGCCACGGCATAAGGGCTACGCGGATAGAATGGCGTGGTTTCTCTTTGCGGTACTTCTTGCGTTTTACCAAACATTTCCGAACTGCCCGCTTGATAAAAGCGCGATTTAAGACCTACTTGGCGTACTGCTTCCAACAAGCGAACTGTACCAATAGCTGTAATGTCTCCGGTATATTCCGGTATTTCGAAACTGACCCGCACATGACTTTGCGCTGCCAAATGATAGATTTCATCCGGTTGAATGCGATAAAGAAGTTTTACCAGATTGGTTGAGTCGCTAATATCACCATAATGCAAAAAGAGACGCACTCCGTGTACGTGCGGATCGCGATAAAGATGATCGATGCGCTCTGTGTTAAAAGTCGAGGATCGACGAATTATGCCATGTACTTCATATCCTTTTTCCAGAAGCAACTCACTAAGATAGGAGCCATCCTGCCCCGTTATCCCGGTTATCAATGCCTTCTTCACGAATAAACCTCTTGGGCACAAGCGATAGCAAGATAATTATAGTCCTTTCTTAAATCGGGAAAAGCTTGCTTGCCAACAGGCGAGCAAGCTTTTTGTCAAGAAATTCCTGGTATAGTTGGATTCTTAATATTGCAACAATATGCGAATACTGGTAAACGACTATCCTGGACACTCTTTTCCCCTTGAGCTCAGCCGTTACCTGGCTACTCAAGGGCATCAAGTTCAGCATACGTATTTTGCCTCAATTATTGCACCAAGAGGTGACCTGAGCGACCGGCGAAATGAGCCGCCAAACCTTAAAATACTTGGCTTAAGCTTGAAAGAACCGTTTCAAAAATACAATTTTGCCAAACGCTTGTTACAAGAGATTGAATATGGCCAATTATTGGCCCAAACCGTAAAATCATTCAAGCCCGATGTTGTCCTTTCCGGCAGCACACCTCTTGATGTTCAACGTATACTTTGGCAGACCTGCAAAAAATTAGGGATTAAACGAGTTTTTTGGCTCCAAGATCTACAAGGACAAGCTATCCACAGTATCTTTCATGGCAAATGGTTCGGTGTGGGAAGTTTACTCGGAAACTATTACAACCGTTTAGAAGGAAAACTTCTGAAAGACAGTAACGCTGTCATAGCCATTACCGAACATTTCCTCCCGGCGGTAGAAAAGCAACGCGTCAAGGCAAACCAGATTAGTATCATTCCTAACTGGGCCGTTTTGAGTGAATTGCCGGTACACAGCAAAATAAACCCTTGGAGCACTGAACATTCACTGAGCAATTCTTTCGTATTCCTCTACTCGGGAACTCTTGGTTTAAAACATAATCCAGAACTTCTGGTGCGTTTGGCACAACACTTTCCAAAACAACCACAAGTCAAAATAGTGGTGATCTCACAAGGGTTGGGCGCTGATTGGCTCAAGAAGCAGAAGGAAGAACTGGGACTGGACAATCTATTACTTTTGGATTTTCAGCCCTTCGCTCTAATGCCCCAAGTGTTAGCTACGGCCGACGTCCTAATCTCCATTCTCGAGCCGGAAGCCAGCAGTTATTCAGTTCCTTCAAAAGTACTCTCCTATTTATGCGCACAAAGGCCGCTGCTGCTGTCTATGCCGAAAAATAATCTTGCGGCAAAAATAGTATTGGAGAACAAAGCCGGCTTAGTAGCAGAGACTGGCGAAGAATTCATCGCCCAGGCACAAGAGCTGTTTACTAACCCGCAGATGCATTGGCAAATCGCCAACAATGCCCGGGCATACGCCGAAAGAACCTTCGATATAACAAAAATCGGCTCTTGCTTTAGCGAAATTTTTGAACGTTTAACAAAGTAGCCTAACTAAAATACGCTCGGCAAACCCAGAGGTCCGGCATTGTTCGAGTTGAGGCTGCTGTTGTTGGTATTCGGGTTGCTCTGATCCACGATGCGACGACTGAGGAACAGAATGAAGAAAGCCGAAGCAAAAGTAGCAGCAATTGTCGAAGCCCTCGGGCTAACCTTTTTGATGTAGTTAGCATGAACTTGAACAACATCGCCAGAGGCTAACGGCACTCTGCCTATATAGTTTTGATCTTTAATCGACTTTTTGACCGAAATTTTTCGTGCTACGAAGTGCCCTTTGCGATCCACTCGACTCAAGGTTACACGCCAGGTATAGGCATCATCACTGAACCCCCCGGCTCGGGCAATCACCGATAACACATCATCATTCGGCTGCAAGGCATACACACCAGGAAATTTTACCGAGCCAAATATCCTTACCACCCGACGCTTGTGGGCCGCCAACCCGAAATATTCGGCAGCAAAATCCTCACCGCCACGCGGAACCATAACCGTATCTCCTGGCTGCAAGAGAACGTCTTGCGACTCATCACCGTTGATCAGCAGCTCTTCAAGGTTGAAATTGATTATTTTTTTGCTGCCGCCGCGGCGGACTCTTATATGTCGTATATCCGCTGTTTCGCGAACCCCGCCGGCTTGCTGAATCGCCGTTAAAGCAGTAAGCGTAGTCGGTCCTGGTTTTGATTCCGGAGTCAAAGATCCATAGTTCTGCAACAACATAGTCTGCCCGCCACCACCCTTACCTCCGCCGCCCGACTGTCCGCCGGTGCCGAGCATGGATAGCGATTGCTGCTGTGTTTGATTGTTCTGACCTTGATTATTGTCCGATGAGCCTTGGTCTTTTTGATCGGCCATGCTGCGATAAAGACCAGGATTTAAGACATCACCCAAAACATACACTTCAATCGGCCGCGTTTTGGACAGAACTAAAACCATCTCTGGTTTTTTTAGTAGAACTTCGCTTTTCTTATCAACTTCTTGCGTGAGTTGGCGAAGCGTTTTGCCGGCAGCTTTAATTAAACCAACCGGATAAATCGTAATCATGCCATCAGGACCAATTACAGACGTATTTACATAAGGCTGCCCGTCAATGCCCAAAGAAGGATCCATGACGGTAATCTCATCGCCAGGGCCTAAAACATATTCGTCTTCACTCTTCTCAAAATCGCTTTCGGCTTTACCGCTGGTTTCAGTACCGCCGGAAGCTGCATTGTCCGAAGCAGCATTTTGCGGTGCACCAATTGATAACGGAGCAATTTTTATCGGCGGCTCTTTAAGCTCCATGCTGTCTTGAGCCATAACCGCTAAATATGGATTGAGTATGACAAGCAAAGACATAAAAACCGTGATCAACGGCTTTATCCCTTTTGCTGAGTTGTTATGAGATCCTGATGTCATCGCCATTGAATACTGGCATCGGCTTGTCAGCAGATGCACAACCATTTGTTATGGTGATTCTACCTTTGTCAGACGGGATGGCCAGTTAACTTTAGTTATTGTTGTTGGAATTGCTTTGGTCAACAATAAGCCGACTTAAATAGAGGATCAGGAAGGCGCTGGTAAATATACCTAATCCTGTAGCTACTCGTGGTGCAGCTCGTTTTACATAAGATGTTTTTACTTGTACCAGATCTCCCGGACGCACCGGAACACGCCCGATATATTGTCCATTCTTCATGGATTTACCAATAGAAACCGAGCGAGCTTCTATTTTTCCTTCACGATTCATGCGACTTAAAACCACATGGTGCATTTTAGCCGTGTTGTTGAATCCACCAGCCCTGGCAATAATTGAAAGTAAATCATCGCGCGGTGATAGCCTATATATACCTGGCATTTGAACGTCGCCGATAATCCGTACAGGCCGGCTTTGATCTGCAGCACTGCCTAGTAGTTCCGCATCAAAAGCATAATTTCCTTTTGGCACAAAAACCACATCGCCGTCTTGCAGCAAAACATCCTGGCCGTCAACACCTTCGATCAGTAGGTTCCAAAGGTCTATGGTTCTAGCTACCCCTTGCGTACCACGCCGGCGCAAAGCCACATGCCGAATATCAGCTGATTCTCTGACACCGCCGGCCAATTGAATCGCCGTCAATACTGTCAAAACATCGGCTCCTACCGGACGAGTACCTTGAGATACAGACCCCGACAAAGTCTTATTCAAAGGACCGAGAGCCGGGGCCGAGCTTCTAAACTCATTCGGCTTATTGTATGGACCAAAACGTCCGCCAGGCTGCGCCGTACCAGTTTTAGCTTTTATATTGTGACCGTTGGTAAAACGACCAGGATTGAGAACATAACCCAGAACATAAATGGTCGCCGGTCGTGCCTTTTCCAAAGACAAAGAGATCTGCGGCGATTTGATAATCGCTGCAGCCTTGTTATTAACTTCCTGCTCCAGCTCACTTATTGTTTTGCCGGCAGCCGGCAGAATTCCAATTGGATAAATCGAAACCGTACCGTCCGGCAAAACGTTGACGAAAGTAGTAATCGGTTCGCCATCTATGGATTGAGACGGATCAATCACCTGAAGCTGATCGCCTGGACCTAAAATATAGGAGCCAACTTCAATTTCAGGACCTTGAAAGGGATTGGCCGCCGTGACGCTATCAGTAGTGCTATCGCTTTCGCCCAAAACATCGGCAGAAACGGCCCGAACATGTAAAGGAAATAGATAGGAGTAAACCAGCACCAAAGCAAGGCTGATACTTACTGCTCTCTTCAAAGATTCGATCAAATATCGACCAAACACACAACACATATACTTTGTGCCGGTAGAAAACGGCACCCACGGCAAAGGAGATCACTCTTGGGGCATTATGTCATGATGCCTATTCTTATGAGCATGCCTGAAGAGTTGAACTAACTCTCATCGGGCTAAGTTTGAATAAAGCCAGACTATTGCTTAGGTTTTTAAATTATCCTAACTTGTCGGCAGCACGCCGCTTTTTGAGCTCATACAGCTTGGCAAGAATAAGAGTTTCATAGACTCCATGCAAAGTGGCAAAATAAAACCCCTCTATTCCGTCCAAGAATCCCTTTTGTCCAATATATATCCAAAGGAAGCGCAATAAAGGCCGTCCCGGCAACTTACAAAAGATTTCGCGCAATCTCCGCTTAGCTGCAACTTCGGGCAAGCTAACATGTTGAGCTGAGCCGGCCAATCCGCCTTCCAAAGCAACTACCGCTTCCCAATTGGAATAGCGATTATGCTTCTCCACAAAAACCTCCACCGAAGGAAAAGCATAGTGATTCATTTCAGTTTTAAGACGTCCGGTTTGTCCTTGGACAATCACATGCTCATGCACTTCATTGTCGCCACTGGCGGTATCACACTCGGAAAGCTTCTCATAGCGTCCAAGCTTATGCTTAAACAAGCGCAGGCACCAATTTGGATAATAGGCATGCTTCAACCATTTGCCCATGAACATATAGCGTCGGTTGATCCAATAACCGACAAAGGGATTATCTTTCAGCTCGATTACTTGACGAATCTCCGCTTCGGCTTCGGGCAGCAGCTCTTCATCAGCATCTAAAATCAAAATCCAGTCATGCTTAAAAGGAAGATTGCCCAGGGCCCAATTCTTTTTCTTTGGAAATGGTGGCACATAATCGAATTGAACAACCTGCGCTCCAAATGATTGGGCAACTTTTACCGTATCGTCCAAACTGCGCGAATCGACAACAAAAATTTCATCAGCCCAAGATACAGCAGCTAAACAACGAGGCAAATTTTCAGCCTCATTGAGCACCGGTACAATCACTGAAATTGGTACTTTCATTATCACCAGCTAAAAGGGGTGCCGTTGGGCTATTACCCGGCAGGGATTTCCCACACATACCGACCAGGACTCAACATCCTTAGTCACGACAGCACAAGCCCCAACAACAGCACCTTCGCCAACTGAGACTCCGGGCAGGATGAACGCACGTGCACCAACAAACGATTTTGCACCAATTCTAATTGGTGCCGTCAGCAAAGAGAGGCTTGGATCACTAAAATCGTGGCTACCGGAGCAAAGATAGGCTTCTTGTGCAATCGTCGCACCATCATCAATTTCAATTCGCGCCAGATTATAAATGTGAGAACGATCACCCAAGCAACTGCCATCACCCAAAATCAAATTCCAAGGCGCTTCTATTCGAGCCCGCTGATGCACAAAAGGTTTGCCTCGCAAAGAAGCGCCAAATAATCTCAACCAAAACAACCGCCAGGGATTGAAAGGACGAGGCGTCCAAGCACAGGTAATTAACCAAATATATTCAAACAAGCATCCCAAAAGACGTTCGTTCAAACTACGCGGTGAATCATCTTTGGAATTTTGAATATGGTGAACAAAGCGACCGCTTTTCATTCTTTAAACCTGAATCCATACAATCAATCATCATATACTCTAAATTGAAGTATGCGAAACGATCCGATAAGCATCCGGTTGCCAACAAGCGAGAAGATACTCGTTCAATGAAACTTGCAGTCATAGTGCCAACATTACCTCCAGCCATCAATGGGCTGGGCGATTACACAGCAACCCTGCACCGGCAGCTTCAACCGTCTTCCTGGTCATTTATAGTTAATTCTGCCGATCAAACAGAGTCATTTTCAATTACAGCTGACGTCCAGAAGATTGCTCCGACAAGTGAAAGTTTAATTGCTGCATTAAAACAAATCTCGCCGGAGCAAATATTGCTGCAATATGTAGGTTACGCTTACAGCCCTGATGGAGCTCCCTGCTGGCTAATCGACGGACTGAGCCAATGGCTGTCCGAAAATCACAACTGCCGACTTCTGGTCATGTTCCATGAATTGTGGGCTACCGGGCTTCCTTGGACAAAAACTTTTTGGCAAACAAGCGCTCAAAAGAACTGTGCTTTATCTTTACTGCGTCTGGCAGTCGTAAGCGTGACTAGTAATGAAAAATACCAACGAATTCTACGGACCGAAAACAAAGATGCCTCGATTAAGCTCATTCCAATCGGCAGCAATTTAACCAGCTGGCAGAAAACCAGCAAGGATTGGCGAAAAGTATTGATTTTTGGCCGCAACCGGCAACGTACGCTGACTATCCACCGCAAACTTCTCCGCCTCTTGGATCATTCGGGCTTACTTGATTGCTTGGTCTTAGCAGGCAAGTCTGAAGAACCGCCGAATAACCGCAATGAATTTGATTTGATTAAAAGTCTTAATTTGACCGCTCGCGTGGAAACCGTATTCGATTTTCCTTACGATCAAGCTCCACAGGCACTCTCAGAATGCGGTTTTTCACTCATGCATACTCAAAGCTCGCTTCTTTTAAAATCGGGTATTTTTCATGCTTCCGCCCTAGCCGGACAAATCGCAATATGCACGAAAGATCAGCCAGCCGGTCTAGGATTTTATCCGGAACAACATTATCTGGATTATACTCCTGGTCACGAAAAGGACCTGCTGCCGTTTATTACCGATTACTCACTGCTTAAGCAGCTGTCCGAGCGCTGTCAGGAACATTACTTGGCGACCTGTAACTGGGAATCAATAGCAGACAAATGGTCGAAGCTTCTTCGATCTGAAAGCTTGTCTTACGACCAAAGCTGATCTTCTTCCTCTTCTTCGCCAGAAGTTGCTGGCGTTTCTGCAGTTGTTTTACCGGTAACCAACATATCCCGTCTCAACACTTGCTGATCGGTACCATTGAGAATGACCGCTCCGCGTTGAATATTTTGCAATTGAATCTGCTCGGTCAGAGCAAGCAAGCTCTTTTTCAATGCATGCTGCATACGCACAATAATAATCGGCAGTACACCTTGTGAAAACAGAGAGAAAGCAACAGCGCTTTGAGCAACATCAGCCGTATCGAATATCACATAGTCAAAATGTTTATGCAGCTCAGCAA
Source organism: Candidatus Obscuribacterales bacterium (assembly GCA_019750335.1). GTDB lineage: Bacteria > Cyanobacteriota > Vampirovibrionia > Obscuribacterales > Obscuribacteraceae > JAIEPM01. Next base: position 19,182 of record JAIEOQ010000008.1, read on the forward strand.
TAAAACGCCTGCCGCTATCCAACTCGAAGGCAGAGCCAATAGTTTGATGCGCTTCGCAAGCTGCAACCCAAAAATTAGGAGCCACTTCTACCAATAAATTTTCCAGCCCCGAAGGAGTAGGAGACATCAAATAACGTTGAAGAGTTGGTGGATTTCTTAAATTAAAGAGTTTCACTACGCTGGGATTATATTCATCCGCTTCAATCAGACAGACTTTACGGCCAGACTCAGCAAGAACTTGGCAAATGCCCACTGCCATATAAGTTTTACCTTGGCCGGGAGCACCACCAGTGATGCATACCATTTTGTCACGATCGGCCAGAAAGCGTAAGAAAGCCAAGCGCAAACGGTCAAACGATTGTTTGCTTTCCGCGCTTTGAGAATGTCCATCTCCAGTAGGAACCGTGCCAATAATCGGGTAACCCAAAATTGCATAAACGTCGTTGACGCTTCTGATCGTCGGCGTAAGGAAATGGACCAAAATTGCCGAGCCTGCCGACAGCAAAGCAGCTAAAATCACTACGGCCAGCATAATCAGCTCTTCGCTTGGTCCCGAAGGTACGCTGGGAATCGAAGGTGGATCGATTATCTGAATGTTAGTAACACCGGAAGCTACGGTTTCAATCATTTCCGCCGAATTCAAACGTCCTTCAAGATCGGACAGTTCTTGCGATTGCAGCTCCTCCAGGCGCTTTAGCTCTGCATAGCGCAACTGTTTTGCCGGCAATGTCGCCAGTTGCTCCTGCTGCAAGGACAACTCATGGCTCTGCGCGGCGAGCGCGCCCTCCATCGCTCGTAAATCAGTTTCCGCTTGTCCGACTTCAGACATTCCAGCCGATTTATCAATGTTCAGAAGATGCTTATGTCCTAGATTCTGCTCTTGCGGATTTTTATTGGCATGCTCAGTGAGCACTCGAATTCTTTCGTCCGTAGCTTTTCTCAGGCTTTCGATATTTTGCCGCAAGACCTGTATGCGCGGATGACCCTCATGTAAATTATTAGACAAATGAGCTAAAGCCACTTCTTTTTCAGCAATACTTTTATCCAAGCCTTGAATGGTGGCATCATCCTTGAGAGCGGCAACCAACTGTGTGTCGGATCTTTTGCGCGAATGCAAATAAGAAACCAACTGCTGTTGTTTGGCTATTTCTACTCTTTGATCTTGGATTTTTCCTTTGGCTACAGCAATAGCGGTCAGCTTGGTCGAAATATCCTGCGACAGGTCGACTGTTTTATTTTCTAAGTGAAATTGTTTGATTTGCTCGCCTGTTGCCGTAAGTTTTTCACGCAGCAGTTTGATTTGTTGCTGCAAAAATTTCCGCGTTCTGACGGCACTGGCAGCACTTTGAGAGCTGTTCAGCTCAAGAAAACCGTCAACAATCCCTTTGAGACCGATGTAGGCAACACGCGGATTAGGATTGCTGTAGCTTAAGCTGAGAACGTCGGTTCCTTTAACTTCCTCTGTTTTCAGTCCGCTTTTCAGCATTCCTTTCGTTGGACATTTATTTTTGGGCAGACTTTTAAGCGCTTCGTTATAGGCATATTCCAAAACCATATCCGAATGAATTACTTCAGCAGCAGTTTTAATCGGATCGTTAAAGAACGAAGTAAAAGGCAAATAAAGACCGGTAGCATTTTCCGAGCTGTCGGTTCCCGATTTGGGATATTGAGCCTGGATCCAGACTTTTGCCGAAGCCGTATATACATCAGGCTTCGACTTGATAACAGGAAGACCGATCGAAAGTACCAATACGAAAACCGCCGGAGCGATTGCATATTTGAGGATACCGAAAAAAGAGCGACCCATTCACAAATCCATACTAAAGGCACGAAGCAATCTTAGCATTTAGCCCGTGACAAAATATGTCTTCTCGCCTATGAACTCTCAGACTTTCAACCAAGCAGACAGATCTCGATCAAGCAAAGCCTGCAATTGCAGGACGTCTTCTCGGACGATTTCAATCAGACGCGCTCGATCTTTACTGCTAAGCGGTTGCGGTCTCACCCTTGAGAAGTCGCGAATCGCATAATAGAGTTTATAAGTAAAAGCCTCAAAGGATGGTCCTTCCGGTGCCGGTTTAAACGGATCCGGCTTTAACAATTTACGCAAAGAGTTAGCTGGACCAAACTTAGTAAGCAACGCATCCAACGCTTGGTTTCGTATTACTCTTGTTTCATTGAATTTATAGGTGGCTTGCACTTCGAAAGTCTGATCCACATCCAGAAATTCAAAGGCGGATCTAACTACATCCTTGGGGTTGTCGCGTATATCCTCATACAGATATATCTTGATCTGTTTTGGATCAAAGAGATCGTAATAGCGGCGTAATTGTTCAAAATAAAGCGATTTACGCACATAACGGGGTGCCCAGCCACCCCCGTGATAACGCAAATGTCGATCTTCTTTTTCTACGGCATACCATAAGTCCGGAGACTTTTCGCTACCAAGACTTTTAAGAAAAGTGTATTCCGAATGAATTCGCTCAGCCGGATCTCTCAAAATTGCTATGAGCCTGACGTCCGGCAATTTTTTTTTGATTAGCGCAGGGGCTTCCAAGCTTGATAAATAATGGATTGAAGCTTCGCCAACCGCTTTCTCGTCTCGCACTGGATCAAACAAAGCAGCGTAATCTTGCGCTGTCGATTTAACTACGTCTCTGGTTATAAAGTAATTTGGTTCTTTTTTTAGGGGCAAAAAAATTTGCGGGTGCTGCTGGAGATAGTTATATAACGAAGTAGTCCCGCATTTAGGCGCGCCAAATATTATGAAGTTGGGTAGCATGTAAAAGTCCTTGCTCGTTACAAAAACGGTAACAGGCGCAGGATTTATTTTACCTGAAGGATCACAACTCTATGGAGTCCAACCGCCAACCAAAAATACTATTTGCGATACAGCAGAAGCTAAAGCAAAGATGCAGACAGTTCGGCATTGAATCAGCGAGCGGTAGAAAACATAAAAGTCAAGGTGCCAGCTCAAATTGTTTTCGTACTGATTGTTCAATTCAAAACGCTGCCGGTAAGCTTTTTCTAAATCGCCAAGCTTATCTCTGTTTACTTGTTCCAGCCCAATTAATCCAGGACGGACATTAGGAATGAAGCCCGGATAGCTGGCGGAGTAACCTTCCCCATGCAAGCGGCGAATACAGCGGACCCAAAGCGGACGAGGGCCGATTATGCTCATATCCCCTTTAATAATATTGATGAGTTGCGGCAATTCATCAACTTTAGTATCTCTTAGAAACTTGCCAATATTTGTGATGACTGCTGTTTCAGCAGTAGACATTGTTCTGAATTTATAAATAGTAAACGTCTTACCGCCCTTTCCCATCCGCGTCTGGGTGTACAAAACCGGACCCTGGCTGTCAAGCTTGATGCATATACCCACCAGCAGGAAGAGCGGAAAGCAAAGCACGAGACTTACAGCAGCCAAAACACAATCCATGACACGCTTTAAGTAGTGCGTGTAAATTCCACCAGGAATTTCAATGGGCAGGGAATTAAGAAAAGTCGAGTCCTGAGCAATCGCCTCAGAAGTAAAGATTGGCAACCTTTCTCTCATTAAACCTCACGTTAATATTGGGGAACTAATGTCTTTATCATTTATACCCTGATAGCCAATTAATAAACTCAGATTTAAACTGTAAAATAGACAAAAGTTTTAGTTAAGCGCAAAAGGTTAAATAATGGACAAAGCAGTGATTCTGGCCGGCGGACAAGGACAGAGATTACGCCCGCTGACGTCTGATCGCCCCAAATGTATGGTTGAGGTTTTAGGTACGCCGCTAATGGCTTTTCAACTACATTGGTTGCGCTCTAACGGAATCAAAGAAGTTGTCATAGCTTGCGGTTACCACTGGAAATCAATTGAAGATTTTTTTGGCAACGGCTCTAAGATGGGGCTTTCAATCCGCTATGCCGTTGAGGAAGAGCCTTTAGGCCGGGGCGGCGCCTTAAAAGCTGCTTTGCAAATACTCAATTTACAAAAAAACGAGTTCGCCTTTGCCGTCAACGGTGATATCCTTTCCAACTTGAAACTTAATGAGCTGGCTGAATTTCATAAACAGTCAGGGGTACTCTGCACCGTGGTCACAGTGCCTTTGCAAAGTCCTTACGGAATTGTCGAGATCGATACGAATTCTAAAATTATCGCTTTCCGCGAAAAACCCGTTCTGCCGTACAAAGTAAACGCCGGGATGTACGCATTTGATTCCGCGGCGCTTTCTCTCCTTCCTGACAAAGGCGATCATGAGGAAACGACCTTTCCGACTCTGGCAAAAGAAGGCAAGCTAGCCGCTTTGCAGAAAGATATTTTTTGGAAACCGGTCGACACAGTGAAAGATCTGGGAGAGCTAAAAATCGAGTTGGAAAAGTTTCTTTTACAATCATTCTTTGCCGGATGAAATCAGTATTTCAAATAGGACTTTTCAAATTCAGCTTGTCTTGTGCAGATGCTCAGCTTGCCGAAACAGTCGGCAACGTTTTTGCTCCGGCAAGCGAGCCAACCACTCCCAACGAAAATATAGACCTGGAAGAACTCAGCACGAACGAAGACGGCCAATACTTAGCAGATCCGCTGGACCTGCTGATCGATAAAATCATCGACTTGTCCTACGCTAAGCATCAAGGGTTTATTTATTTGGATGCAGCAGTTCTTGTTCATCCCAAAGGTGCCGCCAGCATGATTGTCGGACGTTCTTACTCCGGCAAAACCACCTCAGCCCTTTCTTTATGCTTGAGCAAAGGCTGGAAACTCTTAAGCGAAGACATCAGCTATATTGAACCGACTCGGGGAAGGTTTCTTACAGTTGTTTGTCCCTTATCGATCAGACAACCGACCTGGCAGTTGATTGAAACACAGCTGAATATTCGCCGGCGCTCCTTAGTTGCCGATCGCTGGCTGCATTGCCCGGACCTATTCGTTAAAAACATAGACTTACACTTGAATCAAATTGAGAACATTTTTTTCTTGTCTTCGAATGCTAGCCAAAATGGAATTGCATTTTCAACCGAACAGATTCAACCGGTTACCGCCTTGCACCAAGCTTTGCCTACCTCCAATTTACTGAGAGCACCGCATACGATTCCGTTTTTTTCGGCAAACATCGAAAATAGCCGCTGCTTCTCAATCCAGGGCGGAAATCTAAAAGAACGCGTTGATTTTATTAACGCTACCGTGTGAACAAGAGTCTGTGCAAAGACTTTAGCCTTAAGTAAGGAGGCAATTGCTCCAATCGTTCGTGGGAAGCGAGAAGAAATCCTTCACCATAATGTACAGTTCGTGGCGTCCAATCCTCACGAAAATCGCCTTGCTCTCTGGCGCTGAATGCCAAGCCGCGGCCACTTACAACCAGTTCCGGTCCTCGGTAAGAGGGAGCCGTATTCTCAGAACGATGGATCACAGTCGGCAATTCTTCAGCAGCCAACATCTTTTCAATTTCACTTAAAATGTGAGCCTTAGCGCTATCATCCACTACACCGTTCAAAAAGCGACTTTTGCTATTGAGCATAATCGTTCCTTCTACAGGCGAACAGGCTTGTCCGGCATCCACTGCGTAAAGATTGGCTCCGGCATTTCTAAACGCTTCCGGGTTTACTGCATGCAAAGCTTGAGTTCGGCTACCTTTGACTGCTCGATTGCCTTCTCGATTTAAAAAACCATTGCGCGCTAATAGCTGATTCAGATCAAGAACTCGCTCACACGGTACATGAGCATAAGTAGAAAAAATGAACGTATTGCTTGAACCAACCAACTGCTCCAAAGAAGATAGCAAAGCGCTGAGCTTAGTCAAAAACCGCCGCCAAGATGAACAATAGCGAAACGATGGACTGCAAAATTCATTGCCGAAAGCATGAAACATACAATCAAATGTCGTTATTCTTAAAATTGCCAACCGGCAAGAATGTTTTCGCAAAATATCCAGACTGATTGCTACTCGAGCCAGTTCATGTTCCAAAAAACATTCGAGATCAGCTGCGGAAAGGATGTTCACTGAAGAGAAAAAAGGACGCGGACGATAAGCTGAAATCTCGAGATTCGGAGGGAAATAACGCATAGCCAAGGGCATTGAACCGTCCGACAACCAAATGCGTTTACCTGAAGGTAACAGTAAGGGCACATTGGCAATTAGAGTTGCTGCTTCTGGCGACAAAGAATCTAAGTTTGTTTGCACCAACAAATTTTTTTCGCTGGCAATCTGAACATTGCTCAACGAGTCCGTGACAACACCATAACCATACACACCATTCTTAGTCCAGCTTTCTCCTGTCAGCAACTCCGCCCAGATTGCTTGAGGGCTTTGAAAATGCGAGCCTCGAACAGTTACGGACTTTCGCCCGGACAACAATTTGCTTAAGTTTGGTTCCAATTGAGACTGTTGAAAATAGCCAGCCCAAGAAAGACCGTCCAGACACACCAAAAGTCTTGGATCTTCCGGCGAAGACACGCAGATTATCTAACTCGCATCAGGAGACATGGTTGGAGGCGTACGCTTCTGTATGCTATGCCGCGCGTAAGCCGGAGGAACGAGAAATTTATCAACCACAGCAGGAGCTGAGCTTATTGCGCCTAACAGAAGGACTCGTTTAACAAAATCCTCTCGCGACATACGTTCGACGCAAGACTCTTGATTAGAGGTTTTCGATTGATCCGAATTGTTAGACAACGTATTCAACCCCAGTGGCTTACTTCCACTATCATACCACAAAAGTTACGTTTTTCTAACATCACTTTATCGGAAAGCTATTAACCCCTGATTATGCAATTCATCAATCAAAGCTTTGGTTTCGTCCAAAGAGTTCGGACGTTTCGATATTTCAGCAATTATGCTGCCCATCTCAGCAAGACTGGTTTGTCCGTCACAATATTCCCAGATGATTGCCGCAGCAGGATTTAGTGTTTCAGCCCAATCCGACCGGGAGTCGAATAAGACCACATGTCCATCCGGAAGCAAAGTGGACTGGATGCCTTCCATTCTGCGCGGGTAGATTTTGCTGCTATCATCCATACGTTGAAGGAAATACCGATGTCTCAACTTCCTGATTCTAGCAGTTCCGATGAAGTCGATTCTGGCAAAACAACACGCCAAAGAATCGCCAATTTACTGCCTTTTTTTCTAAGGGCTTGGTATCTAAGGGACTATGAACAAGGTGACCCGCTCACTAAAGCAGAAGGATTTAGATTCACAACCAGCTCAGTCAACCATTATTCAGATCCCCTATGTGATATCACCTCTTCGGATTTTCCTCTGTGAGCGTATTGATATTGGCCGAAACAGATGATGAACACTGCAAAGCAGTGTGCAAACATTTGCAAGCAAAAGCCGTTCCATACAAAATTTGGCATAAGAGCTCTGTCTTAAATAGCGCAGCAATTACAGCTAAAATCAGTAGTAAAAACTTCAGCTTCAAAGCTAATGGCGAAGAAGAAGAGCTCGACTTTACCGGCTTTCAATCAATCTGGTTCAGACGCCCAGGACAAATCAAAGTAGCTCAACCTTTTCCCGCCGTCTGGATGGATCGCATGGTGGAAAGAGAATCCGAGCGCGGCTTCAACGCTCTAATCCGCTCTCTTGATTGTTTCATGGTCAATCATCCCGCTCGCCAGGAAGAATGCCTGTACAAGCCTTTTCAACTCACGATTGCCGCCTCATGCGGCTTAAGCATTCCGGCAACTTTAATAAGCAATTCCGCACAAGAGGCTTCTCGTTTTATAGCGGCTCAGGACAACAGCTGTATTTACAAATTGATTGACGAAAAAAGTATCTGGGAAGCTCCGGCTTTGGAAAGATCCGGCATCATTCCTACTCTTCTCGTTCGCGAAGCAGATAAGAAGCATCTGGATCAAGTGTCTAGATCTCTACATTTATTCCAAGAGCGAATCGATAAAACTTGTGATGTCCGAGTAACTATTGTCGGCAAACAGCTGTTTGCCGCAGAGATCGATTCTCAATCCGGTATCGGACATACCGATTTTCGGCTCGACCCAAAAGCTGCCGTACGTAAACATGAGCTAGACAAAGAGATTAGCGAACGTTGTCTGGCTTTCATGGAAAAAATCGGTTTGCAATTTGCTTGTATCGACTTGGCACTAACTAAGACTGGTAACTATGTGTTTTTTGAAGCCAATCCGGCCGGACAATTTTTGTGGATTGAAGAGGCAACCGGTTTACCAATTGCCAAAGAACTTGCCTCGCTGCTTGCCAAGGGAAGCGGCAGATAAAATCGTTTGCGACACTATATTTATATGATTAGAAATTTCTCCCTTGTGGTATGTTGGCTAGGATAGCCTTGAGGATCCCCAAATGTCCCACAGCAGCAGGTTTCGCCTAACTCGACCCATTTTCGGTCAAGTGAAGAAGCTATTGGCGATTTTTTGCATAACAATGCTGTGCTTTTATCAGTTTCCAATGAGCGCTTTTGCTGAGAACATAGACCTCAGCTCTACCAACCAAACTGTCACTGCTTCCGGCTCTGGAACCATTGACAATGGGGGGCAATCCCTATCGATTAATCCTGGTATGCAAATTACTCCAGCCCAGGCTATTGCTTTAAGCCAAGTTTTAGCTGGCGGGCAAACGATCATGTTAAACGGTGATGGGGCTGCTGTCGGCGGTACTCTAAACCTTAACAGCATTCAAACTATTACTAATTTGGTAATTCCTACCGGCGTAACTGCAATTCATGATTTTGGCAGCCTGGCCTCTTTGAACATCGCCGGATCGATTAACAATTCCGGCAATATCTATGCTGTCTCATCCGATGCCGGTTTCCCAAACGCTATTCTCAACATCGGCAACCTGATGAATACAGGCTTGATCTCTTCGATCTTGCCCGATGGCGGCTTGTCCGGCTACTCCAACCTGATGCCATCACTAAGCTTAAGCATCAATGTAATGAATACTTTGATGAATACCGGAATCATTAGTAGCTCGGGAGATTTATCCATTGCGGCCTCTTCCATCGTTAACAGCGGCTCGATAACAGCCATGAGTAACTTGGCTATGAGCGCTGCAACTATAGCTAATATGGGCAATATGATGTCCCAAACAGGTAATCTTTCAATAGCGACGAGCACTCTGACCAATACAGGCATTTTCGAAGCGACTCTTGGAAATTTAGTAATCCGCGATTTATTGGCCGACGGTCTGAAGATTGACAATACTTCCGGTATTTTGCGTGCCGGTAACGACATTATCGCCGAGCTGATCTCTTCACAAAGCAATCAATCGCTCCTCCACTCAATTGGCGGTGAATTAAATGCCGGCAACAACATTGTATTTAACGCCGGTCCCGGAAACATACAGTTAACCGGTGGTGATTATTTCTCGTCACAACTGATTCTAAACGCCTTAAACGGCAGCGTACTTGCCGATGTCGGACAAATCCAGGGCGACTTAAAAATCAATGCTGCAGTAGCCCATGTTTATGCCAACACTGACAATTTGGTGCTTGGCGATAACTGTATTACAGGAGATCCTACTTATTTCAACAATGGCAATATAGTGATAAACGGTGCCATCACAGCCAATGAAGATCTAGCAATCATCGCCACAGGTAATATCACCTCTACAGCGGGAGCAACTGGTATCACCGCCCGCGGTCACAACGTAACTCTTATTGCCGGAGCAAGCGCAACTTGTACCGGTTGTACTACTTCCACAGGCGCACCAACAGGAGCCAACTCAATCGGAGCCGGCAATTTTGCTAACGTCAATTTTGGCAGCGGCAACGGCGGGCGCATTGATATTAACAATGCCGGTTTCACCGGCATCAATACTTCCGGGAATTCAGCCGGGCAAGCTGGCGGTAACGTAACCTTGGCCGCATACAGCGGTGCCACTCAAGGCTACGTACGTTTAGTTAGCACATCCACCATTAGCACCGGCGGTAATGGCAGTGGTGCCGATGGCAATGTGACTATTTATGCCGGCGGTCTTAACGGTAACAATGGTATAGCGGTAGGGAACGTAAGCACAAATTCCGGTGGCACAGGTACATCCGGCAGCATTACTATGACTACAGCACAACCAACCGGCACACCAAGTTTCAGCAACACCGGCGTTCAAACAGGAACAATCGGCACCGGCACCATGAACTCATCTGCCCGAATCATCACGGGCAATTTGAGCAGCAACGGCGGCGACATCAATCTCCATGGCGGAGCAAGAGTGCAAACAGGTAGTATCGTCACTCCAGGCGGTACTGCTAACATAACAAGCGATACTGCCACAATCGCCGTGACTTATCCGACATCAGCAACTCTCGGTGACACTTCCACCGGTACAACACTGAACTTGAGTTCTACTGGCACGGCAACAATCACTTCAACAGCAGGTGATTTAACTCTGCAGGATGGAGCGGTTACAATGACCGGAGGCGGAAATCTGAACTTGACCGCCAACAGCGGCACCATAGACTTTCGTCCGGCTATCTTAACCAATGGCACCCCATTGAGCAACGATCAAGGTGGAATTTTAGTTCAAGCCAATACTATTAACCTCGGGGCCAGCGGCACCCTAAACATTTCATCAAACGGCGATCTGCTTAATCCTTATGGATTTTCAGTTGGCGTAAGATTCGATGCGCCTAACGCTGGCGGCGGCGGAATAATATTTCCGAACGGTTCTCTAACAATGAATTTCACCGGAACAACAGGCTCCGGTGTTGAGTTCGATTCTTTCAGAACGACAGACAGTTTCCCGGGGCTGAACACCAGCAATCTCACGATCAACAGCGCTGGCGATATCCACTTTGCCGGTGAAGTGGTAAACCAAAACGGCGGATCAATAAACGCTACAGTTCCTGCCAATACAGCTTATTACACATTCCAAATTGATTCAGTGGTAAATACTCCGGTAGCATTCTCTAATATCAGCGTTACTAACGGCGCTCTTTCTTTGATTAGCGCCGGACGTATTACTCTGAACGGAAACTTCACTGTTGGCGGTACACCATATCAAAATGGCGGCGTCATCTTTGTGGAGAGCGGTTTTGATTATTCATACGGCGTATCACCACCGACTTACGACAACACTCAAGTTGGCATTGTCGTTTCACCAGGAGCCTTGCTCTCAGCCAATCCCGGCTATGTAATTTTGAGCGTAGTCAACGTTCAAACTTCACCGCCGTTAAACCCTGCAGTACCGGTAATTTCTATCGGTGCCGGCGCCCAAGTCCTCGGTACCGGGAATTTTGTAAACGGTTCTTCCGGTACACAAACCGGCGGCGGCGTACAAATCACTGTCAATACCCCACTTGGTTTACCAACAAGCTTAGTTAACGGCTTGGAAGCTCAACGTCCGACTTATTACATCTCGCAAGAGCAAGGAAGCATTCTTTATATTGACCAGTCAGGCAGCGGCACTCTTGTAACCGAGTCACCGTCAATCACCAATTATGTCCCGGGCGGAGTAATGCTCACAGCCAACAATGACGGCTTAGTTACTTACGCTAACGGCGGCAGCCCCTCAACGAATCTTCTCTCCGGATCAGGCACCGTACAAGCCGACGGCGGGCTAGTTATAGTCGGCGGAACTACTTATGACAATGAAATAGTAATAGACGGCACCGTAACCGGCACCTTGCCGGCCGCTTTGACACCACCACCACCTCCTCCTCCTCCGATACCGGTACCGCCACCACCACCGCCAATCATTCCTGTAGTACCTCCGGGAGACGGCGGCGGCACCGGAGCACCGCCCACTTCTGGGACTGTAATTCCACTGGACGCATTACCGGCGATACCAGTTGCTGTTCCGCTACCGCAACAACAAACGACTATCAATCAAACACAAACCATACAAATTATCGGCAACGTCGATGCTCGTTATCAGGTTGCCAGCTCGTGCGCCGTGTTCAGTATCTTACCGGCCAAGAAGCTGAGCGAAGATAAGTTCGCCAAATATAGAGGCGACGCTCCGGTAATTATGACTTTTGCCGGCACCACACTTAAAGCTGAAGAACCAAACGAAAACGATCTAAAGAATGGGATTATGAATTTGACCATTCAAGAAGGTCGGGTATTGGTCATTGGCGGTACATTCAATTTGATCGTACGCAATAAATTCGGCACCAAAATAGCAACGATCCCACCTAAATCAACTGTGGTCGTCGAAGTTAAAGGCAACACATTCTCTTTAGGTAATTTAAGCGAAGATTTGGCTAACAACAACGCTTCGCCGGTAAAAGCTCCGACTTTAGCTATTGCCACTCCGAACGGAGCTTATGCCAAAGAAGTTTCTGTTGCTCCCGGAACCAATGAAATCGCTTCCGATGACGACGAAGAATTGATTCCGACTGATGGGCTCGGCGACACTACAGTTACGGCTAAATTGACCGTAGCCGATTCCAATGTGACCATGCGCAAGAGCTCTATCATCAACAAACAAAAATATATGTCGCGTGGAGACCGCATCACCTGCAACATGATTGACAATGATTCCATAGATAAAGACCTGCAGCGTATGCGCGCAAAACTGAAGGAGCTTAAGATCTTGGCTGAGGAACCTGGTCAAAACAAACAGATAAAAACTCAAAGCGGTCCAGACAAACAGCTTAAGACTGAAAATAATTCGGATAATTCACACTTGATCTCGGCAGTCGTACTTACGCCGGCCGGCATGGAATACAACGACAATCATTTCCAGCCGGTGGCTTATCATGCTCCGCTTATATCTCCGGACTCGGAGTTAAGCAACGCTTTAAGCACAAAATCTCTTAATGGCGGCTTGATCAAAGCTCTAGCCGGCACTGAATACTCTGTTAATTCTGACGGAACAGTCTTGCTTACGTCCGGCGACTTACTTATTGATGCCAGCTCCAAACCTCAAAAAGTGACAGTCGGAAAGAGCACTATTGATGTTGGTTCGGGAGCAATTGCTTTAATCAGCCACGACCAAAGCCAGACTGAAGTCTGTAACTTATGGGAATCGGGAACCCGTGCCGTAAAAGTACATACGGCAGGTTCGACCTTACCTCTGGCATCAGGACAAGAAGCTTTACTCATCGGTAAAAAAGCTTCCGTTAGCGATGCTCTGCTTAAACTCAACTATGGAAGACGCGGCAACAAAGTAACCGACTTATCCGACGGCTCCAGTGCTCTAACCGGAGAAGTATCGTTGCACTCGGTTCTCTATGTAAACAAACTGCTGCATAAGCTGGCTACAAGCTCAGCAAAGAGCGATCAACAAATTACGGACAAGGTTGTGAAAATGACAGCAATTCTCACTATCGTCACGGCACGCCGCGGACGATTTGAATTTGTCTCTCGCTAAAAACTCTAAAACTGTTCGTCGTCAGAGACAGCGGACTGAAAAGACGCAGTCGCTACGGATGGTTCTTCAGGCTCCTGAGTTTCCGGCAGCGGCCCATGGATTGTTTGTTTAGCATCAGCAATGGCAGACGATTGAATCAACATTGCACCAGGCCCGTTACTATTTGAGCCAGGCGGTGGCGAAGTCGGCGCTTCAACGTCTTCACGCAAATCATTACGTATTTGCTCGACAAGACTCCCAATCGGTTTTTTTGCTGCCGCAAAACGCAACCCTGTAAACAAACGAAAGTCCATACCGGCTAAGCCAGGAGTATTGTTGGAATGAAAGTTCCAAATCGGTTCAACACGGGCAAAAGCTTGTAGTCCGGGCACGGATTTAAGCACTCGACGTGCAACTTCAAACGTGGCAATCCATGTATAACTATCTTGCCTGACAATTGCGCTTTTTCCAAACGGCTCACGAAAAGCTTGAAACAGAGTTCCGGAAGCAGAAAAGAACCAACCGTTACGTTGATGAATCAAGCCGAATGAGTAAAAGGGATCAATTTCGCGATTTGGACTGACAAAAGGTCCTTTTCCCCGCAACTGCATAAGAACGTTGGTATACATCAATGTTCGATCAGTTAAGGGATAAGAGAAAGAAAGACTGGGCAAAAAATCGAATACCGGTTGTTGATGAAGCTGCCAGAGCTCGCGGCATTGAAAGTCCGCCAGCAAGTTTGCCTTACTGCCGATCCGGAAATCATGTTGAATACCACCTGATAAAGAATGGACAACAGTATTCAAAACAATACTGTGCGACAACTGGTCGCGAATCATAAAATAGTTGACCGTAGCCCGTGTATTCGGCGTGAACGCCCAGCCACCAGTAACGTTAGGCAAAAGACGCATGACCAGATTAGGTACGCTCGCTTTACCGATGATGTCATAAATTTGTCCTTGCTGAAAAGAGTTCAGCAAACGCATTTGACTGGGCTGCGGCAAAAACTGCTTAATTAGCGTTCTTTTGGTGGGGAATTGATAAGGATTGGTCTCCAGACGGAGAGATGTTTCCATGGTTCCTGTCGCATAAAACTTAGGCGGCAGCTTTTGCAGCACTTTAATATGGAAGTTTTCAAAGGCCGATCTCTCAGCCGGCACAATTAGTGACGGCAAAGAATCTGTAGGCAAAATCGTTCCTGTGCCTGCAGGAGTTTGAAACTGCGTGACACTAGTATTGAAACTCTCACTTGCCCGTTGGGCTGCCGAAGTATTGCCCACCGATGGAGCAATCTGAGCCAAAGCCGGGTTGCCTACGAAGACAAGCGACGCAACAAGAGCAAGTATATACAAAGAGTGCATTCAGGGAAACCAACGCATATCGAAACGCCCTTGCCGGGCTGTTTCTCAGATAATTCGCCCGCGATTGTAGCGGATCGAATCAAGTTGCTTGGTAAGTAGTACCTAAGCAAAGAGTCGTCAACAAGCAGCTTATGAAGTCTTCTCTTGCCATAAAAAAGAGCCGAAGCTTCGCCTGATAATCCCGGCCGGCAAAAGCAATACGAAGAAATTCACGAACCGCGCAAGCACCATTTTCAAAGGCGATACTTGTTGATCATTGAAATAATAGGAACGGATAAAATTGTCGTCAGGAAAAAGACAGGATGCCAATATCTTGAGCTTGCGGTTTGTGTCGCCAAGCAGAAAAGTATTGAGAATTAGCTCCGGCAAACTACAGCAATTCCAAAGAAAAGCCGTTCCACATTTGGCAAAACAAAGAGGGTAGCCAGCCGTACAACGCTCCAGATCAGAAAGTACCGACTGTGGCAAATTTGTTTTCAACTGAGCAACCATCTCTTGCAATCCGAGAAGAGCGCTTAAGGATGCCTCCTCCACTTGGCAGCGACGCAGAAATTCCGGCCATGACCCTTGCTCTGCGCTGAGGCTTTCAGCAAGCAGATGCATGTCATAAAGCCATGACCAGCCGACAAGACTATGCTTGTGGAAGTGGGTTAATTCCATAAGCAAGTGATCGAGTTTGCTCGGAGCCAGGAAAACTAATCCTCGCCATTCCACTCGTTCAGCATCGGCAAATAAACGGTCAATTTCTTTGAGGCGCAGTCCGTTGTCTAAAGGCGAGAATTTCAGCTCCAAGGTAGGCCAACCTTCTTTAACCATCGTCAAGTTATGCGGACGCAATTCGGCTGTCGGCAGCTTGAATAAATCAGCGAACTGGCCTGTGGGCCCGACTAAATATTGATGACAATGTCCAGGATCGGACCATACAGGAACGAAACCTAAAGCTTGAAAACGGATAAAAATCGCTTCCTCGGAGCCAGGACGCAACAAAAGATCAAAGTCGTTGGATAACCGATCGGTTGGTTCCTCATAAAGATTACGCGAGAGACTGGTTCCTTTCAGCCATAAAATGTTCTCTCTTAAATCGCCAAGCTCGAACAAAAGACTGTTGAAATACCGGTCCATGCGCTGGTATTCGGTAGTAAGCGCTGCCATCATTTTTGTCATGGACAAAGCCGAATCTTCAAAGAAAAGTTGATTCAGTCCTAACGCATAAAGTCGTTTTAGCAACAGCAACGGAATGCCCGAGGAAAGAATTTCATCAAGAATAGCTTCTTTCGACGAAACTGACGAAAGAATTTCACCACAAAGCGCTCGATCGTCTCGAAGTAAAGCTGCAATATAATTTTTGCCCACAGACTCTTTCATAATGCTTATAATACAAAATGATGACTAAGGTTTATAGGATAAGCTGGCTTCGCTTACTCTTAGGCCCCAAGTCACAGCTAGAGGAATGTTAAAGTGAAAATTCTGGTATCAGGCGGCTGCGGCTTTATCGGACTACATACAGCCCAAAAATTATCCTCTTTAGGGCACACAGTGCTTTTGCTTGATAATCTTTCACGTCCCGGCACCAAACAAAATTTGAAATGGCTGCAAGAACAAAGCGACTTAATCGCACATGCCAACATCGATTTGCGTAACAGCAACGCCGTAGATGAACTGGTAGCGACGAACAATGACATCGCAGCAATCATTCATTTGGGTGCACAAGTAGCCGTTACGACTTCGGTGACTAACCCCAGGCTCGATTTTGAAATCAACGCGCTTGGAACCTTCAATCTACTGGAAGCCGCTAGAATTCATTGTCCCCAAGCGGCTTTCCTTTACAGCTCCACCAATAAAGTGTACGGCGAAATGCTCGATCACGCTGTTATAGACTTAGGCAAAAAATACGCTTATGCCGATTTGCCGCTCGGCGTCTCCGAAAAAATGCCCCTCGATTTTCATTCTCCTTACGGTTGCTCGAAAGGATCGGCGGATCAATATGTAATCGATTACTCGCGAATTTACGGACTAAAATCGGTCGTATTTCGTCAGTCTTGCATTTACGGTTCTCGTCAATTCGGATTGGAGGATCAAGGCTGGGTAGCCTGGTTTGCTATTTGCGCCATTCTCGGCAACAAACTGACAATATACGGTGACGGCAAGCAAGTACGAGACGTACTCTGGATTGACGATCTGGTGGATCTTTACATTTCGACCCTGGAGCAAATTGAAAAAGCCAAAGGGCAAGTTTATAACATAGGCGGCGGCGCCCAAAACACACTTTCGCCGCTGGAGCTTATCTCTTTGCTTGAAAAGTTTTCCGGTAAATCAATTGACTATTCTCAAGCAGATTGGCGTCCCGGGGATCAAAAAGTGTTTATTTCGGACATTTCAAAAGTCGAAAAAGAACTTGGCTGGAAACCTTGCCTGGCTCCAGAAATCGGCGTAGAAAAACTTTTCAAATGGACAAAAAATTCACAGATGCTGCTGAAAGAAGTATTACAGCCGATTCTACCAACTCCCGGAACTCGTTAGTTTTTTTTGCAACCAAATTATGCGGGTATGCTTACTAGAGGACATCAACAGTTTTGACAGCAGCAGCATGTCACGCTACAGCAAAGAACTGTCTGCCGAACTCTTAAAACTCAACAGCTCCCATAGCCTTGAGAATTTTCAATACAAATCGACCGAACGGCTCAACAGATTAGCCGGTCCTGTTTGGTCCTCACGGATCGGACGCTGGCTTATTTACCCGGCTTTGGCCGGACAAATCAAAGCCGATATCTTTCATGTTCTTGATCAAAGTCACGCCAATTTATGTTGGACATTGGAACCTGCTCGCACCGTCGTCACCTGCCACGATATCATTCCGCTTCTGGCACTAAAAGGAAAGCTACAAATGCCCCGACGCAAGCTTTCAACCTATCCTTTTTTATTAGCCAGCATGAAGCGGGCAGCTCATATAATCGCCATTTCCGAAAGCACCAAACAAGGACTTATTGAAGAAGCCAACTTCAATCCGGAGAAGATCACTGTCATTCATTACGGTCTGAATCCTTGCTTTATTTCAATTCCTCAAACACAAAAACACAATGATGCCGACTTCATCCGCGAACAATTGAAGTTGCCCAAGTTCGCAAAAATCATTTTGCACGTAGGTACAGCAAACCGTTACAAAAACAATCCGGCGATAATTCATGCTCTTTCCTATCTTTTAAAAGAGGAAAGGTTCGCCAATCTATTTTTGGTTAGATTGGGTGCCGATTTCTTTTCCGACGAGCAACTTTTAATCAACCAACTGGGAATTCGTGATCGCATCATATACGGTGGCAGAGTAAACTCAGACGAAATATTGTCCCGCTATTATCGCGGGGCCGACGTTTTTATTTTTCCCTCTCTCTGGGAAGGCTTCGGCTGGCCGCCTCTTGAAGCAATGTCTTGTGGTACACCGGTAATCACTTCAGATGTCGCCTCGCTCCCGGAAGTTGTCGGCGATGCCGCCCTGACGGTCTCCCCCGAGGACTACGCTGGATTGGCAAAGCAAATTGCCGAAGTTCTCAGCAATGAACCACTCCGTGAAACAATGATCGCTAAAGGGCTATTACAAAGTCGGAAGTTTCGCTGGAAAGAGAATGCAGAACAAACTTTGGCCGTATATGAACGAGTCCATCAATCAAAGCTCAGCGCCAAATGAAGATATTGCATTGTATTCACTCTCTCAACCCCAAGGGCGGCGGACCAGCCGAGTTCATCAAGCAGTGCACTCTTTTACAAAAAGATTTCGGCATTGAGATTGAAATACTTTGCCTGGATCAACCGAATTCACCATGGTTGAACGATTTTCCGGCCGCAATACATGCCTTGGGCGAAGGAAGATCCGGATACGGTTATTCACAACGTTGGTTACCTTGGTTACGCCAGCATCATCAGCGATTTGATATTACCGTAATTGACGGGCTTTGGCAGTACTCATCTGCCGGCACCCGGAAAGCGCTAAAACCTCTAGCCGCACCCTATGTCGTGTTTCCTCACGGCATGCTCGATCCTTGGTTTAACGAACATTATCCTCTCAAAGCAATTAAGAAGCAGCTGTATTGGCTTTTATCCGAACAAAAAGTATTGCAAGACGCCAACGCCGTCCTATTTACTTCAATGGAAGAGCGGGATCGCGCCCGCAATTCTTTTCGCCCCTATATTGCCAAAGAAAAAATCGCACCTTATGGAACCTTGCCTCCAAACCTGAACTTAGAATCTTGCCGCGAAAAATTCTTAAATCGTTTTGTTCAATTGAAAAACAAAAATTTTCTGCTTTTTTTCGGACGCATACACGAAAAAAAAGGTTGCGACCTATTGCTTAAGGCCTTTGCCGCCGTCAGTTCCGAATATCCTGAATGGCAGTTGGTCATGGCCGGCCCGGCATCGGAATATGCCAACAAGCTACAAAGCGAGTTCACCAAGAATTCAACAGTTTGGACCGGCATGCTGAATGACGAATTAAAATGGGGTGCTCTATCTGCAGCAAGCGCTTTCGTTTTACCTTCCCATCAGGAAAATTTTGCCCGAGCAGCCAGCGAAGCTTTGTCCTGCGGCACACCAACCCTGCTTTCCAAACGAGTAAACATTTGGCGCGAGATCATTCTGGATGAAGCCGGCATCGCCGAAAATGACGATTTACCAGGAACAATTTTATTGCTACGCCACTGGCTTAGTAAAACGGTTTCACAACAACAACAAACACGGATAAAAGCTTTGGCTTGCTACGAAAAACGTTTCAATATGCGAGCAACTTTCCCTGAATATTTGCGTTTGCTGGAGTCTTGCTTAACGGTCTAGGACGTAACCAACCGAATAAATTTACGCCGGCCGACCTGCAACACTTTTTGCGAACCGGCAGACAGCTCAATTACAAAATTAGGGTCTTTGAGCTGCTCACCATCAATTCTTACTGCGCCTTCCTGAATTGAACGCTTAGCTTCACCAGTTCCGACAACCAATTTCGCTTCGACTAACAAGCGAAACAGCGGCGCGGCATTTGACACTACATACGATGGCATTTCATCCGGTGCTTGTTTTTCACTATGTACCTTCTGCCAGCTAGCCAAAGCCTGCTCAGCAGCTTGCTTACCGTGATACTGCTCGACTATTTGCCGTCCGAGACGCTCTTTAAGAACTTTCGGATTGGCGCCGTTTTTTAGTTCAGCAGCAACTGCATCCACTTCCGCACCGGAAAACGTAGTCGTCAATTCAAAATATTTGACTATCAACTGATCCGGTATACGCATACACTTGCCGAACATCTCTTGCGGCTCATCTTTCAAAGCAACATAATTGCCATATGATTTGGACATTTTTTGAACACCGTCAGTTCCTTCCAATAGAGGCAAGAACATACCGAGCTGGGGCTTCAATCCATAACGAGGTTGCAGCTCACGTCCCTGCAAGATATTAAACCGCTGGTCCGTACCGCCAAGCTCAATATCGGCTTTAATTGCCACCGAATCATATCCTTGTAACATCGGATAAAAAAGTTCGTGCAAAGCAATGGGTAGCTGCTTTTCTAGTCGTTGTCCAAAAGCTTCTTTAGCAATCAGTTGATTAACTGTAGCAAAACTTGCCAGCTGAAGCATTTTACTTAAGTCCATGCTTTGAAGCCAATCAGCATTGTTTACAACCTCGGTTTTTTCCATATCCAAAATCAAGCCCATTTGCTTGATGTATGTTTGTGCATTAAGGGCAACGGCATCCGCGTCTAGAGCCGGTCGTGTTTTGTCACGTCCGGAAGGATCACCAATTTGCGCAGTAAATCCACCGATAATTAATACTATTTGATGACCAAACTCTTGAAAGCGGCGTAATTTACGAAAAACTACAGCATGACCAAGATGCAAATCGGTGGAAGTCGGATCTACGCCAAGCTTGACTCTTAGCTTACGATTCTCTTGCTTAGCTTCATAAATTTTTTGTGCCAAACCATCGGCACCATTAGGCAGTACTTCAGCACCGCGCGCCAGCTCAATGGCTTCTTCCATAATTTCATTAGGAATGGCTGTTTTAGTTTCCACGTCTGAACCCTTTACTGAAAGAGCTAGGATTTTAGCATGCTAGGAACCTTTCACTTCTATACGTCCGAGCAGAGCGAAATCCTTTTCGTAGTACTGCCGTACAAGCAACAGAGCTTCTTTATTCTCTTCAGTCCACTCAATTTCATGCCGCCGCTCAGAAGCATTCAAATGTTTAATGGACAAAGGCATGCCAAGCATAGCAGCCAACTCATTCACATCCTTGGATAAAAACTCCACTCGCCCAATCCAATCAACAATACAAACATCGTTTTGATCGTACAACCATTTGTATTGCGGCTCCCAGTGCGAATGGTTTTTACGACCATGAACCAGCCGGCCAGCTAAAAGATGCTGAGCGCACTCAAGAAGCGATGCCTCTTTTAGCAGCTCGTGGTCCTGATGCTGCGTTTGAGATCCTCCGTGATAATAACTTTTATCCATCTTGGCATACCAATAATTGGACAAAAAGCGCTCCCATGGATCTCGAATAAAAGCAAACTTGAAAATGTTTTGATAGGCAGGACCAAGCAATATCTTGTATTCTCGAGCGGTCAAGTGATCTGAATATTTAAGCCCTAACGCTTTATAGATCGAAGTACCGGCATTTTTCGGAATATGAATAAAAAGCGCTTTCCGCCCCGGAACAACATTAGGCACCAAATATCTGCCAAAGACCCGGGCATTTAATGCCTGCCAGGGATACTCCAACAAATATCTTCTTACTCGATGCCAATTCATTAGAACAGCTCAGGAAGCGCGAAATCGCTTGCAAAATCTTTTCACAAGGAGCCGCGGAGAACGGAAAAAGCGCCACCCGATTATAGCGCCAATCATTACTGTGGCCCAAAGGGAATGTCGCGGTACGCCGACGCAACTACCAAGAAAAGCCGCATCACCAAAGCCGCGATAAAGATAATAAATCAGGTCCAACCCTTTTCCTTTTTGATTGGGCAAATGCCAAACGCACAAACCAAGATCGCTTCGGGCAGCGCCTAAAAGCGGCTTAGGATGATTGACCCATATTCTTCTGATGAACCGTCGACCGAATCCTGCGCCAGGATACAAAGCGTTAATCGCCGTCAAAACATGCTCTTCCGTATAAAAGTGCTTAGAATCTTGAGCTAACCACTGCTTGTTTGCTTCAAGCAAAGCCGAAAGAGCAGGCAATATTTTCGCAGCATAGTCGACTTTCATCGCCCAAAATTCACCGCCGCAGAAATAATAGACTTCAGAATTGTGTTCAAGCGAGCTTAGCATCTGTTTTAGATCCCTGACAGACAATCCATTACTCAGAGATTCATTCCAAGGCATATAGTCATAATAAACGGCGCCATATTCCTCGGCACGAGCAAAGATTTCTGCCAGAGGCGTAAGCACAAGACAATCACTATCCAAAAATAGAAGCGGCGTCTTTGTTTGGGCAATCCATTGTATGATTTCGAGCTTATTAAAGTTATTGCGAAATCGTTCATAGTTCTCGCGCGGTGGCAGACAAGATCCACTCAATTCAACAATTTCGACCCCTAATTCTCGATAATCTTTAGCAATTACTGCTGGTAAAAAACTGGCTCGGTTTGTGAAACATATGAGCCTGGTATCCGGGTTCCATCTTCTTGCTGAAGTAAACAGGACCACCGAGGCTCTCCAATAAATCATTTGAAAATCAATAGTCCAGGAATCGACTAAGAAAGCCGAAGGAAACTCCGATGACTCTTCTTGCGAATCACACCAGACCATAGTTCCTATTGCAAAAGCGTTCGACATATTGTCCTTACTTTACAAACGAGCTAAAAATCTTAGCATGTCGGCCTTTTTCCTTGCCCGCAAACGCTGGCTAGGCTAAGATTTTTCGCAGCTCTGGGAGGGTCGGGAAAGAGATGGCGTCGCAATACAATCCGCAGCAAATCGAAGAGAAGTGGCAAGCGGACTGGGAAAAGCTGGGAATTTACAAGGCAATCGACAATGATTCTCGCCCCAAATTCTATTCACTTGTCATGTTTCCTTATCCGTCTGGCGATTTGCATATGGGTCATATGCGTGTCTATACCATCTCTGACGTAATTAGCCGCCATCGACGCATGCAAGGCTTTAACGTGCTCAACCCTATGGGCTGGGACGCTTTCGGTCTACCAGCGGAGAATGCCGCGATTAAACGCCAGCTGCATCCCGGTGCCTGGACCGAACAAAACATCAAATATATGCGCGATGAACAGCTAAAAAAACTCGGGACCAGTTACGACTGGGCACGAGAAGTCACCACTTGCCTTCCTGACTATTATCGTTGGACCCAATGGCTCTTTCTCAAGCTTTATGACAAAGGCTTGGTATACAGAAAAAGTGCACCGGTTAATTGGTGTTCAGCTTGCGAAACAGTACTGGCAAACGAACAAGTAGAAAACGGCGCTTGTTGGCGCCATCCGGAAACTGTCGTCGAACAAAAAATGATGGCTCAATGGTTCTTGAAAATCACAGCCTATACCGACTCTCTACTAAACGATTTGGATTTGCTCAAAGGTTGGCCAGAACGTGTCTGCACCATGCAACGCAACTGGATCGGCAAATCGGAAGGAGCTGAGCTACAGTTCACCGTAGACAACAAACCGAATATCAAAATTTCTGTTTTCACAACACGTCCTGATACAGTTTTTGGCGTCAGCTATCTTGTACTTGCCCCGGAAAATCCGCTTGTAAAAGAGCTGACCACGGAAGAGCAGAAAAGCGCAGTTCAAGCCTATGTCGAGCTGGCTAAACATAAAACCGAGCTAGAGCGAATGACTGCCGAAAAAGGTAAAACCGGCGTCGCAACAGGCAGCTACGTACTCAATCCTTTCAACGGTGAAAGTGTTCCGGTTTGGGTTTCGGACTACGTTTTAATGAATTATGGCACCGGAGCTGTAATGGGAGTGCCAGCTCATGATGAACGTGATTTTGCCTTTGCCGGTAAATTCGGCTTACCGGTAAAAGAGGTTATATCCAAAGACGGACAATCAGCCGGTCAGCTGAAAGAAGCATTCACCGAGCCGGGAATTTTGCTTAATTCTGGCACTTTTAACGGTTTGAAAAGCGAAGAAGCCAAAAGCAAAATTAGTGATTGGGCTTTGCAAAATCAAAGCGGAAAGGCGTTCACGCAATATCGTTTGCGCGATTGGCTCGTCAGCCGCCAACGTTATTGGGGATCGCCAATTCCGCTTATTCACTGTGAGAATTGCGGCATAGTCAAAGTGCCCGAATCTTCTTTGCCTGTCACTTTGCCTGCCGAAATTGCTTTTACCGGCAGCGGCGGCTCACCTTTAGCTAAAGCAAAAGATTGGTTAGTTCAACCCTGTCCGCAATGCTCAGCGCCGGCACAAAGAGAGACCGACACGCTGGATACATTTATCGATTCCAGTTGGTATTTTTTGCGTTATTGCGACGCCAACAATGAAAAAATCGGCTTCGATATGGATAAGGTCAACTACTGGATGCCGGTAGATCAATATGTTGGCGGTATCGAACATGCGATTTTGCATCTTCTTTATTCACGCTTTATCACTAAAGCTTTGCGTGACTGCGGCTTAGTTACTTGTGATGAGCCTTTCACCAACCTGCTCTCTCAAGGCATGGTGACAAAATTTTCTCAACTTTCCGGACGCATCGAAAAGATGTCAAAATCGAGAGGCAACGTAGTCGGCACCACCGATTTCTTCAAAAAGTACGGAGCAGATTCGGCCCGCCTATTTACACTTTTTGCCGCACCGCCGGAGCAAGAGCTTGAATGGTCAGAAGAAGGAGCAATCGGCCAGTTTCGCTTTCTCAGCCGCATTTGGCGCCTGGTGCAAGATTTAATTGAGAACGGCACTCTCGGCAAGAATCCAAATTTAAGCGAACCGGAAAGCTCCGATTTAACTCCGGCAACAAAAACTTTGCTGCAACTAACCCATAAAACAATCAAATCTGTTTCGGAAGATTTGAACACGGCGCGTTTTTCTTTCAACACGGCCATCGCTCGTTGCATGGAGTTAGTAAACGGTTTATATGCCTTTCTTTCGGCCAATTCCACAGGGACGACTGATAAAGATCGGCAAGTGCTGACTTTTGCCGTCGGCAACCTCTTGCTTTTATTGGCACCAATGGCACCGCATCTTAGTGAAGAGCTGTGGCACCAAGCCGGTTATGCCAAAAATAAAAACGATTCGATTCATACAAGTCAGTGGCCGACTTATAACGAAGCCTTGACCATAGCCGCTGAGATTGAGCTGGTTTTACAAATAAACGGAAAAATTATCAGTAAAGCCATGGTTAATCGGGGAATATCTGAAGCAGAAGCTCGCGAGCTTGCTTTATCCGACGAAAAAATCAAAGCAAAAATGGACGGTCAGCCGATCAAAAAGCTTATCTATGTCAAAGATCGCTTAGTCAATATCGTCGTCTAGGACTCATTGACAACCAAGCAAGGCATAAGGTAGATTTAACACATTACTATGACCATTGCGCATCGCCGAAAACGAGAACTGCTGAAACCACCGGAACACGCACCGGTTGTTACTTATCTGCTTATGGCTTTGGCCGCCTTTAACACCGGTGAGCCGAGCTATCAATGGGTTCAGGAACACGCAATTACAGCGCAAAAACTGTTTAGCGCCTTTCAAGCAGGCGATCTAGCCAAACTGTTTTTTATGACCTACAACGCTACATTTGCTCAACTTGGTGTCTGGTCTTTACTTTTGAATCTTTTCTTCTTCTGGATATTCGGAGTGACAGTCGAAAAACGCTTAGTCAGTTGGCGCTATCCTCTTTTTATTCTAATCGGCATGTTCCTAACCTGGGCTCTGGTTAGCTACGACTCAACCTGGTCACCGACTAAGCTTTATCTTGGACCGACTATGCTGCTTGTTTATATGATGGGCGGCTACATCGCTTTTAAACCGAAAAAACCTTTTAAACCAGCCGAGTGGAAGTCGCCGCCGTGGAAAGTTTTTAAGGAAGACGAAGAGAGCGAACATAACAGAGTTAAAGTGCCATGGGTATCTCCGTGGTTATATATCATCCTATTTGTGCTCTACACCTTCGCCATGCATCTAGTTTTAAGCCAAACAAGCCAAAAGTTTGTTGAAATAACTCATGTCGGTTTCAGCACCATACTGCACAGAGGCTTGGTTGGCGGATTAGGCAGCGATACCGTATCGATGGTCCGTTTAATGCCAGCACTGGAAGCCCTCGCCGTCGGCTATTTCGTTGCGCAAATTCTTATTTATATGGTTTTCCAAAGGAAGGTAAAGCGCGACGCAAGCGATTTACAGGTGCAAACTTTCCTGCAATACAGAGAGCTCCGCGCTCTAGATATGACTCACTTGCAAGCGATAGAAGGCGCTTCCCGGCTGGTTGGCGTACCGGAAGATATTGCTCGCGAGTGGATCGATCAGGGACTACAGCCGGTCAAAGACTCAAACGACACATGAGCCTGGCTTAATTGGCTGCGTGCTAATATAGTCCACCGGTTATTTGGTTTCTCCACTTGAACGAACTTTCCAAGCGACGAGCCGGTAATTGGCTTTATAAAGTAGGTTGGCTAAGACTGCTACAGATTGTCTTGGATGCATTCTTAGTGGCATTCGGGCTTGCGGCCGCTTTCTTAATCCGCTTTGACGGCATTCCCGATGCTTTATATTTGCATCAATTTTTCGTGCTTTTTCCAGTATTCATCGGCTTACGTTTAATCGCTAACTGGATTTGTGGCGTCTATAACCGTCTTTGGCGTTATACAGGTCTGGCGGAAGTTGTAGAACTGTCTGTCGCCACTTTAAGCGTAACAACAATTGTTTTAGCTGCCCGTGTTCTCAATTTATTGGACATCGGCAAACACCAACTTTCTTACGGCATTATACTGACCGAGCCAGTTTTGACCTTTTTACTTTTAGTGTCCATACGTGTACTGCGCCGTATGCAAACCGAGAGTCAACAAAGAAGACATTGGCGACAACCGGTTCGTAAACGCGCTTTGGTAGTCGGCGCTGGTGATGCCGGACAAATGGTCGCCAAAGAGCTATCGAATCGGCTTGATCTTGGTGTCGACGTAATTGGCTTTGTCGATGACGATCCGCTTAAAGTCAGAAAAAAAATCGGGCATTTAAACGTATTCGGCACCAGCAAAGATCTGCTCAAATTCATCGAGAATCTTTTTGTCGATCAAGTAATTATTGCTATTCCTTCCGCTCCACCAGCCGAAATCCGTCGCATCGTCGACATCTGCCGTACGGCGGAAGTTGAAACACAAATTCTACCCGGACTTTTTGAGTTAATTGACGGTCGCGTCAGCATCAGCCAACTGCGACAAGTCTCAATTGAAGATTTATTAGGGCGCGATCCAATTCAATTGGACACCAATGCCATCGCTCACTATATTGAAGGCAAGCGCGTTTTGATTACTGGCGCCGGCGGTTCCATCGGCAGCGAGCTTTGCCGTCAGGTGATGAATTTTCAACCAAGCGAAATGTTGCTTTTAGGTCGGGGTGAGAATTCGATTTTCAGCATTCTCGAAGAATTAAAACGCCGTCCGGAGCCGGTCAAGCTCACAGCAATCATCGCCGACATTCGCGATTACGATCGTCTTTACCATATATTTGAAACGCTGCGACCGGAGGTTGTTTTCCACGCCGCCGCCCATAAACATGTTCCACTGATGGAAAATAACGTTAGCGAAGCAATTAAAAACAATATTGGTGGCACGCGCAATTTAGCCCATTTATCCGATCAGTTCGCCGTAAAAAATTTCGTTTTAGTTTCAACAGATAAAGCAGTCAATCCCACCTCGGTTATGGGAGCCAGCAAGCGTGTAGCCGAACTAATTGTTCAAGATATCGCTTCTCAATCGCAAACTAAGTTTGGTGCCGTACGCTTCGGCAATGTTCTAGCTAGTCGTGGTTCTGTCATACCGATTTGGCGAAAACAAATAGAGTTAGGCGGCCCGCTTACCGTAACTCATCCGGATGCCACTCGTTACTTCATGCTCATTCCGGAAGCCGCTCAATTGATCATTCAAGCCGGAGCGCTCGGGGCAAACGGCGACATCTTTGTCTTAGATATGGGCAAACCAATAAAAATCCAAGATCTGGCTCACGATTTGATTCGTCTTTCCGGGCTACGTCCTGGCGAAGACATCGAAATCAAATATATCGGTCTGCGCCCTGGCGAGAAGCTTTACGAAGAACTTCTCACCGCCGAAGAAGGATTGACCGCTACCACATTCAAAAAAATCTTTGTCGGACATCCGCAAAGAATCGACAGCAAAATGCTCAGCTATGAGTTAAAACAGCTATTCGACGCTGCTCTGAAAGAAGACTCAGCCAAAATCCGGCTCGGTCTGGAAAAACTTGTCGGTTGCGATCTGGAACGCTTTCAATACTCAAACAATATTGAATAACTAGCGTACAGGCGAGCGCAAGCGCGGATTTACCGTCTCCGGATAGGTACCGATGCTCACCGCCACAGCTTG
Organism: Candidatus Obscuribacterales bacterium; assembly: GCA_019750335.1. Taxonomy (GTDB): domain Bacteria; phylum Cyanobacteriota; class Vampirovibrionia; order Obscuribacterales; family Obscuribacteraceae; genus JAIEPM01. The sequence continues at coordinate 47,311 of JAIEOQ010000008.1, forward strand.
CGAAGCGTGATCACGCAATACCAGAAAGTTGAGCGCTTCTCCTACTTTACGCCCCTGAACAAGCTCCTTGATCATCTTTGGCGTATCAACATCCTTGCCTTCGATTTTTGTAATCACATCGTTTACTTTCAAACCGGCAGCTTGCCCCGGACTACCTTGCACAAATCCTGAGATCATCACGCCCTTAGTGTCGGCAGGAATTCCCAAACTTTTAATTGTTACATCATCCAACTCTTTCATAACGATTCCCAACCACGGTCTTGAGATTTTGCCATTAGCAATTAACTCATCGACTACGCTTTTAGCAATATCTACCGGAATTGAAAAACCGATGTTTTGCGCATCACGACGGATGGCGGTATTGACTCCAACAACTTCGCCTTTCAAGCTTAAGAGCGGTCCGCCGGAGTTGCCAGGGTTAATAGCCGCATCGGTTTGAATAAAATTGATGTTGCCATTGACGTCGGTTACTGTTCGCCCGACAGCCGAGATAATCCCCAAAGTCACCGTATGATCGTAACCTAAAGGGCTACCGATAGCGATGGCAAATTCACCGGGACGAAGCCCTTTGGAAGAGCCCATCTGCAAAGTCGGCAACTTTTTAGCATCAATTTTCAAAACAGCCAGATCCGAAAAATAATCGACTCCAACCACTTTGCTGTCAAAAGCCCTTCCGTCGTTCAAGGTGACTTTAATGTTGGTTTGATCTTTAACCGCATGTGCGTTGGTGACGATATAACCATCCGGACGGACAATGAAACCAGATGCGGTATCATGCTTTTCCTGATAAGCTTCCGGCGCTCCGCTTCCGTTTTGCAAGCCCCCAAGCTGTTCTGGCGTTATTTTTTTACCGTTAAAAAAGAATTCGAGATTGCCTGTCGGCAGCCCTGAAAACGGAAACCGGGCCAAAGGAATCCGGCGGCTCATTTCAATGTTAACCACAGCCGGTGCTGCAGATTCCGCTATATCCGCAATTGAAGTACCGGAGAATGGAGTAACGAGTGCCGGCTGTAGATCAGCTGCCTTGGCAGTACTTGAGTAAAAGCTCAAAATAACCGCGGCCAGAAGTTTGAATTGTTGCTTGCCCATATTTTCTAGCTTTCCTTATGACAAATGCTTTTAAATAATGCAAGATATTGCTTGCTTATATTTTCGCGCGCATACTGATTGGCAATCAATTTTCCCTTTTCAGAAAACGTCTTGCGCAAGGCTTCATCCGCTCTCAATCGTTCCATTAACATAGCTAACTCAGCCTCATCCTCGTTCTCAAAACTCAAACTATTTCCTTGAGTAACTTCAGGTAAAGCTCCGCGTCGAGAAACAATCAGCGGTTTTTGCGCCGCCATTAATTCGACGGCTACCACACCCATAGGTTCCTCCCACAAGGATGGTATTACGAATATTTCAACACTACTAATCAAAGTGGATAATGAAGAACCCGCTTGCACGCCGCAAAAATCAACTAATTCAGCAACGTCAAGTTGAGAGCATAGCTCTTGCAAATGTTTCTGGGCCGGACCGCCGCCGATAATCAAAAGCTTACCGTGCTCTTCTTTACCGCATAATCTGTCTTTTTTGATCAGTTGAGCAAAAGCTTTAATCAACGTATCCACACCTTTTTCACCGACCAGTCGGCCAACATAACCAAAAACATAGTTCTTGCTTTGTTTGTTTGCAGCAACAAAATTTGAGAGCTGGACTGGATTATAGATCACTTGTTGGTTAGGTAATTTTTGGCAGAGCGCCATATGCTGGCTAATTGCTACATTACATTCGGACAATAACGCCGCCAACCACCGAAGCTGAAGCTTGACCATATTAGCCAACAGGCGAAGTGGACCTCGCTTGGCAGCGGCATCTTTTAGCTTCCGCAAAATCGATCGCCGGTCACGTGAATCAAACCAGGTGCTGCCATCGGGAAATATGAAGCGATAAGTGGCATGGGTCCAAACAAACGGTTTGCCGCAAAGTTTAGCTAACAAAAAACTTTTGAAATATGTGCCGTTGCAGTAAACGAGATCGCAATCTTTAGCCAAAGTAAAAAGTTGCCGCCAACTTAGCCTCCGAAAAATTTTGTACGGAGCATTTATCTCCGGCTTACCGTCAAGCTCAGTTTCGGTAACTAAAGTGACGGTACAACCGGCTTCGGTTAATCCCTGGCAAAGCTCTCGACTGACCGATTCGATCCCTCCGACTGAGGGCCAAAAAACTTCGGAATAGACCAAAAGCTTCAAATTAGCGCCTGCCCATCCCTAACTCTTGCGCATGCTGAAAGACTTTCCCTTCAGTCAATATGGATGGGGCAATCACAACTTCCACTTGCTGCATCTCTTGAATCGTCGCTGCACCCAATGTCGACATACTTGTTTTTAAAGCACCGATCAGATTTTGAGAACCATCATCAACTTGCGCCGGTCCCATAACTACTTGCTCAAGTGTAACCGACTGTCCAACTTTAATTCGTGTGCCGCGAGGTAAAACCGGACTTGGCGTAGCCATTCCCCAGTGATAGCCCTGCCCCGGCGCATCTTTAGCTCGCGCAAAAGGTGAACCGATCATTACCGCATCAGCACCGCAAGCGATTGCTTTGCAAATATCTCCACCGACAGCCATGCCACCATCAGCGATGATTGATACTGTTCTGCCCGTGCGCGCTTCATAAGCTTGCTTAGCAGCGGCACAATCAGCAATAGCCGTAGCCATCGGCAAACCGATTCCCAGTACGCTGCGCGAAGTGCAAGCGGCTCCCGGACCAACCCCAACCAAAATTCCGGCCACACCTGTTTCTAAAAGACGGTAAGCAGCATCATAAGTAACACAGTTGCCGACAATAACCGGTACGCCAATTTCGGCAACAAAGGCTTTTAAGTCAAGCTGTGTATTGCCGGCAGCCGTACGGTGCTCAATTCCTGTAACAGTAGATTGAACAACAAGAATATCCAAGCCGGCGGCAACGGCGATTTTACCGTATTGACGCGCCATGTTCGGAGTTACCGAAGCAGCAGCGAGAACTCCTTGCGCTTTAATCTCTTTGACTCGCTTAGCGATAAGCTCATCTTTAACCGGTTCGGAATACAGTTTTTGCATTAATTCAACAAACTGCTCTTTATCGCAAGAAGCAATTTGAGCGAGAGCTTCTGTTGGATTGGCATAACGTGTTTGCACGCCTTGTAAATTAAGCACGGCCAAACCGCCTAATTTACCCAAACGTCCGGCAACAGCAACATCAACAACGCCATCCATAGCTGAAGCTAAAAGAGGCAAAGCTAATTTATGTCCACCAATGCTGACACTGACGTCGCACAACTCGTAATCCAAAGTCAAAGAACCGGGCACCAAAGCAATTTCATCAAAACCGTAAGCCCGGCGTGTCGGCTTACCCCGACCGATAAACTGATCTGTTGTGCTACTTTCAACCTTGGGAGCTGTCTGCATTGCATGAACCTCCATACTTTAGCCTATATTAGCACTAGGCGATCTGGAAAGTTTCAGACGAATTCTTTAGACTGATAGAGTCTAGCCGGCAAAGTCAAGTGAACGCAAACAATCTGCATATTCCTACCGTTATTAATTACCAGTGCACCGGCTGCGGCACCTGTTGCGGCGGCTGGGCCGTACCCTTGACCCCGGAAGATCATAAGCGAATTGCCGATGTAAATTGGTGGCAACTGAATCCGCAATATCAAGGACAAAAACTTTTTCGCCAGCTTAAAAAGTTTGAGCAGCTAAATACGCCTTACAGTCACAAGATTATTTCAGATGATGGCACCTGCCCTTTTTTAGTAGACAAACTTTGTTATATCCATAGTCAAAAAGGCGCCGAATTCAAGCCTTCGATCTGCCAGCTTTTTCCTTATTGTTTCACTGACACCCCATCCGGAACATATGCCACCGTAAGCTTTGTCAGCATCGGCGCCTTGCATAATGCCGGTCAACCGCTAAGCGAACAAAAAACAGTATTAGAACAAAAGCTTGCCGAGTTCAGACGTTTATTTCCGGACTATAAACCTGATTGGTCCAAAATAGTCCTATCGGCACAACAACCGATCAGCTGGGATGAATATTTAAAACATGAAGAAGAGCTTTTTAGTCGTTTAAACAATCAATCCTTATCTTTAAAAGAACGTCTGCAAAACTGTTGCGATTATTTGGCCGCTCAAGTGGAAGCTAGAAGCCAGGTCAGCTCCGATGCCAGTACTCGCCGCTTGAACTTAAACAAACTGGACAAACATCTGTTATCCACCTTCCATAAGATGTATCTGCCTTCTAAACCACAAAGAAGCAGCGAAAAGGACTTTCATACTTACCGTTTTTGGTTCGGCACTATTTTCAACGCCAGCACCGTATTTGAAATCAACAATCAATACTATGCAATCGATCAACTTCGCGAAATACCTTTTCCCGAAAACAAAGAGATCGATGACATGCTTTATCGCTACGTCTTTTCGCATATTTTCGGCAAAAAATATTTTGGCGCCGGCTTCGGCGGACTCAGCCTGGTCACCGGCTTCCATCATTTAATAATGATTGTTTCTCTTGCTCGTCTTCATGCGCGAGGCTTAGCTTTAAGCAGACAAGCGAAGAGCCCGGACTTAAGCGATATGACCTTTACTTTACGCAAATTAGAGACTCAACTGGGCGAGACTAAACTTGGTCCATCAGCCGCCAGCAGCTTGGAATTGCTGCTCCAATCTTCAAGCCGAGCCCAGCGCCTTCTCGCTAATTCATAAAATTTGCTCGCCTTTTAATATTTCCCGCTTGACTTCGGTCGGGTTTGGGAATACTCTATCTTCACGGTTGCTTCCACAACCTTATTTACTAAACAAATTGCTGAAATCGCTCGCAGGGAGGTTCTACTATGCGCGTGTCACGCTTTAACACCATTTCTAAATTGACCATGGCAGCCGGTGTGGCCGTAGCACTTTCCGCACCTGCTTTTGCACAAGATGCTTTCGATTCAACAGCAGCTACCGGACAATACAGCAACGACAGCGGCTACCGTACCGGCAGCCAGTCCGACCTGAATATGGGCGGCAGCGCTATGGCTCCTGCTCTACAAGGTGCCACCAACGGTACAATCGGACCACAAGGCGGTGACGCTACCTTAATCAAAGGCGTCAACACTGCCGGCACCGTCCGTGTCAACAACTTAGCCAACCTTGAAGCTTTGCTCAACATCATCGCTAACGGTATGGAAATCCTCGGCATTGCCTGGGGCGGTCCGACCATGATCATGGGCTTCATGCACATGGCTGCCGGTACCCAAGACGCTATGAAGAGAGTCTTGTGGGGCGGCGCCGGTGTCACCGGTGGTCTTGCTACCCCTGGTTGCATCAACTGGCTCGTTGCTTCGGCTCGCGACGCCAATCTCTTCAGCTAAACGGTTTTCCCCCGCCAACGCCAACCAGAGACCTCCCGCAAGGGGGGTTTTTGGTTTGGAGAGATGCTAGTATCTTGTTTTAGCTTTGAGCAGAAGCAGTGAAACAAAAAAAACAAAGTCTGACCGCAGAAGATAAAGAACGTTTTGCTCCGCAGCTTCTGCTGCCCGGCATGAACGAAGCACGACAGCTTAAGCTAAATAACGCCTCTGCTGTAATCATCGGGCTAACCCCGCCTGGACTGTCCTGCGCCATCAATCTAGCTCAAGCTGGTATCGGCAAACTTATTTTGCAAGATCACGCCTCGGTTCAACCGGCGGATTTAAGCACTCACTTTTTATTTTCCGCTGCTGATGTCGGTGCAAAAAAGACTGATGCTCTACAAAACAAACTTTCCCAACTACACCCGTCACTGGAAATAGAGATAAATTCGGATCAATTCAACGTTCATAATGCCGAAAAATTTTTGCTGACAGCAGATATCGCTGTTGAAGCTTTAGAGAATTGGCAGGATAAACTTTTAGCCTCTGATAGTTGTATGCGCCTGTTAAAGCCGCTTATTCACTCAGGAATCATCGCCTACAGCTTTCATGTTTTTAGTATGATCCCGAGACGATCGGCATGCTTACGTTGCGTGTTTGCTAAATTAGGCTTGGAGGATTTTCCGCCTTACGGTATTCAAAAAGGAATGCTCGGCGCAATCGCTAGCTTAGTCGGCTCTTTCCAGGCAGCCGAAGCGATTAAATTGATTACGCAGATTGGCACGATCTCGGGCAATCATCTTTTGCGATTTGACGTTTTGCGCAGCGAGTTCGACGACATGACCGAACTGACAAGCCGCAGCGATTGTCCGGACTGTGGGCGCCTCAACTAGATTTTGCCCTCCACTAAAAAGTCGCCCGGAAGAACGCTTGAGCTAATCGACAATAGCAAAGGTGCCGAAAAGATTCGCTTTCATATTCAATCCATGTCCTGAGCAGCTTTCAATTCAGGATTGGCTTGTTTCAAGGCAGCAATCACAGCTGCAGAACGAATGCCGCAGCGATTGCGCAGCATCGCTTCAAAGAGATGCCACTGTCTTTGCGTTTCTCGCAGAGCCAGATCAAATGCGACTTTATTAAAAGCGCTGTCGGAAGCTTGGGTGCAACACTTAAGCCCCACATAACCGTCCGGCACTTTCTGCCAATCAACAAGCGGTATGTTGTAAGGATCGTCTTTGTATAAGGGATTCTCCAGCATTAACTGCAGATAATTAGTGTGACTGTAAAAGTCTTGAACCGCATGGAGCATTTCACCGAAATGTTGCAAAGCGCGCCCCCGACAAGCAGGGTCGGCGTCAGCTTCCGAAGCGTAATTCAAAGCCCTTTTCTTTTCCCGGTCGATATAACCGAGAGAGGAAGCAAAGCGTGCATCGGCAAAATGGCGACGTGCTTCAGCCTGAGCTTCAGTGCCAACTTTCTCTTGAGCGTCGTTAGCTTCGACCACTACCCGCAAATTGGTTTCTGAGAATTGCCCTTTTAAAGCCTCGCGAGTGATCTTGCCATTGCTATTACTTGCTGACAGATCTTTACCGCCAAATGCGAGTGCCTCTTGAGAAAGAAAAAGACTTAACAGGACTAGATATATGCAGAACCCTTTAATCTTCATGGTAGATCCCATATTTACTGGATAAACGGTGAGTTCCTTGGTTGCCAGTTACATTTTACTTCCAAGTCTGACGGCAGTCTAATGACAATGCTTTAGCCGACCGACCATAATGGAGTTCATGCCATCCGTCCAGACACTAACAAACAGCGCAGAGCAAGGCTTGCCGGTCACCGAACGTGCCGTTAGCGATCTTATTTTTGCTGCTTTTGATACTGAAACAACAGGACGCAGCCCCTTATTTTCACGTCTTGTTGAGGTCTCAGGCATCAAGTTTCGTGCCACAGGGGAGCATGTCGACACCCGCACCCATCTAATCAATCCGGAGACGCCAATTCCGGCTGAAGTTACAGCCATCCACGGCATCACCGATCAGATGGTCGAAACAATGCCCAATTTCAAATCGGTGGTACCAGGATTCGTCGATTGGATCACAGCCGGCAACGAAAATCCAACCGTGCTCGTAGCCCATAACGCTTCTTTTGATATTGCTTTTTTGCAGATGGCTCTTTCCCGGCTCGGCTTACCGATGCCGAACAATCCGGTTTTGGATACTCTCAGTCTTTCGCGCAAACTAATTAAAGATTCGCCTAATCACAAACTGAGAACCTTGATGGAACATCTGGGCATCGATTCATCGACTTATCACCGCGCCGAGGCCGACAGCTTTCATGTACAGTCTTTGTTATTGAACATTCTTTCGCGAATGCCCGCCGATATAAAGCTCAAAGATTTAATCGCTAAAGGCGGCGTGCTTTATTTTAGCGATCCGCTTACCAGCCCTGATGACCGCGCTTTCCAATACCATCCCCTGATTAAATGTGTCGGAGAAGCAATTCGCGGCGGTCAAGACTTGCAAATTTCTTATAACGGCAAAGGCATTCGTTCAAGACAAATTACACCGCTTTCGGTGCTTCACACAAGCGGACTTTATTACATTAGCGCCTTTTGTCATGCCGCTTGCGACGAGCGAACATTTCGCGTTGATCGCATCGGCACAATTGAACTAGTTGAACGCATCAAGATTGATTGAATCGGAGCAAACTTTGAAAAACAGATTCTATTTACTCTTAGTTGCATACCTGATCACAGGCTGTCTTGGCTCAACCCTTGCTCAAACGCAAGTTAACGAAGAAGAAAGCGAGGAGACAGCGCCAAGCAAAAATGTCTTAAGCGTGGAATTAGCCGAAGAAGCCGAACACCACATGAAGCTTGCCGACGATTATTTCAGCAAGCGTGATTATACAAACGCCATGATTGAATATGGACAAGTATCCGAGATTGACAAAGAGAACATGAAAGCCCAATTCATGCTTGGCAAAGTGCTTTTGTCCATGTCCGACTATCAAGAAGCGCAAAAAGAGTTCGACAAAATAATCGAACGACACCCGCACAATAGTGATGCTTTTTTGATGCGCGGCGAAACCTACCGCCTAATGGGCAAATACAGCGATGCCGGCAAAGCCTGTAAGGAATCAATCAAACTAAATAAGAACAACGCGCTAGCTCATGCTTGCTTAGCAGAGTGCTACAGAGCCAAAGGTTTGTATCGCCCGGCTATTTTTGCTTGTCACAAAGCGCTTGAGTTGTCACCGCAATTGATCGCCCCCCAGGTGACTATGGCTGACTGTTATATCGGGCTTGGTCAACCGGAAACAGCGCTTGGCGCCTGCCAAATTGCAATCCAGAAAGAGCCGGAAAACTCTTTGGCTCACAGCCGTTACGCAAAAGCTTTGATGGCAATGAAACGCTATGATGAAGCTGTGGTTGAATACTCTCGCGCCGTTAATCTCGACTCAAAAAATGCTGAGGCATATGCCGGAATGGCAACGGCTTTCCTTCATCTGAACAAGATTAACGACGCTTTGGTCGAAGCGAGAAAAGCTGTAGCCTTAGCGCCAACCGACGTACAAACACATACGACTTTAGCCAGCGTATTTCAAAAAAAACGCGATTTCCAACAAGCAGCAACTCAATATCGTTTAGCGCTCAAGCTTGACGAAGATAACTCTCAACTGCATCGTTCTTTAGCCTTAGCCTTGGATGACGCTGGAGATATTGACGGTGCCATCGCCGAAATGATCATCACGAGCAAAATGCTACCTAAAGATGATAACGTCAAGCTGGAATTGCAGTCGCTTGTGCAACGTCGAGGTAAATAACTTTGCCGACATCGATAGATTTACGCAGCGACACTGTAACTAAACCGCCGCAATCCATGCGCGAAGCAATGCTTAAAGCTGAAGTCGGCGACGATGTTTTCGGTGAAGATCCGACTGTAAACAACCTGGAAGAGCTTGCCGCTGAGCTAACCGGCAAAGAGTCCTCCTTATTCGTTTCAAGCGGCACAATGGGCAATTTAGTCTCATTGTTAAGCCACTGCGGCCGCGGCGATGAAGCTATCATCGGCAACCAATCCCATATTCACATCCATGAACAAGGCGGCGTCGCCGCTCTCGGTTCCATACACACTCGCATTCTCCAGAACGCAAACGATGGCACTCTTAACTTACAAGAGATTGAACAAGCGATTAACGAAGATGATCTTCATTGCGCTCGTACTCGCTTAATTGCTTTGGAAAATACATGGCACGGACGAACACTACCGCTTTCATATATCAGCTCGGTCAGCGCTCTTGCCGCCCGCCATGGGTTGGCATTGCATATGGATGGCGCCCGGATTTTTAATGCCGCTGTCACCTTAGCACTGCCGGTTAAGGCCATAGCCGAACATGTTGACACGCTTCAGTTCTGTCTTTCCAAAGGCTTAGCTTGTCCGGCCGGCTCAATCATTTGCGGATCAAAAGACTTTATTGCCAAAGCAAGACGATATCGCAAAGCGGTCGGTGGCGGCATGCGTCAATCAGGTTTTCTTGCCGCTTGCGGTATCGTCGCTCTGACAACAATGGTTTCTCGCTTAAATGAAGACCACACCAACGCTCAAAGGCTTGCTACCGGTCTTGCGGCCATTGACGGTATTAAAGTTCGCTATTGCGAAACCAATATGGTCTTTTTTAGCTCGGCTCTTCCCCAACTCTCGGATCGTGAGTTGGTCAAATTATTGGCTGCCGAAGGTCTTCTTTGCTTTGACGAGCCCCTCGGGATCAGAGCCGTAACTCATTACGGAATTAGCGAAGCGGATATCGATTTAGCACTGGATATGGTATCAAAAGCAATTAGCAAGCATGACCCGGTTCGCCGCTGACAGCATCGACATAATCTTTGGCTGCTTGCGCTAACAGCCATTCCAAATCAGCATGCTTTTGCGTAAGATTAAGCAGCAAATCGATACATTTAGCTTGAAGCTCGGCATGAGAATTGCTGTAACCGCTGGGCAAAAGTGACAGCTCGTGAAGCCCAATCAAACAATCAAACAGAGCCTCAACATCGTTTACCAACTGCGAGGCGGGTAACACTTCTTGCCCATAAAGGAACGCCGTTTTACGCAAACCTTTCAAATAGGATTTGATGGCCTGCTTGAATAACTCCGCGGCTCGTCCTTGATTGCAGCGCCGATAGTGAATGCAGGCTAAACCATAATGGTTAATCGCCGACTCAGGACAACCATCTCCGTAATATTGTTCGCGAATGTACAAGGCTCGTAAATGAGTAAGTTCAGCCAAATCATTTTGTTGTTTCTCAAAATGAATTTTAGCCAGACGGTCCAGCCAAGGCAGGTGTTCTGCCGAACTTTGTCCTTGAAAGCGATCCAAAAGCCAAAGCACGCATTTGACTAACTCTTGCCGACAACTTTTCTCGACCATCGACCAGGAGAAAGATTCATTTTGCGCTTCAGGAAGCTTGTCCGATAGCTGCCGCAACCGCGAGCGGACAGGCGCAGGCGCTGTCGACTGCGCTTCGTTTTCAAACAATAGAACTGAAGTCACCGCTACTGGAGATTGGCTCTCTTGAAGCGGCAACCATTTTGAATTTAGCGGTTTAGCTACAGCCAACAAATCGTAAGGAGAACTCAGTCGCCCTCGTCGACGCCCTTCAGTGCAGGAACCGCCGGTATGTTCATCCAACCACTCGCCGCTGATTTTTATCTGGCGAACAACATTTTCTTTCACAACCCGCAAAGTGCCGTCGGTAAGAATTTCCAGACGTCCGTCCACAAAATAATCGGTATCGTGATCTTTAGCCAACCAAAAGCCTTGGGTATCTAGCCGCCAATCAAGACCGGCATAATTGAAAGCACAAAGCTGCCCTTGGTTGTTATAAAGGAAATGGCTGATTTCACCTGATTCGAAACGGATACTCGTCACTTGTCCAAAGATGTCTTTTTCCACAGCCCACAAACGCGAGGCGGAAAGAAGCGGCTCATGATCGCTCGCCGAAACGAAAGATACGGACAGATTGCTGGCTTGATCAAATAGCTCTAGAGCTCGTTCAATTGCCGAATCGGAGCGGTCAAACCCCGGTTGCTCCTGGGTAGGAAGAACAACCTTATACGCTTGCTGGCTACCAAGGGCAGTAGACACGAAATCACTCCAAAGTCCGAAGAACAGTTTCCCAGCTTGTCAGAATGCGCCGAAGGCCGCAATACGCATTCTACGAAGATTAAGCCCGGAGACTCTTCAGACCGGCTTCCAAGTAGAACAGTTCCCGATCCGGAAGCTGATTAAAGATTTTGAATAAGCTTAAACTACGCAACAGTTTTTAGCTTCCCGGCGGTTTTTTCGTACTGCCCGGCTTGTAGAGCGGCAAGCCTTCCTGGCAAAGAGGACATTGCTCCGGCTTGTGAACCTGTAGTTGCAGCTCGATTAAAGAAAGAAAGGGAACGTCAAATTTAGCCGCTCCCGCTGAACGATCAATAACGGCAGCAACGGCAATCGGTTCGGCTCCCAGACGGCGAACAAGCTCCACGACTTGCCTGGCTGAGCCCCCGGTTGTAGTAACGTCTTCAACAACAAGAACTTTTTCTCCGGGATTCAACTCAATACCACGTCTTATTTCAAAAACACCTTCCGGACGTTCGGCAAATATGCCTCTTACAGGCTCGGCATTGAGCTTTTTATCCAAAGCCTGAGCAACATAGAGCTCCCAATGTATTGCTCCAAGCGCCGGGCCGACCACAGCTTGCGGACGTAAGCCGGCTTGGAAAACACGTTCGGCAAGGGCATCAGCCAACACTGCACCATAACGCGGAAACTGCATTATCCGTTGGCATTGAATATATTGGTCGCTGTGCAAACCGCTTGAGAGCAAGAAATGCCCTGTCAACCAAGCATCAACACTCTTCAAAAGTTTCTCAATTTCAGAAGAATCAGATTTCATTTATTGCCCTCATATTTTCTGAACGAAATATAGAGCAATTTCGGTCCCTTGGGATCTTCTTAAAGATCCGTAATTCAACAGCGTGATATCTTTAATGGCAATGAAAAAGGACTTACAACCGCTAATCGGTCTGAATATGGATGTGGCCGGCGTCGCGCCAAAAGAAGCCAGCGTCCAAGCCAATTATTATGAGGCAGTACAGAAAGCCGGCGGACTGCCTTTGATGATCCCGCCCTCTTTAGAAGGTTCGGAGATCTCCGCTCTCTTAAAACGTCTTGATGGTGTTGTCTTCATTGGTGGCAGTGATTATTGCCCCAGCTATTACAAACAAGAAACTCACGTTTCCAACAAGCTTCTGCCTCAAGAACGAATGAATTTTGATCTGCTTTTTTTACAAAAACTAGTCAATGAAACGACACTTCCTTACTTAGGAATTTGTGCCGGTATGCAAGCTCTGAATATCGCTTTAGGCGGTAGCTTGATTCAACACATTCCTGAAGCTGTGCCCAATTCCCAAATACAACATTCAAGCCCTGAGGGCTGGAAAAAAGGATTCAACAAACATTTAGTGAAATTGGCTCCAGGAAGCCAGCTTAAAGAGATTTACGAGCTAGCGGAAATTGACGTCGTCACTTCACATCACCAATCCGTCGACAAATTGGGTGAGGGTCTGGTTAATGCTGCTTATGCCGAAGATGGCATAATTGAGGCCGTTGAATTAGAAGAACGATTTGTTATCGGCGTGCAATGGCATCCTGAGCGTGATTGGGAAACCAATCAAAAGTTGTTTGCCGAATTTGTACGACAAGCAGCAAAATATGCTGAATGTTCGCCATAGGAGCCCGGGATGACTAAGAAAAGAAATGTACTGATTACCGGCGGTGCCGGCTTTATCGGCAGCCATCTTTCTGAACGCCTACTCAAAGAAGGCGATCAGTTAGTCGTCCTGGATAGTTTCAATCCGTTCTACAACCGGAACATCAAGAAAGACAATATAAAAGAGTGCCTAAAAAATCCAGGTTATACCTTTCTTGAAGGCGATCTGCGTAATGATGCCGATTTAGAACGCTGCTTTTCCCACGGTCCCTTTGATGTAGTCGTACATTTAGCAGCCATGGCTGGCGTCAGACCGTCTCTGGCCGATCCCTCCTTATATATGGACATCAACATCCTCGGCACGCAAAAGCTGGTGGATCAAATTACTAAACGCAACCCGGGCTGCCGCTTGGTTTTCGGTTCTTCAAGCTCAGTTTATGGAGCCCGAAGCGGAGAGAGCTTTAATGAAGACGATCGAGTGGATACGCCTCTCTCGCCTTATGCAGCTTCTAAAGCAGCCGGCGAAGCCATACTTTATTCAGCTCATCACACAACCGGTTTACCGGTGGTAAACCTGCGCTTCTTTACCGTATTCGGTCCTCGACAACGTCCGGATCTGGCCATCCATAAATTTTGTAAATTGATCGACCGCGGTGAGCCACTTGAAGTTTATGGCGATGGTACCAGCAAGCGCGACTATACCTATGTGGCTGACATTGTTGCTGGCATTGAGAAAGCCATGGAATTCCCTTTCAACGGCTGGGAGATTATCAATTTAGGACGCTCTGAGCCAGTTTTACTGATGGATATGATCGGTCTCATTGAAAAATATTTGAATAAAAAAGCTAAATTGATTCATAAGCCAATGCAAATAGGGGACATGCCCTATACCTATGCCAATATCGAGCGGGCGCAACGCCTGCTTGGCTACAAGCCACAAACCCCTTTTGAAGAAGGGATCAAAAACTTCGTCAATTGGTACTTAACACTTAAACAAGCGGGACCGGCTTAAGACCATTTGCGTTATAATCAAAAACCTTCCGGCACGGTAGCTCAGTTGGCTAGAGCGGGCGACTCATAACCGCCAGGTCGGCAGTTCGATCCTGCCCCGTGCCATAAACTTTATCAAAGCTAATAAATGAATATTAGGCGCCTTCTTCTTCGTCGCCTTCGTCATCCATTTCGGTTGCCAAATCGCGTACGTAAGCAATTACACGCTCAAACTCTTGATCGTCTTCTATGGTCCGAAAAACAGCCTGGTTGTCCTTCGTAACAAACTGCATGACAACAGTAGAAGGCTCTTCTTCGCTTGGCTGCTCCTTCCCGGATTCGCCCATATTTAACAAGAGGGCATATTCTTTCTCTTCATACTCGAAAAGTCCAAGAATTCGACAAACGTATGAATGACCATCTTCACCTTCAAGGGTGATTGTCTGCTCTTCCAAGTTATCTATCGCTTTAGACATATTTATCCTGTCCTTATCTTATGTATCTAGCCGAATTCTGGCAAACACTGACAATTTACCCAAATCCCAGCCAAGACAGGCAATTCATGAACAAAGACTAATCCTAAAACTGTCAGATCGCGATCGAAAAGTATCATAAACGTAGGGCTCTTAACCGGGAAAAGCTTATATCCTTAACTGTTAAGATTTGGCACCGGCAAATACCTTGCCAGCAATCAAATATATAGTCCAGTTGTTGAGAACAAACGTGGGAGCGCAAATGAGCACAGCAGTCGAAACCGTTGGGAAAGTAGTGCAGGTAATCGGTCCTGTTATCGACGTAGAGTTTCCGGCCGGCGAACTCCCGGCCATCTTCAATGCTATTGAAGTCCAAGACAAAAGCCCAAGCGGTGAAGAGATTCGCGTAGTTTGCGAAGTACAACAAATGCTCGGCGACAACCGCGTTCGTTCAGTAGCTATGAGCTCCACCGACGGGCTGACAAGAAATATGCGCGTGGTCGACACCAAAGCTCCAATTGCCGTTCCGGTCGGCGAAAAAACCTTGGGTCGGATCATGAATGTTCTCGGCGAAACAGTTGATGAACTTGGTCAAATCAACGATTGCGAACGTTGGCCAATTCACCGTCCTTGTCCGGAATTCACTCAACTGAGTACTGAAATCCAAGTTTTTGAAACCGGTATCAAAGTCGTCGACCTGCTCGCTCCTTATATCAAAGGTGGAAAAGTGGGTCTCTTCGGCGGCGCCGGTGTCGGTAAAACCGTTATCATCATGGAATTGATCAACAACATTGCCACTAAGCACGGTGGCTACTCCGTGTTCGGCGGCGTTGGCGAACGTACCCGCGAAGGTAACGACCTTTATCACGAAATGAAAGGCGCCAAAGTCGGAGACAAGACTGTTCTTGATAAAGTCGCCCTGGTTTACGGTCAGATGAACGAGCCGCCGGGCGCACGTATGCGTGTCGGTCTTTCTGCTTTGACCGTTGCCGAATATTTCCGCGACGTAGCTCACACCGACGTTCTGCTATTCGTAGATAACATCTTCCGCTTCACCCAAGCCGGTTCTGAAGTATCAGCTCTCTTGGGACGGATGCCTTCAGCCGTAGGTTATCAACCAACCTTGGCCAACGAAATGGGTGATTTGCAAGAGCGGATTACCTCAACCAAGAACGGCTCAATCACCTCCGTTCAAGCCGTATACGTACCAGCCGACGACTTAACCGATCCGGCACCGGCTACCACTTTCGCTCACTTAGATGCGACAACCGTTCTCAGCCGTCAAATTGCCGAATTGGGTATCTATCCGGCTGTTGATCCGCTGGCTAGTACATCCACAGCTTTGAAGCCGGAAACAGTCGGTGAAGAGCACTATTTGGTTGCCCGTGGTGTTCAACAAACTCTGCAAAAATACAAAGATTTGCAAGATATCATCGCCATCCTCGGTATGGATGAACTTTCAGCCGAAGACCGTACAACCGTTGCTCGCGCTCGTCGTATCCAACGCTTCCTCAGCCAACCGTTCTTCGTCGCTTCGCAATTTACCGGACGCGAAGGCAAATACGTCACCCTCAAAGAAACTGTTGATGGCTTCAAACAAATCCTCAACGGTGAACTCGATGAGCTGCCGGAACAAGCCTTCTACATGGTCGGTACCATTGAAGAAGCCAAAGAACAAGCTAAGAAATTGGCAAGCGCCTAAGCATGAAAAAAACACAAGCGACCGAAAATAGTGAAAACAAGCCTAGCAACAGGCGTGCGTTCCTGTTCGGTCGCTTGGAAAATGAAGTGGTGATTCCGGTAATCAGACGTTTGCTTCGCTTAAACGATCGCGACAGCAAAACGCCGATTGATCTGTATATCAACTCAGCTGGCGGTAACGGTTACAACGCCGACGCCATCACTGCCGTAATCAATTCAATTAAAGCGCCGGTCAACACTATTTGTTTGGGTCATGCCCTTTCCGGAGCCTGCGAAATTTTAGCGGCCGGCACCGGTTGGCGCCAAGCTTATGAATTCTCCACTTTGATGTTCCATCAGACTCTTTGGGAAGCTGACGGCGACATTACCAACTTGGAGATTCAAGCTAAACAAGGACAAAAATTCAGAGACGCTCAGATCGAGCTTCTTAGCCGTTGTACCGGACAAGACAAGAAAAAATTGCGCCAAGATATCGAACGCGATTTTTATCTTTCCGCTCGCGAAGCGAAAGCTTACGGCTTAATCGACGAAATTATCGGGCACTCAGTGCCTTCCGCCCGTAATAAAAGCAAAAACGATCGCAAATCTTGAGGATGAGAAAAGCATATGCCCGGAACCTTAACTCTCAGAATAGTCACTCCTGAACGGGTCGTTCTCGAACAACCGGTTGAACAAGTCACAGCTCATGCCGTTGACGGAGAGCTTTCCATTCTTCCCGATCACGAACCTTTGGTCACACCATTGGCCATCGATATGCTTCATTACAAAACAAACAAAGAAGATGAGTTTGCTGCCGTGATGGGCGGAATTCTTGAAGTTAGAAACAACGAAGTAACCGTTCTCAGCGATGTAGCTGAACTTGATACCGAAATCGATACAGCTCGCGCCCATTTAGCTAAAGAACGCGCTGAAGCCGAAAAAACGCAAAAGACCGACAAGATGGATGTGTATGTCACCGAAATGGCTGTTTCACGTGCCATCGCTCGTTTGAAAGCAGTCGAATACAGACAGCGCAAACGCAAACACGTTTAGTTGCGCGAGTTCGTTTCATGTTTCACTTTCTGACACTGCTTTTAACGGCATTTCTTTTAGCAGGCTGGTTTTGCTTGCCGGCTAATAGCCAGTCGCCGGCAACAATATTGAATGACGTCGTCAGCCAAAGTGACAGCTTGCGCAAAGCCTGTAAGTCTCTCGATCAAGAGATGAACCGTCATGCCGAAATTGCCGTTTGGAACGGTGTTTTTGGTGAGCCGAACATGGGTTACGACGAATATTCAACTTTTGACACCGAACCGATTGGTCCCGGATTAGCCTCAACTACAGAAGAAGGTCCTTTGCTGCCGCCCAACGACATCACCCTGAATAAATGGCTTAAAGAAATCGGCACCAGCAATAAAAATCTATTTGCCCTTCTTGCCTCATTTCAACTTCCGGCAAATGCCAGTCACGAAAGTTCAGCTCAATGGCAAGTTCTTGCAAATACAAACAGTTCTTTTCAGGATAATCTGAACAAATTATCCGCGCTATTAGCCCAAGATAGTTACGATCAAAAAGATGCGGCTAAACTTACAAGCACCCTCGCCAATGAAGCTTCTGGCATGCACGAAATTGCCGGTCGCCTTGGTAAGCTGATAAGGAAACCATGAGTAAAGTTTGCTCCACACTTTTTTCCTTATTCACTGCAGCCACCCTAGCTGCAAACGCTTCGCCCGCTAGTTTTACACCGGCAGGAAACTCCCATAACGGCACGATTAAATGCGAAGCACCACTTAGCGCTGTCGGTCCTTTGCCTTTACGGAAAGGTTCGGTGACTGTCAACGGCAAAGTAATCACTGTTAAAGATTCAAACGAGTTCGGTGATGCGCCCCGGGTAATTCTTGCCGGTTCAGTACTGCGCTCCGAAGCCAATCTCGGCAGCGTCCCCTGTCATTTGACCGGACTGGTTTGTTTCTTTCTCGGCGATCGCCTGGAAAAGATTGACGACCCGGAAGCAGTCGATGTTATTTTTCGCAATGAAGGACAGATTCAAGGCAAGATTTTAGGAATTGAAGGCGACGAGATTATTATCGTGCGGGCGACACAACAACAACGCATTGCTTTATCCTCCGTGCTTTATATTCGCTCACCGCGAGTCTTTATCCTCAAAATAGACGGCAAAGAAGGTCTCCCTAACAAGGACGGCTCTCATCAATTCAACGCCGAATCAGCCTCCCTGCGTCCGACCGCCGCACCACGTTCGGTATCACTCAGCTCAGTAGTTCCTAACAGAAAACCGGACGGGCTTGACACTACAAGCTTAAACGAAAGCCGCGCAATCACCCCATCAAGCTTCTTCGAAGACGATGACGGGCTAGGCGCACCGCAACCAAAGCCAACAAGACAACAAAGCTTCCGCCAGCGGATGAACTTGCCGAACTGGATTGAAGAATAAAAGAACTACATTACGCCGTGGCCCTGCATGCTTGCCAGATCTTGATTACGAGTAGACTTTTTCGCTACAAGCGGCTTGTTACCCAGTGCGCCGGAAACAGCGTCTTCGCTGCTTATAGCCGACATCATCGACTCGCTGAATGACAAAAGAACCGGGTTGCGCGTCAAAATTGCCGTATTGTAAGCAGTCATACTTTGACCGATTTCAAAATTTACTCGTTTGAAGCGACTTTCAAGACGTTTGTCCAGATAAAGCTCTTTCAAGAGTTTAGTTTCTTCCGGACCGCCGGCGGCCATAGAATAAACGAATGCCGCCAATTGCGCTGCCGGAGCCACAACCGTCGGGCTGAACATAGCAATTGAAAGAGTGGTGTTAATTACTTTGGCACTGGCACGAACAATATTTTTATGAACATTGTAGTTGTGCAATGCACGCCGGGCGTAGCTCACGACCGGATCGTTTTGCAATGACTGTTTTACCAAAGTCTCGCTTTTGCTTTGCAGGTCCATCATATCCATGGACTGCTGTTTGAAATAAGACTCAGGGACAGTAATTTGATCCGCCCAAGCAAATATTGAATCAGCCGCTTTTTTAGCTTCGACTTCACCGACCAACTCTTTCAATGGAGCCATAGCAACTTCAACAGCTTTTTGTTTGTGAGCAGCATCACTTGCTGGTAGTCCCGCCGCCTGAGCAATCTGCATCAAGCTAGCAAAAATTTTGCTGTGTTTTTCGTCCAAACTTTTTTGCTGTATAAAATCCACCGACGACTGGCTTTTCAGGCGAAATTTTTCTTCTAGAATCACGTCCGCCGCTTCGCTCGAAAACTCAAAGCCACGATACTCCGTGGCCATCTGCACGACCTGTCTTATACCGGCAGCGCTTTTGCCCATAATGCCGTGGTAGTGCTTGGCTTTAGCTCCGAGAATCTCTTTTTGTTCATCCCGCTCTTGAGCGGTATGGAGCAAACGCTCAAGAAGTTCATCGGGAGTCGGTCCCACATATTCGGAAACCACACCTTTAAGACTGACGGTTGAAAGTTCGCTTTCCTCGGCTAAAACCGAATTTTGGCTAAAACCAGCCAAACCAGATAGCACCAAGCCTAGACTAATATTTTTCGCGGCTTTTCTGCTGAACATCCCTATTTCCCCATCCAACACAGTATGGCGCGACCGGGACAATCATACCCCTTTTCAAGACGACAAGCCTTAAGCTTAGCCAAGAGATGTTGTCATGAGAAGCGTCAAGACTCGCTCACTTGAAATTGCCTTAATTTAGTCGTGCCGATTTTCTAAGAGCAAGACCGTCTTTACTCTAGTTTCGGGATTTTTGCCGCAAACAACCGAAGCCGAATCTGGACTTGAAGTTAATCTCTTTTTGTCCGAACAAAAGCGTACAAACATTGTTGTTGAAGCGCCGCCATCCAAATTAATCGCCTGCTGGCAACCAAGTTTTTTCATCAAGTCAGCCATCTGAAATATGGTCAAACCGGAAGTACCGTCTTCTTGTCCTTTGCCTGCCACAGCAACAAACAAAGCATAGCCATCGCCGGTAATACCAAAAGCGCTACGGGCCGCTGCTTTGCGGCAACCGATTGAATCAGCCTCTTTACCGTCTTGTTGCAAGCGAATAAAAGCCTCTTCCTTGGCACGACAAACAGGCAAAAGTTGCGGACCGGCTTGCAGAGAATCGGTTAAGGTATAGCCGGCTTTAAGCAGGCTGTCGTGTGTCGCTATCTCTATTTCAGGCATATTCTTAGCGTTTTTAAGAAAGCGGATTTCACTGCGTCGATAAATCGTATCGAGAAAAGGTTTGAGTCGTGGATTGGTGACCAATGCCTGATTGTCGTGGGGGTCAGCAAGCATCTTTCCGTCGATTACGACATAGCTTGCGCTTTCTCCGTCACTTAAGTTGAAATAGCCGCCGTTAATGCCGGCACAAGCCTTATTATCTTGCGTCAAACGAGAAGTCGGTGCCGTCGCCGCGCCCATTGCCGGACGAACTTTTAGCTTGCGCAAGTCAGCCACAATTACATGAACATGGCTTTCTTTACCCAAGAAATAAGTATAGTAGGATGCACCGCAAGCTAACTTTTGCGGCTCTTTCAAATCGCGCCAGGAAGTTTCAGCAGAAGAACTGGCCATACCCGTACCATAAAGTGTCAAAGCGCTTAATAGAGCCAAACACAATTGTAATTTCAATCTTCAATCTCCATCGCCAAAATAAATATAACAGCCACCGGCAGATATGTCCCGGCTAAATATGGGTAAGTCTACATCAATGAAATCAGCGAACAGATTTTATTGGAACATTGGATTTGCTTTTTTTGCCGCATTTTGTCTGGCAAATAGTTCCACTTGCCACGCTGACGACACTGCTTATTTACGCGGTGTAAGTTTCTACAATGAAAAAAACTATCCCCAAGCGCTCAAACATTTTGTGGCAGCAGTAAAAACAAATCCGAACAACGCTACGGCTCTTTATTATGCTGGACTTTGTTATTCACGCAGCAATGCTCACGATCAAGCAAGCCAGATTTTCCGCTTAATCGTTCAACGTTTTCCTAAATCACAAGAAGCAAAGCTCGCTTCCACTTATCTTTCCGCAGCGCCGGCAAGCCCTGTACAAACCACCACCACTGCGGCGTCCGCTGCCCGAAGCGAATCACTTCCGGATCAAGTAATCATCCCATTTTCCAAAGGCTTAGGCGGACACCTGATGGTGGACGGCGAGCTGAACGGACGGCCGCTACGTATGATTTTTGATACCGGCGCCAACAGTTGTTGTTTCGGACAGAACTCACTTGATCAAGCCGGTGTCAGCGAGCAAGCCAGCCGCAATGCCGGATACGCTAGCGGCGTTGGCGGTAACATACCTGTAAAAACAATGACCGCCTCGATAAAAGCCGGTAATTTATGCCGACGCTTACCGATACTTGTACAAAAGAATTTGTTTGCACCGCTTTTAGGACAACCTTTTTATGAAGGTTATGACTATTACATAGACAACAACGCCGGCATCATTCGCTTTACCAAACAAGGCAGCAACTCCAAAAGTCAGTCTTTCGACAGCGTTGAAATTCCTTATGT
This sequence comes from Candidatus Obscuribacterales bacterium, assembly GCA_019750335.1. Classification (GTDB taxonomy): domain Bacteria; phylum Cyanobacteriota; class Vampirovibrionia; order Obscuribacterales; family Obscuribacteraceae; genus JAIEPM01. The sequence goes on from JAIEOQ010000008.1 coordinate 69,110, forward strand.
GGAGATGGGCTCATCCCATATTTTTGTTGAAGCCGATATCGACGGCTGCAAATTGCCGGTTTGTTTTGATACCGGAGCTGGTGGCGGCATCTCAATGTCTCTAACCCAACTGGCTGCTGCCGGCATGAGCATCCCCCAAGATGCAGTACCGACAAGAGTGCGCGGTGTAGCCGGCGAATCTCTTGCTTGGACATTCAAAGCGCGCGTGGTCCGAGTCGGCGCCATTCAAAAAGCCGGGCTGCCGGTGACAGTGCTTCAAGGCAGCTTACCTTGCGCTTTAATTGGCGAAGATTTTTTCGGTCAACGCACTTATACAATAGATAAAGTCAAAAAAGTAATCCGTTTTTCGCGTTAAGTTTAATCCTTAAAACGCGGACGATTCGGGCTTTGCTTCCAAGGAATTTCAATTTCGCGTGTCGGAGCTCCAGCTTTATCCGCGGGAGTCCCTTCTGCTGGTTTAGGCGTGAATACGATATATCTGACTTCGCCTTTTTCATTTTTCACTAAATCAGCATCAATTGTGTTGCTCTTGTCGCAATCTTTATTGATCTTCTCAGCTACAGCTTTCATCAACTCCGGGTCGTGTTGCAGCATATTCACTTCATCACCAATACGCTCTAAGCTCGCTACAACATCATTGCCGCTTTTTGAATCCAGGCTTTTAGAAACTTCACTCTCAATAACGGTGGCTACACGGTCAATCTCACGCGCAGTTGCCTGTTCCTTAAAATTACCCGGTTCCGCCATTATTTGGACCTCGTTAAACTTGAAGAGTGCATTCTATTAAATACCCGCTTTTCCCATTTTTTTACCAAAAAGCCGCAAAGCAAAAGGAGATGGGCTTTTGACCCATCTCCTTTTAAGATTAATCGCTGGATTATTAGTCAGCCAAGTTCATCCAAACACTCTTGATGTTTGTATAAAGCTCGATTGAATGTTTACCAAGCTCGCGACCATAACCGCTCATCTTGTAACCGCCGAACGGCATTTGCGGGTCGAACATGTTGTAGCAGTTAACCCAGATCGTGCCGGCTTTGATGTGGGAAGCGAATTTATGCGCTTTTTTCACATCGCGGGTCCAGACAGCTCCGGAAAGACCGAAAGTGGTCTTGTTGGCTTGCTCAGCTACTTCTTCCATTGAGCTGAAAGGAATAACGGCAAGAACCGGTCCGAAGACTTCTTCTTGAGCGATTCTCATGGTGTTGTTGACACCGGAGAAGATGGTCGGCTTAACGAAATAGCCGTCAGCCAAGTCGCCTTCAGTTGGGTGTTCACCACCACAAACCAGCTGGGCACCTTCTTTCTTAGCGATTTCACAATAGCTGAGAATGCGATCCATCTGTTCTTTGGAGACTTGCGGTCCGATTTGAGTTTTTTCGTCCAAACCGTTGCCTTGACGCATCTTGCCAACACGCTCGCTGAGCTTGGACAAGAATTCGTCATGAATTCCTTTTTCCAGGAACAAGCGCGATCCGGCGCAGCAAACTTGACCTTGGTTGAAGAAGATACCCATGATTGCGCCTTTGACAGCAGCATCGATATCAGCATCAGCAAAAACGATATTCGGCGCTTTACCACCAAGCTCGAGTGATACTCTCTTCAAGTTGCCCATTGAAGCACGAACGATTTCACGTCCGGTTTTGTCTTCACCGGTGAAAGCAACTTTATCGATATCCATATGTTCAGAAATAGCTGAACCAGCGGCATTCGGTCCAAAACCGGTAATGATATTGAGCACGCCGTCCGGAATGCCAACTTCGCAAGCCAACTCACCAATGCGCAAAGCGGTCAAAGGTGTTTGTTCAGCCGGCTTAAGCACAACTGCGTTACCGCAAGCCAGAGCCGGTCCCAACTTCCAGGCTGCCATCAGCATCGGGAAGTTCCAAGGAATGATTTGACCGACTACACCAACCGGTTCACGCAAAGTGTAGGTGAAAAAGTTGCTGTTGACGTTAGTAGTTTCGCCTTCCAGCTTGGTGCACCAACCGGCGTAATAACGGAAGGTTTCTACGGTTTGGACGACATCGACCCAACGCGATTCTTTAATCGGTTTGCCGTTATCCAAAGTTTCAATTTGAGCAAACTCGTCAGCACGCTTTTCAATTTCGTCAGCCAATTTATAAAGAAGTTTGGCACGTTCGGCAGCAGCCATTTTACGCCAAGGACCTTCTTCAACAGCTTTTCTTGCTGCTTTTACAGCTTTATCAACATCAGCTTTGCTGCCTTCGGCAACTTTGGCAATCACTTTGCCTGTAGCCGGGTTCACTGTTTCAAAAGTTTTGCCGGATTCAGCGGCAACCCACTTTCCATCGACAAGAAGTTTCTTGTCTTGCTTCAACCACTCTTCACAAAGAAGTTTCTTTTCTTGGACTACAGCCACTTTAAGACCCTCCAACAGGCATGTCATACCGCCAGTACTTTTCAAGGAATCTGGCTTCCGATGCGATTTCGGTTTAGATTAGCACGTTCTCCGCATTAGACATATCCAAACGGTATAACCTTGATCTAATCTTCATTATTACCCAGCCCGCCGGATAAACGCCAGTTTCCAAGAATTCCTGGCAAGCCGCCAGGTTGAATGCCTAGGTAGTGATGACAATTTGTGGTTCAATAAAAAATATAATGTAGAAGCGAGGCAACCTTAGTTTTCATGGCACAAAAATATTCTTTTATCTGCTCTTCTCTGCTTTTGCTTCTGGTCATGGCTCCCGGCTCAACTTTGGCTAACGAAAAGCCTACTTACGCCAAAAAGATTCAGCTCGGACAACTGCTCTATTTCAACGGCAATGTCGATCAAGCAATCAAAGCTTTCAAATATGCAGCCGTGCTTAAGCCTGATGCTTTTGAACCGCATTTGAATCTGGTCAACATTTATGTGCAGAAACAAGATATGCCAGCGGCCATTCATGAATGCCGCGAAGTACTGCGCTTGAAACCAGGTCAGAAAGACATTCATTTGATCCTCGCCAATCTTTTACGCAACCAGGCTTCGCAAACAAGCGACAGCGAAGAGCAGAAAAAGCTTCTGGAAGAAGCATCTACCGAAGCGAATCTCGCTCGTGAAGCCGGAGCCGATGAAGCGCTGATTGAGAATACTTTGGGCATTCTCGCCGTACAAAAAGGGGATCACGACAAAGCGCTTCATCATATAAACAACGCTCTGGATAAAAACAATAAATTGCCTGACGCCCATTTGATTAAAGGTGTGCTTACTTTCAAAAAAGGCAACAAAGAAGAAGCGATAAGCGAGATTGAAACTGCAATCAAACAAAAAGGAAAACATGCCGAAGCGCGCAATACCAAAGGCGATATTTTATTCAGCATGAGTAAGCACGACGAAGCCATGGAAGAGTATCACAAAGCCACCAAAGATGATCCCAACTTTGCTCAAGCCTGGGCTGGTATGGCGAACATACTAATTCAACGCCAGCAATATGAAGAAGCGCTGGAAAAGCTAGAGAAAGCACATTCCATAAAACCGAACGACAAAAATATCAATTACTCTTTGGCTGTTTGCTACGAGAAACTCGGACAAACGGACAAAGCCGTACTCTGCTTCAATGACGGTTTGATGGTGGAAAACGATGCCACCATGGCCGCTCAAATTCGTATGCACGTTCAGCAGTTACAACGCGGTCAGCTTTTCAAGCTACCGGGGCTTGGCGCTCCAAGCGGCGGAATCGGCAATATCGGACCGGGCACGCACAACAATTACGGCGATTCATTTTTCAATGAATCCTTTAAAGATTTGATCAAAATCAAACCAGCAAGCAAAGAAAAAAAATAATCGATGCCTGAAGATAGTGCCGATCCGCAGTATATTCCACCGCCGCTGCCTTGCCCTTATTTGCCGGATCAAATTGCACAAATGCATTACGAGATCAAAAGCGCACTAACAAGCGCTGAATATCTCGATTATATAAACGAAGGTTGGCGACGTTTTGGCAACGCGCTTTTTCACCCGGTTTGTCCATCATGCCGTGCTTGCCAGCCGATTAGAATCGTCGTCGAAAAATTCAAACCCAATCGTAGCCAAAAGCGCGTGATCAAGCAAAACAAGAACAAGATCAAGCTCGTTATTGGTCAGCCTAAAATTGATGCAGCCCGCCACGACCTCTATATGCGGCACCACGCTCATCACAATCAGATTCGCGGCTGGCCAAAGAGCACAGATCTGCAAGCGATAACCAGCATCCGTGAATTCATAAGCGGTCCCCTGGCAGTTGAAGAATGGTCGTATTATTTGGATGAAGAGCTGGTCGGCATTTGTTATGTCGACTCGCTGCCCAGCGGATATAGTGGCATGTATTTTTATCATGCACCGGAGCATCGCCAGCATTCATTAGGCACATGGATGTGCTTGAGCATGATTGAACGCGCAGCCGAACTTCAATTGCCTTATGTATACCTTGGTTATTACATCAAAGGATGCATCTCCATGGAATACAAAAACAAATTCAAGCCGAATCAAGTGCTTTACGCACCAGATGATTGGCGGGATTTTTAAGCAAACTGAGGACGCAGCTCCGGCGGCGGCTCTTGATCGCGATTGGATGATTCTGTTACCGAGCTGGTATCAACTACCACTCCGGCCGATGGAGTACCGCTGTCATCATCAGCTTTAGGACGACGACCTTCATCTTCCCAACCGAGTTCACGATTGACACGACTGATTATTGCTCCGAACTCAGCTCCGTCAAGAGTTTCTTTCTCAAGAAGTACTTTGACGACTTCGTCCATGTGTTTACGATATTTTTTCAGAAGCTCCGTAACACGCTCATACTGAGTGGTGATGATTAGTTTGACTTCGTCATCAATTGTTTCAGCTACCTTCTCTCCATAATCGCGTTCATGTCCGAAATCACGGCCGAGAAAAACATGTTCGTTGCGCTTACCGAAAGTCATCGGCCCAAGCCTATTGCTCATGCCAAATTCAGTAACCATGCGACGAGCCATTTTAGTTGCTTTTTCCAAATCGTCTTGGGCACCGGTGGTGACATCACCATATACCGTTTCTTCAGCGACTCTTCCACCTAAACTGACACCGACCTGATCGATTATTTGCGACTTGGTGGTGCTCAACATGTCCTCGTCGGGCAGGAACATGGTCAAGCCCAGAGCGAATCCACGCGGGATAATAGTCACCTTATGCAAAGGATGAGCATTAGGCAGCAAATGGCACATCAGCGCATGACCGACTTCGTGATAAGCAGTCATTGCTTTTTCTTTTGGTGAAATGATGCGCGATTTCTTTTCCGGACCGGCAATTACTTTATCAATTGCCTCTTCCAAATCCGGCATTTCAACTTCACGTTTATCCATGCGCGCAGCAATCAGAGCCGCTTCATTGATCAGATTGGAAAGATCCGCACCGGTAAAGCCTGGGGTACGCTTAGCTAACACTTTCAAATCCACATCTTTAGCCAAAGGTTTGCCACGTCCGTGAACTTTGAGTATTTGCTCCCGTCCAAGTACATCGGGACGATCAAGCACAACTTGGCGGTCAAAACGACCTGGTCGGAGTAAAGCCGAATCAAGAATATCCGGTCGGTTTGTAGCAGCAACAACGATAATACCGGTAGTGCCTTCGAAACCGTCCATTTCAACTAGCAGTTGGTTGAGAGTTTGTTCGCGTTCATCATGACCGCCACCAAGACCAGCTCCACGCTGGCGTCCTACAGCGTCTATTTCATCGACGAACACAATACATGGTGCATGTTTTTTTGCTTGATCAAAAAGATCGCGCACTCGTGAAGCACCAACACCAACAAACATTTCTACGAAATCAGATCCGGAGATGCTAAAGAAGGGTACACCAGCTTCACCGGCAACAGCTTTAGCCATCAGAGTTTTACCGGTACCCGGTGCCCCGACCAGCAACACTCCGCGTGGTATACGAGCGCCAAGCGCTTGAAATTTTTCCGGATTTTTCAGGAAATCCACAATTTCTTGCAGCTCTTGTTTTGCTTCATCAATACCGGCTACATCGGCAAAAGTAACTTTCACTTTGTTATCGAGCATCAACTTAGCTCGGCTACGACCGAAGCTCATCGCTTGGTTGCCACCGGATTGCGCACTGCGGAACATAAAAAGGAAGCCAACTAAAAGCAATACAGGCAAAAAGAAAGAGCTAAGCATGCTGAACCAGAAACTGGATTTGTCCGGCTCGCGAACATCAAGATCCACTCCAGCGGCATTCAACTCGGCAATCAGTTGCTCAAGAGCGACGCTAGGAACAACGACCGGTTTTTCTCGTTCAGTGCCACGAATCTGCACATGAACAGTCGAGTCGCCATTGACAACGGTAACCTTTTTAATCGGTTCCGTCTTATGCTCTTTGATCATTGTTTGCAACTCTGAATAAGTCAGAGGTTTGTCCTGCTTGGAAATACTGGTCAGAGAAAAAACAAAAACCAATAGAACCAGGAGCAAGAAGAAAACGGCGCCTGTTGTTCCGTATTTCCTCATTTAGATTCTCCAGATCACCCTATGCAACCGTAATACCAGATTATACCACGCTCAAACTTTGTCACTTACCGGCACCTAGTGTGCGTTTCGGGCTTTTGACTGTACAAGGACAAGCTGTTTCAGCCGGGACTACATATATAACTTATACCCTGATCTTACTTATGCCGAAAAAACAACAAGGCTCAGCTCAACATTACTTTGTCCGGAGCTATTTGTTGAAAAGTTATACGATGACTTGGACGCTTCCTAACAGCAATTTTTTCACTTATTCCGCAGCCAGGCACCCAAAGAATTTCCTCTTCGTCAGCTAAAACCACTGTCTGCTCTTGGTATTTGACAGTTGTCAAAGATTTATGTGTATGTAAATACTGCTTGAGCCGAACACTAGTTTTCATCCCAAGCGGTGAAATTCGATCTCCCGGTTGGCGCAAGCGCAAAATCAGAGATGTATCAATCCGGGAGAGATCAGCAAAAATTTCCCAGGATTCTTTAGGCGGATAGTGCTCAGGTAGACAAAAGTCTTCAGAGATCGCTTTACAACCAAACATCATATTTAGCGGCGCAATCAGAGTCAGTCCTTGTTTTTGAATCTCAAATTGGAAATTCGATTCTGCATTTAACTGATTGTTTGCTTTTTTCTCTAACCAATAAAGCTTGCCTTGCTCCAGACGCAAATCCCAGCGTTCACTTAAACTTAAAGCAGCGCTTTTTTCTTCTTCAAGCATTTCCAGTAAAGTTTCCAGTCGCTGAAAGCTCGGCTCAATGTCATGCGCTTTCAAGCTCTGGGCTAACAAACGTCGGCGCAAAGTCAGGGGCAGACAAAGAAGCTCCGCCGCCGAAAGCCAAGAAGAATCCGGTTCAAGCCCATCCGTTTTGTGGATGCGTTGAACTTGCTCCTTGAGCAAAAAATCTTCATCAGCCGCAAGAAGAGTGCGTAATTGAATCAAGCGTTGCCCAAAACCAGGAAAACGCTTTTCCACAACCGGAATAATTTCATGACGAATATAGTTGCGACTGTATGCCGTTTCTGAATTTGAGCTGTCTTGGCGCGCACTTATGTTCAAACGCTCAAGATAGGCTTGGCAATCAGATCTTTCAAATTCAAGCAGCGGACGAAATACGAACAAGCCCGGGGCTAGTTCGCGACATTCCGGAATTCCTTGCAATCCGCCTGGTGCCGTGCCGCGAAATAAGCGAAACAACATAGTCTCTACTTGATCGTCTTTAGTATGTCCTGTAAGGCAAGAATCACAACCATTGGTTAAAGCCGCATCAATCAAAGCTTTATAACGTGCTTCGCGCAATGATGCTTCATCTTTAGCTTGCGGCACAGCAAGCCGCTCAACATGGATCGGCACTTGCAAACGAGCACAAATTTGGCGGCAAAATTCTTCATCGGCGTCCGATTCCAAGCCGCGCAAGCGATGATTGACATGACAAACTTGAAGATCAAATAAATCACCCTCCGCCCGGCAAGCTTGCAAGCCGTAAAGCAAAGCAGTAGAGTCCGGTCCCCCGGAAAAAGCGACAAGAAGCCGGCGGCCGGGCTGCAGTTTTTGCAAAGCAGTCCGCAAATTTTGCACAAAAGGATCGGTTGAAAAAACTTGTGTCATTAGATACAGGATGGCGATAATGATGATTATTATGCCAGGAGGCCCAGAGATAAATTTCCGGTTAAACTGTTTTATAAAGATAGCGAGATAGACAAATTCTGTGAGACTTTCGTTAATACCTTTAGCAATCGCTCTTTGCGGTATAACAAGCCCAGTCACTCTGGCTAAGTCCGATTGGGACGAAGGTCCACCGACAAACAGCAGCAAAAGCACCAAGAAGCCCTTGCAAGGGTCAGTTGAAGAGAATAGCGTCGCCCCACAGTATCAATCCGGTCAGGCGCAAAAAGCAAGCGAAGAACCGCTAAGCGGCAAGGCTATTGATGACGAGTTACGCGGCATGGTTAAAGATGGTTCCTTAAAGCCTTTGCCTGGATTAACCGACAGCAACAATCCGCTTAAAGGTAAAGCCGTTAAGGACGGACAAAATTCTTTGCAAAGTATGGACCCTGATGCCGAGGATCAAGAATTAATGGTTGAGTGGGATCGCTGGCGCAATCGTTTTTTGCGCGCCGTCCAGCTTGGTGTACAAGAGATCGTGAATAACCCGGAAGCCGAAGACTACGAACGCCCTCGCGTCGATCCGCGCACCGGACAAATTTTGCCTCAATATCCTCTAGGCACAGGCACAGTATTCTCTTGCCAAATCTTCAACAACGGACAGATCAAAAATTTAGAAATCATCCACTCCTCAGGATTTCCAAAATACGACAAAGCTGTCTTCCGCGCAGTACAACAGCTGGAAGGCACACGAGTTCTTGTTTTTCCGAAAAATTCTCGACGTAAAGCTGTCAGTCAAGCCGCCAAAATCAAGACAGCAACATCAAACGATTTCAATTATTACCACTTCGGCGATGTTGAAAAGGTCCGCAGCGGCGGACAGTAAAACAGCCACAGTAGTGTGGAAGATTACCCCCAGCGGGATTCGAACCCGCGTCGCACCCGTGAAAGGGGTGTGTCCTAGGCCTCTAGACGATGGGGGCCAAACAACGCACAGGTGAGCCAGAATAACAAAGATAACAATCCAGTGTCAACTTGAGGTACCGTCTGTTGATAACTCATAGTAATATGGTTGCCTGTGACTTCTTACGGTCCATATATGGCACAACCATACAGAACTTTTAACAGTTATCTCATCGAAAAATTTGGGGCCAAGGTATACCGCGTTCCAATCGACGCCGGGTTTGATTGCCCAAACCGTGACGGCAGCAAAGCTTTCGGGGGCTGCACTTTTTGTGACGAACGAGGCTCCGGGGCCCCGACAATTAAGAACGCTCTAAGCGTTAAGCAACAATTGGAAACCGGTATCGAGAGGATACGGTATCGTTACAAAGCCGGAAAGTTTCTCGCCTACTTTCAAGCCTTTACTAATACTTACGCTCCGGAAGGCGTATTAAGAGCACTTTATGATACTGGGCTCGATCACCCGGATGTAGTTGGACTTTGTATCGGCACAAGACCAGATTGCTTAGCCGACAACGTCCTCGATCTGCTTGCTGATTACAATCACAAATCTTTTGTCTGGTTGGAGATCGGTGTTCAGTCCGTTTTCAACAAAACTCTCGAGCTGATTAATCGCGCTCATACGGCAGAAGATTTCTTTGACGCCGTCAAACGAGCGAAAGCACGAGGGTTAACCGTAGCCACTCACGTGATCTTCGGTTTACCCGGCGAAACTTATGAACAGATGATGGAAACTATCCGTCAAGTGAGCGACAGCGGTGTCGACGCAATTAAGATCCATCAGCTTTGCGTTTATAAAGGCGCGCCCATGGAGATTGATTATCGGGCCGGCACTCTACCTATTCTTGAAGAAGATGATTATGTGCGGATGGTAGCCGATGCCATTGAAATGCTACCGCCGGAAATGATTATCATGAGACTGGTTGCCGAAGGTAAAAAAGACGAGCTACTAGCTCCGACCTGGTGCTACGATAAATTTCAAACAATGGATAAAATCAACGCTGAACTTGCTCGCCGCGGCTCCAAGCAAGGAAGTCGTTACAAAAATCATTTGGCCACGAGTTGTGCAGCACCGACAATTCCGGCGTAATCGCCTAAGCCGGCCTTAACGATTTCCAGTTTGCGCGTGGCTATTTTCAGCCCACGCATCATCGCTTCATCTTTGGCCACCTGAAAATACATATCGCTGGCTTCAATAAGTCCGCCACCAAGTATGATGCGCTCCGGATTAAGAAAATTAATTACAGTAGCCAGACCCAAGCCCATGAATCGCGCTCCTTCAAGCACGGCTCTTGTCACTAGCGGATCGCCGGCTTCCAGAGCTTGCGAAATGGATTTTGAACGCAGAATTCCTTTACTCGGATCAATTTTATCGGCGACCAAACATTCATGTCCGCGCGCGACTTCACTAGCCACTACTTTTGCGATTGCCGTGCGCGAAGCATAAGCTTCAAGACAACCACTGGCTCCGCACCCACAAGGACGTCCATACGGATAAATCACCGTATGACCGACCTCACCGGCGGTGCCCGATGCGCCGCGCAATATTTTCCCATCGACAACAACACCGGAACCGATTCCCGTACCGATGAATATGCAAACAAAATTCGCGCTACCGCGCCCGGCCCCGAATTTCATTTCACCGAGCGTAGCAACTTCAACATCATTGCCTAAACGCGCAGGCAATCCGTAATAATCTTCCAACGGTGCAGTTAAGGGTATTTCGTTCAAACCCATATTGACCGCGTTTAGCAAAATACCTTTGTCGCGATTGACCATACCGGCAGCACCAATGCCAATTCCGGAGATGCGCTTGATATCAAGATTCGCATCCTGCAACGCATCATCGATAGTCGAGGTAAGACGTTTAAAGACGTCACCAACATCATTTGGCTGTCTAGTTTTCTTTTTGGACGTGGCAATTAAACGTCCTGAATTCAACTCAACAACACCGGCCAGGATTTTGGTGCCCCCAAAATCAATACCTACCGCAAACTTGTCAGGCATGGCTCCCTCAAGCAAACTTTGAATGCCGTCATTGTAGTCGGCAACAAAGGAACTTGATCAATTTTAAGAGCCGTTACTGCCGAATCTTTGCCACCAACGTCCGGACTTCGGTACTTCCAACGCTCTTTTCTTTCTTTTATTTACAATCGACTCTTCATCCATAGCCAAAACATCGGTTGAAACTTGAGCACTTCTCCTGACATCAGAAGAAAGTTTGTTCAACACATCACCGGCAATTGGATCGCAAATTGAACTGTCAGCAACAATGCCAGGAACCAAACTTGTCAAATTACTCGTTGGCACATAGCTAATTTCTGCTTTTTTCTGATTCGGCACAGCGGCTTTAGGCAAAACAGCCAACGAAGTAGCCACTCGCCGCTGATGAGTATCTTTATTGCGAGTAACAATTCGATTACCGACAACCATAGTGGTTGAGCCACCGCCATCAAGATTCATCGCCTCAACACAACCAAGTTTTTGCAACATCTTGGCCACATCCCATAAAGAGTGCGGTCCTTCCACCGTGACAAGAATCAAGTGACGATTAGCCGTTACACCGACGGCTGTTCTGGCATGAATAGTATTACTGGTCCAATTTTTCTTAAAGCGTTGACTTTGCAGATCAAGATAAAGCTTGCCGCCACGAATTAAGGTCGGACCACCGCTTACAGCTTGAGAGACATCGCTCCAACGCTCCGGATTGGAATGCCAGCATAAAGAAACCAGGTCACCACGATTCAACTTGGCAATCTTGCTGTCTTTGCTGTCGCATAAAACAAAGCCGCCGTAAGGAATGGAAATATGTTGTAGCGCAGTATCGACTACACGCCCCAGGCTATCGACAGCAACAAGAGATCCTTCATAAGCCATATGGCAGGCCGAGCCCCAACGTCTGGTATAAACAATCAACTTGCTCCCGGTACGCCGCGGCTGGTTGATGTTGTTTACCCAAAGATTGCCAACTTCGGCATTGGAAGTTTCAACCGTGCCGTGCAGATTCAAACGATCCATATATACGTTTTTGCCAGCAGTTATACCCATGGCAACACGTTCATAAAGAGGTCCGGCAATCCATTCGCCATCAAGGATCAGCGTGCCCAAAGGCGTCCCGTCATGCTTGAAATAATTAGCATTAACGGCAGCAATAGCATTGACCTTCTTCGCTTGATCTTTAACCTCTTCGAGCCGGTTGAATGTTTCACCAGCTAAAACAGGACGAACTTCAACATCGGCTGCGTTTAGATCGACATCAATTACATTGATGTTCAAAGAGCCGCGATGACAACTGTAAACTACACCGGGCACTAGGGTTTGTTTGGACAAATTGCCGACTTGCTCTTGTGGAGGACGAGGCACAACCACTTTAGCGCTCTTTTTTGCCCGTACCTTACCAACTGCCTTAGCGCGTTTAGGCGCAATACGGCTGCGCGATGAAACTTTTGTTTTGGCTTTTAATTTGCGTCGTGAACCGCCAGCCGAAATACGCATCTGCCCTGGCATCGGCGGAGAAACAACCCCGATGGCGATACAGTCCGAAGCCAGCACCGGCGCGGGGATTGAACCCAATAGCACCATCAGCGCGGAAGTTGCCGACAAAACGTACCGACTATAACTTCTTATTGACTTCATCAAGATCCTAGTAAATACCGGGCTTCCCACAGATAAGCATCGTTCAGGCAGTCTCTAATGTCAACTAAAAACTTGCCTGAAGACTCTGTCTTTATTCCACCGCACCAAACAAAACTAACAAAATTTTGTAGATGTTTACGTAAGAGCAGCTTGTCTTGTGGCTATGAGATAATCACAGCTTCCGGCAAACAAGGAGTGTCAAATGGCTCGAGTGGTTCTAGGCATGCTCGGTTGTGGCACTGTTGGAACCGGAGTGATCCGTTTGTTGTCTCAACATAACACTTTGCACTTGAAAAAAGTGGCAATCAAAGACGCCGGCAAGCAAAGGGCTGTCACTCTGCCCTGCCCTTTAACCACGGATCCGGCCGAGCTGGTCGACGATCCGGAAATTGAAGTGTTAATTGAAGTCATGGGCGGCGAAGAACCGGCTCTCACTTTAATCAAAAAAGCAATTGATAAGCGCAAACATATAGTCACCGCCAACAAAGAAGTATTAGCCAAACACGGTCCCGAACTCTTTAAATTGTCTCGCCAAAAAGGAGTCGCCATTTTTTTCGAGGCCTCAGTGGCTGGTGGCGTTCCGCTCATTTCGACCATCCAAAAAGGGCTTGAGGCCAACAAAATAAACTCAGTAGTCGGCATTCTCAACGGTACAACCAATTTCATCCTTTCCTCCATGGAAGAAAAAGGCGAAGATTTCCAAACAGCTTTAAAGAAAGCCCAAGAGCTTGGTTATGCCGAAGCCGACCCAACAAGCGACATCGAAGGCTATGATGTCGCCTACAAACTATCCATCCTCAGCGCTTTAGCTTTCGGCAAATTTGCCGAACCAAAAACAATTTTTCGTCAAGGGATAGCCGCTATCGCGCCTCAAGATTTTATCAACGCCAAACAATTCGGTTATCGAATTAAATTACTCGGACGCACCCAAATGAACGAACGCGGATTAAACACCCGAGTTCAACCCCACTTAGTGCCACTAGGACACCCTCTAGCTGCCGTTTCCGGCGCCAACAACGGCATAGTCGTAAATGGCGATGCCGTAGGTGAATTGACGATGATCGGCCCGGGCGCCGGCGAATTACCAACAGCATCAGCCGTAGTCGGCGATGTAATAAATCTGGAATCGGCATTGGGGCTTCCTGATTTTGCCAGCTATTTCCAAGCAGCCATCAGCCCGAGCTTTGCCGACCTCGCCGATCCGGGTGATTGGGTAAGCCCGCATTACATTAGATTGGAAGTAAAAGACACTCCGGGGGTAATCGGCAGAATCGGCACCGCTTTCGGCAATCATCAATTGAGTATTCGCAGCATCATTCAAAAAGACGCCAGCCAGGGACAAGCATCAGTAGTCGTAATGACACAAGCCGCTCCTACTCGCAATATGGATGCGGCCATTGAAGAGCTGAAGCAAGAACAATTCTTGCGCGATCAAGCTGTTGTTCTTCCACTTTTGGAGGCGACAAGCTAATGCACAGCGAAAAACCTTTACTGGAAAAATACAGACAATATTTGCCGCTGCCGGCGCAAGCAAAAATCATTTCTTTGCAAGAAGGAAACACACCGCTTGTGCAAGCACAGAATCTTCCGGCACGTATCGGCTGCCCCGAGCTTAAGCTTTATTTCAAACTGGAAGGCTTAAATCCAAGCGGCAGCTTTAAAGATCGCGGCATGACCATGGCTGTAACCATGGCCGCCCACGAGAATTCTCAGGCAATAATCTGCGCCTCCACCGGTAATACCAGTGCCGCAGCAGCGGCATTTGCCGCCAAAGCCGGATTAGCTTGTTATGTACTCTTACCGGCAGGCAAAGTTGCTTTAGGCAAATTGGCCCAAGCAATTCTTTATGGAGCAACTGTCGTCCAAATTGAAGGCAACTTCGATCAGGCGCTTGAGTTAGTGCGTGCCATAAGCGAGAAACACGGGCTTACTGTTGTAAATTCAATCAATCCGTTTCGCCTAGAGGGACAAAAAACAGCAGCTCTGGAAATTGTCGAAACCTTAGGCGACGCCCCGGATCGGCTGCTGATCCCGGTCGGTAACGCCGGTAATATTAGCGCCTATTATCGCGGCTTCAAACTTTACGGGCAAGAAAAGCGGTCAAGCAAAATTCCGGCCATGTGCGGATTTCAAGCTGCCGGCGCCGCGCCGATGGTACTGGGCAAAGCGATAGACAACCCGGAAACCATAGCCACAGCCATACGCATCGGCAATCCGGCCAGCTGGAAAGAAGCGGCAACAGCAATCGAAGAATCAAAAGGTTGCATCGAAGCGGTAACTGACGAAGAGATTTTAGCTGCTTACAAGTTAATCGCCAGCTGTGAAGGTATTTTTTGCGAACCGGCAAGCGCCGCCTCAGTCGCCGGACTAATTAAGCTGGCAGCGGGCGGACACTTAAAACCCGGCGAAACAGCTGTTTGTGTTCTCACCGGCAACGGCTTAAAAGATCCGGATTCCGCTTTAAAGCTAAGCCAAGTCGATCTTAAACCAGTGGCAGCCGAAATAAACAGTTTGAGCAGGGCAATGAAACTATGATCTCCAAGTTAACTTTACGCATACCGGCCAGTAGCGCCAACCTCGGTCCAGGATTTGATACCTTGGCTTTAGCCTTTCAACTCTATTGCACAATTGATTGTCATTTTCTCGAGTTTGACGATCCGGCAATTCCTCTGGTGACACTTGGTCATGATCAAAGCGAAGGATTACCCTCAGACAAGAACAATTTGATCTATAACCTTTTAAGCCGTCATTGGCAAAGCGATGCAGCATCACTCACTCGCTTGCGTATATCTGTCAGCTCAGATATTCCCACGGGAAAAGGCTTGGGTTCCAGCGCCGCCGCTACCGCCGGCGCTCTTTATGCCGTAAAGACTTTGTGCGAGATGCCTGTCGACAAACACTCTGTGCTTGCTCTTGCCGCTAAAGAAGAAGGTCATGCCGATAATGTTGCAGCCAGCATTTATGGCGGTCTAGTCACCGCCTGCTACAACGAAAATAATAGTTACGTTTTTGCCAAAAGAACTCCCTGGCCCAAACACTGGTCGACAATCGTTGTCGTTCCGGAAAGAACTCTGAGCACAAAAGCCTCGCGCTCAGCTCTGCCGGGACAAGTTAGCCACAGAGATGCAACAACCAATGTGCAAATGGCTTCACTTTTAATGTCGGCCGCCGCTACCGCTGACGAAGATGCGCTGCAATACGCCCTTGCCAGCGACCGCTTGCATGAGCCTTATCGCCAAAAATTAGTACCGGAGTTAAATTCAATCCGCCACGCCATATCGAATTCACCTTGTTTAGGCACCGTACTTAGTGGCGCCGGTCCTTCTGTGTTGACTATCGTCAATAAAAGACATAAAAATCAAGTTCTGCAAAGTTTGCAAGAATGGAGCAAAAAGCAGTCAGACAATTACACGATTATGGATTTATCCGTCGATCAAGAAGGATTACGGTGCGACCAATGAGCGAAATTAAAGTAGTCAAATTTGGCGGCTCGTCCGTAAAAAATCCCGCTCGTATTCAGCATGTGGCTGGCATTATCGCCAATTTGGCGAAAAGCGGTCCGGTAATTGCCGTAGCTTCGGCCATGGGCGATACTACGGATTATTTAGTCAAGCTCTCCAATCAATGCAGCGACAATCCGGACAAACGTGAACTTGATTCACTTTTATCAACCGGCGAACAGATCTCCATCTCATTGCTGGCCATGGCTTTGCGCCAGCTTGGCGTGAAAGCGAAGTCGCTCACAGGCAGCCAAGTCGGCATCTTCACTGAAACAGTCCATACCAAAGCCAGAATTATCGATCTAAAGACGGATAACCTTCTCAAACATTTGGAATCGGTCGACGTAATTATCGTCGCCGGCTTTCAGGGTGTCACCGCCGATGGTGACATTACAACGCTCGGACGCGGCGGTTCCGATACCACTGCCGTAGCGTTAGCAGCCGCAATAAAAGCCGAAGCCTGTGATATTTATACCGACGTGGACGGTATTTACACTTGCGACCCAAATAAGGTCCGCCAAGCAAAATTGCTGCAAAAAATCTCTTACGGAGAAGTTTTGGAAATGGCTCGACTGGGCGCTCAAGTATTGCATCCGCGCTCAGTTGAATTAGCAAGACAGTACAAAATCAAACTACGTGTACGTAATACGTTTAAGCCCGAGCACGAAGGCACGATGATCGAAGGGAGCGAAGATATGGAAATCTTCAGAAATATAAGCGGCGTGGTCATGGACGAAGATCAAGCCTCGGTAGCAATTATGGATTTTCTCGATAAGCCGGGAGTAGCCGGGACTATTACTAAAGCATTAGCCGACAACAACATCGCTATCGATATGATCATGCAGTCATTTCACCCGACAGTCGGTCATAACAGCATTACTTTCACAGTGCATGACAGTGACCTTAAACAAACCATTGAGATTCTAAATGGACTCAAAGAAGAGATGGGAGCAAAAGAAGTAGCGGCAGACCCGGATTGCGCTAAAGTAAGCTTGATCGGCGCCGGACTTTCCGGACAGCCGTCAATTGCCGCTTTGCTCTTCAGCACTTTAGGCAAGAATGGCATAAACATTAAAATGATTGCTACAAGCGAAATGAAAATTACTTGCGTAGTGCGTAAAAATGAAGTCAAAAAGGCCGCGACCCTCATCCATTCGGCTTTTGAACTTGATAAAGAGCCGCAAATCTTAGCTTGATTAAATCTGCTTTTGCCCCTCCCAGTCACAAATATTTCACGCCCCAGGGCTATGCTTGGCAAGGTAAAAACTGGGGCAAAAAGCTGGTATGGCTCCGCAGCTCGAAAAAACCGAAACAAACAAATCCGCGGAAGGAGACTTAAACCGCGAATCGCTTGCTAGCGCTGTTCTGCCAAACAATGATGATTATTTACGCCTGATTGGTCGACCGGAAGATTCCTCCGCCCAAAACAATCTGTCTATTTATGAGTCCGGTTCAGAAACCGAGATTGGCAACGGCGCCACTCAAAGTTACAACCAAGACGGTACTGTCGTTACTAAGTTAGTAGACCTGGCAAGCGGTAAAGAGCACAGTATTACATTCGACCAGCACTCAGGTAAATATACCGACGGCGAAGGAAAAGAGGCTTCACCACTTTCATTACCAGTATTAGCGGAGCAACTGACACCAGCCAGTGGCGAAAATATTCAGCACAGGGTACAACATAACTTAGACGGTACGACGACATATAAACCGCTCGTTAGCCGTCCCGGGCAACCAGATAAAACTGTCACCATTTTTCCAACCAATGACTTACACGGGCGCAGCAGCTCTATAACGGAAAAGTTAGACAATCTTACTACCATTCAAACGGATTACAGGGATAAGTATGAGCATCTTCAATTCAACAAAAAATCTTACTATAACGCTCAAAGCCAAGAATTTAAGCAAGAGATTTTTATCCCTGCTGAAAATAGTACTAACGGCGCCAATATCACCCAGACTGTCGAAGGCGATCATCTTACAACCAGTTTCAATCCGCCACAACGATTCGGTAACCAGGAAGTTTCGGCCTTAGTATTCGACAGCGGCAAACAACCAGTTTTAATCGGCAAAGACGGGCAACCGCTGGCTATAAGTCCAGACAACGATCCTCAATTAAAAGCGGACTTGGACAAATTTCTTTCCACTCCGCTAAATAAGCAAGGTCCGCTTGCCGACAGCAAAATATTTGCCGGTCGTATACCGGAAATAGCTTCGCCTAATCATATTATCGAAGCTCCAGCAAAGTTCGAGACTGTAATCAAACACGATCAACTGCCTGCCGGTTATTCACTGAAACAAACCGCTGAAAATAAGTGGCAGCTTTTAAATGCAAAAAATGAGCCCGCTGCCGGAGAGACTATTCCCGCACTGCAGCTTACAGCCGACAGCAACGGTGAGATTAGCGGACAGTTTGAAAGCTCAAAGTTAGGCGATCTACGCTATAAAGACGGGCGTGGCATGGAAACCGCGCTTCGGGCTAACGGCAACCGCCAAATCTATAATATGCGCGATTATTCACGCCTAACCACGACTGCAACCGGCGAAACTAAAACCGACTATTGGAACGGCAAAGAATGGCTGCCGGGAGAGAAGCAGGAAAGTGCCGACGGAAGCGTCACCATTACTTTTGAAAACAGCGATCCGACCAAACCGAGCTCTGTTACCAGAACTCCCGGTGCGGAAAATGATCCCGAAGGTGGCCAGCTCCTAATCAACTACGGAGATGGCAGCAAATTACTTTCTGATTGGCGCCAGCAAACCCAACAAACCATCAATGCTGATGGCACAGCCGGAACAGTCAGACATTTCGACGGTACCAGTTATAGAGAAACCGAACAAGTAACGGACAACAATAATATCCGTAGCATTCGTTTTAAGAATGACGGCGCCGGTCCGTCGGAAGTGGAATATGACATTGCTAAAAGAGAAACGACTTCAATCTATCGAAACAATCAAGCTCAAGAAATAGCTCGCGTAACAAGAAATTCTGCCGGATATGTCAACGCAATCCAAACTCCACAAGGTAAAACTGAAATTGTTCGCGATAGCGATGGTGATATCAATAAAATCACTCTTGCCGACGGCTCCGTTTATAGAAGAACCGGACAGGAACGGATTCCTGGTGAAGCAGCACGCATGTTGCGTATGCTCAATCCAAACGCTGCTCAAGTAGCCGATGCTCCCTTAAGCTCCCCCGACTTGCTTACACGTGGCTTAAACCGCTGGGAAGGACAAACTCCTGACGGTAAACAGATGGAGCTTCAAGGAAATTTTCTTACGGCAACCGACGGTACGATTATACTGGACAAGGGTATGGGTTCAAGCACACTTACTTATCCGACCAAAATCATCGAACAGCGCAGCGCCGGCAAAACAATCGGCATTACTGACGCTGCCGGCAATGCTTTTGACGCGGTACCGGATAAACATAATGAATATGTCGCTCGCGGCAGCTCAGTAAGTATAAAAGGCGAGCCAATAAAAATGCCCGACGGTACGGTGCGCTTTCGCAGCGTTGAAGGCGAGCAGGTATATGACACCATGCGCAACGCTGCCGATCCCAACTCTTATTCAAAAATAGATGCTTTTACCGGCAAAGAAGTATCCCGGCATTATGACAATCAGAGTGCACTGCTCTATGGTCCGGAAGGAATTGTCGCCAGTGTTAACGCAAAGCAAGAAACCAGCCATTACACTTACAAAGACGGCAAGCTCGACACAATAAGCAGCGAAGCAAACGGGCAAGGAAAAGTTTTAGCTCAAGCCGACGCTAGCGGTGTTTTACAAGAGCTTGATCCGATAACGCAAAATCCGACCGGACGCCGCGTCAGTGTCGATCAACGTTCAGGCGATCTGCTTTTTCACAAAGAGAATGCCAACGAACCGGATGAAGTACGCCGCATTGATGCCTCATCCATGCGTCCTCTGGCCGGTGGTGTGATCGAAAAGACTTTAGCAAGCGGTCAAAAAATCCGCCTAAGAAAAGCAGCAGACGGCAGCCTGGTTCCAGCAGAGGACTCAACCAGTTAAAGCTGTTTGTCGGCTAAGAATTTTTCACGATAAGATTCGACTATCTCAGCTCTGCCTGCTTCAGGCAGCAAGGGAAAGCCCATTTCAATGCGCTGTTCCAGATAAGCACGAGCCACTCGTTCCGAAAGGCGACGAATGCGCAAAATATTGGCCATCCGTTCATCACGGCCGATAACACCGCGCGCATCCAGCAAGTTGAAATAGTGCGAACATTTGAGCACCTGCTCGTAAGCCGGCAAAACAAGCCCTTTGTCCATGAGCCGCATCGCTTCTTTTTCGTGCTGCCCAAACAAACTTTCCAACATTTCCGGATTGCTTTCTTCAAAATTGTATTTGGATTGCTCAATCTCATTTTGATGATAAAGATCACCGTATTTGATTGTGTCGTTCCATTTGAGTTCGTAAACGTTCTCCACATCTTGAAGATACATGGCTAAACGTTCCAAACCGTAGGTGATTTCCGCAGCCACCGGACGCAAATCAATGCCACCGGCTTGCTGAAAATAAGTGAATTGGGTAACTTCAAGCCCATCAAGCCAAACTTCCCAACCGACACCCCAAGCGCCCAGAGTCGGTGACTCCCAGTTGTCTTCGACAAAGCGAATATCGTGCATTGAAGCATCAATACCGACAGCTTTTAAGCTCTCCAAATAAAGCTCTTGTACGTTATCAGGCGAGGGTTTCAAAATGACTTGATATTGAAAATAGTGCTGCATCCGATTCGGATTTTCACCATAACGACCATCGGTAGGACGGCGGCAAGGATCGGCGTTGGCCATATTCCAAGGCTCCGGGCCAAGCACACGCAAAAATGTGCTCGGATTCATGGTTGAAGCACCTTTTTCCAGATCATAGGGCTGGAGAACTAAGCAACCATGACGATCCCAATATTCATTTAGGGCTTGCAGCAGGCGTTGAAAGGTCAAGGCCATGAGAAATCCTCAGGGGGTATAAAGCTCAAAAAGTTTATCACACAACCCCCTACGGTGATTCAAAGAGCTGGGGGTGGGCATAAGGACATTGATAAGCCTAGGTCCGGAGACTCAGTGAATAAACTAGAAAGCAAGCACAGCGCCCTCTCGACACAGCTAAGCGGCCTGTTGAGTAATATAAACAATGTACTTGTCGGGCAAGAAAAAGCCGTTTTTTTAGCAAGTACCGCCTTTTTAGCCGGAGGACACGTTCTGCTTGAAGACGTTCCCGGCGTTGGCAAGACTCTTTTAGCCAAGAGCTTAGCAAAATCAATTTCGGCTGGATTTAAGCGCATACAATGCACTCCCGATCTTTTACCTTCCGACGTGTCCGGTGTTAACGTTTTTGACCAAAGAAGCAACGCTTTCACTTTCGAACCAGGTCCGCTTTTCACCAATATTCTTTTAGCCGACGAAATAAATCGCGCTACGCCCCGCACACAATCAAGTCTTTTAGAAGCGATGGAAGAAGGGCAAGTCACAGTCGACGGTGAAACCAGATCATTGCCTGAGCTATTTTTTGTGATTGCCACTCAAAATTCAGTGGAATATCACGGAACTTTTCCGCTGCCCGAAGCTCAATTGGACCGCTTCATGATGTCTTTGCATTTAGGCTACCCGACAGCGGATCAAGAGCTAGAGATTTTGGATAAAACACTGCTTGAAGGCTCTTTTGAAGTAAAACCGATACTTGGTGTAGCTGATTTACTGGCTGCCCGCGAAGAGATTAAGCAAGTACAAGTCGAGCAATCAATCAAAAAATACATTATTGATATCGCCGCAGCAACACGCAATCATGCTGAAATTATTTTAGGTGTCAGCCCCCGAGGCAGTCAGCTCTTAATGCGCGCCTGTCAATCCGCAGCTTTTCTTTCCGGACGTAATTATGTTAAACCGGAAGACGCAAAAATGCTTGCGCCTCACGTATTCGGTCATCGTATCGTGCCCAAGCAACGAGACAACAAAGTCAATCACAGCCAACTAATCGAGCGGATTTTAAGCAATGTCACCGTCCCGACTTGATTTTTTCCGTTTTTCCATAAGCACAGAATTTCGCTTCTGGATCATCATGACGATTGCGCTCGTGCTTTACGGAATAGCCGCCAGTATCGGCAACGGCTGGATTTTTCTCTTAACAGCCAGCTTAATAGTTATTCTTATCGGAGCATTTGTTTTACCGCTTTTAAGCTTGAGCAACATCGCTCTCAAGCAGGTTTGCCCGCCGCGAATTACAGCCGGAGAGTCTTGCCGCACGACTATTATCGCTTCGCCTCGTTATTCATTTTTTGCTCCGCAATGGTTGATCATTGGCGCCGATGAAAAAGCTTCCGCTGCTATCGCCTTAGAATCATTAGCCGAGAACCAAACTTTGACTTTTGATTGCGGACCCTACAAACGTAGCGTTCGTTTGCAGCCGACAATCAAAATCGAATGTGCTTTTCCTTTTGGTTTATTATGGCTGGGACACAGCTTTAAAAGTCGACAACCGCTCATTGTCCAGCCGAAAGTGGTGAAATTGGATGGGCGATTTCTTAGTAGTTTAAGATCTGGCTCCTATGTGCCCGGAGGCACAGTTAACGGACAATCCGGCTTTCCTTCCAGCGCCACCAGAAACGTACGTGAATATGTACGCGGCGATAGTCGTCGCTTTATACACTGGTCTTTAAGCGCTCGACACAATCGTCTCATGGTCAAGGAGTACGAACATGAGGGGCTGCCTGCTTATGACGTGCTTTTTGATTGTACTAAACAGTACAACTCCGCGGCCGAATTTGAGTTAGCAGTCACAACCGTAGCTTCTCTACTTACTACCGGGCATAACGACGGCATACACCCGGCTCTTTATATCGCTGACGAACCGATTTCGGACAGCAGCAATATGCCACCATATATAGTGGAACAAGTAGCGCAATTGGACACTTTGGCCGGACTAAAATACAGAACAAAAACTTCAATAGAAAAAGCAATTTCACCGGCTATTTTTCAAGGGCGCAACAAAGCTTTAGTCATAGTCCAAGCCAGCTCTTCAAGCGCAAGCGGCGATTCTTGTCCGGACAACTGCGGCGTGCTTGAGATTGGCGCAAAAAAAGATAAAGAGAAAAAACAAAAAGGATACCGGACGATCATTAGCGAAGCCAGCCTGGAAAGCTTATAGCATGAGCAAAGAGCAACCGGAAGATTCAATCCGACTGAGATTTCTCACAAGCGCCATGTCACTTGTCGGTATTTTAGCCGCCAGCTATTTAGCTGAGAGTCCGGTCTGGATCACTCTATTCGGTATTGGTGGTGTTATTTTCGGCAGCTGGCTAAGCTACAAACGACGCCGCAAAAACAATACTCTGATAAAAATCGGGATTTCAATCGGCATATTGGTTGTTGCAGCAGCTTTCTTTCGCGAACTGTTAGTGCGGATCAATTTGAACATAGCCGATGCCCGCTTGCCTTTAACCAATATGCTTATTACCTTGCAAGCTCTTCACTGCTTTGATTTACCAAGACGCCGTGATCTGAGCCTGTCCTGCCTGGTCGGATTAACCCTTATCTCATCTGCCGCCACCCTTAGCCGCGATATGAGCTTTGCTCTTTATCTAGCTGGATTCATCGCTCTATCCTTTTTTACTTTTGCCGGTGATTGCGTCTCCCGAACTAAGTCTCGCGCCCACAGCAGTATCAGCGGCAGACAACAACGCAGCGCCACTCTTGCCTGGAGCGTTCCGCTTTTTCTTCTGGGCTGCCTGACAGTTTTTATGCTTTTACCAAAAATTGAAATTGAAGCTTTACGCAATACACGCTTAGCCGCAGGACTAAACCTGGCTTTCCTCGGGCGAGAGAACTTATTTTCACAAGCGCTGACCCGCATTGTCAGCCCCGACGGCTCAATCAAATCCAACCCGAAAGCTTATTACGGTTTTGCCGAAGAGCTGGACACTAACTACCGAACTAAGCTAAGCGATCAAATCGTTTTACACGTTTCCAGCCCCAGCCCTGACTATTGGCGCGGCATGGCTTTTGATACATTCAACGGTACAGTCTGGACCATGAGCGACTCAAAAACAGTTTTTTCACGTTATGCCGAAAAAGGGCAGGCAATACCAATTACGCCTGTGCCGACCATGCTCTACAACCGAAACTTACCACGCAAATCCTTAACTCAAGTATTTTATCTCGAAGAAGACGCCTCAAACTTAGTGGTTTGCGCGGCAGTGCCGAGCCTGGTTTATTTTCCATCAAACAAAGTTGAAGTCGATCTATACGGCTCTATTCGCAGCCCAATCGGCATGCAAAAAGACATGGTGTATACAGTCATCTCTTCCCGCCCGCTCTTCGATATTCTTGAGCTGCGAAAACAACCTGAGCCCGAAAGCCAGCGCAATCAACGGGTAAAACGTCGTTACGCCAATTATTTGCAAATACCGCCATCAATCGATCCGCGCTTAAAATCTTTTGCCGCCGGCATTGCCGGCAAAGGCAATTATTTTGTACGCGCAGAACGTTTGAAAAATTTTTTGCAATCAAATTACAAATACAGCCTGGACGTCCCTCCTGCACCAAACGGACGAGATACTGTCTCAGATTTGCTCTTTTATCAGAAACGCGGCTATTGTGAAACATTTGCCTCAGCCCTTGTAATTATGTGCCGGAGCCAAGAGATTCCCGCTCGTTTAGCAACCGGTTATGCGCCGGGTTTATACAATCCTTTCACTGGACTTTGGGAAGTACGCCTGCACGACGCCCATTGTTGGGCAGAAGTTTTTATCCCTGCCTGCGGCTGGGTGCCGCTTGACCCAACACCAGTTGCGGTGCCTCTAGGACTGGATTCTGATCAACAAAATCTTGTTCTTGCTTATCTGGAGAATTTGCTGAATAAACTAAGCAAACAACTGGATCTAGCCTTCTTAATTCATTGGCTGAAACTACTGTACGTTCCCGGTTTAGTTATTTTTGCCGGATTTTTATTATGGTTTTTAAGAAAACAAGGCTCGGCATTTTATACCTGGATCCGCCAATATTTGACAAAAAATTCTCGCCAAAGAGCAAAAGCCGGATTGCCAGAAAGCAAAGCCAGCCTGGCTTTTCAAAGAGTGGTCGAAAGTTTGTCCAGCTTCAACATAAAACGCAGTCCGAGCGACACCAGCTTGGAGCTTTTAAGAAAGGTCGAATTAAGGCTGCATTCTGATAAAGATGGGGAATCTTTCGGCTCGGCTGGTGATTGCCTTTTATCCGAGTTAGGAGTATTTTTAGATCACTATTCCGAAGCTAGATTCGGCAAGAAACAAGGCACAGACGAGCTTAATCGTTCAGCCGATCAGCTTGCCGCAAAGCTTAAAAGCCTGGCAAAAGCCAGGTCGGGCTTTTAGTTTTGTTCTACTTTTGGAACAATACGTATAAGATGGGGATAGCCCGCTTTAAATCACTTACTACCGCCCTGAAGGTTAAGACCTATGGTTCAACAAATAAGAAGCATGCAGCAACAGGAGTTCATTCCTCCTTATCCGAATAGTATCGAAGAGACGGGTTTGAAGGAAGGTTTTCTCGAAGAGCTGATTCTCAAAGATATTTATCTGGTGAACTTTGCTTTAGGGCGAGAAATAGCTAACCGGACAATGCTCCCCTTTAAGATCGTCGAACAGATTTTGGAGTCGCTTAAACGACAACTTTTAATCGAAGTACGTTCATCAGGCGGAATTGCTGATTACGAATATATGCCGACTGATAAAGGTCGAGACCGTGCTCGCAACTATTTCGACCACAACAGTTACAGCGGCGCGTGCCCAGTCCCCTGGTCGACTTATGTCGAATCGCTCAAACATCAGACCATCCGCAAAGAGTCGGTGACTCCGCGAGATCTTGAAATTGCTTTTTCAGACATTATGGTTAACCGTAAAACTTTGAATACGGTCGGTCCGGCAATTAATTCCGGACGGGGGATGTTTCTTTTCGGCGAAGCCGGCAACGGCAAAACTTCCATTGCCGAGCGCATCGTGCGCAGCTTCAAAGGACATATTTTCGTCCCTTACGCTGTAGAAGTAGACGGTCAAATCATTCGGGTTTATGACGACCACAACCACATTCAAGTGGCAGCTTCCAGCTATCCTCGTGATTACGATCATCGCTGGGTACGAATCAACCGCCCATGCGTTGTAGTTGGCGGTGAGCTGACCATCGACATGCTTGAACTTCAATATGACTACACCTCAAAACTATATGAAGCGCCGATTCAACTGAAATCCAATTGCGGTTTACTTTTAATCGATGACTTCGGCAGACAAAGAATCGACCACAAATCCTTGCTTAATCGCTGGATCGTCCCGCTGGAAAAACGGGTTGATTATCTGTCCATGCACACAGGCAAAAAACTGGAAGTACCTTTTGAACAATTGATTGTTTTCTCAACCAACCTCAACCCGAGCGATTTGGTCGACGAAGCATTCTTACGTCGAATTCCTTTTAAGATCAACATAACCAATCCGACCGAAGAAGAATTCAAGTGGATTTTTATGCAATATTGCCAGCGCGCCGGCGTGCCCTATAACGAGGAAGCGGTCAATTATTTAGTCGAGACTCAATATCGCTCCGGAAGGCGCAGCATGCGTTGTTGCCACCCGCGAGACGTGATCGATCAAGTGACCAATCTATGCAAATTCCTGCAAACAGAGCCCAAGCTGACACGAGAATATCTTGATCATGCTTGTACGGTTTATTTCGCCGCTATGGGCAAATAAGCTTTGCTGAGATTTTTGCAAACTTAGCCTGCTGACAGCCCATGTTACCATGGGTAGCCGGCATACTGAGTGGCAGATATTGTTAGGACTCTCTAAGACAGAAACAGTCGATTCGGTTAAAGCTGCAAGCTTGGTATCACCCAGTCTTGCCCGTCAGATTAATCCGGCTTTTTTGAACGGCCAAAGAATTAGAAACTTAGCTTGCGCGCTTGCAACAATTAGCGCTTGCGCTTTATGGTTTTTTAGTTTGGGCAAACTCGGTCTTTCTTCTGAAGCTCTGCCCTGGTACATAACGACAACAGCGATCGGTCTTTGTTCGGTACGCTTTCTTAAATTCAAGCCCCAGCAAGAAGCAATTGGCTTTGCCGAGAGCTTCACCGGCACCTATTTATCAGCCGCTGTCATGCTTTTTGTTTTTAGTTTTTTTGTTTTAGTTGATACACTCAAGCCGACAAAACAAGCGAAACAGATTGTCGATATTCAACTTGTTTCAGTTGCCGATGCACAGAATAAGCAAAGTCCGCTGCCAGGCACTGTCGAGAAGGCGAATCTTCGGCAACGAAAAGCCGATCAACTCACAGCCCAAGGCAACCCTTTAAATAAGATATTGCCGACAAACATCAAACAAACCCCGACCAAACCGGAAAGCCAGCCAAATCAAAGAATCAAAACAAGCGAAATACCGGCAAAAATAAAAGAGCCGCTTGCTCAAAATCTTGCTATTCCGAATTCATGGTCAACCCAAAGCTTCAATGCAGCCGTACCTCTTCACACGCAAAAAAATCTAAAAACAAGCTTGAAAAACGCTCCTTACATTTCCGAAGTCGAGCCACCGGAGCTGGTTGAACTAATTGAAAACGACGGCGATAAAGACGCTATGCATATTTTTCAGCCCGGCGGACAATCTTCGGGCGGAAAAGGAGCCGAAAACGATTTAAGCCAATATCTCAAAACCCTGCATAAACTCATTAAAAGCAGCTGGTCACCGCCCCAAGGAACAAGCAGACAAACCGAAGTGCTCTTTCGTCTTAAGCGTGACGGACGCTTAGCCTCAATCAAAATTACCAAATCATCCCAAGATCAAATTATCGACGAATCAGCAATCAGAGCCGTTGTTGCTGCCGCTCGCAACCTCAAGCCGCTGCCAAAAGAGTACGCCGCTGCTTATCTGGATATTGCTTACACTTTCAGATATAACGTTAACGAGCTTAAAGAGCTAAACAAAGAAGACTAACGCCGACGGATTGTCATAAAGCCGGCAAAAAAACATGCGTAATACAGAAGCAGGGGAATAATGCCCGGCTTCAAACCGCTGAGCTTTGCCCCAGGCAGTAAAGCAATCCAATCAACCGTTGCTTGCAATGCCGACAAAGGAAAATAAAGTAGCCAATCGATTTTTTCGGCAATCACCAACACAGATGAATGCAGCCACCCACCTAAACAAAACAGAACCGAAACAAAACCGCCGATCGTAACAATCGGCACCAGCGGTGATACTACAAGATTGGCAACTAAAGCATAAAGACCCAGTTCGCCAAAATAATACAATTGCACCGGTAACGCCGCTGCCTGAGCCACTAAAGCAGCAACGAATAGATCTAACAAGCTCCGCCGCAAAAAGTCCGGTGACTGCGGCAACCATCCCTTAATCGCCGGAACACCGGTGATCATGCCGGCCGTAGTTAAATAAGAAAGCTGTAGACCGACATCAGCAATTAGGAAAGGATCAAAAAGCAGATTTAACAATAGCGCCGCCGAAAGAGCCGCGGGAAGATGGAGGCTGCGCCAGAAACAGCGAGAAAGAAGTAACAGAGTACAAATAATCGCCGCTCGTGAAATCGAAGGCGAGAGTCCGGCAAGAGTTACAAAAACAACTATGCCGGCAAAAGAAGTGATATTCATGAACCAAAGCGAGCGGCTTAAACAGTGAGCTAAAGCATAAATGACGCCAACGACAATGGACAAATTGAATCCGGAAGCGGCAAGCAAATGAGATAGTCCCGCCACACGAAAGCTCTCATTAATCGCCGAATTCAGCGGAACAGCCTTTTCACCAAGGACCATGGACAAAAGCAATCCGCCTAAATCTTTACCTAAAGTTTTAGTATGCCAAATAATAATTATCGAACGAATTTTATCCATTACCGATTGTGGTGCCTGAACAATTCTCACACAGCAAGCCGGTATCCAGGCCTCGGCAAAAACACCCGCCTGCCGCAAGCGCCGCTTAAAGCCGATTTTGGTAGGAGATAATTTATGCGGTATGGCAATAAATTCCACCATATCGCCAGCTCTAATTTTATTTTTTGCCATCATATGCAGTGCAAGACGCCCGCTGAGGTCAGAGGATAATTCGACAACCAGCAACTGTCTTTGCTTAGAGCTTTTGACAGCCAATACTTTACCGCGCAGTTCCAGCTCAGAACTATCGGCAAAGCGGCTTATATCCTGCGGTCCGGGTAACGGCTGGCGGAAGTAAGAGAAAAGAAAACCACCGGCAATTACAATGACAAGCAACAAACCAAAGAGTAAACATCGATACTGCCAGCCTAATATCAATAATATAGAAATAGAAATAAAGCTATGACTTAAATCAAAAACAAAAATAGCTGCACCATAAGCGAAGCCCAGTACAACCAGCACAAAACGGCGTGGCATAGTTAAAAGAACAGCTGGCATCATCGCTCTTCTCAACAAGAATCTTGTTTAGAAGACGATAAAAACAAGCCAAGAGTTCAACAGTTATTTGGACGCCGGATTCGGATCTTGTACGCCAAACGGATTAGTGCTGTTGTTGTTATATTGTTGGCTTTCGCTGTCCTTCGCCATTTTACTCACTCGATCATAAATATCATACAGTTTTTTATAATCAGGATGATTCGGAGCAATTTCAAATGCGCGACTCAAGAAGCGCTCTATATCTTGCATTTTTTCAACAGCATGAGCACCATTATTCTGTGAAACATTGTAGTCAGCTGACGCCAGATACAAAAGAGCCAGATCCCGAGCTGTTTTAGCTTGGAAAGCTCTAAATTCATCGTCGTCCGGATTAGTTACGCTTTGGAATTGCTCATATGCTCTTTGTTGTTCAACCAATATTTTCGGCATTTCGGAATTTGTACGGAAAGCGGCTTTTACTTCATCAAATATTTTGGCGGTATCATGCTCGCCGCAAGCTACAGCCAAATTACCTTCGACTCTTTTCAGCAGGTTTTGATATTGGTCAAACTCAGCCTGATTTCCTTTCCGAGTAGCCATATCTCGTAGCTGAATCAAATTCCGTCGGGCATCAAACAACTCAATTGAAGCTTCCTGGAACAGATCGGCTTTATGTTCTGTCAGCATGCGTGAATCATCGCCAAACAGCTTTTGCGCATCTTTCTCATTCTTAATAACAGCACGACTGCCTTTTTCGAGCATCAATTCACCATAAGCCATAGCAAAAATAGCTCTCTTACGCGCAAATTCAGCCGGCGGTATTTGGTGTTCTTTACTGCTCCACTCCATAGAAGCCGCATTCAACTTACCTTCAGTATCTCGCTGGCTAAGATGTTTCCAGCTCGCAACCGCATTTTCAAAAGACTGCTGAGTATGTAATTTGTTATCTTGCTCAAGCATGCTATAAGCATTGTTGCTAATGCGCTCTCCGGCAGGCACATCGGACCCTACTTTATGAGTGTACAGATTCCAACCAATCGTGGCCAGTTCGGTACCAATCACAATCTTCGCCGCAGTGCGCGGTTTCACCTCAAGCTGATTAGCAACCACCAAGCTGCCAACTCCCATATATGTATAGTTGTTATTGCGCAAAGCCGCACCGATATCGGAATCCAGACCGCCAACGGCGTTTGCTGCCACATTGCCAACGACAGAAGCGCCAATCCCATATAATTTGTTTTTACCCTGCAAGAATTGCATAGAAGCTGCCGTTCCAACAAGTCCAACTGAATTCGGCCGCAACAATGAATCACGATAGCCTTGATAATCTTCCAGCTGGCCAAGCCCGTTGGCCGCGAATCCAGCAGCAGCAACACCTGCCGTAGCAAGACCTTTGTTTTTAGCCGTCATATGAGACAGCCAGACCACCGGCATTCCTACAGCATGTATTTCGTTTGGTCGCAGAAAACCGTTTATATCGTGATTAGCCAAGCCAGAGAAATAATCCTTGCCACGGGCACCGACAAACAATGGGACTGTAATAGTAGCTTTCACCCGCGGGCTAAGATATTTAGAAGGAACCATAATCGTGCCTGGAATAAGGAAACCGTCAACAAGCAATCGTCCGGAATCCATTTTGGTTTCATTGCCTAAAACCATGTCAGTAAACCAGCCGGCACTAAGAGTGCCAGCAGCTAACAGCGCACCTTGAGCACCGCGCGTTACATAACTAGTCCCCAGCCTATTATGAAAGGGTTCATTTTTAACCAGATTGTAATCCCTAGTAGCATTGATAACAGCTTCTTTCGCTGCGTCAGCAGCCTTCTGGCGATTAGCATAATCCAGCAGATCAATGGCTGCCGTATCTTGGAAAAGCCCGAGCTTAATGTTGTCGACAACCTCATCGAGATTACCAATTTTAGTTGCATCACTCATAAAATCAAGCTGTCTGGTAGCGAATTGTTTTTGTGCCGCAGTAACCGTATCCGAAGTGGAATCAATAATTTCTTGAAATACTTTTTGATGCTCGGCCAGTTTATGCTCTCTAATCAATGCTTTGGCTTGCTCCGCTGCCTCTACTGCAGCTTCGGCTCGATCGACAGCAGTTTTTAACGGTTGCAATCTTTCATTTCGCGCTTGCAACGCTTTTGCGTTTGGACCATGTTGCTCCCAGCTAGACATCCATGGGCTCCGTTGATCCGGAGGCGTATTAATGACTATATTGCCGAGCTGTCTGTTTACATATTCGACAGTAACTCCAGCAGCAGCCCCATGCAAAATCATATTATCTATAGACGACCGCCGATTCATAGTCGAATTGATCGTCTCACGTTCTTGATCCGTAAGCTGACGAACGCCGCTATCGAACTGTCCGCCCGGCACTGCATTAGGATCACGTTTTTGAATATCGCGCAACCACTCGCTTTGCTCAACCGGGCGCGGCGGTCCACCGCCAGGCTGCTGTTGTTGGCGATCATCAGTAATTACAAAAGGATGCGGACCGTTTGGTCCTGCCGGCACAATCGGTGCAACGTCGTTATAGCCAGGGCGAGCACCAGGCGGCAAGGGTTGATCTTCACCAGGCTGATAACCTGGTCTGTCTGCTAACCATTTTTGTAATGGTCTCTTCTCTACAGGACTCTCAGACTGACCACCATCCATGCAAACATACCTCTGGTCAAAAAAAAGTATTACCTTCCCTGCTCTGAACCGGATACAGCGGTTCACTATTGGAAAGATATTAAGGAAAATTCAAGGAGTTGAGAATGCGTATTTCACGCTCTCAATGGGAGAATTCCCATGCTTTTACAAACTTTTTAAAGCTCAGTACCGTCCGGGGCGAGAATAACGCATTTCGGCAAACTAGCTTTCAGTTTTTTGACGTCAGCAGCAGGAAGCTCTGTGCCACGCAAGTTCAAAAAAGTCAGACTTTTCATACCGGCCAAAGCAGCCAACACTCTTGCCGATTCATCAACCGGACGATCATCACGATTACCGCCTAAATGCACCTCTTCCAAAGAGAGCTCTTTTAAGTTAGCTTGATTGCGTTGAAGAGCAGCAAGCCCAGCGCTGCTAATGTCGGTACGCCGCACTTGCAATATTTCCAATTTATTTTTAGGCAAATGAGTCAAAGCTTCATCAGAAATGCTGTTGTCTGAAAGATCCAGCTGTTTCAGATTAGGCATATTGCGAAAAGCAGCAGCCCCAATATCATTTATTTCATTGTAGGCAAGATTTAGACTTGTAAGTTTCGGATATTCTGTCTTACCAGCGAGCCGGTCCATGCCATCATTTGACAGACTCGTACCGGACGCATTTAAAGATTGCAGATTGTCAGCGACCTTTTTATTGTTGCCGATAAGCTCTAGCTCGTATACACCGGAATTAGCAAAATACAAATTTGCAGTATCATTTTTGGGATCTTCCAAATATTGTGCAAGACCATAGTTGTGCTCGATCAAAGGCACGTTCTCCGCTTTCGGAGCGATACCAGTATCAGGAGAGTCGGTGGACTCGTCAGCTTGTGCCTTTGTACTATCGAACAATTCAAAACCATCCCTTGCTTTAGTTGCCGCGTCTATTAGGCGATCGCGCATTGTACTTTTATTCGCTGAATCAAAAGGTGTTTCTTCGTTATCTCCAGCTAAACCACGAAGGGCTTTCTCTACAGGACGCCCCTCCCTCATTTGTTGCAGCAATCCTTTTGGTCTGTAATTCTTTGTTGAATCGTCATAGGATTCGTTATCCTGTTCTTCGGAAGGCTCCGAACGATCACGACCGAAAAGTCCTCGGAACAATCCTCGCCCCTCTGACTTGGAGTTTTTATCCTGACGGCGATCTCCGCTTGAAGTATCAAATTCCCCAGCCATTATTAATCCTCACACCGCAGTAGTTTATTAAACAGAGAGAAAGGCGACTTATAGCCATATACCACAACCAGTAAATAGACTACTTGTGGCATTCTTGTGAATAGTGCTGCGGCGATTCCCATACCCCACGGGTGTAGGGATAAGAAGGCAGATTAATTCGCTACCGAATTCATGTAATAACGGCTATGTGCTGCTGCCGGTTGACCGTTATATTTTGCCCCAGGCTTTTCATGATAAGCCACCTGGCATTCAGCTGTGCGCGTGAAAACCATCTGCCCAATTGGCATTCCGGCATGCAAGCGCACCGGACGGTTACCGACATTGACTATTTCAAGTGTAATTTGTGCTGGTGGGTGGCTGAAACCAGCATCAATAAAGCCAGCCGTCACATGAACCATAACTCCCAGACGGGCCAAAGAGGATTTACCGGTCAACTGACCGACAATATAGCGAGGCAAACAAAACCTTTCTTGTGTCGCACCAAGAATGAACTGACCAGGGTGCAAAAGAATGCTTTCACCCTGAACATGAACCAGGCTGTTGAGCACCGTGTCGCACTTGTATGGGTCGATTACTTCTTCGGAGCGCTCATGCCAGCCGAAACGGTCGGCTAACAACACATCATAAGAATTAGGTTGAACCAAAGCGTTGTTAAAAGGCTCAATGATTAGCTTGCCTGATTCGATTTCAGCTCTGATTTCGTGATCTACCAGAATAGACATTGCTTTCTCCGACATTTGAGCAGGCTCAGCTTTACATAAGCAAACAAAGCCATATTCTAACTTAGAGAGTCTATTTGGCAGCTAGAGTGAATATCAGTTTAGATACTGAGGTTCAGGTTAGAGCTATGACCAGGGAAGGCTTTTGCAGTTGGATTGACGAAAGTAACAGCAAAGTTAACTGCTGTTGCTGCTTCCGAAGCTCCGGTAGCGATCAGCTTTAGCTTAGCCGGATGGGTGCAAATATCGCCGGCGGCATAAACACCCGGCAAGTTTGTTTCCATCTTCTCATTAACGGCAATAGCATTGCCTTCCATTTGCAGGCCCCAAGACTTCAAGAAGTCAAGATTAATCACAAAACCGATATTGATGCACATCGCATCACATTTAATCGTTTCTTCTTTGCCGGTTCGGTTGTCAAAGATAACCGCCCCTTCCAATTTGCCATTACCAAGAATGTGCTTGAGCTCGTAGAAAGTCTTGACATCGACCTTGTTGTGGCACATCTCTTCGACTGAAGTTTGCACAGCCCGGAACTGATCCCGTCTGTGAATCAAAGTGACTTTGCTTGCCAACTGTGAAAATTCATTTGCCCAGTCAACAGCTGAATCACCGCCACCGATAATCAATACATCTTTATCGCGGAAGCGCTCTTTGCTTTTAACAGCATAAACAATCGTGTCGCCTTCCAGCTCAGCCGGATATTCAACATCTAGTTTCTTCGGAACGCAAGCACCGGCACCGAGAGCCAGAAGAACAGTCTTGGTGTAATGTTCGCTTCCTTTGTCGGTGATGATTTTCCAGACCCCATCCTCACCACGAACCATTTGGGTTACTTTTTCACCAAGGACGATGCTTTGTTTGAACAGCTGGGCTTGAGTTCCCAGATTTTTAGCCAAATCCTTAGCCAAGATTTTCGGATGTCCGGCCACGTCATAGACATATTTTTCGGGATAGAGCGCTGTCAGCTGCCCGCCAAGTTCACCCAGCACATCAATAACCTTAGTCTTGATGCCCCTAAGTCCGGCATAAAAGCTGCCAAACAAGCCTGTCGGTCCTGCACCGATAATCGTAATATCGAAAACGTCCATGTCTGCCAATTTATGAGTCTCCGGACTATACATCGACCATCATTTTAATACAATCGGTGTTTATATCCACCGCGCTAATAAAGGCTTAGACATCTATCTATAGATTTATTGGATATAAGGTGCGCTTTCTATCTGCTGACAATTGTCCTAACCTTAGTACCAGAGCCGGTTTGAACACCAATCATATAATTTCCTGGCTGGCCAACCGCAGCCCCGTAAGGGGAGTAACGTCCTTGGTCCATAGCACTTGATTGGTAAACAGCTGCCGGGTAAGCATTTACAGTGTTCAGCGGTGCTGGAGCAGGCAAAGACTCCGAACCGGGGACATAGATTTCACCCATAGTCGGCGAAGTGTGGACTGGAAATGTCTTTTTAATGCCATTTACCAAAGCACGATCGGCTGAGGTCGTTTCGGAATGTTTTGGCTCACCAAGAACTTGGTTAGCAAAAGGCTCATGATGACGAACCCAATAAATAACAAAGAGCCAAAGAAAAAGCCCTAAAAACAAGAGGAAGAACAGAAAGTTAGTAGTGAAATGAATGCCTTGGAAAGCATCTGAAAGCTTCACACCGCTCAAAGAAGGGGTCCAACGATTAGCGCTGTGGGCCGGTCCTCTTAAGTGCCCCGGCTGAGGCTGGTCCATCCCCAGCAAATGACGGATGAACTTAACCGTATGCCCTTTTTCTTGAAGCCAGGTTTGAGCTGCAGCAAGTATTCCCGGAGCTGGCTTACCGGTTTCATTGCCAACGGCTTTTTCTTCTTGCTTTGTAGCGCTCATCGATTGCCTGCTCTACGGCTAACTTACCGCAGAATTAATGGTAATCATTAAAAAGCGCCTGTAAATGGGAATATCCGCAAATCGCCGAATTTATCCACCATCTGACAACAGGCTAGTCGATTTCGATTGCTTCCATTTGTGCCAAACGTCCACGCAACTGTTCAACCACTTGCGGTAGTTCGAAAACAGCCGGCAATTTTTCTTCGATAGTGGTGATATGTCTGGTCAACTCGATAGACCGTTCCATAAGACGGATCAAAATTTGTTGTGTTGCCACCAATTGACGCTGGTTTTCAATAAGTTGATTTGTAATCCGCGCGCTTTCAACTCTTTGATCCACATTTAGCGAAATAAGCTCTGTCAGCTTACCGATCAGCCTGTCGACTTGTCCGTTCAAATAAGAATCACCGGCGACGGTGGCATTGCCTGAAGGCTGTTCAGTCTCAGTTGCTTCTTCGAAAAAAGTCTCAAAACCTCCCAGTCCAAGATCCGATTCTTGTTGGCTTTGTTTACGCTTAGCTTCGGGCATTAATACGTTCCTCATTGCTTGGATGAGCAGGCTTTGGGTTCTTTTACCCCCGGTCTCCGCCAGTGGTGGCGCCAGAAAAATTATAGCTAATCAAGGCGAATAGTAAACAGTCTTGCCGATTTTTTTTTGCAGACACCATCGAGATCCAAAAGGAGATCATTGGATCTCGCAGTGAGAACCTATGGATATACGCTGAACCAGAGAAGGATAAGTATCTGGTATTTTGCCAGCTTGGTTAAATTGCTAATTCAGCTATTAGTCAGCACCGATTTGCCGCTCTTAAACACTTGTCCTACCGGATTGCTGCCGAGATTGTACGGCACCTCTTCCAGCTTGGACAGATTGAGAATCAAAAAATCGGCCTGATAGCCTTTGTTCAACTGTCCGATTTTGCCACCAAGACCGATGGCGCAGGCCGAATTTACTGTAAGGGCCGTCAGAGCCTCCGAGACACTCATTTTCAGCTGCAAACAAGCCAGGCCCCAAATGAATGGCAAGGAAAAAATGTGACAAGAGCCCGGATTAAAATCACTACCTAAAGCTACGGCAACACCGCGATCAATCATTGCTCGAGCGCGCGCATGCTCTTTTAAGTTCAAGAAGAAAGAAGTGCCTGGGAGCAAAACAGCCACTGTATCAGACGCCGCCATCAACTCTATTTCAGCATCGCTGATATTGAGCAGATGATCGGCGCTAGCAGCTCCGATCTCTACAGCTAGAGAAGAAGCACCTAAATTGACGAACTCATCGGCATGAATCTTCGGTCGCAAACCATGCTTGAGACCGGCTTCCAATATATCTCTTGTTTCTTGCAGATTGAAATATCCTTGATCGCAAAAAACGTCTTGAAAAACAGGGCTGGCACCGCTGGCAGTGTATGCCTGAAGAACCTTTGCCGCTGCCGGAAGCATATCGCTTACTATGGACCGCATATACTCCGCGCGCGAATAGTCCGGCGGAAAAGCATGGGCAGGCATGAATGTAGGAACAAGTTCAACCGGTTGCATTTCCTGCAAACGCAATACGGCAGCAAGCATATTCAGCTCGCTCTCGGCGCTCAGTCCGTAGCCAGTTTTCACTTCACATGACGTAGTGCCAAAAGACAACAATTTGCGCAGGCGTTCCAGCCCTAAAGATACAAGCTCATCCACTGTCGCCTGACGGGTGGCACGAGTGCTAGCGACGATACCACCGCCAGCCTGGGCGATTTCTTGGTAGCTTTTGCCCTGGCAACGCATCAGAAATTCGTTAGCCCGATTGCCGGCAAAAACAAGATGAGTATGGGGATCAACCAGGCCGGGAATCACAAGCCGGCCGGAGGCATCGACTGTTGTCGCCCCCGGCTCAAGCTCAATTTGGGGCAGTATGTCCGCAGCCGGACCAACCGCAACAATACGACCGTCACGAACAGCCAAGGCTGCATCCTGAATACGGACAATGCTGTCCATCTCCGCTCCGTGAAGCGGTGTACCCGAAGAGACAGCTGTCGCCAACTCACCGATTGGATGA
This sequence comes from Candidatus Obscuribacterales bacterium, assembly GCA_019750335.1. GTDB lineage: Bacteria > Cyanobacteriota > Vampirovibrionia > Obscuribacterales > Obscuribacteraceae > JAIEPM01. Next base: position 107,167 of record JAIEOQ010000008.1, read on the forward strand.
ACAAGAAGATCCGCCGCAACGCTCACTTTACTTTGCTGGCACGCTTCGGTCCAAGATACATTTCCAGCTCTTCAACGTGAGCTGTTTCTTCAACAATGATCTGCTCAAGCATAAGCTTAAGCGCTGTGTTGTCTTGCACCAAGTCCAACTGCTTTTCGTACATTGCTAAATGATTTTTTTCCATGCCCAGATCTTCTTCAAGCATATCTTCGATACTTTGTTCTCCGGGTTCATAAATTTCTTGAATTTTGACTGAAGGGTGTCCGCCTAAAGCACAAATTTTTTCACCAAGCTTGATCGCATGTTGCATCGAATCAGTGGCTTGGGCGCGAAACATTTGTACTAGCGGTCCACGGTTCGGCCCGGTGACAATGAAGGAATGGTGCAGATAACGAACCATGGCCGACATCTCATGCTCAAGGTCAAGATTCAGAGCTTCCAAAACCTTCTTCTTATCCATTTATATCTCCTTGTCGGACCTAATATTCAGCTTGCTTCCAGAAGGAAACAACCTCTTGCTTTACATCTAGAAAGCAAATCAGCTGACAATTACATGCGACAGAAATTATATAGGGACGAGAGTATTCTTGGCATCATTTTTCTATGCACTGCGGCAAATAAATTCATTGCGGTTATCGCTGTTACCGTAGCCGCCCATGGATAAACATTCGGACAAGAAATCACAGCGCTTGCATAGCTCGCTACGATGGGGTTCATAATCAGCAGGGTTCTTCATCGCCTCAACTGTGTTGATTATTTCAGGCCAGTGCAAACGAAAAACTGCGCCATCCAAATCGCAACTTGAAGCAAGCATGCCTTGGGATTGAATTTGAATAAAAGTCATTTTGATTTTTTCAAATGGCAATCTTGTTCTCAGCTTTTCCAACAAGAACTGTCTAACTAAAAGAGAGGGTGAAGGCCACGCCGGATCAAACGGCTTGAGTGGATTCAAATGAAAGTCCACCACTTCCAAAACTTTTTCTTGCGGATGCCAAAGAATCATATCGAAAGTATCTTCAAGATAAACGTTGGAATGCGGAATGCGCGCTCGCAACTTAACGCTTACGCCAACATTCTCCGATCCAGCCGGCTTATAAGGCTTATTTACGTATGTAGTAAGAGCCCGATAAGCAAAACGAAAAGCTTGAATGCTTTTTGTTTGCAACTCTTCAGGAGCATCGGGACCGATTTTCAAAGCAGACCAATGTTGACCGATATATTTTTGTGCTTCATTTACCGAGGTAAGCTTGCCGCGATTCACTTCAGCAAAAGCTTTCAACAAGAATCTTTTGCAGACGGTGCTCAATTTGATTCTTTCGGATCCGGTTCTTGGACGAACAAAGGCAAGCTCATAAGCTCTCTTACAAACGCGGAAGGTTTCAATCATTGCAGGCGTAAATAAAGTTCGGTCCATAATCCTGGCCCTCTTCTACTGGCTACCCGTACTTTTGTATGTCATACAAATATATAGCATGACATCCGGTCTCGTCAATTTAAATCTCTTCTTTTAGCTACTACTTAATGACGTTGCCTACTTAATTTGTTCCCCAGCACTACTGGCTGAAACCGGCTTGACATCAGCGTTTACGCAGATCGCATTCGATATCGATCCGGACGCATAGCGCATATCCAGCCGCACAAGCGCACTTTCTAAACTATTTGAACATAATTGACACAAAGCTCGTCTATCATCATATCCAGGGGATAATAAAGAAGAGAGTCGGCCCAGCTTTTTGTTCCTATATATAGGATTGTTCGCCGTGTTTGAACTGAGTCAACCAACCGCTTTAAGAGTACTGACCGTTTCCGAACTAACGGCCCAGATTCGGGTTATTGTCGAAGACTGTTTTGATTCAATTGCCGTAGTCGGTGAGGTTAGCAACGCCAAAGCCTATCCTTCCGGTCATTGGTACTTCTCTTTAAAAGATAAAGAAGCCACGCTTCCTGCAGTTTGTTTCAAAAACGCCAATCAAAATATCAAGTTCAATCTGGAAGATGGATTGATGGTGGTAGCTAAAGGCAAACTCAGTGTTTATCCACCTCGCGGCGCTTACCAGATGGTGGTCACCTCCCTAGAGCCGGTCGGTATAGGCGATTGGCAGCTAGCTTTCGAACAGCTAAAAACAAAACTTGGCGAAGAAGGTTTATTAGCTCCGGAGCGCAAACGACCAATTCCATCTCTACCAAGACGAATCGGCGTTGTGACAAGCATTGCCGGTGCAGCCTTGCGCGATATACTCACCGCCCTAAAAAGACGCAATCCAAATGTGCAAGTTTTGATTGCTTCAACAAAAGTACAGGGCGAAGGTAGCACTGAAGAGATCGCTCAAGCAATCTACGATTTGCAAAACTTCGACGACATCGATGTAATTATCGTCGCTCGCGGCGGCGGCTCTATTGAAGATCTCTGGTCTTTCAACAGCGAAGCGGTAGCACGAGCAGTAGCTTCTTCACGGATACCAGTTATTTCGGGGATCGGTCACGAAACCGATTTCACAATTTGCGATTTGGTTGCCGACTTGCGCGCACCAACACCAACAGCAGCAGCCGAACTTGTATCAAAAGGGCGCCTAGAGCTTTTAGAAAAATGGACCAGCCTCAATTACAAACTTGGCTCTTCCATGGAACAACGCCTAATTGTCACACGCCACGCTTTGCATAAATTGCATCCGCGAAACGCTTTGGCACGCCACGAAGAGTGTTTACGCAAGCTGGCTATGGATGTAAAAAACAAAAAAGAACATCTCAGTCGATTGATGACCGGACATTTATCCGAATCAAAACATATTTGGCAGCGCAATCATGAAAAGCTCCAGGCGCTAAACGCCAAGAATATTCTTGGCCGTGGTTTTTCAATTTTGCAAAAAACTGACGGTACAATTATTCGGCAGATAAGCGACGTGTCAATCGGCGAATCAATTATCGCCTCTGTAAGCAACGGCAAAATCAGGCTAAAAGTGGAGTCTTATGAAGATGGCAACTAAGAGCAAAGGGAACAGCATCATGACCGCCGAAGAAAAAGGACCGGATTTTGAAGCGACGCTTACCGAGCTTGAAAGCGTCATTAAAGAGTTAGAAGGCGAGATCAAACTTGAACGCGCCCTTGTTTTATTCGACCACGGCATGAAACTGTCGCAATCTTGCGAAGAGTTTCTAAAAACAGCCGAACAAAAGATCGAGCTCTTGAAACGAGCCGTCAACGGCAGTATTAATGTTGAAAAATTCGAGGAAGACGTTTAGCCGGCTTGAGCGACTTCAACGTTAACTTCAGCAGTTACTTCAGTGGTTACTTTGACATAGGCTTTGTAAGTACCCAAGGCTGAAATCTCTTCCAAAGTTTTGACACCGCGCTTATCGATATCAAAACCAAGAGTTTTAGAAAGCTCGTCAGCAATATCTTTGTTTGTGACTTTGCCATAAAGACGTCCGGCATCTCCAGCTTTGGAGAGCAGCTTAATGCTACCAAGAGCGCTTATTTTTTCGCCCAGGACAACTGCTTCTTGATGCAGTTTTTCGGCTTTAGCTTTCAAGGCTTCCAGCTCTTCATCACGCTTTTTCATAGCGCCATCAGTAGCTACTTGAGCCAATCCTCTCGGCTGAAGGAAATTGCGGTAATAGCCTGGTTTTGCCTCGACTACATCACCCATTTTGCCTAGTTTTTGCACGTTCTTCTGCAATATGACTTTCATGACTTCTCCAGCCTTCTTCTCAAATTTCGAGATCCATATTAGGCCTAGCCAATTTGTGCCGGCTAAGGCTTAGGACCTATGACAAGCTAAGAATTTACCATGATTTGCTCTAAATAACGCTTGAGCTTTGTTCAGCCTTAAGCTTTCGCAGCATAATGTTGAAATTATTTTATGCTAATCAACCCGGGCTCTTTAGCCACATGCCTGTACTGGGGCGCGAAGCCTTCATTTTTTGCATAGCCAAGAACGCTTTCAACATTCTGCTCAATAATCGCTCCGGCTTTCTGAGTCACTTCATCTTCCCAAGGGATGTCAAAGTCATCGGCACCGAAACTTAAGCCCTTCAAAGCATTGGCATTTTGGGTAAGAACCGAGGTGCGAATATGAACGAAATTATCCAGATAAATCCGGCACAAAGCTAAATGACGTAAATACTCATCGGCGGAGACTTCCTGTCCACCCAACTCATTGTTGTAAGGCTTGTAAGTCCAACACAAAAAGCTGAAAAGTCCGTTGTTTGTGGAATCTTGGAAATCGCGCAAAAGTTCGAGATGTTCCAAACGCTCATCAAGACTTTCATCAAAACCAATAACCATCGTGGCGGTACTCTTCAATCCCGCCTCAAGAATGTCTCTCTGAGCCGCATAATACTCTTTAACCGTGTATTTAAGCGGGCTATGACGGAGACGGAAAGAATCAGCCAGAATCTCAGCCCCACCGCCTGTAATCCAGCGGACACCTGCCGCTTTAAGCAGCTGCAAAGCTTCCGCCACGGTTAGCTTGCTTACCCGAGCAATATAAATAAGCTCGACTACGGTCATGGCATAAAACTCAATGCGCTCGCCGTAACGTTGGCGTATGGAGCCGAACAGATCGACATAGTAATCAATTTTCAATTGCGGGTTGAAACCGCCGTTAAAAGCAAAGAGATCGCCGCCCAGCTCAACCAGCTCGTCGATCCTTTCAAACATCCATTCTTTAGAGCGTAAATAACCGTCAGCTGCTTTTGGCAATCTATAAAAAGAACAATAGTCACACTTAGCTACACAAATATTGGTGTAGTTAATAATCCGCATCAATAAATAAGTAGCAATTTGCGGTTGATGAAAGCGCTCACGCACTAAATTGGCTAAGCCTTGCAACTCTTCGTTGCTGGCGTTATGCCACAGCCACTTCAACTCCTCGCGGCTTATGCGCGCGCGGGCCGCCAGACGTTCCTGTAAAGAATTTACGGATATCAAGCCAACTCTCCTTGTGCCTGGCTATTGTAGCCGATAACCCAAGAGGAGCATATATTAACGTTCGTTATCCCGAAACATTCCGCGTACGCCGGATGGATCGCACAAGAAACCGAAACGCTTGTAAAAGCCGTCGGTACCCGGATCGGCATATAGCGTAATCAAAGGTATGTTGTACTGATCAAGATCTTTAAGCAACTCGTTCATCAGCAACTTGCCGATGCCAAAACCTTGATGTGAAGGACGCACGGCAACATCCCAAATAGTAGCGTTAAAGACTTGATCCCCGGTCGCTCTGGCAAAACCGACCATGTGCTGATTTTCCCAGGCGCTGACCACAACTAAACTGTTGCTTAAAGCTTTAGCAATCAAAGCCGGATCTCTGCGACTCCAACCCACAGAGGCACAAAGGTCTTGCACTGCATTTGCCGAAATATTTTTATCATGAATAACAGTAATATTCCGAAGTCGATCATCCTTCGGACCTTCTTGCTTTCGCCACATTCCGGATAAAACCACCGCATCCTCCAGCAGGCATTATCAAGAGTCTATCAGAACTCGGCGAAAGATCCTAACCTAAATTAAGGAGCCGATTCAACGGCTTGCTTTATGCAAAATAGTCAACGATTCCACATGATGAGTCTGCGGAAACATATCCAACGGTTGAATCGAGCGGCTCTCATAGCCCAAGCCCTGGAGAATTTTTAAGTCGCGGGCCAGAGTGCTGGGGTTGCAGCTGACATAAAGGATCAGCTCAGGCTCCAGAGCAGCAGCATGCTCGAGAACTTCGGCAGCTACGCCTTTCCGCGGTGGATCCAGCACGAGAATTTGCGGCTGGAGCATACGAGCACCCAATTCGGGAAAGACTTTTTCAACCGAACCCAAATAAAATTCGACATTGCTTATTTCATTGAGCTTAAGAATATCGCGCCCATCTTGCACCGCAGCAGGCACTTCTTCTATGGCCAATACTTTTTCAGCCAAAGCGGACAGCCACAAAGCCATAGTGCCGACCCCAGCATAAGCATCGATAATCAAAGGCACCAGCTTTTGCGAGTTTGCTTTCTGCCAATCTTGCACCGCATCAAGCACCAAATCCAAAAGACCGACCGCTTGAGCGGAGTTTACTTGAAAGAAACTTGTCGGCGACAAACGAAAAGATAAACCGTCCACCAATTTTTCCGGAGCTTGCGCTCTTGTCGAAACCAGCTTCTCAATTATGTGCGGCGCACCGGCGATACAAATGGTTTCATTGCCCATGATCCGGTTGCCCCGAGCGTTGTTCAGATTGACACAAACACCAGCTACTTCAGGCACTTGCGCCATTATTTCTTGAGCGGCAGAAACCAGTTTGGACTGCAAAAGCTCAAACTGGTTTCTGCCGGCATTCAAAACTAAAGTTAAAAGTATGCGCTCGAAAGCAAAGCTGAAACGGGCTGTTATATGACGGAGCATGCCCGTATGATCTGCCTCATCATAACCATCAACACCTTGCTCTTCCAAAATAAGCTTGGTCGCTTCCAAAAGTCGATCAAGCGGTTCCGGCTGCACCGGACAATGCTTTATGTTCACAAGCTCGTGAGAGCCTTCTTTGTAATATCCGGCAAGAATGCGGGTGGAGCCGTGAGGCTGAGTTACTGGGAACTGAACTTTATTCCGATAATAGAGCGGATCAGCTGCGGGGATAGTCGGTAAAACAATTGAAGGATCTAGCTTGCCGATATGCTTTATTGCTTGTTTTACTATGTCCGTTTTCAATTCAAGCTGGTGTTCATAAGCAATATGTTGCCACTGGCAGCCGCCGCAAACTTTGAAGAGCTTACAGGGTGGTTCCGTCCGTTTAACTGAAGGTTCAATAACCTCCACAATGCGGGCATGAGCAAAATCTTTTCGCAGATCGTAAAGTTCGACTTCCAAAAGATCGCCGGGAACGCCGCGATTGACGAAAACAGGAAGACCGGGATCTTTAGTAAAGCCTTGCCCGCCCGGTGCTATGGATTCGATACTGACACGAAGTTTTTGATTTTTATGATAAGTATGTTTTTGTTTTGCCAAGACGATCACGTGAAGGAGAAGACTTATAAAGATATCAGATCGGGTATGATCTTTTCGCCTATCCGCTGAGATTAAGGTGCTTTGTGGTGATTAAGCTAATCCACGTGTCAGATATTCATTTCGGTTCCGGTGAAGGTCACGGGCGCCCGAATCCTGCCACAGGTTTAAACATCCGCTTTGAAGACTTCATCACTGCCTTAAAAAAAACAGTCGATTACACGCTTGAATCCAAAGCCGATATTTTTCTTTTTTCCGGAGACGCCTATAAAAACGCTTCTCCGGAGCCAATTTATCAGAAAATGTTTGCTCGCGAACTGAAGCGTCTTTCCGATGCCGCCATACCAACTTTACTTTTGGTCGGCAATCACGACCAAATCTGGCGCGGCTCAAACAGTCATTCCCTTTCCGTATTTCAAAGTCTGGCAGTACCGAATGTGGTAGTACTCGATCGCCCGCAATTGTTGCGGATCAAGACTAAAAAAACAGACTTGCAATTGATCGCCATCCCTCACATCACGCGTCATGTGCTGATGACACAAGAGCGACTGGCCGACGCTAGCGGCAGCACCATCGAAAAAAATATGGTCGCTGCCCTACGAGAGATTCTCAATGGATTTTATGCAGAGCTAGATCCGACCTTGCCGACTGTAACTACTGCTCACGTCATGCTGGATCGGGCTCGCGCCGGCGCTGAATGCGAACTGATGGTCGGCTATACACTGACTTTTCCGCAAGACATTTTTATTGACGCCAGAGTGGATTATGTCGCTCTCGGTCACGTGCATCGACATCAAATACTGCAAGCGGCAAATCCTTGCATAGCTTATGCCGGCAGCTTAGAGCGTGTTGATTTTGGCGAAGAACACGAAGACAAAGGTTTCATCGAAGCTGATATTGAAAGAGGCAAGGTTGATTTACGCTTTCATTCCATCTCTCCACGACCTTTCATCACAGTGGAAGTCGATCTTAGCCAAAGCGAGAATCCAACCGAAGAGCTTATTCGCAAAGCTCAAAGCAAACTGCTTGAGAATTGCGTCATGCGCATCAATTACAAAGTTCCTTATGATCTTTTGCCTGAAATTGACGAGACAAAAATTCGCCAGGCATTAAGCACAGCATTGAGCCTCCGTTTTCGGGCCGAAGTAATAAGCAAAGAACAGCGGGGACGGTTACCCGAAATAGATGAACGCTCGGTCACAAATCCCGGCCAAGCGCTGGAAAAATACCTTGATGAAGTTTATCCGGACAATAAAGAACTTCTAATGGCCCGAGCCCAAGAGCTGATTGCAAAGCTAGAAGGGCAAAAGGAAGACTAGGCTTGGAAAAACCCAGAATCCTTTCAGGCGGCGGAGCGGACACGGTGATATCATCTTGTAAACTGCAGAGTTAGCCTCATGACCGTCGATTTAGAAACTAAACCTAACAACAGCGCAAAAGCACCGCTTGAAGGAACTTCCAATCTCTCGCCTTTAACGCAAACGAGAATGGTGGATCTTTGGCATTTTCGCGAGTTGACCAAACTGATGGTCAAACGCGATCTGATGGGACGTTATCGCGGTTCTCTTTTAGGTTCTTTTTGGCCTTTAATCAATCCAGCCGGACATTTGCTGCTCTACACTTTTCTTTTTTCCATAGTGCTTAAAGTCAAGTTCGGCAACAGCGGCAGCAGCAGCAACTTTGCTCTGTATATGATGACCGGACTTATTCCTTGGAGCGCTTTTGCTGAATCCATTTCGCGCTCAACAACTGTCATTCTGGAAAATCCAAATTTAGTAAAACGAGTAGTGTTTCCTCTGGAAATATTACCTTTGGTTGCTGTCATCTCTTCCTATTTAAGCCAAATGCTGGCTCTTTCCATTCTTTTTGTTGCCACCACTTTCTATCTGGGCACTATTCACCCGACCATGCTCTTCTTGCCTTTAATCAGCCTCTCATTACTTTTATTCAGCGCCGGCGTATCGTGGTTTTTAGCCAGTCTCGGTGTTTATGTTCGTGATACCAAACATTTCATCACCCTTGGTTTATCCGCTTGGATGTACGCTACACCAATAGTTTATCCGGCTTCAGCCCTACCGAAAGAGTTCAAATGGCTGGCAACAGCCAATCCTATGTACGGCATCGTCAATGATTTTCGCCGCATTCTGCTTGAAGGACTGCCTCCGGATTGGACAAGCTACGCCATGTATACAAGCATTGCTATTGTTTCCTGGTTTGCCGGCTACTTTTTCTTTTCAAAAACCAAGAAAACTTTCATCGATATTATGTGAGGCTGAAACAAATGTCCTATCCAGTCGAACTTCACGGCGTATCGAAACGCTACAACATATACGATCGTCCGGTCGATCGCCTGAAAGAATTGCTTTGGCGCAACCGCCGCTGTTACCACCGAGAATTTTGGGCATTACGCGATCTCAATTTGCAGTTTGAAAAAGGAACGATGACCGCTTTGCTCGGCCCGAACGGCTGCGGTAAATCAACTATGCTACAGATTATTGCCGGCGTCCTGCAGCCGACCACCGGCAGCGTTTCAGTGCACGGACGAGTGACGGCCATTCTTGAGCTTGGATCCGGTTTCCAGCCCGAATATACCGGACGCGAGAATGCAATTATGTACGGGCTGATCCTCGGCATCTCGCAAGAAGAGATGGAAAGCCATATGGACGAAATAGCTCGCTTTGCCGAGATTGGTGACTTCCTCGATCAACCGGTAAAAACTTATTCCAGCGGTATGGTGGTACGCCTAGCTTATGCTTGCGCCACGGTTGTCGATCCCGACATACTGCTTGTCGACGAAGCCTTAGCCGTTGGCGATGTGCGTTTTCAAAAACGCTGCCTGGACAAAGTTGTTGAACTGCGCGAGAAAGGCAAAACAATCATTTTTGTTACTCATGAAACAACTGTGGTCGAATGGTTCTGCCACCGAGCAATTGTGATCAACGGCGGTAAGGTTCTCGCTGACGGCAAAGTCGAAGAGATGCTGCCTTTATACAAAAAACTGATGGACGATCCGGACGCCATCGCCGCTAAAGTTTTTACGGCTCCGGCTGCAGCTTATTAGGCGCAAGCAAATAAATATTTCAAGGCTGCCAAGGGATCCTTGCTAAAAATCAAGCGCCGCTTGGCTTTCGGCAATTAAGCTAAATTGGCGGAAACTTTCTACTATATTGACGGCAATTAATATTTGGCTAACATGGATACAGAAGCTCGCTCTCGGGGAGGTCTGAAGCTATGGAACATTTTGATTTAGTCGAGTTCCAACAAAAAGCCAAAGAAACGGCCGATCCGCGCAAATTATTCGAACTTTGGGAAGATTGTTGCCGTCGTTATGAACGTCAAGAAATCAGCCGTTATCAGCTTGATGAAATGAAAGACGTTATCTGGCCGGGCTTAAATGCGCTGGCATCTTTACGCCGCATTATCAATCAAGCACCCTCGTCCGAAAGACCGGTTAAAAATCGCAACCGCAAAATTTCCTAAACATCGTTATCATTTAATTGGAACTCTTTTGCAAGTAGGCGATGAAAAAATCTTCTATCCTCTTTTTATCGGCAGCACTGCTCTGCCTCAGCCTATCTTCGGCAGCGGCTTCGGATTGGAGCGAGGAGCTACCGCCACGAGCCCCTGAAATAAAGAAGAACATTCAAAAGGTTACAGTCCCGCTTTCCGGTGGCTCAAACACCGTTTTGCAAGGCAGCGCAAGCACAATACACGAACAGGCGCCGTACATTCAAAAAAGAGAGCAAGCAGCTCAATTAGCTCGCATCGACGCTGAAGCAGGAAGTTTTTTAGCCCGAGCTAAAACAGATCAGATTATACCGCCGGCTGTTTTTCGTGCTTTTATTGAAAATAACTATCCAGGATTTTTGCTTCACGCCCAAAATAACGAAAGAGCCTTAGTTGTGGTGCGTGGACAGTGGGACAATTCAACCCGTCCATTGCAGTCATTGGGACTCAAATACACAACCATGAAGGAAAAGCGGCTCGCCGAAGTCGATCTTTCAGGCGTCAAAGTTCTGATTATCGACTGCGCCGGTCAAATACCACGACTTGCCCTGCAGAAAATTCGCGACTTTGTCGCCCACGGCGGTTATTTGCTGAGTACCGATTGGACCCTGAACAATACTTTGGCCAAAGCTTTTCCCGGCTACATACAATGGAGCGGCGAAAATACGGATGGCTCAATCACTGATGCTTTTGTTGTTGCGCCGGACTCACCGTTGTTTAAGGGGTTAAACAGCCAACGCTATACATGGAAGCTGGATCGCATGAGCCAATTGGTACGTGTGATTAATCCGAGCCGTGTCCGGGTGCTTGCCCGCAGCTCCAGACTTGCCGCCACCGATGTTCAATTGCGTGTTCTCAGTGATCCGCTTTTAGCTGGTGCTTTGGCTTGCGAATTCAACTTTGGTCACGGCAAAGTCCTGCACTTAGTCGGCCACTTCGAGAATTGCGCCAACATTTTCAAATTGAACCTTTTGCCTGATCCGGCCCCGGAAGCTGGAATTAGCTTGCGACAAGTGATAAGCACCAATTTTATCATCGAAGGATTGCGTAAAGAGCCGCAAACAAACCAAGAACTGCCCGGTAATTAGAGCTCAGTTATTTTCCGTTTTTTGTTCAGTCATTTTTTTGACCATGTTAAACAAAGAAAGCGGGTCGTAAACCGGCAAAGAACAGCGTTGATTTACACAAACAAAAGCAGCTGCTTTTTTCATCAATGGATAATCGGTATCAGGGTTCGGCATCGGTCCTTCTTTCGGATCGCACCAATCAATTCTTTTATAAACAAAAGGACATTGATTTGCCGCCTGAAAAAGCGCAAGAGCTTGCGGATCTTCCTTAGCACCAACGATAGTTATGTGCGCCGGTGCAGCAGCAAGTTCCCTGTCAGCAAGTAAAATACCGGCAACGAGAATGCGTCGCTTACGCGCCACTTCAGGAGTAGCTAAATAACGCATAGAGCTTTCGGCCATCTCTTTGTATTTTTTGTTGCCGGTGTATCGTTCAAGCAAATTAGCAAACCGAGCAAGCGCGATATTCTCTTCCAGAAGCGCTTCCGCAGCCGGCATCGCTTTGTCCGGTATACTGCTTACGTAACCAGCTTGACCAGGCTTAGGCGCAAAATTTTGCCCAATAAAATCAGCTGCTAACTCTGCTTTTTTTAGCCAGTTTCTATCACCTGTAACTTGATAGAAACTAAGAAAAGCACGACCCATAGCCAGAGTATCGCCTAAATAAATTCCGTCCGACGCTTCGCCGTGCTTGAAACCGCCGCCGGTTAACGCGCGATTTTTTATAATCCAATCGCTAGCCTGTAACGCTTCAGTCAAATATGTTTTATCAGCGGTAGCTCCATACAGCGCCAAAAGCCCATTTATTGCCCAACCATTTTCCCGAGCATAAATATGGGTGTCGATTTTCGGGATTCCTTTTTTTCTACGCTCCCCATCACTAAGATCAAAATATTCTTGACTGTGCTCGCCTGGTTTTAAGTCAGCATCTTGGCTTGTATAAAAAGCACCTTGGGGACTAAGCAAAAATGTACGCAAATATTTTTCAATATCTTTAGCTGCATCGAGAAACTTAGAGTCTTTCAAACACAAATAGCCAAGGGCATAAATCCTCATATTCTCAGCTTGCATTTGCATAATTTTTTCAAAATGCTTGTGCTGCCAATCACCCTGAGTTGAATATTGATAAACCCCTCCCCAAACCGGGTCAAGTAAATTCAACTGGGCTAGGAGAGTTTGATCAGCCATTTGCCGCCCTTGAGCATTACCTTCTTGAGCACGAGCCAAGCTGTACTCAACGCTATCCCAGTCTAGAAATTTGTGTCCCGTGCCCCACGCACCGTATTTAGTGTCATATCCTTCAATATGCTTATTGAAAAGTTCCTGCTTTAAAGCAGCGCTTAGAGTCGGCTTTTCAGCATAAGTGGTAATTTTTTTATTAGCGGCTTCCGCTTCGGCAAGCGGTTTGGCAGCCAATTTCTTAAGCAAAGCGAGCATTTCACCAGCTTCGATATAGCCGGAGCGTTTAACAAGTTCTTCGCCTTTAGCATTAAAAATGATCGTTGCCGGCCAGCCGTAATCTTCATAACGATTGGCTAAATCCGGACGCGAATCTTGATCCACTTTTACCGCAATAAAACGCTCTTTAAGCAAAGCCGCTACTTTCGGATCAGCATAAGTTTTTTGATCCATCACATGACACCAGTGACACCAAACTGCTTCCAAATCAAGCAGAACCAGCTTGTTTTGCTTTTGCGCATTGTCAAATAAAGTTTCGGACCAGGACTGCCAAGACGGTGTTTCAGCATGTACAGGCAGAGAGAGGGCAAGCATACATAAAATAGGCAAAATTTTGCGCATCAAAATTATCTCCGTTGCCTAAACCGCGTGCAAATCATATCATTATCTTGCTTCTTTTCTCGGCAGGAACAAATGAACACTCTTTTTTCACCGATCACTTTTCGCTCCCTTACTTTACGCAACCGCATTGGTGTTTCTCCTATGTGCCAATACGGATCTGTCGACGGCTTTGCCAGCGATTGGCACCTGGTACATTTAGGTTCTCGCGCTGTTGGTGGAGCCGGATTGGTGATCGCCGAAGCCAGCGCTGTAGAGGCACGAGGCAGAATAAGCCCTGATGATTTAGGAATTTATAAAGACGAACATATCGATGCCCTGCGCCGGATCACCAAATTTATAGAAGAGTACGGAGCCGTACCCGGCATTCAAATCGCTCACGCCGGACGCAAAGGCGCAACAGCCAACCCCTGGAAGCTCGGCTCCCGCCATGAAAAGGTAGATTTAAGCGATCAGGATGGCGGCTGGGAAATAGTCGGTCCAAGTGCAATCCCATTTTCGGAAACGAGTCGCCTACCAAAATCTCTGACAAAAGAAGAGATTGCCGAAATTACCCAGGCATTCGGACAAGCAGCTTTGCGTTCCTTAAAAGCTGGATTTAAATGGCTGGAAATTCATGCTGCCCACGGTTATCTTCTACATAGTTTTTATTCACCGCTTTCCAACAAACGCACAGATGAATACGGCGGTTCTTTTCAAAATCGCATTCGTTTTCTTATAGAAGTAACTCAAGAAGTACGACGACATTGGCCCGAACATTTGCCTTTAGCCGTTCGCTTATCGGCTTCCGATTGGGTGGAAGATGGCTGGTCTTTAGCCGATTCCATTGCCCTAAGCAAAGTCTTAAAAACACTCGGCGTCGATTTAATTGATTGCAGCTCCGGCTTTATTAGAGCAGGGGATCGTTATGAACAGGGACCGGGCTGGCAAGTAGCGCTTGCTAGCGCGATTAAAGCGGAAGCTGGCATAGCAACTGCCGCTGTCGGCATGATTAGCCAGGCCCAACTGGCAAACGAAATCATCTTAAATGGCAAAGCTGATCTGGTTTTTCTTGCTCGCGAATTAATCCGCGATCCTTATTGGCCTTTTCATGCAGCAAAAGAGCTGGGAGCAGTGACAGCAATATTGCCCCATAAATACAACTATGCAATTTAGAACAATTGCTTGCAAGCTCGACAATACCAGCGTTCTTCGGAAAAATCCGAACTTACGCGCCAAGCTCGAGCATCGTCCTGATTCTTCACTTCAGCACCACCTTCGGTGCTATTTTCGTAATGAATCGGAATCACTTTGTTGATTTTATGGCAAAGCGGACAGGCCGGACGCAAAGTAATAAAAAACGGATCTTGATTTTCTTTTTTGGCATATTCACTGCCTAACTTGCCATTTTCCATTTCATTCTTATAAATGCCGGCACAACGGTCCTCATATATTTTAACCATGTGCCTTTGCGCATTGATGTTGTACATGGCAGCAATATCTTTATAAACGACAGCAGCACGAATATCGTTTATTTTTTCTTCTTCCATTAGTTCGACTGCTTCAAAATAATATTTAAGCGCGGTTTTAGGGATCACTCTCTCTGCATAGTCATTGCCTGTTTGCACCAGCTGTTCCCAGCTCATTTCAAGCTTTTTAGCTGCACAATCGCGAGCGATCGCTGACAAAATGAGCGCTACTGCAAGCACAATCACAAGCAGGCGCAAAGAACGCGATGGAGACACAGCACAAGGAAAAATCACAAAAAGTTTGCTCCACAGTCACGAGCCTGCCAAGAGGGGCCGGGCTGGCAGAGAAATCTTACTACATCTTCAGATCAAGCATAAAAGTTCAAAGAAGCAAACAAGCAGGCAATAACATGGCAAAATTAGGTATGAATCGGCTCCGGGCACCACACCATGGTTGACAGAAACTCAATCATCCAAGAAGCGGCTTCGGCGCTGAAAGAGGGCAAGCTTGTCGCCTTTCCTACCGAAACAGTTTATGGACTGGGCGCTGACGCAAAAAACCCCCAAGCCTTAGCCCGGCTTTATCAATTAAAAGGGCGCCCGACTTCTCATCCATCAATAGTTCATATAAGCGACATTGAACAACTGTCTCAGTGGTGCCAAGAGTTACCGGCAGCAGCTTTGCTTTTAGCGCAAAAATTCTGGCCCGGCCCTTTGACTTTAGTACTTAAAAAAGCAGCTCATGTTTTACCCGAATTAACCGGCGGGCAGGATACCGTAGCCATAAGAATGCCGGCTCACGAAACCGCTCTTGCTCTTTTAGCTGCCTTCGGTTCAGGAGTTGCTGCTCCGTCAGCCAACCGTTTCGGACACTTGAGCCCGACTTCGGCTCAAGCAGTAAAAGACGAATTCGGTTCGGATTTAAGCGTCGTTCTCGACGGCGGCCGCTGTCAAGTCGGAATTGAATCAACCATACTTGATTTATCATCCAATCAACCAATGATTCTGAGACCGGGCATGATTAAAAGCGATCAAATCGCATTGGCTTTGTCCGAGCTGTCCTTAAAGCTAGAAGAAAAACAAGCATCATCACAGGCGCCGCGTGTCCCCGGTTCTCTTGCCGCTCACTATGCACCGCGCACAGCTCTCAACTTGGTAAGAGCTGAAATTTTGTCAGACGTTATTGCTGAGTTAAGCAAACAAAAGAAAAAGATTGCTGTTTTGGCAACGCAAAAGAATATTGCAACAGCTCAAAACTGGATTGTTGCTTCTTGCGATTCAGCCGTTTACGCCCAAGACTTGTACCATCATTTGCGCACCCTCGATCAAGCTTGCGCCGACATCATCCTAGTCGAGATACCACCACAAACAGACGAGTGGACCGGGATTAACGACAGACTAAAACGAGCAGCAGCAGAACAAGGAACGAGCGGGGAGGAAACTGATGGGTGCTAAACCAATTGTTGCCTTAGTGATGGGCAGCAAATCAGATTGGGAAACAATGAAACACGCAGCAGAAACTCTTGCTGAATTCGGCGTACCTCATGAAAGTAAGATTGTTTCCGCTCACCGTACACCCGAATTAATGCATGATTTTGCTAAACAAGCTGAAGAGCGCGGTTTGAAAGTAATTATCGCCGGCGCCGGCGGCGCAGCTCATTTGCCGGGAATGATTGCCGCACAAACAATCGTACCTGTTCTTGGGGTGCCAGTTGAAAGCAAAACTTTAAAAGGGATTGATTCCTTACTTTCAATTGTACAAATGCCCGCCGGCATTCCAACCGGCACTCTAGCCATCGGTAAAGCCGGTGCCATTAACGCGGCTTTGCTTGCCGTATCCATTATCGGCAACGAATTTCCTGAATTTCGAGAGAAGCTCAAAAAATTCCGAAAGAAACAAACAGAAAAAGTGATGACGGAGACGTTAGACTGATGAAAACCATATTGCCCGGAGAAACAATCGGTATTCTTGGCGGCGGACAATTGGGCAGAATGCTGGCTCTTTCCGCCCAACAAATGGGTTATCGCGTAATTGCTTACACTCAGGATCATGATTCGCCGATTTCACAAGTGTGCGCTAAAACAATTGTCTCTTCTTATGACGATCATGATGCTCTTAAACTTTTTGCCCAAGAAGCAAAAGTAGTGACTGTTGAATTTGAGAATATTCCAGCTTCCGCTTTAAAAGGAATCGAAGAAATAACCAAAGTAGCACCATCTTCAACAGTGCTGCATATCGCCCAAAATCGTTTACGCGAAAAAAGTTATTTATCCGATCACGGTTTTCCGACAGTTCCTTTTTATCCGGTGCGCACAAGCGCCGACTTAAAAGGAGCCCTCTCTAAAACCGGTTTGCCTGCCGTATTAAAAAGCTCAGGTTCCGGCTACGACGGCAAAGGACAGCGCATAATTCGCGACGCCGCTCAAGCTGAAGCTTTATATAAAGAGCTTGGCGAAGTGGAGTGCATACTTGAACCTTTCATCAATTTTGAAAAAGAAGTTTCGGTAATTGGCGCTCGCAGCTCATTTGGCGAAGTCAAAACTCACGGTCCAATCGAGAATGTGCATCACAATCATATTCTCGACATGTCCTCAGTACCGGCAAGAATCAACTGGCGATTGGCCGCCGAAGCAGTTGAAATGACTTGCGCCGTAATGGAATCTTTGGATATTACCGGTCTGCTTTGTTTGGAATTTTTTGTTTGGCAGGATCGCTTGCTGATTAATGAAATCGCACCACGTCCTCATAATTCAGGGCATTACAGCCTGGACGCCTGTCCTACCAGTCAATTTGAACAACATATTCGGGCAATAACCGGCATGCCGCTTGGCAAAACAGAACCGCACTCAGCGGCGGCGATGGTTAATCTGCTTGGTGATTTGTGGCAGGACGGCGCTCCGGAATGGTCATACACTTTAGAGATACCGGACGTGCACTTACATCTTTACGGTAAAACCGAAGCTCGCCCGGGACGAAAAATGGGTCATTTAACCACCTGTTCGCGCTGGGTGGAAGAAGCTCAAGAGTTGGCGCTTAAAGCCCGGGATCGACTGACAACAGCACGCATTGGTTGACCTGTTGTATCCAGCCGGAGAAATTACCACTAAAATAGATTTAGATGGATAAGCCGGTGGACAATATAACTAATATGCTCAGCGAAAATGAAAGCAATCAACTTCTTTTGGTTGCTAAGAAGCTGAGCGCCGAAAAGGCATCCGTCCTCGCCTCAACGGAAGCTTCGTCCATTGCTTTAGCAATCCTGCATTGCTCTCTGGCTAGCAGCACAAAAAAAATGCTTGCCAGTGTCAGCTCGGATTCGGCCCAAGCAGCTACATCAATTTTGAATGAGTATTTGAATAATCCGGAACAGTACCCACAAATCAAAAAATCAGTCTTGATCCACTCGTCACAAGCAGCAGAAGAAGCCGCTTTTAACGAAATCATCCAGTGGGGAAAAGATAAAGCTTTGGCAAAAGCCGAAGCTGCCGCCCGAACTTTGCTAGAAGCAAAAATCAATCAAACCGCGACCAAAGAGCTGCAAGAAAAAATGAGCCGAGAGCTCAATGATTACATCGTTCAATTACCATCAGACGCAAAAAGACAAAAAGCAGTAGAACAATTTCTGCAAAAAGAATTTCAAGCATATTCGACAGAAGCCTGCCAGAAAGCGCTTACAGCTGAGTTACGTCGTAAAGCTCAAAAAGCAGCCCAAGAAGCCGCAGCCACTGTTGCTTGTGAAGCAAGCGAAGGTTTGATCAAAGCCAGATCCGAACTTGAAGCAAAAAAATCTGCTGAACAAACGGCAAAAAACGAGATTCTCAATTTAGTCACACTCAAGTCTAAGTGCCAAATTGCTAAGTCAGTGAACGATTATTTTAACGAACAGTTTGCTCAGGGCCAACGCGAAATTGATCCGCAAATCTGTGGAGCGGCATTGGAAAAAATGATCAATGATACAGTTGAAACTGCGCTGACTGAAGTCTCTACCCATGAAGCTCTGCAAGATTACAAAGAGCTGCTTATTGATAAAGTTCGTCATACCGCTCTGGAAGTGGCCGACGATATTTGCCAAAATCCGCAAGTCGTCCCCAAGGACGGGACAAAACAAATGTCCGTCCCTTTATTTATCGGCATTCAGATCGTTGTCGCTTGCTTGCTTATTTGGTTTATTCTTTTCGGCCCGAAATAGCCAATTGGAATTTAAGCCAAATGCTTCTTAACAGCGTTGACGATATGCTTAGCGTTAATGCCAGCTGAATCAAGCAGCTCGTCAGGCGTAGCCGAACCAGCCATGATGCGCACAGCCAGCTTGACCAAGCGCGGCAAGGTTGCTTTTTCATCAGAGAAAGCTTCAGCTACGGCTTCACCAATCCCGCCTTCCGGATAATGGTCCTCAACGGTTATAAGCAAGCCTGTCTCTTTAGCTGCTTGCTGCAGAGTTTTAACATCAACAGGTTTAATCGAATAAAGATCGATTACTCGCACATTAATGCCGGCAGCCTTAAGCTCTTCGTAAGCCTTCAAGCTTTCATGCAATGTGATACCGGCAGCAATAAGAGTGGCTTTGTCTTTGTCCGAGCTGCGCAATACTTTGCTGCCACCTACCGGGAATTTCTCGTCAGCTTTATAAAGAATCGGTGTTTTTTCACGGGTGGAACGCATATAACTTATTCCCGGCAAATCGGCCATATCTTCAACTAAACGATAAGCACAAACTGCGTCGGAAGGATAAAGCACAGTACTGCCGTAAACGGCGCGCATCATCGCTAGATCTTCCAAAGCCATCTGCGAAGGTCCGTCTTGACCGATAGAGACACCGGCGTGGGATCCGCAAAGACTGATCTTTGCTCGCGAAACAGCACCCATACGAATGAAGTCATATGCTCGCGTTAAAAAAGCAGCAAAGGTCGAAGAAAAAGTTGTTTTACCGCGGGTAGACATACCGATGGCCGCACCAACCATCTGCTGTTCGGCAATATACATTTCAAAGAAACGATCCGGAAAAGCATCGCGGAATTTTTCGGAGTAAGTAGAATTACCGACTTCGGCATCAAGTACAACTACATCCGGACGGATAGAACCTAAAGCTTTGAGAGCATCGCCATAAGCTTCACGGGTAGCAACAGGACCAGTGTAAGCCGGTGCTGCCAAACTACCTTTTGCTTTTTCATTTTTGAAATTAGTACTTGCCGGTTTTTGTACTTTAACAGTCAGATTATTCTCACCGCCAAGCTCTTTGATTGCCGCTTCAGCTTGCTCTTTACTGAGAGCTTTGCCATGCCAATTATCTTTATTGGCAGTTAAAGCAATACCGTGTCCCTTTTCAGTTTTGGCGATAATCACGCAAGGCTTGCCTGAAACAGTTTGTGCTTCAGCAAAAGCTTTATCAATTTGTTCAACATCATGTCCGTTGATTTCAATGGCATGCCAGCCGAAAGCACGCGCACGAGCCGCATACTCAGCAGAGTCCCATTGCAGCTCGGTCGGACCACGTTGACCCAAACGATTCATATCGATAATTGCTGTTAAATTATCGAGCTTATAAAAAGATGCGGTATTGAAAGCTTCCCAAACCGAACCTTCAGCTGTTTCGCTATCACCAAGCAAAACCCAGGTGCGGAAAGGCAGCTTATCCAAATATTTGCCAACGAGCGCCATACCGGTGCCCATGGATAAACCTTGACCAAGTGAGCCGGTAGCAACATCAACCCAAGGCAGAATTTCCGGTACCGGGTGACCTTCGAGCCGACTGCCGTTTTTACGCAAACTCATCAACTCTTCGTCAGTAATGGCACCGGCAGCCTTATAGAATGAATAAAGCAAAGGTGCAGCGTGCCCTTTGGAAAAGATCAAACGATCGTTGTTCGGATTGTGCGGGCTATCAAAGTCGTAGCGCAAATATTTTTCCATCAGCACAGCCATCAAGTCGGCAGCCGACATGGATGAAGTCGGGTGGCCGGAACCGGCCTCAGTCGTGCAGCGTATGCTGTCAATGCGTAGCTGCTGGGCAAGTTTCTGCCAAGCTTGAACCTTTGAAACTTGAACTTCAACCATTCTCGTTACCACCTTAAATTGCAGTACCCAGGACCCGAGTTACCCGAGCTTCCAAAATCAACGTTAAAACCTGACTGTGTATTTTACTGAAAGATCGCTTGTTCTGCCATCGGCTGCTGAACTTGATTTGTGGTAAGCTCTGTCTCATTCTTTTAAGCCCCGCCTGTCAAGTCTTCTTGAGAAGGGCTTTTATATCGATTGCAAGCGACAAAAGGAGCCTGTCCATGTCAACAAAATCCTCCGCTGTAGCCGAACCGGAACTTTTGGAATATCGCTTACCGCGTTATGTCGTACCCAGTCGATACGAGATTAAATTGAGCCCGGACTTGAAGACATTTAAGTTTGATGGCGAAGTAACGATTCAAACAGATGTCAAAGAAGAGTGCAAAGAAATCCTACTCAACGCTTTGGAACTTGAAATCCATAAAGCGTCAGTCACTAACGGCAAAGAGACTCACGAAGCATCCTTTCAACTGATTGAAGACAAAGAACGCTTAAAGCTGACAGTGAAAGAGCCCTTGAAAGCCGGTCCCTGGCAAATAAAAATTACTTTTACCGGCGAGCTGAACGATAAGCTGCACGGTTTTTATCGCAGCACTTATAAAGATCGCGACGGCAACGCCAAAGTAATCGGCACCACTCAGTTTGAAGCAACCGATGCCCGAAGAGCTTTTCCTTGTTTTGACGAACCTGATTTTAAAGCTGTATATCAAGTTTCACTGACTATCGATGAAAATTTAACAGCTATTTCCAACACCAGCTTGCATAAAGAAAGCAAGCTCGGCAACGGCAAAAAAGAGCTTGTTTTCAAAGACACGATTAAGATGTCCACTTATCTTGTCGCTTTTGTTGTTGGCGAATTTGAATTTACCGAAGCAGTGATGGCCGGCAAAACACCAATTCGTGTTTGCTGCGTCCCGGGAAAAATGAGCTTGACTAAGTTCGCCATGTCATCAGGTGTTCATGCTCTCAACTTTTTTGAAAAATATTACGGTGTTCCTTATGCCGGCGACAAACTTGATTTAATCGCCATTCCTGACTTTGCTTTCGGCGCCATGGAGAATCTCGGCTGCGTCACTTTTCGTGAAAGCGCTTTGCTTGTCAATGAAGCGACAGCTTCACATAGCGAACTCGAGCGCATTGCCGATGTTGTCGCTCACGAAATCGCTCACATGTGGTTTGGTGATTTAACTACCATGAGCTGGTGGAACGGCATATGGCTAAACGAAGCCTTTGCTACTTTTGCTGAGATGCTTGCTGTCGATGATTTCAAACCGGAATGGAAACGCTGGAACACATTTGCCGTTGAACGCGCTGCCGCCTTCATTACAGACAGCTTGCGCAGCACACGTCCAATTGAATTCCCTGTTCATCATGCTCATGAATGCGAAGCGATGTTCGATGTGCTCACTTATCAAAAAGGCGCATCGGTATTAAGAATGCTTGAGCAGTTTTTGGACAAGGATGTGTTCAGAAAAGGGATCAGCCATTATTTGAACAAACATCAATTTGCTAATACTGAAACAAGTGACTTGTGGAACGCCATTGAAGAAGTATCCAAAGTACCGGTAACTAAACTGATGGATTCCTGGATCTTCCAAAAAGGTCATCCGATGATCTCAGTAGAACTGGATGCCACAGGCAAAAAGCTAACTCTTTCACAACAACGCTTTTTCTATTTACCTGAAGAAAATTGCAAGCAACTTTTTCATGTACCGATTTTGCTTGAGCTGAAAACAAGCAAAGGCAAAGAGCTGAAAAAAGTTCTGCTTACTGAAGAAAAAACAGTGATTGATTTAGCAGAACCGGTGGATTATGTAATCGCTAACGCCGGCGGACACGGCTTCTATCGTGTGCGCTATTCACCTGAGTTGCTGAAAAAAGTAACTGAAAATGTATTTGAGAAGTTGACACCAACCGAACGTTTCAACTTGGTCAATGACACATGGGCTATGGTCATTGCCGGCTACACATCAGCCAGCGATTATTTGCAAATGATGCCGATGTTCCAAAACGAAACAGACAAAAATGTTTGGTTTGTTTTAACCAGCTCGCTTGCTTATATGGAACGTGTGCTTGATGAAGCCGATCGTGAAAAGTTGGCTCCTTACGTACGCAAACTTGTTAAGCCAATGCTGGAAAAACTAGGCTGGACCGCTAAAGCTGGCGAAGACGAACTGACAAGACAGCTGCGCGGTACTCTTATTGGCGCCATGGGCACTTTAGGTAACTGTTCGGAAGCACACAAAAAAGCTGCCGAACTTTATGAGCAATACAAAAAAGACGCCCAGTCGGTCGATCCAAACATCGTTCCGGCTTTAATTGGCATTTTAGCTGCCAGCGGCGATAAACAAAGATATGACGAATTCATGAATCTATGGCGTTCCAGCAAAACGCCGCAAGAAGAAGAACGCTATCTTTTTGCTCTAGCTGGTTTCAGAAACAAAGATCTGCTCAACCATACATTAAAGCTAACAACAAATGGCGAGGTGCGCACGCAAAACGCTCCTTACTTATTGCGCTCAGTAATGATGAACCTGGCCGGACGCGACCTAGCCTGGAATCATCTGAAGTCCAACTGGGAATACATCATGACCAAATACCCGGACAACTCCATATCACGTATGGTTGAAGGGGTTACGGCGCTGGTATGCCCTGACTGGGAAGCTGACGTCAATAAATTCATCAAAGAGAACCCAATTAAGCAAGGCAGCAAGACCATCGAGCAACATCTCGAACGCTTGAACGTAGCTGTAAAATTTAAGGCCCGTGAAAGCAAAAAGATGGCTACCAGCTTAAACTAAGCCACAAAATTGCCACAATTTCTGCTTATGCTGTCCAAATATATTGGACTACGTATATTTACGTAGGAGCACGCTTTTTGGCGTTGCGATCCATATAGATATGATCAATCATAGTCTGATTACTAACGGGCAGATTTTGAGGCGGTTGAATAATGGAACCAAAAGGCTTCGACGCACCGGCGCCAGCAGAAGATCAAAATAAACAGCTACAACAGCCAACCGAGAAACAGGAAAGCAAGAAAGATTCCACGCAGGTTACTGTCGAGCAAGAGAATAAAGAGCGCGAACAAAAACAGATAACCGAAGCCCAAGATGGCGCAAAAAATCAATTTACTGCCGAATTTAAAACTGTTGGACAAGCCAATTTATCTTTAGCAGCCACAGAGGTTGCAGCAGGACGCGTTACCCAGTCAGTAGCAGACATGGCTCAGATAACCGGCAAATCCGTTAATCAAGTAGAAGCAGCGTTAGCCGCAGGCATATTCGATCCTGGCGACATATCTAAATTAAGTAATCGCGATTTATTCAAACGCGATAAAGCAAATAATAAAGAGACCCAAGAAGACAAATTGGCCCTGCTTGATCCACAAAGTTTGAAATCGAACAACAGCGACATTGTTAAAGAAGGAGCTGTTTTTGAAAGAGCCTTCAAGCCAACAGAGTCTGAACCACGCGAACGCACCGAAAAGCTGAACGGCGAACGCGACATCGATCCGGCAAAAGACAATCTGCCGGCTACAGTCAAAAACTACGAAGACTTTCTGAAACGCAGCGGTGTCCCAGCCGGTGAAGCTGCGGATAAATCAAAACAGCTTGAATCTTTCTTGAATAAATCAAACGAAGATTTGCACAATCCGGAAATTGCCAAACATTTGCAAGGTACGCCTGAACAAGAAATGGCGCGCATGTGCAAAGCGATGAACGAAGTAATGGAGAGCCGTGAAGGTCCGCTTACACAAACGGACAGAGCTAATCTGGTTATGGGTATGGCCGCTCGCTCGGCTGACGCCGAGACTTACGGCAACCAAGGGCAGCACAAAACTTGCGCACTTGAGTCTTTAAGCAACACACAAATGACCACTCGCCGTGCCGAAGAGCTGGAAAAAATGGCTTCGGTAGCCAATAAAGGCGGCGCTTATGTCGGCGAGGGCGAAGATCGTCATTGGGTTGGAGTTAACGAAGCAAGCCGTATACCTGATTTTGAATCGAATCAAGAATGGAACGCTGCTGTTTTCGGCAATGGCGGACAACGCAGTATGACCGGACAGATGGCCGAAGCTACTGGCGGCGGACAACGCGATTTAGCCGGTCAATTGAGCGACGCTCTTTATGGACAGTTAGCCGCAGACCTTGAAACCAGTCGTTTGCGTGCTTCCGGCCAGATTGGCAAGAATCAAAGTCTGGAATATTTTGCTGCACATCTGGATACGGCCGGTGCCGGTTACAAAGCCGGTCAAGATTCAACCAATGAAGGTCAGACTTTAACTACGAAAACCGAAAAAGGTTTAAGACGTGAACTGGTTAACGCCGGTGTCCCGGACAGCAAGCCTAGCGATTCGGAAGGTCCGCAAGTCGGAGCCTGGCAGGTAGCCGAACTGCATACAAGAGCAACCGGACAACAAGGCGGTGTTTTTGTCAGCGAAGCGATGCTGAGCATGCCTAACGGCTTAGGTAAAAAACCAGCCGGCATGGGCGACGACGTTAAGTTGTCTACTTTTACAGATCAAGCCGATCATCAAAGAAAGCTTGCTCAGTACGAAGCAGAAACCGGTCAATCGGCACAAATTTTAGTGAATGCGCCTTATCTGAAAGGCGGCGGCATGAACGGTCACGGCTTGCACGCCATGTCCGAGTCTACTAAAAACGGCCAGATCCAACTGGACAATCAGTGGGGCGGCAATGCAGATAAACTTGCCCACAGCATGAACGCCGCTGATATAGATAAAGCGACCAATCCAGCGCACTGGAGCAAGAATCAGCCTGATTGGAGTCGTGAGAAGCTCGATCCGGACAGCAATCGCGAAACACGCGACAAGCTGCAAGATGATAAAGACAAAGACAATAAAGACGAGAAAGATCGGAAAGCCGAGATCGATAGGCGCACACTCGAAACTCGTATGGCACAATGGCGAGAAGCCAAGTCTCAGCACGACTACGAACAGCAACGACTGCTCAGCACCAATAAAGATCATCGTGTCAAGCCGTTTGATCAAGAACCGCCAAGCATGCTTTCTTGATATACTCAGCGCTTGAATCGCAATTTCGGATCAAGACATGAACAACATTGCCATGGGTGCAATCAAAAATATTTTGTTGCCTGAGAATTTTGTACCGGGCAAAGAAACCATTGGCGGCAACGCTTACAACTGGTCGCGTAAGTTTTTTGCCAAAGAGAATCCGGAAGTGGAGTTGAGCTTTCATTATCGCGGCATGAAAATAAGCGGCAATGATGCCAAAGCCTTTTTTGATACTGTCCGCCGCCCGCCCCAACTTGTTTTTGCTCACAGCGATTTTATTCCACCGACTGTTTTAGAAAAGAATTTGGTTAAGCCTTTAGGCAGGGCACTAGGAAACGCCGGCAACAACCAGCTGACAAATGAAGCTTCCGGTATTCGCGGTCCGCGCTTTTTCATAGAGCAGTTGCAAGTCAAAGAGATCAAACAAAAACATGTTCTTTTAGTTGCCGGTTATTTTCATAATCCGGAAGGTGAATTTTCTCAAGCATTTCGCGGCATATTTTTTCAAGCCGGATTGCCTGAAGATGGGCTTGCTGTCGAAGAGATATTTATACAAACACCGTCCAAAGAACTCGCTGAAAAATATCAAGCAACCTTCGACACCATGCTTGAAACAATTGAATGGGCTTAGCCTTAGTTCTATTTGGCTTTGACTTTTTCGCTCTTTTTCTTATCGACGCCTTCATCGCCCTCGCCTTGCTCGGCTTTATGCAACGGCTTCATCGTTGGAAAAGCAATTACATCGCGAATTGAAGGTGAATCGGTAAGCAACATACAAAGACGATCGATACCAACACCGATCCCCATGGTTGGCGGCATGCCATATTCCACGG
Organism: Candidatus Obscuribacterales bacterium; assembly: GCA_019750335.1. Taxonomy (GTDB): domain Bacteria; phylum Cyanobacteriota; class Vampirovibrionia; order Obscuribacterales; family Obscuribacteraceae; genus JAIEPM01. The sequence continues at coordinate 133,894 of JAIEOQ010000008.1, forward strand.
CTTGAATAAAATCGAGATCCAGCGGTTGTGCTTCATCATTGCCGGCTTCTTTTTTGCGTGCTTGATCTTCAAGACGTGCTCTTTGATCGAGAGGATCCGTAAGCTCGCTGTAACCGTTTGCATGTTCGCGCCCGAAAATAAAGAGCTCAAAACGTTCAACCAAGCCTGGTTTATCGCGATGCTTTTTAGTGAGCGGTGAAATTTCTACCGGATAATCGATCAAGAAAGTCGGTTGCATTAAAGTAGCTTCGACTTTTTCTTCGAAGATCAAATTGAAAACTTCGCCGGGAGTTTCAGCAAACTCAAGCTCAATTCCAAGCTTAGAAGCCAAAGCCCGAGCTTCATCCATGGTTTTAATCGTGTCGGTGTCGATGCCTGTTACTTCAAGAATGGCATCACGCATGGTGACTCGCCGCCAAGGGCTAGCAAAATCAATCTCCACACCTTGATAAGTAATTTTAGTCGTACCGCATACTGCTTTAGCTACATGCTGCAACATCTCTTCGGCAAAATCCATCAGCTCGTTGTAATCACCGTAAGCTTGATACAGCTCAAGCATGGTGAACTCCGGATTGTGCTTAGTACTCATACCTTCGTTGCGGAAAATTCGTCCGATTTCATAGACTTTTTCGAAGCCGCCGATAATCAAGCGTTTTAAGTGCAACTCAGTAGCGATACGCATGAAAAGATCGATATCTAAAGTGTTGTGATGAGTGATGAACGGACGGGCGTCAGCGCCGCCGGCTTCCACTTGCAGCACCGGGGTTTCTACTTCATAAAATCCGCGACCGTCAAGAAACTCGCGCATGGAACGAATGGCCAGGCTGCGCTTCTTCAAAGTTTCACGAACTTCGGCGTTGATAATCAGATCAACATAACGATGACGATAACGTGCTTCAACATCAGTAAAACCTTCCCAATTTAAGGGCAAAGGCAAAAGCGATTTGCACAGCACTTCATATGATTTGACACGCACCGAAAGCTCTCCGGCTTTAGTGCGGCGGATGGTGCCGGTGGCCCCGATGAAATCGCCTTTGTCCAGGAGACGCAACCGTTTAAGGTCCGCTTCTGGTAAAGATTCTTTGTGATTGAAAATCTGAATTTTGCCTGATTCATCATGGACGTCAGCAAACATCCAGGTGTTTCTTTCGTTCAAAACGCGTCCGCAGACGCTGACTACATCTTGTGTTTCAGTCTCCGGTGGCAGATCTTTATATAGCTCTTTCAGTTGGGCGGCAGTATGGCTACGCTTGAAACTATAAGGATAAGGATTAACACCAGCTTCCTTAAGTTCGTTGAGTTTGCGCAATCTTTCATCACGCAATCTGCTGCTTTCAGTATCCATAGTTATCCGCTTTCCCCCTTGAAGCTTCGCGCCAACAGTGCCGAGCTTCTTGACGATGCTGCAGGCGTGCGCCTTACCTGGCGCTTGAATCGGCGATTTCATCTTATTGAAATCTGCCCATAACAGTTTACTAGTCTCTCACAAACTAGAGAAGACTTAAACAAATTACGCTTGCCGGTCGTCAACATTCGAAATCTACAGGACTAAAACCGGCTTCAGGAGCCGGTTGCTCCATCATGATATACTCCATACTTGTATATGCTTTTGTATATCTAGGCATTGTTTTCAACGGCAGCGGGAGACTAATAAATTGAGTACTGGCGAACGGATTGTTACCGTCGAATTGCGCGACGAAATGCGCAAGTCATTCATCGATTACGCCATGTCTGTCATTGTCAGTCGAGCCATTCCTGACGTTCGCGACGGCTTAAAGCCGGTTCACCGCCGCATTGTATACGGCATGTATGAACTCGGTCTTACCCCACAATCACGTTATCGTAAAGCGGCAAAAACAGTCGGCGACGTTATGGGTAACTTTCACCCTCATGGCGACTCAGCCATTTATGAAGCTTTGGTCAGATTAGCTCAGCCATCAGCTAGCCGTTATCCGCTTGTAGACGGTCACGGCAACTTCGGTGACCTTGACAATCCGCCAGCTGCCATGCGTTATACCGAAGCCAGATTGACTCATTTAGCGATGGATCTTTTAGCTGATATTGAAGCTGAAACAGTCGACTTCAAGCCAAACTTCGATGATAGCCGTGAAGAACCAACGGTTTTGCCTTCACGAGTACCCTTGCTTCTATTAAATGGCTCAGCCGGTATTGCTGTTGGTATGGCAACCAACATGCCTCCCCACAACTTGCGCGAAGTAGTGGACGGCGTGATTGCCAAAATCGACAATCCCGAGCTCGATTCAGCCGGCTTAATGGAATACATCAAAGGACCTGACTTCCCGTCGGGTGGAATCATCATGGGTACCGACGGTATTCGCGATGCTTATATGACCGGCAAAGGCTCCATTCCCGTACGCGGCGTTGCCACAATCGATGTAATCCCAGGCAGCGGCGGACGCCAATCAAGAACCGGCATTATCGTCACTTCCCTACCTTATATGGTTGGACCGGAAGCTTTTGCCAAGCGCGTAGCCGAGCTTGTTAAAGACGAAAAAATTTCCGGCGTCAGCGACATCAACGACGAAACCGATCGCTCCGGCTTGCGCGTCGTAATTGAATTAAAACGAGACGCCCATCCGGAAGTGGTTCTCAATCAACTCTACAAACACACTCAACTACAACAGTCTTTCCCGGTTAACACTCTCGCTCTTACTTTCGGCCAAGAAAACGATGTCGACTGGAAAGCTGAAGACAACAGCCAACTTGAAATCGGTGTGTTGGAGAAAAGCAAAAAGGCAAAAGCCAAGCCGGGCAAACCGGCAACAATGGGTCTCCAGGCTCTAATCGACGACTTCATCATTCACCGCTATATAGTCGTCAAAAAACGCACACGCTATCTTTTGCGCAAAGCTCAAGAACGCGCCCACATTTTAGAAGGCTATTTAAAAGCTCTCGAAAATATAGATGAAGTAATCAAAATCATTCGTAAAGCACAAGAGACAGCCGATGCGCGCGCCGGTTTGATCAAGCGTTTTGCCTTGAGTGAAATTCAAGCCAACGCCATTCTCGAATTGCAACTGCGCCGCTTGACCGGATTGGAACGCGGTAAAATTCAAGCCGAATATGACGAACTACAAGTGAAAATTGCTGATTATCAAGCCATTCTCGCCAGCCGCAAACGCGTACTCAAAATTCTCAAACAAGAATTGAAAGAGATTCGCGACAAATACGGCGATGACAGACGTACTCAAATCGTCCAAGACAAAGGCGATACCGAAATCTCGGCCAAAGACTTAATTCCGAACGAACGGATGGCAGTCTTCATCACCACCAAGGATTACATCAAGCGCACACCGCTTGATACATTCAAACGTCAACGCCGCAACACTCGCGGAGTCGCCGGTGTGAAAACCAAGGATGAAGATGACTTACAGCACTTCTTCACTGCTAATACTCACGATAAACTGCTGGTTTTCACAAACCGCGGACAAGTCTATTCAATCGATGTAATGGATATCCCCGAATCAAGCCGTTCGGCTCGTGGTTTAGCCATCGTCAACTTGATCCCAATTACCCAAGACGAGACCGTAACAACAGTTATGTCCGTTTCCGAGCAAGATCTCAAACAAGACGCTTATTTTGTGATGTTGACTCTGCAAGGTCATATCAAGAAAGTGCAGTTTGATGAATTTGCAAATATTCGTCGCAGCGGTATTATCGCTATTACGCTTACCGATGGCGATCAATTAGGTTGGGTCCGCCGTTCAAACGGTAAGTGCGACGTTATTCTCGGTACTTCCGACGGTATGTGCATTCGCTACAGCGAAGAAGAGCTCCGTCCCCTGGGACGCACCGCTCGTGGCGTAAGAGCAATCACCTTGCGTGAAGGCGACAAGATTGTCGGCTTCGACGTCATTGCACCAAGCAGTGAATTATCAATCCTGATTGTCACCAATGATGGCTATGGCAAACGAGTCGAAATCGATGAGTTTCGCCAACAAGGCCGCGGCGGCATGGGAATCATCGGTACTAAATTCAAAAAACCAGATTCCAAAATGGCTTGCTTGCGCATAGTCGAGCCGGGTAACGAAGTAATGATTGCTACCCAAAGCGGCATTATTGTCCGTCAACAAACAGACGCAATTAGCAGTCAGGGACGAATGGCTACCGGTGTACGCTTGCAACAACTGAAAGACGACAAAGTCGTATCCGTAACGCCAGTAGTAATGATCGAAGAAGATCCTGGGCTGAACGCCGAAGACGAAGAAAGCAGCGAAGAGAAATAATCCATCGCTTATAAAAACCGAAAAAGACCTAGTTTTGCAAAACTAGGTCTTTTTCTATATCTCGTCTTGCAAGCACTCTTCCAGAGTAAGACCCTGCTTGCGGCATTTTGACAGGCACCAATTGAGCGTCAATTGCTGGGCTAATTCAAGATTTTCCTGGCAGCGCGGTCGACCGGCAAAAGCCCGGCCTAATAAAAGCTCCAACTCATCTTGGTGAGCCCTGAGCCGCAGCGGAAGCGCGAGAACCCAATTTCCTGCAGAGTTTTGAGAAAGGATATCCACAAAATATCCCGTTTCGATTGTTCGGCTACCAAGCATCAATATTAGAGACCCATTGCGTATGCAACTCGCATATTTCAGAGTTACATTTCATCACTTATCACAACTTTACAATCAATTATACAGCTGTCTTGGCAATTCGCACTCGTCCAAACGGAGGATACAGCTAAAATTATTTGTCGAAAAAAGAAGACATCCGACTTTAAGCCGGATGTCTTCCGTAGTTTTCTTTTCCCTGTTTTTAAGGGATATCGAAGATTGTCTGGACGAAGCTCTTCCTATCTGGAAGGTTCTTCTTCTCTTAAGACATAACCTTCTCCACGTACTGTTTGAATCAAGCGTTTTTGGCTTGCATCTTCCAGTTTTGAACGCAGATAACGGATATAAACTTCGATTACGTTCGATTCACCGATAAAATCGTAGCCCCAAACTTTATCGAAAATGAATTCTCTAGAGAGAACTTGCTCGGGATACTGCATGAATAAACGCAAAAGATCAAACTCTTTAGCTCGCAGATCCAATTGACGCTCGCCTCTTTTGACAACACGATTCAATTGGTCCATCCACAAATCGGCATAAGTAAGAATGCCTTCTTGGGGTTTGCGGCGCATCACTGCTCTGATCCGCGCTAACAATTCTTCTGTAGCAAAAGGTTTGGTCAAATAATCATCGGCGCCGCTATCCAAGCCGCCTACGCGGTCTTGAACACCGTCTTTAGCCGTAAGCATAATAATAGGAATCTTGGAGATGGCTCTTAGCCTTTTACAAACTTCCACACCATCAAGACCCGGCAGCATTATGTCGAGCAAAACCAAATCCGGTTGCTCTCTTTTAAATACGTCAATGCCTACATTGCCATCATGGGCAACATGTACTTGATAGCCTTCATAACCCAGCTCAAGTTCGATCAGACGGGCAATGTTCACGTCGTCTTCGATGATCAGAATCTTCATCCCGCTGTTGCTAGTGCTGCTCAACTGTCTCACCTCATACCAAACGCCAGACTGGAAATATTAAACCCAACTCAAAGTTGATTTATTAGTCAGAGATTTAATGATTAAAGACTTTACCAGGCATTTAATGTTTAGGAAAGGGGGTGGATGGCAAGAATCCCCCTTATTTGCAATCCATATATGCCATTAATTGGAAACTGCCGCATTACTAATCAATATGTTTCAGATCCACAACGAGCTTTTACAGGTCGGTTGCCAACCGGCTCTTAAACCATTGCTCTTTACAGCAATTTTTCTTTGGTAGCCCAATCAATTTCAGCTTGCAGAGATTGCTTAAGCGGGGTGAAAGATAATGCTCCTAATTCATTTTGCAGTTTATCCACAGCCACATAAGTCGATTGTGTAAGCTTATCCAAGCGGTCAGGTGTAAGCGGGCAGCGCGAGCCTAGCAGCCTGACGCCAATACTCGCTGCCATTCGCATTAAAGAGGCAGGAAAAGAAAGCATGCGCTTTTTTCTTCTCAGCAATAAGTTGATACTTTCGCTTAGTTCATACATGCTGATTGGTTGCGGGTTGGCAATATTAAAAGTCTGATAGCAGCCTTCATCGCTTTTTTGTTTTTCCAAACTTACTTTTATTGCTTTAGCCAAATCATCGGCGTAAATCAAGCTTTTAAGCGCCTGACCGCCGTCGATATGAAAATATTTGCCGGACTTAATTTGTTTGAGGAGCGAAAGCATATTGCCGCGATCCCCTTCACCAAAAACCAAAGCCGGTCTGAAAATCATAATCAACGGGGCGGAAAGCTCGTGGCGCAAGTAGGTTTCGCATTTCAGCTTCGACATTCCGTAAGGCGTGTCCGGAGCCGGTTTATGCTCTTCGGAGACATTGCGCAAAGAGCCTGAGCCATAAACAGCGATTGTACTGATGAAAACAATTTGTTTGACTGCATTCTTTTTGGCAGCTTGAAACAGTTTGGCGCTAGCTTCAAAATTTAAGCGCTCATATTCTTGCGGCTTTGCCTGAGGCTGATGTACCAAAGCAGCAGTATGAATGATCGTTTTGCATGCGGCAGACAGAGCAACACAATCAGCTTCGGATGCCTCACCAAGATCAAGTTCAACAACTTGAATCTGTTTTTGTTTTTCGATATCGGGAAACAGTTTTTGCAGTTTTGCTCGATCACGTACTTGCAAGCGTAGCGGCGTTTCAGCCGTCAAATACTGCGCAACTAAAGCACGGCCAATTAAACCATTTGCTCCGGTAATTAGAATCATTACTTTAATACGGCCCGATTCTTGTTTTGGACCGATTCGTTGTTTTGATCTGATTCGTTGCTTTGACCGCAATCCGCACCTTGCGCTGATTTCGGCTCTGCAGACATAGATTTGAAATTTTCAGTACTTTTTGTCGGCAATAAATTTTGCAGACAAGACAAAAGAATAAAAATCGTCGCTCGCAACCAGATTGCCGCATAGATCAGCCAGTTAAATGGGGCCCAATATTTTTGAGCAAAATATTTACGATAAAAAACTTCCATACCTTTATGCAAATTGATCGTGGCCCCAACTCGACGAAATCGGCTGGAAGCCCCATGATAATGATAAACAACTGCAGAAGGCAGATAATTAACAGTCCAACCGGACTGCTTTAAGCGCCAGCACCAATCAATATCTTCGCCGTACATAAAGATATCTTCGTCCAGCAATCCGATTTGATCGATAGCAGCTTTACGCACCATCATGCATGAACCGGAAAGAGCATCAACATCAAGTTCCGAATCAGGATCGGCATGAGTTAAGTTGTAGCGTGCCAGAAGCGGATGCTTAGGAAAGAGCAGACTTAAATAAGTAAGGCGAAAGAATGCCGCTGCCGGTGTCGGAAACGCTCGACGGCAAGCCAACTGCAAACTGCCATCCGGATTAAGCACTTTAGGACCAGCTGCACCACATTTATCCTGCTTGTCCATGTATTGGCAAAGGGTGGAAATACTGTCATCGACAAGTACCGTATCCGGATTTAAGAGCAAAACATAATTGCCATTTGTCGAAGGTATTACTTGATTACAGGCAACAGCAAAACCAACGTTTTGATTGTTGGCAATCAGTTGTACTTCCGGGAAATCTCGCTTAACAAGCTCAACTGAATGGTCGCCTGAATTATTATCAACCACCCATATTTCGTAAGATACTTTTTTGGTGTACACACGAATCGAGTTTAAGCAAGACGCCAAAAGCTCCGGCGTCTTCCAATTAACAATTACAATTGAAACTTGTGGCTGATTCACCACTCGATTCAACCATATAAAGGGATAGACCAACTGAGCTGGTCTTAAGAATTCAGCTTCTTAAGCCAGGTTTAGAATTCGGAAATCGGTCTATCATGCCATTGCCCGAAAGAATATTTGTTTTTTGCTGGCTTTTTACGCCTTGGCGATTCTTTGCGAAAGAACAAAAATAGATTTTGCATCCAATACGGCATTAAATACTCCGAATCTCTTAACTCCTGGCGCTCTCTCCGGTTCAGAAATTGTGTCGCATCTTTGAGAATCTCCGGACGACATTCCGCTTTTCCTTTATGCCATAACGCTCTGATTACTTCTCCGACATCGTCGTCTCTCAACCCCATTTTTCTTGGGCTTGTTCCTTGCAATTTAATCACTTGTTCGCCGCAGCGAAACGAGCTGCTTCTCCCGTTTACCGCATAAACAGTTTCACTTATATTCTCAGCCTCAATTAGCCCTAATTTTTTTGCCACTTCTTCACCGGCAGCTATTATCGTCCGCCCGAAGGCTTTCGCCTTTGCCTCAGCCACTTCTTTTATCGTTGGCTTTTCCGCTCCTTTTCTTATAAACAACCCACGGGCTACTCTCACAATTTCGCCCTTTTTCACCAATCGCCACAATGTTTGATCGATTGCTCCCCTTGAACCGTATCGCAAAAAATCTCTTGTCGAGAATGGTTTATCGTCCTCCAGACAGGCTATATGCCTCTTTATCCAAGCTGCCGCCCACATTTTCCCTCACCCCCTGCTTGTAAGAAAAACCGCTCTTTTTCTTACAAGTACGTTAGCCTAAGGCAAAAAGTTCACTGACAAAATCTCAGCTGGCAAACAACTCTTACTTTCGCTTAGCTAAGCAAAAGCCCCAGCCCACCATCCATCAAGATCCCAAGCGTAAGAAAAAGAGCGGTTTTTCTTACAGGCAAGGAATAAAAAATTTTGGGGCGGAGCGAGGGCTTTTCTGCAAAATTTTACAGAGTTTTGGGTGGGCGAAATTTCCCAAAAGCACGCTTAAGCGTGTTGCTGATTTCACCGACTGATGCATAGACCGTTACCGCATCCACTATATAAGGCATTAAATTATCCGTGCCTCGAGCCGCTTCCTCTAAAGATTGCAGAGCCGCTGTTACTTTTGTGTTATTGCGTGTTTTTTTCAATTTCGCCAAACGCTCACATTGACGCACTTCTATATTCGGATCTACTTTTTGAATCGGCATCTCTTCTTCTTTTTTATCAATAAATTTATTGATGCCGACGACGATTTGATTACCGTTCTCAATCTCTTGATGGTATTGATAAGCCGACTCTTGGATTTCTTTTTGAATAAATCCATTTTCAATGGCAGCTGTAGCACCGCCCATATCGTCAATTCGTTTTAGATAATCTTCAACAGCAGCCTCGGTACGATTGGTCAAATCTTCAATGAAATAAGAACCACCGCAAGGATCGACAACATTGCCAACTCCAGTTTCAAAAGCAATTATTTGTTGAGTACGCAGCGCTGTCAGGGCCGATGCCGGAGTCGGCAATGCCAGAGCTTCATCTTTAGAGTTAGTATGCAATGACTGGCACCCCCCCAGGGCTGCCGCTAACGCTTCTATAGTCGTGCGCACGATATTGTTGTCCGGCTGCTGCTGTGTAAGGCTTGAACCGGCTGTTTGTACATGAAAACGCAACATCCAAGATTTAGGATTTTTTGCCCCAAATCGCTCCTTCATTATGCGAGCCCAAATACGTCTGGCTGCTCTAAATTTGGCTATCTCTTCGAAGAAATTCATTTGCGCAACAAAAAAGAAAGATAACTGCGGAGCAAATAAATCAACATCCATACCAGCTTTTTGTGCAGCACTGACATATTCGCAAGCATTAGCAAAGGTAAAAGCCAACTCTTGCACAGCCGTAGCTCCGGCTTCTCTTATGTGATAACCACTAATCGAAATGGTATTCCAGAGTGGCATCTCTTTTGCGCAAAACTCAAAAATATTGGTTATAAGCCGCATAGATCCGCCCGGCGGATAAATATACGTGTTACGCGCCTCATACTCTTTGAGGATATCGTTTTGAATAGTTCCTCTTAGCTTTTCTGAACTGACACCTTGTTTGATGCCAACAGCTCTATACATGCTAAGCAAAATGCTTGAAGTAGCATTTATGGTCATGGAGGTTGAAACTTTAGAAAGATCGATTTTATCGAACAATCTCTCCATATCCTCAATGGTATCGATCGCTACACCGGTACGCCCCACCTCGCCAAGAGCCATTGGATCATCACTATCCAAGCCCATTTGTGTCGGCAAATCAAAAGCTGTAGACAAGCCTGTTTGACCGTTGGCAAGTAGATAGCGAAAACGTTCGTTGGTTTCTTCGGCACTGCCGAAACCGGCATACTGCCGCATAGTCCAAAGCTTGCTGCGATACATGTCAGCATGTATTCCGCGCGTAAACGGATACTTTCCTGGTTCGCTCAAAAGCTCTTTGTCTTTGAACTGAGACAAATCATCCGGAATCCATACATATTTGTCCGTTGCCATGAGTCAGAGATTAGCTCCATGAAATGAGGAAGATATCGTTATGCTGCGTCGGTATAATGGTTCATTGCCATTCTATTTATTCTAATGGAGGTCCGGAAGCGGTGAAATACTGCAACACCATCCTTGAAACTATCGGTTCGACACCTTTAATCAAACTGAATAAGCTGTCATCCGGGCTTAGTCCGACGATTTTAGCTAAAATCGAGGCTTTCAACCCTGGCGGGTCAATCAAAGACCGCCCAGCATTAAGGATGGTCGAAGCCGCCGAAAAACAAGGGCTTCTCAAGCCTGGCAGCACCATTGTCGAACCGACTTCAGGTAATACCGGCACCGGTCTGGCCCAAACAGCCGCCGTCAAGGGGTATCGTTGCATACTTGTTTGTCCGGATAAGACAGCAGTAGAAAAAATAAATCTTCTTAAGGCTTACGGCGCAGAGGTAGTCATTGTCCCCTCAACCGTTTCAGCCGGGCATCATGAAAGCTATTACTCAGTAGCAAATAAATTGACCAACGACATTCCCGGAGCTTTCCAACCAAATCAGTTTGCCAACCCGGACAATCCTAAAGCTCATGAATTAACAACCGGTCCGGAAATCTGGGAAGCAACCGGCGGCAAGATTACTTGTTTGGTTGCTGGCATGGCAACCGGCGGTACTTTATGCGGAACCGCACGCTATTTAAAATCAAAAAATCCGAACATCAAAATAATTGGTGTCGATCCTGAAGGTTCCATTTATTCAGGCGACATGCCAGGGTCCTACAAAGTCGAAGGTATCGGCGAAGATTTCATCCCGCGCAATGTCGATCTAAAGCTCATTGACGAAGTTGTTCGCATCAGCGATAAAGAATCATTCACAATGACCAGAAGATTGGCTCGCGAGGAAGGGCTGCTTGTCGGTGGCTCCTCCGGTACAGCTACCTGCGCAGCACTGCGCGTGGCACAGACCATGAAGCCCGATGATGTAGTTGTAATCATCATGCCGGACGGCGGTCGCGGTTATATAAGCAAGATTTTTTCCGATGATTGGATGCGCGCAAACGGCTTTTTACCATCACCGGAGCACAGCTTCTTGGTAAGCGATCTGCTCGGACGAAAAACCGAACACACGGCTATCCCACCAATGATTGTTGTTAAAGACACAGAGCCGGTGCAACGTGCCATTGATTTGATGCAGGAATATCAAATCGATCAATTGCCGGTAATTACTGAAAGCGGACAAAACGTAGGTTCCATAAACGACATTATCACCATGCAAATTGTTTATGAACGCAAAGATCCTTCAGCAATATCAGTCAACGCCGTGATGGGCAAACCATTTCCGCAGTTTGACAAACTGACCGAAATTGAAGCAATCTACAAAACATTCAAACTAGGCGTAGCCATGGCTGTAGTTACGGAAGACAACCGTGCCATTGGTGTATTGACCAAGTTCGACATGATGTCTCATTTACGAGACCGCATCAGTTCTCGCGAAAAAAATCCATCCAAATCGACAAACAAGGCAATAGGAGCAAAACGGTGAAGTTCTCAACTAAAGCTATTCACGTTGGCCAAGAACCGGAAGCGACAACCGGAGCCGTAGCCGTTCCTATCTACCAAACCTCCACTTATGCTCAAGAAGAGCTGGGAAAACACAAAGGATACGAATACGCTCGTACACAAAACCCCACTCGTTCAGCCTTGGAAGAGTGCCTAGCCTCCTTGGACAGCGGCAAGCACGGGTTAGCTTTCTCCTCCGGTCTCGGCGCTACAAACACAGTGATGAATCTGCTTTCTCAAGGAGATCATGTTGTTGTCGGTGACGATGTCTATGGCGGCACTTATCGCATTTTCGAAAAAGTTTACCGTCGCTACGGCGTTGATTTTACTTATATAGATGCGCGCGACCCGGCTAATTTTGAAAAAGCGATTCGTCCGGAAACAAAAATGCTTTGGCTGGAAACGCCGACAAATCCTTTGTTGCGCCTGGCTGACATCAAAGCTTTATCGACAATCGCTAAAAGCAAAAAGATTACTTGCGTAGTCGACAACACTTTTGCCAGCCCTTATCTTCAGCGCCCGCTGGAACTTGGCGCGGATCTGGTTGTCTACAGCACCACAAAATATCTCGGCGGACACAGCGACGTTGTCGGCGGCGGCGTAGTTTGCAGCGACGATAGTATCCATGAAGTTTTGCGCTTCCACCAAAATGCTGTCGGTGCCGTACCGGGTCCCTTTGACTGCTGGCTAGTTTTACGCGGTATCAAAACTTTATCAGTGCGCATGAGAGAGCATGAAAAAAACGCCATGGCCATTGCCAAATTTCTCGAATCTCACAAAGCAATTGAAAAGGTCTATTATCCCGGGCTCTCCTCTCACTCACAGCATGATTTAGCGAAAAAACAAATGCACGGCTTCGGCGGCATGGTATCGTGCGTGGTGCGCGGCGGTCTAGAGAACGCTCGAGCCGTCCTGAATAATACGAAGCTATTCACTTTAGCTGAAAGCCTCGGCGGCGTTGAATCGTTGATTGGGCACCCGGCGACGATGACTCACGCCTCGATCCCGCGTGAATCAAGAGAAGAACGTGGAATAGTCGACGGATTAATCCGTCTTTCCGCCGGTATCGAAGACGTGGAAGATTTGATTGCCGATCTTGATAAAGCGCTGGCTAAAGCCAACCAACCAGCTTTAAGCCGTTAAGCTCGCTTCACTTCTGGCTCTTCATAAAATGTTCTCATGAGAAGCCGATGTCAATATACGACAATTGAGTCTGTTGAATGCCGCAGGTCGATTGCGATGATCACTAGCAGCAAATTTACACCACTTGAGCTGTACTGCCTTTCCTTAGCAGTATCGATTTTCAGCGTCTTGCCAGCCTGGTCCTCCGAAGAGAGCGACTGGCTGGAGTCTTTAAGTGGTAAAGAATCAGCCACCCCGCCTGTAACAAATGTCCACCAGCCAGCTGCAACAAATGCCAGCTCGCCGGCCGCAAGTAATATCCAGACCTCGTCTTCGCCAAGGACAGCAACAGACAATAGCGCTAAAACACCAATAGACAACAGCAAACTGGAAACAATCTCCGAACTGCTGACAAAAAGCTCAAGAAACGGACGTCAGCTTAGAGCTCATGCCGATTTGAACTTAAGAAACGGCAATATCGATCAAGCGATAAAACTCCTTGAACAAGCGATTGAACTCGATGCGTTTGATTTGGATAATCGTCACGCTTACGCCGAAGCTCTCGAAAAGAAACTGGCTAAAGAAAAAACGCGCGATCCACACTTGTATAATCTGTGCGTCAAACAATGGTTCTATTTATATAAGAATACCGATTTTATGGAAGACTCTTCTTTGGCTTCACGCCACCTGAAAGATCTGACAGGACTTGCTCCGAAAGTTTTCTACAGCGCAAAATCATATTTAGCTAAAGTGTTATTGCCCGAGTGCGATGAAGAACAGTCCGGTCTTGAAATATCCGCACGCGAAAGCGGGCTTACACTAGAAGCCGATAACTCCCCAGCTTTAAACGAACCGTTGCAAGTACCTTAAGCTGTAGTTCTCTTTAGCCCAAACTCGCTTTTAAGCTGTTCTTCGTGTTTAAGGCGTAGCTCGCATCAGCTTGCCGAAAACATCTCTTTTTTCGCTAACGGCATTGGCTGTAACCGGCGATATCCGTCCATACAGATCACCGTAAGTCAGAACTTTGGTTTCGTTGTTATGGGCAACAACTTTAGAGTCATGAGGCGTTCTCACCCGTCCGGAAAGCCCTGTCGTCACTTTATTACCAACAACAATTTGTGCCGGTGCCGGACGATAGCGATCATTGACTATAGGCGGCAAATGAACCGGCTTCACATAAACACCGCCTGGTTCTTTACGATCATCTTTTTTGAAAGCGCCAGGAGCGAAACGCTTGTACGATTGAGTGTAGCTAGTCATCGCCGACCAGTTCCAACGCTTCAAATTAGGGTCCCCGTCACACAAAGTCCTCTCCCAGCCAGCGTTAGTTACAGCGCCGGTCGTATAACGAACTTCATAAGCACGGTTGGGTTCTTTAGCTTGAGCCGGCAAACAAAGCAAAGCTAGCGCCATAGGCGTAGCCATAAATAGTAAGGAGAACAGATTAACTCGTTCCACGGAACTTATCCTTCATTTACGGGGTTAACGCGGTTTACCACCCCAGATAACAAATAAGATAAGATTGGGCTGTGAAAAATTCGTGAAATCACGTATTGACAACATTAAATTTCAGGTAGATTTGTGGACTTTGGCACAGCCTTAAAAAACAAAGTTTTGATTTTCGACGGCGCCATGGGCACGTCAATACATCAATATGATTTGACTTTAGATGATTATCGCGGCTGCGAAAATTGCCCGGAAATATTAGTCGAAAGTCGACCGGACGTAATTACCGAAATTCATGCCAGTTATTTTGCTGCCGGTTGTGACGTGGTTGAAACATGTACTTTCGGCGGATCAGGCATAGTCCTTGCCGAGTTTGATTTAGCCCCGCGAACTTATGAACTAAATAAAAAAGCTGCCCAATTAGCTAAAACTGTAGCTCAAGATTATTCGCAGTCAGGACAGATGCGCTACGTCTCGGGCTCAATCGGTCCAACGACCAAACTTCCTTCACTCGGGCACGTATCTTTTCGACAGATGAAAGATGCTTATTTGGAACAAATCGCCGGATTAGTAGACGGCGGTGTCGACGCTTTGCAATTTGAAACCGGACAAGATCTGCTCCAAGCAAAAGCTTGCATTGTTGCCGCTGCCGAATATTTCAAAAAGATTGGCCGCCGAATCCCTTTTATTGCGCAGATAACCATTGAAGCACCACCTCTTGGCACAATGCTTACCGGCACTGATATTTCAGCAGCCTTATGCGCTCTTGCCCCATTTCCGATTGATGTAATCGGCATGAACTGCGCAACCGGTCCACAAGAAATGATCGATCCGATTCGTTATCTTTGCGAGAATTCGGACAAAGCAATTTCAGTGCTGCCAAATGCCGGATTGCCGGAGAATATCGGCGGCAACACAGTGTACAAGCTGCAACCAAGCGAACTAGCAAGCGCCTTGAAATTTTTTGTTGAAGATTTAGGCGTCAATATAATCGGCGGTTGTTGCGGCACGACACCGACTCATATGAAAGCCGTAGTCGACGCGGTCGGACATGTGGCACCGAAAGTTAGAGCGCCGAAGCTTACGCCGGCAGTTTCCAGTCTTTATACAGCACAACCGCTTGTCACTGAGATTCCACCCTTGTTTGTCGGCGAACGAACAAACACTAACGGCAGCAAAAAATTCAAAGAGTTGCTGGAAAAAGAAGATTGGGACGGCATGGTGGCTATGGCTCGTCAGCAAGAGCGCGAGGGAGCGCACCTGCTCGATGTCTGCACCGCCTACGTCGGACGCGATGAAATCCGCGATATGTCCATTTATCTACAAAGATTGAACACCGAAGCACAAACACCTTTGGTGATCGACAGCACCGAATATCCGGTACTTGAGGCGTCGCTTGAGCTTATCGCCGGCAAAGCAATCGTCAATTCAATCAATCTTGAAGACGGCGAAGAAAAAATGCTGCGCAAAGTAGAGCTAATTACTCGTTATGGCGCCGCAACCGTAGCGCTGACTATCGACGAAAACGGCATGGCACGTAAGGCCGAACACAAGCTGGCCATCGCTAAACGTATTTACGATCTTTGTCTGCAAGCCGGCATATCGGCCGAAGACATAATTTTTGACGCTTTGACTTTTACTCTTTCCACGGGCAACGACGATGATCGCCGGCTAGGCATCGAGACCCTGGAAGGAATTAAGCTAATCAAAAAACATTTGCCTGGAGTAAAAACAATACTGGGCGTTAGCAATATCTCTTTCGGGTTTGATTCACCAATCAGAAAGATTTTGAATTCGGTATTTTTGCATTATGCCGTGGAAGCGGGGCTTGATCTAGCCATTGTTCATGCCTCTAAAATAGTGCCTTTGTACCGTATCAGCGAAGAAGAACGTGCCCTGCACGAAAAGCTCGTTTTCGACCAGCGTAGCCCCGACTACGATCCACTTTTTCGCTTACTTGATTTTTATAAAGACAAAAAACAGAGCGGCAGCAAAGCCCCAAAGAAACAAGCGCAAAATATTGAAGAAGCGCTCAAACAGCGGGTAATCGATGGCGATCGTGTCGGTCTGGAAAACGATCTAGCTAAAGCCATGGAAAAATATAAACCGCTAGAAATTATCAACGATATTCTGCTTGACGGAATGAAAGTAGTCGGCGAGCTGTTCGGCGCCGGCAAAATGCAATTGCCTTTTGTACTGCAATCAGCCGAAACTATGAAAGCTGCTGTCGCTTATCTTGAACCTTTCATGGAAAAGAAAGAGGGCAGTACGCGCGGCTCCTGCGTTTTGGCTACAGTCAAAGGCGACGTCCACGATATCGGCAAAAATTTAGTCGACATCATTCTCAGCAACAACGGCTATAAAGTGTACAACCTAGGCATCAAACAGCCGATTGAAAACATTATCAATGCCACTATCGAGCACAAAGCGGATTTCATCGGGATGAGCGGATTGCTCGTCAAATCGACAGTGATCATGAAAGAGAATCTGGAGATTCTCAATCAACGCGAGATCAACGTACCGGTGATTCTCGGCGGTGCAGCCTTGACCAGACGTTATGTCGAAGGTGACTGCCGACAAACATATAAAGGTCTGGTCCTCTATGGACAGGATGCTTTTGACAATCTCAAATATATGGAAGCTTATGCCAAAGGCGGACGCCCGGCTTTAGAGCAGATGGTCACACAACCGGCAGCTGCCGCTGTCGAATGTCCCGACGAAGAAGACGAAACCGACTTTGCACAAGTCGAACAAAACGCACTAAGTCAAACAGCAAGTGCACCGACTGTGATTCCTGCTCGCTCCGATGTAGCTCGCAACGTGCCTATACCGCAGCCGCCTTTCTGGGGCGCAAGAGTGCTGGAGGATATTCCTCTTGCCGATGTTTTTCAGTATTTAAATGAAACTGTTTTGATTCGGGGGCAGTGGCGCATCCGTAAAGGTGAATCAAGCGAAGCGGAGTATCAAGCTTTGCTTGACGAGAAAGTTTTGCCTGTGCTTGCCGAGCTCAAACAACGTTGCATTCAAGAACAGCTGCTCAAGCCGAAAGTAGCCTATGGCTATTTTCCTTGCCAGTCGGAAAAAGACGAACTGATTATCTACAAAGAAGATCAAAAAACCGAATTTTTGCGTTACAAATTTCCCAGACAAAAACATGGACGGCATTTATGCATCTCAGACTTTTTTGCAGCAAAAGAAGAGGGACGCATGGATGTAGTTGCTGCTCAAGTAGTGACTATGAGCCGGCAAGCAAGCCTTTATAGCGAGCAGTTATTCAAATCGGACAAATACTCAGATTATCTGTACTTTCACGGGTTGTCGGTAGAGTCAGCCGAAGCTTTAGCTGAGTACATGCATAAACGCATCAGAGTTGAGCTCGGTTTAGCCGGACAAGATCATGCCGACATCAAAAAGATGATCAACCAAGGTTACAGCGGTTGCCGTTATAGCTTCGGCTACCCGGCTTGTCCGAACTTGGAAGATCAAACCAAACTTTTTGCCATGCTCGAGCCGGAGCGGATTGATGTGGAGCTCAGCGAAGAGTTCCATATTATGCCCGAGCAAAGCACTACTGCTTTAATCGTGCACCATCCCGAAGCTCGCTATTTCAATATCTAATTGAGCTCAGCTCTAAGTTTGATTGCCAAATCATGGAACCCTAGCATTTCAGCATTCTTCGCCGCTCGGGTAAGAAGATCCGGATGGTGAAAAAAACCTGCATCTAAAAGAGTTTGATCACATATAAGCGCTGGCATATAGGCATGGCAATGGCTAAAAATTTCCGCTTGCAGATAAACAATGGCGCTCAAAAAAATCGGCAGCAAGCCAATGCTCACCGCAACACCCAACCAACCTCGCTTTGATGACATTGACGAATACTCAATCATTCTCTTGTACCGAAACTTGGAACTAAACTTCCAGAATTCTCGGGGTTGCAGCAGAGCCCATATAGCACAGACGGAAAAGATGATGCCGCCAAGCATGGGTCTTATATTCATTCCTTGCCAACATTCAATTGAACAATATGTTGTTTGCAGTCCCAATATCAAAATAGGAATTCCACAGACAAATCTGCATATTTGTCCATAGATTGGTATGGGCTCAGCCGAATTAACTACAACCGGTGCATCCGAGGATCTCTGACAATCATCATTCATAGCATTAAGCCTACAGCACAGCTTTATATCGGCAATTATATTGACTTACGGTGCAGTGTCAAGATTGCTTCAATTTACGCGTCAATTGGCAAATGTCATCATAACGTCCAAATGACGGCACCAAATAAACTCCGGAGATAAGCGGACGAATCTCTTCCAGAAGCGCCTCCGAAAGCTCAATGCCGACTTTTGCTCCTTGGTCACCGGCTTTTTCCATAGCAGCCCGCACATGATCCGGAATGGTGATACCGGGTACTTCATTGTGCAGATACTCAGCATGTTTATGACTGTTCAAAGGCATAATGCCAGCGACAATCGGAATCGGACAATCACCAAAGTCATTCAAAAAATCGGTTAAATCACTAAGCTGATACAAAGGTTGGGTCATGGCAAAGTGAGCGCCGGCTTCGATTTTACCGCGGAAACGTTTGATCTCCAGTTGACGATCAACGGCTGTTGGATTTAAAGCACAAGATATGGAAAGACTGGTTGGCGAACCGATTGAATTGCCGGTAATATCCTGACCTAAATTAAGCTGCGAAATGATTTTAATCAGCCCGATTGAATCCACATCATAAACAGCTGTGGCATGAGCATAGTTACCAATACTAGGCGGATCGCCTGTCAGAGCCAGAATATTATGCAAACCCATTGATTGGCAGCCAAGCAAGTCGGCTTGAATGCCCATCAAATTGCGATCCCGCGTAGTGAAGTGAATTATGGTTTCAATGCCAACTTGACGTTGAATGAGCAAACAAGTAGCAATGGAAGACATGCGCACTTTCGCCATCGGGCTATCGCCAACATTGATTGTATCGGCACCGGCTTCTTTAATTTGAGCAGCCGCAGCCAATAACTTTCGAGCAACAGCACCTTTAGGCGGATCCAATTCAACACTGACAAAAAAATCTTTCGCACCGTTATTTTTAATACGTTCAGCTAAAGACGGCAGTTTTTCGGATTCAGGTTTGCTTTGTTGTCCAGCAACGCTTTCCCCTGTCGTTTCAGGAGCATCCTTGATTTCAGCTCCGGCAGCCAAACTTATAGCCGGCATCGGCTCTTGAGAAAACTTACTTGGTTTTTGCGAATCGCCATGTTCAGCAAAATAGCGATCCAGAGCCGTCCGCATATGACGGATATGCTCCGGCGTTGTACCGCAACAGCCACCGATCAAGCGTCCGCCTGCTTGAATAATCGGTTCAATGAAAGTAGCACAATAATCCGGTCGAGCAGTAAACATAAAATTGTTACCGACTCTTCCCGGCATACCAGCATTGGGTTGACAGGAAAGCGAGACACGATCCGGCGTAATACCGACATCAGCTAAAGCTGCTGCTAGCCGCTGCAGAGAGTCCAGCGAAGGTCCCGGACCAGCACCACAATTAATACCAATTACATCGGGCATGTTTTCGCCAAGTTCGCTCATCATACGCGCAACATCAGCCGGCGTTGCCCCGAAAACAGTCGAACCTTCAATGGTAAAGCTGAATTGAACGACAACCGGTTGTTTGGAAAGCTGACGAGCAGCACGAACAGCCGTTGCTGTTTCAATTAAGCTGCCCATGGATTCGATAATAAACAGATCGACTCCGCCGGCAAGCAGCGCTTCCATCTGTTCTCGATAAGCAGCATCTAAGTCTTTTTTACTGACGTCCCCAAGAGGAGCCAACATTTTGCCGGTTGGTCCGACTGAACCGGCGACAAAAACCGGTTGTCCGGCAATTTCACGAGCATTGCGCGCTATTTTTGCTGCCCAAACATTCAATTGCCAGACTTCTTTTTCCAAGCCGTAAGCAGCCAAACGGTAGCGGTTGCCACAAAAAGAGTTAGTCTCGATTACTTGTGAGCCAGCGTTTATGTAATCAATATGTACCTGCTGAACCAAGCTTTGATTGCTTAAGTTCAACTTTTCAAATCCGGATTCAGGTAAATCACCGCGAGCATACAGCAGTGTACCCATGGCGCCGTCGCACAGTAATGGCTTTTTCTTGATTGCTTCTAAGAATGGGTGGGTCATAAAATCTCAACAACAAGCTATGCATGCATTATCGACTAATTATGTTTTTCCGGCGCTGCTTAGCATCTTCATCATTACAAGCTCTTACTTTACTAAGCCATGCAAATATTCAAGCCTCTTCTCGCTACAAGGTTTCCTGCCTTATGAAAACCCTGATAAGATCAGGCGATTATCGTCGGTCATTCTCCTTTGCTTAAACAGGGTTAAGTTCGCGTGCCTACACCGCCATCACAGATCCGCAATTTTTCAATCATCGCCCACATTGACCACGGCAAATCGACCTTGGCTGACCGGCTGTTGGAACAAACCGGCACTATTACCAAGCGTGAAATGCAGGCTCAGGTCCTCGACAGCCTGGATATTGAGCGCGAGCGCGGTATCACAATTAAAGCCCAAGCAGCCCGCATGGACTACACAGCCCTTGACGGCCAGAAATATGTACTTAACCTGATCGACACTCCCGGTCACGTTGACTTCGGCTACGAAGTATCACGCAGTCTTGCTGCTTGCGAAGGTGCACTTTTAGTCGTTGACGCTTCCCAGGGCGTTGAAGCGCAAACTCTAGCTAACGTACAGTTGGCTTTGGAAAATGGACTAGAGATCGTGCCTGTAATCAATAAGATTGATTTACCAAGCGCCGATCCGGAAAGAATCTGCCAAGAAATAGAAGAAGTACTGATGATCCCGGCAAACACAGCTGTGCTTGCCAGCGCTAAAAGCAATATCGGCATTACCGAAGTGCTGGAAGCAATCGTTCGCGATATTCCGCCACCGGAGAATACTGTCGACAAGCCCTTGCGCGCCTTGGTGTTCGATAGTTATTTCGACAGCTACCGCGGAATTGTGGTTTATTTCCGAATTGTTGACGGCTCTCTCAAAAACGGACAAAAGATCCGTTTTATGGCCAACGAAAAGAATTTTGACGTCGTTGAAACCGGTGTTCTAAAACCAAAACAAGTCAAAGTCGACGAGCTCGGTCCTGGCGAAGTAGGCTATTTAGCTGCAGCAATCAAAGACGTAGAAGTGCTGGTGGGCGATACGATCACGCTTGCTGAAGATCCGGCGCCGGAAGCGCTGCCTGGCTATCGCCCAGCCAAACCGATGGTATTCGCCGGCATTTATCCAGTGGACAACGATCAATATCCAGACTTACGCGATGCTCTGGAGAAACTCAAACTCAATGACGCTTCGCTCTTTTTCGAGCCAGAAACTTCGGACGCTTTAGGTTTCGGCTTCCGCTGCGGCTTTCTCGGCTTATTGCATATGGAAATCATTCAAGAGCGCCTGGAGCGAGAATACAATCTAGCCCTGATCACAACAGCACCATCGGTGGTGTATCGTGTCACCAAAACAGACGGCACGGTGATCATGGTGGAGAATCCGGCAAAACTACCGCCACCGACTTATCGCGAGATGATTGAAGAACCTTTTGTTTCGGCTAGCATTCTTGTACCAAATGAATATGTCGGTCAAGTGATGGAGTTAGCTCAAGGCCGCCGCGGTATTTTCGTGGATATGAAATATCTTGATCCGCGCCGGGCTATGCTGCATTACGACATTCCTCTAGCTGAGATCATCACCGACTTTTTCGATCAATTAAAATCACGTTCTCGTGGTTACGCCAGTCTTGATTATCATGTCAAAGAATATATTGAATCACGCTTGGTCAAGCTCGATATCCTAATCAACGGCGAACCGGTTGATGCTCTATCGGCCATTGTTCACCACGATCGAGCGGCCTCTTACGGACGGTTGCTGGCCGAAAAACTGAAAAAACTTATCCCGCGCCAAATGTTCGAAGTCCCGATTCAAGCTGCTATCGGCGGCAAAGTTGTCGCTCGCGAAACTTTATCCGCTCAGCGCAAGAATGTTTTGGCAAAATGCTACGGCGGAGATATCAGCCGTAAACGTAAACTTCTTGAGAAACAAAAAGAAGGCAAAAAACGCATGAAATCGGTAGGACGAGTGGAAATACCGCAAGAAGCGTTTATGGCTTTGTTGAAGATCGACGAATAAGGTCTTTTAGTATGAATGAAGCTGCCGCCATCGCCCTTAATCGTGCCTGGTCCGCCCGGAACGAGCTTTATTTGGAGCTTTTCGGCAGCCATACAGCAAGCTGGCCCTCCCGATACAGTTCACCCAACCCGCCTGAATTCGGCTCGCCCGAAGCCAATCATCTGAATCTGGCTTCTACTCTTGGGCGCAATATTAGCGAAGATGATATTGCGATCTTAATTTATGCCCCCCATGAGAAAAGTAGAGACTGGACCTATGTCACTTCCGGCTTAAGCAATCCTTGGTTTGGCCAGCTGGACAACGAAGTTTCCGGTTTTGGCTGCGAACTTGTAATTAAATCCAAAGAGCGTGCGCACTGGCCGATTAGACTGCTCAAGCGTCTTGCTTATTACATCTTGAGTTACAGCGGTACTCTCAGCCCCGGAGTCATGCTCGAGCTGGATACACCACTTTTCCGCACAAAAAAAAGCAGCTTAGCCGGAGTGCTGGTTTGGTATGTCGACGAGGCTCCGGACTGTCTTTATCAATTGCCGTCCGGTCCTTTCGGTATTTTTTCAATCATCGGTATTACTGAAGCGGAAAACGAATTTGTACGCACAACAGAAAAATACGGCTGTTGGTGCATGCAAGAGATATTACGCCGCTGCGGTTTCGGGCAAACAACTTTACCGACAAGAGAAAATTTGATCAACAATGAAAAAACAAACGATATCGTTGCCGCCTGCTGCGCTTATGCCGAAAATTTTGCCGCCCTGGAAAATGGCTAAAAATGAAAGTGCCCCGCTGAAGCTCGCTCGGATGAGCTTTTCGCAAGGCACTTTCACATCGGGTTGATTGGGCTGGTAGAGTAATAATACGAATTCATTGTGGAATTTTTGTGGATTCCAAACGTTTAGAACCAAGATTTTCCATATTCGCTCTAAACTTTTGCAGATTGGAAATATAAAGCTGATTTTTAGGCGATAAGCTCAAAGCTTCCTTTTGTTTAGCTACAGCTTGAGCGTAGTCACCTTGCCGGTTAAACTGCAGAGCTTCAGTCGTTAAAGAATGAGCCAAACAAGAAGCAAAATAAGCATTGCCCGGCTCCAGCTGATGGGCTTGCTTGAATTTTTGCGAAGCCTGGAAAAAATCATGAGATAGAGCCGAAGTTCGTCCTTGTTCGGCAAGCTTCATCGCTTCACTTGTAGATTCGTTTTGCGACTCGTTTATCGCCGTCTCTTCCGGCGAAACGGCTGCCGGAGCCGATTCTTCCTTAGGCTTAAGCGAGGCTTCAGGCGCTTCAACTTCAACTTCAACTGCTCGGCGCGGCGCCTCAGCCTCAACTTTAGGTTTGGTTCTAGACTCTTGTTGCATCTGCACAGCAGCAAGTGCAAGCGTGCTACTACCGTCTTTGCTCGGCTTCGGATTTAAAGCTTTGACTTTAACTACTTCCACCTGGGGTTTTCTCTCTACCGAAAGCAGAGCCGGCTCGCCGACAACTCGCTCCGCTTGCGCCGGCGTTTCCGTCTGAGGCTTTGCTATTCGTTGAGTTCGATAAACGACTGTCGGTGCTTTCTCGTTTTGCGATTCAAGCTGACTGATTCGCTCATTTTGCAAATTGATATAAGCCATAGTACCGGCAATTAAAACACCGATAAGAAGAGCGGCGGCCGCAATCACTGTTGTTGCCGGGCGAGCGGTTTGTTTTTGCACTTTTTCGGTCATTTTAACTTGCGGATCAGCCTGGGGTAAAACAGACTTACGCAAACTTTTTCTTTCTTGAGAAGCAAATAGTTCGCTCGGCGATAAAACATGAACAGCCGAGGTTGCAGCGCTAGCCGCTGAACTTGTACTTTCAGCTTTAATCGAATCAAGCAAAGCATATTTAACTTGGGCCATGGTTTGATAACGCCGGGCCGGTTCTTTATCCAAACAACGAAAAACAACCTCTTCTAGCCTAGTCGGTATGGCCAAATCCGGCACAATCGCCCGAAAAGGTTGCGGCATTTGGTGTACATGCAAATACAGAGTGTCATAAACCGTTTCACCTCTTAAAGGAACGGCTCCGGTTAAAGCTTCATACAAACAAACACCGAGAGAATAAATATCCGTACTCGGACCAAGTTCCAGATACATACATTGTTCCGGACTGAGATAAACCGGACTGCCGCATACTTCACCGGTTCGCGTAATAGCCTGAACCTCATCGCCTTCACCCTGAACAATCTTAGCCACACCAAGATCGACTATTTTTACCGATTCGGATCCATCGGTATTTTTAACGACTAATATATTGGCCGGCTTTAAATCGCGATGAATAACACCACGCTCGTGAGCATGATAAACAGCATCACAAACCTGAGCGAACAGTTTAACTAAACGACTAGGCTCCAGACGCTTTTCGCTGCGCAAAACATGATAGAGCGAAATGCCGTCAACATAATCCATAATCAGATAAGGCACACCTTCGGTGGTGTAGCCAAAGTCGATCACACTGATCAAATTAGGGTGAGAGAGGCGTCCGGAAGCTCTAGCTTCACGCTCAAATCTTGCTTTGCTGCGATCATCGGTCATGCGTTGAACCGGCAGCATTTTAATAGCAACAACACGACCTAAAATGTCATGTTTCGCCTTATAAACGACACCCATGCTGCCTTTGCCTAATAAAGCCAGAATTTCATAGCGGCCAGCAATACGATCGCCAACTTGCAAATCTTCGTAAGACGAAGGGTCCATGCGCCCACCTGTGCAACGAATGGCCAGATTACTTGTTTCGGACAAGGACTGTCAAGTCGATTTAACCTTGGGCATCAGCCTTTTTTCGCCCCCGCCAAATGAAATAAGCGGGTAGGCCGGAAAGAATTATCAGCAAACCAGCACCGGCATTTCGGGGCGATAACATAATTTGCCCACACATAATGAAGGAAGCCGCCACCAAATATAGTACCGGCAAAAGCGGGTAGGCCCAGACTCTGTAAGGGCGAGGCAAGTTCGGTTCTTTGCGACGCAACACAATCAGGGCGGCAACCGTAAGAATATAGAAAGCCAGCGCGGCAAAAACGACAAACTCAAGCAGATCCGAATAAGTACCGGAGGTGGCCAAAAAAGCGGACCATACGCCTTGAATCAAAAGTCCGTAAACAGGTACACCGGCCTTGCGACTTAGCTCCGCTGCTTTTTTGAAAAAGAGCCCATCTTTAGCCATAGCATAATAAACTCGCGCTCCGGAAAGAATCAAACCGTTCAAACAACCGAAAGTGGAGATCATAATCGCGCAAGCCATAATCCCTTCGCCTGCCGCTCCGAAGATGATCTGCGCAGCAGCAGTACCGACTCGATCTTCTTTAGCGAACTGAATACCACGCTCAATTACACTGGCACCGTCCGGGCTACCCGCTAAAGGGAGTAAAAACAAATAAACAATATTAGTGATCAAATAAAGTCCGACTACAAGTAGCGTGCCAATCGCTAAGCTTTTCGGCAAGACTTTCTCCGGATTTTTTACTTCTTCGCCGGCAAAAGTAATGTTATTCCAGGCATCACAAGAGAACAAAGCACCGACCATGGCCAAGCCCATGGTCATGATTAAAGTAACACCGCTGATTGGGTTGTGATGAATGTCTTGAGCTTGCCAAAAATTTTGCCAATTGACCGACAACCCGTGAAATTTGTCGAAAGCTAAAAGTCCGAGCACAACAATAGCTGACAAAGCAAAAACTTTTGCCGCAGTAAAAGTAGTTTGAATCAGCTTTGCCGCTTCAATACCACGACAATTGACAAAAGTAAGGAAAGCGATCAGAACAACGCTTATGACTTGTAGCGCGGAAAGTTTCCAGGCGCCAAGTTGCAAGAGCACCGTACTGTTCGACACCCAAGGCACAAACACACCAAGAAACTTGGCAAATCCAACACCAACAGCAGCGATGGTACCGGATTGAATCACAGTAAATAATGTCCAACCATAGAGAAATGCGGCTAAGGGTCCGTATGCTTTACGCAAAAAGACGTACTGTCCGCCGGCTTGAGGAAACATTGCTGCCAATTCGCTATAACAAAGAGCAGCAATCACAGTCATCAGTCCGGCTAGAATCCAGCAGATAAGCAGCAATCCTGGTGAACCGAGCTGACGAGAAGTTTCAGCCGAAACAATAAAAATACCCGAGCCGATCATAGAGCCGACCACAATCGCTACGGCATCAACTAATCCTAAAGCACGCTTAAATTGTCCTTGCTCTTCTTGCTCAGAGCAAGACACACCAGTTGTCATAGGGATTCTCCTCTAGCCACAGCCAGAGCATTATCCCTGCTTGAAAAGACAGAAAGCTAATTAGCTAAGCCGAAAGTGGCGGCGGCCCAGGCAATGAACCGGCACATAAAACTCCGCCTATTTGTTTAGCTAAAAGACGCGGTTCTTCCGACGGCGCCGGCTCCATCACACTACAACCATCGAGATTGCTTGAAACGGCATAAACGCTACTACCTAAATAAGCCACGGTCGGCACAGTTAAAACTCGCATAGCTTGCTTGAGATAAATGGATATCACAGCCGCATCGCGAAACTGTCCGGTTGCTATTTCAACTTTAAGTACAGCCGGGTCTAAAAAAACAACACCGGATCCGGCAAAAGCAAAAGCAAGAAAACGAATATGCTCAATTAGCAAAGACGGCTTAGTGGCATAAGCAAGCACCGCTTCTTCAATTTTACGCAAATCACCTTCGATTAAAGATTGACCAAGCCGAATAACACGCTCAAAATCCGATGAGACCAGTTGATTACAACTGTCGAGTTTATTGGCCAGCTCCTCTTTAGCTTGGATTTGCTCCATGCCTATTTTAGGCAAAGCTAAAAAAGCATCCGACCAATCAAATTGAGAGTTACGCGGTTTACATTCTTCCATAGCGCTCATTTCTCTATTGCAGCAAAGCGCAGCCCAATCAACATCTGGCTAGGCCAGACATCCAATATACGCGGTAAGGCTACTTAGTAAGAGAGATCGGAATCAAAGATTCCGCCCGATATACTTCCTCGGGAATAATGTGCCTTATTTAATGTGTTTTGTCAAGGGTTTTGTGGAATTCAGGATTTCAACGCTACGGCAATTTCGTTAGCATTAGCCCAGTACATTTCTCTGTGCTTGCGATAGAACTCAATAGTCTTAGCCAAACCTTCTTCCAGGCTGGTAGTTGGTTTCCAACCGACAATTTTGGCAATTTTGCTAACGTCGGAATAAAAATCACCAGGCTCTTGCGCTTTACGCTCCGGCGAGAATTCGGCATATTCCCATTTGCCTTGCTGAGCGACTTTAACAATGGTCTTAACCAGTTCAATAAAGTTGACTGGAATATCAGAGCCAACATTGAAAATTTCACCATAAGCTTCGGGCACTAATGCCGATTGCACTATGGCTTCAATACAATCATCGGCATACAGGAAATCGCGCAAAATGCTGCCGTCACCAAAAACTTTGATCGTTTCATTATCCAAAGCAAGACGGACAAACCAGTTACAAACACCGAAGCGCGAATGCTTCATTTGTGAGCGCGGTCCGTAGATATTGCTCAAGCGCAAAAGAACCGAGCGAATACCATGTACATCGTTATAAACTTTGATAATTTTTTCGGCGCTGAGATTGGAGATCTCGTAAATACCTTTCGGGTTGGTCGGCGCTTCTTCGTTAACCGGTAGAGAAACTGAGGCACCGTACTGGCCGCGGGTGCCGGTGTAAACAACAATTGCGTCTTTGTTATGTTTGCGCAGCGCTTCCATTAATATCGCCGTGCCGGTGATATTAATTTCAATGTCCGGAAAAGGGTTGGAAAGACTCATCAAATGGCAAACCTGTCCGGCCAGATGAAAAACATAATCCTGATCGCGAACTAAGTATGTGACGGCATTCTCATCACGAATGTCGCAATAGTTGATCCGTACTTTGTCACGGATTGGAAACACATTGAATTCGTTTCCGCCGTAATCAGGAATCATTGAATCCAGAATAGTGACTTTGGCACCAAGCTCCGAAAGCCGGATCGCCAAATTAGAACCGATGAAGCCCATGCCTCCGGTTATCAATACTGATTTGCCAACGAAACTGTTCGCCGTACTGGCAGCCATCTTCTTTAGCTCCCGCTCATATAAAAAGTGCCATATAAATCTAAAGCTCGCATCTATCGAACTTATGGACCAAAAGCGCAAAGGGTAATCTTAGCATGCCTTTGCCCTTGTCGAACGCCACAGTATAGCCCATGTGATTTAGCTCAATTTAAGCCCTCTTAATTCAAGAGCCGAGCTTTTACATTACTATTACCATGTCATATTGACGACCGGCAAAGAAGGAGCTCCCAGTGGTTTTGAATGTTCCATTCGGCGACATGAAGGTTCACTATCGTGCTATCCAAAAAGAGATAGACGAAGCTGTACAGCGTGTAATCGCCAGTGGCTATTATATTCTCGGTCCCGAGCTTGAGACCTTCGAAAAACAGTTCGCTCAATTCTTAGGTGCGAACTATGTGGTTGGCTGCGCTTCCGGTACAGAAGCGATTTATTTAGCTTTAGCCGCTTTCGGTGTCGGTCCCGGTGACGAAGTTTTAGTTGTTGCCCATACAGCAGTACCGACAATCTCCGCTATTTCAATGACTGGCGCCGAACCGGTATTTGTTGATATTGATCCCAAAAGCTATGTCATGGACGTCAACAAAGTAACCGCTAAATTAAGCGCTAAAACCAAAGCAATTGTGCCTGTGCATCTTTACGGGCAAATGGTAGATATGGAGCCGCTTTTAGCTCTAGCTAAAAGCAAGGGAATTCCAGTGCTTGAAGATGTAGCTCAAGCTACCGGTGCTACCTACAAATCCAAACAAGCCGGAACCATGGCTGAATGCGGAGCCTTTAGCTTTTATCCAAGCAAGAACCTAGGCGCTTTCGGTGACGGCGGCGCTGTTTGCACTAACTCAAAAGAAATCTACGAGCAACTTTTGATGTTACGCAACTACGGACAATCCAAACGTTATTATCACGATCAAATCGGTATCAACAGCCGCTTGGATGAAATTCAAGCGGCGATTCTTGCCGCCCAACTTCCTTTTCTTTCCGGATGGAACAAGCGCCGTCACGAGATCGCGCAAAAATATACCCAAGGATTGAAAGATCTGGTGATCACTCCCCACGAAGAAGCCGGTCGCAACCATGTTTACCATTTGTATGTCATTCAAAATAATGACCGCGAAGGCTTGCAAAAATATTTAGCGGATCAAGGAATCGGTACTTTGATTCATTATCCGGTACCGGCCCATTTGCAAAAAGCCTACAGTTATCGCGGATACAAAGCAGGCGATCTGCCTGTAACGGAAGAGATGACTCAGCGCATTCTCAGCTTGCCGATGTATCCGGAACTCACTGACGCCCAAGTCGATTATGTAATTGAGCAGGTTCGCAACTTCCACTTGCAAAATCCTCAAGCTCAACTAGTTTGTTCCTCGTCTGAAAGAGCCAGCAACATGGCTCTACAATCTCGTTAAATACCGTAAGCATCCCTAACCTTGGCGGCACCAATGAATCGCACACAAACATACACCTCAAGCACAAGAAGCCGAGCCGGTATCCCAATAAGCTCCATCTCGGTGGTGATACCTGCTTACAATGACGAGACAACCATCAGCAAATTGGTCCAAGATACCGATTGTCTGCTTAACGAAATTTCCGATGATTATGAAATTGTCGTGATTAATGACGGCAGCAAAGACACAACTTGGTCCGTGTTGCAAGAGCTGACCAAAAAATTCAAAAACTTGCGCTTGATCAATCACGAACAAAATCAAGGCTACGGAAAAACAATCAAAGAGCTCTATACCTGCGGTAACAAGAGCTTGGTTTTCTCCTTGCCCGGAGATTATCAATTCGCTCCGAAAGAGCTTTTAACCATGGCTCAAGGACTAAACTCATACGATCTGGTTATCGGGCACCGGGTAAAAAGAAACGACCCGCCGCGCCGCAAGTTGCAATCGAATATATACAACTTGATGCTGCGCATTTTTTACGGTTGCAGCTATAAAGACGTGAACTCAATCAAGCTCTTCCGTCGTGAAATTCTTGATCAAATCAACTTAGAATCGGATAGCCCATTTGTCGACGCTGAGCTGTGCATTCGCACCTTCCGCGCCGGCTACAAAGTCGTAGAGATTCCAATCGATCATTTACCCAGACTTTCACAAGGTGCTTCCGGCGGTAAATTCTCCGTGATCTGGGATACATTCTCCGACCTGGTAAAAATGTCCTCTAAAATCTAAGGGCGGAATATTTCCAGCCAAAGGATTTTTTGAAGTTCCGCCTGCTCCGGTCCCGCTTGAGCGCAAACTTTCATACCCGGGCGTTGATGAATGGTGCCTTCACGCCGCTTCACATCCGTAATCATAAACTTACCGAAAGCTTTGTTCGCATCAGCCATGGTAGCCGGCACCATATCTGATGGCAGTTTGTGCGGGCGCAAAGTAAGCGCCGTTATAAACTGATCGCCGCTCAAAACAACAACGACAACACCGCCAGCCAAGAAACTATATGCCGTCCCGTTAGCCAACTCCTCAGCACTGCCCGGCTCTTCTTGGAGTAGCGCACAAACATCGGCTAAGGAACTCATGGACGGTATCAGACCGTTCCAGCCGTCTTGCCAATGCCAGCCTGGCTCTAAAGATTGATCCGTAATCTGCAGCTCGGGAACATTATCCGGCATAAGCGAATTGCCTTCGCCTAAGCGGGGGCACAAAAGAAGTCTTTTGTTTTTCAGCTTTGACTTTATTCTCAAAATCAGCAAGCTCTTTGCGGCTGGCACTTGTACTTTCGCTCCAGCGTCCTTCACTGTTGCGGATATATTTAGGACTGCCGTCGGCTAGCTTACCGAAAGCCTCTGCCGATTCGATATTGTCCTGTTTTTTAACAGCGGCATACAGAGTTGGGCTTTCGCGCAAAAGCTGGGCTCGTCGTTCCTCGTTTGAACGATAGAACATCATTCCTTCAGCAAACATCTCTTTCGGATTAGGAAAATACCAGGTTAGCGGCCGCACTTCAGCTAAATCACGCACCTGATCGTAAGTAAATTGTTTAGCGGTTTTGAAAGAACCGGCAACTTTACCTGATGCATCAAGCGGCTTGCCGTCTTTATCACAACAGACCCAAGCTTCTTTGTCTTTGCAATGATCGCTGCCATAGCGATAGAATTCGCCTTTTTTGCCACGCAATAAATATTTGGTTTCATTCTCCGTCTTGTCATAAAACGATGACCAACCGAACTCTTTGGCAATACCGGCCATTTTGCCTGAATCCCAGCCCATCCGATCTTGATGTGAATGACTCAATTCATGCAAAGTAAGCGCTTCAATACTTTCGTTGTTTGAAAATTTTGTTTGATCGCTACGTTCAATGTCCTTCTCCGTAGCCGGCACACCGAGATTAGCGCCCGGTTCGTAATAAACAGCGCCATGGCCATTTTTATCACTATGCACATAAAAAGCCAGGATGCGCTCGTTCTTGTGATAGTTATCCTCAAGAAAATAAAATTTGGTCTGAGTCCCATCGCTATTATTCTGGCTTGGCTGGGCACGATAAAGAGCAGCCTCAATTCCGGCCAGTTCGACCAGCTGTGGCGACCGCGCTTTAATCATCGGTCCACGCTCCCACGTACAATCAGGCTTTTGAATCCATTGTTTTTCTACATTCTCGCCTTTGGCGCTGAATGTAACTGAAAATATTTTGGTCAACGCACTCTGTTTTTCAATGACCAATTGTTCTAGCTTTTTCGCCGCTGCATCCAAAGAGTCCGGCTTGCCATCGGTAGTAAGTACAACCTGGTCTTTGCCGCCAGCACTGAGGACATAATCATAATATTTGCCGCTAGGCACTACTTGTACGGCATGCTCTTTCTGAAAATCGGCAATCTGTCTTTGCACCGCCGCCGATTCTTGAGCGAAGTCTTTATGTATAGCCAGCGGCTCAGCATCAGACAATATTTCAGAACGGAATCGATCTGTATCAGCTGAGCTTACCGGGGTTTCGACTTTTGTACTTTCGTTTTGCCGGCCGATTTCCATAAAGCTGCTCCAAGCTACCCCCCTATCCTAGGGGGAGCTGTCTGTGGCGGCAATGGGAAATCTCCCAATCAGTATAGCTAAATAAAGGCAAAAGCTTCAGCGCAAGCCCTTACGGTCTCTTCCACATCAGCCTCGCTATGAGCCGCAGACAGAGCTGCCGCATCAACGGCCGAAGGCGGGAAATAAATACCGCGCTCCAAGAGTAGATGATAAAAATGGGCAAACCGCTTACTATCAATTTTTTGTGAATCAATAAAATTGCGCACCGGCTTTTCGGAAAAAACAAGAGCGAACATGGAGCCTACACGCGCTAACTGCAACGGCAAATTTTTCTTATTAATCTCAGCCTGTAGTCCAGCGAAAAGTTGTGCTGTTCTCTCTTCAAGCCAATCGTAGATACGTTTGTCGGACAAGGTTTTTAAGGTAGCAACACCGCCAGCCATGGTTAACGGGTTACCGGAAAAAGTACCGGCTTGATAAACATCACCCAGAGGCTGCAAGCGAGACATCAACTCTTTCGAGCCACCGTAAGCACCAATCGCCATGCCGCCGCCAAGAGCCTTACCAAAACAAGTCAAATCCGGTTTTATGCCGTAAAGAGCTTGAGCACCGCCGCGAGCCACACGCAAACCGGTAAGAACTTCGTCAAATATCAGTAAAACATCGTTCTGGCGACAGATTTGAGAAACAGCCGGCAAATAACCCGGGTCCGGCGGAATAACACCCATTGAACCAGCGACCGGTTCAATCAAACAAGCGGCAACTTGACCGCTGTACTGGCGCAGGCAAGCTTCAAGGGACTCGGCATCATTATATGGAACAAGAATGGTGTTATTAGACGTTTCTTTAGGAATGCCCGAACTGCTGGAATGAGTACGCGAAGCAAGAACAGCATCGGAATGCCCGTGATAACAGCCTTCGAACATAACCACTAAATTTCGCGAACTGGCGCCGCGGGCCAAACGCACCGCGCTCATTACCGCTTCCGTACCTGAATTGACAAAACGCACCATCTCCAAGCTAGGCACAGCTTCAATCAGCAGAGTGGCTAGCTCTAATTCAAGCTCATGGGGTGCTCCAAAAATCGGTCCGGACAAGAGTGTTTGACTGCACGCGTGAACTAGAGCCGGATGACAATGCCCAAGAATAGCCGGTCCCCAAGCACCAAGATAATCGATATAAACGTTTCCGTCCAAATCATAGAGTTTAGAGCCGAGAGCCCGATTAAAAAAAAGCGTATGACCGCCAACTTCATTGAAAGAACGAAAGGGGCTATCAACACCGCCAGGGATTACTTCGGCAATACGTTTAGAAAAATCCGCTGAACGTTCAGCATAAAAAGTGGAAAAACCAAGTTGGGTTTCGGTCATTGTTTATGACGCCAGAACTGCCACCAACTGCGCTTATTTCGCTTATAGCCTGGTTCGCTATTATCCCCGGATACAGAAAAAGGTATTTCAGTAGTTTTTTGAAAAATCACTTCAGTATCAAAATGACGCGATTTATTCTCAGGCAAGAGAACTTCCAAATGGTATTTCCCGGGCATTAATTGAAAACTTTTGCTGTGATAAGTTGATTCGTGTCCTTCACGGTTATAAACTTTCACGACCAGAGAATCCAACTGTTCTTCCGGTTTTAGTTCTATATTGCCGACATAAAAATTAGCGGCAAGCCAAACAAAAAGTGAGCCCAAGGCACCGCAAATGCCAATGGCAGTAGAAGCTACTGTTAAATAGCTGTGCACCCGTTCAATTTTAGGCTTAGCAGCAGGCTGTGCCGCTGCTCGCTCCGGCGTTTGAATATTAGGCATAGAATTCATTCTAAGAGCAACTGGGGTCAGCTGCGAGAATATAAGAGAAAGTTAGGGCCACTCTTTGCAATAGAGCTTAGTTTTGTCTCATCGAACGACCGGGAGCTCGATCAAAGATCTCTTCATAAACACCGATTGTTTCAGGCAAAGTCAAACCGTAGCCTAAATAATGATCGTCAAGCCAAATCTCAAAATGCAAATGCGGATGCTTAAAACTAGAGACATGATTCTCTCCAGTTCCGGAAACACCTATATAGCCTACAGTTTCACCGCGAGCCACTTTCATACCTGGTTTCAGATCATTGCGCGCTTTATTCAAATGAGCATATTTAGTGATTAAACCATGCCCGTGATCCAGCCAAACCTGACAGCCGCGGAACAAGTCTTCATTGGCTTCGGTACAGAACTGTGATCGAGCACAATCAGCCATGACCTTAGCGTACTCGGCGCCGCTCATATCTCGGTAATTTATATCTGCTCTGATTACTTTGCCGGGCGCAGCTGCTACAGCCGGCGTATTCATCGAAACTGTAGTCCCGGCATCATGGAAAAAGTCCAAACCTTGGTGGACTCCGTGCCTGTACAAGCGCCTGGCTCCGGGAAATACACCTGTATGCCGCGGTAAATGTCCGCCTTTTACTGGCATCGCTATACCTTCCAGGCGCGGATCGCTGCGGCGCGGCTGGCAAGCCTCTTTGAGGTTATCGGCTTTATTCAACTCTCGACGGACAAACCGGTTACCGTCAACAATCCAAAAACCATGTTCATCGGCTAAAAGTCCGCGCAGATCAGAGTCTTGCGGAAAGAGAAAAGCCTTAGCTTGACCGTTTTTTTTAGCTAAAGCAATCACTCGATTATTTTCTCGTTCCACTACATAAAGCATCTCTGAAGCTGATTGCAGACGAGTTGGACGCATACCGGCAAGCGGTTTCCAGCCAATCGGCTGCGGGTTGCCGTTGCCTCCGTGCGAATCAGTCGAATAACGAGTAATACCACCGCCATGGCGCAGAACATAAGCCGGACCATCAATGACTATGCCAATAGCGTCAGCGACATTGGGATCGCCACGTTTAATTCGCCAAGGCAACACATCACTAAAATATTTTTGTTTTGCTCGAGGAGAAGGAAAACGCCAAATTTGATTACGTTCCGGATCCAAGAGACAGAGATGATCAGCGTTAGCCGCGAATGAGACATAGTGCGGATCCGGACTGCCTAAGGTCCGTACATTAGCCATCAGCAAACGCCAACTGTTTTTATCTTTGAGGAATTCAAACAGACTTCCGCTTTTATCAAGAACGGCGATAGATTCATGAGCAGGAAAATAAACAAAAGCAAGAAATTCTTGAATCGGCACACCTTGAAGTTTGTCACCAGGCGGTGACGTTTTTTGACAAATGAGCGGACCGCCTTTTTCCAGAGCGTTCACACCACCGCGGCTTGCCCAAAGACAATTAGCATCAAGAAAATAAAGATCCGCGCCCACTTTCAGGCAGTCCATCGGTTTTACAGCTTGCCCAGCACGATCAACAAGAGCGCAGACGCCTGGCACCACTTGCGGTGCCAAACCGGCCGGCTCAGTTTTAGATTGGGCCTTGACTGCATTCTCTAAAACGCCACTGCCGTAAACAAAAACCATGGAGGCAAAGAACAAAAAGATGGCGGCAGAAACAACGATTAAAGCACTAAGCGATCCAAATACTCGCTTAAATGCATAATGTATTCCATCCTTCAGATTCTGCATTACCTTGTGGATTTATTCGTCGGCTTGCTCGAGACGGTAGATAGAAGCTGAGAATCAGTGATGTTCCAATGATCGCCAACTTTTTCCATAGTGTAGTTGACCGTATATTTATCGTCGACTTCTTTCAGCACTTGTCCGCTGCCATCATCGATAAATTTGCTGAACTCACGGACGATAGCCATCACAGCATACTTTTTGCCTGGCGTAATTTCTTGATATTTTTCTACGTTGACGCCTTTGGGCACCATTTCATAATATTTTTTGTTGGTGGCAAGCCATTTGACGGCATCAGTTTGACGCGCTAAAGCACGCCCGGAAAGTATCTCCGAAAGCTGTGTCGTATCGCGCTTACGCACGGCAACCTTTTTGATTGACTGCCAATTTCTGATTGTTTGGGCAAACTCTTCTTTTTTCTGATCGCCCGGAACAATTGGTTTGACTACAACTTTTTTGACTGGAGCTTCGGTTTTCTTCACAACCGGCAAAATTTTACTGATCTTGCTTTCCGGTTTTTCAACAACCGGCTGCTCTTCGCTGGCCAAGGAATGCTCTTTGATTATGCTCTTGCTGGCATCCAAACTGTTAACGGCAATCAAAGCGCTGTAAGGCGCCACTGACTTGCTACGGTCAACAGTGACCAGATAACGACCGGCGGTAAAGCTCAACGCATCACGTCCGCCTTTCATCAAAACATCTTTGTGTTTCTCCAGAGCAACGTTGAATTCAGCAATTTTTTTCGGCTTAGCACCAAGCGCTTCTAAAAGGAAATCACTGGTCATTTCCAAATCAAGAAAATCACGTCCGACAGCATCAGTACCTGTTTTGCCTAAGTGGAGTTCAGCTCGATTTATTTGATCGCTTGCCACATGCAGCTTAAGGCGATTCTCATGGTCATCGCTTAAATCGGAAGAATCAGAGTCAGACGGTTTAAAAGGACCGATCCCTGGCCAAGGGCTTTTCGTCAAGAATTGACTGTTTTTGAAATCAGGCCAGGAGCACATCGGCGCGGCACCAAGCGGCGCAGTTAGCGCGGCAGCCGGTGCAATTACCGAGACAGCGGGCGCCGTTTCCACCGGTACTGAAATTTTTTCCGGACTACTGACCGGAGCTTTACTTTTAGGCGCCGGTGACTCGGCCGCCGGTTCCATCCACATCGATTCAAGCGAACCGGAATCATCAGCATTGGCAGATTGCGCCGGAGCAACACTGAATAATAAAAGCAACAACAAAAGGTGTTTAGTCATGTCCGCCATTTCAGTCCTCTACAGCATAAGAGGTTAACATGTTGCCGGACAGATTTTCAAAGAACTCGGCTTAATATCAGCGATCAGCTAAAGCCGAAAGAGCGAGCAGACTCGACTGACTCTCAACAATAGCCGGAACCGGATGCTCGCCCGGAGCAAGAACGGTGCCATTTTTACGGCTTTCTAGCAAATAATTCATACACAAAAGCTCGGTTGTCAGGTGAATCAAAGTAGGCTCAATCGAGCCCGAGAGTAAAACGACATTTACCGGACTGCCAGCGGTAGCTAAGTAAACTTTTTTATCGCCAATAACATATTCCGCCAAATGCTTGGCAACATTTCGGCATGAGCTGCTTCTTGTCTTAAGATAAGCAAGATCAATCTCATTATCCCAATGTCCGACATTGAACAAAACAACCCGGTCGGCCAAAAGTTCAAACTGAGAAGAACCAATTACGCCAACGCTACCGGTTGCCGTCACAACCAATTCGGCTGTCGGCAAAGCCTCAGCCAAATCTGCCAGGGCAAATCCGTCATAATGTGCAACCAAACGCTTGATCGGGTCTTGATCCACCACTGTCACCAGTGCACCGACTTGCCGCAAATAGTAAGCAACTCCGGCACCGACGTCTCCATAGCCGATTACACTTACTTTTCGATCGCGCCAAGAATTACTGGTCAACTGTCGCAAAGCGTCTAAAACCCCATCGCCTACACCATGAAAGTTTTCAATTTTACGCTTCAGGTTTCCGTCATTGATATTAATAACCGGCCAAGCCAATTCCGGTAATGCGCGCATTTTTTGCACGCCGCTTGTTGTGATTTCGCATGCAGCAAAAGGCTTGTTCGTTTGCTGCTGTCCGTAACAGTCGTTCAGCACGAATCCGGTATCGGAAATTATGGTCGGACTCACTGCCAAGACTTTTTCCGCACTATCCGCCCCTAAATACACTTTGGCACCAATCTCCTGCATAAAATCGACGGCAGCACCATCTGTAGTGGCAGCCGAACATTCAGAAAGATGAAGATCAGCTCCGCTCCCGACAAGCACCTCAACGGCAGCGGCCGTCAGTCCTGTTAAATGGCAATGCCAACCGACTTTCATTCCGGACAAACTGCCTTTAGCTTTGAGATGAACAAGCAGTTTTTTTAAGACAGGAAAAGTCCGATCATAACTCTCAAGCTCTTCTTTCATCAGGGTAAGCCTAGGATTTTAACGCCGAATTCACGCAACATCGCCAACGTATCCGGCACAGGCAGACCAATTATATTCGTGTAACAACCGTCAATTTTTTCGACAAAACTTGAACCAAGTCCTTGCAGCGCATAAGAACCCGCTTTGTCCATCGGCTCATCCGTATTTATATAATGCCTAATTTCGTCAGGATTCAAAGGACGGAAATAAACATTTGAAACTCGGTGTAATGTTTTACGGCGAGAGCCGTTGCTCTCCAGCAAAGAAACGCCGGTAAATACCTGATGGCAGTTTCCGGACAAACTGCTCAACATCGCAAAAGCATTTTCACGACTGGTCGGTTTGCCGAGAATTTGATCCTTGAGTACAACTATAGTATCGGCACCAAGCACTAATGCCGGACCGTTTGTGAGCTGAGCGGCAACCGCTTCCGCCTTGACTAAAGAGAGCTGCCTGACAAATTCAGCCGGATCCGTGAGATCAATATTTTCATCGACATCACTGGGCACCACATCAAAGCGTAAACCCAAGGAGCTGAGCAGATCCAAACGGCGCGGTGAAGCTGAAGCAAGTACGATACGCATCAATTAGCCAACAACTCAAAACTTTGTACGCGACTGTTGCCGCGATCCGCCACATAAAGACAGTTGTTTACCGGGTCTACCGACAGATCCGCCGGTCCCATGAAACGACCTAATTCGCTACCCCGCCCGCCGAAAGAATAAAGGAAATAACCGGTCGTGCTGAAAACTTGCACACGATGGTTCAAAGAATCCGCCACATATACACGATCGTTTTTATCAATGGCAATACCGCGCGGCACATTGAACTGCCCGTTACCGCTACCTTTTTCACCAAAGGACCGAACAAATATACCGGCTTTGGAAAAAATGTTGATTTTAGAAGTGCCATAATCAACAACAAACACTTGCCCCAAACTGTCTACAG
Organism: Candidatus Obscuribacterales bacterium; assembly: GCA_019750335.1. Classification (GTDB taxonomy): domain Bacteria; phylum Cyanobacteriota; class Vampirovibrionia; order Obscuribacterales; family Obscuribacteraceae; genus JAIEPM01. The sequence continues at coordinate 173,479 of JAIEOQ010000008.1, forward strand.
CTACCCCTTGCGGGAGTTGTAGCTGTCCTTCGCCAGAACCTTTGCTGCCTAACTTGCGATTCCACATGCCGGTATCGGCATGAAGGACATGAACACAACCGTTATCCGGATCCGAAACATACAAATTATTGCTTTGGTCGATACACAAACCGAGAATGCCACCATCCTTGCCGAAGCGATTCTGGATCTCTTTAACATATAATCCGCCAACATCAAAGATCCGGATAAATTGATCCGAGGCATCAGCCGCATATATACGCCCACGCGGATCTATAGCTAAAGCTGACGGCTTGGAGAAAACACCGCCCATAGTTTTAGAACCGACAGCATTTGATGCGGTTTTACTGTTAGCTTGATAGACTCCTTCCCGAGAGAAAATAGTCAGACGCCTGAGGACCGAGTCAGCAACAACAATCTTGCCTGCACTAGCACAAATTGCCACCGGCTCCATAAAACAATCTTTGTCTTCGCCGGATTTACCGATTTGTCCAAGCGGCTTAGCCAATACCATAGACTGGGTTGTAACCGGCGTAATTTTAGACACCGGCTGCTTCGGCTCGGTGTTGCGCCCGGCAAGCCAAGGCTTGACCGGTGTTTTAGCAGCACCGTCTTTATTGCCTAAAGGACGCAATCCACCTTCGGATCCGGCAGACGGTCTGGGCGTAGACATCGGCACACCGGGAGCATAAGCCGTATTGGAAGCGGTACCGGTAATACCCGAACGCAACATACTTTCTCGTCCTGACGGCCGACCAAGCGTAATCGCCTTTTCCATTTCTTTCTCAAATTCAAAAACAGAGGGATATCTATCTTCCGCTCTTTTACGCATTGCTTTAGCAATGACGGCCGCGACATCGGAGCTTACATCCGGATTAGTTTCATTCGCCGGTTTAGGCTCTTTAGACATAATAGCCATCATCGTCGAGGTTAACCCGTCTCCGGCAAAAGGCACTTGTCCGGACAACACTTCATAAGCTACGACTGAAAGCGAAAAAATATCGGCACGATGATCGACATTGCTGGCATCTTGCAACTGCTCAGGAGAGACATAAGAAAGCGTACCGAGCATAACTCCTGGTTTAGTCAATTTGGATTGATCGGCACCGTCGGCCGAGCGAGCAATACCGAAATCGGTAATTTTAGCTTTGTTATTGTGTAGAACAAAAATGTTATCAGGCTTGATATCTCTATGTACCAAACCCATGTCGTGAGCGTGAGAAAGCCCGCTACAAATTTGCTTGAACAAGGGAAAGAACTCTTCGGTAGTAAACTTTCTCTCCGCTCTTTCTTCCAGCTCTTGTCGCAGACTTCGTCCTTCCAAAAGCTCCATCACATAATAACTATTATCTTCGGCAATCGAGACATCATAAATAGACACTAAATTGGCATGATTCATCCCAGCAGCCAAAATGGCTTCACGCCGAAACCTTTCTCTAAATTCTTCCTTCTTATCAGCATCAACATGATCAAGAACAAGCTGCTTGATTGCCACAAACCGATTTAAGCGCGGATCCATGGCCTTATAAATGATGCCCATGCCACCACGGCCAATCTCTGCAAGCACCTCGTAATGTCCAAAATCTTGACTCATTGATCCCTAATTTATTTCAAATACAAGTTCGGTGCGGCCAAACTTGATCCGGTCTCCAGGAAAGATCTGTTTTCTTTCTGCTAACACTTCTCCGTTTAACAAAGTTCCGTTGGTGCTTCCTAAGTCCTCTACAAAATAATTACCCTTGATAAACAAAACCCAGGCATGATGTCGTGATATATAACTGTCATTTGGCAACGATATGTTGTTCGACTTATCACGTCCGATTTTGCAAACCGATTGGCTAAGCTGGTAGTGCTGTCCTACTTCCTTATCGACAAGAGACGGTCCTTCCACTGAAGCGCTTGGATCAAGCGGCGGGGAACAGCAATCACATCCGGTTTGATCAACCAGAAGCTTTCCGCAACTAGCGCAGCTGTGTTCAGTTTCGCTCATGTTCAGTCAGCATCGCCATTTTCAGACTCAAAATATTTGACCACTACCACAGTAACATTATCAGGCGCCCCGCCTTCCAGGGTTTGATTTACCAATTCGCCACAAGCGCCTTCCGGATCTTTTTGGTTATTTACCAAACTCCCTATCTGCTCATCACGTAAAACAGTAGGCAAGCCATCAGTGCAGAGAACGACCCAGTCATCGGGCTTGATCTCAACCGGTGTCAGCTCTACTTCTACCTTATCATCATGTCCCAAACAGCGGGTGATCAAATTCTTGTAGGGATTAATGCGCGCTTGCTCTTCGGTCAATCTGCCGGCACGCACCATCTCTTGAACAACCGAATGGTCTTGAGTAAGAAGCATCGATTTATCTTGGCGCACCAGATATGCTCTGGAATCACCGACATGAGCGATGTGCATATGATTATCTTCAGACTGAACGGCAACAACAACAGTAGTGCCCATTCCCCTCACCGAAACATCTTGCTCGGCTGTAGAAAAAACCGAACGATTGGCCAGCCCAACCGCTTCTTTAAGCCATTGTTTAATCTGCTCGCTATCGTTTGAATGCGGCCTATGGTCTTTCCATAATTGTTCGATAGCGTCGATAGTCAACTTAGAAGCTCTGGCACCGCCTAAAGCGCCACCCATGCCATCAGCTACGACAAAAACCCGCTCATCAGGACTTACGTAGCAATTGTCTTCATTTTTAGGACGCTGTTTACCTTCGTGGGTTTTCTGTGCCACACGCCACTTCAGCATTGTTTCTCTCCGTATTGCCTGGTAAGACGAATTTTGGCTTAGCTGATTTCGGCTTCCACTTTAATAAGCTGACAAAATTTCCAATCATTATTCCACCTAGAATTATATTTCCCGCTAGAAAATAAATCGCGGCATGATGATTTTGGTCCAGCATGAAAATTGTGCCCGCTGACAAACCAACATAAGCAATCCCCAAATAACAAATTTGTTTGATTCTTTCTTGAATTTTGCCAACCTCTTTGCTTTGACGCACACAATTACGGCAAAAGGACGAACTTTTGACCGGCGGTTTTTCAGGAGCCGGTTGATTATTAGCATTTGCCGAACCACGTTTAGCAATTCCTTTAAATGCCAGCTGCCACAGCCCCTGCAAAGTGGAGAGATTGCCTAAGCCTTCCAGCGCTACTAATTTTTTGATTACCGGTTTAACAGCTTGAATGAAGCTGAATTCTGGTTTTAAGGTACGAGCAATACCTTCAAGGGAGCTGCCGGCCCGCAAAATATAGGCTAGATTTGCCGGCAGGCGGAAACTGCGTTCATTGACTACGGTATCAATATCTCGCTCCAGCTGGCGAAAATCCAGATCAAATATACTGCGCCCGGCGTAATAATCCATAAAAGGCGAAAGGGCGCGATTAACCGCCTGAAGATTAGAGCCGGCTCTCACCACGCCAAGATCGACCAGACCGTTCACCAGGGTTTCAGTATCGCGTTTAATCACGGCTAAAACACACACCAGAAGCTGGCGCCTCTGAGTTTCGCTTATTTCACCGGCCATGCCAAAATCATAAATAATCAAGTTGCCATTTTGATCGCAAGCTAAATTGCCGGCATGAGGATCGGCATGAAAAAATCCTTTGATAATGATCTGCTCCAAATAGCAAGCAATCAAACGATTTCCGACCTGCTCCAGATCGATGCCCAAAGCCTCCAATTGGCTTACTTGGTCGATTTTAATCCCTTCAAGATATTCGAGAACCAAAACTTTACGAGCCGAATATTTCCAAATTACGCGGGGAATGCGTATTTCGGGACGATCCCGCAACAAACGTCTTAAGCGATCCGCATTGCGACCTTCCAATAAATAATCAACTTCCGAAAATAAGCTGCGTCCAAACTCGTCAGACATCTCCAGCCAATTTTGAAAGTCAAAACCTAAAGCCTTTTTTCGCAGACGATTCCAAGCTAAACCAGCTTTAGCCGCCAATCTGATTAAACCCAAATCGCGATAAAAACCACGAATTAAATTCGGTCGTTGTACTTTTAAGACAGCTTGGCGACCATCTTTCAGTTGAATCCGATGAACTTGTCCAATACTTGCCGACGCCAGCGGTTGCGGATCGAAAGAGGCAAAGAGCTCTTCCGGTAACGAACCAAGCTCTTGCACAACCAACCGTCTGACTGAATTACTATCAAAGGGCGGCACTTTATCTTGCAAACTACCCAGCTCATCAGCAAAAACAACCGGCAAAATATCTCGGCGTACAGAAAGAAACTGTCCCAGCTTGATATAAGTCGGTCCTAAATCAATAAGTAAGCGTTTAAATGCTACCGCTTGCTGTCGCTCTTTCTCCTGCTTGGTCATTTTGGTCGAAAATTTTTCGCTCCAAAACGAAGAGAACAAAAACACGGACAGACTGCTGATTAAATGCCAGAAAGAGATGTCAGTTAAAAAGTGCGGAAATCTTACGGCCCGGTCAGCCAACAAAGATTCATAAGCCTCTTTCGGCTCATGACGAGAGAAGGACCCGCTGGAAAGCGAGTTTTTCTGCGGTAGCACCTTCTCTTCTATGGTGGCTGCCCCCGCCATTTATTAAGCCCCGTTTATTTAAGAGACAAAGCTTAAACAGCTGCCTTCATTGATTTCAATTCGGCAAGTTCAGCTCGCAAAGTAGCAAGTTCTGCTCTTAATTCATTTATTTCGCTGGCATCGCCTAAAGCGCCCAGAGAAAAATCGGAAACTTGTCTTTTCAGCTTTTCACGCACTTGATTTTCAAGCACTTCAGAACGCTGCCAAATCTGCTGATAAACTTCACCAGCCATCTCTTTGGCCTTGTCACGAGATTCCACAATACACTCTGAACCTTGGCTCTTATATTCAGTTGCCTTGGCTGTCAAAGTATCAAAAGCATCTTCGAGACGTTCACGTCCGACTTCGAAAGTAGCTTTGGCTAAAAACAACAATTTCACGACTGGCTGCATCACGGCAACTCCTCCTTCTGGTGAGAAAAGACTGCTCTTTCCTTCTTTTAGAGTCGGACCCAATCGGATTTAGTTCCGAGAATCCATTAGCCTTTGACTATCCTTAACAGGCTGTCTAGAGCACCAATTGGGACACAAAAGATATGTGAGATTATACACTAGTGACTACATTAGCCTGTCTTTTCTTGACGAAGCGTATACAAATAGAGCAAAAATTACCGTTATATCTTAAAAATCGACTTTCGCCCGGATACACTTGGCTATTGTTATCGGACAAATTCTTGGAGAATCCGCTTGACTAACGCAACCGACTCGCCGGCTCGCAACCTAAACCAAGTCACTTTGATTTACGTGCCGATATTCATGGGCGGCAGACATCGCGGAGCGGGCATGGGTCCGGCGGCAATCCGCGTAGCTGAACTTGCCGAGAATCTGACAAGCATGGGATTTCATGTCGCTCGCGAAATTGAAGTAAATATCCCGCCGACGGCCTGTTGGTGGGAAAAAATGGAATCGGGAGCTAAATGCGTACCGGAAATCAAGCAGGTTTCCGAAGAAGTTGCCGCCGCTGTCGAAGGAGCGCTGCTTAACAACACAATGCCGATTACAATCGGCGGCGATCACAGCTTAGCAATCGGCAGCATTGCCGGAGCCGCCAACTATTACCGCAAATCGGGCAGTCGCTTTGGCTTAATGTGGTTCGACGCTCACGGCGACATCAACACACCTGATACCACATTTAATGGCAATGTTCATGGTATGCCCTTAGCTGTTTCAATCGGCAAAGGCGACGAAAGACTAGTTAACCTAGGCGGTTACAGCCCGAAAGTAGAAGGCGGGCGCACAGCTTTAATCGGCATTCGCGATTTAGATCCGCCGGAAAGACAGTTAATTCGCGACAGCGGCGTTCACGCTTACACAATGACCGACATCGATCAACTCGGCATGAATACCGTAATCGAAAAATCCCTGGCTGAGATCGGTTCGGACAACGCCGGTATCCATATCTCTTTTGATATAGACGTCATGGACCCGCAGTGGGCTCCCGGTGTAACCACTGCCGCCAACGGCGGTCTGACTTATCGCGAAGCGCATCTGGCGCTAGAAATGCTTGCCCAAACCGGGCAGGTTCGTTCCATGGATTTTGTGGAATTGAATCCGGCCAATGACGTACGCAACAAAACAGCGAAGCTAGCTGTTGAGTTGATTCGTTCAAGTCTTGGTCAACGAATTCTTTAGCAAACCGGTCCGGAAGGCATAACTCCTCCACAAGCTTTAAGTACCGAGTCAATACGAGCGATTTTAAAGACCTTATAAACCGAAGGTTTGATGTTTTTGAGCTGCACTGTTGCCTGCAGTGATTGAGAACGCAAAAGCAGCTCTTCAAGCCATTCTAAACCTTCTACCGTAATGAATTCGCAAGCAGCAAAATCAAGATTCAAATCAGCGTTGCCTTGAGCTAAAGTCAAGTCCACCTCGTCAATTTGACGGTTTAACACCGCCGGGATTTGAAAGTTTGCTTGACTCTTTGTTTTAGCTGTCTCTTTCTTACTCATTATCTTGCCCACCTTAAGGTCTTTGCCGTTTCGGATAAGCCGAAATAAACAGTTCTTTGATATCTTCAATCAAAGCTAAGCGCGGATTCGTACGCAAGCTCATATCTTCAAAACAGGCTCGTACAAGATCCGGTCCGGCCGCCTGTAACTGATCGACAGGAATGCCCAAATCTTGAATCGAACTCGGTTGCCCCAAAGAAGTAAGCAGATCGTAAACTGCTCGGCGCAGAGCCAAAGCCATTTCCGGATCACTACCCTCACCTAAGCCAAGGAAGCGGGCCGCACGCGCATATTTTTTCGGAGCGACAAAATGAGTATGAGTGGAGTGCGGCGTGATTTTACGCGGCACTTGCGAGTTATAGTCCAAAGTGGAGAGCAAAAACACACTGTTCGCTCTACCGTGCGGAATATCAAAACGCGCCCCCAAAGCATGAGCAAGAGCATGATTGACACCGACCGAGGCGTTGCCAATCGCCATACCGGCAAGACAAGCCGCATTATGCAGCTTATGCCGCCAGACCACATTGGATCCGTTCTTTACTGCTTCGGGCAAAGCTTCAAAAATAAGACGAATCGCTTCCAGAGCCAAGCCATCCGTATAATCGGAAGACATAATCGATACCAGCGCCTCAAGGGCGTGAGTTAAGGCGTCGATTGCCGTATCAATAGTGATTTGCGGGGGCAGACTGCGCGTCAAATGCGCGTCCAAAATCGCCGTATCAGGCAGCAAAGATTCATCAACCAGAGAGAACTTACGATGACTCTTCGAATCTTTCAAAACAGCAAAAGGGGTAACTTCCGAACCGGTACCAGATGTAGTCGGAATCGCCACCAGCTGCGTACTGACCCCTTTCGGGAAACGTACAACTCTTTGCCGAAAATCAAGGAACGGTGTCTCCACTTCTTTTAAAGTCAGCTCCGGCCAATCATAAAAAAGGCGCATGATTTTAGCGGCATCCAGCACGGATCCTCCGCCTAAAGCAATGATTGTGTCCGGTTTGCTTTTACGCATCATCGCCACAGCTTTTTCCACTGTGGAATAATCCGGTTCAACTCCGACTTGGCTGAATACATCAACCCGACAATTTTCAGGCAGTCTTTCTAGAACCATCGACAGATGCCCGCGGCTGGCTGCCGACTCCGAGGTAACGACAAAAGCCGAGCGACAACGCAATCCACGCAAATGCTCGATACTGCCCGGATTTATATAAATGTTTTTGGTCGTTTGAAAAGAAAGAACGAAATTTTTACGATGAGGCACACGTTTATAGTTGATTAAGTTGCTGATGCCAACGTTATCCGTAGTGATATTACCGCCGCCGGTGCCGCAACCAAAGCTCAAAGTCGTGTTCAGATTATTGTAAACACCGCCTAAACCGCCAATCGATGTCGGTGAGTTGACGATTACTCTACCGGCATTGATCGCTGTAGCATATTGCTCAACTACGTCATCATCATTGGCGAAGATCCCGGCAGTATGCCCGGTTCCGCCAGCATAGTTGACGTCCAAAGCGCGATTAATCCCTTCATAGACGCTGTCTACGCCGACAAAACCCAACACCGGCATTAGTTTCTCAACTGCCAGCTTGTGATAACGAAGATCACCTTCCAAAGGACAAAGCAGAATTTTTACGTGCTCCGGCACTTTCAAACCGGCAGCTTCAGCAATCATGTTGGCCGGCTGACCGACAAAACGATAATTCATGCCTTTGGTTTTCGGGTCGATCACCACTTCGGCTACTTTTTCCACTTCTTCTGACGAACAAACATAGCAACCAAGAGCGCTGAAACGCTCAAGCGCTTCCGGAAGAATTTCATTGTCCACAATCAATGTTTGCTCGGAAGGGCACTCGGTGCCATTATCAAAAGTTTTGGAAATGATGATATCGGTGACAGCACATTCAACTACAGCTGATTTATGGATATAAACCGGCGTATTACCGGAGCCAACACCAATAGCCGGTTTTCCGGAGCTGTGGGCAGCCTTGACCATTTGCGTACCGCCAGTGGCAAAAATCAAATCCACATCAGGATGAACCATCATCAATTCGGTTTCTTTGCGCAAACGCGAAGATTTTTCGACCCAACTGATAAAGCCCTTTGGCGCGCCGGCAGCTAAAGCTGCTTCATAAAGAATTTTGGCAGCTTGATTGCTGCAATTGGCAGCCATCAAGTGCGGACTAAAGATCAAGCTGTTTCTAGTTTTAGCCGCACACAAACTCTTAAATATGACCGTAGAAGTTGGATTGGTTACAGGCGAAAGAGCAAGGATTACACCCATCGGCTCAGCAATTTCAACCATGTTGTCTTCAGGGAATTCTTTGATAATGCCGACAGTACGCTTATCTTTAATCTGGTTGTACAAAAATTCAGTGGCGACAAAATTTTTCAGCATTTTGTCTTCAGGCTGTCCCATGCGAGTTTCTTCATGAGCAGCTTGAGCCAGAATATAAACATTGTCCAAAGCGGCCAGAGTCATCGCTTTGACTATTTTGTCTACTTGCTCCTGGCTGTACTGAGAAAAAACAGCCGACGCCAAACGCGCTTGGCGGACCAAATGGTTTACATGGTCGTGCAGAGAACGCTCATGCTCGCTTTGCTCCTGCTCAGTGCCTACCGATTGCTGTTTACTCATGTATATGTCACCAAAAAATTGGGCCAGAACTCTAAGGACGCTTCGCATCCGCTGAATGTTTCAGAGAGATCAACCCCAGCGTATGCCATAAAAACGGTCATATCAAGTGTATGTGAGGAAAGTTACTCTTATATTGATATTTATATGATGTTTAGAATATTCTGAGAAACTTCTAAAAGTTGCGGGAAACACGCGTATAGACCTTGGCAAGACAATTCATTGTATTAGAATAATCTTGTCCCTATATTTGGCGTGGACATTCAATGACAAGCACGTATATTAGTGCGCCGGCCTCCAAACGACTAAGCTATTTAATGGCTTACGGCTTGCTGGGATTTTGCTGTACCGGGGCTTCCGCCGCTGATTTTTCACAAACCAAGAAACTTTACGTACCACCAAGCCAGATTGATCGGCGGGTGGACTTTGCCTCTTTACGAGAAAACGCAACCACAAATCGGACTACCGCCGCTAATCAAAAGGGACAAAGCGTTACCGGCTCTAAAACAGTCAATAAAGCCGCCATCTCACAAATGAACAAAAAGGCAAATTCCTTTCTTAAGGAAGGAAAAGTTGCCGAAGCACAAGAAACTTTTGCCGCCATGGACAAGCTGACGCCAGGCAACAAAAATACGGCAAATAAGCTGTCCCAAACTAACGTGCAACAAGCGCAAAAGTTTATGAACGCCGGCGATTTTCATAATGCACTTACGGCTGCTCGCCAAGCTATTGCTATCGATCCAAGCAATCCGGAAGCGCACAATATTCTTTCTCAACTCTACCGAAAAGTAGGAGCTAATCCAGACAACCCCAACGAGCGCTTGAGTACAGCCCACGCACTCTATCAGCGCGGACAATATTTAGAAGCCGAAGTTGAGTATAAAGCCGCTTTGGCAATCAGACCTTCAGCGGAAGGGCATGTCGGTTTAGGCAAAGTTGCCGAAAAGCTGCGCGGGCCACAAGCCGCAAAAGATTATTACTGCCAAGCTTTAAGCCTGGATCCTAATTCTGCCATCGCACACCGCGAATTAGGCATGCTGCACCACAACAGCGGGGACGTAATTACAGCCAATGCCGAGCTGAGTAAAGCTCTTACTCTCGACTCCAAAGACAGCGTTGCCGGACAAAGCTTGATTAAACTCTGGCAGGAACAGGTAACTAAAGCGCCCAGTGCCAATTCGCATTTAGGCTTGGCTCGAGCGTATCAACTAACAGGCGACCTGAACTCAGCACAAAATGAATATCGTCAGGTTGTCCAAACCGATCCGAATCACCCTAATCTTCCGGCAGCCAGACAAAGCTTTCAACAAGCTTTGGCTAAACAGGATGCTCTAAAAAATATAGCCGCGGCTCAAAGTCTTGAAGCAAAAGGTTCACTGCAAGATGCGTTTCAGCAGGCAAACTTAGCAGTCAGTCTTGATCAGCGTAATATGAATCACCGTCTTTACCAAGGCTATCTTCTGGAAAAACTAGGACAGCAAAACCAAGCGCGACAAGTTTATACGGCAATCTTGAATGAGGATCCAGCCAATATGGCTGCCGCGCAACGAATGCAATCTCTCGGACAAACTGTTTCTTCAGCCGGAATGCTTTCGACCGGACAGCTTTTTGACAGCGGCGGCGGTTCGACTGCCGGTTTCCCGGGAAGCAAATTTGGCACCCTTTTTCCTTATGGCACGCCGGTTTCTCAAACCATGCCTTTTTCCGCTCCGGTGGCACCAGGCGATCATGTCGGAGTTCTTGCTAATTTTATGGGCGCTGTTCGCGAGCAAATGTTCACACAAAAAGAACAGTGGCAAGCCTTTGAAGATCTTTCGCGTCGTTCACAACGGAATCAATTCGGCAAGAGTTCATTGCCGACGTCGAGCGGAAACAACAACAACGACGACTATATTTCTAAGATTCTCTCCAGCCCGGTAGGTAGCCCCTTGCCCGGAAAATCAGCACCAACCGTAGCGCCAATGTTCTCACCGGTATCTTCAACACAAGCAGCAGCGATACCGGCAGTCGGCTCGCTTTTACCGCCAGCGACACCGGTAATTTTGCCCGAGGAAAATCTCGGCGGTCTCAAACCAGCTTTGCCCAGCTCTTATTTCAGAAACAAAGAAATTTTAGCCCCGAGCGCCCCGACTTTAGGTTTCGATCTAATGCAGGTCCAGCCGACACTGAAAAATGTTCAACTGAACGTCGTTTTGCGAAATAACTCAGCAACAGCGGTAAGCTTGCCGAAAAACATGCAAGCGCTAATCAGATATCCCGACGGCCGCGAAGCCGAGGTAAAAGCTGATTTTAAAGAGAGTTCCATACCAGCCAACGGCTCTTTAGCTGGTATCGTTCGTGTACCTTTTGCCAAAGCGGACGCCAATGCCGATCTTATATTGCGCAATTTAGATCCTTCAGCAGAAATACATTTGAATGCCGGCGCTTTCAGACAGCAAGCAGCAGCCATGAATTACCCGCACTAACAAGATTTATTCCATCAAGAATGTCGGTCTTTGACGATAAAGCCAGCGCAGCGTAGCCTTATCCGAAGCCGAAAGAATATCGACCTGACGATTTTCATGCATAATGTCTTCGCGATAAGGACTGTGGGCCTTGATTCCCAGAGCATGACCGAACTCGTGAGCAGCATCGGCCTGCAAACGATACAGTTCAGGATTTACTTGCATTTCAATCACAACCGGATAGCGCGGGATCATTTTACCGCCAGCTAGCGCCTGGCGAATTACATTAGCATCAAAAACTTTAGCGCTTGTATTGGCATGAACGCTGATACCGCCAGGCGAATCGGCATCGACAAAATGATCGACAAAAAACACAAGCACATTAGCATCTTCCGGTCGATCGACAAAACCAAAACTAATCAGTCCTTCGTTTTCAAACTCGCGCCATTGCTCGATTCCATTAGCAACAGCAACATTCATATCTTGAGTCCAGCCCGGACAATCAGGCAATTCCCAAATTGATTTCGGCTCAACAAGCATTTGATAAACTTCGTCAGGCCGGCTTGCCTGCAAGGTAGCAAAAGATTCTTCCGGCAATTTTTTGCCCATACTAATCCAAACTTTGAGCGGTAAACGACGCCTATCCCACTGGACAAGCTTCATTCCCAAAGACGGCTCACCGGGATTATATATTTCGGCAGGAGCACCGGCTTTACGATTGAGACCGGGAGCCAAATGCAAACCAGCTGCTTGCGGTAATTCATTATCAGTCGAATAATTTCCAAAATTAGCTTTAGGCAAAGCTTTGCTTTGAGCCCAAGCCGCGCAAAATGGAAACAAGCCCATACTCAAGAAAACAAGGAGCAGGAGACGACTATATTTCAGACTTTCAGCAATTGCCATACTTCTTCATTCTAACTACTGATTGGGCATAAAGCTCATATAATTTATTTTGCCCATCTTACTAAATTACGAGAATAACTTGCCCGAAACTTATCAGACATTGAGCCAGCAAACAGCTGAATTAATCAGGGACTTAGTTCAAACTAAGCCCAACGCTTGCTTGGGACTGCCGACCGGGCGTACGCCAATGGAGTTTTATCGTCTGCTTTCCCAATGGTCACAACAAGGAAAGATCGATTGGGCTCAGACTTCTTGTTTCCAGCTTGATGAATATTTCGATACCAATCCCGAACATTCATATCGCAATTATCTAATTCTCAATCTGTATCGCAATACAAATTTATCGCCGGACAGGCTCTACAACCCGATGATTACCGATGATTATGATGCCTTGATCACGGCTAAAGGTGGGCTGGATCTAACCGTACTTGGGCTCGGGCGCAACGGGCATATCGCTTTTAATGAACCGGGAACACCGTTGAATACCTGGACTCATTCGCTGTGGCTTGCCGAATCAACCAGAAAAGCCAACGCTGAATTTTTTGACGATGGCTGTCGCGTGCCGACAAGAGCCGTATCAATGGGTTTGCAAACCATTCTTTCTTCACGCCGCCTAATTCTAATTGTTTCCGGAGAAGAGAAAAGAGAGATTTTGCAAAAGGCTTTACGCGGTGAAATAACATCTTCTTTGCCGGCATCTTTTTTACAGCTGCACAAAGATTTGCTTGTGCTGACCGATTTTGATTACTAAAGCGACTTGAGCTTAGCTTCAATCTGTACGGCTTCAGATGTGCGCTGGAGCTTGCGCAACACTAAAGACAGATTTTTCAGAAGTAAGGGCAATCTTTCTTTGTCATGCTGAAGTTCAAGTATTTCAATTGATTTTTTCAGATAAACGACCGCTTGCTCATAATGTCCGGTATTAGCTTCATCGGCTCCCCAGGAGGAATAGCAAACAGCGATATTTGATTGAACGAATTCATTTGCCGGATAAATCTGCAAAGCAGTTTCAAATTTTTGCAAAGCTAAGGGGTAGTTTTTTTGCTTTAAGATTTCCACGCCTTCAGCATTCATAGCGATGCTGCGATTCAAAGGGCTGGAAGGATCACCGGACATAGCCACCCTGGACATATTGATATTTTGATTAGCAAATTTTTCGGCCGGCATAGCATAAAGCGAATAAATAGTATTGCGGTCCCGACTGGTAAGGCCGATACCGCGCTCATCGGGGCGAATCGTACCGAACATTGCGTCTTCCGGACTGCGACTATGCCCGTACAAACCAAAAGCATGACCGACTTCATGCAAACAGACACGATGCACATAGCCGTCGCTGACCAAACTATTGGATAAAGGAAACACTGTCAAAATCACCAGCGTGGTGCTGCGTGCGCCTAAATTATCCGGCACAACAATTGCTTGCCCACCTTCGGACAAAGTGGATAGCTCACGCGTATTATTAGTCCAATGGCATTTAACTGCAGCCTGCTGCGGATCATTGGTATAAGCTATGCGAATTTTGCCGCGGGAAGCATCAACCCATTCTTGGAAAGATTGGCGCAATATCGCAGCAAAAGCCGGGCGATAACCAGGTACCCCATCGCCCGGCTTAATATAGATGCGAATCGGCATCCGGCTCTCGGGCCAGCGAACCATGCCGTTTTGCGTAACTTCAGCTAAATAATTGCTACTATCTTCAAAAGAAGAAAGCCCGCTCGTACGCTGCAATTCGGTTTCCAAAACAGTAATTGAACTTTGGGCCATGGGCACAAAAGTCCCGCGGGGCTCCGCTCGTAAATACTGTTTATAGGCGTTGATTGCTGCTTTAAGATCACCGAGATTTTGGTAGCAAGTGCCAAGTGAGTATAAAACATTTGGCATGTCCGGTTTCATCGATATAGCCGTACGCAACTCGCTTAAAGCTTCTTTGTATGCACCGATACCTTGCAGCGACGTACCATAATTCAAATGAGCTTCAGCAAAATTAGGAGCGATACGCACTATTTGCCCGAATTTATCACTAGCTTCTTGATACCTTTTTGAATTAAGATCGTCGGCCGCTTTATTGAAAAGTGAAACAGTCTGGGGAGTTACTCCGCTTGGCGGCCTAACTAAAGAATCTTCTTGGGCCAGACAGACAGTCGAGCTTAGTAGAATAAACAAACAGCAAGCAAGCTTCTTGACTCTCGACATCAACCTAGTCCTTAGATGACGGTGGTGCCTATCATATGCCACATTCCTATTTCTGTTTATTCATTGACAAGTAATCAGTTTTAAGTGACAACGTAAGCAAACCAGCAAGGGTCAAAGAAACAGCCAGAGCCGATAAAGACCAGATAAAATCAGGTTTTTGCTGCTTAATCACCCCAATTAAATAAGGACCGGCAAATCCACCAAGATTGCCCAATGAATTAATTAAAGCGATACTTCCAGGCAAAGCGGCCCCGGGCAAACAATGTACCGGCAAAGCCCAAAAGGGTCCGACCACTCCCCAGATACCGAAAGCAGTAAGTGAAAGCCCCAATAATGCCCAGTTCGCATCATTAGTTAAACCGCTGGCAACCAGGCTGAGCGCGGCTAAAAAACAAGCCGCGGCCACATGTTTTTTTCGCTCACCGGTGCGATCCGAGCTTAGGGCAATTAGAATCATGCCTAAAGCTTGAAAAACAGCTGGAATAGCTGACAAAAAACCGACTTGGGTAAGGTTTAAACGGCCAAAACTTTGAATGATTTGCGGCAACCAGAGCTGAAAACCGTACATGCCTAAAGTCAAACAGAAATAAATTAGAGCCAAATGCCAAACGACTTTGGAAAAAATGGCTTTATCCAAAACAAAAGTTGATGGTGCTTTTCGTGGTTGTATTCTCAAGGCCAACCATTCTTTTTCACTTTCATTAAGCCACGAAGCGTCAGCTGGTCCGTCAGGCAGAAAAAACAAAACGCTCAGCCCGAGAATTACTGCTGGGCTGCCAGTAAAAATAAATAGCCATTGCCAGCCAGAAATTTCAAATAATTTCAACGGTAAGATTTGAGCGCAAAGCAATCCACCAAGCACTCCAGCCAGCGGAATTGCCGTCATAAAACGAGCGACAGCAAAACCGTGATGCTCACGCGGATACCAATAAGTCAAATAAAGAATCATGCCCGGAAAAAATCCAGCTTCAGCAACGCCAAGTAAAAAGCGTAATGCATAAAAAACCAGAGCTGTTTTCACAAAAATCATGGCGACTGAAATTAGTCCCCAGAGGATCATGATCAAAGCAATCCACCGCCGAGCACCCAATCTTTCAATCACTAAATTGCTCGGTAAACCAAAAAGAAAGTAGCCGACAAAAAAGATACCGGCGCCTAAGCCGAACATTTCATCGCTGAACCCTAGCTCCTTATTCATTTGCAAAGCAGCAAATGAAATATTGATCCGATCCAAATACGCCACTACATACAGTACTAGCAAATAAGGCATGAGCCGGAGAGATATTTTTTTGAGAGTAGCCGATTGATCGCTCATAAGCATTTAAGTCTAACAGGGCCGGTTTACGTAAAAGAGATCAGGGATTAAAATTAAAGGATGCTGCATTTGATCCAAAAGCCAATCCTTAACCGCTTATTCATTCTGCTTGCCCTAAGCTCAAGCCCGGCCTACTGTCAAAGCAATCCCGATGATATGCTGCCCCCGGACGTTACTTTACCGACAGGAGAAGCCGTACAACAAACACAGAATCAGGTCCCGCTCTCAGGACAGCCGCAAGCATTTCAAACGCCTCAAGGCAATGCCATACTTCCTTTTACGCCCGTCGGCTGGCCCTTCGACTCAAACATGCCTTATATCGGCAACAACTTAAGGCCAAGCGCGCCGCCACAACTCGGCAGCGAACCAACAACAACTATTGAAGCGCAAAAACCGGATCCGATTGCGACAATACAAACTACTAAAGGACCGATCGCCATTCGTCTTTTTCGCCAACAAGCACCACGCACGGTGGCAAATTTTATCGATCTTATACAACGTGGATTTTATAACGGCATAACCTGGCATCGAGTTGTACCCGGCTTCGTGATCCAAGCCGGCTGCCCGAAAGGTGACGGCTCAGGCGGCTTTGACGATCCGCAGACCGGTCGTCAAAGAACCATTCCTCTGGAAATAAGTCCGCAGTTACGACATAACGCCGCCGGTGTTGTCGCCATGGCTAGATTTGGCAGCGATTTAAATTCGGCAAGCAGCCAGTTTTATATTACACTTGGCCCCCACGCCAACTTGGACAACAAATATGCTGTCTTTGGCGGAGTAGTGAGCGGGCAACAAATACTACCCATGATTACGACCGAAGATCGTATCATCAGTATTAGTCTGCGGGAGAACTAAGTTTAGTCGATGTATTCGCGTAAGCGTCGACTGCGATTAGGATGACGCAATTTACGCAAAGCCTTAGCTTCAATCTGACGAATACGCTCACGAGTAACGCCAAATAACTGGCCGACTTCTTCTAAAGTTCTTTGTCGCCCGTCATCTAAACCGAAGCGCAAACGCAAAACATCTCGCTCACGCGGAGATAGTCCGGCCATTACTTCAATGATATCGTCACGCAAAAGTTCTTGAGTGACCGACGAAGCCGGAGTTTCAGCATCGCGATCTTCGATAAAATCACCTAAGCGGCTGTCTTCTTCTTTGCCGACAGGAGTTTCCAGCGAAACCGGCTCTTGGGCTACTTTAACAATTTCACGCAGCTTGACGATGGTGATCTCCATACATTCAGCCAGCTCTTCTTCAGTCGGCTTACGCCCTTTATCTTGGGCCAATTTGCGCGTAATCTTTTTCAGCTTGTTGATCGTTTCAACCATGTGCACCGGAATACGAATCGTTCGCGCTTGATCGGCAATTGCTCTGGTGATCGCTTGGCGTATCCACCAGGTTGCATAAGTGCTGAATTTATAGCCACGCGAATGATCAAATTTTTCGGCAGCCCGGATCAAACCAAGATTTCCTTCTTGAATCAAATCAAGAAAAAGCATGCCCCGTCCAACATATTTTTTAGCGATTGATACGACCAAACGCAAGTTGGCTTGAGTTAGTTTACGTTTGGCAATCGCCCCTTCCGGACCGCCGGCTTCAATTCTTCTTGCCAGCTCAATCTCTTGCTGCGCATTGAGCAAAGGGATACGTCCGATTTCACGCAAATACATGCGTACCGGATCATCGGAGGAAAGCCCCGTAGAAACTTGCTTATCAAACTCGACTGGGTCCTCTTCCACCTTGACTTCGTCGTCAATGAAAGCATCTTCGCCGCCAGCTTCCACACCAGGCAATGCCGGCAGATCGCTGTCATCATCAGTGAGCAGATCTTCAAGTTCAGTCCTGTCCCTGCGCTTGCCTGACTCTTCCAGTCTGTTTATGTTTTCAACAAAACTGTCTTCTCGGTCCTTTTTGCTCACGCTGTCGTCTCCACAAGCAGGGCGTCAATTTTTTGTTTTACGGCTTCCAGCTCTTCGTCATTCATCGATCCAAGCGGAATCTGATCTTGCAATCTCTTCAATTGAGATATTGTACTCTGCAACCTTACTTCTTCTTCTTCCCCGGGACGCTGACGCATCTTCACCGCACGACGTTCAATGCCCTCTTTTAATCTCCACTGAAGGAGTCTTGAGCGTGCTTCCTTAAGGATAACCTCTGTCGGCAAGTTTTGGCGCTTGATTTCATCAACTTTGCTACTCAAATCTGAAAGGCGCTGATTGGCCTCCATATCCGGGCTTAAACGATCTTGGAGATTTTGCCAAAAATCTTCCACAGTTACGAAATGCCCCATACCTTCCAAGGTTTCCTTAATTCTTTGATGAACCGGATCCATAAGACGATCGCTGCTCAATTTCACACGCATAGTTTCATAATCTTGACGTGAAAGTAGATATAACGAAAGCAACTGAAGCTCCGCCTGATAATAGCCAGGTTTCGGAGCATTTTTAGCTGACTGACTTTGCGCCTGAGGCTTATGCATCTGCGGGGACCCAAAACGTTTTTGCCGCATATAAGTAGAAACTTCGGCCGAAAGATTCTCTTCACGTATTCCTAAACGCATAGCCCATTGTTGAATATATTCACCTCTGGCTACAGCATTTTTTATACTTGCCAATACCGGCACAATCAGCTTGGCGCCTTCAATCCGTCCACCATGAGAAGCAAGATCGATTTCAACAACAGCCCGCTCCAGCTGATAATCAATCAACAACGGTGCACTATTAATCGCTCGTGCAAAGCCCATAACACCGGCATTCTCATCTTGAGAGCGCAAACACTCATCAGGGTCTTTACCACCAGGAACGCTGATTACGCGCATTTCAATGCCGATACCTTCGGCAATATGATTGAGCGTTTCCATGCCGCGATCCACAGCTCGCTGCCCGGCAGCGTCGGCATCAAAACAAAGATAAACGCGCCGCCGGTCGGTAAAACGAACAAGCAGCTTGCCTTGCCGTTCGGTGAGCGCAGTTCCTAGAGTGGCGACTGTGTTTGTGAAACCATGCTGGTGCGCTGTTATGGCGTCGAAATAGCCTTCGACAACAATCACTCCGTCTCGATCGCGAATAGAGTCTTTGGCTTGAGGCAAAGCGAAGAGATGTTCACCTTTAGTATAAATAGGACTTTCCGGCGAATTCAGATATTTGATTTGATCATCGCCTAAGGTTCTGCCACCAAATGCGATGACACGTCCTTGCTCATCTTGAATCGGCACAATCAAACGATTACGGAATAAATCATAGAAAGAGTTTGTTTCGGGCTTACGCCGAACCAGTCCGGCTTCAACCAAAGTTTCAGGACTAATACTGTTAGCCTCGGTCAAATAGCGCAAAAGCCCATCCCAAGCCACAGGCGCCAAACCCAACTTAAAACGAGTAATCGTCTCTTCGTCAATGCCCCGCTGTTCCAAATACGCTCTTGCCGCAGCTCCGCCTTCGGGATCGAGCAGAAGCCGAGAATAATATTCGGCCGCCTGCTGATGCAACATCATCAACTGGCTGCGCCTGTCATATTCACCTTGATCGACAGCAGTTTCGACAAGCTGCACGCCGGTTTTATTAGCCAGCTCACGCACCGTATCTAGAAAATCCAGTCGTTTGATTTTTTGCACGAAAGCAAAAACATCGCCACCTTCACCGCAACCAAAACATTTGAAGATGCCTTTTTCCGGATTGACGAAGAAAGAAGGACTTTTTTCGCCATGAAAGGGACAAAGACCTTTATAGTCTTTGCCGGCTCGCTTCAGAACTACAACTTCAGAAACGATATCGAGCAGCTTTGCTCGATGCCTGACTTCACTAATAACGTCGGAGGTGACGCCTTTCAAATCGAACTCTCCTAGGCATCCGCCAGGGCAATGTCCCGCACCAATGTGCAGCCTCTATAGTTTTGCATGAAGTAGCTATTCGGACGTTAAATCTATGCAGAAGCCAAGGATATCGAAGACATATCGACAAAGTATGCCGCTCTCTTATACCTTCTCTCTTTTCCAGGGATTAGGCTTGGCAGCCGTAGTAAGCTCCGGAATCAGCTCACTTTCAATCAGACCTTCAGCTTGTTTTTTGCGATCCCGCGGAATCGAATCACGCATACTTTGCGCCTGCTTGAGCATGCCGGCAGCTTCGGGCGAATTGGTCCCTTGCCGATTCAAACAATTACCGATGTTAATGTAAGAAGAGATAAGAGCAGCGTGATTTTCACCGTATTTTTTTCGCTTGATTGAAAGTATTAATCGCAGCAAAGTTTCGCATTTTTTGTAATCAGGCTTTCTCGCATAGACTTCGGCCAATCCTTGCAAGTTAGGGATAAGCTCAAAAGCTTCATAGCCAAACTTTTTACTTTGAATTTGCCAGGAGCGCTGGAAACTTGCCCGCGCTTCATCAAGCTTGTTTTGACTTAATAAGCGATGTCCGAGATTAGACAAAGCGATAGCCACCTCTTCATTATCTTTACCGAGCTTTTGCTCATATATGCCCAAAGCTCTGCGCGACAAAGCTTCGGCTTCGGCATAATGCTTTTCGGCAAAATAAGCGGTTCCCAAGCCTTCCAAACAACAAGCTATGCGCAAATCGTCCACCGGCAAATCTGGCTCGAGAATAGCCAAAGCTTCTTTGTAATGAGCAACGGCAATATCGCTTTTCTTTTGAATCAGCTCAAGACTGGCTAAATCGTATAAAGCTTGAGCATAATCTTTGGAATCCGAATCAGGCTTCCGCCCGAGGATACGCACCACCCTAGCTTGAGTTTCTTCAGCTTCATTGAGACGGCCGCCTTCCTGATAAAGAACTGACATATTGGCAAGAGTGCGTACCAGAGTTAAATCTTTCTGCCCGCGTTCATTTTCGGCAAGAGAAAGAGCTCGCTTGTAAAGCGCTTCCGCGTCACCAAATTTGCTTTGATCTTTATAAAGTCCGGCCAATTTGTTAAGAACCATGGCTTGAGCCATAGGTGAACGGCTATTTTCAAGAGTAGCTAAAGCTTGTTTGTAAAATCGCTCTGCCTCTTGCGTCTTTTTCATCCCTCGATAAAGATCGCCCAAAGCAATTTCGTTGTTTAAGCGCTTGGAATCATCGGCCGGAAGCTTTTTCACCTGCTCGTAAGCTTGGAGTAAAAGCTTTTCCGCTTGGCTGAAGCTGGACTCGCTCAGTTTTTGCACACCAAAATTCATCTGCTCTTGCCAATCGGCGTCAAGAGCAAAACAAGGACTTAGCCCAGTGCTTAAAAGCAGTAAGCCGGTCACAAATGGGTAAATAAGATTATCTAATTTCAAGATATATATACTTCAACTATGTCAAGATCCACCTCTACGTGGATAATTTTCGGTTATGCTCGCAATTTTTGTATTAGTCGGAAGCCATAACTTCACCGTCACACAATTCATGGAGTTGCCTCGATGAAAACTCTAATAAAGAATGGTCGCGTTGTTACCGCCGTTGACGATTATTTTGGCGACATTCTTGTCGAGGACGGCAAAATCGCTTTAATCGGCAGCAAGCTCGATATAAACGCCGACAAAGTGATTGATGCAAAGGATCGCTTAGTTATCCCCGGTGGCATAGATCCGCACACACACATGGATATGCCTTTTGGTGGTACCGTTTCCGCCGACGATTTCAATACGGGCACCATCGCCGCCGCTCATGGTGGCACTACAACAATCGTTGATTTCGCTATTCAACCGAAAGGCGAGTCAATCTTAAAATCTCTCGATACCTGGCACGCTAAAGCAGCCGGCAAAGCAGCCATCGATTACGGCTTTCATATGATTGTCACTGATTTAAGCCCAAAAGATCATGTGCCTGAGATGCGCAAGCTAATGGACCATGAAGGAGTGATGAGCTTCAAACTTTTTATGGCTTATCCTGGCGTTCTTCTAGTTGACGACGCTACTATTTTTCGAGCAATGAAAGTAGCTGGCGAACATGGCGGCTTGATCTGTATGCATGCCGAAAACGGTGTCGTCATTAACGAAATTATCGCTCAGGCCTTAGCTGAAGGTAAAACAGCACCGAAATATCATGCTTTAACCCGTCCGGTTCAAGCCGAAGCTGAAGGCGTAAATCGAGCGATCGCCATCGCCGAAATGGCCGGTTCACCGGTATATATCGTACATTTGAGCTGCTATGAAGCTTTGAAGAAAGTAAAAGAAGCTCGCGACATCGGCGTGCCGGCTTTTGCCGAAACATGCCCGCAGTATCTCTTCCTTGATTACAGCTATTATGAAAAAGAAGATTTTGAAGGCGCTAAATATGTGATGACGCCTGCCCTACGCGAAAAATGGCACCAGGAAGAGCTCTGGACTGGCATTCGCATGAACGATTTGCAAGTGATCTCCACGGACCATTGCCCTTTCTGCTTCAAAGATCAAAAGCAGCTTGGCAAAGACGATTTTTCCAAGATTCCTAACGGCGGTCCTGGTGTTGAAAATCGAATGAGCTTGATTTATAACGGCGGCGTCGTTCAAGGACGAATTTCTGTAAACAGATTTGTAGAGATTACATCCACTGCCGCCGCGAAAATTTTCGGACTCTTCCCGCGCAAGGGAACCATTGCTGTAGGCTCCGATGCTGACATTGTCATCTTCAATCCAAGCAAAAAAACGACTATCAGCGCCAAGACGCACCATATGAATGTAGATTACAATTGCTATGAAGGTATGGAAGTAACAGGCGTGACTGAAACGGTGCTCAGCCGTGGAAAAGTGATTATCGAGAACGAGCGTTATGTAGGCAAGCCCGGTGACGGCAATTATTTGAAACGCTCGAACGTACAACAAGCTTTAAGACCGATGGCAAGCCCATCGGCCCGCCGCTAAAGGCAGACCGCACAGGAAACCGAAGGAGAAACAATGGCCAAGATCAATGCTGCGTTCAAAAATCTAATTACTGAAGAACGCAACAACCGCACCATGGACCTTGACGTGTTGAGCACGAAAGATCTAGTCGGCAGAATTCAAGAAGAAGATATTGAAGTCGCCAAATCGGTGCAAGCCACAGTCACTGAAATCGCCAAAGCGGTCGACTTAGCTGCCGAAAGATTAGCCAAAGGCGGACGCATGGTTTATTTCGGTGCCGGTACCAGCGGACGTCTCGGCGTACTTGATGCCACAGAATGCTCTCCTACTTTCGGAATTGACGCTCATTTAGTGCAAGCCTGGATTGCCGGCGGCAAAGAAGCGATGTTCCATTCTTTCGAGAATGCCGAAGATTCATATGAACTTGGCGAAGAAGATGCCGAAGAAGCTCATATCAGCGACAAAGACATTGTTGTCGGTATTTCAGCCAGCGGACACACACCTTATGTACTTGGCGCTTTAAAAAAAGCTCGCAGCAAAGGTGCCGCAGTGGTAAGCGTGGTAAATAATCCAAATTCACTTCTGGAAGAGATTTCGGATGTAGCAATCGTTGCTCTGGTCGGACCGGAAGCAATTACCGGTTCAACACGTATGAAAGCCGGTACCGCTCAAAAAATGATTTTGAACTTGCTCTCCACAGCAACAATGGTCAGCTTAGGCAAAGTCTACGAAAATTTGATGGTTGATTTGAAACCAACCAACGAAAAGTTGCGCGAAAGAGCGCTTTCAATTATTTGCACGGTTTGTGATGTACCGCGCGCTATTGCCGAAGGTTCTCTTGTCGCTTCAAACAATCGTGTAAAAACAGCAATTTTAATGCTCAAACGTAAAATCGGCCGCGCTCAAGCGGAAGAGTTACTGACACGCAACTTCAATTCTCTGCGCAAGGCCTTGCTTTCCGAAACGAACTAGGATGAACCTAAAAACCCATCTGCAGGAGCTGAAAAGCTGCCGGCTATGCCCGAACATGTGCCCGCCGGTAGTTACGCACACCTCTTACGCCCCAAGTAAAGTTTATCTGTGCGGGCAAGCTCCCGGAGCTCACGAAGGGATAAAAGGCAAACCTTTTGCTTGGACGGCAGGCAAAACTCTTTTCCGCTGGTTCGGCTCCATCGGCATGGATGAAGAGACTTTTCGCTCAAAAGTATACATGGGTGCCGTTTGTCGCTGTTTTCCCGGGAAAGGCAAACAAGGCGGCGATCGCGTTCCGGACCGGGAAGAAATTGCTAACTGTTCCGCTTGGATGAAAACGGAGTTCGAAATTCTTCAACCGGAGCTTTTAATTCCGGTCGGACGATTAGCAATCGAGCAGTTTCTTCCGAAACAGCCTCTGGTCAGCATAATCGGTCAAACTTTTCGCCTGCCGACTTATGGCACCACCTGCGATATCATTCCTTTACCGCATCCATCCGGAGCTTCAACCTGGTTTAAATCCGAGCCGGGCAAATCTTTGCTCAACCAAGCTTTGCTCTTAATAAAGGGCCACCCGTCATGGCAGGCCCTTATTTAAGTACCTGATTAGAGCTTGGCGGATGATGGTATAATATATTTAATGTCGCCGTAAAATCGGCTAAAGCACACAGATACAGGGCATCCACGCATCCTTTGTGAGGGATTTGGCGAATGCACGTACTTCTGGTAGAAGACGACCCCGTACAATCCAGGGCCACCCAGGTGCGCCTTGAACAACGCGGGCTGGTCATCGACCGAGCAATGAACTGCCAACAGGCAATCAATCGACTGGACTCCGGTCCGGTAGATGTGGTTTTGCTCGATCTGACTTTACCGGATAGCCCCGGTATTGAAACTTTTTATCGCATTCGCGAAGCAGCCGGAAAAATTCCAATTGTCGTGCTGACCGGTCTTAACGATCAAGATATTGCTCTTGAAACGGTAAAAAACGGCGCTCAGGATTATTTGGTCAAAGGTTTAGCCAGCGACGATTCAATTATTCGTTGTCTGCATTATGCCATCGAGCGTAATAAAGTCGAAGCGGCTTTACGGGCCAGCGAAAAACGTCTGCGCGTAATTCTGCAAAATTCATACGACGCCTTTATTTCCATGGATTCGCGTTTTCATATTCGCGATTGGAACGTGCAAGCCGAAAAAACTTTTGGCTGGCGGCACCAAGATATTCTCGGTAAAGCGATAACCGCTATCGTTCCGCGTCATTTGCGCAAACAATATTTGCGCCATATTGCTAATTATTTCAACCAAAACCCAAGCAAAGTTTTGCGTATGAACGACGAGATTATCGCCTCCAGCAAAGATGGTCACGAATTTCCAATTGAAATTGTAATCTTCCGCACAAAAGAAGAGGAAGACGACGATTACATGTATTGCGCATTCGTCCGTGACATTACCGAACGCAAACAAGCTAACGAAGAATTGGAGCGTCGGGTACAAGAACGCACCGAAGAGCTTACTCGTTCCAACGAAGAGCTGAGACAGTTTGCCAAAGTAGCTTCCCACGACTTGCAAGAACCACTACGGGCAGTACAAGGGTTTGCCAATCTACTTGCTGACGGCGCCCGGGACAAGCTAGACAAGGATAGCCAAGAATTTATCGACTATATTCTTGACGGCACGCAAAGAATGCAACAGCTGATTCAATCGGTATTATTGCATTCGAGCGTTACTTACGACGATGAAAGCGAAAATACAATATCCACCGATTGTGATTCAGCAATGGAGGAAGTGCTAGCCAACTTAAACGCTTCAGTAAACGAAACCGGAGCCCAGCTGGATATCGACAATTTGCCTGATGTGGCGGTCGAGCGCTGGCAAGTGATTCAGTTATTTCAAAATCTAATCAGCAACGCAATCAAATATCGCGGACAGGAAGCACCGCGTATTCATGTCAGTGCCGAACGAACGGTTAATGACTGGCTTTTTTCCGTGCGCGATAACGGTATCGGTATCGACGCAAAATATTCAGACAAAATATTCGATATGTTCGCTCGGCTACACGGCAAAACCAAATATTCCGGTACCGGAATGGGGCTTGCCATATGCAAAAAAATAGTGGCATCCCATGGCGGTAAGATTTGGGTTGAGTCAGAGGTCGGAAACGGAAGCATTTTCCTGTTTACCCTGCCGGCTGCAGACAAACCTCAAAGGAGGGTAGAAATGGAAAACAACATTGAAATATTGCTCGTGGAGGATACTCCTTCCGACATTCGCTTGACTCAAGAAGCCTTAAAACGCTCGGATCTGAAATATACGCTCAACGTAGTTAATGATGGCGTTGAAGCTATGGAATATCTCAACAAGCTAAAAGGCTCACCGAACGAGCGTCTTCCGGACATAATTCTTTTGGACCTGAATATGCCACGCAAAAACGGTCACGAAGTGCTTACCGAGATTAAAGACGATCCGGTATTGCGCAAAATCGCCGTTGTGCTCCTTACGGTTTCACAAAGAGAAGAAGACGTTATGGAAGCGCTCAAACTGAAGATGAATTATTATCTGGCAAAACCGGTAACGGCACAAAAATTGTCGGTACTGATTAAATCAATTCATTCTTTACAGTATGAACGTGACCTAAGCCTAGCTTCCGGACAAGCTGACGATGAGAAGCACGTACGCTTAGTCCTTGCTGGCAATCCGCATACATCGCCGAGCATTTTGAACAAACTTGCCAGCGATGAAAATCGCCGCATCCGTTCTCGTGTAGCCGAGAATCCGGAAACACCGATGGAAACGCTGCTTCGCTTAGCCGAAGATAGCGATCCGGACGTCCGTCTAAGCGTTTCAGAAAATCCAAAAGTACCTTTGTCGATTCTGAAAAAATTAGCCGAAGATCCTTGCGAAGACGTGCGACTAGGAATTGCCGGCAACAATCGGATGCCACTGGACATACTGGAGACTCTGAGCGACGACGAGAATACTTTCGTAGCCTCAAGCGCCAGCGGCACCATCTCCAATCTGCCCGGAGGGTCTTTACCGGCTCTCGGTCGCTAGCTGCTATTTGCGCACAATCATTTCTTGACGCAGCTTTTTAGCTGCGGCGACCATTGCCGCCAACGCCGGAGTTACCTCCTCCCACTTGCGTGTTTTCAATCCGCAATCAGGATTAATCCATAACTTATCTACGGCAATCACTGTCGAGGCTTTTTGAATTAAGCGCTCCATCTCCTCTTGTTTTGGAATAAGCGGGGAGTGAATATCATAGACACCGGGGCCGATATCGTTAGGATAAACACGCTCGCGAATACTGTCTAAAAGATCCATTTGTGAACGTGCGGCTTCAATTGAAATAACGTCAGCATCCATAGCAGCAATAGACTCAACCATATCGTTAAATTCGGAATAGCACATATGAGTGTGAATTTGCGTTTCATCTAAAGCAACGGCTGCCGACAGCTTGAAGCATCCTACCGACCAAGACAGATATTCAGCCCAGCCTGTTTTATGCAAAGGCAAACCTTCACGAATCGCCGGCTCATCTATTTGAATCACACCAATACCGTTGAACTGTAGCTCCTCAACTTCATCGCGGATGGCTAAAGCCAACTGCCGACAAGTAATTTCGCGTGGCTGATCGTCACGGACAAAAGACCACTGCAGTATGGTCACCGGTCCGGTTAGCATACCTTTTACCGGTTTTTTGCTTTGCTCTTGGGCGTAAATAGCCAGTTCTACGGTCATCGGTTCAAGACGATAAACATCACCAAAAATAATCGGCGGCTTGACGTAGCGTGAACCGTAGCTTTGCACCCAACCATGCTCGCTGACGGCCATACCGGCAAGCTTGTCAGCAAAGAATTCCACCATGTCATTACGCTCCGGCTCTCCATGAACCAGAACATCCAACTCAAGCTCTTCCTGCCTGGCAATATTGCTTGTAATCTCCTGACGGATTCGTGACCCATATTCTTCATCAGTTAAAATGCCAGCTCGTAAATCTTTTCGCGCCTGTCTTAGTTGAGCGGTTTGTGGAAAAGAACCGATAGTCGTAGTCGGCAACAAAGGGAGTTTCCATTTTTCAACTTGTTTCTTTTTACGTATGGAATATTCACTTGCTCGTCGATACATATTTTCATTGACTGCAGCCAGCCGTTTTTTCACTTCCGGATTATTAGTTAAAAGAGACGTCCGGCGCGCGCTAACTGAAGCCTGATGAGCAGCCAACTCTTCAGCGATAGCTTTTTTACCGCAACATAAAGCATCAACCAGCAATGCTGTTTCACGCACTTTTTGTTTGGCAAAAGAAAGCCAAGACAAAATTTCTGGCGCCATTCTTTTTTCAGCTCCGGCATCGACCGGAACATGAATCAGCGAACAAGAAGGCGCTACCATCAGCTTTTCCAAACCAATTTTTTCAGCGATTTTTTCCAGTAATTCAACTTTTTCCAGCAAATTAGCTTTCCAAATATTACGTCCATCCACAATTCCGACCGATAGTTTCATGCTTGCCGGCAGTTGAGTCAATAAAGAGTCAAGTTCATCAAGACCGCAAGACAAATCGATATGTAGCGCTGAAACCGGCAGTTTAAGCACTGTTTGCAGATTATCTGCTAAGCGTCCGAAATAAGAAGCCAGTAAAATTTCCGGTGCATCGGAGCCCACAAGAGTTGCATAACTTTTTTGCAACGCAGCTTGTGTCTGGCTATCCAGGGACAAGGACAAGCAGGGTTCGTCCATTTGCACCCAGGCGCAACCAGCTTCTTTTAACTGTGTCAGCACTTGTTTATAAACAGCAAGTAATTGATCCGAGACTTGAACCTTACTTTTAGCCAAAAGTAAAAAAGAAACCGGACCAAGCAAAACCGGGCGCGTAATTATTCCTAATTTTTTTGCTTCAATAAATTCATCCAAACATTTACGCGAACTAAGCTTGAACTCTTGCTCCGGCTCCAGCTCAGGCACAATATAGTGATAGTTGGTATTGAACCATTTAGTCATTTCCAAAGGATGAGCATCACTTTTATTTTTTTTGCTTGCCGGCGTGGTCGCACCGCGAGCCATTAAAAAATAAGTGTCAAGATCAATGTTGTCCGGACAACTACCAAATCGTTTTGGTAGCGCACCGACCATACAAGCCGTATCTAAAACATGATCGTAAAAAGAAAAATCATTGCTTGGAATATGATCGAGCCCGCTTTCTTTTTGAAAAAGCCAGTTTTGTTCACGTATTTGTTTGCCCACAAGAAGCAATTCTTCTTGCGAAATTTTTCCCGCCCAATAGCTTTCAAGCGCCTTTTTAAGTTCACGACGAGGACCGATACGCGGGAATCCTAAGTTACATGCCAAAACCATTTTTACGCTCCTATAGCCACTGGATTACTGGGCAAATAAAAAGTTCTTAGCCCCAAAGCCAAGAACCAAATCCGGAAGACAGTCGCCCATCCCATGGAAATATCCTCCTTGCCTCGAAGAGGGTAATTTTATTTATTGCTTTCGAGTGGGTAGCCTGGCTTACAGCTTATGCTGGTTACAGTTGCGGGACAGCAGTGGAATCGAACCACATTTCCCCCACCAGATTATCTAGTGATAATCCCTTTATTTATCGAACGCTTGAATATTATATCTGATGTTTGGATTTGACTGCGTTATCCATCCAGGCCTGCAACAAAGCGACATCTCCGGCAGAAAAAAGTCCTTCTTCAAAAATCAAATGTTCATGATTGCTGACCATGTAGAAATCGGCTTTTGGCGTACCTAAAGCTTGATAGATATCAAAAGTGCTTTCCGGACGAATCAAAAGATCGCCTTTAGCCTGAATGACAAGAACCGGCAAGTGGGTTATTTGTTCGGCTGCCTCTTCGGTTTTATTCATGAATTTTTGAAATGTAATCAGCTCTTTAGGAGACAGATCAAGCCTGACAAGCGGCGCATCTTTCCAGCGCTGGCGAAAATATTCGTTAGTCGTCGCCATCTCAACAATGTCATCGCCTAAACCGGCTGGTTCGTTAGGATCGGTCATTAGCTTAACTGCAACTTTAAGACGCGTACGTCCGGATTTAAAACGTTTGTTGCCCGGTACCACCGAGATTATGCCATCACAAACTTGCGGCGCTTGTGCTGCAGCTTGAACAACAACAGCGCCACCCATAGACTCACCAAGCAAAACCAAAGGTATGCCCGGATGTTTTTTTCTGATCTCTTTAGCGACAAGGGTGACATCAGCTAAAGCTGCCTCATAATCTAAAGTGCCTTGACCATGCTTAGCCCAGAGCCCAAAACCCCTCACGTCCATCGCATAGGTAGGCACACCAGCAGCCGCTAACTTTCGTCCTAGCTTTTCAAAACTCAACCCGCTTAAGCCAAAACCATGTATGCAAAGTAAAGCTATTTTTGGTGATTCATCTTCGTCTACCCAAGAAACATAATAAGCCGGCTGATCATATTTTTTTTCAACAATCAGATGCTTTTTCGGCAATGGCTTAGGCACGATTTTTTTAGCAGAAGCAACAGGTTTGCCAACTATTTCTTTTACCGACTGTTTATCTGTCCCGCAAGCAGCCAGGGTTAGACAAAACATTACAACCGCTAAAATCCGCTTATGCATTTTGCCAATCTCACATCACAGCTGAAAGTTTTTGTGTAGACGTGAGTCAGCATGATTGGTTCCAATTTACGGAGTCGATTCCTTCACTCCATATTTTTCCACTCTACTTAAGGGAATGGTGTTCAGAGGCACACCAGGAGGATAGAGATCCGGACGTTCCTTACGCAATGAAATTCCAGGGACTTCTTCACCGCTTACAGCAACTTTCCAGGTCGGAAATTCACCCAGAGGAACCGGTCCTTGGGTTGCCGTACCGTTGGGATTGAATCTTCCAGCTGCACCACCGCCATACATGGGCAAATACAAGCCTTGTCCACCTTGATTTCTAAACTGCTTATCAGCCCCAGTACCACCAATAGACATCTCCAGCAAAGCGGTCGGTTTGTCATTGGAATAGGGATAAAAAGCCGTTTCGGTAAGATTAATCGTCGTCGGCAGAAAACCACCGGAAATTATTTCCAGGCCGCTTTCTTGCACCATGACCTCCATACCAGCGACGCCATTTCTGGTAACGGAAGACGCCCTTATATTACCGCCGCGAGCAGCAGGTAACCCCTCACCGGTCAGCACAGCATTGACTGCACTAGTAACGTCAGCTTGCAGCTGGTCATTCATATAATCACTGCGTCGGGCGCCGAGAAAATATTGCCCTTGCGCACCATATTGGGCTCCGGCTGCCGCAGCTAAAGCCAATTTCGATTTGTAATAAACAGCAAGACCAGAACCAATAACTAGCAAAACACCGCCGACAATAATCAGGGAGAGCACCACCGCAGATGCGGCTCCTTCGACCAGGGCTTGTCCGCGCTTTGAACGAGATCTACGATTTTTGATTATTATGTTAGTACCCATTATCATCTTCCTCATTGTTTAGGGGTCAAACTTTCTTTTGTGCCGTATTTCTCCGTACGACTGATCGCCGGTACATTTGTCGGCGGAGAATCCAACACCGAGGGGTTATCCGCCCAATTTATCGGCGGTATAATTTCGCCGGTTATAGCTATCTTCCAAGTTCTGAAAGTCCCGCTAGGAACAGGACCTTGAGTTGACGTACCATTCGGGTTGCCTCTGCCAACCGCACCGCCGCCATACATGGGCAGGAACAATCCTTGTCCATTGGGAAAATCCGACGTGCCTCCGATCGACATCCCAAGAACAGCAGTGGGAGTCACATTACGGAGGGGATAAAAAGCTCGTTCGCTAAGCGTGATGTTAGCTGGCAACAAGCCACCAGAAATTACCCCCAATTGATCATGCTTTAAATCGACTTGCACACCTTCAACACCGTTTCTTGTGACCATAGCAATAGCCAGGTTACCGGGCTTAGCAGCCGATAGACCAAATGCAACAAGTGCGTTATTGACTTTATCGCGAGCCATCATTACAAGCTGAGCATCAGAATAATCTTTGCGTTTAGCACCTAAAAAATAGCCATAATTAGTGCTGGCTTTGGCGCCTTCCGCCACGGCATAAGCCAATTTAGTTTTATATGTAAGTGCGAAATAAGAGCCTAAGATCACTAAGATTCCGCCAATCATCAACGCGACAATAATGACTAGAGACACCGCCCCTTCAACAAGAGCTTGCCCCCTTCGCCTATCTCTTTTAAGCTTGATCATTTGCTTCCCTTCCTATCGCCTTGCCAAGTAGTTTAAGCAGCAAATTTGAAAGAGTTTTGAAATGTCCGCAACCGGAAAGAAAGATATACTGGCAAAGGGTTTTGAGGAGAATAAGGTGCCGCTATTAGTCGAAGAGATGTGCCTGACCGGCGCTGTTGACTTAAAAGCTACAGCGAAAGCTCTAGAGAACAGGGAGATAGTGCGCAAAAATCCGCTGATTATTAAAAGCGGTGACAATGCTTTTATTTCAATTCTCAGCTTCGGCGCCATTATCTTTTGGAACACTAAAGCTAACGAACACGCTGATTTACTCAAAACAATTATGGAAATATCCCAGACCGCCGTGGACCAAAGAGTGCGCGACAGTCTCTTAGTTGAACCAACAGCCGGCAAAGACGAACCTCTGTTCAATGAAGTACTCCTGGCTGACGCTTCGGCCGATAGGGTTTATTTAGTCTCTTTTGCTTTTGCTCAATCAGTGGTTTTGGAGCGCGTGGAGCTTGATGTCGAGCTTATCCTCAAAAATTTAGAGCCGCTGCTGATTGACCTAAAAGAGGACGGACACATTAAAGCTGCCAGCAAAACTTTGCTGCAAACAATTGGTTTTTCCATGAGTTCGCAGCAAGAGCTGATGTCCGGCTTGCTTCTACTGGACAGACCAGCTGAAACTTGGGAATCGGAACCATTAAGCCGATTGTATGAACGCCTTTACGATTATTTCGATATCGCCACCAGACAAGCGGCACTGGAACAGAAAGTCGATTTCATCAAAAGCAGCGTTTCAGTATTGATGGACATAGTAAACGCTCGTCACAGCGTACGCTTGGAATGGATCGTGATTGTGCTGATCGCTTTGGAAGTGATACCGGGCATGTATCACATCGCCCAAGAGTTCCATCTCATTCCATAATTATTGAGGTTTGTCCATTTGGCGATTGTGCTGTTTTTTCGCCAGCTTTCTTAGCAATAAGCTCTTTGATTTTAGGTAAAGCAGCTGTTGCTGCTTCTTCACCGGCAGCAATCGCTCGAATTAAATCTTCGTGCTTTTTAGAGAGCACAGCTATATTGCTTACATCAGGTATGACCGAATAATCAGCCAGTTGAATATGATGAGCATCAACAACTGTAAGAACGATACTGGTTACTCGATTAGCTACAGCTCGTACACTAGTGAATTTTTCTTTGTCGACTGGCTTAATTGCTTCATCAACCGGTACGGCAATAACAATATCCGCATTGAATTGACGCGCTGAAACTGTCGGCACATTTGAACGTACAGCCCCATCCACGAATAATTTACCGTCAATTTCCACCGGACGAACAACCGGCGGCAGAGCCGAGCTGGCCAATATAGCTTGACTTAAATCACCTTTGCAAAGTTTATATGCCTGACCGTCAATTAAATTAGTACAGACTGCACAAAAAGGGATTTTTGTATTTTCAATGAGTTTTGCATTTTCAGGCAACATTTTATCGATGAACTTAACAAATTTTTTGCCGCTGAATAATCCAGCATAGGGTCTGTCCATAAACATAAAACGAAACTTTGTGCAGTACCCGATTAAAAAACGCCAACGAAGCGACCCTGGGGCATAAGCTTTTTGCAAAGACTCATCCAATAAAGTGCTTTCAATTTCATCTAGAGTTAGCCCCGCAGAGTATAGCCCACCAACAACTGCCCCCATGCTACAACCGGCAATATAATCAATCGGGATGTGCTCCCGTTCAAAGACACGCAAAACGCCAATATGTGCCGCCCCACGCGTACCGCCGCCACCTAAAGCCAAAGCTATAGTCGGTCTATTCTTTACAGCCGGCAGCTCCTGGCAATTAGCTTTTATTCCGGCAAAAGAGACTAAAACAGCACAAATGACTACTATTAGCTTATGCATCATCCACCTCAGATAGCTTCTGGAAAGATGGACATTGACGGGAAAAGTTCCCCTTTCTTTTGCTGCTATAATTTACGGATCATTAGCAGTCGGCACCGAATGTGGTATCACAATGAAAGCTTTAATCCTTATAGACGTCCAAAAGGGCTTTGACAATCCTTATTGGGGACAAAGAAACAATCCTCAAGCCGAAAAGAACATGGCGCTCCTGCTTGAGAGTTTCCGCAACCTCAAATGGCCAATCATACACGTGAAACACATGTCGACAGAAGCACAATCGCCTTTGCGCCCAGGACAGGCTGGCAATGAATTCAAAGATTTAACCGCACCGGTCGGCACTGAAATAATAATCGAGAAACAAGTAAACAGTGCTTTTATCGGAACCAACTTGGAAGAGCTGCTTAAAGCTAAAGGATGGCAATCCCTGGTTATAGCCGGATTAACCACAGATCATTGCGTTTCCACAACAACAAGAATGGCAGGAAATCTAGGTTTCAAAACTTGTGTTGTCGCTGATGCTACAGCCACTTTTAATAAAATTGGCTACGATGGCAAAGAATATCCTGCTGAGCTTGTGCATGAACTTGCGCTAGCTAGTTTGCACAATGAATTTGCTACGGTTTTAACAACCGCTGAAGTCCTGCTTGATAGCAGCGCTAGCTAGGCCAACTTTTTTCTATTTATTCTTCTTGCGGTAATTACTTAGCAGATCCAGGTTTAAGGGTCTGAACAGATCCCCCATTAGCCGGCCATAAATTCAGCCTGATTGCCCTTTCGGATGCTTAATTCCAATAGGTTTAAGGGCGACCAAAATCTAGGCGCTAACTTGTATGAACAACAAAGATCTATCTAGGGTGATCTTATGTTCTCATTCTAATTTTCTTCAGGTAAAGACTCTAACTTAAGCAAAACCTCTCCTGCTGTTATTTAAGCCCTCAGCAACTTAGCTAAAAGCTAAGACACTGGTTGTTTTGAAAATCTACAAGTGAATCGGGTACAACACGAAAGGAACCCGCTCTATGGCTAAACGACGCAAAATGCGCATTGGTATTTTTGGCGGCAAATTCGATCCAATCCATTACGGACATTTGCTCTGTGCCGAATGGTCCCGCCAGGTTTACAACCTTGATTTCGTCCTCTGGGTAACCAGCGCCAACCCGCCCAACAAACCGGTGGGTGCCCTTGACGCCGAAGACCGCCATGAAATGGTTGTTGCCGCCACGGCAGACAACCCCCACTTCATGGCTTCGCGCATTGACCTAGAGCACGGCGGCTCCGGATACTCCTTGATGACAGTGGAAGCCGCTCGCCAGCAATTCGGTCAGGACGCCGAGCTTTATTACATGATTAGCTCGGAATACATGGACCCCGAGTATCGCTGGTATTTGCCCAATTGGATTGGCGGCAAAGAGCTTTTCAAAATCTGCCGTTTTCTGGTTTTTCCGCGCGAAATGCATACGGTCGAACACATCAGCAAATGGGCCGCGGGGATGCCCCAAGTAAGTATCGATATCGCGGCTGTGCCCAGCCCGGATCTGTCCAGCACTTTAATCCGGGACCTATGCACCGCCGGACAGTCCATCCGCTACACAACCCCGATTGTGGTACAGCAGATGATTGCCAAAATGGGGCATTATCGGGGAGAGAACACCCCGGCACCAAAAGCAGAGATTGCCCTTTGCGATCAGGATGTACGCCGAATCGGCATTTACGGTTCGCAATTCGATCCGATTCATTACGGTCACCTGCTCTGCGCCGAATGGTCTCGCCAACGATATGAACTCGACCGTGTAATCTTCACCACCAGCGCCGCGCCGCCCAACAATCGGGAAGCCGGCATTAGCGCCGAATTTCGGCATGAAATGACGGTCAGTGCCGTGGCCGATAATCCGTATTTTATGACCTCTCGCGTCGATCTGGATCGCCGCACCACCTCTTATGCTCTGCTCACTGTCGAGCAGTTTCAGAAGAAGTACGGTCAGAACGTAGAAATGAATTGGTTCGTCGGCTCGCGTTATCTCGATCCGAGCAACGCCAATCACTTATCGCAATGGATGGGCGCCAGTGCCCTCTTTCAAGTTTGCCGCTTTTTGGTTATCCCGGAAACCCACGAGCATCGCCTGCTGGCGAAAGAGTGGGCGAAACAGATTCCCGATGCTCGCATCGAGGTCATGTCGGAAGCGCCGCTTCCTTGCGTGTCTTCTGAGCTGATCCGCGATCTTGTTCGCGAGAAGAAATCGATTTGGTACACGACCCCTTGGTCGGTGCAACAGATTATCAACAAGCACGAGATTTATCGCAAAAAGTCTCGCAAGAGTCGTTGATTCTATTGTGCGCAACCACCAAAGAAAACAAAGATGCAGAAGAATCGGGCTTTAATCCGATTCTTCTGCTCTTGTTTTTTTTAAAACTTACTATATTTATTAGTATAATTTTCGAAGCACGGTTATCAGATCAAATGGCCCTCGCTGCCGAGGACAAAATTGTCACTGTCTTAATCAAATATATCTATCCAAAAAGTCCACCGATAGAGACTTTCAGCATAAAATCGATTATTAATATTGACCATAAATTGTCATCGGCAGCGAGGGCCATTTTGGTTGTTAGCCAACCTCTACTTCACCCCAACAAAGATTTACGCTAAACTCCCTAATCATGAATCAAGAGCCAAAAACAGGATTAATCCGGGAGTCTTTCCTATCGCAGCAAAACAGTCATGTTTATTTAGTTGATTTTGCACAAAGCTATGCCGACAAGCTGTTCATTGCTTTGATTGAATCAGAGAATGATTTAGTTACCGGCAATCAACGAATTCAATGGCTCAAAGCGCGATGTCCTGACGCTCAAATAGTTTTGATTCAACCAGAGACCAATTCGCAACAGCTTTTAGAATTGCTAGGCTTTATCCCCGATTTTGTTTTTGGTATTGCTAAAAACAGCAAAGGGCTAGCGGCCGAGCTGGGAGCTCACTTTATTCCAATTGACTGCGAACAATCCATTGCTAACATTGATTCAACAGTAATCGGGCAGGATCCACTCACACTGCAGCGAGTTTGCATTTTCGGACCAGAGTCCACCGGCAAAAGTACTCTTACGGCCAACTTAGCTAAGCATTTCAACACGGTTTTTGTACCTGAATATGCGCGTACTTATATCGATTCAAACAATAACGAACTAAAACAAACTGATTTTAATTATTTTGCCCGGGGACATATCGCCTCCGAAAAAGCATTTGCCCGCCAAGCCAATCGCTTACTTTTTTCGGACACAGATCTGATTATTACTACCATTTGGAGCGATTGGCTTTACGGAAGTTGCTCGCCTTGGATTAAGGAACAGGCAGAAAAACAAAATTATGACCTTTATCTGCTCACTGACGTAGACGTACCTTGGGTTGCTGATCCACAGCGTTATTTACCAAATGAACGACAGTCCTTTCTTAAACGTTGCCAGGACGAGCTGGAAAAAAGAAATTTACCCTACGTCCAAATTAAAGGGACTTGGGAAGAACGGTTGCAAAAAGCAATAACCGCTGTAATGTCAATAATGCATAGTAGAAATACTTAGAAAGACCGAAAGACATCTTCATATGCAATTGCATCTTTACCTAAACTGGCACAAGATAGGCTAACTATGCAACAAACGATGCAGGCAATCGTCAAAGACGGCAAAACACTTGCCCTACAGTCCATCCCTTGTCCTAAATTGGCAACGGATGAGCAAATTCTTGTCCGTGTCATGTTGGCCGGTCTTTGCCGGACGGATCTTTATGCAGCATCGGGAAAAATTCCGACGGCAAATTACTTAGTTTTAGGTCATGAATTTTCCGGAATTGTTGAAAAAGTAGGCAGCAACGTCGAGGGTATAAAGACTGGCGCTAAAGTAGCTGTCAATCCTCTTTTACCTTGCCTGCACTGTCGCTTTTGCTTACAAGGTCGAGCTAATCTTTGCCAAAACAGCCGTTTTATTGGGGTCGATCAACAAGGCTGCTTTACGCATTTTATTGCGGTTCCGGCAACAGCGGCTCATATAGTTCCGGACGAACTCTCCTTTATAAGCGCTGCTTATGCCGAACCGGTAGCAGCCTCTCTTGCTGTAATTAAAACTGGCATCAATCCACAAGAGAAAGGACTGATTTACGGTCAGAATCGTTTTTCTCAACTGATGCTGAGAATTCTTAAAGCACGCGGCTTTGAGAATATCGATGTTTACAACCCTGTTGACAGAGAATTGGTTCTTGCCGAAAACAGCTACGATTACATCATCGAAACAATGATCAACAACGAAAGCCTCGCTGAGATGATTCGGGCAGTGCAACCTGGTGGCAAAATCATTCTTAAGAGCAGACAGCCCGAATCAGTAATGTTCAAGCCCAATGAAATCATCAAAAAAGAACCGGTTTTTCATGTAGTAAATTATGGTTCCTTTGAAGAGAGCCTTGCTTTATTGTCCGAGAAAATAATCAATGTAGAAGACCTGGTCGATCGTGTATACAAGCTGGACGAATACGAAAAAGTATTCGCCTTGGCTCATAAGTCCGAGTCCTTAAAACCTTTTTTTGCTCCTTGGGAGAGCTGAGTAGTGTGCGGCATCATCGCCATTCTCGATCCGCAGTCCGGCGTAACAGAGGAAACTTTGAATCGCTCATTGCTAGCTATGGGCCATCGCGGTCCGGACGGACGGCGCACCTGGCTAGCTGAAGATCGGAGCATTGCCCTTGGTCATACCCGTCTTTCAATCATCGGACTGGAGAACGGTGCCCAACCGATTGCTAATGAAAGCGGACAAATCCATATTATCGTTAACGGTGAATTTTATGACTTCGAACGTATAAGAGCCGCACTAAAAGAGCAAGGACATCGCTTCAGCACCGATTCGGATGCCGAAATCGCCCTTCATCTTTACGAAGAGTATGGAATTGATTGTTTAAGCCATTTACGCGGTGAATTTGCTTTTGTAATTTGGGATAACAATCGCAAAAGACTTTTTGCTGCCCGTGATCGTTTCGGCATCAAACCGCTTTATTACTCACAGCAAGGTCAACGCTTAACTTTAGCTTCAGAAAGCAAAGCCTTATTCGCTAGCGGCATCAAAGCCGCTTGGGACAATGAGTCTTTTTTTCATTGCAGCCAAATGCAATATGTTTTACCGCAACGCAGCCTCTTTGCCGGTATTAATCAATTGGCCCCCGGTCAATACATGTTAGCTGACAGCTCTGGCTGCAAAACAGATTTTTATTGGGACATGGATTATGCACCGGAAAGCCAAGAGCCAGTCAATGAAACAGACTCGATTGAAACTTTTCAAAGCCTGCTAAACGAATCAATCCGATTACGCTTGCGCGCCGACATCCCCGTTGCTTGCCATATAAGCGGCGGCTTGGATTCAAGCACCATTTTAGGCATGGCCGCCAAACATTCAAGCAAACCAATCAATGCTTTTTCGGTTAGCTTTGAAGAACAAAGCTATGATGAATTGTCCACAGCACAGGCAATGGCTGAACATGCGGGTGCAATCTTCCATGCGGTTCGCGTTTCTCAAGAAGACTTAATTGCTCATCTTGAAGACGCCGTTTATTTTAGCGAGGGCTTAGCAGTCAATGGTCATTTATCGGCAAAATATTTGTTGCATAAAGAGATCAAGAGAGCCGGCTTCAAAGTTGTTCTTACAGGCGAAGGCTCAGATGAATTAGTCGCTGGCTATCCTCACTTACGCAGCGACCACTTTCGTTCAAGCGGGCGCTCTCATCTAATTAAGCAACTATATGCTACTAACCAAGCATCTCAAGGCATTATGTTAAAACATGGAGACTCTTTGTCTCTGGAAGCTGTAAGTAACAGACTCGGCTATCTTCCTGCCTTTTTGGAAGCAAAAGGCAGCTTAGGCTATAAAATCACATCCGTACTGGCTGATGATTTTAAAAGCTCTTTTGCCAAACGCGACGCTTATGCTGATTTGATTGGCAGCTTCGATATTGAAGGTCAGCTGAAAGACAGAGATCATGTGCATCAATCACTTTATCTC
Organism: Candidatus Obscuribacterales bacterium; assembly: GCA_019750335.1. Taxonomy (GTDB): domain Bacteria; phylum Cyanobacteriota; class Vampirovibrionia; order Obscuribacterales; family Obscuribacteraceae; genus JAIEPM01. Next base: position 213,379 of record JAIEOQ010000008.1, read on the forward strand.
TGGTGCAAAACAGCTTTGGTCAACTATATCCTGAAGACTTTAGGCGATGGGACGGAGCTTGCTCACTCTGTGGAAGGACGCGTCCCCTTCCTCGATCATCACCTGTTCGAATATGTTCGCACCCTGCCGGTAAACCTAAAAATAAAAGGTGAAATAGAAAAATATGTGCTGCGTGAAGCGGCCCGCCCATTCATTACCGACACCATCTACAGAAGCAGAAAGCATCCATTTGTAGCGCCGCCTTTAAGCTTATTTTCCAACCACAAAACAAATGATTTAGTCCAAGAAAAATTGCGTAGCGCAAACTTTGCTACCATTCCATTTTTCAATCAGCAAAAAATAATCGCTCTTTTGGATCGTTTGCCGGCAATGCCTGAAGCTGAACGAAGCGCAATTGATCCTGTATTAATGATTGCACTTTCGGCGACAGCCATACAAGAACGCTTGATTAAAGGCAGCGCGGCATGAATAAAGAAGCAAAAACAGACGGCTGGTGGCAAGCCTTTTATGACGAAACTCCATTTGAGCTCTGGTTGGAACGAGAGCAGAAAGAGCTTGATGTCACTTTGGATTTTCTCTGGCAAAAACTTGAACTCGAACCAGATAAATTACTCTTTGATCAGTGCTGCGGCACTGGCAGCCTGAGTCTGCCTTTGGCCGCCAGGGGTGTACGAACCATCGGCGTAGACCTCTGCCAGAAGTTCATTGCACTGGCGCAAAAAGCAGCCGCCGATCAAGCTTTGGATTGTCGCTTTTATCATGATGACGCTTTTGTCTTTTTACCGCCGACAAAATGTGATGCAGCAATTAACTGGTGGACCAGCTTCGGCTACGATGCCGATGATTCTCGCAATCTGCTTATGCTCGAACGGATCAAAGAGGCTCTTAAACCAGGAGCTTACTTTGCTCTCGACTATCCTAATGTTGCCCATGTTTTTCAAAATTTCAAAGCAAAAGAGGAACATCAACAAAATAGTCCGGAAGGCATTATCAATGTAATCCGCGAGACTGAGCTCGATCTTGAACGCGGTTTGCGCAAGCAACGTTGGACATATCATTTACCGACAGGACGCACATTGCTGCACCAAACAAGCTTGCGTATGTATTTACCGAGCACGCTCAAAGAGATGCTTAAGCATTATGGTTTTACTGATATCAAACTTTTCGGCGACACGGAGAGTTCAGATCTAAGCTTAGATTCGGATCGTTGTATCTGTCTTGCTCGGAGAGCGCGGTCATGAATATTTTGCAAACTTCACCAGCGGTTTCAAGCGAAGAATTGCGCCACAAAATATACAGCGGCGTCATATACAAAAATAATTCGAGCAAAGAATCGAATGAACTGATTCAAGCGGTTTTGGCTATAGTCCAAGAAAAATGCGGCAATGATTATCGCTTAATACATACTCGACCGTCCGCCGAAGCTTTTCGTTTAATATCCGACATGAAAAATAGTGTTTATAAAAATAGCGATTTATTGCTTTTGCTACAAAATTTTTTATTGCAGAGCGGCTTGATTGATCCTGAAACTGAATATTATATTGACCCACCAAGGTTACGCGTAATTTTACATGACGGGCACTTAGACCATAAGACAAGAATTGCTTATGCTGCTCATCGTGATACTTGGTATGCCAATTCACAAAGCCAAATCAACATTTGGCTAGCTCTCCATGACGTCAGCGAAATTGAAACACTCTCTTTCTTTCCTGATTATTTTAATCAGCCAATTGCCAATGATTCAGCGGAATTCAACTATGACCGCTGGATACACGAAGTAGGATTTGGTAATTCACAGTCAGGCAAAACCAATTTCTATCCGATGGCAGCTGATATTTTGTCTGAAATTAAGCAAGTCGGTTTTAGCGTGAGCGCTGGCGAGCCCATCCTATTTTCAGCTTCACACCTTCATGCCAGTAATCCAAACAGCTCGGGGCTAACTCGTTTCAGCATTGATTTTCGCTTTGTACACGCAGCCGATCATGAGCAAGGATTAGGTGCTCCCAATAAGGACAATGCCTCTTCCGGCAGCGCCCTGAAAGACTATCTCAAATTTGGAGCAAGATAGATGGGCGCTGAATCTTTTCTCTCGTCCTTTAACAATATAGTACGCAAGCATAAAAATGCCTGCGCTATTCTTTGCGAAGGGCAAAGAATAGTTAGCTACGAACAATTATACGAACGAGCACAGCAGCTGGCTGCTAAATTAAAAGCAAACGGGATTGCTAAAGAGCATGTTGTCGGTCTGGGACTGGAAAAATCCGACGATTATATAGTTGCAATGCTTGCCACTTGGTATAGCGGTGCTGCTTTTATGCCGCTGGATCCCCAGCTGCCAGCCCAACGTCTGGCTTTTATGATTGAACAGGCCGGCACCAAGCTAGTTATTGCTCACCCTCATTACCAGCCAGTTTTCAACCAGCTTGGCGTGGAGACAATCATTCCATCCGCTGCTAACCAAACACAAGAAAGTTCGGATTTTGCAGCAAACGCCCCGAACGACTTAGCTTATGTGATCTTTACTTCAGGCTCGACCGGCAGGCCTAAAGGGGTAATGATTGAACATAAAGGCATAGTCAATTTCATTGAAAAACAGATTGAAGTTTTTCAGTTGAAAGAGCAAAGTCGTGCTTTATTTTATTTATCGACAAATTTTGATGCTTCAATTTCAGATATCGGCACAGCCTTGCTCTCCGCGGCAACTATCTGCCTGGAGAATCCAGCATTGTTGCAACCTGGTCCGGGATTTGTCAGCTTAATTGCTGAACGTAAAATCACCCATATGGATATTCCACCCTCCTTGCTCCGCTTTCTAGATCCAAATCAAATGCCGGCTAGCTTGGAAACGATTATTATCGGCGGCGAGACTTGTGCACCGGATATAGTGCGCAGTTGGGCAGCTAAATTTCGCGTAGTAAACGTTTATGGACCAACTGAAGCAACCGTATGCACAAGTTTGAATATATGTGATGCCAAAACTTGGACCCGCCCCTTAATCGGGGAGCCGATTCCAGGCATCAAATACTTGATTGAGGACGGAGAGCTTCATATCGGAGGCATCGGTCTGGCTCGCGGTTATTTGAACCAGCCGGAACTTGACGCAGCAAAATTTATCACACTTGAGGAAGAACGTTTCTATAAAACCGGCGATTTGGTAGTTCAACATGAACATGGTGAAATCGAATTTTTAGGCAGAGCAGATCGTCAATTTAAGCTCAGAGGACGTTTAATTGCTCCGGAAGAGATTGAAAATCAAATTATGCGCCAGCGCGGCGTGGAAAAAGTAGCGGTGATTAAACGCCCGCTCAAAGCCGGAAACAGCCGTGAAATGCTCGTAGCTTTCATACAAGGGACTTCGCTAGTTCTAAACAGCACTGAAATCCGGAACGAATTAAAGAAAGCATTGCCGCTTTGGATGATCCCGCAACGTTTTCAGATAATAAACAAGTTACCTTTGACCGCCAGCGGCAAAATAGACTCAATCGCTCTGCAACAAAGACCTCTGCCCACAGAAGCGCCAAACGAGGAACCAGAGAACAATTTACCGACAAAAACACGAACTCTAATTAAAATCTGGCAGCAAGTTTTAGGAATTACTGAGCTTGATCTGGAAACTGATTTTTTCGACCTCGGCGGCGATTCTTTTGGTTTACTGGAAGTTGCCGTAGCAGCTCACGCTCAGGGCATAAATATCTCCCCTTCTTTGTTGCAAAGCCAAACAACTATTGCCAAAATTATTAAAACGCTGGAACAAGAGAATAATGGACACGACGGCAGCATGGAAAGTGAAATGCTGCGTCAAGATTTATTCCGGGAGAATAAAGAATACGACTGGTTCAGCAAAAACTCGCCAGCAGACAATAAATTACAACCAGCTCCAAAAAATATTTTATTGACTGGAGCCAGCGGTTTTCTCGGTGCTCGTCTTTTAGTCGAATTGTTAAAACGTTGTTCGGCGCAAATTTATTGCTTAGTGCGAGCTAGAGATCAAAGATCGGCTATGGCACGTCTCCATCTATCTTTGCAAAAACAAGGATTAGAGTTAGCCGCTGCGGATTTGTCTCGTCTCCATGTTGTATGCGGTTCTTTGGAAAAAAACAGATTTGGTTTGCTTGAATCTGAGTGGCAAAAGCTCAGTCAAGACATTGACACAATTTATCATTGCGCAGCTCAGGTAAACATGCTTCTTTCCTATGCTGAGCTAAAGCCCTCAAATGTTCTTGGTTCAGGAGAGATTGTCCGCTTACTCAAAGAAGGGCGTCAAAAACATCTGCATTATGCCTCTACTCTCTCGGTTTTCGTTGCTACCGACCGCAACAAAGGAAAGGTTCTAGAAACAGACAAGCTGGAGGAAAACTGTTTGGTTTTTGGCGGTTATGCTCAAAGCAAATTTGCCGCAGAACTGTTGTTTCGCTTAAGCGAAACAACCCAATGCCCTATTTCTTATTATCGTCTCGGCTTGATCACCGGGGATTCTCAAACAGGCTTATCTGCAGATAGCGATTTCTTATCTTTGTTTGTCCGCGGGATTGCAACTTTAGGCTATATGCCTACTTTTGAAACCGAATTAAAAGTAGATGTTACCCCTCTTGATTATGCGGCTGCCGCCTTAGCTGAAATATCCTTACAAGACATACAAAAGGGAAATTCAGCTACCTACCATATCGCCAATCAGCAAAGTTTATTGCTCAAAGATTTAATTGCATATATGCAATCTTTCGGCATCAAGATCAATCAATTATCACCAGCTCAATTTAAGCAGCGTCTGGAAGCTGACGCCGGCAAGCTAGACAGCGCTCAATCCGCCGCCTGCCTGGCACTTTGTCGTTGCCTGGGCGATAGCTTTACTCAGTACCGGACCATGGATTTATTCCAAGCAACCGACATGACATTTTCAATGCAGAATACTATCTCTAGGTTGGCTGGTTCTCGATTAAGCTGCCCGCCGCCAAGCGAAGCCTTGATTCATAAATATCTGGCTCGCCTAGGACAACACTCTTAGATGAATCAGTTTTTCAATCAACCCAGCTAAGCTGGCTGGCGAATCCAAACAGAATTGTGCTTCAGTTTGTTCGGCTTTGCCGATTTTTACACTGATACCCTGGCGCTCGTTTACCCAGCGAAAAGCTGGCTCGTCATACTCCGAATCGCCGGCATAGACATAAAGCGGCTCAGTGCCGTTAATTTCGCACATACTGGCAATTTGAGTCATACCGTCAGCTTTAGTCCAAAGCACGTTTGGTAAAACTTCATAGCTTGTCGGCAAAGCTCTGAATGAAAGCTCAGGCATCTCTTTTTTCAAACGTCGCGCCGAAGCATGAACTTCCTCACGTCGAGCAGGCGGTGTGCGGTGCCAATGCAAACACAAAGAGAGCTCATGGTCTTCCAAAATTACATTTACATCTTGCGGTAGCTCGGACTGAAAACGCAAACGGGCTTTAGAGAGCATCTCACGCGAAGCTTTAGCTTTCGGTTGAATAAAAGCTCTTTTGTCCGGAAAAAGGATCTCTAATCCGTAATTACCAGCCAGGATCAACCCGTCACCGCTAAAGTCTTGAGATAGATGGCGCAAACCACGAGCGCTGAGCACTGCCACTTTCGTATTTTTTGTCGCCGCTAGCTTACGCAGGTTAGCTTTCAGTTCAGCTGAAACCATCGCCGCCAGCGGATCGTCGGTGATTGGTACCAAAGTGCCGTCACGGTCAAACACAGCAAACAAAGGACGTTTTTCTAACTCTCGCGTAATCAGATTGAGCATGATTAGTTACATAACCTTTCATACAATGTTTCATAGTTGGAGATCATTTTTTCTTTTGAGAAAAAATTAATCGCTCTTTGACGACAAGTTTCAGAAGAGATTTTTTCGATTTCAGAAAAACGGCTGGTTAACTCATCCAGATTTTTAGCAACAACGCCGGTTTCACCATCAGTGATTATCTCTTTAACCGCCCCGCGATCAAGAGCCATTACCGGCGTTCCTAAAAGCAGCGCTTCTGCCATGACTAAGCCGAAAGGCTCATCAAAGTTAATCGGGTAAACTACCGCTCGTGCTCTGTTGTACAAAGCAGTTTTTTCGGCAGGACCAACTTCACCGATATATTTTATATCAGAGTTCAAATGCGGTTCTACTTGCTGTTCGTAATAGTCACGGTCGGCTTCATCCACTTTGCCGGCAATAGTCAGAGGCAACTTAAGACTTTCCGCCACTTTAATCGCCTCAGAAGTTCCTTTATCCTGACATACACGTCCGATGAAAAGTAAACCTTCGCGCTTTATTTGCGGATTGTAATCAAAGCAATCAATATCGATGCCATTATATATGGTATCAACATAATTCAGCTTGTCCGAATAATTAAGCGACTTATACGAGTTGCTGATCGCTACATACGGTTGATTTTTATAGGCCAAATAAACCGGAGCACAGTAGTCTTTCACATTATTATGATTGGTAGTTACAGTAGCACAACGCAATCTTTCCAAGAAGGGTAAGGCTTGCGCTCCCATATGATTGTGCACAATGTCAAATTCATCTTGTCTTGCTTCCAACTCAAGCAAAAGACGTAAATCATAAGTTTGCCAGCGGCGCAAAGGAATAGAATCGTCAAGCCGCAAAGCTTTTGTCGCAATTGAAACAAGCTTTGCTTCGGTTTTTGAATCGCCTGAAGCAAAGAGCGTGACGTCATGTCCTTTTTTAGCCAGATCTTCGGTCAAATGACTGACTATTAGCTCAGTACCGCCATAGCCTACGGGAGGAACGCTTTCTGTTTGCGGAGCCAATTGAGCAATACGCATTTAATTAAACACCTACCTTTCAGTTAGTTCTCGATTATTACTTTTACTTGTCCTTGCTTATTCAAAACTTTGCCGTAAGTCGAACCGTCTTGAGTATCAAAGGACAGATCAATCATCGCCCGGCCTACACGCAGTCCTTTAATTGTTACTTTGCCTAGCCACTCCGGCAAGGACGGATCTACTATTTGCAGAGACTTATTGATTGCATCCGGCTTAAAGTTCAAACAAGATTTGATTAGTTGAAAAAGACTGCCGGCAGCCCAAGCCTGAGGCGAACAAGAGACCGGATAATCTACCGGGCGTTGCACACCTAAACGCTGAAAACCGCAGAACAGCTCGGGCAAACGATATTCTTGGTTGTAGAGTGAAACTTCAACTATACCGAGCATGATCTTTTTCATGTCTTCCAAGCGCCCGATTTTACGCATCCCTTCGCCGATAATCGCATTATCGTGAGGCCAAACCGAGCCGTTATGATAGCTAATCGGATTGTAAGCAGCAGCGTTAGCTGAAAGAGTACGTATTCCCCAGCCCGAATGCAGCTCTTGGCTCATTATCCGATCAGCTACCAGCTGCGCTTTATCCGGATCAAGAATGCCGGTCCACAAACAATGACCTGGGTTAGAGCTTATCGCTCCCACCTGCCGGTCTTGTCCATCCAAAGCCAGCGCAACATAATTATCGTTCACTAGCCAAAAGTCTTTTTCAAATCGATTTTTAATTTGGAAAGCTTCTTCCAAAAGTTTTCTAGCCATGGCCTTATGACCGAGCAAAGCCGCTACTCCGGCGAGCTCATTACGAGCAGCATAATGATAAGCTTGAGCTTCACAAACAGCGATTGGCGCTTCGGCCAAACGTCCATCGGCATACATAATTGAATCGCCAGAATCTTTCCAACCTTGATTTTCCAGTTGATGGGGTTGGGTCGCTTGATAGCGCAAATAACCGTTTCCGGCTTCACAGGCTCGATCCAGATAGGCCAACGCCAACTTTACTGCCGGCCAATATTTGGTGGCGAAATCCAAATCGCCGGTCCATTTTATATATTCACAAAATAAAAGCAGCCATAATTGAGTAGCGTCTACGGTGCCGTAATATGGGGTATGGGGAATTTGTTTGACGCGAGACAGCTCTCCCAGCCTGATTTCATGCATGATTTTGCCTTCATGCTCCTCGGTGAAAGCATCAAAAGCTTGTCCTTGATATGCCGCTAAAACTTCGATAGTTTCTTTTGCCAGCTCAGGCATAAAAGGCACCACCTGCAATCCGGCAATAGCGCTATCTCGGCCAAAAACAGTGGAGTACCAGGGCAGACCGGCAGCTAAGCCCCAACCTTTTGGCGTCGGTTGACGCAAAATGTAAAAATCATCGAAAGAACGTTGAATCGAAAGATCGACTAACTCGTGCTCAGTATCGATAGAAGCGATTTGGCTACGCCATAATTCATAACGCTCGTTAGAAGCTTGCTTAGCATCGCGAAAACTCATAATTCCAGCTTCGCTGCTGCCCACCGGCTGTCCACCGAGCTTTGTCACCACACAAAGCTCCAGCTCGACTACGGTTCTCACCGGCAAATGAAGTTTGAAAGTAGCGATGCCATCATTAATTTGATCCGGTTTCGCTCCAAAAAACTCCATTACTGTTTCAACAAGAACACCGTCAAGCCCGCGATAAGCCAGAAAGAGTCCCGAACGGTCGAGACTGCACAAAGGAATCATGCGCGCGCCTCTTTGGCTACGATTCAGGCCGCGCACTTCAAACATATCGGCAAAATCGCTATGAAACTTCATTTGCAAATCTATGTCATAAGGTTGGCTCCCGAAATTCTCAATGGCAATATTTTCCCAAAGCAGATCGTCAAGAACGATTTGACGTTCAATTGTGATTTTTTGCTGCGGGATATCACCGCTTTGCAAATTAGTATAAAGAAAAGTGCCGGAGTAACCTTTTTGTACGTCGGCCGAGAGTAAAGCCAAAGGCGCACCGTTAAGCGATAGCTCCCACTCGCTTATCTGCCTAGTGTCATGACGATAATAGCCATAGCCTAAAGTGTTGCAGGCAGGAATTTGAGCCATCTCATCCATAACCAAAAAATGGCTGCCTTGTTTGAGCACAATGCGCGGATGGGCGGCATCGGTTAAAACAAAAGGCATGCCTTCACATAATGGACGGTTATCCACTATGTAAGATTCAGGCTCAATCAATTTATTTGTTAGATTGGGCTTAATCACCGGCAAAATCTCTAGCACAGAAGCAATACTTTTATTCAGATCTTAGCGCAAAGCTTTTGGTTCCAAATTGAGGCTTAAATTACAACTATTAGTCACATTGAAAGCTTACCGGAACAAATCAAAATCACTTCCGTCTGCTTTTAATTTTAAACAATTCGGCGGCGGCAAAGAGCACAAAAAACACGTAAGCCGTTAGCACGAAAGAATCTTACTTCTTGCCAGGTCCGGTTTCGACTCAAATAAAGACGATCATCACTTAAACCGCGAAAAGCAATATGTACTGCGCTACTGCAGCAGGGCACCGCGAGAGCTTCATCGCTGTCCGGCTGGCATTCTTGTACCGGCTTTTTTTTGAACATAGAACTTAGTTTTTGCCAGAGATTCATTAGATCTCCCGTCTTAAAGGCAGCCACACTGAGAAAGTCGTTCCTTCACCAAGAGTAGATTGAACTTCAATCCGTCCTTGATGGCGAACGATTATTTCGCGTGTGATTGCTAAACCCAGCCCGGTGCCGCCCGACGTGCGGGTGCGAGCCCGGTCAGCTCGGTAAAAGCGTTGAAAAATATGGGGTAGATCTTTTGGATCGATCCCGCTGCCAGTATCTTCGATCCTAAGCTCAACATGATGATCAAGGACATTACTGCCAAGATTTACCTCTCCGTTGGCTGGAGTGTAATTTACAGCATTAGTCAATAAATTGATGAAAGCGCGTTGTAATTGAATACCGTTGCCAACAATAATATGAGCGACATCAGGCATTTCAATGTTAAGTCGAATGTTTTTCTTTTCGGCTTGAGGACGAATCTGTTCAATTGCTTCATTTAAGGTTTCAGCCAAATTCACGTCTTCCTGCCACTGATTTTTTTGGCTAACATCAAGCTGAGCAATATCAAGCAGATCGCGCAATAGACTGGCTTGTCTTTCAACCAAATTCTCCAGAGAAACAAGAAATTTTTGTCGCAGCTCCGGATCTTCGGCAGCTCCGGCTTGCAAAGCTTCAACCACCGAACTGATAGCCATAGTCGGCGTTTTCAACTCATGGCTGGCATTGGCAATAAACTCATGCTTGAGCTTCTCTTCTTCGCGCAAACGATCAATCATCTGGTTGAAAGAAGAGACAAGCTCGCCAATTTCATCTTTACGCTGCACGGGCACAAGAGTAGTAATGTCGCCCGAAAGAGCGATTTGACGGGAGAGTTCGCTCATATGCCGAATCGGCTGAGTAAAACGGCGTGCCAGCCAGAGACTGATTAGGGCAGTTGTCACAAGGGTAGCAACAATAATCTCCAAGAAAAAAATCAAATCTTGGTTTAAACGTTGATTTAAGCCGGTCAGGGGAACGCCAATACGAATTACACCGACAGTTTCACCGACTGAGCGCACTGGATAAGCAACATATAGCCACTCAGCTCGATTTTTAGCCGAGTTACGTTGATAAAAAGCCATAATCCCACCAAGAGCGTCGTTGATTTCCGGCTCGTCCGAAATATTTTCGCCTTCTTTCTCGACGGCAGCGGAGTCTCGGTCGTCTGAATCAGCTAATACATGTCCGCTTTTGTTCACCACTGTAATTGAAACACCCAAGCGGCTGGCATGACGATCTACTGCCGATTGAATCCGGGCAGTAGCTTGTGGCGAATCCAGACTTAAATCGCTATCGATTTCCAAGGCTAGATGAACCGACTCAACCTCAAGCGAGTTACGTAAATCTCGAATTGACTCGGATTTAATTGTGAAGAGGGCCCAAAAAGTTACGATCGCCAAAGCGAAAGCTATAACAAAGAGATATGTAAACAACAGCTGGTTGACCAGGGTTTTCCAGAACCAACTATATATTTGTTGAACAAACCCCATACTCAAACAACTCTCTTTTCAAATTTGCCTGCCGCTGTTGATCCCGGCTTAAAACAATTGGATAATTCTTTCTTGATTGTCGCTATCTTTCTATAATGTCCTAACTTGGTAGTAATATCAGCATATATGCCAAGGATTGAAAAACAAATTTGGGAGGTCCTTTCTAAATGTCTAGCGTTCTCAGCGTAACCGACACCACCTTCGAGCAAGAAGTTGTAAAGGCAGAACTCCCTGTTCTCGTCGATTTTTGGGCTCCATGGTGCCAGCCTTGTAAGGCAGTAGCTCCTCTTGTTGAAGAGCTTTCCAAAGAATATGAAGGCCGCGTCAAAGTGGTCAAGCTGAATACGGACGAAAACCCGAAAACAGCACAAGCTTATACGATCAGAGGCATTCCTAGCCTTTATCTCTTTAAGTCTGGTCAAGTGGTTGAACAAGTGGTTGGCGCCGTGCCGAAAGCCACCTTGGCAAACGCCATTAACAAGCACGTTTAATCCACTTCGCCCTCAATTTCACAACCTATCTATGGACATAACCGTTTAATTCAGGGTATGTCTTGAGTAGGGTTTTGCTCCGGCAAAAATATTTAGCTTATAGGATTGATTTCCTTATGAAAGAATTGCTGATTGCGTTCTTTGCCTGCTTAGTGATCGGCGCCATGATCAATGGCGCCAATGAAACGACGAATAAAAGCGGAAACGATACAGGTTCTGCTGCCGAATCTGGTACTCAAAGTTACGAACCGGCCGGCGAAATAATTGCACCGACGGCAGAAACTAGTGATGCCCATTTTGAGCAGGACGTACTTGCTTCTCAAGTCCCGGTTTTAGTCGATTTTTCGGCAAAATGGTGTAGACCTTGCCAAAAAATGTCTCCAATTGTTGATCAAGTAGCCAAGGAATACTCCGGCAAAGTCAAGGTATACAAAGTGGATATTGACAGCAACCCGGAAACCAAATCTCGCTTCAACATCAGCTCTATCCCTACTTTCATGGTCTTCAAGAACGGAAATCAGGCTGAATCTCATAGTGGCGCCGTGCCAAAAGATAAGCTCGTCGCTCTGATTAACCGGCATATAAATCAGTAGCTCTCAGCGTAGCTATATGCTTAAATAGCAGGTAGTCCGCAGATAAAATAATGTTAAGCACCAACTGCGGTTGGTTATTCTGTCAGCTGCGGTTGGTCATTTACTCCTACTGCTTAAACCATGAAATCAGCTCTTATTATTTTTGCCAGCGTTTTTGTCGTCAGCTTGATCTTTTTCAGCATGGCTGAAGCTATGGGTCTTCTCGAAGCACCACAGCCTTACCCGTTGCCTGCCGGCATTAGCTCCGAAATAAAAGAATGCCAACATGGAGTGGCACGAGATGACTTCGGTTATTCCGAAATAAATATCGTGGATCAAAGCCGGCCGATCGCCGTCATGAAAGACATCGGTGAAACCGGAGACCGCAGTGCCGAATTTCCCACCGGCGCTAACAATTAGGAAGGAAGAGGAATCGATATGTTAAAGCCCTGGGCAAAATGGACTGTACTGATCGCATGGACGCTCATATTGCTTATGACGTCAGCCATGTGGAATCCATTTACATCGTTCCAGGCTTTACTGAAATATACCGTCGTTTCGGTTGTCGCCAGCGCCATCTTCGGCGCTCTAGTCATACTGATTCAATGGTATTTGTTGCTGGCGATTATTTTTCCTCTACCGCCCCGAGCCGATGCTAAAGCGCCAAAAAGTTTTTGGCGTAAATTTTTCGGTTGGGCTTTCAAAGATTCAAAAATCAACCCGAAGGCTCCAACTCAGCTTTCAGAGCTGATCGGCAACGTCCAGGCCAAAATAGAAATCCGCGAAGTGATCGACATGATCTCGCACCCGCAGCAATATACCTCTTCCGGAGCTGAGGTACCGAAAGGCTTGCTTTTTGTCGGACCGCCCGGCACCGGTAAAACGCTTTTTGCTCGGGCCATTGCTAACGAGGTCGGTATTCCTTTCTATGTAGTCGAAGGCTCCTCTTTAAGCGGCTTAATTATGGGCTTAGGTGTACTCAAGCTCAAAACCTTATTTAAGAAATTACGCAAACACGAAAAAGCAATTTTGTTTATCGACGAAATCGACTCAATCGGCAGCAAGCGTCAGGGTGACAAGGGATTTGGCGGCGTCGCCGACATGAATATGACTTTGAATACTCTGCTTACTGAAATGGATGGCTTCAAAAGCTCAAACGTGATCGTTATTGGTGCCACCAATAACGATGGCATTCTCGATCCGGCCCTGATGCGTGCTGGACGCATGGACCGCAAGATTTATTTCCAGCTGCCTACACCGGAGGAGCGTCAAGAGATATTCCGTTATTATCTCGGCAAAGTCTCTTGCGGCACCGACATCGATTATGAAGAGTTGGGTAAACTCACCCAAAGCTTCTCACCGGCTGAGATAGCCACTGTCGTCAACGAAGCGGCGCTTATTTGTCGTCGTCCGGGTGGTCCTGGTGTAGTAACCATGGACACTTTGGAACAAGCTTTGGATCGCAGCCAGGTCGGCGTCGAAAAAACATTAGTCGGCTCGGGCATCGAAGTCGGCAATACTGATTCATCAATACGCTTAGCTGATGTAATCGGCATTGATGACGTTAAGCAAGACATATTTGAAATTATCGATTTTCTCAAGCACGGCGACGATCTGCGTAAGATCGGAGCAAAAATACCGAAGGGCGTGCTATTAATCGGTCCACCTGGTGTCGGAAAAACTATGTTGGCCAAAGCCATGGCTAATGAAGCAAACGTGCCATTTTTCGGCATGTCGGCAAGCTATTTTGTCAGCATGTTTGCCGGCGAAGGAGCCGGACGCATTCGCGCTCTTTATTCGCAAGCACGAAAAAGCCCGGCAGCAATCATCTTTATCGATGAGATCGACGCTATCTCCGGCACTATGAGTGAGAGCGGCAACAATCGTACTAGCACCCTCAATCAACTCTTAATTGAGTTAGACGGATTGGCCCGAAGCAATGTGATTACGATCGGCGCCACCAATAACGAGAGTAATCTTGATCCAGCTTTCATGCGTTCAGGACGCTTCGATCGCAAAGCTTATGTTGGATTGCCTGACGCTGAAGCCCGTAAGAAAATCTTCGAGAAATATCTATCCACAATCAAAATGGCGTCCGAGCCGGCTCTGGACAAACTGGCTCAACAAACAACCAATTTTTCCGGCGCCGACATTGCAGCTACGGTTAACGAAGCGGCAATCATGGCTGTGCGCAACGGCAAAACTCATGTTGAAGAAGTAGAGCTGGAAGCAGCGGTGGATCGCATCTCGGTAACTGCCGGACACAAGCTCAACACTTACGGCATGAATTTAGCTCGTGTGCCTGATCTTGAAGTCAAACTCGACGACATCAAAGGGATGGAAGAAGCGAAAAACGAAGCTGCCGAAGTTGTCGCTTTGCTGAAAAATACAGACAAGATTCGCTCCACCGGATTAAAAGCGCCGAAAGGCGTATTGCTTGTCGGTCCACCAGGTACCGGCAAAACTATGCTGGCCAAGGCAATCGCCAACGAAGCCGGTGTTCCTTTTTATGCACTTTCCGGTGGTGATTTTCAATCCATGTGGGCCGGCGTCGGCGCAAACCGAGTACGTGCGGTATATGAACAAGCCCGCCGCAGCGGCAAGCCCGCCATAGTATTCATAGACGAGATCGACGCTTTGGCCGGTAAACGTGGTATCGATCTTGGTGGCGGCGCCATCCAGGATTCGAACAAAACTTTGAATCAATTTTTGGTTGAATTAGATGGTTTCGGTAAGCACAAAGTGCTAACTATCGGCGCAACCAATCATCCGGATCTGCTTGATCCGGCGCTTCTGCGTCCAGGTCGCTTCGACCGCCGAATTGAAGTGCCCAGACCGAACCTGGAAGGTCGCGAAGCAATTCTGCAATATTATTTGAAAAAGACAAAGATCGAAGGCAGCGTCAATCCGCTAGAAATAGCAAGAATGACCGTCTGGAAATCAGGAGCCGATTTAGCCAACATCGTCAATGAAGCCGGCTTAATCGCTATCCGTACCGGTCGCGATGCCATAACCCAATTGGATTTAGTCCAAGCAATCCAAAGACAAAGTTTCGGCATGTCATACAGCCGGCAAGTAGTTCTAGAAGAGCTGCGAGCTACGGCATATCATGAAGCCGGACACGCTATAGTTGCTTATTTCCGCGACAAGCATTCACGCATTCAAATCGTCACTATCGTACCGAGCGGTTATGCCTTAGGTTACGTCTGGCCAGTCGAGAAAGAAGAACGCAACGATAAATTCAAGCACGACATGATGGTCGATATCGAGATTTATCTCGGCAGCTTGGTTTCAGAACGCATGTTCTTCGGACAAAACGGTCGCGGCGTTTCGGAAGATTTACGCCAAGCCGGATTGATTGCCCGCCGCATGGTCCGCCTTTGGGGCATGGGCAACTATACTTTCAACACCGACGCAGCCTTCGGCAATACAGAAGATTCTCAAGGCAGCTCTGCGTCCATGGAAACAGAGCGCGAACTTGAGTTACAAACTAAAGCAATCATCGATGAATGTCGTAAAAACGTCGAAGAGCTTTTGCAAACACGTAAAGCTCAAATCGAACGTTTAGCCGAAGCTCTTGTCGAGAAAGAAACTTTGTACTATCGGGATGTAGTGAACATTCTCGAACCAGAAAGAACCGATGCCGACATCCAACGTGAACTAGCTGAAATTGCCGAACGCAAATTAGTAGGCAAAAATCATCATTTGGAGTTGAACGGCATTCTCGGTTTAGGCGGCAACGTCGGCGCACCAAAGAAAAGCGAATCAGCTGAATAGCCGGAAGGCGCTCAGCAATACCACAATACTGTAAGAAGGTAAACCGATATCGGTTTACCTTCTTACAATATTGTGGGGTGGACTTGTTTTGAACTTTTTTTGTGTTCAGCCGTACAAATAAATATATGGCTGAGGACTTTCTATGTCGGACGATTCCAACATCTTCGATTCATCGCCAGCGCCGGAACAACCTGTTAGCGAAGAGCTACTTGAGTCTCTCTTGCAACGCTTTAACGCTCTCTTTCCGACCGAAAAGGATTGCTTGGAAGAGCTGTATAGAAAAGCTGATGCTGAAAAAATTTTGCGCTGTCGCTATTGCAGCAATCGGGGGGTGGAAAAAGAATATGGCGCTCGAGTAGGCAGTTGCAAGCGCTGCAAAAAAAGAATTTGGCTTACCGGCGGTACATTCTTTAACCACATAAGAGCGGCAAAACCATGGCTTTTAGCTATTTGGTTAATAGAACAAAGAATCATTATTAGTTCATCCAGATTCCACAGACTTGCCGGTGTTGCTCAATCATCGGCTCACAACATCTTCAAAAAGATTACAACAGTTTCTCAAAGTCATATGCAAGAAAATACTGTTGAAGTATCCTCAGCACTTTTTTCACTTATATTTTGTAAACGCAGTCGCGAAACCCAAGCTAGAAAACATCCGCTCTCCGAACAAGAAGAAATGGAAAAGCAGTCTGACTCTGAAATATTGCTAGAAACTGTTTCCGACTGTTATACATTAGAACCGCAACCTGAAACAACAACAACAACTGATATGAATTTTGAGGGTCTCGAAAAAGAAATATACGACCAATTATCGACAGAACCGATTCATGTGGATACGCTTAGCCATAAGACAGGAATGCCCGCAAACAAAATATCGGTAGCGCTGACTATGTTGGAGTTAGCTGGTGTAGCAATCCGTTTAGCAGGTGACCGTTATATCAAACGTATTGCTGAATTGGGTAAAACAAACAATGGATCATATCCGGCGGTCTCCGACGAGACTGCAAATACTGTTGATTCCATTGTCTCTTTTATTCGCAATAGATTTCATGGCATAAGCAGGAAATGTCTGCAGAATTATTTAGCAGTTTATTGGTCGGCCTTTAGCAAGATTCGTTGGCAACACTCGTTTCTAGAAGCATGTTGGTATTTTGGACCGATCAGTCCCCAACAAATTTTTGCTTCAATAACTCCATTACGAGTTCAGATACTGCATAGCAATAAAAGATAGATTAATGACAGACAGACTATGGATTGAAAGCAAACAGGAAAGTAGAAACAAAATTGAAACCGCTGTGCGCGACAATTGTTGTTGTCGTGTTTGTATAACGACGCAGAATACCCATAAACATCGACCAACCAAAGACTTGCAAAATAAGCATCGGCGCATGGGCAAATTGTCCGTGTAAAACACCGTGAAGAAAAGCCGCAGGTAAAATGCCAAAAGCCGGCTGCAATGCACCACGACAAAGAAGCTCTTCACCGATGCCGGCACAGAAACCGGTAGCCGTAGCCAAAGCTAAAGCCGATCCGGCGCCACCAGCAACAAACGAACCATCGTTGAAATGGCTGAGCTTTTCCGCGTAACCAAGCCCTTCTTGGCTATGGGTATACATGGACCAAACATAGTCATAGGCAAACGTAAAGAAAATAAAGCCGATCCCAAGCAAGATTTGGCGCCAGGTCGGTTTAACTAAACCCAAACGCACAAGCGCTTCTTTCGGGCTGCGGCTAACCAATATGCCGACGCCGGCAAAAGCCAAGAAAACCAGACCGAGAAGATTATATGAAAAAAGCTGATCCATAGTGGTAGGGATCGGAATCATAATTGCCGGCATTTTGAAACCGTTCAAATCGGTATGCATAAGCATGAAAACCAGACAGGTGACATAAAGCCACATACCGTTCAAATGTGGAATTGATTCAGGCACAAATATACGCTCAGCAAGCATGGCTTGAGCCGCAGTCATTTTGCCTGAATCAGTAGGAATGCGTCCGGCAAAAGCCAGCAAAACACGCCCGCTTATAATTTGATTTAGCCCGGTCAACATCAGTGAAATAAGCTTACGCCCAGGCTTCCAAAGAAGGGCTGTCGTAACAACCACCAAAGAAGTTAAAAGCGAAATATTCCAAGCACCGGAGACAAAGAGCGGATTGCTAATGAGCCCGATTATTTCGCCGAACAAAAAGAGACCGATTATTACCCTAATTACCCATTCAAGCCAAGGTTGTTTTTTGCATCCTTGAGCGATTAAACCCAGAACACAACACACCAAAATTGCAATTACATCCTCTGACAAATCGTGGCCCTCAAATTTTCAAAATTAACCAAAACTAGAGCAATTTAATCAATCGTCTTTGTGTTATTATTATTGTCAAGCATTCAACGGGTACATAGTAATTATCATAGAGTTTCTGCCAAGAATCTGTCTTGATAAGCCCGATCAATCTACTCAGAAGAAGTCCTGAAGAATGGAGGTCAATTATGCGTCTTAAGAGCATGTTAAATGCTGTAGCTGTGGCCGCGGCCTTTGGTGTAACGGCTACGGCCGCCATCGCCGGTCCGCTTATGCTTACACCGTCCACGGCTCCAATGAACCTTCCCAAAGTAATGGGAGTCCCGTTAGCGATTGATACTGCCGGTGTTCAAACCAAACTCCTCAGTACTTATCGCCAAGTAAGAACGTTCTGGCTTTCCAGAGCGATTGTTAGATAAGCTGTTACAAGCCTAATTCTTTCGGACTTCTAAAAAGACCGCCCAATCGGGCGGTCTTTTCTTTGTCTATTTGTTTGTTTTACTATTTGCTTATACGGACCACAATTTCGTCAGCTCCGGCCAAATTCAGACGCTCCCGAGCCAGTCTTTCGATACCCGAAGAAGAATTATAGTTAGCCAAACCGTCTCTAAGCTCTTTATTTACTTCTTGGGCTTGAGCCTGGCCGGCTTTCAGGGATGCGGCTTGATGGTAGAGATAAAACTGATGCTCGACGCTGCCGACGATAGACTTACAGGCATGGAATATGGCCAGTGCCGTAATCGCCATTATAGTTAGTTCACGAAAAATCTTTGTTTTGCTCACAGGCAGCTCATTTCTCCAGTTGGCATCTTAACTTGAGCCTGGATAAATGTCCAGCTGCATGGCTTTTCATCTTAATGGACTGAAAGCTAGTGAACTGAAAGTATTTTTGAGCCTAATCCTTTCATCAAATCATCGATTTGACGATCGAAATCTTGTTTCAATTGGTCTGCTCTTGCTCCTGAAGGAGCTTCGTAATACAGACGGACCAAAGGCTCAGTACCGCTAGGACGCACTAAAACCCAGCTGTCGTCTTCAAGATAATATTTCAGCCCGTCTTTAAGCCCAACTTCATTGACTTTCGAGCTGCCGATTTTAGCAAAAGGCTCTTTATGCAGCTTTTCCACCAAACTTGCTTGGCTTTCGGCAGTCAGGCGTAAGTCTTTGCGGCGGTAAGCAAACTCGGCACCGGTTTCTTTCTGCAGCTCAGCCCAAATTTTGGATAATGGTTTCTTTTCATATGCCAACATTTCAACTAAAAGCATGTTGGCTAAAATACCGTCTTTTTCCGGAATATGTCCCTTGATTGAGACTCCACCGGATTCTTCACCACCAATCAGAACATCTTTTTGGCGCATAATTTCACCGATATATTTAAAACCAACCGGGGTTTCAACTATATCCAAACCGTACATTTTGCCCAACTTATTCAATAAGTGAGTTGTAGCCACTGTACGAACTATGGCTCCCGACATGCCACGATTTTTGACCAGATGTCTGGTTAACAACGAAAGCAACTGATTCGGTGATATATAGTTGCCTTGATCGTCTATCACTCCGAAACGATCAGCGTCTCCGTCAGTGGCTAAACCAACGTCCAGCTTTTCTGCTTTAACTGTTTTTGCCAAATCTTGCAAATATTCCGGTTTCGGTTCAGGCATTCCGCCGCCGAATAAAGGATCTCGCCAGTTATGCAAAACTTTGAGTACAGCCGCATGACCGCTAAGTGCGGCATCCAGATAGTCGCGACTGGTGCTATACAAGCATTCAATGCCAATTTTCAAACCAGCTTTGCCGATACGCTCAAAATCAATCTGTTTTTGTAACTCAGCCATATAAGCCGGCTTCGGGTCAAAAATCGGAACAGTGATTGAATGTACATCAAGTTCGTAAGGCAAAGCGGAAAGATTAGCCACAATACGAGCTGTAATCTCATTTGTAGCTGGTCCGGCATAATGCGGAATATATTTTATGCCGCAGTATTCAGGCGGATTATGACTGGCGGTCAATTGAATCGCACCGGCTGTCGGCTCGACTTGAGTAGCAAAAGCAATTACCGGCGTTGGCACGTCACGAGAAACCATTTTTGCCGGGATGCCCATAGAGATAAAAACTTGAGCGGCGCGATGAGCGAATTTATCGGCTAAAAAACGTGTGTCATAGCCGACTAAAACCGGAACGCCAGAATCATAAGTCTCTTTGATATATTGCCCGATGGCATAAGCCACTTTTTCCACATTGGCAAAAGTAAAATCCTCAGCAATAATCGCTCTCCAACCGTCAGTGCCGAATATTATCTGAGACATGATCCCTTCCTCTTCCTCTGAATACAACTGTTAGCGGGCTAGATATTCTTTCAGCGCTTGCTTGGCTGTTTTTGCTTGCCAATGCACACGATGTTGTCTCTCAATTGGACGGCTACCGGGCGGCATCGCTTTAATCGGTGCGCTTTCTACTTTTAAGCTAGCCGTGTTAAATTCAAGAACTGTACCGTCGCGACCATAAAAGCGATAAGACAAACAACGATTACGACTTGCTTGCATAACATCCGGCGCTAAAGCATACATCGTCGCCATGCGAAAACCATCTTGAGCGAACATTGCCGTAACAAAGTCCTCTCCGGCTTGGCGCCGCTCAATATGAAAGCCGCTGATTAGATCCAAACAAACATATTGTCCGCTGTGCGAATGAACATAAAGCCGTCCCCAAGGATCGACCGCCATGTTTTGTCCGACCGCCAGCACTCTACCTTGAGAATCGGTGACTTTTACACCGTGCTTATCAAATTTACCGGCACTATGAAGCGCGCCGCGCGAATCAAGCCGGGTAAACATCTCCAGCTGCCCAAAAGAGCCGTATTGAAAAAAGAGACTGTCACCAAAAACCGACTGCACCTCAACAACTTGACCAAGCGTATCTTTAATCACTTTGCCGCCATTGAATGATAGTTCCACTCTTTGACCGTCAGCACGTATATCTGTTTGTACGAAGCGCTTATATCTAGAAGTGTTTGAAGCTGTGGGCGAAAAGTCAAAAGTAGCCCGGCCGTTATCAATGCCTGATTTTTCGGCACAGTCATTCTCAATCTGCTCGGCAAGTAGAGCTAAAAAACGCGAACTTTCAATTCGTTCCTTTTCAACCGGCTGCGCAGCTTCTTGCGCGGAATGCAAGGACAAAAGGAGCCCACGCGCGCATCTGACGCGATTGGTAAATCCCCGACGGGTATGACGCGGACTTGTAATTAGGTCCATCGCTCTCTAATCCGTAACAGCTATAAATAGTACCATTTAGCTGCCCTTCCGGTTCATCTCTTCAACTGAATTCCGCACTTCGACATCCAGCCAACCACGCACTTGTAAAGACTCGGCCATGCGCAAACCGGATATACGTTCGTCGTACATCGCGACTTGGAACTGAGCCAAACTTATCTTGCCTTTTTCAAGTAAATCCAAGGCTAAATGCAGTGAGGCAAGCTCGGCGTTAGTAGCGTAACCGGCATTCAAAATCAATTGTTCAATTGGAATATTAGGAGCCAACTGAATTTGCGCAGACATAGCCTGGATCTCCACCTTTGTGATTAATTGCGCCACTTCCATCAAACCAATTACGCCGGACAACTCCGCCGGCTTCGGCACCACAGGCGGTGCCAATTGCGGAGCGATACTCTCGGCTACAACCGGCAAAATTTCTTCTTCCGCCAGCCAACGCGTCGCATTAACCAAATCGTGACTTAAGCGCAGACGTGGTTTGCGCAAAACAAGCCCGGCATCTAGGACTGTCTGGCAAGCCGCCATATTATCCCGAGGATTTCCCTCTTTGAGCAACTGTTTAATTCGGCGTAAATAGCCGGTAGATATATTGTTATTTCCGGCTTGAGGACGAACGGCTAAAGTGTCGTAATAATTTATTGGCTCGCGACTTTCAGCGCGAGTCGGCATTAGATCGGGAAAGAGATGGGTGAGCTCACGAGTAGCATTTGCCGTGCCGTCCTTGTCCTGCCGTGAACGGCTCTGTCTTAAAGCCGCACACAGAACTTGGCATTCCAGCTCAACCCTGTTTACCGAACCTGATTCACCGCCGAACATCAGCCTATCACCTAGTCAAGCAACACAAACGTCAAATCAGTCTCGCCAATACGTATTTTATCGCCGGATGACAAGGCTTCTCTTGAACCAACTTGTACACCGTTAAGCACAGTGCCGTTAGTAGAACCTAAATCTTCAAGCCAAAAACGACCGGCTTCATATGTAATCCAGGCATGAAAACGCGAACCAAAACGATCGTCATTAAGCACGATCTGGTTAGTCGGATCACGTCCAATCCTTACCCAGCGAGTAATTACCGGATACTTAAGCTGGTTGCGATCAAGAATAATCTCGGCCAGCTGCTTATCGAGCTTCTCAGCAGAGGTTTGATGACTCAGACAAACCGGACAAAATTCTTTGCCCGAACTAGGTTCACCGCAACCCGAACAGAAAGTACTCTCCTCGGCCATGAAAAGTTTTTGCCCCCTGCGCAAAGAATCGTCTATTGAAATTATAAAGTAGCGGACAAAGAAGAACGTCAGAGATAACCGTTCTATACGTTGTCTTTTTTCACTAAAACTTATTGGACGGCCGGCTTTTCTTCCCGCTTCTTAGCTTGGAAACAGCAAATACAATAAACCGGGCGATAACCTTTTGGGCGAAAAGGCACCCTGGTCGGCGCCCCGCAGGTAGCACACGGGATTTCAGTCGTGTGCTCCAGATCGTGCCCATTGCGCTGGACTCGCATTACTAAACGACAGTTCGGACAACGTTTAGGCTCGTTTTTCAGCCCTTTTTGCAGAAAAAATTCTTGCTCACCGACAGTAAAGGCAAATGGCTGCTGACAGTCACGGCATATCAAGGTCTTTTCTGTAATTTCCATCGCTAGCACCCAAAGCTGGCAAGCAGCCTCTGTAGACGTTTAGCGTCATGCTAACATAGACTATTCGTGTCCGAAAGTTTTTATTGCGAAAATCGGCGAAAAATTACTTCACTTGACAAGCTGGCGTGGATATACTCCGGCGGCCAACGAAACTTTCTTACCGACAAAATAAGCCGCTCCGGCAACCATAGCTGCGTTATCGGTGCAAAAACTACGGTCCGGAAAGTACACAGGGACCGGTGATTGAGCCACTAAAGAATCTCGCAAAGTTTTGTTGGCCGCAACGCCTCCGGCCAGAACAATGCGCGGAGCTCCAAGCTCGGACTGCGCTTTTAAGGTTTTACGCACTAAAACCCGGCAGACCGCATCCTGGAAAGATGCCGCTAAATCTTCAACGGGTAAAGGCGGAGCAAGCTTTTCCACAGTGCGTAAAACAGCTGTTTTCAAGCCACTGAAGCTGAAATCATAACCGGCAACTACGCCTTCCGGAAATTTGAAAGCTTGGGCATTACCTTTTTGCGCCAAACGGTCGATAATCGCGCCACCAGGATAACCAAGACCAAGCAGACGAGCCACTTTATCGTAAGCCTCACCGGCCGCGTCATCCAAAGTACGACCGATGATTGAAGCTTCGGTATAAGAAGTGAAATGAACGATTTGAGTATGCCCGCCACTGACTAACAAAGCCAAAAATGGCGGCTCTAAGTCACTCTGCAAATAATTGGCGCAAACATGAGCAAGCAAATGATCGACTGCCAAAAGCGGCAAATTATAAGACCAGGACAAGGCTTTAGCCGCCAGCATTCCGGTAATCAAAGTACCGATTAAACCAGGACCGGCCGTATAAGCAATCCCATCCAGATCACCATAGCCTAAGCCGGCGTTTTGCATGGCTTCGTCAATAATATTGTTCACGCTCTCTAAATGTTGGCGAGCCGCCACTTCCGGCACTACACCGCCGAATTTTTTATGAATATCCACTTGCGAGAATAAACAATTAGACAAAACTTTGCGCCCGTCAGCAACGACTGCCGCAGCCGTTTCATCACAGCTTGTTTCAATCCCTAGATAAATAGTCATGGTTGACAGTATACAAGAAGCAGAGCGATAAGAATTAAGCTTGTAAAGCCCAGCCCGCCGTTGACAAGAGCCCGGGCTCGGAGTACGATCCTGGCAACTGGCCACACTTACTATCAGCCCGAAGATTGTTCGGGTAATTCGGGTTAGAGGAACGCAGTAATGTATAAGCAGATTGTTTGCGCTATGGCTTTGGCATTAACTTACAACACTGCAGCTATGGCTCAAGGACAATACGATTCCGAGGGCAATCCGGGCGCTTACGGCAACGACTCCGGTCTAACCACTCAAAGATTTCAGGATGATTCCAATTTCACCGACTCTCAAGGTGTTGGCAGCGAGAATGGTCCGCTTTTGCCGGGAACACCAAGTATCGCTCCCCTAGGCGCTTTAGGCTCAGGTGGAGCAGCAACTGGCGCTCCTTTTGCTGGCACTTTTACGGCCCCAGCCAACTTAGCTTTACAAAATATGGGCGGACGCAAAACATTGCCCCCCACAAGGTTAGAAAGTTTCGTCCGCGCTTCAGGGTTTAGCGATCGCATTTATGGCGATGAAGGTGCCTGGGGACTACCGCCTTATTTCGGTTTTGATGCCAGCCATTACATCGGTACCGGCATGCAAGGTATGGGTGAGTTAACCACCGGCCATAAAGGCGAAGATCTTCCTAGCGCCTGGGGCTATCCTCAATAACTTTCAAGCCGCCTCGACTATAATTAGCCCATTGTCAAACTCGAAAGTTTAGCAAGGAGATTCCATGCTGCAAGCTGTTTCCACTGACAAGGCGCCGAAAGCAGTCGGACCTTATTCCCAAGCAATTATCGCTAACGGATTTGTTTTTGTTTCCGGACAAATAGCCATCGATCCGGCTACCGGCAATTTGTTGACCGGGTCAACAGCTGAACAAACAAGACAAGTTTTAAAAAACGTTGCCGCCGTACTTGAATCATTAGGCGCCGGCTTAGACCATGTAGTAAAAACTACTGTTTTTCTAAAAGACATGAACGATTACGCAGCTATGAATGAAACATATGCCGAATTCTTCACCGCTTCCAAACCAGCTCGGGCTGCGGTAGAAGTCGCACGATTACCGCGCGACGTCAAAGTCGAGATCGAAGCGATTGCTGTTCTTCCTAAATAAGGATCTGTCGTGGAGATTCCTTTCGATGCCTTGAAACTTGCCGCTTTAATAGTCGTAAGCATTGGTACCGTTAGCGATTTGCGCTCAAGAAAAATCCCCAATCGCCTGACCTTCCCGGCGGCTCTTATCGGTATTGTCGCTCAGTCAGTTTATTTCGCTTCCTGGGGTTATAGCGGTGATTATTGGCTGCGCGCTTTGGCCGGCGCTATAAACGGCATGCTTGGCTGGTTTACCGGCATATTTATCATGTCGATCACCAAAATTTTTCTGCGCAAATTCGGACATGGTGATACTAAGCTTGTCGGAGCGGTCGGCGCCTTTCTTGGTCCGGGCATGGTCTTGATTGTTTATCTATACTACAGCCTTGTTTTCGGGCTTTACAGCCTGGTCAGCCTGGCCTGGAGCGTTCCCTGGCACGATCTCTGGATGGCGCAAGAGATGCGTAAAGCCGGCGCTCAAGCCAAAACGCCAGACATGAGCAAGTTCAACGAAGCGCGTAAAGGGTTGATTCCCGTAGCACCGTTCATCGCCCTAGGCACCCTTTGTGCCGTCATTCTGCAACAACCGACAATGGAATTTCTCGGCTTTAATTAAGTGTTTTCGGTAATCACAATCCGATCACCAAGCTCGGTACCGGTATCATCGATGGTGCCAGCCGGCAATTCCAAGCAACCGTTTGCTCGCCAAAACACTGCCGAAGCATGACCTGGCGCTATTTTTTTACATAAGCCAACGACACAAAAATCACGATCCAGGAAAACGACATCAATAGCATATTTCATGCCGAACATATGAATCTGGCGGCAGGGCGCTATATAAAGCCCACCTCCCGCCGGCAAAGAACTTGTCCCTAACAGCCCGCACAGACGCTGCCAAAAGGATGCAGCTCGTGTGGCATCCGTAGCCAAAAACGTTTTTTTATTTTCGTTAAAAAAAGACAGCAATTTATTTGGGGTTCATCATCGGCTGCAAGGCAGTCATGATTGTGATAATAGCCGGTCCTAACATCGGGCATAGAATCAAGGGCATAACGAAAGCCATGATTACAGGCACCATTTTAACCGGTGTTTTGGAAGCTTCTTCTTCCTTTTTACGCTTGAGTTTATCGCGCAAAGCGATGGCTTGCTGACGCAACGGATAGCTGATATCAGAACCTTTTGATTCAGCTGAAATCAAAGAGCTGGCTAACTGGGTGATATCTTCCACCCCGCATCTTTCACCCATATCTTTCAGCGCCACCGGCACTGATTTAGCAAAAACTTTAACGTCCTGGATCATCTGCTCCAGTTCGGAAGTCAACTCCGGACAGGTGTCTCTCACTTCTTTTTGCACTTTGTCGATACACACGATCAAACCTAAACCGGCTTGGGCACAAACAATCAACAAGTCAATCACGGTCGGTAGCTCACGCAAAATCTGATTTTGACGTCTTTTCACTCGACTGGAAAGAAAGAAGTTCGGCATCGTCCAAGCGACAAAAGCAGCGCCGCCCAAAGCAACGACTTTAAGCAATATATCCATGCCGCTGAAAATAACCAGAAATTCCACTACAACTACAGCTACTGTTTTAACACCGATAAAAGTGCTTAAGTGAGCCGGCGTACGGTAGTTGGCATGCATAAGCAAAACTTTGCTGCGTTCATCAATAACCTGAGGCAGGGCACCGATAACCGAGTCGCCGATTGATTTTAAAGTAGTAAGCAGTACTGATTCTTTTTGTACTTCGCCGGCAACTATCTCTACTTTTTTACGCGGGCGCACACGAACGGCATATTGGTCCATGTTCATTTGAGCAATCGGCATGTACAGTGCGAGCAATCCGAAAAGGACCGCACCGAATGTCATTATTGCGCCGAGCATTTCCATTGACGTTTAGACCCCTATCCTAGACTTCAAACGTAGTCATTTTCACAAGAATGTACGCACCAATTCCTTCCCAAATCATCATGGCGATAAAAACAATTCTGGCAATCGGATGATTCAAGAACGGCATAATGTAGCCTGGTGCAATCCAATAAGTCATTACTGTAATGAAATAAGGCAGCGCACCAATAAAGAGAGCGGTCATTTTGCCTTGGGCCGTCAAAGAAGCAAGAAAGTCGCGCAAACGGAAACGTTCACGTATCGCTTCAGCAATTGTGGCAACCACATCAGCTAAATTTGC
The DNA here is from genome assembly GCA_019750335.1 of Candidatus Obscuribacterales bacterium. GTDB lineage: Bacteria > Cyanobacteriota > Vampirovibrionia > Obscuribacterales > Obscuribacteraceae > JAIEPM01. The sequence goes on from JAIEOQ010000008.1 coordinate 240,681, forward strand.
ACCAACATCCTGACTGATGAAAATTGCTTGAGTTAAAAGACGGAAATCAGCAGCGCGGATTCTGGTGCCCATTTCAGCTAATACTTCACGGAAAGGTTTTCCTAACTGGAGCGAAACAAGAGCGCGGCGGAACTCGCTGCGAATCGGGTCCGGTGAAGTTTCAGAGAGAAGCTTGAAACATTCCACTACCGGTGAGCCGGCTTTCAGCGTACTCACCATAGTCTCAAGAACTTGGGGCAATTGTGCCACCAATTTTTGTTGACGCTGGCTACCTTGCCATTTCACATATTGGAAAAAGCCAAAAGAACCGAGCCCCGGACCGATGATTACAGCCAAGATCACTAGAGCCGGTGCTTGCATCAGAGCCAAGATCGATAAAACTACCGTCGTTCCGGCTATAGCCAGAATCCAGGTGCTCTTCATTTTATCGTATTGAGCTTCCAGACCGGCTTCAGCCAGAATACGCGAAAGAAAGTTTTCTTTGTCTCTAGTAAAAATATCTACCGATTGCGGCTTAGCAGCTTCACGCGCATCTAAGCGCTTACGCTGCTTGTCTAAGCGAGTCAACTGCTCGGTATGAGGTTGCCGTCCGGTAAGCCAAGCATAAACTAAAACAGCAATTAAAAAGAGCGGCGCGCTGACAATCAGCACATTGACCGGCATACCCAAAAAGGTTGCCGGCGGATCCACTGTTAGAGCCTGGGTAGCAGGAGCATCGGTATAACCGCTTGCCGGTGCCGCCGGCGGTGCTTGATCTGTCGGCGCCGTTCCCTGATCGACAGGCGCAGGCGTACCAACAGGCTGATTAGCATCTTGGACTGGTGGATTGTTTTGATCTGGATCCATAGGTTAGCGTAGCCATTCAATCTTAAAGGGTACAGCTTCTTGTTCAATTTGATCCATGAACTTAGGCGGCAATCCGGAACCAACGTGACGGCATTTGAAGAAGCCGCGCGCGTCTCTTCCTTCCCGCTCCAAGTGGAACAAAGTACTAATGGCGATGGTTTCACCTTCCATACCGGTGATTTCACCGACTTCGGTAACGCGTCTGGTACCATCCTCAAGACGCTTGATCTGAACGATTAGCTGAATGGCGCTAGCAATTAGCTCACGGGCAGCTTTTGCCGGCATGTCCATACCACCCATCAAAATCATATTTTCCAAACGCTTAGTGCAATCTCTTGGTGAGTTAGCGTGAATCGTAGTCATGGAACCGGAGTGACCGGTGTTCATGGCTTGTAACATATCAAACGCTTCTTCACCCCGACATTCCCCAAGGATGATTCGGTCAGGACGCATACGCAGTGTGTTGATTACAAGCATACGTTGCGTAATCTGTCCCTTGCCTTCAATGTTCGGCGGTCGGGTTTCCATACGCACCCAGTGCTCGTGTTGCAGTCTCAATTCAGCCGCGTCCTCAATTGTGATGATTCGTTCGCGCGGATTAATATGAGCGGACAAAGCGTTGAGCAAAGTGGTTTTACCTGAACCTGTACCACCGGAGATAATCAGGTTGATACGGGCTTTAACGCAAGCTTTAAGCACTTCAGCCATCTGCAAGGACATAGCGCCTTTTTCCACCAATTGTCCGAGCGACATGATTGTCGTACCGAAACAACGAACGGTGACGGTAGGACCGTCAATGGATACCGGCGGAATCGTGGCGTTAACCCGTGAACCGTTCGGCAAACGAGCATCGACCATTGGCGAGTTATCGTCCAAACGACGGCCTAGTGGCTGAATGATTTTGTCGATTGTCTGGCGCAAATGTCGGTCATTTTCAAAAGCGACAGTTGTTTTTTCCAGACGCCCGTGACGTTCTACATATATTAGATCGAATTTGTTGACACAAATATCACCGACGCTCGGATCGCGAAGCAACGGACCTAAAGGACCGAAGCCGAATATTTCATCAAGGACATTCTGCAGCAAGATCCCTTTTTCCATCATTGTTAATGGAGCCGGATCGCTGTTAACCATTTCACGGATACGAGCCCGCACTTGAGCTTGAGTATCTTCACTAATCTGAGTTAAACGCGAAGTATCAAGCTCGCGTCTCAGCTGCTCGATAATTACTTTTTCGCGTTCGCGAATCAAAGCTAAGTTAGCTTGAAATTTGGAAGCATCAGCATTGGGATCATGAGCAGTTTGTTGCTGATAAGCATTTTCTTCGTCTTTGCGATCTAATCTTTCTATATCAGAACGCGAAAAACTTGGTTGTTCGACACCTGTACCTTGGGGTCCACGTCCACCGACATTAGAGCCTGGTGCATTGCCGGTCACCCCGGTGCCTTGTCCCGGCGCGGCTACTCCACCAGCCTGCGGCTGCGGAGCTACTTCACCTGCCTGACGTCTTTGCACCAATTGACCCATTAGTGAAGAGGCTTGTCTGGCTGGCAAGCTTTGATTTTTATCGTCATCAGCCATTGCTGTTTACCCCTTATTTCTTCTTGCCGAAAATAGCTGGGAATTTGAAGCCGCTGCCGGCTTTTTCTTCCTTCTGCGTCAATAACAGCTGTTCACCACCTGTTATTTTACGAGCCAAGGATTCCATTGATTTACCCATTCCGGTGTGCGGTGGAGCAACCTGTCCTTGGTTAATGACCCATTTAGCAGTTTTCGGATCATTTTGAATTTCATGATAAACCGGGTAGTTCAAGTTCGCCCGGCATTCGCTGAGAACGTCTTGAGGCAACCATTCGGATTTATTGATTACCAGAAGCAATTTTTCTTGATTGTAGTGCGCCTTGAAAGTATCAAGACATTTTCTGGTATTGAGAATGGAAGACCAGTTGTATTCACTGAGAATCACAACATGATCGGCTAAGTCGAGAGTGGCAATTGCCCGCTCATCTAACAAGTTTTTCGGCAAATCCACAACCGTATAACGGAATTCTTGTTTTGCCGTATAAAGGATTTCTTGAACCTGGGCTGCATAAATATCACCGATATCCTCAAGCTCCGGCGGAGCGGCAAGGACGCTCAAGCGATCGTCGTATTTGGTCATCAAATTACGCAGATAGGTCGCATCAAAATTAGTATGTGAAAAATCGATTGTGCTTAATGAGAACGAGGGTTCTAAATTAAGGTAGTGGGAAACCATACCGAACTGCAGATCAAGATCAACAATAGCCGCTTCACCATACTTACCTAAGCAGCCCGCCAAGTTCGTAACAACGGTGCTGGCACCGATACCGCCTGTCGGACTGAATACGGCAACCACTTTGCCGGAAGCTGTAGAAACCGATTCAGATTGATGCTTAAGCAGAATGCTTTGTACCGCAGCCGGCAAATCAGTTCGCCATCTTTCAGCATCTAAAAAGTCCGAGGCCCCGAGTCGATACGCAGTACGTATCAACTCAGGGTCCGGCACTTCGTAGCTAACAAAGAAGTAGATTTCCGGAAACGCTTCTCTCAACTCAGCCAAAAGCGAGAGTCCGCGTACGGGAGCGGGGCTCAGTTCAATCCACACCAATTTCGGATGCAAACTACCGATTTGTTCTCGGGCCATGCCGCCGGAGACTGTGCTCACAAGAGCCAAAGATGGCTGACTGTGAACCAGGTCTTCAATGGTCTGACGCTTGTCAAGTCCGGCATCGCATACCAAAAGCGTGGTTAGTTTCATGACTGTACCGCTCTCCAGAATGTACTACTACTAGTGTTCTACCCACTAGCTGGGAATTCCTCACAATAGTCCCAGGGTTAGCCTTGGGGTACTGACAGGACTTCCTTTTTGCTACCCGACCACAGCTCTATTTCATGCATAGGAGGCGGTGGCGGTGGGGCGCTGGCATCAGGAGAACCTGAAGCTGGCGGCGGGGGCAAGCTCGGCGGAGGCAGACTATTGGCTACTTCCGAAGTATCTTCAGCTAAAGCTGCCTTCGGGAATAAGCTTGAAATGTCTACTGTAGCCAACGGGCTGTGGTCTTTCTGATTGCGCAGAGTCAGGTAAGGTTTACCTGCAGAGATGGCTTTAACCAATCTTTCTGCATCATTCGGATTAACAAGCACCGTAATTGAGCTAGCTTGTGTGGCTGTGGTTTCGCCTGGAGCTTTACGGTAAGTTGCACCTACTGCAATTACCTTGACGTCCGATAATACTGGAGCGGCTTTGGTGTCACCACCGGAGCCGGCAATACATAGAATGTCTACAAAGCAACCTGGATAAATGAAACCAGCAACACCAGAGTTGGTATCGATACCGAAAGTTACGGCTCGCATACCATCTTTGATTTCGCCTTCAAAGCCAACTTGAACTGCACGAGCTTTGATCGCGTTCATGAAAACCATTTGCCCGGAGGTAATGGTGTAAGCAGCAATGTTGCCTACACCAGCGCTCGGGCTGGTCATCGCTTGAGCCGGAATCTTACTCAATAGTTCTTCGCGTACTTCTACAGCGTCTTGTGTGATTTCCTGTCCTTCCGGAATATCTTTCACAGCATAAACAACCGGACCTTTTTGATTCAATTGAGCATCATTTGCCGATTGAATCTCATTGATCTTGCGGTTTGCTTCATTTGATTGCTGCATATAGAGCATGGTGGCCGTAACCGCCAAGCCCAGGATAAGCAACAGCATCAATGCTGGAGGCATTCTGGAAAGTTGAAGGAATAGGTTTCGCATTTCCTTTTTTCCCCTTTACTAATGGCGAAAAAGATTAACCAGTTACTATTAACGCATATTCCACGGATCGGGACAATGATTCCCGGGTTCTTGGCAGAACTCGGCAACAGTTGCTAAGCGGCTTTTCAGCTCCAAAAAAAAGAGGGAAAAGGCTTTCCCTCTTTTAGAAATCTCACGCCAGAGCTTTATGTGTTGGCGTTGTTCAGACGGTTGAGCTGCGAAATAACCGTGCTGAAGGAGGTAGACAGAGAGGTTTTCAGGGTTCCTTGCGCGAAACCGAAAACAACTGCAACCAGAAGGGCAACGAAAGCCAAGATGGCACCGTATTCAGTGATACCTTGTCCAGACTCATCATTGACGAAAGAATCGATAAACTTGTGCATGATGTAACCTCCAAGCACTCCCATGATTTACTAGAAGGTTGAACCAGCTATAGCCAGCACAAAACACCATCAGTAAAACAAACAGAGATAAAAGAACCTAAAATAGTAAATGAGAAAACAGACGAAACAATTGCGAACCGATAGTAATTACTAAAATTGACCTCCATACGATATACATCTTATAGTTGCCACGAGCTATTGTATCACAAAATGCAGGCTGCCAACAGTCAAATACTTAAAAACTGAACCGCGTGTCAAACAATTTTTCTCAAACAACAAAGCGCTTAAAGACCGATCTGGCCAACCTTTCGGCAGGCGGTTTTTTGTCTTACCATTCAGGCGGCGATGCCGCTCTTGAACCCAGCGCCATTAGCTTGATTGCTTTTTTAGCCGAGGGAGATCAAACTAGCGAATTAATCTTAAAAGGGATTTTGGCCAAACAAAATAAAGATGGCGGTTGGTCAACCAACTTGCAAGAATCTTCTTCCGACTGGACTACTTTTCCTGCTGTCATTGCTCTGCAAAACTATCAAAAAAAACACGATTCATTAAATGCAGAAGTTGAAGCAGCTCTGAATCGGGCTTATCTTTTTATTCTCAACAGCCGCGCCGAATACTATAACGATCTCGGACGAATCATCCTTTGGCTTTGGAAAGGGGCCGAATCAGATTATCCCCGCGGATTTTCTTGGCTCCCCGAAACAGCAGACTGGGTAGAACCGACAGCTTATGCCATGCTTGCCTTAAAAGCGGGCGGACCACAACTAACAGGCGCCCAAAAACGTTGCTTGCCTGTAGCCGAACGTTTTCTACAAAAAATTGCTTGTCCGGAAGGCGGCTGGAATTTTGGTGAACATTACCCGGTCGGACAACTTGCCGTTGCCGATCCAATTTCAACAGCGCTAGCTCTCCTAGCTCTTTACGGTAAAACCAAAAACAAAACAATCAAATCTTCCTTGAATTATTTAAGCACTGCCGACATGGACAAACGTGGCGCTTTATCTCTTGCCTGGTCGGCTCTTGCTTTGCACGCTTGGAAAGAACCTTACGATCATATTCTTATACGCTTGCAAAAAATCTATGACCAACCATTCTCCAAAAGAGAAAAAATTCTACCGGCAGTTCTATCTTTAATAGCACTGCAATTAGAAAGCAACGGCAACCCTTTTATTTTCCAACCCAGGAATAACTAACTGATGTCCGACGACGAGAACAGCAAAAGCTCACGCCGCGATTTCTTAATCGCCGGCAGTTCAATTGTTATCGGACAGAGCACTTTGGCCGCTTGCGGCATCGTTGATAAACCACACGTTCCAGAAGCAACAGCAGCACAAAAAAGTTTGCGCCGTTCCGGGCGCTCAAACGTTACCCTTCGTCGTTGTCCTTCTTATGAAGATGACATCGTCAAACTCTTAAGTCCTGATTTTGTTCAATGGCAAAACAAAATCAAAAACAAAAAAGTTTTTCTCAAAGTGAACATGGTTGATTATCGCGAAGGCAAACCGCTGACTACGGACCCGCACATAATCAATGCTTTAATTGTCATCTGCAAAGAACTTGGTGCCGCCGAAATTACTGTCGGCGACGGTCCGGCTCTCAACCGCGATAGCGACTATTTATTACAAACAAGCGGCATCGGTTTGTGTTGCAAAAAGCAAGACGTGCCATTTATCGATCTAAATATAGACGACATTGAAAAAGTGGAAAACCCAATGGGCTTTACCGGCTTGGATCATTTTTTGTTTCCAAAGACTGTCACCGAAGCCGACTTCATCGTTTCTGTGCCCAAACTTAAAACACACCGTTGGGCACGCTTCACCTGCTCAATGAAAAACTTGTTCGGCGTCATTCCCGGACGTCGTTACGGCTGGCCTAAAAGTCTGCTCCATCAAAAGGGTGTCGACTATTCAATTATTGATTTAGTCGCTAGCATCAAACCATCCCTGGCTATAGTTGACGCCGTAGTCGCCATGGAAGGCGAAGGTCCGCTAAGCGGCACCGCCATCAATAGCGGCTTCATCGCTTTAGGCCAAGACTTAGCTGCTATCGATTCAGTTTGCGCAAGAGCAATGGGTATTGACCCTAATCTAGTCAAATATATGTTGCTTGCCGAACAGGTAATCGGCAACACCGACTTGAAAGACATAGACATAAAAGGCGACACTCTAGCAAGCATCACCAGAACATTTGTTTTGCCTGAAATTTTTCTACATCCGCAAAGCGCCAGCGACGCCCAACATCAAAGTCAGTTCGGTGCCACTTAACGCCGTTTAGCCAGCAAATAAGGCAACATATTTTCACGAGCATATGCTTCGCGAAAGCGCCAGATGCGCCCATCAAGATAATAGTGCACCATGCCGAAACCAAGGACAGCACCAACAAGTATCTTTCTAAGCACCGAATCTTCGGCAACCGTATTGCCCAACAAAGAAAAAGCAGTCAAAAACAAAACAAACAAAAGTGATATTGCCGAAAAGAGCAGAACTGGTCTGACTGTGGGCAAAAGCTGCAAACGCTCGTCTTTATATTTTTCGGCAACTAACGAATAATTCAAGCCGATATATTGCATCCAATGAATAATCAACGGTATGAATAAAGCTTGAAAATAATCCTGGCCCAACCAGGCAAAAGGCGCTAAATAGAGGACAGACATCAACCAAAAACAAAAAGCCGGTACATTGAATTTTTGTCCTTGGCTCAGCTTAAGATACAAAACAAAGCAATATTGTCCGGCGCTAAATAGAGCAACTAAGCCAAATAGAGCAATAGCCACGTGCCAAAAAAATTCTTTGAAAGAATAATGAAAAAAGACACGATCAAAAAAGATTAGCGAGAAAAAGACTGCCGCACTGCGCTGACTGAATAGCTCAATACTACGATCGACTACAGCTTCACCTTTTTTCGGATCGTGATAAAGCAAAAGAATGCCTATATTCTGCTGCACCGCATGGTTCAAAGACCAAAGAATATAAAACAAAGCAGTGATTTCCGGACAGACAAACTGTCCAGCGATAGTAGCCAAAAACAATGCCGTCGGATAATAAATGAAATGACGTCTGTTTTCAGCCAAGCCTAAATACTGCTTGCGATTTTCTTTGTCAAAAAAATGAAACCAGGTTGCTCCTTGATGAAAAGGTCCAAGAAAAACACCTTGCTGCAAAATCAAAACTAAAACAGCTAAATTCAAAAGCTGCGCCTGTTGCAGACCAGCAAACAAAAGCAACGCCAGGGGCAAAGGTAAAAAGAAAAAAGCAAGATCCCAACGGGGCCCGAAAAGCCACCCGTTCCTTGAGGGAGTCTCCTGCGATATATAAACGTTCAAGGTCCTGGGTCCAGGGTAGTAATAAAACCAGTCAAGCATAAGCGAGATACACATGTCAATGTAGCGCCTGGCGGGCAAAAATCTTGATAAGATCTCTTTTGATGTTGAAAATCGTCATTAAAGCCGTTTGCATCTCCCTTGCTATCTTAGGAACAGCAGTCGCTGTTTACGGATTAAGCTGGTACTTATGGCTGCAAGAGATAAACGCTTTCTCCCAGGCTTATATGACAAGCGACTATTTGAAAGCGCAGCGTCACATCAAATCTTGCCTCTGGCTGTCCGCGCCCTGCAAGGGATACGATCCACGCTACGTCAAATCACTACAGTTTCAAGCCGCTCTTTATGCCGTCCGTCGAGAGCTAAATAAAGCAATAAGCGTGCAAGAAGATGTTCTTAAACTGGCCCGCGAAAATAAATACAGCCCACTTAGTTTCGGATGGATTGTCCAGCAGTCCGCTATGGCTCTTCTTTTACGCAAAGCCGGAAGATATGCCGAAGCCGAGAATCGTTACATTGTTGTAATTACAACATTAGAGGTAAGAGTAGCTTTAGCAAAAAAAATTGCTCCTCCAGACGATCCCGAAACCGCTGAGTTACAGAGAATGCTTGCCGAAGCCCTTGATTATTCAAGCTGGGTATTGATCAAAGAAAAGAAATTCAGCGAAGCCGAAGCCATGCTTAATCGTTGCCTCGACTTAACCAAACAAGAATACGGTCCTGATTCATTCAAGCTTATTTCCCCTCAAGTCGAATTGGCTTATTTGAAAAACGAACAAGGAAAGTGGAACGAATCACGCCCGCTTTTGGACAAAGCTCTTTCTTTTCTGAAAAAACAAACACCTGGAACTAAAACCTCGGCATATACAACTGTCGCTATCTTGACCATGGCAAATTTATTTCGCGATCATGATTGTCCAAAAGAAGCCGAAGAGTCCTATAAGTTAGCAATTGACAGCTGCAAGCTGAATGTAGCCGGAGCTGAAAACAACCTTTTCATGACTGACATACTTACCTCTTACGCTAAACTTCTGGAACAACAGTCACGCCAGCCTGAGGCAGAAAAACTAAAAGCCGAAGCTAAAAGAATTCGCGAGCAACCGCCCCTTGAATAAAAAACAAACACAATTTTTATCCGGCTGGGGAAGATATCCGACTTTAAGCTGCAATGTTTATCAACCGCTAAACGAATCTGAATGCAGAAGAATTATCTCTAGCGACAGCAACAGCTTTATTGCCCGCGGCGCCGGACGCGCCTATGGCGATGCAGCCATCAGCCAAACCAGCGATATCGTTATTTGCGATCGCTTGACCAAATGCTCATCATTCAACAGTCGAAACGGTATCTTGCGTTGCGAAGCCGGAGTGACAATCGGTCAAATCATTGAGACTTATCTGCCCAAAGGCTGGTTTCCGCCGGTCGTTCCCGGAACCAAACATGTCACTGTCGGTGGTGCCATAGCCGCCGACATTCACGGCAAAAATCATCATCGTGACGGTTCATTTTGTCGTTTCGTCAAATCAATGTCTCTCACTCTTGCTGACGGGCAAACAATTACTTGCTCACCCGAATATAACGCCGACCTGTTCTATGCCACAGCCGGCGGCATGGGTTTAACCGGAATCATAACCGAAGCCGAGTTGCAACTTATCCCGGTGAAAAGCCCGCTTATCAGTACAAAAAAAATTGTCTGCCAAGATCTAGCTTCACTTTGTACAAGTCTTGAAACAGCCGAAAAAGATTATCAATATTCAGTAGCCTGGCTTGATTGCTTATCCGAGCAAGGACGCGGCATAGTCATATTGGGAAATCATACTCAAGTTGAATTTCCCAACACAAAATTTTTTACGCCACTTAGCGTGCCGGACATAGTGCCATCAGGACTAATCAACGGTTTGACTATCGGACTTTTCAATGAAGCGTATTACCAAAAAGCCATTTCAGAAAAAAAAGAAAGCATGGCTGGCTACAATCAGTTTTTCTTTCCACTCGATGTGCTAAACAACTGGAATCGTCTTTACGGCAAATCCGGCTTCACACAATACCAATGTGTGCTGCCCTCCGAGAACGCTTTGCCAACTATGCAAGCAATGCTTAAGCATCTGCGCCAAAACAACTCAGCACCTGCTCTTGCCGTCCTAAAAAGATTCGGCGCACAAAATAACGATGCTCCACTTTCATTCCCAATGCCGGGCTATACTCTTGCTTTAGACATAGCTGTTCATCCAGCGCTTCAGGCTGTACTTGCCGAAATGGATCAAATGGTCATTGCTGAAGGCGGGCGTGTTTATTTAGCTAAAGATGCTTTTCTAACGCCTGAGAGTTTCCGCGCCATGTACAAACATTTCCCTGAATGGTTGGCGATTAAAAACAAATACGATCCGCAAAACAAGTTTTCATCAGCTCTCAGTCAGCGCTTGCGGATGAACAAACTCTGACTAAAGAAGAGACTCAAATGCAATCTGCAGGAATCCCGAGCATCGATCCGTTTGTCAGCTGACTGCTGGGTTTAAGCCCACCCCTTGACACCGTCGTTCAAAGTGTTTAAAATGTACAAAATAGTTAAACTGATTAATTTAGAGGCTTTGTCCATGAAAACTGTTACGGCAACTGAACTTAAAACCAAAACGGGTGAAACCCTAGATGCTGCACAAAAGGAACCTGTCTCTATCGAAAAGAATGGTCGAGCAGTTGCAGTAATCATTCCTCAAGCTGAATATGAGCGCTTTACTAGGCTTGAAAATGATTATTGGATGTCCAGGATTGAATCCGCAGAAGCAAGTGGTTACATAGGGGTAGAGGCGACCCATGCTCTAATCAAAGACAGATTGAAGAAAAATGCTAAATCCTGATCTAACCAATGATGCAGCGCGCTTTTGGAAAAGGCGAGATAACAAACAATTTCTACAAATACTTGGGACTATCACAGCACTCTGTGGAAACCCACGCCCACATGATTCAATCGCAATGGGTGATGTTAATTCCCACTTTAGAGTGGATATCGGAGAATTTCGTATCATCTATTGCTTCGACAAAACAACGCTATACATAACGGTCATTGGAAATCGTAATGATAAGGATGCCTATAAAGAATTTGATCGTAAGTAAGACTGGCTAGAATGACAATTTTCAAACTGACCTACTACCCTTTTTCGCCCCGAATAAAGAAATAAAAGCCATTATATAAACAACAACGCCAAGCCAGAAAAGCGTAGAGATGCCAAAAACGATAGAGACGAGCAACGCTAGCACTGAGCCGCATACCGAGCCGGCACCGTTGATACCCCAATAAAGTGGAATAAGCTTGGCGTTGTTTTGGGCGCAAGCTTTAATGCCAGCAGGGAAAGCGCAGCCCATGAAAAAGCCGATTACAGCAAGCAAAGCCATGGCAACTGCTAAACGTGTCGATGTTTCTGCGCCACGGAAAAGTTCAAATAGATAGGGGCTAGCTAAGCCATAAAGAATAAGTGAGATTGGTAACGCAGCAACTGTTTTAAGCGGTGTCGAGATGCGCTCACTGAAATAGCTGCCGATGCCGCTGGCGACAAGCAAAGTAAATAGAACTACTGTGATGCCATAGACCGGATGCCCAAGAAAAACTATGCAACGTTGTATCTGCGAAATTTCAACAAACATGAAACCCACGCCGATACACAAGAAATAAAGCATAAAAGGACCAGCACCGTTGAAATCATATTTTTCTTTGGCAAAACGCAAAGGCAGATAAATGCATAGATAAGAGAAGCCGATGCTGGAAAGGACGAGTCCGAGCAATGTAGCCACTGCTTGTAGGTTGAAAGTATAGGAGAATTGTTTTTTCAAATCATGATTGTAAGCATTCTCCAGCCGCATCATGTTAAAAAAGAAAGGGCTGTCGTCTGTAGGCGGCGCAATGTTCAAAGGAAAGTTTTTGTAGACCTCCAGAGGGCTTTCTTTGCCGGCGAGTTGGGTGAACATTGGGTCAATAGATGTATTCGGGCTGAGAATAATTTCAAAGCCCAGCGGTTCACAAAGGTTTTTCAGATCGCTAAGTTGATTTTTAGTGAAGGGTGAGCGACTAACAAGCATGATGCCAACACCGTCCGGTCCGTCCTTTTCGGTAGTGGCTGGGATGTTGCGAATAATCACCATATGCTTGCGCGGGTCAGCGACTTTTTGTCGGCGCAAAGATTCAGCAGCAAGGGCTGTAAGTCGATACATTTCAGCCGGTGTTTTACGTTCATACCAGCGCGAGACGCTGAATATGCCCTGAGGGCTTAAATGGCTGAGAAAAACATCCCAACCTTCAACCGTATAAAGCGCATTTTCAGTAAGAACATAGGCACCGCTGGCAGTAGCAGCCCAAGTATCAATGAAAGACATTTCGATAATGTCAAAGTGCTTATTCGAGCGCGTAATATGACTACGAGCTTCATCATTGACAAACTTGACGTTAGGCAGCTTATCCAAATGTCCGGTGAAATCACCGAATTTATCATTGACTGCAGCAATAATATTGTTATTGATATCCACTGCTTCAACACTCTTGGCGCCAAGGGCCAGAGCCGACACTAAGTCATAGCCGCCGCCGGAACCGATGATTAAAACGTCGGCATTTTTCTTTAGTTGATAAACCAAATTGGAAGCGTTGTAACGCAGAAAATCCAGCTTGCTATAATCACCGTCAAAGCCGACCATTGTCGTACGAGCACAGCCGTCAATCTCCAGGTTCAAGCCTTTACTCGGATGAGTAAAACGATAGGCTGAGCTTATGCCCGGATAATAGAAATGCAAAGGTTTGGTCAGATCACCCCAAACTGTAACTCGCGAAAATGAGTTCCACTTTTCATATAGCGGCTTTTCTACATATTCGCCTTTAACCCAATAAATACGCACGGCACCAGGCAAATCATTGTTGAAAAGATAGCTATGGGCAAGCGTGCATACACCAAGAGCAAGAGTAGTGCAATATACGGCAAGACGAAACTGACGCGGGCATGAAGTAGCAAAACAAGAAGCAGCGACACAAGCCCAGAAAGCAACAAATAATACAGCGCTAAAGCCATCTAGCAAGTTGAGAGAAGTAACTAACAACAAGCAGCCGGCAGCGGCTCCACAAAGATCAGCTGCATATAATCGACCGATTTTTTCGTTGTACGACTTGAACAAAAGCGATATGAGCATACCGCCAAAAATAAATGGCACTGAAACACAAGCATAAGTAAAAGCAGTCGAGAGCGATTGCAGAATCGGATTGTTCCCCGGCGGCAGCGCGATATGCAAAAACAAAGAAACAACCACGGACAAAGCACAAAAAAGACTAAGTTTGCTTGCCCGGGCAAACAAGCCTTCAGTTTCTTGCAGAGCCGGAAAAACATAAAGGAGCATTGCCCCTAGCGTCATGCCGAACATGGCTGTTGAAACAGCCATAAAAGCAAAGTGATAATACATAGTAACGCTGAAAATACGGGTCAGCAGAAGCTCATACATCAAAGTGGCTAAAGCAATAAAGAATAAGCCGAGATATATCGAGCGTGACATTTGATTACTCATTTCCAGTTGATTACCGACATCAGGTTAGATTGATCGTCGGTCCAAACACGCATATCTTTGGGGCTTGGTGTTTGATCGACATAAAATTTGCTGGCATCAGGAGACTTGATTTTGGCAAAAGCCGTAAGCTCCTCAATCATGGATGGCTCTTTGCTCATCACCACATACATGGCACCTTTGCTGACCATGACACAGCTTTTCAAGCCAAGCTCTTCAGCTAATTTACCAAGCAAAGGCGGCAAATTAAGATAAGAGTTGCTGACATGAAAAACAAGCAGTCCGTCATTTTTCAGATGCTTCAAATAAATTTCAGCAGCTTGTTTAGTAAGCAAATGGCACGGGATAGCATCACCGTTGAAAGCATCGACAATAAGCACATCAAAAGCCTGGGGTGATAGTTTTTCCAGAATTGCTCTGCCGTCACCGACACTTATGTCGAGAGTCGCTTTAGTACGTTTCAAAAAGGTAAAATGTTCTTTGGCGATACGTACTACTTTTGGATCCAATTCAAAGAAATGAATGCGATCCCCAGGTTTGCCATAAGCCCCAAGCACACCAACACCTAAGCCAACATCACCGTAGCTGATTGGATTTGTTCCGCGTTTTTGACGAATGAACTCATCGACTATATTTACTTGCTCCCAGTAAACACCGGCAGGTGTATCTTGCTTAGCCGGGTCAATATATTGCTGTCCATGATTGACTTTGCCATGGTACATCACTAAACATTCGTCTTCTTTTTTCACTTGTACGGCGCTATAAAAATTGCGTTGGCGGTCAATTATGTTCGGACCGCGTCCCAAACCGAAAGCAGCAACAACTAAAGTAATTCCAACTAAAGCCAAAGAGAGATAGCCTAAAGTTTTATTCGGACGAGCAAGAAACTGTTTGATTGAAAGTTGATAAACGCTATAAACAGCAATACAAGCCAACACTATAATGCGCTCGGCGTTGAATTCGAAAATAAGCGGTGTGACGATACCAACTAAAAATCCACCTAAAAAGCCGCCTAAAGCAATAGCTAAATAAAAGGTTGTCAGCTTTTCAGCTTTTGGCTTACTTAAAGCAAGCTCGCCGTTGCAGATCATGCACAGCTGAAAAATCAGTATCAAATTCAAAAGCAAACGCAACAAAAATCCGCCTTGAGGCAAGAACTGCTCGCAAGCAGCTATCGGCATCCAGGAGATCAAATAAAGATCACGCTTATAAGTGGACACATTGCCAAAAACAAAAATGAAGCTCAATAGATAAAGAGCCAGAGGTAACACCCACAGCAAGGGCATCGGTGATACGTCTGCTGTTATATAAGCTGTCGATGACATCAAAACAGCCGAACCTAAAGCGCTAAATAAAGTCCAGAAAACAAATTGGCGCGGCAATATTTTTTCAGCAAGCTCAGAAACAACTTGATTGCTGACAGCGACAACCGGCGATAAATTCCGCCAAGTAAGAAAAGCTGCTCCACAAGCCATGATTGCCATGGCTAAAAAAGATACTGCCCAATAATTTACTGTAGAACCGATAGTAAAGTTGGATTCAATTACTGTCGGATAACACAAAAGAGCAAGCATAGAGCTAAAGTTAGAGATGCTGTAAAGACGATAAGGATCGCCTAACTGAGCCATACGAAACCAAACTTGCATAATCCCGCTCACTGTAGAAAGCATAATTGCCGGAATCGCTATATTGGCAAAGAGCGTTTTTAAGAGCGAGAAAGCCGGCTCAATATCAGGATCACAATGCCAACTGCTGCCAGTCAAATTGAATGCTGAAAATGTAGCCAAAGCTAACAAAGAGAGATAAACAAGTATTTGGCGGCGCCCGGGAAGACTGTTTAGAACAGAACTTAAAGCATAACCAAGCAAAAGCGTGGTCTGAAAAAAGAGCAAACAAACGTTCCAAACACTGGCGGTACCGCCAAAACGTGGAATGACTATTTTGCCGACTACAGGCTCAATTAAAAAGAGTAAAAAAGCACCAAAAAAAACTGTGCTTCCAAGCAAAACAGCTAACAATCTTTTTTCGGGTAAACCTTCGTTCATTTTCGATAACGCAAAACTTTCGCCGGCACACCGGCGACAACAGCATAAGGCTCCACATCAGCCGTAACGATAGCGCCAGCCCCGACGATAGCACCTTCACCGACAGTGATACCAGGCAACAAAACGGCGTTAGCACCAATGTCAGCCCATTTGCATACACGCACAGGCAGAATCTCCAAATCAGTTTTTAAGATTGGTTGATCCACAGGCATTGCCGTATGTTCGGAGCCGATAACTTTAGCTCCTGGTCCCCAACCGACATAATCTTCCAGAATTAAATCACGAGCATCAAAATAACTGTGCGGTCCGATCCAGACATTGCTGCCTATCTGGCAGCGCCCATCGAAACGTCCTTGAATAATGCTTTGAGCACCGATAAACACATTGTCGCCTAACTCAAAAGTTTCAATATGTTTGACAGTGATATTTTCTTCTACTTTCAACCCTTGTCCGATTTTAGGGCAAAGAGCATGCCAGAGAATACGACGCATCATTCGATCAAACTGTGAGCCGCCGGCACAATGCCGGCCAAGCAATAAAGTCAGCTCTTCTTGGGTGCTGGTTTGGCGCAAATGCTCAGCCATGCCCAGCTCAAACTCAGGATCCGGACTGACTTGAGCGTTAGCGTGAACAGCCGGCACTACACGTTTAGTATCTTTTGACTTGCTCATACTTTTTTAGCCGGTAACTCCAATCAAGGCATCCTTAATTACACTTACCACTCGAGCCACCTGATCTTCACTCATTTGGTCTTGCAAAGGCAAAATCAAACCTAAATCCTGACTTTCTTCGCTAATTTTCAGAGATTGAGACAGTTTGGAGCGATCCAAATAAGCACCTTCTCGATGAGCGCACATAATTCCCGGGCGAGTTTCAATGCCATGGCTTTGCAAAATATTGCTCACTCGTTCGCGAATTTGCTTGTTGGGCAAGCGAATACAAAAACTTTGCCAGTTACTTTTAGCCCAGGCCGGTTCAGCAGGCAATGTTATTTCATTTAGACCGGACAGCAAATTTTTATACACAGCTGCCAACTGCCGACGTCGTTCAACCAAGCCAGGCAAGCGTTTTAGCTGCTCGCGTCCGACCGCCGCTTGAATATCAGTCATTCGATAATTAAAACCGATAAGCGGATAAGCACCATTTTCGAGGCCATGGTTGCGCAATTGTTTGAGCAAACGATCTTTATCAGAACTTTTGCTTGTAATCATGCCGCCATCACCTGTAGTTAATAGTTTCCGCGGATGGAAAGAGAAGCAAGCAAAGTCGGCATGAGGACGGCCAATACGTTCCCATTGCCCGTTCAACTGAATTTCGCTACCAGCGGCACAAGCCGCATCTTCAACTAGAGGCAGTTTGTGTTTAGCAGCTATTGTTAGCAATGCTTGCAGATTGCAGGGCAGACCCATTTGATCCACACAAAGAATCGCTTTGGTTTTAGCTGAAATTGCTTTTTCCACAAGCTCAGGGTTGATATTAAAAGTATCCGCTTCAACATCAACAAAAACAGGCGTTGCTCCGCAATAATGAATACTGTTTGCAGTGGCAATAAAAGAATGACTAACTGTAATTACTTCATCCCCCGGTCCAACACCGCAAGCTAACAAAGCCAGGTGCAAAGCTGCCGTTCCCGAAGAGACAGCTGTAGCATGTGGCGCTCCGCAATATTCGGCAAACTCGGCTTCTAAAGCTGCAACTTGCGGACCTTGCATAATCCAACCGGAACGAATGGCACTGGCCGCCGCCAAAGCTTCCGGACTGGCAAGAACCGGCTTTGCCAGCGCCATAAAAGGTTCTTGGTCTTCAGCATCAGGCAGGCTCGAAGCAGATTGTCTGCCGATCCCCATATAACCTAAAGCAGCAGCTTCGATTGTTTGCGGCTGCCAAAAATTTCGCCCATCAACGATAAAGCGGCAACCACGCTTGTACAAAGAGGCAAAATCCGGATTAGTAAAAGCATCATGAGCAGTGTTCAAAATAATAATTTCTGGGATGACATCAGCTTCAAGAGAGCTCGGCACAAAGCCGGCCTGTTCGATTTCATCGTTGTTGTACAAAGGATCACAAAGCAGTACACGCGCACCGCGACTTTCAAGCTCATGACGTAAAAGAAAAGCCGGCGAAAGAATGGATTCTTTTACTTGAGGGCGAAAAGCCAACCCTAAAATAAGTACGGCTTTGTCAGCAATCTTGCCATATTTACGTTCCAGGCCATCAACAACATAAACCGGCTGCATATCGTTGATTAGGCGGCTGTCACCGACCAAGCTGGCTGACACATGGCGTTTGTCGGCATCATGCAATAAGAAATATGGATAAACCGGTGTGCAATGTCCGCCTACACCTAAGCCCGGTTCAAGAATTGACGCCTCACCATCGGTGTTGGCCGCTTTCAATACTGATTTGATATCAACATTTACCGCGTCGGCATAACGAGCCAGCTCGTTAGCCAAAGCAATGTTCACATCCCGATAGACCATTCCGGCAAGCTTTACCAGCTCAGCCGCTTCCAGAGTAACGACATTTATTATCGGTGCTTTTAAATAACGCGAATAAAAGACAGCAGCACGCTCAGCTGCAGCTTCGTTTATACCGCCAACGATTTTGGAAGTTTTGGACAAATTAGCAAGCACCTTTTGGCTCTTTACACGTTCAGGCGAAAAAACAAGATCAAAGTCTTGACCGGCTTTTAAACCGGTCGATTCAAGAATCGGCAGCAAAGTACGCGTGCCGCCGACAGGCAATGTTGTTTCATAGGAGACCATGATGCCCGGCTTCATGCCGGCAGCTATGTTTTGCGAAACAACTTTTATCACCGAAAGATCCGCATGACGATCAGCTGTGAGCAAAACCGGAACAATGACGATCACTACATCGCTCTCACTTACAGCTTGAATAGTGTCGGTAGTAGCTTTAAGCTGCTTGCGCCCAACAACGTCATTAAGAACAGCAGCTAGACCGGGCTCATCAAAAGGAGCAAGTCCTTGATTGATCGTATCGACTACCGCTTGATTGACGTCACAAGCGAATACTTTGGCACCGCCTTGGGCCAAAGCACAAGCAAGCGGCAAGCCCATTTTGCCGGCTCCAATTACAGCGACAGTATCAATTTTGTCCATGTTGTTTGAACCAAGCCAGTGTTTTTTCCAAGCCTTGAGGCAAGCTTACTTTAGGTTCAAATTTAAGCATGCGACGGGCTAAATCGATAGACGGCACACGAGCTCGCACTTCGGAATGGACACCTTCGCGATGCTCGATTTTGGCATGAGAATCCAGGCTGGCCATCATTCGCGCCAAGCTTAAAGTGGTTACTACTTCTTTCGGATTGCCGATATTGAAGACTCGCTCTTCTTGCGAAATGCGGTCGATAGCCGCAATGACTGCATCAACCAGATCGTCGATATAGCACCAAGCTCGTATAGCCGAACCATCGCCATAGACTTGCATTGCTTGCCTGGCCGCCACAGCTCGACAAAAATTGCTCACTGCACCTTCGCCAACTTGACGGGGTCCATATATATTGAAAGGACGAATGATCGTGCAGCCGAATCCATATTTATCGGCATAACGCAAAACAAAATTTTCACCGGCAAGCTTGCTTGTGGCATAAACCCAGCGTGACTCGGCTACCGGTCCGATACCGCATGGCCGGTTTTCATCCACCCAAAGAGCATCGGAACCGTAAACTTCGCTGGTAGAGAAATAAACGAATGAACCGATACCAGCCTTAGCTGCTTGTTCCAATACATTGACCGTACCTAAAATATTGGTCTGCAACGTACGCAACGGCTCGGCATAATAGCTGGATACTCCAGCGATGGCCGCCAAATGAACGACAACGTCAACTTCGGACAAAGCTTCGGCTATGGCAACCGGATCTTCGACATTACCGTTGACTATATTTACACGACGATTTTGCGAAAGCTGCGGTGCGAATTTCAAAGAATCACGCCGAAAATTGTCAAAAAGCGTAATCTCCCAACTTGCCAATCCGCACAGTCTTTCAGCTAAATGAGTGCCGATGAAGCCGGCGCCGCCTGTGATCAGAATCTTTGCCACAACTTATTCCTTTACCAACACTCGCGACGGATTGCCGACAACAACAGCTCCGGCAGGCACATCTTTAGTAACTACGGCGCCGGCGCCAACAAGAGCATTTTCGCCGATTGTGACATCACACATAATTACTGCGCCCGAGCCAATCGACGCCCCTTTTTTGATACGTGTCGGACGGACTTGCCAGTCGGATTCATTTTGCAAAGCACCGCCAGCGGTGGCAGCTTTCGGCCGGCGGTCATTTATAAAAACAACGCCATGACCGACAAAAACTTCATCCTCGATGATCACCCCTTCGCAAACGAAAGTATGACTTGATATTTTACAACGGTCACCAACCACGGCATTTTTTTGAATTTCGACAAAAGTACCGATTTTGCAATTACGCCCGATTTTACAGCCGTAAAGGTTAACGAAATCAGCAACATAAGTGTCTTCGCCGATGACGACATCAGGCGATATTTTTTGCAAGGGTCCGCCAACAAACATCAATGGACCCCCATCAGTACAACTTTTTGCGATTGACCGCTTTTCAGCGAAACATCGGCAAGCTCCAGAAGCTGCACAACACGCCGCCCGGCCTCACCATCGCTTATCGGCTTATTGCCGCTTAAAACGCAGTCGATAAAATGTCGCGTTTCAATGCGCAAAGCTTCGGTCAAATCATAAACCGGTGCCCGCATCTCCCCATGACGATATTGAATCAGAGCGCGATAACGTTCGCGATCTGTTTCGGGCGCTTTCATCGTATCGATCCCTTTATCGTACACTCGCACTTTATCGCTTTGACTGGAATCGTCAAATACAATCATACGTCTGGAACCGCCGATAAAAATCTGCCTGATTTTAACCGGTGAAAGCCAGCTTACATGCACATGAGCGATCAGATCGTCGGCAAAGCTTAAGGTCAAATAAACAATGTCTTCGACAGCATTTTCGGTGTGAGAAGCACCGATAGCATGCACCGAAAGCGGTGTGCGCCCAAGCAAATAATCCATGATCGCAATATCGTGAGCGCCAAGATCCCACATCACGTTTACGTCAGCTTGAAATAAGCCGAGATTAGCTCGCATCGAGTTGAAATAAAGCAGATCGCCCAGCTCCTCTTTTTCGAGCAACTGTTTCATCAGCCGCACCGGTCCATGATAAAGAAAAGTATGATCGACCATCAGGATCAAACCTTTCTTGCGGGCCAGTTCAATCAGCTCAGTACATTCTTTCGAGCTGCGACACATAGGTTTTTCAACTAAAACATGCTTGCCCATTGACAAAGCTTGTTTAGCCAGCTCAAAATGCGTCTCCACCGGAGTAGCAATCACTATCGCTTGCAAACTGCTATCGTTAAGCAGGTCTTCGTAATTGGTGGTAAACACCACATTTTGATACTGGCTGCGATACTGCTTAAGGCGCTCCGGATCGCGATCACAAATGTATTTGATCTCCACGCGTTCATCGCTATGGAAATTACGCGTTAAGTTCGGGCCCCAATAACCGTACCCGACGATACCTAGTTTTACTTGTTGCACGCTTGCCAAGCTACCACACGGATTGACAAAATCAACGGCGTTCCTACAATGGTTAAGTTTATCAGCGAAGCCAGGATTGGTCAAAGGCGGAGGAGCAAGACGTGCAGCAACAAACAGGCACGATCTTATCCGTGGTTGTGCCTTTGTACAACGAAGAAAGCAACTTCTCCTCCCTCCTGCAATCTCTGAAAGAACTTGAGACTAATCTGCCTGCCGTAAAATTCGAATTTATTTTTGTCGACGACGGCTCAACCGATCGCACTTATGAGCTGGCGTCCGCCGCCGCCAAAACAGCAAATATCACAGCTCTGAAACTGGCGCGCAACTATGGCAGCCACGCCGCAATCGCCGCCGGTTTTTTGCAGGCCAACGGCAACTGCGCTTTATTTATCGCCGGCGACATGCAAGATCCCCCCGAGTTAATCAGCGAAATGCTTGAAGCCTGGCAGCAAGGCTACAAAATAGTTTGGGCGGCACGCAGTAAAGTCGAAGGCAAGTCTTTGAGCGGCACTTTCTTCTCTAATTTCTATTGGCATCTTTTCAATTTAGCTGTTGATCATCCGGTGGTGGCCGGTGGCGTTGATTTTGCTTTGATCGATCGCACGGCTCTACTCGCTCTCAAAGAACAAGCCCAAGCAGCAATCCCGATTTTCGCTCAAATAACCGAAACCGGTTACCCGGCAAAAACAATTCGCTATGTAAAAAGAGAACGCGCCGGCGGCAAATCCGGTTGGACCCTGAAAAAGAAATTTGCTCTTGTTTTTCAAACTCTATCTTTTTCAACAAAACCTTTTCGTCTTTTCTGCCTGGCCGGCATGCTTCTTACCGGTTTTAGCTTGATTTATGCGCAGTTCGCTTCATCGTCCCCCGCCCTAACCATCAGCGGTCATATTTTTATTCTGGCCCTTTTCGGACTGGCAATCTTATTGATGGAATATCTGGGGTTGCGCCGGCGCGCATCAAATTCGATACCACGTTTTCAAATTGAACGCATTGCCGACCGCGGCCACGAAAGAGCGCTATGAGCAACAAAACCGAAAAGTTATCGCCGCTACCCACGCCTGGTGATTTTCTCTTTTTGATCATTATGCTTGTGCTGATGGTCACTTTGCCTAACTATCTTTTCAATGACGCCTCGACAGGCTGGCATTTAGCATTGGGTGATTATGTGCTAGAACACGGTCGCGTCCCCTTTCAGGATTTTATTTCTTACACATTTGCCGGCAAGCCTTGGATCGCCTTTTACTGGCTCGCCGATGTTTTCATCTCTTTAGCCAATAAAATTGCTGGTACCAACGGTATCGCCCTTTTAATTGCGACTACTATCGCTTCAATTTTTCTAGCAATATACGGACGCTGCCGCCAGTCTGGCTGCCATCTGCTCGTCAGCCTGGTTCTGGTTTTCGCCGGCATTATCGCTTCAACTATGCATTGGCTAGCCCGCCCTCATATCATTACGTTTGTCGGCATTTATCTTTTTGCCACGACCCTGGAAGATTACTGGCGTCAGCGCATCAGCTTCAAAAAAGCGTTACTGATTTTAGTGCCGACCATGCTTGTCTGGGTAAATTCGCATCCCGGCTTTATTTTCGGCTTCGCCCAAAGCGGGATTTATCTAGCGGCTACTTGCTTGTTTTTCTTGCTAGGCAAAGAAGGGTCCGGCAAATCATTACGCGAACTGCTTATTCTTATTGCGGCTATGGCTGCGGTAACTTTGATCAATCCTTACGGATTGGCTTTGCATGCTAATGTCGCCGGTTATTTAAAACAATCGACAATCACCAACTATGTAGATGAATATCTTTCGCCTGTTTTTCATGGCTCGATTCAAACCGGTTCACTTGAATTTGTCTTTTTTACCTTGGCTCTCGGTCTGGCTTTTTCACGTAAACAACCATCCTTACCTCTATTTTTGTCAGTAGCCGCTTTTGCGCACTTGGCATTGTCAGCTACTCGCAACATCCCTCTTTTCATCATTGTTGCTCTTCCCTGCATCGGCGAACTGCTGGCAAACATTTCTTTTTCAGGCAAACAAGCCGATTATTTACAAAAAATGAGCTTGTCAATTGATAAACAAGAGTCTCTTTGCCGGCTGCACATACTGCCAATATTAACGGTAGTTATATTTGCCATACTGGCCATCGGCGCACAACCCTTATTCGGTAAGTCAGTCCTCAGCTGTGGTTTTGATCCACAAAAAGTGCCGACCAAAACTTTGCAATGTATCCGAAAGCTACCGGCCAACGAGGGTTTTAACTACGTCAATTGGGGCGGTTATATTTATTACGAAGGTCATGTTCCGGTATACATTGACGACCGTTCGTCTTTTTACGGCGAAGACTTCTATCTGCAATACGCAAAAATTGTCTGGCTCGAGCCGGGATGGAAAGAGATACTTAAGCAAAAGAAGATCAATTGGATATTATTTCCGAAGAACGATCCTGTTTCCGAGCGGCTTTTAACCGAGCCTGATTGGCGAATACTTTGCCAAGACGAAGCTTCTTACGTCTTTGAAAGAGTGACAAAGTGAACAAGGAATGATTTGACAAGTGAGCGCTGGTAGGGGTTAAGATAGACAGGATCAGGAAAAAGCCTTGCCATGAACGAACAAAAACAACAACAATCTTTAGTTGACAACAAGTCGACCGCCACCAAAGTTATCGTCACCATGCCGGCATATAATGCGGCAAAAACTTTGATCAAAGTATTCGACGAAATCGACAAAACAGTAGTTAGCGAAATCATTTTGGTCGATGACTGCAGCAAAGACGACACTGTCGATGTTGCAAGCAAGCTGCCGATTAAAGTAATCCGCCACCCGCACAACGTCGGTTACGGCGGCAACCAAAAAACTTGCTATTCCGAAGCTTTGCGCGACGGCGCCGATATCGTAATCATGCTTCACCCTGACTATCAGTACGATCCGTTAAAAGTACCGGATATGATCGCTCCGATTTTGTCTGGCGAAGCCGACATTGTGCTTGGTTCACGTTTCATTGGCGGCGGCGCTCTTAAAGGCGGCATGCCGATGTACAAATTCATCGCCAATCGCTTTTTAACGACAACGCAAAATATGGTGCTCGGCACAAATCTTTCCGAATTCCATACCGGCTACCGCGCTTACAGTCGCAAATTCCTTGAAACAGTGCCTTTCTTACGCAATTCACTAGCTTTCGTATTTGATGCTGAAATACTTTGCCAAGCAGTTTATTTCGGATTTAATATCGCCGAAATCGGTGTCGAAACACGCTATTTCCCTGAAGCTTCATCGATCAACTTCATGAACAGCGTTAAGTACGGTATGGGTGTTTTAGGCACATTGGCTAAATTTGCCGCTGCCAAAGCCAACATCCGCAAATGCGATCTGTTCAGACCCTAACATCTTTGAATTCAAAAAGCCATTGATTAGCGCTGCGATAATAGCGACAGCTGCGTTTATATTGGTAGCGCCCGTTCACTTCTAAAACGACTTGCAAACGAATCTCTTTTGCTTCTTTGTGTTTGCTCAACACATATTGCGCCAGCTTCAACATATCCGTTTTGCTGGAAGCAATTTTCATTCGCCCTTCCACCGGCAATTCATGCCAATCTCCTTGATCGTCCAAATAACTGACGGTCAAGCTTGGGGTTTTCTCCCAGAACAGATACATGGCAAAGCTCCAGGGCCAACGATCGCCGAAGCTCATTGAAGCAAAATCATTCCAGCCGCCGACAAAAAAGCGCGCCGGCATCCACAAAAGCAAAATTATCAACGCGCAAGCCCAAGGGATTTCTTTTTTGCTGTTCGCAGGTAAAGACAAAGAAGCTGTTTGTACAGCCGGATTCGGTTTGTCGAAAAAAGCCAAATAACCAAGCCACATTACAAAAGCAAAAGACTCGATACCGGTCCATAAACAAGAGAACAAGCCATGCACCACTATTGCCACAACAAAAGCAAATATACGACAAGACTTAAACCAGGGCGCAATCGCTAAAAACAACTCAGAAAAAAGCGCTCCGCAAGCCAAAAATCGAGCCAGGGGTAAAGTCAGATGCTGACCCTGCATCCACTGAGCAGCAAACTCACGCATGCCGACACCGTTATTTAGAATATAAAGAAGGGTTTGTCCGGAAATAAATTCAGGATGCAATTTATGCAGAACAGAAAATAAATAACAAAGACTAACACTAATTTGAATCAGTCGTCGGCTTAAGCTCAAACCAGGATGATAAAAAAGCAGGGACAAACAATAAGTAAAAAGCAAAACTGACATGCCGCTTTGGACAACAAGTCGTTCGACAAAACTGTAAATCAAAAGAACCAGAGCCGGCACAACTAAAAAAATGCGTTGTTTAGCTCCAAAAAGCAAGAACAAAGCGCTCAGCCCATAAGCGCTCCACAGCAAAAGATCAAACTCAAAACTAAAAGCCGGTAATTCAAAAAGCTTGTCGCCTAAGCGCCATGCAGTAACCCGATAAGGTTCAGCTTTGGCTAGCCAATAAAGAAGCATCGGCAATATTTGTAAAAGAAGCAGTCCGCACAAGCGGCGAATCAAGCCGGTATAACCTTCCGGCAAATAAAGCCATTTAACTATGGATTGCATCAGTCATTCCGGCGGTAGCGAGAATAGCGTCTGCAAGTTTACCCGGCGCTTCAGCGGAGAAGCTGAGAAAGAGTGACGGTTCAATCAACTCCAACTCCATAAGCAAAGAGCGATCACTATCGTCGCGCACTAAATCGACACGAGCATAGGCCGGTGTTTGCGGCAAAAACGCAATAATTTTTTGCCCAAGCGCTATTTCAGATGCGCTGGCTTGACACGCTGTTTCGCCGGCTTCACCGGCAACAGCTAACTGCTGAAAAGCCGATTTGCGCACAGCGTGAGAAAATTTACCGCCGAAGAACATCAAAGAACGTTCACCATATCCGGTGACCGAATCCATATAAGGTTGGATCATTACTCCGCCTGCGGCAAGCAATGAATCAAGATGCTTTTGACCGGCAGCGAGGCTGATATGGTCAGGGGCTGAAACACGCTGTACCCCATAAGTACTCAAACCAACAACCGGTTTGACAATTGCTTCAGCCCATGTTTTAGCGGACAAAATTTCGCTCAAATTTTCTTTGCTGCCTGCTTCAATAAAATGAGTCGGTACAATCGGAATGTTTTGCTGCTCTAGTTCTTGCAGATATGTTTTACGGCTATTCCAAAGCAAAAGCTCCGGTACGTTCAACAAGCGAGTTTTCTTTGCCGTATTATTTATCCAGCGACAAAAGCCTTGATGATCTTGGTGATAATCCCAAGTTGAGCGAATAATACAAATTCCGGACCGTTCCCAAACTACACTAGGGTCGTTCCAAATAGCTGCTTGCACACGAAAACCTTTTTCTTCCAGCAAGCGAGCAAGCAAACGGTCGTCCGGATCAAGATCCGGCAGCATCGTACAAGTAATCAAAGAAAAATCGCAGTTCATCTTTTTTCCTCGGCGCTCAATTGATTACGAAAATCGCTGCGTGAGCTTTGTTTGTTCTCCGATTCCATGAACTTATAAACCATATTTTGTTCAGTATCATGTCCGATTACACGCGCACTATCAGCTGGGCCCTCGCCTTCTAAAGCACGCCAATAAAGCTCGCTGGCATCAAGCAAAGATTCATGCACCCAATAATTTTGCAAATGAGGGCTTGAGTCACGGAAACTCTTTTCGGATGACCAATAATGATAAGCAAAAAGAGCGCGCTTAGCATATGGCACATAAGAGTTCATATCTACGCTTAAATCCTGCTTTTGTTCGACTAAAAATTTAGCGTATGCAAGAGCAAATTTTGCTTTCTCAACTGAAGGTATACGTCTGTAGCCTGACTTAAACACTCGCGGCTCGCGACCGGCAATCCAGCCGTCGGCACAACCTTGATCCATTTCCATAGCTAAACGTGCTACCAACTCTTCGGGAGCGACATTGCTATTAACGGAGCTTGCCTGAGGTTTGACTGTGCAAGCTCCCAGCAAAGCTGCCAAAAGAAAAGCCGGCAAAACACCGAGCCTTTTGAACATGCCTACTCCCACTCAATCGTAGCCGGCGGTTTTGACGTCACGTCATAAACCACCCGATTGACTCCTTGCACTTCATTGACAATGCGACGCGAGATCGCATCAAGCAGATCGTAAGGCAAACGTGCCCAATCGGCAGTCATGCCGTCTTCGCTTGTTACAGCTCTGATCACGACTTGATTTTCATAAGTACGCTTGTCGCCCATTACACCAACTGACTTAGTTGGCAAAAGTACGGCAAAAGCTTGCCAGATTTGTTTATACAAACCATGGGACTTAACCTCTTCACGCACAATCCAATCGGCATCGCGCAACATTTTCAATCTTTCCGGGGTCACTTCACCGAGAACCCGTATAGCTAAGCCCGGGCCTGGAAAAGGATGGCGTTGACGAATACCGTCCGGCACGCCTAAATCAAGGGCGACGCGGCGTACTTCGTCCTTAAAGAGCTTAGCAAAAGGCTCGACCAACTTAAATTGCAAATCTTTAGGCAAACCACCAACATTGTGATGTGATTTGATTTTGACCGCTACACGTTCTCCGGTTTTTGGATCAACCGTAGAACCGGAGGATTCAATAACATCAGGATAAAGAGTGCCTTGCGCTAGAAAATCAAAAGGTCCTAGTTTTTTTGATTCGGCTTCAAACACACGAATAAATTCATTACCGATTACTTTGCGCTTCTCTTCCGGATCAATAACACCGGCAAGTTTGCCGATAAAGCGGTCGCGAGCATCAATATAATGGACATGAATATTAAAATCGTTAGTGAATTTATCTACCAGCCATTCAGGCTCGTTTTTGCGCATAAAGCCTTGATCGATAAACATACAGGTCAGTTGATCGCCGATTGCTTTATGCAACAGAAAAGCCAGAGTGGAGCTGTCAACTCCACCGGAAAGCGCCAAAAGTACACGTTTATCACCGACTTGTTTACGTACTTCAGCAATTGCCGTTTCCAAAAACTTACTCACGGTCCAATTTTGCTTACAACCGCAAACATCGGTAACAAAGTTACGGATAATATCCTGCCCATTCTTGGTGTGAACCACTTCCGGATGGAACTGAACTCCGTAAAAACCTCTTTCTTCATCAGCAATCGCTGCCGATGGCGTACTCATTGTGCAAGCGACGGTGCGGAATCCGGATGGCAAGCCAACCACACTATCCCCATGGCTCATCCAGCTGTCTAGGCTGGGCTCCAAACCCTTAAAAAGTAAGCCATGATGAATAACAGTCAAAATGGAGCGGCCGAACTCTCTAACCGTTCCCGCCTCAACAACTCCACCGAGCTCCTGGGCCATCAACTGCATGCCGTAACAAACACCAAAAACCGGCAGTCCGAGCCGCCAAATCTCCGGGTCGCATTTAGGAGCGCCTTTGTCATATACGCTATTGGGACCGCCGGAAAGAATAATTCCTTTTGGATTTAACCTTTTCAACTCACTGGCTGAGATGCTGAAAGGCAAAAGTTCGGAATAAACATTAAGCTCTCGCACTCGGCGAGCGATTAATTGGGAATATTGTGAACCGAAGTCCAGAATGACAATGCTGTCGGCAAGACTGTTGTCTTGCAAAGATGTACTGGAGCGAGCCGGATCGGCTGTAGTCACCTTCAGAAACCTCATCTGACCTGAAGGCTTGATTTTACTTTAAAATAGGAAGGTAATCCAGAAACAAAGAGGCAGGGTTTTGGAATTGGGCAGCAAGGAATCACTGAACACGGAAAAGGTCTGTGTGGCTTGCGGTCGGGAGTTTCCCGGCGACGTTGAAGTTTGCCCCGATGACGGTACTTTGCTCACCCCCCTTACCAAAGAACCCAAAGCTGGTGACATTTTTGCCGAACGCTATGAGATTCTTGGAATCATCGGCGACGGTGGGATGGGTAAAGTTTACAAAGCCAAGCACAATTTGATGAAACGGGTGGTCGCAATTAAATTGCTTCTTCCCCATCTGGTCTCAAGCGCTTCCGCTCTCAAACGTTTTCAACAAGAAGCTCAAGCTGCCAGTGCTTTGAATCACCCGAACATTCTTACTGTTTATGATTTCGGCATTTCAAATCAAGGCATGCCCTTTATGGTCATGGACTTTTTGGAAGGGACGAACTTATCAACGTTAATTCAAGAGCGCGGTCATTTAAGCATCAATCAAGCTTTAGCCATATTTACTCAGGCCTGCTCCGGTCTTGCTCATGCTCACCAAAAAGGGGTGATTCATCGCGACTTGAAGCCAGCAAATTTAATGCTTGTAGATTATGACGGTCAGACCGATTTTCTCAAAGTCGTCGACTTCGGCATTGCGAAGCTGCTTCAACCTGACAGTTCAACAGCCGAGCCTTTAACTCACACCGGCGAAGTTTTCGGCAGCCCTCTATATATGAGCCCGGAGCAATGCCGCGGTTTGGAGCTGGATCAACGTTCCGACATTTATTCTTTAGCTTGCGTTCTATATAGAAGCGTTACCGGACGTCCGCCTTTTGCCGGCGGCACCCCGATGGAATGCATGTACAAACAGGTTAATGAATCGGTAATTTCTTTTAGCGACGCCTGTCCGGAACTAAATTTACCTGAAGCTCTGGAAAGAATCATTTTCAAAGCGATGGATAAGAATCCGGACAATCGTTATCAAAGCATGCTTGAGTTTCATGATGCTTTATCCGAATTGGCCGTGCTTTATCCATACGGCAAGAAGACTGTACGTGTTTTTTCAGTGCCGCCTTCTTCACCACTGGCAGTATCAACCGAAGATCTAACCGACAAAATTTCACGTAAAGAGAATGCTCTTGAAGCATTGGAAAAGCAAGATTATTCCGCCCAGAAAGAGCCGCCGACAGCACCAACAAGAGCGCTAGAAGAGATACAGCAAAATCTAGCAGCAAAGCTTTCCACCGCCGGCAGCAAAAAAATGATCATCAGTACTGTTGCCGGAATAGCTCTTTTAGCTTTAGCACTTTTCGCTGTGCAAACCTTGCAAAAACCGGTCGAAGTGCCACCGGAGAATGCACCGCTCACCGGCAACCCGCAGCAACAAGTGGATGAGCTGATTGATGATTCGACAACAGCTACCAATCAGGGCGACTATACCAAAGCCACTGAAGCGCTCGAGCGAGCAGTCAAATATACCGATGAAATGAAAGATCCTAACCCGAGCTTGGTAAAGGTTCTGCCGCCGCTGGGCAAACTTTACTTTCAATCAAGTAAATTCGAATTGGCTCAACAAACATATGAACGCTTGCTTCCTCTGCAAAAGAAAGTGGATGGCGCCGACTCAATTCCGGTCGCTCAAACAAAAACATATATCGCTTTGTCTTTAGTCGCTCAAGGCAATCTTGATGATGCCGTGCCGCTCTTAAACTCAGCTTTAAGCGCCTATAAAAAAGTCGGACCAAAAGAACGTACTGGTTATTCCGATGTTCTTTATGGTTTAGCTAAAGTTAAAACCCAGCAGGGACAATACGCCCAAGCAATCAACACCTTGAACCAAGCGATTAGCCTAAAAACACAACAAGATGGACCTGACAGCCCCGATGCCGCGGCTTATATGGATGACCTCGGTCAAGTTTATTTATTGCAAAACAAGCTTCCTCAAGCCGAATCGATACTGAATAAAGCACTGGCGATCAAACAAGCCAAGCTTGGTGCCGGCTCCTTAGGTGCAGCCGATACTTTGAAAAACCTCGGTACTCTATATTTTCAAAAAGGAAACTTAGACAAATCGGAAGCGATGTTCACTCAAGCACGGACGATCAAAAACCAAGATCTCGGTCAAAAAAGCCTCGGCGCCGCAGAGATAATGACCGCCTTGGCCATGCTTTATACACGCGAACAAAAATATGCTCAGGCTGATGCGCTTTTTCAGCAAGCTTTGGCCATACGAACCCAGGAGCTAGGACCTAACGCTCCTTCGGTTAAACGGACAAAAGATCTTTATGCCGTTTTGAAGCAAAAAATGCAAGGCAAAAAACGTTGATTTTACTTGAGAAAGATAAACGTCTTTCCGAATCAATGATTTGGAAGATGCTGGAAGAATATTATGATACAGCCAGCATTAAAGCCTGGGATCAAATACCTTTTTATCCAACAAGCAATCCGTTCATAGCTGAAACTTATGCTGAAATGATTTTGGCATTTCTCAAAGATTATCGTCCATTCTTAGACCTTGAAGAACCAGTTTATATAATGGAATTAGCTACCGGCTCCGGTTGCTTCAGTTTTTACTTGTTGCAAGAGCTTGAACGCAAGCTGGCATATTTTCAAAGTTCTCTCGGTCTAAAACTAAAATATGTAATGACCGATTTTACTAAAAACAACGTTAAAAGCTGGGAAAGCAACGAAAAGCTGAAGCCATATATTGAATCAGGCAAACTGGAATTAGCTGTATTTCGTCCGGAGACAGACAGCAAGCTGTTATTACGTCCCTCATCCACAACCGTTTCCAGCGGTTTCTTCCGCAATCCGGTTATTGTAATCGCCAACTACTTTTTTGATTCAATCAAACAAGACGCTTTTCAAATTCGTTCAGGCGAACTATATGAAGCTCTACACAGCTTTTATCATGCCGATGAAAGCAAACCGATTTTCGCCAAAATGCGCAAATCCGAAAGTTATAGCAAAGCAAATCCCAATCATTATGCCGATGCCGATTTTAATCAGATTTTGCAGCAATATCAAAATGAATATCTTGACGCTTCGGTGCTTTTTCCCATTGGAGCGCTGAATTGTTTGCAGAATTTGCGCGACTTAACGCAAAACAAACTGGTCCTACTTTCATCGGATAAAGGTTTTACCGACAAAGCTTATATCGTCGGGCATCGAGAACAAACTTTTCTCCCTCACCACGGCGTATTCTCCTATTCAGTGAATTATGACGCGATCAAACGTTATTTTGAGAATCAAGGCGGCACAAGCTTAAATACAAGCGACGATAATCTTTCCATCGCCACTTCAGCCAATTATCTTCTACCCAAGCAGGAATGCTTACTTGAAGAAAGCCGCTTTTATTTCGCTGAGAAAGTTTGCAAACAAAATGTGGCAAACTATCTTTATTTTTTACAAGATTTTTTAGTTGAAATAAAACCGAGCAAATCAAACGAACTATTGCGAGCTTGTTTGGCTTATGTGCAGCTTTGCAATTTCGATCCGATTCTTTTCTGCTTGGTGGCGCCTTACATTTACGAAGCGATCGAAACTATAAATCGCGCTCAAGAAGAACAGCTGCTCATGATTATCGAAAAGGTGCGGGCAAATTTTTACGCCGTACAACAACAGTTCGATGTTTTTTATTGGATCGGCCGAGTTTATTACGGACTCAATCATGCTTTAGAAGCTATTGAAGAATTCCGACATTCAATAAAAATATTCGGTCCAAACAGCGCCACTCTCTACTACATGGCTGCCGCCCATGAATTACGCCAAGAGCACCAATCCGCGCTGGATATATATGAGCTGGCGCTCCAATTTGAGCCAACTTGCACTTTAACTCAAGCCAATATCAAACGTTTGCAAGACGGACCGCTCAAACAAAAATAACTAAACCGGCATAATTGTGTGAGCAAATACTGCCTCAGCCATTAATTGTCGGCGTTTTTCCAAATATTCCGACACACACATAACAAAAGTGGCATGACTCCAAGTCAGGGGCGAAACAGACAAAGGCTCATTAGTATAGGGATGTACCTGTTCGGCAAGCACACCGGAAGGTAAGGCCCTGTCGGCAACCCATTCCATTATTTCTAGAGCACTTTTCAGCGACTCGGGACTTTTAGCACTGGCAATGTCATATTGAGCTAACCACATAGTACAAATGAACCAAGGATTACCAGGCACATTCTCGATATCTTGTGAGACTTGGTGATAATAATCGTTCTCGTATCTAGCTACACCGCCAACATCGGTTTTCACCCATAAACGTCGACGAATCGCCTCCATTGTCGCTTGCACTTTAGGATCTTGTGGTGGCAAAGCACCAAAAGCAAAAACAGCATACATAGCAGCGTCAATAGTCATATCTTGTTCATAACCGTTTTCTGTTGGTGTCGCCATCCGACAAAAACGCTGCTCCTGCTCATTCCACATATATTTGAGCATCGCTTCTTTGACTTCATGAGCCGTTTGCTCATATTTTGCATGCAACTCGCTTTCGCCAAAAGCATGAGCAAATGAAGCCGCTGCTTTTAAACCGCCGATCACGCTTGCTACGGTAAACAAATGAACCCCATAGCGTTCTTCCCATAAATCATGAGAAGGAAAAGGCAGCTTTGTTTCCGGATTACGGAAGCGACATAAGAAATCGGCAGCTCGCTGAACCAAGCTCTCAAAAGACTCGCGAATATATTCAACATCACGATGTTTGCGGAAATGTTGCCACATAGACCACAAAACAAGAGCTGTTTCATCCTCTTGAATCGGCAGATCCAAGCGCCCGTCGCGCAACCATGGATGCCAGCTTGAAGCCAGAGTTTTATCCGGATTGTATTTGTGCAAGAGATAACCTTCTTTTTTGATTACCGCAGCACAAAAGCGGTAAAAGCCATGAGCGATGTCCCGATAGCCGGCTCGAGTGAGAGCCGAAGCAACAAGCGCACCATCACGTGGCCACATATATGAATATGTGTCTCGAGCAAATTGAACGATATCGTGATCGTTAGCGGCGATAATCGCCCCGCCTCGATCTACTTGAGTACGAATAACAAGCAGACTGCGTTTATACAAATCAATGATTTTCGGCGGCAAACTTTGGAAATCGAGATATTCCGGATTCACCCATAAACGCCAATAGTTTTGATTGCGCGGTACGAAATAAGCCGGACCGCTGTCTTTAACTGTTTTATCAAGGGCGACAAGATCTTCATAGCACTCGCCAAAAGCAATCCAGTAATGGGCAACAGCCTGACCATGAGCCGGTACACGCACTGAAGTACCAACGGTAGAATCCACGGAACCTTGGACGATGGCGTTACCACCCAGCTCTCCGTCTTCGGCATCACGCCAGGTTCCTTCCATACCGTCCATCGCTTTTTTGCCTACGGCCCAGCGTTCAACTCCCCATTTGTCAGTGCCGGAACAGTTAGCTAAAAACCAGCGATTTTTTTTGTAATGAATAACCGCTTCTGTACGCGGATCATAAAATGCCGTATCACCAACCTCATTTTCGGAGATATAAAAATCATGATGAAAAAACAAACGAACATTACGCTCTTTGCCCGATAAATCTTTGACATGTATTTCGCGCAAATAAATATCGAAAATGTAGTCGACCAGATCGTGACAAACAAGCTCCAAACCCAGGGTTTCGTTGCGCAGCAAGACATCTGTCACCAGGGTCTCTTTCATATATTTGCGTTCTAGATGCCATTCATCGCCAACCCAGGCGAACTGCCCGTCCACCCAAACACCGAAGCGGCACAAATGACCGATAGTCTGATTTTCCTGCCCGACGTGAGGATAATAAATATCCCTCAGTCCGTAACTTTTATCGAAGTTGATCAAAATCTTGCCATTACCGACCGGAAGATCTCGCGGCATAATTTTCTCCTTGGAGGCAGCAAATTCACTAAGGCAACTATTTTCGATATGCCGCAGCCTCAATCAACTCAAACTCATTTATGGCAAGCTGCAGATTAAGTGCAGTAAAGACAATTCAATTTGACTGCCGCTGGTAAAGCTTCGCTAGGTCAATTCAGCCAACTAAGTCACTTGTCATTTTTTGGCAAAAATTGGCGCCCCTGGCGTAGGGGTAGTTATTAGGCTTATTCGAGCCCCTAGCCCTGGAAGCTTACGCCCGGGTAATATTTACATCCCTTGTTCCTTGGGTCCTGAGCGCACTAGGGTCTCTCAGTCTCTAATTCACCCGCATTAACCATTGGTCATACCCGCAACAGATAACTAGTTCACTAGTTGAGCAATCCATCCGGATGCCGCACTCGACAAAAAGGTCGAGCTGGAGTTGGTTTGACTTTTAGCCTGTCGTTTTTAAACCTGTTTCAAACCATTATTTTGAAAGAACAATCATGCGCAACCTGACTCTGATCGCTGCTTCGGCTGTGAGCCTCGTCCTCTATCAAATCGTGATTTTGGTTCTCTCCGGCGGATTTCGCGAAATCGGCTTATTCCTGCCGATCGTCGCCATCGTCGGCGGCTCGACCGGCGCGGCAATCGGTGCTCTCGGTTTGGGTCTCAGCCGGCTTTTCCGTCGCTCCACCGCCAGCCCCAAAACCTTCGCCGCCCTTTCGTCCGTAGCATCAATCCTTGTTGGTATGGCTATCTACGCAATCGGCAACGCTGGTCATGCAAGCGACAGCCCGCAATTTATCTGGGCCGCGACTTTCTATGTGACTAGCATCGCGCCTTTTGCTTTGCTCCGCGTGTTGCCCGAAGGACTCTTGCTGACTTTCATCGGCACGGCTTTGATGGGCGCCGTCACCGGAGCGCTGGCCTCTCACGCCACGAACAAGGTACACGGCAACACGGCGGCTTAGCCCCAAGAATAGCCGATTGAGTTTTGAACAGTTCAGGTGCGGAGGCGAACCTCCGCACCTTTATTCCGCTACACCAAGAATAAG
Source organism: Candidatus Obscuribacterales bacterium (assembly GCA_019750335.1). Lineage (GTDB taxonomy): Bacteria > Cyanobacteriota > Vampirovibrionia > Obscuribacterales > Obscuribacteraceae > JAIEPM01. The sequence goes on from JAIEOQ010000008.1 coordinate 276,755, forward strand.
AAACAACATGAGTACATCCGAAAAGAAGCAGATTCTCGCCTTTGTCGATGCTCCCGATCCGGACAATTTCGTCCAACTGATTGCTTTGCACAAGCTCAATCCGGATGCCGAAGTCAATGTGGCTCTGACCGGACGTCCGGTCCGTTTCAAAGCAACGAAAGACCATCCTACCTGGAAATGGGATCTGCAAAGTTCACGCATGGCCCAAGAAGCTTCGGCTGCGCGCATCAAGAACTTTTTGCGCCATTTCGGCATCAACGTCAGCCGTGTTTTCGACGGCGGTATCGCTCCGCGTACTCTCGTTCCGCACCATATTCACTTCGAGGAGTATTACCGCTTTCTTGACGTGGACCCGCTTTGCGCCTTGCGCCACAGCGAACTCGAACCGCAAGAAGAGCTGGTGGAGCTGATTCTCAAGACTCAGAACGCTTCGTTACCTCTGGCAGTCGGTGGTCCAATGACCGGCTTGCACCAAACCATCGTACGCTGCCCTGAAGTGACGACTCGCTTCAAAGAGCTCCACGCCATGTTCGCCACTTGGGGCACTGTCGCTCTAATGCAGTTTGACGACAAGCCGCGCGGCGCCCTGCAGTTCAACGTTGCTTGCGATCCGCAAGCGGCGCACGGGGTTCTTTGCGGACTGGATTGTCCGATTTATCTGATGCCGACCGAAGTGACCCGGGTGAAGTCCATCGGCTTTGAAAGCGCGCAAAAGTTGCGTGAATTCTTGCCGGAGAACAAAGGCTCCAACGCCCTCTATCATCTCTACGCTCTTTGGTATGACGCTGCCGTCAAGCCGCGTCAAGCCAAGAATCCGGAAGAGTTGATTTTCATCCACGACTTGGTTGCTGCTTTCAGCCTGGATGAAAAGTTGCGCAGCGCAATCTACGACATTGTACCGGTGGAGATCACCTCGGTACCTTATCTGCCGCGTGAATCGGCGGATTGGGGCAAAGTGCTCATGAACAAGACCGACAAGTCCAGCAAGATCTGGGCGGCCACTGGACTGAAAGCCGATGGCGCAGCCAAGTATCTCGAAGCGTTGAAACAAGTTTTGTCCGCCTAAGGAACACTGAGCGGGAGAGAAGTGCTTGAACAGGTGCTTCTCTCCCGTCTCTCATATAGAAACGAGATTATGTGTTTACAGCATACTGTCGTCATTTGGGTTTGATTACCGACCACGGTTTTTCCTGGAAGGGTCTGGGAAAATTCCTGTTTCAGTGGGCGATCATTACCGCCATTTTTTGTCTCTCCTTTTCCGCCGCACCTGGAACAAACTTGGGCGAGCAACCCATTGCCGTGCTCGGTTTGGCTTTATTTTGCACTGCGGCTTGTCATGCCGCATGCAAACTGGCCTATCACGGATCGCTCTGGTGCATCGACCGCTTGGTACACAGCGGCGGATTGGTGGGGCAAGCACTTTTTGCCATCCTCGTCACCGTCCTAACCCTAGGCTTTGCTCTGGCGATTTTCAGCATTCCGATGTTACTGATTAAAGCGGCGTCGTGTCTAGCACCGCAAACCGTTGTTTTTGCCGGCTACAACACAGCTTTTTTATGCGGCATAGCAATGCATTGCGCTGACGCTGTAATTGCCGATCTGACCGGTATTCGCCTGATGGCCGGCAAAGCCCGAATCAATTAAACCTCAGACTTTCCACCGCGCCGATTGTATATCGGCGCAAACGGTAGTTTCGACATATGCATTTTTGGCTGCGGGTTCTCACCGCGGTCACAGGTGCGTTGAAACTGCCGTACAGACACCGGTGCCGAACGCTTGGGCATTGCATCTGTGTCTTCAAATATAAAAAGCTCAAGCACAAAAGAGAGAAACATCATGAACGCAGAAAAATCCTTGCCTTTTCGCCCTCTGCACTATGCCGGCAATAAGACGTACCCTATCATCAACTGCCTGCAAGAAGACGCCCACCCGCTTCTTCTGTCACTTACAGAAGCGATGCGTGCGGCAGAGGACTCCCAAAGACTATTTTCCACCGATCATGGTCCCTTGCATAGCTGTAAAGGACAATTGAACGAAAGACAGTACGCCGAACGGGTCGAAAAACTGAGCGGAACGGATCTGCAGAAGCTTGAGAAATTGGTGAGAGAGCAAAATAATCTGCGCTGCTCTTACGCCATGGAACTGGTTGCCTTAGGATATAGCCTTCCCGAAGACAAACGAAGGCTGGAGCATCTCAATCAGGTCCTAGTCCAGGTTGCCGAATTCGCCAGCCGGCTAGAGTGCACCGACGAAAAAGCCCGACATGTTCGCAATGTTTACATCAACAATTGCCTCCTGGCCAGACAGCTCATCGCTTTTGCCAAAGAGAGACGAGCCAAGCTGATCCCGGAACTCAACTCGCCTTGCGCGAAAACTTCTCTGGATGCGTTGAACACCGCATACGAAGAGGATGGTCGGTTTTTAGGCTCGGTCGATCTGGATCGTCTGCACGGCAAATACATACGCGGGCTCAGCGATCAGGCTTTCGAGCGACTGGAAACGCTGTTCGACTATGCCCGTTCTTTGTATTGGCAGGCGGAAATGGCGCTTAAGCTCCTCAAAGAAAAGCGGGGCATGCTCCACGAAGATCAGTTTTTGCAGCAAGTGGAGAAAGCAGCTACTAACGGCGGTCATGAGCTAACAGCAATCAGACAGACCCAGACAGAACGCCGCCGGCTTTTCGTCAGCGCTGCCACTGCCTATGCATCTCCTGCTCAAGCTCTGCAAGAAAGCCTGGATGAGCTAAAGATCGGTCTGGAAGCCGCTCGGTCCTTCATTGAGGAAAGCCCTCCCCAAGAACGGCAGACCTTGTTAGTGATGAAAAGCAACTGTGTCGCGGCTCGCTCTTTGCTCCATACTTGCGCTCTTTCCTTAGCTCGGCATCCTGTCGATCATGAAACGGACCGCGACCCGCTTTTTCTGAAGGCAAGGGCGACATTTGATGAGGCTTTGCTTGAGCTTCTCAAGCCTGTGACAATCTGATTTCTTCTTCCGCCTTAGCGAACGCCGGCTAGCTAGCTAGTCGGCGTTCGCTCTCTTTTGTTTTAGACAGAAAATCAAAATCGAAGGGGCAAATATTATGGATACTATCTTGCAATTGTGGCCGGTTTGGACGCTTCTCGCTTTGGGATTGGCCTTGTTTTTGTTCAACATAAACCAGGCAACAAGCGGCTATCACTCCATGCGTAACCTTGACCAACGGCGCAAAGAACAGCAAGCGCGATTACTTGAATATCGCAAACTCATTCAAGAGCTGGGGGCGTTGAAGAGGCAGTTCCAAACCAAAACATCCTCCCTGAGCGAAACCGAACGACTGGAACTTTGGCGTCCGGTCGATAAAAGCTTGATGAAAGTGTTTAGTCATGTCATGGCAGGCAGTCATACAACAGCTCATGACCAGCTGCTTGAGACTGTCGCTCAGGCAAAAGAGCTCCTGGACAAACTATCTTAGAATCAGGCAGAGAAAATAGCGGCGCAGCATGAATTGGCTCATCCGCAAATTGTTTTTGGAAGTGACCAGGATCGACATTTTCACGATTTAGTTTTTGTCTTCGGCAAAATCTACCCTTGGGGTTATCAAACCGAACGTGGATGGATAGAACACGAGCAGTATCGCGAGTGGAAGAACAGCGGTTTTCCTCAAGACAGTAACTAACCAAAGAGAAAGGAGCTTTCCGTGGCTACCTTATTTTTACTAATCGGTCTTTGTTTCCTCTCCTATTTTTTCGGCTCTATGGCTGCTTTGGTCTTTACCAGCGGTCCGGCTGCCGTATTCATTTTAGGAGCGATTCTTTCTCTTGTTGCGGCCTATGTCGCTCACCAGATATCGGATGGCAAATTAACTTTTGCGATTCTGATCGCCGCGATTGCTTTCATCCCGACCATCCGCATATTGCGCAACAGCTCAAATGACGGCAAGGAGCTCAAAGCAATCGCCACGGAGGTAGTTCAATTCGGATTGGAGCATTTTACCGCTCTTGACACCGACAGCAGTGGCACCATCAGCGAAAACGAAATGACGCATGGTGCCAGCAATCGTCAATTCACTTCTGTTCAACGCCGCCTCGTCGAACACATGTACGCTCATCGCAGCCGCATTGGCCATGTAACCGACGTCGATTATGACTGGAACCCGGCTACGGAAACGATTGACAGCACTACCTATTACGGTATCAGCAAATTAGATCTGCAGTCTTACCAACACCGGCTAGCTGAGCGATACAAACGCTGGTAATCAACTTTCCGCAGGATGACGCCCTTGTAATGCAAAGGCGTCATCCTGTATTTTTTTGATCAATATTTACCATATACTATAGTTAATATTACTAAAAACAGGAGCGGCAGATTGTGTCCGCCGCTCCTGTTCTTCGATTAACACAACAGGCACAAACGCACCTTTACTCGCCGAAGCGCTCTTTGATCATAGCCGCAGCCGCCCGCTCAAGCTTCTCGATATAATCAGCTTCCACAGCCATCGAGCCCGTATAAGCAAGACCTTGACAGATACCGCCAGCACCATCACTCCAACTGATTTCTTGGATCACAGCCAGAGGAACGCCGGCGTTCAAAGCCAGATAATAGATCCGGTCGGACCAATAGCAAGGACGGTACTTGTCGTCGGGTTGCAGACTCGGTTCAGTCGCCCGCGCAAGATTCTTTGCCAAAGTACGTTTTCGTGCAGGAGAAATTTCGTCCATTTCTGCATCCTTACTTGTCGCTTAAGGCCTCAATAAACTCCAACGCATAGAGGAAGAAGTTCAAGAAGTCGAGATAAAGCTGCATGCTCAGATTAATAGCCGCTTCCCAGGTGTTTTCACTCTTCGACAAACGGAAAAAGTCGAAAATGAAATAACCGGAGAAAACGAGCATACCGATGGTCGATTCAATCAAACGCCCGGTACGACTCAGCCTCCAGAAGATGGTAACTAAACCAACCAGAATCAGCCCGAAAAGAGCGATTCCGAGAATACCACCGAGGAAGGAGAAGTCGATGCCCGAAAGCGCACCGACAAGACCGCAACCAGCCATGACACCACCGGTGCCGAGGAACACAGCTGATACCGTTTGCCAACCCAAACGCTGGGATTTCATCTGCACAACCGGTCCGATAAACAAGCCGGAGACGAAAGTCCAGCCGGTCAAAAGACCGATAGCAAAGAGCGGCGAAGCCTTAGCTGCAAAAGGAATGGCAATGGCACCGCCGATAAACAGCAAAAGAATCAGAATAAAGGAGCCCAGAGTGCGCAAGTTGCGCCCGCAATAAGCGCCCAAACCGCCGAGCATCATACTGCCGGTCAAAAGCAGAGCCACTTTAGCAAACAAAGTTGAGGCGATCATGCTTGTCTTTCTTGTTTAAGGGTTTACGGATAATGACTTAACTAAATGACGACGAATTTTTCTCCGGCTTTCCAAAAGCGATTTGCGTCAGCCAGCAAATCGTAAGCTTGCAGAAAGGTTGAATTCGCTTTGATCACTTCCAGGCGGCGAGCACCGCGGGACGACTTGTCCGGAAGCATAAGCTTAAGGCTAGCGTCTCCTCTGCTTAAAGTCAGCATGATCGCCCCATCGACCGACGGTCGCGTTACAGCGTAGGAAACACTGATGTTTCCCAAACGAGCATCAGTCTTGGCGAAACGATAGCTGCTCAAAAAGCCCGGAGCAAACGTTTCGCGCTCAAACCGTGCAACAGACTCATGCAGCCCAGCGATGAGCCTTGCGACTTCCGGATTGTTGAAAGCCGGTTTTTCATTTTCACGCAAAACACCTGGTCCGTCAAAATACAGATGCAAATTCATCGCCGTTATTACTTTACCGAGAAGATGAACAAAACCCTCTTTCGGCTTTTGAAAAACAGTAACCAGAACTTCGCGCTCACGGGCGGCGGAGCACAGTCCAATGCGCTCACGCCACACCGTAACGGTGAAGCGCAAAAGATATTCTAACTTGCCGACATGAGCAAGGACCAAGTGTTTCACTTCGGTCAAATCTCGCACAGAGCTCGCTACCGAATTGGTAACGCCGACTTGGCCCAAAAGACGATGCTCCGCATCGACCGCCACGATAAGCTCATGACGGCAACCAGCCAGATCGACTTTTTGTGGATCGTAAAGCGTGATCCCGTCTGTGCCCGAGCATAGAACCGGCTTGTAGGCCAGAAAGCTGACGTCAGCACGTTCAACTTTGATATGCACATCATCACAAGGTCCACGGGCAGGACTCAAGCTTGCCAGTGGAAGGGCAGCGACAATAGAGGGATATTTCTCCATGAGCGCAAGAGAAGAGATAGAACGAACGGAGTGATTGCGCATGTTTTATTCCTTCTGACCCTCGGTCAGAATTAAGAGACCAGCCTTCGGCTATCGGTCTCAGAATGAATTAATGCCGCAGAGAAACACTCTCCGCAACCGGATTCGACACTCCTAACGACAGACAAATTCTTTCAACTGTTGAAGACCGCGCGGCACGCCGCCGGCGGAAATAAGCAGATGACCGACGGTCAAACAGGCGCCAACGCGCCATGCGCCGAATAAACCAATCGGTCCAATTATGCCGAGCTTTGCACAAGCCCAAACAGCGCCAGCAGGAAGAACCGGCAACAGGATCAGGATGACCACAATGGACAGCTCGGTGATTTGTGTACGCTCGAAAACTTTTCGGCTGACCGCGGCGCAAGAATCATAACCGGGATAAAGAACGGCAAGCATGACTGCCGACGCAATAAGCGCCGGCAAACCGGTGATGCCACCGCTATCCAAAGTCACGTAAGCAAGCATCATCTCGATGCCGAAAATAAGACTGAGAGCAAGAACTTTATGTCCGATGCTCATGGTTTCAGCTCCAATCTATCTGGTAGTAAAATCCAGATTTTCTCCATGAAGATAAGCAATAACGCTACGTACGCTTCCAGGCAAGCCAAGAAAACGAATGATCGCATGCAGCAAGGTCATTGCTGCCGCAGTATGCCAGGCAGTGTAAAAATCAGGAGCGACGGCATCGCGAAGCGGTGATTCGGCCGTAAACCACAAATATGCCGTCGGAAACAGAGGCAAAATGCCGACGACAATAAGCAACAAAAGCGGAACTATCAAATCTCTGGGTAAGCGCACAGCAATTTTATAGAGCAGCCAACGGCAGACGCCCATACCCAAATAAAGCGAAAGAACCATGACGATTGCTGTCAGCAAGCATACCGAAGCGGGAAGCTTCAACATGCTGACAGCAAGCATGATTTCAATCCCAAGAAACACAAGCCAGCTAATCACGCGCATGAAGATAAACATGAATCTACCTGCCTTTGCAGTAGGTGCCGCGTTTTACAGCAAAACCTTTTACTCAAGGGTCTCCAACGGTGCCTTGATCTTGAAGATACATTGAGTAACTTCAACCGAGACACCGCCCGGCAATGAAGCAACACCGGTAGCACTGCGCGTTCCGACACCGCGCTCTTTGCCGAACACTTGAGCCATCAGGTCGGAAAAACCGTTCATTACTTGCGGATGTTGAGTAAAACTCTCCACCGCATTCACAACTCCGGTAGCGCTGACCAAACGCTCAACCCGTGAGAGATCTCCGCCAAGAGCCTGCTTCACCGAAGCAAGAATAGCCAAGCCGATATCACGAGCGGCTTTGTACGCCTGTTCAAACATCACTTCATCGCCAACCTTGCCGACGGAAAAGCCTTCGCTGATAGCGTCGTCCTGCGTGTGACCGGAGACATACAAGTAATTGTCGATGAGCAAAGCCGGGCGGTAGTTGCCTGCCGGCTGGCAAGCTGCCGGCAGTTCAATTTTGAGATCAGCCAAACGCTGATCAAATTCCGCTTTGGACATATGGAATTTGTCTTTCTTTGTTGATTGTTTAGGATCGATCAAGAGAGCTTTCGCGATCAGCAAACTGAGCAGTCTGAGTGACCAATATTTCCAATCCCCGCACCTCGTTACCCAGCTCTTGAGCAGCTCGTTGAAAGTGCTGCAGAATAGAGCCTTCATTGCGATGTTTCAAACAGCGATCTTGATATTCAGCGTGAAGAAGCTTCGCGACTGCCAGTCGTTGTGTCAGCAGTTCATACCAGGGCACGGACTTGCCCACTTCATGCAGCTTACCCACGACATAGTCGATAAGCATGTTACGGTGCAATTCCAGCGCCGCATTGACACCGCCGTCGACTTGAGAAGCATTGTTCAGAAACGGATTGTTGCCTTGGCAGCGTATCGTACAGAATGTCGATGCCACGCATTCCAATTGCGTAATCAGCGCTCCAAATATTTTCGAAACATCATCCACTCTCAAAGGTGGATGGTGAACAAAAGCAGTATGAGGGTTTTCTTGCGGAGGTCCCTTAGCCGCCATTTCTTCCAGACGAATCGCTTCACGTAGTTGATCGCCGTAAATGGCACGAATAGCCTGCAAGCACATGCCGAGACGATGGCGCACGTCATTTTCGTCACGAAAAGATTTTTCTTGACTATACTCTTTAACTCTTTCTCCAGCCTTAAGACCAGCACCAAGGAGCAACGCAACGACACGCAGATAACGGACTTGAATGTTCACTATTTTCTCCCTTTCACAGGAGTTGATTTCTAGGGCCATCCCGCTTGCCTGGGTTAAGCTTTCGGCAGCCAGGCAAGCGGATATTCTCGGTGCAGACCGACCCTCACTGTGCGGCACCACAATCCTTACGGATTAAGAAACAGAAGCTACCAGCGCTTATACTTCTCAGCAATTCGCGCCGGATAGTTCTGCAAATCAGCTTTGGTTATACAGATAACACCAGTATCATTGTCGTTGATCTTAAGCGGACTACCGATTTCAGAACTGTACGTCTTCATATGCTTGAAGACGATTTGATTCTGCAAAGACAGGAAGATCGACTCATATTCGTAATAACTCAGCTCCCCTTTATCGATAGACAGATCTCCGTTCACATCAATCTTGTCGAAGTGCGCAAGACCAAACGCCACTACTGCCGGTGCCATAGCTTTCATTTCATGCGCAGTCTGAGCTTCTTGGCGCACGGATACGACTGTCGACAGGAACGCGACTGCCGAAAACAAAAGCCCCGTCCGCCAGGTGAAACCGCATATTCTGCGCCAAATCAGATAGCCGAGACAACCGGCACCGATCGCACTTAATGCGCCAAAAGCCAAAGCAGCGCCGAGTCCAAAAGTACCAGGCATGTATACTGGCCAAATGCCGGCGCGCACGCTCAGAAACACACAGACGCCGAAGGCAAACATGGCAGCCATGAAGCTCATAAATCCGCCAACTCCGCGCATGACGGCGCCAGGATCAGCCAGAAGCGAAAGCCCAAAAAAAAGCAGCAAAAACACCGCAAGCACGATCTCCATGGATAGTCCTTTCAGGTTCTAAATTATTCTTGCTTCAAAACTTCCCACCCACCGCTGCTAGGATAGCTGTCAGGATCAAAATCAGGCCATCTGTATTTGTGAACGTAGCGACCAGCATACAGGCGATCCTTCTGCTCCCAGGTTTCACGAACGAGTTGCCGCTTTTGACCGGGACGAACGGTTTTCAGCCATCGGCAACCGCCTTCCAACTCGTAAGTTTCCCCGGAGTCCAGATCTCTCATAACGACGTCGGTTAGCTCACCGTCCGCCTTGGATTCCACGATTTCAACGTTCACTTGCCTTGAGGCAATCAGCGTCCTCGGTTCGCCCCAACGCCACAGAGCGCTGAAACCACAAACGCCGAGGACGAGGACTATAAGAGCGAAAGGAATGCAGCAGACGATCAACAATCGATCATCCTCATTATCATTGCCACCGCCACCGCCACCACCTCCTCCTAACTCTCCGGTCACAAGCATCATTGTCAAAGCGTCCACAAAAAATTCTCCTGCCCTTAGTGAGAATGAAAGAACGTGTGTCCGGCGACGCATAGTGCTTTACGAAAAGCCAACTAGTAGCTAAAACGCTTACGCAAATCCGGCGGCAGAATCGGACAAGCATCGCCTGGTTTGGCGAAGAGCTGGCGGCGCACCTTGGCGATGCCATCATAGACGGTGTCGCGCAATACAGCCGGAACGAAACGAGCGAAGAAAGCGAACACATGCCAGGCGCCGCCTAATCGCTGCAACAGATACAACACCGCTGCCGAGCGGTAAAGAATACGCCCGTCAACACGCTTGACGACAATACTGTCCGGCAGGTTAGCGATGCCGCTTAGCGCTGCCTTGCCGCTATCGCTTTCCAGAGGCGCGAAGATAAACGCACCACCTTCAGCTCGATCTTCAGCCAGCAAGAAACGGACCGCACCATGACACAATCCGCATTGACCGTCATAAAGCACCAAGTCCCGTGCATGTGCACCACGCGGGCGAACCCAAGCCGGGTCGAAAGTAAACAGATGCAATACGACCATACCGAAACTTAAGTCGGCGAAGTCAATAAGCAGCATCAGACCCAGATGCATAGAAAGCATCAAGAACCAGATCCAAGGACGCAAGCGGCGTACAAAAGAGAGCGGCACATAAAGCAGCTCCAAACCGATGGCAGCCCAGGTCATGAAGTTGAGCACCACAGACGGTAGCAGAAGCATAGTCTCACGACCGAAACCCGGACGTGAAAGCGGGTTGTTCAACACATGCTCGATAGCCGTGCCTTCAACCCAAGAAGGGCTGACCAACTTGGTGTAGCCGCTGTAGCTATAGCCCACAGCCATAAGAATCCAGACCACCACAAAGATACTCTGGGGTAGGAACCAGCCACCACGCGGGTCAACACGCTTGTGCGCGCCGACAGAGCCGTAAGGCGCCGAGGGCAAGCAAGCATGCACAAGCAATAGCAGCCCGACGTACGGTAAGCCGGGGTTAGCAATCAGCGGGTTACGTCCGAAAAGACATGCCCACACATACCAGAGCCCAATTGCCGCCAAACGATCGCGATAACCCACAGCCAACAGCATGCTCAAGCCAGCGGCTACAGTGAGCACACCGGTAACGAACAGCGGACTGTCGCACAAAGCGAACATATTCGGAAAAATCTTCAGTACCGGGCTCGCGCTTGCCGGCATGGCGCCAGCATTCGAGAACACTTCCGCTCCCCAAGGGATAAGAGCGCTGAAGTGAATGAGCAAATACAAGCCGAAGACGAAGCGGTACAAGCTGTACTGCCCGCCGGTCCAGCCGTTTTGCGAGGCATCGGTATCAAGCATGGAGTGTCCGTGATTAGTCATCGTTGTACCTCCAACAGGCGCGGCAAGCCCGGCATGTCGCTTTCGCGAGCCGGTACATAACGCACACGCACATTGCCTGAAATGGTTTCGGGATCAATCCCCAACTCACGCAACAAGGGGCCGTTACCGGCAAAGGCATACTTGCTCACCGAATCGAACATCGGCTTACCTTTGGGATCGGTGGCGAGCACCGGACCAAAAGCAAGCACGGCGCCGTAGATGTTGCGCCGGTTGTAGGGTCCTTGAATGCGAGCGTAAACTTCAGGCGTTACCGGCAAGGAATGCTCCTTGCCGTCGACACCTTTCCATTCGATAAAAAACTGAGTGGCGTAAGTCTCCAAGCCTTTGTGGGCAGTGAAAACCTTAGGGCAAGGCGAGCACATGGTGGTGGAAGCCAAGCCCTTGAGCCAGAGCTGACCGGTAAGATCACCGGTCATTTGCGCCAAACCAACCACCAGCAAAACAGCGGCGATGATCTTGGCGCGTTTGTTGACTTTCGGGTCAATCTGCATAGCGGGTCTCCCGACGTTGATTTTTGCTGACGTTATGACCGATGATCATGGAGCCAAAGCGCATCTCATCGTTACCGAAACCGCAAGCAAAGCCGGCTTTCTTCGGATTGCAGAAAGTGCCGAAGAGCATATCCCAGATAGCCAGGTCAGCAAAGTTCAGATTGTGAAAGCCTTCTTTGTGGTGCAAGCAATGGCTTTCCGGGCGCTGAATGAAATAGCCGAGCCAGTAAGGTGTGGCGATGTTGCTGTGATAGAACATCTGAATGCAAGCAGCAATTACAAGTGCATAAGTGGCAGCCGTCGTGTCCAAGCCGACGACGATGTAGAGCAAGCCGCTAACCAAAACACCGCTGACAAGAATCTCCAGCGGGTGGCGGTAGAAACTTGTCGCCACTTCGATACGCTGCGGACTGTGATGCATCTGGTGCAGCACCACCCACAACCAGTGATTCGAATGACGGATGCGGTGCCACCAGTAATCAGCGAACGTGATCGCCAAGTAGCCGAGAATGGCGCCCCAAGCCGGCCCCATCCAGTCAGCCGACCAAACGCGGTTGGCGTACATCCAGTTTTCCCAAAGATAGCCCGAAACAAAAACCGTGCCCAACTGGAACGCATTGAGAAAAGCAGTGCGCGCCCACCAACCAGTCACTTCAGGCAGAGTGCGGTTGGGCGCTTTCTTTTCCACAACAAACAACAAAATCGCTACCGCAAAAATAATTGCCATTGGAGTAAGCATTTTGAAATCCTCCGACTTCCAAGGTCAAATGAGAGTTTTAGACGCGCTCGTCCTCAGAGCGCGCCCGACTTTGCGTTTGAAAATCCGCACCGATAGTCATGCCCAAAACAGCGTAAGCAAAAAGCACACCGCCGCAAAAGCAGCACAAAGCAACTTGATTTGCCGTACTGCTTGCCGTCAACAAAAGAGGCAAGAGCGACAGAATCATATTGCCCAACCCAAGAGCGCAAGCGTTGTTACGCGCGTAACTCGGATTGTCGACAGCCCGTGGCGATACTTTGAAAACGCGATAAAATCCGAAGGAACCGATTGCCGAGAAGAGCGTTGTCACAGGCAACCAAATAAACAACAGAAGCACAAGAACGGTAGCCATAAGGCACCTAAGAAAAAATGTTTTTTGCTTTTTGTGAAAGTCCAGTTTCGAACAAAGGCAGTTGATTTTTAGCCGGCTTGTGACGCCGACGGCGCTTCTTCTGAAGCGGCGGTGCCGTTTCGGATTTGGCTTTGCGAACTTCAACCGGCGGAATGGCACGATTTACCGCATAAGCAGTACTTTGCCAGTTGCAGGTAAAACCGGCAAGACTGCCAAGCTTTACCAACAATTCAGCAGCTCGCAAATCACGATCGGCGCCATTCTTGAAATGACGGCAAGGAGCGGAAGCTTCTTTAGCCAGCTTGAAAGTTCGCCAAGCCGTACCATCGAAAAGCGAAGCGCGCAAAATTCCGGAGAAACCAGCATGAGCTTCACCGGCTTCACGTCTTTTCCGTCCTTGCACATCCAGATGGCTGTGCAAGCGGAAGTCACCGCTCTCCGGTTTTTCCGGCGAGCGCGCATGCCAGAGACCTTCTTCAAGAACACCATGCACATAAACACGCCCGGTCAGAACAACGGGCGCAAACTGATTTTTTGTGCTCATAGTAAATCAATCCTTCCATCCGTGATTGATGTCGAACGAATTTAAGTTGCTTTGAAAAGCTCACGAAACTGTGTGACTTCCTCCTTCGTACCGGCAACCGTAAACTCAAGATCGCCATTCCTACGAAAGATTCCCCTACGCTCGTCAACGTTTATGTCCGTCAAACACACTCCGGTAGTTTTCAGCAAGACGAGCAACTGGACTATGGCATCCATCGCTTTATCCATGCCTTGATAGCTGTAAGTTCCGGAAAGAGTGTGAGTTGCCCCGCTCATATACTAAGCCCCTGATTTTGTGAGATCTTGGTAGAGTTCATAAAAACGCAGGCGTAACGCATTTGTTCGCGGCTTACTCTGACCGGAAACAGCTGGATTTTTTACACACTCAAGAGCTTCACACAGGCTTGCATAGCCGTTATTTATCGCTTCATCCGTAGCGACGCACCAGTTGCCGAGATTGCCAGGGGAAGCCCCTTTTGTGCGCACCGGCATTGCAACAAGCTGCTGCTGCGTCTTCTCTAAACACCCTTCGACTTCACGATTACCAGGACACAACCTAGCTACCAGAGCACGACAGTCGGCCAAACGCAGTTTGAGCTCGTCAATCTGGAGCTGATAATCCCGCTCCTGAGGAAAAACCAGGACAAAATAGTTATAGAGAGCCGGCGCTAGGCCAATGAAAAATCCCAGCCAAGCACCGCTCAGCGCGCCGGCATACCAAGGAAAGCCGACAACTAATTTGCCCAAAAGCGCAAAGACCAAAGCAAAAGCAACAATAATCAAAACCCCAGGAGTGGCTCTACCATCTAAACGTCGGTCGAGGTTGGTCCAGAAAGCGAACATGAATATGCTCCTCAAACCGCAAGTTATTCCGCGACGGCGGTTCCAGCAACCGCTTCAAAAGCCGCTTTGTCGTCCAAATTGACCAGGCGGTAACACGGGTCGCTCAAAAGCCGGATCGGCAAAAGCGGGTTCAAAAGCCCGGTGCCAAGCCCAAGCATGCCGGTGCCGTAATTGCGAATCGGCACATTCAAACGCTGCAACGTTTCCAAAACGACACCCATGCAAGTCCAGCGGTCTTGGTGAATAAAGCCGGTGTACTGCCCGTACCAGTCGTAACCGGTGGGCCAAACACGACGCTGTAACCAGACTTTGAAACCGAGCCAATAACTCGGCTTTTGTTGTTGCTTGGCGAGCTGCTCCCCTTGCTTGAGCAATTCGCAAAGAGAATCTTTGTCGAGCAACCAAGCTTTGAGACGCGCCGGAATGAACCAAGCCTTGCGCACAAAGTTGTGACGCCGCTTAGTATCAGCTTCACGCCAGGCTTCGTTGCGAGCAAGCATATCTTCGGCAATCTCAATTGCTCGCGCGCTTTGCTCGGCGGTCAGCGGCTGACGCAAGCGCAAAACAACAAAGTGCTCGTTCAGCTTGTGCTCCATGGCGACAACAGCACGCGCCGTATGCATAACCACGCCTTTTTCCATGTAGGCAGTGTGGGACATCAAACGACCTTTACGCCCCTTAATTACAATCTCCACATGGCCGACGCTGTTATGCGTACGGGCAGCCATTCGCCCTCCGGTCAGGATCAGATCCCCTTCACGCATAGCTTCCGCCGGCGGATTGAGCCAAACATCTTTCGGTAGCGGTCCATGGCCGAAACGAATGAATTCGCTGCGACGTCGGCGATACAAAAGAAGCGTCCCAGCCCAACCAGCCAAAAGCGCAGTTGCTGAAACTTTGCAAACCAGATTCGGTAAAAGCAACAAGGACAACACGCACACCGCTAAACCAACGCAGGCAGGCAGCAGAATCTGCATACGCGACAAGTTGTCTTCAAAAGTTTTGAGCAACTGAGTCAAGCGAATCCAGGTGACTGCTTGTCGCAATGCCGTCACAACCAGCGTCGTCGCTAAAAACTGACTCCAGCTCATCTGCCCGAAGAAAGCAAGCAAAACAATGCCGGCAAGCAAAATATGCGCTGTAGCAACAGCAAATTTTTCCAAGCGATAAAGCATGACCAACTCCTCAGATTTGATTCGACAGTTAACGGACATCCAGAACACGCGGAAAACGCGCAAATCGATTTCAGAAACAGCGAACTCAAGGAGGGTTTGTGACTTTAAATAGCTCTTATGGCTGTAGGGTGATAAACGAACGATTTAGACTACACATGAGTTGTAGTCAAGAATCAATGCTGTGCATCAGAGCGTTACGTTATACCGATGTCAGGAAGGCACCGCCAGAGGGACACGATGCCAGGAAAGCAGCGCCCATATAGTCATAAAGATCTGAAGACTTTCACTATAGATCTCTATATTAGAGAGGATAAAGCTGCCAAAATGCTAGCGCAGCTGGTGGCAGTCCTCGGCTGTGCTAGCATTTTCCTATGATGGCTTTCATACAGCGTTTTCAAAGGCATTTTCCAGCTTGCGCAGTGCCTTTTCTTAGCGTCCTTTTATTTGTCGGCTGCAGCAATTTACAAGCCGGCTCAAATGACCGTACTACGGGCAGTTTGCAAAGTTCAGATTTAGGCACGGATCCACGTCTTGCCGAACTGCTTGCCAGTCTGGAAGGAAAAAATATTGAAGAGCGAAAACAAGCTTTAGCCGGCTTTCGTCTTTTAAATCTCAATTCTTCATCCAAAGAAAAGGCCGCTTATGTTTTAGCTCGGCTTATGAAAAAAGCCGGTACTACAGAAGATCTCAAACAAGCCATTCCTTTGTTTGAAGAGGCATCCCATATCGCCCCGCTCTGGGAGCGCTGTCAGTGGCACATCTCGGAAGCAGCCAACACCTTAGGTGATGAAAAACTTGTACGTCGTTGTCTCAACGACATTATCGCTCGCACTGCCGATCCGCTAAATAAGGCTCAAGCGCAATACTCTTTAGCGCAAAGTTATTTACGCGCCAACGAGCCCGAACAAGCAAAAGATCAATTCGAACTTATTACAACGGCAGCGCCGGATTCGCAATATGCCTTAGGTTCCGATTATTATCTCGGACGTAGATATTGGGACGCAAAAGAGAACGATAAAGCGCTTGAATTGTGGCGCAATTATTTACGCAAAAGCCCGGACGGACGCTTTGCCCAAGAGATAGTCGATTCAATGAATAGCGGTGCGGCAATCACACCGGCGGATCATGCATTGTTTGCTGAAGTTAGTTACGCACACGGTGACTGGTCGGATGCTTTAAAAGAATGGCAAATCGCTCATAATACCCGCGCTTGGTTTAAGCAAGCTCAATCTCTTTTACGTCTGAATAAAAAAGAAGCAGCAAAATCTCTGCTTTTAAGCGGTATTAAAATGCACAATCGCGACAGCAGCATTCCTGATGCTGCCAAGCTTTTAGCCAAATTGAGCAGCAAAGATCAAGCCGTAACGATATGGAAATATGTACTTGCCGCTTCTCCTGCTTTTGCTGATGTAGCGATGTATAACTTAGCTTTGCGCTCACCTGAAAGCCAAGCACTGAGCTATTATGCTCAAATCGCCAACAAATATTCGCACTCAGATTATGCTCCCGAATCGGTCTGGTGGCTTACTTGGGATAAAATCAAAAAGGGCAAATCAGCAGCTGCTTTAGCCGACTGCAAAATAGCAAGCAAAAAATATGCTCAAGCAAAATCAGGCTCACGTTTTAGTTTTTGGATCGGTAAGTTAAACGAAAGACTCAAACAGAAAGGCACTGCTATTGCTGCTTACAAACAAACTGTCTATCAGTTCGGACATCATTATTATGGTTGGCGCGCTTACAATCGTATAGCTGCATTATCGGGAAAAGGCGACCGCGGCTGGTCAACTCAACCTTCAAGAGCGCAAAGCAAAGATTGGACTTGGCCAGAGCCACCGTATTTAATATCATTCTCCGAAATTGCAGTCGAAGCCGGAGCGACAGTTGCCCAGCTCTCCGAGCTGCATCAATGGGACGAATGCTACGAACTTTTACCCGACAAAAAATTACCTGAGCTACGTTCGCTCTGTTTGGCAAAACTAAACTTACCGCTAGAAGCAATTAACGCTATCAGCAAAGAACTGCATGGGCAGCCTAACGGAGCGCCTAAGTGGCAGCTGAGTTATCCATTGTTGCACGCCAGAACAATTGCTAATGAAGCAGCGACAAAACACGTAGATCCATTGCTTGCCCAAGCGCTTATTCGCGAAGAGTCGCGTTACAACATTTATGCATTAAGCAGCTCCAACGCTATCGGCTTGATGCAGCTGCTACCGGCAACAGCCATGGGTGTAGCGAAAAGACTCGGCGTTTCAATCAACAGCAAAGACGATATACACAAGCCGGAGAACAACATCAAGCTTGGTGTCGATTATTTGGGCTATACACTCGGTCGCTTCAAAGGCAACGCCATGCTTGCTGTAGCCAGCTACAACGGCGGACCAAATGCCGTACAAAGCTGGACCAAACGTTATCCTCTTTCCGATCCGGATATTTTTGTTGAAAGCATTCCTTTCCAGGAAACGCGCGATTATGTACGCAAAGTTTTCGGCAGTTTCTGGAACTATGAATATATCTACAATCACAGCCATAATTAGAAACAGCTAAAGGCTGCAAAGGGCTCTTTGCGCTAACTAGCACAGCAAAAAGAAAGTTATCAAGATGGAACTGTAACTTATACAGGGCCAAACCAACCCGCATTACTTAACAGGCGTTTGAATACAAAGAACAAAGAGAAATAAAGTAAGCAGTCTTCTTTATCTCTTTCTGCAAAGGTATTTTTTTCCAAAGCAAAACACATAACAATCCCAGCCAAAGTAATGGACAGGAAACTGTTATGTGTTGGAAAGTAGCATGAAGAAGATACGGACTCGGCAAGCGGTGTTGCTTGCTGACGCTTTCGCAAGCGTAGCGCCGTAGTAGAGATAAAAGCGAGCGGTGTTGCTCGCGTGACCGTTTGGTTTATCCCAGCGGTCCGAAAAAGGTATTAGAACTATGTCCGAAACCAATCTTCCCGCAGTCGTAGCCAACGAAAAAGAAGCCGATTTTCTTGAGATCTGCCGTCAGTATCCCGCAGCGATTGAGGCCGCAAGCCAAACCCTACGGGCATCACACAGCGCCAAAAAAGCCCAGCAAGCAGCGCAGAAACTGCGCAACCAAGCTGCCGACGCCCTAGACGAAGCAATCATGGAATATGCCGCCGCCAGACAAGCTCGGCGCGCTTACCATACCTGGAACGATGAGCTGAAACAACGCCAATCTGCTGCCTGGGACGACTACAATGACACCAAACACCGGCTTAAGAAAGCAGCCGAGAATGGCGACGAAAACCAATGTCGCGAGCTCGGAGCTAAGGTTGCCCAGCTAAATATTCAACGAGAGGAAGTGGGCAAGCAGACTATCGAAGCCATCCAGAATAATCCCAAAGAATGGGAAATCAATAATCGCATGACGAAGGCAACCGAAGCTAAGACGGCTGCCCAGAAAGCTTTGGATGCAGCCGATGCCGAGCTCGAAGCCGCTAACAAGCTTGCCAAAGAGACCGAAGAAGCGTACCAGAAAGCTCACGGCGCTGAAAACATACTAGCCGACAAGGTTTGGCTTTGGGCTGAAGCAGCCTACATTCCTGCAGCGAAACCTATCGAAACCGCAGCTGATCCTCAAGAAACCGACAAGATCATCAGCCACTAACCCCAAGGACTATTAATGCGCTGGCTTATTGCCAAATTAGGCGGGCTTCGCCAAAGAGCGCCCAGCCTCGAACAAGTGCAGAGTTACGCCGACACCAGCGCAAAGTGGCTCTCACGAGCCGCTTTGTTGCTGGCTTTTATTGCTAGTTTCATCGTGTTTTGCTTGGTGACATTGCTGGCCGTTTTGCCTTACATCACCATCACGCACACATTGTGCGCAGCACCGATTGTCGCTCTCGTTACTGCTGTTTTCGTTTATTCGCTTGCCAGCCGCCCTGCCGATGTCGCCGATAAAACCAGCCGCGGATTGTGGCTGACTCGCACGGCAATCAGCTTGGCAAAACGTTTAGCAGTGAAAAAATCCGGACAAACACCCTGACCCTAAAATCCATTCAAAACCGAGAAAGAAACATATGAGCAAGCTCATCCAAAAAGCCCAAGAACTCCTCCAGAAGGTCGGCGATGAAGTCGGCATTCCTTCGGCTTCGGAATTCACCACCGAAGCGGCCGCCGATTCCGCACTCGGCCCCAAGCTCGCCGAGCTCGAAGAGAAGTACCGCGTTGCTTGCGGCAAGAACGGTTTGACCACCAATGGCGACTGTTGGCAGCAATGCGCCCCGACTTATTTGGCGACCAAGGGCTGGCGCGCCACCCTCGAAGACGGCGGACTGGTCGTCCATACCGGCGACGTCGAGAAGTAAGAGAGCAGCAGCGTTTTCTCTTCTCCACTATCCCATAGGCAACAAAAACACTTATGCAATATCAAGAACACATTCTCAAAGAAACCGCCGACCGTAATCTCGGCATCGCCGAAGAGTGCGCAAAAGAAGGGGAGATCGCAGAGCAACGGGTTCTTTTACAAGCAGCTTTGCTCCTTGCCAAACGAATCCGCTCCAAGTCCTTGACCAAAAAGATCGAATCTAAACTGGCTAAACTGCCCGCCACCGACGGCGAAATTTCGCCCTTCCGTAAAGAGCTTAGCGCACTGGTTGCTCAGCTCGGCAATGAATACGGGAGCGAATGCACCAACGACGGCGAAGTGCACCAAACGACAGCCAACACCATCGAGGCGGCCGTCGTCGAATGTTTCGGCGTCGAGCAAACCGTGTTCGACCGGCCGGATTTCACTTCTTCTTTCAAGAAGGGGCGCAAGGCAGCGGCGCACCGCAAGTTCTGCGCCCTGGTCGAACAGCATAAGGCCAGCTACATTCTAGCCGGCGACGAAGAGTGTTTCAGTCCCAACGAGTCGGATCGAGGCGGTTTCCGTTACTGCTTCTTCTTCAAGCAAGAATCCGGCAAGAATCTGCTTGCCAGTTTTGAGTGCGCCGAGACCTAGTTTTTGGACAAAAAGGAATACGGAATAAAGCCTATTCCTTTTTGTCGGCGCTCTAAATACTATCGCTTTTAGTAAAAAGTAGCGAAAGAAAATGCGACCAGCCTGCCTAAGCAAAACAAAAAACTATGTTTCGCCCGGTTGATCGGGGTTTAAGCCGAGGAAGTTACGCCAAATACTGGTCGGGGTACTTAAAGTCGAATTATCAGCTTGCACGCGGCGCAAGTTACTGATTGGCGGCGGTAAAGCTTCCGGTTGTTTTTCAGCAGCGGCTGCTTTTCTTCTGGCTGCAGCAAAAGAATATCCGCAAGTTGAACAGACAGCCTTGTTGGCTGGTGCTCTGAATTTGCAACGTGGACATAATTGAAACTGCATTTCGACTTCCCGAGATACCGATAAGATGATCATTCCCAGATCAAAGACAATTCTGCCATAAGAATGTTAGCCTCATGTTAACTGTCAGGTAAATTCCTGACAAGTAATTTTATGCTCAAAATTGCACTCTATAGTCAGTCAGTATTTTCGTTGCGTTTCCCACAACCAAGCAGAATACAATATTTGATCAAGCTCAAACTGTGGACTCCAATTTAACTGCTTAAATGCTTTACTGGCATCGGCCACTAAAATAGGAGGATCGCCCGAACGTCGCGGGCCAATTTCTTGAACTATTGTTTTGCCGGTAATATTCTCGGCTTTTGCAATCAACTCTTTGACCGAACATCCAACACCAGTTCCCAAATTTAAGATAGCGCCGGTTCCACCATCAAGAAGCTGGCGCAAAGCTAACAGATGGGCCGAACACAAATCAGACACATGAATATAATCACGGACACCGGTACCATCTGCAGTATCAAAATCATCGCCGAAAATCGTTATTTTTTCGCGTTTGCCTGCCGCTACTTGCAAAACCAACGGTATTAAATGAGTTTCACAAGCATGACTTTCGCCATATGAACCGTCTGCCTCTGCGCCGGCAGCGTTGAAATAGCGCAAGGAAAAATGCGACCAACCATGACAGCGTTGATACGTAGCGAGAATATGTTCCACCATCATTTTAGATAAGCCATAGGCATTGATCGGATTCAAAGCCTCTTTTTCATTCAATAGTTTTACTTGCGGTACTCCGTATACAGCGCAAGAGGAAGAATGGATAATCTTGCGCACGCCGGCCTCTTCCAGAGCCCGGCAAAGATTTATGGCGTTAGTAACATTATTGGCAAAATATTTATCCGGATTGCTTTCCGATTCACCAACCAGAGCACAAGCAGCAAAATGTACTACAGCCTTAATCGGATAAGCTTTCAGCAACTTAAGCATTGCACCGTAATTGCCTAGATCCTCTTCGACAAATACCAGGCGATCATCGGCCGGCAAAGATTCGTGATGACCGGTGCTCAAATTATCAACAGCTAAAACTGCGGCATCAGGCCATTCGCGCAAGAGCTGGCGCACAAAATGGCTGCCGATATATCCTGCCGCTCCTGTTACTAAAATCATGAACATCCCTTGCTAGTTGGTCACCTATGCCGGTCAATCATAACATTAGAAGCATTGCTAGCTGATCGATATCAGCTCAGCCGTTTCAGGGGGAAATTCACGTAGAGCCTCTCATTTTGCGCATTATGGAAAAACTAAGATTGCGCAAATACATTGTTTTTTTGCCAGCAGCTTTTATAGCCTGACATCATATTCGTCTTTCTTTTTCTAATTCAGGATCATTCACTAAACAACGTTGCATTTCGAGTTCCAAGCATTTTGACTGTCCAGAACGACAGCATTGCACAAACTCGCACTGCAACAAATCTTCGAAAGGAGGAAGCCATGTATAAAGGCAAACCTTGGCCGTCGTATGCGTATCAAAGTCTGACTTCAACGAAATATTCAATCAATTTGGCTTCTAACTTTCAGGAGATTAATCATGATCCGCACAATCCTATTCCGCGACCGCGACTGCGGTCAACCGAATCAACAACGCTTTAACCAGGGTACTTTCGAAGAATCGCCAACAGCGGCTTTGCGCCGCCTGGTAAGCTTTGACCTGCGTTTCGGCGCGAACGTAAGCCATATTTCGCCCACTGAATTGCATTTGCAATCAAGCTGTATGGACCTGATCGACACTACCGAATTCTCAGGGTCAGAAGACGAGATGGCACCGCTATTTGCCGCCATTCGTCTCTGCCAGGAACAATGTTCTTCGACATTTTTCATCCCGGATAATCTCGGTGAGTTGCTCAATCATCTACCACATGGTACCGCTGCAGATCCCGGCTTTCGCCTTTTGATCTCGCCCTTTGCCATGCGCGAAAACAATTTGGCGCTCTGCCTGCTACTGCCTTCGGGCATTACTCACCCGGACGACATCGCTTGCGCCTTAAACATGCGCTTCGATGAGTTCCTTGCCGTATTTGATCTCATGCAAGAGTTCGACAATACCTCATTCCGGGAAGTTGCTGCCGCTTGCGGGAACAACTGACTGAACCCAGAATGACTGTCGTCGGAGGATTATGCCTGTTTACTACTTGCATAATCCTCCGTTTTTTATCATCGCTATTTACTAAAATAAATAGTACAAACCGAAAAAGAAAAAAGCGAAGGCGGGTCAATTCATTTGACTCCGCCTTCGCTGCAAACTAGTGGTCGCAATTCAGAAACAGACTAGCTCGTCAACTCGTCTGCTTCCTCATCACTGTCGTTATTCAGAGGAATGTCCAGTCCAGCCTGAATGAACTGTCGCGCTTGCGGCGTGCAAAAGATCTGAATCTCTTGCAGATTCGAAGCAGCAATGTTTGCCGCCTCGGCATTCAAAACGAGCTTGAGCTGATAAGCCATGCCCTTAAGATTAAGGGAGTTCTCGGTTGCCCGATTGGCAATGAACGGAATCGTCACTTTGCTGACGCCGAGCGCAATCGCTTCTTTGATCAGGATGGCAAAGGTTTTGTAAACAGTCTCGGCACCAAACTTTTCCGGACGACCGATGCCGACCAACAGCACTCGGCGTTGATTAGCGCTACTGCTATCTTCAAGACCAGTTTCGACAAGCAGCGTTTCACCTTGGCGCCCTTCAAAGCCTTGGTCGATGATGCGCTGACGAATCAGCTCACCAATTTCGGGCGTTTTCGCCTGAAGGCATTCGGGTACTCGTTGCGAAGAAAGCTTGGCCACAAGCACCATGTCGGTGACGATGTCATCCAAAGCGCGGCGACCCATCGTTGTTTCAAACGTAAAACGAGGCATGCTCGGCACACTCGATGCCGGCGCCTCAACTGTAACTGCCTCAAACATACTCTGCGAAAAACCAGCAGACGCGCGCCGCGCCGGCCGGCGACCCGGGCGTGGATTCATGAGATTCTCCAAGCTAGTCTCACCATTGGCGTTTTTGCTGTCACGACCACTATGACAGCACCAATATTGCTAAAACCAAATAAGCATCCATGCGCAGAAAGATCCTGCGATTAAGTTCGGAAAAATTGTGTCAATCAAGAAATTGGGATTTAAACCGTGAGTTTTGCCTCTGAAAAATCAAGCGATATATGACAACACTCAAACCTAGGAAAAATGAGCATACATATGCAATTACCCTAAACTTAAACAGGATTAAGAACAGAGACAAAACTGTTTCTCCCTCCCATTTCGCAGGTTTAGACAAGTAAATAAAGCCCAATATTTTCAGGCAAAACATTGGCCGTTTGGGGTTTCTACTGCTTCTAAAAGAATACGAAATCGTTAGCGCAAGCTACCGCAAAGCAACCCAATACTGCTCTTAACAGTCTTTAGCACTTCACTGACAAACACTGACTTTTTTCAGGCGGTGCACTGTCCTTGCGCTAGCGACACAAGCATATAGAAACTAAAGTCTAAGAAATATAGTTTTTCTTCAAGATCTCAAGGTTTCACTTTGCTCCGGATGGTACCAGCTGAAATCCACTTCTGTTGCCGATCTTGTTGGCAACAGTTAAAAACGAAAACGCTCCGAATGAATAAGCTTGCGCGAGGATAAGTCTTCTCTTAAGCAAAACCGCTTTACCAGCCTTGGTTAGGGAGCATGCCACTTTCTAAGCTAAAGCACGTAAGTAATATCTCCGCCGATCCGAGTTCCCAAAAACAAACCGCAAAGCAAAGAGTAACTAGCAATCACTGTCTGCGTACAACAATCGTGTTGTACCTTGTTTCAGTATTTTGTTTCGATCATCTTCCTTTCAGCATCAGTACGCACACCTAAGACTTTTCACCGATCATGAACAGTGCGCAAGCACCGAGGAGGACGAATTGATTTCCGTTAGCGTTACCGACCTGGCATCAAAACAGCCGTTTCTCAGCTTCATTCACAACACCACAACTTATGTCGGTGTGCCACATACGGCAGAAACCGTTCTTTGGGTGTCAAATGATGAACCTTGCTTTCTCGGTCTGGAAGCCGACTGCACTCGACTTACGGGCACGACCAAGCAGATCGCCATCCCCGGCGACGGCTTAGTTCTTTCTGCACTCAAGCAACCGCTTGTTCTTCCCGGTTCACGCGGTGGTATCGTTCCCGGCTTTTTGCGCCGACGGGCGATTCCTAAGCCCCAAGAAGAACAACCGCGTCTTTACGCTTTCCGTGCCGTGGTTAGCAAAGACCCGGGCGAAAGCGACATTCTCAGTACCGTGGACTTCCATCTTCTTTGCGAATTCGACTACAGGTGGGCACTGGCCATCCACCTCGAATTGCAGAGCAATCCTCAGGCTCTCGGCTCGCAAGCCATCTGGGAACGCGCCGAAGGGGCCTGTCCGACTTGCGCTGTCGTTCGTGCTCGCCTGCAGCGAGACTGGACGCCGGAGACCTTAGGAGACGAAGCTTTCCTGCAGTAAGCCTCCGGACTCAGCGATTTATCACCACTTTTCTCATTCAGACACAGACAGGAAAATTCATGAACAAAGTGCAAATTCCCACGCCGCGCGAACGCGAAACGCACCTCGACTTCCAGCGACACCGTAACAGCCACGATGTTGCCGTGGAGCACTTACTCGAACGCTGCCGAGCGGTTCTGCTCGGTCCGGAGCCGGACGACGGCAAATTGACCGTTTCCCTTTTCAGCGAACCGGAAGCAGTCGTTACTGAAGTCATCTCGATTTTGGGCGAGAGCAACTGGCTCGCGCAAGAGCTGGATAACGGAAAGGGCGAGGGCTTCACCAACCTGGTGCTCACGTCCATGCCTTTCCCGATCTAGCGCTAAGCTTCGGCTCTTTGCGGTCTAGAGAGTTACGCATGCATTTATTTCCTCAACAGAAATAAACAGCCGGGATAGGGCAATGGGCTCTATCCCGGCCGTACACAGGATCGCAAAACAAACATGAGTATGGAAACCCTCCGTCGTATTCATCAACATCAGCAGCAAGAAGACCAGGACACCGATTCTCGCGAAGAGAGGCGCCAGGCTCTGCGTAGAGCACAGCCCAGCCAAGCCGAAGTGCAACAAGCAGCCGACCAGCTTTTTGCAGCCTGCGTTGCCTTGATCCGTCGAACACTGACCGAAAGCCAGACAATAAGCCAGAAGGGCGGACGCTTGGTGTTTCGTTATGAAGCCCCTCGTTCGTCGCCGGTGCCCAACGTAGTGATCAAAGCCGTAAAGGAGCGTTTCGCTTCTGACGGCTGGTCGGTTGAACATCTCTTCAACGACGGTCGCAACCTCTACGAATGGCTGGATCTGTCTTCACCAACTCAATGGTGGAAGTCGGTATTACCTGCCGAGTGGCAAAAGCAGTCTTAGGTCGATTGGGCGGAAGGAGTACGCCGCTAGCGGCGTACTCCTTCCGGCATTGTCTCTTTATTGTTTTCAACGCCTCAGTAACTTACACGGAAACAACCCATTATGCGTCGCATTCTTCCGGCAGTTTTGAGTTTCCTTTGCATTTTCGTCAGTCTTCAGCAATACGTACACGGCGAAGAAACGCCGGCTAAGACCTCGACGCTGACTATCGAGTCCCAAGAGTTCAAGGACTACGTCGACGTCATTATCGACGTGCGTGATTTGCAGAAAGAAGAGAAAGAGCTTGGCGCTAAGTGCGCCGAAGACTCTCTTCGCCAAAAGCTAGCAGGCGACAAGCGTTACGAAGCTATCTGCAAATTTTATGATGAGCTTGAAAGCTCATCTGTAGCAAAAGCCAAAGACCCGGTTGCTGCTTTTGCCGAAGCCAAGAAAAACAAGGAGCAATTGGACCAAGCCGAGCAAGAGCTGGCAGCACTCAATGCTGAACTTGCCGGCGAGGACAAGCAGAAGGTCCGTGAACGTCTGGCAAAAGTGCGTGAGCTACTGAAATCTGACTGGATTAGCATCTGGCGCATGCGTGAAATTGGAGAAAAGATCGCCAAAGAACTTGGCGGCGTCAATAACTACTCGCCGGAAGTGGAAGTCAAAATTCGCGCTTTGGAAAAAGCTTTTGCCGAAAAAGTAAAAGCGAAATCGCCGGACAACTATGAGCTGCAGGTAGCGATCTCTCAGTATGAAAGAGCGCTTCTCGACCTTGAAGTTGCCGAAGGTTATGCACGTACATACAAAGCCGAATACGATAAGTATCCGCCTTATTCGAAAACGATTGACGAGCAAAACGCGCTTGGCGACAAAGCCAAAGAGATTTTGGCAAAGCCTGCCGATGCAACAAACGCTGCCGAGTATCAAAAGGTGCAAGAAAGCATGCGCCTATTAGAGGAAAAGAGAGAAGCCTGGGATCTTGCTTCTCATACTTACCACCTTCAGACAGACAAAATTCGGCAACTTCAAGACGAGTACGAACTGGCTTTTCAGAAATTCGTACTTGCTCAGTAGTCCGATATCGACTATTTAATCCGACTTTTTTCAGATTCCCAAAGCAGGTGCTTTGGGAGCAGTAGCGGCTACGGGATAAATCATCCTGCAACTGCTTCAAGCACATGTGCAATACCGCCTGCCTGGGGGCAACCGCGCTTGTGCAAACTAATCTCAGGTACAAGGTAACGAAGAATATGTCCAAATCCATCATCAATCAGTTCATCCCCTACAGCGCCAACGCCTTACTTGCCGAACTTGGCGAACGTTACAAGGCACTCGACCTTGTTTACGGTCCGGCAGCTGAAGCTTGCCGGCAGACCCGCCAGATCGGCAGCGAAATCAGCAATGCACAAAAAGCTCTGGAGCAGGAACTGGCTAAGGGCGACCAAGGGGGGAAGTCCAGAGCAGGCTCCTACCGTCATACCATTGCACTCAAAACGCAAGAGCAGTCGGTAGCTTTGCTTACACAATGGGCTGTCAAAGCACCTTTGTATGACGCTCTGTTCAGCTTGCTTTCAAGCATGAGCCAAGTGAACGACTGGTTGCTCAGCCTGGCCAACACTCCGGATCAACATAAAAATCCGGAACGTCAGATCGGCATTGTCAACCTTGGAGTCTGCATCGAGCTGTGCCAGCAGGTAAGCGAGGTTTGCGCCAAATACGGCACGTTGGACGGAGTGAATTTCGGCTTTCTCGACAGCTTGCTGGAACAGCATTCGGGCTGGATCAAGCGGGAACGTCCCTACCGCTTCACCGCCACAATCGTCAACCAGCTCGACAACGTCAGCCAGCCCGATCTCAACCCACCGGCCGACCGCGCCTATCTTTTCACCACCTGGCTTTTGCGTATCGACTCGCTTCTCGATCCAGTGCAAACGCCTTATCCCGTCGGCGATCAGGTTGGTTTTGCCAAATCGATCTTTCCGCCGAACAGCAAAATCGGAGACAAGATGCTTGTCACTGTCACCGACTGGCGTATGGAAGGGGTGCGCATTGATTAATTTGTATTTTTTCGATTCCCGAAAGGAAACTCCCGTGAACATCAAATACTACGCATCATTTTTGCTCGTCGCATTGTTTGCAATCTGCGGTTGCACGAAAGAACAGTCGGCCGCGAATCAGTCGAGCCAGCAGCCTCAAGCTCAACCGGCACCGGCAGCAACCGGCACTGCCACCGCGGCAACTAAGGTTGAGGAATACACCATCGACCAGATCTACGGTCAATTGCTGGAATACCATCTTGAAGCCCACGAACTTGAGAAGCACGAACACGTGTTGCTCCAAGAAGAGAATGCTCTTGAGCAAGAAGTCAAAGCTGCCAGCAAGAAATTCTCGGCGTCAATAGACGCCGTCCAAGCTGCTTTAAAGCAAGCTTATGCAGCCAACGGCGATCCGCTGCAAGATTTTGCCGCGGCGCGCAAAGCCCAGGCCGAATCCAATGCTCTCGGCAAAGAGCTGAATAGACTTGATGATGCGCGTTATGCGAAGCGAAAAGAGTTCAACGAGACTCGCTCTAACCGCTTTAAGGCTGAAGGGCAAGTCGTTGCCTGGCAAAGGAAGTTGTCCTCTTCGGCGCCTGGCAAATCAATTCGCGACTTTGAAAACGATTTCGCCAAAGAGCTGAAAAATGCTTTGCCCGAAAACGAAGCTGTGAAGAAGTCGTACGCGACGTATGAAGCAGCCAGCGCCGAGCTCGCACCACTAGAAGCGGAATATGAAAAGCTGCGAACAGCTTACGTCGCTAAAAATTCGCAATGGATGGAAGAACATAATCTTGCAGGAAGAGCCACGGTTCTTCTGAACATGCCGGAAGATAAGGTTACTGCTGCCGAATACGCCGCCCTGCGCGAAGAGGCGCGCAAGATAACGCAACAAGCAGCGGATCCGACTGTGGTTCCTCGCTACAACGAACTGTCCTCGCAAGTAGACAAAGCAAGGCACGCCACAAATAAAGCCTTCCGTGAACTCTTCGTCACCTTCACTCAAGAGGTCGAAGCGCTAGCGGCGAAAAAGAAGTAACTGTTTGTTTTCCATACCTTCTGATTTTTGGCAGAGCAGGATCACGGTGATTCTGCTCTGCCAAAGCGGTTTCAGCACATGCCTGTTTGTACCGGATTCTCTACCGGACAAACAGGCGCTGAATCACGCTTCGGACACGGGTGCAAAAAACACTTGAGCACCGCGCCTGTGTTCCTTGTTTAAGCTCAAGTAGATAAGAGAAAACAATGAATCGTAACCTAAAAATCATTCCGGGGCTCAACGGCACTTTCAACTTTTTCCAGCTGGAAAATAATCCGCATCCGCTGCAAGCTGCGTTGACCACAGCCGTTGCAAAAGTGCGGGACAAAGATCGTCCGGCCGCCACGCGCGAACTCGTCAACCGGCGGTACAACCCTCTCAGTTTAAGACTCGGCGCGCCTCGCGATACGGACGCGGCTGAACGTTACTTACAGATGGGGCTGGGTTGCCGTTATGCCAACAGCTTTATCGCTTTAGGCTACCAACCTCAAGAGTGGAAAGATCTTGCAGAGCTCAAGCAGGCAATCGTTGCTCTTGCTGATTATGCCCGTACCATGAACACCGTAGGTATGGATGAAACCTTGCAAGGGCTCTATGCCAGCAACTGTCTTGCCGCCCGAGCGGTATATGACGCAAGAGCCGCCTTAATCCAAAGCCCTTCCGTCGTCACTCATCCCGAGATGCAAAAGATCGCAATCGAGCATTTACAGGTAGTTTACGGCTGGACAGGGTGCACAGTCGGTTTCGAGATGACCGGGTTGAACGCCGATGATTTTGTTTATATCAAAGGCATCGATCATCCGGTTTTTGTCGAGCTCGAAACCACCTTCAGTCAAGCTTCCGATTATCTAGACATGGCTGAAACTTCGGTTCGCCAGATGAAAGATCTGCGCGGACAGATAAGCAGCTGGGCTAGCGGGCAGCAGCAAAGCGGCTCACAAGAAGCGACAAAAGGTCAGACTCAGCAACGGCACCGGCGCTTGCTTTACCAGTTCAGCCATCGAGCCGGCTTGGAACACGCCGAGTTTGAGCTACGCAACCAGATGATAAATCTGCACGGCTGTTTGCATGATGCCCGGGCGATTATCGAAATGGAGCCGCAGAACAATCCGGAATGGGCTCCGCCTTACAAGCGGCTGGCAATGCAAAGTAACTGCATTGCCGGTCAAATGGTGCTCAATCGCATCAACAGTCTGTTGCGGTCTTTCAGCGAAGAGCTGGCGAAAAATCTTGAGCAGCTTCCGCCCGCGGCGGATGCCTTCCAGCTAGCGACAAGCTTCGCCGAATAAGTTTCCTGCTGCTGTTTATCGATGGAGGAGGTGCTCATAATGAGCGCCTCCTCCATCTGCAGGACAAGAGAGTTGCACGTATTTTTTGTGAGATTCGCAAACCACTTATTACGAAAGTCCATCATGCACAGATTCATGACTTTGCTTGCCGCTTTCAGCACTACAATTGCTTTTGCCCTTCAACCGCTTCAAGCCGAAGAGCAATCGGTAGCGCCGGCGCAACAACCCGCCGCCGTGACCACCCAGTCGGCATGCTTTCAGAAGTATGTTTCCAGTATTAAGGAAACGGACCGGCTGCAGAAGCTCGAAACCGAGCTCCTGCTCAAGCGAGCCGCCGCCGAGCAGGAACACAAAACCGCCAGAGCCGAAGCGGATAAGATCGACCAGCAGTTTCGCGCTGAAGTTCGCAAAGCAATTTCAGCCACCGGCAGCGATCCGGTTGCTGCTTTTGCCGAAGCTCGCAAACTGCAACCACAACGAAAAGCGGCATTCGAGAAAAGTTTTGCCGCTTGGACGGTGCACAATGATTTGGCTGGACCGCTGTACAATACGCGCCAAAGCTTGAAAGAGAACTCGGCATTCTATACTCGCCAAAGGATCAACAACGAAATCGCCAATCCGCTCTATGAATATCCTTTCTCGGCGAAGATCGAATACTCGGTGCGTGCCTTGGAAAATCAGTTCGTTCAAGAGTTGAAAGCGGCTTCGCCCAACAAGCAATTGCAAAACGCAATTAGCGAGTATGAAAAAGTCCTGCCCGAGCTGGAGGCAAAAGCTGCCGCATACGAAAAACTTCAGAAGTACACTTGGCAGTTCGACTATCCGGCGGTACTCGGTAATGATGATTACGAGCTGTTTGGAGCCGAAGCTTACTATGCATCCGAGGAAGTCCTGTTTGATCGTGCCAGCGAACTACTCTCCAAGGAGCCGCTGGACGCCAACAGCGCAAATGCGCATAAAAATCTGCAGGAGCAGGGGCAGGAGTTAATTCAAAGCCGTGCCGACGCCGAAAAGGCTTGGGCACAGCGTGACGATGCTTTCAAGAAGCTTCGCGCCTGCGAAAAAGTTTATGAAACCACCTTCCAGAAGGTTGTGCTAAGCGCTCCTTAAGCTGCCATGAGCCAAGCAATCAAAAACAGAGTCATGTGAATAGTTTTTCTCCCGACTCTGTTTTTGGCAAAGATTTACTATATAAATTAGTATCAAGAAATGATCAATTCAGGCTGCGACCTTCGCCTGCTCTTAGCCGACAACTGCTGCTCGGAAAAGCTTGTCTAAACGAGCAGAAGCTTCTTTGGCCGCTTCCAGAACTTCTTCGTGTCCGCCGATTGCTTCTTCCGGTTTCCACACGTTTGTAATCACCGAGATAGCCGTAGCTTGTGTTTTGCTACCATGGCAAGCAAGCAGTTCGGGTACCGTCGACATACCGACGGCATCAGCTTTCAGCTTCTTGAGCATTTCAACTTCAGCAAGCGTTTCGTAGTTCGGTCCGAGCAAACCGGCATAAACACCCGTTTGCAGCGGGCGAAAACTTTTGTCTTGAGCACTCAAACGATTGGCAACAGCTAAAGTTGCTTCGCTTAAAGCGTTGCGACAATCGACAGCTTCACGTTTCAAAGCCGGCAGCAAACCTTGCTCGACATATTCCGGACTTAAATGATTACGATAGCCTGTGATTAGCATTAGATCGCCGACCGAAAATTTCGGATTCATGCCACCGGCAGCATTAGTCAAATAAAGGTTAGGCACGCCCCATTCAACCAGTACTTGTGCCGGCAAAGTTACTACGTCCCAAGGATAACCTTCGTACAAATGGAAACGTCCGCGCAAAACAGCAACTAAATTTCCGGCAATTCTACCTAGTGAAAGTGAGCCAGAATGTCCGATCACACCAGGCGCCAAGCCAAATACTTCCTGGAAAGAAACGCTTGTACCTTCGTCAAGATCTTCAAGCAGTTTGACACCGGAACCTAGCACAAAAGCAGCTTTTGGTACTTCTTTGCTGAAAGAACGCAAAAATTCCAGAGCTTCATGAACCGATTTGGATGCTACTTGTTTCATGTCTAGTTCCTCGTCAAAGCGGTTATTTGTTGGATCTGTTCATCATTAAGCTCGACGCCCTCGGGCAAAACAATACCAAGCACTTTCCAGTGGGCATGTGCTGCTATAAGCATTGCCGGCACCAGATTATGACAATAAAAATCTGCGCCGAGACTCTTCACGAAAGCTGCGTCATCGGCAGATAGTTTTAGACCTTGCTTAACGCCGGCGGCAATCCCTTTAGCAAAACCAGATAAACAGTCGGTTACATAAATGCCTTGCACGATTGGGAATCGTTCACCAAGCTCATGGTTCGGTCCAACAAGCGGGTTGCTGCCTGAAACATTCAAATGATCCGTCACTATAACCGGTTGTTTTTCTGTGCCACCAAAACAACGATCAATTACTACAACTGCTTTTACGCTTTGATCGCCGCGCACCAGATCGATAAACTCTGGTCCGAATTTATCCATTTGACGGAAGCTTTTATTGCTACCGCTAAAATCGATTATTTGCGCTCCTTTAAGAGCCGAAGCTGTACAACTGGTCATTTAAGCCACCTCGGATAGTTGCGGAATAAACGAAACACCGCCATGCTGCCAGTCCATATCGAACCAGCCGGCAAGCGAAGCTGCCATATCATAAAAGCCTTTGCGCGTACCAACATTATGTTTATTGTCAGCCAAATTAGCGATCGCTTTCGAATAAGCAAGCAATGGAACATATTCACGAGTATGATCCGTTCCCGGAGCGGTCGGGTCGTTACCATGATCCGATGAAATCAAAAGCAGATCGTCTTCACGCATCGCTTCAACAATTTCACCCAACCAGTGATCAATCTCCACAAGCGCTTTAGCATAACCATCTACGTTGCGACGATGACCATAAAGCGAATCAGTGTCGACTAAGTTTGTGAAAATCAGCTGAGCATCATTCGGAGCATTTTTGATTATTTCTTTGCCGGCAAACTGATATTTATTTTGAATAGCTTGCAGAGTCAGCTCAAGACCTTCTTTGTTGCTACCTGTATGTTGAGCATGACTCAAGCCTTGCTTATCGAATATATCTTCGATTTTGCCGATACCAAGCACTCCGGCTCCGGCTGTAAGCAGCTCATCGAGAAGAGTGACACCGGGTGGTTGAACGCCGAAATCGCGCCGCTCGAAACTCAAACGCTTGTAACTACCTGGCGCACCAGTGAAAGGTCGAGCAATCACACGCCCGACACGATGCTCACCTTGCAACATATCGCGCGCAATTTGACACCATTGATACTGCTTGTCCAACGGAATGGTGTCAACATGGCAAGCCAACTGCCACACGCTATCACCTGATGTATAAACAATCGGATAGCCAGTGCGTTGATGTTCTTCACCAAAATCATCCAATAATTGCGTGCCCGAATAGGGCTTATTACAAAGAACCTGTTTGCAGCCTGTTTCTTTGATAAAGCGGTCCAGCAGATCCTGAGGGAAACCTTGAGGGTAGGTCGGAAAACCACACTTAGAAACAATGCCCATCATTTCCCAGTGTCCTGTTTGAGTGTCCTTACCGACTGAAAGCTCTTCCAACTTGCCATAAAAACCAACCGGCTTATCCAAAGCTTTAACGCCGCTAATTTGGCTTATGTTGCCAAGCCCGAGCCGCTCAAAATTAGGTAGCTGCAAGCCGCCAACAGCTTGGGCCGTATTTCCTAAAGTGTTGCATTTCTCAGAATCGCCGAAAGCCGCAGCATCTGGCGCTGCACCAATACCGCAACCGTCAACCACCAAAATGATTGCGCGCCTGTGCGAGTTGAACTTTAGAGCTTTGGACATGAAAACCCCTCTTCTAATAGCAAGCAGGACGCAGTGAAAAGCGCCACGGGCTCTATTGTGCAGCATGATTCTTGCCCATAAGCTCTCGTTGGGCAAAATTAATCCGCCCTTGAACCGTGAATAAGCAATTTGCTAGTTTTTAAGCCTGACCGAGAACCGCTTTTCATCTGTATTTCTTATCGACTGAATTTTTCTCCGATTCACTAAACCAGCAATTTTTCTTAGCCATAAGTTTGGTTTAAGGAAAAACAAAGTTTTAGGGGAAGACATGAATAAGCTCATCCTCAGCCTTGCTCTTGCAGCAGGGCTAATCTGCTCTGGCACTGCCATGGCAAACGGACCACACGGGCATCATCATGGAGGGGGTTTTAGCCACGGAGGCTCGCATCACCATCATCACGGCGGTTATGCAAGCGGCTATCGACCGGGCGGTGTATCCATCGGTATTGGCGGCGGCTTCGGCATCGGCGTTGGCAACGGCGGTGTGCGAATCGGCATCGGCTCCGGTTACAACCCGGGTTATGGCTACGGTTACAACCCGTATACCAACGGACGTTACGGCGGTTATCGCCCTTACCCGGGCTATATCACCGTCTGGGTGAATGACGTTGTCGTCAATTACACCGTCTCACGCTTACCGAACGGACAGATTGTTCAAGTACCGGTCTACAGTTATCAGCGTCGTCTTGTCACTGCCCAGTGGGACAGTGTTCGCGGCGGCTACTGGTACTGGAACGGGGCTCGCCAATATGTCCGCGCTCAGTAAGTAATTGTTTTTCGCCGGGGGAGGCGATTGCCTCTCCCGGCGCTAGCTGGAACTGAAACTTCCGGCTAGACTATCAATACCGCTCGACAATCTTCTCAGAGAGACTCCCATGACTGAGCTACTAGTAATCGATGTCGGCAACAGCAATGTCAAATATGCTTTGTTCAAAGAAGGCAAGCTGGAAGAAAGCTGGCGTCATACTTTAGCCGAAGCTACGGCTCAAGTGCCGGCAACTCTGGCTAAATCCAAAGCACCGATTATTCTTTCGTCGGTTGTACCCAGCATTACCGACGTAATTAAGAAGAGTGCTGGTGCACGACAACTTCTGGAAATAAGCGCATCTTCACAGCCCTGGCTTACCGGTATGGATGCAACCATGGGTGGTGACCGCGTCGCTGATGCGGTCGGCGCCTGGAAATTATATGGCAACGGAAAGCCGGTTGTAATCATGGGTTTTGGCACGGCGACAACCTTGCTGGCGATCAGCGCCAAAGGGCACGTGGAAGGCGGCTGGATTGCTCCAGGTCTGAACCCGACTCTGCAATCTTTGCACGAACACTGCGAGCTTTTACCCCTTTTGGAAATGACGGACCAAAGCCAAGCTTTGGGTGTGGACACCAACACTCACATGCGCAATGGCGTTTTCATCGGACATATCGGTCTAGCCAAAGAATGGATTGCTGTTGCCAGCAAACTTCTAGGCGCCGAGCCGGTGAAAGTGGCAACCGGCGGCTGGGCTGAAACAATCCATGCCGAAAGCAAAATTTTCGACCACGTGGATCAAAACCTGACTCTTAACGGTATTCGTTTAATCGGCGAAGAACTACTCACAGGCAAATCTGCCTAGAAAGAGATCTGCATGCTTTTACAAATGGCAATCGGCGACGCCTATGGCGCCGGATTCGAGTATGCGCCGCCCGATTTTGTTTTGACTCACAACAAGCTTAGCGGATACGTTCAACATCCGAAGCATGCCTTGAAACCAGGTGTTTATACCGATGACACACAAATGTCTATCGCCAACGCCGAGGTAATCTGCTCGCAAAACGCACCGACTCGCGAGAGTCTTGCCGACGCTTATGTCGCTTGTTTCAAGCGCGACCAGCGTGAAGGCTACGCCGGCGGGTTCTATAAATTCCTCTGCAGTATTGCTGACGGCAGCGAGCTTCTGGCACGGATCAAGCCGGACAGCAACAAAAGCGGCGGCGCCATGCGCGCATTGCCTTTCGGCATTTATCCCAAGCTTGAAACCGTGAAAGAGCTGACGACCCTGCAAGCAGCAATCACTCACAACACCACCGACGGTATCAACGCCGCCGTGGCAGCTGCTTTGATGTCGCACTATTTTTTGTACGGACTCGGCGCCAAGAAAGATCTCGGCACTTTCATCGAGAAGCACGTGCCCGGCGACTGGTCGACACCTTGGAATGAAAAGGTGAACGAAACCGGCATCGCCAGCGTGCGGGCAGCGATTACCGCCGTGATTGCCAGCAAGGATATGACCGATCTGCTTCATCGCTGCGTTGCTTTTACCGGCGACGTCGATACGGCAGCAGCCCTTGCCGCCGGAGCCGCAGCGGCTTGCTCCGAGATTGCGGACAACACTCCGGAAGTTCTGATCAAAGGGCTGGAAACCGGTCCTTACGGATACGACTTCCTGGTTGAGCTTGATTCTAAACTAGCTGCGAAAATGAAGAGCTTGCGCAATTAAGAGCACCGCTTTCTTCTTAGCAGAGTGGCTCGGTTGTATTGAATACAGTCGAGCCACTCTGTTTTTTTTTTGAATAAACATACGATATACCATAGTATCTTGAGAGAAAAAACGAAGAGGCATTCTTGCAATTAAGCTTGAATGCCTCTTCGTCCAAAATGAAGCAAGTAGGCGTTAGCCGCCACTCACTTCAGCAGCGTCACTCAGCCGGCGGAATCGATTGCGCAAGATTCAACAGCTGCATGCCGGTGCAATCGGGACGATGTCGACCTTCGCTCAAGGTAGCCGAGCCGCCGATATGACCCTGAACATCGGTGGTTTGACCGCAGAAGGAACAGGTGTAGTAATCCGCCCCACCCGGATTTTGAGTCGGGTAAAGCCCGATGTTGCCATCGACCAGGGCTAGCTGAACGATGGCGATAATCGATTGCTCGGGCGTGGCAGCCGGCGCCGAAGCGGCGGAAGAATCAGCAGCGGGAGACGAAGAGGACATGTTCAAATTTCCTTTGCAAGTAAGAACGTTTTGTTAGGTGAAGTACTGGTTACGGAAGGGATCAAAATCGCCGCTGTAAACCACGTTTGGCTTATGGCTGCAAACGCTTGGGTAAAAGAATTTGCCCAGTGGTAGTACGGTTAAGCACAAGATCCTGACCGCGTAACTCGGTAACAACTTGCGGTTCGCCGGCTTTACCGTGCACTCCCGGCGTCCAGCGCGCACCAGGTGCTTTGTCCAGATCGACGGCATAACCATGCTCGGTACGCATGAGCTGGATCTCTCCTTTTCCTTCCGGGCGGTCGTAAACCATGACACCGCCGTGGAGAAAAACATGCCCTTGCCCGTCTGCGTAAAGAGCATCAGGCTTGGTCCAGCAACATTCGCCGACACCGACTTCAACAAGCCGCTTCGCATTCGCAGAGCGCTTCTTGCGGCTGGCTTGACTTTCCAGCTCCGGCGGCAACAGCAGATGACCGTTCATGTCGTGCCACTTTTCGGCACCACTTTCGGTACCACCGAAATAAGTCACCGAATCCAGAGCCGCTTTGCCGTCGTAAACTCGCGGAGTCAAATCCCAGCCTCGGAGCTTGCCATCACGTTCGAGATAACACACCGATACCGCATACTCGCCCTGGCGTGAACGCGTGACGAACAACCCATCGTCACTATACGGTTTACCGACGGCTTCTGTGGACAGCCACAAACGACCTTTCTCATCGGCGAGTAGGGCATCCGGACTTAGCGTGAGAGTGTTAGTGCGCATTTGCGAAATAGGCACTTCTTGATTGCAACCGCAAACGCCGGCGCAAAGAACCAACAGCAGACAAGCAAACAGCTTGATCGAGTTCATGGATTTTTTCCTTGACTTGATTTTCAGTAATCGAAACTAATTGTGCAAACGCTTAACGTCGTTCCAGTTCGACCAAAACACCGTCTGCCGGCTTAGTGGAAACACCGGCTTTGACGTGATTTTGCCGACGAAGAGCGCGAAAACGGAAGATTTTGACGATAGCACCAACGACAAGAGCGACTTCCAATTGACCCAAATGCTTGCCTGGGCAAACGCGAGGACCGTGACCGAAACCGAAATGCAGGTTTTCTTTAGAGCCACGCTCCAAATTGTCCCAGCGCCCGGGAACGTAATCGAGAGCCGGATAGCCGGTAACGCCGACCCCCCAGTGATCTTCGTGACGATTGGCATGCCAAACATCCAGGAGAACGTGGGTGCCGGCCGGCATGGTCAATTTGCTACCGTCGGACAGAACAACCTCGGTATC
Organism: Candidatus Obscuribacterales bacterium; assembly: GCA_019750335.1. Classification (GTDB taxonomy): domain Bacteria; phylum Cyanobacteriota; class Vampirovibrionia; order Obscuribacterales; family Obscuribacteraceae; genus JAIEPM01. The sequence continues at coordinate 315,292 of JAIEOQ010000008.1, forward strand.
AACCGTAGCCCGCCGCGGCAGAAAGTACAAAGCCGGCGTCAGTCGAAGCGTTTCCTCCAAAGCTTTGCCGAAATACTCCGCTTGATCGAGAGCTTCAGGCGTGTAATCGTCAATGCCTTTGATTTCTTGATAGACCTTTTCCTGAGCTTCAGGATTGCGCGCCAAGTGAGAAATCGCCCAACTGGCGTAAGAGGTCGTCGCCTCCAGCGCGCCAGCCAAAAACACTTTGATGTTGCTACGCAAAGCTACATCGGGCACATCCGACTTGAACTGTCTCCACAAGCCGGCACCGGACTTGCGTTGCGCCAACACCAGATCCGTCAGTTCATCGAAAGCACGATAGTCTTCCTTGATCCGAGCGAGACCTCGAGTAAAACCGGGGATGCGCCGGAGCGGAATACCAAGTCGATTCATCACCGTATCGCGAACGATATGGTCGATCACCCGCTCCAGAGCCGGAACGTAACGAGCGACAATCTCTTCGTAAGTGAGAGTGCAACCAAAGAAGTTGTTGGTCAACATTTCCAGCATGACCGCTTTGATCTCCGGCTCAAGCGCCAACTGAATTGTTGACTGACCGCTGAAATTGAGACGTTCATGCAAAGCTTCCAATCGTTGCATAACCGTATGCCGAAAAGTCGCGGCAAACTCGTGAAACTGCTCCGGCTGAAAGAGAGTCGTTTTGCCAAAGGGCGGCGCCGAAAGCTTCTTCTGATTGCGCCAGACCTGGCCGTTGGAATAGAGCAAGCTGTCTTCACCGGTAGCACGGGCGATACCGGTAGTCGGCAAAGTGTCACGATCGAACTGTCCGGGCTTATCACCGGTATCGGTCGTGATCGCCCGAATCACCCGAGGATCGCGAGTAACAAAAATCGGCGAGAACCCCGGCACTTCCAAATAGCGGTTATGCCGGCCCGGGCCTGAATCAGCATCCGCTCCCCAGAAATAAGTCTCAAGGAGCGTGATCGGCTCCTTGTAGTTCCAAGGATGCGGAAAAGGCAGGGTCGGTCTGCCGGAGCCAGGAGCGAAGAGCGGTACCCGCGCCGGTTGAATATCACCGCCAAAAGGACTGATACCGCGTAGCTGTCTGACCAGCTGCGGTATGTAAGGAGCAAAATTCATATTCGAACCTCCACGTGCAAATATTTCTAAGCACGTTAGTTAGAGAACTCGCTACTGAGACATGGCTAAAATGCTTTTGTCACCTTGCAATGGCGAAGAATCGAGAACCACATGGTTGCGTCCGCCGATAATTGCTTGAAGCTTCGGCGTACCGACAATGGCCTGCGGCACCGCCCAGAATTCAGTACAGTTGCTTGCCGAAATACCGCCGGCTTGTCTCGATTTCCGCTGGACATATTTTTTCAGCCAGGGGCGGAATTCGCTTTGATGAACGCGTTCGACGAGCAAGCCGTCGTTCACTTCGATCAGCACAGCTCGCTCGTAAGGCAGCGGTTGCTGAGCGTTGTACTGCCCCCAAGCGGCCAGGAGGAGAAAGGCAACCAAAATGAAGGGACCGTAATGGCGAGCGTAATGCATAAGCGCCTCTCTTGTGAATTGAGAACGAAACAGCAAAGACGACCAAGTCAGATTGGCTAGCTGCTTGAGCTTGACGCAGGCAGCTCGATGTTTTCGCTGTCCGGGCGCTGCTGAAATTGAGCATCGGCCGGCACATTTTTGAGCATAGTCGGAATGGTGTCGCTGTAGAAATGAACCATCAGGTGACCGTTAAAATCACCTTGCCCATCCCGCACTTCAGCCGGAATCCACTTGGTCCAGCCGGGACGTTGATAAAGATATTTGCCGACGCCGACTTGACCACGCTCGAGAATTTGCACGGTATGAATGGTATCAGTCACGGTGTCAAGTTCCTTTCGCTTAGTGTTTCAAGACTTCTCTCAAATCCGGCCAACCGTTCAGATAGGTTTTTCGCGCCGGGTTATACCAAATTTCGTGTTTTACTTCCAAGCGTCTGCCGACAGCAAGTTTGTCTGCCGTGACGTGCAAATTGAAGATCTCCGGAGAATAGACGACGCCGGTGCTCACATCTTTCAGGCTGATATGGTGCGATCTCTTTAGCTCGCTAACGCGGAAAATCTCCACCGTCAAAGTCTCTTCTTTAACGAGCTCGGAAGGCGGACTAGTCGAGACAAGAAAAAGAAGCAAGCAGATGCTGAGCAAACAAACAACAAAAGCCAGCGTAGCGTCTTTAGGCAGCTCGGTGGCAAAATTCATATACACGGCGTATGCCGCGCGCAAAACGAAATAGACCGCTGAGCACAACAGCACCAGGGCGACCCAGTCAAATGCCGTTTGCGAATAGAGAAAGGGAAATTGTTCGAACATGTTTGTTCCTTGGACAGATTGCCAAAAGTGAAGGTGTTGCGTAAACCGACCTAATATCAGCCGTTAAAGAAAGAACGCAGACTTGAACTCAAGTTTTCTCTGGGTATAAGGACTGATTTACCTACAAAGACACAAAGATCTAAAAGACATCTTCACCCTATAGAGACTTCTTGGAGATCAGTAGCTCTTTATTAATAAAAATACGAATTGAACTGCGCAGCAGTAACGAGCCAAAAGCCTTGCTACAAAAGGATTTGCCGAAATCGCTCACCAACTTCGCGCGAGAAGCACTGACAGTCTTATTAGTGTTATCCGCAAACAAAATGAAAGTGACCAAATCTAGCGCGTCTAGCGCTGAGCCGCATATCTCAGCATTTATTCTAGCTACTATTACCATTAGTAATCAAAAGAAACAAAAAATCAACAGTAAAGGGAGAGCGCCGAAACACTCTCCCTTTACTAATCAGGCTAAAGCCTAGGCTTTCCAGGCATAATCCGGATGGCGTTCTTTGAGTATATGCCAGTACGAGGCCCGCTCTTGTGGTGAGCAAGCACCGATAAGCGGCATCAAAGCTTGCATCGCTTGCAGCCGGACAGGCTCAGGTACCTTTGCCGGAGGCGGGCAATTGAAATCGTCGGGATAAATCCCGTAAGAGTTACCGGCAGCCAAATATGAGCCGTCATGTTTCGGTCCGATGCCGGTTACGATGTCGCAAAAAATGGTCGTCGCAGTCCCATCCATACACCAGCGCGTACGCTCCAACTTGAACCCGGGCAGTATTTTGCGTCCCACTAAAGCGCGATTTTGTTCAAGCAACACTTCATAGCTTGTCGGATCGATCACTTTGTCGAAGCGCACCGGAATCCGCTTACGCTCTTTCGGCACAAGCTTTTTCCCAGCCAAACGCCATTCTTCATTGTGGCCGATATGGCTACCGCGCAAAAGACAAAGACGCGGAAATTTGTCATTGGCCGGCAAAAAGATGTACTGGTACGTGGACTCCTCAAGCTTGCGGTAATTGCGCTCTAACACAGCAGGATAAAACTGCCGCGAAAGCAATTGGTCCGAAGAGCGGTAGAGGAGCAGGTCGATGTTGTGGACTTGATCTTGATTATGCACTGATAGAAACTTTCATGAGCCAAATTAAGTGCGCAGGCGATCTGTGGCTCGGCTCGATTGCCTGCAAACATGGGCTTGCCAATTTAAGCTCCGGCAAGATGGAGAGCTTAAAACAGAAAACAAAACTAACTGGCTGCTGGCGATAAAAGCGGGTGAATAACTCTTGAGAAATATGACTAAAAAGGGCTGTCATTCTAAACAACCGAAGAAGACAAAAACAAGCCATATCTTGCGCTAAGTTACGCTAAAGAATGAGGCATTTTGGTCTTATATTGCTCGCTTTAAACGCAAACAATGTAACTCTTGCCTCAAATATCGCAGCACCACTTGATGACACCTTTCCGGGCTTGCTACGGTCGGGTTATCTTTTTGCATTTTTTTTGAACAGAGGAAGCACGCAACCAAGCATTCAACGCATTTTTCAGGGCAGAACCTAGCGCGAGGGCAAGTAATCCTGCTTGTCTTGGTGAATTTGTTCTGTCTCAGACACACCGGTTGGCGCCTGGAAAGCCGGTGTGCAAACCTCCAGGCATAAGGAAACCTCACTATGTCCCGTCCGAACAATTTCGTCCTTCTCCGCAAAGGTCACGCCGCTTTCAACCTCCGTCTTCAAGCTCGCTACAATCGGGTCTTTCAGGCTGCAACCAAGCTCGACGAACTCTATGCCGCCCAAAATAAGGCTAAAGGCGACATCCCCGCAGCCGGCAGTGCCGAGATCATCGACGAACGTAAACGAGCCTGCGAAGCAGCCGGTTTACGCGCATACACCGCTGCTCAAGATTTGCACTCGGCGCTTCAACCTTTGCGCAAACAGATCGATGTACTGAAATCGCAAGAAAGCGATCTTACGGGTCGAGCCAAGCAAACTTTCGACAACAACTTGCTTGCTGCCGAAGAGCTTTTCGAAGAATGCTGCTGGCTCTCCTTCAAGATGATGGACGTGTGCCCAGCGGATGGTCTCAGCAACAACATCGCCCGCGAATACGATAAACTCAAAGACAAAAAGAAGAAGGGCGAACGTAAATATGTCGTCCATTGCGGCTTAAGTGAGGCAGGGGAATCCTATCGTGATTCGATTACTAGCCCGGGAAGCTTGAGCCCCTTCGAGCTTAAGAAAGGCAAATTTACTCCCGGTCCTTACATGACCGAAGCTGAAGCTGATCTCCACGCCGGTATCTGGCGCGAACGCAACAGCTACGGCGGCAATCTCGAGCGCTGGGCGTATCCGCTGCTTGTTAGCGACTTGATCGCCGAGATCGAGAAAGAGAAAGCGAAGAAGTAGTTCGCAAATGAATTAGTTGTCTGAAATTGAGAGAAAGGCGTTGAAGCATTACACTCCACCGCCTTTCTCTTTGCCCGCTATTCACTATATTCCATAGTTAATAACAAAAAAGGAGAGTAAAAAACTAGCCGTAACTCAAACCGGTGCATTAATTGCAAAGTTAGGGTATGATTCCAAAAGTCATTCGCTTAGCTGCGCTAGATCTGGGCATAAGGCAAACAGAGGAAGCTAAGCTCTGATTGACAACCACCCGTGAAAGGCTGATAAATGACCCAGGCAGATATGCTCTCAATCAACACCGTAGCCGCCAAATTAGGGCTTTCGGTGCACCAGCTCAGACGCTGGGAACTGATGTTTGGACTGGAGATTAAACGGGGACGCGGTCAACAGCGCCAATATCGGGCAGAAGATCTGACTGTTCTTGAACGGATTAAAGAGCTTGTTGAGCAAGGTTGGCCAACTTCGCAAATTCGCCCCCAGCTTGAAGCCGAAGGATTGATTACACCGAAGCTAATTGGTATGCCGCAACAACCGGGCAATCCCGAAATGCTCATGGAAGCGATTATCGGTTTGCGCACTTTTGCCGAACGACGTTTTATCGAAATTTCCAAACAAATTGACGAGCTGAGACAGTTGATGATTTCAATCACTCTCAAGCAAGAGTTGCGCAATGAAATGTCTTCGCCCTGGCAGCCGGTTGAAGAAGAGATAACCCTACCTTCGCCGAGTATGCCGGCCCAAGAAATTTCAATCGGACCGGCAGTTACAGTAAGTATGCCGGCAGATCCCGATACCGAAATTAGCCAGGCACCACCGCCTCCGCCAATGCCGAACATGCCCCTTACGCCGCCGCCTCCGCAACAGAGCACGGCATCCATACTGGAAGAAGGCGCTCCACTGAAAGAAAGCAAACGAGCTCCGGCTATCGGTGAAATTACCGACCAAAACTATTTGACTATGCTCGGCAAAGCGCTTGATTTAATCGGCTGGAGCGACGAACAAGCTGACCAATATTCGCAGCAGACTTTCGGTGTCGCTCATTGGGATGAACTAGGCAGAAGCCATGCAGAAAAGCTCATAGATTTTCTGGTTCAGCAATTGGAAGAAAGCAATCCGGATCAAGCTACGGTTTGATCTTAGCTAACTGCGCTAAGTACTTAAAGCACAAAAACGTATTTCTAACACTGTAGACGTAGATCTTATACGCCCGCAGGCGCCCAAATATTGCACTTGGCAATAGCGCCCTGATAGGGTCGAATTATCGTTATCCAACTAATTCAGTCGGAGTAATTCAACAGACCAGCTACTAAGCCATACAGACAAAAAAGTCAGTCGCTTATGGCGAGTATGGATGGTTTCTTGAATCACTCTTGCTGAAACTCCGCTGCGCAATGGCGCGACGGAGCATTTTTCTTTTGGGAAAGAGGAGAAGTTACTGAATCATGACTACGTTTACGTTAGAACGAGGAAAGAAGATTGCCGCGGAAATGATCCGCGACCCGTACATTTTGAGCCAGTACGACCTGGCGAAAAAGATGTCCAAATCGCTGACCGACCACGGTCGGAAACACGCCGAGGACGTTTTGAAATTGGGTCTGGAACTTGCCGACAACCTGAGCCAGCTCGTTCCGGGCTTCCTCACCGAGTGGGAGCGCGAAGTTTACTTGCCGATTGCTCTGTTTGGTCACGACATCGGTCGCGCCATTGACGGGCCCAAGCACGACCAGCTCGGCGCCCAAATGATCGGCAAATATTTGCAAGACAAGGGCATGCCCGGCGAACATACCCGGGAACCCTGCTGGGCGATTCGTAATCATCGTGCCAGCCGTTGCTTGAGCCTGGAGTTTGACTCCAAGGTTTGGGCCTTGCTGGTGCTTGCCGACAAATGTGTCGGTGATGAAGAGCGAGTTACCGGCTGGAAAGCTTGGTGGCTGAAGTCGCTCGGCTTCTTCGGCGTTGCGAAGCATCTCTGGAAGTGGTCCAACGAGGACTTCAAGAATTCGTTGGCCAACTTCAGCATCAAAAGCGCCCAGATCGTCGTCGACCCCAACGATTCGCCTTCGCCGAAATATCGCGGAGCGATCGTGCTCAAGGTCGACCTCGACCACTCGGTCGGGACGCTTGAGGACATCCTCGGAGTGGAATGGTTTTCCGAAGCTTTCCACAGCTGCGCCCGCGCCACTCAATATCTGGGATACGTTTTCCGGATTGAAGCGTCGGGCACCCGTTATTCCTGGAGCAAAGAGAAAGCGGGCTGGGTTACGCCGGCTCAAATCGATGTGCCCCGTGGTTAGGCTTACCAGACAAAGCGTGGTCGATGTCTTATCGATCGCGCCATGGCCTTTCATCGCCTGCCTGTCCTACCCCAGCATCAAGCAGCGTACCGAATTCATCCGGTCCTGCTTTTTGTTGCATAAATTTTACTATCTGATATAATAGAAACGAACGAAAAGAAAGCCGGGCAGATATCTCAACCAATATCGCCCGGCTTTGTTCTTAATGCGCTACCCGTCCTTTAGACTTTCGGCAGATCGCATTTACCGCCGTTCATCCGTTCCAGGTAATAAACCCGCTCCGGCACCGGCGGGTGAGTCAATTGCAGCGACTTCCACCAACGGACGATTTTTTCCCAAAGCCCATTCGGCTCCGGTTCAGCGTGAACGCTGTCAAAAATCACGTCCACTGTCATCATCGGGCGCAGGACGCGAAACATTTCAGCGTCGCGTCCTTTCGGACGATTCTTTTGGGCATGAGCAACCAGCTTCAGCAGAGCCGAAGCCAACTGGCATGGATGCCCGGTCATGAAAGAGCCGGTGGCATCAGCCCCTGATTCGCGCGAGCGAACCACGAAAAGCTGGATCAAGCGCGAAACTTTGTTCAGAAGCCAGAAGACAACGTACATGATGATGTTCGTAAGGAAGGCGGGCAGAATAGACTGCTCGGGACGAATGCCCACCACTTTCTTAAAGAGCCCGGCGCTGGCAAGCAGGATACGTAAGCCGCTGTCGACGATAGCAAAAAGAAAAGACGACATAATCGCAATCATCGAGTTGATGCCGACGTCGTAGTTTTTCACGTGCCCAAGCTCGTGAGCGAAGATTGCTTCGATTTCGTCATCGGTCAGATCGCAATCGAGCAAGCCTTCGGTCATAGCAATTACCGCTCGCGAATGAATCGGACCGGTGGCAAAGGCGTTGGCACGCGGGTCAGCCGAAACATAGAACGGCGGTTGAACGGCAAGCCCGCTTTTCGGGAAAAGCCGATCAATGATTTTTTGCACCCGCTGATGGCGCGGATTGTTCGGATCAGCAGGCTTGGATTTGGTCAGGTAAAGCGAAATTTTAGCGCTGAACCACCAAGAAACAATCGGCAAAAGCATGTAGAGAGTGCTGAAGCCAATTTTGATTTTGTAAGAAAAGCCGAAGAACCAGAGGGCAGCAAAAATAAGAGCGCCCATCAGACCGTAGCCGACAATGGTTTTCAGCCAAGTCACGAGCAAACGCTGGTGAATATTCGGATATTTGGGATCATCGTGAGGAATCACACGTTGAGCCATGAATAGCTCCTTGATGTGCAAAAGTGCTAAGCTTTTCCCTGTACAACAAGCGCAGAACAGGGAATCTTGGCATGGGTGAAGTCGCTAAACGCGAGCAATTGGAAGAACTTTCTCGTAAGCTCAAAGAACAGGGGAAAAAAATAGTCAGCACTAACGGCTGCTTCGACATTTTGCATGTCGGGCATGTGCGCATACTGCAAGAAGCGCGCGCCTTGGGCGACATTCTTGTCGTCGGCTTGAACAGCGACGATTCGGTTAAACGTCTGAAAGGCCCGACCCGTCCAATCAACAAAGACATTGACCGGGCAGAAGTTTTAGCCGCTCTGGGCTGTGTCGATTATGTCACTCTTTTTGCCGAGGACACGCCAGTTGAATTTCTCAAGCTGTTAAAGCCTGATATCCACGTGAAAGGCGCCGACTACAGCCCGGAGCAGTTGCCCGAAACCGCCGTCGTCGAAAGTTACGGCGGTAGAATGCAAATCCTGAAACTGGTGCCAGGACACAGCACCACCGGATTAGTTTCGAAAATCAATTCTCAGCCTTAGAGGCCGAATACCGACCCGAGCAGCGGCACCACAAACAGCATGGCGATCAAAAACCCGGCAAGTCCCAGGTAAGCCACGATGTAGCGGAAGCGGTCACCATCATCGATGGTGTAGTAAGCGGGATTTTGATCTTCGAGATACGCTCGATACTTGATGTCGTTGATGCCGCCATAAATAATCATGGCGAAAACAACCAGGTTGATGCCGTTAAGCGGCTGACTGAAAATAAGCAGCCCGAGAAGAATCGCACCGACAACCCAAAGCTTGCGATTAATCGCCTGACAGATGCGGCCGCCATCAAGAGGCGCCCAGGGCGTCAGGTTGAACAGGTTGAGAAAGAAGCTGTAATAGGCACCAAGCACAATGCCGGGGCTATCAAACATCAGACCGACAACAAGCGCAACGATGCTGGAGAGGGTTCCGGCAACCGGACCACCGATGCCGATATAAGCTTCCGTTTCAGCATCCGGCGCCGAGTCGATGGTAATCAAAGCGCCAAAAGGTGTGAAAATCGGTACGCTGGCAGGAACACTGCGGCGCTGGCAAGCCCAATAATGCCCCATCTCATGGCAGGCCAATAGAACCATGAAAGTTATGGCAGTGGAGAACGAGCCCAGCATTTGCACAAAAAACAGAGACGACAACACAAAAGTCACCACCGAAAGAGCTGGTTTGTTGCTCAAGACATGACCCTCCGCTAGCCGCTTAGATGCAGCAAGCAAATAAATTTCGAAAAGCTCGAGTCGTAAAAAAGTCTGTCTGGTTGCGGTTTTACAAAATTGAAATTGGGAAATGAGAACAGCAAAGCCTATTGAAAATTGCGTCGTGACAACAATCCTTGCCAAGTCCGATCAACGCCCATAGCCCCACAATCAGCACAAAGCAGTATCACCCAGCTAGCGATAGCTCATGGCGTCCAGTCCCTAGCACAGTGGGATAAACACCACAGCTGACAACTAAGTATTAGCCAATACCCAGGCACGCTCATTGACACTTGACTGCCGACAGACACTAAGCTTGAGCCCTACCCTACTTACTGTTGACTACCGTCCTTACGACCCAGAAAACCTGACCAGCACTTTTATTCATCTGACAACCCAGCGGTCTCCCGCCGCCCGGAGAAAGCCATGTTTTTTTATTGTGTTTGGTACAACTTGACCGACAGCAACACTTCCTGCCGCCGCATCATCCAAACCGAGAAAGCCACCGGCTCCTGGGTTGGTTTGCAGCCGTTGATCGAAGCGCTCAAAGCTGTCGACACCCGCATTACCGAGAGCAGTTTGAAAATCGTCCAGTGGAAAAGCTGGCTTTCAGACGACGACATCGAGTTTCTCGATATTTCCGAAACTCTGAAACCGGCAATGACACGCTTGACCGCGCAACTGTTGCAACAGCTGGAAGGTAACTCTGCGCAGCTTTCCGTCGACTTTACGTCGGAAGAAAAGCCTGCCGCCGAAGCGTTGCAGGCACAATTTCGCAAACAACAATGGCAAGCAACAATCGAAGAAAGCGGCAGCAATAGCCGTTTCGTTCTCAACGCCTGAATCTTTTTTCTTATTCCACAATCACTTTGTTAGAGGAGAATTCTCATGAGCGAACTGCTCAATCTCAAGCTTTGGAAGTCGGTCGGACTTGCCGCCCTCGTTTTGATCGCTTCCTTGCTCTTCATCTTCGTCGCCAGCTTCCTAGCTGCCGGCATCGCCGGTGCCACCACACAGATGCTGGTCGGTCCCCAAGCCGCGGCTCTGGTGATCAAGGCCGCCACACAGTTCACGCTGCTGGTCAGCAGTTTGCTCTGCCTGGCTTTTTGGCTTTGGCTCGGTTGCCGCGGACCGGAGCAAGCCGCCCAACGACTCTAGTCGTCAGCGGCGATTCACCGTGTCCTAAGCACTTGTCCTGTAGCTCTTCGGCTGAGAAGAATAGTTTCTCAGCCGAAGAGCCTTTTTTTGCTCAGTAAAATACTACAAGAAATAGTATTTGCACTAACCATACGGACTAACTGCAGAAACGTCCTTAGGTGCCGAGGAAGATTTACCGTCAAACTGAAATTCTAATCTGATTGAAAACGCACTCCCATCCCGAATTTGATTGTAAATGTAAAGTTTGCAATGACAGGATTTCTTCCTCGGCACCTAGGGCCATTATTGAAAAGCCAATCACTGAACTTAGATTGCTGATTCGCTGGCCATTTCACAGTTTCAATTCACTGCCGAAAAGGTATTTTATTGGCATGGGTCAAAAATATTCATCGGCAGATCTACTCGTCACTGATTTCCATACTTGTAGCGACAGAGTTAAAAACGAGTATGAAATCTGGGTGCGTAGATTATCTCTAGAGCTCGATAATGAGCCGGGCGAAGCTACCCGGCAATGGGTGCTGGAGAATAACTCACAAGTCCAAGCGCCTTACAAAACACTGATCTTTTCGGATAAAGAAAGCGGGCAAATCGTTGCCACAAGCAGCTTTGTCAGAGACGATCGTCAGATTACCGCTCAATTGAAACTAAGCTCGTCCCCGGAATATTTAGGCATTCTCGGATTCTTTCAAGTTCGACGCGATCTACGCCATCGTGAGTTGGGGACGACTATATCCCGTCACATGAACAGCCACGTGCAACAACATCTGGATTCTGTCGGTAGGGCCAAACGTGTTTATCTGTTCACCAATGTGCCTGAAGCAATGGTGATCTTTCAGCAGCTTGGATTCGACAAGCAAGACGTCACGGTAACCGTGCCTGAACTCAAGTCTTTGGAGACTTTGTTCGGCAAAGTTTATTTGCCTTTTTTGCCTTCCAAATAAGCCAGGCGCTGGCGAGCATCTTCGCTATATTCGGAGGTAGCGGACACTTTCAAAGCTTCTTTGAAGTGCTCGGCAGCTTCTTCAGAGCGATGTTTGCGCTCCATAATCAAGCCCATACGGTAATAAGCTTCGCCTAAACGATAATCGTTTTTAACAGCAGCACGATAAGAAACAATCGCTTGATCGTACTCTTTCTGGATTTCGTAGGCGGTGCCTAAATTGTATTGCGCTGTAGCCAACTTAGGATCAAGCGAAACGGCAGTTTGCCAGTTTTTGATTGCGCCAAGCAAGTCTCTTTGCGCACGCAAAGCAGCACCGACACCATTATAGGTAATGGCATCCTTAGGATTGATTGCCAGAGCTTTACGGAATTCAACCAGCGCTTCAGCATAATTATGCTGTTGATTGAAAATCAAACCTAAGTTGCTGTGCGCTTCGGCAAGTTCACCGTTTGATTTCAAAGCTTCTTTATACGCTTCAACAGCTTCGTTCAGCTTACCGGACAAATGCAATTGAACAGCCTTGTTATAGGCTTTTACCGAATCCAACTTTATTTGATCGGCAGCCGCTTTGGCAGTGGCTTTAGCAGCAGCTTCGGCCTCGGCTTTTTTTGCTGCTTCGTTTTTTTCCGCAAGCTCAGCTGCTTCTTCTTTTTTGGGAGCTGGCGTTTCAGCGGCTTGTTCCGGTTCTTTATTTTCCACCGGTATTTCAGCACGCAAAGGTGAGCTTTCGACTGCTGTTGGCGCATCAGCGGCAGCAGTCTTCAAGTTTTTAGCAGGAGTCGCAGCCGGCGGCGGTGGATCGAGAGGCACCGCTCTGGTATCACCTTGCTTTTGCTCAGCAACCGGTGCTACAGCCATTACTACGCTACTTTCCGGCTTTGCGGCATGGGGCAGAACAATCGGTTGATCTGAGAAACCGATTACAGCCACGCCTTTTTCCAGCCTAACTACACGCGGTTTAACAGCAATCTCTTCTGGGAGATCAACAACAAGTCGCGCTGTCGGTTGCGGAGCATTTTCAATATCACAATATCGTACTGATTTTACGAAAGGCAGAGTTTGATTGATATTTTTCGAAAGATCATCCTGAGACAAAAGGGAAGAACGATCGATTGAAGCATCAACAAAATCAATCACTACTCGATGATTCGGTCCTGGAAGATCAAGAACTTGAGGAGTAGAGGGAAAGGCTTCACCGGCAAATTCGACAATTATTTGTTGAGCCATATCAGCGCTTATTTTTTTGACCGGCAAAGGCGCCGCATTTTGTGCCGTAACCAAACCGGGCACAAACAAAGTCAAGCCAGCGCAAGCAATAAACAAACTCCAGCAAGCAGAAAAACTCCGTCGACGCATCGTCGATACTCCTTTCCAGGCGATTCGCTATGCAGTTTACTTCTTGGACTGAAACCTTACACGAGCAACCATTTAAGATTCCCGATTGTGCGGTACTTTTTTTGCTTAAAGAGTCGTATTATTGATATGTGAAATCCGTCCAACCCAATGACATCCGGCGATTGAGCACCACGCTAGAAAAAGAGAATTCCATGTCACGCCATCTGTTTCTCCTAGTTATAGCTGCATTGATGTTCCCGGCAAACGCCATAGCTGCACCGGATAACAGCATCTCTTACCCGGAAGCACCGGCGCCGAGCCCAGATCATTTAGTCACTCCGCCGCGGGAAAACCCATACTTTTATGTACGTCCGGATGGGCAGGCTTACACCATTCAGACCGACCATACAAACAACATCACCGATTATTTAAACCGTCATTATTACGACTTTGCCTGGCGTGGTGAAGTTTGGTCGCCATATGACAACATGACTACAGTCGAAAAAGGTTCTCGTCTGATGGGTACTTGGCCTGAATACAACGAAGCTACCCGCTTCAGAGTTCTCAACGGCTGGAACCAGTTTTGGGAAAAATGGAGCGGCTTCGGACCATAAGCCCGGATAAATTTGAAAAAAATAGATCACATCGCCATTGCCGTACCGAGCCTCGAAGAAGCTCTTAGTTACTATGAACAGGCTCTCGGTCTCACTCGTCTATCTATTGAAGTCGTTGAAGAACAGGGCGTCCGCGTAGCAAAACTCGACGCCGGCAATACCCATATCGAACTTCTGGAGCCGCTTTCCAGCGAAAGTCCTGTCGGCAAATTTCTCAGTCAACGCGGTCCGGGCTTGCACCACATCTGCTTTGCCGTCGATAACATTAACGCCGAGCTGTGCTCTTTGAAAGAGAAAACAGTTCGACTTATTGACAATGAGCCAAAGATTGGTGCCGGGGGCGCAAAGATTGCTTTTGTCCATCCGAAGAGCACAGGCGGCGTGCTGATGGAACTTTCCGAGCCTCAAACAAAAGACATACATTAGAAGTATTACGGACAAAATTGATCTTTTCTGAGGTTTTGCCGGATCGCGCTCAAGATCCTGTAGTCTTGTCCCATCGCAAAAACAGATGGAGGCGCGTCCAACCGCTATGCCAGTAATGACTGAAATGAATACTATCGAACAAGCTCTTGGCGACAAGGCAAAATATTATTTGGACCACACATGCAAAACAGTTTCAAAAGACCTTTTGCATTTGCCAGGACCAAATTTCGTTGACACAGTATGGACTCAAAGCGATCGCTCACCGCGTGTGCTTTTGAGCTTGCAAACTCTTTTTAATTCTGGCCGTTTGGCCGGAACCGGTTATCTCTCGATTCTGCCAGTTGATCAAGGAATCGAGCACTCAGCCGGTGCATCTTTTGCTAAAAATCCGATTTATTTTGACGGCGAAAATATCGTCAAGCTGGCTATCGAAGGCGGTTGCAACGCTGTTGCTTCAACATTCGGCGTGCTTGGCTCAGTCGCCCGCAAATACGCTCACAAGATTCCTTTCTTGGTCAAACTCAATCACAATGAGTTCTTGAGCTATCCGAACCGTTACGACCAAATCATGTTCGGTCAAGTCAGACAAGCCTGGGATATGGGTGCTGTCGCTGTCGGCGCCACCATTTATTTCGGCTCTCCTGAATCAGACAGACAAATAATCGAAGTGGCACAAGCCTTCCAAGAAGCTCACGAGCTCGGTATGGCTACAGTTCTCTGGTGCTACTTGCGCAACGGCGCTTTCAAAGTCGGCGATACCGATTATCATGTCTCCGCCGATCTCACAGCCCAAGCTAATCATCTCGGCGTAACCCTTGGCGCAGACATCATCAAACAAAAGCTTCCGGAAAACAACGGCGGCTACAATGCGCTTAAGTTCGGCAAAACCGATCCTTTGGTTTATTCGCAATTGACCACAGACCACCCGATCGATCTCACCCGCTACCAAGTAGCTAACTGCTACATGGGACGTTGCGGTTTGATCAACTCCGGCGGTCCTTCGGGCAAGAACGATTTGAACGAAGCTGTAACCACAGCTGTAATCAACAAGAGAGCTGGCGGTACCGGACTGATCTCCGGACGTAAAGCTTTCCAAAAACCGATGAAGGACGGCGTGGCTCTGCTCCATGCTATCCAAGACGTTTATCTCTGCGACGACGTCACCATCGCTTAACTAGAAAAACAATACGGTGAGAAGGCGGGCTCAAAGCCCGCCTTCTCTGTTTTAAGAGGTTAACCATGAAACATTTTTTCAGTTTGTTCATTCTTTGTTTTTGCACACTCTCAACCCTGCTCCCAGCGGCAGCCACAGAGGAGAAGAAGATCTTAGTTGTGCTTTCCAGCGCTCAAGAATTGGTGCTGAAAAACGGCAAAAGTTATAAAACAGGTTTCTTTCTCAACGAGCTGGCCATACCTAGCAAAGCCTTGTCCGACACCGGTTATACCTTGGTTTTTGCTAACCCCAACGGTCAGCCGGTAACCATGGATCCTAGCTCCGACAACCCTAGCTTTTTCGACAATAACAAAGCTAAATTAGCCAAATACAAGCAATTTATCGAAAGTTCAGCGGCTTTCAAACAACCAGAAAAGCTTTCGACAATTTCTAAAACCGGAATCAAATCGTATGCCGGAATCTTTGTACCGGGCGGACATGCACCAATGCAAGATTTATACAAAGATCCTGATTTAGGCAAAATACTGAAAGAGTTTCATCGGGCTAAAAAACCGACAGCCCTTATTTGTCACGGACCGGCAGCACTTCTTGCCACTTTGTCCGATCCGGAAAAATTTGTCAGCAACAAACAGCCATCAGCCTTTCGTTCCTGGCCTTATCGTGGTTACAAAATAACCTGCTTCAGCAATCTTGAAGAACAAGGAGAAGGGGCAGAAAGCGAAGAAGCAAAATTTGGCGGACCGATGCCTTTTTATTTGCAAACCGCATTAGAAAGAGCCGGTGCTAAAGTTTTTGTCGGTAAAAAATGGGCAGCGAACGCTGTACAACACGAAGAGCTGATCACCGGACAAAATCCGGCTTCAGACGGTGATTTAACAAAGTTATTTCTCGATGCCTTAAAGCAAGCAAAATAACTCAAACAGCAGCTTCAGGCTTCCAAAGCACATGACAAACACCGGAAGAACAATCATCTTTGCCGGTTATTTGCAGCTTACGCTCTGGTTTGACACTACCTTTAGTACTGCTTTGATCTTGAATATTCTGATTTACGTTGTTGGCGTTTTGCGGATAGCTTTTACGCTCAGGTTTCATTACCAATCTCCGAGATACCTACTACGCGATATACAGCAGACATTATTATGCGCTAATCTGCGATCCGATGCACTGCTTGACTTGCGTATCGATTCAAAGTTCAACACCCCTCGCCCTTTTGGTAGTCTCAAGCCAACTCGGCAGGTATAAATTACCGAGACAACAGATATACCCTTGGCGCTCATTTTATAGAGCAAAAAAGATTTGAGCTATATGTGGTGATAAGTTTACGTACACCTGCTTCTCAAGTGGTCAAGCGGCAAAGTCTAACATGCTGAGCTGTCGCACAATTGAGGGATTTCTGCTTGAATAAAAGAAGAAGCTGATCTTTATTCAATGGACTTTACAATCTTTGATATCTCCTCGTGCACAACAGGTTCAATTGAAAGCTTGCCCCTTCTGCGCTATTGATTTGGTGACTGTCGAGCTTGGCGGTAAAAATCGGCTGGCCTGCGTGACCTGCGAGTTTGTTCACTGGAACAACCCGAAACCGGTGACGGCCACTATCGTGCCGATGAACAACGGCATCGTCTTGGTCAAGCGGAAGTTCGAACCCTTTGTTGGCTCTTGGTGTTTACCCGGCGGCTTTATCGAAGCAGCTGAATTTCCGCATGAATCAGCAGAAAGAGAAGTTTTTGAAGAAACCGGATTGGCAGTGAAAGTATCACGATTGCTGGAAGCGACCGCACCAGGACGTGAGATCAACGTGATCATCATCTTTTATGAAGCGATACCAGTGGGCGGATCTCTTGTCGCCGGTGATGACGCCAGTGAAGTAGCTTGTTTCGAACAAAACAATCTGCCAGAGGACATCGCTTTTGATCTGCATCGGCAAATAATCGACAATTGGTTTGCCGGCAGAATAGCTGTCTCTTAAGCTCTCGTTCGCGAACGCAGCTCTTCTTCCAACTCATCAAATGAATCCAAGCTTGAACCGATTAAAAGACGTTTTTTGGCTGTCACAAGCATTATTCCATCAGGCAAAATAAAGTATGGTGCGGCAATGCCTGTGATGGCTGTCCAAGGCACTTTACGGCTTTTAAACCAGCTTTTGAGCAGGATTCCTTCATCCGAAATTTCAACCAAATTCGGCAGATCGAGAATAGTAAAAAACCGCCAGAGCATCATGCTTGTAAAAATCAGGCCGGAAACAAGGATGATTGTTATATCCTCGCGGCTGGTGGCCGAGCTTGCGTGCAAAGAACAAAAGAAGAACCAAAAAACAACAACAAAAACCAACTGGGCCAAAGCCTTACCCGTTTGCAAAAAAATCGCTGCCGGATCGAGCTTATAAACCTGTTTGGCAGCAAAATTAGTGCGCCCCCGTGCCGGCAGCCGAGAACGGATGATCTCCACCAGCTCATGAACATTCTTCAACCAGAAAGGGAAGCTCAGCTCTCCTTCCTCCAAGCCTAAAACATAACGCCGCCAGCCCCAGCTATTTTTCAATTTCAGAGTGCGCATCTCTTTCCAGGCGGAATCCTGACGCTTAAGTGCTGCCACGGTTTGCAGACCGGACACGCTGACAACAACCTGAAAAGGCAAATAACAAAAACCGATGCTTAAACCAAAAGCGAGAACCGCCAAAAGACAGACGACCATACGCACATGAAAAGGCAATGAAGCAAAAGCGCCAGCAAAGAATAAAACAATCGGCAGCAAGGTAAGAATGACCAGCACCGATGCTTCGGCAAAAAGACGCAGCATGACCATCGGTTTCAACCGATAGATTTTTTTCTCAATCAAGGGCTGGGGCTCAATCATCATCAGGAAGGTTAGCATTATGAGCTGCCGCTTACCATAGCCTGGATTTTGAGCTTCGTGAAAGCTAGCGCAAGTTTAGATATCACCTATGTGTTGTTTTTCTTGACAATCACTGCTTCGGGAGCGCTCATTCTTGTAGGTTAAGCTGACTCTTTTTTCTTTTTATTACCAGGATAAGTTAAGCCACAGAAACCGCTTTTATAGAAAAACAGCCGCGCAGCGCCTGCGCTGGTTTGAGCTGCCTTTTTTTACGAACGTTCATCACTTTCCCCGCAAAGGAATACATATGAAGCGCTTGTTTGCTGGCGGCTTAGCCGCCGTTCTTTTTGTCATTTCAGCAGCCGGCATCTATCTCACTTTTTACGGCACCTACGATGTGGTTTTGCCGCAAAATGAACTGCAGCAAAAGATCGACGCCAAGCTGCCGCACGTCACCAAGAACGGCGTCACCGTCTCGAAAGTGCAGCTGGATTTAAGCAACGACAAAATCGGTTTTGACGTCGACGCTTCAATCACCAAGCTTGGCGCCGAATACGCTTTGAGCAGCCAGACCAAGGGCACCTTGGTTTACGACAACACCAAGGGCGAGTTCTTCTTTCTGCCCGACAAGCTCAAGCTTAACGACGTGAAAATCGGCGGCACCAGCGTTGTCGGCAAAGTCGGACAGCTATTGGGCAAGCTGAAGGACCCGAATAAAGCATCGCCGGCTCAGCAAGAAGTTCGCGCCGCCGCCGAAGGCATGGTGCAGAATTTCATTCAGGAGGCAAGCCACAAAGTGATGCTCAGCATTCCTGTCTACAAGCTTCCCGACAACTTCAAGGGCAATGTCACTAACATGCTTTTGAAATCGGTCGAAGTGAAAAACGGCAATATCATTGCCCACCTTTCGCTGGCAAAATACAGCAAGATGGTGATTGTTTATATCGTAATGCTGATCGCGGCAGCGGTGATTACCACTGCGCTTATTCTCCGTCCTAATTTGGGACGCTAAACCAGTGGCACGAACAAAGCTCAGCCGAGCCGGGTGACAGGCCGAGCTTAAGTACGTTTTTCACCCAACCGTTTGGTCGAGCCGGGTGACAGGCCAACGACAAAACTATTTCACCCACGAAAGATTTTTAATAATGCTTCTGAAAACCAGGTCCGTATTCGAACAGCGCTTTCGCATCCATTCCGATCCCAAACACTGCCAGCTGCCGGAGCCGAGCAAACGGCGCGGGTACAGCTTTCCCGAACTTTTGCTGCGGCATCGGTTCACCGACACCGGTTGGGTAGATGAAAAACGCATCTATTTGCCCGCCACCGAAAAGTTTCCGGAAGCAACCTATATTGCGGAAACGACCGCGCGTTTCCAATCCGAGAAGTCAATGTCCCTAGCCGGCAAACGCAGCACGCGCGGAAGCAAGACGTTGGAGAATTTCCAACATCCGGTCGACGACTTTACGCGCGGCTATCTGCTCGAGCAGGCCCGCGCTCGGATCAGCAAAAAGATGCTGCCGTCCTATCGCGTGATCAGCACCGACCTGTTTCGCACCGAGGGAGCGCATCTTTCAATCTTCTGCGAATCGGTGATTGAAGGACCGAAATCTTTACTCGGCTCCTACTTCTTTGTCCAATACAATGGCGGCAGCACCGGCAACCCGGAAAGGGTGGTGCAGAACGCGATCCGTAATCTGTACGAAGGAAGCAAACACCAAAAGCCGGAGAAACCGTTGACACGTTCGTTGGAGGAGCTTCTGGAGAAGGCCAATCCCGATTTCCCCTGGCACTACAACTACACTCGCGACCTTGCCTAAGCCTTGAGTTTTAGGAGTACGGGCGCACAACAATGCGCCCGTACTCCTCTTATTTCTGAATTGGCAGCCGCGCGTAAGCGGCTGCAACAGTGAATCAAGCGGTTGTTTATAAAGCCTATTCCGGGCTTTGTCGACTATTGCCGCTTGATTCGCTACAGGCATGCGCTAATTCCCGTTTGAGCGCTAGCGCTTGCCTTCATTCAATGCTCAGACAAAAAGGAAAGAAAATGACTACCGCTTCTACCGCTCCCCAGCACGACATCCAAGGACTCCTCTCCGAGCTGGCGAATAGAAAAGTCGCCTATACAGCCGTCGCCACACGCATGGACAAAGTGCGTAGGTTTCTGCAGGACCAACGCGGCGCTCTGAACGAACAACAGTTCACATCAAATCTTGAAGCGTTAGCCGGCAACGCCGCCGGCACAGCCGATCTGATTCGAGGTCAGAGACGTTTACGTTGCCGCTATCAGACCGGCCGAGCGGCAATATTCTGCGTGTTCGAACAACTGATTCGGCAGCGAAAGATGTTCGCAAGACAATTGACAAAAGTCGCCTGCACAATCGAGCATGTGACGGATTCGGCCGAAAGACTTTCGCTTTTGACCGCTTGCGTCTCGACTGAAAAATTTCTTGCTGACTCTTACGGAGTTGCCTATGATCTATACAACGGAGCGCTGAAAGATCTCACGGCCGGTCAGGCTGACGACAGCCTGATTCAAGCCTTCCAGGAACTTTGTCATTCCGGACGGAGCGGTCAAGAAGGGAGCGAGAAAAAACCGAGCACGAGAGAGCCAGAAGACTATCTCTGGTTTATTTCTTTGCATGATATGCGGTTTAGTGCCGGGCCAGTCTTTGCCCATATCGCCATCAACGAAGAACTTTTCGCCATCGCCGAAGCCGTAAAAGCAATTGTCACTCACGAAAATTACCACGAACCATGGAATCGTTACGTAAGTGCGATGGTTGATCTCAACGAGCCGCAATACACCCAACGTCTTCAGCAAGCAGCAAGCAACCAGGAGCGCATTAAGGCGATCAAGCAAGAGCAACTGGGCAAACGAGCTTGTTTCCTGGAAAAACGGGGGTACGTGGAAAGCTTGCATCAACAGCTGGCGGCACTGAAAATCCAATTGCTTGAGGCAGCCAATCGTCTTAAGGCTACAGTGGAGAATATCGACAGGCCTAGTACCTGGTCAGAAATTGCCGCCATGAGCAATGTGATCAACGCCTACGCGCTGTGCGACTGGATCGATCGGCATATTCCGTTTTGGCGGAAGGAGATGGTCGACACCCACGACGTGGCTTCATTTTGCGAGAAGAGCTTGTCCGCCGCTTTGCAGGAAACGCTGTCCACCAGCGCTTTCTATCGCAACCACGGCTGCAGCTATTACGGACCGGGACATTACGTCGAAGCTTTGTAAGACAGCTCGCATTTAGATAATGTCCGCATGACAGGGAGAGCAGCGCTTGCCGGCTCTCTCCCTGTCGTTTTTTATTCCATTTTACTAAATCATATAGTTATATCTACAATTCGAGTCATTGTTCAGACCCCAAAAAGCTGGGCATAAAGATGCTGGCAAAACATCAAGGGGATTTATATGACCGCCAAAAAACTTCTTTCTTTTCTGTCCCTGTCATTGATTATGACCACAGTTACGCTTGCGCCGTCTTCGGTTGAAGCTAAAAAACCGAAGCAATACACCATCACCGAGCGCCAGGAAACCCTGCACAAAGAGATCGATCGCGCTGAAAAAGCGCAGGAGCTGACTGCCAAAGAAGCAGCTTCACTGAGAGACCAAGAGAGCAATATTTTAGCCAAAGAAGAAAAAATGAAAGCTAAAAACAACGGCAAGATAAGCTACGAAGATCAAAACAAGATTGAGAAAGACCTGAACAAACTAAGTGTTCGTCTGCAAAAGTTACAGCTGGAAAAACGAGTGAAATAAATTAGTGACGCTTTTTCCGGCGACCTTATCAAAATCGCGTATTGCCAAGTGACAAAGTCTGACTTACCATAAGCAGACTTTGTTTTACTAGCTGCCTATTCTGCACAGGTTTAGGAATGAGCAACCAATTACTAAAACCGTCCGGCAATCAAAGCCGGACACCGATTTTTATTGATCCGCAAAACCTGCCTGAGAGCAGGACGGTCAAGCCTAACCAGGCTGGTCTTGTGCGGGGCATACTTGAACGCCTGAGCAAACAAGCTAAAAAAAGCAGCGAGAGCTGGGAAGAAAAATATGAGAGCAAAAATCCTTTGCCTCATTCTCGTTTTCTTGGCACTCGCGCCTGGCTGTCTCGAGCGCAAAACATTCAAGAATCGCTTGAAGAAAACCAGGCGAGCGTTCCTGCCCAAAACAAAATCAATATCGATTACAACCGGAGCGATAATTCAATAAAATTTTCAGGCAACTTTGCCCAAGCGAACTTTGCCAGAAAGCAGCTGGAAAGCTATTTAACTATCTTGCGCTGCATTGTGATCAAAAATCGTTTTCTGCTTTTTCAACTGAAAGAACGGAAGCGCTTTTCTCTCTGTGAGCCGGAAGCGCATAAGTTGGGAGTTTCCGGGATCCAGCTGGGAAACGCCAATTCAACCCTCAGCTGCGAAATCGAATTTAGCGGTCAAACCAAAGCTGTGGTAAGCAATCTCAGCGGCATCACTTTGCTAGGCAAAGGATTTGAAACACCGGTCCATCGGATTTTTGTCGATCTGGATCCGACAAAACCATTATTATCAGCCTTGACCAGCAATCCGGTCAGCCGCCCAGAGTTTGTCGAAGAGGCTCACTGGCCCGCATTGATCAAAGTGCCGATTTTGTTGCCCGCTGAGCCAAATGTCGCAGCGCAGATTATCGTCGAAGCTTTGTCTTTATACGCGGAGGTAAGCAACATTCTTCAAAATAAGCGGTAATTTTGTTTGCTCTCAGGGAAAAGATATATTGAGGGCCAGTGGACAATTCCACCAAAATTCCACGAAATTAAACTACGTTTGACCCCATGGAAGAGGTTGTGGGCCAGTTTAGTCCTCAACTGGCAGGATGGTTCATGTTAGTACAGCGCTCAAAACTAACATATATTTTGCTGATTTTAGCCGCCCTGGCGACTAGTGTCAGTACTTTGCCATTTGCCAATGCGCAATACACTCCTACCGGTCAGGGTGAAACGCCAGTTCACAACAAACAAAACTATTGCAAAAATTATCGCAAAGAAGGCAGCCGAGAAGAAAACAGTGCCTATACCAAAGCCACACCGATGCCCAGCGGAGAGATCAAGACCGGCGCCAATCTGCCGGCGCCAAGCAATGCCCCGGGAAATATAGCCGAAAAATCATTAACCAGAGGACAATCCAAACTTACTTCTTATTCTGCCGTAGGCGGACAACCTGGACCGTCTTCGGCTGGACCCCATACTGGTTACGTACCAGCCTGGCAAGATTCAGGCAGCAAGAGCGGCATGAGCAATGTCAGCTTCAAAAACGCTTATTCGGTGGATAATGCAGTCGATTCCACCCCACCATCCGGTAGCGTAGCTCCTGACACCGAAAGCGAAGACTCTGACGCTGCTTCCTTAGGAACAATTCAAGCCGGAGAAGCTGCCTTAGCACCGGGCGCCAGCGTAGAAAAAGCAAAAGCCGAACAACAAGCCTGCAACGCTCAAAACGCTGACAATCAAGGACAATGCTGCCAGCAAAACTGCGGCTCGGCATTTTTCATGATGACTCAGTCCCTGATTAATGTAGCCAATGAAAACGCCGCCATTCCAACCTCAACATACATTCCTTTTAAGCTCTATCCGCAAGCCATTTGGATGGTGCAAAAAATGTACAAAAGCTGCTACATCCCGATGGCAGTGCTTTTGCTTTTGCCTGGAGCTTTGTTGACTAACCTCAAAGGAATGATCGGCTTCAATTTATTGAACTCGCGCGATGAAGATACGGTCAGCCCATTTGCCGGCATCTTCAGATCGATGATGGCCATTTTTCTCATTCCTTGCACCCAGCTTATAGTCAGCTATTGCATTGATATCGGCAACGCCGTTACCGCTCCTGTAGCCAATCAAGTCCGGTTACAACTTTTGCTTGCTTGGGTAAAGGAACAAGCCTTTTCCAGCAATCCGGCTCTCAGTAGCGGCATGCTGCAAAATATTTTGCCTCAAGCCATGCAAGGCAAACTGGCTAACTCATTATCCAGCGCCACCAGCCAGGAAAAAGAGTCCAATTTAACTGTCACTCTGCAGAATTTTTTCAATACAGTGAACAGCTTCATGTCTCAAGGTTTGCAGATCTTGAACGGCTTTCAGATAGTGATGATGTGTTATCTCTTTCTTTTAGGTCCAATTGCCGCAGCCTTGTTTGCTTGGCCTAGCGGTATCGGGCGAGATCTCTTCAAAAAAGCTTTCTCCAGCTGGCTTGATGGGGTAATCGTTCTTTCTTTATGGAAGTTCTGGTGGTGCATCGTCTTGCTTTGCATGGCAATTCGTTTGCAAACCGGCGTAATCAATCCGGCCGATCAATATGAGATGTATTATTTCACCGCCTTCATGGGCATTTTAGTGATGGTCCCCTTCCAACCTTTCGAATTCCGCCCCGGAGAAATCGTCAGCCATGTGCTTGAAAAAGCTCAACAACAAGCTGGCGGCGGCGGTGGCGGCGGTGGCGGTGGCAGCGGCGGTCGCAACAGCGGCATGTCGAGTTCCGGTACTACCGGTGGCAGCGTAACCGGCACCAACTTAAGCTCTGGGGGCACAAGCAGTGTTCCTGGTGCACGCGAATCAGGCTCTTCCGGCGGCAACGGCGGTCAGGAAGGCGGCAGCTCCCGTTCTCTGGACCAGCCTCAAGCTCAACCGATGAATCAACCAAAGAGCGTTCCTTCGGCTCCGCCTCCGGGCACCGGCAAGGGCATCTTCAAAGCTAAGCAAGATCTCGAAACATAAAGCAGGAAGCAAATCTATGACCAAGCAATCATCAACAAAAACCAAAAAAGGGACAAGAAGCAATCTTCTCTCTTTCTTGGCTGTTGGCTTACTTGGTTCTTTTGCAACAATCACTGTTTCATATGCCGACAATGCCCCCCCGTACCCTGGTGTGGATGCTGTTCATTTGTCGCAGCCGACCACTCAAGATTTGACTTTGCCTGGCGATGCATATAATAGATCGACCGGGAACAGCAGTCGTTCCACCAATGGTTCAGGCAGTGGCAGCGGCAGCGCTGGCTTCGGCAGCGGTTCAGGCGGTGGACTCGGACTGGGCGGCAACGGTTTAGGTTATCATCCGGCCGGACGAGCCGGCAGCTCCAACAGTTCAGGTGGCGGCGGCAACTGGCGCATGCCTAATCCCGGTGGTTCTACCTGGCGTCCGCCTTCGACTCCTGGAACTCCAGGTGGTGGTGGCAGCGGCAACTCCGGACCCCCCGGTTTCAGCGGTTCCGGTGGCGGCAACAATGACATGGGTCCAACGACCGGACGGAGCAATTCGGACGCCAGCCATTCGGCACAAGGGACAAGCCCGGCATCCGTAGTACAGCAATATATCAATAACAATCCCGACATGAGATGGGCTGCCCATGAGTCATTCGGCGGCGCTTACGGCAGCAAGAATCCAATGACGACAGTGACCATGCCGGGAAGATCCTTTCCGGTTGCGGTTGCACCCAGCTCCGTGTCAATGACTAAGCCGCAAGCCGCACTGTTTAATCAGATGCCCAACCACGCCAGCTCTTCCATTAGCAGCGGAGCATCGTCAGCGGCAACCGCTTCTTATGCGGCATTAAGCTTGGCTGGGTTTTTAAATATGCCCGGCAACTCAAATTCTCAGGCCAAAGAGAACCAGAATGCTCAAACTCAGCAAAGCGCCGATAACTCAGCCGATCAAGAGAAGCAGCAAGCCGGCGCGGCCATAGACTTTATCCGCAACAGCTTGCACAACTTCACTGTAAACGGCGCCAATAAATGGAATCGTTTGCGCAACGAACTTTTCTTGCCTATGGCTATTTTGCTGTTGCTTCCCGGCGCCGTCGCCACTCAAGTCAAAGCCACCGTCGCTCAAGGTTTTCCTTTGTTCGGCGAAATAAGCCCGGTTGAAGGTATTTACCGTTCGATTGCCGCTGTTTTCTTAATCCCGGCAACTTATTTAATCGTCAACTACGGCATCGATTTATCCAACTCGATTGGATTTACTATTCGCAGTCAATACTTCTTGATGTTCGGTTCCGACATGTATCGTGACGCCATGTGCGCTCATATACGCGCTTTTCCGGCTCGCCTGCCCTCGGAAAACTTAGGACATATTCCGAATATGGCCGCAAACATGATTCAAAAGGGCGCCACCGCTTTTGCCAAATGGGAATCAGGCAACGTCGGCGTCAAGCTTGAAGATCCTTGCGCCGGACTGTATTCCGCGCCGCCGGACAAGGCCAATGAAATGGTGCCTTATTTCGTCAACGCGCAACGCAACATGTATAACGGCATGGGCGCCATGCTCGCTACGACCTGGAATATTCTTTGCGCTTTCCAGATGTGCTATCTCTATTATTTATGGTTTGTCGGACCGATCATGGCAGCCCTTTGGGTTTGGCCGGTCAAGCAGCTGCGTGAAGCTTTCCCAAACTGGTGCGAAGGCGTAGTCACTATTTGTTTCTGGAGCTTGTTCTGGAACACCACAGTGTTGCTAATGGCTTGCTTCCGCGGTGTCGACGATACCGGAACCGTAATCATGGAAGCACTTAACTTCCTGTCCACAGCTTGCGTTAAATTCGCTTTCGACTTCGCCGGCTTAGTTAAAGCTGCTGGCGCCGAAGCTGGCAAGATGGCCGAAAAAGCCATGCAAGGCAGCAAAGGCGGCGGTGGTGGCGGCGGTGGCGGCGGCGGTGGCGGCGGTCAGCAAGAAGGCGGTCAAAAAGAGCAAGGCGGCGGCGGACCTCGCACAGTACCAGGACCGGACGGTGGACCAACACCGCCAACTCAACCGGATACCAGCTCAGTTTCAGTCATGGGTAGTGGCGGCTCGCGCAGTGACGCCCCGGCTCTAAGCGGAGAAGAACGGAACGTCAATGCGACCATGGTTCCAGCATCGAATCCGCCAAATGCGGACGGCTCACCATTTAAATTTACATCAAGCACGTCAAGTTATGACAGTCTGACCACTCCGTCAAATGCCACAGGATCGTCAGCTGACGGCACGGGCAATACGAGTACAACAGACAGCTCAACCGATACCACGTTGACCACGAATGGACTGGAGATGAATTCGGCAAGGGTCGCAGAAGAACTGCGCAAAGCCGGATTGCAATTACCGCCACTGGGCAATCATGCAAATGGGCATGCCGGCGGTCAACACAGAGATCATAAAGACGGCGTACCCGGACAGGGACTGAATGGGGCTGCCGGTCTCAACAGCGCCAACACCAGCATGTTCAATTATTTGAACAGCAACCTGACGAATTCGAACGGCATAAACGGTACAGACCCGTTGAACCTAGGCAATACCCTATCAACTGATGAGGCGACGACTCCGTTATCTTCTGCCACAACGTCCGGAAACAATACCGGTTTGAACGACTACGTTCCGGTTGCCGGCATCAACAGTAGCGCTATACAGCCGGACGGAATGATTCCGCCACCTTCGTCGTCCTCCACTTCTTATAACGCTTATCGCGATGGAGTACCGGATTCGGCTCAACCGATGTCACCAAACTATCAAGCGGGAGCTCAAAGCTTCAGGGAGTCGGTCCCGGATCGTTCCGCCGAGCTGAACGGACTCGCCGAAACCAGGGCTCAACAACAAGCCGCAGAGGCAAGAGCCGCGGCTCAAAGCAGCCTCAACGCTCAAATACCGAGAGAAGCAATTCCGAACAATACGCAACCCATGCCGATGTCCGGCTCGCAGTCGCCAAATTATATCGACCAATACTCTCAGACAGTACGCTACGAGGATGTACCGACAGCCGGGTCTGGCGGCGCAAACTATCAGCAAAGCAACGCCTCTTATGAGTCGGCGGCGCAGAGTATATCTTCCACTAATTACGTTAACGCGGACGCCATAAGCCAAACAACAAACAACAGCTTCCGTGAAAGCGTCGACGCCCATAGTCAGGTTCAGCCTGTAATGTATAACAGCGGCAATAGTGTCGGCGGCAACCAATCAACCGGTACGCCGGAAACAATCGTACGCCAACACAACCAGGAAGAGGTCGTGAAGCGTCCTGTTGCTCCTGCCAATAAATCGTTGGAAGCAAAAGCAAGCCAAAATCGTATTCCATGGATCCAAAGACAATTCATGAATCGTGTTTCGGCCAACACCAACCAACCAAGTCCGCCGGCAGATGCCCGCGGCGGCGTCCCAGGCAACGCTCAACAACCGGCTCAACCGCAGCAAACCTCGAAAGAGACGCAACAGAACGCCGACGAAACGCTCAACGATGTCGTCGCTCGCGGGACCACGGTGCACCGTTATTCACGGAGCAGTGTCGATGGCACGGAAGAGATGACCGAAGAAGAGCTCGAGCTTATGAAAAAGCTCGGCGGCAACTCAAGCGATCAAAGCTAAGCGGTTTGGTTAGAAACCAAGCTGGCGAGCGATGAGCAAGCGTTGGATTTCGGAAGTTCCTTCGCCGATTTCGCACAGCTTGGCGTCACGCAAGAAGCGTTCAGCCGGGAAATCTTCGATATAGCCGTAGCCGCCATGGATTTGCACGCACAGGTTGCAAACTTTGGAAGCGATTTCGGAAGCAAAAAGCTTTGCTTGCGAGCCTTCAAGGGTGACCCGTTTGCCGTGGTCTTTCATCCAAGCAGCATGATAAAGAAGCAGGCGCGCCGCTTGTACTTGAGTGGACATATCGGCAAGATAACTTTGAATGATTTGGAATTTGCCGATCTGCTGACCGAAAGCTTCTCTTTGTTTGGCATACTGTAAAGCCGCGTCCAGAGCTGCTTGAGCAATACCGAGAGCAAGAGCGCCAATCGAGATCCGTCCACCTTCCAAGGTGGTCAAAGCTTGCTTGTAGCCTTCGCCCGGCTCACCGATGATATTCTCCAACGGTATTTTGCAGTCTTCCATGGTCAAGCTGGCTGTCGGCGAGCCTCTCATACCGAGCTTCTTCTCGACTTTGCTCACATAGAATCCCGGCGTACCTTTGTCGACGATGAAAGCGGAAATCCCTTTGCGTCCGGCTTCCGGTTCGGTCATCGCCATGATGATCGCCATGTCGGCATCGGTAGCGTTAGTGATGAACTGTTTAGTACCGTTCAATACCCAATGATCGCCGACCTTTTTAGCCGTAGTTTTTTGTGCCGAGGCGTCGGAGCCGGTACCCGGCTCGGTCAAAGCCCAACAACCGATATACTCACCGGAAGCCAGTTTCGGCAAATATTTCTTTTTCTGGGCTTCGGTGCCAAACATATAAATCGGCTTGGTAGCCAACGAGCAATGAGCTGCGTAGCTTAAACCGGTAGAGCCGCAGGCGCGCCCAATCTCTTCAACAGCGATGGCATAGCTTCTGTAATCAGCACCGGCGCCGCCGTATTCGCTAGGAACAATCAAACCAAGTAGATCGAGTGCACCCAACTTTTTGAAAGTATCCATGGGAAACTTAGCTTCTTTGTCTACCTGGGCAGCTTTTGGAGCGATTTCGTTAACGGCAAAATCGCGGACCATTTCACGAATAGCTTGATGCTCATCGGTAAGAAACTCGCCGTAAGGCATTACTTCTGCGTCTTTAACTTTAGTCGTCAAGGTATCATTCTCCTAAAAGAAATCGGTCAAATGAGGCTGCCAACAGCGCTCAGCGCCGCTTCGCCAAAGAATGCCTGTGATCATAGCGCTTAAACAGCCGGCGCGGCCTGTTCTTTATTAAGTAGAAATTCTTCACATGCAGCAACTATCCGCTCAGACGCCTTGCCATCCCCGAACGGATTGACCGAACCTGACATCTTCTCGTAAGCACCCTTGTTCGAAAGCAAGGCCCGCGCAGCTTCGACAATTCCTTCACGCTTGATGCCGACTATCTTTGCTACACCAGCTTCGGCTGCTTCCGGACGCTCCGTATTGGTTCTCATTACAAGCACCGGCTTGCCCAAAGTAGGAGCTTCTTCTTGAATGCCTCCCGAATCGGTCAGCACAAAGTGACAACGCTGCATGGCATAAACAAAAGGCACATAGTCGAGCGGTTCAACCAGCACCAGGCGCGGATGTCCGGCAAAAATCGGCTCAATCGATTCGCGCACAATCGGGTTGCGATGAATCGGATAAAGGATTTGCACATCCGGGAATTCATCGGCGATTTGCTTCAAGGCATGGGCGATTTCAGTCATCGGCCCGCCCCAATTCTCACGCCGGTGGGCTGTGACAAGTAGAACCTTGTCCCCCTTGAAATCAATGCCGCCGTACAAACTCTGATCTATAGATGCATCATCCAGACGCGAAACGGTGTCGAGCAAAGCATCGATTACCGTATTGCCAGTCAGCACCACATTTTTAGTGATCGCCTCGGCTTTTAGATTGTTGACTGCCCGTTCAGTCGGCGCAAAATGCAAGGCCGCCAGCTGCGAAGTCAGCCGCCGCGACATCTCTTCCGGGAACGGATTATAGCGATCCTCAGTACGCAAGCCGGCTTCCACATGACCAACCGGCACTTTATGATAATGAGCAGCAAGGGCCGCCGACATCACTGTCACCGTATCGCCTTGCACCAAAAGCATATCCGGCTTTTCGCGCCCAATTATTTCGTCAACGCCGGCAACCACGCGCGCCGTAAGCTCGGATAAAGACTGCCCATGGCGCATAATATCCATATCAAAATCAGGCTCGATTTGGAACCAACGCAACATTTGATCGAGCATCTCACGATGCTGAGCCGTGAGAACGACAATCGGCTCCAAATGCTTTGATTTTTTCAAAGCATGCACTACTGGTGCTAGTTTGACCGCTTCAGGACGCGTCCCGAAGACGCACATAACGCGCTTTTTCATAGATGCTGATTTTATCGCATTTAAGCGATTTGCAAAAGTTCGCGATCTCAAGAGAGTGAATTGATCAGGGTAAAAGAGCCGGCGCTTTGACTTGGCATTTAGCCTGATAGGCGATCGCCCCAAGCACAGTTGCCGCGCCACAAAAAGCGAGAACAGTCGGCATTTCACCGAGAAAAAGAGCCGGCCAAACCGCCGTTAAAACCGGATCAGCCAAGCCTAAAATCAAAGCCCGAAAAAGAGGCACATGCTTAATCGCAACAACATAAAGAATATCGGGTAGCCCCCAAGGCACAATCCCTAGAATAAGCAACAGCAAGCAAGATGTCGGATCCGGCATAGACAATGGCACAAACAAAGCGTAGACACAGGCAGCAAGCACCATAATCAGATTGCCCAAGATCAGAGTTTCAAGCGCTTCAGTGCCGGTTTTTTGCTTTACCGAACGTAGACCGAGACAGACTTGAGCCCCCGCCAAAGTGATACCGCAACTGATACCAAGCATCACACCAACCGGATTATGAGCTTGCAAGCCGTCAAAGGCCAGCATGCCAATTCCGATGAGCGCAATGAGGACAGCCAGCCAATCGCGAGAGCTCAAACGCTGCCCAAGAACCGGCCAACTGACCAAAGCGACCAAGACCAAACCGCTGTAATGCAGAAAAACCGCATCAGCGGCGCTAGTCAACTGAAAAGCCCAGACCAGAGCGCTCATATTCAAAACAAAAAACAAGGCCCCGAGCCAGTGCGATCCCTCGAAAGAGAACACTCGCGAAATCGTAGTCGCGCTGATTTTACTCTGTCGCCTGCTATAAAAAAGTAGAAAACCAAATTGCAATAAGCCGCCAATTAAGCTTCTAACGCCAGCAATTCCGATAGCGTTCCAATGAATCTCTTTGATCAGAATCCCGCTAAAACTCCAAAGGACTCCAGCGATAAGCACAAGTAGGGTCGGCACTTTAGACATAACGGCAATAAACCCAATTGCCGCATTTTTAACGCAGCCAGACTTATCAGACACCAAATACCACTAGATACAGTGTCACGACCGTTCAATTTTTAGATTTAAGCAAACAACAAAAAGTGCATCAATACTCGATCTTCACTTAGACAAAGAGATGACAAGCGAAAAATTCTATTTGCCACAAGACACCACAGGTAGTATGTTGGATTTCAGCAAAATTCAGTTCGCAAACCGGCAAATTTAACAGACAAGAACCGCTCTTGTCTTAGAAAGGGCCGCCCGCAATCACACAACTTCTAGATGCCGGCATGGATCTAGACTAGAATTAGGATATCCCTATGTTTACATTAAGGCAGTCAATGCAAGCTTCCGAACAAGCTAAGCAAGCAAACAGTCCGCATCCCAGCTGGGGTGATTTTTCGCATTTATATTGGCAGTCTACCCAAGAAACACTGATCGGACTGTACGCTAAAAGAGACCCGAAAAGCGGACAGCCGCTGGAAGACATTAACGCAATCATCCATCGTATTGCTTATGCCAACGCTTTAGCTGAATTGAAATATCAGCTTAGCCCGCAAGAACTTTGCGATCTCAGCCTGGACCAAGCAATAAATCATCCTTCCGTAAGAGATTGGGCGAAAACTTTTGTCGAGAATATAGGCAATCAGCGCTTCTGGGCCAACAGTCCGGGCAACATCAATGCCGATCCGGAAATTTCGTTAAAAGTGCTTCAATACTGGGCTTACGGTAAACTTGCCGGACTGAAAGAAGATCAGATTTGGTTGCGCTCCGAGGAGCTGAAAACAAGCTATCTCCATAATGAGAATCAAGACAAACACTTGAACGCTATGGGTCGATTAGCTAGTGAATTGCAAGGCAAAGGTTGCCTGGCGGCCTGCGGCGTCACCTATGTCGAAGACAATTTGGTCAGCATTCAAGAAGCAGCAAAAACAGAAGCTCTGGCCGCCAAAGCAGCCATGGGCATGGGCTTGAACACCTCCAGCTTGCGCCCCTGGTCCAGCATTATCAGCAACGGCGCTGCTGCTTCCGGACCGGATCGATTTTATGAAAAAACCATAGCCAAAGCCGTAGAAGCTGTCGCTCAAGGCGGCCGGCGCGGCGGCGCTCTGATTGAGCTGCGCAATTCGGATCATCCGGACATGCTCTTTTTCATCGAGAAGAAGCGTTTGAGCGAAAGACCGAGCTTAGCCAAGATCTTCAAAGAGCTGCGCTCCAGCCACAAGCAAGTATCAGGCGAAGATTTACTGGGCTACAAAAAGCGCCTGCTTGCCGCAGCCGAAGAACGCTTCGGCCAGCTTTATGCCCAGTTCATCGAGAAACAGAATTATTTGAAGAACACCAATATTACTGTTTTAGCCATGCCCGGCTTTATGGACGCCGTCAAAGAAGGACGCTTTTATCCGGCTTCTTTTGCCGGCAAAACCTGGAGCGGGCCAATTTTCGATCCAAGACGGCCCGTTAAAGACGAAAAAACCGGTCTTCCGAAAATAAACAAGCTGACCAAAGAGCTGGTTTATGAAGAGTATGCCGTCGATCTTACTCTTTATCCGCAAGCACAAGAAGCAGCACGCAAACTGCCTAACGCTCTGGTTCAATTAGCCGAATCACGCCTGAGCGTGCAAGGACATTTTTATGCTCCGGAAGTTTTTCAACGCCTGATCGAAGGCATGAGAACAAGCGGCGAACCGGGAATCGCCTTTTATGATCGCGTGAATGCCGCCAACGCCAACAATCACGTTTACGACCTGAACACCTGCAATCCTTGCGGTGAGCAGTTCTTGCCAGCTGGGCCCGGCAAAGACGGACGCATCTATATGGGCACCTGCAACCTATCCTCGATGCATGCCGCGCATCGCGATTTCTGGGATGAGCATGGCGCTTATCGAGTCGAGGCGATGAAAGAAGTCGCCCGAATCATGCAACGCTTCATGGATAACGTTTCCGATGTTAGTTGGTATCCGCTGCCGGCGCAAAACATGACCACCCGCATGGAACGCCGGAACGGAGGCGGATTTGCCGGCGTTGCCGAATATCTTTCGCGCCTCGGTTTTGCTTTTGCCAGCGACGAGGCCAATGCAGCCGTAAAACAACTTTATGCCGAATTCACCAAAGCCTCGGTTGAAGCATCCAGCAAATTAGCCAAAGAACGCGGTGTTTATCCGCTTTGGGAGGGCAGCCGCTTCGCCGCAAAAAAATTGCACGTGCGCAACTCGTGCATGACCAACAACGCTCCAACCGGGACCCTAGCCCAAGCGATGCAAACGAGCTGGGGCGTCGACCCGCACAACGGCATTGTTTTCTCACGCAAAGTCCGTTCGCGCTACGTCAACTTCGTTGCTCCCGGCTTCCGCGAAGCGATGGACAAACATAAAGTCTGGCCGGAAAAGGAAGAAGAACAAAACGCTTTGATGCAAAAAATCCGCGAGAACAATAAATCTTGCCGCGGACTGACAATAGTTCCGGAAGCCGTTCAGACCGCCTTTCCAATCCGCATCGAAGTGGAGCCGGAAGCTTATATCAGGCATTTAGCGGCAGTTCACGAGGGCGCTCATGAGTATCCCGAGGCTTTCAACTCCGTCTCCAACACATGTTCAATCCCTTTGAACATGGACGATCAAGAGATCGGCGAAGCGATTCTGCTTGCTTATGATCTGGGCGTCAAAGACATCACTTTCTACCCCGACGGCAGCCGTTTAAGCCAGCCGGTGGAACAGATAGCCGAGAAACTACTCGAGCCGGAAGCCGATCTGCTTTTCGAGCTGGGACACCAGGAACAGCGTCAAATAAAGATCGAAGAGACTGCCGGCATCACTTACAAAGTGCGGGTCGGCTCACCAGGCGGTGGCTCGACTTTGCATGTCAGCCTCAACCACGAACTCGAGCATGCCGGTGAACTGGTGGAAATATATGCGCGCATGGGCAAACCGGGAGCAATCGAAGCCGGTTTATTTGAAGCGGTCGGGCGACTGGCTTCGGCTTTTCTGCAATACGCCGCCCAATTCGGTGAAGCGGAACGAGCCCAAGCCGAATCAACGATCGTACAACAGCTGATCAATATCCAGTCCGGCTATCCTGCTTTTTTCAAATTCGCCGATGCGGAAAAGCCAGCTGTAATCCAGTCTCCCTGCGACGGATTGGCCAAAGCGATTCTCGAATACCGCAAGAACTTCAGCAAAATAGAACGTTCCATCAGTGCCAAAAGCTCAGTTTCCAGCACTAATGAAACAGTTGTCGACGAAGCGGTGCTGCGAGCCGGCTCATGCTCTCATTGCAGTAGTGAAGATTGGCTTAAGGTTGATGGCTGCTGGATCTGTCAATCTTGTGGTTATTCCAAATGCGGATAAGGACTGAATGGATCCCAGACAGAACCTAAAGGACTACTACTACATCCTCGGCGTTTCGCCCGAAGCGACTCGAGAGGAGATTGAAGAAGCCTTTCGCCTGCTTTCCGATAAGTTCGGCCCCCATGTCACGCTCCGGAACGAAGATCCGGAAACAATGGAAAAAACTTATCGCGAGATTTGTGATGCCTGGGAGGTTTTAAGCGACCCTACCTCTCGCCAGCAATACGACAAAAACAACTTGCCTCTGGTCCAGAAAAGCCAACTGCGATCTCTTTGGGGCAAGTTCACAGGCAGCAACGATGAGGATCTTAAAACCAAAGACAGCGTCAGCGACTTGCGAATTCCTTTGGAAATCAGCTTGAAAGAAGCAATCAAAGGCACAAACAAACAGATAAAGCTCGAAGATACGTTAGCCTGCCAGCAATGCTTCCGCAAAAAACCGGTGGAAAGAGCAAAATGCGGCAGCTGCTTCGGCAGCGGCATGATCCGCAACGAGCGCACAGAAACAATAGTTTTGCCTCCCGGCTCTTACCCGCAAATGGAGCTGCGCCTGGCAGGCAAAGGCAAGTTCGACACTCGTGTGCAAAAGCATGGCGATCTGCTGGTTGAGATCCAGATTCAACCCCACCCATTTTTTGCCGTTCTCGGCAGAGACATCACTTGCACTGTGCCAGTTACGGTCACAGAAGCGGTGCTCGGCGGCGAGATCGACATCCCAACGGCCAGCGGGCGCGTGGTTATGAAAATTCAGCCGCTGACGCAACACGGCCGGGTCTATCGTCTCAAAGGCTTAGGCATAGCCGGTGCCGACTTGCTCGTCACCGTCGAAGTCAGTTTGCCGCTGCAAATAAGCGGCGATGAATTGACCCTCTTTCGCAAACTGCACGAAAGTTCGACTCAAGGCAATCCACGTAGCGAAATTTTCGCCAAATTGTCCAGGCTGAATCAGGATAAAACAGAAATCTAAGATTCTTCGCTAGCCGCGAGAATATACCGCCGGCACCGAGTTTCTATATCCACCAGCGCAGCTCGCATATATCTTGCCGAAATGGTCTCAAAGCGATGCGTGAGCTACGCTAATCTGTGGGCAGGACCGAAAACCCGCACCTTAGCACATCCTAATCTGCTCAATTTTGCTTTTGCCTACCCCACAATTCCCGGCATTTAATCTTGTACAGCGGCTGGGCAAGGCATTTGTCTGCTAATTTGCACTAAAAATAAACCCCATGAATCAGCAACTACCGAAGCAAACCTCAAAGACTTATAAATTGCCCCCTTTTACGCCACTGCCCTAGGGTAAGGGCATATTTCCGTTTTGCTTCTTTCTCTCTAGGTTTTGGTTCTCACAAACAAACTCAAAAGCAAATCAAAAACCAACCATCAACTGAGCTTGCGGCAGCCAGTTATGCTTGTGCTTTTATTCGATACGTCTGTAGTTGAATACGACAGCGCCAGCTGTCGAAGCTAGGCGCTAATTTTTTCAAACAAATTCTTCCTTGTTTCCTAAGGAGACAACCATGCGCAGCATTTCTCGCATGACCAGTCGTGATCGGGTCCGACGTGCTTTGGACGCCAGTCCTTTGCGGACCTACAACAGCTACCTCACTTTCTCGGGCATTTTGCCGATCGACCTGCCCGACGGCACCACCGGCGTTATCTGTCCGGACTTGCACGCCCCGGCACACGACCGCGGCTTGTTTGCCAGCTTCCTGCGGTTTCTCGCCGATTTCGGTCCGGACATCTTCGTCAGCATCGGCGACTGGTCGGACATGTTCGCCCTGAGCCGGCATCCGAAAGCATTGCGCTTGCCGACCAACCCGAACTATGAGTTCGTTGAGTCGAAGCGTTGCTGGGATATGGCCATGGAAGCCAGCCGGGCACTCTGGGGCTATATGACCTTAGGCAATCACGAAGACCGGGCCTACCGCTATTTGACCGATATGGTGCCGTTGCTTGGTCGGGTGCTCACCACCAACAACAACGAGCCGCTCAACTTCCACAACCTGATGGGTTTCCGCGAGACCGACAACGCGACGATCATCTACGGTTCGGAAGAACGAGCCGGCTTTGAAGGCGGCATCACTTTCAACAAAGATTTGCACTTGCATCACGGCTTCCTCGTTCGCCCGCAACCCGGCGACAGCGCCCGTGCCGATATGGACCGCTTCACTTGGTCGGTCGGTCACGGTCATACCCACCGAATGGGTATGGCGGCGGTTGGTGACTTGCGCTGCTATGAGTTCGGTCACATGGTCAATCCTGGCCATGCCTACTTGGCTTATGCCCGCAACATGTTCATCAACTGGGCTCCGGGCTTCGCCACCTTCGTCGTCCACAACGGCAAGGTGCACGTCACTCCGGTGCCGGTGCGCCCGCTTGTATGTGCCGATGGTGTTTCGCGCCTCAGCTTCTCTTGGCGGTTCCAAGAGACCGGCAAGCTGAAGGTTTACCACGAGCTGGACCGCTAACTTACTAAGGGAAGATGGAGTTCATCCGTCTTCCCTGCTGTTATATCTAAGGAGACCAATCTTATGAAAACCAACGTCTCAGCACGTTTGGCTCGGTCGATCAAGAACGTTCCCAACGGCTGGTTGCCGGAGAACGTCTTGGCTCATCGTGAAGAGTTCAGCGCGAAAGTGATTTTTGATCTGCACGGCCCGGTTCTCGACTTCATGACGCCTTTCTATGCCCATGCCGGCAAGATGTTCGGCGTCAAGTTCGATATGCGCAAAATCCGTTATTGGTACCCGCAATACGACAAGACGATGCCGATCACGCCGCAGCAGTATCGCGAAGCCTTCGCCGACTTCGCTCGACGGACGAAAGACGGATTCGGCAGTTTGCCGGCCCGTCCGGGCATCCAACAAGCGATCAAGCAGATTCGCAACGCCGGCATCGACGTTGAAATCTGGACTTGCGTCCCCGGCGCCCTGGACGTCGATCGCGACACCCAACACAACACCGGTGTCGGTATCGCTCAAGACGTCACCCGCAAATTGATCGACCGTCTTGGCTTGGTGGACGACGTGATGACCAAGGTACGCTTCTGCGACAGTGCCGACGCCAAGCTGCCGCTCATGCGTCGCGAGCCGCTTTTGCCACCGCTGATCGTCGAAGATCATCCGAAAACCTGCGTCGACGCCGGCGTGATCCACGGCTTGGCGGCGATTATGGTTCCCGAGCCGTACAACCTGAACGTTACGTGCCCTGGCGTCCTTCCGTTGAAGGACCGTGCGGACTTGGCCCCGGCTGTGATTCACTTCTTTACCGAACTGGAAAAGGCCGGCTGTCTGGTCGGCGGACTGCGTAAGAAGAAGCGCTAAGCTCTTTCTGCCAGCCAGTTCCGGTTGTTTGTTTTATACCAAACGCTCAGCCGGAACTGAGCACAACCTCTAACAGGAGAACCCAACCATGGGTAAAACTTTTGCTGGTGGCGGAAGCGGCACCGTAGCCGTTAATGTCCGCCCGACCGTAAAGACCACCGACGATGAAGCGGGTAAGTTTCAATTCAACTTGCCCGACGGCACTGAAATCGTCAATCTCGCTCACATCCTTTATCCTTGCCACGACCGCAGCTTCCTCGATACGGTTCTCCGTTATTTGGAAGCACCGCGAAAACACAAGATCGTCCTTGTGCTCTCCGGCGGTTTGTACAACGAAGAAGCTTTAAAGTGGGTAGCCGACGACGACGGCAAGGCGACCCGCCTGGCTAAGATCAACCTGCCGCCCGAGATCGAGCAGATCAAGGAAGAGTACGCTTCGGTGGAGCGTCGCTTCCTGGCTGTGGCTCGGCTTGCCGGTCGCTATGCCATGCAGTTCGCCAATGCTTGCGATCAGACTTATGTGCTGCCCTCGGTCTCCGGCGGCGCTGCCGGTGTGCCCACCGACTACGGTGGTCACCTCTATGCCATCGAGTGGCAAGAAAAGCAGCACAAGCATGCCGACAGGCACCCGGGCGAGATCAAGAAGGGCAAGGTCTTCCCGACCGACTTCGGTGAATTCGTCCAGCTGGAAGGCAAGCGCAACGTGATGCCCTTGGCTTATGGTCAAACGTTGACTTTCAACGACGACCTGAAGTTCAAGAACGCTGACTTCGAACGTCGCCACCCGGGCACTGCGGCTTGGGTCGATGTCACCGAAGGCAGCGGCGAGAAGATCAGCCTCGTCCGTTCGGACGGTCTGCTTTCTTCGAGCTGGAAAACGACGCCGGTAGGAACCTATCCTTCCGTTGATCGCACCTACTCACAAGCGCATCAGCCCGGTCACTGCTTCGATCTCAGCCAAGGTCTTGGTCACCTCAAGACCTACAAGCGACGCGCTAAGGGCTTCTGGCATGGCGTGGTCGTGAACGGCCGGATTTCGGGCGCAGGCGTGCCGCTGC
This sequence comes from Candidatus Obscuribacterales bacterium, assembly GCA_019750335.1. Classification (GTDB taxonomy): domain Bacteria; phylum Cyanobacteriota; class Vampirovibrionia; order Obscuribacterales; family Obscuribacteraceae; genus JAIEPM01. The sequence continues at coordinate 354,813 of JAIEOQ010000008.1, forward strand.
AAACCGGTGCCGACGGTCGGCGTTCTTTCTCGATTTGGGGCGTGCCCTATACCGAGAAGACCGCCAACGCTTGCTCGAAGGTGATCCGCAAGGGTACGCCGGCGAGTCTCTTGCCGCCGGCCAAGCCCAAGGCTGCGATCAAGAGCGTGAAGAAGCCGGTCCGCCGCAAGAAGAAGTAGTTCAAACCCCGCCGTGAGGAGACGCCACCCAAAAAGGCTATCCTCCGGCGGTTAAGTCATAGAAAGAAGAAGCAGTAAGCGTTCCGCCCAATGCTTCTTCTTTCTATTTTTTTTCGCCACAAACCCTTGACTTCCAAAAAACAAAAGGTAGGGATGCATGTCCACGACAATCATGGACCGAACAAAGATCTTGGCCGGAAGGTTGGAAACGCTCTGCAAGCGTCATCGTGCTCACTTTGAATTCACCAGGGCCGCCATGGACATTCGGTCTGGGGGCTTGGATGCGCCGTTGAATTGGCTGAATCTGGCAGAGAATCCAGCTTACAGCGCTGAAGAGAACAAGATGCGTCTTTGCTTCAAGTCCTTCAAGAAAGTGCGTCAAGGTTCCAAGGGCGATGCCGAAGAAGCAGCTCTCACAGCCGAGCTGACGGCAATCGAGACCTTGATCGTTGAACTTGAAGCAGTAATCAATGTCGAAGAACCGGTGGTCAAGCCGCACTGGTCCGACAATTTGTCTCGTGAAAACCTGGTCAACACGATGAAAACCCTTAAGGAAAAGGCGGTCACCATGAGAAACAAGCTCCTCGCGGACATGGAAGAGAACGGTGTGTTTTTGTTGATTTGCGGTTTGCCGTTGCTGCTCAATCGCGCCAAAGAAGCGATCGAACGCAAGCTGGCCAAAGTGGCCAAGGCGCTGGTCGTGCTCGACGCCACCGCCCGCGGCGTCACCATCACCGCGCTCATCCTCTCAGTTCTCGGCGCCGCGCTCGTCGCTTCAGCCGGGGAAGAAGGCACGACTTGGCTTTTGCTCAGCGTGCCGGCGCTCTTCTTCCTGCGCTGGTCGCTAGCGACGATCGAGACATTGATCGTCCAGGAAACCGGCTCCAAAAATCTCTACGATAAATACCTGAAAGAGATTGGCGATCAAGCAGCCGATCTGGCGCTCTTGATCGGCATCACGATTTCCGGTTTGGTGTTCACACCTTTCGCCGTCGCTGTTCTCCTTGCCCTTTTGCTCAACAGCCACACACGTTTGGTGCGGGCAAAATACACCGGCAACGAACAACGCGACAACGCCACCTTGCTGAAGCAATTCCGCAGCCGAACGCTTTCGCTTGGCGCTGTAGTCGGAGCGCTCTTGGCCGCGGTTTTCGGCGGCGGCGCCGGATTGGCGCTGGAAGTGGCTCTGGCTTTCGTGTTGGGTAATCTGGTCTTGAACATCGTTCGCGAAGACAAAGCGGTCTATGCTGAGCTCAACCCGAGCGAAAGCGCTCCGACAAACGGAAGCGCGGCTAGCGCCACTTAGTCGCGGCAATCGAATATGTGTCAACCAGGGAGGAGCGTTTAATTACGCTCCTCCCTCTGCGTTTACTCTTCATCCTTGCGTGATTAGGAGAGTCAAATGTCGTCTGCGACCGTCGCCGAACCATCTTCGGCTTTCAACTGCTTCTTATTGTCCATCGTTCAACTCGGCACCACTCTGCATGAATCTCTCAAACAAGCCGGTATTGCCGAACAAGGCAACAGTCGCGCTTTGCTTGGGCTGGACGATCTGGTCAAACGTTTGCGCGATTTAGGCGATGTCGCCTGCCGTCCAATCGGCACTCATCGCCTGGGCGACCTCAGCACAGCTGCCGACGCCAGCGAAATCGTTCCACCGGCCGTTTTCCGCCGCGCCGAAGCGCTCCTCGATACCCTTGCCGCCAAGATTGAAAGCGAGCTGAAACAGCTTGCCTGGGAGCGGATCAATCAAATAGACCGCACCAGCCTTCCGGCTTTGCGTGGTCGCCGCCGCCTGGAACAATTAACCGACTTAGATGTAGTGAGAATGTTGCCGATGGCCGCTTATGCCAAAACAGCAATTGCCATCGCAGACAGTATCACCGCCCAAGTCAAGATCGCCAAGACTTTGCTTGAAGCCGAACTTGTCCGCACCGTCATCGAACAAATAGCCAACCCATAGGCCAAAGCGGGACCACAACCGGCTGCGGCAGGATCAAAGTGATAACATGTCCGCCTCTACGGTCGCACCGACACGAATTGTTACGGCCACTTCGCGTACGCCGAAGATTGTTTTACCGGAATTGATTGAAGTTCATGCCGACGATTCGAAGCGCTACCAGGAGCTGATCGAAATCGCCAAAGCTCAATCGAAAACGGCTTACTGTCCGTATTCCAACTTCAATGTTGGCGCCGCTCTGCTTGCTTTCGACGGGCAGATTTACAAAGGTTGCAATGTTGAAGCTGCTTCGTACTCCCGGACCGGACACGCCGAAGAAACAGCGGTCAACAGCGCCATCGCCGATGGGTTGCTTGACCGGGCTAAGGCAGCCGGCTTGAGCCAGTTCGAAGCGATACTGGCTGTAGCCGTTTACGCGGAAAAAGGCAACGATCCTTGGCCCTGCTGCCATTGCCGGGACCGTCTCTGCGAATTCGGCTACAACATGCATATCATCGGCGCGGATCAAGTCGGCAAGACTGACAAGATCCTTTGCCTGACGCTTGGACAGCTGATTCCGCATCCCTTCCCGATCGAGGAAGTGCTCGCTGCCGTCCGCGGCGATAAGAAGTAAGAACTTGCTTCAAATAAGTTTCAACTGAATTTAAACAGTGGCGTAGCGGGGATTCTTCCTGCGCCACTGTTTTTTGCAAAAATATACGATGTTATATAGTTGAAAAACAAAAAGAGGGAGAGACCAGCCTGCTCTCCCCGAAACTTAAATGTGATAGAGCAGCTCGTCGTAACGGGCGGCAACAGCCGTAATCAGATGTTCAGGTATTTGGCGGCTGATCGTATCAGCGCGTCTTGGTTTAAGTGAATATTGGACCATCTCTTCGTATTCAGCCGGCACCTGATGCCCGTAATGAGCCCAGAGGAATTTGATGCCGCGTGAAGCAGCGACCATGCCGTCTTTGCTTAAGCTGTCACCGATAAACAACACTTCTTGCGGGAAAACATCAAAATCTTTCAGGACTATATCCAAACCGCTTGGGCATGGTTTTTCGTAGCTTTGGGGCAAAATATTGAAACGTGATTTGATCTTTGCCGTTTTATCAAGCAACGACTTCACGCGCTTGCGCCCGTATTCCAAAGTGATCGGCTGGAATATGTCGTCATCATCAGGTTCGGTCGATTCCAGGGCATAAACGGCATCAAGCAACCCGTCAAAAAGCTGCATATTACGTACACGCGCCATATAATCCGGCGCATCACTTAAAGCAACTACTTGTACGCCTTGGCGTTTCAATTCGGCCACAGCGTCCAACACTCCAGGAAAGGGGCGTAAATACTTTGCCCTGTTCAAATCCAACGCTTGCCAAAAAGGGGCGACAAACCTTTCGACGAATTCATCCGGTTTTTTTTGGAAATGTTTCCAGGCAAAGCTGGTCTCTTCCAAAAGCCAAGGATATTCATGAGTACCGCGACGCTCGATCACATGACCGATATCTTGAGCTAGTTCGTCTACGGAAAGGCTGACTTGGCTGCTCACATCGCGCAAAAAATCCCGGATTGCCGGCACGAAATAATCCCAGAAAGAGGATAGAGTGCCGTCCACATCGGTAATAACTAGCTTTATTTGTACCCCATTGCGGGTTGGCTTGTTAATCAAGCTTTGCATCGGTTTGTCCTTTTTCTTTGTTCTTCCTTGATTCTTTCAAGGTCGCACTAAGAAACGGTTAAGGCGTTCTCAGCCTAATCTTCTATGCCACACCAGGCTTAGCGCAACGGTTTGTCACGTTTTTATAAGGCTTTTGCCGGTTTTTTATCCTGATTTTTGCCCTTAAGCAAGCAAATTGGTTCCTATAAAACTTCAAATTATACTAAACAAAATAGTAAATATTTTTAAAACAAAGAGAAGAGAGGCCTCAAGCGCTGGTCGGCCTCTCTTCTCTCAAATTCTTTTACTTTTTCGAACGGCTCTTCAAGCCACGGAGCATGCCGACAACGCCGCCAAGAGCGCCGGCAACCATGGAAACGATCAAGCCTAGCCCGACCGTCGCACCGGAGAAGAAACCGAACTGACCGCCCAAGTTGAAGAACAGCATGCCGATCAGCACGCCACCCAAGAGAGCGAAGAAGCCGCCACGCGGCGTGCCGAAGTCGCCGCTCGTATTGGTCGCCGCATAATCGGAGCGATTAAAGCGGTAGGAAAGAAAGTAACCGCTACCGCCCGAAACAAGGACGGCAAGCAAGACAACGAGCAATGGACTCATGTGAGTTCCTTTTGATTTGAAGAGTTTTTTGGTATGAGGCAATATGACTTTGCTTAACGCGCGCCGGTGACCGGCATAAAATAATCGAGCAAAGAAAGCACAGCCCAAAGCACGACAAAACCGGTCACGCTCAGCGCCGCTCCTAAAAGCAGGAAGGCTCCGCCGTAAACTGCCGCCCGACAAAGACCGCCGACCATAGCCATCAGCGGTCGGTTGCCAGCCACCCCGGCTAACATAGGCAACTGAAAGAGCCGAGTGACCAACACGCGAACACCGAAAACCAGGAAAAGCAGAAGCGCCGAGAGGAGAACAAGTTGGACAAACGTCATTGGTTATTTTTCCTTACTGAGACAGCCGCCGCAAAAATGCAACGGCTGTCAGTTGTTTGATCGCCACTTCTATCGCGTACGTACGCTCGGTAGAACATACTCAATTGCCGTCATCATCGCCCAAAGCACAAGGAAACTGAGCAGGGACGTGCCAATGCCGATGATCAAATAAGCAAGGGTAAAGGACGAAGCATAGACAAATCCGACAAGCGAAGCAGTGGCAGCCGTGCGCACCGATTCACTCTGGATCCGCCCCAGAGGTCCGGCCGCAGCCGTAAGGGCAACACGCAGCAAAAAATTGCCGAGCATCAAAGCGAAAAGAATGGCAACAAAAATGACGAGGAAGTGCATATGAGCTCCAAAGGGATGTCGTGATTAGCGGATCACGAGGTGATTGATGAAAAACGAGACCAGGGTCAAAATTACCGATGCCCAAAAAGCAGAGCCGAAGCTGGCGACATAGAGAACATCAGGCATCAGCCGCGCCGCCAGCTTGAAAGCCAGGGCATTAATGCATAGTCCGATCAACCCGAAAAGCAGATAATTGAGTACGACTGCACCGCCAAGAGTGAAAAGGCCGAAGCCAAGCCACAAACAGCAGTTGCACAAGCCGATTACCAGAAGTGAGAAAAAGCCGCGGCAGAAACCGCCGCGGCGAACGGCAACCGCACCGCCAGTGGCGGCAGGAACGACGACAAGCAAAGTCAGAACCATGAGCACAAGCCGCACAAGAAAAGTGAGCATCATCTTCATTCTCCTGGATTTTGATCGTCCCAAGGTCCGGGCAGGGTGTCCACCGGCTCCTCATCCTCAACCTGCAGCTCAGCATCTTCGGGCAGCACATAACCGGGATCCTGGTTCATGTGCACGAACGAAAAGCGCTGCAACAGTATGTCGTCAGCATCAGTGCGCATCTGTGCAATCTCTTCCGGACGCAAGGACAGCTTGCGGAAAAGCACTTTTTCACAACCGATGATCAGACGCATCGCTTGATTTTCGTAGATATAATGGGTCAGCAAGGCCTGCGGCACATCCTTGAGCAGGACAGTCTCGACACCAAGATATTCGCGCATGGCAGCATCAATTTCTTGAAAATGCACGAGCGCCGGGTCTCCGGCAACGATTTGGTCAAAGGCAGCATCCACGCGCCTCTTGCAGATCATTTCTTTAGTGTTCAATTGGTGTTCGGAACGCAAAAGCCGTTGATTCACATAGGTCCTGCTGATTGCCACCAGGGTCCAAACGAATCCGCCAAGGGAGAGAAGCAGCAAAAGAAGACTGATCTGCCAGTGATAACCTTTGCCGACGGACAAGGGGCCGTCTTTGATCTCTTCGCGGCCGTCCCAAGTGTAGGACGTGAAGACCTCGACCAAGGGCTGGCGGATCTCCTTGCTTTCCGGATCGTTTTCAATCTCCCAAACCATGCTCATGGACGCATTCAGTTTGCGCTGTACGGCAAAGCTTTGCAGAACCAGCTTAATTCGATACATCTTGCTCCGATCGGGAAACTCGCGGGCCGTCACTTTGGCTTCGCCGTGAATTTCGAAGTTGCCCTCAAGAGCCATGCTGTCGATATCCACCTTGCTGCCCGGCATCTGCTTGATGAAAATATCCACCGGCACCAGATCGCCTGTGCGATAGCCGAAATCCGGCTCAACCAGCACCACAACTTGCGGTTGCTTATCCTGATTTGGCGCAAAATCCGGCCAATCGGATGCCGGCTTGGCGTACTTAATACAGAGAACCGTGGCAGCTAAAACTGCCGCGAGCCCCAAAGCAACCAAGCCAATTTTTTTGAAACTCACAGATCACCTCCGTCCGCCGAAGCGGCTAGCAAACTCCGAGGTCGAAAACCAGCCTAGAATCAAAAGCAACATCCCCAGCGCAAGCGGGTAAATAAACAGCTCCTCCCGCCCAGCAACACGAATCATTTCCAGCCGCTGAGCAAAAAGACTGAAGCTGAAATCACCGGCATCGCTGACGCGCACATAACGCCCGCCGGAACGGTTAGCCAAAAGACGTAACGCATTTTCATCCAGCTGGGTAGTGACGACTTCGCCATTCAGCTCGTAAAACTCGCGCCCATAGAACCGCTGGCGATCGGCATGAGAAAGCTGCTTCACCGGAATTGCCGAAGGGCTATTGCGCCCTAAGCCGACCACAATCAAAGTAATCCCGCGACTGCTCAGCTCTCTGGTCACGGCATTCAAAGTTTCAAGCCCGTCATCGTTGCCGCCGTCGGAAAAGAGCACGATAATCTTTTTGTGAGCAGGGTCCGAGTCCAGATCGAACAGCTGAAAAGAGAGCAGGAAGGCCTTAACTAAAGCTGAGCCATTGCCCGGCGCCGAGTTGATCAGCATCGCTCGGCGATGCACCCAATCAACAGCCGGAACGTCTCTGGTCAGAAAAGCCAGAGGAAACGCCTCACCGGCATAAGTGACAATGCCTAAGCGATTGGCTCCCAACTCCGGCACCACCTTATCCATGATCAAGTAGCGCGCCATGTCCAGCCGCGTTCCGTCGGCAAAAGGGCTGTCACTGGGAATGCGATTTTTATAGTCGAGAGAAGCCATGGAACGGCTAACGTCGACCATGACGATCACGTCGGTTGTGCCTTGAGGCAGCTCAGTACGTCCGTCCTGAACGGTCGGGCGCGCCAACGCGAGAACGAGAAACAGCACACCGCCAGCGACAAGTGAAGCACGAAGCAGATACGCACCAAAGCTCAAACGGCTTGAGTGCGGGGAGATCAGCCGCTCATCGCCCCAGGAGCGTCGCAATTGACGCCGCCGCCGATAAGCGGCTAAACACAAAACTGCTGCTATAGGCACCAAGATTAGGAGCCATAGCATTTCCGGATTTTGCCAGTACATGTTATGGTTCCTTGATCAGATGCCCTTGTTCGGGCTGCCTGAGTTTTTACCTTTGCTTGGATCTTGGGGATCTCCGTCGGCATCGCCTTCTTTGCTCTGCCCACCTTCGCCGCCGCTACCACCGCTACCGGCAGCGCCATCGCCTCCCAACTGCGGGCGAGCAAGAAGCTCGAGATTGTATTTGGCGTAACGATGATCAGGATTGAGACGCAAAGCTGCTCGGTAAGCTTCAATCGCCTGCCCGGTCTGCTTTTGTTTGACAAGAACGTTGCCGAGAAGAAACTGGATGTTGCTGGCTAAAGCGCGCTTGCTTTCAAGCGGATTTCCGGCCGAATCATGGAGATGTTCGCCGGCTAAATTCAACAAGCGTACAGCTTCCGGATAATTCTCCTTGCTGTAGGCAACCAGGGCGCCATCGTACAAAGCGTTGCCGGAATCAGCCAAGTAACTGCCGGAAGCGAATTCGTAATCGCCTTCGGTAACCGGCCAGCAATAACTGGCGACATAGTACAAATCAAGCGAAACACCGAGCAGACAGAGAGACATCAGCAGCTGAAGAAGCACAAGTCGCTTCTCCAAAGCTGCTTTATTTTCGTTATATCGGCTCACCATAGGAATAACCTCCCGTCGAGCACATTTTGCAAATCTTGCTTTGACCGCTTTTAGCGGCTAACAATAAACACATCACTTGCAGCTGCGAGGAAAACCATGACCAAGGCAGCCGCCACGAAATAATAGAAAACATCATGATAAGCAATCTTGCTGGCGATCTTAATCTCCGAACGCTCAAGCTGATTGATCATGTCAAAACAGCGCGCCATAGCATCGGCATCTTCAACCAGGAAAACGGTACCGCCAACCGAAGCTGCCAACTGGGTAATATCCACGTCGCGCATGGTTAGCCGCTCGCCGACACCAATGACATAGAGCCGCACCGAACGATCAGTCAAAAGCGAGTACAATCGCGAGATTGTCGAGGAATGAAGATAATCCTCGCCGTCGGTAACCATGATGATCACTTTCGTTGCCGCTTTACCGCACTCGTCGAAATGCTCGCAAGCAGCATCGATTGGACCAGGATAAGTGTTACCGAAGTTCGTGCCTCCGCCCACTCCATGGTCGATGAAAACCCCTTTGCGATAAATCATTTTCAAGTCATCGGTCAAGGGCCACGACCAGTGCGGCTCATCGTCAAAAGCCATGATCCCGATCCGATCGCTCTCTTGCGAAACAAATCGTTGGCGGACGAAGCGCGTGATTGCCGACTGCGCTGCATCGATTCGACGCTGCTGTTCCTCTTGCTTGGACTTATCCTTCGGTTCAGCTGCGTTGGCTGGCACTTCTTTATCCAGCTCCGTATTGCCTTTTTCCGGTGGCGGAATTTTACCGGCAAAGGCAGTGCCCATCGAACCGGAAATATCCACAGCAACAATGATGTCTCGCGACATAATCACTTCGTTGCCTTCGTTGTGAGCAATTTGCGGTCGAGCTAATGCAGCAACCAGCGCTATCCAAGCCAAATTGAGAAAAATGAGCGGCAGGCGGAGCAAAAACTCTCCGCCTTTGATTTGGCGCAAGCCGCCGAGGGCGGAAAGCCCAACATACTGCTTTCCCCGCCAGAACCAAAACAAGGGCAAAAGGCCCAACAAAAGCAACCAGAATGGGTTTGCAAAAGCCATAGATCTCTCCTGCTAGCTAGCGGTTTTAGCTGGCTCAGTTTTAACCGGCTCAGCTTTATCCACCTCCACATTGCATGGCTGAGCCTCAGCTTTGGCTCCGCAGCACGAAGGCTTAGCGCAAGACTTCAGCTCAGCCAAAGTCTTCTTCACCAGAGCGTCGTCGCCGCTCAGGCTGTAAAGGCTTTGGTAAATCTCGGACACCACATGTGATTTGGTGTCCGTATCGAGCGGTGAAGCGGTAAAGTTGAAATAAAGTAAGTCCATCTCCAGCTCTTGTCCGGGGTTGGCTCGGCTGGGAATGGCATAGCGGAAGCATTTGCACACCCTAGTCGCGCTAAGTCGCTTGTAGAAATCAAAACGGCGTTGCCGAGTTTTCTTCTCCTCGTCAGTCAAGACAAGGTTCTTCGGCGCCGTATCTTCAATTTCAAGAAACAACCCAAGATATTTCGGGTATTTCTCTTTGAGCAGCTCCAGCAGACGTTTCACATGTTTTGAACCGACACCGCCCGAGCGCTGAGTGCTATCCACAGCGATAAAAGCCAAGAGACAAAAGTCGGAAGCGAGTGAAACCATAGAAAAACAAAGAAGCTCGCCTGTTGCTTTATTCGTCCGGTGGAAAAGCATTTTGCCGGAATCGATTAGCTCTTTAAGCCTAGCTTCTGTCTCTCGCTCCTTCATCGGAAAAGCAGTTTCGTAAAGTTTGCGCCAAGCATCATCAAGATCAGTCGACGGCTCGCAGAGCCGCAAGTTGTTGTCAGACACGGCAAATCTCCGCCCTGAACCAAAAGTCACTTCCTAAAAGCAGCATCTCAACGCTTACCGACAAAGCCAAATTGCAGACCGCTTTCAACGGACAAGCAGACTTGCTTTGCAAACAGGCAAAAGTGCGTATGAGATTTTTGCTTTATGAAACCGTACAAATAACTACAGTCAAAGAGAACACCGTACGCTAACAGCCAAGAGACGAAGAGTAAACGCTTTGGCACTTAAACTAAGATCAGATAATTAGAAAAGCTGATCTTCTCAGATCTTTTTTTCTATATGCATTTAGCGAAGCTCTGAGAATGGCTTAGCAAGAGCATTTCTTTTCAACCAGGATCAAAGACAGCCTGGCCAGAAATTTAAACTCTTGACCTGAGACTTTGCCAGTACTTGGAAAGGTGTCTCTTGATATCAACTATCCGTTCGTCAACAAGCGGTTCACTTCTATCGTGGGTGTTCGGCATTACTTCGGCACCGTATATACCGGAGAAGCACTTGAGATCGTCACGCACCGATTTTTCAGCCGCGTTCAACACTTGTACCGTAGCTACTACCGAGTCAGCCAAACTGCGTGTGTTGTAACCGCCTTCAAGAAAGCCGACAATCGGGCAGTTGATTGCCTCAGCAAGATCGGCAAGCCGATTGGACAACAGAAAATAACCGCTAGTCGAGATTTGTTGCTGCCCGAGCGGATCGGCTTGATGCGCATCATAACCGGCAGAAAGCATGATCAATTCCGGCTGGTATTCCAAACAAACAGGTTTAACGATAGCATCCCAAGCAGCAAGATAGCCGCGATCTCCGGTGCCTGCCGGCAAAGGAATGTTTATGTTATAACCTTTGCCTTCACCGATTCCGTCTTGGGTATACCAACCCATATCCGGCGGCCAGAAAGGGAATTGGTGGAATGAGATGAAACAAACGCTTGGGTCTTCAAAAAAGATTTCTTGTGTACCATTACCATGATGCACGTCCCAATCAATGATCAACACTCGCTTCAAGCCAAACTCTTTTTGCGCATGGCGAGCGGCAAGAGCAACATTGTTGAAAAGACAAAAACCCATGGGACGATCAACAAGGGCATGATGACCGGGAGGACGAACTATTACGTATGAACGGTTGTGGCTCCCTTTCAGCACTGCTTTTACCGCTTCCAAGCCGGCACCGGCCGCAAGCTTAGCCGTAGCATAAGATTCAGTGCTCATCCAAGTGTCCGGATCGAGACGAAGAATGCCTCCCGTAGCCAGAGCATTTTTGCCCTTCTCTTCCAGTTCAGCGACATAGTTTTGACTATGTACAACACAGATTTCTTCCAGGTCAGCCTGACGCGGCTCAAGACGGTCGAGCTCCAGCATCAATTCGCTGCGATGGAGAGCCTCGTCGATAGCCGCTAACCGCCGTGGCGATTCAGGATGAGATTCCGGCGTAAGATGCTTTTGAAATGCTTCGTCATGAACAAGAGCGAGTCTGGACATATAATTCCTTACCTGGGCTTTTTCAGCGTTATTTGGGCTAAGCCAGCTGGATCTTATCGGTAAGGGGGGCAAACTGTCCATTATGAAGCGCACAGCCACCGCTAAATAATTCTCAGTTAAGTCTATTTTGCCAAAAAGAAGAGGAAAGAACCGCGCTTCTTTCCTCTTGGCACCAAACTGCTGGTAGATACTACGCTACAGCTGGTATCTGTCTCCTTGCATTTGGCAAAGATACTCTTCCGACAGAATTTCAGAAGCAAAGGACTCAGCCTCTTCTTTAGTGGCTTCTGTAGAGACTGTCTGTACTAATTCAAAACCTTCTCCGATATAGTCTTCGCCCGAACGGCCTGAAGACAGCTCTCTGGCTATGTCATAAACAACGGCATAGCTGGGAGGATCAATACCTTGATGCATGCATTGCGATTTTATCTGGCGAAAAACGGAAGTGATCGAAGGTCGGGGCGTTTGCGCTAACAGTCCGGCAATATCAGACTTTAAGTCAGGGGAGATAAAACGCCGGCTGCCTTTATCGGCTCGAGTTTTGCGCCCGAGCCCGTTTATACCTTGCTCCTGATAGCTTTTCATCCAATTCCACAACGTTCTGATTGAAACATTGTGGTTCCGCGCCAGCTTTGCCATCGGCACCTTATGGTGAATATGTTCGGCAAGGATTTCATATCTCATCTGAGCCAACGTACTTTCTGATGACATAACAAAGCAACTCCAATCCATCAGCTAACGATTTCAATCTAAGTTGCCTGTGTAAATTAACGGGAAACAAATCGTGGAATTTTTGTGACATGCAAAATAACGAGAAAGTTCTTTCAAACTTCTTTCAAAACGTTTCTCTATATTTTGCCTATCGGTGGGTAAATATCGGGTTTTTATGCAGGACACAATATCTGACGATTTGGCAGCAAAAAAGGTCGGCAAAATATTGATCCAATTTCAAGATTGGATGCGAACGACTCAACTAAAGCCTTCGACAAGAAGAGTCTACATTTCAAGATTGCGCCAGTTGGTGGCTTTCATCGAAGCAAATCCGACTGAGAGCGATGATTTTGCCAGCGTAGCCAATGCCTATCTTGCTTTTGCCAAACAAGAGAATACGCTTAAAGCAAACACTGTCAACAACATGATCACTATGTTCCGGTTAATTGCCAAAGTGATTGACGATCGTGCGGTGCATTTCGAAAGAGAAGCCAGCGAAGAACAATCAAGAAGCGGTCTGACCGCTGAAGAGCAGGCGCTCTATCTGGCTGCTGCTGCCCGCGGGCACTCCAGCCGCGATTTACTTTTAGCTCTCATCTTTCTGAAAACAAATATTCGTCTTGGCGAAGCAATGAACATCAAAATCAGCGATCTAATTTGGGAGCTTGACGGCGTGAAAGTTCGTATCGATGGAAGATCCGGAAAAAGAATCGAGATCCTGGATGTGACAATTTGTCGGGCGATGCGAAACTGGCTTAGTGAAAGGTCCGAACTGAAATCAGCAGCAAACTCCGAATATCTTTTTCCCGGACAAACGATCGGCGGAAAGATCACCGGCTCATCCATGGATACCGCCTTACGCAAGATCGGCTGGCGTGCCGGCTTGAGCGTGTCGGCACGTTTACTGCGCAACACCTGCACAAAAGCCTAACAGCAGATTTTGCACCGGACCAAACACATACTTATATGATCAACGTCGAGTTCTGACACTCATCTGCAAGGGCCCTTGCAGATGAGGTCTACTGTGATTGGACTCTGGATAGACACTTATTTTTCTACGTGTTGCGGCCCATGGATTTCACCCAGGTGTTACTAGTTCTTTTAGTAGTAATCAGGAATAAAGAATAGCGTTGGTTTGTTTGCCGATCACTATTCTTTATCTAGGCAATCCCTGCCTGTTTACATGACATCAGCCACGTAGTCGCTGAACTGCGGATCTTCTTGGAAGCCTTGAGCAAGCATAAAGGCACGCAAAGCTTTCTTCTTCATCGGGCATTCGAAGAAGCTCTCCATGCATTCATAAGCACCCTCAGGTAAAAGACCTGCCATCGTCCGATTGTTAACATCATCGCTCAAATGCCGATGCTTCTGCCAAAAATCAATCTGGCAGATGGCAAAGCGCGTAACACCGCCCTCCCGGCTATTGAGAATGCCGAACAGAAACTGATCGGCACTGCCTTCGCTATTGGAAGCTGCCGGCTTCTTAGCTGCCGACGATGGGGAAGTCGACTGCCCTGCCGTTTCTTGGCTGCCGGCAGACAACGGCTGCTCAGCCTTGCTGGCATCAGCAAATTCAACGGCAACAATAGCACCGTCTTTTTCGGTAACCGTGGCAGTTACCGCCAGCTTGCGATGCCGGAACAGACGAACGAAGCCAGAAGCTGCGTTGCCGGTTTTGGAAAGACGCTTCCAGCCACCCACATTCCGGCCAAGCGTGGCCGGGAAACGAGCGTCCAGCTCTTGTTTGCAAACCTCGGTTGTGATCTTCATTTTGTTCCTACAATTACTTGAATTGGATCGGGTGGAAAATATCGTTGAACAGCCCGAAGAACATCAAGCCGAGCAGCAGGAACATAAACAGAAGCGAGATGAAACCCTGAGTCTCCTTGCGCAAACGAATACCGACACATTCCAAGCCGATGAAGAGCAGGTGCCCACCATCAAGCAAGGGGATCGGCAAAATGTTCATGAACGCCAGGTTCAAGCTGATCATCGCCACCATCATCAGGAAGGCATACAACCCGCCGTCATAAGCAGTGGCGCCAATCTGCACGATCGCCACAACCCCGTGTACATCGGTAGCGCCAGCCGGCAAACCAGCCGGTTCCGGCAAAATCTTCATCATAATCAGAAGACCGCGCCCCATGTTCACCGTAGTCTCATAGGTGACTTTCACCGATTCCACAGCTGCTTGTCCGATGCTCCGCGGTTCGTAAATAGCGACAACCTTACCGTCAGGCTGAAAGCCGATACGCCCGTCGGCATTAGGCACGAGCGAAATCTCTTTGGCTTCGCCGTTGCGGTCAATGCCCAGGGTGATCCGCACGTTCTTATGCGCAGCCAGATAACTGCGGAATTGGTCGAAGTTGGTCACACCAACGCCGTCGACAGCAACGATTGTATCTCCGGCTTGCAGCCCGGCATCAGCCGCAATGGTGATCGTCTGATCCAGTTGTTTCACCGAAAGATTTTGCAACTCAACGCGCTTGGCGCCGACGGCAGCCAGAAGCACAAAAATGATCAACACAGCGGTCAAGACGTTCATCACGACACCGGCAACAAGAACGGCAGCCCGCTTCCATTTGGCTGCCGAAAGAAACGTTTCGTCTTGCGGATTGATCGAAACATAGCCACCGATCAGCCATGGCGTAATCTGGAACTCGGTGCCCCAGAATGTGCCCAACCGCAGGCGTGGAGCGGAGCCCATGCCTACCGAAAAGGTAGGCACAGCAAAGCCGCAAAGACGGGCAACGATCCAGTGGCCGAATTCATGCACGACCACCAGAGCAACAAGCCCGGCGATCATGGCAATGACGCCGGGCGAGAAGAAGTAAAACATGGCCGCAACAATCAAGCCAAACTTGAGCAAGTCCTTCATTTGAGTCTCTCTTTCTGGCAGACCTTAGCTGGCGGCAGGCTCTTCGCAAGCTTCGCCGCCGCAGTTGAGGTTAACTTTCAGGGTATGGCGCTCGACACCGTGCTCAGCCAAAAGTTCTTGCCATTGCGGCTTGAGAATCGTTTCGTGCTTGAGCAAGACAGCGTTGGCGGCAGTCATGAAATCACGATGCTTCTCAATCAGTTCTTTAGCGCGGACCAAACAGCCGTTGATGATGCACTGCACTTCGGTATCGATCCGGTCCTGAAGCACCGGTCCGGCTTCGGCAGGCATGGACATGGAACGACCGAGGAAAGGATTGGTGTTGTTGCCCGAGACCGAAAGCGGTCCGAGCTTCGACATACCCCATTCGGTGACCATGCGCCGAGCAATGCCATAAGCTTGCTGGAAGTCGTTGGAGGCTCCGGTATCGATCGTACCGAGCAACACTTCTTGAGCGGCACGCCCACCCATGATCATCACGATCCGGGCGTGCAGCTGCTCTTGAGTGTAGTTGTAACGATCGCCCGAAGGCAACGCTTGGGTATACCCGAGCGCTCGCGAACGCGGAATGATCGTGATTTTGGTCACGTCATCGCCGTGCTCAAGAACTTCGGAAAGCAAGCCGTGACCAAGCTCGTGGATGGAGGTATTGTTCATGTCCTCCGCCGACATACTCTTGGCACGGCTGACTTTGGCGATGCCCAACTGAACGCGATCGATACCTTCATCGAAGTCGGCAAGCGTGATCACAGCCGGCACAGCTTGCAGCTCGGCATCGCTGCCGTTGCGTTCAATCACTTCCTGACAGAGCAGGTTATAACGGCGAGTAGCTACCGTAGCCGCTTCATTGCAGGAGCCTTCGATTTCAGCGCCGGTAAAGCCCGGGCAGCGTTCAGCCAAGAAGCGCAAGCTCACTTCATTTGCCAACGGCTTATTGCGCGTATGGATCTTGAAGATCGCTTCACGGCCGACCACGTCGGGGGCATCAACCAGGATTTGCCGATCGAAACGACCGGGACGAACAAGAGCCGGATCGAGCACATCCGCACGGTTGGTAGCCGCCAGAATGATCACCCCTTCACTGTCGTTGAAGCCGTCCATCTCAATCAAAAGCTGGTTGAGCGTTTGCTCGCGTTCGTCGTTGCCGCCGCCGATACCGGCACCGCGCTGACGACCGACAGCATCAAGCTCGTCGATGAAAAGAATCGCCGGACGGTTTTGCCGGACCATGTCGAACTGCGAACGGACGCGGGCAGCGCCAACGCCGACAAACATTTCGACAAACTGCGAAGCCGAAATCTCAAAGAAAAAGGCTTCCGCTTCGCCGGCAATCGCTTTAGCCAAAAGCGTTTTGCCGGTACCCGGAGGACCGACCAAAAGCACACCCTTGGGTGGGCGGGCACCGAGCCGGCCGAAGCTACCGGGGTTGCGCAAATAATCGATGATTTCTTGCGCTTCGACCTTCGCTTCATCGCAGCCAGCGACATCGGCAAACGTCTTACGCGGCTGAGTCGGTCGTCCTTGGTTTCGCGGTCCGCGCGCTTGGGTCATGGTGCGAGCCGGATTGGCGTTGCCTAAAGCCCGCCCAAAGAAGAAGAGCAAAACCAAGCCGATCAGCAGCCAGGGCAAAATACCGCCGAGGAAGCCGAGAAACTCCTCGCTGCCCGTCGGTTCACTGGCGGCAACCGTCACTTTGGCTTGGTTGGCTTTTTCCAACACCAAGGCTTCACCAGCCTTGCTCGGAATGACGACTGTGCTTACTTGCCCGTCCTTGGACTTGATGCGCATCTTGTTCGTGCCGTTAAGCACGGTGATTTCGCTCAAGGTCGCCGGCTTTTCATCGAGCACGGACACCAAGCCGGAAAAGTCGTTGATTGTCGGCTTCGGCGGCGGCAAATTGCCGTTGCTTTGCAAAGCCGGGAAAACAAAAGTTGCTCCAAGAATAAAGAGAATCAGGAGCCAGAAGAAAGGGGAGAGAGTCGGTCGGCGAGAAGACATCAGGGGCCTCCGGTGTGCGGCGCGGCTAAACAAGCCAGCCGCATGACACTCTGGTGAAAGTTAGGTTAAGGTGTGAACAGTCAGAATGTCAGGTCAGACCACCCGACGGTGAATCAATCCCAGACGGTAGGCGCGCTCACGCTGCTCCGTGGCAGCTTCGCCGAGGCTGTACTCTTCGGCGCTGGCAAGCAAGCTGAAAAGTTGGGCGGCAATCGGCCGGCCAATTGTCGACCAGCAAGCGATGGTTTGCAGCTCAGCGGTCGGGCAAGCTTCAACAGCTTGTCGCGCCGATGTCGTATCGCCAATCACCCGATACTTATTGCCCACCAACTCAATAAACTGCTCTTTGCTCAACGGCTTGCCGCCAACAGTCAGCTCAGCTGTGCCGTCGATCAGGTCCAAACGATAACGGACGTCCATTCCCGACTTACCGGCCAGGACGCCTTCAAGGCTTTCCTTGACATCGCGCAGAGCAGCAAGAGCGAAACGCACTTGACTGCCTTCGTGTGCCAGGTCGGCAATGCTTTTACTCAGAACAACGTTACCCGCGGGGTCGAGAATGTTGGCAGATTGACGATCGGCAGCAATGGCAAAAGAATAATTGCCGTTTTGCTCCTGAGCGCGAACAGAAAAGGCTTTGACATAGGCACGCAAAGCATGGTGAGCGCGCCCGACCATGCTTTCTTCGGTATTGTGGACGCCGGTACGAACAGGACGTCTTTGAGTTTGCATAGATTTTCTCCTAGGCAAAAGTTGACAACCGCTACAGAACCAAATCGGAGTGTTCTTGTCGGTTCATTGAGGTACGACCCGGATGTAAAGCTGATTAAGCTCGACAAGAAATTTGGTTGCTAGCGGATTAATGGGATTGCCGGTGATTTAGATCTCTAGATAAAGAGAAAAGGGTGTAGAAGAAAACTAAGTAATAAAGGCACTCTCAATCAACAAGTCAAGAGAGATTTTCTTCTTATGCGCTAAGCCCCTATCGGCGTTCTGCCCAACAGGAGCCAATCTCCTGACATCAACCCTGCTAAGCGGCGCTAGATGTAAGCTGCTGCTATGCTTTTGTTGATGCGTCAATCGCCTCTTAGCATCAACATGACAAGGGTTACTAAAATGCTTCAAGAACTTTTCGCGACAACAAAACCAGTGATCGGAGTTATCCATTTATTACCGCTGCCAGGCTCAAGCCGCTACGACGGCAACCTGGAAGCCGTGCTCGCCCGCGCCGAACAAGAAGCGGCCTCCTTGGCAAGCGGCGGCGTACACGGCATCATTATCGAGAATTTTTTCGACGCCCCCTTTGTCAAGAATCGCATAGACACGGCCACAGCTTGCGCCATGACCCTAGCCGCCCAAAAAGTAAAAGCGATCAGCAAACTGCCACTGGGTATCAACGCTCTCCGCAATGACGGTCACAGCGCCATGGCGATTGCCACCGCTGCCGGTGCGCAATTCATCCGTGTGAATGTATTCACCGGAGCCATGCTGACAGACCAAGGAATCATCGAAGGCGAAGCTCACGAACTGATGCTTTACCGCAGACTTTTAGGCGCTGATCGGCAGATCAAAATCTTCGCCGATGTTATGGTTAAGCACGCGGTACCTTTGGGAATCGGCACGGACATCAAACAATCGGCAAAAGACGCCGTAATGCGCGGCGGCGCCGATGCTCTGGTTATAAGCGGCATCGCGACCGGCTCTGCTCCTGACGACAAAGATCTTAAAGCGGTCCGCGAAGCTTTACCGAAAGTACCAATCTTCATTGGCAGTGGCAGCGGCAAAGAAAATGCCGGCTCGCTTTTGGCGACGGCAGACGGCTTAATTGTCGCCAGCTCGCTCAAGCGCCAAGGCATTCTCGAGAATCCGGTTGATGTAGAAAGAGTGAGAAGTCTAGTCAGCACCGTTCAAGAGATTAGCAAGAAAGGCTAAATCAGCCGTTCTTACTTTTTATCCGGCACACTTTCAATAGCACCAATCACTCTTTCCAGATCAGCGTCAGCTTGATAGAGCCAGCACTTTATCCGGTCAGACCAAATGACCAGATCGATAATTGCTTGCGAAACATCAGGATTGTCTTGCTGCAAGCGCGAGATCACCCAATCAGGAAGCTTCAACGGTCCGCTTTCATAAACCGGCTCGACAATCACTATCTGCTGTTCTTTCAACACAGCATGCAAAGCCGGCATCCACTCATGTTCAACCCAACCGAGCTCGTCGATCGCTTTAGCTAAATTGCGTTTGCCGTCAAGCACAGCCAGAAGCTGATTATCAGCACCATCCTGATAGATCAGCGGCTTCAATATGGTGTTCTTACTGATGCCCAGCGCGCTGAGATACTCTTTAGCTTCAACACAAGCCATGCCTTCACGCATAATCTTGTCTAAAGACTCATCGGGACTAATTGTCATCGGCACATGCTTGAGTGGACATTCGACATAAGAGAACGTGCCGTCTTCCCAGAGAAAAAGCTCAAGAAAAGCTTGACGCCCTTCGGCCGTATCAGTTTCAACGTGAAAAATACGCCCCTTTTCCACATAAATAAAAGCTGTGTGGACTCCTCGTGTCAGACAAATTTTGCCATTCAGCTCGCCGTTTCGCGCTAGCTGAACTAAGTTTGGCAAATTTACTTTGGAGAGTTCTCCGGACAGCTGCATGGATCATCCTCGACATTTGCTAGCAATGCTAACAGATAAGACGACATTCATATTGGGGGGATTACGATACCCCTAGGCACTTGGGCGCCTAGAGATCTAATTCTAGACCATTGGCTTTTGTTAGGGTAAACCTATCTCTCATATTACTTTCTCAAGAAGAACTAAAGCACAGCACCGACTTATTTAACGCGCATTTTGACTATCCGCTCGCTGTCTCAAGTAGACAGACAGCAGCATCACCCTTTTGCAGAAAGCCGAACCATGAGTCGAAACAGTTGTGATGTTTGGCCCCGTCTTTTGCAGAACTTGCGCAACGCCAAAGGCAAGCGCGTATTTCGCAGCGGCTGGGGTCCTCAAGGACAACATCCGGTGCAGATGGAAGGTCGGATGTATGACGGCGTAACGGTCTTCTTCCGTTCCAGCGCAAACAGCTGCGATCTGGATATCTACGACCGAGAGTACAATCGACTGGCGACTTACACCGTCCCGGTGCACCGATTTCATCGCTGTACACCCAATTCGCTCAAGTTCCTCGATCGGCTGCCCAAACCCGGTCAACCGTTCCGCACGAAACACCCCTGTGGTGCCGGTTCCATCCGACGCGGCGTCGCTTCGCGCCTGATCTGCCGTTGGGTCAAAGAGTACCTGGCAAGCAAGAAGTAGGCGATTCGATTTCACACAAACACAAGAAAGGAGGGTGCACTATGCATTGGCCTTAAGTACCTCATCGCTCCGGAGTGACAGCGCTGTACTGCAGTAGGCGCGGGGCCGGAGCAAACCCTAAGTTTGCTCGATATAGAGCAAGCCGACGGTCGGACCAGCTTGCAGCCGGGCTATCAAGCCAAAAGCGAGTGCCATGAAATCTCAGTCGAGCCAGAATCCTAGGCGATGAAGCTGAGCGGTCAAGGCAAATCCGTTTTTTCTCTTCAGCAGTTGAAGGTGGGAAAAACGGTGGGGTATGGCTTTATCCCAAACCGTAAGGTTAAAGGCATTCATGTGCTAAAGCGCTAAGCCAACAGCGCCAAGAAGTTGGCAAGGCAGCAGAGACTCTTGAAGGTCAATGAACGAACATTGACTGGGTTCTGAAAAGAGTCTTTGGTTTGGCAAGCTCCTCCGGTTATCAGAAAGCGACCGGTACGAGCTTGATTGAGTTTTCTACCTCAATGACGGGGGAGTGCACGCCCCTAGTCATAGGCAGACCCTGTTGAGGCCAGGGTTTGTCGAGGTTACGCGCATCTTCAAAAAATATGACCGAAGATGCGTCGCAATAACGATTTTTTCTTTAAAGAAAAAATCCATTTCAACTAACAAGCTGCGGGCGTTGACCTCCAAGCTGCCGCGGCGACAGCAACTGACTTTGTTCGGCAGTTGCTGTCAAAAACGTTTGAGATTTATTGGTGTACTTTAAATTTTAAGCCCTGAAAGTTTATCCGTTGTTGATGTCCTTAAAAGCATCTTCAATGGGTGTTCCTCAGGTATTCAGCCTCTACGAGCTGAAATGTCCCCCATCGTAGAAACAATCGGCCCCGGTGGTCGGTTCTTAGTAAAAGTGACTGGCGATCACATCCTTGACGAACAATCAGGGAGAAGCCGGTACAAGAAGCAAACGGAGTATGAACCAAGCCGTTTGCCGACTTGTGCTGCCCGAAATTTGAGCCCGGGCAGTGAGGGCATAGCCGGAGAGAGATTCTAGGCAGCGGTTGCTCCTGCTGCGACAAACTTTCCATGGTTTTATTCACAACCACAATCAACCTTCAAAGAGGGAGACGGTCAGATGGCTTCGACTCAGGTCAGAACCAAAAAGGTCGCTCGCCTCTTCCAGGAGGGCGGCCCCGCATCCCCTGCGGTTCTCGGGGGCAAGGGCGCCGGCCTCGCTGAACTGGCACGCGACAACGTGCCGGTTCCTCCGGGCTTCACGGTCACAACGGCCGTGGCTCGGGCTTTCGCTCAACACAAGCGTTTGCCCAATCGTCTGGCATGGCAACTCGACTGGCAGATCGCTGCCGTGGAAAAAGCCTGCGCCAAAACTTTCGGCGCGGTCAACAATCCACTTCTGCTTTCGGTGCGTTCGGGAGCGCCGGTTTCTATGCCCGGGATGATGGACACCATCCTCAATCTCGGCTTGAATCCGGCAACCGTTCGTGGTTTGGCTAAGCTTGCCGGAGCGCGTTTCGCTTACGACTGCTACCGCCGCTTTCTGCAAATGTTCGCTGACGTCGTGCTCGGTGTTTGCCGCCACAAATTCGAGGAGATCCTCGAAAGCGTCAAACTCAACCAGCAAGCGGCCACCGACCAAGAGCTGACTGCCAGCGCTTTGCAAGAAGTTTGCAACCGCTTCCGTACGCTTATCGAGCAGGAAACCGGCAAGTCGATGATCGACTCGCCGCGCGAACAGCTGCTGCTGGCAATCATCGCCGTCCTTAAGTCCTGGGATAATCCGCGCGCCAAAACTTACCGTCAAGCGCAAGGCATCCCGGATCACATCGGCACGGCAGTGAATGTGCAAGCGATGGTGTTCGGCAATTTGAACGACCGCTCCTGTACCGGGGTCGTGTTCAGTCGCAACATCGCGACCGGCACGCCCGGGCTTTGGGGGGAGTTCCTCGTCAACGCCCAAGGCGAAGACGTGGTTGCCGGCATCCGCAAGCCTTTGCCGATTGGCCAGCTCAAAGAGTGGGACCAGACGCTCTACGCCGAGCTTGCCGACCATGTTGAAACGTTCGCAATCAACCAAGGACAAGCGGTGGACGTTGAGTTCACCGTGGAGTCCGGCAAGCTGTGGATTTTGCAAAAGCGCGCCGCCAAGCTCACCGCTGAAGCGGCAGCAACGGTTGCTGTCCACCGCGTCTGGAACGGCGAGCTAAGCAAAGAAGCGGCGCTGCGAAGCGTCTCTTCCGAGCAGCTGGCAATGCTTCGCAAACGAGGCTTCAACCAAACGGCTCTCGATCTCGCTTGCCGCGAACGGTTACTGGCTAAAGGGTTGGCTGCTTCGCCCGGTGTCGCCACCGGCAGAGCGGTTTTCACCTCGTCGGAAGCCGTTGAAGCTGCTACCCGCGGCGAAGCGGTGATTCTCGTTCGGCAAGACACCTCGCCGGAAGACTTGGCGGGCATGCTTGCCGCCAAAGGAATCGTCACGCGTACAGGCGGCCGCACCTGTCACGCTGCTGTAGTTGCTTGCGGTATGGGTATCCCGGCTGTAGTCGGTTGCGGCAACGGAATCGACTTCATGGATGTCGTCGGCAAGACTATCTCCCTCGACGGCAGCGCCGCTGTCGTTGTCCTCGGAGAGGTAGAGCTTGACGAGCTGGCGCGCAAAAAGGAGATTAATCTCTTCTTGCGTTGGCTTGCTCAAGAAGAAGCTAAGCAGTGTCCTAAACCGCGGCTTGTCTTCGAAACTTTCGAGCAATCGAAAGACGCTTCTTCGCTGCTCGGAGATTTCTATCTTAGCGAGCACATGGTCCGCGCAACCCTCGGCACGCCGCTACAAGCGGAAGCCGCACTACTGCGGAGCAAAGTTCACATCGACGTGGCCGAACGTTTGGCCATGTATCTTGTGGTTGCCGTTGGTGGCGAGCTGCGCCACGGCTACAACATCTGGCTCGATCCGGCAAAAACCGAGTTAGCCCGAGACTTTGCCGTCCGTTTCACCCTGAATAACGGGGACTTGGATAATGACACTCCCTCTCGACGCCCAGTGCAAAAGGAGGTGGTCGCTCGTTTAGCTCAGTCTCCGCAGGCAGCGCATTTGCGTTTTCTCGAGCTGGCTTTTGAGCTGTTCAACAACGGCAAATGGCAAGGCTCCGTAGGCGGCTACAAGTGGGCAAACATCGCCCAAGCTGCCCACCATTTCTTGTCCGGTAAATTGAACCACAGCGTGTTTGCCGATCATGCTTTTGATCTGCAACACAACAATGGCACGATTTTCGGCAAGAATCCGATGCTTGAATGTGCAGATCGTCTCAGCCTGCAACACATGCTTGATCAGAAAAAGCAGGCGCAAAATCCGAAAGAACTGTTCTCCGGTTTGCGCTTGGTTGCCGGTCTGAAATTCGCTTTCTCCGATGCGGTCGTTGCTCTTTACCGCAAAGGCGCAAGCCTTGGTCTTTGGCAAGAATGAAGTTAGTTCAACATTTTCTCCAATCTCATGCATAAGGAATTCGTCACATGGCGAAAAAGAATCCGTTCCACATGCCGGGCACCGAAGGCACCGGCGAGTACACCGTTGTTTTGGTAACGGCGGACGGCACCAAGGTCGGCTACCGTGAGTACCAGCCGAACAACTTCCGCATCCGCGTCGAGCCGGGTAGCGATGCCGCCGCGACGGCTAAGATCGCTGTTGCCCTTACGCGCACCAACGGCTGGAAGCAGCCCGGCGACAGCGACGAAAACCGTTTCAGCAAAGTGAGAGAGGGTGTGCAAGCTCTGCTCGACACGCTCGGGACCTTGGCCTTGAACCTCTTCGACGTGGCGGACTACTACGACATCCGCTTCAACCCGGACGCGCCGCGCCGCGACTCCACCCACATGGAAGAGGTATTCCACCGCAGCCTCGTCAGCGAAGCTCGCCGTCGCAAGCTGCGTGGTGCCAACAGCCGCTGGAAGTTACCGTTGCTGGTTAGCCGGCTGGCCAGCATCGAACACCACGAATTGGTGATGAAGGTGCCCGGCGCCAACAAGCGCTGGCACTTGCGCACTTTGCGCGCCAAGGTCGCCGCCGCGCCGGTCACCGGCAGCTAGAGCTTAGCTGCTTCGATCGCGCTTGCAGTCAACCAAGAGAGAGGCGGCTTTTAGAAGTCGCCTCTCTCTTCTTTTGTGTTCCGTCTTAACTACACGTTCGGAGAAGTTTCCCTATGGTCGCAACTTTACGCCTGCAAAATTGCAGCGGTGTTTCGCGCGAAATCATTCTCGCCCAACCGCACATGCAATCCTTGGCTGCGCGATGCCGTGCCGCTTGTATCAGCGCCGCCGATCACAAGCCGATCAAGATCGATGCACCGACCGGTTTGCAAGGTCCCGAAATCGGTGCGCTGTATCTGCATGCGCCCGGACGTTCGGTGACTTATCACCGCGGCTGGCGCCCCTGGAAAGCCTATTTGCTCCTCGAGCATTGGGATCCGCACGCCCATCCCCACTGGTACGACTTCGATCCGGTGCCGTTACATAACGGGCTGCACGACGACACCGTCGAGATGGATGCCACGGAAGAGATGCCTTTCTTGCGCGCTCTCGCCTGCATCGAGCACATCTTGATCGCCCTCATGTTCGTCGCCTGCCTCTCCCTCTGCTGCAAGTCGCTCCCGCTTGCCGTCGGCTATTTCATCCCGCTCAGTTCTCAAACGCAGTTTCACCTCTCTTTCGGTGCTTCGCTGTGTTGCACTGCTTTTGCCTTGTTCAGCGGACTTTACCAATTCAGTATCGGCACCAACCGCCGAACTTGGGAAGGGATTTTAGCCCTCGCCGTCGGGCTCTTAGTGCCGCCGGCCACTTACTGGATGGATTCCTGGTTTTGGGTTTTCGATCTTTCTTTTTAATCGTCTCCGCTACAAGCGGCGATTAACGTTGACAAATTGTTTTCCCACGAGGCATCACAATGAATGTTTTCAATATCCCACCGGAGCATCAATCGCTCTGGGAGAAGCTGCAAAGCTTTCAGCTGGACAATCCGGCTGCGCCTTTTTCTTTCTCCCGGCGTTTAGCCAAGCGCCAGAAGCACAAGGGATGGACCTACGAGTACGCGCTGACGGTGATGGAGGAATATCGCAAATTCCTTTTCTTGCTCGGCGCCGCCGGTCACATGGTCACACCGTCCATCGCCGTGGACGAGGCTTGGCATCAGCATCTCCTTTACACCCATTCCTACTGGGAGGTGCTCTGCGCAAAGG
Source organism: Candidatus Obscuribacterales bacterium (assembly GCA_019750335.1). Taxonomy (GTDB): domain Bacteria; phylum Cyanobacteriota; class Vampirovibrionia; order Obscuribacterales; family Obscuribacteraceae; genus JAIEPM01. Next base: position 380,451 of record JAIEOQ010000008.1, read on the forward strand.
TCTTCAAACGGCCGATGCACCACTTCCCCGGCGACGGCAGCAACGAAGACCAAGAAAAGTTTGCTGCCGTCTACGAACGGACCTTGGCCGATTACCAGAAGTTCTTCGGCACGCCGCTGGAAAGCGTCTGGGGTAAGCCAAATCCGCGGATCGACTGGCGACGGATTCTGGCGAACCTGCCGCCAGGAAAGAGCTTGCGTTCGGAGCTCTTCCACCTGTTTCCCAGTTTGCCCGAAACCACAAACGGTGCGACCGATCGTAAATGGCTCTGGGAGCAGCTCCGCGATTTTCCCTTCGACAACGCGAACGCGCCTTATCCGTTTTCCAGACGTCTGGCAAAGCGGCAAGGACATAACCAGTGGACTTACGAGTACACTCTGGAAGTGATCGAAGAGTACCGCAAATTCCTCTTCTTGCTCGGTGCCGCCGAGCATATGGTCACTCCGCCGACCAGCATCGATGAAGCCTGGCACTTGCACCTGATTTATACCCACTCCTACTGGGAAGTGCTTTGCGCAAAGGTCTTCAAACGGCCGATGCACCACTTCCCCGGCGACGGCGGCGAAGACGATCAGAAGAAGTTTGCCGCCGTTTACGAGCGGACGCTCAATTACTACGAGCATTTCTTCGGAACGTCAGCGCCCGAGCATATCTGGGGCAAGCCTAATCAGGGCATCGACTGGCGTGGAATGCTGTCCGGTCTGACCCCGGGAAGCTTACGCTCGCGAATTTTTCACTTATTCCCCGCTCAACCGCAAGACGAAGCGGAGCACTAAGGAGATCTCAGCCGTGTTGAATAACGTATTGATTGAACAAGCCCTGAGTCAAAGCGGCGAACGAGCCGTACTCACTCTGGGCAGCTTCTTTCTCCGCCCCACCACCGACGGCAACACAATCATTTGCGGAGTGGCGGAGCAAGCTTTGCTCGGCAACTCCACACTTGACCAAATTTGGTGTTACGGCGCAGCCGTGCTCTTTCCTTTTCGCAAGTATCTTGATCGAAACGGCTATTTCGCCGGCATGCCGCTGAGCGCAATGTTGGCTTCGCATCTCGACCTCGACACAACTCTGGTCAAGACGTATCAAGCCGATGAACGCGCCCTGCAAGGACCGGTCGACGTTGGCGGCGACTTTCTGCACGACGGCAGCATACAGCAATGGATTGACGGTCAAGAAAAAATTGGCACGACGGCGGCATTCTTAATTCGTCCGTCCACCCAAGCGAATCGCACCATCGTCTGCGGTTATGTCCGCGACGACTTTGTTGCCGATACGCCCGTCGGCGAAAAGGAACGCGATCAGGTTTGGCAGGGGCGCTTATTGCTCTGTCCGGCGATGCGCCTTGAAGACCGCACAGGAGAACTGGCCGGCTACCTGCCGCAGCAAGTTCTCTGCAGCAATGTTTCTCCGTCGAAATTTCACCGCTTGGATTGAGCCTCGTTTAGATGATTTGGAAAACTGAGCCGAGGCTCAAAACACGTAAAAAGGCGTCATGAACTTGGCGTCTTTTTACGTGTTTTATTTTACTAATGCATATAGTTAAAAGCACAAAAAAGAGAGAACGGTTGATATGAATCAACCGTTCTCTGCAATTCGTCTACAATCTCGCTGCCCCTAGAACTGCCGCTGCCGTGCCAGCAGTTTGAGTCCCTTGTTGATGGCAACAAACCACAGAACAGGTAACACTGGCACAAGAATCAGTCCAAACACGCTTCCCAGAGCTGTCGTAACCATGTAGGTGGCCACTCCGGCAAAAGTGGCACCGAAGATTACACCGAACCAGATAAACAGAGCAGCGAAAAATCCGCCGTCAGTATGGTCAATGTAATCGGCAGCACGATTTAAAGCCGGAAACAAACCGAAGAGCGAGCTGACAATGCCTAGGCAAACGATTAGCCCGAGCATAATAATTCCTTGGGCAAAAGCTGAAATTTGTCAGAGTCGTAATAAAAAAAACGTGCTACTTGTCGCTTTTAGGCAGCGGAGCAGCGGCAGACGCATCTTCTTCGTGAAGACAGATCGGATTGCCGCAGCCACGCATGGTATCAACGCCGTGCTTGGTAGCACAGTTGATACAATAACCGTTTACCAGAATTTGAACACGCTGCCCGCAAGCAGGATCTTGGCAGTTGCCCGCGGTGTTCGTATGGCAGACATCGTCAGAACGACAAAAACCAGCATTGCCGCAACCTGAGGCTACGGCTGACAAAGGAGTCATAATCAACTCTCCTTAATTGTTTGAATTGCTTCCTGGTTAACCGGTCGCGGTTTTACCAGCGGAAGCATCGAAGTCCGCATCATCCATCGGCGGACGGTCACCGTCATCTTCGCTAAATAAGCGAATCGGTGCCGCCACAACGCTGTGATCGGATTTGAGGGTTTGAGCTTGTTTGAGACGGACAAAAATCACATGTTCGTAATCATCGACCAATTGAAGGCTGGCAGTGATAATGCCGCCGCCGCTTTTCTTTTCAGAATTCAGTGCGTAACTACCGACATCCTTGATGCCGCTAATCAAAGCACCAGCATGAGCATCATCAACAGCAAGAACGGTTTTGAGCAGCTTAAGAAGCTTTTCGTTACCACTAAGCTCCTTACCGAGAGCGGTACGGCTCCCGAAATACTCAACCACCGATGTAACTTCGTACAGAGTGCCGTCAAAGACGTAGGAACGTCCTTTCGACGGCACAGCGGCAAGGTCGGAAAGCAGAAGCCGCAGGAAGCCGGCCGGGCTATCCGCAATTACCAGAGTATTCATACAATCTCCTTAAGCAGCTAGAGGGCACCAACACGCAAAGTTAAGCGCCTGAAGCTTGCAAATGTGAGATGGAAAACTTGTTTAGCGGAGGAAACGACCTAAATGCACAAGAGAAATCAAGAACAGAAGAACAATAACTCTTTAAGGGTTTCTTTTATGCGGAATAAAAGCTGAAGTTGTTATAGTCAGCAAAATTTCCCCTACCGATCACTTGCTTGCAAAGCCACACCAGAAGAGGGAAAAGGGCTAATGCCCGGCGAGACTGAAAACGAGTTAATGGTCGACTGGATATAAAATTCGGCTAGCGCAGCTCTGCGACTCAGCCGGCAAAGCACTTGCAGCGCCAGCTTCGATACCACATTTGACACCATTTTCCAGTGATTGCCCCAACGCCGCTTAAGATGCCGCAAAATGGTGAGGTCAAGCGCTGATTTACCGGTTATACTGGACAGTTCAATAGAGAACGCCCCAGGAGGTCGTAGGTTTCGTCATGGCAGCAAAAGAGAGCGAAACTGCATTAGCAACGCAGGACGAAGAAAAAGGTAAAGACGCGGAAGGCTCAAAATGGTACACCGACACCGTTTTGCAAAGTGAGCTTGCCGACTACTCTCCGGTCAAAGGCTGCATGGTAATTCGACCTTACGGCTACGCTCTTTGGGAAAATATTCAACGCCCACTTGACGGCATGATCAAAGACACCGGGCACCAAAATGCTTACTTTCCGATGTTTATCCCCGAATCTTTTCTGCAAAAAGAAAAAGAACACGTTGAAGGATTCGCTCCGGAATGCGCCGTCGTTACTCATGGTGGCGGCAAGAAGCTTGAAGAGCCTTTAATTGTTCGCCCAACTTCCGAAACAATCATCAACCATATGTTCGCCAAGTGGGTTCAATCCTGGCGCGATCTGCCTTTGTTGATCAACCAATGGGCAAACGTGGTTCGCTGGGAAATGCGCACACGTTTATTCTTGCGCACAACCGAATTCCTTTGGCAGGAAGGCCACACGGCACACGCCACCGAGAAGGAAGCCGAAGAAGAAGCCTATAAAATGCTCATGGTCTACAAAGATCTTGCCGAGAATTGGCTGGCGCTGCCTGTTTTGACCGGACAAAAAACAGACAACGAACGTTTTCGCGGCGCGGTTCGCACTTATTGCATCGAAGCAATGATGCGCGACGGCAAAGCATTACAAGCCGGCACATCACACTATCTCGGACAGAATTTTGCTGTCGCCTTCGACATCAAATTCCAGAACCAAGAAGGCGTTCTCGAACATGCCTACCAAACAAGCTGGGGCGTTTCCACCCGCTTGGTCGGCGCCGTAGTGATGGGACACGGCGACGCAAAAGGGCTTGTGTTGCCGCCGAAGATTGCCCCGGTCCAAGTAGTGATCGTGCCGATTTATAAGAGCGATGAAGAAAAAGCCACCGTATTTGAGCGCTGCAGCAAGATTGCCGCCGAGCTGAAAGAAGCCGGTATCCGGGTCAATTTCGACAACCGCGAGCAACACACCCCAGGCTTCAAGTTCAATCATTGGGAGCAAAAAGGCGTTCCGGTACGTTTGAACATCGGACCGAAAGACGTGGCAAAGAACGTGGTTGAAATTGCCCGCCGCGACAACGGCGAAAAAACGCGTGACGTCAGTCAAGACGGCTTGGCAAAAACAATCGCCGATCTGCTTGTCACCGTGCAAAAGGCCATCTTCGATAAAGCGCTTGCGCACAGAACAGCCAACACAGTCAACGTCAATTCGTATGACGAGTTCAAGAAAGTTCTGGAAGAAAAATACTGCTTCATTGAAGCTTATTGGGCAGGCAGCAGCGAAGACGAATTGAAGATCAAGGAAGAGACAAAAGCGACTATCCGCACCATTCCTTTCGATCAAAAAGACGCTTCCGGAAAGTGCTTCTATACAGGCAAACCAGCTACGCAAAAAGCGATATTCGCTATCGCCTATTAAAGAAGGTTCCGCTCATGAGAATAGCCGTTTTACTGCTTGTTCTTGGCTTGAGCATAGGAATGGCAATGGCTGAGCCCGGACCTCTGTCAGCAAACGATCGACAACATTTGTTGCACGATCAATTTACGCCGGTTGCCACTATTCAAGCCTTTCCTAAAACTATAAGAGTCAAGCTCGACGAGCTGCGCGGCACAAGCGACGGTATGGCCAATCCCGGCGGCGACTTTGCCGCCGGCTGCACCAGCGCCGGCAAACCCAGAGCGCGCATGATTTTAGGCGGCATCAACAAAGAGTACTGTTTGCTCTTTTACGAAAACGGCGGTATCGCTCACTCCTACAACATTGCTTTATTCAGCCTTAAGAGCACCGTAGCTGAATATGTATGGCAGGGCGGGATAAACTACCAGGTCGCCAACCAAATAAAGACCTTAAAAGACCTCCAGGATGCCTTAGCGAAGCAACAGCCAGACTAACAAATCCTCTGCCGTAGAGTTTTCGATGCCACAAAGTTACTATATGCATTAGGATTTTGATTTAAAAGACAAAATAGAGATGGGGAGTCCCGGGGCTCACCATCCCTATCTTGTCGCAATCCACACCATCAGAAAGCATCAACAATAAGCGTCACAAGCACGCCTCGAAACTGCGATATTGCTCTTCGGTACCTTCGACTCGGTAAGAAATCGTTTTACTGCAACTTAAGAAGCCATTTGATTTAGTGTGGCAACTATTAAGCACCATGCCTAAACTGATTAGACCATTCTGGATTCGCCCATTCGCTGCCGCCGCAGCTCCCAAGCCTGAGGCCCGAATGCTTCCCGAATAGATATAAATTGTCTTGTCCATAACTCTCTCCTTCAAATAAGAGCAGCTACATTGAACTCACGGCCAAAGCCGGTCTCGACCGATTTGCTATCGGTCGAGACCGGCAAACAAACTCAGAAATCATCTTTGAAAACGCGTCAACTCTTCGCTATTGAGCAGAACTCCGCCGCCATTACGACGGCGCGCCCAGACCGATACGCACACAGTTCCGATTGCCAGAGCAACCAGCCCGCTTACTCCAGCTTCCGGACCGAAATCCCCGCCGGTAAAGAGCGGGTCCCCAAGCTGCTGAACCTGAATCAAGCTTGGCTTAATACGCATGCCGCTTACCGGAAATCCGAAAACATTGCCTTGGAATAAGTTCCAGGCAACGTGAAAACCAAAGGGCAGAGCCAACTTGCCGGTAGCCACATAAGCAAAAGTAAGAACCAATCCAGCAGCCACTAGGTTGACCGTGCTTATCCAGCTCGAATTAGGATTGCTCAAGTGCCCAGCCGAGAAAAGCAGCGAGGAGACAAGTGCCGCCAACACCACAGCCGCCTGCGGCTTGATGTAGCGACAAGTAAACATCTCCGCTAGGTTTTTCAGCTGATAGCCGCGACAGAGAATCTCTTCAGCAAAAGCCGCCAGCCCAAACGAGAGGAAAGCAAGAACAAAAGATAGGGCGAAGGGAACAGCGGCATCCGTCAGAATGAACGAACCGCTCACAGAGATCCAGCCCAGCGCCAACTCAGCAGCAAAGATTGCGCACATGAGCAAAGCGCCGAGCAAAAAGCCGAAGCCGAGATCGATAAACCAAGCTTTGTTCAAGCGTAAACCGAAATCGGAAAAGCGGCGCCGATCAAAGAGCTTCGCTCCGACAAAAGCGCTGCCTGTGCAACAGACGAACATCAGAAAAGCCGAGAGCAAAAAGCCGGCATCTTTAAGCAGCGCTTTGCCTTTGAACAAACTGAGCACTGAAGCACCAACAGGCGTAATCAGCACCGTGATCACAATCAAAACAAAGAAGTGCAAAAGCAGACGCCATCCGCCACGCAAACGACTTTCCGCGCCGTTCCAAAACGGCCACTTTAAGAGCTCGATCATCTTCGCTCCTTGAAAGAAAAGCAAAGCGGCTCTACGACCGCACAATCAGCCGTAGAGCCGCTCACAAGTTCAGAGTCGCTAAATCGATTTAAGAGGTCGGTTCTTCGTCCGTATGTTCATCCGCAGAAGAAGAACCATCTTCCGGTCGAAAACCGGTATCGATTACCGGACGTTGATCGCCGCGGCCGAGGTCTTTCATCCAAGCGGCGTCGCCCGAAAGCGGCGTCGGATCGTCCGGGCCAGTTTCCTCAGCATCAAGCTGCTCTTTTGCCAGCGCTCGACCTTCTTGATCATCCGCATCAATAAAAATCGTCAACCTTTCGGCAAGCACCTCGTCGCCCCAGCATTCACGCCAATTGCCGATCAGCGGATATTCAGCCCAAAGGATCTCGTAAGAGTTGTCCGAAATGCGTGGCACGCAAGCATACATCGGAATCGCTTCGAGACTGGTATCGCCCATGCCACCAGCAACAAACAGAGGAGCCACGTTATTGCGAGCCAAGAACTCATTTACTTGACCGAATGTGATCGGCTTGAAACGAGTAGTGTCGGCCGTATAAAGCAAGCGCCCTTCTTTCTTTGCCTTATCGATAACCGGCATCAAAAGCTCGTAATAAGTCCGTCCGCTTCGATCCTCTTCGCGCAGCGCCAGAGCCAACTCGGCTTTGGAGATACAGAAAAGGCAGCGCTCCAAGTCTTCCATCGTCACCGTTGCTTGCGGGCTGAAAACAGCCCGCACAAGCGCCGCGTAAGAGAGAAAGAACTTAGGACGCTTTTCCTCCTCCGACGCTTCAGCAACAACCGGCGGCCCAACCGTAACCTCTTCAAGGGCAGTTTCTTCAACGACCGCATCGGTTGCCACAACCGGCTCAACCACAGGCACAGCAACAGCCGGCGGGACAACCACGGCCGGTGCCGCAGCGGGAATTGGATATGCAGGCGTAGCCACGGGCGTGGCAACCGGACGCAGCAATGGTGCAAAAGTATTCTGCAATCCGCCTTTCTTCAGCACAGCCACCGTGACGGCACAGCCGGCAACAAAGGCCAGCGCCAAACCTAAAGCAACGAGCAAACCAAGGCTCAAGCCGGCCAGCAAACCGCTTTCAAAACTGCCGGACATTGCCGCCAGCAAAACACCCGTATTCATGACTTGTTTCCTTAATGCAATGAGACTATTTTTGAGGCTGAGCCAACGCGGCTCGCAAATTCAAAGATGTAAATCTGGCCTCAAGGTCGCGCTGCATATGCCAGGCCAAGCCAATAAAGGCGCAGGTGAGCGCCGTGCTTGCCGCCGATACCAGGCAATACGCACAGTAGGAGGTGAGAACAAAAGCTTGCAAATAAATGAACCAGAGCGAAGCAAACAGACCGGAGACAGAGAGGGCACCAGCAAAAGCGAGCACGCGCCGACTGCCACGATCGAGATGGGCTAACACCAACAATACCAGCGCCACATAATAAACGGCACCGATTAAAGAAACCGGGATGCCGAGCACTTGTGCATAAACGCTGGTGAGAACGGTTTCGCAGCCGAGGGCAAAGGAACAAGGAGGCGTGCCGTTCAAGTACTGCGAAACCGTCAAGTAAGTGGCATCGACAAAGCCAACGTAAGCCGCAAGCAAAGCCGTTCCGGCAAAGCATTTAGCGAGCAATGATTTCATCGATTGTTCCTTTCACGGCATCAAAACGACCGGGCAATAACTGCCCATTCAAAAACAACGTGGGCGTGCCTTTGGCACCGGAGACAAGAGCACCGCGCTGATCGGCATCAATCTTTGCCGTAATCGCAGCGTCGTTATCTAAAGCAAAAGCGAAGCGCTCAGGATCGAGCCCGAGCTCAGCCGCGTATGCAAGAAAACGATCTCTGGCATCGCTTTTTTCAATCCATTGCCCTTGGCGCTGGAAAAGTAGATCGTGCATTTCGGCATACTTGCCTTGCTTGCCTGCTGCTTCTGCCGCACGGGCAGCCAGCATCGCCTGTCCATGGCTGGGCAAAGGAAAATGGCGGTGCACCAAAGCAAGCTTGCCCGCGGATGATTCCTGGAGCCGCTTAAAATCAAGAGCAGCATGAGCGCAGGCTTGGCACTGGAAATCACTGTAAACGACCAGCACGGCACGCGCATTGCCGTCACTAGCCAAGCAATGATCGGCTCCCGTTAAAGGCTGCTTTAGCTGCCCTGGGAGCTGCTGCTTAGCGACGACGACAATCACCGTCGTCATTACGGTAGATAACAACACCGACAGCGTCGCTGTCCACAACAAAATAGAACGTCTGTTCATGGTTCATCTCCCTTGTACTAGGTAAAGACGGAGGCTTCGACAAAATCAAAGCCCCTGTCTTTACCCCCTCCCGGAAGAGGGAATAAAGCCGCAAGGCTGGGCAATATTTCTACTACCCAGCCCTACGATTACAGCTGACTGCGACTCGCGCTCGGACTACTTACCCGAGGTATCCAACGGTTGGTCGACACCGCTGTCGAAGATCTGGTTGGCATCACCGCCGACGATGGCCGTGCTCATCTTGTCGAGAGCGACCTGACCGCGGTAGGTATTGCCGTTGATCTTGATTTCGAGCGAATCCGACGGATAGCCGCACCACTTCACCACGGTCGGGTGGAGGAACGAACCGGTCTTGCGCCAGGTGTCGTAGTCCTTGACCAAACCAGCGATCTTTTCCTGGCGTTGGGCAAACTTCTTGCGGCTGGTCTGCACGAACTCGAGGATCTTGTCGAAGATGTTCGTACCGCTCAGATCCGGATAAGCTTCGCTCACGGCGGAGAAGAGCTTGCCGCTGTCGACTTCGGGCGAACTCGGCTTGTTGTAACGCCCGCCGATCGCCGCGTCGAGGATGTCGACCATAGCCTTGGTCTTGCCCTTGGCGATGCCGAGCTGATCGACGAAGCTCAGACGGTCCTGTCCGTATTCGGCCATCATGCCCTTGTACTCGGCGGTGACGCCGAGTTCGATCTTGGTGCCTTCGTTGCGAACCGTGGTGTAGACGCCGATCAGGTACATTCCGGCCAGGACCAAGCCGCCGAGAACGGCGCCGAGAATAAGAAGCTTCTTCATGATTTCGATTCCTTATGCTTTGACGAATGAAAAGCGGTTGCTGCTCACACGGCAGCATCTCCGCCGGCGGAAAAATCAGACAAATAAAGACTGAACTAACGACGCTGGAAAGAACTCGAATCGGTGTAAATGCAGATGCCCCAGGCAACGCAGCCGAGAATGAAGATCACGATATAGATCCCCATCTTCTGCCCATCGGTAGGCTCGATTTCAAAAGCCAGATAATCGTAATCCTTCATGTGGACACGATCGAAAGTGTTCGCGCCCCAAATAGCGTTCTCCAGAGCACCTTGCCCATGAGAGATCGCCACCGTGCTGCCCGAAAGCGCGCCTGACGGCGGACCGAAGATTGCTTCGGCCGTGAGTTTGGCGCCAGGAAGCTTATTGCGGACATCGATCAAGAGCGCTTCATTGCCGCGCGGCATGCCGGTTGTCGCTCGAGCCCAATCGACGGTTTGCCCGTCTTTCGTGCCGAGAACAACAAGCATGGCGTTCTTGGACATGGCATGCTTTTCGAACTCCGGCGATTGCCAGTAAGCCGAAAGCGCCCACGTGTAAGTATCGCCGTCGCTGACTTTGCTGGAGTCAACCACGACAAGATACAGATCGCCTTGAAGCTGACCACCGAAAGCAGCATTGAAATAACGAGCGCCGGTTTGCCAGTCGCCGGCAGGAGCGGCTACACCGGCAAAATAAACCCGGTTGGAGAAATAGAAATTGCTGATGCTCGGATCGAGCTTTGGCAACAGGCTTTGCTGCTTATAGCGATCGATGTCCGCCGAATACTTCTTCAGAATGGTGTTTTGCGACGCCAAAATGAAGTTGTCGTAGCTTTTCTCAACCGTTACCGGACCGGGCTGATTGCGATCAAGCCGGTCTCTGGCTGCTTGCCAGAACCAAGGCACGCCCGCTTGATAGCGACCAACCGGCACCGCCTTACCGGCTCGCCAGCGGTAGCTGTCGGGATCGGTCGGCCAGTTGTGATAAGCAATGTTGAAAGAACCGACCGTGCTGTTGATGTCGAAAGTCCACTCTTCAGTGGTGTACGGACAACTGTGATATCGCGTTTCGTTGCGATAACAGGTTTTGCTGTGATGCTTGCCGTTGCTGTCGGTGTACGAACAGTCATAGGAGACACGCACAGTGTAAGGATCGCAATCGTACTCATGAATGCAGGGTCCGTCGCGGGTGCAACGGATCTTTGTCCAGACAGCTTGCGTTTCGTAACCATGCCAGAACTCCTGGTAGGTTACGGCATTGCTGTAAGCCAGCTTATATCCGGCCCAGGTCGTGAAAGGAATAACAATCGCCAGCATAACCACACCGGCAATGATGTATTCGCTCCAAGTAATCTGGTGCTCTTCGCCGGCGAAACGCTGGCAAACGAATTTAGCCACCAGACCGACCCCTAGACAGATAAAGCCTGCCGTAAAGATCATCGATAACATGAACTCTCCTTCAAATTGAGCGGGAGCTAACCGCTACAAGAGTTACTTGGTCGAAAGCGTTTTATCGACACCGGTATCGAAAATTTCCGCAGCCTCAGCGCCGATTTCCACTTGGCTCATCTTGTCCAGAGCTTCTTTGCCGCGCAGAACTTTGCTGCCAATCCGCACTTCAATGGAATCAGAAGGAAAACCGCACCAGCCGACGATAGTCGGATGCAGAAACGAGCCGGTCTTACGCCAGGTATCGTAAGAGCGGACCATGTCGGCCAACATCTCTTGATCCTTAGCGAAACGCTCACGCCCGGCTTGGACAAAGGTCAAAAGCTTGTCGTAAACATCCAGACCGGACAAATCGGGATAAGCTTCCTTGACCGCCGAAAAGAAAGCCTGACGATCGACTTCGCCTGCTTTACCGGACTTGTCGTAGCGCCCGGTGACGGCGGCATGTAACACGTCGTTCATGGCGTTCTTTTTGGCATCGATAATACCGAGCGAATCGGCATAACCAAGCCGAAACTGGCCGTAACGCGATTGCATGTTCTTGAATTCGCGCGTCAGACCTAATTCACGGCTTGTGCCTTCGTTGCGGTTTCCGGTGTAAACACCAAGCGGAATGCCGACAAAAATCACAAGCAAAATCACAACGACCCCAGCGATCACCCAACCGCGAGGGATCTCCACATCGCCGAAGCGCATAGGCAGCTCCTTTCATGAGCATGAGATAACAATGAAAACAAAAAACAGCGTTCTAAAACGTTTCAACACCACCGACGAATTTTTCTTGTGTGGTCTCGCCAACCGGCACGTATAGTGATGAAAGGGACGAGGCAAAACGGAACACAAAATGTCTGCGCTGAAGCTTGATCGTTCTCTGCTTGATGCTTATTTTGTGCGGGTGATTGCTCGACTTAAAAGAAACAGGGTGTCTTTACAACATAGTCTTGATCTATATGTCGAACAAAGAGCGCACGCAACATCGAACTATATTTGGCAAAAGGCACACTACCAGATGCATTCAACGAGTTATCAAGCGATAAAATTACCAAAAACTCAGGGAAACTTTTTCCAATACTGACAACACGGTTAGCGCTAAGTTGCGCTTGGGCTATGACTCACTTTGCAATTACGGAGTTTTATCTCCCTTTGCGCTAGCTGGCGCATGGTTGTTCTTCCTCTGCCCTGCTCGAAAAAAACGCCGCTTAAACAGATATTCGCCGGCGGGTGTTGCTTAGGGCATGCCCAACCTGCTAGCCCTCTTGAGTGCAGTTTCTGTTCAAAATCAAAAAGAGATCTTATAAGCGCTTAGCCAGCCATAACCCATATTCACACAACCGCCCAGAGCAATGGACTTGCTCCGGCATTAACTAACTATTTTTGCTAAGGAGCCTACCATGAGCCTGCGCACCATCAGCTGCGGTCATTTCGCCAGCGTAGACAAAGTTGCACTCAGCCGTTCAGGAAAATATTTTGCAGTCGCCGGCGCTCCCGGACGAAGTTTAAGCGTGGTTAACGCCCACATCAATCGCAAAGTGCGGTCCAAACATGAGCGCGATGTCACCTGTGTCGGCACCCGCACACCGGATATTTGCCCCCAAAACGACTCACGCACTGAAGTTCTATATCACAGCTACCACGCCGCACACATTCAACGCTTCCTGCTCGAATCGAGGAAGGAACTTGTTTCGCTCTACATGGGGCGCAACTACGATCTCGGCTGCATTGTCGAAAGTCCTTGCGGAAAGCTTGTCGCTGCCGGCAGCCGTAGAGGCGATGTGTTCATGTGGGATTTGAGCAACAGCAATAAGCCGGAGCTCATCTGGCAAAAAGAGCTTTTTTCGGCAAGCATTCATACTCTGGCGTTCAACGCCGGCAGCACAGAACTGTTAATCGCCAACGGAGCGAACCAACAGTTACGCTGGAACATCACCAACGACTCCCTTATCGATATCCACGGCAATCTCAAATGGCCAGCTTACGCTTTTAGCTGCCACCCTCAAGAAAATGCTTTTGCCATGGGCGGGGACGGCGAACGCGTCTGGCTCATCGATCTGCCTTTCAAGCTCGAACCCGAAGATTCTGATACTGCCGGCGATGGCTTTCCGCTTTCACCCTACGATTTGGATCAAGCCGGTAGCGGCAGCGATGCGCTCTCTTTGCGAAACCGCATTTATCTCCCCGACGTGGATGACTATCGTTGCGCGTACCTAAACAGCAATGCCGGCGGCTTCGTCAACCATCTGCATTTGAGCAGCGATTGGAAGCTGCTTGTCGGTGGTGAAGCCGGTTTGGAAGTTTGGGATCTTCAGCCTGTGCGCCTGCTCAAGCAAATTCCTTTTCCGAAGAACACGTCTTGGCGCCATATTTCAAGCGTCTACCAAAACGGCGAATTTTTCGTTGCCTACGATTACTAGCTCTCCTTCGCACAACCAAGAAAGGCTTCTTGCCATGAACGCCAAAACCGACAAGCTGGAAAACAAGATTTTTCGCATCACCGGACTTCAAGAAAGCAAGCCCGGCGGGCTGAGCCGTGGACCGAAAGTGCGCCTAACCCTGCAGAACAAGGCTTATGCCGGCCTGGCGGCGATCAGCTGGAACGAGCTTTCCGGCTTTGCCATTGGGCAGGTCGTGCGCGTCTCCGGTGACCTGGGCAAGTACCAGGAAAAGCCGCAACTGCAGATCAAGTCCATCGTCCAAGCCGATTCTTATGATGCCACGGATCTGGTGCCGACTTACTCAGGCGATCTAAAAGCGCTGGAAGCGCGGCTGCAAGCTTGCATCGCCTTGATCAAGCACGAGAAGCTGCGCAGGATTGTCACCACCCTGCTCGACAAGGGCACGGAGCTGGGCAAAAAGTTCCGCCTGGCGCCGGCATCGCCAGCCGACATCAGCCACGAGCCTTACCTGCACGGACTCTGGCAACATACGCTTGAAGTGACCGAATTCGCTCATGGTATGGCTCTGCAAGCCATGCGTATGCGCCCGGAAGAATACGCCTCGATTAACATCTGCCATCTAGTGTTTGCCGGGTTGCTGCATGATATCGGCAAAACCACCTCTTACGAGTACGGCAACGACGGTATCAAGTTCGCTCTGGCCGGGCGTCTGAATGGGCACCTGATCGAGGGCTACGCCATTATGCGCGACGCTCTGCTCAAGGAAGGCGGTTTCACGGCAACGGAGATCGACCGCCTGCTGCATATCGTCGCCAGCCATCATGGCGCCGAAAGCGACAATCCGCCACGCACCATCGAAGCGATGCTCGTGCACAAAGCGGATTCCATCGCCAGTCAACTCGGCTCGACTTACGGCAAGCCGCACGAATCGTCCTTCTAAATGTGTCACGTTCAGAATTGCCGAAAACAACAGAACTCACAAATCAGGGGCAATTAACATGAATCGTCTTTTCACCCTTAATCTGGCATTACTGTTTTGCGCTCTCTTTGCCGAGAGCGCGGAGGTCCAGGCGGCGGATCTTTCCCAAAAGACGAGTTACGTAAACGGCAGTAGAATGACGGCACATTATCGCGCCGATGGCACCCTCTTTGACTTGGAAGAGTGGAACAAACAGGGGGAGCTGATCAAGCACGCAGTGTACCAGAGAGATGGCATAAGCAAGATCAGCGAAAGCATTTACACCTATTCCGTTTTGCCTAACGGCGACCTCAACATGATGCGCCACCTTACCGTTTACGACGACGACGGCAAACATGTCAAATTTACAGCCAAGGAAGATCCCGCCGGTGAAACCGAAATTTTGCACTTCAACGAAAAGGGAGTTTTGCTGCTTAAGCGTGTGTTGAACAAAGGTTCAACCAGTGTGGACATCACCATCCACGACTCCAACGGCAAGGAGCTTTATTGTCAGCACCAGCGAGTCGCCCATCTGGACGGCATCAGATATCTCGCACTGGAATCGGTCACCGAGACTTCGACCAGTGGTATCAAACGAAGAATCATCACCAACGATCCTGGTCCCAAAGCCAATAAATCAATCTCAGTTGAAAAAGTCGAATATCTGAAGACTGACGGCTCGGTGGAAAAAACCGAAAAGTCGGACGCGCTTTCCGAGCCAGTCGACGAGAAACTTCTGCGCAAGCTGGAGCAGATTTAACGCAGGCTATTTGCAGCAGCATTTTTCAGTAACCATATCAACTCAGTCCAAATCAGAGAGCTTCCCATGCCTTCCTACAAGTATCTGATTCTGTTGCTTTTACTTCTCGGCTTTTCTTATACCGAGCAAACTTTTGCCGAGGTTCAAGCCAAGCCCGGACGACCGACCGAAACGGTGGAAGAAGCCGGCGATCCGGCGAAGAACGAAGAGACGATCACCAAGACTTATTACGACAACAAGATCGTCCGCTTTTTGGAAGCGGTGACGATTAAGTATAAGGACGGCAGTCGTGCCTCCAAGTTATACAACCAAGACGGTTCCCTGCGCCAAGAGCAGGAAACAAACAAAGACGGCGACATCAAGAGCACTTATTATCGCCAAGACGGAAGCGGTAAAGACTACGAAAGCACAGTTTCCGTAACGCTTCTGCCTGGAGGCGGCTTCGACAGCCTGACCAAAACAGCTCGTTACCGTGAAGACGGCAAAACCGTCCGCGAATCCAGCACGGAAGATAGCAGCGGCATGTTGGACCAACTGCGCTTCGACTACAAAGGAACTTTGCGCATAAAGAAAATCTGGAGCAAGGACAAAACCACTCTGGATATCACTGTTTATGACGCTACCGGCAAAGAGCTTTTCAGCCAGCACTGGAACAGCTACAAGCTGAACAACTTGCATAGCAAAGCTTTGGAATCGGTCACCGAGACCCTGCCCAACGGATTGAAGCGGCGAATCATCACGCGAGACCCAGGTCCCAACGAGAGTCTCAATGCTACGCGCCCAATTGAACGGGTCGAATATCTGAAGGCCGACGGTTCCATCGACAGAGTGGAAAAGCCCGACGCCCTCTCCGAGCCGGTCAACAGCAAATGTTTGCGACACCCTTCCGAAAATTTCTAGAAAGAAGACGACTCGATGAAATCAAATAAGCTGTTTTTGGCTCTTATCACTTGCACGCTGACTTTGATTGTTTCCGGGATCAGCAACGCTCAGCAAACCAACAAACCTGCTCCGCCGCCACGAGATCCTCTACCGCTTGAAACGCAAACATCAAAGCCGAGCGTCCAAACGGAGGAGAACGTTGAAGATCTTGAGAAACTGAAAGCCAAGTTGATCAGAAAAGCTTTCCGCAACAAGAAACTCCGGCAAAAGCTCGTCGAGGAGTTGATTCGCGACGAAAGAGCCAGCCAAAAATTGATCGAATTGATCAGCAAAGAACAAGCACAAAAAGATGCTGCCAGGACCGACAAGCCGGCACCCCCTCCGGTAGACGCTCCTTAAAGCAGCAAGGAAAGATGCCATGTATGACAAAACGCTCGCCTTTTGGCGAGCCAATCAAGACCCTTTTCTTGAGGGTCTGAAAGAATTTTTGCGCATCCCGAGCATCAGCACGCTACCGGGAAACGAAGTGGAAATGAAGCGCGGCGCCAAGTTCGTTGCTGACGAACTAAAAGCCTTGGGCATGGATGTTTCGATCGTCGAAGGCAACGCCAACGAGCATCCTTTGGTTTATGCCGAATGGCTTGGCGCCACGGGAAAGCCTACTTTGATTGTTTACGGCCACTACGACGTGCAGCCGCCTGAGCCTCTGGAGAAATGGATTTCACCGCCTTTCGAGCCCGAAGTACGCAAAGGCGTGCTTTATGCTCGCGGTGCCAGCGACGACAAAGGACAGGTGTACATCCTGGTTAAAGTCTTGGAGGGTTATTTCAAGACCACAGGCAAGCTGCCGATCAACATCAAAGTGCTGATCGAAGGCGAGGAAGAATCGAGCGGCGAACATGTCGAACGATTCGTCCGCCAGAATCCCAAGAAACTGGCTGCCGACGCCGTGCTCGTTCTCGACACCGGCATGTACGCTCCGGGCAGACCGACAATCACTACCGGCTTGCGCGGCTTGATTTGCGCTGAGATTTCCTGTCAAGGCGCCAAAGCTGATTTGCATTCGGGTAATTATGGCGGCGTCGCTCCGAACGCCGCCATCGAACTGGCAAAAATCATTGCTTATGTCACCACTGACAGTGGCAATGTGCGCATTCCCGGTTTCTATGACGACATCATTAAGCCGACCAAGCTTGAGCTTAAAGCTTGGCGGAGGCTGCCTTTCAACGCCGAAGATTTCCGGCGTGATGTAATCGGCTCGCCGACTCTTGCCGGCGACAAGCGTTTTTCGGTCCATCAACGTATTTATGCGCGTCCGACTTTTGAAGTGAATGGAATTAGCGGCGGTTTCAGCGACGAAGGCTTTAAGACGGTGATTCCGGCTGTTGCCAACGCCAAAGTAAGCATGCGTCTTGCTGCCGGTATGAATCCGGACAAAGTGGCAGCTTCTTTCGAACGTTTCATCCAATCAGTAACGCCGGACAGCGTAACCTGCACGGTGCAGATTCTCTCCAAAGCTCCGGCAGTGATTGCCGATACGGGTAGCCCTTTCGTCAAAGCCGCCGCCAAAGCACAGAGCGAAGTTTTCAAAGCAGAAACGCTTTATGTACGCCGCGGCAGCTCAATCCCGGTTGCCGGTACGCTGCAAAGCGTCCTTTCAGCGCCTGTGATTCTCACCGGTTTCACTCTACCGGACTGCAACATGCATGCTCCGAACGAGAATCTGCATTTGAGTAATTTTTATTCCGGTATCGAAGCAATCGGTCTTTATCTGGCTCTTCTCACCGAGTAAAAGAGGAATCAAGCATGGACCCACGGTTTTTCCTGACCAATCTGGTACTTTATTTTGCCGGGATCATATTTGCCATCTTTGGCACGGCCTTCTTTGCCAAACGCTTGAGCAGCCAAACCAGCCTCTGGCTCAGCGCCGGATCGGCAATATTTGGTGCCTTTTCAATCATGCGCTATATAACTGTCGGTCTGGAACGCGGCAACATCCTCGGCATGCTGTTTGCCTTCTTGCCGTTGTACGTAGCGCTCGGTTTTATCATCGGCAATACGCTTCGAAGCAAGCAATCCGAGCAGGATAATGTCTTGGAGCAGAAGCAACGAAAGCTTGCCGCCTGGCAGAGACTGCTTGCGTTTCACCAACAGCACAACCAACATGCCCTGGTGTTGGCTGCCGATTACAAAGCGATCGGCGATTTGGAACGTGAGCTTGGGCACAAAGAGGAAGCGATTAACGCTTACCATCAAGCTGACGCCATTTATCGCAAGCATATGAACGGTCATCCGACTTTGGCTGAGTTTTATGCCACCTACGCTCAATTGCTTAACCTCATGGTCGAACGGCCAGAGCGCGAACTCCGCCAGCAGGCAAACGGTCGGCAACGAGTAAGGGAGCTGCAGGAACTGGCTGGTAATGCCGAACGGGCAATCGCCGAGCTGGCTTAATTGGCCTAATTTTTACTACGCATCGAAGCAATCGGTTTTATGTCTTTTAGCCGAACAATAATTCGGCAGGAGAAGGACAATGCAGTCATTGGCCATCGGCATGCTCCTTGGTATCGGCTTTCTACTCCTTTCCATTTTCGGCAGCGCTTGGCTGGCATCACGCTTGAGCGTCAAAACTTCCAATTGGCTTGGCTCAATCTTGGCCATCGCCGGGGCTGGCTTGGTGATTTATTACAACATTTACGGTTTCGGCAGCCGCAACATTATCCTGATGCTGCTCTGCTTTTTGCCGATGTATATTTCTCTCGGTTTTATGATCGGCAATACAGCCAAGAAACGCCAGGTGGAAGTAGCGGCTAAGCGCGAGCAGAAACAAAAAGAGCTGGTTGCCTGGGAGAAGTTGCTGCAGCGCCACCAGCAGGAAAAGTCAAATCC
Source organism: Candidatus Obscuribacterales bacterium (assembly GCA_019750335.1). GTDB lineage: Bacteria > Cyanobacteriota > Vampirovibrionia > Obscuribacterales > Obscuribacteraceae > JAIEPM01. The sequence continues at coordinate 399,479 of JAIEOQ010000008.1, forward strand.
GCTTGTTATAGCCGCCGATTATCAACAAATAGGCCAGCTTGAAGAGTATTTGGGCGAAGCGGATCGCGCCTTGAATGCCTATCAACATGCCGATTTGATTTACCGGCAACAGATGAGCGGGCATCCCTCCCTGGCGGATTTTTACTCCACTTATGCACGTTTGCTGAACAGCAAAGTGGAACGAACGGAACACGAAGTTCAGCATTTGACAAACGGCAAACAACTGGTAACAGAGCTGGAAGCTCTGGCTGCCACAGCCGAACGAGCAATCGCTGAGCTTGTCTAATTGTTCCGCAGAATCTTAAGTGGGGTTAATACGATTTAGCGGGATCTTTCTGATTGTTTCTAGAGATCAAATACTGGTTAGGTAGAAATATCTTTCTTTATTTGATCTTTTAGGAAACTAGAACCTCACTAAAACCCAGTGTTCATTTCCAGATTTGCATTTTCGTTTCGTTTACGGCAGATTCTTGCCGCACCTTCACTTTTCGGAGAGCCCTATGACGACCGACTCGTTGTACCAACAGGGTATCGCTGCCTTGAATCAGTTTGATTTCAACCGCGCCGTCAACTTGTTGCGGGCAGCCCGCGCTCAGGAAGATTCTGCGCAAACACCGCTCATCGACCGTTTCATCGCCACAGCCGAAACCGGACAAAGCCTGCCCCACGGACGACTGACTCGCTGTTTCGATTATTTGCTGATTCTCGGCAATCGCCATCTGGCTGCCGACGAACTCGATCAAGCCGCAAGCCTCTTCGAGCTGGCGCAGATCCTGACCGAAATCGAGCCCGGCGAAGCGACCTTGAAAAACACTTTCCGCATCTGCGAGCGGATGGCGCAAGTGGCCTTCCTCCAAGGCGACCTCGATGGCGCCCAGGCTCTTGTAACTACGGTCACAGCCGAATCGCGTAGCGGCGACGTCCCGCCCGGACCACTCGCTCGGGCGCGCGAACTGCAAACCAAACTCGACGCCGCCCGCTCGGCGTCCTAAACATCCTCCGCTTGCCTTTTGGCAAAGGAGGATTTGTGTATGTACGAACCCGGTACAAACATCCCTCTTTTGCCTAATAGGTGAAGCCATGGAATTAACTACTCTCGTCAGCGGCCATGAACTCGGTCCCTGCAAAAGCATCAGCGCAGCCCAGAACCATATCGGCAGCGAAGTCCGTCTAGAGTTGCCGAAAGAAACGCTGCTGGTTACGGTCAACAATCCGTTGAACAACGGTCGCTGGGAAGTGACCGGCGACCTGGAGTTGATGCCTGTCGACTCCGGAGCTTCTTCAGCGCAGGTTATCGCCGTTCGTCCAAGTTCCCGGGCGGTGATCAAAGGGCACGGCTTCGGACTGATCAAGCTCGTCCATTTTTTCAACGGAGACAACGACAAGTACGTCAGCATTGAAGTGAAGGTCAAGATTCGCAGCGCAAAGGACACAAGCTGGTATGCGGACGTGATCGAAGACGAAACACCGGTAACGGCTCAAACCAACGCAGCCGAAGCTGCTCTGGCGTCTTTGATCACCCTGGCTCGCAGCCATGTCTCAGGCGAAAAGGTCTTCAGCGCCGACGATCTCGCGAAGGCGATTCTTGCTTGTGCCGGTAAGTAAGAGGACGATTTGATGGACGACGCTTGCCGGAAAAGTAAAAGTAAGACTGGTAGCTTGCCGCTGCTTTTCTTACTTTTACTTTTTCTCTTGTTTTTACTAATACATATAGTTATTAACGAAAACAAAAAACCGGCATTTGGCGGATTGCCGGTTTTTTGCTAGAACCAAAGCACAGGCTACTTAGTGATGTAACTCTGGTAGGTCGTATCTTCCTTGAACATCTGTTTCTCTTCAGCGCTCAGATCCGCAGCGGCTACGGAGCGTGAAGTAAAAGCCATGCTCACAAGCACTCGATTGCTGTCAGCCGGATCTTTTTCGTAAGTGCGCTTGTTGCCGTTCAAGCGTGAACCGCCCTTCACTACTTGTTCGACACGCTTCAAATGCCAGCCCAGCTGTCCTTGCGCGTTTTTGTCATAGCGCCAGAACTGAGTGTAGCTGTCATTGCCGGAGGCATCGGCAAAAGTAATCTCTTTCCACTGCTCGACCAAAGAGCTGACCTCGCCGCTGCCGACTTCTCCCAAGACTTTGAAATGAAGGACCCAGCGCTGGACTTTAGTGCCGGCGCTGTCAAAGAACTCAAACTCTTTACGCCAAGTCAGCGTATTCTTCGAGCTTTTCCAGTGAACGGTTTTGCCGTCCGGGCGATAATAAGTGTTCTCTTCCTTGTCCTTACGGCTGACCCGATAAGAGATTTGGGTGACGCCATCGTCCTTGTAAGTGACCACCCCGGTGAAATCAACACCGTCTTGAATCACGATCTTATCGGCATAAGCAGTCGTCGAGAGAAAGCAGAGCGAAAGGAAGCAGGCGGCTAAAATAGCGCGCATGTATTTATTCCCTGAAATACGCGAATGGCGTGCCGGCAACGCTTAAGCCAAGCGTCTTCACCGGCACGCCATCCCAAACGATTCGAACTAGACCGCCGGTCGAGCCGGCAAAACACCGGTGACGAAATAGGTGAGCTCGCGATGAGCCGGTCCTGAAAGGAAACGGTCTTGCCAGGCGGCGTCAACAGCAAGGGTGCCCTTGAACTTGGTGCGACCGCTGTTCACCGAGCGGCGGAAACGGTAGTGGCTGTACACATCCATGATGTGCACCCAATAACGCATCACCAGTTCACGGTTGCCGCGGATGATCAACATATTCTCGTCATTGGAATAGCTGGCTTTGAAGCCGAGATTGTGACTGCCGACAATCAAAACACATTCATCGGCGAAAGGATCGATCACCACAACCTTGTCGTGGATGATCGCGTGAGCATCGGGCAGCTTAAGCAGCTCCTTATGCCAGGAGGCAAAATCCTTTTCAATGCCGGAAGCGGTTACCACCGGCGGGAACTCACCCTTATGATACTGAAACTTGATGCCGCGAATGGCATCGTAGCTGCTCACCGCGCCGCGAATCAAAAGCTCCGGACGGGAAAAGGTGAGATCGGCCGCCTTGCTGACGATGCTCGGCTTGCCCGGATAGAAAGCCAGGAAAAAGATTCCTTGCTTGGCTGCATCCATGCAGTCGAAGACTTCCTGCATGTCCGGCGGCGTCGGCGGATTCTTCGCCGGCTTGGTCGCATCCTTGGTGTTCGGGCTGAACCAAACCGTAATGCGCGTGCCGTCGGCAAGCTTCACTTCTTTTTTGCGCTGCGCGTTGGCATCGCGCAAAGCCTTACCCATAGTCGCTTTATCTTCAAGCAAGAGCTTGAAGTAGGCGTCAAAAAGTTCGGCAACTTCCGGCGAGTTGATGCGCAGAACGTTGTTGGACTGGCAGCAAAGCCCGGTCGGAGTGATGTTGGTGCTGCCGCTGGTCACGCTTTCCGGGTTACCTTCCGGCGTCACATAAATCTGGCTTTTATTGTGACCGATCGCCGGGCTCTTAACCATGCGGTCGACGATGTCCATCTGCAGCTTGTGCAGACGTTCACGGGCAGCCTTATTCGTTTCGTCACTTTCGCCGGTATTGCTCAAGATCAAGGAGATCAGCTCATGATTATCAGCGACCAGATCCACAAGCTCCTGATCGGCAAGCTCATAAAGAGCCATCTTCACCTTGCCGCCTTTGGTCTTGGCGTTGAGAATCGGCCACTTCAAGAGCTGCAGTGCGTTGCCGGCAAGCTTGTTGCGCAGGGGATCGCCCGGCGTGAGAATCGCCTTGAGCAAAGCGTTGAAGTCGGGCACACCGTTGGCATCCAAGGGCAGATGCCCGCGCAAAGCCTGTGTCGAGAGCAGGCCCTTGGTGAAAGCACACTCAAAAACTTCACCGCATTTGGTGCTGGGCGTGATCTTGTCGGTGGTGACCGAGATGCTGGCGTGGGGCTTCAGCTCTTCCGGTTTGCCGACCATCGGCGTAATTTCATACTGGTAGGTCGTGCCGGTCTTCACCGAGAAGTCCATCCAGTCGCACTTCTGAATCGGCCATTCAGTCGAGGGTCGCGACTTCCACTCTTTGTTCTCCGTACCGGCAAAGGGTAGAAAAGTGCGCAGCACTTCACGCTCACCGCTTGCAACATCGATACGCGTAACGGCAAAGCCTAGACAATCCGGGATTTTTTCTTCCAACAACCAACACAAAAATACGATCGCATCGCTGGCGAAAGCCTTGGCTTTCATGCTGCGACCTTTCTGAGCTTTCGCTCTAAATGACGGGACTCTCTTGGTCAGCCCCTAGCTGATTAAGAGAGTCCCGTGTGAAAAAAATCGAGCTGTGAAATTAAGCGGGATGTTGTGGTGTCTGACCCTGACGCGCTTCAGTAAGCTGTCGCTGCAAATCAGCGACTTGCTCTCGCAGAGCCGTTACTTCATCGGTTGTAGTCTCGATTCTACGTTCGCCACCACCCAAGCGATCAAAGACAGCCAAGGAGCGGACAAGGCCTTGAACCAACAACTCGGCCACAGCGCATACCGAGGGAACAATGCCGTACATTAAAAGCTTGATTGCCAAAACCACACAACCATACGCCAAAGCGACAGTGAGAGCGACTGCCGGCAAGCTGAGAAAGCTCAGATCGTCGTTAGAACAGGCGTAGATCAAACTGCCAACAACGGCCACGACAGTGCCCAGGCCTGCCAAACTGTCCCTATCTCCTGGATTAAGCCGCCAACGACGACTCAAAGCAAGGCCGATAATACAAGCGGTAAAACCGCTAAGCAAAACGGTAAGAACGGTCAGAAGGAGCCCCATGTTTTTTTTACCTTTCTAGTTCTGCTGGAGAAGCCAGGACTGTATAAAAACAGCTACATCGGAAAGAGCAAAGCCCAAACCACTGCAGCCATGACAAAAGCAGCGACCAGCAAACCGCCGGCCAAGCCGAGCACAAGCGCAACGAGAAAGGACGAAAACAGGCTGATCCCCAGGACAGATAGATCCATGGCGTCGTAAAGCCGATGATTCGTGCGCCGCAAAAGACAATGGGTAAGCACGAACCAGACAGCCAAGACCAAACCCATACCGATCCACACAGGCAAAATGCTGCCGCCATGCCACAAGGCATTGAGGGTGGCAATCAAGCCGCCGGACAAAAGCGCCCAGGCGATATGCTCTTCACGAACCCAACGATCGCGCCGTTTGAGATGAGCAAAATAAGCATCAAGATCCGGAAACTCAGTCGAACTGACCGCCGGATGCAAGCGCCCTAATACATCACCGCCGATAAAAACCAAAGCAATAACGCCGACCACAGATAAGACAAACATGATCATCTCCGTTACAGCTAAATTGCCCTGGGCCTAGTTACGAGAAGGAATAAAAACATAACAGACAATGGCCACGGAAACGACCGACCAAAGCGCAGCGGCGGCAGCCATGACAAACTGCCAACCCCAAAGGGCACCGCGCATAGCCGCAATCCCGGCGACAACCATGAGGACGGCAATAACCAGGGAGAAAGCCTTTTCGCGGGGCGTGGCGTCGTTGCCTAAATGAAAGTGGCGGAAATGGACCAGACAGACCGAGAGGAAAGAGGCGCCGCCACTGAACAAGAAATCACAGCCGAAAGCAAAGCGAGCAAAAACGAAAGAAACAAGCGCCAAGATGCAGTAAAGCAGGTTCTTGCCATTCATGAGAAAGACTTTCGAAGATGGATTTGTGGTTTAACGCTTATTGCGAAGAATGATCAAGTCAGCGGCTTCTTGCAACGACGGCAGAACAAGGGTACCGACCGGGCATTTGCCTTTTTCTTCCGGCTCGAGTCCGGTAAGAACCAGGATCGAAGTAGCACCAGCTGCGGTACCAGCTTCGACATCGGTGCTGCGGTCGCCGATCATGAACGAATTTTTCAAGTCGATGTTCAGAGTCTCGGCAGCTTCTTTGAGCATGCCCGGTTTTGGCTTGCGACAGCTGCACTTGCAGGTTTGTGCATGGGGGCAGAACTTGATCAGATCAGGAGATCCGGCCGGACCAAGGAGGTCTTGCATCTTTTTGTGCACTGCCTCAAGCTCCGATCGCTTCATCGGCGCTCCGCGCCAAATCACTTTGCCTTCCAGGTTCTCTCCCAATCCGCCTTGATTGGAAACAACCACGACCAGAAAGCCGGCTTGCTTCAAGCGGCTGATTGAGTCAGCGGCGAAAGGAAAAACCTGCAATTCGCTTGGTTTGTTGACATTGGCGCCTTTGTTGATCACGCCGTCCCGATCGAGAAAAACGGCTCGTCGCTTAGGTTTGGCTGACATTTATTGCTGCTCCGAACTGACCGCCGGTCGCATTCAACAGCTTTGACGCTGCTGAAGATATTGTGCGCTGACGGTCTGGCTTTGGGATATGGCTGTAAAAACGGCTTATATAAAATAGAACAAGTGGAACTTATTCTATTCCGCACTCTTATTACAAGTAAGCCCTTGATGAGAATTATTTGTAATAGCCGGTTGAATAGCGCCTTACGCAAGCTCGCGAACATCGGGCTGATGCTTAAATGCACTTATTGTCAAGCAGGCAACCTCTTGACTGCTTGCTCAAACCAAGCATTGAAGCCAAAAAACTAAATCAGCGACACAAGATTCTCAATCACCACAGTTCTCAAGCGTTAGCGGATCCAGTTCTCTATCAGTCTTAATAAGAGAGTTGTTTTTCTCTGTTTATCTTCCGGAGCTTATTAGCCAGTATTTTTCAGACCATTCGTCTTTTACCAAGGAAACACCCATGAAGCCCGCAGCAAATGCGCGTTTGGTTTATCCGCAAGCTAGACGTGTTGCACAACAAGACGATTATCACGGCACCACCGTCCACGATCCTTATCGCTGGCTGGAAGATCCGGATGCCGCCGATACCCGCACCTGGATTGAAGCTCAAAATAAGCTGACCGGAAATTATTTGGCTGGAATAAGCGCCCGCCAAAAGATCAAAGCCCGCCTGACCGAACTCTGGAATTTCGAGAAAAGAAGCGCCCCCAGCCAGCGCGGGCAACGTTCATTTTTCTACCAAAACGACGGTCTGCAAAATCAATCGGTCTTGTATGTGCTCGACAAGCCAGAGGCTAAACCACGGGCGTTGCTCGACCCGAACACGCTTTCCGCCGACGGCACGGTCGCTCTAGCCGGCACGGCAATCAGCGAAGACGGCAAACTGATCGCTTATGGGCTTTCCACCTCGGGCTCGGATTGGCAGGAATGGAAAGTTCGCGATGTGGAAAGCGGAGCCGATCTCAGCGATCATCTGCGCTGGATCAAGTTTTCCGGCGCTGAATGGACTCACGACAACGCCGGGTTTTTCTACAGCCGTTACAACGAATCCGGCAAGCTAGAAGACACCAATTATTACCAGAAGCTTTATTACCACCGGCTCGGCACGCCGCAATCCGAAGACGTCCTGATCTATGAACGCAGCGACGAAAAGACTTGGGGTTTCGGCGGTTTGGTGACAAGCGACGGAAAATATTTGCTGATTGAAGTGTGGGAAAGCACTTCGCCAAAACGCCGCCTGCTCTACAAAGAGCTGGACAAGCCGGAAGCGCCGGTAGTCGAGTTGCTCATGAAAAACGATGCCGCCTATAGCTATGTCGGCAACGACGGTCCCGTCTTCTGGTTTCATACGGATCTTGAGGCGCCGCGCGGGCGACTGGTGAGCATCGATTTAGCTCAGTCCAAAGCCGGCGCGGCGGCGATCGAAGAAGTGATCGCCCAATCAGCCGAAACCCTGGAAGGCATCAGCTTGGTCGGCAAGCGCTTTTTCGTCTCTTACCTGAAAGACGCGCATAGCCAGGTCAAGGAATTCAGCCTTGAAGGCAAACTGATCAAGGAGATCAAATTGCCCGGTTTGGGCAGCGTCAGCGGCTTTGGCGCCCGCCGCGAAGCCGAAACAATCTTCTACACTTTCAGCAGCTTCAGCGTGCCGGCAACCGTCTATCGTTACGACATCGAAAGCGGCGAGAGCACGCTTCACTTCCAGCCCAAACTGAAATTTGATCCGCAGAAGTATGTGACCAAGCAAGTGTTTTACACAAGCAAAGACGGCACACAAGTGCCGCTGTTCATCAGCTATCGCAAAGGGCTGAAACGCAACGGCAAGAACGCCACTTACCTCTACGGCTATGGTGGATTCGGCAACTCAATGACGCCGTCTTTCTCCGTAAATATGCTGAGCTGGATGGAGATGGGCGGCATCTTCGCTCAAGCCTGCATCCGCGGCGGCGGCGAGTACGGTGAAGAGTGGCACGAGGCCGGCACGAAGTTGAAGAAACAGAACGTGTTTGACGATTTTATCGCTGCGGCCGAATGGCTAATCGCCAATCGTTATACGGGCAAAGATAAGCTGGCCATCGGCGGCGGCAGCAACGGCGGTTTGCTCGTCGGCGCCTGCATGACCCAGCGACCGGACCTGTTTGCCGCAGCCTGCCCGGCCGTCGGCGTGCTAGATATGCTCCGTTTTCACCTATTCACTATCGGCTGGGCATGGGTTTCGGACTACGGCTCGGCTAAAGATGCAGAAGAGTTCCGGGCTTTGTACGCCTACTCTCCCCTGCATAATCTCAAGCCCGGACGGCTGTATCCGGCGACCTGGATTACCACCGCCGACCACGACGATCGAGTCGTACCGGCGCACAGCTTTAAGTTTGCCGCTGCCTTACAGGCAGCCCAGGCCGGTCAAGGGCCTTGCTTGATTCAGATTGAGACTAAAGCCGGGCATGGCGCCGGCAAACCGACAGCCAAGATCATCGAAGCGGCAGCCGACAAATGGGGGTTCCTGGTTAAGGTACTCGAAATTCCGGCACGCAAGCTTCGGCACCAGAAATAGTGCCAACAAATAAAGCTGCCAGATCGGGCAGCTTTATTTGTTCAAAAAATTACTATATTTTATGGTTAAATAACAAAGCCAGCACCGCATTTGATACCAAATTGCCGCCAGCAGAACCTAAGGAAACCATTAAGACCGGCTTTTTTAGCGAGCGTGGCGCTAGCTCCGCCAAGCGAAGTCGTCTTAAATCAAGCCTATATTCTCTGGACAGTTTTAGCCGGGAAGTAATGTCAAGCAGCGAAAAAGACTGTTGTTCGGTGGTTTTTTTCCAATCGATACTTTGAGAAACTGTTCTCTTTCTGATCAAAAAGCATTAAGCGGCATTACTCACCCGATTGCTAGCCCCGGGCTTCAGGGCGTAACTTACCATGTCTCTTCCTATATTGCCCCCAGGCGTATTTCTCACTACTAAATTCTATCCACCATCTCTCACAGAATCTCAACTGCAACTGCGCTAGACCGGGCACGGAGCTCGAGCATGCGGCTTGTAGCCGTATTGCAAGCGATCTGGGTGCAACTGCAGCGGATTCAAGAAAAGGCAGATCATGAAAGGTTTCTCGAAAGATCTCTTTGCCAACGGCGTTTCGTGGCGCTTAATCTACGAAATCCCTCTTTTTCTCATTGCCGGCGTCATTTATGCCTTCGTCGAAAGCGCTCGCTCTCTGACGAAGCATACTTACGGCAACGGCTGGGAAGCACTGTTTTTGCGCTTGCCTTTCGGCAGCGTGCTCTCGTTTGCGGCGGCTGCCTCGGCCGGACATTATGTCGGCTGGACTCTTGGTGCTCCGACATGGCAATGGCTCTTAGCCGGTTTTGGCGCCATGGTCGGCACTTTTCTCTACGGTTGGCCGGCCTTGTATCTGGTTGCCGTCAGACCGGTATGGAAGCTGGCTGAGCTTCTCTGGGCAGCGATTCGTCGCGGGATCACTCAGCATGCCGAACGTTTTTTCAAGACCGTTCTTAGCGCCCTGGGCTATGCCTGCCCCGGCTCGCATCGAGCCTGGGATGCCGTGCTGAACAAGCACAGCAAGTCGTGGGCCGGTAGCCTCGCTTACGGGCTGACCTACGCTTCTGCTCTTTATTTCGCCTGGAAGCTTGGCTGGACCGCTTACGCTTGGGTCGGCGCTCTACTGCCGGCTTCCTTGCCTGTGGTTGCCTGGGTTCTGGCGACGGCCGGCGGATTGCTTGCTTTCCTCATGCTTGCCGGCACTGCCTGGCAGCTTGTTGAGTACGGCAAACTGCCTTTCCTCGGGCTACTGGCTGGTACAGGCGCCGGTCTTCTCTTTGCCGGAGCATTTCCGGCTATGGCCCTTGGCGGCATTCTTGTCGGTATCCTCACCGCCACTTACGGGTTCCCGTTGACCATTCTCCTTTTGAGCGGCGAGCTGATCAAGCAGCTGATCAAGAAAATCGAGCAGCTGGCTGAATTGTGCTACAGCGACAAGGACAAGGATTACGTGCTCTTCTTCCAGCATGTGACCAATTTCGGGCTGACGGTCGGAGCCGGCTACTTGGCTCAGCTGGTCTGCGTCAGCCTTGGCTTGACTCCGGTTTACGCTTGGGCGATCACCGGGATTGCCGCCTTGATCGCCTACAACGAGATTTATGATGCCTTTGGTGGAAGCTCCAGCGGCAACGGCCTCTTAGGTACCTTTAGCGGTCTTGCAGCCGCCTGGTTCGCCGGCAAGTGCTATTTTGACGCCGGACTGACCGGAGGCATCTGGTTGGCGGTTCCCCTCGCTTTGCTTGCCGGGCTTATTCAAGCTTCGGTGGTTTTCCCGACGCTCTATGTCGCTGCCCGCTTCGTTCTGCGCGGTTTAGGTGCTGGCGCCCTCGGTCAGCCGCTCGATCGCTTGCATAAAGCTGTCGACAGCAACTTGCGTAAGGCAACCCGCTGGCTCGGTACGGTCTACAATGAGACTTACAAGGACAACAGCGGCTATCAAGCTTGGTTCTTGCAAGTGACCAACTTAGCGGCGACGGTCGGCACTTTCCTGGCTGTCAAAGCTTTGTTTGCGCCGGGATTGCTGACGACGATCAGCAGCGTTTTTGCCGCTTATGTGGTTTACAACTTGTTCGGTCAGCTCTTTAAGGGCTGGCGCGGCGGGGTTCCGCTGGTAGGCACTTTGGCTGCTTTTGCCGGAGCGATTTTCAGCGGTGCTTATGTTTATTCTGGTGGCTACAGTTTGTGGTTGGTAGTGATCTGCGCCCTCACCGGTGGCAGCATTACCTACTCCTTCCTCTTTCCCTTGGCTTACATGGCTTTGCGTTTGCCGGCCAAGCCGCTTTTGGCTAGCTGGTCAACCTCGCTTTTGGAGCGCCTCCACGAGATTTCTTGGAGCGTCTTCAGCGTCGTCTGGGACAAGATCATGGATCTTGTCGAAGTGATTATCCGGATCATGGCTCCGTTCTGGAAAGTGTTTGCCAATGCCTTTGCGAAGGTCGGTGCTTTCTACCGGCAGATTCGCGATCGCTTGAATCGACGTTAGTCCGTTTTTGTTGGGGACCGGAAACCATTTCCGGTCCCCATTTTGTTCTTTAGCTTGAGGACAACTCCCATGCTTTTAACCATTATCATCACGGTTTTGCTCACTCTGCTCTGCATGTTTTTTGGCATCCTGCTGGCCGGTAAACTGGTCAATCTTTTCGGCAACGCCTACCTCGCCCTGCTCGGACCTTTTGTTTCGTTGCTGGTCGGTATCGGCTTCGGACTGAAGCACATCCCGCTCGGTGCTGGTATCACCGCCGGTGTGATCAGCGCCTTGGGTGCTCTTTTCGTAATCGCCAAAGCCGACTCGACCAAATAAGCTCGTCATGTTCTAATTGAGCCAGCACCGCACCAAGCTCGTTGACATCTGGCGGTGCTGGCTCGGACGAAGAGGCAAACCATGCAAAAATTAGGCGAGCACGCTTTAAACATCGCTGCTCAATTGGGGGCTGATTATGCCGACTTGCGCATCATCGAGCAGGAACGGCAAACGATCGTCACCAAAGGTCAAGTTGTCTCCGAATTGGATTCCGGCACCAGCCTTGGCATCGGCATCCGTGTTTTAGTCAAAGGCGGCTGGGGTTTTGCTTCCACCCAGCAGCTCAGTAGAAGCGCTATCGAAGCAGCCGTAAAAAGAGCTTTCACCGTAGCCAAAGCCAGCGCCTGCTGTGTCAATCCGGCCATCGGTCTGGCGCCCGAGCCGGTCTATGATGCGACTTGGGTTTCACCGCATCTGGTCGATCCTTTCTCGGTCAGCCTCGAGGAAAAGATCGGCATTCTGTTGGAAGCGGCAAAGATCATGAACGCCGTCAAAGGCGTGACTTTAACCACCGGCTTCATGAGCTTCATTCGCGACGAGAAGCTGTTCATGTCTTCAAGCGGCAGCCGGATCAAACAAACTTTCATCCGCAGCGGCTGCGGCATTGAAGCTTATGCGGCCAACGCCGACGATCAACAAAGGCGCTCCTACCCCAAGTCGAACGGGCAACACGAACTGGCAGGCTGGGAGCTTATCCTCCGCCTCGATCTGAAGAAGGAAGCACAACGCGTTGCCGAAGAAGCTGTAGCCCTGCTGTCCGCTGACATTTGCCCCCGGACAGCGGCGACAGTAGTGCTTGAGCCTTCCCAGCTCGGTCTGCAAGTCCATGAAAGCATGGGACATCCGGCTGAATTGGATCGAGCTCTCGGGCAGGAAATCAATTTTGCCGGCGCTTCTTTTTTGACGCCGGATAAACTGAACAAGCTGCAATACGGCGCCGGAATCGTCAACCTGGTAGCGGACGCCACCACTCCCGGTGCAATCGGTTCTTTTGCTTTCGACGACGAGGGCGTGCAGGCGCAAAACGTGCACTTGGTTAAAGACGGCACCTTTACCGGCTATCTCAGCTCACGGGATACGGCAAGTTTGATTGGGCTTGAACGTTCCGGCGGCATGATGCGCGCTGAATCCTGCCACTTTGCGCCGATCATCCGCATGACCAACATTTCGCTTTTGCCAGGCGACGCCGGCTCCCTGGAAGACATTATTGCCGACACGGAAGACGGCATTTATATGGCGACCAACTACAGCTGGTCGATCGATCAGCTGCGCTACAACTTTCAATTTTCCACCGAAATCGGTTGGGAGATTAAGAACGGCAAGCGCAAACGTATGCTCAAGAACTGTAGTTACGGCGGCATCACGCCGCAGTTCTGGAATTCTTGCGACGCTATTGGCGGACGGCAGGATTATATGCTCTCCGGTGAACCGAACTGCGGCAAAGGCCAGCCGATGCAAACAATGTGGACCGGACACGGCGCTCCGCCGGCACGGTTCCGCAACGTCAACGTCGGCATCGCGCATAAAGGTTAAGGAGCAGCCATGTTAACTGAAGCAAAAGCAAGACAGATCATCGACACAGCTTTAACCCATGCCCAAGGCAAATGCAGCGGCTGCGAAGTGACGCTGGAAAGCTCCGACATCGCCACCTCTCGTTTTGCCAACAACAGCATGACCCAGAATCAAGCCCCGGAGCGAACTTCAATCGCCGTCCGCGTTTTGAAAAATGGTCGGCAAGCACGTCTTACCTCCGATGACCTCGCGCCCAAATCCATTACTCGTTTGCTAGACGAAGCCCTGGCTGCCAGCCAAATTTTGGCAAAAGATCCAGGTTTGTTGCCGCTTTTAAGCGGTCACAAAAAGACCGCTGCCCAGCCCAATCGGCTCGATCGAAAAACAGCGTCTTTAAGTGCCGAAGCTCGGGCTGACGCTGTGGCGGAGATCATAAAGATCGCCTCCAGCCGCGGACTGAGCGCTGCCGGTGTTGTCGCCAGCGGCTCGGAATACACGGCAATCGGTAACTCAAAAGGACTTTTTGTCAGCCACCGGCAAAGCCACGCTCAATGTTCGGTGACCATGCGCGCCGGTGATGCCACCGGCTGGAGCAAGGCACATCATATCCGTTTTGCCGATTTGGATTGCGCCGGATTGGCTGAGCGCGCCGCCGACAAAGCTGCCGCCAATGTCAATCCGGTCGAGATCAAGCCGGGCAGATACACCGTAATTTTGGAACCTTCCGCCGTGCTCGACTTGCTAGCCTACATCTTTGCCGACTTCGGCGCCACCAGCCAGATCGACAAACTGTCTTGCTTCCAGGATAAGCTAGGCAAGAAAGTTTTGGGCAGCAACATCAACATAGTTGATGACGTCCATCATCCTTTTCAGGCCGGGATTCCTTTTGATGGGGAAGGTTTACCCCGGCAGAGCGTCAGCCTGGTCAAGAACGGAGTCTTCACTGACATGGTTTACGGGCGTCGTGCCGCCGCCAAACTGAAACGTAAAAGCACGGGGCACGGGCTTGCCGAGCCGAACAGCAGCGGTGAAATGCCGATGAATCTCATCGTTGGCGGCGGCGATGTTTCACTTGAAGAGATGATCGCTTCAAGCAAAAAGGCTATTTTACTGACCCGAGTTTGGTACGTACGCAACGTCGATCCTTTAAGCAAGATCGTCACCGGTATGACTCGTGACGGCACTTTCCTAGTCGAAGACGGAGCCGTAAAAAGCGCCGTCAAAAATTTGCGTTTCAATCAAAGCCTGATTGAGATGCTCAACTCAGTGGTCGCTCTCGGTCCGTCATTACGCACCGCCGGCGAAGAAGGCTTCCCGGCAGTGGTGCCGCCCATGAAAGTGGAAAACTTCAACTTCGCTTCAACGACAACTTTCTAACATCCAACAGCACAATTTTTGAAAGGAAATTTCCATGCCTAACATGGAGAATACCCGGACGAGCACTCTTTTCGCCAAGGTCTCCCTGCTTCTCACCGGCTCCATGCTCGCCAGCGGAGCCGGTACGTTTATCGGCATGTCCATGAGCGGGATCGGTTTTTTCATCTTCAGCTTGATTGCCTTCTTCGGCTTGGCCATCGCTGTCGCCGTTGCAGCCAAGACCGCTCCGCCCACCGTTGCCGTCGGATTGCTCGGTGCGTTCTCCTTTGCTGCCGGTCTGTTCATCGGTCCGGCAATCAGTATGTATGTCGCCCAGCTCGGCGCCCAGACCGTTGGTTTAGCCTATCTCGGCACCGGCGGGATCATGGCCGTTTGCGGCGTGATTGCTACCCTGTCCGGAATTAACTTCGGCAAAATGGAACGCTACTTGATGCTCGGCCTCTTCGGCTTGATCATCGTCGGCTTGATTGGCTTGTTTACCGGCATGAGCTTCGGCGTCAACGTGCTCTACTCCCTTGCCGGCATGGCCATCTTCACCGGCTATTTCCTGGTCGATTTCTACCGTTTGGCCAACAGCAGCGACAACAGCTGGGGCGAAGCGGTGAGCATCACCACGCAAATTTTCATGGACTTCCTGAACGTCCTTCTTTATCTTCTCCGCTTCCTTGCCCTGTTTGCTGGCAAGAGCGACGATTAACCTTCAGTCCGTAAAGGGATGAAATGAAAACCTTGGCTTTACGTACAGCCATGATCGTAGCCGCGGTGCTGACCGCGGCTACTTTTACTACAACCACGGCCGCCGCGCAAGAACAGCCGGCGGCGGTCAAAGCACGAATCCTGAACGAAGATACGCTGATCGTGCCTGGACAAACTTTCCAATTAAAAGTTGAGTTTGAAATCGCACCGGGCACTCATATTTATTACAAAGACCCCGGCGAAGCCGGCTTGCCGACAGAGATCGAGCTTGTCTCGCCCGAAAGCCTATCCTTGGTCGAGCTCGGCTGGCAACCGGCGCACAGTTTTGAAACCGACGGGATCAAAGGTCAAGGCTACGAACAACGGACTGAAATTGCTGTTCTACTTAAAGCAGCAAACAGCTTGAAAGCGGGAGAACAAGTGACGATTCGTTTGCATGCCAGCTGGCTGGCCTGCAACACAAGTTGCACTCCTGGTGAGAGCGAGCTGACGATTACTCTGCCTGTAACAGCGGCGAAGACTGCAACTGTCGCCGCCCAGAAACCGGCCATCTCTTTTCTCTGGGCATTGCTTCTTGCCTTTGGCGGCGGCGTTCTGCTTAATCTAATGCCTTGCGTTTTGCCGGTCATATCCTTAAAGATATTCGGCTTCGTCAAACAAGCCGGACAGGATCGCCGCCAAATCTTCAGGCTTGGATTGGCTTACAGCGCCGGCACCATCGCCACCTTTCTCCTGCTCGGGCTTGTCGTGATCGGCGCCCAGATGGCCGGATATAGCGTCGGTTGGGGATTTCAATTCCAGCAACCGCTCTTTGTTTTCGGCATGATCACTTTAGTGACGGTGATGTCCCTAAGCTTGTTCGGTGTTTTCTAC
Source organism: Candidatus Obscuribacterales bacterium (assembly GCA_019750335.1). Lineage (GTDB taxonomy): Bacteria > Cyanobacteriota > Vampirovibrionia > Obscuribacterales > Obscuribacteraceae > JAIEPM01. The sequence continues at coordinate 415,567 of JAIEOQ010000008.1, forward strand.
CTGCAGGTCGGTACCGGTAATGGCTTGGAACGTCAGGCCCAAAGCGAAGGTCCTTTTGGTGCTTTCTGCAAAGGCGTCTCGGCGACCTTGCTCAGCACTCCTTGCACGGCGCCGCTTCTCGGCACGGCTATGGGCTTTGCTTTCAGCCAGCCCTGGTGGGGAGTGCTGACGATCTTCTTCACTGTCGGCTTAGGCTTGTCCTCGCCCTACCTGCTTCTTAGCTGGCAACCAGGCTGGATGCGCTTCTTGCCAAAACCTGGGGCTTGGATGGAACATTTCAAACAGGCCATGGGTTTCTTGATGTTGGCGACCGGAATCTGGCTTTTGTCCGTACTTGGACAGCAAGCCGGATTGGACGCCGTATTGATCACCCTGGTTTTTCTTTTGGTCGTCAGCGCCGGCGCTTGGACAGTTGGGCATTTTGCCGGGTTGGAATTTTCCACTGCTCGCCGACGCACAGTCAAGACAGCAGTGCTGATTGTCTGTGCCGCTACTTTCTGGTATGCCGTGCTGCCGGCATTCAGCGCCAGCAAAATTGCCGCTTCCGCCGCAAGCAGCAGCAACCAATGGGAACCGTACAGCAAGCAGTCTCTGCAAAAGCATCTTGCCGCAGGCAAAATTGTGCTTATCGATTTTACTGCTGACTGGTGTCTGACTTGTAAATTGAACGAACGTGTTCTGCGCGACCCAACGGTGACAGCGAAGCTTTTGGCGACAAACACCGTCATTCTCAAAGCCGATTGGACCAAGGGCAACCAGGAGATTACCCAGCTGCTCGCCGAGTTTGGGCGCTCCGGCGTTCCTTTGTATGTCCTTTACGCTCCGGATAAGCCTGAGTCTCCCTTAGTACTTCCTGAAATCATTACCGTTACTACGATTGTCGAGACCCTAGACAATCTTGCAAGAGACAAACAATGAACCTCTACCAGATCTTATTTCCCCTTTTGTTGGTGGCGCTTTTAGCTGTTCTTGCCTCTTCTCTCGGAGCACAAAAACCCATGAGCGAAGCCAGCAGCGGACCTTCCGAAGTGATCATCTTCAGCGATACGATGGATGCAAAAACCGAATTTGAGAATTCGGATCTGCCCGTGGTCGTCGATTTTTATGCCACCTGGTGTGGCCCCTGTAAACTGTTGGCGCCGGAGATCGATAAGCTTGCCAGCGAATACAAAGGCAAAGTGAAAGTCTACAAGGTCGACGTCGATAAGTTTAAAGCCTTGACCAAAAGCTACGGCATCAAGGGCTATCCGACGGTGATCTTCATCAAGCCGAAAAACGCCTCTCGCACCGTGCAGAAAGGCTTGGCTTCTTACGAGAAGCTGAAAGAGCTGACTGAGGAAACTCTCAAATAAGAGGAGTTTTTTGATGGTTGATTTCTTTATGACGCGCATTCTCCCAGCCAGCCTGGCGGTTGTCCTGCTCTGGCTTTTTTGCCTCCTGGGAGCTTGCATTGCCGGCATGGCTCTTCCCGGCGGACCGGGATCGGTGGTGATTTGGGCAGCAGTCACCGCCCTGCTCCTCGGTTGGATTAGCTTATACCTGGGAGAGATGGTCTGGGAAATCACTTATGGATTTGGCAGCTGGTCCAGCGCTAAAACAGCCAAAAAGGTCTATGCCTTGCTCGCTGTCCTTTGCGTTCTTTATTCGCCGCTGTCAGTCCTCTTGAACGGGCATCGACAAGCGGCTTTTCTTCGCCAAACGGCACCGGAAGTACAAACCGTTGCCTTGGCTCGTTTTGACGAAATCGACACCGACAAAAACGGTCTGCTCACGGACAGCGAATTCAAGGAAGCCCTGGACGGGAAGTTAAAGCTTAGCTCTCAAGAACGGGCTCTTCTCGGTTTGCTTCAGAACAGGCTAGCGGAAGCCGGTCATGTGATTGATTCATATCCTGTGACCACTCAGGTCTGGATCAGCACTGACTCCAATGGCGGTGGCTACTTTTCGCCAATAGTGACGACTCAGTACATTTATGGCATCAACCATGCCGATCTGGAGAGCTACTCGGCACGTACGCTCGAACGATATAAAAATTGGTGATTACTTGAACAAAATGCTTACGGCTCTATGGTTCATCTCCTTAATCAGTCTAGGCTGGCTGGCGAAAGCGAGCATTGTCTGGGCGATTTTCGGTGACCTGTTTTTAAGTTCACGCTTATTTCTTGGTACGGCGGCAACTGTTTTGCTGCTAGTAATTTGGCGCTTGTATAAAGCAACACCACAAGTGTTGCAAGCTTTGCGCAATCCAAAACGCTAACTGACCCTTACAAGAGGAACCCGATGAGCACCGCTCATTTGCTTTTGCAGGCGCGTGACGCCCTCTATTCGATCTCCGGCGGCAGCTACGAAAGCAACAATGTTGCTGCTGCCAAACTGACCACAGCTCAACGCACCGCCTATTTTCGTTCGTCTGAATTTCGCGATTGGGCGGCTGCCGAAAAAGCAGCCGGTCATGAAGTGTTCTGGCTGCGCGATGTCGACAAGACTCAAGCTGCCGGCGACATCTTCACTTTCTTCTACAAATGGCGTTGCGATCACAACAAATTCACGACCGAAGGTTTGGCGGCAATCAAGAAGTTCTTGACCGCCAAACGTCGTAAGAGTGCCGTTTTGCGTGCAGCGTCCGGGTTGAAACCAATCGACGCCCTCAATCTTTGGTTGCGCAAAGAGGGCGGCGAAGACGGGCTTAGCTTGCTTGAGCTTTGGTCGAATGTTTACTGGCCTTCGCAGCTCGGCCTGACCAAGGAAGAGAAAGAAGCGCAAGTAAAGGCTTTCGCTGCCGGATACGCCAAGCGCATCTACCCCGGCGTGCCCGAGGAAAATCGTACTTTGGAAGAAGCCGGTGTTCATGTGGTGATCGTCTCCAACGGCGATCAGGAGCTGGCGATCGCCGCAGCGCCTTATCTGGGAATCAAGCCGGAGAACGTGACCGGCTCTCGCTTGCTTTACGGTACGGATGGGCGGGCCACCGGCGTCAACCACTCCTACGAAGTGTTTGGCGAAGAGTGGCAGAACCGTCCGCAGCCGGGCAAACATCTCAGCTTCCATCACTGGGTGCACACCAACCACAAACGTTGGAATTGGCCGCACATCAGCAGCGATCGCGTGGTTATTGCCGGACGTGATGGCGACTCGGCTTCAGCCGACGGTGGCATGATGATTCTTTTGCCGCCGCCGGCAATCGGCAACTTCATGATTGACACGCCGGGCGAGCCTCAACGCTTACAGAAGTTCTATCAGATCGCTGCCAAATACGGCTGGACCCGCGGTCAATTTTTCACTTTGGTGCAAAGCGCTTCGGAGCTGGGCTCTACGCCATAGCCCGACTTGCACATCTGAACCATAAACTTAGACCGGTTGCCGCCAAGACGTCATTGGCGGCAACCGGTCTTTCACAGAGAAGGGATATTGCCTATGAATCGTAATCTAGTCATCGCTCTTTCACTAACGATCACCATCGGCTCAACTCTTTGGTGCGCCGTCGTCTTCCAGAACAACCCCGGACTCGGGCTTTTCATCCTGGTCGGCGGCTTGATCTCCTCGGCCCTCTTTGCCGGCACCTTCCTTGAAGAAACGCCGCCGAACCCCGTGCTGAAAAGCTGGGACCACATGGGGCGCGATATCGAGGAGCTGCACCGTTATCCATCCACCATCGGCGACAAAGTACGCGGTCTGAAGGAGCTTGTTTCCAATCTCAGCCAGATGCGTCAATACGACGGCGAGTGGGTTTCACGCTTGCGCGTAAGCTTAAGCCGGATCGAGACCTTGCGTAACGCCGGCAATGTGCGCGAAGCCGCAGCAATCGCCGTTCAGGAGATTGACCATGCCGCTGAAATCTTGGTCGCCCCGCGCGTCAAAGCCGTGAACAAGCGTCTGGCAGCCGAAGCGGCCGCCGACGCCCAAGCCGCACGAGTAGAATTCGTCACTGACGATTAAGCCGAATTTTTCACAAACAACAAACAAACTGCTTTTTTGAAAGGTGCAGTTATGAACTTCAACCCTTTAAATATTGCCGGCCGACGCTGGCGCGATCTGTTGTTCTTATCGGGCTGGTACCGGCAGAAGTGGCCGGATCATCTCTATATCATTCGCCACGGGCTAAGCGCCGCCAATATCGAACGGGAGCGCGCTTTAGCTGCCGGCGAATCGGAGCTGCAGCTGACCATCCGCGATGTGGATATACCGCTTGATGCAAACAAAGGGCAGCGACAAACGGATTATCTCGGAAACTGGTTCGCTTCCCTAGCGGAGAATGAACGACCGACGGTCTTTCTTACTTCACCTTTCCGCCGCGCACGTGAAACCAAGTCCGGTATCGTCGCCAGCGCCGGCGGTATTTTCGACCATACTCCCGAAGTGTTCGATGAGCGTCTTGGGGAGCGCGAATGCGGTATTTTGGAAGGCTTGACCAAAGTCGGCGTGCGTGAACGCTTGCCTACCGAAGCAGCTCGGCGCGACGCTCTGGGTAAACTTTATTATCGCCCGCCAGGAGGCGAATCTTGGGCGGACGTTATTCTGCGCTTGCGTAGCGTGATCGATATGATTGTTCGTGAGTATCCGGGCGAACGAGTGGCGATCACCTGTCATTCGGTGGTCGTAGCCTGCTTCCGCTATCTTCTGGAGCGCCATACGGAAGAATCCATTTTGCGTATCGATCGCGAAGAGGACATTCCTAACGCTTCAGTCACTCACTATCAGTTCGACCGTTATGCCGGTCGGCGCGGCAAGTTGGTGCTGCGGAAAGCAAACTTCCTCGCTCCTGGTTTGGAAACGCTTTAGGCTCTGTTTTAGAAAGCGCGTAGTTGCCGGTTGATCCCGGTAACTATGCTGCTTTTTCCATTTAACTACTTACTGTATTTTATAGTATTTATTAAAAACAGCTTGCACAATGCAGAAGCAGCTCCGGATCTTCGCTAAAGCCCCTATTCAGCGGCATTTTGGCATCACAGATAAATATAAAGACTGGCTCTTTTTTGTCATCGAAGCCTAGGGTCGCTACATGGGAATTGCCTGGATTACAGCTTAAGATCCGAGCAGATTTCTACAATAAAAACCCGCCTGCTAGCAGACGGGTTTTTTGTTGACTGTTAGACCGATAGTCTGCCTAGATTTTTGCCGTTGGGCGCGAACTGCCGTTACCGTTTTTTTGGTTCAAACGTTGTTCGGCCAAACGATCCGCAGCGACATGAGGCGGTATGGCATCGGCTTTGGACATCTCCAAAATGCGCTCGATCGTGCTGTAGATCTTGTTCACTTTGCCGACAACTACTTCTTTGTTGTAGCCGTCCAACTCAGCGCCGACATTGATCACGCCGCCGGCGTTGATCGCATAATCCGGTGCGTATATGATACCGCGCTTAGCCAGAGCAAAACCGTCATTTTCGGTTTCAAGCTGATTGTTGGCGGCTCCAGCAACGACCTTGCATTGCAACATGCCGATGGTCGTTTGATTGAGGATTGCGCCGAGAGCGCAAGGCGCGAAAACATCGCATTTGACGCCGTAGATTTCGTTCGGTGCCACCACTTGTGCGCCGAATTCTTCTTTAGCTTTTTCAATTTGAGCTTGATAGATATCGGTGACAATAAGCTTTGCGCCGGCAGCATGGAGATAAGTGCAGAGGTGCTGGCCGACATGGCCGAGCCCTTGGATCGCTACGGTCAAACCGCGCAAATCTTCGCCCAAGCCGGCTGCTTTTACGGCAGCTTTCATCCCTTGGAAAACACCAAGAGCGGTCATTCCGGAAGGATCACCCGAGCCACCGATGTTGCTTCCACCGGTAGCATATTTAGTTTGGGTGCGCATCACATCGATGTCTTCAACGGACATACCGACATCTTCGGCAGTGATATAACGACCACCCAGATTCTCAACACAACGACCGAAAGCTTTAAGCAAGCCCTCAGTTTTTTGTGTTTTCGGATCACCGATGATTACCGCTTTGCCGCCACCCAAGTTCAAACCAGCAACTGCCGCTTTGTAAGACATGCCGCGGGAGAGACGGAGAACATCTCTCAAGGCTTCAGCTTCGGTTTTGTAGGGCCACATTCGGCAGCCACCAAGGGCCGGTCCGAGTTTAGTGCTGTGAATTCCGACAATTGCTTTCAATCCGGAATCTTTGTCCTGAAAAAAAACTACTTGTTCGTGCCCGTAGCCTTCCAGGTCCTTAAACAACTCAACCATTGCCTTTGTCTCCTATTGGATATCCATGGCGAACAGCAGCCGATTCTATGTATGTCACGCATACTGCTGCTTTTGGCGCTTAACGATATGATACAAAAGGAAGCCTGTCAATGCTTGCGGCTCTTAAAGGAGGTCGGCAAGCCGTAAAGACTTTCTAAGCCTACAGAAAGGCTCACAGGCTTTGCTTTCAAGATCAATTTAGAATCGCCATTCCGCTTGGAATCCGGCGAGCTTACTTTTAAATGCCGGGCAAATTGTTCTTCAATGGAAGCACGCGCATTCTTTTAATTCCGGCGCCGGCAGCAGCATCCATTACCGCGACCACATATTTTTGCTGGGCATCGGCTTCGGACTGCAGCTCCAAAGGCAGATCTTGAACTTGGGTTTTTGTCTGCTCAGCCATAATTGCTTGCTGGATAGTGGCTGAATCAGGCGGATTTATTGGTGTGCCGTTAAGAGTAACAACGCCACTGGCGCCGACTTCCACACGTAGTTTCGGTCCTTTTTCCGGCTCTTGTTTTTGTTGTTGGTTGGAAGGAGCTTGAGGCGGATCTACTTTAAGCACGGTCTGGTTGACCAAGGGTGCAACCAAAATCATGATCACAAGCAAAACCAAGAACACGTCCGTCAATGGCGTGACATTGATCTCGGTGAATGTCTCACCGGCTTTACCACCCATTGCCATAAACGCTTCCTCCTCCTGCATTTGCGCAGCTGTGAGAATCACTCGTTGCCAAGATTTCCCTGGCGGTGTTTTACACCGTAATTCGATCTCTGACCATATTAGCGCTTTTACCGCTTGACCACCACACTAAAAATACTGGTCATCAACTGGCTAAGCCGCGCTAATTTTATCATCCTCAGCAAAAAGCGATTTTCGGCATTTATAGAGCTTTCTCTTTTAGAAAAAGATACTCAGAAAGGATCACTCTCTTCTTCTCATACTTGTATTGATTCGAACACGGCTTATAGACTGCAAAAAATCCTTCCCGATCTTATCAAGAGCCACAACAAGAAAGCCTTTCCGCAAAACAGCAACCCGCCTGACCATGCAAATACTTGCCAACCGATTCGGGGGCAAGCGCTTTAACTAGGAGATCACCATGTGGTTTCTGAACAGTTGCCTGTCCCTGCTCAAACGTTTGCGCTTGGGACGGTTGCACAAATATGCCTGCCATCCGCCAGGCAACGCTAAAGAAACAAAAATCACTCACTTCTTGAGCAATGCTTCTGCTCTAGGCGCTGGCGCTTGGTCGGCTTATTTTCATGCTTGGCAATTAGGTTTGCCGGCATGGAAATGGTTTCCGGCAGTCTTCGGCAGCATCGCCCTCACTTATCTGCTCTTTTTTCCCTTGCTTTATCTTCTGGCGCTGAAACCCGCTTACCGGTTGGTCAGCTCGTTTTTCACCTAACCAGATTGTTACCAAAACCCAATCCCCAGCCGGAACCATTAAGGCAAGGCTGCTTTCCATCACACGGAGATAGTCATGAACGGCAACAAAGTTTTTCTCATTGACGGCGCACGTACTCCCTTCGCTTCTTTCGGTCGCAGCTTGAAGGACGTCACTGTCGACAAGCTGGCTGCCCATGCGGCTCAGCATGCCATGGCTCGCGCCGGCGTTAACCCCGGACAGGTCGACGGTTTCATTCTCGGGCATGCCTTCCAAAGCGGCATGACGCCGAACACGGCACGCTTCGCCTGGTTGAACGCCGGTCTGCCGGCTTCGGCCAGCGCTTATACGATCCAGAACCAGTGCGGCTCAGGCATGAAAGCGATCAACGAAGCGATGGACAAGATCGCACTCGGTCACGGAGACATTTATGTCGCCGGCGGCGCTGAGTCCATGAGCACCGTGCCTTACATCTACGACGGCTCTTTGCGCTTCAACAGCTGGTTGGCGAAAAAGCTGCCCAAGTTTTTCCCGAAAATGGGTCCGCGTTTGACCCTCGGTTTGCTGCAGGACGGCATGGCGCCGCTGCACCTAATCAAGGACACGCGCACCGTAGCCATGGCCCACACTGCGCAACGGCTGGCCGACAACTACGGCATTAGCCGTGAAGCGATGGACGAGTATGCTCTGCGTTCGCAGCAGCTTGCGGCGCAAGCGATCGCTTCGGGCCGTTTGGCTCGTGAGATCGTTCCTTTCCTGACCAAACGCGGCGTTTTCAGTCAGGACGAGCATCCGCGCCAAACTTCAGCCAAGGATCTGGCTGCTTTGAAGCCGGTGATGAAGACCAAGGACATCACTCCGGGCAACGCTTCGGGGATCAATGACGGCGCCTGCTGCGTCGTGCTTGCTTCCGAAACAAGCACGATTCAGCTCGGATTGAAGCCGATGGTCGAGCTGGTCGATCACGTTCTGCTCGGTATTGACCCGGAACAGATGGGCTTGGGTCCGTATTATGCCGTGCAAAAACTCCTGGAGCGTAACGGCTTGAGCGCAGCCGATATCGGTCTTTTCGAAGTGAACGAAGCTTTTGCCGCGCAATATCTCGCTTGCGAAAAGCTGCTTGGTTTGGACCGGGCCAAGGTCAACGTCAACGGCGGCGCCATCGCTCTTGGTCATCCGATTGCCGCTTCCGGCGCCCGGGTGAGCTACAGCGTCAGCCACGAGATGGTGCTGCGCGGCGTTGAGTTCGGTATTGCCACCCTCTGCATCGGCGGCGGACTGGCGATCGCCACCCTGTTCAAGAACGTCTCTTAAGGCGGCTGCGCCTCGTTCTGCTTCTTACTTTTACACAACTATGTTCCAACTCAAGGAAAAACAACAATGACTGCAACCAATGCAAAGACGGTCTACAGCGGCAACGCTGTGCATCTGTCGCTTTTGAACAACGGTGTTGCGCTTGTTTGCTTCGACATGAAGGAGAGCAAGGTCAACTTGCTCTCCTCGCCGGTGATGGCCGAACTCTCCAACGTGCTCGACCAGCTGGCTGTGCTGCCTGGTGTGCGTGGCGCCGTTTTTTATTCGGGCAAAGAAAACAACTTCATCGCCGGCGCCGACGTCAACGAGATTGCCGCAATCCAGCGCCAACACAAGGGTGTCGCTTTCCAAGCCACCCAAGACGGCAAGGCACTTTTGGCCAAGATTCGCGCTCTGCCTTTCACCACAGTCTGCGCGATCAACGGCACTTCTCGGGGCGGTGGCGCCGAGCTACCGCTCTGGTGTACTTACATCCTGATGAGCGAAGATGCCACCATCGGCTATCCCGAAGGCGGGCTGGGCTTCCTTCCGGGCTTCGGCGGCAACGTGCTCGTGATCAAGCGTTGCGGTTTCGAAGCCGGGATGCCTTTCGTTCTCATGCCGCTCAAGGCTTGGGATGCCCGCAAGGCCTGGAAGGCTGGTCTGATCGACGAAGTGGTGCCGAAAGCCAACTTGCTGGAACGTGCCGTACAGCTTGTTCTTGGTGCCAAGCCGAAGAAAGCCAAGCGTTCGATTTTGCAAAAGAGCAAAAGCTGGCTTTTGGAACGCACCGGGCTTGGGCGCAAGCTCTTGAAGAAGATGACCCTGGCAGGCATCCTCAAGGAGACCAAGGGCAATTACCCGGCGCCGGTGTCGTCCCTGGATGTCGCCCTCAAGGCTTTGACTCTGCCGGAAGCCGATGCTTTCACTTACGAATCGCAAGCTTTTGCCGAGCTTTGCGTCGGTCCGGTTTCGCGCAATCTGGTCCGCTTCTTCCTGACGCGCCAAGACGCGAAGAAAACTCCGGAAGGCGTCAAGCCTGATGTCGAGGTGCGCACGGTTGGCGTCCTCGGCTTCGGCGTGATGGGCTCGGGCATCACACAAGTGGTGGCTTACTCGGATCACTACAAGGTGGTTGTCTGCGAGTCCTTCCCGCAAGCGATGGAACGCGGCAAGACCTTGGTCAAAGGCTTGTTCGACAAGCTCGTGGAAAAGGGCAAGCTCAGCCGAGAAGAAGCTGATCGCCGCTTCGGCAATATCAGCTACACCGATAAGCTTAGCGATCTCGCTCAATGCGATTTGGTGATTGAGGCGATCATCGAAGATCTGGCCAAGAAGCAGGGAGCTTTCGCCCAACTGGGTGAAGGCATTCTGGCCAGCAACACCTCCTTCTTGAAGGTGAGCAAGATTGCCGAAGCGGGCAAGCGCCCTGAGCGTGTTGCCGGTCTGCACTTCTTCAATCCGGCTCACATCATGGAGCTTGTCGAAGTGATTGCCGGCGAGCAAACCTCGGCCGAAACTCTGGCGGCGCTGCGGATTTTTGCCAGCAAAATCGGCAAGACCGTGGTCGGCAGCCAGGATTCGCCGGGCTTCATCGTCAACCGCATTCTTGCTCCTTATTTGTTCGAAGCGATTCGTCTGTTCGAAGCCGGCGTTCCGGCGGCCGATCTGGACAAAGCGCTGGTCAAGTTCGGCATGAAGATGGGTCCGCTTGCTCTCCTGGACGAGATCGGCTTCGACATCGCCGGTCACGTCATCCAGCAGATGAACAAGGACTTCGGCGATCGCTTTACGGCGCCGCGCTTGCTCAAATTCTTCCAGGAAAGCAAACTCCTGGGCAAGAAGGGCGGCAAGGGCTTCTATCTGTACGATCAGAACGGCAAGCCGCAAGGCTTGAATCCGGAACTGCTCGCCCAGCAAGGCCCGGCCAGCCCGCGCAAGTTCGAGGAGATCCAAGACCGGCTGGCCCTGGTCATGGTCAACGAAGCAGCCAAGGTACTCGAAGAAGGCGTGGCCGAAAGCGCCGAAGATATCGACTTGGCGATGATCCTCGGCACCGGCTTTGCTCCCTTCCGCGGCGGCGTAATGAAATACGCCGACGCCACCGGTCCGCGAGTTGTTTTGCAAAAGCTCGAAGCTCTACATCAGGTTGCCGGCGAGAACTATCTCCCGGCAGCTTTGGTGCAAGAGATGGCCGCCAGCGGCCGCGACTATTGCCGAAAGTAATTGATACCGCTGACGGTGCCGGCTTAACCGGCGCCGTCAGCTTTCGTTCTCACAAAGCTTGTCCTGAGTTAAGGAGAAAGGCTGTTTTCGTGAACCCTCATATTAATCTGCTGATATCCGCCGCCGCTTTTTGCGGCCTCGGTTTTTGTATTGGGATGGCTTATGTCCGGCACGCCAAGCTGGAAGTCACTCTCGCTAAGACAGCAGGTTATGTGCTAGGGCTCTCAATCCTGGCGGCTGTCGTCAGCGCCCTTGTCAATGCGGAACGTTGTTTCCATGCATCATGGCTTGGCGCTGGAATTTGCTTGCCAATTTACCGGGTTGCTTTACTGGCGGCTCGTCTGTTGCCTTTTGAATTCAGCGAAAAAATGCGCCCTGGTTTAGCGAGATTGGAAAGTCTTGAAACAGCGCGCATTTATTACCTACCCGGCAAGTGCTGGACTCTGGTTTATCGCTGCGGCACAGCTGCAGACTATAACCTCCAGGGCAAACTTGTCGAGATCCGCTTCCCGGATGGAAGCCAGTGGGAGTTCAAATAAAATGGAAAAATACACTCTTGTCGTAGTGGATATGCAGCCAATTTTCCACCCAAGCAAAATGGTGATTGCCAACGTCGCTCGGGAGATTGAATTGGCTCGCGCTGCCGATAACGGCATTGTTTTTCTGGAAATTCCCGGCTGGGGTTGGAATGATGAATATCCACCGACTTATGCAGAATTGACAGCACTCGTGCGCCAATATCCGCATAAGAAGCGGGAGTTCAAAAGCATCGCCAACGGTGGTCCGGCAGTGCTTGCCGCTTGCCAAAACCAAAAGTTTTGTCACAAGCGCTTTCGTGTTTGTGGCTTACATACCGAGGCTTGCGTACTGGGAACAGTGGAGCATCTTCTCAAGGACGCAGAGATGGTGACAGTGGTCAAAAACGCTTGCCATGCTTCTCGTGACTTTGAAGCGAAGTGCTGGGATCTTTATCCGCAACGCAGCAATCTTTGTTTTTTGAATTAAGAAGAGAGAGGACGGTGCAAAAAAATTTGCCATCGTCCTCTTTCTTTTTTTGTTTAATACTATTTTTTATAGTAATACATTGAAAACAAAAGAGACGGCCGGCGGCCATCTCTTTTGTTGATTAGTAATCCAGACAAAAATCGCTTACTTGGGTAAGCGATTTTTGTGGACCTCCCGGACAAGAGCTTCAGCAATCTGCTTGGTTATATAATGTCGGCGCCGGGTCGAACCCAGCCAGAGGCAAAACCCGCCGACCAAACAGAAAGTGACCCCACCCAGCCAGGACAGCCAGGCTTGATCACCCCAAACATATTGCTGCACCCAGAAAGAAAGCCCGCCCATGAGCAGAAAACCCCAGCCGCCAAGAATGTTTGAGCGATAGAGAGAAACCGGATCGACTCTGGCTTCTCTGTCCTTCAAACGTCCGGCATAGGCTTGCAGAAGAAAGCCTACCGACAAGAAGAAGCAAACAAATTGCGCAAGCAGCAAGCCCAGCATCAAATAAGCTTTCATCGTGTCGGTCATGGCAGTCTCCTTTATTTACCGGCTCGGGAAACCAACTCGTCGACGTCGACTAACTTCAAATCCTGATCGGCGCTGCCAGAAAAAGCTCCGTTGGCATCGACAGGGAAATCATCATCACCCAACCCACCAGTACAGCCAGCGTTAGGCTTAGCGCCAAGCTGGTGCTTCGGATCGCAGATCACTTTCTGCACGCTGGTCAGAGCATGATCGCTGAAAGCCCGGGTGATTTGCGGGTTCTTCCAGTAAGCACGCACTTGATAGAAGGACACGTTACCGCCAGTTCCCTTGCCAAAGAAACCGTCGATACGGCTACCCATGGATTGGGTCGGTGTCGAATCGCCAGCTGCAATCAGCGTATAACCGCTGTTCTTGAGCGGATCGCCGTCAGTGACTTTCGGATCGCTCAAAATAAAGTTCATATCGCCGGCGACTAAACCGTCGAAGCTCTGACCGAGCAACTGTTCGAGAATCTGCATCTGCTTGTAACGGACAGCTGCCGTGACTTTCGGACCGCCACGCATAGACTTAAGGTGCAGGACGACATACTTAGCCTTGACACCGGTCGTCGTATCTTCCAGCTCCAGGAGATAAGCCGGACGCAGATCCGGGATCCCTTGCACCGTAGCCACTTGCTGATACTCGACCGGTTGGCCGACAAGCTTGAAGCGCGGGTGAACCAGGAAAGCAACTGCCTGACCGCGGGTGTTTGCCGTAGAGCAATAACCCGTGTAGTTGCAGTAACCGGCAACAGCCGAAACGAAGGCCGCATCGACCTCGGACAAGAAAATCAGATGCCCGCGAGTGAACATCTCGATATACACGTCCTTGAAGTACTTGGCTTTTGAGGCATCGCCGAATTCGGCATTGAACTCCAAAAACTGCAAGTTACCCTTGGTGCTGGCCACAGGCAGATTGGCAAAAGTTTTCTGCACTTCAGCCAGCACCACCTGAGGGTTTGGCAGCTTGGGCTTACTGCCGCCACCGCCGCCTTTCTGGCTCTTGCGCTTATTGCGAATCCGCTTGCCGATGTCGTTGGAAAGAAAACCTTGCGGATCAATTTCAAATTCAGCCTCGGCGCTGTCGAGATCGACAGCATCGGGGTCGGGATAAACAATGCGGTTGCGATTGACCTGCTCCGTATAGGCCTTGCTTTGCGCAATCAAGCGTTGCAAGTGCTGCGGCGGCAGGTCTTCTCCAAGGCGAACTTCAAGATGCTTACCGTTTTTTGCCATGGCAAATAAATCCTTTCCAGGACAAAAGACCGAGAGCCCAAAGAGGCACCCGGCAGGACACAAAGTGGTAGATTAGTTTCGGCTAAGACAGCTAGAACAAACCGCTCTTCAAAGAAGAGAGAATCAGATGCGGCTAGATTGGCTGGTCTGGTTTAGCTGTGCTTTTCCGAAATCTAAATGTGAGAAGAAATAGAACTTGAACTTAACGTTTTTAGATAGGCAAAAACAACGTTTAACGGCTTATCTGCGCTTAAGATCAGCCCCGCTTGACGTCACAGCTAGCGCGCATACTACTATGCGCGGCAAGTTGAAAAGCGCTTCATGTCTTAGCTCCGCTTAATTTGGCCAGGCGCAAAAATAGCCAAGCCGTGATACCAAATGCGATGACAGAGACCAAATCGCAAAAGAGGGCATGATCTTCCACAGCCAACCAGGGAACAAGCATCCGCAACAGATCTTTGCACAATACAAGAAAGAATAAGAAAGCACCGTAAAGCGCGCCAAGCCAAAACAGGGGGCTCTCTTTGATCTCAGATTGGCGAGGCGGTGGCGGTGGTGTTTGAGGAGCAGGATCAGCAGGCGGGACTTGGTTAGTGGCGCGTAAACGTGCTTTTAAGAAATCGTGAGCAGCATTAAGTTGTTTCTGTTTTTCTAAAGCCTGAAAATAAGCTTTGGATCCCTGCCCATATTGATCCGGATGATTTAGTTTGGAAAGTCTTTTCCAAGCCTTATTCACTTCTTTAAGCGTGGCTCCCGGTCTTAATTCCAGGACGCCATAACAGCTTTCCCAATCAAGTTTAGTCATATATTCAAGCCTCCAAGAGTACTTTTTTTGCCCGAGCACTGAGTGAAATACGGGCTGAAAGTAGCCAGAAAGAGGCTCTGAAAACAAGGTCCACCAACCATGCAGTGAGGCTAACCCCACACTTCACGAACAAGCTTCGTTAGCGCTAAGTGTTTACTTACTCATATAGTAAATACTTAGAAAAAAGCAAGGCGGCTGTTGCGATGCGTAACCGCCTTGCTCGAAAACGCGTACTCCGTCTATTTGCTGGTGTTGTTAGGGATTGAAGATATCTCCGGCATGGGCAAATTGCAGCAACCCATCCGGACCGTAGACAACTTTGAGGACACTGTCACCAGACTCTTGATCCGACTGTAGACTGAAGTCCCAGTCGTAGCAAGCGCCTGCTTCTCCTGCCGGCGGCAAACGAGCACCAGTAAACTGGCACTGGTCTGGACCGAGAGAGGGAACGGTCGGACGCTCCTCATCATCCTCCTCTTCAGCCGGCGGCGCCAGATACACCTCTTCCACCTGGGAGGTGAAATCAGCATTCTCGTTCCGCCGGCGTGCACCGCGTTCAAAGCCTTCATCGAAATCATCTCGCCGTTTACCGTAAAAGTTGTCGCGGCGGTTACGAAAACGAAGAAGCTTTCCATGGCGCACAACAAACTCTCGCATGCGTTTCTCCTGGCTGAATATCATCGATGTAATAACGCAAGAAACCGGAGGAGCGCCAGCAAAAACAACCTGACGCTCCGGTACCATTCGGCAAATTATCGGCCCACGATCGTACCCCTTGTACGCATACGCAACATGGGAACACCCTTTCTAGGCCGAAGGCCGATTATCACCGCCGCGACGACGGTTACCACCACCATGATTGTGACGTCCGCCGCGATGATGACCGTTGCGGCCGCCACCGTGGTGCTGATATCCGCCGCCATGGTGTCGTCGAGCACCGGCTTCGTTTTCGCTTTCCTCCTCCTGATGATCCTGGCTCATGTTCCAGAACAGTCCGAGGAACGTCGTGGCATAAACGCCGCTACGCAAATCGAAAACGAAATCGACCGCTCCATCGCTGACCGTGTAGCTCATCCGTTCAGCTTGGGTGAAAACCCTTCGCTCCGGACCATTTTTCGGACGGAAACGACCGCCGCGGTCCTCACGCATGAGCGGAATCAAGAACAGGTCGTGCACAGCCTTTTCAGCCTGGTCCAGCTCGGTCAAAGCTTGCTTGCAGTAGTCGCGTTGACCGTAAAAGCTCCGTGCCGCCGGCGTATCCATGATCAGAGGCACGCGGACATCATTCGGACGAAAGCCTTTCCCGGCTTCAATCTGGGCAATCCAACCCGGAAGCTCGCTGGCAACCACATGGTTCCACCACCATGATTGCCATGCCGATACCCACAAGGAGGTGTCGTCGCTCATATCGAGAAAGATCTGGTTGAAGTCGCCGCGATAGCGGTCGTTATCCGCTAAACGCCTGGCGATTTCGAACTCGATGTCCAAGTTGAACTTCTTGTAACAGCCGCCCAGGAGATCAGCCATGCCCTCGAAATCGAACAACCAACGCTTGCGGCAGGCTTCGCGCACCCGCGAAACCTCCGGCTTTTCGGCCGGGCTGGTCGCGCAGATGAAACGATGCATGGCCGCTTCAACATTGCTGCTGAAGTTGGGTTCGCCAGGCGGCGATTGGTAGCCGGCGCCGCAAATGGCCGTTTGACCGACCAAGTGTTGCATCTGCCGTCCGCCTAGACGCTGGTTGCCGTAGAAATTCGGAAACCAGCCGCCCATACGTTGCAGCTTTTCAAAACGCGGTTTCAAGTAAGCTTCGATCTCCGCCTTCGACTGTCCCTTGAGACGGACCTTGATTTCGAAGTGATTGAGACCGTGTGAGCCATTCCGAATCTCACACAGTACCGGGCGAACATCCTTGATGTAGAACCCGACGCCGTCTCTGGCTTCCATCTCAGGGGTGAGCGGCCAGTTAATGCGCCGAAGTTCATCGGCAGTAACGCCGCGAATCTCCAAAAGTTGTGCCGTATGAGCACGCCGATCTTTCAGCCCAGTTCCCTTGATGAAGAAGTTGTTCCGCTTGAGCTTCTCGCACAAGAGTTTGTGCAACCCGTTGCGAGCACCGGGGAAGGTGAGCCCATGTTTGACCAGGGTACACCAAACTCGATCATGCTTTTCGTGGAACACCAAATCATCGGGCTCAAAGTCACTTTCACGCGAGAGCGTGAGATAGCGACCCGGACGCCCGGGGATGATTTCGGTCACCTTAAAATCGCTGCGGCGTTCCTTAAGTCCTCCCAAACCTAAGTTTGCGCCGAGATATTCTCGGGCCGATAGTGGGCAGAATTGTCGTGCGTCATCATAGTTGTTTAACTGCTGGGACATTTGTTTGTCCTTCATTCTGCTAGGGCGCTGCTGTCACGAAATGAAGTAGCTCGTGACAGCGCGCCTGACATCAAAGTGGATCCATCCGTGATAAGTAAAAATTTCGATTACAATCCGCCAACCCTTAGGGTTTTTGCGGCGCAATACAAAGTTCTTCCAGTTCGCCGATTACCGGCACACCGGGTACGAAGTCCTTACAGTCGCCATAGCGGTCGATATGCACCGCCGCCATGCCGGCATTCAAAGCACCGCGAATGTCCAGGTCAGGGTTGTCCCCAACCATCAGACATTCATTCGGATGAACTTCAAATCGCTCAGCCGAAGCGTAAAAGATTTCGCGCTTCGGTTTAGCGTGTCCGACTTCGCAACTCAAAATCAGATGCTCAAACACGCCTGTCATTCCGTGCGTGTCTAGCAACTTACGGACAGGAAACGGCCATACGTTTGAGAGGAGCCCCAAACGGTAGCCGGCTTCTTTCAGCCTACTGAGCCAGTGCAAGTCGCGAAACAAGCACAGCCCTTGCTGCTCGCGTTTGAGAACAGTACGAAACTCGGAATAAGTCGATTCGGGAACCGCCACGCTGAAGCGTCCAGCAATAACGTCCACGAACTCGTCCGGGTTCTCATTCGGTGTTTCCAAACACGCTTCTAAAAACTGTTTGTTAACCACAGGGGGAATGTCGCCGGTCGGGCAATCGTATCCCAAAAGCTTCTGCAGGAATGCTACAGGCTCCGGGTAAGTTGCACGTGCCAGCGTTTTCCAAAGGTCGAACAAAATTACCTTTGGTTCGTCCGCCCCGGCATACATCGCACGCCGGAGTCTATATTGGTTTTGAGACATCTTCAGGCTCCTTCGATGCTTAGCACCGGTTTAATGGAGCCGCCATTCGCTAGCTGAGCTAGATGATGACGGGTATCAGATCTCCTAAAAAAAAGTCCTGTGAATATGGAACGATGAGCTCCTCCTCTAGAGCTCAAGCAAACGGTAGCGCTGGAGAGAGTCCGGTTCGTCAGCCGGACATGGCTCTCCGCCTAGCGCATACGCCTGCCTCCGAAAAACAGATTTGCTGCCGGCTTACAGATACCAGTTGATCTGGATCTGCAGGCCGAACACGACCGTGCCAACAAGCTGCCCGCAAGCCAGGCTGATCGAACACAAGCCTGCTCCCGGGTACGAAGCTCCTTCGAGAGGTACGGCGCTTTCGAGCGACGAACCTCCTCCAAGCTGCAAACCCATCACTCGCACACCATGCTCTTCAAGCGCGGCAACGAGCTCTTGGATGCCCTCGGGAATACGAGCGCGGTTGTCGTCGCTCACTTCGCTAAAGCTACGACCATAGTTGGCTGCCGGGGCTTGGATGCGCGGCACATCGGATTCGTGGAACGACAGCTCAACGCTGCACTGTCCATTGGCGAAACGCATGCGGACGAGATCCGCCAAAGTTTCACCGTGATCTTGAGCGCATGCCGACGCATGATTGTCGGACTGAGCGCCGTACGAAATCACCGGCATGTACTTCTCGGCAGGATTACCGACCTTGCGTAAAATGAGCGTGGCAATGATGCGGTTAACCCGCCACGCCCGCTCAAGCGACGCCGGCCAATTACGACCGCAAGTACCGCAAGTAATACCCTGCTCGGTGCGAGCCGCGCGCGACTCATCACCGTCATGACCCAGTGACGGGCCAACCGGACAAGAAACACACATACTTAACTCTCCTTCTATGCAGGACGCAAAAAGCTTTCTGTTCAAACGTGCCAAGAAACTTGCAGAATCCCCAACCACAAAAATGGTTCGTCGCGATGTGCTTTTGACTTGATGGGATATGCGTTAGTTGCTTATGGACGCCTAATACAGAAAAAGAGAACTTAAGTACAACTTATAAATATGCCTAGTCCCATAGCAATAAGTACGGGCTTATCTGTAGGGATATGACACAAAAGGCGCTTGAAAGCCGTCAACAGTACGACCAACAGGCATAGAACTACTACAGTATTGGTTTTTCAAAATACGCGAATGTTATTTTTGGGGTAGCCAGACAGTGCAAATGACATCTTTGCGTGTCATTTATGGCTTGCGGTTAATACGCAAATTCCTGAACTGGCGCCTTCGCGAGGCTTTCCTAAGTCACTTTAATCTCAACTATCTTTTTGCTTAGCGCTTTTGCTCCGCTAGCTCTGCAAGCCACTTCTCCGGAAATAGCATTGAGAAGCTGAAACAAACGCTCCAGCTCCGACTTGTCAAACTGTTTATCGCCAGAGCTTTTCACTAGAGTGACCGCGTTTCTACTTTTTCTTTTTCGCGAAAACTTATTTAGCTTCTTCTTGATTAACCACATAAGTCTTAGGACTAGCAAAGGCTCTTCATGATTCGCTCCAGTGAACATCTCGTTGGCGAACAGCTAAGCTCGGACCTATCTTCAGTCGAACCGAAACAACCTTATCTTGCCGCCATACATGCCCTCTCCAGTCATATAGGTGGTCTGGAAGCTTTCTTTGATGAAAACGGCCGCCTGCGCACGCTGACAACTAGCGACGCTCAAGGCTTATTTACCGAACCGTGCAAAGGTCTTACTAGCGAAGCTTATGCTTCGCGTTTTATCAATGCACCGGCGGTCATTCGTGCTCTTGGTTTGCGCCATGCCGAGCTGCTACACACGAACAGTGTCGCTATCCCTAATTTGGGAAAGCGCGTTGAATTTCGCCAGACACTTACGATAAACAGTCAGACATACCCGGTTCGTGCTGGTTATGTTCACGTTTTCATTAATCGCGATGGCAAGATTTTTCAGGTTAACTCAACGGTCCGCCACGGTCGCAAGCCGTCATTCAACAGCAAAAGCATCATCAGCGCCAACGAAGCTTTGGCTAAAGCTCGCCTATCTCTTGACGTAAAACAAAGCTTGCGCGAGCGGGCGGAGCTGGTTTTCTCTTCCCACAACGGCAAAATCGAGCCGGTGTACGAAGTGACGATTACAACCGAGAATCCACGCCGGGTAGTTTTAGTGCTTGTCCGGGCAATCAATGGACAGGTCGTACACCGGACTAACAAACTGCGAACCGAGGCTTCAGCAAAGATCGTCCTCGGTTCGTCCCGCCGCCGCCAACGCCGCAAGCCAACCACCCCCGACATCAACCAGAGTGTCACAACTCCTGTACCCACAGGCAAAACCTTTTTGCGCATTCCCGATCCGAACGCAAATTTGTTGAACCAGATCCACGAAGTCGTGCTTAACATGCTGCCTGATCGTAGCGTGCTTAAAAACGATAACTGCATCATTTATCTGGGTAGCAGCAAAAAAGAAGTGCGGGCAAAATCCGACGGCAGCTTCCTCTACACTCACGGTGAAGCGGAGTTTGCCGCCGTCACCACCTTTTTTGCTTTCAACGCCCAGATGGAGCTTTACAAAAGCTGGGGCATGACTCCGCCCACAGAGCCAATTCCGATTTATGTCAACGACCCGAACGTTCGCGACAATGCTTATTTCGATCCCGAAGCTTACGAGATTCATCTCGGAATTGGTAGCGGCTTACCACGCGGGTTGACACGCAACATCGCTTACGATCTGGGCGTCACCTGGCATGAGAATGGTCATCATGTGGTGTTTTTACAAACTCCAGGACAAGATCTGCCCGGAGCTGAAGGCGGCGCCATTCACGAATCCATGGGCGATGTGCTTGGCGATCTGCTGATGGATTTCTGGTTTCGCTTGACCTACGGCAACGAGCTCAAAGCAACCTTAACCAACAACGATGTGGATAAGGATACGCGAGTAATCGGCAAATACGCCTTACCGCCCAACGGCATTCGCATTCAGAAAAACAAAAAGCGTACGCCGCAAGACAAAACCGGCGAACCCCACGACGACGGACTGATCTCCGGCGGCGCCAAAGCCGATCTGCTTGTAGCCATGGCTACGCAAAAGGGCGCGGATCTGAAAAAAGCATTGGAAGATTTCGGCAAGATCACCCTGGCAGCTCTTACCTTGGTACCGGCTCACAAAGTCAGTTTCCAGGATCTGCTCAAAGCATATTTAACCGCGGATCAACAGCTCAATGCTGCAGCCAACAAAGATTTGATTACCAAGTCTTTCGGCGACCACGGCATTGTTCTGAAAAACGCCAATCGTCATATGCCGCCTTTGATTGTGATTAAATAAAGGCGCGCAGAAAGAAACAGGCGGATAATCTTTGAAACTTCTTGTTTTCGACATGGGTCATGTTTTCATAGACTTTGAATGGGACGAAGTCTGCGCCGGATTCTGCCGGGCTAGCGGTCGCAGCCCGGCAGAACTGAAAGCAGGGATGAACCATGTCGCACAACTTGGTTACGAAAGCGGCAAAGTAAGCACACAAGTTTTTTTAGCTGAGCTGAATAATTTGCTCGGCATAACAATGGGAGTGGATCAGTTTAGCGAACTCTGGGTAAGAACATTTCGCGAAAACCAAGAGATGGCTAGACTGCTTGCTCACTTAAAAACCCAACGTCCGCTTTGCCTGCTTTCCAATACGAATGAAGTGCATTACGAACATCTGCAAAAAGAATTTGATGTCGAACGACATTTCGACGAAATAGTCTTAAGCTACAAAGTCGGTCTGGTTAAGCCAGATCCCTTGATTTACGAGGAAGTATTGCAACGCAGCGGAATACCTGCCGAACATTGTCTTTTCATTGATGATCTGGAAGCCAATGTAGCTGCCGCTCGCCAAGTAGGCATGCAAGCGATTCAATTTCAAGGCGTAGCAAACTTAAAAGCTGAACTGAGTAAGTTTGGCTTAAATACCGAGCTTTAACCCAGCCTCAACAGACCATCAACCGGAGCAAAATTTATGGTTCTCACCGATTCCATACAGCTCTTCTATCCGACAGCGCTTGCCAAAGCGCTTGATCTAGCCCGTGTCGGCTTCCACTTGGACGATCTGCCCCGCAGTCCATTTGTCGGCGAGCTGAAATGTTACACGAACAAGTTTTCTGCTTTAGCTTCAATCAACCGTGTGCCGCAACCGCCGGGACAAGAGACTCTCCTGGTAGTAATCACCATCGAGGACCCTCTAGTGATCCAGCAATTACGTCAGCTGGCACCGGAAATTTTCGACGGTCACGTGGAAGCCACCCTGTCTGACGCCGCCCAAGAGCTTCTTTCGGCAGAGAATGCTCGTTTCACAATTGAAGCGGCACCAGGAAACGATCTCTCGCGTTCAACACGAGACATGCTGCGCACTGTCGGCGAAGAAGCGCATCGCGACACTTGGTTCTAAACTTTCAGCAGAAGCGGACGACTTTGTCAGGGCTCTAAAACCCTGATGATTTCGTCCGCTTTTTTAGCTTTTTCGCATTTTAAATTGTCTTCTAGCAAATATGTAGCGCTAACTTTGTCAAAAACGAAAGTACGTGATCCACGCTAAAAGCGTCTTTAAGGCTTGCTTCTACAGCTCAAAAAAGCATAGGCAGTAATTACAACGCGCAGCAACAAGCAAAAGAGATCAGAACAAACTCAAACAGCTTTGCCCCAGAACAAACGCTAAAACGCTCACTTTGCTTGAGTGCGTTGTTCGTCTGTACTAACTCAAGGATGAGTGTAATGAATCGACCTAGGATGAACAACTTCGGCCCCCACGACGACCATGATCGCTACGACCACGACGGATACGATCGCGACGGTTTTGACCGTGATGGCTATGATCGCAACGGATACGATCGCGATGGTTACGATCAAAACGGCTATGACAATGACGGCTACAGTCGAGATTCCATCGACTTCGGTGACGAAGTGAGCTAAACGTTTTTCGTCAGGTTTGCCGGCAAAACATTTCTATGTCAGCCGGCGAACCTGACTCTTCGCGCTAACTGGACAATGCCGAAGCGTTGTCATTAAGCAAATCAAATGGCCAAGACCGTGCAATAGAGCAACAAACAACTTTGCCGAGAGTTATGAATGTCTTTTTTGCCATCCATTCCTAACCCACCTAAATTCAGGCTTCGGCAAGGAGTATGTAATGAATACGTTTTTGGATATCTGCAATTCAGCGCTGACGGCTTTTATCAATGTTTATATCATTGGCGGCATGGTCGCCGGATCCCTGGTGCTTATCTGGTACATCGGGCGCTGCATTTTTTCCGGAAGCAAGACTGTGTGCTCAAGCACTACGGGCTCGAGCACTGCGGACACAGCCAGTACTGACGCCGCAATCTCGACTATGAATTCAATCATCGAGATGAATAACAATTCGATTTCCGGCTAGAACACGATAATTTGGCCAAACTCGCGACGTCGTGGTTCGGACGTCGCGAGAAAGATGAAATCGATTAAAGTTATCCACGCCACCCGTATCTATATTTTTTGGATCTCTTTTATATAGTATAGTCGTATACGCAAACACCGCGAAGAATATCTACGCAAGCCACTTTCGGTGGTTTGCGTTATGCCCAATCGTGATATAATGAAGGCTGGATGGGAGAGTCCGCCTGATCAAACATCAGGGATGGACTCAAAAAGAAAACAGAGAGCTATAAGCTACTTGACCCATAAAACATCCACCTCATTAACAAAAGGGTCCGGCACTAAAGTCCCGCAGGCTCAATTTTTTTCCGCCGCTATTGAAGCCCATATAGAACAAGAACGCGCTTCTTTTCATACGCCCGGACACAAGGGCAGAACCTGGCGCCAAGATCTGACCGAGCTCCCCGGACTGGATACACTTTCTTCTCCCGAGGGAATTATCGCCAACTTGCAAGAGCGCGCCGCCGAACTTTGGGGAGCGCAAGCTTCGTACATTTCAGTGAACGGCGCTTCGGCAGCTCTTTGTGGAGCAATAATTGCTTCAGCTAATCGTGGAAGTTCAATATTGTTGCCGCGCAATGTTCATCGCTCGGCAATCAACGCTGTAATTATCAGCGGCTTAAACCCAATCTGGCTTGAGCCAGAATGGGACAGTCACTGGGGTCTCTGGGGCGAAGTAAATCCGAAGAGCGTTAAAGCCGCCCTGGAAAAAGCCGAAGCAACACCTGCTGCTGTTGTTATCACTTCGCCAACTTACGCCGGCAAATTAAGCGATATTCGAACGATTGCCAATCTTTGCAAAGAGTACGGCACTTTACTGATTGTCGATGAAGCTCATGGCACACATTTAGCTTTCACAGAACAAAGCCAGCTGGCAGCCTTAGCTTGCGGTGCTGATTTCTGCGCTCAATCTTTTCACAAAACACTCGGCGCCCCAACACAAACCGGACTTTTGCATTTGAGCAAAGATTGCCCGGTGAGCAAAGCTGAGGTTCAAGCAGCAATGAACCTTTTACAATCTTCAAGCCCAAGCTACTTTTTTATGTGCGGTATCGAACATTCGCTGAACGAAATCGAACAAGTCACCTTGGCAAAAATTGAAAAAATGGCATTAAATCTCAGCCAAGAGCTAAGCAAAATTGCCGGATTGGAAATTTACGGACAAAATAGCACCGCCCACCAAGATACACTTCACATCTTAGTGAATGCCCGAGGAATCAGTGCCGAAACCTTACACGAAGCGCTTTGTCGTCAAGGAATTTTTGCCGAAGCCATTCTTGGCAAAGGCATTCTTTTAATGTTAGGCACGGGCACATTACAAACAGATTGCAGTCAACTAGTGCAAGCATTTCAAGAAATCATCGCTAAAACCCCAGCAAACGGTAAAATCGTCCCCGAACCAAAACCTCAGTTTGGTGAGCAGATATTGAACCCACGCAAAGCATTCTTTATGAAAAAAAGAGAGACGAGCGCTCGCCTCTCGGATGGCTGCATTGCCGGAGATTGGCTTGCACCCTGCCCGCCCGGTATGCCAATTCTGGTACCGGGACAAAAAATTACCGGCACGAATATAATCCAATCTTTGCCGGATAAGTTGAATGTAGTCGTAGAGTCCTAAATCAAGGAGACCGTCATGGACCAAATCCCACCAGCTGACGACCTGAGCGCACTGCTTTCGATCTTCCCGGAAAAGATCAGAGCGGAGTTCGAGGCTAACTCAGACGGACTAATTGAAGTGGTTATGGACCTTGGCCGCAAGCCGGAAGCACGCTATATCGACAAAACTCGCCGCTCAGTTTCTCAACACCCGATCACTCAAGCAGAAATTGATTATGCAGTAGAGCGAGTCGGCGCTTTCAGTGGCGACAACAGAGCGGGCATCGAACGCACTCTACACCGCATCTCTTGCATCCGCAATCGCACCGGCAAAGTAATCGGCTTAACTTGCAGGATCGGACGCGCAGTTAGCGGCACGATTAACGTAATTGCCGACCTAGTTGAATCAGGTAAATCAATCCTCTTTCTTGGACCGCCAGGGGTGGGCAAAACAACTAAACTGCGCGAGATGGCTCGTGTTCTATCCGATGAAATCGGCAAACGGGTAATCATCATTGATACTTCAAACGAAATTGCCGGCGACGGCGATGTGCCGCACCCGGCAATCGGATCTTCGCGCCGGATGCAAGTTTCGCATCCGGAAAAACAACACGCCGTAATGATTGAAGCAGTCGAGAATCACACACCGGAAGTAATCGTAATCGATGAAATCGGTACCGAAGAAGAAGCTGCCGCCGCCAGAACCATCGCCGAAAGAGGCGTACAACTAATCGGTACGGCTCACGGTAACGCTTTAGAAAACCTGCTGAAAAACCCGACTTTAGTTGATTTAATCGGCGGTATTCAAACAGTTACTTTAGGTGACGACGAGGCTCGCCGTCGCGGAACGCAAAAGACAGTTCTCGAACGAGCGACACAACCGACTTTTGAAATTTGTGTCGAGATTATCGATCGCCAAACACTGGCAGTGCATAAAACAGTAGCTGATTCGGTCGATCAACTTCTACGCGGCTGGAAGATCCATCCGGAAATCCGTCGTCGCGACGAATCCACCGGCTCTTTTGCCGTTGTTCGCCCGGAAACCAAAGTGATCACCAACGCAGCCGAGACAGGCGGCGAGCAAGAAGTTGCTGGTTGGCCGCAACCGCAATACGATAAGGATACATACTTAAAAATCTATCCTTATGCCGTAAGCAAAGGCTTGCTCGAAAGAGTAGTTAAAACTCTCAGCTTGCCGGCTGAAGTAGTCAAAACAATTGATGAAGCCGATGCTATCCTCGCTTTGCGTAGCTACGCCCGAGCCGGCGCTAAGATTTATTCTTTAGCCGAAGCTAAGCAAATTCCGGTTTATGTAGTGAAGAGCAACAATATGCCGCAAATTCAGAAAGCTTTACGTGAAGCATTGCATCTGGATACCGAAATATTTTCTCTTTCCGAAAATGCCGCCGACATTGTCGACGAAACCGAAATTGCTCTGGAAGAAGCACGCCAAGCTATAACCATGGTAATCAATCGCCAGGAACCGATGGAGCTAGCTCCACGCAAAGCTTACATCCGGCGCCTGCAACATCAATTGGTCGAACGTTTCAATTTGACCAGCCGCAGCGTCGGTGACGAGCCGATGCGACGCTTGCGCATCTTGCCGCCGGCAAACAGCCAGAGCAAAGTTCAATACATGTAATCAGCAAAAGAAAAGCGCCACCATCACCGCAGATAGTGGCGCTTACCAGCTAGGTTCATGTACGGAAAAATGTTTTAAACGTATCTCTGATCGTTGAGCTTTTGATCAGCTAACACCTTTTGCAGGCGGCTTTCAATATGGGCAACAGCGCCTTGAGTGAGAGCTGTCTTGCTGTCATTTTCTTTAATCAGAGCAGCCGTGTCTTTAGGAGTCATGGTTTTTACAGACTCGGCAAACTGTGCCAGCAATTCTTTGCCTTTTTCACCGGCATATGAAAGCCAACCGCTCTCTTTGCCTTCTTCAGTCTCTTTCATCGGACCGAAAGCTTCGACAGCACTTTTGTAAGCTTGTTCATTGGAAGAAGGAGCTTCATTTGTTTCAGCCTGTAGCTTGGCATTATCTACTTTATTTTCTACGTTATCCTTTCCTTCGAAAGGAACATTTGCGTTATCGCCACCCTTAGTACTCATACGACCCCCAATCATGCCTATATTTAGTTTGCACCAACACCGATTTATTTGCCAGTCTCGCGAAACCGATCTGTTTCGCATCAACACATTCGATGTTAAAGGGCGAAATTAACACCGTCAATTCAACGCATCTCATTCTTAGCGTCGTTTTGGGGGAGGACCACCACTGAGCGGGAGATCCTCATCGGGGCTGCCAAGAGGGGTTTTTGAGCTTTTACTTGCTGGCGGTTTAAGAGTTTCGCTTGTTATATCCGGCTCAGGCAGCGGTTTTGCACTAATTACTTCCGACTCGAGTTCCACAGGCTTTGTTAAAACCGGCTTATCTTCAACCTTTTGACTGACACTTTCCGTAAGCATTTCTTTTTCAGGTTGGTCGACTTCCGCCGGAGCTATAAGTCGAGCTACTTCTGCCTCGGCAATTAATGATGGTCCTTCGGCAGGTCCAAGCAAATCATTCAGAGGGTCCTTTAAGGGCAGAGAAGGCTCCTCAACTTGCGACTGCTTATCTCGACGCCAACTGGAATCCAAAGCCCCTAAACGGGGCGATATAGCAAAGGTTTGATCGGCAAGCTCTTCCAAATCATCAGCTAAAGGCGTGTGCGGCAGCCGGAAAGGAGCGCTTGAACTCTTATTCTCTACCATAGGCAAAGGTATAGACAGAGATTCATCAGCAAAAGCTTTCAGCTCGCCCTGCAGCCGTTTCAGCTCATCAATCAAAAGTTGATTATTAACAGGCGCGAATTCGCCGCCTTCCGTATCTTCCTGTTCAATCGCTAAAGCTCTCAATAATTGTTGACGGGCAAAAGCCCCGAGCGACTTAGCACCAACACTGCGCGCCAACTGCTGGAGGCGCAAAAACTGCTCCGGTTTCAAATTAATAACGATTTGATGTTCGCGCATCGTCAGCCTAAGATTCGTCTTTTGAATCATCAAGGATATCAATTATTCTGGCAAAAACGGACTGTAATCGCTGGCTTAAGTCTTTAATGCCGGCGCCGTCTTCCATTGCCGCCAGGGCCAGCTGCTCACGCCTGTCTTCAAGCCATTCGGCATGTTGCTCGGCACTTTTTGCCAATTTCGCCAACTCTTTTTCAATAGTTTTTTTAGTCTCGCGTGGACGCGCAACTTCAGCACCACCAACCAGTTTTAAGGCGCTTTTGATTTGCTGTTCGGTAGCTTTATCGATTGGAATACGTCCGGTTACTTCTTTATCTTCAGCAACCAGAGGAATGCCTTGAGTTAAGAACTCTTCGGTTGTTTCCTGGGGTACAGGCAAAAGAGCCATTAAATGCCGGTGTCCTAAACCAAGCAAAACCTCAAAAGGATCAGGCAGCTGCTTGCGACTGAGCTCCATACCAGCAATAGCCATTTTTTCCGCCATTTCGGACATGCGGATCAAGCGATAAACATAAGTGGCGCTCATTTGATGTTCTTGACGGCAATACTCTTCGAAGCTGCCGTAATGCACTTTATGTATTTCAGCTTGGTGTATGCGACTTAGGCGCAAGCCTTGAGCAATCAAACCGACAGCAGCAAAACGTCCGGCAAGGCGAATCTCATCTGTAAGCGCGTCATAATCATCGGTTGTCGGTCGTAAATCTTCAATCGAAATCGAACGATGTAAAAGATCAGCCTGGACCGGCACCTGCTTGTTTTCAACAGCGAACTGTACAACCGGTACCGCTTCGGTTGGCGCCGCTAATTCATTAGCTTCAACGTCAATCTCCGCTTCTTCGGCAGATAAAGGCGAACTCTTGCTTTTTAATTCCTGCTCTTTCTGCAAACGTCTCTCTTTAAGACGCGCAATCAAAGTAGCTCCCGGCGGTGGCTTTTTCTTCATGGCTTAATTATATATCTGACCGTGCAGCTCCTATTAAAGCCATACCCAGTAATTTTTGATTTATTACAAGTGCTGACATCTTCTATCAACTATATGCCTAAGTAATAAAATCAAAAGAAAAAGCAAGCCCGATAGGCGCCGGGAGAAGCCGGCGCCTATTTTTGTCATGAACAATCGGGCGTAGTCCTGCTTACACCGGTTCAACCACGACAGTCGGCTGAACCAACCTCAGCACTTCATTGCTGAGGTCGATGTTGTGATGCACTTTCGTGCGATACAACAACTTGTCGGCGGCATCTTCGATGCGAGCCAGCAAAGCCAAAGAAGCCACCGGCAAGAAATTTCTACCTTTGATACCAGCCCAGTCGAGCTTCAGCTCGAATTTCAACCAGTTGGACGAATGACCCTTAGGTACATCCACCGTTGTTTCGACCAGAACATCCGCCGCGGCATCCAGCAGCGAAGTATCAGCAATCTGGACGGTGAGCTTAGCACCGTCCAACGACGGCAGCGGCCCACCGCCGATATAGAGCTGACCGCGCACTTGCACTTTGGGACGGCGAAGAATGAGCACTTCTTGGGTAGATTGGCTGGTATCGGACATCGAAAAGGATTCCTTATGTGAATTTTCAGCCTGCTCCCTGAGAGAAACATGGCCAACGGAGTTGCCGCACATCGGTGCGCACCCCCTCAGAAGTTAACTTCCAAACCAGGCAAAGGAGCCGGACCCTTCGCAAGAATCCGGCTCCCCTGCCACCCGAGCGCTGCCTAGCTATTGCCAGGGCGCCCTTCTGTTTTGGTAGTTTTACAGTTGTTTTGGAGAACTCAGTCGTTAGGACAGAAAGCAGCAGGAGGCTTGCTTTCACAAGCCTCCTGCGCTTCTGAAGCCAGGTTAACGGACATTTTGGCAGCAACAACCTGGCAATACCGTCCTATTCAAACAACGACAGAGCCATCCGCACTTGCGAGTAACCATGCCGATCGGCATGGTCATAACGTTCGACTAGCTGCTCCAGGACATCGTTAAAGCCGTCCGGACCGAGGTTGGAGATGGTGGCAAGCAAACCGTCGCCACTGACCAACCCACAGGACATGCAAGCAAGGAGCAAATCGACGTTAACACCACGAGCCCTAAGCTTGCCTGCGTCGATGCTAATGACGCAAACAATCACTTCTTGCGGCTCGTCCCCACAAGGCGAGATAGCATTTTGACCGAGCGGAAAACGTGCGTCGGCAATCATGCTTTTCTCCATATCTTCTAGGGAAACAACTGAAACTCTCTGCTGCAAACAACAAGTGATCACACCGACAACAAGCTGCCAACTACCCATCCGCTTGAATCGCTTCTTGGCGGATTGAATTAGTTTTGGATGTGCTGGCTATTGCTTATTAGTGAGTGCTTAAGACCACAAATTGATTGTCAACAGAACGGATGCTCAGCTTATCGTCCTTACCAAGCTAAAAACAAGAACCAAAGCTAAAGGTTGCCAAGAAGCGCGTTCGTAAAGGTGCGCCGGCTGAAGCTTCCCCGGGAAGCCAAGCAGCTTTAGAGCAAACTAAAGCTGAAAGAGCACTCTAATAGCTAGCGCAAACCTTAGTGAGCTTCTCGTTTTTTATTGGGCAAAGAAGCCCAGAGCAGACCACCAAGGACCAAACCGGCACTAACCGCACCAGGGAAGTAATTACCGATATGTATATATCCTGGCAATACCTGAGCTGTGCCCATCAGGGCTAAAGACGGAGACAAAGCAGCAGCTACTAGCTTGACTGCCCCGGTAATAAATAGCCCCAACCCGAGAGTGCCGATATTGATCCCTAAGACTATTACAGCCAAAAGGCACTCCAGAGCCCAAAATACAAGATTGAAAACCAGGGAAGCAGCCAAAGCGCCCCAAATGTCGCCTTTAACATGCACACCGGCAATCGTAGGCAGAATGTAAATCAAAGCAGCTGTTACCAGAGTTACTCTGACCAGCATCCGAATTAACACAGCATTTCTTTCTAGCAGGATAAACCTGATTGAATATTCCCTCCAAATTATAGTTATAAGGACGCATCTTGCACATGAACTTTGTGCTTTGATCCATCCGGCTCGGTTATCAAGATGGCTGTCGGACTTTTTGGGCTTTTTCTTTTTGAAGCAGGCAGCGGGCGCTTTTCAGCCGACAAACGTTTGATTATTTTACCTATGAACAAAACAAGGCTGATGCCTCCGGCAATAAAAGTTTCAAGCAGAGCAAAGCCCATGTTCAAAATTCGATCCGGTCTACCCCCGCCTAAAGCAGCAAGAGCGGCGATCAACAAAAAAGGCAAAAGTAACACCATCAGAAACTGTCCGAAAAAATACAAAAACAGATTGCCGATTATGTCCATTAAAGGCATCCTCCAGAGCTAAAGCTAGTATTTGTTTTGATTTTTAGAGTTGGCAAGAAATTCAAAAGAGTGAATCAGATGAACTCACCGTAAGCCGCAGGCTCAGCCTAAACAAGAAACATTTAGGACAAATCCCACAAAAGGGCAGGCAATCACCGCTTGCGAAGCTAGCAGTAACTAAAGAGAAAAATCTAAGGACATAAAGTTTGATCTGTCGCTTGCCACTGTCCTAAGCTTTGGCGTTCTCTTTTTCCCACTGCCGAAATTAACTACACCAAACTATTTTTGCCAATCGTCAAATTTTAAAGCTGACTAAATCGGTCAGCTGGTTTTGTTCAAGCATTGATCTGCACCGAAAGGACTGCAGTATGCCTAAAGATAAATACGCCTCCCTCAGCGCTTTAAAAGCCGAGCTGAAGGCGCATGTCGATTATCGGTTACGTCTTTTGAACAGAAATTCCTGGGCAACGATCATCGCTCCCCACGGCGGATTTATCGATGCCGGCAGCTCGGCGATAGCACGCTCTGTCGCCGGACGCAATTACAATTTGTATGATTTTCAGGGCTTGCGCAAGCAAAATTCAGCAGAGTTGCACATCACCTCAACTCGCTTTCGCGATCCGTCTTTGAACAGGCTTTTGCAAAAATCAGTGACGGCAATAGCTATCCACTGGATGGGCAGCTGCAATGAAGCGGTAATTTGGCTTGGCGGGCTGAACAAAAACCTCAAAGAAATTTCGCTGAGCAAGCTCATTTCAGCTGGCTTCAAAGTCAATCCGGACAGCCCCTATTATCGCGGTGAAAGCAAAGACAACATTGTGAATTTTCCGGAAAAATGCGGTATTCAACTTGAGATTTCAGACGAGTTAATGCAAGAGTTTTTTGGCGGACCGCGTTTTCTGGAAAGCGGTTACAAACCGCAAACGAAGAACAAGTTTGACCATCTCGTTGCCGCATTGCGCAAATCTCTACGCGCTTATAAGAAGCAATAAAAGTGTATTCTTGAAAAATGAAAGATGATTTGCCTATGACCGCTGCACAACAAACTCCCGCCGACATTGCCGAAGCAAAAAAATATGCGCGCGAAACACGCAGATTGACTTTGCTCAAGTTAGCCGCCAATTTGATTTTCCTTTCTTTTATGGCTTTTGCAGGCGGTGCTTGGCTCGACACATATATCGAGCCGCTTACAACGGGCAATCGCTGGTTGCATCTTGCCGTATTCGCCCTGGTTTTGATGGTCCTGCAAACAGTTTTGTTTGCGCCGCTCACTTTTTTCACTCAGTATATACACGAGCACCGTTACGGACTTAGCAACCAGACCGTAGGCAGCTGGCTCTGGCAACAAAGCAAAATGCAGCTTCTCGGAGGCGGATTCTCCTTGCTTTGCGTCTTTGCACTTTACGCCGCACTCTGGTATGCGCCAGGCTTTTGGTGGCTGGTAGCCGGCCTAGTCCTTCTTTTCGCCAGTGTAGTCATCGGACAGATCTTTCCTTTTCTGGTACCGCTTTTCTACAAGCTTGAGCCAATCAGCAAAAAAGAGCTTGTGGAAAGCTTTCGCCGTTTAGCTGCCGGTACCGGCATCAAAATTGAAGCTGTTCTTTCTTTGGGCATGAGCAAAGACACAAAGAAAGCGAATGCCATGCTCACCGGCTTGGGAGCAAGCAAAAGAGTAATGCTTGGCGACACTCTTTTGCAAGAATTTCCACAAGACGAGATTGAAGTTGTTTTTGCCCACGAGCTTGGACATTCGGTACACAAGCATATGCTGAAGAGCATCATCTTCTCCACAGTATCTATTCTGGGTGGACTTTTTCTATGCAATTTAGCCATTCAAGCTTGGTATCCGCTCGGCGGTCATACCGCTTTTGATGCGGTCAGCTCTTTAACTCTCATCTCTTTTGTTCTAGCTGTTTTTGGACAACTGACAGGACCGGTCGGATTGGCAATCAGCCGCCATCACGAGCGGCAAGCCGATAGTTTCGCCCTAGAGACAACCAATGCTCCGGCGTCCTTCAAGCGAGCCTTTGAACGTTTGGCCAAATCGAACAAAGCCGACGGCGATCCGCCACGCTGGTGGGTGATTCTTTTTTGCTCACACCCGCCGATTAAAGAACGATTGGCTATGGCTGAAGTTTGGTCCAGAAGCAGATAACGTTAAAAATCTTCAGTGGAGTTTTGCCGCACATCACTGAAGATTTTTTGCCCAATTATTACTATATGTATGAATAGAAACCAGGAAAAGAATATTGAAACAGGGCTTTTTTTGCTAAACTGCTTTGCGCGATGAACTACAAACAATCAATTGAATATTTGCTCGCCTTGCCCGACATGGAACGCAAGAATAGCGGTCCGTTGGCACGCTCAATGAGTCTTGCCGCCATGCAGGCATTGCTGGAAGCTTTAGATAATCCGGAAAAAGGGCGCAAAACAGTTCATATTACCGGCTCCAAAGGAAAAGGCAGTACATCAAGCTTTATCGCTTCGATTCTTAGCCTTGCCGGCTCGCATAATTCTTTGTACACAAGCCCTCATCTTCATTCTTACACCGAAAGAATTTGTTTCGACTCAACTCCTTGCCTCGAAGAAGATTTTGCCCACGGACTTTCCGAAATCGAACCGGTAATCACGCACATTCATCAAGGCGATCTTGGACCAATCAGCACATTCGGCGCCACGACCGCTTTATTCTTTCATTTAACTCAACGAAAAAATTTGCCCTGGCAAATAGTCGAAGTGGGCATGGGCGGCTTATTCGACGCTACTAATGTTTTTGAGAATACGGATATCGCCGTAATTACTTCAATCAGCCTCGAACATACTTCGGTGCTCGGACGAACTGTGGCGGAGATTGCCGAGAATAAAGCCGGCATCATCAAACCGGGATCAACAGTAGTTCTAGCTAAACAACAAGATCCAACAGTTTTACCTGTAATCCGCAATCGTTGCTTGGAATTAGGTGCAAAACTAATTAATGTCGCTTCTGAATACCAAACAAGCAACTGGACAATTGAAGGCGAGAAACAAACTTTCAGCGTACAATCAAATGGCTCTACGCGCCAATTTACAATATCAATGCGTGGCGTTCACCAAATGGACAATGCGCTTACCGCCATTGCTGTTGCCGATGTTTTAGGGATCGACGAAAACACGATCAACAAAGGGCTAAAGGGAGTTGCCGTACCGGGACGGATGGAGTTAGTCAACACAAAACCGCTCGTTGTACTTGACGGCGCTCACAACGGCGAATCTGCCAGAAGGCTTATTGCCGGCTTGCAACGCCATTTTCAATACAAACGTTTATTTGTGATAGTTGGTGTCAACGCCGACAAAAATATTGGCGAAATTATTGAAGCCCTTGCTCCTGCCAACGAAATCATTGCTACTCGCTCGCAAAGCGAAAAGGCAATGGATCCGCAAAAAATTGCCGAAGCCGGCAGCGGCAGAAACAGCGCCTTTACTCTAACCACCTCAGTAAAAGAAGCTTTGACAAAAGCGTTGGATAAAGCCGACAAGGAAGATCTAATCTGTA
This sequence comes from Candidatus Obscuribacterales bacterium, assembly GCA_019750335.1. GTDB lineage: Bacteria > Cyanobacteriota > Vampirovibrionia > Obscuribacterales > Obscuribacteraceae > JAIEPM01. Next base: position 450,338 of record JAIEOQ010000008.1, read on the forward strand.
TAACCGGTTCGCTTTATGTAGTTGCCGAAGCACGAGAGTTGATTCTGCGCCTCTAAAAAGTGCCAAAAAGTAGAAAAAGAGGCGTGGAGCATTGCTTTTCTTCGCAATGCTCCACGCTTTCTTCAAAATCGGCTTATTTATTAGGACGTTTCCGGCTTTTTCGCCAATTCCAGCTTGGGTGATTCCGGTTTCTGCAAAGTCAAATCACTTTTGCTGCCGGTCACGGGCTCATCGGCTGGCTGCTCGAAAACAGCTTCACCGTCTTTGAAACTGGCCAATACCGGTTTACCGGAATGAACTTTTTCGGCAAGCAAAGCTTCGGAAAGCGGGTCCGACAAATAGCGCTGGATGGCTCGACGCATCGGACGAGCACCGTATGTTAGATCGAACCCCTTCTGGAACAAAAGCTCCAGCATCGAATCGTCCATGTTGAGAGTGATCTGACGCGGCGACAAGCGCTGCCGAATCTTCTCAACTTCCAGATCGCAAATTGCCGCAACCTGCTTCTCGTCCAATTTGCGGAAGAAAACGATTTCATCGACACGGTTGAGGAACTCCGGACGGAAGCGCGCCTCCAGCTCACCCTTCACCAGCGCCACCGCACGCTCCCAGCCTTCCTGGTCGTCCGGCATAACGTTCTGCAAATAAGTGGCGCCAATGTTGGAGGTCATGACCAAAACGGTATTGCTGAAGTCGGCCTTGCGACCGTCGCCGGCAGTCAGATTGCCTTCCTCCATTACTTGCAAAAGCACGTTGAATACGTCTTCGTGAGCTTTCTCGATTTCGTCGAGCAAAACCACCGAATAGGGCCGTCGACGCACAGCCTCAACCAATCGACCGCCTTCTTCATAGCCGATATAGCCTGGAGGAGCGCCAATCATGCGCGACACCTCGTGCCGCTCCATGAATTCGGACATATCGATCTGAATCAGATCGTCATTGCCGTAGAGGAAATCCTGCAAGGATTTGACTAAGTGCGTTTTGCCGACTCCGGTCGGACCGATGAAGATGAAGGTGCCTTGCGGGCGATTCGGATCACCAAGACCGCTACGATTGCGGCGGATGGCTCTGGAAACAGCAGTAACTGCTTCCTCCTGCCCGATCACCTTGCGATGAATCTCCTTTTCCATGTCCAGCAAACGCTGAGCCTGGTCAGTACTGAGCTTAAAAAGCGGGATGCCTGTGGCCAGACTAATCACTTGAGCGATATGCTCAGCCGTGACCACCGGCCGAGTCTGAGCCGACTCAGCCTCGGTTCCCTTATCCGCATCTTCTTTCTTCGCAGCCACTTCGGCAGCCTGTTTCTTGGCACCGCCGAACCAACTGCCAATATCGAACAATCCGGAAGCAAAGCCGCCATTTGCCTTGGCCGCTGCTTCTGCTTCCTTATGCTGCTCCCCGTCAACGCCGTCCTCCGCCGCCAGATCCTCTTCCAAGGCAAGCATGCTGGCTGCTTCATCGATCAAATCAATAGACTTGTCGGGCTGGAAGCGATCTTGAATGTAACGCTCGGCCATTTCGGCCGCACGCACGATGGCTTCATCGCTAATCGTCACTTTGTGGTGATCTTCATAGCCCTTACGCAAGCCCTTCAAGATTTCAATCGTTTCAGCCACTGTCGGCGGCTCGAGCATAATCGTCGGGAAACGTCGAGTGAAAGCCAGATCTTTCTTCTCGATAAACTTGCGGTATTCAGCCAAAGTGGTAGCACCGATTACCGAAATTTCACCGCGTGCCAAAGCCGGTTTCAAAATGTTCGATACATCGAGACTTCCTTCCGTGGTGCCGCCAGCACCAATAACGGTATGGATCTCATCCATGAACATAATGACATTTTTGACTTTCTTTACCTCAGCAAGCAGCGCCTTCGTGCGGCTTTGCACTGCTCCCACCGCGCTGGCACCGGCAAGCAGGTTGGTCAAGCTGAGAATGACCAGACGCTTGTTTTTCAGGCGTTTAGGCACCTTGCCTTCAAAAATGCGCAAGGCAAGCCCTTCAACAAGGGCAGTTTTGCCGACACCAGCTTCACCGATAAAGATCGGGTTACATTTGGTTTTGCACCCGAGGATCTGCATCGCCCGCTTGATTTCACGTTGCCGGCCGATAACTGGCGTGATCTTGCCCTTCTTGGCCATCTCCATCAGATCGATGCAATAAAGATCCATCATCGGCGTTTTCGACTTCGGCTTCTTCTTATCGTTCACCGACGTGCCTTGGGCTTCTCCTTCAGCTTCCGCATCCGATTCAGTATCGCCATCCTCAGCCTCGGCATCGCCGCCGGTGATGAAGCTGCGCAACTCAGTTTCAAGATAAGCAATGCGATCAGCTTTGACGTTAGCTTTAGGCAGATCGATCTTGAGCTTGGCATCATGCTGCAGCAAGGCAAGAAGCATCACTTCCGGAGTGATTGCATCCAGATTGTGCTTTTTAGCCAAAGTGCCAGCAAGGCTGATTGCTTCGCCAACTTCAAGAGTTACTCGCCCACTAAAATCAGGCAAACTAATATCATACAAAGATTCAGGCGTAGCCTGGGAACGCGACAACAAGCGCAAAGACGGCGCCAGTAAACCGGCGACCGACATCAATTGCGCCGCCCGCGATTGGCCTTCCTTGAAGATGCCCAACACCAAACTGATGCTATCGATGTAATCCCGACCAATTCTTTGCGCTTCAGCATTTGCCTCGGCAAGAGCTTTGCGCAGTTGTCCATTGATGTCCAACATATGGAGATGTCCTGATTTATTTACGAGTGGAAGATACTTTTAGCAATGTTGTTAATCAAATCGTCGGCTGATGAAGCAGCTGGTGGGACGCAAACCGAAGATCACTTCGTGCTCGAGAGCATCTTCCTTGGGATTTCCTTGTTCAATGGAATGCCAGCGCATAAACTGCCAGACGGCAAGACCGGAAAGAAATTCAGCCGTCGGCCCGACCGAGATGCTGGTGCCGCAAGCCGAGACTTCGGCAACTTTGTCTTCACAAAGAGTGCCTTCCCAGCCCTTCACTTGAGCCGGCTTCATCGGATTGATCGTGTAAACACGACCTTCGTCGGTGCCCATGCGCGTTTCAACCATGAGCTTGGTGCCGACCTTGTAACGCACGCCACGCTGCCAGATCTCTTTGCGCGAAGACATGGTGTCGGTAAGCAAGAAGACCACATCACCAAGCTTTTGCGAACCGTCAACTCGCTCGTTGTGAATATTGATCTTCAAGCCGGTGGCCTTTTCCACCAGGTCATGCACAGCCTCGACTTTGTAGCGGCCGATGTCCGCTTGAGTGTAGGCTTGATTAGCGATGTTGTGGGGTTCGACCTTGTCGAAGTCCCAAACATGAATGTTCTGCAGCCCAAGCTTGGCCAGAGAAAGAATGATCCGCGAGCCACTGGCGCCGGCACCGATCACATCGATGCGACGATTACCAAAAGCATCAGGCGAGAATACGTTGACGTGACGTGTGATGTCGATGATGTTCATTTTTATCCTTCCGAAAAATAACGTGCCCGAGATGATCAATCTCGGGCACATGAATGAATTTGGTTTTACAGAAATACCAGCAGCTAAATCTACTTTCTGCGGCCATCCGGAGGCAAGAAGAGATCGTCATAGACATCCTCGATCAAGCCCTTAAAGAAACCTCTTTCATCTTTCGGCGGTTCCTGCTTGGGTGTTTGCTGCGACTGGCGACAGGCGCGCACATAACGCTGCATATCACCCCCGGTTTCGTCGGTGCTTATTTCACCGTCGCCATAAGGATGGTACTGCGGAGCAGCAGACTCGGCCGCAGAAGAAGGCGCCGCCGTCGGGGCGGCCGAAGGTCCTTCAGCACGATCGCCGCCCGGCACTATTTGCGGCACGCTGTACTGGTTTCCTCCGCCGCCCCAGCCGCTGCCTGCCCAGCGAAAAATCGCCGAACTGGCGGCAGTTACTTTTGCCTTGAATTCAGTTTCGACTTCAGCTCGCAGCTCCGCCGAAGGCACCAACAGCGAAGGTACCGGCTTGGCTTTCAAAACTTTCTCGCCGTCGTCCTTGGACTTCGACCAGAAAGTTTTTGAGTCGCGACCGCTACCGGTTAGAACAGCACGCTCTGATTCCGGGTCCCAAACCATCCACGGCACATCCAGAATGCGATAGCCGCGGTCATAATAATAGATGTCGAAAACGGCATCACCAACCTTGTTGAAAATGCCGCGAATATACCAAGGCATGCCGTCACGCCCGAAACGCTCCATGGTTCGCTCATCGGTACCGGAAGGACTCACACCCATGCGCACGTGCGAGTGTCCCCAGAAGCGTAAGCGATTCAGATCTTCCAGATCATCATCGCCGGTGGCTTTAGCAATAAGCTCTTCCGCCAGCTTAGCTTGACCGACGGTGGACAACTCGGTCTCCACCGCAGACACTTCCTGTTCGAGCAAATAAGTTTGATCGATCAAGAAGTCACCATTTTCCAGTTGGGTAACAGTACCGAGCCAGCCTACTTCTTGTTGCCCGATATCAACATAAAGAAACATCCGCTTATACGCTTCAGGCGTAATCAGGATTTTAGCCGTTTTCAACTCACCGATCTTATCGACCCGCGAGTTGAAACGGTGCGGGCGGAAAGGCGCATCCGGTTCTCGACGATAGGAATAGAATCGCTTTACCGGCAGCGCTTCCTTACCTGTCGAGCCGGTTTCCGGCGTCGCAGCAGAAGCTTTAGCCCCACCGCTGCTGCCTTGAGCTTGCGCCTTACGAGACAGCTCAAGCACATCGGCATAAAGAATCTTGTACTCGGCCGTTTCAGCCTCATGGGCTTTACGCAAAGTTTCCAGCTCGGCTTTTTGCTGAAGAACATACTCGTCGTTGGGCGACGTTGATACTTGCTGCAATCCCAATAAATGCTGTTCTTTTTCGGCAATCGCCGCTTGCAGCCGAGAAAGTGAGCTAGCAAGGGCAACAAGCTCAGTACGCTTTTCTTCAAGCAAGCGCAGATCTACCGCCGGCGGCGCTTCAACAACAGGCTCGGCGGCAGCCGGCTCGGCAACAACCGTTTGCTGTTGCGCCGCGGCTTGCTCCTCAACTAAACGTTGGCGCCAAAAAGCAAGCTGCTTTTTATAACGATCCACGTCGTCTTTCAGACGGTCAGCCTCATTGTGCTGCCATTTATTGGCTCTTCCTTGCAGTGCATCGAGAATCTGGCGCTGCCGAGCATACTCGCTTTCCAAATCGATAACGGTTTTTTCCAAACGTCTAACTTGATCTTCAGCCGACGCCATAGTTTTATTTCCGGATTGCGATTCCACAGGACCAAACAACCAATCCAAACTAAACCAACTCCCCTTGCTTGCCGGCGGTGCAGCTTGAGGAGCTTGAGCCGGTGATTCGGCTTTAACCGGCGGCAAAACAGCCGCCGGCGCCTGCGCTTTGGCAGCAGCCGCAACCGCAGCGCGCTGGCTGATTTCGCGACTGCAATTTCGCAGCTCGATTAGCTCAGCTTGCGTGCTCGGAACACCCTCTTTCGGTTGCACCTCGGTCATACGTTCGCCGAGAACTTCCTGCATGATGTCAAGCTCACGCACATCGTCCTCATTCAAAGCGCCCTGCGTACATTTAGCATGCAAGGCTTGAAGACGAAACTTGATTTTTTCGCCGTCCATCCGCCGTACTTTTTTCAATAACCGCCGTCTTTTTGCCCATTGAAACATAGTTGTTCATCCTTAAAGTTAGAGGTTTGAGCTGGGCCAACGGTCAATATATCTGCCCGCTTCGTCGTCGTTGATCGTTTCAATAAACTGAATTGCCAATTCAGCTACAGCGGCAAATTCAAACTGAGCAACAAGCTGAATCAAAGTCTCTTCAATCTCATTGGCAAAGCAGGTACCGTCAGCTGTTACATACGGTGCTTGCATTCCTTTAACAACACCGTCAACCTGCCGTGTCTGATTCAACCAACGTACCGGCGCGGCTTCACGCCCATCGGTACGAATGATGATCAAGAACTGTCCGATTTCATACTGGCTTTCGGTTTCCGGATCTGTGGCATACAACAAGTCAGTGTAGAGAAGCAAAACACCGTTACCGATTCGCACATCAGTAAGCTTGTTCACTTGTTGCAAGCGGGCAAACTCTGCCTTTAAGCGCTCCTCGCTCAAACTCTCTTTGCTTTCAGCCACAGCTTGCTGCCGTGAGATCGTGAAAAACTGCGATCGCAAGAAAGGCAGTTTTTTCTGCAAACCTTCCAAATTGCCGGCGATCACAGTTTGTTTCGCCGATTTGTTATTGGTGCAGATTTTGACATAACGATCGCGAGCCGCAGCCTTAGCCGGGTCCATCGTCATCGCATTTCGACTCTCGCCAGCAGCCGCTTGACGCCCCGCCCGCTCTCTGCGACTGGACAAAGTATCGATTTTCAAGTCAGACATATTTTCGTAAGGAGCAGGCGTCTCCTCGACGATTTTTGCTTCCAGTAGCGTCAAAACTCTGTCCAGCTGAGCTTGGTCTACAACAATGCAGCCGTCTAGCTCATAGAAAACAATGCCCTCACGCTGCAAGCGATTCACAGAGGATTTTCGAATGCGAATTCGATAGCTGCGAGTAACTACCGGTGGAGACGGCTGAGGCGGTGCCGGCGCCACCTCCACATCGCCGTCCGTCTCGAAGGTGATCCGCGCTTCGAGCAAGTTCTCGTAACCGGTTTCCACACTTCCTTCATGCCGAGCGTTGAGCAAAGCCAAAGCCGGCTCAAGTTGATCGTCGTCAATCAAAATCGAATCTTGATCGAACGGATTGTGCAAAACTCCACCGCCAAGCAGAGTGTCTTTTTGCGCCTGGCTTAAGGCGCGCAACAAAATACTCATTAGTCACCTCCACTGGCAACCGGCCAGTCGTAAATACGCCTTCCCCAGGCGTCGTTCACATTGACCGCCTCAACAAAAGCGATAGCTCCTTCAATTGCTCCCGCAAAATTGCGCTGCTGAATGAGAAGAGGAAAAACCTCTTTCATATTGCCCAAGCAGGCCAAACCGTTCTCATTGACGTGCGGAGCATTCATGCCGTGCACATGACGATCCTGATTGAGCCAAATAAGCGGTTTAGTGTAGTCCAAAGGAATCTTAATCAGGAAACGGCCGATGTCGTATTTGCGCCCAGCATGGCGGCAATAAATTGTGCGCGTTTGCACATTGATGTAATTATTGTCGATTTGAACGTCCACAATTTTAGGAATGGCAAGCAACATGTCATATTCGCGGCCGGCCTCACCTTCCGGGGAGTTTTCAATGCGGTGCAGCTCGTCTTGGATTCGAGCCATACTGCGCAAAGTTTCCTGAATCTCTTCTTGAATCTGCCGCGCATTACCTTTGTTTTGCGCGGCAACAGTCGGAATGTTTTCCGCCTGTCGCCGGCATTCCTGGGTAAACTGCTCGGTCAAACGATTATTCAAATCGTCAAAAGTCAGATTCTTGAAATTGCCTACTTCATTGCGCACTTCAATGAGCAAACGCATGAGCAAGATAGACTCTTCACGAGTACCATGATGAATCAAGCGATGATGCAAATAAAGATTGCCATCCAACAATTCACCGACGATAAAGCCTTGGTCATCGATAATCGGTAAACCTAACGCCGACGGCACAAAAGCTTTACGTCCATTCTCGTTGCGCACGCGGCAACCCCAAATGGTTTCAGGCAAATTTAGGATTGGCGTGCCTTTAGGCGAAGAGTAAAAGAAGATGTTGAAAAAGTCGTTGCGCTTAGGCGGGAGAGCGACGCCATCAGCATCAATCACGCGCACATTAGTGTTCACGGCGGGCAAAAGAATGTCCGAAACCAATGACTGAATAACTGATTGTCGCCGCCCTCTGATTCCTTGGCAGTCGACGCTGTAAGGCGAAGCTTCGCGGCTGATTATTCCGTCAGTGCGCAACTCTTCAAGCATCTCATTGAGATACTTTTCCGCCGACAGCTCACCTTTGACCTGCTGCAGAATCCGAACCAAAAGGGCCATCTTCAGGTTCGTTTTGCTTTCCCAAAAATTATTCCAGGTAAGCGAGATGATGTTCTTGCGCCGATCGCGTTCGGTATCCAGAATGTCGTGGTAGAGATACAAACAGTTGTCGACCAGCTCACCGACACTTTGTTGCGTCGATTCATCGATCAGCGGAACGCCTCTACCGCCTGCTTGAAAGGCAAGACCACTTTGATGATGGGGGACGTACCAGATCGTTTGTCCACGAGTACCCACCATCTGTCCGCTCGGCGACGAGAAAAGAAAGATATGAAAGTTGTCGTCTTGAATCGGCGTGCAGGATTCGCGCATAGAGTGAACAACAATATTTCGCTGCACTACAGGCAAAATAATTTCGCGCACATAGCGAAGTACGGACTTCTTATTGCTGTAGAATTTGCCCTGGGCTTGCACGCTAAAAGGCAAATTCTGCTCCGCTCGCTCCGGCTTATAATGCAAGACAAGTTCTTGCATTGTCTGGTCATTCGGCACATCCAGCTTATAGACAACTTCAGCTTTTAAGGCCGTCAACATCGCGTTCAAATGCCCTGCCTCAAAAAGCATGACTGGTTCAGGCCAGCGAGCCAACGCCGTTTGTACAAAGGGAATTCCCGCCTGCTCAATCGCTCGGCGTTGATCTTCAGAAAGATAACGCAAAAAATAGCTGTCAGCTGGACGTCGGCGCGGCGCCGGGGTGTCCTGCCGACGCAGTCGCGCACCACGCGCTCGCAGAATAATCGTGGCATTAACCACCAACAACAAAACAACCAAACCAGCGCCCAGAAGCGCCAACAAGCTAAACTCCATAATGTTCCTTTCCTGCTACTTTGACATTTCAGTTAGTAGAACCGGCTCCGCAATCAGTTTGATTGCGGAGCCGGCTTGTTTGCCTGGGATCTATATCAGGCAAGAACGACCGACAATGCCGGCGCGAACGACTAGTTGTTACCAGTCACCGGGCGCAGAAGCAGAATCGTGGCCGAGTCGTGAACCGGGGCATCCATGTTCACCGGATTGCCGCCCATGCGGACTTCGAAACCGCTGGCATTGTGACCGGCAGCCTTCAGCACTTCGCTGACCGTCCACTGCTTGTTGGCTTCAAGAACGACCTTACGGCAATTGCCGACCGGACCAACGTTGACGGTGATCGTACCGGCATTGGTGGCAGCGGCAGGCGTCTTGGTCAAAACGAGACGAGCACCTTCGGCAGGTTGAGCGGCGGGAGTCGGGTTGGTGTTTTCGTTAGGCATTTGAATAATCCTTAGATTAAGAGAGTGAGTGACGCAAGAAGCACCGATGGACACCATGTCCTATGGTTGTTTCTTGCCGTCGATAAAGAGATAAACGTTCACAAGAGACTGACAACACCAGTCAAGCGCTCGCACAAGCGCGAACAATTGTGTATGGCAGTGACAGTCCCAAAATCGCTAGGCGCCTCGTTGAACAATCACCATAAAGTGAGAGCCAGAAAGCACCGCTTGAAAAGACAGAGCCAACCCCGATTGCCAGGAGGCAGTGGGATTTAGCTTGGAAACAAAAGAGCAGAAATAAAAGAGTTGTTGACTTCGCTTTTGAGAGAGAGAAAAAGGATTTCGCTAAAAATCATGGCTAATTGGCCGGGGTTGTTCCTATCCTTGAATACTGGCGTAGAACAAGAATGGTCTTAGAGTTTGATCAGAATACGTTGACTACCCAGTAGTCAACGTATTGATAACCGGCTTGCAAAGGGATTCGCGGAGAATCCAGCCAAGAAGACATTACGAACACCCACCCTGACATCGTCACCGCATGTGATACCACTTTTCTTCTCTATCAGTTGGGCCAATCTTTCTCTCTATATACTATAAATACTAGTATGTAGAAAAAAAGGAAATAGAGGACGGATTCATCAGGCTTTACGCTTTAATGAATCCGTCCTCTATCTTTTGAGAATCGCTCTCCCGAGAATTAGCGCTTGCTCGTACGCGTCGTCTTAGAACGCGACTTGACCGGCTTCTTCTTGCCGTTTGGAGGCAACCAGCCTTGTTTAAGCAGCTCGGCGATCACACCCTCGGCAAGCATTTCGCGCAGCTTAATCATGCGTGATTCGGGCGTGCCGTATTTATCGACATAATCCTGCATGCTCAGCCGGATAATTTGATGAGCTTCCCGGCGATCGTAAACCGCGGCAATCTGCACCTTATTGCTGCATCCTTGTTCCGGCCCGAGCTTATATGTCAAGAAGTAGTGCTTGAGCCGCCGAATCAATCCCGAGGGCACATCCTTGATGTCGCGCAAATGACCGAAAGCAGCATCGCCCTCCAGAACCGCTACGATTTTATCGTCGACTTCGCCACCGTCGATCATGCGCAGACCACCAATCGGGCGTACTGACATCAAGATGTCGCCGTGAGCAATATCGCATTCAGTAAGAACGCAGATATCCAACGGATCGCCATCACCCTTTAGTTTCTTGCGCCCGCTCACTTTGGACTGGCAGTAGGCTGCCACTTTGTCACCGCAGTAAGTCTGGGGAATGTAGCCGTAAGGGTTAGGACATTTCGAAGAGTAGCGTTGCGGGCGGTCGATGCGCAAATAACCGGAAACTTTGTCAGCCTCGTTTTTCACCACGTCAGTTGGCACAATTTCGATATAAGTTTCGACAATTGTCGGCGCTTTCGCTCCCGGCGAAATGCCGTGCCAAGGATGAGCGCGATTCAGCATTGAAAGCGATTGTTCAAAAGCAAGAAGACGGTCGTGAGCGTTCATATTTGCTCCTTAGGCTGGCTCTTATTGTTTTGTAGGCAGAAAACAACTTTTTCAGTCAGGCAATAACAAAAAACCTCAAACAAGAATGAAACTATAGAATTACTGGCAGCCTAACCGGTCCCTTTAAGCTGGATCAACCAATACTTGGCTTCTTGAAGCCGACGATCAAGCCAAGAGCTTGGATTAGCTAACCAGCTGAGAAAAATATTTGTCAAGATTTGGCTAATTTGCACTTAGCGCTAAATCCCGCTAGCGCTTGTCAACTTTATGTTTGGACCGCCCGTCGTTCTGGTTTCCTCGATCACAACTATATGCATAAGTAGAATTAGACAAAACGAGAAGCGACAGAAAAGCCTTTGAGGGCATTTCCATCGTTTCCCATTTTCCGGCGCCGCACTGCGGCGGCTGAGCGCCTACGCCGTAACAGCTTGAGCTTCGCCGTATTCAAGCTCTTGCAAGAGCACACGCATTTTGGCGAAAGTCGGGTCGTTCGGATCGGCAATCGTATCCGGCTCGCCGTAAACAGCACGCATCGCCGCGATGAAGGCGTTCAAGCCGGACTGCAGGCTAATGCACCAGCAACGCACGCTCTCCTCCGAACCTTCTTCGGCGGTGCCATGCCGATGAAAGCGCTCGAAGCCGGTTTCATCAACACCGTCGATCTCGATCAGTCGACGCCCCAACTCAGTCGATGGCGTTTCAGCCAAGGTGATGACGTACAGATCCGGATGTCGCTGCGCGACCAAGGCTTGCTTCGCCCCGAACTGCAGCACACCCATGTTGTAACGATCCGAACCGTCGCTGATGCTGACGAGCTGGATGCCAGCGGCTTTCAATTCGTTATCGACCATGGCGCCGCATTCGCTCGCGCGCACTTCAAATAGACCACGGAATCGATTACTTGTGCTCATAATCCACCTGAATGGTGAGAGAAAGATTTAACTCGAAGCCAAAACCAAAACCAAAACCACAACCCGAGCGTTGTTCAGGATATGAAACAGAATCGCCGGGATTAGATTTCCGGAACGCCATTAGATCCAAGCACAGAGACCGCCTGTGGTTAGGTGTCTAATAACAAGATTCCAATCGCTCTCGTGACTGGCAGCAAACACAAGAGCGGTTAGAACAACTGCCAACCAAGCCGCTTTGTTACCGGCAAGCCAGCGATATTTGGAGAACCCCTGGTTGAGCAAATTGAAAAGAAAGCCCCGGAACAGGATCTCTTCCAAAATCGGTCCGACTATCACTACGGCGAGAATGTTAATCCAAGAGGCTTTGCCTTGCAGATCTCCTGCTGCCAAGTTCGTTTGCAACGTTGCCGGCGGACAAAGCCAATGCCAGGCGCAGACAACGGCATAGAGAAGCGAGAGCACGACGCAGAACCAGAGCGAACCTTTGCTCAGCCCGGAGAAACTGCAACGAATCTCCTTGAGCAAAGAAAGCCCGCGCCAGCGGAATGCTAACGCTAAAAACAGGACCGCCGCAGTCATGGACAGAGTCACTGCAGTGCTAACGACAAAGGCAGTGGGTAGCAGCCCAAACACGAAAGCCGCCAGCGGAGCCTGTCCCCATATGGCTATCAACCAGGCAACCAACCAGATTACCAAAGCGCTGTAAAAGCGCCAAGGCAAAATAATCGGCTGCTTCAAATCAGCAGTGTTCATGACCTATCTCCCGAAAGCGGAGGGCTGGCTGCACCATTGTGCGCGCACAACCCTCCGCTGTGATAGAAATCAAAACCTTACTTTCCGCTCTCGGTCACCGCATGAACGACGATGAGCAGTTTGCCGTAGTAGTAAGCTCCGACAATCGGACGATCCGCAGACGGGCTGAGGAAGCGTTCAACTTTGGCGTTGTACACCAAATTGTGAGTGGCATCCTGGAGAAAGGAAACCAGCTCACTATCGGCATCACCCATGAAGGACACCAACTGAACACTGTCGTCGCAACGCACCAAGATTTTGTCGAGATGCGGTACGAACTGCAGCGAACGGATGGTCGAGCCGCCTTTCAAATGACACGGGTATGCCGTATCCATAGCCGGGTTGACCAGGTACAAGTCGCCGCCGACACCGCCGAAGGCAAGCAACTTGTACTCCGAACTCCAAACTAAAGCGTTGAGCTTCATCGCCGAAACATCCTTCACCCCATCCATCCAGGAGTGGAGAACGTTCTGGCCATTGGTATGCCATTCGTTCTCACCATCCAAAGCAAACTGGAAAAGAGCGTTGCGATCCGTCGCTACTCGCAGCACCGAGTCTTCCTGCACGCAGAGAGCACGGACGGCAGCTTTGAGGTTAGGAGCGTAGGTCAGCTCCCTTCCTTCCTCCCGTTCCGCTTCCTCTTCCGGCGCTTCGTCGTCCTCATCCCGCTCCGAACCAAGCTCTCGCCCCGGCGTAGCGAAAACGCTTACATTGCCGTCATTACTGCCGGCAGCAAGCATTTTTCCGTCCGGCGCGTAGCTAACCCGCACCGGATTATCGAAATAGAACGGCTCAACTTTCTTCCCTTGCCGCGGATGAAGACGATGCACATAGCTATCGCCTTCACCAAAAACAATGGACAACTCGGGATAGCAACGGTCGATCAGAGGCTGATACGCCGCATGCACAGCCGGAGAGCGAAAGTTCATTCCACTCTCTTGGCTGCAACGGCAAAGATAAGCCTCTCGCGTGCGCTTGCCTTCGTAAGCACGATAGTAAGCGTCACGCACGCCGGAGCCGATCAAGTCGTGAATGACCGGCGGGTTAATTTCATACAGAACTACGCAGGTGTCGGGGTAGTCGGGCGAGAAGACGACATCCACAATGCGGTCTCCGGGCTTAACGCCAACGAAGACCGGTTGAACAATCGTCTTTTGCCGCTTATCGCCGACACCACGCCTCTCAATTGAGGACATGATGTTTTTCTCCTAACAGAGTTGTTACGTACAGGTTAAGGGCAACCAGCTTAAGCGCTGGCTGCCGTTGTTGAAACAAGCGGAATCACCCTCGGCGCACTGCCGTTGCGAACTTGGTTATAAGCCTTGGCCGCAGCGCACATTTCAACCAACGGGCAACGATCACAACGATGGTCTGCACTCGTCGGGAAGTGCCCGGCATTGATATAGCCTTGAATCCTGGCGATTTTAGCTCGCCAAACCTCAAGATCACGCTGTTGCTCACCATAGCTGTACCATTGCTGGAGCACGTTTTTGCCGCCCCACAACCGCAGGGTCAGACGCAAACTCCCACGATGATCTTTGAGCCGTTTGAGAACCATGGCGAAGAAACGCAACTGTTCCCAATGGCGGCGGCTAGCATGCTCACCGGTCTTCTCTTCGATCACTTCCAAGACCCGACCTTTTCCATCTTGGTACTCGGTCCACTGGTCCGGCTTGATGAAGAAGGTCCAGCCACAGCCGCCCGGACCGTCATCCAAAAGCGAGTGCAACGACTCACGCTTGGCGTTCTCATCATCAGCTTCATCCTCGCCGCCCAGCTCTTGGCGGTTAGCCACAAGCTCCTCGATACGAGCGACCGCTTCCTGACGCTCAGCGGTCGGCAAAGCAGCGACTTTGGCTTCGACCAAAGCCTGACAAGCAGCCATATCGCCGCCATGTTCAGCAACGATATGACAGGCATCGCCGACAGCGCTACCGAGAGTCACCTTGCTGCGCACTCCCAGACGCCGTCCCAAGAAGCGATGGGGGCAGTCGAGCGTTTGCAAATCGGTGATTGAGACATTCCGATTCTCCGGGCGGCTGAAAAACTCGCGGATATCATCCGCGGTAAGCTTGCCGGCACGATACAACAATCGATATTCTCGCAACGTCTTCATACAAAAGACCTTTCGTAAAAACGGCTCATCGAGCCAATAAACATGAACATGTGCGTCGGACCAACAACGGTCCGTTTCTCCAGCCAAGCGCGCCTCGCTTGGCCAGCACTGGACCGCGTTCACAAGAACGCGACCCAGCCCCACCGCCAGGGAGGAGCAGGTCTTGCGACCTGCCCCTCAGGGCGGATACGAGATTGTTCAACGGAAAGAACTAGTCCTTTCCGTCGCTGCCGCAGTCGTCGAGCCGACGTCGAGCCGGCCCATGACCGGTGCCACCACCGTCTTCAGCGGCGGTATGAGCCGCGGCGTTGAAAGGCGCCCGGTAGGCACCTTCCCCTCGAAAGAGCCCGTCGTCACGATCGGTTTGTGCTTCGGATGCCGAACGTAGTCCCATCTCACGTCTCCTCGGATCTAGGCGCATCAACAGTCGGGATTCCGCGCTTGCGGAATTCCTCCAACAGTTGGACGCTGGTGAATTTGTGATTGTCCAGAAATACGGTTACAACGGCATGGGTAGCTATAAGTAAGCGCCCATGCTTGTTGCCGTTTGTCCATAATGCCCAGGCGGGCATCACTTCACCGGCAAGCAGTTGACACTCATATCGATCTCCTTTTCTGACGACACGCACGACATAGTCTTTGGCGCTGTCGAATTCAGGCAGAAAGTCGATATGCACGGAATAATGCTCGGCATCATCCTCCACTGGGCAGACCTTAACTCGCAATGGACTTGAGGTGTATACCTCAGCCCGCAAGCCAGGCTCCCACAGAATCACGTTTATCCGTTTCATCGATGCTCTCCTTGTGCCGTCAAGGCACGCAGAACATCCCGATCAAGCGACCCCCGCTTGACCGCTGAAACCCCTGTCGACAAGACTGGGGCTTAAGACTTCGCTCAATGCATGGTGTTTTTTACCCATGCCCCATCGTCCCAAAGCAAAGCCTTATCTCCTTTCAGTGCATCACGAAGGCGCCAATGCCCCCCCCAAAATTCGACACAAAATTCGCACTTTTCCAGTACATCGAATCCTTCACCCCGGGGAATGGCAAAGTAATAATCCGTGTTTTCATCTATTTCCCCATGAACGACAAAGTAACCTTCGGGCGGCACGGTGCAAGGAAGGGCTCGGTCATCGGGATGCACATATCCTTCGTTGCTGAAATCAGTAACCGCGAGCTCACCACTTTGGATTCGGCGCATAAGCTCTTCCAGAGCTAAAGCGGGATTCCGAGCGTCGATGGCGAGAACAAAGCGTTGTATGTCCGACATAGCAGACCTCTCCAGTAAAACAACCTCGATTGATTTGACTTGACATAACACTTCTACCGGAAGTAGAAGCCTCTACACAGGCTCCTTTCCAGCAACTACCAAACCGAGTTTCTGAACTCTTTGTCGCCAGCTTGGACCGAAAGGTCGAGAATCTCGTCCAAGATTCGGCGAACCTCCTCCAAACTTTCGCGCCGGGCTTTTGCGACATCGACGAACGGATTGTCCGCCTTGCTGATCACCTCGAAAGCTGCGCAAACAGCTTGCAGCCGGGTAACCAGCGCACCGTAAAGTTGACGCGTAGCATGATGGTAGTCCGGGCTGATACCGCGCTCCAAGCTTGGTTTCAACAAATCGCGAAAGACTTCACCGGACAGAGACTGCAAACGGGCGGCGGTGAACCCTTCATTGTTATCGCGCAAGTACGCGCTAACGCAGTCGGAGTAGCGAGTGGCGGCACTGGCAAAGTTCACAATGACACGCAGAACCTGATTTCCATCGGAATCGGACATAGTTTTGTTCCTTTCGGGAACGAGTGGTGAACGCGGGCATGCTGAGTCGCCTGGTAAGCTTTCGGCAATGGCAGGAAACTCGGCTTTGGTAATGGCGCTGCAACTGCCCTCGAAGCGGCAGCACCAACTTCTCCGACCACGGACTTCAAGACAGCAAGCTTTTGCTTAATGATGCGCGTCATGTAGAAGCAAGAGTTAGCTGTTTAGTACGTGGGCCTCTAAGAAAAGAGAAAGAAAAGATAAACTCACCATAAGGAGATCTAGATCTAAAAGACAAGCCCACCAGTGGCGCTAAGCTGGCAAAAATAATTCAGCTTGCGTATTTACCCCACAAACCTGACTGGTGCAATCTTTTGCCCGGCTGCGCTAGCTTCTTAGAAAAGGGATAAATGGCACTTTTAGCGTTTGCCACCGAGTGCAGTCATCACACAGTTACGCCCGTTATTTTTAGCAGCGCGCAAAGCTTGTTCAGCGTGACGGCGCCAACGTTCCACATCCATGACTTTAGGGTCGAGCATGGCTAAACCAGCGCTGAAAGTAACATGAATTTCGCTGCCATCCGGCGCTTTATGAACAGCCGCCGCAAAATCTTGGCGAACACGTTGAGCTAAATTGACTGCATCATACTCTTCCAAATCTTCAACAATAATTGCCAGCTCTTCACCACCGAAACGTCCGACAATATCCGAGGTGCGGATACGCTCGCGCATGATTGCTGAAAGTGATACAAGCAGTTTGTCACCCATAGCGTAGCCGTGCTGCTCGTTTATCTGCTTAAAATGGTCGATGTCGATAAGCACAAGAGCGGCAATATGCTGCGGATTGCGCTTACATTGAGCAACCACTCCTTGGGCTTGCTCCATAAAAGCAGTGTGAGTCAAAAGATGAGTTAAACCGTCACGATGCAAAAGATTTTTGACGAAGCGCGCTCGTTCAAGACGGGCTGCTACAGCTGACAATAACAAAGGCGGCGCAATCGGCTTGATTAAGTGATCGTCCACACCGGCACGGGCTGATTCAATATGAGCTTCAAGTTGATTTTGCGTAGTTAAAAACAGAACCGGCAAAGTTGCCCAGCGTTCGTCTTGCCGAATATAACGAGCAAGTTCATAGCCGGTTAACTCTGGCAGCAATATGTCGAGGATTACTAAATCAGGCTTGAAAGAGAGCAACGCCTCTTCAAACTGCAGCGGATCGCTTATGTGATGAACTCGATAGCCAGCCGACTCCAATACGGCACGAATAAATTGGGCTTGATCAGGATCATCTTCAACTGAAAGAATGCGATAGTTTTGCGTTTTATCACGCTCCATCAAGTGTTTAAGCTTACTTTCAGCAGCCTCCCAATCAACAGGCGCTTGAAAAAAGCCATCAGCACCGCTGTGTATCGCTTGTACTTTGTCTAAAAATCCGAACTTAGTACCGACAAAGAAAATAACCGGATTTTGTCCATTCTCCATTTGTCGAATTCTTTCGACAAGCTCATAGCCAGAGGCATCGGGCAAAGGCAAAGCAATGATAATTGCTCGCGGCAATTTAGCTTCGCAACTTTGCAAAGCATCGGCGGCGTTACGCACGCTGCGAATACTCATGCCTTGATCTTCAAGCTGTTTAGCTAAAAACAAAAAATTGCTTTGCTCGGCATCAACAAGCAAAATTTCATAGCCTTCGAACTGTGAGCGCGGAAGCGGTTTTTCCATAGTCTGCTTCTGCGGATCTTGTTCATCACCATGACTGAAAGCTATTTTTAAAGCCTCAAGCAGAGCGTGACACTTATCCCACTCGGAACGCGTTACCGGACGATTGAAGCGTAAAAGATTTTCGCAAAGCTCCTCGCCTTGAGTACCGAGCTTAGTAATTTGCGGCATCCCGTAAATGCCGCCCGAACCAGATAGCCAATGGAAATGACGCATCAATTCACGCAGAATCGCCCCTTCGCCCGGTGCTTTTGCTAAAGAGTTGAGCAAATCTTCTATTTGCTGCACTCGCTCAGCTGAACGAATGACATACTGCTGCTTCAGTTCTTCGAAAGTGTCTTGCCAAATTTTCATAGTTACTCAGCGCCAATAATCCTTTTGATTTGCGATGATAAAGCTGTCGGATCGAAAGGCTTAGCAAGAAAACCGGTCGCACCCATTGATTTCAATTTTTCCAGCTCGGCATTCATTGAGCGAGCAGTAAGAAATATAACTGGAATCTCTTTGGTTTGCGGATTCTCTTTCAGCTTTACCAGTGTGCCGGGACCATCAAGGACAGGCATCATCATGTCGAGCAAAATGGCATCAGGCTGAGTTTCAGCAGCCTTAGCAATACCGTCCTCACCGCTTTCAGCTTCAACTACTTCCATGCCACCGAGAATGCCCAGACTCATGGCTGCAATGGAGCGTATGTCTTCTTCGTCGTCGATGATCAAGACTTTCATTTTATCTCCAGTTTTATCAGAAACCTGCAAATACAGGGCACTACGCGTAACTATATACCCCCATTTATCATCGCCTTAAGCATTACTAGAACTAGCGCGACTTATCAGCCGCCCAGGAAACAACAACCAAAAGCACAAGCTTTACATGCCAGCAAAGGGGCCTAGGTGCCGAGGAAGATTTACTGTCAAATTGAAATTCTAATCTAAGCGAAAACGCTCTCCCCTCCTGAATCTGATTGTAAATGTAAAGTTTGCAATGACGGGATTTCTTCCTCGGCACCTAGGCCCCTTTGCTGGCACTCTGATCAGTTGTTTTAGCTTGCCGGGTAAATGTCCACATAAACCAAATAATCAGCCAATTCTCAAGATACCATCGCTTATAGTATTAGGCTGAACAAAAGAAGAGGGAGCAAAGCCGGCTCAAGGCCATGCTCCCTCTTTGATTACTCAATTCTGGCGATTACAGAAAGAGCGGATTCACTTTGAATGTGCACAAACGCATATTCGGCACAAACCAAGGATTATCTTTCATTTGCGGACCGCCATCGAGCTGTAGCGCACCTTCAGACAAAGCGACAGAGAGCTCAGAGGGCAGCAGTCCGAACTCTTTGATCAACTCAAGATCCGTCTTCTTGTAACGTCCGCTTTTGAGCAAAGCGTCAATTTCAGCAATCGGCATCAGTCGCTTGAAAAACTCAAGAGATTTTTGCGCAAAGTCGAGCTTAAGCCGATCAATTTTGTCTTGAAAAACCGCGGTTAAAGTCGGCCATTGTTCCAAACCGTCGCTTAGAATCGACCAGAGAAAAGTCCGATTCGGACAGCGCTCAAGCCTGGCAATCAGCCGCGAAATCGACTCTTCGCTGTCACCGCCGGCTGCAAAGAAAATACGCAGCAAATCAAAACGATCGGCAACTTGCGACCACTGCCGAAACTGCTCGCGCAACTTATCGTGAGCAGCGGCGTGATAAACAATCTTGCTCTTCTGCAAAGCCTGCTCGTACTGAGCTTTGACAGGAAACTTGTGACGCAGCTGTTCGCTTACAGAGTATTCGACAGCCAAACGATAGCCGTTGTAACAGTCGTCAGCAAGAACACGCAACAGATTGCGCAGCCCCTTTTCGCCATCAAAAGCCGGCTTCAACGGCTCCAAATATGGCTTACGGAAGCGTCTTTCGTCGAAGCGACGCTGCAACCAACCGCGAAACAAATGATGCAGTACGGTTCGCGAGCCGATTACACCATGTTCGTGCTCAGCGACCAGCAAGTTCATATCAAGTAAGGCCGGCAAAGAATTGTCACTCATAGCTAATGCCTTTGTTCTAGAACTAGTCGAACTGCTCGATGGTAAACAACACATTCCGCAAAACATCGTCCGGACCGGTAGTATTGTCGGCAACAACACGAGTGAGCAAGCGGTTGCGCTCGTAATATCGTCGCAAAGGACCGGAAGTCTCGTGAAAAACATACAGGCGATCTTTGACCACTTCCGGCTTATCATCATCACGGACAGTAAGCTCGGATTGACAAACATCACATTGATTTTCAGCACGCGGCGGCTTGAAGTTAACATGAAAAGTCTGTCCGCAACTCTTGTTGGAACAGATTCTTCGCAAGGACAAGCGCTCAACCAAATCTTTCTCTTCAACATCAAGCAGAACTACGCGATTGACTTTGTTGCCCCACCAGGCAAGCATCTTACGCAAAGTTTCCGCTTGAGAAAGAGTGCGCGGATAGCCGTCAAAAATCGCGCCTTGAAAATATTCGGGTTTATCAAGCGCTTGGCTTAAGAGTTGAAGCACAATCTCATCAGGAACAAATTGTCCTGATTTCACAAGCTCTTCGCACTGCTTACCGATTGCCGTGCCATTGGCAATCTCGCGGCGCAACAAATTGCCGGTGCTGAGAATCGGCAGATTCATGCGCGCGCTGAGCATGGTAGAGATTGTGCCTTTACCCGCCCCCGGTGCACCAAGAATAACGATATATCGCGCACCACGGCGCTTCCAAAAGAAAAGCCAAGCAACACGCAGCCAAATTTCTTGGCCAAACGTGGTGATTTCATGCCAAAGATTTACTAGGAGTTCACCCATATGTTACTCCTTCAAACTGAATTGTCCTGGTCGTCGAAAGAAAACAGAATCTTAGTATTCAGACTGCTCTATGCGCTCAAGCTCAGCCTTATAGCCAACTTCAAGCTGATGGCGAGCAGCAATGAGACCGACCAAAAGCTCGCATTTACGCTCAGCTTTTGTTTTCGCGTTTCGCAAAGTTTGCTTAGCCGCATCAAGAATTTTGCGCTCGTCACCGTATTGCGCGTCAATCTCTTGCCGGCACTTATCGAGAGCTTCTCTTGCTACTGTGCGTACTGACTCGGCATGAGCGTCCGCTTCGGCTTTTGCTTTGCGCGCTTCCTCCACACCTTCTTTACGCTGCAAAGCCTCTCCGACTTTATTGCCGGCAGCGATAAAGGCAGCATCAGCGTCTTTTACCACGGCGAAATATGCTTTGCTGCTTTCATCATCAGCCTTGGTCAATGCGGCAACAGCTTCTTTAATCGGTTCAACTGCCGCAGCATAAGCGGCATTTGCTACCTCAATCGCCTCACACTTAACCCTAACCGCCTCGACAATTGCATCAATGCTTGATTGTGAATAGCCGCTTTCCAGCGTATAGCCACAACACTGACAGAGATCAGCCTGAATCGCACAAGTATCGCATAGCTGATACTGGGCGTTAGTATTGGCTTGGCACTGAGCGCATGGACCGGATGACGCTGCAAAGGTTGTTCCTGAACAAGCATCGCAAAGAAGGGAAAACATGAGTCAGTCTTTTTGTGAGAGGTTAGGATTCGGGAGTTTGACGGCGCAGCTCGGGGCCCGGTCCATCAACGAGAATAGCAGCGGGTTGAACAATTGCCCCTTCAGGCAAATGCCAGCCGAAAACAAGTTCGTAACCGCGATACGCTTGAATCGGCAGAGTATAAGCCAACTCCCAATTGTTGATGCCCAGATCAAGCTTGCACTGATCTTGACGAACCTGCACTGTGACAATGCCAAGCTCAGGCTTGGCATAAAGCCGGCTAAATTCGGCACACACTTCTTGCCCGGAAGCAATTGTGTCTTGCGGGCGCGAAAGCATACCGCAAGAGGCATTTCCCAAAGCCTCTGCTTCTTGGCGTAAGTTTGCTGCTTTCGCTTCGTGGACTTCGGATAAGGTCTTCAGCAAAAAAACACGATGAGGGTTATCAGCACTGACAATCGTCAAGGCATCTTTCAGTACTTGTTCAGCTTCTTCCAGACGATTGAGCTTAAGCAAGGTGCCAGCATAGTGGTTCCAGCCAGCCAAACGTCCGGCGCCATGCGGATCGGAGAGTTGGCCTGCCACGGACAGAGCTTTAACGTGATATTCCAGCGCTTCTTCATAGCGCCCTAAGCCGTAAAGCATGGAACCTAAATTGGTGAAACTACCGGAAAGCGCCCAGCAAATCGGGCCTTTTTCCATATGCACCAAAGCTTGCCGATAATCGTTGCAAGCACCATCGGTCCAGGCTGCTTTTTTCACACGTGCTCGTTTTGCCAGTTCCAAACGCACAAAACAACGCATCTCATAAGCTTGAGCCAGGAGCGAATGCTCAATTTTAGGCTGCGCTTTTAGCTCGTCGATTAAGGAGCGAAGCTTCAATTCAGCATTCAAATTTTTTCCTGCACGGGCAAGTTGACGTAAGGCAGACAGCTGCGCCTTATAATCCGACGGCTCCATAATTACCTTTCGTGTAAGCGGTAGAGCTGCTATGGACTCGGTTTGATCAGGTTTTGAAGTCAGTCTTGGTTAGTTAGAGATCCAGTAATACGGGAATGAGAAACGAAAAAATCTTACAGATCAGAAAGGCTGAAAAACAAGAAAGCTTAGCCTTTGGCGTCTTAGATCCCTGTCAGAAAGGCTGACACCCGGTAGTCAAGCGAGTTTGTAGTTGTTTCCGGTGCGCTAGCCAAGAGGTTTTTTTGTTATTTACTATATGAGTTAGTTTAATAACAGAAACGAAATAGCGCCGGGACCCTCCGAGGGCTCGACGCTATCCGTTTATGCAAGGCTCTGCTGTCATTATTACTCCTCATCACTGAGGAAGAATTGACTAAGCAAAGCGTCGCCGCGAGCCATCAAGCCCTTGTCGCTGCACAAGCGCGCTTGTACGGCTTGCTTGTCTGCGAGCAAACGCGGTGCGTCCTGCTTCAGCTGAGCCGCGACGAAAGTTCCGTCCAGCAAACCACAAACAACCGCCGTCTTCAAAAAGGCGAGAATGGCGCCTTTCGTCAGCATGCTGTCATTCATGTCCGGATTGGTGCTGGTGCCGAAACAAGCAACGCCGGCACGAGCCAGAACCTCGACCGCAGCAGGACCACCGATTTCACCGTAGAGCTCACCGTCACACAAGGCAAGGTCGAACTCAGCCAGATCAATGGGCAGCGGCTGCTTTTTCGTGTCGATGGCAATAACCATAGGCGACAAGCGCTTAAAGCCGATCACGATGGTCACTTCATGCCCTTGCTCCTGGAGCAGCTGAGCAAAAGTTTTCGCCATAAACGACGTGTCTTCGATAACCAAAACTTTCATGGCTTTACCCTCCTTTCGTTGAGCGGCGAACCTGGGTTTCACTGGGTAAGGTGAATCGCCGGCATGGGAATAACTCCGGGTAGGTAAATCCGGAGGGTTGAAACAGTAGAGAGAGTGTGAGACTTATCTGGGTGTTTTTATTTCTGTTTTGAAAGAAAAAGAGGAATGAGATCACCTTATCTTTCAGGATTTAGCAGTGCAACTTTTATTGCTCCGGCACAGTCAGAAAAGTCATAACCATTCACAGAACATTGCCGGCATTTTCCGGCATTAAGGGCAACTTATTAAGGGGTATTCGCCCTAAACTGGGCATAAAAAACAGTGGTCTTATTCCCATTCAAACGGTCCACGGCGGATTAGCGCACCTAGCGCAAGAGGTTATTTTGAGCCGGCTTTCACTCTTAGTAGCTTTGCTTCTTTTAAGCTCGAACTTAAGCATTCACGCTCAAGAAAACGCGGCGCAACTACAAATCGATCCGGCTATTAAACTGACAATCAAACCCAGCACAGCAGGGTTGATTGTTGACCGCATTACCGAAGCAACAACTGTTTTTGTTAGCGGAAAGAAGATTAAGACAGCTTATATTTACGCTGAGCCGGTGGACGCGCCTTATGGCGGCAAATCATTAGCTGAACCCAAGCTTATAGGCAAATCATCTGATGCTCGGCATAACTTCCCGGTACGCTGGAACACTGTTGAGAATTATCCTTACTTCAAAATTTTTGCTCTTTGCCAAAAAGATGGCAATGAACTTAGCCGCTCACATGCTATGGATATCGGCATAGGTGGAAAGCGCCTGCAAAACAAAGCGCTGGAGACAGATCCACAAAAATAACTAGCTGATAACGACGCTAGCTGCGCCACCTGAGCCGCACACTGCAATCTGAGACTTATTGAATCATTGTGCAAACTAAAGCAAGAAGCCATGCCAGACGGGCTTTTCATCTACCACTTCACTTTACGCGAATAGACACTCGCCTTGATACAGGCTAAGCCAACAGACTATCTTCACTTGTCTACTTTAAACCCGCTGATTAAACCCGCATAAACCTAAGAACCAGCAAGCATTCGCTCATTTTGAATTTACCGCAGAACGTCAAAGCCGATGTTCTGATTTTTATTGTTTGTTCCAACCTCGATTACTGCTTCAAGCATTTTGAAAGGGACTGACGATGAAGAGCTCGCTCATTTTGCGTTTGACGATGCCGAAAGGCCCACGTATTTTCAACTGCGTTAAAACAACTCTTGCTGACGCAGGCGCTGAGCTGGAATCAACCAGCGTCGTAACGTCGCAAGGCAAAACAATTACTCGCGATCTGACCGTCAAAATCGACGACGACAAACGCGCAGGCATGGAAGAAGCGGTTAACGCCCTGGACGGCATCAACATCCGCCACGTTTCGGATGCTGTTGAATTGGCGCATCTAGGCGGCAAGTTGCAAGTGTCAGGCAAGCGTCCAATTACTAACTTGGCAGACCTAGCTATCTCCTACACCCCCGGGGTTGCGAAAGTCTGCAAAGCAATTGCTGCCGATCCCGAGAAAGCGCATAATCTGACGATTAAGCGAAACACTGTTGCCGTAGTCAGCGACGGCTCACGCGTACTTGCGCTGGGCAACATCGGTCCTTACGCTGCTATGCCGGTGATGGAAGGTAAGGCACAACTCTTCCGCCAGTTCGGTGGTGTCGACGCCTTTCCAATCTGTCTTGACACACAAGACCCCGAAGAGATCATTCGCACGGTCAAGCTGATTGCCCCCGCATTTGGTGGCATCAACTTGGAGGACATCGCTTCGCCGGAATGCTACGAAATTGAACGTCGCTTGCAAGCCGAGCTGGATATCCCGGTTTTGCACGACGATCAACACGGCACGGCAATCGCTGTTTTAGCAGCGACGATTAACGCCGTTAAGCTTGTGCGCAAACACATGAGCAAGCTGAAAATTGTAGCTAGCGGGGTCGGCGCTGCCGGCTTAGCTTGCAGCAAAATGCTTCTGGCTGCCGGTGTTAAAAACCTAATCGGTTTCAACAAAGGCGGCGCTGTTTATGCCGGACGCGAGGGTTTAAGCAGTGAAGAACAGTGGCTGGCCGCCAACTCCAATCCGCACGGCTTCAAAGGCACAATGCAAGAAGCTCTTGTCGACGCCGACATGTTCCTCGGTCTTTCAGTACCGGGAGTAATCAAAGCCGAAGATTTAAAGCCAATGCGTCGAGATCCGATTGTGTTCGCTTTGGCGAATCCGGTGCCGGAAGTCGATCCGGAAGCAGCAGCCAAATACGCGCGAGTAATCGCGACCGGCGGCTCCAACTTTCCGAATCAGATCAACAACGCCCTTGTGTTTCCCGGTCTTTTCCGTGGCGCTCTCGATTGTCGCGTGCGCCAGATTACCGAAGAGATGAAGCTTGCCGCGGCACGGGCTCTTGCTGACGTGATTAAGCCTGCCGACCGCGACGACGACCATATCATTCCCAACGTTTTTGACACCAAAGTGGCTGCGGCTGTCGCCGGCGCCGTAGTCAAAGTAGCAATTGATCGTGGTTTAGCACGACGCATTCCGAAAGGATAAACATGTACCTCATTTACCTGATTGCCATTGTTTTCTGGGAAGTCGTTAAATACGGCTTCGTTTACTGGGTCGGCGCTGCAGCACTTGTGTCCGGCATCACTTGGGCAAGCGGCGGCAGCCCGCGCACAGCACTGATCTGCTCGGTCGTTGTTGGTGTGATTGTTGCTCTAATCGTCACAATGGGTGCCATTGAAAACGGCTTCCACTAATCGAAGTGTTCGCAGTTCGCGCGTTACGACATGCATTTTGGTTTAAGTCTGGCGAGCCAAAAGTCAGATTACACTCACCCAGAAAGTACAGTCAGCATGTCTCCGAACCTCAAGAAGTGGTCTTTCACCGCCGTTCTGCTCGGTTTGAACGTACTTCTCGCCAAGTTGATCGCTCCGCTACCGCTTTTCAAAGACGTGAAGCTCGACCTTAATAGCAAGGGCTGCGGTCTCTTTTTGCTAACCGCCATCGTCGTTGCCGTTAGCAGCGCCTACTTGTTCTCGCTCCTGAAGCTGCCGAAGTGGCGGAATCAGGTTGTGGGTTCCTTTCTCGCCTCATTCATCACTTGGCTCGTGATTCCGGCTTCACTGCTGATTGCTAACGCCATCGCACCGGTTGACGCCGCTTACAGCGGCAGCATTTGGGCTTGGGTTGCGATCTCCGCACAAATCGCCGGCATCATTGCTTTGGATGATTGGAATCGCCGCCGCATCGACAGCCAAGTCGCTGGCAGCTAGTTGGTTTAACTTATAACAATAACTGAGTTTTATAGAGCCGCAGCCCTGGCATCGTATGCTGGAATAAGGCTGCGGCTCTTTTATCGCGACTAAAGGAACTCCTCATGAATCCGAATCTGCTTCCTATCTTGCTGTGGGTCGTACCTTCCATTGTCGGTCTTCTGCTTTTACTGATCTTCGGGCGGAAGTTTTTTGTCAACGTCGGCTCCACCAGCATTGCTATTCTTGAGCGCCGCTATTGGGGGCGAAAGCTGCCCGCCGGGCGCGTACTGGCCGCCAACAAAGAAATCGGCTTGCAAGCCGGCTACCTGTCGCCGGGCTTTTATCCTCTTTTCTGGCCCTTCACGGTGGTCTCGAAAAAAGTCGCGAACCTGGAGATCGGCGCGGATAACCTGGGCGTAGTTACTGCCTTGGACGGTGAACCGCTGCCGGCGGATCGCATTTTTGCCCGCGACACCGCAGGGGACAACCATAACGGCTTCCAAGATCCGGTTGGATTTTTGTCGCACCAGGGTATGCGCGGTACGCAATTGCGCCTGCTTACGCCCGGTACGCACAAGATCCATCCTTGCTTGTTTACCGTAGAACTGATCGCCAAAACGGTGATTCCGGAAGGCAAGATCGGCGTGATTACGGCTGCCGACGGCGCCGCATTGGAAGCCGGACAGCTGATCGGCAAGCGGGTTGCCGGTCACGATAACTTCCAGAAGGCTGATGCTTTCTTGCAAGCCGGTGGACAGAAGGGACCGCAAGTCGACTTCTTGCGCCCGGGTACCTACAACATCAATACCAAGATCTTCCGGGTTGAGGTGCGCGACGCGGTCAAGGTCACCGATGAAAACGTCGGTATCGTTGAAGCGCTGGCCGGCGAACCGATGGTCCGCGGCGACGTTGTGGCTGAAACGCCGGAACTCGGCACGCACAACAGCTACCAGGACGGGCAAGCCTTCCTCGACGGGAACGGTAAGCGCGGTCCGCAAGAGCTGGTGTTGCGTCCGGGTACGTTCTACATCAATCCCTATCTGTTCACGGTCAAGTTGATGCCGATGACGGTGATTAAAGAAGGCACCGTCGGCGTGATGATTTCCAACATCGGCCGGGACCCCTCGCAGCTCGACGCGGATCAAAACGAAACTCCGCCTAGTGAGGGTAGTGCTACGGATCCCGAAGATGCGCGCCTGAGCAAAGGCGTGCGCCAGCGTCACGTCGTGCCCAACGGCTATCGCGGTATTCAGCAAGAGGTGCTTGGGCCGGGCTCTTATCCGATCAACCCGCTTGCTCACAAAGTGATCCCGATTCCGACTACGACCCGCTCGGTCGAATGGTCCGAAACCGAAGGTCAAGGCTCGGGTCAAGGCCAACAGCAGCGCCAAGCTGCTTCCACATTCGATCCTTTCTCCGTGGTTTCCAGCGACGGCTTCAACATGAAAGTTGAAGTGCGCTGCCAGTACCGCATCTTGCCCGAGAATGCACCTTACGTGCTACAAAAACTCGGCTCGATTGCCGAACTGGAACGCAACGTCATCCACCCGCAAATCGACGGTATCTTCCGCGCGCAAGTGTCGAAGTCGCCAGCGATTAACTACCAGCAAAAACGAGCCGAAGAGCAAGAACAAGCTCAAGAAGCCGTTCGCCAGGATCTGCGGCAGTATAAAGTTGAGGTCGTCTCAGTGATGATCTGCAACATCGTGCTGCCCGAAGAGTTGATGCACACGACTCAAGAAAAGAATCTGGCTCAACAGAAGGAATCGATGTTCGACGCTCAGGAGAAGGCTGAGCAACGTCGCATCGAATTTGAAAGCACACGCGCGCGCGCCGATCAGCAAGGCAAATTGATGGCGGCTAAGGTCGGCATCGACGTCGCCGAGCACGAAGCGAAGCAAGCCGAAAAGCGGGCTCAAGGTGCGGCTTCAGCCGTTACCTTGGCGGCAACGGCTGAAGCGGATCGGATTGAAAAGACCGGTAAGGCTGAAGCTGCCGTGATCACCGCTCGCGGTGAAGCGCAAGCCAAGGCCTACGAAGGGCAGGTGGCAGCGCTCACTGCGCAAGGGGTCACCGCGGTTGAGCTCTTCAAGTTGATCGCCACCGGCAAGATCAAGATCACGCCGGACGTTGTCGTCAGCGGGCAGGGTGGCAGCGAAAACGGTTTGGTTCAGCTCTTGTTGGCCAATGCCGTTCAAACCAGCTTGAAGCCTCAAACGGCTACTCAGGCTGCACCGGAAGCCAGCGTACTGCCGGTTGCCGAGGGCGAAACCACAACCGCTGCCGAACCGGCGCTGGAAACCCCGGCAGTGCCAGCTAAAGCCTAAACTGCAATCTGATTTACAGCTGCCGGCTGGGGTAGTCGGCAGCTAACTTTAACCTCCTCACACGGACACAAAAATGGGCAAAATCATCTTCGCCGGCGGACTCTTTGGATTCGTCTGCTGGCTTGTGGCACTGGCTGCCTGGATTCACGGGATCATCCTCGCCTTCTCGGCCAGCGTTCTTTTGGGAATCATCTGCTTTTTCATTCAAGCGCCTTTTCCGATCTTTTCCATCGCTTACTGGATCACGGGAATTGATTTGGCTCAACGCATCGTTGATGCCTTGCCGCAAATCTTCGGCTAAGTCGTGAGCTGATCGCGAGGTAGCTCGATCGCTGTGGTTGGTGGTCCGGTTCAAAGAAAAACCGGGCCACCAGCTGCGGCATCATCTCAAAAACATTTTTTGTTCTTTATCTAGTCGTACATATAGTAAAACACTAAAACAAAAAAGAGCGGCTGGAATACAACTCCAGTCCGCTCTTTTTTGTTCAGAAAGACGCCCGCGCGATCAACGCCGCAAGCTAGGCGGCACTGACAACCACGCCGTTCAAGGCTCCCTCTTCGGAGCTCCAGATCCTATCGCCGGTCTCTCCGGCACCGGTGGAAAGATGAACGCTCTCGAGCGTAATCATCATCATCCCGGTGCGCGACAGATTGCAATGATCGATATCACGATTGAAGCCCTGAACGATACCGGCGCTGTACATCGCACTCCAAATCAGGTTGTCAACTCCGTAGCAGCGTCGATCGTAGTAAAACACGCCGATGTCGGGAAACTCACCGGTTCGGGCATAAGCCGCCGCCAATTGACTTCGAATCGAGAAGACAAAGCGTTCGCGCTTCGAATCGAAATCTTTGATTCCAAAATGATTGCGCAAATGCGCATTCCAAAACTTGGCAGCAAACTCGACGGCGCCGCTGGCGAAAGCACGCTTACAGCGGGCTTTAAGCATCCGCTGGCGAATTTCACAAACAGCCGTGAAAAGCACCATGCAGGCATAAACGATCAGAATCAGATACCCGGGGCTCATGCTTTTTTCTCACAATGAAAGTACGGAGAGGAAGTTGGTTAGCTCGATCAAACTCAGCAAGCAACAGGAGCATAGCCAGCATCAGCCGGCACCGTCGGACACTGGCCGTCAGCACGCCAAAGGTCGAAACTGCCGGGACCATCATTGTGGAGGAATTGAACTCGTGTCAGCGAGATTTCCATCCGCCCACTTGAGCTCAGCTTCATATGGTCGATGTCCCGATTCATGCCGCTGACGATTTTCGCTCCATGCATAGCCGACCAAAGCAAATCATCGACGCCGTACTGATGCGGCCCATAGAAGAAAACACCGATCAGCGGAAAACAACCGGTGTTGGCATAAGCCTGCACCAATCCGAAGTGGATATTCTCGGCGAACACGCGCCGGCTCAAGTTGATGTCCCATTGGTCATTCAGACGCACCGACCAGAACTTCACGGCATATTTCACAGCCTCGCTGTGAAACGCCTGGTTGAAGCGTCGGCGATACAAATAACCGCGAACCAGGTAAACGACGCAGGCAAGAGCGACGCAAACCAAGATCAGATCAGGAAGATACTTCATGTGAATGATTCCTCGGATTAGAAAGTATTCAATCGAACTGAATTAACGCTTTTCAGGCTGCGAAATCTTCTCTTCCAGCACCTTGAGACCGGCAGCGAGCTGCTCGTCCTCTTTGGTGCCGCGGGATTGCCGCGCTTCGTGATGCGGCTTCAGCCCTTTGCCGTTCAGCTTGAAACCATCCGGAGTGCTGAATTCGCCGACCGTAACCTGCAGGATGCCGGCACCGAGCAGAGGTACCTCCTCGTAAGCGACCCCTTTGCCATAAGTGGTCTCACCAACCAGATCTGCCCGTCCGTTGTCCTTAAGAGCGCCGCAAAGCAGCTCGGCGGAGCTGGCGGTGAAGCTATCGGTGAGCACGACCATCGGCAAAGTTTGAAACTTACGATCAATCCCAGCCACTGCTTTTGTTTTATTCTCCTTGTTGAAGATCGCCGCCAAAGGGCTGGCTTTCGACTTAGTTTCCTCCAAGATTGAGCCGTTGCGATGGCTCATAACGACAATCGTGCTGCCTTTCGCCAAGAAGACCGTGCTCAAGAGTTTTGCTGTTTCCACGCGACCGCCTTGATTGCAACGCAAATCAAGAACGATACCGCGGATATCGCTATGCTCTTGGAAAAACTTTCCCCAGGTAAGAACGGTGTTGATCGCTTCCTGCTCCGAACCAAAATGAAGAAACTGCAAATAAGCAATCTTACCGGGGAGAACTTTTGTTTCCGCTACTTCAGGAAGATCAGCCTCGTAAGTCAGGTCAATCTTTTCGCTGCGGTTGTCGTGGATATAAACCACTTCAACCTTTTTGCCGACCTCGCCCAAAAGTACGGACTCAATTTCGCCGGCATTCATGCTTGAGAGCGGCTTGCCGCCGACCGAAACGATGATGTCGCCACGGCGCAACAGATTGCTTTTATAAGCTTCACTGCTGTGATGCAAGCAATCGAGACGGCGCAGACCACGACTGTCGACTGTAACGTGCATGCCTAAGCGTCCTTCGGCATTTTCACCGGCTTCAACAATGGCCTTCAGCTCCGACAAGCTGGTGTATTGCGTCCAGCGATCCTTGACGCTACCTACAAGCTTGTTGATGGCAGCATCGAGATCTTGACGCGTTTTCAGATTGCCACGGACAGCCTCGAGTTGACGACCCAAATCAACATTGGCAAGCTTTTCCGGGTCGTAATACTTACCGGTAATCGCCACCCACGCCTCCATATACATCATCTCAAGTATGTTCGGCGGCACCGGCAAAGTGCTCGGATCCAAGTTTGTCGATTTGTCCTCGCCAGCACCGTAAAACAGTCGAGTGTTGTTCTGGAGCCACGGACTGTTTGGATTAAGCTCAATTTTCTTGCCCGGCGGCAAGAGAGTATTCAAATCAGCCGGAAGCGATGAAGGACGCGGAAGAACCTTCGGTAACTCGGTGCGCAAGAGCGGATGGTCGGGATTGAACTTTACGTTCGCCGGAATTTTGATCTCTTTGAGATCGAGGGGTCGCGGCGCCATTGTCTCCTTGATCGCGGGAGCCGCCGGCACCGGAGGCAAAGGTCGCCGTTGAACCGGCACATCAAAGCGCGGATTGACGATGTTGATCTCGTCGGCAGCCGGCGGCGCGATCGGCGTCCCTTCTTGAGCGTAGGATGACAGAGCCAGGCTGCAAACCAACAAGAAAGCAAACATTTTGTTGAACATTGACATGGCAGTGCCTTTCTCAGCACGAGGTTGATGAAACAAAATTTCAGACTCAAACAACGGTTACACCGGGATATCTGGCAGCAAAGCGCTGCCAGTTCATTTCACGTAAAGGCAAACAAATATTCGACTGCACGGCAATCGAAACTGAGGGAAAGCGAAAGAACAAGCCATCCACAGTCGAAAGCACGCACTGTTCGCTGTAGAGCCCGCCGACGCGAAAGTTTGTCGGCTTGATTTTTCTTGCGCTAAGCTCAATTGCAACTTGTAATGCACCGCACCAGCCGTATTTAGTCAACCGGCAAAAGTTCGCGTAACCGTTGAGCACTTCAAGAATACGTCGGTGAGTTTGACCTCTGCCCTGATATTCGAGAAGTAAAATTAAGTCGTTGTCTCCACGGGCAGCAGCCACAGCAGCTGCTACCCGGTCGATATATGCGCCATCCGCTTCGTGCAGATATTGGTCTTGGGCGTCTACGACGACGAACACGTTCATAGATTTGCCTTTCAGCAAAGCCGTGTGCATCGCCAAGACGCACCGGCAGTTATTCAAGATCCTCGGGAGGTCCCGGAGAAAAGACGTCGTCCATCTCCTTGTACGACGATTCAAACATCAGCCAATACTCCCGGAAAGGACTGGATGCCGGGTCGACGACCCACTCCAGAAAGACCTCCCGAGCGTAGGGCAACACATACGTCGCCGTATCGATTCTGCCGGTCTTCACCAAAACGTGACCGTACAGGGTAGCAAAAACGGCGTACCACCAGTGATTGATACCGAAGACTTGTTCGGCATGTTCAAAGGTCATACGCGCAATCTGCTCGGCACCGGCCCAGTCTTTGTGCTTGATCATGTGCTCGATCGAGCCGCGCCGCCCGCGAAAGAAATCGCTCACTTTCAACAGCTCAAACTGTTCGAAATTGCTCTCAATCAATTCCAAAAGTTGTTGGCGCGGCTGCAAAATTGCATCCGAATCGGCGCGCCGAGCAGCAATTCGCGCCAAATCGGCGGCTTCAAGCATTTCTTTGCAAACGCGAACGGCACCTTTGAAGCGCGCAGCAACAAAACTGTCCGGCTCAGGAATCTCGATCTGAATATCAGGTTCGTATTGGTCAACAAGCGCTAAGCCGGCGGCTTCGATGTCGGCAAGCAGAATCTCTCGCGCTTCGCCGAGATATTCAAGGGCTTTCCCAACGCTAACATGACAGCAAGCCATCTCGGAAAGAGCAACGACTTCCAGAAGCTTGTCTCCGGCAGTTCGTCCCATTTCGCGAGCCTGATTCATCATTGCCAGCGCACCAGACGGATGACACGAGCTGAAACTTTGCGCCTGGACGATCAAACGGAAGCCTTCCGAGCAAGTAAAAAGGCTGTCCAGATTCAGCTCCACTTCACCAGTGCACCATTTGGAATAGATGGCAACATCCGAGCCGAGCAAAGCTCTGACAAAATCAACTTGTTTCACAGACACGGGCATAAATCACCTCGTAGGAATGTGATTCCTCGAACTCTTGAAAAACAAAAGCAAACAGATGCATCAGTCGAATGGGTTTGTTATTTGCGCGATAGAAGTTCCCTTTTCTATAAGACAGAAGTGATATGACCCACCCTAGCCCTAGCGCCCCCTAGGAAGAAGAGAGAAGGAGATCAGTAAGTTAAAAGCTTTTCGTAAGATCCCTAATCGGTACTCATGTAACGCTAACCTACCGGTTAGCGAGGCTGCTAAAGATTGGTTTGAACCAGCTCTCTTATTTTGCTGCATTCGCCGATTCTGCCACGCGAAGCAAAGATTTCATCAAGCTCTTGCAGAGCGGCAACAAAATCGGTTTGATGTTTGTCCTCAGCTTGCACATAGGTCTCTTTAGCTTGCAGAATAAACTGCCAAGCTTGACGAAAGATACCTTGCCGAGCAGTTATTTTTGCTAACTCAAACAGAATATTGGTTGCTGCCATATCCGGCTTAGAAACAGCTTTTCGGTGATAAGACAAAGCGCGTATATAAACCAGCTTGGCTTTATAAAACTGCTTCAAACCAACATGAGCTTGTGCTTGAAGCAACAACAGCCGCACCTGATGCTTTTGTTTTTGCGCCTTATTACTCGGCTCATTGAACGCCGCGCGAAACATTTTATAAGCAATACGGAAATGCCCGTTTTCCAAAGCGGTATAACCAAGCTCTATATAGCTCTGAATCAGACTTTCAGCATAAGGACGTTGAA
Organism: Candidatus Obscuribacterales bacterium; assembly: GCA_019750335.1. Classification (GTDB taxonomy): domain Bacteria; phylum Cyanobacteriota; class Vampirovibrionia; order Obscuribacterales; family Obscuribacteraceae; genus JAIEPM01. The sequence continues at coordinate 484,799 of JAIEOQ010000008.1, forward strand.
GAATGTTATGCATATTTGCCACCACGCAAAGTAATTTTCAGAAGAGCTTAGCCAGCCTTTCTGAAAATCAACTGAGAGTGATTTGCTAATCTGTTTTTTTCCAGCTAATACTATTTCTTATGGTATATAACAAACAAAAAAGTTAGCTCTCCGGCTGTGCAAAGCAACTCTGCACTAACCGGAGAGCTATCCTAACGCTTGCTCAAAGCATCACGAAGGAGTCTTAGCGCCCGAAATGGTTGAGCTCGGAGATCGTGACAATCAAAGCCAAAACCAAGCAAGCGCCGACAGACCACAAAGCAGCCGTAAGCGCGCTACCGCCGGACAAAGCAGCAATGCCGGCGATAACGGCAATAGCAATCAAGCCCGGAACAGCAAATTGCTTGAGAACCGCTCCAAACACCCAGAAAAAAGCGAGGAAGATGTAGCCCATGATTATCTCCTAAACGAATAGGCACCGTTTCTTTGTTGTGGTAAAAAAACAGCAAGCGCAACACACCGCCAAAGCGTTTAACGCGCTTTTTTGAAATCAGGCAGTTTTGCCGGATCGAAAACCGGTCCGACAATCACTTTGTTCAGGAGCACAAAAATGCCGATGTGCCGGCACAAAGTGCCGTCTTCCTGGCTGATGTGCCCGGCCGAAGCATAGCTTACACGATGTCGCCGCAAAAGCTTGGTTGACGAATAAGAACGGCTATGTCCGGCGTCGAAAGTCGTCGAAAAACCTTTGAGCGCTTCCTCTTCCCAAGGCTTAAGTTCACGCTGCACGCGATAAACTCGATGCCGCAAACGTGAAACAATGCACTCCGGCACCGTGCTCTGGCGACTGCCGAGATCGCGACGTTGCGAATTAACACCAAGACAACGCCGGCATTTCACCTGCTTATCATGGTGAGTGGTTTCAACATCTCCGCTACCCCCGCATTTGCGACATTGGCGCATAAACGCCGACATGCTGCGCGGACCGTTGCAGAGAATCTCGCCGCGACCCAAACATCGATCACATCTGGACTTGGTCTTTTTAGCGACCGTGCCGCTGCCTAAACAGCAGCGGCACGGTCCAAGACCGATTTGCAATTTTCCGTTCACCACACGCATGAGCGTATCGGTTTTGCTTTTCACGGTCAGCTCCTTATGCTGATTTTCGGTTATGGCAACACGCCGGCCGCAATTAGATAAGGAAGCTGAATGCACCGTGAATGAAAGCGAAGATCGAACCGGAGATGTTGTTGCCGTGCCAAAGGTACTCAACGGCACAGACCGGCAAGCACCAGAACAAAGCGCCGGGGACGACGGCACGGAAGAGGAGCTGCTTCTTGTTTTGCGCGCAGATCATCGGCATCACCGAAAGCAAGCCGAAAGCGGTCAGAAGCACGCCCGCCGATTCGCCTTCCTGAATGGCGAGCAGAGCGCCGCCGCCGGCAGCAACAGCCAGAGCGATCAGAACTCCGTAGCAGACGATCAAAGCGCAAACAAAAACAACCGTGCGAATGAATTGAGCAATGCGGGAAGCCAAAGCGTTCATGATTGAGGTTCCTCAAACTTGATGAAAACAACTAGAGCCCGCACACGTTGCGCGGGCTCCAAAGTCAGAAACAAATGAACAAACGCCGCTTAAGCCTGCTGGTTTTGGCGGCCGGTTTGTTGCCAGGAACTCTTCACCGCATCGGCACCAGCAACCAGAGCGGTTACAATCCGCTCGAGAAAGTTCAGCCCATAAGAGGCAAAAGCCGGGGTGAAAGTAAGCACCAGCTCATAGCCGGCAACGAGAGCGCCGATAATGGCAAAAGGCGTAACCCAGCCGTATTGCCAATTGTAGTGAATGATGCCGGTACCAACGACCGCGCAAGCCAAACCGCCCCAAAAGAGAAAGTTCGACGTATTGGTGCCGTCCGTCGTATTGCCCTTATAGCGCAAACCCTTGATCGTTTCACCCCAGATGTACGACAGCAAACCGCCGACAAGCGCCGCCCAAACCATGAACAAGAAAGTGGTCATAACAAGATCCTCCGATGAAAATCGCGGACTCCAAAATGTGCCGGGCGAGAACCGTTCCCGCCCGGCACTCAAATCAATCTGCTAAAGAAACCAACAGCATTTAGCGCAAGCTTTACTCGACCGTGGTCGTTTCGGTGCGCGTCACCACTCGACGGGGTCCGTGAATCAGCCAGGTACCGCCCAAGCTGCCGGTGAGGAAGACGAGAGCACCGGTTACAGCCGTCGGCAAGCCGAGGACAACCATCTTGTTGATGCCGACCGAGCTATCGAGGAAGCCGGCCAACAGTGTGCAAACGAACGCCACCGTAAGCAAAAGCGCGCCGTAGCTGAGCTTGTTGCGCAAGGTCGGCAGAGTCTTAAACTTGACCAAAGCCGGACCGATCAGAACGCCGATGGTCAGCATGGCGTAGTTGGTGACGGACAGGGCGTGCTGCGCGTCGCGAGTCAAATTCACCAACGCGGCAAAAGCCAAAACGACAAGCGCCACCACAAGCTTGGACAGAAATTGAGCGAACATGAAGTTCTCCTCAGAGCTGATTTAGGATGAAAAACAAAATCGAATTCAGACAAATACAGAGCAACAAACAGCTTCGTTGCTTAACGCAGCTCGATCACTTCTTGCTTACGGCTCGGATCAGCCGGAGCGCCCGGAGGCAACACGCGCCGCCCGCGGAAGATGCCCTGCCGAACTTCCTTCAAGTCGAAGACCACGTCGCCGTTGAGATATTCTCGGTTCACTTCGGTACCCATCACCGAGTCGAGCAACAAAGACCCCATGGCGCCGCTACGCGATTCGTCATAACCGACGCTCACATAGGCACCGCTCCGCTGGACTCGATTGCAGCTGCCGACAAAGAGGGTGTGATCGAGCTTGACCGGAGCGTTGAGGTTGGGCAGCTCGCCGTCGTGACCGTCCAGGGTGTAAAGGAAAAGATGCTCCGGATCGAAAGGCACGTAATGGAAGCCGACCGGAGCCGCTTCGCCGGCTTTCTCCGGATCGAAGCAGCAAACAGCAATCGGCGAGTCGTAGTAGCGTCCCAAAGCTTCGAAGAGCGCCGCGTTCAAAGGCGGGCGCTTATTTGCCGGGAGCTGAGCAACGGCTTCGGGAATGAAAGTGGGATGGTCAGCCAAAAGCACGGTGTAAACGTCGTATTCGATCACCTCGACGCCTTTGGAGACGTTCATGCTGAAAGAAAACGACTTGAGGTCGCCGCGCGATCGTGGCTTGACCGCTTCAGCAATGTTTTTCAAACAACTGCGGTTGTTGCGCAGATCAATAAGCTGGATGCTTTCGCGCTCGCCGAGCAAAGGAATGACCAAAGCATTGCCGCGCGGGTCGTTCGACGAAGCCGGACCGGCCCAGTTGCTGGGCGTGCCTTGTTGAGCCCAAGCCGGTCGCCGCCGCGGACCTTGCTCGGTAAATTTAGCCGGGGGCTCGATCCTGCGCGCTTGTCGTTGCGGGGGAGCACCGACGGTGTTCTGGTAAAAAACCGCGTGACGGTCCTGGCCACCAAGACGAACTTCAAAAGCGCCATGAATGGTTTTCGAAAAGCTGGTCGGACCGATCGAGATGCACATAGGCATCCTCCCTGAAATGTTAGCCAGCACTCACCAGAGCATCGCCAAGATGCCGGATTGCTAGCTAAAGTACGAATTGGGTTTAGATTTACAGGCGTATTAACTACAGGGACGTAACACAGGAGACATGAAACACCCTAGGCGCCATGACCACCAGGGGATCAACAAACGTGTCGCTTGTAGATAAGTACTCTCTTAGATCATATGGGAATTACACCACTTACACATCAGTATTCAAGAATCGGTAGCCGCGCTAACTATAAAGGCTAAGCGGCGCTCATTTTTGGCTCTATTTAGACCATCTTAAAAAACCTGAATTAGCTATCTGGTCTGTTTTTTAACTAGTTTGCATACAGCTTCTTTTTTTTCTTTCGCAATAGGCACGGCTTATACAACTCTGAAACCTCTCGGTTCGCTAAATCCGCGTCCGCATCACTCTTGTGATAGCGGTCAGATTGTTATGCCTGTTTCTGCACCTTCTTTCACTCACGCTTAAGACTGTGAGAAGAAAGGCTTCCCATGTTCTTCAATCGCCGCCCGGAAGGCGGCCGCAGCTGGTTTATGCCGGTTGCTTTTATCGGTGTTGCCCTTGCCGCTCTTTTCATCGCTCGTCAATATTTTTACGTCAGTCCGGACCGCCTTTATCACTTGGCTTGGCAGAAAGCGCAAGAGAACGTTTACGACCCGATGCACAGCAAAGATTGGGCTGCCTGGAAGCACAAGTTCGACGGGCAGATGAAAGACGACGCTGAAGCGATTCAGCGCGCCAACGAGATGCTCAAAGCTTTGCTCAACGACGACTACACTCACATGGTGCCGGCTGAGGCTTACGTTCAGGAGCTCCGCTCCATGGACGGCAAGTTCATCGGTATCGGCGTTGCACTGGACATCGACTTTGATGCTGCCGGTGAGCCGGTGCGCAATGCCGCCGGACAAATGGCAGCGAGAACCGATGCCGACGGTAACCCGGTAATCAAGCACGTTATGGCTGGATCGCCTGCTGAAAAAGCCGGCTTGAAAGATGGCGACGCTTTAAAAAGCATTGACGGCAAAAGCTGCAAAGACGCCTCCATCGAAGGGCTGATTGGCATGATTACCGGCAAGGAAGGTACTGCCGTAGTGCTCGAGATTGTACGCGACGGTCAAACTCTGGCTCCCGTAAGCATTGTCCGCGGTCAGGTTAAGCAAGAATCGGCTGTCTCAGCCAAAATGCTCGACAACGAAATCGGCTATATCCGGCTTGACACTTTCGGTCGTTTCGATAACGACGACGACATGAAGAAAGCTCTGGAGAGCCTGAACAAAGCAAAAGCAATCGTGCTTGATCTGCGCAACAACGGCGGCGGCTTGATTGAAAACGCTTTGCACATCTCCTCCATGTTCGTTAAAGACGGCGTAATCGTTACGGTCAAAATGCGGATTGCCGGTAACCCGGCTAAGCCGCAATACGAAACGACTATCACCCGCGTTACGGCTACCGACGTAATTGAGGAAGTTAGCCGCACGGATAAGCCGGGACAAGTGAAAAGCAGGAGCAACAAACGTGAGTTTCCTTACTTGCTTGCCGGACGACCGCTTGTAGTGCTTGTGAACAACATGTCCGCTTCGGCCTCCGAAATGACCTCCGGTGCTTTGCGCGACAACAACGTCGCTGTTCTTGTCGGCGAGCACACTTACGGCAAGGGTATCGGTCAGCACAAAGTTTATATGCCTAACGGCACCAGGTTGCAAGTAACTTCATTGCGCTACTTCACTCCTAACGGCAGCTGGCTCGGCGACGCTGGAGCCACACGCAAAGGCATGCAGCCGGACATCGAAGTGAAACCGAATAAGCAGCGATTCGAACCGACTTCCGCAGAAGACAACCAGCTTGAAGAAGCTGTCAAACACCTCAAAAGCAAAATCTAGATTCACAACGTGAGGCATTTATGTTCGCTCCCCGCTTACCGGACGGCGCTAAGCGTCCGCATTTGTTTTGGCGCGGCGCTCAATTGAGCGCCCTTTTGCTTGGTTCATTTTTGCTCGGCTTGCTTTGTTTGATCATGCAAGCCGCGAACTATTTTCTGGTTGAAGTGAAAGCGTCACCGCAAGAGCTGTACCACAACGCCTGGCAAGCGGTGCGCGACAACATTTACGACCAAGATCGGCTTAAAGACTGGGATCTCTGGGAACACAAGTTCGACGCTGAGATCAAAACCGACGCCGATGCTTTGCACTATGCCCGTCAGATGACAGCCAGCTTGGAAGATCCTTACACCGGCATACTGGACCCGGGGCAAACCCAGGCCAGTTATGAACGGGCAAAAGGAAAGCTGGTTGGCATCGGTGTGGAAATTGTTCAGCAAGATGTCGATACTTTGGTGATTAGCGGAGTTTTGCGAGGCAGCCCAGCCGAGCGCAACGGCTTGCAGAGCGGCGATAAAATCGTCGGCTTGAACGGCAATGCAATCGCTCAACTAAGCCCGAAAGAGTTGAACGACACACTTGAAGGTGAGGTTGGCACCAGCCTCACCTTGCAGATCATGCGCAACGGTCAACAAACAACCGCTTCTTTGACACGAGCCGAAGTGAGCATTCCGGTTGTTACGACTGCAATTTTGCCGGGGAACGTCGGTTATTTGCGCATTGAAAGTTTCGTTCAACTCGACACGGACAAACAAGCAGCCAAAGCGATGGAAGCTCTTGCTGGCTGCGACTCTTTGATCCTCGACATGCGGGGTAATTTGGGCGGATTTTTGCACTCCTCCCTTTTAACCGCCAGCTTGTTTTTGGATGAAGGTTTGCTGGCAACCGAGAAGGTCCGCGCTCCGGCTTCCGGTTATATCACCACCGATTTTCGTTTGACTAAAAACTTTTTGATTGTCGATGCTAATGGTTTGCCCATACCTGTACCTCGGCACCAGAACGCCAGCGGGCAGCGCCCGCTTGTTGTGCTGATGGACGGCAATACAGCAAGCGCCGGGGAGACCTTGGTTTCAGCGCTGCAAGACAACGGGCGCTGCACTGTGGTTGGCAGCAAAAGCTTCGGCAAAGGGATCGGGCAAACTTTTGTGCCGATCGGCAACGGAGCGCGGGTGCGTGTCACCAATTTCCGCGGTTACACACCGAAAGGTGCGTGGCTGGGTGATGGCGCCGTTAAAGTAGCCAACGGCATTGAACCGGACATCAAAGTGGAGAGCAATTACAACTCGCTCATGGTTTCAAACCCGAAAGATGACAAACAGCTTCAGGCTGCCCTTGCGCATTTAGAAGCTAAAAAGTCCCGGCCATAACCGTCACCATTTTGTCCGGATGCAAATATTTACGAATGGCTGTGTCGACATCGGATTTTCGCACAGCCATTATTTTACTGACGTGAGTATCAACCGCTTCCGCACCCAAACCTAAAGCTTCAAAGCGGGTTAGAATGCGGGCGATACTGATTGAAGAACGCAAACCGACAGTAAAGAGTCCGGCCGAACCGCCAGCTTCGCGCTTAAGCTCATCGGCGCTAATCCCTTTTTTGCAATAATCTTCAAGAATATCGCCGACCAGTTGCAAGGCTTTTTTAGCGTTAGCCGGATTGACCGAAAGACTGATCAACCAAGGAGCCATACCGTGTGTGTTGTCTCCCAAGCCTGAATAAACGCCATAAGTTAGGCCGTGCTGCTCACGAATAATTTTGCCTAATCTGGCAATAATCGTGTCGCCACCAAGAGCCAGATTTGCCAGATTGAGAGCATAAAAGTCCGGATCGGTACGTTTAATCGGCAAAGGATGACCGATTAAAATATCCATGCTCAACTTGTCTGGCATCGGCACTTCGATACGAGTGGCTTTCTCAGGCAGTTTCACCACCGGTATCTGAATCTCAGCGCACTTTTCACCTTGCCAGTTGCCGAAGCTTTCTTCAACCAGCCTTAAAGCTTGCTCGTAATCAACATCCCCGACAATGGTGATGATTGCTTGATGCGGGTTGTAGCAATTTTTGTGCAGGGCACGCAAATCAGCTTGAGAATACGACTGCAACTGCAAATGCTGGCTGTCAAAATCAATCTGGTGAAACAGATGTTCAGCCGGATAAAGAGCTCGATAGAGATAATTTTCGGCCATCGGACCGGTGTTGTTTTGTTGTTCGGTCAAACGCGCCGACCACTCCAACTTCAGTTTAGCAAGCTCATCTTCAGCAAAAAGCGGTTGCAAAAGAACACGCGAAACAGTTTTCAGATAAAGAGCCAGATCTTCGCTGACCACCGTGGAACCGAAGTTAACCGCATAAGCGTCGGCACGGAAGTTCAAGCCTTCAAGCACACCCATCTCTTTGAAGATTTGCGAAAGCTCTTGCTTGGTCAAGCCTTCCGAACCACGACAAAGCATTTCGCAAACAGCATCGGCAAGTCCATGCTTGTTCTTATGCTCATAATAATTGCCTCCCGGTACATAGCCAGCAACAGCCACCGAACCGGTACCGCGATTCGGCATATAGAGCACAGTTAAGCCGTTGTCTAAAACCTGCCGCTTAATTTTAGGAGCAAAGCACGCTTTCTCAATTTTGCTCCCTTTCTTCAGAGCAAAGATTTTGTCCAGCTCGTCGGCTGTAAGTTTTTTTGTTTTAGGCGCTTTACCGTTTTTACTTGGCGCCGGCTCTTCGGCAAAATCGCCGATTTCATCGACTTCTTCTTCAAGCACATCCGGCTCGCTGTGCCGCTCCGGGATAAACTGCCCGACAGTGCGATTATCCGAAACAAAATATTTAGCGGCAACCCGCATGATATCTTGCGGTGTTACAGCTTCGAAGTTAGCATCAAAATCGACTAACCAGCGCCAATCGGCCCGAGCTTCTGATTCACCTAAAGCAAAAGCAAGTTCAAGTTGATCGGCACGAGCAAGAATACTGCCTTTACGATTAGCGCTCTTAATCGGCGCCAACTCAGCTAATGAAACAGCTTCGTGAACAAGCTTGTCCAACTCAGCTAGAAGCACCGCTTCAACATCAGCAAGCTTAACACCAGGGTTAAGCACAGCACCAAGAATAAGTAGCGCCGGATCACGCAGTTCGTCATGGCGACAAAAAGCTTCCATTGCTAAACCGCTATCAACCAGAACTTGATACAAACGGCTGGAACGGTCGTGGCTGCCGCCTAAAACATGGGAGATCACGTTAAGAGCGTAATGGTCAGCATGAGTGGAAGCCGGAGTGTGATAGCCGATCCAGATGCGCGGCAAATCTCCGCTACGACTGATTTGATAACGTCGTTCCCCTTCCTGAGCCGGTTCCACCGTATAGATATCGAGCAACGGTTTTGGCGCGCTGCGAATTTTAGCGTAATATTTGTGCAACAAGCGCAGTGTGGCTTGAGGCTCGAAATCACCGGTAATGATTACGGTACAGTTATCGGGCCAATAAAAAGTATCGTAAAACTCTTTCAAGCGCTCCATTGGCACGTTTTCCACATCGGAACGCCAACCGATAGTCGGATGATGATAGGGATGTTCGCGAAAAGCGATAGCATACATCTCTTTGTCCAGAGCTTCATCCGGACTGTTTTCACCACGCTCAAGCTCATTACGCACAACCGACATTTCGGCGTCACGATCGCTTTGACGCAGCTGTAAATTGCGCATACGATCAGCTTCGACTTTGATGCAAAACTCAAGATATTCGGCAGGCACAGCTTCGAAATAATTGGTGCGATCAAACCAGGTCGTAGCGTTGGACACGGCACCGATTCTGTTGAAAAGCTCGGTTGAATCCAGCCCTTTAGCCGGGTCAAACTTTGCCGTTCCTTTGAACATCATATGTTCAAGAAAATGAGTGGCACCGGTGTTGCCTACTCCTTCGTTACGGCTGCCTACACGAAAGAGCTGCATGTAAGTGACAACCGGAGCACTATGATTCGGCGCTAAAAGGATTTTCAAACCATTAGGCAAACGATATTCGCAGACACCCATGGCTTCTTTGCCAATCTGTTTGACACCGAGCTCTTTAAGTTTAGAGTCGAGGCTCATTCTTTCCCTCCCGGAAGACTGCCGGACAATACGGTTACCGCGTTATCCAGGTGAAAGTATTTGCTGATTGCTTGATTGACGTCTTTCTTACTCACAGACATAAAGTCTTGAGCAAAACTGTCCATAGCCTCAACACCTAAACCGAGATACTCAAGTCGGTTAAGTGTATCGGCAATACCCGAGGAGCTGCGCAAAGAAACCATGAAGTTACCGACGGCGCGCCCAGCTTCGGCAGTGAGCTCTTCGGCGGTAATTCCTTTTTTGACATAGTCGCTAACTACTTTGCGTACAAGCTCAAGAGCAGCTTGAACGTTGGTCGGATTAACAGTCAGGTCGACAGACCACGGTGCGCCGCCAAATGAAGTGTCATCAAAATAGCTGTAAATACCGTAGGTCAAGCCATGCTTCACACGCAAAACTTTGCCCAAGCGGGATGAAATCGTATCTTTGCCCAAAGCGGCATTAGCCAACTGCGCTGCAAAATAATCCGGCGATTGCCGAGAGAGACTGGTCGGATGGCCAATCATCACATCGACACTGGCTTTATCCGGCAAGAAGACCTCTACCTGTCTGGCTGTTTCAGGTAAAGAAACAATCGGCACAACAATGTTTTTGCGTTCCAAGCCGCTCCAGTCGGACAGACAACGAGTGAAAGTCGCTAAAATCTCTTCCGGCTGCATATCACCCACAACCGCAATCACAGTGGATTTAGGGTTGTAGTGTATGGCATGAAAGCCTTGCAACTGCCCGACTGTAAGATGATCCAATTCAGCGATCCGCTCGTCGGGAGATTTATCGTAAAAAGGATGCTCCTTGCCGAAAAGCTCCTGGCTTAGCGCTACGGCAGCACGCCTGCCAGTGTCGTTCATACTCCGTGTTAGACCGGCACGCATTTCACGACAAACTTGCGAAAGCTCTTGCTCGGGAAAAACCGGATGACGGATCAGATCCGATAGAACATCGACAAAGCGCGAGAAATCCTCTTTTACGACTAAGCTGCTGAAACCAACTTTAAATCGGTCAGCGGCAAAACCGAAGCGGATACCCATCTCTTCAAAAATTTGCGCTAGCTGATGTTTATCATACTGAGCCGAGCCACGAGTAAGCATGGTGCTCGTAGCTGTCGGCAACAAAGAAAGATCATAATCAGCCAAACCGTCACCGGCGGCAATCGCTCCGCTAATGGCAACAGAACCGGTACCGGGATTGTTCATCGCTAAAAGAGTCAAGCCGTTAGGCAACACTTCGCGCAATACACGCCCGGCAAAATTTGAAGCTTTGCTGCCCGGGGTCGGCAGCTTCAATGAAGCAAGAGAAGTTTTAGCCGCCGGCGCTTCCTTTTTAGAAGCCGGCTTTTTAAGAGCCACATTTTGTCTTTGAAAAATCGGCTCCGGTTGTTGTTCGCGCTCAGTCGGAATAAAATGCCCAACAGTTCGATTGGTTTTGCCGAAATATTTGCGCGCAACCCGCATAATGTCTTTTGCTGTCACAGCGTCGACTTTAGCGTCATACTCAATTAGCCAATGCCAATCGGCAACCGCTTCCGCCGCACAAAGCATGTTGGCGTAACTTTGCGGATCGGCGCTGGCTAATATAGTGCCTTTACGGTTAGCGCTCTTAACTCGCGCAAGCTCATCATCTGAAACCGGCTCTTCGGCAAGCTTTTTCAGTTCAGCATAAATAGCGGTTTCCACTTCTTCAAAGCTCTTTTCCGGAGCTAAAGTTGCACCCAACAAGAAGAGATGAGGATCGTGGTTTTCGCTGGATTGACTGAAGCATGAAGTAGCCAATCCGCTTTCCATCAAAGCTGTGTATAAGCGGCTCGAACGTTTGCCAGCATCACCAAGAATCGAACTGGCAAGTGACAAAGCATAAGTATCGGCGTGATCTGCTTCCGGCGTGTGATAACCGATCATTAACTGGGGCAGGTCGCCGCCGCGACGAAGCTCCAAGCGACGCTCACCTTCTTGGGGCGGTTCCACTGTATAGACTTCGGGAATTTCATGAGGCGAAGTCGGGATTTTGCCGAAATATTTATCGATTAAAGCCAGAGCTTGATCGTTTTCAAAATCACCGACAGCAATTACTGTGGCGTTGTTTGGCCAGTAATATGTTTGATAAAACTCACGCATGCGCTCCAGTGGTACACACTCAACATCCGAACGCCAACCGATTGTCGGATGGTGATATGGATGCTCGCGAAAAGCAATGCTGACGAGCTCTTTATACAAAGCACTGGTTGGGCTGTTTTCACCCCGCTCAAACTCATTGCGTACTACGGTCATTTCGGAGTCGCGGTCTTCTTGGCGCAAGTTCAAATTGCGCATTCGATCGGCTTCCAGTTGAACGCAAAGCTCAAGATATTCAGAGCCGGCACATTCAAAATAATTGGTACGATCCATAGAAGTGGTCGCGTTGCGCAAAGCGCCGATAGCAGCCAGGATCTCCATCACTCCGGTGCCGTTTGCTGGATTAAACTTCTTCGTGCCCTTGAACATCATATGTTCAAGAAAATGAGTTGAGCCGGTATAGCCGACTGCTTCGTTACGGCTGCCCACTCGATAAACAATCATGAAAGAAACAACCGGAGCGCTTTTGTTCTGGCGCAAAAGGATTTTCAGACCGTTAGCCAAACGATATTCGACAACACCTGAAGCTTCGGCAATTTTCTTGATGCCGGATTTTTTGGCAGGCATTTTTTTAGCCGGTAATTTTTTGACCGGCGTCTTTTTGGCCGGCGCCTTTGCTGTCGCTTTGGTTTGTCTGGTTTTTGTCGCTGTGCCCATGCTTGACTCCTGTTCCTGACAACACTAGCTAAAATCGGCTTCCAGCCCAGATTTTAAAGTAACTGACTTCTCAAAGTGAAAGCTAAACCGATAACGGTTTAGCTTTTAAACACAAGCGTGAACACATGTGTTCACGTTGCCAAGCGCCGCTTTTTGCGACCAGCTTGCCTCTTTCAGCCCTGAAAGGAAAAGTATATGCAATTGCTCGATCGACTACAGAGCTCTACTCTGCGTCACGGTCCGGCAACCCCGGCCGCTGCTTATAAAACCCGTTTGCAACGCTTTTGGGAGCAACTTAAGCCCAATACTATTGCCATTCTGGTCAGCAACCCGGAACGTACCCGCAGCAACGACACCGAGTTTACTTATCGTCAAAGTTCGGATCTTGTTTACCTGAACGGCTTCCCCGAACCCGATTCGATTTTGGTCGTCTCCAAGCTCGAAGGGCGCCAAGAAGTAATTATGTTCGTCCAGCCGAAAGATCGCGAAAAGGAGATCTGGACCGGCATTCGCGAAGGCATCGAAGGGGCGAAAGCACGCTACTTCGCCGACAAAGCTTATCCGATTGGTGAGTTCGAAAAGGAGATTGGCAAGCTCCTGAATGCCGCCGACGGTGTTTATTATCGCTTCCGCAACAATCATCGTATCGACGCACGCTTTCGCAAACTTTGGGAAGTAGCACAAAAGGATCTTTTGAACCCCGACGACATTTTGCACGAAATGCGCTTGTTCAAAAGCGGTGACGAAGTAAGCTTAATTCGTCACGCCAGCGCTATCTCAGCCGAAGCACACAAACAAGCAATGCTTGCCTGTCGCCCAGGTTTGAGCGAAAACCATCTGGAAGCTGTGCTTTCTTTTGTGTTTCGTGCTTGCGGAGCTCTTGCACCTTCATACAACAGTATTGTCGCTTCCGGTAACAATGCTGTGATTCTGCATTACACCCGCAACGACGATTTGCTGCGCGACGGCGATTTGGTACTGATCGATGCTGCTTGCGAATATGGCAGCAACGGTGGCGGTTACGCTTCGGACATCACTCGTTGCTTCCCGGTGAACGGCAAATTCAGCGAAGCACAACGTGAGATTTATCAGCTCGTGCTCGACTCTCAATTAGCGGCTATTGCCGCTTGCAAACCCGGTGCTCAACTAATCGATGCTCATGCTGCTGCTTGCAAAGTTTTGGAAGCCGGACTTTATCGCTTAAACATTATCCCCGGCGAGGAAGTCGTACCTTTCCGTCATTTCGGTCAACCGGTGAAAAAGCCGCCGGTGCTGCGCGACTTTTTCATGCACGGCACGAGCCATTGGCTCGGTATTGACGTGCATGACGTCGGACGCTACGACGAAAAGGACGGTTCAAACGATCGCCGCGCTTCGTTGAAGCGACGCATCCTCAAGCCTGGCATGGTCTTCACTGTGGAACCCGGTCTTTATTTCGATAAAGACGATAAGCGGGTACCGGAAAAATATCGCGGCATCGGCGTGCGCATTGAAGACGATGTGCTAATCACCGATACCGGCTGCGAGATTCTGACCACCGACGTACCGAAGACTGTGGCTGAAATCGAAGCTTTGATGGACCGTTGCTAGTTCTTTCTTAGCTGATTTTGACAAAAGAGCTGACTTAACCCCAGCTCTTTTGTTTTTGAATTTTTACTATTACATATAATAATATTCCGTAAAAAAGAACCGGTTGTCGTTAGCGGTCGAAACATGTTCGACATAACGACAACCGGTCCACAAACTGGTTATCACCGTGAACAACACTTTGAAAAAACTAACCGCGGACGATTTGGCAAAGGGTCCGCAGTTTACGACCACCGTTATATAAATCAAGCCCTTCGCTGTTTCCCTTGCTGGAGAGCTGCTTCAAGAGCAGTTCAAGCTCGGTCAAAAGCGTAAGAGCATTATTCAGGTTATTATCCTCGGGCAGCGCTTCAAGCTGCACGAGGAGTTTTTCCGACAGACCATCTAACAGTTCCTTCAAAGCCGCGGCGTTACCTGCCGTCGCGTAGAAAGAGCTTACTACCAGCGTTTCCGCCGCTTCGTTCCATTTGATCACGGCGATGGACTTGTTGAAATTCAAGTCCCAATACGCTTTCTCCTGAGCTGTGATTGCCGTCACGCTGGCAGCCAGTGCTGGCTGCTTTTTGTGAAGCGCTTTCACCTTCAGTAACTCCGCAAGCAGCGCGTCGGCCGTCTCCTTATGACCGTCGCGTTTGGCTTGATTGGCAGCAGAGGCAGCGCTTGCAGCCGCATTGAGAGCGGCTGTTTGAGCGCTGGTTACTTCCCGACGCCGAACCTCTTCGCGTAGCTCCGCCAGACGAGACACGCTTGCCTCGTACACTTCCTCAGCTTGGCTGCGGTCAAGACACCAGGAGCCATGAAAAGAACGCGACCAGGAATAGCACTCAACCACGCCGTAAGCCAGAAGCTTGACGCCGGTATACGCACATTGTCCGTACTCAAACTCGACAATCGCCGGCAAAGCTTCGTCGCTTTCGACGACGGGCATTACAAGAGCCGGCAAAGAGGCTTGCGCCGCCCGCCAGGCTATGTCGTTAACCCGTCGCCGACATTTTTCTTTCAACGCCGGCATATCGGTATCGGCAATGTCGCCAGACCAGTTGTCGAGCCGAATATACACCGCTACCAGCCGGCCTTGAGGAAGTTTGACTCCCTCATCGGGCAGTTGTTCAAACTGCAAACCGGTAAGAAACGCCGCCTTCACATTCAGCCGCGGCGCACTACCGTCTGCTCGGTATTCCAGGGGATGCGACTCACCAAGCAGCTCAATCGTATCCGGATTGTCGTGCAGAACCCGCTCGACAAGAGCCGGATCAAGCGGCGGTAAGCACAAAGATTCAAGATCCCGCACCGCCGCCACCGAGCCGGCACCATTCAAGCGAGTACTCAACCAGGCTTTCAGCTCTTCCCGGCTGAGCACCGGAAACAGCTCTTGTCCGGCGCGCCGATTCAGATCCCGGGCGCGTTGCTGCTGAGCTTTGTTCTCAGCAGCGATAGCCAGAAAACGTTCCATGTTGTTAGACATGTTATCCTCAACGTAAATGTGAGCACTGCGCGTGTATGCGCGCAGTATTCACCTGTTATTTAGAAAGCAATATCAAAAACGGCTGGCGGCGGTGACGCGACATCCGGTTTTACCCGTGAGCCGCAACACCGCCGCTGCCGATTAGCACATCTGAAGCGTCGCCCAGTCGGCAAAGAGTTCAGCTGCTCCGGGGTTAGCGGAGTCAACCACCTCTTCCCGACCGATTGGACGTCCGGCGAAAGACACTTGCGCGTATGAAACGCAAGCATCTCGTGCCGAATCGTAGCGCATACCCGAACGCTCAGCGCTGACTTGCACCAAATGCGGTGCAAGCTCAACGAGGAGCTGCGGCGTCACTTCCGTAACCAAACGCAGCAGACGCAAGGTTTTCGGAAAGCCGAACTTACCTTTCACTTCCAAGTCCCAGGGCTGCCCGACCACTAACGTAGCGCCCATAACCACGCTACCTTGCGTCTGCTCGCGGTATACACCTTGAGCGTTGCCGAAACAGCCGTTCTGTCCCTGATACAGCAGGTTGAGCATGCCGGCGACAACCGAGCGGATGATATCCTCTCGCTTACCCGTGCTTTTGAGCTCCATCTTACCGCGCAAGGCTTCAACCAGACGTTGCCGTTGGTCTCGCGCCTTGTAATAGGCCACAGGACGAATGCCCTTGCCTTCCATGTCATTACGGGTCAGGCGGCGATCGCACACCGCTTTGAACACCGCCAGTTGAGCCAGAGCGTCCGACTCATCCTCACCGGCAACCAAGCTGCCCCAGAAAGGCAACTTATGATCCGTCAGCTCGCCGGTTTCCATAATCGCGGCGACAGTTAGCACGTCATCCGTGACGCCCAGTTTTTCAGCTTCGACCAGGGCACGGCCGACGCCGACTCCCATGGGGAGCTGGGCGACTTTGTCACCGATGGTGGTGACCTTGCCGACTGCATCCATGCAGCCAAGCATTTTTAACGTCTCACGAGCTTCGCTGAGCTCGAGAGGCGAAGGTTGATGAAAGAAGGGCAACGACTCCGCGTCGAAACCCGCGCGAGCCACCCGTAAAACCATCTGATCCAGTCGCACGCGCTGGATCTCCGGTGTTGGATATTCAGCTCGATCAGCGCCCTGCTCCGGGCAACAGTCGATATAAACCCCTTCCGAAACACGTCCCGTACGCCCGCGCCGTTGCTTAGCGCGAGCCTTGGCGATGGGCTTGAGATAAAGCCCTTCCACACCGCCAACCACTTCCTTTCGGCGCTCCATGCCCGAGTCAACCACGGCAAGCTGCCGGCCTTTGGACGGCAAAAGAGTACGCCCTGTTTCCAGAGCGTTGGTTGAGACAACGACCTTCGGACGACCGTAGGACCGGTAAGCTCGATCTTTAGCCCCCCGCTCCAAACCGCCGTGAAAAGGGATAAGCTCCGCGTCGATCCCCGACTTTTGCAAGCCGTGAAGCAACTCGTCGATTTCGGCCTTGCCCGGCATGAAAACAAGAACGTCAAAGTTCTCGGACACCAGACCGCGAACATCCATGATCAGCGAACCCGAGGACTGCCGATCTTCAATCGGGTGCTGGCGCCCCGGCACCCTAAACACTGGCGCGTTCCCCCGCTGCCGCGAGAGTTCAGCCGAGTCGATGGTTGCCGATAGCACGATTACTTTCTTGAAAGGCGTGGTGCCGTCCAAAAGACCTTGCCAGGACCAAGCTTCAAGCACCGATTGATCGAGCCGCCACTCGTGCAGCTCGTCGATAACAAGAGTGTCGAAGCGGCGGTTGTGCCCGCAAAGTTCGCGAATGAGCGTGAGCTCGGTGGTAGCGTAAAGAATCCGGCTGTCCGGTGAATCCTTACGGAAACTTCCGGTGCGGTAACCGATCTTGCTGCCGACCTCTTCGCCTTCGAGGCTGGCAGCGTATTCACCTGTGCCGATCACAGTCTCGACAAGCGGCTCGGCAACGAGCGCACGATGGCCGGCGTGCATCAACCAGCGCGGCACTTCGGTTGATTTGCCGGCGCCGGTTTCGGCTTCGACGATGATGTAAGGCGCATTGCAGGTCATGATTGCATTGCGAAAAGCAGCAATCGGAAGAACTTCGGCAAAATTCGTAGTCATAACAGGAACTCCTGAAACGAATAAAACTGACTTGGTTGGTAAGGTGGTTTACTGCTGCCGGTTATGACCGGAAAGCAGGTTAGACAATAAGTGCGCTGTTAGAGGCTTTTGACTTTGAAGTCCAATATAAATAAAAGAGAGAAGATGATCTCACTCTAATAATTCTATGTATATATAACCAAGTTAAATAAGAGTCTCGCGAAAGCTAATTATGGGAATTACCGTAAAAAACAAAGTAAAGCCTTTTTGTTAGCTAGCGCTATTTTTTAGCAAAACAACCATATGATATAGTTATTGCCTTCAAAAAACGCGAGAGGGGAAGACGCAAAAATGCTGCGTCTCCCCTCTCGCGTTGTAATCGAAAGCCTGATTAATAGTCTACAAAACCGGGTTTCTCTTCTTTGACCTCGAAGGCGCTTGCGTAAATACTGCCGTGCAGCTTTTGCAGCTTGCGCACGACAATCATCACCACCCGAAATTGATCCGACATCGGCTTCAGAGTCCGTTCCATAATCGTGGCACCTTCCACACACTTGCCGGAAACTTCACGAGCCATCTCACAACGAGCCGAATAAGCGTCGTAAGCGATCTGCACTTGGGCCCGCTGGCGGTCATTGCGTGCTCGCACTTCTTCCATCTGCAAAAGGTAGCTGTCCATGCTGTCGAAAGCGCCAACATAGCTGAAGTTTTGCAGGCTTTGACCGGAATAAGTAACCTTCTCATCCTCAAACTTTTTATCTCTGATCTCTTTGTACTTAGCATGAGCGATACACTTATTGGCTACGCTCACGCCGACGTTCTTGATCTTAAGCTGCAAAGTTTCGATGAACTCCGGCTCTTGCTCGCCCATGTCGTGCACCGGCTCCGAATCGTCAAACTTGCGCCCACGCCACTCTTCCACATCCTTGCGATAGTTGCGAATGATGTTGTTCACATAGTCGTTGATTTCACGAGCATTAAGAACAACAGCATCAACATCCGGCTCGGTTGCCCGAAACGCAAGATATCTTGTTTTACGCAAAAGCGGCGCCATGTTTTTAACAGCAATCTCAAGAGCGAGCAAATGCTTGCGAAAGAGAAGCACCTCAGCGGCAGCAGCTCTTTGAGCAGGCAGATAAAGCCGGCTCCATTCGTCAAGCTCTTTCAAATAACGCGACACTTCTTCCGCCGACGGTTTTCTCGGCTCGCTGAAGCGCTGCTCATCAAGCTCTTTTACAGCGTAGACAGCCCGTTGTGTCTGACAATGCGCTTCTTCAGTTTTAGCATGAACCTCGATTACCGTGTTCAGAGCCGCTGACAGCTTCTTAACCACAGCGTCATAACGCCGGCGCGCCGGCGCTTTTCGACGCTTGTCTCGCGCTTCGTGCAAAAACTCCCGCCAACCGGCAAGATTCGACTCGTTCATATTGTCGCGCCGTACTTGCAGCAAAGACAGAAGATTATGTACCAGCGACATTGCCGCCTGCAACGGAAGCGGTGTCGGTTCTCCGTTAAATGAAAGTCCCAAACTGGAAAGAGAGGTTGTCGAAAGTGCATCGTAAGTTACTTGCACATGGGCAAGAGCTTGCTTGAACTCTTCCATATGCAGCGGCAGCTCAGCACGTCCGCGAGCAAGATTTTCGCGATGCTCTTTTCTCTTCCGGCACCACTCAAAAAGCATTTCGCCATAGCCGCACGGACCCGAGTCCCTATCAACCTCATCTTCAATGTCTCGAAGCGCGCTACTGATGCTGCTTCCCGCTTTCAGGCAAAGCTTATGCTTGGCGCTCAGCACGCTAAGAGCATCGTATGCCGCTTGCATGCGCGCCGTAATTTCAGAAACCGTTTTAGCAATCATTGCCGGTGAGGGCAAATCAGGCGGGCTTGAAGCCTCAGCCACCACAAGAGCCGGATCCCACATTAGGGGCTCCTTTCGAAGATAGTGAATGAAACATATACAACCAATTGCAGCCGCATCGCGGCACGCTCAACTGATCGGATAAACGAAACGTCGCTTAGAGCAATGTTTTATACAGCTAACGGATCGGTGCCGCCAAACAGCTTACGCTGTTGGACAACAAAATGAATCCGCAAGCCTAATTCGGTATTTAAACCAGCGTCAAATAAACGCCTTAAGCCCATCCTCAATCAACTTCAAAGCCGGGGCTAAGCCGGTTTTATCCGGCTCTCAAATCAGCTTGGAAGCAACCTTACTTTTTAGCGACATTTCGCCACCGAATATTGTCGTTCTTTTTCCTTCCAGGCGGGTTCAGCGCAACGTCGGTTCGGGTTGAAATGGAACCGGGTTGCGCTCCAGTAAAGCTCACCTTTTCAGGCTTACTTCACTGAAAGTTATCGACTTACAATTAAGGTCTGGCTTTCCTGGAAAAGCCACCTTACGCCTAAGTTATTATCTGCTCCCCAATCAGGAGTCAAAGTAAGTCTCTTCCCGCTTCGATCCGGTGCTTGATGCTTGCGCAGCTAGCACTCAAATCAAGGCGGACGATCTCCTTACCCATTCCATTGCACAGATATTAAAGGTTAGCAGCGCCGGCAATTGAGTGCTTACCAGCGTAAGTCTGCTGCTAATTTATTAGGAACGACAACGTGAGCGCACCGCGACACGGCTGCAACAGCCATATCAATCGGCCAATCAGAGCTCAGGAACATGCTCTTTGTAAGAAAAGGCCATGCTGAGAGCGCCGGCAGCCAAAATCAAGACGGATAACTGATTGGAAACCTCTAAGCGAAAGCGTCTTCGTTGCTGGAGAAAGTCTTTCAATGCCTTTCGACATTCTTCAGCCTTCTGCCGACGCTCCTCAAAAGCTCTTGAAGCTAAAGCAAGATCTTCGCGATTCTTTTCGCATTCACCGTTGTACTTCTCCATTTTGACAAGATGAGCTTCCATGCCAGCTACCAACTGGACAAAATCACAAGGCGGACACAAACATTCATCAGTCGCAGCCGGCAGCGTCGGTGCTTTGGGCTGAGATGGTCTTTTTCCTGATTGCACTTTAAGACATTTGTTTTTAGCCACTTCGCGCTGGGCCAAAGCAAAAGCAAAAGAGCGCATCTTAGCCTGCAGTTCAGCAAGTGCGTCGCTTTCACCACCGTCCTCAGCCGGTTTAGTAAAAGTTACGCAATGATTTGTCAAAGGAGCGATTTTATGCCGGAGGTCAGCAAGCTTAGCCTCCAACCAAGCTGAAAATGAATTACAAACAGTAACCGCTGTCACCACATTCGTAGTCTTTTTCTGACAATCAAGATCGTCTAAAGCCGACATCCCATTCTCGAAAGATTCGACGACCGCTTTTACGCGCGCCTCTTCTTCTTCAATTGAGCGCACCCTTTCACAAAAAATCTGAGCCGCCGACATTTCAGCTGCCGCCCGTTCTCGAAAGAGTGAGAGGCAATCGGCAACTTCTTTTTCAGCTGGCTTTTGCGGGCAAGTCATACCAGCATAAGAGAAGTCCAGCAGTTTTTGCCATGGCTCTTGAACAAGTTCAATTTGCCCATCCAAAGCAAAGCAGGCGTTCACAGCCGCCTGCAGAAGCTCTTTTATACCAGGCAATATTGCTGCCAATTTCGTGTCGTCTGCTTCGCTCGCCTCGACAGAGGACAACAAAACAGTCTTCAGTGAACCCAGAGCCTGGGATAAATCATTGATGCCCGATTGAAATGTAAAGGAAGCATAACTGCAAACATGCTTGATTGCCTCAAGCTCAGCGGTTAAAGACTGATGCTCCCGCAAAGGATTAACCAATGCCTCAAACTTATTTTTAGCCTCCCCCACTCTTATTATGGCTGCCTCGAACTGCTTGATCTCAGTTTCAAATTGCCAGCCGGCTTGTAAGAACTCAAGCTTCTGTCCACGCTTGCGAATGAACATCTCTTCAAAAGAACCGGCATCAGCCAACTGCAAAGGAGAATCAACATGCTCTTGAGCTTCTAAGTATCTCTTTTTGCTTCCTGCGCAAGAACTGCCAACTTCAGCCGCCTCGTTCAACAATGAAAGCACCAGAACAGCTTGCTCTTTGACTTTGGCTGCCAGATCAACCAACTCCGGCGACTGAGGGGCATCCGGCTCACGATGGGTCTCTTTCATCCCCTTACGCTGTGACTTAGCTTGAGTCGGCAGAGTCCTGATGTCATCTTCACGCAGATAGTTCGACTGTTTGAGAAGAAGCTCTTCAACGACACGGCGCACAACCACCAATCGACGCGGAAGCGTATAAGGGCTAAGGCTGGCAACCGGCTTTACAAGACGCTTCAATTCTTGCCCGCCAGCGGCAGCTTGAGAAATGAGCCGAGCAAATTCGGGCGGATTCAGAATAAGCACTTGGGCTTCAAGCAATTCTCGCCAACGTTCGCGCCGCAGCAAAACAGCCGACTCGAAGGACTTTATGTCAGCTGGATTGATGCTAAAACTAGAACTCAATACATTGTAGAGATAGGCTTGAAAGTTACGAACCGCTTTCTTCCAGGGCTCATGGGCTTTGCGTAACGCTTCCGTTTTAGCAAGCACCACTTGCATTTGCGCTTCTAGCTTGGCGGCAAGAAGCTCAGCCTGTTCTTCAGACATAGCCATAACCGGCGGTTTTGGTGTATACCAATTCCGCAGCGGCAATGTTCTTTCTGGCAATTCTTTTTGATCAACAACAGCAGCAGCCGGCGCTGCTGCCACAGCCTGCGCTCGCTTTTTGCGCCGCGCAAGCTCTTGCTGCTTCCAACGCTTAGTGACAAAGTGCCCGCCAACAGGCACCAGTACAAGCGTAAGCAGCAAAAGAATAATTAAAGCCATAACCTTCTCCTCAATCAGATGAATGAAGAAAAAACCACCGCCGAAAACAGCGTGTCTTGGAAAAACAACGCTGCTTCCGGCGGTTTAGTTAATCCGGCAAACACCTTAAGGACTAGGTGTTGCCTTGCTTACACTGCGGCAATCAAGCTCGATTCAAAGATGCGCCCGAGACTGCCCGCCGCATCCAAAAGCGGCTTAGAATGCAGATCAACCACATTCCAGGGCAGAGGAGCATCATGGTTACTATCGACAGCAACCTGGATCACGACGATGCCATCTTGGGTCAGCTGCCAACCGAGCGCATTCAAAGCACCCCAGCTGCAATCAGCCGGCTGCATGTCCGAAACGATCACAATCGCTCGAACCGAAGCCGGACGAGAGAGCAATGACTGCGAAGCATGCCAAAGAGCCGCAGCGTCGTTGTTACCGCCAGCGGTTTGCAAACCGGAAGCACGTTCGCCGCCGGCGCTACCGCAATCATAAATCTCGCTTGCGGTGAAGCCCCAGGTTTGCAGCGAAACTCCTCGCTTGCCGCGAACCGCCGCTTCAAGAGCCAAAGCAATCATTTTGCTGCGCTGGAATTTCTGCCCGCGCGCCAAAAGACTCGTCGGCTCTGTTTGCGAATCGGAACAATCGATCAGCACGTCGATAGCCAACGACATACGCCGTTTCGGCTTTTCGGCCACAAGCACGTTCACTTCGCCGGCAAGCACCAACTCAAGCTCGTCAATCAGATCATCGCCTTCCGGACAATAATCTTTTTCAGCCGAAGTAATGCCGATTCTGGTCAAGCTGTCGCTGAGCACTCGCGCCGCTTCAAGAACTTCGGCAGCCGTACGCTCAACAAAGCCGGCGTCGGCATTCACCGGAATCACGGTCTCGATAGCGCTAAAACCGGTGGTGGTTTTATCCACCGGCAAAGTGCAGGCAACATCGTGATCGACCTCTTCGTCGTTAAACATATCGACCAAAAGGAAGCGCTTGATTGCTTTACGATAGACCCAAGTAAGACCAAGCATCACCACCCAGAACCCTACCATCATCACCAGCTGCCAAAGCATAAGCTTAGTGCTGAAGAAGGCGACGGCATAAACGGTGGCAAGCACCATGGCAATCGGCAAAGCGACAATAACCAAACGCAAGCTTGGATTGCGCCAGAGCAAGAAAACAGTGCGCGAGCACCAAGCTCCGAAACCACAAATCAAGCTGACTAAGCCGGCACGCAAATGAATCATCAAAGCCGATCGCCAGAAGCGATCTTTCGTCTCGCAAATTCCGTCCCAACGATCTAAGACAAACCCGCGAACATTTGCCCAGCCTCGACGACAAAGGTTGGTAAAGGACGTCCAAACTCCATCAATCAAAAATTCCCAGGTACACGTAGCGCCGCGGCAAATCGCTTCCCAACGAAGAGAGGCAAAAGCACCGATGGCACCGCCGATAATAGCAAGTGGCAAAAGACCGATGCCTGACAGAACAAGTCCGACAAGCAATCCAGCTAAGGCACCGACTAGAACGCCAAAGCTAAGCTGGAATCCGCCGACATACTGCACGCGGAACGGCAACCAGCCGAAAAGAATCTCTCCCAAACTTCGTCGTGGTAGGCGCGGAGCACGAGTACCATCGTTTTCGCGACGGGTTCGGTATCGATTGCGCACGGCGACAGCGCCAGCAAGCAAAGCAACAGCGCTGCCGACCGATCCGGTCCAGAACAAGCCGAGCCAGAAATTGACACCGAAAGAAAGACAGACGACAAGCCAAACCAGAACTGCGGTGAAAAGCGTAATGTACGACCAGCGCGAGCCGAGCACAACTTGCCACCAACGCGGATCGACCGGATTGAGCGCCAAGATCGGATCTTCGACAGCAGCATCCTCGGCCACTTCGTCGCCCGCGGCTTCGTCCAAAGGCAGAACCGCTTGAATCGGCTCAACAACCGTCTTTTTCGGCACGGCAACGTCGCGAGCCAAAATCGTCTGCACTTGAAGAGCCAATTGCAGCACTTGGTCTTTGCTCAACTCTTTCAAGTCGTCAGGGACGTAAGCCAGAGCTTCAGCCACCACCGCATCGACATTGTCGGAGGTAGGCAAGTGGCGGCGCAGATAGTAAGCGAACTCGTTAACCCGGCGGAAATAAGCAGCACAGCTACCTCCACCGTTAGCGCTGCCGCCGGCAATTTCGGTAATGCCGTCGCTGCGTTGGCGAGTGGCAGAGCGATAAACGTAACCGGTCAAGCTTTGGAAAAGCGAACCGAGATTGGCATCGCGCGACATAGCACAACGCTCGTCGTGCTCGTCGTTGAGCAACAAAAACACCGGACGACAATTGGCGTCTTCGGCAGACTTCAGTTGTTCAACGGCCGGGGTGAGCAGGCGTTGAAGTTGAAAGAAAGCGATGGCACGCCAAATAGTGCACGCAGTTTCTTCGTTGCGCACTTTGGCTAGAATGCCCGGATCCAAAACCACGCGCAAAGCTTGTCTGGAATCAGCCCCGAAAGCAGTTTGCAAATGCGGTCCACCTTTGAGCTCAATGCGAACCGGACGATCGGCATAGCGAGCCAAATCAGCAGCTAAGAGCGTCGTCTGCTCTTTCACAAAGGGAGAGTTTTTAACGTCCATGAGGTTCCTCATCGGAAGAAGTTAGGCTGGAGAAGCGCCACGACGGCAACTTTCTCAAAGTCAGGTCTTTTTAACGATATCTTCGATGTTCTTACCTTCCAGCGCTTCGCGAATTTTGTTGGCGACACGAGCGCGCTGGGATTTGTCGTTATTCATACGACCAGAAAACTGATTGGCAACAGCGGTGATCATGGCTGTTTTGATCTCGATCCCGGCAGCCAAAAACATAGTTACGCTTTCAATCATGCGCGAACAGATGCATTTGGAAAGATGCATCTCGGGGCTGATTTTGCGCAAAGAAAAAATCACTTTCAGGGCTTTTTCCAGACCCTCACGCGGGCAATCCGGATATTTGCGCAAACAATCCTTGAGCTGGGCATCGTAAGGCATGTAGTCGACTTCAAAGACCACCCAGCGGCTGGCGTTGGCGTCGTCTTGGTCTTTGACAGTGAAGCCCGAGCCGACATTGCCCGCCGCCATCCAACGAATATTGGAGGGAATATGGATGATTTCCGGCTTCGGCGTTTGCAACTGCCGATCTTCACCTTCAATAACACCCAAAAGAACGTCCCGCGCATCTTCGTCAATACGGGTGTATTCGTCGATCATGGTCAAGAAAATTTTGTCCGGATTTTTGATCGCTTCACGGATAATCTTGACCAGAGGCGAATCTTCGAAAACAAATTGCACTTGCCCATCGACAATCGTTTGCTGAGTGCGTCCGTACATCTGGCGGTAGCTCTTGATTTGAGCGCCCTGTACCAGACGAAATTCCCAATTCAAACGCTTAGCCAAAGACCGCGAAATTGTGGTCTTGCCGCAACCTTGGGGACCTTCAAGAAACAAGTTTTTAAAGCGGTTCTGCAAAACCACAGACATCAGCTGGGCCTGTTCCGGGTCAATCCAGACATTGTCGAAACTGCAGTCAATCTGCTGGGAGACCGGACGCACGATGATGGCACCGTTACGCTCAGAGCGCGGCTTGGTTATGCGCACGATTTCGCAAAGCCATCTTTGACCGGCTTGGGGCGCGATAACATCGCTTCCGCCCTGCTCGCACAAAATAATCTTCGGAGAACGTGCGCCGCTTGCCCGGTTGGACTTAACGCCACCGGAGGAGGGGTTCGCCTCCCAATCAACAATCAGTCTGCTTCCTTGCTCAAATGAAACAGCAGTCATGATCATCTCCTGTGTTCAGAGACAAAACAATCTGAAATAAGCTGCACTAGATAGTTGAGAAGTTTCTACCGCCTAAAGAACGTGTATTGAAAAAACAGAACAATTTACCGTAGCTAGTGCGCTTAAACTGCCACAACAAACGTGAAGTTAGGCTTTAATCAGCATTATGCAAAACAGGCGCAAATCAACCAAATATTGACAACATCTTATGAGCAGGAAACCTCGCGCGATTGCGCTAGTTTCCAAGAGTCCGTATTCAAGGCTTTATTAGCGCTAGCTCACAAAAACGCTTATTAGGCCATTTATGGTGCTTCTCCCATATGTGATCCAGTTAAGATTCTCTTTTAACTATGCTTCTAGTGCTCTAAGTAGCTAGGTTCTGATCATCCCCCTTATACACATCTCTTTTTCAAAAAGAACCAGAACATAACTCTTTTCACTAATAAAACCATTGTCCCGCCAGGCGCGTCGCCCGGACGGGTTATCTCTTCGTTCCTTCACTGCAAGCAAAGGAGAACGCCAAAGTGAAGTAAAAATCGCATTGCATCGATATTTCGTGTGTTGTGTCTGTATTTTGCATTTTCGATTCCATGTTCTGCCCAATGTGCAGAACCAACTTGAACTGGAGAAATCCATTATGTTTTCCACTCTCGGTCTGGTAACCGCGCTCGTTTGCGCCGGCGTCGCCGCCGCCATCGCCGCCTATATGGCCGCCACGGCCACCCACTACCTCAACTTCGCCGACAGCTCTCCGACTAAAATTGAGCCCGCCTATCGTCCGGTGGTCGTTCGTCGCGCCGCTCTCGTGGCCGGCATCGTCACCTTCATCGCCACCAAACTGATCGGCTACTACGAAATGCCCGTCACCGTCGGACCTTTCGCCGGCTACGGCTTTCACCTATTAGCCACGCTACTTCCGGCTTTCGCTTCCGGGTTGGTCTTCAGCGCCGGGCGCGGTCGGAATTGGTTGATCGTCGGAATCACACTGGCAGCGTTGCCGTTCTACAGTGCCGTGGTCTATCTGATTTACGGCGTTGCCGACTGCGGCATCTACACCTTGCTGCTCCTGCCTTTCTTGGTTGGAATCGGCGTCTACACCTTCTTCGCTTCCGGCTTCTTGAAGGGTGTTCTGCGGCTGGTCAGCTGCTTGGCTGTCCTGACGCTGCTGGTCTTCTTCGTCGGCAATCCGATTGCTCACAACTTTGCCGTCGAAAACGCCAAGACGCTGGCTTCATTGCCCAAAATCAATGAGGCTCCGAAAGGCAGCACGATTCCGCCGAGCGATCCTAACCACTTGCTTTTGACCACCGGCAGCATCGCCCGGTTCAAAGGCGAAACTGCTCTTGCCACCCTCGGTGACAAGGAACACGGTAACCTCTCGAGCAAGTACAAAATCGGTGAGTACGACAAGCAAGCCGTCGGCGGCAAGCGGTATTGGATCGCACCGTTGACTCTGGCCAACTCCAAGGACCAGTGGAACATCGGCAGTCCGTACAGTCCGGGTTATGTGGTGGTCGATGCTGAAGATCCGGAAGCTCCGGCTCAAATCAAGCTCGGTTACCACATTCGCCATTTCGAAGACCAAGACTGGGGGCTTTATCTCTCCCGCTTCCTCTACGAAAGCGGCTTCAGCGGCGGCTACCTGGAAGATCCGAAGTTCGAAGTGAATGATGCCTGGGAACCGTACTGGGTGATTAGCTACCTGAAGCCGGTGATCGGCAACGTTGAAGGACGAGTGATCGAAAAGACCATTCTCGTCAAAGAAACCGAAGCCGAAGCCCAAATCTCGAGCTATGACCCGAACAATGCGAAGGAACGTACCGAAAATGCTTGGGTTGATCGGGTGATGAGTTACGGTCTCGTGAAAGAATACATGACCAACTGGGGCATGTATCAAGGCAGCTTCGCCCAGAATCACTTCTGGCAAGTGTTCTTCAACGTCGATCGGACCGGCACCCTGCAACCGGGCAACATCGACCTCTGCTATACCAAAGCCGAGGAAAATGTTTGGGTGATTCCGATGACCTCCACCAAACCTGGCTCGCATGGCGTGACCGGCTTGATGGTCTATGAAACTAACCGAAACGAAGCTACCTGGTATCCGGAAATCCAGGGCTTCAACATCGGTTCGAGCGTGATTCAAACCATGGAAAAAGCGCGCGACAACGTGCGCGGATACCACGTGGAACACGTTCAGTTGATGTCGATCTACGGCGAGCTGACTTGGGTAGGCATTTACACTGCTCCCCAAAGCACCGGCTCTTCTTTCGGCGGTGTCGGTTTTCTCCATGCTCATGCTCAGAATCCGTCCGATGTGGTCTTCGCCGATAAAAAGGCTACGGCACTCCAACGTTACGCGGACCAGCTGGCCAACGGTCATACCGGCGGCGGCAACATTTCGCAAACGGCGGAGTTGAGCAAAGAGATTTCAGGGAAAGTCATATCGATTGCGGCGCTGCCTTCCAACAGCGGTGCTTCGACCTGGCTCTTCAAGGTGGAAGGTCAGTCTCGTTCCTTCACGATCACCCGCGATGTCTACAGCGACATCCCGCTAGTCAAGGAAGGTCACGAAGTGAAATTCACCTACATCGACACCCACACACACGACGTACCCGTGAACAGCTTCAAGTGCCCGTTCTTCGATAACATCAAGGACACGACACCGGAAGTGCAACCGCAGAAGTAGTTCGTTCGGTCCGATTCGCAGTTCGTTTATAACGAGAGGCTCGGACTCTACATCCGAGCCTCTCGTTTGTTTTCTGACTTCAACAACCGCAATTCGAAAGAAAAATCATGACGATTATTTTTGGGTTGGTAGTTTTGTCGGGCGTAGTCGCGCTCGTTTCGGCAATCATCGGCATATTTGCCTACGAGTGTGGGGATGAACTCGTGACCAACATCTGCGGCGCCATCGCCAGCTTCGGCGTTTCAGTGTTTGGAGCACTGCCGGCAGTTGCCACCGGACTTTTGGATTGGCAAGCTTATGTCATTCCGGCTGCTTTCGCTGCCGGCGGAATCTTCTTTCTCTGCTGCCTCCTGGGCGAGCTCAAGCGTAGAAAGGCCGCTTCATAAGATGGAAAGCCTTCCCACAATCGTCGCCCGACTCAAGGACAGCTTTCGCGCTTACTTGAGCTTTGGCACTGTTGCCGCCAGTTTATACGTCTTCCAAGAAGTTGTTTCGCTACCCCTTGTACTGACGTTCCTTGTGCTTGGCGGCACCGGCGTTTGTACTTTGCTGGCGATGCTCTTTCTTTGGTTCATTCGCTCGGACATCCTGCTTCTGGAAAAGACGTTGAACGAGAAGAACTGAACTGTTTCTGTTGTTGCTCCACTCACACACTGCTAGTTAACAGAAAGAAAAATACCTATGTTCAAACAAATGCTCCGCCACTCGGCAAAGTTCGGCTTCATCATGGCGTTTATCGCCGCGGTCTGCCTTTTCACCGCCTTGTTGGTGGTGCCCGAAGGTCCGAAGGTTCCATTCACAGCCGGCCGCATCCTCATGAACCTGGCCCGCATTGGGCTTGTGACCGCCGCCGCCTACGCCATCGGCTGGGCCTTCGCCAACTGGACCAGCGGGAACAAGAACAAGCAAGCCATCCGGCTTAAGTTGCTCTTTTACACCGCTTTATCCATAGCGGTTGGGCTGATAACGCTCACGTTCATCGGGCAGAACATCGGACTGCTCGCAAGAACTCTCAGCCTGATCGCCGTGCAGAGCATGTTGATGGCAGTGCCGTTCGCCGTGGGCTACTACAAGTTCACCAAGCTGCACCCGCAGCCGGCGGCATCCTAAGCAACGCCGCGCAGCAAAGAGTTTCGATTCAGTCCTATCACTCGTTTCAGAAAGTTCACTGCAATGAATAAACAAATGTTCTGGCACTCGTTGAAGTTCGGCGTGATCATGACGACAATCATTTTCGCCTTGCTGTACGCCTTGGTGCAATTGGCGCCGGCAGCACCCGAGCCCAAGAAGACTCTGAGTTATACCGACATCAGCTTGAACCTTGCCTACCTGGCGCTCTTCACCGGCGCCATGCACGCCGTGGGTTGGTCCTTTGCAAAATGGTCCTGGCAGGAAATGCGCAAATACGCGCCGTTTGTCGAGACACTGCTGTTCACGACCTTTGTCTCTCTCCTGTTTTTCCTGACTTATGCCCTCGGCGCCGAAAACAACGGAATGCTGATCGGAGCAGCAATCATCACTGCCTTCAACGGCGTGTTGGTAGCAATTCCTTTCTTTTGCGGCTATAGAAAATTCCGCAAGGTCTTCTTGCAACGATGGCCGCTCTGAGCCCTACGCAGCAAACAATTCGCTCGAACTAATCACCCAAATTCAGAAAGTTCAAAAAGATGTCGACAAAACAAATGCTCTGGCACTCGGCGAAGTTCGGCGTTCTGGGCACCATCGTCCTCGTCGCCTTCGCCGTCCTACTCCGGCTCTGTCTCGGGCTGGAAGCTCTGGCCAAACCGCTGAGCAGCGAGTTCGCCTCAAGCTGCTTCTACACGATGCTCGCCCTGGCGATACCGTACCTGTCGGGCTGGGACACCGCAAAGCATTCCTGGCAGAAGAACAAGAAGTACTCGCCTATGCGCGAAACGCTGATGTGCTTCTTGGGGCTAACAGGTCTGCTGATGGTAGTCGTGGGTACACTCGGTCTGCTGCACAGCCCGGATCTCGAAATGCTCGTCACCGTCGCGCTTTTCAGCATAGCCGCCGGCTGCGCCGGAGCTATACCTTACGGGTTCGGCTACCGTAAGTTCGCCAAGGTCATGTACCCGCGAACTTACAACGTGCTGATCAACCCGAGTTGACTTTTCTCCGTAACTTTAACCACTGTTTTTGAAAGCATGACAATGAACGAAAAGTTGCATGTGGATATCGACGAAACCCTGGTCAAAACCAGGCATCTTGCTCCCGATGAACCGGTGAAACCCGGTTGGAATCTGATTGAGTTCCGGAAGGGCGACAAGCTCTTTCGGTACCAAAGCATTGTCCGCCCAAGCGCCCGCGCCTTTCTCGAGCGCATGCAACAGTACCAGCCGGATATCAGCACCAGCGGTGGCGCTGAATTCCAGATTCAGGTACTCGAGCTGCATGGCTTGCGTTCGTTAGTCGGCAACGTCTACGGGGGCGATTACTCGGAAGTGCTCACCCTGCAAGGTCCCTGGGTGCTGCTCGATGACCTGCCGGCTTTTCCTTGCAACGGCATCGTGCAAAAGTTTCGGCGTTGCGGGCTCGGCGACACCGGCTTCAATCCAAGTAACGAAGTATGGATGCCGCTCATTCAGCGGCATCTGGTTCGTCCCGAAATTTTCGAAGGCGAAGAAGACCCGCAGCCGCTGACCGATTTGATCCCGCTTATCGAAGAGCGCTTCGCCCTTCAACGATAAGCAAACCAGTCAGGCAGCACGGATGCTGCCTCATCCTCGGCAGGAGGCTGGTTGTTCGATGTTACTTCAGCAGCAGAAAGATCAATCATGAATGCGCACGGAAACAATGATCACACGCCGCCAGTCGTAGAGGAGGAGCTGGACGGCGTTCAGGAGGATGCGGAACAAGAAGCCGAAGACGAGCGGACCATTGACCTGCAAGGTTACGTCCCGATCCCCGGCGTCGACATTCCACAGTAACAGTTCGATTGCAGTTGTTTTTCTGAATCAAACTTTGTGCCTGGCTGGAGCCTGGCACGTCTCATTCGCAAAAGGAAATGTTCATGAATTACGCCTCGTATCTCGGTTCGATGACGTTCGGATTGTTCGTTTGCATGATCGCCGGCGCTGTGCTCCTGCGCAAGTACGCGCGTTGGAAAGGCATCCAGCCGGTGAACTACGAATACGCCGACCGTCGCCAACAGACTCGTCTCGAAGCGATCAGCTCGATGGTCTACTCAGCCATCTGCGACATCACCACCCTCAACTGCTCCGCTGAAGAGTTGCGGAACACCGGCATGTTTTGGGGCGGCGTCGTCGGGCTTATCCTCGGCGCGCTAACCGCCTGGCTTACGCCGGCGGCAGCCATGATCATCACAGCCTATGTCGGCTTGTTTTGCCTGGTGATCTTCGGCAAAGCCGCCTACAAAGATGTGATCTTGCGCATCTTGCCGGCAATCGATGCATTGGAACACCTGCAAATCGGTCGTCGTCCAGCTTTTGCCGCCGACCAAATGGTCGAGGTCAACACCGCCGAAGACGGGCAAGAAGCACGGTGGATGCCGGCTTGCGTCAAAGAGGTACCGGGACCGAACCGTACCAATTACGGCGTGATGTTCGATCCCACCGGGCGAGAAGTACACGACTATCCCGCTTCCAAAGTGCGCGCCAAACAACCGGCAACCGCTACGGCGGCAACGTAACAACCACCGCACATAAGCGGTTCGACAAGTTTGTGATTGAAAGTGCCGGCTGCGCGACAAGAGCTCTTGCTTGCGCAGCCGGCACCATGTATTTTGATTCTGTTTCCTTGCGGCACACTTCTTGCGTTGCCGTGCATTACTCTGGAAAGATTGATTATGAACCGATGGAACCAACATAACCGGCGCATTCCGCGACCGGAACTGGAAGTGATCGATCCCGGTCGAGTTTGGACTTTGCGCATCGATTACATGAATGGGGCGAAAGGCAGCTCCGCTCGTGATGAAAAAAGCAGCACCGACTCATTCGGCTTCGGGCAGTGCGTCTATGTCGATTACATGATGCTGGCGGTGCGCAAAGCGTTGGCTTACATCAAAGCTAACGGCTGGTATCTGGGCACCAATCTCACCACCGTCGCCGATGTGACGATGCTCGTTTATCGGCCGAATGTTTTCGGAGAGGCGCCGATCCGAGCGCTCAAAGACATCGTCCCGGCTCCGCACTACAGCGATAACATCATTGACCCTTGCTTCTATTGCGGCAAGCCGCGCAAAGCCTGGGGCAAGCCGAACGAAAACTGCCCGGCGTTTCTCGAAGCGATGGGCTACCCTGTCGAGCGTCCGCTCTTCGAAGGTCCGGACGCCGTGCCCGAGCGTTACGTCACTTTGCAAAACAAGTGGCGGGGCGTCACGGCCAACAGCAAAAGCGGCAAACGGCGCCGGCTCCACAAGCTGCGTCACTTTGCGCGCCGCTTCCAAGCTGATGAAATGGCGACGGCGCAAGGCAATGCTCGTCGTGTGGAATTGATCGCCAGTTTGAACACGGGCTCCTGAGCATAATCAGAAGCTAGCCCTTGTAGCTCAAACGGCAGAGCAACGGTTTTGTAAACCGTTGGTTGCGGGTTCGACCCCCGCCAAGGGCTTTTCAACAACAGTCATTATCGAGGTCATTATGAATACTCCGCTCAGTGCCGAACAGTTTACGCAACTGCTCGGCGACATGCCGGACGGTGGGCTTGTAATGCTCATCGGCTTACCGGCATCCGGCAAGAGCAATCTGGCACAACAGATGGCGGCGCTCGGATTCGAACATCTGTGCGCCGACCTGATCCGGCTTGAAATTCTCGGCAATGAAGCCGATCAAAGCCAGCCAGGCAAAATAAACAGTATCGTGCGCCAACGCCTTGAGTCAGCCTTGGCGCACAACAAGCGGGTTGTTCTGGATATGGCTAACGCCACCAGAAAAACTCGTCGTCAATGGATTGAGCAAGCACGCAGCCATGGCAAGCCGATTCATCTGGTGGTACTGGATACGCCACTAGATGTCTGCGTGCGCCGCAACAGCCAACGCAGTCGGGTCGTGCCCGTCGAAGTGATTCGCGGCATGTACAACTCGATGCTGCAAAGCGGCGCACCGGGAGATGACGAAGGCAAGCTTCACGTCTTGCAGCCCGGTCCGAATGCTGAGCACTACATTCTCGGCGACGTCGATGAGTATCGGCGGCGCCGTCCGGAATCCTGCAAGAAAGGTCGCTGCGCGCCCGTCGACACGAGCAAAGACGACGAACGTTTAATCGTCCGCTGGATCGATGAAGACGTCAAACTCGACATCATCGGCGACGTGCACGGCTGCTACGACGAGCTTCTCGAATTGATCGACTTGCTTGGCTACAAGCTTGCTTTCAAAATTGAGGAAGACGGCAGCTTAAGCGGGTTCAACTTAGTGCCCCCGGAGCCTGATCGCCGGCTGGCTTTCGTCGGAGATTTCAGCGATCGCGGTCCTGCTTCGGACAAGGTGCTGGCTCTGGTCATGCATCTTTGCCAAGCAAACCTCGCCATCGCCGTGCGCGGCAATCACGACGAAAAGCTGCGTCGCTATCTCAAAGGTAATCCGGTTGAGGTCAAGGGCAGCCTTGCCGCAACAGCAACTCAGGTGGACGCTCGCGGACAAGCTTTCCGCCAACGTCTTCTCGCTTTCTTGAGCGAGCTGCCGATCATCTATGAAACGGCAGACTTGATCATGGTTCATGGCGCCTATCGCCATGGTGCTTCGCCTGCCGTAACCCGAAAGCTTTGCCTCTACGGCGAAACCGACGGTTCGAAAGACGAGCACGGATTCACGCGACGATTGCACCTCTGGGAGCAGGATTACACCGGCGACAAATACATCGTGCGTGGTCACGATGTGGTGCGTAAGCCGCGTTTCCGCCTGACGCCCAGCGGCAAAGCAATCGTCAACGTCGATACCGGCTGCGCTTTCGGCAGGCGACTCACCGCACTGCGCTTCCCTGAAGTGAAGCTCTTTTCGGTGCCCGCCCGCCGCGAGTACAGCAAACTGTTTGGTTAATGAGTTTCAACAAGCTTTCTCGAATTCAGAAAGACAACCTTATGTCGTCCCCTAACTCTTTCGTCTTCACCAATCTCCGCTTACACACTGAGAAAGGATGCTTAGTAAATGTCCAGGCAATTTTTTCCCTGGGCAAAGAAACTCCGCAGCCGGCAACACCAGCTGCGAACTGGTTAGTCAACGAATGGCAACATTCGGTGGAACGCCAACAAGCGTACCGCCTGATGATTGCCGAGGGTCTGCAACAGATGCGCGACAAGCTGCGCATCGCCAATATCGAGTTCACAGATGGCGGCGATGTTACCGCTACGGTCCGAATCGAGCAGGAGTACTTTCCTGTTCTGGGCCATGGCCGGCAGCACCACTACACACCCGGACTGATCGTCGAACTCGAAGTTCACCTTGTCGGGCTGAAAGCGGCGTTCGCTGCGGACCAGCTACGTGATGCGCGGTTCAGCGGGCACGACCCGTTTGCTCGCGCCAGTTAGTAAGCTTTGAGTCTGCGTTTTTTCCGTAATTCCAAAACCGTTCTTATCTAAGGAACCTGATCATGAAACGATTGCCTCTTCTCGCTCTATTCCTCGTCGCTGCCGCCCTCTGCACCGGCTGCTCCCGCGGTCCCAGCAAGCAAGACATCGCCAGCTCGCAGGTCGGTGTGCTGATCGACAAAGAGTTCGAGGAGAAAACTTTCCTCGACGAAGGCAAGACCGGACAGATCGACCCTTGGGGCCAAGAAATCTCCTGGCTACTCAAGGAAAGCACCTTCGGCTACACTCTGGAGGTGCGCTCCGCCGGCCCGGACCAGCTGCCCAAAACCCGAGACGACATTTTCCGGACCAAAGGAATACGCACCGGCGAAGGTATGTCCGAACGCCTGGCGAAGGGTCTCAGCCGCGGCACCATACGCGGTATCAAGGAAGGCTTGTTCTCCAAGTCCACCCAAAAGGACGAGAAGCCCAAGCCGAAAGCGCAGCCCACAAGCGATTAACCGTCGCCGCATCACTTCTTTTACCACCATCAAGCAACCTTTGCGAGGTACCAATGAAACCGTTTAGTGAAGCGCTTCCGATCAACGGGATTCTGCTTTATTCCGAGCCGGGAGCCTGCGGTCGCCGTCTTGGTGCCGCTCAGAAACCCGGTTACGCGTTGGTCCTGAATCACCGAGACACCGAACGTACTCAATCCATCGCCTTCATTCCCGGCGATTATGCCGGCGCCAAAGCCGTCATCGAAAGGTTGGCGGATGGAACGCCGGTCGAGTACTCGGGCGGCGAGAAGTGCACCATGTTCTGGATTGGTTCCAGCAGCGATTCTTCGTCGCCCACCGGCACGCTGAGCCGCCGGGAGGCACGAGAAGACATCGTCAAGGAATAGTCCTTTCAAACCGCCGAAGGCAGAAAGAGCCTTAACTGCTCTATAAGCCGAAGAGAACGGCACCGGATTGACGAAATCCGGTGCCGTTTTTCTTTGCCAGCAACAACTATAAAAGATAGTATTTAAACCGTAAAGACGAAAAGACCAGAATTGCTCCCGGTCTTTTCGCTCTGGCAAGTGTCAGTTCCACCGCCAACTCCAATTCCAGTATCCAATCAGGCGATTTTTCACCAGATCGGACACAAAGGGATGCGCAGACAAGCATCGACGCCACGCATCAGGAAGCAACGAGATCACCTTGCCTGCAACCTTCTTATGGTGATGCAAGTAAGTCCGCAGTCCCTCCACATTCACGGCATAAGGCCACTCGGTCTTCCAGAGATCGAATGGCTGTTCATCCCGGTAGTGATTGAGATCCAACTGATAAATCTCGCCGTCAGTGCCGAGCAAGAGTCCTCCGCCGCAGCCGGAATACTTGCTGTCACGGTCCGCTTCCTCGTACTCATAGACCATCCAGGTGTAATGGTCCGTCTCAACAGCCTCGCGAACGTACTCTTCAGACAACTCATGTAGACCGACGGAATAGATTTCCATACGCATCTCCCTGTGATGCCTCAAGCGAAGAGACCGATCCGGCGCCGAAGTGACGCTTTCACGGTACTCTTCATCTTGAAACGATTCGCGAAGGATGTGATCCCTCGCTGATTTTGTCACAGGAGTTGTCTGACTAGAACGAACCGCAAATGCCGCGCTCGGTGATGACGATATCCTCGGGATTGTCGATGCCGAGGGCGTCAGCAAGAGCAAGGCGCGCAACGTCGAGGTCGATGCAGGAAACATCGACGACGATGTCGAGCCAGCCGTCGTCAGCCGCAGGCGGGTCACCGAACTCGGCGCGGGCAGAGTCGAACTCCGCCTTGGTGAGAATGGTGACGTGGGGATAGCGGCTGTCGCAAGAGAAGAAATCCTCCCAGGAGGCAGGGAGGGAGCCAGGAATGGAATAAACCATGTCCTCTTCCTTTCATAAGGAAGACATTCTCGCCAGCGATGAAAAAACCGCCGGCTAAGAAAGAATGTCCACTTAACGAAAGGGCTTGTTGGTGCCGACGC
The DNA here is from genome assembly GCA_019750335.1 of Candidatus Obscuribacterales bacterium. GTDB lineage: Bacteria > Cyanobacteriota > Vampirovibrionia > Obscuribacterales > Obscuribacteraceae > JAIEPM01. The sequence continues at coordinate 522,074 of JAIEOQ010000008.1, forward strand.
GCATCTGACGCTCCTTGTGAAGTACAAGACCATTTAAAAGACAGAAAGAGGCGGGTTCGCGATCTAGGTATAGAAAGGTTGGGCCTAGTCGACGAACCCGCCTGTTATCTGCTTTTTCCGGCACTAAGCCGGAGACGTCTCGCCCGAAGGCGTTTGCAACGGGTCCGGCGACGCCTGCACCTCGAAGAAGTGCGCGGCGAGCCAAGCCCATTGTTCGTCCCAACATTCGGGGACGAAGAGCGGCTGCTCTCCGTCCTGAACGCGGGGAAAGTGCTCCGCCACCAAGTCGAAGACGCCGACCGCTTGCAGGTAGCGCTTGAGGAACTGGTTGAACAGTTCGTTCACGGCAACCACCTGATCCACGGTCATGTCTTCGTACATGGTGGACTTGCCACCGTTGCGCGCCCGGTCCTCGGTCTCGTCCTTGCGGATTTGATCCAAGTTACCGATGCCCTGCCCGACGTGCCAGCAGACCGTCTGCAAGGCCTCGAGCGAGGCCTTGCAGCGGCGCGCCAACACCATCGGGACGAAGAGCGCCAGCAGGCCAATCAGCTCCTGCAGGTTGTTGCGCAACTCGTAGGCTTCGAGCCATTCCGCCGCGCGGATGTCCCGACCCAACTGGAAGAGCACCTTCTTGTTCAAACGAAAACCCTTCATCTGAAAGCTCCGTACAAATGGATGGGAAGAGCTGCCGGCATCAGCTCCTCCCACCCGCAATCAATAGAATGCCGGTGGTTAACTGTTAGTTAAAGGAAACAACAACTCCACCGGCAGACGACGTTAGCTCGCGCTCTCGTCGCTGCTGGTGGCCTCCGCCGCAGCAGCCTTCTCGGCGTTGCGGAACTCACCGGCGTTGACGCGCTTCACCGTCACCGAGGCGTCTTCCGACTTGATCTCGGTCACCTTGGTGTAGATCGTCTTGCCGACGGTGGCGATGGTCGCTCGCGGCGCGTTGATGTTGGCCTCCGGCAGGAAAGCTTCGAGCAAGCCGTGAGCATCGAGCGTCACGACCAACCCGTTACCGACACCGAGATCGCGCACCACCCGACCTTGGCAGTAGCTGCCGACGGCGAGCGATTCGAGCAGGGCGCCGGCTTGCTCTTCGCGAGCTTGCTTTTGCGCCAGACGAACCGCACCGCTTTCCGACAAGCTGAACAAGGTCTGGCCGCGCTCGCCCTTGACCGCCGGTTCCTTCACCGTCACCCGGTCGATCAGCACGTTCAGCGTCTGACCGATGACGAGATTCTCCGAACGCACCGGCAGATCCGCATGTTCCGGACCGCGTTCCGCTTCGCTGCTCGGCAGTTGACCACGGAAGTGCAGCAGACCGTCGACAACGACCAGCTCGCCATCGACCTCGGCCGAGGCGATCCGGACGAAGTGACCGCAGAGCTTTCGGCCGTCGGCCATTTTGCCGAAGTACTCGCCGACGACCACCGCATCGGGGATCAGCTTACCCGCTTCGAGGCCGGCGATCAGCTGATCGCGAGCCGTGTCGAGAGCGACACGCTTGTCGAGGAGCAGCTGTTTCCGCGAAGCGATGATGCGCGCATCGCGGCCCTCCTCTTCGTTCACCGTCAAGACGACGGCGTCGAACTCGTCGCCCGGCTTGGCGTTGGCGTATTGCTCGTCGCGGTCCTTCACGCGCAACGAGTGCAGCTCGCTCACCGGGACGAGGGCATTGCGGCCACCCACCTCGATGAAGCTGACGAGCAGGTTGCCCGGCTTGCCGTCCGGTCGGTCGAGCTTTTTGACGACCCGGACCTTGTGACGCTCACCCACGGCGACCTTCACCGGTTGCGTCTTGCGCGCCGGACCGCGATGCTGCGGTTTGGCCGGAGCCGGCGAGGACGAATGCGCGCCGATGACGAGGCCGACCGTTTCGGCACCGGGTTCGCCAACGCGAATTTCGGTGACGCCGGGGGCGACCTGTTCGGTGACGGCGGGGGCCGGAGCGGCGACGGCGGCGGCGACATCCGAGGCGACGACGGTGGTGTTCAAATCATGCGACATGGTAGATCTCCCTAGTACAGAAAGTGATTTCGGACAAATGCAGAAGATGCCGATTGCTGTCCAGGCAAATCGACATTCCATTTCCGCGCGACAGCGCATACTCACTTCAGGTCCAAATCCGATAAGAAGCCCATGTCCCGAACCTCAATAGAGGTATTTTTGGGATGCTGTAATAGCCATTGGGTCTTGAAAGGGATTTGAGCCGGACCTGTTTTGAGTTGGAAATGAAGGAATAACTAACGCTATGAAATTGAAAGGACTAAATACAACTAAATAGTGGCACCCCATATATATGAATAACTAAAGTGACTGAGATCCTCTTCTCAAGCCGGCTTAGGAGAATCATTTCTATAGAGAAGCGTTCGCAAACGCAGTAAATTCGTGACTGCTTAAAAGAAGGAAGATGGGAAAATCACCACTGAGATTCAAGTGCGCTCAACTAACTCAGCTAGAGAAGTATCTAATCTTTGTTTGAAAATGGCTAAATCATGGGATTTCAGAAGATCACTTCAATTTTCCAAAATTAGCAAACCAAAACGGACTGATTCTTTGGTCAGCAAAAAATTTTGCTCGCAAACAGCTAGTTAAAAATCCGCGCTAGCTAGTGAATACGTTGCAAAGAAAACTGCCGAAAAACGGCTATATTAGAGGGTTGCAGAAGTTAGTATAAAGACTTAAAAGTCATGATCTGGGAGAAACCGTAGATCACCACCTGTTTCTCAACAGGATTAACCTCAGATCATCTTTCTATCTATTAGTTATATACGTTAGGGTCAGATTATCTCTTATCCCTCTTTCAATTACGGTCTTTCGAACAAGCGCAATTTCAATAAAAAAACCTCGCCCATATATCAGCACACGCTGACCGGGCTGCGCATTTGTTTATGACTGTGCTTGAAAGATGGATAAGCATGAGTTTCACCAACTGTTTTTCCGGGAGATTTGCCATGCGCACGACGACGAAAAGTTTTGCTGCTTTGAACCGCGCTCTTGCCGGATTCGGCTACAGCTTAGCGGACATGGTCAAACACGGCGTCGACCTCGATGCCTTGAACGACCACTTCATCCACGCACCGGAACCGCTGGTTTTCTTAGCAGCGTTCATCGACGCCCTGGACGAAGATCGTATCAACCTGGAGGACTTCAACGGTCGTCTCGACCTCGAAGAACTCACCACCGCCGAAGCTCGCTTGAATTGCGGCGTGTACACCCAAGGATTACTCGCACTCAACGAGGACATCTATCACGGGCTACCCGACTGCCCCTTCAAGCGAGTGCTGATCGCTTGCTACGATGAGCCGCGCTGCCGCACGACTCCTCGTAAGTGCGCCGCCAATCGTTCGCTTGCCTGCCTAGGCGAAAGCATTTAGCCGGCAAGAATTGTCAACCCCAGGGCGGGAGGAGAATTTTTCTCCCGCCCTCATCAAGTATGTGTTACCTTGGCGGCCGCCTGGCCGTCTTGTTTCTGTTCTGAAAGTCTGTTTCTCAACCCTCTGTTTTAAAGGAGAACTGGTTATGGTCGCTATGATTTCGAATGATTCCGCCTTTCGTCAGTCCCTGAGCCGCTCGCAATGGAATCGGGTCCTCGCCGGCATGAGCTTCGATATCGCCAGTTACACGGCGATGGGCTTCAGCCGCCGCAAGGTACTCGACATCGTTCGGGCCGGCTACGCCGCCGACTTCGAGAAAGCCGTCAACAACGGCCTGCTCGTGTCGGAGTTCAACCAGGCGGATCTGACCGAAGAATACATGGAGAGCCTCGCGCTCTTCAATGACGTCGCCAGGCTCGCCGCCGCCAGCCCCTACGATCGGGCGACGACGATGATGGAAGGCGTTGCTCACTTGCTCGAAGCGCCGACGCGCCCGTACAACCGGGTGCTGCGCGTCCTCGAAGAAGTGTTCGATCGCCACACGCTCTAGAGTCGGAGCGCCAAGCCTAATGCCAACCAGAAGAGAGGCGGAGCAATCCGCCTCTCTTCTTCGACAAGCGTATTGATTTCTGATTTTTACTTCTGCATAGAAAGACACTCTCATGATCCCCATGGATCAAACGAAAGCCACGAAAGTAATCCGCGAAGCCGGCCTCAACTTGGAAGCGATGCTCGAAGTCGAGCTCGAATTGATCGCGCTGGGCAACTTCCTCGACGACGGCGGCGACGCCATCGTGCTGAAAGAAGCAGTGGAACAAGGCGAACTTAACGTCGCCGACTTCAATTGGCGCAACCTGACGGAGGAAGATTACTTCTCCCGTCGCAAGCGAATCGGTGAGTTCAACGACGAGCTGCGCCTTGCCGTCGGACGCCCGACCGCCAACGAACTGATTTCGTCGGCGCTACTCGGCACGGAGTACGACCTCGAGCAGATCATCAAGAGCGGGATTCGTCCGGATCCCCTGGCTCGAGGGCTCGAAGTCGGACTGGATCGCGATTTGTTCTTGGAAGCGCTGGGGAAACACCTCGATCCTCAGTGGTTCAACGAGCAAAATTTCGGCTTGTCCGGCGCGGAATGCACTCGGGCATTGCCGGGATTCTTCACCATGACCGAGTCGCCGACCCGGCTTCTGCCAGTCGACTGCTCTCCACGTCCCAACCCTCTGCAGGTCGCCGAGTTGCTGGCAGCGTTGCACGCCGAAACGGTTTAGTGTTGTTTCTACCAATTTCACTTTTGCACGAAAGAAATTTCGATCATGACGACTTCATCTGCAACTGATCGCGGCGCCGCTCTGGCAATCCTGCTCCAAGGTCGCGAGACCCAGGCCGCCGAACGGATTACCGAAGCCTTCGTCCAGCACAAGCTCAACACCGAAGAGCTAGTGGTGCAAGGCTTCGATCTCGACGTGCTGTGCGATCACCTCGCGCACAGCGAGTTCGACGTCCAAGTACTGTTCAACGCCGTCTTCAACGACTACCCGGTCAACTCGTTCAACGAGCACGAAGTGGGTAGCGCGGAGGAAATGCGCGAGTTCATGGAGGAATTGCGCGGCTACAACAGCTAAGCGCAGCATACTGCTCCAAAGCGCATAACCTGCGCGCCGCTCGTGGGTTGAAACGCCCACGCAAATCCGACGGTAATACTCGGATCGGGCTCTCATAGCTCAGTTGGCAGAGCGACGGATTTGTAATCCGTAGGTCGTCGGTTCGAGCCCGACTGGGAGCTCTTGTGTTTGTTCCGTTACTCAATTTTGCCCGCAACCGTTTCACCCCTATTTGGAGATCACTGCCATGCCTCAAGCTCGCAACACCATTGCAATCGCCGAAGCCGCCCTTAAGCCGTTCGGCTTCTCGCTGGCCTATCTCGTCCAGCGCTTCCGCTTGGACGTCGATGCCTTCGCCGACCACGTCGACGCCGGACTGAACGTGCCGCTCTTTCTGCGCGCTATGTTCGTCCACGACCTCGTGACCGAGCTGAACGAATCGAAAGCTCCGGATAACTGCCGAGGCTACAACGTTTGGCTGCAAAGTCTCATCGAAGCCGCCGAAGCGGACGAGATGATGGTTTTCCGCTTCCACGAGATCGACCGCCAAGAAATGCTCAGCCTCGGCATCGACTTGAACGTGCTCCTGCAGCACCTCAAGTACGGTCTCGACAAAGAGCTGCTCTTCGACGCGATCTTCGGTGACTTCGACATCGCCGGCTTCAACGCCCGCAAGCTCGAAGGCAGCGACGAAGAGTGCCTGCGTCAGGTCGCCGAGTACAACGCCAGCTTGGCTGCGTACAACGGCGACGTCGAGTCGGTGCACGCGCATCCGGTCGACAGCGATGAAGTCTTGGTCTGCATCATCGTGATCGCGCCGGAGCCGACGCTTGTGGAACAGTTGGCCGCCAGCAGTCCGGCGACCAATTTCGCGAGCAACTAGTTCAGGTCGAAAACGCATCTTGCGTGGCTCTCGTAGCTCAGTTGGTAGAGCGACGGATTTGTAATCCGTAGGTCGTCGGTTCGAATCCGACTGGGAGCTTTGTTCTAAACCTTCACTTTTCTACCCCGAGGAATAACAATATGTCTTCCGAACTCAACCTCGACAAGCGCCTGGCAGCATTCTGGGTGCAGCTGACAATGAGCCGTGAGAATGCCGAACGGCGGCGCATCTGTTCGCAGCAGAACGTAAACGACAAAGAAAAAGACTGGTCGTTCCGAATGCTGCACTTTCGCTCGCTTCAACTGTGCCTGGCAAGTTTGACTCTGCTACGCACCGCTGAAGAATGCCTGGTCGGCAAACTACGCGGCTGGGATCTGAGCGACGAAGAAGAGAAAAACACCTGGTTGAAAGACCATGTAAAAGATTTGGCCGACAGAAGCGGCTTAGCTGCCGACCTTTTGCTCGATGCCATGGTTAGCGTCGCCGAGGCTATTCTCGCCGACGCTAACCACAAGTATGCGCTTTCGTTTGAAACCACGACCGACCGGACTTTCACTTAACCATTTGCAAGAAAGGGGTTTCGCGATGATCGACACTAACCTGGCCGTTGAAGAAGTTTTGGAAAACCTCGGCTTCAACACCGGCGACTTGCTCGACAAGCACGTCGACCTCGAAGCGTTGCTGCAACGTCTCGACGAAGGGTTGCCGACGGCGACCGTTCAACAAGCGCTTGCCGCCGACATCGACCTGGCCGAATTCGACGCCCGCCACGGCGGCGACACGCTTTCGGACTACGAAGCGGCTCTCGACCAGTTCTGCACCGACGCCAGCAGTCGCACCACGGCGGTTACTTCGGAAGACTAGTCATCAACGCGAGACAGGCGGTCTCGCATTTCAGAAGAACGAAAGGAAACGTTATGCAGTTGAAAGATTTGCGCGAATTGGCGGCGCGCAAAATGTGTGAATGCTCGGTTGGCGGGAATCGTCCCGCCAACCCTATGGCATTGCTCTTGGCTCTGGATGCAAGCTCGCTCGGATGCAGTCCGGCAGACTTTATCACTCAGCCTGCTGTCAATACGTTGGCGCAACGTGCTTTCGATAAAGTGGCGATGCTCGCCGCTCTCGGACGCAGAAGCGCCATCGCTGCTTCGCCGAACTTGCGAAATCAACAGCTCGCTTGCGAGCCTTGGTATCGCTTTTGGCAAATCGTCAACGAAGCCGCCGTCTCCGCTCAATCGCTGCCCATCAAAGAAAGCGACATCGAGCAAGCAATGGCTGTCGTCAATCAGATGCGTTAGTTTCAATCACATTCTCCAGAGGCTAGTTTCGACATGTCCGTTGCCACGACAAACCTACCTTTCAAGTTGGATGTTCTCATCTCCATCCTAAAAGGTAAATATATCGGCGAAGCCACGTTCTTCGCCGTGTTCGATTTGATCAAGCACTTGGGTTGCCCAAACCGGTTACAGCTCTTCGATGTGCAAGTTTTGCCTCATGCGGTTAACTACTGCAAAGCGGCAATCGAAGCACAACTCGAAGAACTGGCTACGCTGGTGGCTTCCCACGACGACGAACACGTGCTCACCGAAGCACGCTTCCGGTTCGGCGACACGCTTGAGCTGAGCGGCACCGGTCCTCGCGCCGATGTCGTTCTCTGATAGTTGAGTTGATTTCATACCACCGAACGCCGCCTATGCGGCTCTTTATGGAGAGTTGGTTTCATGATTAAGGAAACGATTAAGCAAACGTATTTCCGCGTGAAAAAGGGCGTGAAAGAAGAACAAGGGGAAGAAACCAAAACGAGCGTCGGCGAAGCGCTGATGCTCATTTGGAGTGACTACTACAGCCCCGAAGGACCGTCCACCGGGCGCTGCCAGCAGATCACGCCGACCATGGTCGAAATCTTCGCCGAAGGGATCGGCTTCGACACCATTACGGTGTTCGAAGGCGAAGAGTCCGAAATGCGCCTGCTCGTGCTTGCTTGCCAAGCCGCGGAGGAAGCATTGCTGCGCATGGAAGCCGACCCGGAACTGCCGAACTCCTACCCGGCGACCTGCGCTTTGATGGCGGCATTCGAAGTGCAGGACGATCAGCAACGCGAGCTGCTGAAAGAGGCGAATGCGGACGGCAAGGTGTTGATGGCGGCGCTCTACATTCGGTTGAGCGGTCTCACCATCACCGAAGCGGCGAAGCATGTGATCGCCGCAATGCAGAAGTGCGTCCATTACGACAGCATTTGCCACTACGCCGAACTCGGCTACCGACACGGGGTATCCTTCGAACGGATGCTCGAAATCGGACAGCAGATCGGTGTGATGACGTTGTTCGATTACGATCGTCTCGCCGCGGAGATGTCGGTGCCCTTCGATTCGCTGCTTGCCGCCGGCAAGGTCGCTCACGAGCATCAATTGCCGATGTCTCACGACGACATGGAAGGGCTGATCAAGCTGGCTCAAGAGAGCAAACGGCCGCTTATCGATGTAATCGAAGAGATCGCCGTCGGCGAGTAGCCAACGTTTGCTCAGTTCAAAACACCGGGGAGCGTATCTTTTACGAGCCGCTCCCCGGTTCGATTTGTGTTCGTGTTAGTTTCCACTACTTGTCCCGAGAACCACTATGACCCCACAAATGGAAAAACGTACGTTGATTTTTGTCGCCGCGGCCACCCTGGTCATCTACCTCATCCACGCCGGATGCGGGTTGTTCAACGGCGCCCCCTTCGAGTTCGTGGCACCGGCATTCCTCTCCTGGGCCGCCGGCATCCTCTGCGGTTTTGCAAATCTTGTCGGACGGCTTTCCGCCGCCTACGACAACAAAGAGTCGACGATGTTTCCACGTCCCTTGGACGTCTCCCTCCGGCTCTGTACGGCATACGTGCTGATACTCATGCTCCTCCAGCTTGAGGTGCCCGTCTGTCTTGTGGTTGCGTTTGTGTTTGCGTTCTGTTCATATCTCGGTTACCGGAGCGAAGCGAATCATCTTCGTCCGGCCGCCGCTGTTGATGATTCACCTAAACCTATACCCGCGAAAATGTAGCGGGCTTTTCTTCAAGGACAACTGTCATGACTGCTGTTTTACCTGTTGATGAAACCCGGATCATGCTGGCTCGCCGCGACGAGATTCGCACCGAAGTCCAAGCCGATCCCGACAAGAAGTGGGACTTGAGTGAACTGCGTTCGCTCAATCAAGCGCTTAAAGCGCAAATCGAGCTGCACGTTGCTCTTCTCGAGCAATGGTCGGCACCGCCGGAAAAGCTGCGCAACGGCGTGCTGCACTCGCGTAGCCACGGCGACCTCGTCCAGAGCATGACTTATCATGAGCTGGACAGCCTGATCCGCGAAAGCCACGGCAACGAGGCAAGCCTGTACGACCGCGGAGTGCGCTTGTTCGCCAGCCCGGTTTGCAGCGCCGTCGATCTGATGGGCGGAGACTTCTTGCTGGTCGATACCCTCACCGGCAATTATCTCCTGCTCGACGCGACGGCGCGGTGCGATAAGAGCAGCATGGGCTTGCCGCAAGTGCGTTTGATGGGGCTGATCGCTAACAACGAGCTGGCCATCCATCTGCGCGACTTCGGCATCAGCGATGCTGCATTCAGCTTGCGTAAGCGGCTTGTGCCGCGTCTGACCAAGCTGATGGCGACCCTGAAAGCGTCGCCGCTGAACCTGCTCGATCTGCGCTTGCCGCTGACCGAGTCGGTTGGTGTAGTCTGGACCCAAATCGACGAGCTGAAGCAAAACTTCGAAAGAAGCAAAGCCGACGCTCTGCTGGTGAAGCTGTCCCGCGCTGCGGAAAAGTTGAACGGTTTCTGCGTCGATTTGGAAGAGCGCGCTCAGCTCTTCCGCAACGACGACGAATACGCTCAACTTACCGAGTTCGCTAAGCATCTTCGTGCTCCGCACGAAGACAAAGCGATCGCTGGTGCTTTGAGCTGTCTGCTCGGTGCGATTCGTTGCCTGAGCGAGCTGTCTCACAAGCGCTCGCAGTCGCCGTTTAAACGGCGCCAGGAAGCTCGCGTGGAGCGCATCCATCAAGTCTGGGCAGCTCAGGTTGTCGGAGAATCGGACGGCTTGCCGCCAACCTCCAGCAACTAGTTCGTCATGTTCTGAAACAGAGGAGGCAGGGGCTTCGGCTCCTGCCTCCTCTTGGTGTATTCTGATTTATTCGTGAAACGCTTACAAAAGAGAACTGTCATGACTTCGAATCATTCCGCCGCTCCTCGCCGTTACATCGTCGACATCATCGGCGGTTGCGGTAGTGCGGATCTGCCCGGGACGGCGGCTATGCTGCGCGGGTTTCTGCCTTTGTCGACAATGCTTCTGTCGGGAGCGACAGCGTTTGCGATGCGTCCGTCACTGGGTGAGATTCCCGGCGGACCGGTCACCATCAAGATGCCGGACGACGGCAGCGGCAACACCATCCAAGCGACTCGACAGGAATTCCCTCTCGTCGTTGCTCGTGAGTCGGTGGGTTACGGCTGGCAACCGCTCCCCGACTCGGTCCCGCTCTTTATCGGCGACTCCCGCGTCCTCGATATGCCCCGCGCCTAGCGAAGCAACAAGTCCGTAGAGTTATGGCTCGCATTCAGTGAAAGAGACAGGGCGTTCAACCCTGCCTAACAAAGATCCCTCACAGAAGAGCCATTCACATGATCCAGTCTTTCCCGCCTTCCATTTTGAAGATACTTGATTCTTTCTACATTGATGATGTGAGCGTGTCTTCTTACAAAGAAGTGTTCAATCTCAATGATTTGAAGGGCAAGATCAGACAAACGCTTGTGGAAGGCGGTCTTACCGTTTCCGGCAAGGCAGCAAGAGGAGATGCACATTTATGTTGCACTTTGATTATTTCGCCCTGCACATATCACGGCAACTGTCCCACTGCTTTTGCTTTTGCCTGTCATATGTACCTGCTATGTGCGGCGCCCGGTTGTCCGGAAACAGACCTGTATTGCGTTTTTAGTCATACCGGTCTGGGCACTTGCTCCTCCGAACGACTAAACCGCATGGTTACGGAATTGCTGGTAGAGATTACTAAGCTCACGGCTAATACCATTGTTAAAAGCCGCCGCTAGATTCGTTTTGGTTTCGAAGAACCACAACTTATTCACGAAATGGAATTTCCTGATGAACCTCTTCTTTCGTTCGCTGCTGGTCGCCTTCTATTTGTTTGTCGTCATCTTCGCCGGCGTCCTTTTGTTTGCCGTCGGGACGATTCAACCGCAGATCATCGCCACCTGCCTGCCGGCGACGATTGGGCTATCGCTCTTCGTCGGCCTCGCGCATTACGCCGGCGCAGCAATGGCGCACAACACCAAACCGAGCCCGCTTTTCACTCCGGCTACGGCTCAGATGTGCGCAACATTGACGCTGATCTGCTTGTGCTTCACCAGCATGTTCCTCTGGCGGCTCGGCTTTTCATCCGACACACTCGGTGAAGCACTGCTTGCCAGCGCCGTCATGTCGTGCATCTTCGGAACCGTCGGCTGCATCGGCTATAACTCCTATATGAAAAGTCGGTACGAAAGCAATTCCACCTGACCGATCTTCTCCTTCAACTCTTGAACTAAACCAACCGATTCAAACAGAGAGGTTCTCATGATCGTTTGCTACCTTCTCACCTTCCTCCTCGCGTTCATCACCGAGTACAAGATCATGGTCAAGATCTTGGAAGGAGCCGGACGAACGCCTAAAGACACCGGCAGCATGGATGATCTCCCGGTCTTGTTCATGTCCTTGGTCTTCGGCGTCGCAAGCGTGGTCGGGACATACTATCTCTCGACCTACATCTCTTACGGCGCGGCCCTTGGAACAGTCTTGACCGTTCCCGCGGTGGTCGTCGTCATGCTCGTGCTCAAACACGGCATTGCCTGCATTCGCTGGCTGATCCGCGCCGGCACCAGTCGCTTCTAACAATTCAAACAAATCTGCCACAAGAGAGAACTGCCCCATGAGAAGAGTGTTTCAAATCATTCTCAGCCTCGCCGCCGCGCTCACGTTCGTCCAAGAGTACGAGCGGTCGGCCTTAGCGACCACGCCGTCGGCGCGGAGTGAGCGAGAAAAAGGCGTCAGCGATCTGATCGATCAGATGATGCCGTACATGACGCCGGAGACCTGCACGCCGGCCAACCAAGAGAAGATGGCGAAGATTCTGGACGCCGCCCACAAACGCGGCACTTCGTACCAGAACATCATCTTCCTCGCTATCGAGCGCAACTGGAAATTGCGCGAGGAGGGAAAACCACATTACCGCTATCGCGTGGAAGCCGGCAACGATGCCGTCATCGGGGTCAGCCACCCGGACCCCAAGGATCCACTCCGTTCTCTACCCGGACGCCAGATACTGTTGAAGTTCAAGCCGTCGCAAGACGGTAAGTCCATTCAATCCGACGGACACAAGACGCGAGACATTCCCGCGGAGTAGCAAGAGAAGATTTGCTTCGATTCTCACTAAACTTCATTCAAGGATTGTTCCATGAACTACCTGTCCAAGCTCGCTCTGATTCTTCTGTGCGCCGCCTGCTTCTTCGGCTCCGTCGGAATGTCGTCGGCAATCGCCGCCGACCCGCAAGCGGAAGACGGCATCAGTGATCTCGTTGATCAGATGATGCCGTACATGACGCCGACGACCTGCACGCCGGCCAATCAAGAACAGATGCGGAAGATTCTGGACGCAGCCCAAAAGCGCGGCGTCTCGATCTACAAGATGTGGTTTATCGTTCTCGATCGCAATGAAAAGTTGCTGAACGAAGGAAAACCACATTTTTGGTATCACTCCGGGGGCAATAGCAGCTGGACCTGCATCGCCGTGCACTACCCGGATCCCAACAATCGGAACCGCTGCATCGCCGGCTGTAAAGCACGGTTGAAGTTCAAGCTGTCGGACGACGGTAAATCCGTTCAATCCGACGGCAGCGAACCGTATTCGAAGGAATTCCTCGAGAAGAAATAATCGGGGAATAAATGCGCTTAACGGCGCTGCCGCTTGTGGGTTGAGAAGCCCACGTAAAGCCGACGGCAATGCTCGGAGTAAGCGGTTCGTAGCTCAGTGGATAGAGCGGCGGTTTCCTAAACCGCAGGTCGCAGGTTCGAATCCTGTCGGACCGATCAGTTTAACGAGAGTTTTGAAACAACTATTGACCGAAAGGTTTTTATGTATCGCAGAAACAAAATCAACCAAGTTCGACCCGATTGCACTTTCGCCAGTTTTGAGCCGCGGCACGCGACTCAGGAACAAGCGCTCACAGTCCTGCGGGCCTTGTCCGACGCTATCGCCGGCAAAGCGAACGAGATCTCGCAGCTCGAACATCCTTTCCCCAATGCCGCGCTCCTCTTCTTGTACGGAGGACCGGGACGAGGAAAGTCACACCTGGCTGAAGCGTTGATCAACGACGTACGCATCCGCGCGCCGGATGTTTACGCGCGCATGGTTCTTTCGCGCGGAGAGTTCTACTACGACTTCCAAACGGACAGCAATCCCTACGGTGAAGCACCAATCGTAGTAATCGACGACATGTTTCACAACAAATCGTCGGTTGACGAGCTGCATTCGGCTACCGAAATCCAATCGTTCATGAATTTCGTGAGCGATTTGTACGACAACCATCGCTTGTGCATCGTCACAAGCAATTTCTCTTTGTTGCAGGCAGGCGGCATTTTGAGCCGAGTTCGTCAGGTCGATAAGATCGGTCGCATCGCTTCGCGTTGCCAGGAAATCCTAAGCAACGCCGGAGAGATCGAGCTGCTCGGCGACGACTTCCGCGAAGAGCTGGCACGTCGTCGTAAAGATAAGACTCCGGGAGGAACCCCTTCCGGGACCTTCTTGTTCCAAACAAGGAGTCTTGACGGCACCAACTAGAAGATCCAAGAACGACAACTGTGTTGATTTGACTGCTGCGTTTTCTGAATTTCTCTTACGGAGATTTTGATATGTTGCACGAAGCCCACGATGAATTCGGTTTCGATATCGAGGCAGCCCTGGCGCTTGCTCTCGAACTCGACCCGGAGCTCAAATACGACCAGAGCATGTTCTACGACGAGGACGACCTGCTGGCGGAATGGCACGCCTACCAGTACGACCTCGTCGAAGAAGAGATCGCTAATGCCTGGCGAATCCACGACGAATGGTCGGCGCGCAAAACGCCACGCAAAGGTTTCATCTTGCCCGGTCAAAACGGCAAGATGAAAGTGCTGCGCGGCGGGCACTACGGGCGAATCCAAAAGACTCTGCGCCCGAAGCTTGCGCAATCGGTCTATCGCCGACTGTACTGGGGGCATCCGCTCGACGAGAACGACTTGTACGCAGTCGATGAAGGCGTCACGATTCAGCCGGAAGTCGAGGACAAGCCCACGGAGATCCTCTGCGGGCGAGACATCGTAGCCACCGCCGTTTACGACGAGCGGGGGCACATGCAGAAAGCTTCTTGCGGCCGAGTGCGCGACTACTTCATTTTCGAAGCCTCGAGCGACCCGCTCCCGGCCCCGAAATCCAAGAAGAGTCGACGCAACTTGCGCCGCAAGCAACGAGCCGGTAAGAATGAACGACGCGAGCAGCAAAAGCGCAGCAGCAGCTACTCGACGACGGTGCGCGAGCGCCGTCGTTTCGCCGCCCAGCGGCTTCACCAGCTCGAGCAAAGTTTTGGCCATGCCTTAAACAAGGAGGAGATCAAAAAACTGCAAAAGGAATTCGCGGGACGCACTCCCAAGTGCAACCGCAAAAAGCGGCGCAAACTGTAAGGCAACCGCCGCTATCAGTAATGTCCGGTCCGAGTGATCGAGTTTCATCTGTTTCAACATTCATTTCGAAATGGGAGTATCTGCAATGACCCCGGTTCAAACCACCCGTACCCAAACGAACGCCACCTTCCTCTTCATCCGCTGGTTGCTCAGCATGATCGCCGGCATTGCCATCGGCTGCTTCATGGTCAACTGCTACCAGCCGGAAGCCAAAGCCAACCTCGAATTCGTGATCGCGCTCTGCGGCGCCGGCTTGTTTTTCGGCTGGATGATCCTCACCGCATGCGAAGTGCCCCAGCACTGCACCCTGATCTGGATCCTCTCCGCCGCCGTCGGCACGACCGCCGTAACGTTCTTTCTCGGCGGTCCCTATTTGGTGGCCATGGCTCAAGACTTCATCAGTCGCTTGTTCGTCTTCGGTCTGCCGATGATTCTTGGAGCCTCCATGGGATTGACCAGCGGTCTGGTGAACAAGCTGCTTACTTACCGCTACGACCGGGCGGCGTTGACCGCAGACGGCTTCCCGATTTGGCTCTGAGCAGAAATCAAGGCCGCTGAACTGCCCGATGTTCTGATTTAGTTTCTGATTTGTCTCTCTAACAATTGCCACGGTGCCTCCTTCAGGCGCCGCGGTAACTAGGGCGCCGGTGCAAAGCTGCCTGGGAGCAGCGCCGGCGTCAAACTTTTCCCAGGTACGAAGGAAACCTATCTATGTCCATTTTGACCGACAATCACAAACTGCTGCTCGAGTACGCCGCGTTGCTGCCCTTTGTGCCGGTGTCCAAAGGGCGACTCAAAGACTTGAGCGAAGCCTTCACAACGCTTCTCCAACACTGGGAGATGTGCAAGGACTTGCTGCAAAACGCCAAACAAAGAAAGGGCGAAATCCCCGACGCCAAGCCGCGGCCCGGTGTTCTTCACCAACGAGAACTGCGGGTGAAACGCCATCTCGCTGCCAGCATCGCTCAGCTCTGGTTGGCCGAAAGCTGGACTTTGGTAAATGCTGCGCGTAAAGAATTGCGCGGCAGCATAGCTGCGATCAAACAAGTCCTGGAGATGGCCAAAGACGACGAAGACCTCGGTCTTTATCCGGGGCGGACCGAGATTGAGCGAGTGGTGGCACAATCCAACTGTCTCTCTGCGCAAAACTTGTGCACCATGGTCGATACCTGGCACCAACAGGAGATGGAGCGCAGCAGTCAGCTCTGCTTCATCGCCCCGCCGATTGCCGCCAGTACCCCGGTGAACTGACTGTAAGAAATCAGTTTTTCTAAATTCCATCAACTTTATTCGAACAAGGAACTTTTTCCATGCACAAGAAATCCCGCTTGGCTCTCCTCGCCATTCTCGTCATCGTCGGCGTTGGTGCCGGCACTTGGTGTACTTTCAACAAGACCGAAGCGACGCCGGTCATCGCCGCGACTACGCCCGAACCCTTCGACAGCGAAGTCGTGCTGCTCGGCAGCGGCGAAGTGCAGTTCTTCGGCTACGCGCGCGGCACCATGAGCATCGACGGCGGCGAGCCGTTCTTCGTCGATGGCGGGCAGTTCAAAAAGGTGGAACCGGACGGTTCGTTCCAGTACACGGCGCTGCCGACGTATCAAGTGAAGGAACGCGCCATCGTCCGGCTACAACACGGCGACTTCCGGTTTTCCGTGGCCGAAAAGGGCATGGTTCGCCTCGAAAACCATGGTTCCTTAAACATAACAGGCAATGCCCGCTGCAACGTGCATAAGGATGGTTATCTCTACGCCGACGGCGTCGCCGCCTTCCAAGCGGAGAACATCCGCACCCTTTCCATCGCCGAAACGATCCGCCAAGACGACGGCTTCTTGCCGATCGGCAGTTTGCACGCCAAAAACTGCGACCAGATTGTGTTCTGCGGTAAATCACTGCCGCCGACAAGTGATCACGAAGTCGATGTTCATTACGACCAGGCTAACGACCGGGTCGTGACCAACATCATCAAGTAGGGTTCGAGCTTCGATTCCGAATTTTTGATTCATCCATTCACCAGGAGCAGTTTACTTATGTCGCAGCCTGTTGGTTTCACGAAGGCGCAAGGTTTCACGGATTTGGTGAAGAAAGGTGTCCGCAAAGATTGCAGCAACGGCGTCTGGATCGTCACCTTCGGCGATCCGCTAGATGCCGAGTCATTCGCCAAATACGTCGGCGGCTTCATCCGCCGAGTTTGCCCGAAAGCGAATACGCGCGCTTCGTCCACTATGTCGGACAGGCATCAGGCGTACGTAGCAACCCAGCGAATCCAGTTTCCCTGGGGCACCGTCGAGGGCGCCGTGATCTTCTGGGGCGAAAATACTTGCGGCATTGCCATCAAGAACGAGAAGGCCGGCAAGCAGATCATGCTGCCGATCCGGCCCCACACCTCGTTCTGCACTACCGAAAGCGGATCGCTGTACGTCAAGTTCGACGACGGCAACGCCTTCTGCATTTCGGTGGAGAATGGCGTGCAGCCTTGTGCCCAGGCGCTGTACTTTGCCTTGTCCAGCACCGAAGCGGACCGCGTCCAAAGAGAGGGCGAGGAGCTTCACGTGTCGGAAGTGCCGACGGTCGGTGCCTATCCGATCTACGGCGATAAGGCGGAGCCCGGAACCCACGGGCGAATGCGCTTTAAGCAAGGCAGCTTCCGCATCGGCACCAAGATCCGGAGCATAACTCACGCCTAAGGGCGTGAATCTCCCTTGCTCAAGGGAAGAGGAATCGGCTAGCCCATCCTCGCCAAAGTAATGTATCAGGATCAAACCTGCTGCATTATTTTGGTGGGAGATATAACTATATTCAATAGTATTATTCGGTCAAAAAGCAGAGTTAATACTCAGCATTCTGATTCATATTTATAGACGGCAAACCGCGATGCTCCAGCTCAAGATTCATCTTCTTGAAGAAGTCCTCAAAGCCTTGCATATAAGGAGAGACCCAAATACTTTTACCGCTCTTGTCCGTCAATCGAAACATTTGTGCCCATTCGACATATTGCGCACCGGCTAAGTCTGCCCACAAAAAATTATGCTTACGCCCAATCAGATCTGCGCCGTAAACAGCCTGATCAGACCAACGTGTAAGCGAACGATCCATAAGCCAAATCGAAACAATACTGAGCAAAGCAAAGCCGACAAAAAGCAGAATCACCACAGGAAGCGCAGCCGGATCAGTTTTGCCAGGAAAACGCCAGGCTAAAAATGCTATGCCAGAAAACAACACCGCACATACATAAAGCAAAATCTTGAACCCGCGAGAATATTTCATCACAACAAACTCGCCATCAATAATTGCTTTTTCGTTTGACGCCGAAAGCTTGTTCAAAAGCCATGGCACCAGAATAACGGTCGCTAATGTAGATATGAAAATGCGTGTTGCTGAATCCATGCTTTTGCCTAAACTTCGAAAACAATCACAAGCTATATACCCAGCACAAAACAGTAAGGAAAAATCCGTCTGAGTTTTTGCACTAACCATTTGTCCTAACCGTAGAAACGGCCCTAGGTGCCGTTATTGAAAGGGTCATCACTAAACCAGATTGATGATCGATTTTTCTTCGGTTAATACTATTCTTTATGGTACATACAAATAAAAAGAAGAGGCAAAAAATTGGTTTCGTTCTTGCCTCTTCTCCGAGCTTACTTGATCGTCACCGATCCGCCCATGGACTGCTTCTTACTTATTGAGGCAAAACTGCCACGCAAAACAACATCACCGGACATGGAGGCCTTAGCCGTGCCGCTTTGTGCTGAGCCAGCCTTAGCAGTAATGCTGCCAGACATGCTCGCGCTAGCCGTAAGGCTTGTCACTTCCAACACAGAAGTTTCGACTTCACCGTTTTGAGTAGCCTTGAGCTCGGCTTCTTTACCTTGAATTTTGCCGGCTTTGACTCCGCCGTTCTGACTGGCCTCGACAATAACCGAATCGACAGCCGAAAGATTATCGGCTTCAATCCGTCCGGTTTGACTGGACTTTGCTATGAGCTTCTTGCCGGCATGACAAAACAAAGCTTTGACAGTGCCATTTTGGTTGGCGGTTAAGGATAAGTCTCCAGTCGCACACCACAAATTACCAACACCGACAGCAGCCGAGCGATCGGCTCTGATCGTAAGCTCGGTGACAGTCAACAGTCCACCGAGATCGATGCGGCTAGAGTGGTTCGCTTCAACAAACAACAGACCAAATAAAACCGAAAGGTCTTGGCCGATAATGCAACCATTCTCAGAAGTCGTGATCCTGGCGCTTCTTAAACCTACTTGTTTGCAAAGTTGAATCTGCCCTCTCACTTGGGCATTGGCCGTCAAAATCGCGCCAAGAGCTAGCCCCGCCTCGAGCTTAATCACACTAACCACATAGCTTAAAAGATGCAGCTGACCTGCATAGTTTGCCGGCAGCTCCACAATCAGCTCTTCCGGCTGCTCAGGTAGATCGACACGCACCGAATCAATGTGCAATACACCATCGACAAAAGAGAAAGAACGATAAGCCGACAGCCGATTGGCTTCAGCGTTTTTAGCAGCTAGATCAAGGGCATCGGCAACTTTGCCTCCACTCTCTCTGACCACACCATTTTTGATCGTCCAATAGGCCGGGGTATCGGCAAGAATATTGACTAACTGGATGTCATCGTTCCTTGTCCGAATTGTCACCTTCGCGCTTAAAGCCTGCAAATCCGAAAACTCGGTCGCCGGAATTTGCCCGATCAATTGTTTTTTTGCAATTGACATAGAAATATGTCTTTCTTAAAAGAATGGCGGGAGGCTCTAGTCAAGCCTCCCGCCGTGAAATTCTCAATGCAGAAACGCAATCAAAACAAAAAACGCTTAGCGAACCTGAATGGTGGTCTTGTACTGCAGCGTACTGTTGCTGCTCTTACCAGCCTTCACATGTGTAAAGGCTTCGGTCGCCGACTTCTTGGTCAGAGGCGCCGCAACATCTTGCGGGCTCGGCAAGTAGACTTCAACCTTGACCTCGACGTCGCGATCGGTCTTATAGTTGTAGACCTTCACTTCCCAGGTCTGCTCTTCAAAGACCGGATCTTGCTGATCCGTCGGCAGCGTGATCACACGGCCGTTACCAGTGCTGCGCGGCTGTCCGTTCGGCGTAGCCGAGCTTTTGGCCGCAGCCGCATTCGCCTTGTCCAGATTGTTGGTCTGGTGCGCGAGAACATGACTGAACTTGATATCGCTGGCGGTACCAATTACCACGTCGAAAATTTCGTCTTGAGCCTTATCGCCAAGGCTAGCACTGCCGGTTTGCTGCTGGATGCCAGCCGAGTTGTACTGATAAACCTTCACTTGTCCGGCCGGAAGAGCCTTGCCCAAGTTATGCTTTTCGCAGTTTTCCACGGTCAGACGAATCGAAACGTTCTTTTGATTGTCGCCTTCGCTGTAGTTGCCGACGGTAGCAAAATATTCACGCTTCACCGGCACGTCGCGCCCTTCCAAAAGCAGGATTTGACGAGTTTGTCCGTTAACGAGTTGGACCTTACCGGGGACGGTATAAGTCTTTTGATCGCCGACGCTTTCAACGGTCGCTCCCGGAGCGGCATCAGCCATTTCCATAGGAGCTCCCGCCGCTCGCAACTTGTACATGCCGCCCGGAGCATCGTTCCCGGCAGCAGCGCTGGTGAGCAAGCGCAAGGTGGCATTCTCGAAAGAAGTGCCGGTGTTGTTCACGACCGAAACCACGGTTTGCCAGCTTTCCAGCTTGCTTGCCACGTCGTCATAAACAAGATTATGCTTCGCCGACCAGCCTAGTCCGGTGGTTTCGTAGCTGAAAGTCAGCTCGTAAGAAGCCGTTTCACCAGCAATCGCACCGGCCTTGAATCCGGCTTGGGCTTCAACGACGACCGCAGCGGTGTTGGAAAGACCGACCGGCGCTTGAGTGATCCGCACGTCAGAGCTGCTGACCAAGCGCATTTCGCCGTTGCCCGTGTCGATAGTCATATAACCACCGGCATAGGAAAGCAACTTGCCCTTGATTCCTTCCTTGTCGCGGAAGACTTCGACTTCTTTGCCGACCGAGTCG
The DNA here is from genome assembly GCA_019750335.1 of Candidatus Obscuribacterales bacterium. GTDB lineage: Bacteria > Cyanobacteriota > Vampirovibrionia > Obscuribacterales > Obscuribacteraceae > JAIEPM01. Next base: position 542,709 of record JAIEOQ010000008.1, read on the forward strand.
CTAAGAATGCGCTCAACGGTTAGAGTTGCCGGCTGGTAAGTAGCCGAGAGAAAACTGAAGTGACCGCCATTGCTTCCCGGTGCAGCCTTGGCGCTGAGAACGCGCAAGCTATCCGGGCGATAGTTGGTGGCGATGCCGTCGAGAAGGATGCGGTTCGTACCTTCCTGCAGCTGGACCGTGCGCGTTTCTTGCACCTGAGCCAAGCGATTGCCGTAAATCGTGATATCGACCTTACTTGCCGCCGGGTCCTTCACGAGAGGGCCAGCCTGAGCATGACCCGTTCCGCCGCCAGAGAAAAGTACCAGAGCTGACGCAGCCAGCAAGGAGAGTAGAGTATTGATTCGCTTCATTGTTTTGTCCTGAGCATGGACTTTCTGGTAGGCGCATCTACCAAAATGATGTTGTGATGTTTTCAAGGGATAAGCGCTTCCCTTCTCATTTCTTGTGCAATATCAATCCAAGCTCTTGGGTTTAAGTTGAAGTGAAATTTGAGCTTGGTTGGCTTAAAAGCGTGTTTCCGGCACAAAAAAAGAAATGAGGTGGACTATGGTTCTAACTAAGCGATAGCCAAAGACTCAAGAGATGACTCTCACTGTTAACTGAATCATAGTTAAACGAGCATGAATTGCCGTTCTCAACGCTTGCGCAACAAGTGATTTCAACCTGCGCTAGCTTTTATTCAGAGATTGCTAAGAATGAATGTTTTTGTCCGAAACACATGCCAAGCGGAAAGCTAGCGGAACTGCACAAAAAGAAAAGGACAAGTCAAGTGTATTCGCGAGATTATTCTCGGGCTTTAAAGAGCTTCTTAAAGAGCTCTTCTTTGCTTATGGAAACTCTTCTTTTCTAGAGTAAACGTGAATCACTTTTTTACCTCTTGATAAATGCGACCGAACAACAACAGATAAGCATCTACACCATTAGTTTCGCTGCGGCTTGAGGCATTGCTCCAGCTGCGGGTTTTGTTCTTGACAATACTTTTCACCTCAACCTGAAGGAGAGTGCCATGAAAGGCAACCTCGTTGAGTCCGCTTGCACTTGCGGACATTTTCCCTGGTGGCGCCATGAATTTCTTGCTCCGCGCAAACCGTTTGCTCCCGCCGGAGTAGCCAAGCGCTACGCGCCGGATCTGCCGATTGCCGTTTCACACATCAAACTGATTTTGACGATTTCACCGGAAGACAAAAAGCTCACCGGCATCTGCCACACCAAAATGAAAGTGGTCGCCGACGAGCTGACTCACGTTCATTTTGACAGCCGCGAAATGAAGATCAAGCGCGTGACTCTTGCCGGATCAGCCCTTGAGCTGAGCTTCGAAATGGAAAGCAACGGCTTTTCGGTCAAGCTGCCGAAAACGCTTAAGCGCGGCGACGAAGTGGAGATCGCCGTCGAATACAGCGTCGTCAATCCGCGCGCTGGCATTTATTTCACCGGTCCAAGCGGATTGTATCCAGGCAAGCCGATGCAAATCTGGACCCAAGGCGAGGACGAAGACTCGCAGTATTGGTATCCGGTTGCCGGCGCCGACTTCCCGAACCACAAAATGACTTCGGAAGTGTTCGCCACTGTTCCCGAGCAGTATATAGCACTTTCCAACGGTCGTATGATTTTGGAAAACGCCGATACGGTCAACAAAACGAAGACCTATCACTGGCTTCAGGATCAGCCTCACGTCTGCTATCTGATTGCTTTGATCGTCGGCGACTTCGTCAAGTTTTCGGACAGTTTCGACGGGCTGCCCGTTGAATGCTACGCCGACCCCGGCGTCAAGAACGAGGCGAAAGCTTACTTCCAGGGCACCGCCGACCTGGTTGCTCTCTTCTCTCGTTTGTACCGCGTGAAGTACCCCTGGAAGAGCAAGTTCGCTCAAGTGCTCGTCCAGGAATTCATCTTCGGCGGCATGGAAAATACGACGATAGTGATCAACACTGATCGTATCCTTGCCGGCAGCACCGTCATCGGCGAATATCGGCGCTCGCAAGAACGCTTGAACGCTCACGAACTGTGCCACCACTGGTGGGGCGACCTCGTCACTTGTCGTGACTGGTCTCACGCCTGGATCAACGAAGGCGGAGCCACTTACGGTGAAGTGGAAGCGATGGAGTTCCTCTACGGCAAGAAGCAGCGCGACTATTACGTCAAGGGACTCGCCGATATTTATTTCGGCGAAGACCGGCGTTATCGTCGCCCGATCGTGTACAACCGTTACCGCGAGCCGATCGATCTTTTCGACCGTCACCTTTACCAAAAGGGCGGTCTGGTCCGTCACATGATCCGCTATATCCTGGGGGATGAAGGCTATTACCGGTCTTGGGAAACATTCCTCACGGATCACGCTTTCCAAACCGCCGACACTCACGACATGATCAACTCGATTGAGAAGGCTACCGGCCGCAACTTGCGCGAGTTCTTCGATCAGTGGGTTTTCGCTGCCGGCTATCCGGAGTACAAGGTCACCTACAGCTTTGACGACCGCTCTAAGGTCGCTACGGTCCGCGTTCAGCAAGTGCAAAAGCTCGAAGAGAATACCGGTCTCTTCACGATGCCGGTGCGCTTCAGCTTTGCTTGCGCCGACGGCAAGACCCGCGACTTCACGGTCACGGTCAAGGAGAGCGACCAGTCTTTCAGCTTCAACACCGAATCGAAACCGCAAAGTTTCGCCTTCGATCCGGAAGGCTGGATTCTGAAGAAGCTCGATTTGAGCGGCGTGCCGCGAGGCATGCTCATCCACCAGCTGCACAACGATCCGGAAGTTGCTGCACGCGTGAATGCGGCTGAAGCTCTGGGCAAGCTCGGCGGCATTGAAGCGGTGGAAGCCTTGACCGCCGAAATGAAGCAGAGCATCCACTGGGGCGTACAGGCTGAAGCTGCAGCGGCTTTGGGTGAGATTGGTTCACCGGCGGCTCGCCAAGCTCTGATCGCTGGCGCCGACAATCCGACGCCGGAGGTGCGGCGCGCGGTTGTTTCGGCGTTGGGCAAGTTCCAAGACGATGAAGCGGCGACTTTCCTGTCCTCGGTAATCGAGAGCGGGCAAGAAGCCTCCAACTTCGTCGTTGCCGACGCCGCAGCGGCCTTGGGTAAAACCAAGTCGAAGAAGGCGCTGGCTGTGTTGCGCAAAGCTTTGGACCTGCCGTCTTGGAGCGAAGTGATTCGCATCGGCGCTTTGAACGGTCTGGCTGAGCTGAATGACGAGCAAAGCTTGGAGCTGGTTTCGCTTGAAACGGCGGCCGGCAAATCCATGCATTCTCGTCCGGCGGCGATCAGCGCTCTCGGTAAGCTGGCCGGCAAACTGCCCAAGGCTGTCGAGGTGTTGCACGAACTGGCTGTTTCTCCGGAAGCGGATCAGTTCTCTCTGCAAATGGCTGTGGTCGGCGCTTTGGGTCAAGCAAAGAAAGCGGAATCGGCAAGCGTGCTTAGCCGTATTTCACGAACCTCAGCTGACGGACGCGTCAAGCGTGCGGCAGCCGAAACTTTGATTGATCTGGAAAGCACGGGCAAGGGCGACTCGACCGCTCAAGTCGATGAGCTGAAGAGCCAACTCGCTAAGTTGTCCGAGCAAGTCCGCGGACTAAGCGAAGGTCAGGAACGCCTGACTCTCGCTCATCACTAGTAACTTGTCGGCGCAGTCTTTGTTTCTCTCATAGCAAAGACTGCGCCGTTTTATCAAGACACCACCCACTCACTCCATTAAACCGGGGGTCAAAATGAGTCGTATTTGCTACACCGATCAAGCTCGGAATGCAGCTGATAAAGCCCAAGCGCTTATGACCGAAACGGCGCACAAAAAGATTGCTCTCACCGCCGCCAAGACTGTCGCTCGCTTGAACAGCTTGGCGAACATTCTGCTTGAGAGTCAAGAAACCGATGCTGCCGCCTCGATCAACCAGTTCGCGCAACAGCTTGTCGAACGCTTTCAAGTGCCGGCAGAAGCTGTCGATGCCGCTGCCTGGCAAATCGTCAATCCGCAGGAGCTGCGGAAAGCTATCGCCAAAAGCAAAGCTTCCTGGGGCAAACTTTTTGTCGACTGTCTCTGCCGGCTGCAAGCAAGCGCTTTTGCCGAAGACTTGATCTGCACGATCACCGTCAGCGACGAAGATGCAAAAGCGGTGCTTTACACCGGGCTTTCTTTTGTCGACAACGATCGCAATGTGGAAGCATCTCTGCTCTACGCTTTGGCTCGGGTCGAACCGGCTGAAGCAGCTGAGCTGCGAAGCCACGCCCTGGATCTTTGGGAGCAGCACCGTCAGGTGACGCTCAAAATCCAGTGATGCAGCCAATCGGCTTTAAATGGCGGGAGAGAAAGCAATTTTTCTTCCGTCATTTTTTTTATTTGTATATACTATAAATATTAGTATATACAAATAAAATATGATTATCCGCTCAATGCAACGTAGAGTATGTGGAACTCCTGCGGCGTCCCTAGGTACGGATGACAATTTATGGTCATTCTTAATAATCAATTTAATGCTGAAGTCCTCTATTTATCACCATTCTGACATCTGGGCGAATATTTCAATGGACACAATTTTGTCATCGGCACCTAGGCAGTTTGGAAACGGCCCTCGGTGCCGAGGCAGATTTACTGTCAAACTGAAATTCTAATCTAAGCGAAAACGCGCCCCCCTGCTAAATCTGATTGTAAATGTAAAGTTTGCAATGACAGGATTTCTTCCTCGACACCTAGGTCCATTATTGAAAGGGCGGTCACTGAACTTAGACTACTTATCGATTGTTCTCTGGTTAATACTATTTCTTATGGTATACAACAAACACAAAAAAAGGGGGGCTCTCCGGCTGTGCAAAGCAATTCTGCATTAACCGGAGAGCCATAAAATAAAAAAAAGAAAAGCCGGTGGCATTCCCGGCTCTTCTCTCTGCTTCCAAACTCAATGGACGTGACGTTTACAGCGGCACGCCAGACTAAGTCGGAAATTAAGCGGCAACCGGCGCCGACGCTAAAAGCTCCAAGAACTTTTTGATCGCACGATCGTAATAGAGATCAAAGAAGTGCTCTCGGCCGGGGCTGTTCGGACCGCTGCCGGTATAGGCTCGATCGACTTTTGCCGTGACAAGCGACTTCACGATTTGGATGACTGCATCAAAGGGCAAAGCATCAACATCAATTACCTTTTGCTCGGCAATCGTTGAGGCGGCTTTACTGGCAAAACTCAAAGTTGTTCCCAAAGCCTCCGACTTGAACCTTTGGGCAAGCCCTTGGATCAGACCGGACACTTGCTTCCACGCCATCTGATCTCGCTCACGCCGGCCCAACAGTTTCGCCAGCTCATGGTAAGCCATTCTTTGATTCTCGGTGCTGTCAGCTCCCGACGTTCCAACTTCAATCAAACTGACAAGCCCGTTCTGCGGATCAAGAATCAACCAATTGACAAATTCAACCCAGACATCTGACAGATCGCTGCCCGGCTTGATTGCCGACAGGAATTCTTCCGGAAACTTTTGCGCATCTTCCGCTTGCGGAATGATCTGAAAGAAAAACTCCTTCAGATACGCTAGAACGACAGGAATACCGAGCTGACTTTGGTAAAGACTCAGGTCTTCGCTGTGAATGGTACATCCGGTAGCGCTGCCGAAATCGCCGCTCCAGATAAAACTGCTCTGAACCAACTGATTTGCTTCACGGTGCGCTCGCAGCTGCTCGAGCAAGCTAAACTTGCGCAAACGATCACCGAAGAAGGCACCCTTAGCATGAGGCGAAGCGACAGAAGTTTGCTCTTCGCTTTGAGTCCGCTCACCGCCGCAAGTACGCTGTTTGATCCGAGCGATGAGGTCCTCGGTGCGAACATTGTCTTTCAATCCTTGTGCCCGAGCAATCTTGATCTTGGTTTTTAACATGGTCACAATTGCTGCGCGCAAAGCCGGAGCAGCCTCACCTTGCAAATTGCTGACAAAACCACAGGACCAGGGATCAGACACTTTCGCTTCAGACAATTCGGTAGCACGCAACAAGCCAAGCCAAAGCTTCAGAAGACGATTGTCGAGCGTCTTGTGTTCGAAGGGGATTCGGGTCGACAGCGGCAAACCCAATGCCTCGCTGAGCTGATTTTGTTGGCGAGCCAAAGCCTGGCAAGCCAGCTGCAGCAATTTGGTCAGCGCTTTAGGCGGAACCAGTTTCCAACTACCTCCCTTCCAGGAGGACGATTGTTCTACCTGAAGAGCAACGGTCGAAGGGCTTTGATCCAAATGATCGATGCAGATATTTAAGCGAGTCGGCACTTCGTCCGGCAGGAGAGCAGTTTGTCCGTTGAAGTAGATGCGGTGCCAATTGCTATTTTGCATGTGTGGGAATCCATTATTGCTCTTTGTTCCTGTTCGCAAGCCACTACCAACGCCGCCAGACAACGCTTAAACCGGCAGAGCAAGCCGGTAAGCAGCGTCAATCTGGCGGCGCCCGAAAAACATCGGGATGGCAGGCGAACTATAGGAAAAATGCGGAGTTGAACAGTTCGTTCTAAAACCAGCATTTAACTCAGGTTCAAGTCTTCTACACCGTGACGATGGTACCGCGCTGCCAAAATGGGTCGTCGTTCGGCACGCCGATACCGCTGCTCTCACAAACAAGAAGAGTGTGAGTAGCGGTTCTGCGCATGATTTGGCAATATTGCCCAGCGCCAAAGTGGGCCTTTTCGTGCGAAACTCCGTACGAAAGATTTTCGTTCGGGACAAAATATTCGACCGGCTCAGTCGGCGACAAAAACTCTTGACGACAAGCGACCTTCTCCTGAAGCTTCGCCTGAGATTCGAGTAACAGCTTTGCTGTTCTGCCATGCTCGGACAAAGCATCGGCGCAATTTTCAGCTTGTCCCAAACGCCGCCACAAACTGCCGGCATAAGAGGCATCCGTCGCCAAACGCTGATCGTCGATACCGGCGATCAAAGCTTCAATCGCTTCGATTTCAGCGATAATCTCTTTGCAAATCTCGCTAAGCCAAGGCTTGGCCAACTGCTTCTGATCGAGCCCGGCAAGAAAATCAGCGACCCGCGCCAAAGCGGAGACCGTTTTGGAGAGCCGATGGTTGCTAAACCAGATCGCCCGCTCTTGGCGATGATCGAAACGATCCGGATTCAGCTTTTGAACACGTTCACGATAAGCCGCCGCTCGTGCATTCCAATCCACAGACGTTTTAGTTTGACTCACGCGTATCACCTCTTAGGGCTAGAAGACAAAGAAATCACAGATAAAGTCTTTTCTCAATCCCAACTTCCGCTGCTCGAGCGAGCGATGGACTCGGTGATAGTCCGCAGCTCCTCGGCGTTGAGAAAGCCAACCCGGTAAGTGCCGATTTTATTTATCGGCTTACCGTCGCGATAATACTGTTTGACAAAAACAAACACGATCTCCTTGGGGCGCGGCTCCTCACCGATAAAGGTGCGATAGCCTTCCGGACCGCCGGCGTAATAAGTCATGCCCGGACTGCAAGTCGTTTCCAGAAAACGAATCCACGCCTCGGACTGATCGTCCCAGTCCTCATGTTGCGGATCCGAGAACTGATAGACTTTGACTTCGGAGTGCACGTCCGGGGGCAGAAACTCGGCACTCAAACCCCAAACAATAAGAAAGCCCAGAGCAAAAGCCGGAAGCGGGCGCCAAGAAAAACGTCCAACAGCCGCGTTGCCCCAGCATGAGATTCCGCAGCCGAGCGCAAAACCAACCAAGATTACCCAAGGACACGAAGGCAAGTAAGCAAAAACCGGCCCGCGCAAAGGCAACCAGCCGGTCCATGTTCCAGCTTCAAGCAGATGGTCGAACAGAATCGGGTAGCCAGCATGAAAAAGTCCGGCACTGAACAACCCGACCAACAGCCCAATAAATGGCATCAGAACATTGGTAACAAGCGGCTCGCGGTCGTTGCGGCAAGCAAAGCCGCAGAGCAAACCGAAGAGTGCTGACCAGACCAAAGTCATAGCCAGACTGCCAACCCAAATAACCATGATTTTTCCTTTCACTGTTTGATACCGGCGGACTAAACAACAACCGGAGATGCGGCCATCAGCAAGAGCAACCTCTCTTGCGTGTTGGTGTAAAAGCGCGGATAACACTCTTCTTTCATCGGACCGTCATGGCCGCAGCCAGAATAAAGATTTTGAGCCAGAGCTTCAATCAGCACGTTAATGGCGGCACTTATCGTTTCAAAAGTCCAAGTGCCACCAGCTTCGCTCACCGCAACCATCAGAACAAGGAAATCGCAGAAGCTATCCAGCTCCAAAGCCCGACGGGGAAGCGAACACTTAAAATGGTTTGCTTCTTGCAAAATTTTCTGCCAACGCTGTTTGTCGATGCAATTTTCACGCAAAAGCTTGGCGGCAGCTTCAAGTTGTTCAAACGGCTTCTTATTAAGCGGGTATCCCGAGCCCAACCAATAGCCGTGCTTTTCCAAGCAAGAGGACAATCCATGACGCGGATCGGCAAGCAGCCAGACGAGCAGATCTTTCCAAACGTTAGAGAGATCGGCGCCGGCATGAGCCGCGGTGACGAAATCAACGGGAAATTTCTTGGCCTCCGCCGGCGAAAGTTTTTGGAATAGGATTTCCTTGAGACAAGCCAACGCAAAAGGAATGCCGTACTTCAGTTCATAATCCGCGAAATCTTCACTGTAGATTGCACAGCCTACAGCGCTGCCGAATTCGCCGCTCCAAATTAGCGAGTTCTGGACAAGTCGACCCTGCTTTTGATGCTCCTTGAGTTGAGTCAAAAGCTGTTCGCGCAACAGACGATCGCCGAAGAAAGCCTCGGAAGCACGGCTTTCGTTAGGCTTACTTTTGCCCCCCGCCGTCTTCTGACCCAAACGAGCGTTGATCCGATCGATAATGTCTTGGGTACGGGCCTTGTCCGGCAAACCGACCGCTCTAGCCATAGCAGTCCGCGCTTTCATCATGCTAACGAAAACATCTCGCAAAGCCGAAGTAACCTGAGTCCCGAAAAGATCAAGACCGACAAAAGTCCAACCATTTTTTTGCAGAGCCAGACTGAGCTGTCCAGGAGCACCGGCTTCAGTTATGTGAAAAATGCTGAATTCGCTAAACGGCTTGGGACCGCAAAGAGCAGTATCAATACTGCGCAAGTCAGCTGCCAAAGCACGACAAGCGACTTCCAGCCCTTCACGCAAGTCGGCGATTGGCGCCAATGTCCAACGCTTTGATTTCCAACCACCTTCGCCGGCAGGATATTCCAGCTGGATGGCCACTGTTCTAGGCGGCAGCTTCAGGTCGGTCAAGCGCAGGTTGAGTCGTGCCGGCAGCTCGGGACGCCCGGAGATCATTTGGCGGTTGAAATAAAAGCGCTGCCAATTCGATTGATCGTTCATTTTGGAGATCCATTTCGCTCTTTGTTCCTGTTCGCAAGCCAATAACGTCACCGCCAGTGACGCTACAACCGACAGAGCAAGCCGGTTAGCAGCGTCAACCTGGCGGCGCCCGAAAAGCATCGGGATGGCCGGCGAACTATAGGAGAAAATACAGAGTTGAACAGCTTTTTCTACCGACTAGCTGTTGATGTCGACCGGGCGCTCGGTTTGTCCGGTTTGATTACGCCATTCGGACATCTTGCATTGATCGCAAGTAGTATTTTCGCTGCAGCGGCAGCCGCCGCGGTCATCGTCCGAAGACGATGAGCTGCTGTCATTACGGTCGTTCGCCGAGTTGCCCGAATTGCTTTTAGACATGATTTTTTCTTCCTGCGGAAAGGGTACGGTTTTGTTTTCGAGAATTCAGAACTTAACTCTATCTCGTTTTACGAAATACGGTTCGCGGAACGCTTTGACGAGAAAAACAGAAACCAGATGAAATACAAACTCAAACCGCTGATGCTCAAAAGCGCACCACCGATCAAGGCGGAAGGAAGCAGGTCGAAGCGATAAATCGCTACTGCTGCCAAAGTGATAACGGCATTGATCGCCGCATAACTTCCACGATAAACGGCAGATTCCGCCGGGCTCCAAAAGGGGAATGGGCAGAGCCATCTTTGCTCACACCAGCGCTGGAAAGCGCAGCCGACCGCCAGGAACACAATCGCTCCCAGAAGTAGTCCGGCAACCACCAAAATATGCGACCAAGGAAAAATCATCGTTTCATCACCTTTCGATCAAGAGTGACACTAGAACCACAGGAGGGGAGCTGCCGAAGCAACTCCCCTCCCGCTGAGCAAAACTTTCCTGCGGACTTGCCGACTAGGCGGCGGCGAGGAAGCCACGAGCGACGAGCGCTTCGCGCAGCACCTTGGCGTCGCGCAGCAGAGTCTCTTCGTCCCACACAACCGGCTTGCCGCCGTCCGACGTCGCATTGGCGAAGCTCAGAGGAACGAGAGTGACCAAGCTACGGTCGATTTCGGCCAAGTCGACCTTGCACTGTTCGACTTCGGCGTCGATATCGGCGGTCGACTTTTGCTTGCTGACGAGCTTGGCTCGGGTTTCGGCGCCGGTGAGGCTGAAGTCGCCGTCGCGGTAAGCCTTGACGAAAGCGTCGGCTTCACGGCCGGAGCCTTCGATCACGATCACCGGCAGACCGAGCTTGAGCGCCTTGTAGATCTCACGCCGGCTGACGTCGCCGCCGTTCAGAACGAGGACCCCCGTCTTAAAGCCGGCTTGTTGCCAGCCTTCCATCATGCCGAGATAGAGATCGAGGTCGCCGTCCCAGTCGAAAACTTCGTCCAGAACGCTGGGTTGGGTCACCAACGCACCGTGCTGGCGATGATCGATACGCCCACCGTAGTCGTCGACCACTACACCGCCGGCCCGACGGTCGAGAGCCATGTGCGCCGTACGCGGGGTCGTCGAAATGGCGATGCAGCGATAAATCGCCGCCAAGTACGCCGGGGCGTTGGTGACCATGTCGTTCTTCAGGTCGCCGCTTTCATCGGCGTTAGCCGTGCCGCCGGAAAACACCGTGCCCGTGTATTCGCGAGTGGTGTTGCCGTCGGCGTCGACGAGACGGAAGGCTTCCTGAAAGTAACGCATCATTCCCGTCTGAAATTCGGCGGGCAAACCCTTGCAACCGCCGGCGATGCGGATCACTTCACGAGCCGCGCCCGGCGTGTTCACAAGCCCGGTGAAAGCAGCCGGAGCCGCCTGACCGCTGGATTGAACGAAGAAAAGACAGCCACGCTTGTCGCCCGCGACGAGAGGAGAATTGGTCTTGGTCATGGATTAGTTCCTTTTCCGATTATGAAAGGAGCTGGGACAAGAATGAAAATAGAAGCTCTCCCCGGTCCCTTTGGCGAAGAGCTTTTACCTAAAAAAAACAGACACAAAAACCCTTAACTCAGAGTCAGTGCCCCTAACTCAAGTAACTTCTCACGCATGTGGTCCACGTTGTTCCGGCAAACGTGAACACCCGAATGCTCTGCCAAGAAGTCAGCGTCATTAGCCAGCTCATCGGCAATCCGTCCGCTGCCTTTGACAAGAAGCACACGCCAGAAAGGATCAATCTTGCTCATCTTGGCCCAGGCAAGAGTCTCCTGTTTGGCATACATGCCGCCGTTATAAACGACGAGCAAGCCACGCCAATCTCCGGGAGTCTCCTTAACCTCGCTGCAAATGCGCAAGCATTCTTTCCACTCATCCTCCCAAGGAGCCTTGCTGTCCACGCTTGGTTGCAGAATGGCACAGCTGGTCTGTTCCGGATGAATGATCGTGGCATATGGTTTATTCGGTTCGGATGAAATCAGAATGCCATGCGGCGTATACCGCATGTGACCAGATTTGACGATCACGCCCAAGGTTACGCAATGCGGGCAATATTTACTTAGCGCCGGAGCGACTTCGGTAATACCCGGAACGATTTTAGCCGGATCGTCCTTGTAAACCATGCGGCTACCGCCGAACAAACAGAATCCAGCGAACGGGTTCCGCGGTGGACCAGAGGCAGTCCAACCGGTTAAAGCGTTGGTGAGATTCTGTAAGCCGATGGCATCGCTCGGTTCCATCAAACCGCATCCACCGGTAAGACGGAGAATGAAGCGGTCTTTGACATTGCGTAAGAAGTTAAAGCCAAACAGTTGCGACTTATCATCCCCTGTCTGCACGAAAAGAGTGGGCGAATCGTCAAAGAATGTTTTTGCTGACATATCATCCCCTCCTTTCTTCAGAATGGGGTTTTTGATTGGTTCTAAAAGATCTGCCCACCCAGAGGGAGAGCAACAACAAGCTACTGAACATGCGCTGCCCTCCTTTCCGGTTAGGGCTTAGGTAATTTCAATTACGAACTCGAGCCGGCAGTTTAACCCCGGCGGAGACCACGCCGACCGCGCGATGCTTCAAAACCAACCAAACGCCTTTTGGCACGAAGACGGCTCCCAGGCATAGGCAAGAACTTCAACCAGCCTTGACGTTCGGCAAGCTGCTGGTCATCACGCAGATCTTTCGAAACTTCGCCTCGGGACGAATCGACAGTCATTTTCGAATCTCTTTCTGCCTTTCGGCATTACCGGATAAAGGACCACCCTGCAGAGAAAGTCACTGCATCAGGTACCTGTATCCATCATGGTGGTGCTTGTAGCGGTTTTAATTCAGAGACTTATCACTAGGGGCTATAGGGAAGTAGACCCGTACCCTAGCGACCCGCCCAATCTCTTTACAAGCGCGAGCACCCATGTCTTTACATCCCGATAATTAGCTCTAGTTAGCCTAGCGTAGGTGTCCCACCTCGGACGCCAAGGAGTATGGCGCGACCCTCACCAACCTGATTGGTTACTAACAGAATTTACGATTACTTATAGTAAAACAATGAAAAAACATTAGGGGCTGCGACTCGAAAGCCACAACCCCTAACTCAGCCAAAACAATGCTGTTTAGCAATTCGGCTGAACCACCTGCGGATCAGCAAGGCGAGCACAGGGCTGCCTTTGTCCAACACCGATATAAATCGGAAACAGCGCAGATGGCGCATAGTCGGCCACTACCGGCTCCGTCTCTTCCGATTTTTCCTCAGCAGCATACCGCAAGAGAACTCGCACAGAGGCAATTTGACGGGTCAAATCTTCAATTGCCGCAGCACCGTAGCCTAACTCTTCTGCCACTTGTTTTTCGTGCTCAAGAGTCTCCAGCTCGCTACGCAATTGTTCAGCATAGCTAGCGTCAACGGTGCCATCAACCGGTACGGCAATTGCTGCACACATGGACGTAAATGACTTAGAGAAAATTGCAGCTGTGCCAAGAATTGCTGCAACCCCTAATAAGCCTACAATTTCGATCATTCCTTCTCCTCTTTCGGGAACAGGCTAAATGAAACATCCTCCCCGTTTTACCGAGCAACACCCCACCAGCTTTTGCCGGTATCAAAATTCTGAAATTGCTTTCTGGATCTGGGTTTTTGGTCTCAGTTCAGATTTGGGTAAAAGGGGAACGTCTGATTGAAACCGATAGCTGGTTGCGGCTCAAGGATTGTCAACACAAGTATCATTTGAACTAGTTCAGCCTCCTCTAGCACGCTGCCTAAGCAGCTTTATGAGAAGGGTCTAGCCTACGCTAGCTAGCACAAGGACTGATAATCTTGTTAATTGCCCTCATTTCACTTTGTTTCGAGGCTCTGAGCAGACAAGCGGGTATGTCTTATCTGTGACAGCAGAAACCGTTTGCTGAAGTGAATTCCCGAGATCGATGCAAGAGTGGCAATCTAAATTTAACGTCCTACGTGAGCAATTCATCAATCGCTCCGCCGAGCGACTTGCCGCACTGGAAGCGATTATTGCTAATTTGCCTTTTCGTCCCGGCGACGCCTCTTTAATTAAAGACGCTCATCAACAATTTCATTGGTTAGCCGGTTCAGGCGGTGTTTACGGATTCGAAGCAGCAACTAAATTCGCCCAAAACGGCGAAGAAGTTTGCGATTTTTTATTGCGCGACCGCATACCGGCAAGTCAGGCTGATTCCGAAAAGCTAATGCGCATCGTTCAGCTGATCAGACAAAGCATCCATGAAGTTCCGGCCGGCGAAGAAAGCCCACCACAGCCAAAACCATCTTTATCACCAAGCAAACCAACCGTGCTCTTGGCCGATAACAACAGCGCCGGGCTTGGTGCTTTAATTCACGAATTACACGGCAACGGCTGGGAAGTTCTACACGCCATGACTTTAAAAGCGGCTCACGACTTGGTGATGCAACGCATGCCCGAAGCACTGATTGTCAGCATTCCACTGGTTGATTGCCCGGGATATGAGCTGACCGAGCTGGTACGTTCTTTTCCTGGCGGCGATCGCATACCGGCAATAATCATCAGCCAGCAAACCGATTTTTTAGACAAAGTACAGGCGATTAGAAGCGGTGCTGATGCCTTTTTCGAACAACCGATTAACGAGAAAGAGATTTGCAACAAAATAAAACGCTTACGCGAAAAAGACGACCCCGAAACTTATCGCATCATGTCCGTGGAAGACGATCCGGATCAAGCCGCTTTCATCAAACTTACCCTAGAATCCGCCGGCTACAAAGTTCTCAGCTTGCAAGATCCGGCTAAATTTGAAGAAGCTTTTTTGCAATTCAATCCTGATTTGCTTTTGCTTGATGTAATGCTCGGGCCAATGACCGGTTTCGACTTGGCAAAATATGTGCGCCAGAAAGATCGTTACGCGACTTTGCCAGTAGTTTTTCTGACCACCGAGAATGCGCTTGATATGCACATATACAGCGCTAAAATTGGCGGAGACGACCACCTGATTAAACCAATCGCACCGCAACTTTTAGTTGCAGCTGTGGCAGGCAGACTGGAGCGTTCGCGCACATTGAACAAGTTAATCGAAAGGGATGGACTGACCAACTGCATGACCCACAGCGCTTTCATGGACAAAGCTTTGAAAGTCGCCGAACCGGATCCCCATCGTTTCTCTTTGACCCTTTTGCTGTTCGATATCGACGCCATGCACCAAATCAACGACCGTCTTGGTTATGCTGTCGGCGATAAAGTCATTGCTTCAGTTGGTCCGCTTTTGCAAAAAAGCTTTCGTAACGCTTCAGCCATCGGTCGTGTGGCCGGAGATCGTTTCGCGATTATTTTGGAGAATCTGGAAGATTTTCAGATTGAACGTCTCGCGGCTCAGTTAACAAGCGAGTTTTCGCAGATTTTACAGCATGCACAAGGCGATACGTTCCGCGCATCCCTTAGCGCCGGATTAGCCACTCATGACCATACTCTGGATTTACGCAGTTGGTTTAGCAAAGCCGAAGCATCTCTAAAAGAAGCAAAAGATGCTGGCGGTAACCGCATTATCACTCATTCTCAAGCCCCGGATCGCGAATTTCGCTAAGCGAAAGGACAAGCGAAACGACCACCACTTACTACAACCAATAGTTGCAATAAACAAAAGAAAAGTGCGGTATGGCGACAGACACATACCGCACTTCGGAATTCAATTCCTAAGCAACACCGGGGACACTACTTACTGGTGAACGTGGCATCCACCGCGAACTTCAGGTTAGTGCTCAAGCTACCATCGGCGTTTTTAGTCACCGAGATTTCATCAAGCAAAATCTTACCGAGAGCCGGTTTATCGCCAGCAATAACAGTCACACCTTTAACCAACTTGAACTTGAGCAAGTCGGTAGCGCTTTTGTTGACCGTAATATCGAGTTCGACCGCGCTCTCAAGGTTAAGCTTGAAGCTCCGATCCAGAGTCACTTCTCCGGCAGTGCAATTCAGCGTCAACCGATCACCCTTACGGCTCAGACTAGTGACGTTGAGCTTTTTCACCAGTGCCTTTACATTCGCCGCGCTGACTTTCTTGAGGAAATCATCAACGGTAACGGTGCTGCCATCGGGCACAGCATCAATCACTTCTTTGACAATATCCTGCACTTGCTGGACTTCGCTAGCATTAGCGGTCAAGTTCGTAGGCGTAGGCACCGCCGCCTGGCAGAAAGGCGCAAAAGCAAGCGAAGCAGCAAGCAAAAGAGCGAGAAGGGAAGGGATACGAAACATGGTCTTCTCCGTGTGTTAATCGAACGCTTAAGGCGTCTTGGTTGGCGCAGGAAGAGTGATGTTGAAAGGCAAGCGCGGAATAAAACGCAACTTGCGCAGAACTCCGGAAATTTTCACCGATTGATCCGCGTTGCGCGTCATGGTTGCGCTTTCGAGCGTAGGCGTACCAAGACCGGCCGGCATCTGGACCGTAACTCCGGTAATTGACTCCATCTTGATCGAATCCGGACCGGCAGTCAGATCACACTCGACTGTCTTGCCGAGGTTGACCGTAATACCGCCGTCAGTAACCGAAGGACCGGGCTGACATTCAAGAACGACGTGTCCGCCCTTGCGACTGATTTTAGTCGGCTTCATCAAGCGCAGAAGCCCGGCAACATCATCGCCAGCCTTCTTGCTGAAGTCTTCAAAAGAGATTGAGCCGCCGTCAGGCACCGCGTCCAAAAAGCGCTCACCGATAGTTTTAGTTGGCGATACAGCCGAAATTTCAGCAGCATTTTCTTCAGCGGCAGAAGCATTCAGCGAGGGAAGGAAGAAAGCAAAGAGAGAAAGCAAACAAGCACAACGAAATGCAAAAGGCATAAAAACCTCTTTTTGCGTTGAATTTTGGCTAAGGGTTGTGGTTGATGTAAGGCTGAATGCAATCCGTTGCTAATGCAGAGTAAATGAGTACCCCCGCAACCTAGCTAAACCACGCCTCGTACCGCAAGTCTTAACGGACTGGTGTTATAGGCATTTCACCCAAGAAGAGATGTCATAAGCGGACTTAGCCCATTTGCACCTCGCACACCGCAATCATCCTGACAAGCCGCCAGGTAGGAACGCCTGCCAGCAAGGATTTCCGGGCTTCGATTCCAGCGCTTAAAAAACATGATCCTGGAACCGAGGAAGGGCTTTTTTCTAAGTTATTACAGCACTCTTATTACTTTTCAAATGCGAGATCAAGATTACTCAAAGTCACAGCTAACCCACAAAACCGCTTTAAGTCAACCAGGAGCCCGTTTGCTACTTGCGTAGCCTCCTTAACTCAACGACGAGCGGAATTATCCGCTCAGGTTGGAGAACATCAACATGAGTACACACAAAATTCCGGCTGGCGCAATTAAAATCAATTTGCGTAACGTGCAACAAAACGACAATTTTTCTTGCGGTCCAGGCTCGGCAATGGCTGTTTTTGCTTGGTGCGGCGTTGGGCCGGAGACTTTGAACGAGTACCGGAAAGCACTTAAAACTACAAGCGATCACGGCACTCCCAGTCAAGAGATCGTCCGCTACGCCTTGGCGCTCGGACTGGATGCCACCGTACACAATGGCATGACCCGCGCTCAGCTCAAGCAATATCTTGACGAAGCCACCCCGGTAATACTGTCATTTCAAGCTTATGCCGCGGACTCTAAAGTTTATGACGACTCGGCAATCAACGATGACGGACATTATGCAGTGGCAATCGGCTATGACGCAGATGACTTTTTTTACTTCATGGACCCAAGTATCTGCGGTAAGCCAGGCTTCTTAAGCTGGGAAGATCTGAACAAACGCTGGCATGATCGAGAAGCCAGCAACGAACTTTCACATCATTTGGGTCTCGTTATTAAGCCGAAACATCCGCGTACAGAGCTGGCACGAAAGATTGATTGAGAGGTTTTATGCGCAAAAATTGTTTATGGATAACGCTTCTGCTTATCTGCACCGGAGTCGGTTGTCGTTCCGAATCAGGATCAACCACACCCACAGCCAAACAAGCATCAACAGCCGAGTCAGTTCAAGAAACCGCGTTAATTAACAAGACCGAGTTGATGCCTGAAAGCTCGGATGAACTCTCCCGCCGTCATGTTTATGACCAATCCGGATTAGAGCTGGAAACCCATATTCTCTATCGCAACCAGTTGACGGTCAGCCGCTATTACAGAGCTGAAGACGGCTCGCTCAAAGAAGAGACTGTCACAAGCGGATTTAGTAAGCGCAAAAGTCGTATCGCTTACAGCGCCGGCGGCAAAATAGCAATCGACGGAGAAGAGACACGAGCTGACGGCACCCTAATCTGGACTTTACGCTCTCAAGCCGACGGCAGCGTCAAAAAGACCACATTCTGGTACGACGGTACTCGTGTTTTTTCCGAAAAAACAATCGCTAAAAACGGTCGTTTCAACATAACTTATTTTCGCAAAAGCGGAGCGATATTCGGTACCGCTTCAGGCAAAATGCCGGATATTATTTTGGCGCAAGACTTTTTCAACAGCACGCGTCCGGCACAGAAGAATCAAGCCACCACTCGTGTTGAATATCCCAACGCCCAAGAAAAAGTTGCCACCATCAGTGAAGCCAACGGCAGCAAAATTCGCGGTATATTCAAGGCAAAAAACAGCATTCACGGTACCGCCTGGATTCCGCAGGTGATCGAAGAGTACGATGTTCAGGGTAAGCTTGTGCGTAAAGCTTATTTGGATGAATACGGCAATCATCCTCAACGCAGCGAAACATTCACCGCCGATGGCAGCAAGATTGTACGTACCATCGAGCCGAAATGGAACATTTACGACGAATACGAAGAGCGATTTGATACCAACGGCATCAGCTCAGGACGCAAGAGCAGCGGCATTCGCTACTACGGACTAACTGATTATCAAGAAATCGGAAATCGCAAAGATACCTTTCTTTCCATTTTCTTTCTCGATACCGGCAACGATCCTGAACTGAAATGGTACAACCAAGAAATGTACCCGCAGTATCGAAACGAAGATTGATACCGTGTTCATGGCGAAGCTTTCAACAGACGGCTGGAGTTAACTAATCCAGCCGTCTGTTTTATTTCAACAACTTAGATTAGTTGCTTAAGTAATGTCGCTTTAAACGGCCCTAGGTGCCGATGACAAAATTGTCACCATCTTAATGTAATTCATCAAATCCAAAACAGCCATAAATAGAGGCTTTTCACGCCAAGCGATATTATTAACGATAACCATAAATTGTCATCGGCACCTAGGGCCGTTTACGAAGATTGCTCGCCAGATTCGTTACCAATGGCTGCGTAAGCTGTTTCTATAATTTTTCACTATTTATACTATCATCGATAATAAGCAGTGGTGCACTGGCACTCAAATGGGAGCGCCTCCGTTTGTACTGATTTGCCTTACTTAAATTCAAATGTCGCTACACCGGATAACTTCTTCAGTTCAGCCTGTGAGCTTCCTTTGACATATTTATCGAGAAAAGCAAGACAGTAATAATCAATTGCTTTTTTTTGGGCCGGGTCAGTGTTCAGATTGGTCCAAGCAAAATGATCGGCACGATCAAATTCGACAAAATAAGCCGGAGCGCCAGTTAAGCTATAAGCACCATGAGAGCCTCTCAAAGTCGGTGTTATACCTGTGTCCCAAGTGCCGCCTTGATACATCACCGGTAGATCTATATTGCGCAAATTCTTATTCAGAAAAGGCTGGCAATAAGGTGATAAAGCAAGCACCGCTTTAATGCCGGATATTTTCCAATTTGAGCAAACATCGGTTTTCCAGCTTGGCCAAGCCCCGGCTAAACCCAGCACAGTATATCCGCCTAATGAATGACCGGCTAAAGCTATTTTTGACCAGTCTATACGCTTGCTCCAATAAGGATCTTGGTGCAAAGCTTGCAACAAGGTGGTTAGATCTTTAGCGCGATTTTTATATGTCCTGTCAGTCCAGCCGAAGGCACTGCGAAAAGCCGCTTGTTTAGCACCGCGATAACCGATGGCATCGGCATGATTCGGCGCAAATACTACATAACCGGCACTGGACAAATTGTCTAAGATAAATGCGCATTGTTTATTATTGCCACGATAACCGTGAGAAAAAACAACCAGCGGAGCCGGTGCGGCTTCCGTTTTGGAAAACCAGATTGCAACATCCATACCGGCGATTTTACTTAATCGATTTTGCGCAAACACCGGCAACTGAAATGCAATCAGAGAAGCAAGAATAATTAGCACTCTTGTCTGTCTGATTGCTGTCTTAACCATGTATTTCTGCTCCAATCTCAGGTTCTGCTAGCGCTAGCTTGCCGCCAGATTAAACGAGGCTCATGGGGACAAGTACGTATTTGTTTTAACTCTAAAACTGCATATTAGATTGTTTCAGATCTCTATAACTTCTAGGTTAGGTTCATTCCCTTATTTCTTATTTTATATATAGCAAGTCACTAAAGAGCCTTATTATCAACTACCAATTTCCGCAAACACCCGAAAGGACGGTGTCTATGTCGAGCCTGGCTTGCATTGTTTTGGTTTTGCTTTCGCTTGGTTTTTTCGTCTGGAGCATCGTCAGCGCTTTCGTCGAGCTTATCGCCATCGAAGCTGTCGATAACGCTATCGACAAACAGATTGTCGCCGCGACAACTACTGCTTTCGAAGAAGCAGTACACCAGATGTTCACCCAACCAAACTTCCACTTAACTGTCATGTGAGCCCCTGGCTTTCATGACACAACCAAAAAGGAAATGTCATGAAAGCTGAAAGCTCCTTGAGCGAAGACTCGGTTCTGGTCGTCATCGACATGCAACTCCTCGATGACTGCCCAACCGACGCCATTTGCACCCAAACAATCGTTGAAAAATTGCAGGCTGCACGCTTGAATAACCGTCCGGTATTGATTGTGGAGATGGCTCATCAAGGCGGCGATCCGACTCGCCCAGCCGTGATGAACGTACTGCTTAAGCCAACGACCTACGAACACTTCACTATCGTAACCAAGGCTTCGGACGACGGTTCGGCTGAAATAATTGCTGCTTGCAACAAGCTTGGTTTTGCAACAACAAGCTTCGAGCTGTCCGGCTTGTATGCCGACGAATGCGTATTGGCTACGGCAGAAGGCTTGGCCGAACGTCTGCCTGATTGCCGCATAAGCGTTTGCAAGTCAGCTTGCAACAACGATGCCCCCGAAGTTTGGATTGAATACGCCAAAATTCCCAACGTCACCGTTTTTGAATAGAAAGGAGGTGAGCCTGTGTGGGTAGTAAAAATGACAAACGGACGCGGTCATGTTGAATGGTACGCAACTTTGGCCGTACGCGCCCAGGCTCGCCGCAAAGAGCACGCGCAACAATTCGCTAGTCGCGAAGAAGCTGAAGAGACGGCGCGAATGTGCATGCAGCAAAGCATGCGCTCCGCTTTCTCCTCTAAGTACTGGAACGAGAGCCAAAGCGTTTGGACTCTTGTCGCTACGGTCGAACCTGTCTGAAACTCGTATCAGTTTCCAAACCTTTTCCACGAAAGCAAACCATGTCGCATTATCCTTCTTGCTACGATGACACCACCGAGGTCGGCAGAGCCCTGATCCACACTTTGCTCGGCTTAATCGCCGGGCTTTCCGCCAGCGCTTTTTCGGCAAACATCATTTCGTTTCTTGTGATTGCCGTCAGCGCCGCGTTCGTGCTCACGGGCAGCAGTCGCATGCTACATGCCATGCGCCGTGCCGGTATTCTCGGCATCTTCTACTTCGGGTTTTTCGGCGCCGGCGCAAGCGCCATCTTCGGCTGGGCTGTACTAGGGATTTGGCTCAAGCCGTATATGTTGGCGTACTGCATCGTTTACGGATTGAGCATCCTCGTTTATCTGTATCGGCGGCAATACGCTTACCCGACTGACTGATTTGAAACCGTCAGCTTTAACCCCCCTGTCTTGAAGCCATTTTTCTCATCCAAACAAAAGAAAGCGAAACTATCATGTCAGACGCCTCCCGACGACGACGACGCGCCAACGCCTCGAGCAACCCTTTCCGCCGCGAGCGTTCCGCCCTGCCGGACCATCACGGCTATGAAAACGGTGGTGGCGGGCATCGTCCGACCTTACCGGAGAATCACGGCTACCACAACGGTAACAGCGGCGGATACCATCCGACCTTGCCGGAGAATTTCGGCTACCGCGACGGCGCCGCCGGGCATGAACCGACCCTGCCGCAAAATCACGGCTCCGTCTTCAGTAGCTGATCCTTCGGGACACGGCAAGTAAGCGCAAGTTGAGTTGATGATTTGAATTTACACCCGAATCCTTCGGGCTATTTCTTTACGGAGAAGGAGAATCCCATGAGTGTTGAATTCGGCACGCACATGACGGTGATTGCTGGACAGGGACGCTGTGTGGTCATCCGGCACAATCCGCCGCGCCCTTATAGCGACGTTCTGCGCGACATCGGTCGGCAGGTCGCCACCCGCGAAGGTGAACTCACTCCACGCCAACCGTATTTCGACGGCGTTAGCACCGGTGAACCGGTGGATCTCAACGCCGCCAACGTCACCGGTACTTTTCGCGATGCCAGTGGTCGGGTCCGCCCGATTACCGGCTTAGTCGGTGCCTCCATCGCCAGCATCATCGGCGGTGAACCTTTCGGTAACATCTCGCGATTTGCCGTCGCTCTTTATCAGGAAGCCTACAAGGCGCTCCTGGCTGAAGGTAAGATCGGCAAAAGCGGTTTCCGCAAAGGTCTGGCCGGCGGCATGGAAGCGCTGGAAACGCTCTTCCACGCCAAAGTGCAAGAGCTGGTGCAGAACGGCTTCCGCGAGCGCTATCGGGCACACATCAATCAAAGCGATGTGCGTTTGATTCGCTCTCTCGGCGACAAGAAAAGCGGAGCCAAACCCCAAAAGCGTCGCCGCTTTGATGTGCGACAGCTTGAGTTGATCATGGAAGACGCCGAAACGGCAGCGCCGTCGGCTTCGACCGTGGACTTCACCAAGCTGCCCAACATCAAGGACAATCCGCTGATCCGTGTTGCTGGTGCAAACGCCGGCGCGGAAGTCAAAGCACGGCAACCGCGCTTGGGAGCCAACAAGTGCACTCGTTCGGTGCGGGACGGCGGCTTCGGCTGCTACACCGACTACACCGGACACTGCCGTGCCGTTCCGCCTCTGCACGCGCAAACTATCTTCGGCATCCTGCGTACGGAAGGCGCTCTCAATTCCGAGCACGCTTTCAATGCCGATGATTACGCGGCTATCGCCAAAGCAGCCAGCGCCTACCGCCGTCAACAGAGCATCGGCGGCGGCAACATCTGCCCGGCGTCTGCCGAGTTCGTCATCCGCGTCTATCGGCTCCTCAAACTGAGCGAAACGCATTTGATGCAACTGGCTGTCGAAGATCTGGCTGCGCTTTACGACGGCTACATCGCCGCCAAGCGCGACCAGTAAACAATAACGTCAAACCTGTTTCGGAAAGGAGGTGATTCATGAAGTTCATTCAAGTACCGCTTAACGAAGATGATTTGGTAATTCACGCCACGCTTGTCGGCGGCAAAGTTGTTTGTCACTCCAAGATTCATCGCCTTTCCGAAACGGTTTGGCGGCTCTTCTGGATTGAAACAACTGGCGACAAGCGATCTCATGGCTACGGCTCTGCACATTTGAAAAATCTGATCGACCAGATCAAGAATCTCGACAGCAAGGCCCGTGGTTTTGCTTTCGAAATTCCCAGCCGCCACTTTGACCGTCTTGAAGAAAAGCTCGAGACGGACGAACAACTCGAACGGCAGCGCCGCGGTCTGTTCTACGAACGGCTCGGCGCTAAATTGTGGGACGGACATAACAATCCGTACCCGAACAATCAGCTGCAAAAAGTGGAACTCATGTGGTTCCAATTGAGCGACACACTGATCGGTCAGTCGGACATCGAGGTCATGCTCGCTTATCTCAAACAGACTCACCCCTATTGGTTTAGCAATTAACAATTTGCGAGGGCTCAAGAAAAAGCCGCCTGGGCTGCGGTGATTCAACGTTTGCGCTCGGTCTGAAGCTGATTCGTTTCTTTCATTACCATCAACATCACGCGAGCTGATTTATGCGTATGATTTTCCAACGTCTGCGGATTTGGGCCGATTTCAAGCAACGTACCGGCGAAGGGATGGGTCCAATCGCCGCCGCCGTGATTAACCTCATCGCCATCGTATTGGGCGTTTTAGCCGGCAAGGAAAGCTTCGTCGGCGGAATCCTCGGTGGTCTTCTCGGCGCGATCTTCTTTGGATTCGTCGCCGGAATTTTTTGCTTCGGGCCTTTTCTTTATCAGGTTTTCTACATCGATAAACCGATCGAGGATCGGCGACGGAAGCAGCTTGAAAGGCTTAAACAGGCTATCACCGATACGTGGTCCCTGGCGACTCGCCTGAACATGTGCAGCCACGATCAAATCAAATATCGTCTTCAAGCGGCAGAAGCGATGTTGAGTGAGATGCCACCGTTCGAGACCGATATCGGACTTTGGTTGGATTCCGCCGAGGAGAACGCCAAAGACGGCTTCCGAAGCCTCCTACGAGCATTGGAATTGCTGAAAACCGTGAACGAGCCGAACTGGGAACCGGATTATCCTTACATCGAACTCGATACCGAGAATCGGTTCCAACTGCTTTTCGCCACCTTTCCTTCAAACACCGAGCAATAGCGCTTCAAGCGTCTGGTTTCAAGCGTTCTCGTCAAAACACAACCTCAATTGATGAAAGTAGATAACATGGGTCATCTGCACAAGTTTGCTCGTTACCTCACCTTGCGCACGCAGAAATTTCGTCGCTACTTCACCATTCTCGGCTCGAGCGACGACCAGCTGCAAGCCAACTGGCTTGCCTGGATCATTCAAGCGCTGGTCATCGCCCTCTTCGTCGCCGTCCTCCATTTGTTCTTTCCCCATCCTTACAGCTTCATGGAGCTGTGGCAGACAAAAGGCACGCTTCCCCAGTGGTTGCTCGACTCGAAGCCGATCCTCTACTGGGCCCTCGGCTTCACCTTATTCGTGGCGGCAACCACAAAGAACACCTGGCGCGAGAACCACAACGCAGAAGAGTTCTTACAGCGCGGCTTGTGGGTGAGCTTGCGCGCCGGCGTCATGGAAGAGATTGTTTTTCGCTGGTTGATCTTCATGGCGTCGATTATTCTGGCGCAGATTTTCGACTTCATCCTCGGCGGCTTCCTCTTCGAGCGCGGGCTGCTTCGCTTTGCCAACGAAGAGTTTCTTCTGCCTCTTGCCGATTACGTCACCAACGGCTTGTTGCACAACGTGCTGAGCAACAAAGACACCTGGTATATCGCAACCGCCGTGCTTCTGGCTAACGCCAAATTCCGCGACGGTCATAAGTATCAGGGGTTTTTCGGCTTGGTGAACTCCTGGTTCATCGGCATGTATATGTTTTACTTGCTCTTCACGTACGGCTTGCTTGCCTGCATTGCCGTGCACTTCACCTACGACGCGATTATCTTCTTAATTCGCTATATCGATCGCGTGATCGAGCGGCGTAAAAGTCGTCGTTAGTCCGTCGTCGTCACCAACAGTCAGCTTGCGGTTTTTACCTCTGTTTTTGGTTTTGAGTTTTACGTTCATAAAAGTCAGGAGTTACGACCATGCCGACCATTCTCACTGCCGCAAATTTGAACTCCGCGCAAGAAGACAATGTGCAGGCGCGGGCCAACCTGCTTATCTCGAAAATTGAAGCCAACCTTCTCTTGGGAGAAATGGGAACTTACATCTCCGCTCAAGAATTCAAAGGTGGGCTGTTTTTCCGCTGGTCCGAACTGAAAGAGAAGGTGATCCGACACTTCGTCGACGCCGGCTTTCATGTTCAATGCATCACAAGACAACAAGCGATCGTCATCGATCGTTTGGGTACGTGCAATTTCGATCCGAGCTGGTGTAATGTATCGTTCACTCTCAGCGCGACGACGCCTTTTGCCATTCCCGACTACTTGAGCGATAGACCGCTGCCAGGAATCACCAATCGTATCAAGCGTTGGCTCACTCGCGAAGATACTCGTTATTGCGCAATCGATATTTATTGCCCGCAAGGCTGCGTGCTGAAAAACAACCAGGTCATGCTCAACCGCAATTAGTCGGCGGCGTGCAAGCTGCTCCGATACTCGGAGGGAAAATGAAAGTTCTCTTGATTGAGGACGACCTGTCTAAAGGGCAGCCAATCGTGGCTGCCCTTCAAGCAAAAGGTCACGAAGTAACCTGGATCTTAGGCATCGTCAGGGGTTCGCGCGAAAGCTTCGAAACCTACACTCCTGACGGTGGCACCGACGAGATCTACCTTGCCGACTTTGCAGTCGCCTTCGTCGACTACAAGTTGAAAGGCTTTCATGACGAAGGAACGAAACTGATTCGTCCTTTGCGCTCGAACAAAATTTTTTGCATCGCCATCTCAGGGGCGGGAGAATTCAATCCCAAACTTATGCAAGCCGGTGCGCAACACGCTTTACCGAAAGAGCAGGTTGTCGATTCGTTAGCAAACGGTACCCTTGATCTCGACGCCCTTGTGGCATCGGGAAAGTAGTACCACTTGCTTGTGTTGTGATTCAAAACCATTAGCAACGAGGTGACTTATGGCTCGCAAGAAAGGCAGCCAACTGCACAGCCCCGGCAAAACCGGGCAAGAGAAGAAAGCGGCAGCCGGCAAGATCCGCATCGCTTTCACCGTCGAAGACGTAGTCAAAGGAAACCGCCGCGATCGTCGCGAAGAAGCGATCGAGAACGGCACTTTGCGTGCCGGCGGCACCGGAGTGCACGGCGGCGGCAAGCGCGCCAACAATCGGCGCGATCGCAAGGAAAGCCGCCAGGCGTTGCGCCGCGGCTATGACGACTAGAAGTAGTTTCCCACTGTCTTTCGTCCAAGTGTTTCGTAACCGATTAACATAGAGAGAAACCAATCATGTTCAACAAAGCCTTCGTTATCACCGCGGCCATCCTCGCCGTTCTTGTCTCCGACAGCCTCAGCGCCATCAGAGTGAGCGACGCCGTCCAGGTAAACAAAGAAGAGCTGACGAAACAGCGCCAAAGCGATTTGACCATGCAGCTCGAGCTGCTCAAGCAAGTCGCCAAACTTTCCGCAACCGGCGACGAGAACGTTTCGGTCTGCATCAAAAAAGCAAGCAACGAGTTGCAGGCTTGCGCTGCGGAGCTCCATCCGAAAGATTCGATGCCCGTCAATTACGACAAAGCTTTGGCCCATCTTTTCTTGGGCAGCCAGGACGTAATCATCGGCTTGGAGCTGATCAACGAAGAGAAGAAGTAGCTGCCGGCGTAGTTTTTATCTAGTGACCACTGAAACAAAAGTCATGGAACGGTACACCAAACGTCCTCCATGCCTTTTGTTTTTTACAAATACAACTATATAAAATAATAAAAGAAAAAGGACAAAAACGAACAAAATATGAACAAAACAGTCCGGTTGTCAGAGTGCCGACGCAACGCTCTCACGCCAACATCAACCCGCTTTTCCGAACACAAACCATCTCTTGGCTAGCCAAGGCTTGCCAGGCAAGAGCCTAAAACCTGTTCAAGGATGTGCGAATAGAGGTGTAAGTCGATACTCCCCAGGGGCTAGGATACAGCTCTACACTTTTTACTTTTTCCAGAGCCGAACAGCAAGCTAAATCGCCACTCTCCAAACAACCATAATCTCAACGACAGCAATGTAGCTTGTCCGAGGTTGTTTAGCTTGATGTTCTCAACCGCAGAAAGCCATAAACTATGGGTCTTCTCATTCTCGTTTTGGGTGTTTTTCTCGCTCTCTTTTATGTCAGCCCTCAGCTGCGCGACTGGGTCTGCAACAACCTCGGCATCAACTACAATCCCACTTTCGATTTTATCGTCCTGCTCGGCGCTTCTTTTGCTTTGAGCTCGACCATCGGCGGTATTCCCTCCTTGATTGTCCTCCTCATTGCTTTTGTCGCCCGGCGTTCATCGGCTTACTAACTTTCTTGTTTCGCTAAGTGATTGAAACCGCAGTCCAATCGGTTTTGGTTTTACATGCAAAAAAGCCGCACAAACTCAGGTCGTCGCCGATCACGACGACCTGAAGGTTTTTTTCTGATCGAACCTTATCTCCAACTGGGCGACAGACCACAACTTGCCGACCGCGAATCCCTTGAGCTTCACTTCTACATCCCGCTTAAGCTGAAAGATGCAAGCTGGAAAGTGGAATATAAGCAACCACAAGAACGCGTTTGGCAAAGCACGGACAAACCTTCTGGGCAAAAGATAACCATCGATGGTATCAAAAAAAGCCAGAGACTGGTTGCCTTACTTCGGGATCTTGAACCGGGCGCTACCTACGATTATCGTGTCATGTGCGACGACAAGATTGTTTTTAACGCCAGAGCAAAAGCGCGCAAAGGTCGCGGGCAAGATTATCGTTTCGTTATTGTCGGCGATATCGCCGAAGGTAGCGAAGCAACGAAGAAAGTCGCTTACGAAATCGCCAAAACCAATCCGGACTTCATCGTTTTAGCCGGGGATATCGCTTATAAATATGGGCGTTTGTCTGAGTATCTGAGCCGCTTTTTCCCGGTCTACAACTCGGACAATGAAAGTCCGGATTGTGGAGCCCCGCTCTTGCGCTCGATTCCCACAGTTTCGGTTATCGGCAACCATGATGTCGGCATGCCCAACGCAACGGATGTGCCCGATTTCGATTGGCACGCCGATCTGCTTGCCCAGTTCGTTTTCTGGTCACAACCATTAAACGGTCCACTGGCTAAAGGCGAGGAAAGCAGCGTGCCGAAACCACGGGGCAAGAAGCGTCGCAAGCGAGATTTTTACGCTGCTTCCGGCGACAACTTTCCACGCATGGCAAACTATTCGCTTGATGTCGGAGACACACATTGGCTGATGCTTGACGCCAACGTTTATGTAGACTGGTCGGACAGCAAGCTTCGCGACTGGGTTGATGCTGATCTGACCGCCGCCAAAAATGCGAACTGGAAACTGGTGTGCGTCCATCAACCGCCTTTCAGCTCGGATCGCAAACATGCCGAAGAGCAAAGAATCCGCAATCTAGCGGACATTTTTGAGAAGCATGGTGTATCCGTGGTTTTTGCCGGGCACTATCATGCTTACGAACGCTCTTACCCGCTCAACTTCAAAGCGAAGCCCCAAGCGAACGGTAAGATGATTTCGGATCGCGGCGAAGTTGACGGCGACTTTAGTTTCGACAAAACCTACGACGGCGACAAGCAGAGCAAGCCTCAAGGCATACTTTACTTGGTCACCGGCGGTGGTGGCGCAAAATTGTATTTATCACCGGAGCGCCGAGCCGATCCCAATGCTTTACCGCCCTTTACTTTTAAGCTTGTGGACGAGACTCACTCTTTCACATGCTGCGATGTAAGCACAAAACAACTGACTTTCAGACAAATCTCAGAAGACGGCAATGTACTAGACCGTTTTTCGATTACGAAATAACAGTTACGACACAGTCTTTGATAGCAGCGAACGTTACGCGTTACCAAACAACACTCCGAGAGAAGGAACAAATCACTATGTGCGTATCCCTACGCCCCGCCCACTTTAGCAAAACCAAGGGACTGACCGCCGAAGCCAAGATGGGACGCAAGACAGTGCACTTGCTTGGCTACCAGAACACTGTCGCCAACACTGCCGGTGACAGCCGCAGCTCTCCGACACATCGCCGGCAGATGACCGGTCCCAGCCGCCGACGCGGTGGTGCTGCCGACTTCGGCTGGGACGACGCCCCGGTCAAGGTCAAAAGCGACGACAGCAACGGCAACGCCATGCTTTTGCCGATTCCGGCCAAGCCCGGCACCATGAGCGAAGATAACGTGCTCGACACCAGCTCGGCGCCCAACTTCCTCAAGAATATGGAAACGGCAATCAGCCCGCGCATGCGTACTCTTGGCGGCATTCGTCGCGGTGGTCGCGGCGCCGACAGCATGAAAAAGGCAATCGTTTTCGACCACGACATTTACACCGTCGTGCTGGCAAGCACTCCTGCTCAGATCGCCAAGGCTTTGAAGCAGGTTCCGGAGCATCGGCGCCCGCCGCTGAACAAGGAGATGTTCGACGCTTACGCAAAGTGGTACAAAGGCTGGACCTTCGCTTTCTGCTGCTTCGACACCGTCGACGAAGCCAACGCCAAGCCACTCTTGTGGTGGTACGAACCGTCGCGCCCCGAATTCTTGTTCTTCCCGGCCCTCGACGGTCACGACGGCAACGTACCGAATCTGCAAGCCGAAGTCACTGTCGATCATGCCCTCATGGTCGGCTGCACTTCGGACCTCAAGCTCGGTAGCACTGTCGACTACACCGACGCCGGCATGTCGGCTCAGCTCAGGACGCTGCTTCCGCGCCAAGTGCTCGGTCACCAATACAACCAGAAGCTGCCCAACGGCGACTTCCTTTTCCGGGTCGAGGATGTTCGTAACAGCGAATTCAAGCCGTCGCGTGCGCTGCCGCCCGGCGCTTCGAAGAAGAAGTAAGCCGGCTATCTCAGCTTAACGGTTGGATACAGCCTCAGCTTGAACGCTTAACTCAACAGTCTTTAAGGGCTCAGCGACATGGATAAAACCTGTCGCTGAGCCCTTATTTTTGCAATATGCAACTAATTGTTATAGTAAGACACAGAGAAAAAAATTTGCTATCGTTTCACAGCAAAGGAGAATCTGATGAACCATATTCGAATTCCTGTCATCAGTAGTGTTGCTACTAAGCCTCACTGGCTACTTACACTAATCTGCAATTTGATTTGCGCAGTAGCCTATAGCACTTCCGCCTGCCAAGCCGAAGATAAAGCCATAATCGTCATTCATGGCGGCGCCGGAGTCGAGTCGGGATTAAGCAAAGAACAACAACAAGAGTTTCACAAAGCGCTTTCGCAAGCTTTACTCAAAGGATACGAGCTCTGGAAACAAGGGCTCGATTCGGTGTCGGTAGTAGAAGCTTGTGTACGTTCTTTAGAGGATTGTCCTTTATTCAATGCCGGCAAAGGTGCTGTTTTTACTCACGACGGCAAGAACGAACTTGATGCAGCAATTATGGATGGCAGTAATCGCAAAGCCGGAGCAGTAGCCGCTGTTACTACAATCAAAAATCCAATTACCGCTGCTGTTGCCGTCATGAAAAGATCGCCACATGTAATGCTTATAGGTAACGGCGCCGAACGTTTTGCTGCCCAACAAGGCATTGAAACTGTTGATCCAAAATATTTTTGGACTGAAAAACGTTGGCAGGATTTGCAAAAAAAATTAAAACCAGAAACAAATAAAAACAGCTATATCAACCCGAGTCACAAATATGGCACAGTCGGTGCCGTCGCCTTAGACAAGCAGGGGGATCTAGCTGCCGGCACCTCCACCGGTGGCATCACGAATAAGCTTTGGGGAAGAGTAGGTGATTCACCGATTATTGGCGCCGGTACCTTTGCCGATAATTATAGCTGTGCAGTTTCATGCACCGGCGAAGGTGAATGGTTCATTCGTTATAACGTTGCCAGCGACGTGGCAGCACGAATGAAATATTTACACTTGTCTGTAGCAAAAGCAGCCGACGCAGTTATTAACGGCGTGCTCGGACCAGGACATGGCGAAGGCGGCTTGATTGCTTTAGACAAGCAAGGCAATTTCACCATGCCATTCAATTGCGAAGGCATGTACCGTGGTTACGTAAACGCTGATGGTCAGCCGCATACGTTTATATACGCCAAGTAGATTAAACCAGGGGCGATCTGCTTATTTTTTTCTCCTTATGTGTAAGAAAAACCACGGTTTTTCTTACACTACGTTCTAACAATCAAAAAAGTTCAATCCACCAGCGCCGGGTTTAAGCGCAATTCAAAACGAGACAGATCCGACAAATCCCTGAATCCATCAATCTTTCAGATCCCAAGTGTAAGAAAAACCGCGGTTTTTCTTACAGGCAAGGAGATAAAAATTTTCGGGCGCGCGAAGAGATTTTTTTAAGAAAGACTGTTCGTTCGCGTCATTTTACTTACAAATTAAACTATCAAATATAGTTATTTACCACAAACAAAAAAGAGCCTGCGCGCACAAGCTCTTTCTTGTTTATTCAATTCGCCCTTAGGCGCTCAATTCAGTTACTCAGCCGCCGATTGCGGCCAAGTGAATTCGACGCGAACCACCACGTACACATGTTCATGCGGGATTCCGGGAATGATGCCCAAGTGAGACCGGTGTTCTAAGCGCAAGAACAACGGCTTATCGTCGTTAATACACCGGGTTCTAAGCTGGCGTTCTGTGACTTTGAATCCCACACAACCGTTGACCTGCTGGCAAATAGACCACAGGGCATCCGGCATGCCTTGCTTGCGCAGCTTGTTGCCGAAACCCATGCTCCAAGCCTGGCCCGGGTTAGGCATCAAACTCCGCCAATCCAAGCCAATAAGCGGAGTCGGGCGCTCGATTTCGAACCAACGAACGCTCGCCGTCATCCCATCTTTTTCACGGAACAGCTTAACCACCCGCTGCGGAACCATCGAGCCGCAAGCCACTCCAAGCTCTTCGAGAAATTCCTGCACCAAAAATCCGTAGGTAGAAAGCGCGCAGAGCATGTAGCGAACCGATTCATGCACCGGCAAATCGGGATCTTTCGGCAGTTCCTGGCGGCAGCGCAAGCATCGCCTGTTGTAGCGGGTAGCAAGCACAAAGCTCGGCCCGTTATATCCGCTTTTCTGGCAATGCGGACAGACGACGTCGGTTTGAATGCGGGATGTGATAACTGGCAAACGCGGTTGCTCTGCCCCTTTTTCCGTATAATATTCTTCGGTCATTTGCAGACTCCTTCTCGCCGTAGCGATTTTCCCCGTAGGGCGGCAGCGCTGCTTTAGCTGCACCTAAATCTCTGAAAAACAGGAAGTACGCACTTCCTGCGCACTGAGTATACGCAATTGGCCGTAGCCATCTTGCCGAGCGCCGTAACGCATCAACAAGTGTAAAAGCGGATCTCACATGCTCAATAAAACCTGCTACCTATTTTGTGCGCGCAAAACAAACAACAGATTTCAGTGCACCCGAGAGGACTCGAACCTCTGACCCGCGACTTAGAAGGTCGCTGCTCTATCCAACTGAGCTACAGGCGCCTGACTCCGAGCCTTACCGTCGGATTTACGTGGGCTTCGCAACCCACAAGCGGCTGCGCTGATTATGCGCATTACGAGCTACTGAACTATCTGACATTTAGGCTCTCCGTGCCCCAAGCGGAAACGACCGACCGATCCGACCGAGAAACAGATAGCAAAGCGAGCTACCTACTCCCATGGCTGCCCCCACTCTGAGCGGCAACCACAGCGATGCAACTGCATCCGGCCAGGGCACAACAGTGAGAACCGAGCGCGCCACCGTCACATAGACGACGATCATGGTCAGAGCGTGATAAAACGCCGACCAAAAGATTTTCTCCAAGCAGTTTTCACTGCCGACCCAAGCTATTGCCAAAGCGTTGACCGCCAGGCAGTAGAGGATGCATTCGCCGGGGTATTCGCGCGCTTCAACCGCCCCGATGCACCAGGTCAAAATCACGACTCCGACCAGGGTGGCGAAAGCAACGCTTATCGCCACCCGCAGAAGCTGCAAAAACGTTTTCATGGAAGCCTCGAAGGCTAAGGTAAAGGTTGTTCGTGCAAAGCCGCCGGCAAGCTTAGAACTTGTCCAACGACTCCGCACGATGAAGCTTGATCGACTCGATGGTGTCGCGTTGATCGGCGCTCATTTTGGCCGATACTCGCAACATTTCCTCAAGCTCGGAGCGCACAATGCTGCAGGTCAACAGCCGCTCTGCACGCTGGCTCTCGAGTTGAGCCTCGTAGCGTTCGAACGTTTGCACAACGGTTTCGCCCGTTTGAATGTCGCCGAGCAAACTCCCCATCATGCTCAAGCAGAAGCTGAGAAACGTGCTGAAGAACAAAGAACAAAAGAAAGCTTTCATCTAGGGATTCCTCAGGAGTGAAGTTACGTTAGAAGCCACCAAACATCGCCACAAAGAGGAGGCGGAAAAACTCCGCCTCCTCTTTTGGATTCAAAACAAACAGCTGAAACTCTGCTCCAAACTAGTGCGCCGGCGACTTGGTAATCGTCGGGCTGACCGAAGCCGGCAGAATGGTATGGCTGCCCATGGCACCGCTGCTGTCGCCGAGGTGATCGAGAATGGCAGCGTACGTCGCAGCCAAAACCATCGGCGGATAAACCTTTGGCTTCGGCGAATTCGGCGCATCTGCCGGCTTGAACTTACGATCAATCATCTCGGCGTATTCACCCGGTACCAGGGTACCGTATTGCGCCCAGAGGTAAAGACACCCGACCGCCTGCGCCACACCGCCGTCCTTGACCAGGGAATCACCGACCATGAGGATTTCATCGGCTGCGACACCGAATCGTTCCATGATCTTGCGTAACCCCTTATCCGAAGGCTTTTCGTGGTCCGCCGGCATGGTCTCGACAATGCTGGTGCGCAAAGGCGTGTTATCGAAGCGCCGCACTCGTTCGCGCCCGAAAGCCAGCTGCTCTTCGGTCAAACCGAGGCCAGCCGACGGTTCAGTCGTTTCGAGGGCGAACAAACCGGACAACAGCTCGTCGACGCCGGTTTGGTGCACCCGAACTTTTGCCATGTGCATCGGCGCATCGGACAAGCCGACCACCGGGATGTCGGCATCGTACAACGCCTGAAGCGTTTCCCGCACGTAGGGGTAGAGCTTCAGGTACTTGGTCCGGTAGTGGTCGAGTTGACCCCAGAACGGAACCAAGAATCGATCATGGAACTCGGCGACGGTGCCGTTGAAAGCGCGGCCGAATTCCGACTCTTCCAACGCCCACGGGTACTCGTGGGTACCGTGCAAGTCGAGAATCTTGCCGATCTGGCGGGAGATGCGGTCGTAGTCAGCATTGCCCAGACCGAGGTTGGCGGCGATGATTGGAATCGCTTTGCGCATCGCCGGGACGAAGTAGTAGTAGAACGGATAGACCGTGTGGTCCAAGTCCGTCACCACCAGCTTGATCCGGTGATTGATCACGCTATCGAGGGCCGACGCTTCCGGCTGCTGCAGAGCCTTGGCGACGTCGACTCCGCCGCTCATGGGAATTACCGGCGCATTGTTGTTGACGCCGAGAACATTCCCGACAACATCGTGCAACCAGCGACGAAACGGACGATCTTGATGAGTAGTCATGTCTGTGCTTTCTGCCCTTGACGGGCTGCAAATGAGAAAAACAAAAATCGTTTCTGCCAAAACAAATAACTCAATCCCAACAGTCGTCGGGATTTCTTTCTTGTCTGCGTTCCAAATCTGCCAAGTGATCCATGCGAGAGGTGTACGTATCGAGCTCACCCATCTGGCAAACAGCTTTGCGATCGACGAGAATCACAAGGTTTCTACCGATACGGACACCTCGCCCTAAATCATCGTCTTCGGGGTGGGCATAAACCAGCTGCCTGGTCATGTCTATCTCCACACCGTCACCACCATCCCAGCAATCCCAGCCTTTGCCCTCGAGCACACGGGCAAATTTATAGGCGTCCGCCTCACTAACCGGTCCCCAGCCGCCTTGCTGGAGGTAAATTGATACGCCTTTATTGCTTTCGCGCCGCCAGAAAATTCGAGCGTCGAATTTGTGACTGTTACGCTCTTCATCCCAATCGTCACCAGTTATTTTCAAAACGCTGGTGATTTCAGGCAAAGAGATCGCCAAGGCATTGCTGCCGCAACCGAGAATGCTAACGGGGGCATCGGGGTCGGCAATCCCATCAAAGCATTCATGTCGTTTCAACTTCGGCCAAAGCTCTTCCAGAGCATCGGCGTAGTCACTGAACTGAAAGTTGTGATAATCGTACCGTCGCTGGATTTGTTCATCCAGCAACAGATTCAAAATCGTCTGCATGATCTTGCTCCTGTTAGCTGGAGTTACACAGGCTGCACGAATGTGCATCTGGAAATCCAACGGTGGTTGTTTATTGGTGGTTTAGAGAGACTTTTTTCTTGATTAAAGAGATAAAGAAGATAAGTACACACTAAGTTTTTGATTTAGATATATGCAATAAGCAGTTTGGAAGTGGTTTGACAGCTGTTGCCGCCAATTCGGTCAAAACGCTCACAAGCACTCATTTCAAGCTCTTTTTGCTTGCCTGCGCTTTTAGCGTAAAACCCGCACCCTTAGCGCTGATTAACAATGTGACATTGCTAGCGCAAGACACTTTGACTCAGTTAATGCCTGTTTTTTAGTCATTTTATTGCTGTTCATATTCAGATGTAGCGCTAACCTTGCGAACTTCTTAATACGCTCTAATGTGGGGCGACCACGAATGCATACCGGAAGCAAGCGCACCTCCTGCCAGACAGCGCAGTGATTATGGTTGCTCTTAAGCGCGAAATTTTATTAGGTTGAAGTTATTCTCTCTTTTTCTTTTATACACACACGAAACAAACAAAATCTCTCAACCAACCAGCTTCAACCATACGCAAACAAACTTTCCACTGGCTCGAAAGGAGCACAGCCATGTCTCGCGTTACCATGAATCCGCTGTTCGATGCTTGGGCTGCACGCTCGGAGGTTAATACCGCCGCGCAACAGTTCATTCTCGACAAAGCCAGCGACAGCCAAGCTGTCATCGGACATTTCGCCAAACTGGAACATACCGTCGTCGGACGGTTGATGAACTTCGGTATCATCACCGCCATGAACGCCATCTTCATGATGTTTCACGGCGATCTGAAAGAGCTGCCCGGCATCGGCAACTACAGCGATTTCAACGCCTTAGCCATGCAACAAAACGAAAACGATTGGCGAAAAGTCTTCGCCATCTTCGCTTGGTCCGTCGGCTTCCGCCCGGAAGGCGACTTGGCACCACCGGCTGACTGCACTCCCGAGTTACACACACACCCCTGCTGAGCCGTCTCATTGGCTCAGCTTTTAAGAAAGGCTTAGCCATGAAACTTGTACTGCGCTCACCAGTCGGTGATAAAAACTACACTCTTTTCGTCAACGAGCTTGCTCACGATGAGAAGTTTAAGACCGGCGCACAATGCTTCTTCGACTGTATTGATTCGGAACGCTGGGAAGTGAATCGAATCATCAAGGAAGCCGGCGCTGAAATCGGTTTCAAAAACATCTTCAACCAGTGCACTTGGCCGGGGACCACCGGCTGGGAGTTCTGGACTGACGATCACGACATCATTCTGAATGTTGTGATCAAAGTGATTGAGAAGCTGAACCTCGATGTTGAAATCGTCTAACCGGACCAATTGCTGAACGCCGATGCGTTATGGCAAGCGCTCGACTGATTGCGCCGATCCACAGGCGATCTTTTGTTGCCAACGTTCAAGTCAGCCGATCCGTTGGAACAAGAGTCGCCGGGACTGCAAACCTCGCCAGTGCATCAACTGCCCACCCTCAGCCTGAATGAGGGCGGTACCGAAGCAACGGCAGCAGCAGTCAAAGCGACGTTGGACATTTGCATCGTTCGCAAGGTTGATTGGGAACTTTGTTTCGATCGTCCCTTTTTCGTAGCGATGGCCAATCGTGCGGCAAGAATGTTGTGTTTTGCCGGTCAGATCAATTCTTAACGACCAGCGGCAACTGTCATTGGTCGTTCTGATTAGATAAGCAGAAAGCGTCACTCGACTTTCAATCCGGCGGCGCTTTTTGTTTTTCGTTTATTACTACTACATATAATATATACAGGTTTAAAAAAGCACGGCGTTAGCAGCAAGTGTTAACGCCGTGCTTTAAAGGTTCTCAACTAAAACATCGAACGATTTCGCTTACTCCTCTTCGTCCGAGTATTCGTGGATTTTCTCCACTTTCGCCGCCTCATCGTCTTGCAGTTCGCGAATGGCCACGTACCAATCGACGAAATAATGCTCGCGGCAACGAGGACAATCAAGCTCATACGCAAAGTCGCCGCTCACCGACAAACGGTGCCCGCAATAACAGCCGGCGGACATCTCCAAATGAGCTCCCTTCCATTGCACGTAGGCGTTAGGTACGTCTTGAAGGGAATGCGGGTTTTTGGAGACCGAATCAGTCAAGAGTCGGACCTTATCGTCGAATGCATAGACCTTGGCACAGCCCCGACAGCGAAAATGCCGGGCCGGACCATTACGAGAAGTGCAGTGATGTGTATGCTCGCCGCAAGGGCAATGCACATCGCTGCACCAGTATTCAATCTTGCTCCAGTCGATGGTTCCTTCTAAAAACGGCTTCTCCGGCGTGCTTCCCGGCGATTGCACCAGCTCGCCGAAAAGCAGAATCGGTCGCGGCGGCAAATCGGCAACCAAGTCAGCACCTACTCGATACTCGCCGCGCTGTTGGCACCACAGATTGAAATCAGCCAACTCTTCTTCCCGAAGCGGTATCGTCGGCATCTGGCGGAAGGAATCCGGTATCCGTCCGGCAAGCAAACGAGGAACTACGCGCGGCAGGCCGCCTTGTCCCATACCGTCAACCAGCAGCCAATCAGTCTTTGGATTGAAACTCGGCGCCAATGTAAGAACGCCGCCAATCTCCGGTTGGATTTCCAAATGAACCACGTCCGGGCGCGAGCACCAGACGTAATCATAAGTAGCAATCGTTCTATGACTGATGGGACAACATGCATCAACCGGCACCGCCACCTTTGAACCTGACAAAACAAGCGAGATGTTTTTCAATGCAAACATACAGACAAGTCCTAATCAGAAGAACATTCTTTCAGTCAAAAATCGCAAACCTTACTAGCGCCAAGTCACATCGACAAAGACGCCTCGGACTCCGCCAGCGGTTCTACTGGCGTTCCAGTGATTATCGCCTTTAACCCAACTGACGCTACCCCAGCGCTGGAGAGCTGTTCCCCAGACATTGAAATGTTCGGCCGTAAGCTTATCGAACAAGGCGGCGATGCCCGGGGTTAGTCGTTTCGCAGAACGCATGGTCTCGAAATGTCTCCGATCCCAAGCGCCGCCAACCCGATCCTTCGCCGGCGTAGTCGCGCCGATGCCGGCAGCAATCTTGCAGTCCGACTCGTAGGTACAGTGAAATTCGAGACGTACTTCACCGCCATCAACCTGGCGCGCAACAAGAAAACGTCGCGCCCCCAAGAGATAGATGAAATCCCAATGATCGCGATCGAGATCGCCGGTCCCCAAATGATCGAGAATCGGGGCAGCGACATGAACCAACTGGCGAATCAAGCTGTTCGGCTTGAAGGTCCTCTGGCACAAAAGATTGTCCCCGAGCAAAACCGATCCGCACTTGGAGCAGCGAAGACGACCGTTATTGAGCAGGTCGGCCTTGTGCTTGCTCCCGCTTCTGAAGTCGCAGGTCGGACAGTCATACGTGCCGACGACAGCACGATGTTCTTTCTTCGGATCGTAATATGGAATCTGCATGGCTGAATTTCCCTTCCTTCCTCTTGCATGCCAAAGGCATCAAGTAGGAACTTAGTTTGTTCAGGTTAGTAAAGAACGACGCCGCACCGCGCGGCGTCTCAATGTTTCTCAAGCTGTCGCCCACAAGGGCGATCAAAACTAGACGTCGAAATCGAGCACGATGTCGTAGTAAGACTTCGTATCGCCCGCATGCTGATTGCGCGCGCGCAAACGCGGCTTATCGTCTGCCGCCAGAGCAGCAAAAACTTTGGCCGCCGCCGGACCGAGCCATTCCGGCTTGAGACCGGATCCGCCGTGTTCGGGATAGTCGCTCGGGTAAGCAAAATCCTTTCCCGGAGCCAACACCATCACCGAAGCCCAGCTCCATTCTTCACGGGCCCGCGTTTCGCAAACTTCTTGCACAGCGGCCAGCGTTGCTTCAGCTCGTTTATCGACGGCAGCAAGACCAGCGGTGAAAGCATCGCAGATCTTGCGGATGTGCGCATCACCAGCCTGCTTTTGCAGCAGTTCTTGCCGCTTCGCTTCGTCCGGCCAGTTCACCAGCATGTAATAGCCGGTTTCTTGGCACCCGCTGTCTTGGCTGCCGACCCATTCGCGAAAGGCCCAGAGTTGCGGCGCCAACGGCTGGCACAACTTCCACAAAAGCAGAGCCGCGCCGTGAAGCGTAACTTGCGTTCTGCCTTCAGGCGTGAAACTTCCGTCTCCGGAAACCATCCGCAGACATCGAGTCTGCTGGTGGGCCAAACGCAGTCCGTCGATCACTTCGACAAAGCAACTGTCGGCAGCGGAACGTTGCTGCGCCCCCGTATCAGCTTGCGCTGGTTTGGTCAACTTGGATCTATCAAGAGCCATAAATCGTTGTCCTCGTGCTCATGTTGTTGTTTACTGAAATTCACCACCCCGAGGGGCGGGTCGTTCTTGCGATTGACCCGCCCCTCGCCTTCTCCAACCAGACCTACGTATTGGCTCTAGCCGATACGTTTGACGACCACCTCAAGGGTCTCGACGTTAACGCTCAACACCTGAATCCCTTCGACCTTGTCGCCGTTCTTCCACTCGTACTTGCCGCGATTCGGCAACTGGTTACGCGGGAGAAGAACCGGCACACCGTTGCCGATGTGCACCTCGACGTGGTCCGGCAGGAGCCGACGAATCGGACCCTTATAGGTACGACCTTCGACCTCGAGTTGCCCGATGGCAGCACGAACCCGCGCCACCTTCTCCTCGTCAACGTTGATCGTCGGAGTCGGAACCGAAGCAGCCGCCGCCGGAGCCACCGAAGCGACTTCCGGAAGCGCAACCGTAGCCGCCAAGGTATCGTTGATCACCGCCGGTTGAGCCGGCAAGCTGGCAACGACCTGCTCCATGGCCACAGCTTCCGAAACCTGCGGTCGCGGATCGACAACGTGAGCCACCGTACCGGTCAATCCGGGACGAACGGCGTGGGTGTCAACCACGTCGTGAAGAAGAGCGCCCGCCGGAACCACCACCGTTACCGCAGGCGTGAGCTGCCCGGCGGGAACGTGAATGTCAGCCACAACCGGCACGAGAGTCGGCACCGGCACTCCCGCTTCCTTCGCGTTGAAGT
This sequence comes from Candidatus Obscuribacterales bacterium, assembly GCA_019750335.1. Taxonomy (GTDB): domain Bacteria; phylum Cyanobacteriota; class Vampirovibrionia; order Obscuribacterales; family Obscuribacteraceae; genus JAIEPM01. Next base: position 583,333 of record JAIEOQ010000008.1, read on the forward strand.
AGACGGCCGCTTGCGAGACCGACACCAAAAGCTGCATGCGCGGCGCTTGGCCGGGACGCGGTTCACCGCGAGCCGGCTTCTTTTCCGCGCTCTTCATCGCGACGAGGAGGTCGAAAGGTCCTTCGGTTTCAAACCGGGCAGCCAGCGCTTGCACCAGAGCCGAACGAGCCTTCTTTGCGGCGTGTCCGTCCCAACATTCGTCCAAGAAAGCCGCGGCGATCTCGTCATCGCAGACTTCGCTCACGTGCAACAGAGCCGTGAAGAACTCCGTCACCTGCATGCGCAGCCCGAAAGGACCATACTCGCCGCTGACGACGCCGATCACTTTCGCCGCAACGTTGGCTTTGCTGCCGACGAGAGCGTAAATATCGGCTTCCGCCTTTTCCCAGAGATAAACCCGTTCGTCGAGGGGGTAGCTGGGACGGCCGCCGGCTTGAACACCGATGGTGCCGAGCTGGGCGACGATTTCGAGCGGAGCACCGGCGGCAATGGATTTCTCAATCGCTTCGAAGCGCGCAAGTTCATCGTTAGCTCGGGCGCCGAGCTTGTGCGCCGGCACGATGGCCAGTTGATCGGCGCCAAGGCCGATATCGACCAAAACGTAGCTGGGATTACCTTCCCGGCGGATGGCCTTAACAACGCGGCCGCCACGAAATTGACCAGCAGCCGGAGCGATACCCGAAGCGAAAGCAACCAGATTGAGATTCAAAACGGACATGGTGTGTATTTTCCTATTCACGAGTAAAAATTAACGGCAGAACACAGAGACTAAAAATTCAGAGGGGTAAGACAAACACTAACTAAGCGGCAGCCGAACTCAGACTCAAGCTCCAATCGCGCACTCGCGGGTCGTGCAAGACAACAGCACCACTACGCTCACGCGCTTGACACTCAACAGCTACTAATCGCATGTGAAGCCGAATCATGTCCTGCCAGAACTGATGAACATGAGCCGCCATCTTCTGACTGCTCTTTTCACGCAGCTGTTTCAGGCGATCCGGCATCCGCTCAAGCTCCTGACGGCAAAGAACCAACTCCGCCAGCAAATCACCGCTGGCATCGCTGGGCAGCTCTTCCGACACGCGTGACACGAACCTGGCAATCTGATCATTGCATTCAGAAATCAGTCGCGAAATGGTTTCGCGCCGGATTTCATACGGACGCTGTGGTTTTTGGTAGCCGTTGACCACATTGCCGAAGCCTTGCAGACGAGCTTCCAGCAGCTTGGTGAGCCGGAGAATGCTCTCCTCAGTTTCGTCTTTCAACGAACCGCGGAAAAGCCCCTCCACTTGCTCATAGGCCAAGCGGAGTTTCTCCAAAGCACTCTCCAGCTCTCTTTCAGCGGACCGAAGTACCAGGGCGCTGTCGCACTTGCTCAGAGCTGCCAGAATCTCCGGCGGCAGAACGTCATCATGCTTGACTGCTTGATCGACAAGCTCCAGCTCCGGAATCACTTCTTCCAAGGTACGCAAGAAAAGCACCATGGAGAAGTTTCGCAGAACATAGCAAAGACGAAGATCGCCACCATTCCGATCATTAGTCGTCATCATAAATACAGCTCCATTGAATGATTTACACAGGCAGCGCGGGTGGGTTAAATACTCACCCGCACCGCCATTTCAACAATAGAGCCGCAGCTCTACAACAATCGACTACGCCAGCGCTTGCGGTCCGAAGGAGTCCGGCAGCAGCTCATCCAAAGAAGTACGAACCGCATTGCGATTCGCATCCAAAAGAAGCACTTTACCGTCCAGTCCGAATTCGCGTAGCACTTGCAAGCATTCGCCTTCAACCGGGTTGACCGCTTTCAGGTCATCGACATTCAAGGCAAGATTGACGTTGTGACAATAACCAGCTGTGCGAGCCGTGCGCATGGCGACGCAAGCCGCCAGCGCCGAACCACCGTAACTGGCATTGTCATCCGAAACACCGGCGAAACTACGTCGTTTACCATTCGCGTTGCAAGCGGAGAAGACTGCCGCTTGCGCTTTCTTCGAATAGGGCACGTGCGCTTTTGCCGAAAGCTCAAGCACACGGTCCACGACCGATTTTTCCGCCCGCGTCAAATCAGCAAAAGCAATTGCCTGACCTGCCGCTGCCGGAAGCATATCGCCGACTTTGAACTTGAACACGTCATTCTCTTTGTTCGCCATGCTCAGCAAATCGGCGTTCCAGCCGAACTCAGCGAGCACCTGCCGGCAAAGCCCGCAGGAAATGGCGCCCACGCCTTGATACTTCTTGCAGACCAAAGCCACCGAAAGGAATTGACGATAGCCGGCAGCAACTGCTGCAACCGCCGCGTTTCGTTCGGCGCAAATGGTCGGATTCATGAAGCGATTTTCCACGTTGCACCCGGCGAAGGTGCGCGTTTCACCCTGAGCATTTCCAGCCAGAATGACGGTACCGACGTTGAAGTTGGAAAGCGGAACGTAAGCATTTTCAGCCACGCGCCAGGTTCCAAGAACCATTTCCTTTTCAACAGCGGAAAGAGCGTCAAACTTGATGAACGAGCCGAGGTGTTTTTGGTTGGACATTGAAAGGTTTCCTTGTGTCAGCGCACAGGCAGCTGCCTGGCGTCAACAGAAAACCTGCCGAGTCCAACCGGACCAGCAAACTTACGTTGTTGAACATACAGACCCGCCTATTGCGAGGTGATCTGTACACAAGGAATCAGCGCCGAGCCCCATGCTCGTGCCGCCCTCGTAGAAGTCCAACCGGTTCACTTCCCAAGCTAATTCGTATCCCAACCTGACAGCAGACTGCTATTTGCGTTACTTGACGCTGTGGAAGCAGTTACTACTGGCAGTTATGGCTACGAAACTTTTGGCTTGGGAATCCCTAACAACAGGAAGTGAATGATTGACGTAATGACTATAAGTAAAAAGAGAATCTAAAGCCAAACTAATAGAGGCTAAGAAAGATTATCTCTTCAAGTGAGATGGGAATGATCCCACTATGATTGTCGTAACAGCTACGCGCAACGGAACTAGCTACTAATCTAGCTTTCAATAATTACCATACAACATAGTAATAATCCAAAACAAAAAGACAGACAGCAATTGTTAGTTGTCTGCCCTTTTGTTTGAGAAACTCATTTACTTCTTTATTGGGAGCGAGTCAAAATCAACAAGCCGGACAGAGTCAGGCCTGAAGCAATGGACAAAATCAGATTAGCTGTGCCGACAATAGCTAAAGCTTGCAAGGATAGCGAAGCGATCAGTGCCGCGCCGATGATCAATCCCATAAAGCGCACACCTAACTCTCCCCAGCTTTCTTTAAGCGGCCAGTTGAGAGTTTTGTTGAACTTATAGACATCGCTATAAGCCCAGTAAGCGAATCCTCCGGCAGAAACGACGCCAATGCCGAATAACCAAGGCAGTGCTGTCGTAAATAAGCTGGCAAACATAACTGCCAGATGAAAGCCGAAAAGTAAGCCGGCCACCAAACTAAGAACGGCTACTGAAGTTTTTGTGTTCATAATTATCCATCGCGCAAATTTGCGCACAAAATTACGCTGCTTCCACGGACGTAGAAAGAGCGCTTACAGCCTGATCGATTAGAGAGGCTGAACGCGCAAAACAGAAGCGCACATAGCTTGTGCTTTTTCCCGGTCGAAAGAAAGTCTCACCGGGCACAGCTAAGATCTGATGCTTAGCCAAAAGATGACGGCAACAATCTTCGCCGCTCAAGAAACTTAAAGGTCGCGAGCCGGCAAAAATTGAGAAAGTACCCTCACTTGAAGTTAGGGAAAACCCGCTAAGCCGTAATGCCGTTTCAAGCTTGTCGCGCAGCTGCTTATGCTCAAGAACGGTGGACGCCGCAAAAAGCAGCATAGTGCTCGTAAGCAATGGCACAAGCTTCTTGCAGAGGTGTCGGCGCGCCTAAAGACAAAGCGTTGACACTGCGAATAGCAGCAGTTAAATCAGCCGGAGCAATGATACTGCCCACTCGCCAACCGGCAGCATTGAACACTTTGGAGATGCTGCGAATGACTACGCAACGCTCTTTCATTCCAGGCAAGCTGCACAAACTTTTGTGCTGTCCTTCATAAACGAAGGGAGCGTATGCTTCATCACAAACAGCAATCAAGTCGTGCTTATGACAAAGGTCAGCAACAATTTGCAGTTCTTCAAGAGAAAAAACTCGCCCGGTCGGATTGTGCGGGCTGTTGAGCAGAATGACACGGCAACGCTTGCCGATCGCTTTTTTCAGCTCTTTACGCTCAATACGCCAATCGCCATAGCTAAGTTTGGCAAAACGTGGAAGCGCTCCAGCCAGAGCCAGCTGCGGTACAAAATATTCGTAGAAAGGCTCAAACACAACCGCTTCGTCGCCGGAGTCGAGCAAAGCAAGAATAGTTGCGTTTAAGGCAGCGCTGGCTCCAGCCGAAATGGTCACTTCGACATCAGGGTCCACCGTTACCGATTGCTCGGCGCTGAATTGAGAAGCAACTGCCTGGCGTAACTTAGAAGCACCTTTGCTGCCAATATATCCGTTTTTGCCGGCAACAATCATTTTCTGTCCGGCCTCAATCAAGAAAGCCGGCGGCGGATAATCAGGTGTGCCTAAAGCCAAATCAATCACCGCCTGTCCGGATTCGCGCAAAGCGGTTGCTTTCTCTAATAAAAGCCCGGTTTTGCTTTCCGGCATACCCTCAAGGCGTCGTGAATGGCGCCTTCTATTACTTGTGCTCATGTTAATCTCCAGCATCATGACGCGGAAAAAACCAAGCAACACAGATGTCGCTTAGAGCATAAACAAAGGCTAATTTGGTGCGTGAGACAGTAGCGGCAATAACTTTTTCGTAAAACAAAACTGGATATTTTGAGCTTAAGCTCGCAGGGAGCCGTTTTTCAACAATTGTGCTTCACTGTGCCGCAAAGTTGCCCCACTTAATGTCTTCCAGCTTCGCTAGCAATGAGAATGTGCTAATTAAAATCAGCGAAAACTCCCTTGAATTCCGGTCTTTACAAGCTTTAGGTTAATTGCCTCCCCGATCAGATCAAGTAAAGAACAGATCCCAGTCATTTAAACCACCCAGTTCTTGATTAGCACTTTTACTAAAGCTCTTTTGCGAGTGACGTTTTAGCTCGCAGGCAATTTTTGCTGCTCCGCTCTGGCGGACAAGCCTTAAGGAACCCAATCATGTCTAGCAACACTGATGAAAGACAGCTCACAGTGCGCGTTACCATGCAACCGCGCGACGCGGACAAACATGGCAAAATCTCCGGCGCCATCCTCGGTCATATCGACTTGGCCGCCGCCGCTAAAGCCCGTCAATCATGCACCAGCGCCAAAATTCGCAAAGTTGTTACCCGCCTGGTCGATGAGATCGATTTCACCGAACCGGTAAAAATCGGCGATGTGCTTAGCTGCTATTCATCCATCGTCCGTATCGGCACCACATCAGTAACCGTACTTGTGGAAGTGGAAGCCGACCGCGACGGACAGATCATTGCCATCACCAAAGCAAATACGGTGTTTGTTGCTCTCGATCGCGCAGGCTCGCCGACGCCTTTGGACAGCAGCAAAAAGCTCAGCAAAGGCGTGAAAAAGCCTGCAGCCAAAACTACCGCTGCGCCATCGGCTCCTTCCGCCCAAACACCAAGCGAACCGCCAGCCGAACGAATTGTGGCTTTGCGCAAAATGATGATGCCTTATGAGCTGAACGGTCAGGGCGACATTTTCGGCGGGCAACTCATGGGCTTGATGGTCGAAGGCGGCACTTACGTGGCTGGGCGCATTTGCAAAAACCGCTTCATTTCGGGCTGCGTGCTGCGCAAAATGAACAAAATGGAGTTCAAGCAGCCGGTGAACGTCAACGATGTGATCACTTGCTACGGCACCGTCACTGAAGTTGGCACCACTTCAATCAGCGTTCATATCGAAGCCGAAGTGGTACGCAACGGCAAAACGATTCCGGTGACGCAGGCTGATTTCGTCTTTGTCGCTGTTAACGACAAAAACAAGCCGGTCCGCGTCTGTTGCGGTCGGCGCAGGCAAAAGTAAGCAACGAGGCAAACAATGAGTGCTTTGAAAGTGGCTGTTGCCGGACTTGGCATTCACGGCGCTTCTGCGGCTTACGAGCTGCAAAAGCGTGGTTGCCGAGTTCTCGGTTTTGATTTGCATCCGCCTTTGCACAAACAAGGCAGCTCACACGGTCGTTCACGAATCATTCGTTTGGCTTATTCCGAATCGCCGCATTATGTGGTGCTTTTGCAAGAAGCCTACAAACGCTGGCATGACCTGGCGAAAAAAGCGCGACGCAAGTTGCTACGCCAAACCGGCGGTTTGATTTTCGGTCCGCGCGACGGGCATTTAGTGAGCGGAGCTCTGAAAAGCGCGCAGCAATTCAGTCTTGAGCATGAATATTTAAGCGCCGCCGAAGTGAACAGAAAGTTTCCCGGCTTCAGCCTGCCTGAAAGTCTGGAAGCTTTTTATGAAAGCGCTGCCGGCATTCTTGATGCTGAGGCTTGTGTCGCTTCGTACTTGAAGCTGGCGCAACTAGGCGGCGCCGACCTGCACCACGAAGAGCCGGTTCTTTCTTACGAAAAAGAAGGCAGCGGCATTCGTATCAAGACGAGCAAAAGTTCTTATCTGGTCGACAAGCTTTTGCTGACGACCGGCCCCTGGGCCAGCGAGTTTCTTGCTGACTTGAAACTGCCTTTGCAAGTGGTGCGCCAGCTTGTAGTTCATTGTCAACCGAGTAAACGCTGTGTTTTCAACGCCAAGCATTTCCCGGTTTATTATTACGAAGTTTCCGAAGGGTGCTATTACGGCTTCCCGCAACTGCCCGGGCAAGGCGTAAAATTCGGACGGCATGACGTCGGTCAAGCCTGCACCGCACGTAACATCAAACGTTCAATCGATACGGCAGAGGTAGAAGCTCTGCGCTCGGTAATCAACAAATATATGCCTGGTTCCTGCGACGGCAAAGTCTTGCGCAGCTACACCTGCATGTATACCAACACACCGGACCGTGATTTCGTCGTCGGCTTGCACCCGGACAACGCCAATATTGTGTTTGGCTCCTGGTGTGGCGGGCACGGCTTCAAGTTCGGTTCGGTGTCGGGCAAAATCCATGCTGACCTTCTTATACAAGGAAAAACAGACATGCCAATCGACTTTCTTTCACTGGCGAGGTTCGCCTGAGTCTTAGGACTCAGGCACAAAGAACAATCAACTCAAACCGGCTCCACCAACAATCAAGAGGTGCACCATGTCTGCTGACGCTGAAGCAACGCCATTGAAAAATCGGCGCAATTTCGGGATCTGCGCCCATGTGGATGCCGGCAAAACCACAACCACAGAACAGGTTCTTTTTCTCACTGGCGCCAAACATCGTTGCGGAGCCGTAGACGAAGGCAACACAACCACCGACTTCATGGAGATGGAAAGAGATCGCGGCATCACCATTCAAGCTGCCGCAGTCTCAGCCACCTGGGGAGCCGGAGGTATTCAAGCCGACCTCAACCTGATCGACACTCCGGGGCACATCGATTTTACCCTGGAAGTAGCGCGCAGCATGCGGGTTCTTGACGGTGCCGTCATCGTCATTTGCGCTAAATCAGGCGTGCAAACCAACACGCCTAAAGTTTGGCGTTACGCCGACAAGCATCATGTGCCACGGATTATTTTCGTCAACAAAATGGACATGGTAAGCAACACAGTCGGCAGCGGTCTGGACCGGGTGCTGACACAGATCCGGGAGGAACTTAAAGTTCGCCCGGTTGTGCTGCAACTGCCGATCTACGAAAATGGCCAGTTTTGCGGTGTGATCGATTTGATTGAAAACAAAGCTCAGCTCTGGGATGACGATCAATCAAACGACGGCAGCGTTTTCCGTGAAACGGCAATTCCGGAGCACTTGAAAGACTGGGCCGAGGCTCTGCGCCTTGAGTTGCTCGAAGCAGCCGTCGATCAGGACGACAATCTAATCGAGCGGTATCTGAGCGACGAGAGCCGGATTACGCCTGCCGAGATTCGTGCGGCTCTACGCAAAGGTACTTTGGCGCTGAAACTGTTTCCGGTTCTTTGCGGATCGGCTTTCAAGAAAAAGGCGATGCAACCTTTGCTTGACGCTGTCGTTCATTATCTTCCCAGCCCTTTGGATTTGCCGGCCGTCACCGGCTTGCGTCCTTGTGGCAAAGAAGAGACCTGCCCGACAAATGACAGCGCTCCGCTTGCCGCTCTTGCTTTCAAAGTTATGGAAGACAAGCATGGAGACTTGGTTTTTGTCCGGGTTTACAGCGGTGTTTTGAAGCCGGGAATGGTGGTCATAAACTCACGGAACGGCTCACCCTCCCGAGTTGGGCGCTTATTGCGCATGCAGGGCAACCAGCGAATTCCCATCGAAAAGTTGGCTGCCGGAGATATCGGCGTTGTTCAAGGTCTGAGAGATGTGATTACCGGCGATACGCTTTGTTTGAAAGAGCGCCGCATCACTTTGGAAGCCATCACCGCGCCGGAACCGGTAGTTTCACTTTCGATCGAACCAAGTGAGCGTGCCGATTTGCAGCCTTTGCTCAAAGCTTTGCTTGCATTAGGCAAGGCTGATCCTAGTTTCAGGGTGCGTTTTAATCCTGAAACCGGCGAAACGATTATTGCCGGACTGGGTGAGCTGCATCTGGAAGTGAAGCTTGAACTTTTGCGCGAAGCCGGCATCAAAGCTCGGGTCGGCAAACCGCAAGTAAGTTATCGTGAAACCATCGCCAAAAGTGTTCGCCATTCTTTCACGTTCAAGCGTCAGAACGGCGGGCACGGCATGTACGCCAAAATCGACTTTGAACTACAACCATTGCCCCGCGGCAGCGGTTGCCAGTTTGCCAGCAAAGTTCGCGGCGGTAATTTGAGCCAAGCTTTCATTCGCGCAGCCGAAACCGGGATGAAAGACAGTTTAGGCTGTGGTCCGGTCGGCGGCTACCAAGTTGTCGACGTGCAAATAAGTATTTTGGACGGTGCCATGCATGAAGTGGACTCAAGTGAAGCGGCTTTTCAAATTGCCGGCAGCCAAGGCATTGCCGAAGCTCTGGTTCTGGCTGAGCCCCACGTTCTTGAGCCGATCATGCTTTTGGAAGTCGAAGTTCCTTCAGTTTTTGTCGGTGCTGCAATCGGTGACATCCAGCAGCGCCGCGGACAGATCGTCGAACAAACAATCGTTGCCGAACAAGCGTTACTTAAAGTTGAAATTCCGCTAGCCGAAACTTTCGGCGGCAAAGAACGCTTGAGCTACTCAAACAGTTTGCGTAGCCTTTCTCAAGGCAAAGGACAGTTTTCGTTATCGCCTCTTTGCTTTAAGCCGGTTCCCCCGGCTTAAGCTAGACCTCAGGAATTTTATGCGTTCTATTTTTAGCCTGCTCTTCGTCTTGCTGTTTCCTTTTCTGGTAAATGGTCAGACCTTGCCTGCGGTTGATAATTATCTCCTGACGCCACCGCCAAGTGCTGTGGCTCAGGGTTTTCTCGAACAGCTGAAAGTTGCTCAGTCTGCGGATACCCGCGCTGAATTCAAAGATGGACAGCTGGAGGAAGGACTGCCCGCTGCTTATGTGTCTCTAAAGGAGCTTGACGGCTACGATCCCAAAAAAGTCAAAGCCGAAAAGATTCTGAAACCCTCGACTGAGATTTTATATCCGGTAAGCAACGGGCAAAAGATCGTCTCGTCCATTTCAATTCAATTGCAAGGACAATGGACTGTAACATCCTTCGGCGGCACTGGTTACACACAACCTTATTCTTCGCTGCGCGACAAAGCCGTCAAGCTAACCGGTCTGAAAAGCGCAAAGTTTTTTCGGGTGCGCTTGCCGGTGAATCGTGATTATCTGGCTTACTTAGAAAACGGCGAGCTGAAGCTGTTCTCTCTCCAGGACGAGATTCTCGGCAAGCCGCCCACGGCTCGCCCTGCCGAAGAAGTTCTTTTGGAGTTGAAAGAGCTGCACTTCAAGAAGCCGAAAACCAACTGATTTCTGTCTCGCCAATCAAATCCTTTTAGTAACAAGGAACGAAAACCATGCGTAAAATCTTCGCTCTGCTCAGCATCGCCTGTCTCTGCTTCGTCAGCACCGGCTGCCGCAGCGGCTGCCCGTGCAGCGGTTCCAATACCGGCTTCGGCATCGGTGGCGGTGTCGGCGTGCAACTCGGTGACGTCGGCGTCAATGTCGGCGCCGGCGCCGGTGTGAACATCACGGATCTGCCCCCGGCCCAGCCTCGTCAACAGGTTCAGCCGAACGCGCCTCTGGTACCGGTCCGCTAAACACCTGTTTTTTGTTCTTTGTATTCTGATTTTTATTCGGAACAAACCCAGGAACCAAAAGCATGAAATTCAAATTGCTCATCGCGCTTCTCTTTGTCACATCTTTCAGCGGCTGTGCCGGTTTCATCGTCGATCAAGTGCTGGACAGCGCCACCGAAAACGCGATTAAACTGATGGAGGCGCAGGCCAAAATCGACAAGGAAAAGCGCGCCGAATCGTATACCATCGAAGGGCGTTTCAAGAGCCTTGAGATGAAAACCGAAACAGTGCAGGAAACCGATCCGTCCAAAATCAAGCGCGAGAAAAAGACGGTCGAGGGCAAGACCGAAGTCTCTCTTGAGGTGCCGACTAAAACGATTAAAACTTGTGTGATCGTTTTTCAGGACGGGCGCGATATGAGCTTCCGCAACGTTCCCACCCGCGAAATGGAAGCGAACAAGCGTTACGTGATCACGTACAATGGCTTGAACGAAATCACCCAAGTGGTGGAAGCCGTTGACGGCAAGTAATCTTTCTTAGCTCCAAAACTTTGAGGAAACCATGGAAATTAACGACAGCAACATAGTGCGCAATGACGGCGTCATCTGTCTAATGACTTATGACGAAGCCGCGCGCTACTGCCAAGAGCATGGCGGGCTCATGCCGAGCACACGCATGTTCGCATCCTTCATGAATCCCCAAAACATTCTTGAAGTCGACCATGTCGACAAGGTTCTTCAGGGACAGGTTCCGGAAGGCTATTACAAGGTTGATTCTCAAGACGAGAACGGCGTAGTGGACAGCTTCTACTACAACAATGCCGGCGGGCGAGCCTTAAGCGGCGATCTTGCCGTCAACTCCTTTTGGACTTCATCCATTGTTTTAGGCAAGCCGGACTTTGCTCATGTTTTTTACGGTCCGCTTGGCGGCGGTGGTGGTGCTGCTCATGAGCACGCTCGCACTTACAAGCACGCCGTGATTCTGGTCGCCAAGTAAGCAATCCGGATTTTGATCGATTACTCATGGGTTGGGAATGCCAAAGAACAATGGCATTCCCAACCCATTTTATTTTTCAAGCTCAATTTCAACTAAGCTTTATAGTAAATCTGGACACAAAAAAAAGCAGCGGGAACGTCATCACTGGCGCTCCCGCTGCTTCCATCAATACCATCCATCGGTCACAGACTTAAACGACCACTGATACCACCAAGGGCAACGCGCGTAGGCTGCCGGATTTTTCCAACTTGGCAAAATATTCCGAAATAGCAATCGGCTTCGCACCGGGCGGCAACACCCACCCTTCCTTGAAACCAGAGAGCGTGCCACCCTTGCCGTCTTCGCCGTAAATACCAGCAACGATGGCCGGCACTTTGATGATCCATACTTCGCCAATCTTTTCGACCTCGGCAGCGGGGCTTTTTTCGCGGCGAGGAGAATAGCTGATATCAAGTTCAAAGGAGGAGATCCATTGGGCAACTCGCCGCTCCGGATACTGCCGTGCGAGAATCTCATTCATTTTGCCCGCGATGCGGAAACCTTCGTCAGTCTCTAAGTCCGGAACAAATACACCGAGCTCACGCGGGCTTGATAAAAAAGCAGGGTTCGACTTGAGACGGAATTTCTTTTCGCGCTCAGCCGGCACAGACTCGACCTGCTCTTCCCATCTATTGAAATGAAAGAAGGTCCCATCGAAACTGTCTGCCTTATACTTCTTTGCCAGCGCTTCGCGGGCCGCTTGAACCTCTGCCGCCGGCAGATCCTGCATGGCAACAATCGCCTGCCGCACCGCCAGCCCTTCACTGCAGCGTAGATTAGGAAAGAATTTGCCAGGCGCAGTAGCATTACAGACAAAAGCCTCGTTCGGAATGTATTGAAGCCGCACTTGCGGGACCACAGCCTCCGCTTCTGCGTTCTCGAAGCTAAAACTGCCGTGGTAGGCGTGCTGCGCACCAACTTCTGCTGCCAATGCTTTCAGATCATCATTCACAGTCTTAGACTCAGCAATTGCACGTTCAATCAGCGCCAAGCTCTCGCCTTCAGCGATAAAATATCGCCAGGTATGATCCACTACCTTTCCGCAACTGGCAGGGTTGCGCACACACAACGCCAGCTCATGCACAGTCGATACCGGCTTGCGCGCGCTAAAGAAAGTTGCTGAATTATCAGGCTTGCCGTTCACCACGCCTTGTCTGTCAAAAACCGGATTCATTGCTTGTTCTCCTTCAAACCAGAATTGTGCCCTATTTAAATAAAATTGCCCGGCCGCCGTTCGGGATTACCGCGTCGGAAATAGAAACAGCCAATGCCGTAGCCAATTAGATTCAGCCAGCCAATGAACACTATTGCGAGCAGACAGACACAGAACACACCCCCATCGTTTATAAGCCCAGGGTAAAACCAGTTGCCATACTGACAGATGCCCAGGCAGCCAGGAATGCCTATCAGATAAGACACGAACATTCCTCTCCGCACAAGACCTTCTTTCGCCATTTTGGCCCAATATGGTCCGTAGTGCTCACGCTGATTTTCGAGATAAGCGTAACAGCGCTCATAGGCAAATGCCATGCAAAACCCGATTACAGCGATTGCAACCGCTAAAGCACAAAACAGAATCCAACACTCAATCTCTATGTTAAGAACAAGCCCCGACATGGATAGCCTCATGTAGTTGATGGATGGAACTGACAGTCAGAAATCCGTCTGCCATACGCTACGTTCAGCGCAAGGTCAGCCTCAATCTCAGGATCAATAAGCGGACGCGGAGGCAGAGGTATAGGCGCAGGCAGAACAGGACCAAACTCCGCCTCATACCGCACAAAGCGCAGGTAACTCAAAGAACCAACAGCGAGCAGATTCAACTGTAAAGCTACACCGAGCAAGCCCCAATGCCACGGCGCTTCCATTGCGCCTTCAACCTTCACGCCCAGAAAAAAGATGATCATCCCGTTAAGGAAAATAGATCCAAGCTGCAAGAATATTGCTTTAGAAACAGTCATCTGATTGTCCTTCAGGCGCCAACTAATATACAAGGCGATGAACAAGGAGATTAAGCCAACAGAAGTCAGCAAACCGCAATGCTCACTCAAGCCGGTATATCTGCCAAACCAAAAGAGCAAATAAACATGATTGGCAAGGACAAAACCAACCAAGCTCAATACTCTCAGTTTGGCAAGAAGCAGCGAAATCATCGCTCCGAGAATGGCACCGACGAGCGGATTTTGCCCAAACAAACAGGCAAAGAGTGTACTCAAACCAAAGAGTCCACCATGGAAGAAGCGAGCTTGATCACGCAACAAGTCGAACATGGAAGTCGCAAACAGATCTAAAACGAAGCCGGCAATAAAAATCACCAGGCACAAAGCAAGGGTACCTTCAGCAAACAGTGATTCAAACATGTTTCTGTCCATTAAAACAGTGACGCGACTCTCTCGACTCTCAACCTACAAGTAGATCAACGCTTCAGCGCAACCAGCGAAGAGACAATATAAGTCGTACTGCCAATGGCCAGACCGATGAAAGTCCAACCCAAAAGCCCGCCAGCCGGAGCAAGCGTTGAAAGCAAAGCACCGACTGCGGCACCGAAAAACACAGCAACGATGAGACTGCTGTTCCAGACACCTTGACGCGGGCCGCTGCTCATAGAGCGGGCCACCCGCCCGACATGAAAGCCGTAAAGGGCAAACGCACCGACGAACAAAACGAGAAGAAGTTTGAACATTTTAGTTGCTCCTAATTAATGGCGTCCGAACACGTTTATCCACAGAGATCCGGACAGATAGCCAAACCCGACGCTGATCATTGAAAGCGCTAAAGAGAGAACGAATCCGATAAAACCCATGGCGAACATGCCAATCATCTTGATGCCGGAGTCATGGTAGCCGGCAATACCGAAGCCGACGATGCCGATGATCAAAGAAACCACCGTCGCCAGCCCGTGTATATCGTCTCGTTCCGGCGAATGCCGCAAGACGTTGCTCAAGCGGACACCGCAGAAATAGCTGAACAGAAAAACAAGAGAGAGAGAGACAAAAACAATTACGTTGGTCATGATAAGTCCTGAAAAAAGCTTTGAACGCTATGCTCGCCCGGTTTGCAAAAGACGCAAAATGCCTGTAGTAATCAAATTCAATTGCAGCGCCGCACCAAAAGCAGCCCAAAGCCACAATGAATCAACTGTTCTTCCGAACATGACACCAACTAGCGCTCCCAAAAGCACACTTCTTAGTTGCACAAAAAGAGCGCGAGAAATTGTCAGATTGCCACGACTATCTATTTTGATCAGTCCCCACAGTCCTACGAACAAAGAGAGCAGGCACAAGAGAACAAAACTGAGCTTATCGCGCTCATTGAACACATTGCTTGCATAGAGGGTAAAAGCGTAAGCGAGATAAATATGTCCGCCAAGCGTATAAACAATCAAGCACCACATTCTCTGCCGCAAAAGCAAGAATGGAATCAACAAGCCGAGAGCTCCGCCGATAAGCAAGCTGTGACCGATTAGACCGGCCAACAATACACCCCACCCGAATGAGATGAGATAAACAGCCCGATGTTGGTCTCGCGGCAAATTGAAATATGCAGTGACAATCAGGTCCAGGATAAATCCGGACACAAATAGCAAGAGGCACAAAACGACGGTGCCTTCAGAGAACAAACTTTCGATCATAATCAGCACCTAGTACCGCTAAAGTAACGCTGCCCAGCTCTCTAACGGCGGCTGGCGATTTGGTTGCGAAAGAGCACGTAGATTCCTAAAAAAACCACCAAGCTCACAAGCAGGCTGCTGAGCAAGCCGGCTCCGCTGCCATAGGCAGCCAGCACTCCGGCGCTCAAAGTGCTTGCAAGAATGGTGCGCACGTGCCCTCTAACCGTTTCGCAAATAAGCCCGCCCAAGAGAGTCGCACAAAAACCAACTGTCGTACTGAAAACCAAAACAGCCAAAATTTGATTGAACATCGATGCTCCAAGTTAGATTGGCTCATCAACAAAAGATTCGACTTGTTTGAGAAAAGCAAAACCTTTGTTGTAGCGCTCGACCACGTCGGCGGGAGTGATGATCCGCCGCGAATTGGAATTGGGATAAACAAGACACTGCGCTGCCTCAATCAAGAGCTTCTGCACTTCTTTGTTGTCGGGACATTTCTGAGCCGCCAAATGAGCAGCCCGGAGAATTTTGTCGTAAAGTTGAGCACGAATTTCGTCAGTCCAGCTGCCTTTTTTAGCGGTTTGCTGACTGCCGCTGTTCAAGGCATAAACTAACATGGCGACAACGCCGACAATACAAACGAAAGCGACGACCCAGACTAAGGCGTTCATAACTGCGTTCCTTACACGAGGAGGGCTTGGGATGTTGTTACCGTCCGCTAAGTCAGCCTCAATTAAAGAGAGACGCCGGATCTGTTGATCCGGCGTCTCTCTGGTTAACACTCAATCACTCAACCCAGCAAGCCGAAACTTACGGATTGACCACGGCGCCGGCACCGATGACGGCACCGGTGTCTTCATCGGCGAGCACGGCGATGAAAGGACGATCGACCCGCATCTGCCACGGCATCATGGCAGACGTAAGACTAAATTCCACAGCCGTGGCTGCAGCCAATTCACCACCTTCTTCGTCGAAACTGCAAACGACTTTTTGAATTACATTGCTAATACAGAGCTTCGCATTCTCTTTCATACCTCTGAAATCGGCACTACCGGAAAAAGCTTCCTTCATACCGAGACCCTGAAGCGACTCATTCAGGTTGGCATTGTATTCAAGCTTGAAGCGCGGCAACCAAAGCTCACCTTTGCAAGGGAGCAGAATACCTTGATTGAAGAATCTATCACCGTCCAACTTCTCCACTACATCACTGACGCTTTTATCGGCAACTGGCAGAAGTACATAGAGATGCACTCGCTCTTTCGTCTCACCAAAAGGCAAAGCAACGATCTCGTAATCACCGCGATTAGCGTAGCGCATCTTACCGCTACGATACATAAACGGGTGTTTCTTTTCGCCGGCGGCAGCGTAAAAAATTTCATCCTTAGTCAATGACTTGTCAAATTTAGTCTGCCACGTACCCTTGAAATACAGCGCGTTCAAAAGATACATGACGGCATCGGGTCCGATATTTTCGAGAATCTTCTCGATCTTGCCTTCGGTATTATCCTTGACCCATTTGTTAATCGCTTTCAGGCTGAGGTCAGATACGCCGAAATTGGCATGTCTGACCTCAGCCTGAAAGCGATCAACGGCGCCCACCAAGAAAGATTCTTCGAAATTAACACCTTGGCGCACCCAAAGCGCATTGGCAAGCTTGAGGCTAACGCCAAGATCCTGTTCTTTGAGAGCAGCAAGCAAATTAGCGTAGGAATTGTTATTGGCCCCGTTATTGTCGGCCCCGCCGTCCGGCAAGCCAAGAGCCAAGTTCATACCCTTAAGTGTGAGACCGCGAGCACCACTGGCGGTCATACCAAGCGCAAGCGAAGCGCTTAGCGGCGAGACAATTACATTCTGGTCTTTATTCCCTTGCTTACTCAGTTCGCTACGCAAAAGATTGAAACCGAACTTGGCAGTGGAAGCGAGAAGGCGAGGACTGGTCATATTTTTTCCTTATCTGATTTTAGTTTTTTACCCGGTCTTACACCAACCGGATAGACAGAAGCAGACGGTTTCCGAAACCGGCTGCCAAAAATGCAAAAACTCTGATTTAAATTTATGACAGGACGCCAGTGTATGCCGGCGCCCTGTCATAACAAACATTCAATACATCAGCTAAACAACTCAAACCAAAGCTTACGGATTGACCACAGCGCCGGCACCGAGGACGGCACCGGTGTCTTCATCGGCCAACACGGCGATGAAGGGACGATCGACCCGCATTTGCCACGGCTGCGCAGCCACGCACTCGTAGCTCACTTCGACGGCAGTGGCAGCAGCCAGCTCGCCGCCCTCTTCGTCGAAGCTGCAGACGACCTTCTGAATCACGTTGCTGATGCAGAGCTTCGCCGTCTCGTGCATGCCGCTGAAATCGGCACCGCCGAAAGCCTTCTGCATGCCGAGCGCCTTCAAGCTGTCGTTCAGCTGAGCCGTGTAGTCCAGCTTGAAGCGCGGCAGCCAGAGCTCGCCTTCGCTTTCGTAGAGGCCGTTGCGGCAATCGACAAAGAACTTGTCGCCGTCCAAGACCTTGGCCACGTCGGTTACGGTCTTGCCAGCCGCCGGCAAGAGCACGTAGAGATGCACACGCCCGTCCTTTTCGCCGAAAGGCAGAGCGACCATCTGATAGTCGTCGCGCTCGGCATAGCGCATTTTGTCGCCGCGATACATGAGCGGATGCTGCTTGTCGCCGTCGGCAGCATGGAAGGTGGCATCCTTGGTCAACGCCTTGTCGAATTGGGTCTTCCAGGTGCCCTTGAAATAGAGCGCGTTCAAGATGTACAAGACCGCCTGCGGATTGATCTCGGACAAAAGCTTGGTGATCTTGCCCTCACGGTCGCTCGGCTTTTCCTTGGTCTTATCGCTCACCCAGCCGTTAATCTCGGCAAGCAAGTCGTCAACTTCGGCAAAGTCGGCGTACTTAACGTCGCCCTTGAAGTGCTTCGAAATACCGGCCAAGAAGGCATCGAGGAATTCCATGCCTTCACGAGCCCAGACAGCATTGGCGATGCGCAGAGTAACGCCGAGATCCTTGCCCTTGAGCGCGGCAAGCAAGTTGGCGTAGGAGTTGGTGTTGCTCGTATTGTCAGCATCACCGAAGTCCGGCAAGCCAAGAGCGGTGTTCATTTCCTTGAGCGTGTCGCCGCGGGCACCACTGGCGGTCATGCCCAGCGCGATCGAAGCGCTGATCGGCGAGACGATGACGTTCTTGCCTTTATTCTCCGACTTGCCGAGCTCTTTGGCGAGGAGGCCGAGACCGAACTTGGCGGTAGGAGCGAGAAGACGAGGACTGGTCATGTTTTTTCCTTATGTGATTTTAGGTTTTTATCCGGCCTTACACCGACCGGATCGAGCAGCCGGTTTCCGAAACCGGCTGCCGAAAAACTAACGCAATAACTCTGATTCAAATTTATGACAGGACGCCAGTTTATGCCGGCGTCCTGTCATAAGAGACATTCAATAGATCAGCCAAAACAAGTCAAACTTACGGATTGACCACAGCGCCGGCACCGATGACAGCACCGGTGTCTTCATCAGCCAGCACGGCGATAAAAGGACGATCGACCCGCATTTTCCAAGGCATACGCACGCATTCGCGGGTAACTGCGACGGCGGTGGCAGCAGCCAGCTCGCCGCCTTCTTCGTCGAAGCTGCAAACGACCTTCTGAATCACGCTGCTGATGCAGAGCTTCTCCGTATCGTGCATGCCGCTGAAATCGGCACCGCCGAAAGCCTTCTTCATGCCGAGCGCCTGCAGGCTGTCGTTCAGCTTGGCCGTATAGTCCAGCTTGAAACGAGGCAACCAAAGCTGGCCGTCGCTTTCGAGCAAGTTGTCCCGGCAGTCGGTGAAGAACTTGTCGCCGTCCAGCTTTTGCGCAACGTCGGTGACGGTCTTGCCCTCCGCCGGCAGGAGCACGTAAAGATGCACGCGTCCTTCCTTTTCACCGAAAGGCAAAGCGACGATTTGGTAACCGTCACGCTTGGCATAGCGCATATTGCCCCCGCGGTACATGAGCGGGTGTTGCTTGTCGCCGTCGACCGCATGGAAGGTGGCGTCCTGGGTCTTCGACTTGTCGAACTTGGTCTTCCAGCTACCCTTGAAGTAGAGCGCATTGAGAAGATACAAGACCGCATCCGGATTGATCTTTTCGAGCAGCTTGGTGATCTTGCCTTGAGCGTCGCTCGGCTTTTCCTTGGTCTTTTCGCTGACCCAGCCGTTGATCTCGGCAAGCAGCTCATCGGCTTCGCCAAAGTCGGCGTACTTGACGTCGCCCTTGAAGCTCTTCGAAATACCGCCCAAGAAGGTGTCACGGAATTCCACGCCTTCACGCGCCCAGACGGCACTGGCGATCTTGAAGATAACGCCGAGGTCCTTGCCCTTGAGCGCAGCCAGCAAATTGGCGTAAGAATTGCTGTTGCTTGCGTTATCGACATCGCCGAAGTCCGGCAAGCCGAGCGCTTTGTTCATTTCCTTGAGCGTGTCGCCGCGAGCACCGCTGGCGGTCATACCAAGCGCAATCGAAGCGCTCAGCGGCGAGATGATCACGTTCTTGCCTTTGTTTTCCGACTTGCCGAGTTCCTGCGCGAGGAGGCCGAGGCCGAACTTGGCAGTGGGAGCGAGAAGGCGAGGACTGGTCATATTATTCTTCCTTATGTGGTTTAGATATTTGATCCGGTTTTCACACAAACCGGATCAAGTAACCGGTTTCCGAAACCGGTTACCAAACGAATGCTCGGATAAAAAGTACTACGGTAACTGGCGCCAATTTTTGCGAATCGTCGCCAAAGAAATCAGGACAAAGCCAACAAAAGCGCCGGCTAAAGCGCCTTCAATAGCCAACTGATTGCACGAGCCGGAAACGCTGCCATTACAGAAGAGCGCTAGTTCAACGAGCACAGCACTGACAATGGAGCCGGCAATGCCGCCGAATAAAACAACAAAGCAATGCAACCCGACTGTTTCCCAATCAAAAATCGCACTCAAAACGCAGCAAACAAGCCAGAGACAAAAAATCCAGAACAAAAGCGAAGTCGGGGTAACCATATTGAGCTCAAAAATTACGGATTGCGCACAGCGCCGGCAGCAATGAAAGCACCAGTATCATCATCGGCAAGAATGGCAACAAAAGGCCGATCGACACGCATCTGCCAGGGCAGAGCCGGCTCAACGGCACCACGCACGCTGACCTCGACAGCAGTCGCGGCAGCCACCTCACCGCCTTCTTCGTCAAAGCTACAAACAACCTTATGCACCACGTTGCTGATCTTGAGGTTGTTCTCTTTGCGCATACCGCTGAAGTCAGCGGCATCGGAGAAAGCTTCTTCCATGCCTAGAGCCTTCAAGTTCTCATTCAGCTTGGCGCTGTATTCGAGCTTGAATCGCGGTAACCAAAGATGTCCCTGGCTCTCGCTAAGATCGCCGGCGGCATCGCTGAAAAACGCTTCACCGTCCAAAGCGCCAACGATATCGTCCACAGTCTTCTTACCTTTAGGCAGCATCACATAGAGATATACTCGCCCAGCGGTTTTACCGAAGGGCAAAGCGACCATCTCGTAGTCTTTATTGCTGCTGTAACGCATCTGACCGAAGCGGTACATAAGCGGATGCTGCTTATCACCCTCAGCAGCGTGGAAGGTTGCGTCCTTAGTCTGGGACTTATCAAACTGCGTGGTCCACGCCCCTTTGAAATAAAGGGCGTTCAGGAGATATAAAACCGCCAGAGGATTGACTTCGCTCAGAAGCTGCGTGATCTTGCCTGCGTCGTCTTTAGGCTGAGCCTTGGTTTTGTCTCTGACCCAGCCGTTTATTGCAGCCAGAACTTTCTTCTCTTGGCTGAAGTCAGCAAATTTCACATCAGCCCGGAAGCTTTCGCCCACCTTTTGCAAATAGGAATCATTGAATTCGATACCTTGGCGTGCCCAGATTGCGTTGGCAATCTGGAGAGTAACGCCAATATCTTCAGCCAACAGATCCGAAAGCAGAGAGCTGTATGCGAAATCGTTGGTTCCGTTGCTACCATCCGAGTCTGCGTCGTAATCAAGGCCGAGAGCCTGATTCATTCCGGCAAGCGTCTTGCCGCGCGCGCCGCTGGCGGTCATGCCGAGCGCCAGTGAGGCGCTCACAGGTGAAACGATAACGTTCTTGCCTTTGTTTTCCGCTTTGCCAAGCTCGCCTTTGAGCAGGTTGATACCGAATTTGGCGGTGGGAGCAATAAGGCGAAGATCGTCGAACATGTTTTCTTCCTTCAAGATTGATTTGCGTTTGCCAGGCATCCGGCAGGACGCCTAAGCCAAGCTGCCAGGAAACCCTATTCCTGGCAGCAAAACAGCCGCAGCTCTCAAAGCAAGTAACAGCAAATAACTATCAAACTAAAAAACTACTTAGCGGCCAAACGCTCTTGCACAATCTTCTTGAGCGCAACTTGATCGAGCTTGCCGGTGGCGCCGACCGGGAAAGCATCAACCAATACGAACTCGCTTGCTGAAGGAATCCAGAGCTTGGAAGTATCGGTAGCGTTAAGCAGATCGCAAACTTGCTTCGGCTCGTGGCCCAAAGCAGGTGTATAGGCGATTGCCACCTTCTCGCCCTTCTTTTCGTCGGGCAAACTAAGGGCATGCACCGACGATTCATCGGCAGCCTTAGTCACCTGACGGATAAGCTCCTCAACCTTCATCAATGGCACCATCTCGCCGCCGATTTTAGCGAAGCGGCTCCAACGTCCGGTGATAAACAAGAAGCCGTCTTCATCGACATAACCGATATCGCCGCTGCAATACCAGCCGCCAGCACCAAGCACTTTTGCCGTTTGTTCCGGCAAGTTCAAGTAACATTGGAAAACTTGCGGTCCGCTGTAGTGCAGCAAACCTTCTTTCCCAGGCGCCAACTCAGCGCCGGTAAGTGGGTCTGTCGTCTTAGCCCGAGTGCCAGGCAGCAAACGCCCGGCAGAGCCGAGCTTACTGCCGTTGATTACACGCCCGTCGGGCAGCTTTATTTGATGCGGAACGTTGGCTGCCACCACCGGCGTCATTTCGGTGGTACCGTAACCTTCCAGGGGGCGAATGCCGAGTTTTTCCTCAACATCATCAGCCAGCTTCGGCGGCATCTTCTCCGAACCAAGCAGCAGCCAACGGACAGTAGCGAAATGCTCTTTGCTGCAACGACGCAAGAAAGAGCGCATCAGCGTAGGCGTATTAGCCATAATCGTGACGCCGTACTCCTGCATCAACTCGCCGACTTTTTGCGCCTCAAGCGGATTGCTGTGATACACACCTTCCCAGCCAAGGGCAAGAACAGCCCACATGGTCACCGTGTAGCCCAAGGAATGGAAGAAAGGCAGAATGCCCAACACCACCGAATCATCGCCGATATTGGCATGTTCGCGAATTTGCAAAATGTTGGAAAGCACATTACGGTTGGACAGCACCACGCCTTTGCCTTCACCCGTTGAACCGGAGGTGAAGATGATCGTCGCCGTTTGATCCAGAGTCCGACGCAGACCGGGCAGCATAGAGCCAAGCATGGTCAGGGGCATATACTTGGCAGCAAAAACCTTACCTTTGTCGAAGGTGGTGACCTTGTCCTTGAGAGACTTTACTTCCAAAGCGCCGGGCAGATTCAAGCCGAAGCGCTCAAGCACTTCCTCGGTACTGATGCACTTGGTGACACCCAAGCGGGCTAGAGAGGAATCAACCACCGGCTGCTTGCCCGTGTAGTTGAGGTTACAGGGCACTTTGCCGAGCAGACTCACCGCCACGTTCACAATCACCGCTCCGACCGAAGGCGGAAGCAAGATCGGCACATATTCGCTGTCGGCAAATTCCCGCCCAATCACTCGCGACAGAGCCATGGCTTTTTCAAAAACTTCAGCGTAGGTCAAACGAACGCCGCTACTGTCGGCAACCGCTTGTACGTCGCCGTGAGCGCGAGCTTGATGCACAAAAGCACTGGCCAGATTGTTCCAATGCGACGGCAAAGAGGGCAGCGGGCGCTCGGGGACGATTTGCGCCGAAGATGCCGAAGCTGGTTCTTGTTGTGTCATATGCAAAGTCCTTTAGTCCAACTTAAGGTTAGCATTCCCAGACCCCACACAGGGTAAGCGGATGATGCCTTGAAAAGGTCAATGAGCGGTAAATAAGAAACTAAATTAGTTCGGAATCAGATCTCATTCATAACACGGGTAAAAGACCTGTTTGATATAAACGATTGGATTAGACAATGGCAAGGCACCACAGAGGCTTTTGCGCACTTGAAAAGAATTTGAGACAACGCCTTTATAAAGACAAGATAATCAAACAAAAAAACGCCCTGTTTAAGGGCAATTTGAGACCCTTGGCCTTAGCGCGAGCGCAGTCAGCAAGCCAGTTAAATGAAATCCCATATTACACGCCAGTTACACCTCTTGCTTGTTGCCAAGCAAAGTTTATAGGGTCATATTCCCCCCGTATAAGAGTCATTTTGATCTGAGATCTAGATAAGCAAAAGAGCCAACCAAGCCGTTTTTGGATTTTTTATTAGCCGCAGCAATGCGGATGGTTCATCGTTTTGGAAAACATGGTCAAAGGAGCTACCCATGAATTGGGAACTTCTGGCAATCGCTTTGGCGGTTGTCGGTGTTGTTTGCACGGTGTTTGTTACCGTCCGGCGTGTTAGACATTGGCAAAGAGAAGGAGCGAAACTAAGCGATGCTGCCTACACGGCTCCAGAAGCTAATTGGATCGCTCGCTTCTGTCGATTAGCTTGCGGTAAGATTTTCGCTTTCTTATTCCTCGGACGCATACGCATTTTCAACGCCAAAGCCCGAAAGACAAAGGGGCGCTTCCTCGTTGTTTTCAATCATCAGACAGAGCGCGATGCGCTAGTTATGCTTCGCTCACTCGGTATGTTGCGTTTCCGCTACATGATCGATCTTTCACAAGTTGGCGGTTGGAGAGCCGCGCTAGCCGCGTGGACCGGCGCCATACCCGTGGACTTCGACAGCAATCCCGGTATCGCCGCTCGTAAAGCAATTCGCTGCCTGCAAAATGAAGAGGGGACGTCCCTTGTTCTGTTTCCTCAAGGAAAGTTAGTGCGCAACAACGATTTGAAGCGCGAAGACTTCCATGCCGGCATGTTGATGATCGGCAAGCAAGCACAAAAGAAAAGCAAAGAACCTTTCTACATTTTGCCCGGGGCGATTCATTACGACCGCAATCCGAAAACCCGGACTCTTCTGCACAAAGCACTCAATCTGATTACTTTCGGAATGTTCCGCTTTCGCCATTGGTTCGGCGAAACTACCAGCGGCGCTACCATCGTTTTTGGCGAGCCGATCCCGATGGAAAGTATTGCCGATAACCTGGAAGCAGGGATGGACGTGGTTTACCGCGAGATCAAAACACTTTCGACTCAAGCCGAAGAGACTGATCTGCAAGAAGCAGCCCGCCCGCGACGTTGGTTTTTGCGTCCGATCTGCTTGTTGAGTCGCATTTATCACGGCTTTTTCGAACACGAGATTATGACTCGCGCTTCATCTGTCGCCTTCTGCGCAATGATGGCAACTGTGCCGCTGTTAGCGCTTATGGTCAGCGTCGCCGTTCAATTCTTGCCGAATCTGGCAAACGGCGGCAAAGATCAATCGGTCGGTATCGGCAATTTGACGGTAGGACAGTTTGAGTCCACCTTGAAAATGATCTTCCCCGAAGAAGCTTATCGTGTGATTCACGAACAGATTATCGCCTTACAGACACAACCGCGCTTGCTGACTATTTCAATCGGTTTGGCGGTGACTTTCTGGACGGCGTCAAGTTTGTACGTGGCGATCATGGATGCTCTCAACCGCATTTATGGCTCACAAGAGACACGTTCGTTCATCTTCGTGCGTTTGACCGCCATGCTGATGACCATCGTGCAAACGGTGATTCTAATCAGCTCGATGCTGGTTATCGTTACTTGGCCGCAAATCCAAATCGCCTTTGGCTTGGATTCCACGGCAACCCACGCTATCGACTTGGTAAAGTGGGGTGCCATCGGCTTTATGATCATGCTCACTTACGCTCTCTGGTTTCGAGTTGGACCGGCATCATATCAACAACGCAGCTTGTTCACTTACGGCGGATTCTTTGGCTCTCTTGCCTTTATCGTAGTCTGTATGGGTTTTCGCACTTATGTGCAGAACTTTGCGGCTTACGAAAAGACTTACGGGTCTTTGGGCGGTGTCATGGCTCTGCTGCTCTGGTACTGGCTGAGTAGCTTAGTGCTTTTGCTGGCTGCCGAAATCAATCGCGTGATTGAGCTGATGCGGGCGGAACGTTCATCGTTCCGCCTGGCAAGCCTTCCTCAGAAGGAAAGCGTTTAGCACTGTCCTTTGCTACGTTTCCCCGTAACTCACTTTCAGAGAAAACAAAATATTTATGGCTACTCAACGAAGATTAGGCATGGTCGGCTGCGGTACTCCCGAAATCATGCTCCAAAGCCAGATCCGGCAGGCGCTCAGTCGCTTCGAGGGCGTCATTCGCATCAACTTCAAGAACGACAAGACAGTCGTCGTGCACGTCGCCACCGAAGCCTACGGCGAAGCTCTGCCCAAAACCTGCCACCGCCGCAAAGTTCTTTATGTGGTCGCCGGGGGTCCGACCAAGAAGGATGCTCAGCCGCCGAAGCCGGCTCCTTGCCTGATCGGTAACAACAGCCCGGCCGAAAAGGCGACGCGAGACAAGATCCGCAAGCGCCTGAGAAGGTGCAATGGCGTGTCCGGCATCATCTTCAAGGGCCGCACCGAAGTCGAGGTGCGCGTCAAAACCAAGGCCGACGGCGAAGCTCTGCCGAAGACCTGCCAAGGCCGCAAGGTGTCTTACAAGGTCTTGAGTCCGTCGCGGAAACAGCTTCACTAAGGAAGCTGAGAAGAAAAGCGCGTTACGTTTGCAGTGATTTAGCGCGCAAATTACAATCCGCATTTTTAGTCCGACAGCCGTGACATAGCGCTGCGAGTGTGTCTTCACAGAAGACGGCAGCGCTATGTCAAACCGGCAAAACCGGATCGTGGCCAATTCCACGACCATGTTTCGGTTTCAGCGTAGGTACATTGCCAGACTCGGGGTCTGTGCTTGCGCTCTTAATACCGGGTCAAGTTAGGAAAACACATGTTTACTCATCATCAATTCATCAACACCAGCATTACGGCGTTCCTCCAATCCCTTGCTCCGCAGTACGCATTGCTGGATCAAGCGCGTGCCGATGCCGAAGAAGCCAAAGCCGCTCACAATCAGACTTTGAGCGAGTGGAGCGATGCTCAAACCGCTCGCAAGGGACGAGACAAGGAAAAGGCCGAAGCGCACATTTCGGCAATTTTGCGCGTCCGGGCTGCGCGGACACCGCTCTACGAAGGTCTTGTCGCCATGCGGCGCTTTCTTTTGAAGAGCAAGGAGCTGGTCAAATGCAAGGTCGATCCGTCGGACTACGATAAGTGGTATCAATCGCAGATCGAGCGCCACAACTTTGTCTGCGCGGAACAGCTCCTGATCAAGTCCTTTCATACCTATCAGCGGTTGATCGAGCTTCAGCCGGCATTTCCACCGGAACTGCTGACTCGCCTGGAAAGCAACTTCGCCAAAGCAACCACTCGTTTCGAAACCAAGATTCCGGAGCTACCGAACAATCTGAGAAGCGACTTCGATCGTGCTGTCGCCGATTTGATGGTCCGGCTGATTGCGGAAGGCACTTATCACGACAACTTCTATCACTTTGACATTGAAGCGGAGACGTCTGAGGTAGTCGACGCCGCCATCGAGAATCTGAGCGGTGGTTACTGGAACTTCAAGCGTGACGGCAACGAAGAGATCGAAGCCACACGCAAGGATAAGAAAAAGAAGTCCTAGTCGTTTTGGCAGCGACGAACGAGGACCGGCTGCTCGTGCCGGTCCTCGTTCTAACCATAACAGCAAAGGCGAGAAATCGCCCATCGCACGAAAAATCACTCAAGGGCTTCAGGCGGGGCTCTTGATTGGAATTTGTTGGGGCAAACCAATCAAAGCTTTCGGTTGTTGACGAAAGCATCCACCTCCTTTCTACGGGTACCATCATGACGAGGCTTAAAAGATTTGTTTTGAATGTTTGGTCAAGAATCAGCCGCTTATTGACGGCGGCAAAAAATTGCATCCTCAGTCTGCCGACGGCGCTGAAAAACAGCTCAACCTACACCCGGATCGCGCTGCCGATTTGGCTCGCCGCCGCGGTCATGTTCAGCTTGACTTATTACGGCGTCTTCGATACTAAGCTCCCGCAGCGGCCGGCCACAGCCGCCAAGCTGCAAAATTTACCTCCGGATCGGCTGGAAAAGATCATTGCCGAACAGCCGACGCAGATTAGCAGCATTACCTTTTACGAAGGGCTGAACGACGCCATCGTTTACGGCAACTGGAAAGAGTTGAACGGTTATCTTGTCGCTAACGTGGATAAAGCCAAGCTCTTACCCAGGTTGGATGCAGCAGCGATCAAGCATGATACCCAGCCGGCCGACGTGAAAACGATACTTCCGGACTGGGTGACGATGATAAACATGCTTCTCGGCATAGGCAGCGCCATAGTTTTGATGGGTTACGTCATCCGCCGGCAAAATCGGGTCAACCAGCAGTACTGGAGCGACCCGATCGACGACTCCGACCCGGAAGCGCGGCGATTGTCTTACAACGCCCCGCAAGGCAAGGACATGAGCGCGAAGCCCGCAGGAGAGCCGCTCACCTGGGATGACGTTGCCGGCAACCCGGAAGCGATCAATCGTTTCCGGCGCATCGAACGCTTCATCAAGTTCGCCGCCTGGTTTAAACTCTGCGGCGCCAGAACCCCGAAAGGTATTCTGCTTGTCGGTCCTCCCGGTACCGGCAAAACGCTTTTGGTGAAAATTTTGGCTTGGGTGTGTGGTTGTAACTTCTTGCAAGTGTCCGGTTCGGACTTCGAAGAACGTTTGGTTGGTGTCGGCGCTTCGCGCTGGCGGAAGATGGTCAAAAAAGCCGTCGACATGTGGAAAGAGAACGGCAAGCTGACCATTGTTTTTATCGACGAAGTCGAATGTATCGCTAAGAAGCGCGGTGAGCGTGAGCACACCGAAACTTTGACAGCGATGCTTACCAGCATCGACGGTTTTGCCAGTTGCCCAGGCTTGATCTTCCTGGCGGCCACCAACCACCCGGAAGTGCTTGATCCGGCTTTCATCCGCCCCGGACGCTTCGGCGATCGGGTCAACATCGATCTGCCGGACATGGCTGCGCGCATGGAGATCCTCAAGATCAAAGTGCGCAAGTTGCATTTGCACGACAATGTGAACTTGCAAGAAATTGCCCGTCGCACCAATGGTTTTAGCGGAGCCGAACTCGAACAGGTATGCAATGAAGCAGCCACTATGATGGCCGAGCGCATGCTGCCTCAGATCGAGGAGGAGGGTCTGGAGGGCGAAGCCTTGGAGCAACTTCCTCGCATTGTAATGCAGGAAGATCTCCATCGTGCCGTTGAATATGTGCAAATGGGCGATGAACTTTTGTCGCGCATGGCCAGCCAAACCGCTGAAGACAGGCGTAACACCGAGATTCACGAAGCAGGACACGCTTACATCAACCACAAGGTTGGTGGACCGCCGCCGGTAGCTGTATCACGAGTGATCCGTCAAAAGTCGCTGGGCGTCTTTAGCTTCGCCGAAGACAAAGACATCAGCGGTTACACGGACAAGCAATTGCTCGGGCGAATTAAGGTGATGCTTGCCGGTCGGCTTGCCACGGAGCTTTTGCTCAATGGCTGCCGCGACACCGGACCGAGCGAAGACTTCCGTATGGCCAGCCGCATTGCTCGCCAAATGGTCGGCATTTACGGTATGTCGGAAGAGTTCGGTTACGGTTCGATCGCACTCAACGAGCAGGGCATGCCGGTGCCCGGTCAGCTCAGCGCCTGGTTGCATGAAAAGTTCGACAAGGCTTGGAGCAAAATTCTCGATGACTGCAAAACCGAGGCCACCAAGCTTATAAACGAAGGCAAGGAGTTCATCGAAAAACTTGCCGACGCCATGGATACCCACGAAAAGCTTTACGGCGACGAGATCACTCGTATCTGCAACGGAGAAGATCCGGCTGCGGTTCTGGCTGATCGCGAAGCCGTTAAAGTAGCTGATTAACAACACTGTCTTTTGTTAGGGTGGGTGCGGCTCGCACGTTGCGAGCCGCACCCAGAGTTTTCATCATTTGAGAAAGGTTAGCCTCGTGGTCTCTCTACTCACTCACTTGGTCGTACTTGCTGTCATTATCGGCTTTTTACATCTCTGGCACCGCACTTCACCGGCCGAAGGTTCCGGCTGGGCATTGTTTGCCGCCGTCGTCATCGCTCTTACGGTAAGAAGCCACAACCCAAACGCCGGGCTTGTTTTCTATGGTGCTTTGGCTGCGGCTTTTGGCTATACGTGGCACATAGCACGTGAAAAAGCTGACAGCGGCTGGGTTTTGGTCGGCTGCATTCTCGCGGCCGTCAGTACTATCAGCCTTTTGACGTAGAGCAGCTCCTTGCATATATCATCTGAAAAGAGAGCGCCGAATAAAAATACTCGGCGCTCTCTTTGCTTTTATTCCCAAACCGGATGAAAGCCGACGTTCGGCTGAAACGGAAAGGAACACCTTACCAAGAAAGAGAGAGTTCAGAATGCTTAAAGCATCAGCAACTCAACCCGCGTCGCAAACTCGCCCCCCGATCCACTTCGCCATCGTCTACGCGCCCGGCGGCGGCACCGTTGAAGACGATTGGCAAGCTCATCTGGCACAAGCCCGTAAAACCGGCTGTCCGACTTGCTGCATCTCGCCTGACGTCAGCTCCGCTTTCAATCTGTCGAAAGCCATGGGACTTGATCTCTAACAGCAAGAAAGGAGAGTTCAGAATGCTTAAAGCATCAGCAACTCCACAAACCGGCCTGACAAACGAGGTCCGCTGCTGCAATCCCGATTGCGGCAAACTCTTGGCCAAAGGCAACGAAATCAAATGTCGTTGCGGCACTTGCACCACCCGCACTGAGATTCGCCTTCATTTTTATCCTGGCACAGTACTTGGCGGCGGCAGCATGGAAGCCGCTTGGCAAAAACATTTTTCCGATGCTTGCAAAAATGGCTGCGAACAATGCGGTATTAAACCAGGCGAAACAATCACAAACAGATTCATCATCCAAGGCGAACGCGCCTGGCGCATCGAAAACAGCAACTCCCAAACCAACACCTCATCCCAAACTCAAGGTTCTCCTATTTTGTCCGCAACCACGACTGCCACGACTACTCCAGCAGCTCCCAAAGCCATTACCGGTTCCCATGACCTTGCCGCTTTGTACACTCCCGTACCGGCAAGCCTGGATACAATCGGCACTGACTATAAGCTGCCTGAGTTTGCCGCGGCGGATCCGCAGTGGCTCGCCGGCAAACGAGTGTTGGTAATCAGCGCCGACGGTCCGGAGCTGCCCGAGATTCATGTGCCGATGGCTTACCTGAAAGAGCGCGGCGCCGAAGTTAAACTTGCCGGACAAGATTGGATCTTTCAGTGGCGTACGCCGGCGGCGCACATCGTGCTTGCCGAATGGCTTTCTGACCGGGTTTGCGTCAAAGCAGACCTGCGTCTTTCCGACGTACGGGTCGAAGACTACGATGCTGTGTTCATTCCGGGCGGTGCCTGGAACCCGGACATGCTGCGCACCGACGAGCAAGCCTTGCGCATCGTGCGCGAAGCTCATACTAAAGAACTGCTTGTTGTCAGCCTTTGCCATGGTCCGCAAGTGATTATCAACGCCGCCTTTGATGCGCCGGAGGGACAGAAGAACTTCCCGAACATCGGCGTGCATATCACAGGTACCGGCAGCATTCGCCGCGATCTGAAGAACGCCGGCTTCGTCGTTCATAACGATAAAGCCACGGTTTACGATGAAAGCGCGTGTTTGCTCACAGCTCGCGATCCCAACGATCTGGGACCGCTTTGCGAAAAATTCGGCGAGCTTTTGAAAAAGCGTTAAGCCGTTAATTGTTCGTACAAGACAGTGCTGTTTAGGCGGCAGCACTGTCTTGCTTATTTTCTGAATTTGACTCTTTTGCCCACTTTGAGCTTCTCGATCCAGTAAACGGATCCTGCGGCTTTACGGTCAAAACAGTCTTGTCGGACACATGCGCTCCATCGTCTGGGCAAACGCGTCTGTGTCCTTAAAATCTCAATGCTCAGACAAAATGACAGGTATTTTTATGTCACAACTCATTACCCATCCGCAACAACGCAACTATCTTATTTGGCCCCTGCTTGATCTCGAACACAAGCCGGATACTGCCGCCAATCCTCTGGCTGGATGCTCATCTTTAGACCAAATTGAAATTCTCGGTTCGCTGCATGTGAGCTTGCATGCAGTGGTGGAAAAAGCCAAGTCCGCCCTTGAGCGCTACAACAAAGCCAAAGGATGCTTAAACGAACATCAATATGAAGGCAAGCTTTTGGCTGCTCGAAAAGAGTCAGCGGAAAAGTTGGCAAAAGTAATTGCCGATCAACAGCGCAACCGGGCTTGGTACGAAGCAGCTCGAATCAATTTACTCTTAGCCACTCGCAAACTGGACAGCAAATACAAAATGCTGAACGCGCTTTTGCAGTTGATCAAAGAGATGGTCAGCGACACCCCGGAATGGCATACCATAGCCTTCAACGCCCTGCTTCTGCGCTCCGAGTTTACTTCCTTGCGCCCGCGTATCGCAAATCACTTAAACGAAGATCTAAGCGAGGGTCAAGGGCGAGAAGCGCTGCGCAAAACTTTTGCTGCAGCCTGCGCCAATGAACCCACCGGTTTTGAATTCGACTTGAAAAACCCGGAAAGCGCTGTCTTTTATCCGGTCGCGGACATTGATTACATCAAGCTGCACTGCATTTACGAATGTCCTCAGAGCATCGATCGTCTGCGGAAAGCGATGCTGCGTCTTAACGGATTTCCTCAATCGGAGGAAATCTTATTTAATTTGGCTAAGCGCCACTTAAATGAGCCGCAATATCGTCAACGTCTGGAATCGCTATTGCAGGGCGACGATCAAGCTCAAGTCGAGACCTTGACCTGTCAACAAGCTCAATTACGTTACTCCTACGTGAGCGCCTTGTTGCAAGGCGTGCACTCCTGGAATTTTATCGACTTCCATCTCGAGCGACTCCGAAAGTTCGTTGCCGATGTGCAGAAGCAGCTGGATGCCTGCAAAGATGACGAAGAACTTGTGGCAATCGTGATGATCGACCAAATTGCCGCTCGCGCTTGGATTCGCAGTTTTGAAACCGGTCGCGAAAAATTCACTCAGTTTAGATCGTTGTGTTCCGAACCTAATGCCGTTACAGCTCTGACGCACGTTCGTGAGCTGTTCATGGATTTGGACACAACACTGGATTTGGGCTCAACACCGGACTAACCTTTTTTGCACAAGGATCAATTATGAGCGACTCAGCGCAAAGAGTATTTCTTTCCCCAAAAGCCTGGCAAACGCTTCAAGCTTATTTCGGTTGTGCACGTGTGACCAACCTGTTGGCTTTCAACGGTAGCGTAACGCGCCTGGACAACGATGTGCTTTATGTCGACCAAGTCTTTTTGCCGGCGCAAAAGGTTGACGCAATCACTTCGGAAGTGACGGCTGAAGCACGCGCCGAGCTTTGCGAAGAGATTCTCGTGAAGCATGACGACAAGGCTGTTGATTTGATAAACCGTCTCAAGCTCTGGGGTGTGTTTTACCCCGGTCCGGTGCTTGAGCTCGAACCGTCGAAGGCGGATCGTGATTGCATCCGCTCGGCACTCAGGGGCAGCGACAGTTTCATTTTGCACGGCATGTTCAATTTGTATCAAGACGCTCGCTTCGACCTGCATACACCTGAAGGCGAGCAGGAGAGCCTGTCTTGGGCCGTCTGTCGTGGACGAAAGTTGGCCGAGTCTTTGCAGCTGCCTGACTGGAGCGGCGACGACAACGTCGATTTGGCGCAGATTGCCGCCGAAGTGCGAGCAAAAGTTCAAGCTCGCTAGTACGAGTTGATTGATGCTTTGCATAGAGATAAGGAGAAGTAGCCTAAAGCCAATCTCCTTATTTCTATTTTGCAGTTTACTATATTTGTTAGTAATACGAAGAAAAAGAAAGCGGCAGGAGAAACAGGAACGCACTTGGTCTGTGCACCCCCAATTTCTCCTGCCGCTGCCGGGTCGGTTACGGCAAGGCATCAAGCTCGATCCCCAAGGACATGGATACTAGAGCACGAGAGCCTTCCGACTTCCGGCGCATCTCATCTGTAACTACGGATGCACGGTAGGTTTCGTCGGTGCTACTTAAGCAACGCCGACGAATCACCACAGTCTCTCCGTTGTCCAAGACAATCTGCTCGGAAGTCAAACGCCAAGTGTCCACACCCATGCCGGCAACCAACCAATCCAGGTTGGCGCCCCGGTAAACGACCCGATTATCCTCGTCCAAGTACATAGCCGGTTGAGCCAGCCAAGCACGTGTGTACGGGAAAACCTTGTCGCCCTCCGGCAGGCGATCGAACTCCAGCCCATGCGTTTCCGACAACCAGCGCTTTCCGGCAAGTTCCATCCATGCCGGTGCATCCTTGATCCGGTATTTCTCCGGACTCTTTGCCCACAGCACGAAGATGGTCTCCATGCCGCGCAAAGCCAGGACGCTGTCCATCGACAGCTCGCAGGGGATGCCCCCATTTGCGATGCTGCCGAGCAGGGACAAGCGCGTGCCCTCGTACACGCTGAAGTCTTTCTGATCCAAAAAACGCACAACTTGCAGAAGCTGGTTCTTGGTGTAATTCACGGTTTTCATAGCCAATCCTCCATCCCGTTTCGGCGGGACACCGTGGCAAGTGTCAGCAGGGAGAAATTCGCCTACTGGCACTCACCGAGTTGGATAAGGAGTTCAACCTAACCTTGAATCAAAAGAACACAGATCTGCAGCCAGGCATTTTCGACCGAAAAACTTCAACCAACGAGTCCGACATTTCGCTTACTGCAAACGCTCCAAGAAAGCGTCGTTCTCCGGGCATTCCGGAAGTAGCTCGAAGGGACGGAAACAGTTGTGATGCCGCTCCAAGCAGGTGCGGTAATTTTCCAACGCTTTCCAGTTTTCCTTCGGCTCCGGCTCCTGATACCAGTGAGCCATAGCCAGCTTCTCAAGCAAGAGCAGATTACGCCGGTCCCTCTCACCGAACTTCCGATTGAGCAAGTCGAGCGCGCGGGCGAACTGCGCCTGCGCTTCAGCGTAACGCTGCTGCGTATACAAGTTGTCTCCCAGCGCCGTCAGCGCTTGGATGAACTCATCGACGCAAAGCTTGTCTTCGGCCACTCGCATCAAGCGCCGACATTCGGCTTCCGCCTCGTCGTAGCATTTGCATTGAGTGTACAGAGAAGCCCGCAGCACGTAACAGCCGACCGTGCTGCAAAGCGTGCCTTCACTCACATCGTGCGCGGCGATCGCCATGCTGCAAAAGTACAGCGCGGCATTCAGCTTGCCTTGCTTCTGGCGAAGCTTGGCCATCTCTTCCAGAGCCCAAGCCAGATCCGAGCCGGCAAGAACTCCTTGATCGACGATCTTGAGCAGGAAGAATTCTTCCAAGTCGCCGTGGGTCGACTTGATGCTCGTGCGAGCCAGCCGCATCAGCGCTTCTTCGTAGAACTCATTACTGCTCGTCGTTTTGAGCTGAGCCAACGCCCAATTCAAGTCGCAAGCGCTGACACAACGACTGGTCAGTTTCTTCGCGGCGATGGTCAGGGCGTGCAGAATGAAGAACTGGGCAGCTTGCGCGTTGCCGCTGGCAAGGCAAGTCTTGGCCAGCTCGGCAAGCTGGTGGATGGAATGATCGCATCCCTCTTCCCCGGCTTGCAGGGTGGACATCACAACATCGAACGACGGGGCAAGTTTCGCCGGGTCGTCTTCTTTCACAGCAGGTTTAACAGCTGACGCTGTCATGGTATTTCTCCAGAAATCAGAACTTTGTTGTTAGCGAATCAAACGTACTTTGCCCGGGATCAACCGGGACTCAATACAAGCATCGGCCACCGCTTGATAGCGATCCTCCGGTCCGTAAAACATACCGGCGTACTTCGGCAGTCCCTTCAAGCCATGAGCGACAAGCAACTCGTGAAGTTGCTTGAACGAGCTGCCTTGGTCAGCCTGACGCCAAGCCACACGTCCTTCGGCTTCGGCGACCAAAAGCGCCGCCTTCAACTGTTCATGTTGAGCCGGATGCGCCCGCACTTCAGCTTCGATCTGATCTCCCTTGCACCCGGGATTCATCACATGATCTCGAGTGCAGCGGAAATAAAAGACGCCTTTCGCCAAATCATCCGCCGTCGCCTCGCCTTTGTGCAGCGCAGTCAGCGCCGCACGAAAGGAAAGGAACACCGGCAGACCTTTCCGTTGTTGACTCATCGGAATTTCTCCGTTTGGGTTTCAGAATTTCATTTCAAAACGATAGTAATCGTGACCGCGAAATTGCTGCAACTCGTCGTCACGAACGAAGCCGCATTTGGTGTAGAACACCTCCAGCCCATAAGCGCAAAAGGACTCGACGACAAGAGCTTCAAGCGAAAGCCCTTGCGCAAGCCGCTGCGCATGATTAACCAGAATCTTTCCCAAACCGCTTCCGCGCAAATCAGCTCGCACGGCAATGGCTTCAACACCGCCGACACTCTGCTCAGTCAGAACGTGTAAACAGAGTGCCGCCGCCACGCCCTTCGCATCGCGAAGAACGTAGTAGCGACCTTGGTCAATCTCCTCAGCAATCCATGCTTCGGTGTCCCAACGGAAGTCGGGAATATCGAGATGGAACTGCTTGTTGAGTACAGCAATTTCAGCTACATCAGCCGCTTGAGCCAACGTCAGCGCCTCAGGCGCCGACAAATCAAGTTCAGACATATCGACCTTCCTTCGAATTGGTTCTTATTTGGCTACCAACGTCGCGGTTCGCGCGGAACTTCGTTGCGAGCACGAATGCGCGTAGCTACTTCTTCTTTCATCCGTTCAGCCAGATACGGCACCACATCGACGAGAGTCTCGTGGAAGTTAGCCGGCAGTTCGGTCAAAACGACGGCAAGCGCTTCTCGAGCTTCGGCAGCCCAAGCATTTTCGTAGAACTTAGTGCCGAAATCCAGAAGCAGAGCTTCCAGCTCGGCACGAGCAGCGACGATAGCCTCTTCCGCCTTGAGGAAATATTCTTTCCGTCCGGCAACAAGCCAAACGGTTTCGCTGCTGTAAGAAGTTCCGCGCGGATGGCGGATCTCCTCTTTTTGAAACAGGCTTCGCGACAAGCGGTTCAGGCTGTCTTTGATCGGCGCCGGAAAAGCCCTGGCGAACTGCTTGTAGAGAACGCTGCGCGGCTCGTAATGTCGACGCATACAAGCGTCGCGACGCAGAGCATCGAACTCTTCGTTCTTCGCTTCGTCCGACGTACAGATGACGACGGTGCGCTCGGACTTTTCACGTCCGTCTTTGCTCCATAACACCTGGAGGTGGACTTTGCCAAAGCCGGACCAGTGAAAGCTGTCGCCGATAAGCGAACTCGCCTGCAACCAAGTAAGCACCGCTTGAGCATCCTCGGACTTAATCAAGACCGTGCATTCATGCCAGCTCTGTTTGACGAGAATCCCAGAGCGGTGCAGACTGTTAGCAACGTGCATAAAACAGCTCCTTGAGCTTCTGTTGTGAATGAATTAAACGACGCGCAGAAAAGTGCAGGGCAAAGCTTTGTCGGTGATCACTTTCCAATCACCGTGTTTAGCTCCGTCAGCCCCTTCTTCGATGCGCGCGCCAGCAGGCACATGCACCTCGTACAAATACAAGTCGGCAGTGCCGTCATCACGGATATAACCGGTCCAGTAAGTGATGTTCGCCTGGTTAGTGACAAACACCGCTGCCTCGGGCATCTTTCCGTGAATGTCGAACTTAGTCGGATTTATTTGAGTGAGCAGCGGTTTACGGCTCACATGAAAGTAAGTTTCAGCGGTCATGGCAGACTCTCCAATCTGGGTTAAGCAGACCGGAGAGTCTGCCTGAACTACGAATCAACACGCACAATCGGATGACCGACATGGATCATCCCACCCGCTGGAATAGTGAGCACACCGTCCTGCCAGGAAGCAAGCAGCGGAGTATCAACATCCGCCGGACAGACCTTGCCGAACTCAACGGGGCACAAGCCGAGCGCCGGCGTCAAAGACGCTTCGTAACGACCAGCAAAGGTAACCACGCTACGCTCAAGCATCCGCTGGGCTAGGGCGAACTCGACAAAGAATGTCTGGAGCATGAGACACTCGGGCTCGTAGCGATCGTATCGAAAACGAAGGCTGGAGCCATCGTCAAAAACTCGATACTCCGAACCAAGCTCAGTCCAGTAGCGATGCCGGCAGGTGGTCAGCGGCAACAAGCGATCCTCGACACGGAAGCCGTAAACAGAGCCATCGTCGTCGAGCACAAGCGGACCGGAGCAGCTCATTCGCTCGTTGAAAAGCACACGCAACTGCGGCACAAACCAGAGGTCATCACCGACCTCTTTCTCGTAAACATAGCTCTCAGCAAAGTGAGCCAGCTTGGCGTCAAGCATGGCAGCTGCACGCGAGCCGAGCTCGAGAGCGTAGTAAGCGTCCTGAAAACCCAGGACTTTACGGCTGCAATACAGGCTTTCAAAACAACGATGTTCGGGCAGCATAAAATCCTCCTTTCCAGAACTATGTGATGATGTTAGTTTTTGAGCTTTTCTTGCAAAAACGCTTTGCGCGAATGATTCGCTCGATTCGGATGATCGGTGCCTTGGGAATCGGCATGTTGCAGAGTAATCAAATCGCCGATGTCCGGACGCTTGAGCAGCTCGGCCAGCTCATCGTCAGACAGTTTGTTAACCTTGTGCATTTTCATGTGCAGGCGAATCAGCTCGCAAACACGTTCGGTTTCCTCGTCGCTCACCAGCAAACGGCGGCAAATGACACGAGCCATTTCAGCGCCGAGAACATCGTGACCATGGTTGCTGATGCCACCTTCGGGCCAGCGCTTCTGTGTACGTGGCTTGGCGATGTCGTGCAACAAACCGGCGAGCATCAACACGAAGTGCGAACCGGCAAGATTGCCGACGACCTTGAGCGTGTGCACGTAAGCGTTGCCTTCCGGATGCCAAACCGGATCTTGCTCACCCAGCTCGCTACGTA
The DNA here is from genome assembly GCA_019750335.1 of Candidatus Obscuribacterales bacterium. GTDB lineage: Bacteria > Cyanobacteriota > Vampirovibrionia > Obscuribacterales > Obscuribacteraceae > JAIEPM01. Next base: position 621,386 of record JAIEOQ010000008.1, read on the forward strand.
GCGCCATCATCTCGGGTACCACTGCAGCAAGACGACCGTTATCCAGCCAGCCGTTAATGCCGGCAGCCGGATCAGCCGAGCAGAGCACTGCTTTTAGCTCAGCCAAATCTTGGCTCATGATTATGCCTTTCAGAAGCGTTGGCAGCCGGCACCATAAATGGTGTCGTGTTGCGCAGAAGTATTGCTTGGTTGTTCTAGACGATAAGGTTCACGCTTGTAGAAATAAAAGAGATACAGACAACCTAGCGTTATAGGTTCAGTAAAGAAAACAGGTGTGTAGAGAAACAGATCAGATTCATGAGAAAAACACGTAGTACAAAGATTAAAGGGCTTCGCATGAGCTAGGAGCTGCTCTAATCTAGAGCTAGTGCCAACTTCGCCAATTGTTAGAGCGCATTAATAACGTTCGAAACCTGCGGTAAATACGTGCTTTTTGAGGCTGGGAGCCCTTTTCCGCGTACCCCAAAAATACCGTTTCAACGACGTGCATCCCTTGCGGCGCCTATGTTTTGAATTTGATCAGCAAAAGATATTTATCTAAATAGAGATATTTGATCTTATGGGGCACCACTATGACAGGGTAATGGCATATCTACATCCCACCCTCAACACAGCAGATTCTCAACACAAACAAAAAACCCATTCAGACACAACAAGTTTTTCCCTCACCGAAAGCGTCGACTCTAGACGCTCGCGTTGCATTTTTCATCCACCTGCCAATGTCCACCTTTACGAAAGAGCTTATTATGCGCAGCACACGAGCCATTTCGCCAAGCCGGTCTTATGTCATTCTCTGCCACGACAGCACGAACTGTAGGTACGCACCGCGGATTATCACACTGCCGGAAGATACGGAAAACGACGTCGACGCCGCCCTGGATTACTATTACCGACGGGTAAACATCGGCGCCGGCGGCGAAGTCTGCATGACAATCGAAGAGTATCTCAGTGCGAGCTTCGCCGGCGGACGCCCCCAAGAACCGGAAGCACCCGAATCCCAAGCCGACTCCGAAGCACACTTCGACGTCGCCTGGGACCTGCATTGTCTTGAGAACGAACACGGCAACCCCCACGTGCACATCCGGATCGAGCGACACATCGCTCGGCATCTGGCACGGCACAATCAACAACGAAATGAAGACTACGCCGCGCGTTTCACGGCGAAGTACAACGAACGTTACCAATTCTGGCTGAACCTCAGCCAGACGCAGAAAGCAAAGAGCTAGAAAAACTCCGGTGAGACCGGAGTTAACCATTACCCCGTCCTCTCACTGGAAAGAACCTAATCATGTATAAACGAATTTTGTTGGTTGAAGACTCGCTTCGTGACGCACGCGCTCTTGCCTTGGCTCTCCGTCTGATTGACGAAGAAGCCTTGGCAGGACACTTGGTCACCTGCATCAGCGGTGTCGAAAAAATCGACAGCGACGGTACTTTGGTGCCCTACACCGAAGGCGGCGTCGCCGCGGCAGACCGTGATTTCTTCTGCCAAAAGCCGTTGTCCCTTGCCGACTTCGACTTGGTACTGCTCGACTGTCTGCCCGACGGCTTGCTGCGCGGCGAAAAGATCGTCGAGATCTTGCACTCGGCTGGCTTAACACCGGTCGTCGCCATCTCTGGCTCGGCAGCCAACAATCGACACATGTGCGAACTCGGCGCCATCGCCGGCTTCGTCAAAGGTCGCACCGAAGAGATCGTCAATTTCGTGAACGAATACGTGAAATAGTTTTCAAAGTTACAACTAACGCTCCGGCTTTTCAACCGGGGCACCAATTTTTTTGGGAGATTTTGAATGCAAGCCTTAACTCAAGCGCAAGTAACCGAGTTACGACTGTCTCGCATCATTCTTGTGATGCACATTACGGCTATAGCCAGAATGAGCAAAAGACCCACTGAATTGTTCACCGGACTTCGCGGTCGCCTCGTTGCCGGACCATTGGCAGGAGCACAAGTGTTCCTGCCAAAGCGGCTTCTTACCCGAGCAACCAAGCACAAATTGGACCTGCTCATCAATAGCCAGCAGCACACGGACTGGCTACTCGATAATGAACGGCTCCTCGAAGTAACCGTCTTTGAACTGTGGGAGCAGGATCAAAGTCTGATTGTCAGCGAGCGGCATGCCGCAACCATTGTTGCTCAACGCGATCAACTCATCTTGACCGCCCGCATCGAGAAGCTTGTTCATCCGCGGAATGATACGAGCCGGCGCCAAGTCTCCGGCTTTAGAGGTACTATTTGCACCGGTGCCTTGGCCAACACGCCCGTGTTTTTCCCAAGTTCTTCCGTACCTCGCAGAAAGATAGCGTCACAAAAGTTCGTCGGCAAAAACTTGTCCGGCGTGATCCTCGAAAGAGCAGGTGGCAACGGGTTTGTTCTCAGCGAGCAGCTCGCCACCAAGAAGCTCTTCGACGGGATCGCCGCCGGCTATCGACTGCGAATGAGACTGACCCGCGAACTCGGCGGCAAGATTCATGTCGAGCAATGTTTAGATCGAGGATTGCCGCTATACGGCGTTCTCGATCCTAACGGACGTCACGACCTGAAGATCGGCGACGAAGTGTGGGTAGCGGTAACCGACAAACACGGCGGCGAAGATGCCAAAAAAGTCGGAACTCTCCTGGTGAAAGCCGAAGAGCCTCCGGCGTCGGACAAGCAAGGTGAAACGTTCTGTACCACCTGCCAGCAGCATCACAGCAACGCTCATTTCTGCGAAAACTGTGAACACTGCTTGCTTAAACATGGGTATCAGCGCTTCACTGAACTAGGCGCAACCCCGGTTTTCGTTTGCGAAATGTGCAATACAAACAACGAGCATGACTAGAGCGTGCCCGTTGCATTGTAAATGAATCGCTCGGTATTTACCGGGCTTAGTTCTATAGCTTCCTTCACGCTCCGGCTTTTCAACCGGGGCATCACATCTGTTTTCGGAGATTTTGCAATGAGTACGTTGAATCCCGCCAAAGTCGCTGAACTGCAAGCCGCCGGCACCATCCTGAAGGTGGGCAACATCGGTATCGCCACCCGCAACGACGCCGACGCCTCCTTCGCCGGAGTCCGTGGTCAGGTCGCCGACGGTCCGCTAGCCGGCACGCCCGTGTTCGTTCCCGCAGGCTACATGACCGAGCCAAGCCGGCGCGCAACCCACTGGGATGAAGACGACAGCTTGAACGTTACCATCCTTGAGTTCAAGGAGCACCAAGGTCGTCCGACCCTGGTCTGCAGCGAGCGTCGCGCTGCCGGCTTGATCGCCGAACGCGAGCATCACACGGTGATCGCCAGGATAAACAAGCTGGCGAGAATGCAGGGCTCAGAACGACTGATCGGCTTCGCCGGCACGGTCGTCACCGGACCACTCACCGGCACGTCGGTGTTCTTCCCCTGCGACTTGGTGGTCGATCGTGATCTTGCCCCGGAAGATTTCCTCGGCAAGATCATGCACGGCGCCATCGTCAAACCCAGCCGTACCACCGGCTTTGTCGTCAGCGAACGGCAAGCCGCTAAGGCTGCCTTCGACGCGATCCAGCCCGGCTACCGTCTGCGGATGACAGTCGAAGGTATTCACGGAGATGCGAGGATCCCCTGTCGCGTCGGCAGCGAGGTTTGGATGCAGCAGACGCTGAAGCGTGGCTTGCCGCTTGTCGGCAAGCTCGACGTCAGCGACATGCTCGGGCGTGATCTACCGGATCTTGTCGGCAACGAGTTCTGGGTAATCGTAACCGGCAAGGAAAATATCTGGAGTGCTCCCGACGACGCCGGCAATTTGCTGGTGAAGCGAGAGAATCCCCAGGTTGAACCAGGCAACATCTTCTGTGTTACCTGCCAGGAAGAGCATGGGCAGTGGGGTGTCTGCGAATCGTGCCAAGGATGTTTGTGCAAGCACGGGCATCAGTTGTTCGAAGGCGGTGAAGCAACGTGCTTCATCACCTGCGAACTCTGTGGTTCGAACGAATGGCGCGACTAGTGCGTGCCGATGATTTGTGAGAGTTCAACAATCAAAATGGACACGGTTGGCTTGCCTAGCCGTGTCCATTTCTCATAACCACTTTTCTCCGCGAAAGAAAATCATGAAAAGTCGAGAAACGATCATCCGCGAACTCCGTAACGACTCGCGGGTTCGTAAATATGTCGCCGAGTGCCTCGCGCTGTCGCGCCGGTCAGCCAATCGCCAAGGCGAATGGCATCCGCCCATGTGCGACTGGGAGGTCGGCGTCGCTGCTGCCGAACGCCTTCAGGCGCGTGGCTTCAATCTGTTGGCTTCCGGGGGCAAAGACGGCCTCTGGGAAGACCTCAGCCACCTGACGTTGATGCGCATCCCCCGTCGCTTCGATTGGTTGCGCAACCTGTTCGTTTGGGTCGGTCCGACCTTGCGTTGGATCGGCAGCGCCGGCAGCCGGAGCAGCAAGCGTTGCTGCGGCTAGTTTGCAGTAGTTCGTTCACGTGAATGTTCAATCAACTTCAATCAACATCAACAAGGTTTTTGAAGGGAACTTATGACCAAGCAATCCAACACCAGCCTCGGCGGTTTGATCAAAATCGCCATCGTGCTCGACCTCGCCTGGGCGGCGATTCTCGCCACCTTGAACAGCCTGGTGCTCAACCAGGCCGGCATCGCCATCGGCGCCGACGGTATCGCCACCAAAGTGGCCGCCGGCGCCACTTGGCTCAGCGCCTTCGTCGTCGGTCTCGTGCAGGGCGGCATCTTCATGGTCTTCGGTTTTATCCTCCTCGTCGTCTGGGTGTTTCTATACGCCCAGTTCACGAAAGGACAAGGCGCAGCCGTTTGGAAAAAGCTGTTCATCGTTGTCGGGCTCGCCGTCCTTGGCTGGGGACTTCTGCAAGGCGTAAAAGGGGCGGCGATAATCGCCGGACTCGGCAGCGCTCCGGCGTTGCATGCCAGCACAACGGTTGTGGTGGCCGCGGCGACTTTGACGTTCATCGTCAACTTCGTTTACGGGCTGCTGTTCGGCGCTGTCGCCGTAACGGTAGGCTCCGGCGGTTTGTTCGTTGTACTGGTCGCTTTCGCCGCAATCACCGGCGGCAAGAAATCGCAGAACGGCGCCGGGAACAACAACCCGCCCGCCAACGGAAAGTAGCACGCAGTCTGCCTGATTGTCTGAGAGTTTTGACATCTTCATTTTCGAGGTAATCATGAAATCTTCCGATCTGGATCGCGCAATCAAGTTCTTCGCCAAGATCGTTTTCATTTGGGCGGTGATTGTCGCCACCCTGAATTGCGTCGCCTTCAGCATCTTCCACCCCGACGGCGTCGCTACTAACATCTTCGGGAAGGCAGTCACCGCTCCGAAGGTTTGGTTTTGCGCCTTCGCCCATTGGTTACTGCTTGGCGCTTTCTACCTGCTCGCTGCCCAGACGATGGTGATGTCCATTCGTGGTTGCTACAGGCTACTACGAAATTCGCCTGTCCAATTGGTTTTGACGATGCTTTTCCTTGGAGTTTTGCTCTTGGCAGTGAGCTGGGTAATTTTTCACTGCGTTCGAATCACGCCGGTGACCTTCTACTACACCTCCACGGCTTGGTTGCAAAACTCAACCGGCAAAGCTGCGACCGGAGTACTCGCTACTACCATCAGCTTCCTGTTGAATTGCGTTCCGGTCATTGTTAGCGCCGGTGTCTTTTGGTTCGGGAATAAGATAGCAGCCATCACTGACCCGATGGAAGAACCGTCGTTTTCTTTGACCACGTCCTAATCGAGCAATCGCCAGCGGGAAGTAGCAGGCCGTTCGTCTGACTGTCTGACAGCCAACAGCAAGGGGAGAAACGGACTAGCAACCCGTTTCTTCTTTTGTTGTTTTAATATACTATATGTATTCGTAGTTAAACAGAAAAGACAAAAGCCCTTGTCTAGAAGCAACAAAGGCTTTTGTCGGAAACAAGCATATCATGCCGTTGCTGATTAGTTTACAGCTGGGTCAAACGATTCAACACCTGAGACGTCTGCTCATAAGCATGACCAGCCATTTTGCTGCATAACTCAGGATTCAAATCAAAAGTCATGGTGGCAACATTTTTCATGCCGGTTTCAACCAGCACAGTGCTTTGCTTATACTGACGACGGCGCCAAGCTTCAAAGAAAGGAGCGTAAATCAGCTCACTCATATGAATGAGCCAATCCGGCCAAGACAGCTTGCCGACAGGCAGAGAATGGGCCAAACCTAATTTGCTGACGATAGTCGGGCGACAACAAAATTCGTCCGGATTGGCATTGTACAAACCGCCATCAACAAGCCATTGCAGCTTGCCTTCCATCGGCACATGTTGCGAACGCATGAAAAGCGGCATAGCACAGCTGCTTGCCAGAGCACCGGCAAGATCGTAGTCTGTACCGCGGAAAACAACCGGCTTATGCAACTTAGGCGCATAAGCAACAATGGACAGAGCGCTGTTCGGTTTCAGCTCATACTTTTGCACAAGACGGGAAAGCAGCCCGAACAAATCATAAAAGCCGCCTTCTTGCCAAAGCTTGCCCAAATGCGGGCGGCGAATGAAACGGGTCAACTCTTCCTTGTCGATGAAACCAATCTCTTCGGTCAAAATGCGATTGATATCCACTGGTGAATAACCATTGGTATAAAGAGCTGCACAAGTCGAACCGATGGACACACCGTAAACAGTGCCGACACGCAACTTACGATCTTGAATGCATTGCAAAAAACCGCTGTGAGCAAAACCCTTGATTCCACCAGCTCCGAGCACAATATCCCAAACAGTAGTCGGCTCGCGCAACAGATCGCGAACACTCATGGCATGATCTCCGCCGCACAAAATCGCCACACAGAAATGCGTGTTGTTTATGCGGTAAGTAAGAGTTAGAAATGGCTTATGGCGTATTCAAAATGAGACAAAAAAGAAATGCATATCATGCATAAAACTAATTGCCATTGCATAGCAATAAGACCAAGACTGCCAAGTGCTAAATAGGCTCTTAAACTGTTGCTGAGACTATTTATTTCACCGTCACAAGTGTAACCAAGAGGGGATAACGATAGTGCTAGCTTGCGCAAACCTCTAAAACAGGCTGTTATACTTGTGTTTCACTTGGCATGATTGGATTATTTCAGCAGACAATGAAGCGTCAAAATTATTCAAGCGGAACACCCTGGGAACCGATTGTCGGTTACTCCAGAGCCGTGCGTATCGGCAATCAAATACATGTATCGGGCACGACCGCCACAGACGAGTCAGGCAAAATAGTCGGCATTGATGATTCTTATGCCCAAACGATTCAGACCATCAAAAACATTGAAAAAGCGCTTAAAGAGCTGGGAGCAACACTCGACGACGTGGTACGCACTCGCATTTACGTCACCGATATCGACCGCTGGGAGCAAGTCGGCAAAGCACATGGTGAGTACTTCGGCAATATCCGACCGGCAACCAGTATGGTTGAGGTAAGTCGTTTGATTTCACCGGAAATACTAGTTGAAATCGAAGCGGAAGCTTACATTACCGAAGCATAGACACCACTATTTGCTTTTTGTTTTGCCTGCTTCTTGCTTTTCGTCTTGCGAAACTTTAGTCCACATTTCAGCGATTTCTTGCTTGAAAGCACCAGATAAGATTGGTGAACGGCGCCATGTACGCGGATCTAAATTACGGCTGGCAACGTGCAGCGCCGGAGCAAGACGTTCGCGTTTCCATTGATTGATACTCCACAAGCGGAAGAAACGCTCAATCCATGTACCAAGTTGTCGGCAAGAATAAGTACCGAACTGACCGCTGGAACGCATTATTTCATAACATTCCACAGGTGAACGGTTGTCTTCGATAGCAGCGGCTTCAACCGCTTCAAGCAGATCGTAAGGCATCAGATCTTTTTCGTCTGTTTGGGTCATGGACTGCGGACGAAGCTCAGCAGTCGGGGCTTGCTTAGTCACAACTTCAAGTTGTGGGATTGGTTGCAATCCGTCCGGACCTTTGAGCTGAAGCCAATGCAACCAGTGTCGGAGAAAATGTTTGTCGATACCAGCAAGCGGCGAGAGTCCGCCGCTAGTGTCACCATCCATGGTGCAATAACCGACAGCACCTTCCGAACGATTACTTGTACAAAGCAGGATGCCACCAAATAAATTAGCCAGATACCAAACTCCAGGGGAACGCACACGGGCCTGGATATTTTGCATGGCAATGTCATCTTTTTCCCAGGTCAGTTTTCGCCCAACTGCTTTTTCTATAAGCTGGTTATACATCTCGAGAATCGGGTCGACATCAAGATTGAAGAAAGTAGCACCAAGAGCTTTTGCTACTGTTTGCGCCGCATTGCTTGTTGTTTCGCTGCTGTTTTTGGTGCTTTGATAAGCGCAAACCAGAAGCTTAGCGACAATTTCTTTTTCGTTTTTACAACCGGATAGTTCATTGATATAGGATAGTTTGTTTAAGAATTCTTTTAAGCCTAACTCGCGCACCCCAAGTGCCACCATGAGCGAAACCAAACATGAAGCAGCTGTAGAGTCGGCACCACCTGAAAGTGAAACCACATAGCTTTGAGAGCGGCTTTTGCGCAAATAATCAAACAGTCCCAACGCCACTGCGCGCGTAAATTCTTCCTCTTTAATTTCAGGGCTCTTTTCCCAATCAGCTTGAATAAAACCGTTCATGCGTGCTGGAATTTCTATTTCAGGGAAACTGAAATCAACCCGCACACAATCTCTGTCTACATGAGCTAAATCAGGACAAAAACTGAAAGTGCGCGATTGACGCATACGTGTTAATTCAACATCAACAACTGCCGTAGTCAACAAACAATCAGCAAAAGAGAGACGCGGTCCAAGTGCAAGTAAATTCCCCGATTGGGCGATGATCGCTCCGCCATCATAAATCGCTCTTCCAGCCTCATTACCGATTAAATTGGTAAATACATAAGTACCGCCGAAAGCACGCGAACCTTCAAGAACCAGACGCTTACGCGTTTCAAATTTAGCGAAAGAAAAATGGCTTGCTGACGGGTTGAGAATGATATCGACAGCACGAGCGCTTAGCTTGCCGCCCGGACGTTGCCCAACCCAAGCTTCTTCGCAAATTTCAAAACCAATCTTGATACCACCGAGACTAAAGTGGATATCACCCATCGGCACACGATCACCATAAATTTCCGCTTCGACAACAACATCATCTTGCCAAGCTTCAAACCATCTTGGTTCGTAATGAATGCCGTCTCCAGCCAGATTTTTTTTAGCGACTAAGCCGGCAATTTTGCCATCGACTAAAAGCGCCGCACAATTGAAAAGCGAGTTTCCATAAAACACAGGCAGCCCGACAGCAACAACCATGCCTTTGGTCAGTTTGGCTATCTCTTTAAGTAGTCGCCAAGCGTGTTGATGCAAATCGGCTCTAAAGAAATCGTCTTCGCAGCTGTAACCGGTAAGACACAGCTCAGGCAAACACAATACGCTGACATTCTCCCGCCGGGCTTGCTCGATTGCCTCAACAATATTGCGCTTGTTGTTATCCCAATCAAAAGGTGTTTGATTGAGCACCGCAGCGCCAAGCTTTACGAGATACATCCTGGGGACTCCTGCCTACTGACTATAGTCAAGGATCTCATATTTTCTTCAAAGCATAAAGAAGCGGCTGATATTATCCTGACAATTGATGCTAAGGGCTAGCACAGCCGCGTGAAATGCAAGCGCGCTAAGGTGTGTTGTCGAGCATGGAAAACACCTATTTCAACCACCTATGTTGTTATACGTGATTCTTTTTTCTTATTAAGCGAGTTTTTTAGTTCTTCTTTCGATACCAGCTGCATTTCGACCTTTCGCGGAGCGTTCTTTGGCACCAAGCCAAAACGATCTGTTATGACCATGAAAAACAGCACGATGAACTTCAAGCCTCTTGACGCACTTGCACCGAGCCCGGGAGAACTGGCTTTTATCCAGGAATTCGGCGCTCGTGTTATTGCCCAACCAGACGCTTTGGAAGTAGCCCGACTGGCTTATCGTTCTTACAAAAATCCACTGCGTGACAAGTCACGCCCAATCGGTGTTTATTATTTGGTCGGTCCTTCGCGCACCGGTAAATCACTAACCGGCGAAGTACTCGCTGAAATTTTTCACGGCGACCGTAACGCTCTTATTCGCATTCAAGCTTCCGACTACGAAGAAGATCATCAAATTCTTGATATCAAAGGGGCGCCTCCCAGCTATATCGGTTATCGTGACCCCCACGATCCCAAGAACAAGCTTGATATCAGTGACGAAGATCCAACTTCAATCGTCTCCAATCACAACTTGCGCAGAGCGCGCCGCGGCTCCAAAGAGAAAGTCAACATCGTCATTATCGAAGAGTTTGAAAAATCGACTTACGATTTTTACAAGCTCTGGATGGGCGTTTTTGACAAAGGTAAACTCAAGCTAGCCAATGGACAAACAGTCGATTTTACAAACACGATTTTCATTCTAACAAGCAACCTCGGCACCGATGAACTGGAAAAACTATCTTCCGCTCAACTCGGTTTTCAGCGAGGCGAACGCACCTTAAGCCCCGATGAGATCAAGTCTGTTGTACAAACGGCGATGCGCCGGCGCTTCCGCCGCGAGTTTCGTAATCGTTTGGACAAGATTGTGATTTTCAGACAGCTGACAAAAGTCGACATGCGAAACATCGTCGATGCCGAAATCAAACAAGTTTCGGAGCGCATCTTTTTACAAATGTCGTCTGCGACTTATTTCGTGATGAAAGTGGAAGATTCAGCAAAAACTTTCTTGCTGGCAAAATGCGGCACTGAAATTGCCGAGCTAAAACGAGTAATCAATCAAGAATTGATGATGCCGCTTGGTCGTTTGCTTGATGAAGAGAACTGCCAAATTCAGGGCAACGATCTTTTGCTCATCTCACATGACGGCAAATCCGACATGCTCAGCTTTGCCGTAGCCGCCGGCGCTGGCGAAGAACAAGAAAAGGAGGACGGAGGTAATACAAGCGGCAGTCCCACCAAGCACCCTCCTCAACCATTCGGCACTCCGCAACGAGAGCAATGGGACGACGAGGATGAAGCAAGACAAGTTAGCCGCCCTCACCGCGGCGTTTTTTTCGGAGATCTTGAAATTCTCGATTAACCATAACCACGCAACCAAAGGTGTTTCATGGCTAACCTAACTTACATCATTCCTCTGGTTTCATTCTCTTTGCTGGGTCTTATTGCCGGTTTGATTTTTGCTTTCAGGCATCGCTTGTTCGGTGCTCGAAAGCAGCAAAACACTGCGCTTGATTTAAGCACTTTGCAAAGAGTGCCGCCGGTCGGAGAAAAAGATTTCGCCGGACAAACAGCGATCATCACAGGCGGTGGCACCGGACTCGGCAAAGCGATGGCTTTGGAGATGGCTCGACGCGGCGCCAATCTGGTTATCGCCAGTCGCAACGCCGAACATCTCGAAAGCGCCGCTCAAGAAATTCGCGCCCTGGGAGCCGAAGTGCTAACCGTAGAGTTGGATGTACGCAAAATTGAAGACGTGGAAGCAATGGTCGAGAAAACTCTTGCTCGCTTCGGCAAAATTGACGTACTCGTAAATAATGCCGCCGGTAACTTTCTTGTGCCAGCCGAAAAGTTGACCGCCAACGGCTGGAACGCGGTAATCGGCATCGTGCTTAACGGCACCTGGCATTGTTCAAGCGCTGTCGGCAAGGTAATGCTTAAGCAAAAGCAAGGCACCATTCTCAACATTGTCGCTAATTATGCTTGGAGCGGACAACCAGGCGTTGTACATTCGGCGGCAGCTAAAGCCGGTGTTCTTTCTATGACCAGAACTCTGGCAGTGGAATGGGGACGCCACGGCATTCGTGTCAACGCGTTCGCACCAGGACCGATGGTGACAGCAGGCGCTTCGGCTAACTTGCAGTACAACAGCGATGAAGCACAAGCTTTGATTGCCAGCCGTGTTCCGCTCGGCCGTTTGACCAGCGCCGAGGAAATGGCTAAATATGCTGCTTTTCTTTGTTCGCCTCAGGCTGCCTATATCAACGGTGATGTATTGACCGCTGACGGTGGGCAATGGTTGCCCCGCGGCTTTTTAGACTTGCAAGATAAACTTGGCGCTTAAACGCTAAATGGGAAAAGTGGCACTGAGAATTCGGTGCCCTTTTTCTATTGGTTTATTTGCTATATGCAATAGTATATCATTTTTCCACATCACACTTTTACGTCAAAGCAAAGTGCCTAGACAATCCAAACAACCGGCCACAGTCTCATTAAAGGGCCCTAGGTGCCGATGACAAAATTGTGTCCTTTGAAATATTTTTCTGGATATCAAAAGCATGATAAATAGGCGCTTTCAGCATGGAATTGATTATTAAGTTGGACTATAAATTGTCATCGGCACCTAGGGCCCTTATACGTAATATCACCACAATTAGCAGCTGCACTAGCTTGTGAAGCCGAAAACAACAGAATCGACCTTTCGCTATTTAGAGTAGAAATTTTTGCTTATCGCTAGCCGCGTTAACGCCGCTTAATCTTGTTTGTCGTGATCACACCACGCCTGAATCCCTAGGCATATGCCCTAGCCCCGAATTTCATTTGAGACTGACGTGTACCTTTTGGCAATCTGATCTCATATACGTTTTCTTCAAACATCAAACCAGAACAGAAAGAGCACATCAACAAACACAAGTCTGAAACAGATCAAGAGCGCCGTTGCGCCCCTGGTCTTGTCCGATTGCTTGTCTCAAGGATACGTCTTCTTAACCCGGTCCAACAGTAGGACCCTCATTTGAAGGATTTTTTATGACCAGCCAACCCCGCCAAAGTCGCGCCCCGGAACTCGAACGCCTGATCCTCCACTGGTTCATCGGCAAGCTTGGTCCCGGCGACTGCCAAGCCTGCCTGCCCGAACATGAAAGCTACTTGATCGAACAAGCCGAACGCAATCTGCGCAAAATGGGCTTGGTCGACGACAACGGTCTGACCGAAGCCGCCAAACCGGTGCTCGAGATTCTCGAGTTGGGCGACTTCATGAGCGTGCGCTTGGCGCTCACGATCATCGCCGCCGAAAAGCACGGCTGTCTGAAAGAAGCCGTGATCTGCGCAGCCATCCTCGGTGGCAGCTCCAACTTCCTGGTTCGTCCGGCGGAGCGCGCCGAACAAGCCGACGCCGCCCACGACGCCTTGACCAAGCCCGAAGACAAGTCGGACTTGGATCGTGTGCTGCGCGCCTACGCCATGCTGGTGGAAGCCCAACGGAGCAAGGGTTCCAGCGAAGTGGAAAGCGTCTGCAACGTCCACTTCATCTCGGTCGGCGCTTTCATCCGCGCCAATCGTCTGCACGGAAACCTGCTCGCCTACGTTCGTCGCAAGGGCTGGAAGCTCAACCAGACCCCCGCAACTTACGAGCAACTGCTGTCGGCTCTCGTCGTCGGTTTTTCCGACCGACTGATGGTTCAGGACGGCAGCATCGGTTGGGACTGTGTCGACGGCAACGGCATCCACCTGGGTGATCGCAGCTTGTTCGCTCACAGTTACAGCCGACTCTTGCTACCGGTGGAAGTGATCGATGCTCCGCGCCGACGGGGCGGTACCATTCGCCTGGCTACGCTAGTGGCTAAAGTCGAGCTGAGCATGGACCAACTCCAAGCTCTTCTCGGCGAACGCCTGCAACTCGAGCGCCACGGGTTCGATTTCGGCGACGGTCTCGGTGACCACTACGGCACCGTGTACTGCACCGAAACCTGGACCATCGACCGACAGGCGATTAGCGTGCGTCGGGTACCGGCTCCGGCCGATCACCCGGCGACTCTGACGCGCTTGGTGGAGGTCATTCTCACCGGTGCTCAGAATAAAACTCAGCAGAGCTCATCGTTGGCTCTGCTGGCTGAACTGCAAGGTTTGTCGCAGCGCGCTTCGCTGCCCAAGCCCAGCAACTCCAGCGTGCGACAATGGCTTCAAGATCATCTCGGTACCACCAACTCAACTGCGCAAGCGGCGAGCTCCGTACCGCCTATGACTTGGGCTGACCTGGCGGCGTTGACCAACACGCCAACCCTGGAAGCCGATGCTGCAGAAGTTCGCCAGAACTTCCCCGATAGCATCACGGTGAACGGTGTCTCTTTGCCGGTTTCGTACAACGGCAACGGCGGCATCATGATCGTGATCGAGAGTTCGCAAGTCGACCAGGTGCTCCCGCACCTCCAGACGAGCGGGTTCCCGGCAAAGTTCGCCGACCGCATGGTGAACGTGATCGTCAAACTGCCGAACGGCGGCAACGCCGGTTGCGGTATCAAAGATGAGGACCTTTGCCAACTGCGGCGCGAAGTCGCTCGTCGACTGAACGTCGCTGCCAGCGTCAGCTTGCCGGTCGAAGCCGGCGAGCTCGTCAAGTCGGTTCAAGTTCAACATCCGGGAAAGGAGCAAACGATCTGGTTGGTGGCCGGAGCGAAAGTCGAATTCGACGACCAAGCGACGGCTACGAGCCAAGCTCGACTGATCATCGAGCGCTGGCTGAAGGATCGGGCCGTGGGCACCGCTCGTAAATATCTCGAAGGCGTCGGCACCACCGAACGCTGGACGGAAGACAACGAACGGATTCAGAACGCGGTGGCTTTCGGCATCGCTGTCTTGAAAGACGCGGTGACGGATCCGCAAAAAGTCCAAGAAGTTTTGACGACGGTAGAGCGGCAAGTTGTGGCTCATTTGCACGGCATTTTCCAGCCGCGCATCGATGAGCGCATCACGCTTCTCGCTGCCGCCAAGCCCCTTGGCGAACAAGCACGTCAGAAGCAGAACGAGCAAGCGCGGGTTGCGGTACGAACGGCGTTGGAGAAGCTGCGCGACGATCGCGACAGCAGCTACGCGCCGTCTCATGCCGACATCGAAGCGGCGCGCGTTCAGTTGGATCTGGCTCGTGGGCTTCTGCCTACGCTTGCCGGAGACGAAGCCGAGCGGCTGCAGCTCGGTGCTGACATGCATGCGCTCCAGCAGCGCATCGACCGTGAACGCAAGGGCGAAGCGAAAAACAAACTCAAAACGCCTCTGCTCGCTTTGAAGCAACGGCTGGCAACGGAGGACCTCGAAACCCTCCGCGGCGAGTTCAATCTCTTGAAAGCGCGGATCGAAGAAGCGTTGCGTCAACCGGCTCCGCCGGCTGACGGCTTGCGCGGTGGGCATGCTGCTCCGCCGAAGAAGCGGAAGTAGTTGTTGCAAAACGGAGAGGCGGATCGTTGACCGACCCGCCTCTCCGTCGGTGTTGATTTTTTCTAAAAGATGAAAGGATTGGTGTATCGTGGCGGAAAACCCGTCTGCCGCACCGAAAAAGAAATCCGCTTTCGAAGAACGGATTTACTCCCTCGGTCTCAACCTGCGAACCCGTTTGCGCCTGCCGAAATTCGCGCGGATCGCCCGCGTGATCAAAGGCGGGGACAACAATGTGCCCTATCTGCTGGTCAGCCAGCCGATAGGTCCGCACAGACTTGAAGACGCGGAAGAACGATTTTTCCACGTTGATCCGGTGGGGCACGTTTATCCTGCCGACTTGAAGCCTCGGCTCGAAGAGCATGGCCGGGTTAGCCTCGAAGACGGTGCCAGCAATAGCACCGTTCTCTATGTCGTCTGCGAAGACAAGGGAAAAGCGGTCAAGGCGAAGAAGAAGAAGCAGCAGCAGTAGCTGCAGTTGAAAGAGTTTGATTATGTATCGCAACCACATTTTCGAAAGAACATCTTTATGCCGAACGCCAGCAAGAAAAACACCAGGTTCGTGCCCCTCACCGGCGACCGTCGCCATGAGCTGACCCTGCCTCGAGGCGCGAAGATCCTCGCCGTCGAGGGAGCCACCCTGCTCATCGAATCCGACGAACACATCCAGCACCACGACAACCACGTCTTCCACAGCGCGAAGGTTGGCGAGTTGGTTCCGACTCACTACGAGTACGTCGGCATCGTGAAAGAGACCTCCTGCGAAGGGAGCTGGCTCATTCTCTGGCGCGAGCCGTCGTAACTACGGCTTCGTCACGTCGGACTGATTTGAGAGGCGGGGTCTTGGACTAGTTTCAAGACCCCGCCTCAATTGTTTTGATTGTCAGTTGTTTTCAGATTTCATGTTGCAAGGAACAAAAACCATGTATCGAGTTCAAAAAGAAATCAACCTCCATGTTGGTGCTAAGGGCGTGCATCTCTACGGAGTGCTGCCGGACGGGCGGCTATTTGGAAGTGCATCTTATGCAGAGGGTATCCACAACGAGCACGTCTGGGCTTGGAGTCCGACAAACGGAGCTGCGGTGATCGCCGAGAACTTCTCTTATCGCGACATCGATCCTTCAGGACAGTATCTGCAAGGTTCGGTGTGCCTGACGGATCATAAGCCGGTAAAAGTGCGGATCTCCCCTCCGGGACAACCCGAACCAAACGAGCTGGCCGCAGCGATGGAAGAGCAACTCCAATTGAAGCGCGTTTCCATCAGCGGGCAGAACGACAAATATGCCGTCGGTATCGGCCATGCGCTCCTTGGCCAATATGAGCGACGTATCGGTTGGTACTGTGAGCTGGCCAGCGGCAAAGCCAGCCGTTTGCCGGTCAGCGTTGAATCCGAAATGCTGTACATCGCCGGCAACTATGCCTTCGGTGTCAAACGTCCGGATTCGCGAGAGGTCGGAATTGGAGGCATGACCTGTGTATGGCAGGGATGCTACCTCGATTTCGCAGAAGGACGGCTCGTGGAAATTCCCAAGCACCCCTGGAACTGGTCGCAACCCTTAGGAACATTTCCTGGACGGGAAGGACAACAACTGTGCTTGCTGCACCGTGGCACTCAGGCAGCGCTTGGAGCCTGGAACCCGTGCAGCTTTTCTTTCGAGTCGGTGATGCAAATGCCCAGCGGTTACATTGCCGGCCCATCCGGCTGTTCAACCGACGGTAAGACTGTGTGTTTGAACCTTCGCGGGTACGAGCAACACAATCAACTTGAACGACTGACTTGCATCTGCCGACTGGACGGAAGCATGGAAGTGTTCAATCTCGAGAACAATATCGAAGGATTGCCACCGAAATGTTCCTCCATTTACATTTGGTACTGCGGCACTCAGCTCGTTTTGGTCGCATCGGACGGCGACGGCAACACGCGGTTGTTCATCATCGAACGCCCCTAGCCGATTCGGCAAATTGGTAAAACGCAAACGTTAATCGCGTTTGCTGGACAAAGCGATCGGACCGGTATTTAACGGTCCGACGCTATTGGTTCTTACTGCTGTTTATTCAACACACTCAGAAACGAAAGAAACCAACACATGTCGCAAGCCACGCTCACCACCCAAGTGTTTGCCATCACCGGTGATCGCCGTCATACGCTCCAGCTGCCGAAAGGCGCCAAAATCCTTCGCTTCGAAGGCAACAGCCTGGTCGCCGAATTCGATCCGAACGTCACCGAAGTCGAAACCGTCGTCCTCCAGAGCGCGCGGATCGGCGAGACGATGCCCGCCTACCCATTCGTCGGATTCATGGACGGTCCCGGCGGCTCGCTGGTTCTGCGTCGCGAGCCGTCGTAACTTCGCCTTCGCCCGCCTGTCCCGACGGCGGTGCCTTTGATTCACATCAAGGCACCGCCGTCATATTGCATCCGTTTATCAAAAATCTTCCGCCGCCGATAATTTTTCTTGGCGGTTCATCTGTCCTAACAAAACAAATGAAGCTCATTCCGAGCTGGAAGTACCAAGTTCATTCCAACCAGGAAAACGAAAATGACCAAAGGTATATTGGCCTCAAACGAGGCGGAGATCGTCTACTTTCAACTCTGCAGCAGTGCTCCTAAAACTTCTGCGCGCAAGCTCAAGGGCTGCATCGTCCGAACCAAACGCGGCGGACTGATCGCCAAAACGCTCAAGCAAGGAAGCTGGGTACGGGCAAGCACGCGCCTGGCGGCAAAGCTCTTTCGTGATGCTTTGGCCACTGCACAGATCGAACCCGATGACGAAGTAATCGCTCTCTACCAGGAACGTCTGGTACGAGCGAAATACCTCAGACGCGACGGTTACGACCATATGGTGCAAGTGAGCAAGCCCGGCTTAATCGGGCTTCAGATTCCAACGGACTTCGTCGTACCGCTGATCGTCGCTCAAAGCGACGGACTCTGGCGGTTCAACGCCGGCGACGCCGTTGCCGCCCGTTTCGACAATGCTTGGCACAAAGGCACTTACGTCCGCTACAACGAAGAGACCGGCATGCATGTGGTCAACATCGGGCGCGAATCCGATGCGCTGATCGATTTCGCTGACGTTCATCATTTCGAAGACGCCGTCGCCCTCGGACTCGTCAGTAATTCGTGAGCAGAAGTGCTCTAACCCGCGTTCTGCGTCGGTAATAAGAACAGAATAACCGGCTGTTCAGAAAGTTGATGTGGCTTGCAGTTGCTCGTAGTGACTGCAAGCCACATCTTTTATTTTTCAGTATACACTATATGTATTAGTTGAATCCCGGAAAATAGAAAGACGGTTGAAAGTCATCCGCCTTTCTATTTGTATCAAAACTAACTGCAATCTAAACCGCAGCTAGAATCAGACCGCTCTAAACCGGTTCTGCTTTTCACCCCCAGCCGGAACAACAATAACCGGCCCGTAGCTCTCACCATCGGTGGTGATGGCATGAATCTCCGGTTTCAGACCGGCTTGCTGGCAGGAGTCATAGACAAGTTTAGCTTTTCCACGCAGCGCTTTCGCTTCGTACGGGTCAAGATCGCTCGTTCTACGAGACCAGCTCCCGTCATGCTCCTTGGCTTTAACCTCCATCACTTCGGCGTAAGCCTGATCGGCGAGAGTGGCTATCAACACGCGAGTCGGAATCTGCACGAGCACCAACTCGGCTTGAAGACGTAAAGTTTCGGCAGCCGACTCATCCGCTTGAGTACGCGACTGGGCAATTTTCTTCTGTTGCTGTTTGCCCGTCTTAATGCCGGCTTTAACGAGAGCGGCCAATTGAGCTAGTTCCATACTATATCCCTGAAATTTGAGGAGTGTTTGACTCTCTAAACCACTAAGCCGTAACTCCCCAACAGAAGAGCGGGACAGCGCGATTAAGCAACTCTGTCCCGCTCTTTTTCAAACAGTACTATTCAGGCTACCGCAACGCGCTTAAGATACCGGTTTCCGGGTGCACGACAAACAATGGCGGCATGTAGACGTTGGGGAGCTTTCGCCCCTTCTCGTCGTGCGGTTCGCCGTTTACCCAGAAGGCGTTTTCCATCACGTACCAACGCAGGTGTTCCAACCAGAGGCGGTGCGCCGGGTTACCCGGTTTCAGCACCTGGCGGATTTCGCCTTGCACGTCGCTCCACTTGCGTCCGACTCGCGAGTACAAGAACCGCTTCAGGGGGCTCAAGTTCTCGTTGCGTTCGCGGCAGTAGATCCAACCGTGCTTCATTCTTTGCCGCTTCGGCGCTTCGTCCGAGATCTCCTCGTCTTTGCGTCGGCGCAGCATTTTGTTTAAGGCGCTACGTCGGTAATATCGCGGTCGTCCGCTCAGCACTTCGGCCATGTCTTTGCGCATGGCTGCTCCTTAGATACGAGTTACATAGACAGCGCAAGCCGCGCTTGCGCTCGAATCCGCTGCCGGCCAAGTCAATCTAAGCCTAAGATTTAAGGAGCATAGCATAGGCTTTAGGTTGCTCTTGCGGCAAAGCCGGCATAGCGACTTGAAGATATTGCTTCAGCCACTATGCCGGTTGCCTGCCATGACTATATGTTTATGCTAGTCGAGCAGCAGAAAAATTCAGAGAGAAAATCAAATCCCTATTTACGGGCGATCTCTTCAACCTCGCCGTTCGGCAAACGGCGATAGTTGATGTCCCAAGTCAAAAATGCTCGAACGTAATAGTTCAAGCCGCCTTCTTTTTCGCTACCACGATGATACTTGAGCATGCGGATGCCGGCGTTGCGCAAACCGCGCCCTTCTTTGCCGGGACATTCGCTAACAAGGAAGTCATCAACGTTGACAAACTCATGAATGAGCCGCGACGGAATTGGCGCGTATCTAGCGATGCTCTCAAAGTCCGTTTCGTGAGGCTTGAATTTCTCCGTTTTCTTCACCTGGTACCAGGTCATGCTACCGCCAATCATCAGAGCCCGATGAGAAAAGTCGAGTGACACTCCCCCAGACGAAGCCCCTTCGTTTTTAGCAATCAACGCTTCCGACACGTCCGTAATGCCCAACATCTGGCAGTTGACCAAAGATTTCAGCAGGCGCTCGAGAAAAGGCGGAACCTCGAATTCGCCGTAGAGCTGGATAACCGGCTTTTGTTTACCGGTAAGTACCAAGCCGCAAGAAGCGCAATGGACAATGTTGTCATAACACAAGAAGACGGACGCGTCTTCTTGGATATAACGGTTACGAATGCATTCGGGACAGTGGGGATTCGATTTGATGAATTTCATTTTCGTTCTCCTTCTCGCCGTAACGAGTCAACCAGAGTTACTGGCTGATTAAGGTTTGGAAGAGTTACGGTTTGCTCCGCCCCGTAAGACGGTGCCGTCGCTTTTCCAGAAGTAAGCAGCAAAACAAGGAGCACACGCTCCCAAGCAAGCTGCTGCCATTACTTGCTTGAAAAATCAGAGGTTAAGTCTTCTGCAAATACGGTTGCGCTTCTTTGAGAATGAGCGCAATCCGTTCTTCAACCGAGACGGCGGGCACACGAACGACCCTGACGCCGACCTCGGTATAAGCTGCTTCGAACATCGGGGTGATCTCACGGCAGAACTGCAAGTCTTCGCTGCGCACACCGTCGTCAACCCAGATGTTGAGCGGTTCGAGCAAGAAAGCAAGCGAGTAGCGCGGACCGAGCATCTGCGGAAGATTATCCGGGCGCTTGCCCTTATGCTTCCAATACGCGACGTTGTCGAACAAACCGCGATCAGCGAAGATCGGCTTGCCTTGCTTAAGCAGCTCGGTTTCCGATGCCTCTTGCCGGCGCAAGAGTTCCAATTGGAACTCTTGCCAGTGGTTGACGACGCTCAGCTTGCCTTCTTTGATCAAGCGAGCAGCTTCTTCTTCGGCGACCAGATAACCGAGTTCAGCAAGCGCTTTGATCAGCGTAGTTTTGCCCACGCAAGGACCGCCGGTCAAAACAATGACCGACGGGTCAAGTAATAAGCTCACTGTCAGCTCCAATGCTGTTAACTGTTGTTGAGCCCCAGGAAAAGCACTCCAAGAGCGATTAAAGAGAAAACACCGCAAGCAGCAAGGCTCATGAAGAGATAGCCAAAACCGACCGCAATTCCCATAGAGAGTATGAGCAATAGCGGAAAAGCCTCGGCCTCATCCACATTTAAAGCTACTTTTTGCAGTCCGTACACGCAATACAAAATGCAAGCGGCGCTACAAACGAGCACAACAAAGTTGAGAACTTCGCCGAAATTAATCAGATATTTGCCGACAAGAACCGCCGCAAAACTGAATGCGACAATCGCCAGCAAAGACAGAAACGTTTGATTCTGATTCATTTTCAATCGTTGGCTGTGCAAACAACTTAAAAGCTGCTTGCTGGTATGGGCTAAAACCGCAAATCAAATACCGGATAAAACTTGTTCAGCTCGCGACTTCAACGACGCGGTATCTTCGGCATCGACCGAGCCGCTGTAACCGCGCAAAGATTTGACTTCGCTCCAGTTGACACCGTCTTGGCTTGATTCCAGAGTTTGAACCATATACGGATCAGCACTCTCGGTAATCCGAAAGTACAGCGCTCGTCCATCATGAACCGTTTCGCAATACCAACCACCGCCTTCTCGTTCCTGCCAAGACAAAGTGTTCTCATTGCTCATTGAGTGCTTCCTTTCTGTAAAGGTCCGGCATTCATCCGTTGACCGGTGATCAAACGCGAACCGCGCTGGCGTGTGATGTAGGACCAAAACCAGAGAAACGTAACGACGAATCGATTGCGGAAGCCGATCAGAAAACAGACGTGAATGAAAAGCCAAGCCAACCAGGCGGTAAAGCCTTTCAAACGCAACCAACCGAAATTGGCTACAGCTTTCGAGCGCCCGATGGTAATCAGGCTGCCGCGATGCTTGTAATGAAAGTTGCTACGTTGCCTGCCGTAAAGACTGGCAACGATATTGGCTGCTGCCGACAATCCTTGCTGTTTAGCTACAGGAGCCAAGCCGGGCAAGGGCTGTCCACCTTGATGCAAAAAGGAGGAAGCATCACCGACCACAAAAATTTCCGGATGACCGGGCACTGATAAATCGGCAGAGACAAGCACACGCCCACCTTTGTCTTTGGGCGCATCCAAAGTATCGATCACAGGCGTTGGACGCACACCGGCACAAGCGATGATCGTCGCCGAGGGCAAGAAAGCGTCAGCACCGAGTTTAACACCTTGGGCGTTGAGCTCATTCACCCGCGTTCCGGTACGCACTTCGACACCGAGCTTCTCGAGATAGCCTTGAGCGATAGCCGATTGCTCCGGCGGATACTCCATCAAGATACGTTCACCGCCGTGCACGAGCACAATGCGCGCCGACTCAGGATCGATGTTACGGAAGTCGTGAGCAAGCACATATCGCGAAAGCTCAGCAAGGGAACCAGCAACTTCAACACCGGTAGCGCCACCACCGACAACAACGAAAGTGAGTAACGCTTCGCGTCGCTCCAAGTCTTCGGTTTCGCGCTCAGCCTCTTCAAAAGCCAGCAAAACCCGGCGGCGAATCTCGACAGCATCGTCGAGATCTTTCAGACCGACCGAGTATTTTGCCCAATCATCGCTGAGGAATTTGGTGCAAGCACCAGCAGCGACGATCAAATAATCGTAAGAGAGTTCGCTACCATCGCCGAGGGCAATCTTCTTATTTTCGGCATCAACGGCTCGCGCCTCAGCCAAAAGTACCGTGGCGTTAGCTTGCTTGGAAAGCACTGAACGAATCGGATAAGCGACTTCGGCAGGCGAAAGCTCAGCCAAAGCCACTCCATGCAACAAAGGCTGGAAAAGATGGTGGTTACGCCGGTCGAGTAGCGTAACCCGCACCGGCGCTTTAGCCAAAGCTTGCACTGCAGCAAGCCCGGCAAAGCCACCACCGATAATCACAACATGGGGAAGAGTTTTCATCTCAACTCCTTACTTGCTTTCGCTTTGATCCAAAAGACGTGACCAGGAGAGTACCTTATGAAAAGCTTGCCTGTACTGCTTTTCATAAGTGCTGTAACTGTCATAAGACTGCCACTTCTCTCTAACGGGCTTTTCCGCTTGCAGAGCCGTCTGCCAGGTGACATAAGCCAAGCGGCAATTAGCCTCATTTTCAGCCGTGCCGGCATCAATCACCGCAGCGGAGAGCTTGTCGTAATTCTGGAAGGCGACAGAAGTAACTCTCTGAACAGCATCCAGCTCTTTGCTTCGTTCACGCGCTTCTAAAAGAAGCTTGTGGGCCGTATCATAGCTGGCGCAGGCATCAAGCAGATCAGCTCTACTACCGGCTTTTGCGCGAAGATCATTGACGAAGTCTCGCTCAGCGGCAAGCACTTTTTCAGTTGTAATTTCAACAGCACCGCCCGTCGGAGACCTTGAAGCCACAACTTGATAGACAAATTTAGCTTCGTTGAGGATCCAGCAAGCCTCGTTGTATGCCCGCTTTTGATGCTCAAGCCTCTTTAGGAGTTCACCACGCAGCTTGTTCCCAAGCTCCCATTGCCCGAACAACTCATCCCCACGTTTTCTTTCTGCTCGCGCTTCAGCAAAAAGAGCCGCCGCTTCATTAGCCGGAGCAAGACAAGCTTTTTTCACAAGAGCGTCAGCATTGCGATGAGCTTCAGCATATTGCTTCTCAAGCTCAGCGCTCTTTTTAAGCTCTTCGTCGTAAGCAACGAGGGTTTGTTCATGACCTTCGATCACATACGCATGAGCGAAATAAGTAGCTGCATACTTCTGAATCAACTCTGTGCTTGTACCGGTGGTAACCGCATTGTAGTCATCAGAGCGCGAATTTCGCGTCGCTAAATGATGGAACAGAAAGCCAAGAGCAACCAACCCGACAACGCCCAAAAGAACGTATCGCTTTTTACCTTGCATAGATTTTATTCCTGCTTTAAAAGGTGTACTTATTTACAAGCAAAAGCACGCCAAATGACAATTTCAGCAAAAGTATTATTAGTGACAGCTTGCGCTTCCCCCCGAGCTGATTGCAAATCGCCTGCAGTGATCAATTCAGCTTCAATCAACTGAGCCGACACTCGCTCGATCATTTGCAACCAGTTGTTCATAAGCGAACGGCAAGCCGGAAAATCTTTCGCGTCATAGCGCACCAGATGCGGTAGAACGACAATGCCCTTAAATCCGCAGTCGGTGAGCATCTCTTTCAAACCAACATCGGACAAAGACTGCTTTCCGGCAAATCGGTTATAAGCTTTCCAGCACTTGAGCAGGTGCTTTTTGTTCGGTCCGGCATTGACGCTCAAGTCATTCGGCTCAATTAAAACAACTCGCCCGCCGGTATGTAGAAGACGAGAAGCTTCGCGCACAACCGCTTGCGGATCGGGCAGATGCACCAACAAGCATCGTACAAAAACGGCATCCATCGACGAGCCGGGAAACCCGGTCGCAGTCGCATCGCCAACCTTAAACTTGACGTTGCTCAAACCTAAAGCTTGAGCCGCCAAACGACCGGCGCTAACCTGCTCCGCCTGGATGTCGACACCCATATAAAAGCCGCTTTTGCTTTGGGCAGCCAGCCACAAGTTACTGCCCGGCCCGCAACCTAAATCACAGATCCGAGCATCAGCAGCAAAGCTGATTCCTTTTATGTCACCGTAAAGCTCACGTTGAGCATGCAAACGCTGCTGTTCGTCAGCAGCTGAACCCAATGTATACATAGAGTACCTCGTTTCTACAAATCGAAACGCTACTTCTGCTTCAACTTATGCACGACATTGGCGATGACCGAGCCGACGGCACCAGAGAGCAGACCGACAAAAGCGGCGCAAGCGGCACCAGCCAGATCGACATCACGAGTGCCGAAGATCAGATTCAAACCAAGGGTAGCCAACGCCCACACGACAGCCGTAGTCAGAGCGTAGGGTACGGTATTCGAAATGTGGCGCTTCACGAGCTTTTCGTTGGTCTGCGTAGCAGCGAAAGCAATCATGCCGCTAACAAGAGCAGCGTTGAAAACCAAACCGATCGAAAGAGGAGCAAGACCGGACACAACGTTGAGTCCGACAAGAACGGCAGTGGAAAAACCGGCACTGCTGACGGTACCGACGGTACTGCGCATGGTGATTGTTCCTTATGAGGAAAAAGGGTCGTGAAGAGAGCGGAAAAAGCAGCAGCAAGAATCAACGACGGCGCGGGCGCAAAAGCTTATGAATACCTGCCGTTGCCGAAGCGGTCATGCCCAGACAGAAACCGATAAGTGCGGTGGTCAGCAGAGCACGAACTGTGTCAAGAACACCCAAGCCTGGATCGTAATAAAGAAGCCCGGCCAACGCAAACAAAACATAGATCACACTGGACGTAGTGGCGTAAACACCGAGATCGGTAAGCTTGCAACCTAAGAGCCAAACGAACCCGGCGCTTAGACAAGCGATACCGCCGGTAATAGCAACCACATACAACAGGAACGCCCAGCTAAAGGGCGTTCCACTACCGATCATCACAACCACAGCAAGAATTGCAGCACAGAAAGCCGCGCTCAGAGCAGCAAGAAATGTTTGCATCTTAGCGATCCATCTGTGCCAAGAGTTCGGCGCTTTCGATTTCGCGCACGCCGATCTTTTGCATGATCTCGATCACGTTAGCCCAAGCCGGCAAATCGAGATCCCGGGTGGCATCCTTGACGATGCAAACGTTAAAACCGGCGCGCACAAAGTTGATCGCACTGGTGCCGACACAGATGCGATAGACCAAACCGGTCAAATAAAGATCGGTCACGCCTTGCTGTTGCAACCAGCGGATCACTTCCGGCGTGGCCCCCGAGAACTGGTCTTTGTCCAGCTCTTCGCCCTTGCGGAAATAGGCATCGTAATATTCGGCAAGCACTCCGGGAATCAGCTCCCAGCCCCAAGTGCCAGGGATCATATGCTTCGGCAAAATCGTATGCAACACGCCATCGCGATCCGGAACGCAATTCACGCCTTGCTTCAAATTTCGCTTGTTGTTGCAGGCGAAGCTGAACATTTCCGGTTTGTGCGAATCACGGATGTCAAATTGCTTATGAAAGAATCCGCTCTCCTTGCCCTTCTTTTGCAAAGCGCCGATCACCGGACCAATTTCACGCCCGCCGGGAACCGGGATGGCGCTCTTATGAATCGCGCCGGCAAAGTCGGCGAAATCATTACAAGCATCGATGGTGGCAAGTGCTCTGATACCGTGCAAGCCTGGGGTGAAACCTCGCGAACGTCTACTTGAAGTCATCAGTTTACTCCTAGCGGAAAGTTGGAGCAAGCACCACCCCAATTGGCGGCGCTTGTCTCTTGGAAATCAAAATGGATAAAACCGCAGTATTACTACTTCTTCGTTTTGCGCTTCGACTTTTTCCCTTGGCGCTTCTGCTCTACTTCCGCCCAAGTCAGCCACATCTCCGGCGACGAGTCGCTGGCCATGTGCCAATCGTAACGCGGGCTCAAACTGGCGCTACCAACCTTGCTGCCGTCGGGCAAGCAAGAATGCTTGTAGCGCTGATCGAAGAAGCGAGTAATGAATACAGCCAGCCATTTGCGAATCTCTTCTTCGCTGTATTCCGTGTTGAACTTGGCTTGCTTGGCCAAGTAAACGATCTTTTCCGGATTGGCTCCCCAACGCCGGATATGATGGAAATAGAAATCGCGCAAGTCAGCCGGACCGATGGAAGCGTTGGTCTTCTGAGCAATCTTGCCGTCTTTGCTTGGCGGCAGAAGCTCAGGCGAAACCTCGGTTTCGGTAACATCAACAAACACGGCAGCCAGCTCACCTTCGAACACCTTCTCCGCCGCCCAGCGCACGAGGAAGTGCACAAGGGTTTTCGGAATGCCGGCATTGATGCCGTACATGCTCATATGATCGGCGTTGTATGTACACCAGCCGGCTGCCAGTTCGGACAGATCGCCGGTGCCCAAGACAAAGCCTTTGCTCATGAGCAAGTCGGTACGAGCGCGTGCTTGCTTGTTCTCGAAAGCCAGATCCTTGCTACCCGACGGCAGTTGACGCAAGCGTTCGACAAAGGATGCCACCGACATACCGCGGGCATCGATGCCAAACGGCATATAGCCTTCCTCCTGCCAGGCAAGCAAGCAGCGCGCCTTGATGTCCACCTCAAACCAGGTGACACCAAGCTCCTTCATCATCTTCAAAGCATTATCGTAAGTGCGGTTGGTCGTACCGAAGCCGGGCAGAGTGTAGCAGTGCAACAGCTTGCGCGACAAACCGAGATTGTCGAGCATTTTGCAAGCGACAATCAGCGCCCAAGTCGAGTCCAACCCACCGGAAACACCAAGGACAAAAAGCGGCTTACCATCGGTAAGCAACTTTTCTCCCCAAGCCTTGATATCGGCATTACCGATTCGTTTGCCAATATGGGCCATACGCTTGGCCAACGCCGACACTTGAATCTGGAAGATTTCGTGACAACGCTTATCCCGCGTGACCGGATTGGACGGCACGAAAGGATGAGCGTCGACATAACGCAGCAGTTTTTCCGGCGCTTTCTTGACGCCGCTCTTGAAGGCCACATATTCGAATTTAAGCAAGCCGGCTCGGGCCATGCTTGCTTGATTCTTACGGAAAGTGGTGTTGCGAATGCGTTCGTAAAGCAGATGATCGATATCGACATCGGCCACAGCAAAAGGTTCGCTCTGGCTGAACGGCTCGACATTAGCCAGAAGGCTGCCGTTTTCACCGATCAAGCAATGACCGCCGAAAGTCATGTCGGTGGTCGACTCACCAGCGCCGTCGCCTTCAATCTTGCCGCCCGACGACGTATAAGCGTAAACAGCCATGCACTGGGCTGAGTGCGGAACAACCAAACCGCTGACACGGAAATCGGCTTTGCCGACCAAATCGTTGCTCGCCGAAAGATTGACGAGCACCGTAGCGCCGCCAAGCGCTTGCATACGATGAGGCGGAATTACCGCCCAACCGTCTTCGCAAACTTCCAGACCGATGACGAGCCCGGGGAAGTCCTCTGCCGTGAAGAGCAGGTTGGTGCCCATGAGCACCGTTTGACCGTTAAGCACGATCTCGCGCTGCTCGAAATCAAGACCAGAGGCGAACCAGCGTTCTTCATCGAACTCGCCGCCGGTAGGCAAATAGCTCTTGGGCACCACACCCAAATATTTGCCGCCTTGGATGGCAACGGCACAATTGTAGAGAACACCGTCGACTTCAAGGGGCAGGCCGACGGTAACGATTCCCTTAAAGACGGTTTTAGTCGCCTGGCAGACCACATCCAAAGCCGCCAGCGCTGCCGAACGCAATGGCTGCTGGTGGAAAAGGTCGCCGCAAGTGTAGCTGGTTAAACCAAGCTCGGGCAAATTGAGAATGTGCACGCCTGCTTTGCGAGCGCGCTCCATCATCAAAATCGTTTGCTTGGCGTTGTAGCGACAATCGGCAACCACTACTTTCGGGCTTGCGGCGGCGATGCGCACAAAGCCGTGAGCAGGCGTAGAGGTGGGGCGAACATCTTTATCCGCCAGCGCCAAGAGCGCCTTCAAATCCAAACGATCCCCTCGCCCGCGTCGCTTCTTCAAGCCGACAATAGGCGCTGCACCCTTTCTACGAGAAGGTTTCATTTAAGCATCCTTTGCATGTAGTAATGAAATTAATCGATATTCTTAGCTCACCAAAGTCGGATCAAACTCAGCAAGCGGCAGGGCGTCGTGACGCCAGTCATCCGCGACTTTGCCTTCAGGAAAGAAAATCAATTGACGACCAAGCTCGACTTCGGGATTGTCGTGAGTGAGACAGTTGGTCAAGCAAACGTTTTGCCCGTCCACGTCGTAAACTCGCGCACCCCAACGGAAAGTTTCAACAAGCTTGCCGGCCTTATCGAGATACGCTTGCAGAGCATCACGCTTTTCCGGCAGTAGAAAGTTTTCATCGATCCATTTGCTCACCGCATCGTCCTGACTGTCTTCCGGTTTGTTCACCGGACGCACGGTCAGTTCGTCGACATGGTTTTCGCGAGCAAAGTCCATGAGCTTCTTCAAAGTTTCCAGGCTGTCGATGTAGCCGCGCAAAAGCACCGTCGCCAACCGCACCTTGAAGCCGTAGCCACGCAAATCGGCGATCAACTTGGGCAGATCAATGTACTCTTTGCGCCGTGGCGTGTAAACACCGCGATTCACTGCGGGATCGTAGTGCACGTTAGAAATGGCCACCAGCTTCAAGCCGAGTTCGCGCCATTCTTTCAGATGAGCATCGGTAACCGGCTTGCGGTCGGCGATGTTCAAGCCGTTAGTTTGCAGTTCGACTCGATCGAACTTGAACTTGCTGGTGACGCGCAGATGCCCGCTAACCAGATCCGGCCATAAGGTCGGCTCGCCTTTGCTCGTAAGCAGTGTGCAACGAGCACCACGATCATAAGCGTAAGTGCACGCCTCTTCGAAAGCAGCGTAATCCGGGTCGACAGCCTTCATCGTCACTTTATTGGTCGGCGTCATGTGGGCGACACAGAAAGGACACTTGGCGCCGCAAGCCAAACCGCCGACAACCGGCGTAATCAGGTGAAAACGCTTCATCGTGTTGTTCCTCTAGACTCGAATTTGAAGAAAGGCAAAATCACCAAACAGCACAATGTGATTGCTGCTGAGATAAGCAAAAGCCCGTCAATCTTTTTCTGAAAAACGTATTCGTATAAGTAGCCGCCCACGGCTTGCGAAGCGAAGAAGCTCATATTGCTTGCCGAAATCAGCATGGCATACATAAATCCTTCGGCATTAGCCGGGCAGCGGCTGGCCGCGATCACATGAGCGTTGAGCATAGCCATGGCAGTGGTGGCACCGAACAAGAACTGCAGCCCCAAGGCCACCGGCTCTGTTTGCATGAAGATGAAAGAGGCTTGCGAAGCCGCTCCCAAAACAATCAGTGCCGCAGCCAACTGCTTAACCGTAAAGCGCGAAGCAAGGAAACGCATGTAAACAAACGCTCCAAGCGCCGAGCCGCCGGCAAAGACTCCGGCAAGCACACCGGCGAAAGCTTTGCTGAAATGCAAATCGTTTTTCATGTGCAAGTTTAACGGCGCACCGAACCCCGGATTGAAAGCCCATAGCGCAAGGAAAAGTGCGACCCCCCACAAAGAGCGATCGCTGACAGCAAGCCAAATGCCATGCAACCCGCGTTTAAGCTGTTGCAGATTGGCAGCAGTTTTTTCCTCACTGACCAAGCGCCCGGTCGTGAGCACCACAAACAAGGGCGCCGTAAGCGAGATCAGAGCGGCAACATGCAGAGCCGCCGCTGGTGAGACGAAAAGGTAGCAAACCAAGCCGCCTAAGAAGCCGGCGCTGATGCGGGCCAAACTAGCCCAGAGCGCTTGCTGCCCGCAAAGTCGGCTGGCATTGCCGCTGTCACGCCCGTGCTCCACCACAAGCGCCCCGCAGAGCGTGCTTGAAGCAGCCATGGCAATGGTAATAATCAACATTGCCGGCAGCATCAAGCCTGGCGCGGCAGTAAGAGCCAGCCAGGCATATGCCACTACGGCAAGGAAATTCACCAGGAGCAGATACGATTTGCGGCGATAACCGAAAAGCGGCACACAGTCACTTAAGAGCCCGTAGAGCGGCTTAACCACCCAAGGTAAACCAAGCACGCTCAAGTAACTGGAAATTGAAGCCGAGTTCCAACCTAAGTCTTCAAGGAAATAGGTTAGAGGCAAACTGATCACACCGTTGTTCACTTGAGCCAAACCTTCGGCGATATAAACAACAGCGAAATAATACATCAGGCGCCGGAAATCACTTTGCTTTGCAGCAAGCGCCTTGTCCGATTCAACTTGCATAAATCATCTCCGGCGCCTGTCGGCGCTCTAAGAAGAACTTTGCTGCGCAAGAGCCCAACGGCTAAACTTGCCGCACTGGGTACAGTAACTTGTGGTTCGCGAAGCTTCGTCGACCAATTCACGTAAATAAGCGCGGCGGGCTTTACCCCGGCTATCATCCGGGATCTCGTTCACCGCCATCAGCTTGGTGACCATGCCACGCACTTCTTGTTCGACTTCATGAGGTTTGCCGGCCAGAGTCCTTTCCAAGCTCCCGTCCAGGAGCCGGTTCATCACATAGCCGTATGTCAGCTTCTCTTCGAGCATGATCCCGAGATAGCCGGCATACTTGAACTTGACACGCAAGACGCTGCCGTCCGGCTGCACGAAACGAACAACAAAACCTTCGCGATTTTTGTAATCTTTTTCCGCCACCTTGGCTTTCAACTCGGCTATTGAAGCAAAAGGAACAAGCTCGGCAACCGGAGTCTTGAGCTTTTGAGCGAGAATCGAAAGTTGAGCGTGATCCAGGTCGGCGTAAGTGTTCAAGTCGTAGCAACCCAGCAGAATGAAGCCGCGCCGCCGTCCGTAATCGACAATCACCTTGGTGCGCGGATGAATAATTTCAGCAAGGACAGTCTGTTGGCGACCGATCACCTTTTGCCAGTGACTGCGGTTTTTGGTTGCCAGCATTTTGTTGGCTACTTGTGCCGTCGGGCTGACGAAGCTGCCGCGGGTGGTGGCCATCACCTTACCGCGATAACTGAAAATAATCGCCAGGTGACCGTCAGCCTTGTCCATGGCTTCAAAGGGACCTTCAGGCAAAGTACCTTTAGTTTCCTCGTGTTCTCCGTAGTTGAAGAACTTCGGGAACGGGAAGGCAACCAGGTTAGCTTGACGGTCAAAAACAATGCCGCGGCAAAGACGCAAAGCGTCAGTCCAACCCTTGGGGAACCGATGCAAGGTGTTATGGGCAACCGGCGTGTAATTCAAACCGACAAGCGCCTTGGTCGGATGAAAGAACGGCTTAACCAAAGTCGTGATTGAGGGCATACCCGCCTCACGCTCATAGCCGAAGCCTTCGGACATCATCCCCTCAAAGCCTTCGCTCTTACGCAGGTCGTGCCAGCCTTCGCTGTTCTTCACATCGGCGCCGACAATCGTACGTATCAACATCTGAAGCTTAACTACCGCTTGCGCCACTCGGGCTTGATCCATGAGATCACCTGCAATGCTAAAGAATGTTTGAAAGAAGAAGCGGGCGGTATTGCTACCGCCCGGCTTCACGTAACTGACTCAGATTACTTGCGATGCTTCTTTTTCAGCGTTCCCATCCGCTTGCAGAAGAGCTTGGCGGTCGAAACAACCGTCAAGAAATCATCCTTTTGCCTGACGGCGCTCGGATGGGTGTTGGTGACGATCAAACGCGAGACCAGCTTACGCCCGGTAGACCCGAACGTCGCATTACGCAAACGATCGACCGCACCAGCCGGCAGAGCGCCGTGGGTGAGCACAGCCATCACTTCTTTGGCGCCGCGCTCCATGTAAGCTTCAGCAGCACCGATCAAGCTGCCGCAGGTGCGGCCGATGTCGTCATACATCAACACAGTGCGTCCTTCGACGTCGGCGCTGACGTCCCGAACGACGGTGCTGTCGCCGCTAATCCGTCCCTTGATCACGAAAGCCGGAATCACGTTCAGCTTCCTCTTGCGCATAGCCTTGACGTAAGTCTCGACCCATTTCGCCCGTCCGGCATCGGTGGAGCCAACAACGAACTGACTGATGCTCTCCGGACTCGCCGGCAAGCATTCATCCAGAGTACTGGTGACGATCAGCGGATTGCCGGCCGCCGCTTGGGCAATTGCCCCGAGAATGACCGGCTGCCCATAAACGTGATCGGTGTAGACACCGTTCTCGAAATAGTAGGGCAAGCCTTCGGTGTGCAGGTCCATGAAATAGAAGCTGTTCCCCATCGGCGTACGCGGCAGGTAGGAGAACATCCGCGCCAGGTATTTGGCTTTCACCGCCTCACCGGGGCGAATCGCTCGTTCCATGGTCGAGTAACCGAAATAGGGCATAACGATGGTCAGCTTGAGCGCACCTTGCTCGTGAGCGGCGCTGGCCAGGTGAAAGATCTCCATGGTTTCGAACTCGTCGATGGTGCCGCCGACGATCACCACTTCACGACCTTTCACCTCGGTCATCAGCGCATGGTAGCGTTCCCCGTCCGGAAACGGAATGAACTCCTCGACCGGCACGCCGAGCTTTTTGTCGATGCCGCGCGCCACTTTTCCCGGCTTAAATCGCCCGACTTCGAGCATCTCCTGAGCCAAATAGCCGTAGTTCTGACTAGCAAACAGAATAGGTTTCTTAGCCATCGGTAGGTTCCTTTGTGCTAAAGAGTTTTACTTGTCGGAAAGAAGAGCTTGAGCAGCAGCAATTTCGTCGGTGCGCATCTCGTTGAAGCGCGCCATCCAATCAGCAATCAAAGGCGAAAGCACAAAACGCTTGTACCGTCCCCACGTATAGTCGGAACGATCCGCTTGCTGGTCGGGCGTTTCGTTGTAAACGATGCGTCCGCGCTTCACAAGCTGCGTGTAAAGCGAAATTCCCTCAATAGTTTCCGAAACGTCAGCAACTACCAGAGTGTCGTCTTGCGCGTACACACGGATATTGCCTCCCAGCGATTCCTTGCCGGGCGAATTGGAGAACTTGACGTTAGGTCGGCCGTTGGTCATGCTGCGCGCGAATTTGGCCGAAACCGTATCGCGATGCACGAGCCGCCACCACCAGCCGCCGGCGCCAGGAATAAGCATCTCCGGCTCAACGCCGGTCTTCTCGCGGAAGAGTTGGTAGACTTTGCGCACGGTATCCGGAGACACTTCGTCTTCGAACACAATACGCGCTTCAGTCAAACCTTCCGCTTGGAGGACATGGTAGTAGTCGACGCATTGCTGGGCGATGTCGCCTGAATCGACGCGCACACCAAGAACAGCTTTGCCCTTGTACTTCTTGATGCACTTGATCGCGTTCATCTTGCCCACGGTGTTGGCGTCGACCAGATCGCAGAGCAAGAAACCGCAGCCCATGCGTTCGGCAAAGAGGTCCATCGTTTCATATTCACTCTCGCCCAGCGGGCGATCGAAGCTTTGAGTGTGACTCATGCCTTCGTGTCCGGTGGAACCCACCGTCTTGAAGAGCTCGGGCCACAAGAACTCCGCCGTGTCGTTGCTAGTCCAAGTTCCACGACCACCGACATAACGAGCAAGCAAAAGCAGAATGTTATTCATAGCCAAAGGCGCCGAACGCAAGCCAAATTCGGCATCGTTCGAGCAAACCTGCTTCATGAGCCGCGCTTTGGTAGCGTGAATCACCGAAACGAAATAGCGGCACTTTGCCGGCTCCAGATAGGAGATGGCACCGCCCATACCTTCGAAAGACATGGCCGGCACACCCTTGAGGAAGGTTTGCCCGCCGGGGAAGCCCCAGATGTCCACCGGCAGATAGATATCTTCGCCCCGTTGCGAACGCAAAATCTTGTCCCACAGTTTGTGCGGGAAAGCACCGGTATAAGATCCGACCGCAGTCGGATCTTTGTCGCGAGCGCTGAACCAATGCTTGGCCAAGTGAATATTGCGTCGGCTGAGGGGACGGTTAAACCACTGGTGCAGAAGCTCGTGACCGGCCATCACCAACTGATCGCCGGCACCTTCTTCGGCAGGCAAGCCTTTACGGAAAGTGAGATGATACGCCGCCGGATCCAAGGAGAAGCTATCGAAAGCTTGACACATGGTCCGCTTATACGTATCGGTATCACCGATGAAATTGCCGAGCAAGAAAAGACGCTCGTAAAACTGTGCGAGCATCTTCTCGCGTAATTCAACAACAGCTCGGTCCTTTTGGCGCTTCGTCATGCGCGTCACCGGCTTCAACTTCACAGCCGGCTTCGCACGTCGCGTTCCCGGTACAACCGGACGGCGTTTCGGACCAGCAGCAGCTTTCTTTTTTGCAGCGACCATAAATGTTTTTCCTCTTTCGTGGTTAGCAGAATCAACGCCACGGCTCCCGTGCCACGGCGTATTCGCAGTACAAAAACAACTCAAACAAACTTAGACGTCCCAACGAACCGGTTCTTCGCTTTGTCGCTCCCGGACGAAATAAATTTCGTCGGCGCTGGCACCGAAACCTGATTCATTGGGCAGTTGAACTTCCAAATCAGCAGTAATGGCGACAATCACAGCCCAGTTCAAAGGACCATCGAAACCATCATCGTCAAAGAGATGCAGACAGATTTCTTTGCCGACATGCTGCGCTAAATCGCGCCCATAAACACGATCGAATGAGACAGAAGCCATAACGCTAGTTCTCCCGCCAAAAGAAAAGGAATGGGTTACGGACTAAAAGATTCGACCGCTTGATCCAACTCGAAAGTGGCCTCAGCTCGGTCTTCGTCTCTTGATACAAGCCGAGCGACCGGAAAGAAAGCCAGTTTGTTGGGCGAACTACCCGGAATATCGACATAGAAAGTCGGCAACCGAGCCGGATCGACCAGCTCGTAATAATTACCGAGACCGCGGCCATGCATGACGCCGAACTCCAGAGAATCGACATGGCAAGTAATCAGCGGTTTGGAGTTTGAATACTGCGGCATGTTGCTATCGACTCGCAGCGCGGCGTTGACCCAAATCGATTTGCTCAGGTCACCAATCGGTCGAACGTAGGCCGGACTGTTATCACCAACCACAACCGTCCGCCCCGAACCGACAAACTGGCGGCCTTCTCTAGAGGCGAAATCGCTGTCAGACCGATCCAGCATAAGCCGGGCATGAGCACGATCAACTCGCACTGGAATACCGGCAAAATGATTGCGGAACATCGGATAAAGCTCAGCCCAAGGAATGTAATCAGTAATTCCTCGAGTCCAGGCTTTTCCCTTATCGTCTCGCATATCACAGCCCCACAGCGTAAACAAGGCAATCTGATTCGGGTACCGGCTGCCGGCCATTTCAATTGCCACGACCTTGGACGGACCGGCTCCGCAAGCGCCGCAACCGCAATTCCAGGCGTGAGCCGTTTTACCGATCAGGCGTTCTTCAAGGGTCTTCTTCAGACTTTCAGCGGCTACCAAAGCGCGAGCATAAACTTCCGGACTGATCTCTTGAGCCATTTTGTGGTACTACCTTAATTTTGATTTCTTTGGATGCATCAACAACAACGCGCACGAATGCTGTTCCAGAACGCTTTCAGCTCACGCCCGATGCCCTTAGCAGCCTGAGACAGCGCCGTACCCAAAGGACGCTTTGGCCAAGGTTCTCCCGGATTACGATAATGATTACGATCGCGCATAACACGCCAGACTTCAGCCGGGGTCATGTACCAGACCGATTCGCCGGCACGCACCCGATCGCGGATTTGCGTGCTGGAAATTGACGGAATGGCACAATCTTTCACGAGCATGACCTTGGCTCCCGGCGCCACTTGCGGCAAGAGTTCAATCCAGCCTTCAATCTGGCGGATGAGACCGGCTCGCGATTCTTCGTCGTTGACATCGCGCGGGAAAGTGATGATCGTCGCTTCGGCAAAGATTTCATCGGCGCCGTTCCACTTGGGCAAATACCATTCGTGGTTCGGATCGAGATATTCGCTGCCCAAGAACAAAAACAGCTCCACATCGGGACCATACATGCGGCGGAATTCTTTTACCGTATCGACAGTGTAAGAAGGACCGCTACGCCGCATTTCAA
Organism: Candidatus Obscuribacterales bacterium; assembly: GCA_019750335.1. Classification (GTDB taxonomy): domain Bacteria; phylum Cyanobacteriota; class Vampirovibrionia; order Obscuribacterales; family Obscuribacteraceae; genus JAIEPM01. Next base: position 657,989 of record JAIEOQ010000008.1, read on the forward strand.
CATCGCAAGCGACAAAATATTTGTTCGGACTGACAGCCGCTTCAAGCATCTCCATGCGCAAACGCGCATCGAGAAAGCCGGTTTTCTTATGGGGCGGATTGGCGCTGAGGACAAAATGCACCAGATCCAATCCGTAACGCACTCGCGCCGTTTCAGCAGCAAACAAGTGCCCGATATGAATCGGATCGAACTTACCGCCGTAAATACCGACTCGGCGAACTTGCGACGCCGGACTCGTCGGATCAAACCAAACAAAGAAAAGAGCCACACTGACAATGAGCGGTAAATACAAACCAACGAAATACCAGAGCAATAGAGCGAGCAAGAAAAAAGCAATCGGTCCATACTTTTTCATTGTTAAACTCCCAACCGGCAAGCCGGCTTAAATGTGTTACAAGGGACGCAACTTGCTAAAAAAACCAGCGAACGCCTGCACCCAAGTGCGCTCTCGGCGCTGACCTAGTTCGGCAGGCAAGCCGTCGGTGTAAGGATGATTGAAATAAATGTCGTGAGCACAAACGTCGATGAAGGCATGCAACGGCTTGTCACTTACTCTGACCGTGAGTTGACACCCGTAAGGAAAGTCGTAGCGCACATGCTCGCCGTCAATGAACAAAACACCGCTGTCCATGCCGGAAACGATTTTCACTTCAGCGCTTGCCGGCAAGATGTTCTTATACAACGTAAACTTTTCGCGCACTCGATCTTGCGTAAAACCGACAATCAGATCGCGCACCCGATACTGAAAGCAGTTAGCGGCAATCGGTTGAGTGAAACCGCCGGCTGAATCAAGCCAACCGGTAGAACCAGAAGGAGTGCCGATGATCACCCCGCCACCGCGTTGACGTTCGGTCACATCGCCGATGGTGAGGATATATCGACTGGTACCGCCAGCGGACGCATGCCCGACAAAAACTTCGTTCAGAGCTCTGGCCGGCAACTTAACGCCGTCCATAATCAAATCCAGCCGTGTGAGCTGAATAGTGTGCAAATCACCGGCAAAAACTTTGACCAGAATGTCACCAATGTTAGCTTCGTGAGCTAAGCAAAAGTGACCGATGCTGATCGGATAAGCCGAGTTGTAGCCGAGCAAGGGCAAATGGTCGCCGAAAAGCTGGGCGGCATAAAGAAAAGTGCCGTCGCCGCCAACCGAAATCACAAGCCCGTACTCTTGGATATCAACCGGCTCGCCGTCCATGCCGATAAGCTTGAACGGAACGTTCATGCCGGTCAGCAAATTTTCCAGCAAGGTGAGACTGCGATGATGCTGCTCGTGGGCCGGCTTGATGTTGGCGGCAATTGCCGCACCCTGCTCAACCAGCTTCTTCACCGGATGTGCATCGGTTTTCAAAATCCCAGCCAAACGAGTGTCTTTCGCAATCAGCAAAACTTTCTTCCCGGCAAACAGTTTCGTTTGCGACATAAGCAAGCTCCTTCTCAGTTAGAGCCACAAAAATTGAAACCGGCAAACCGCAAACGAGCTTTTGCTCCTGTTTTCGGTCTGCCGTAATGTCTGAAAAGCTTATCTAAACTCTAAGTTCCAACTCGCAAAAGAAAAAAAATACCGGCTTTGAACCTAACAGTCATAACGTATAGAGATCAGTAACTAAAGAAGATCTCTTTACATCTTTTGGTTTCAATAAAGTTCAGAAAGAGATTGTTTTATATATTGCTTCGAATTGGGGCTCAAAAATGGCTGATTTTCGTGCATGTCCCTAGCGCTAACTTCCGCCAGGAAAGCCGCATTACACCGGGCTAATTTACATGTTTGTTTGAGCAAAATAAGCAGCGACTAACTTTTGGTTCGGCTATTCACTGGCTTTTATCCAGACAGAGACCCTCTCGACGTTCTTACCTCCGGTCCTAGGTTGGTTGCAAAATATCCATATCCCTTCCTCTGCATTGATCGAATAACCATTCAATCAGCAATCTAAATTCGGGGATTACCCTTTCAATTCTGGCCCTAGGTGCCGAGGAAAAAATCCCGTCACTGCAAACTTTACATTTACAATCAGATTCAGGAGGGGAGCGCGTTTTCGCTTAGATTAGAATTTCTGTCTGACGCTAAATCTTCCTCGGCACCTAGGGCCGCTGCAAAGAGAGCCTTGATCTCTCATTTTGTTTTGTCGCATCATATAAATATTTGCTATATGCAATAGTATATAAAAGAGAAAAGTAAGATGCCGAGATTACTCCCGAGCATCTTACTTTCCGGAGAACAACCTAGTAGCGCTGTGCGCGCTCCGGACGTGGATTATTACGTCCGTCGGGCCGTTCAAGCACCGAATTGAGATTCTCGTAGAATTCACCGGTTTGGCCGGTAATTCTGAGCATCTCAATCAGGTAGTTGACCTTTAGCCCACCTAGGAACTCAGACCAGGGTTCCTCCGGACTTTGAACGGTTTCGCTGCCACTCATCAGAGTGTGGGCGATGATCGCCCCCACATCTTTTGGAGTAAGCAGCAATCCGTCAAAGCTGAAGCCCCCGTTCCCCTCTTGCCACTGAATTGCGTCCAGACTCATAAGACACCCCTTTCGGGAATGGACTTCGCTCAGCGCGCCGCTCTGTCGAAATAACAGAACCGACCGCTGCGGATAGCCCGTTTTCTTTTTGCTTATGCTGGCTCAGTGGCAATCACTCAAACAACTACTTCTTACCGCTCAACGGACCGCCGACGCTGAAGTACGTCAGATGCGGCGTAACGATCTCATTGTCTCCAACAGCAAGCACGCTGGTCCAAGCTTCCGCTTCGCGACCTTCGGCGCATAAGGACTCAACCGTATCCGCAACCGCACCGCCTTCGGCAGACAAAGGCGACGTATCCGCCTCGTCGCCGTCAGTTAGCAGCGCCAACAACTTCGACCGGTCCAAGTTGGCCATGGCACCGCCACCAAGGATCTGTTCCAACAAAGCTGCCTCCTCATCCGGTTTCTCCGTAATGGTGAGGAGCTTGTCGCCGTACGGGAATTCCAGGTCGCCGTCACGAAGAAGCTCGGACAAAGCCGATTCCGTTGCCAACGGACGCTCGTGACTGAAATTGAAGTCGCCGGACGGGTTCACCGGCAACTGAAACTTTTCAGAACGATCGCCGCCGATGGAGCCCGATCGATCAAAGAAGGAAAGATCCAAAGCATTTCCGATCGTCAAACGACGAGGCTCGTTCGTAAGCCGCGGACCAAACCCGAACATAAAATTCAGAGTCGTAGCGTACGGCGATTCAAACTCCGCTCCATTGAAAAGTTGCCCGCGTTCGGCAAGCCACTCACGCAAGGTCTTATGACCCAGCCGAGCAACACCGCGCCGCACTTTCCAGTTGATGGTCTGGCTGCGTCCGGCTTCAAAGGCGTCCACTTCGTCGACAGCGGCAACCATATCCAACAAGGAATGATGCGGACCCCAAATTTTGGGCATGGTTGAGTACACCGCCGCCAACTCAACCAAAGCTTTCACCTGCGCCGCCTCGAGCTTGCCATAGAGCGGGCAGACTTCCTTGCCATTCGGCAAGCTGAAAGTGTGCCAGAACATGGTCGGATCGCCGGCGTTGGGCGCCTCCGAGTAAATCAAGCCTGCCGCGGTTGCCGCCATCACGAACTGGCCGTTGAGATTGCTTTCCGGCGTGCGACCTTCCTCGGCAAGCCAGTCACGCAGGCTGATCCAGCGCGCCGGATCCCGTTCGGCTTGCACATGATGCGGTCGCTGCCAGAAGAGAATCGCCGCTTCGCCGGCCTTGAACTTGGCCAACTCGCCGCGATCCGCAACCGAATACAACAAGGCATCTTGCTCACCGATGTTTCCCGAAGAGACGAAACGGTAAGACATCTCGACCAGCGCCGACACGGCACCGGCCTCGGCCGGACTGTACATGGTGCCGTAGTTCAAATCGAACACGTGATAGGGCTTACCGGCGCAAGCTTTCTGAGTGCAACCCATCGCCGCCGCCGCCGTCCGAAATTCTTGAGAACGATTCATAGGGCAAATCCTTGAAAAACCTTGAACTTTGAAATCAACACAAACTAACTAAGACTCAAAAACAACTCATCGCTGCTGAAAACTCCCACACCGCCCTGCTCGCAGATTTCCTGAAGCTCGCCCAAAGCGCGAGCTTCAAGCTGCCGCACACGTTCTCGGGTGATGCCGCCGCAAAGCTCGCCGACTTCTTTGAGAGTTTTACCCTCCAGAAAACGTGATCGCAAAATTTTGCGATCACGCGGATCTCCAAGTTTATCGAGAAGTTTCTCAACCAGAATTTTCGCTCGATCGGCTTGGCGGTCGGCTCGACCATCGTCACGGCTATCCGGCACAGTCTCAGCGACGCGATCGCTGTCGACCGTGCCTCGAATTCGTTTCTTACGATCGAGCCGCTGGAAATTTTTATTCAATGCCCAGATGGCATAAGTGCTGAACTTGTTGCCCCGGGCGAAGTTGAAACCGTCCACGGCACGCATCAGATGCTGGTTGCCATCCGAGATCAAGTCCCAAATGGCACTCGTATCGTCCGACGAAATGACACCTTGTCCTACATACCAAGCCAATTGAGCTCTTGCCGGACCAATCACCAAACGCAAATTCGCCTGAATCAAGCGATTGCGCACGGCGTCGGACCGAGCAAGCAGCCATTCATACTCAGCTTTGAGGCGCAGATCTTCCTGCAGCTCCGCAGAAACCGGAGCATTCGGATCCGTCGGCGCCACCGCATTCTTGTCGAATGACGGGAACCGGGCAATCTTATAACGCAGGAAATTGTACTGCCGGAAAAGATGCTGCTCCTGTTCTCTGGTGAGCAAAGGCTCGTCCCAGAGATGTCGCAGCTCGACTGCAGTTCCTTTCGGTGCCTTTCCGCGTTCGACCGGTGCGTCGTCACCCGGTACCTGGCTCATGATCACATCTTCCATGTCCGGCTTATCGAAGTCGGAATGATAAATGAATTCGGCTTTGGCGCGCCCCTTCTTCTTACGTGGCACCGGTTCAACCGGAACCAAAGCAAGTTTCGGTTCTTCTTGCATAGTCACAAACCCCGTTTAGGTCCGATCTTCAACACTCAATAGCATTGTTCCGGACAGACAATTAAAAACGATTCGTTCAGGCTCGGGCTAGTTCAAGCGGCTGCACTTCACGGTCTTCGAGGGCATGTCCGCCCCAGAAGCGGTAGCTGTCGGTCGCCTTATCAACGAGCTCGACGTTGTCCATCGTTACGGTCATGCAACCGCGCACGTCGAACAAGCTGTGACTGGAAATGAAAGAGCGACGGTTGGGATGAGCCAAGCCAGCTCCGTAAAGAGCCGTCCAAAGAACATCGCGCAGGCGCGAATTCGCCGGCAGATTGGGATCGAAGCTCATGTCGGGGAATGCGCCCTTTTTGACATAAGCTTGGATCAGCAACACGCGCAAAGCGCCGGCGAAGCGAGCGCGCCATTCAGCAAGCGAAAGCGCTTCGTCGATGTAGGGCGGATTGAACGCTTTCGCCCAAAAGTTCACCACGAAGGCAAGAACCTTGCTTTCGTGGGCTTCCTTACGCCGCCGCGCATCTTGGTCTTGTTTCATTTTGACCAGCAACCAGGCAACGACGGCAACCATCAGAGCAAGAAGGATAACAAGCTTCATAACTCACTGTCTCTTTCTGTTTTTTGTTTTCAGATTTGTTCAGAACGGGGACTCGCATCAGACTCAGCAACGCTGCAAACAGTAGCTATCCTGAAAGTCAGCGTTCTCTTTTTCCAGACCGGACATTGCTTGAACGAAACTCAACCAGGCGGCTTCGCTCTCCGCTTCCGCGACTCCGGTCGTAACCGCAGCAAACAGGAAATCGTCCGCAGCATTTTTCAGCCGCACTGCCCGTTGCTCAATCTCCGACAAAAATGCATTGCGGTCGACATTAACTACGTCCGGCATCTCGAAGTAAGCGCCACAGTTGAACGCTAACCCAGACAGCGCCTTACAGGGACAAGCAGCCCAAGTTCGGCTTAGAGCGGAGATGGCACCGCGATCATCCAAGAGCGTACCGTGCTGACTGCGCTGAATCTTACCTTCGCGCAAGAAGCGCAAAGCGGGAAGCACGTAGTCGGTCACGTACATGGAAGCTGCAACAGCTTGGCGTTGTCGCTCCAACGTAGAGCGTAATTTGCCATTGGCGCTGCTAAGCTTGCGACAGGCTTGTATAAGCCCAACTAAGCAAGCAGCTCCGAGCAGCGCATACAAAACATATTCATTCATGGAGTTCTCTCCAAAAACTGTTAGAAGCAAGATAGAACGTTAAACCGGCATCAGTTGCGACGCCTAGCGCTTGGTGATGGCGTTGACGGCGCGGCGGAGCGCTTTTTGCTCGACGTGGTTGCCGCGCCGGTCGATGTCGCGGCTGTCGACGCCAACGCGGTTGCCGGCGCTTTGCTCGCGCACGGTGACGTGGAGGCAGTAGGGCATTCCGCGCAAGGTGACGAGCAGGTTGTGCTTGTCGCCGGGTCCCGTGAGAAATTCGCCGGCCGCAGCGCAAACGTGTTGAATGCCTTGCGCTTGCAACTGCTCGCTCAGAGCCGGAAGGAGAACCGCCAAGTAGGCACGCTCGGTGGCGTCATCCATGGGAACGGATTTGGTCGCTTGGTTCGCGCGGCCGACATGTCCGGCCTGAATACGCACGGTTTGACGATAACGGTGATGGTTGCGAGTGGCTGCCATAAGTGAAATCCTTTGCAATCATGAAATTGAAACGCGAGAAGTCGGAACGTGATGAAACGCTGCTTCGAACTAAATTTTCTTTCTACATTGCTTGGCCTGTTTTGCTCTCTCTTTTTATTTGTGGATGAAATGAATACGTGATCAGATACTGGCAAAAATGAGTTTCAGATCACATACACCTCTGCCCCCAGGGCGCCGAATTAATACCGCCAGCTGCATAGGCGCTACGTATTCCCACGCAGAACAAGGACAAAAGCCCGCTACGCTAACTTGCAATAGGCCAGCGATCTTGCTTCTTTCAAACAAATAATTTTTACCATTGCATATAGTTGTAAGCCAAAAAAAAAGAGCGGTGAGCTCCTAGGCAGGCTCTCACCGCTCGCATTCGGTTTAATAATCAGCACTGTCGCGTTTCAATTCGCGGATATGATGCAAGCTTTGCAAAGCAGCAAAACCAGCACGGACGTAGGCTTCTCGATCCTCAGCCGACAACAAACATGTTTCACCGGCAAAAGCAGCAACCACCGCATTTTCAGTTTCCAAAACTGCTCGGGCAAAAGCGCTGTCGTTATCATAACCACGGCTTTGAGACGTATAAGAAAGCTCCTCCAACCAGAGCTTAGTCTCAAAATTGTAAAAGGATGGTACAGCTGCAGCCAACCGCTGACGAAGACGCGGGAAGATCACCTCATCCAGATTTTCACTGTAAACAGCCGAAGCGGCAAATTCAACAATGGTCTCCACTTGCTTTTTGTCCACCTCCCCATGCTCGTTGATGAAGCTTTCAGCCACATCGGCAATAATCACGGCAAAACTTTTTGCTGCTTTGACATCCATCGGAGAACCCCTGCTGTCGTCAACAACATGAGTACGCGTAAGCGAATAAGCAACACCTTTTAAGGCGTTTTCCGCGGACGGAATATGCAAACAACGCAACAACACTCGCAAATGAGCATCCAGTTCCTTGATGTCAGGCTTATGACGACTGTTGTGATCGGGGGTGCCGGCAAAAACCGCTGCCAGGGCGTTAAGAACTTCAGGATCAAGAACAATGAATTCAACCATGTCTTGGAATTTGACCGGAATCAGCTGAGCCGCGTCGGCGTTACGCCCATAAACATAAGCGATATGCACGTCCGGCTCGCGCACAGCACCGGGAGGCAACTGGTGTGTAACGGAAACAATCGGCTCTTTGCCCACAAGAAGAGCTTGCAACGCCTGCAGTTCGCGTTCGAACACATAGTAGCTGGTTTTGCGACGAGCTTTCATGTTGCTTCTCCGATTTTAGATTGAATTGTTTTGGAACCTACTTACGCAAATAACGAGCAATTGCTTTTTCCATAGCAGCCGAGTCTAGGGTCTTCCGGCGCTTATCGATATCGTCCGGAGAAAATTGCAGCTTGTTACTGTCCTTTTGCGGACGCACCGTAACCAAAATGCAGAACTCAGTACCCTTGGCGCTCAGAACTAGATTGTGCCTGAGCCCGTTCACAACCCAGATCTCACCGGGTCTCGCTTGGGCGATGATTGCTTTGCCCAAGCGTTTGCGCAAACTTTCAAAAATAATCCCTAAACATTCGCTTTCGCTCTCAGAATCCAAATGTTCTTGTTCAGGCTCAATCCTGTCGATGAGCCAATCTTGATGTTGTTTTGCACGACTGACATAACCGGACATGGTACTAACGATCCTTCTTCCAAATGGAGTTAAAATTGGCGAACAAAGAGCGGAGCTCTTAGCGGCTTCTCAAATACTGTCTGAGTAAAGCCAGAGGAATAACGAAGCAATACAGAAGCATCACCCAGCCCCAAAGCAGGAGCATCATCGTAAGCGGAAACGACTGGACTGCGGTCGGTTCATCGCTAAGCCAACCGAGAAAAGCAGTGGACCAGCCGCTAGCCGTACCCCAGCCGAAATAAACAACCAGGGCGAACAAGCCACCGGCAACAGCCATGAAACCAGCTTGCAATCTTTCTTCAGCTGTCGAATTGGCAATGCGTCCGGGCAAGCTGGCCAGATAACCAGGCAGCTTCCAAAGAAAACGAAGAACGGCTTTCACTGCCTTTGGCACAAGGGGCAACACCGCCCACATAACTGCGATGAAATAAAGGAAAATGAAAGTTTGAATCGCCAGATAGCACCCAAGCGCCAGCAAAGCTCCGCTTGTTTTCAAGAAAGCAAGCAAAATTCCTCCTTGGGCCGCAGCCACCTTACCGGCAGCAAAAATACCCGGCAGAACATACAAGCCCAAGAGTGCTAGAGGAGCAACAACACAAGCCACAATCTTTTTTGTGAACACTTTTTCCCAAGGTAGATCGGCGTAAGGCGACGCTTTCAGTAAACGCAATGCCCAACTTTGCTTGGGTTGATTTGGTTCAGTCATGAGAAAATCTCCTACGTTTGCCGCTTAACGCCGCTTACGGCGCCAGCGCTCTTCGTTTTGTTTGTCGATACTTTTGCTCATTAGAGCAAACACCGAGATAAAGCTGAAAATGGCTGCCACACCGGCAACCGTTTGAGTGATGCCAGTGGTATTAGCTACGGTAGCAAAAGCAGCGATTGTAAAAACGACAGCGACAATGCCCCAGGCGCGCTCCTTATCCAGCGGCTTGATTTCACGATTGCCACAAGTGAAGGTGCCGAAATCTTGAGGTTCACGATTTTGATTCATTGGAATTAGCCTTGGCGCTGGGCCAAATATTCGTTGATCACTGCTTCGTGAGTGGGGAAAGCCATTTTTTCATGGTCATAAGGCGGATTCAAAAAGACACATTCAGTGGCGTCGGAACCAGCTTTCAGCTTTTGTCCGGTCGCCGGTTTCATCAAGAAGAAGACCAGAATTTGGTTTACCCGTTCCAGATAAACGCTCTTCAAATAACGGTCAACCGCCACTTCCAGTCCGGTTTCTTCCAGCGCTTCGCGCACAGCACCGGCTTCCAGTCCTTCTTTTTCGACAAAACCGCCGGGCAAAGCCAAGAAACCGGCTCGCGGCTCGACTTTACGCCGCACGAACACCAGACCTTTGCCGTAAGGAATTACAGCAACAGCCACCGGCAGTGGGTTGTCCCAATGAACCCAACCGCAGCCTTTACAGCCGTTGCGCACTTTGTCCTCAATTGTCACTTCTTCCAAAATGCACTTACAGTTTGGGCAGTGATAAAAGCCCGGGCGGCGAGTCGGCTTAGGTGGGGTCGGCGGCGCGTCGCGCCGAGCTCGATCCTCAAGTCTTTTACGAATGAAAACACCGACCGACAAGGAAAAGGCTTTGCACAAAGCCGCCAATACCAGAATGCCGATGAATGCCGTAAGGCCGTTCATTTGTCGCTCCTTAACAGTTGAACAATTGTCAGGTTTAATCCGTGAACGACACGAGCGAAACGCTCGAAATCAAGCTTGTCCACGGTATCTTGAGCCGTATGATAAAGACAGAAACGGAACTCGGCCGTGTCGGTAACCATCAAAGCCGGAAAAGCGAAAGGCCAGAACGAGCCGTGATCCGAGCGCCCGGCATCCTTAAGCCAATCAGGCGCTACACAACCTTCGCAAGGAAAGCGATTCAAGCTGCGGAAAGATTCCACAGAACGCTCGACCAGCAGGCGTGAGGCTCGGTTGCCGACAAAGGCGATGAAATTAGCTTTTGTCGGATAGAACAAACTAAAAGGGAAAGGATAATGCTGGCTTCCTTCTTCGTCTGAATAAGCGCCAAGCATCTCCAAAGAAAACATGCCGATGATATTTTCGCCGCGCTCGGCGCAGCGCTTAGCATAAGCAAAGCTTCCCATCTCTTGCCGCGCTTTCGCTTCTTCATTGCTGAAAGCAACGAAACGCAAAGTGCATTCTTGCGGCGAGCCGGCAAAAGCTTTGGCTAAAGCCAGAAGCCCGGCAACACCGCTGCCGTTATCGTCAGCACCGGGAGTACCGGGCACGGTGTCGTAATGAGCACCAACAACGAAGATGCGCTCGGGATATTTAGTGCCGGGCAGCTCGCAAACCACATTTGTCGCAGGCACAGCTACTCCCGGAATGGAGTAGAGCTGCTTTTCGGTTTGATAGCCAGCCGACCGAAAACAGGTATCGATGTAAGCGATCGCAGCAGCCTGTGCTTGCGGACAGCGCAAACTGCGATCACCGATATCGACAGCCAACACTTGCAGATGTTGGCGCAACTCTTCGACCAGAGCCATCTCCTCAGCGCTCATACCGGACAGAACCCCGGCATGAGAACTCCCCGGCATCCGCACTACACTGCGAAAAAATGGCCACAAGCAAGTAGCCAAAATCTTTTTCAAAACTTTGTTCATAGGTGGGTCCACCGCGAAAAGTAACGCTTAACGAGCAAGCTTGAGCGGATCAAGCTCAATCACGGCTTGACGCAAAACGGCATTGGCCGCGTCATCATCGACCGGCAATCGCGAAGCCGGGATCGCCTTGCCAATCACGATCTCCAAGCCGGCCCGATAGTAAGGCGCCATCAAGAAAATGAGCGCGAACTGAATCGGATTCGAATATTTCTTAAACCATGCCGGAGCGTACTTGCCGTAACGCATGTAGACCGGAACGATATAAGTTTCAGCGCCTGATTCAGCCGCTGCGGCTTTGGCGATGCGCACAGTACCTTTCTTGAACTCGTTGACGCTACCGTCCAAGTAAGCGTAACCTTCGGGAAAGATCACCAAGTCGCGCCCGCTGACCATGGCTTTGACCCCGCTCACGCGCGCTGCTGTTCCTTTGCCCTTTTCCAGGTCCACAGGAATACCGCCGCCGGCCGAAAGCAGCAAACCGGCATAACCACCGAAAAACTTAAACACGCTTGAGTCCACTAAGTAGCGCGCTTTTTCTTCAAGAATGCCTGGCCAAACCAGGGGATCAAGATAGTGGGTATGATTAGGCGCAATGATTTTCGGACCGGGAGTGTTCAAGTTCTCCCAACCGCTGATCTTCACGCTTTTGGCTTGCCACCAAGTAATGCAACGAGAAAAAGCAATCACAATCCAGCGCATAATCGGCCCGGGATCTTGAGGCAGATAGCCGCAAGTGCTGATTTTCTTGATATGACTACGCAAAACCCAAACAAGCAAAAACGCCGAGCCGACAAAAGCCAGCATGGCAAAAAGAATGATTTGCAGCATATACGTGTGCCTTCGCGAATGGCAAAACCAAAGGGTTTTACCTGGTTATGGATCGGTCAAAATTCGGTCAAAATAATGCTAGTTTTTCATTGCTTCATGCAAAAGCTGCTGTATCTCCTGACGAATAACATCAGTTGCAGCCTCAGAATCTTCAGGCAGCGAATTTACCGGGATCGGCCTGCCGACAACGACAACACCGCCATAATTCATCACGCCGAACAAACGGCGCAAAGGCTTGAGAAAGAAAGGCATCCAGCGAGGCTGGCGCTTGTAGTGAATGGCCACAGGCAGGATTGCTACAGGCTCATTCGGCTGTTCAGCTTGAACTTGCCGACTAATACGAGCAGCACCGTAACGGAAGTCTTCTTTGCGCAACACGTTGTCTTTTACCAACTTGCCTTGCGGAAACAAGAGCACTGCCGAATTAGCATGGGCACCAAGAGCGCTTGCCGTAGCTTTAGCCGCCGCTTCGCCGCCATTCTTGCTGTCGGTCTCCACCGGATAGGCACCGGACCAAGCACCGAAAGCTCCACGCAGCCCTTTAAGCTCGTTGACATGGGTCATAAAGCGAAAGCTTCGACCGACAGCCCGGCGCACCATGGCAAAATCAAGCTGAAATGTGTGATTAGGGGCAATCAAAAGCCGCCCCTTGTAGCGAGCATTCTTTGCGCCGATTACTTTAACCGGACCGACACCGAGAAAAGTAAACAGGTAAGAAGCAAAACCTAAAGCCAAGCGAGCAAACCAGCTCGGCTCTGGCGGCAAATAGCCGCTGACTTGCATTTTACGCCCTTGTCCAAGCCAGAAAGCCCCTCGCCAAAGAGCTAACCCGCTAATTACAAGCAAAACGACCCAGTACATAATGTGCTCCGTCTTACAATTATCACGCCCATCTGGCATGAATAAGCTTGTTCGGTCGGAAGAAAAATCGCTATCGCTGGGTTTAAGGCCTAACTTGAAAGAGTAAAAGAGTTACTGAAGAGTTTCACTTTAGTTCCTATAAGAAATCAAGATTATAGCTATGGCTTTAGAAGAGAATCTCTTAAGAACTCCAAGAACAACCGGTTGCCAAGAAAGACACCAACTGCTCATCGCCAGCAAATTCATTCTCTTGATTTCTGGAAAAATTTGGCGCCACCGTCAACGATCACATCCTGACAATCGAACGCTAAAATCAGCTTGTCCTCCGACACTTGTCATTTGATCCAGTTAGCGCAACCGTGCGAAATAAGCTTTTTTACTTTCGAACAAAAGCCTGGATATAAGCACCGCCTACATAGTAGTTTTCAGTGTATTCATTTTCTCTTTTTCAACACGACAGAACAGACTTTAACTCACCGATTCTTTTGCCTCCGACATCGCAATCAGCACCAAATGTGGTGCTGCGTTTTGAACAACCTCTACTGTCTGGAAAAACTATGACAACTCAATTCCGTGCACTCGCGAGCATGCTTTTTGCTTTGGCGGCAGTCTTTTTCTTCGTCGACTTAAACAAGGCGCAAGCAGTGGATATTCCTGCTGGGCACAAAATCAAGCAGGCTACGCCTAACGACAAGAAAGACGAAGTTAAACGCTCCGAAATTCTCAACGAGAAAAACGAACACGTTTCAACCCTTATCGAATACAAAAACGGCAAGCACGAAATCCAAGTGTTTCGCCTGGACGGCTCTCTCAAATCAAGCACGATTACTGAAGGTGAATCGGTCAAACATACCGACTTTTACCCGCCCGACGCCAACGGCATGTCGTTGAAGATGCGCGAAACAGTAAACGACACAGTGCGTTTTGAGCGGCGCAAACTTGCCGATGGCACTTATGAAGCAATCCGCTACAAGAGAGACGGCAAGCGCCCGCAAATGCTACGCCGAGTCGGTCCCAAGGGCGAGTTTGAGCTGATTCACTATCGCACGGGCACCCAAAGCACGCCCTGGTTCAAAGTGAGCATTCCCGGCACTAGCGGTGAATTCGAATATCAGTATTTCGCCAAAGACGGCTCGCGTGTTCGCCGGGTCATGGGCGACAAAACCATGATTGTCACCGCTTACAACAAAGACGGTGATTTCTGGTACGAACAGGTTTGGGACAAAGTAGACGACGAGAACTACACTTTGAACTCCCTTACAACCAAGCACACAAGCGGCTTACGGCGCTACGTCTTGGACAAAGACGGCAAGACTTTGAACAAGGTTGAAGATCTGAATTTAGCAGGTGATCTGGAAACGACATGGCAGCCAACCTCGGTTGATGCACCGGCTCCGGAACTGCTCCAAGAAGTATTCGAGAGTGACGATCCGACTATCCCCTAAGTATTCTTCGCCAGACATTACTCACACAGAAAGCAGACCAACATGAACTACGGATCCTTCGGTAAGGGCTTGATTGCCGCATTCCTCCTCATTATCGGCGGCATTGCACTGTTCACCGGCGCGGCCATCGGCATTGCCAGTTTCTTTTCTGCCAGCCCGCTTGTGATCGCTCTTGTCAGTGCGGTTGCCGCGCTGGTTGCCAGCTTTCCCTTCTGCGCTCGACAGCCCAAGCTTTCTATCTTGATCGCCCTTTGGGCCGGTGCTGGCGGGTGGCTCTCCACCTGGGTTACAGCGGCTCTAGCCGGCGGCTTCCTGGCCGTCGGAGCCGGCGTACTTGCCGGGATCGCTCTGACTGCGGTCGGGACTTACGCCACTTTTAGGTATACCAAGTAGCCTGACGACATACCTAGCAGGTCGCAGATAGCTTTGTTTAAGACCCTCCGGTTGATGCACAATACCACGCCCAACCGGAGAGTCTTTTTTTATTCAAAATCTACCACAAAGGATAGTATAAACCAGATCACGCTGATAGCGAACAATGCAGAGCAAGGGATGACTACTCAGCAAGCAACCTAGGTACGGATGACAATTTATGGCCCATCTTAACAATCAGTTTAATGCTGAAAGCCTCTATTTATAACCATTTTGACACCCAAAGAAATATTTCAACAGACACAAATTTGTCATCGGCACCTAGGGCCATTTTTCGATACCCTGTCTGAATTAGCGGGGGCGTGGCTTACGCCACGAAGTAGCTGCGTCTCGAAGCAAGAGCGTCGCGCACTAGAGTTCTTCATCTCTGCTAGCTGTTTCACAAGGCACGAATGGGGGATTCTCCCCCAAAACCAACGCTCAGATTGGCGCTTTAGCTTGGAGAACGCCATAAATAAGTAATAGGTTTTAGTCATATCTTTCTCTTTTATGCAAAAGAAAACAATCTCCCCAAAGAACCAACGTCACTCAACCTATTCGCGCCATTTAACTCCAAGAAAAGGGGCATCAAGATGTACATCCTGATTTTTTGCGGTCTGATTTTTCTGGCACTTGCTTACGGCTTCTTGCCGCCAGTCAGCGCCGCGGCTTGCCTGGTGCTTTGCGCCATCTGGCTTTTTTATCGCGGGCGCACAAAAGAAGAGATTTCAGAACGCGACAAACTCACAGGGCTCTTAATCCGTCGACCGGGGGAAGAGCTTTTCCAAAAACTTTTCGAGATTTGGCAGCGCTACGTTCAACAGCCGCTCTCGGTGATTATCATCGACGGAGATGGTTTGAAGAAAGTGAACGACACTCACGGTCACGAATGCGGCGACTTGATGATTGCCCGCCTCGGCAATATTTGTCGTGATGGCGTTCGCCGCTGTGATGTTGCTTATCGTATGGGCGGCGAAGAGTTCGTCGTTGTCTGCCCTAACACTTCTCTTGCACAGGCAGCCATACTGGCAGAAACATTGCGCCAAAAGCTGGATACCGCAATCGAATTTCGCGGGCAGCAAATCAAAGTTTCCGCCAGCTTGGGCGTTGCTCAAGCAATCAGCGCCGCGCACCAAAGTTTCGCCGACTTACTCAGCGCTGCTGACGGAGCGCTCTATCAGGCAAAAGCCGCCGGCAAAAACCGCGTGGTGACGGCTGGAACCTAAGCTTACAGCCTGATGCTTTATACTCGTCTTCACTTCTTTCTTGGCTCTCTGGTTAGTGCGAAGTTACTTGCACAGCCAGAGAGCCATTTTTTATTACTTTATTTACTATTTCATATCGTATTTGTCTGACAAAAGAAAAAGCGCTGCGAAATGTCCGCACCGCAAGAGCGGCTTAGCAAAATTTGCCAAGCCGCTCTCAAATGCAGCACCAGCTAACTACCAGCTGAGCGATTTATAGACGCCACGATAATCCTGATACACGTATGTATCACCGGCAGCGTAAGCGTTGTAATACCACAAAGTCGGCAACGGATAGCTTAATAGCGTTCCGCTGGCATCATCGATAAACTGCACATCAATGATCTCGGTGACTACCACCGTAATCATAGCCGGTTTTACCGCTGGAGCAGTCCAAGAAAACCCTTGTCCCTGACCCCACCAAAAGCGCGAATTGATGTTGTAGAAATAAGGCGTCGGGCAAAAATAATCGTAAGCAAAAAACTCTTCGCTGTGAGCCCGGCCATTTACATAAAATCCGGCATGATACCGGCAATTGTGCGGAACCGGTACCGGAATTAGAAGCAGCTGCGGTACAGCATAATTCTTTCTGTCCGCTTGGGGCGGATTGGGTAGCGGTCCGGCGAATCCCGGCATCTCCCCATGCTTTTGCTGAACCAAATCAGCCGGAATCGGCGGCAACTGTTTTTGCCCCCAATTATTTGCCGGCGGTGCAGCAAAAACCGGAGCAGCAAGAATTCCAGCCGCAAAAATAGCGCCAAGCGCCGACAAGAGAAGCTTGTACATAACCTTTCCAAGTTGTTGAGCATACTCATCGGGCTTCATGAAAATGAAGTTTGAGAAGCCTGAATCAAATGAATATGCTGGGCGAATGCTCTTGTTGAACGTAATAAAAAAAATGGACAACGAAGCCTAAGCCTTTAGCCTAAGCAATAACAAGACTGACAACCAAAGCTTGATTCAATTACCAAGCACGATACATGGTGTTATAAAGAGACCTGGTTACAGCTCGATTGATTGCTCGATCAAGATTTCTACCAACAGCGCGGTTAACAGAGCCGGCAACACTCTTAGTTAAGCCAACACCAGGTATGTTGTTCAACTTGGAAGGGGCGCCTTGTTGTCTCACAACCGGGCGGCTGGTCATTACTTGACCTTGACCACCACCATTCATTTGCGAACCAAATTTAGGCATGCTGAAATTCATACCACCCATACCAGGGGATGTACCTCCGGACGTGCCGCCGCCTGGGATTAAGCCCATTTGAGCAGCCGAATTAATTGCTTTGCCAAGATTATCCAGTCCGCTAGCCCCGGAAAATCCGCCTAAGGCACCGGCAAGTCCACTCATATCACCCTGGTTTTGAGTAACAGAACCGCCTAACATCTCGTTCTGATTCTGCATGCTTGCAGCTTGCTGTTGATCATATTGTGAAAAATCAGGTTCTTGATTGACCGCACTGGCATTTTGACCAGGGTGCACCCAACCGGATGAGCTCACTTGAGGCTGAGAGAGCGATTGTTCCAAAGGTGAATAAGCATCTTGTGACTGCCCAGGCTTAACCCAGCCCGACTGACTTAATGGTTGCTGTTGCGGTTGCGCCTGGCTATCTGCAGGCACCCAGCCAGAGCCTGGATTGATATCTGGTTTAACCCAACCGGATTGCCTAGCTTCAGAGCTCGAATCGTCAAAATTATCAGTCTCTCCGCCCGGTTTAACCCAACCAGACTGGCTAACTTGAGCTAGCGCAGGCGCGGCAATTATTAAAGAGCTTAGGCTGATTAAAGCCATCAGGGCAAAAGGAGCACGCTTTCGATAGTAAGTCATTGCAATTCAACTCAAAGATATCTTGACAAGATCCTAGCTTTATCAACCATGGCTGTCAATCAGGGATTTACGCTTGCCGTTGAAGAGCATGATTGCCTGATTTATGATTAGCGGATGGCTAAAATCATCGGCTCAAACAAACTTGTTAGCGACTTTATCTGTCCTCAATGCGCCAAAAGCGTCACTTGCGGCATTGGTTTTCGTGCCGGAGACGTGGCTAATATTCAATACAAGCTCGGAGACAAAGTGACCTGGAACAATGCTCTGACCTGGCCGGAGAAACGACCGTTAGATGGCACTTTCAGTACTATCGGCTATTTCGAATGTGAAAATTTGCATTGCACGAGCTGGCAAGATTGCTTTCCTCAAGTACAAGAAGTACTGATTTACATTGAAAACGATTGTTTGATCAAAGCTGTGCCCTGTCGTTATAAACCGGAACAATTAGATTATACGGTTCTCAGAGTGGACGATGATATGGGGGTTTTCACCTAAAACTTTTCAAAAAAATAGGCTTGTCAGGATATTTTCTGCTATGAAAGAGATGGTTTTTCAAGTGGTCAAAATAATGTCCAAACAAAAAAGATTGTCCCTCAAATTTTTCTCTGCGCTGACAGCGGCAAGTTGCCTGCTATTCAGCACCATACCAGCCAAAGCACAATATTTCAGCAGCTATAGCAGCTACGGTGGACTAGGCAGCTACGGCAGTCTAGGCGGACTCGGTTACGGCGGAATAGGCTATGGCGGTCTAGGTGGACTCGGCTATGGTGGACTAGGCGGACTGGGTTATGGCGGATTCGGCTATTCACCTTATACCGGTGGTATCTCAAATCTTTACTTTGGACAAGCCTTAGTCAACCCCTACTATTGGGGCGGTGGTTACGGTTACGGTGGCTACAGCAACGGTGCTTTGTTGGCTAGCTCAATTATTATGGGAGCCAGCAGTGTAGCTTCTTTAGGGCTGAATCTTTTAGCACAAAATCGGGCGAATAAAGCCTACAATCAACAGATACAGCTTCAACAGCAACAACAGCAGCTGCAACTACAACAACAGCAAATGCAACAACAACAGCAATTGGCAATGTCTGGATGGAATCAGCAAACCATGTCAGCTGCAATACCGGCCGGCGGCTATCCGCAGATGAATATCGACCAGAATTTCAATCCGGTACCAATGAACTTCAATAACGGCAGCACAACTTATGGTTCTGCATTGCCACCTAGCCCGGCACCGAATTTCAGATAAATAACTCAGTCTAGATGACGCAATTTAGTGCGAAACTTGCCCCAACCCATATCCGGGTTGACTAGCTCATCTTTGTATTCTTTGTCGATTTCGGCTTTCAATTCTTTTTCTTCATCAGCAACCATAGTTTGAAAGTGTTTTGTACTTTCAAGGGCTGCTGCTGCTTGACGCATTTCGTGCAACGCCTTAAAAGTACTTTCCAAATCTTTTGCTGCTTCTAATTTTTTTAGGGCTGCGTCACAGTCTTTCCACTTCACCATTGCATCATCTCTTGTGCTTTGGCTAACATGGACATATTCTGCTTCAATATTGCGCTTCGTTTGCACTACAAGATCGTTCAAGCTTTGAAGATATGTCTCACGATCAGTAGCAAAGTCAGCAGGTGGATTTTCCACGCTTTCTCTGAGCCCACAAGCTGAAACCTTATCGCGTGCAGCAATATGAAAATCCAAAGTCTCACGATCCGGCACATAGCTTGTTAAGCCACCGTTGGAGCCGAAATCACCAAAACCGGAATAAGATTTGACCAGCTTTTTATGAGCATCAAGTAAACGCCCAGCATGAATACGGATCTTTTGATCGGGATCGCTTAGGTCTCCACGCGAAACCGAATCCATAATGGTTTCAACAAAAACTTTCAGATCTCTTTTGTCGCTGGCAAAGAAAAAATAATCGGCATAAACCGGAGCATTATCAATTAGCCGATCTAAAGTTTTACGATTTTTTGGATCTTCTATAGCTTTAGTAAGCGCCTCACCAAGCTTATCCAGCTCACCGCTAAATTCATCGATATGAGTTAAATCGTAATGAGCAAGTGTCTCGATGGTTACCGATTTTTCGCCTTCTGATTTTTTGTCCACATCAGTCCAAGGATTGACTACGCTATTCAGCCATTCATAAATGTTTTGCGGCGGCTTTTGTTTAGCTACGTCTTTGTTCACAGGCTGTAAACGTGCTGTTTCAACCATAGTGTCAGCCAGTTCCGAACCGCTCATTTTAGGATTGGCAATAATTTTTTCAATCGGCGTAATTAGATCTTGTCCGCGTCCGCCTTCAGTTTCAGCTGAAGCAACCACATGATTGGTAATCGGCTTTAAGAGCCGCATCACGTCATCTTGCCCCATTAAACAAGCATCAAAATCAATCAAGTCGAAAGGCTTTTTATCTTTATTCTTGCCTTTTTCGTTTTCGTCACGCAAAACACCTTTTTTAGCAGCTTCGATAAATTGATCCATGGTCATTTTGCCGATATCGCCGCTCAAACCAAGATTGCCGTTTCCGTGGGAATCAGCAATTAAAGCTTTTTTGCCTGCCTTAAAGTGATCACAAGCCAATTCAAGCAGATTGCTAACATCATGAGCGTAACCGCCTGAGTTTACAGTGTCGATTTTAGTTACTTTGCCATCATGGACTATATAGCGATCCATATGATGGGGATTAGGCACCAAGAAAGAGTAACGATCTAAAAGCTCGCCGTTATAGGCAAAATCATCTACGTCAACAAAAGGCATTTGCGCGACAATCGCTACTGGCTTGCCTTTAGTTTTGTCAGCCAGGTCTTTCAAATTTTGCAAACGTTTTTCATTATTATCGCCGCTCACTTCACCGAAAGACTGAGTCGACAAGTTAAGGACCACCAGCCAATCCACGGACTGACGATCGACAGGCGGCTTAGTGTCACGTTCTTTATTAAAACGATCAATGCGGTTTACGACCGCCGGACCGATTTCAACTGTTTGCCGAATCGGATCCATGATACTGTCGTTCACCTGTTTCCAGATTTGGGCAGCTCGAGTCGTATCAAAAGATAGATCGTTGGAATTAGATTCGGCTGTATCGCTCTTGCTTTGCCGTTTGCTTTCAGACTGTAATTCCATTCTGCATCCTCTGACCTAACGGAGCCACCTGGCGCCCGGGGCGTAGACTCGATTCTGGGACCATTATCTATATCGGTCAAGGACGGTTTCCCCCACTGCGAGCAATGATTACAGTTAAAATTTTATGCTATGCAATATAGTATCTATTCAAAATAAAAACACGCGGCGAAGCAAACTCCAGACCGCGTGTTTATTTCGCTCAAACTTTGCAATAGAATCCGGATAGCAAGCCTACATTCTTCAAGTCAGCTCCTCAAGCAGGCTACGCACTCTTTCAAGCTGCTCTCGCTGTTGGGTAGCCTCATACAAATCAGCCTGACGAGCAAGTAGCCAGCGATAGCGTGGAGTCTGTTTGTGTTGATTCTGACCACGATCTTTGAAAGCCGCTTCAAGCTCAACTAAAGCACAACCAAGAGAAGCCAGCGCAGCCGACGGGTAGTTCAGCTCGGACTCAACAGCCGCTTGCGCTGCATGAAGATAGCTACGCCATTCATGGTCATGCTCTTCAGAGATGCAGACGCGGACTGTTTCAAGGATTTCCCGGAGGCTCCGCTCATTCATGTTTGTGAGCGCTCGAAGAACCATTTCGTCGTTGGATTTAGGCTCTCCCGTGACTCTAACTCCAGTCGCCGTCCAACGTTTTTCCGCGTCACAATAACGAAACGCGCGCTGGACCACTTCACAAGCACGCAAGCGCGGTTCAACTTCGGGAAACAAGTTGGCAAACTGAGACTTAGCCGACGATGAGTCGTTAGACATTATTTAATCGTTTCATGAAAGAAGGAATGAAAGTCCAGAGAAAAGACAAATCAGACTCATCGGTAAATTCAACTAGAGCCAATTTCGCTTGTTCCGCGGCTTCACGCTGCAAACGCGTAGCGACCATCGCTTGCCGCGGCGTTACCAAAGGAGCGACAGCTCGCTTGATTTCAGCGTCGGCAACTTTGTTTGCTTCGTCGTACAAGCCGGCTGCGAGCAAGCTTTCAATACGCGACAAACTCGAACGCAAGCTGACCGCCCAGTGATTGCGATAGTCATGCTTATAGACCACCGCTGCATACAAGTCGCGAAGCACCTGCACTTTATCGCCGATAGTGGACGGCGAAGTTGCTAGCGCTTCGATATCGCGCCCGAAATGATCCCAGCTTTTGCGCTCGAAAGCCGGCTTGTTTTCCGGCAGAGAGCAGGCGGTAATCGACACGATGATCAAGCCTGTAACAAGAACAGCGATGGCGACAGCCGGGTTGGAATCAGCCAACAGAACAAACAAAAGCAATGTCCCAAAGAGAACACCGAAGATCTCTTTCAATACAGTTGCGTAATTCATTTCTTGATCTCCCACACAGAAGGGCTGCCAACAAGCTCTCGGCAGCCCTTCTGCTGTTAATGGTTTGCGGTCCAGTGATTCAAGGCTCAGGCGGCAATCTTGACCTTAGTCAGGGATTCCTGAACGGTGCCGGCGCTCCAAACAGCGTTGACCAGTACTTCCCGAATGAAGGAGCCGGATATGTAGAATTCAACTCGATCACTTTGCTGTGTATAGGTATTGTCGCTGTTCAAGCGGACGGCTTTCACATACAGTCCGTCCGGATAAACGTCGGTGCTGCGATGCCCGCTTTGTCCGCCACCTTGTTTGCTCAGCGAAAGAACGACGAACCGATCCAGACGTGTCGGCAATCTCGCCGGATCTTGCTGGTGCTTGAGCATTTTCGCTTCGCTGAAACGCCCGGATTGGATGACGTCGCCTTCTGTGATCGTAGCCGCCGTCTTCGCAGCGCCACGCCGCTCGACTTCGACAACGCTACAAGCCGGATCGCTGCCCATTTCGAATTCGACGATTTCACTGCCGTAGCAATGATCGAAATTGTCGTCCAGCCGAATGGCCGTCACCGTGGTTTTGCCGTCATGCTTCACTTCTTGCACGAGAAACAACGCCGTCGTGCGGGTTGGATCCGAAGCATCAACTTTGCTGTCATCATCGCCGCCGACGTATTGACTGTGTAAGCCGACACGAACCGGCTCGTTGCCATGACGGTTTTTCCGTCCGTAGCCAAATTCCAGACCTTTGCCCGAAATGACGTCGTTCACGGCAATGGTCAGCGCATTACGGATTTTCATAATCAAGGTTTCCTGAATTGAGAAATTTGAACTAGTAACAAACGCCGGTTTGCTCCAAGAAATAACGTTTCGCCAGAGCGATAATCGTGCTTGCTTGAAGCGACAGAGCGGCGCGCTGTCGTTCCACCAGATTGCAGATAGCAGCGGGCACAGCAATTGCGGATTCCACCTCTTCAAAAGCAACCAGAGCTTGCTCAAACAGGGACTCCCCGTCGGAGAGCCGGGCTGCAGTCTCAGGATTTCGCTCTTGCAGGACAAGGCGCACAAGCTTATCGCAACGCTGACACAAACCGCTCATGGCCGCATCGAACGACGCGCCGCCATAAGGCACAAGCTGCTTCAAGCCTTTGACTTGCAGGTCGAGAGCGGCACGCGCCTCGGTAAGCTGGTGCGGCTTCAAAGCAACTTGATCGAGCGGTTGTCCGTTTGCGTCAGCAATGTAAAAGCGGAAAAATTCCGATATGGATTCAGACCCAGGCTTACGCTTCCAAACTTCCCATTCGTAAGATTTGGTAGCCACAGCACCGTAGCCCGTCAGAGCGTAAGGTGCAGCACGATTGAGAAGCGCAGCAGCAGCAGCAGAGTAGGAAACGACTTGAAGACTTTCGCTATTGACGATGCCGTCTTCATTAGCCGTGACGATTTTCAGGTCGAAACTCAAGGTGTAACTCTCCGGGGTGCGATGCGAATCGAAACAATTACAGGTTTATATCGGCGCTTATTCTTGCTCAAGCAGCTCCTGCAAAGAAGTAATTTCATAAGCGCCGGCAGGCAAACCGGCAGCCGGTGAGCCACTACGATTAACCAACACCGCCGGCATACCGAAAGCCAGCGGCGCGCAAACATCGTTGGCTAAACTATCGCCAACGAACAAACATTGATCAGGCGACACGTCGAACTGACGGCAAGCCGCTTCGTAAATACGCTTGTCCGGCTTGCTGGCGCCAACCTCAAATGAGTAAATCCGCTGCTCGAAATGAATGCCGAGATTCAACTCATCGAAAACGCGTTTAACCGGAAAAGGCCAGAGATTGGAAACCAAACCCAAACGGAATCCGCGACTTTTGAGAGTCGCGAGCACCGTATCGGTTCCTTCGTATTTCTGAACGCCACCACTTTCTTTGCGCAAGAGTTCAAGGAAGAACGGCTCCAGCCCACGAGGATCCAAACCAAAGCGCAAGGCGATGCACGCCAGAAACTCTCCCGGGCAAGAGATGTTGGTGGTAAGACAAGCAGTCAGGAAGTCCGGATCAAGCTCGTTTCGTCGTTTTTTGACGTCGGTCTTGTAGCCGAAAAATTCCTGCAAACTTAAGACAGGGTCTTTGTTCAAAGAGTAGATGAGGGTCATCCACAAATCGAACAAAATGACCCGAGTCGAAGACGGTACGATCATAACGTCCTTTCAACCAAATTTCTTAGATGTCGTAACGATGGATGCAAAAACGCTTAGAGCTCAGCGCAGAAGAGCGATTCTCGCCAGAAGCCGACCCGTTTGAGAGCCTCGACGATCGCCGGATAGCTGCTGATCTTGTCGCTTTCGTTGGTGGCAACGGCTCGAGCCTCACTCAGCTTGCCGCGCCGCATGAACTCGCACAAAGTACGCACGCAAGAGATACCGCGCCCCTCGTTTTGCGGTTCTTGCAAGCAAAAGAGCTCGTCGGCGAGCTTATCCGCATCTTTGACGTAAACGATGGCGCACTCCTGCTCTTCTCCATCAGGGCGATAATAATATTCAGCAATGACGCCGGCTTCAGTGAGAGCCACCGGCAGTCCGCTCAACTCCGTATCTTCGAGCAGCTCGCACTCGAACAGAGCCGGACTCTGGCACTGAGTGTTGCCGCCGGGCTTAGCGGTCAAATAATCCCACACAAGTTGGCGGGCGATGCTTTCGCGCGACGCCACAACCACCGTAAGTCCGGTACCTTGGTTGCCGGCTTCACCGATACCATGATGTCGCAAACAATAAGCTTGAAGGCTCACAATAATTCTCCCGGTGAAGAGGGAGACCGGTGTTTAAGCCGGTCTCCCTCTATGGTTCAGTTCAATTGGGAATGAGCAGTTGCAACAAACAAACTAGCTGCACTCGTAAACGCACTTCTGCCGGCGTTCTTTCAAACGTTCGCGATTGGAATCGTCGGCACGCAACTCACGACCGGCTTGATTGTAAAGCTCGAGCGCTTCTTCGTAACGCTCTAAGGCGAAACTCATGTCCGCTCGCATCAGAGTTACCGTACCCGGATGGGCCGGCAGGTCGGCATCATGCAGCGGTTGAGCGTACACCGCTTTCACCGCCTCGACCAGCTCGTCATGCTTGCGCTCGTTGGCCGGAATGAGCGAGCGGTCCGGAGCCGGACGCCAGGCATGCGCGGTGTCGCAGACCTGTGCTTTCTTTTCGAGCAAGCGCAGAGTCTGCACGTGCCCTTGGCCGCAGTACATCACCGCAACCTTGAGCGCTTCATCCAAGCGCTGGTTGGCCAGCGAATAGTTGCCCTCGATGCGGGCGATCTTGGCCAGCTTCTTGTAACAGACAAGCAGGAGCACCTGCGGAGTGTGAGGGGCGGCGATAATCAGCCGAACCGCCTCGCGCAACACATAAACCGCCCGCTTGAAGCGCGGTTGATCATCTTGCCAGATGATGATGTGCGCTTCGGTCAGAAGCCGCGACACATCAGCCGGCGCAGCCGGAATTCCGCGACCGTACAGCGAAACAACAGGCGCCACCGGCGCAGCAGGAGCAGACGTCGACATAGTTATCTCCTCGGGCGATTAGCCCGACTGGTGAATAAGAATTATTCCGAACACAACAGCGAACAAGAGCACTCGTCAAACTAATTTTCATCAGCCAGACGAACTTCAGGAACACCGGTACCGCTGATCAGCAAGCGAAGCCGAGTGGGTAGAGATTCTTTCCCGGGCAACTGAGAAAACTTGGAGAATACCGGGAGCTTCGGACCATTCTCATCCAGCTTCGAACCAACTCCGCCCCAAAAAGCTTCGTCTAAACTACCCTGCGGAGCGACAGCTTGAGGAGGAGTGCCAGACTGACCGATATACTCCACGGTCTGAACGGGAGAAGCTGTCAGTCCGTGCTCCAACTCGTAAACTTGATATGTGCCCGGCGGGATGCTCGTTACAGGGCCACGTCGAAAACGCTCCGTCAACTCAACAAGACGGGGATCCATCTCCTCTAGAAGCTCACGATTAACCCCACTTAGCGAAGGAGTCGCTGCGAATTCGGGCTGATGATCTATGCGCACCAAAACCAGCTGCCCTCCCCTGGCAACAGACGACTCTTCGGCAAATTCTCGCTCTACGCTCGACATCGGCTCACGCGGGACAACAAACCCAGGCGGCAGATCCGCTAGAGGCACCAAAACCAGCCGCTCCGGACCGGCGGTTGGATCCAGCTCACTCAATTCGTTGTCCAACGCTGTGACACCGGCAAGCTTACCGTAGAGCAAAGCCAGTTCGCAAACCATCTCCGCCAAGCTCATGTGCCGCGGCGTATAGCTGTAACGACCGCCGAAGGCGAAAACGTACCCGTGCCCCGCAAGCCAATCGCGCAAGCTCATATCCTGATCAGTCTCCTCGGCACAGCGCCAGGACAGACGCCGCAAACGCCCGGCTTCAAAAGCGGCGATATCTTCACGGTCGGCGACCAAACCGAGCAAAGCCAGATGCTCGCCGTCCCAACCGGCAGGAGCCAGTTCGAAAGCGAGAAGCACCAAGTCGCGCACGCGGAACTCCTCAGGCCGCGCCGTGATCTCACCGGCGGCGAGATTGAACCGATGCCCCGAATTGCTGTCTCCGCACTCCTTGATCCAGCTGCCGTAAAGTAAACCCTTGTCCAAAGCTGCTTTACGAAACTGGCGAGCTAATTCACGATCGCTCATACATGATTTCCTTCGCATTAGAAACGCCGGCAATGCCGGCTGATGAAAAACAAACAAAAAACAGAATTCAGTGCTTCCGGGCGCTAAGCAGCGCCCAGAAGCTGTGCTATTTCACTTACCGTCTTCTTTTCGGCAGCTGCCATGGCCAAAAGCTCCGGCACTTCCTCAAGGGCCAGTTTGTTGGTCACCGCTGCCAATGCCGCCTCCAGAAGCTCTGCATACGGTTTACCGTGCTGAGTGGCAAGCCGGCTGCAAACGCCGAGCTGTTCGTTGCTCAGCCCCTGCCCGCCTGCCGACTGGATTTGCACCAGGGCATCGCTGAAGCTCAGACCTTCGAGCTTCAAACGCACAGCCGCCATCACCTCGCTGAGATTCAGCCGTTTTTCGCGCACATAGTCCAGATCTTCGACTGCCGTAACAGCGGCTGCCGAGAGCAAGCCGGAGAGCGCCGGCACGAAGCCGAGGAAGAGCGGCGCCACGTTGGTGACCACCAAAGCCACCCCGCGGCAAGTCTCTGGCATCTGCTCCAGGGCTTGGGCCGCACCTTCCACCAACTTGTCGCGATGCTTTGCCAGCATAAACGCCGCTGCCGTTGCTGCTTGCACCAGCATCTGCATGTCTTCGACGCTGCCTTCAAAGACTGTGCGGTCGATGTAGCTCGTGATCTGGGTCTGCACCTCGATTTTTGTCGGGGTGAGCAGGGTTACCTGCCCGCCATAGCCCAGCTCGCTCAAGCACAGAGACGCCAAGGCGTCGACCGGGCTTTGAGCGTAGCTGCTGAACTCCACTTCCGCACCGCCACGGCGTGACCGCCGAAAGTTCGTGTGCTTAACCATGACAAACCTGCCTTTCGTATGTGGTCGAGACAGTTCAAAACAAGTTCCTACGGACAGATGCTTATCTGTTAGCTGCGTGCCTAATTCAAGTGCTTGCAATATGCCTGGTGCTTAGTTGCCTTTAGTTTTAAATGAGAAAGAGACGATAAGCTCACCCTAAAGAAAGTTGTTTTTATGAACAACAAAATGTTTTAAAAGCAGAAGCATATAGAGCTAGAGCTTATTAGTAATCCCCCCAGGGTTATAGCGGGGTCGGTCGCTAGCGTAGCTCGCAATAACAACCTAGCCTAGGTTACACCTTGAGGCTTAGGGGTAGATAAATATGGGGTGTCTTTTTTATTTTCAACAAATGAGCGATTTAGTACCGCTGTGTTTTCTACGCATTTGGTGTCGTACAAACAACTCTTGGTTGTCCTTTAAGACCAAGAGAAACGACCGCTATTTAGTAAATCCAAACGGCTATTTTAACGAGCTGCCGGATGGGTCGTTAACTAACATCAATCCGCGCACAGCCTTTCCTTTGCATAATCGCCTACCTTGTGTACCACTTGAGCTTTTAAGCGAGCGCAAGCAGTTTGCTGATGCAAAATTTGTGGCGGTGCCATTGGCTGTACCTAAAGAAACAATGCCGCAAAAAATCGAAGCCGGATTATTACAGCAAGATCCGCTTGCCGATTCACCTTTTGCTAACTTAATCAGCGCCGATGAACGTTATGTTCTGCTTAGGGCTCTGGAAAGCGGCATCGTATCGAAAAGTGGTTTTGATAAATTAGCCGAGTTACGCAGTAAACATGGCACAATCGGAGCCGCTCTTATCCACAGCCACATTTGCCCCTGGGAGAGCTTGCTAGCCCATTGTTTGGACATCAGACACACAGCCAACATTGATCCCCCTCATTCAAGATTTATAGTGCACCGCAAAGAATGGGAATTAACCGGCGAAATTTTAAACAGTTTAGGCTGCATCACCAGAACACATCTGGAGTATGCACTGAAAATCAAACGCGAAGGCAATCAAGCAATCGGACAAATTTTAACGGCTATGGGTGCTTGCTCTCAGGAAGATATCGAACGCTGCCTGAGCATCCAAGCTGAAGTCACTTATCTGGGTAACTCCGAAATCGCCTTGATTGGCAACCTGCTAATTAGACAGGGAGTAATTTCCGAAGAAGATTTGGAAATTGCTTTGCGCCAGCAAAAGGTAGCAAGACAGCCATTAGGAAAGATTCTAGTTTCAATGGGTGCTTGCAGCCAAAGTGATATTAACTCATATTCTCAAGTTTACGGCTCCGACTTTCAATCCGAAGTCGACGAAGTAAATTTAGGAAATTATTTGCTCAAAACAGATTCAATCTCAAGAACCAATTTGGAAGAAGCTTTGCGCATACAAGAACGCGGGCGGCAGGTTCTCGGTGAATTGCTGGTGACAATGGGTTTGTGTGGTGCCGAAGATATCGAGAATATCATTCAGCTACAACGTGAAATGCGCGACACCCATAAATCAGGCGTAGAAAAGCTTGGCTCAATTCTTATTCATTGCGGCAAAGTTCAACCGACAAAAATTGATCAAGCAATCAAACTACAAAGCATCGGCAGACAGCCTCTCGGCGCCATTCTGGTTGCTTTAGGAGCTTGTACGATAAAAGACGTAGAAATAGCTTTGGAAATTCAAGCAGCATGGCGCGAACAAAACCACCAAGCAAACAACGATCGTCTCGGCGAAGTTTTGATAAAACAAAGAGTGCTTTCAGAGCTGGATCTAGAAGAACCATTGCTCGAACATGTGCGTACAGAACGCCCTCTCGGCTTAATTCTAGTCGAACATAAGTTATGCAGCCCGGAGCAAATAATCATTGCTTTGAATGACCGTGATGCGCAAAGACAAGCTTCTTTTCTTGAATTTGTTTTTTCAAAACTACAACTCAAACACTAGTCGGACTATTACTGCGGAAACCAATCCGGAGGGATTCCACTCCAGCCTTTTTTGCGGCAACAATCCTCGGCCTTAATCAACATTTCTTTTGCTTTAGCTTGTTTTCCTAAAGCCTTATAGGCAAGGCTGCATTGAAAAAAAGTTTGCCCGAGAAAAAAGTAATCACGCTTTATGCCGGTTTCTAAAATCGGTATCGCCTTCTCAAAATAAACAACGGACAGGTCAGGAAACGCCTGATGAGTGACGGAAGCGATAGTGTTGTCAACCAAAGCAATCCGCTCCCGATCTTTACCAAGCTTAGCGCTTTCACTGGCTTTTACAGCGAATTGTAGAGCGGCTTTTCTATCTTTTTTCTTTGCCGCGATTTTTAACAGATCAATATAACACGCGCAGCGCGTTATTTCGTATTCAGGCAAGCGATTTTCACCGAGAGCTTGCAATGCCCGCAAAATAATCGGTTCCGCCCTCGCCGGATCAGGCCGGCAATCGACATAATATTCTCCCCACCACTTCAAACACTCAGCCCAATGGAGAACATTGTGCGTATCGACTTGCGCCAAATTTCCATCCATTTCTTTCAGCAACTTATTTCTTTCATCGTATCGCTGTAAATGGTATAAAGATTCAGCCAAATTTCTGGCAGACCAAACGATTCCAGCCAGATCGTCGACTTGCGAAGCTACGCCATAGCCTTGTCTTGCGTATGTTGCAGCAGCTTGATAATCTTTTTTCTGTTCAGCAATATATGCCAGATCCCGGTACGTATTGGCGATATCTTTGCTGCTTTCACCCTGAGTTTTTATGCGCAAATCCAAAGCTTTCTTTTTCAGCTCAATTGCTTTATCGTAGTTAAAATCTCGATTTTCAACCTCACCTTGCCTATCTATGATAGCGGCTTGAATATCTTCAACTAGCTTCTCGCGCTTAGCGATTTGCAACGCCGTATTCAGAATTTGACGCGCTTCTTCAAGCTGGCCCACGTTCATTTTGGCTTCAGCCACTTCAACCATAGTCAAACAAATTTCCGGATAATCTTTTTGCGGATTATTATTCAAAATAGCCAAAGCCTGCATAAAGAGTGGCAAAGCGTCAGCATGAGCGCCCTGCCACGCTTTTTCTTTGGCCTTCCTTCTCGTGGCATCATATCCCTGAAAGTGTGATTTTAAGCCACTGCTACCGGTTTTTATTGATTCTTTTTGCAGTTGCGAAATATACTTTTTACGGCTTTCGACAAGAGAATAAATGCCGACCAAAAATATAAGAACAAAACAAATAGCCCAAGGGAGCCAGCCGCGAAGAAAAAATGGAACCCAGGATTTGCTAACATTTATGCTCACTAAAGAACCGGTTACACCGTGCTTTTGCTGCAAAACCTTCATCGCTTCAAGAAAGTCATGCTTAAATTGCGAGAAAGATTGAGTACGCTCCGCAGGTAGCTGGGCTAAACCAGTTTGCAGTAAGGCTTTCATCTTCGGTCCGATACTTCTTATTTCAGCAGAATCGTTAAATAAATTAGGTTTTTCACGCACTTTACGATACATGATGTCTAATGGATTATCGCCTTGATAAAGCGCCCTACCAAAAAGCAGTTCGTAAAGAATGCTAGTCAAAGAATAAATATCAGCTCTATGATCTGCTCCGCTTCCTGAGCATTGTTCAGGGCTCATATAAGCCGGACTGCCTAACATCAAGCCAGTCTGAGTTGCTTGCTGCGACTGCACTTGATCTAAAATTTTAGCGATACCAAAATCAAGAATTTTAAGCTTGAATTCGTCATCTTCAACCGGCAACATCATAATGTTGCCCGGTTTCAAATCACGATGAACTAAGCCTTTTGAATGAGCGTACTCCAATCCGCTTATCAACTGAAGAATGATCGAACGGATCTGCTCGAAATTGAAACTTTTCCCTTGTAACAGCCATTCTTCAAGAGTCTGTCCCTCTATAAGCTCCATAACAAGATAGGGGCGTTTGCCATCACTGCCGATACCATAAGAAAGTACCGAAATTATATTTTCATGAGTGAGCTTGCTTAAAATCAAAGCTTCGTTTTTAAAACGACGCAAAAGCCCTTCATCAGCTAAAAGCTCTTGTTTAAGAATCTTCAAAGCAACATCTTTATCCAAGCTTAGATGTTTTGCTTTATACACATCAGAGCTGGCACCAGCACCAATGCGACTGATAATCTCAAAATTCTCAAAAACGGTCCCGGCAGCAAGATAGCTTGCCGGAACCGTATTCAAATTGTCGAGATCATCCAATCCGATTATTCCTAAGCCGGTACGATTGCGTTACCACAATCATATGCCCAGGGTTAAGAGTAATTAGGACTTATCTGCCTAAGTAGTACATGATATTGGACAACAAAGACGGATTTTGTGTGCGCATATAATCCAGAAAACGTGGATCGGAATAATTATTCCAAGTGGCTGTCCCGTTCCAGTTATTTCCCTGATAAGCGCCGTATTGGGTTCTCAACATATTGTTGAGTTCAATTTGTTGTCGAACACTAAGCCTGTTATTGAAATTACGTACGTTGTTAAATCTGTACATATTGCTTCTCAAGTAATTTCTTTTGTTATTCCAATCTTGATTGAAATAGCCATTATGATAGCCACGGTTATAGTGATAACGGTAATGGCGATCAGCCATAGCAGCTGGTGCTAGCATGCCAAAAAGAGCAGCTAGAGCCAGTACTTTTGTAAAAGCGGATTTATTCATGTCGATCTCCTCAAACAATTTGTCGGAGGTGGCGACGGAGGTCGTTGATGTTTGTTCCGGATTATGCAAGTTCCGCTAGGTTTATGAAAAACAGATAAGTGATGAAATTACGCATACAAAGAGTAAACATAAAATACTTGTCTATTAGTACTTATGTTTTTTAGATCGTCTATTCATTACGGTGCTTATATCTCTCTTTTTCTTTATAGGACACAAAAAAAAACCGCCAGCGCCACAGCTCCACGATTGAAACGTTATTTACCGGCAGAAAGCTGCCTTTAGTGTCGTCTGTCAACGCACAAACCAATTTTATTCATGGAGCAACTCTCATGAATCTGTCGCTCAAAGCGAAGAACGCAATTGACGCAGTGTTTGAATTCATGCGCAAGCACGGCGGTATCTGCGCCTTTGTGCATATCTGGATTACCGCTTGCCTGATTCTCACTGGCGAGAACTTTCTGGAACCGCTGGCCTTCACTTGGTTCTGGTCGCCGCTTCTCACGAGAATCACCATCCCCGACGGCTACGACGTACACACATTCTTCGGTAACCGATTCGGTAGTTTTTATTGGAATAAACAGCGCTACTTTTTTGCCGCCGGCTGGCTTCTCAACGTCACTTTGTTACCTTGGCTCCTCTGGACTTATTTGTGCCGGTTTGACCATGTCCTGCATATGTTACGAGACAGAATCGGTAAGGCCATCGGCTTAGGCGGACAAACAGGCCTGGTGCTCACCGTAGCCACAATCGTAAGCCTGCCTTTCTTAATCGCCGAATACTTAAATCGTAAACCGGCAAGGAGATCCCTGTGAGGTCAATCATGTTTCTTACTCTGGCTGGCATCATTTGTGCTTGGGTAATCCGGCGACGGAAGAATCGCCGCTCGATCAACAATGACGAATCGCATTTGTACGGCGTTATGGGCTTAGGCGTAGCGCCTGAGGACCCGAAGACAGACTAAAACAAGCCTTCTTTTCGGAGACATCCCCATGAACTGGTTATTAATCGGTCTTGTGCTGGCTATCGCATGGGCGGTGGCTTCCTTTGTCGTGTTTAAGATGGAAACGTCGCATGTACGCGTCGATGACGCTTACTTCCCTTACAAAGCCGACGGCATCATCTTCGGCACTTTAGAGCAAATTTTGGTGCCGCTTTTTTGCGGCATCACTTTTGCTTATCAATCGGCAAGCGGCGGCTATCTCTATGCTTTGAGTTGGTACCCGTTTGTCGGCGTCGGTGTTTTCGGAGTTGTTTATTTTGTCTGTTCAATCGGGCTTTCTTTCACCCACAACGCGGGCAAGCTCGAAGAAGTGGTCGAGGACATCAGTTACCGACTGGAAGGCTTTTACTCCTTGCCGGAAAAAGCTTGGTTACAACTTGTCGCTCTGCACAGCCTCGTCAAAAGCAAGAAGAAAAAGGGAGAGTAAAACCAATGTAGATTCTTTTAGCTATGCTTGGACTGGCCATTCTTGGCGAGAACAAAGACGAAGCCGGCAAGTTTGCTTTGTTTTGCTTCTGGTGTCTTGCAGCGATGATCGGCGTCGGCTGCTGCGCCTTCACATTTACCATCGCCAACATCCTGTTTCCCGGATTGATCTGGGAGCTGCTAACCCTGGTTATTAGCGGTCTTCTGGCTTCAATCGTCTTGCTTGCTCTTCTCTATTTGTTCGCCTGTTTTCGAAAACCCCGGCAAATGCCTACGGCATCGGCACCGACCGAAGCACCAATCGAACCGTCAGCCGGAAAGGAAGAGTAATGGATCTTTTCATTCTTTGCTGTGTCATGCTTTTCATTTGCTGCGCTGTGGAATTCGTCCTGCGCCGCAATCACTGTTCTTCCTACTTCCTCTGCAACATGGGCACCGTGCTTGCCTTCTGCATGGGAGCGACTTATTTCAGCGCTATCGGCGTGAGCTTGGGAATCACCATGCTTTTCGCCAGCATCGCTCTGCATTTCATCCAACCTTTCAACCAAAGCCACAAGCTCAGAGCCGCACTGATGATTTTGCAACTCTTGAGCGTGGCTTATTTGCTCATGCCGGTCCAGCCGCTGCTCTGGTTTCTCTGCGCAGATTGGACGGCAGTGGTTGGCTATCTCGCTTTTTCGCTAGCTCGTGATTTCAAGCACGATATGCGCCTTGCTTTTCTCCTCTAACTAAACTCAAGCAAACGCGGAGCACCTACCATGAAATTCAGCACCAAAATTCATTTGCTCGTCGCCACCGTCGGCGCTGTTATTGCCTTTTTCGGCTTGGCTATTTCCTCTGTGGCATTCGACCCCTGGGTCTACTTGGGAGTCATGTCCGTAAGCGCAACCATGGGCGTCGGCGTGATGACTTTTGTCCCCGGCTTGGCCGACCAGCTCAAACACTACGACTTGATCGACGAGTTCCAACAGGGCAGCGTGACTTTTGCCGTTGCCCTGCAAACCGAACTCACTCGTGAACACAGCGAACGCGCGCGCTGGTGCCTCGGGCTGGCTCAACGAGACTTTGCCGCGGCTAAGGCAGCGATCGCCGAGCATCCGTTTTATCCGGGACGAGCTTTGCAAAAGCTCAATCATGCTCGTTTCCACCTTGAAGGTCTGGGCTCTTTGCTCTAAACCAGCAGTAAGCAGTTTTGGATTCGTCGTCTCTATCTAGAGTCAACAGAAAGACAAAAAATCATGCAAGATTACATTGAACTTTTGCAATCGTTCGGCTTCCAACTGCAACAGGTTGAAGGCAACGTAGCAAGTTTGGTTCATAGTGCCGGAACGAATCAAGAAATCCGAGCACGTGTCTTGAGCGGCCGTTCTTTTCGGAAATCGAAAACGGCACCCGACCTAACTCTTCCCCTCGGCATCGCTGCTGTTTATCGTCACTTGAACGAAGTGCGCCCCGCACTCAGACTTGCCGAACGCGGCGTCGGACACCTCTTTCTTTGCGAAAATGACGCGCCGGAAGCTGCCGAAAGCAGCTATACCGAGGTGCGTTTCACTTTCGAAGAAAAAGCGTTGCCTCTGCCGGAGGGCAGCTGCTACCGTGTCCGTATGCGTTTTACGACTTCGGAGCCGCAATACTTAGTGACACCGAGCGAATGGACGTCGGTCGCTTCCATAGCCCACGAATTCCAGCAACTGGAACCGGCTAAAGCAGCGGCAGTCTTGTTCGCTTATTTCTTCTCGTCGCAAGTTTGCCAGGTCGTTCAATTCGACCCTGGCGATCAGCTCGACGGCACCGTCGTTTTCACCACCGAACACTGACCATAACAGTTGAGTTAAGACTGGGTTGTTCTTCACCATCTACCATTCAGAAGCGAAGCACAGATCATGAGCCAAATATCTAAAGTAACCTTGGTTGCCACCGTTGAATTGGCGGTCCACGAGCCGGGTGTTCTCCTGATCCGGCAGTGGCCGGAACTGACAGAATTGACGGTGCCGGCAGGTATCCACACCGTCAAAATAAGCCGGGCAAATAATCTGACCCAGCTTGTTTTAACCAGCGAAGTCACTAACATCACTCTTGAAGGCGTGAGCTTGACCGAGCTTACACTGCCGGAAGGTGTGATCAACGCCAAGCTCTACGACTGCCGGCAACTGGCCAAGCTGACGGTACCCAAGAGCCTTGTCAGCCTGGAAGTGAGCGGCGGAAACAACTTGACCGAACTTAATCTGCCCGTCGACAGCAATCTTGCGACGCTCGATTTGAGCAGTGTTGACGTGGACAGCATTATTGTGCCGCCTACGGTAAAAACCCTCAAAATCGGCGGTTTTAAAAAGCTGCGTGAGCTCAAAGTGCCGCAAGGTGTGGAAACTTTGTACGTTTCCTATAACAACCTGATTGAAGAGCTGATCGTTCCGGACAGCGTCGTTCATTTGACTGTGAGAGACGTGACCACGGACTTGAAAAAATCTCACGGGCTGAAGCGCCTCGTCCTGGCAGGCGTGGTGCCGCACCTGGAGGTTTACTCCTGCCATCGCTTGACCGAAATAACACTCCGTCCGGGCTCTCGCCACGTGCAGATCGAAGGCTGCCCCGAAATCAAAAGCCTAGAAGTTCCCGAAGGCGTCGAGGTTCTCAAACTGGACAGCAACAAATTGCAGAGCTTGAAAGTACCAAGCTCGGTCCGCAACTTAAGCGTGTTCTTCTGTACCAGCTTGAAAAGGCTGGAGCTACCGCACGGCATCCAGGAAGCTAATCTCAGTTACTCCGGCGTAACTGATGTGACCGTGCAAGACGGCAGCAGCATCAAGAAACTGGACCTCAGGTATTGCAGCGATTTACCCAAATTGACAGTGCCTGGCAAAACCGGAATCGATGAGTTGGATCTCGTTGCCACACGGCTACGTGAATACAATCACGGCGCCCGTGTGTTACCGGTGCTTGAACTCGCTCCCGGTTGTTATCATCGCTTAGCTGCTCAGCCTTAAAACAGAACTCGGTTCATCACCATGTGACGCGTTACGTAACTATTGATTCAGTCAATCCATCACCGCAAACTGAAGGAACGATTCATGCAGACCAAACATGTTCTTGTCGTGGTCGCGATTCTCGTCGGCATTGCCTTTCTTCTTTCCCGCAGCAGCAGCAATTCGACCAGCCAAACCGGCGAACAGTTCAAAGACTACCCGTCCCTCAAAGCAATTTTGTCGGAACAATGCGACAAGCTTGTTGCCTCCCTGAACACCGCCGAAGCCGTCGCGGTCAAAGGCAAGCTCTCAACCCTTGTAGCGAGCTTGCAGTCGCTGGAAGATCAATACGCGAAGGTCAAAGACGACAGCGATCAAACTACGGCCATCGGCAACAAATATGCCGAAACCGTGATTGAAATCCAGCAGACTATTGCTCCGCTACTGGAGGAGGTTTCGGCTCAGCTGTACGTTGTGAATATGACTCTTGCGGCAATGAATCAGGTCGATCACGTCCGCCTGACGATCACCGACAAAGAAGAGATCGCCAAGCTTGTGAAGCCGGTTTCCGATGTATACGCTCACTTCGGTGAAGATCTTTTTGTCATCATTCCCGTGGTTCGTCTCGGTGACACCGCTCTTGCTGCCCGAGTGCAGAGCGGTGAGAAAGCGACGGAAGCGATGAAGCTGGAAGAGTATGCCAAAGCATCGCTTGTCGTACTGAAAGAGAAAACAACCAACAAATAACCAGAGGAGGACCTATGCCGAGCCGATACTGCTCGGGCTTCCTGTAGGTAGCTCGGCGCCTGAATTAGGCTGATGGTCAGCCTAACAGAGCGTCGCGCGCCAATGGAGGCCGCGACCATGAGTCGT
This sequence comes from Candidatus Obscuribacterales bacterium, assembly GCA_019750335.1. GTDB lineage: Bacteria > Cyanobacteriota > Vampirovibrionia > Obscuribacterales > Obscuribacteraceae > JAIEPM01. Next base: position 695,461 of record JAIEOQ010000008.1, read on the forward strand.
TCTATTCGGCACGTTCCTTTCTTCGGCATCGCTAGACCTAAATCCAGCAATGCTCGTTGCAAAAAACGTGCCAATCGCCGCTTACGTAGTCATGTCAATCGTTTGGTTGATGCCTGTGCTGATTTCAACGATCTGCTTCTACCTGACATACGTCAATTAAGCAGCAGTCGTGATTTCAGAACCGGGCGCAAAGTTTACTGCCCACCGGACGCACCAGGCTATGTAAGCAGCATGCGCAAATAAGCCATACCAAACAAGGGAAGCGCTTAACACGTTGTTCGGCGCTTCCTCTGGTTTGGTCAGTTCTAGAAAGCAAAGCAATGAAACTTTTCTGTCGTGAGTTAGGTCTGTTTTTATGTGTCGCCGCTGTTGGTATCTCTTTCGGTTTGCTGAGCGGGTTAATTCTGCCCCGATTAGGAGCGGCGCTGGGCAATTTGTATTCGCCCGTACTCAGCATAGTGATTGGGTGGGTTGCCGTCTGGCCAACCTGCTTGTACGCCTGCCCCGCGACCATGATTGTAGCGACGCTTATTCTATCCAACGCGGAACAACGTCGCATATGGTACGCGTTATTTCGCAAAGAACCCGGAGTAGACGGTTCTCAACTCCCGCCTTTGCCATATATGCGAGCCGAATTCATTATAATGTCCGCCATCTTATGCGTCGGCGCCGCTGTGATTGAAACAATGGTCTTTCTGCATTATTGAGACGGGTCAACCGCATAACATCATGTTCACTCAGTAATTCCTCTTGGCAGAGTCTGTTTGGAGAGTGTCCGACCCCTAGTTCACGCGTCTTTCGCCTGAACCCGGTTCGGCAGGAGCAACCTGGCTTGTATTGGTGGTGCAGGCCAGCGCTCCTTTACTCCAAAGCAATACGAAACCGAAGGAATGACTATGACTAAATCCCTAACCAAAGACCTTCACCAGACGTTGAAAAACTTGGACATCTTTAGCGAAGGGCACGGTCCCTCAGGGGGACACCCGGTGCAGATGGAGGGTCGACTAAAAACGGGAGAGTGGATTGATTTTCGCGCCCGCGGCACAAGCTGCGGTTTGAACGTATACGAGTACGACGGAGAAGGGTTCGGCTACAAAATTGTGCAATACAGTATTGGTGTCGAAATTCTGCCCCGTTCAGCTCGTATTGCTAAAGAAGAGTTGAATAGCTTGCCAAAAGAAGATGCGCCCTACAAGACTAAAAGTCGCGACGGGGTCAGCAACATGCGTCAAGCTGTAGCAGCCAAGCTTATTAAGCGCTGGTTGGCTGAGTATCAAACTCATCGGCAAGCACTTTTAAACCGGCTCTATAGCTAGAAGCAAAAGAGAAAGGGTATCGGATCCCACCAGTCCGGCGCCCTTTCCTTTTTGTTTTATTAACTATTGCATATAGTTTATAAAACAAAAAGGAAAGCAACCAAATAAACCACGCCCTGTTTCTCTAGCTGACTTCAGAGTACTCTCCATAAACGGCCCTCGGTGCCGATGACAATTTATGGTCACCATTAACAATATATCTTGACGCCAAAAGCCTCTATTTAAGCCAATTCCAAGCTCAAACAAATCATTTAGTTCGACACAATTTTGTCATCGACAGCGAGGGCCGCAACTAGCTATAGCACGATCTGTGCGAAAGAGTTTTTCACTTTGCCGGAGTTGCTACCGGAATCAGATCAAGCGCTTCTTTGTTATCTACAGATGAGAGATCGCCCGGATCTTCGCCCAGATATTTGCGCCTGATTGTACCGCGCACAATTTTGCCTGAACGCGTTTTAGGTAACGCTGATACAAAGTGCACTGCTTCAGGTTTTAACGGATGACCCATTTTGTGACCGATCAAATCTTTCAGCTCTTTTTCCAGAGCAGAACTGCCTTCTTTGCCTGGCAGTAAGACAGCAAAACAGACAAGCCCTTCACCTTTGACCGCATGAGGAACACCGATGGCAGCAGCCTCAGCTACGTTTGCATGTTCGACTAAAATCGATTCAACTTCACCGGGTCCTAAACGTTTACCGGCAATTTTTATTGTGTCGTCCGAGCGTCCGAACAAGAACCAACAGCCATCTTCATCGACTTTAGCCCAATCACCGTGGTACCAAATTTCTGGGAAACGGCTGAAATATGTTTCGATATAACGCTCAGGATCTTTGAGAAAACCTTTGGTCATCGAAGGCGAGGGCTTGCGACAGATCAAATGACCGATGCCGTCACGTATGCTCTTTCCTTCTTCGTCAACCACATCGACAGCCATGCCTAAGCCAGGTCCACCTAAAGTGCAAGGCTTAAGCGGCATAATCGGCAAGGGCTGGAGCAAACAGCCGACCAATTCAGTACCGCCAGAGATATTGATTATCGGGCTGCGAGTTTTACCGACTTTATTGAAAAACCACATGTAACTATCTAAATCCCAGGGTTCACCGGTTGAACCTAAAAGACGCAAGCTTTCCATCGGATATTTGTCTACCCATTCATCGCCTGAGGCGCGCAAAACCCGAATTGCCGTCGGGCTTATACCTAAAGTGCTTACTTTATGCCGCTCAATTATTTTCCAAACACGGTCAGCTTCCGGAAAGTTAGGCGCACCCTCGGCAATAACCATGGTGCCACCCCAAAAGGTGACGCCAATCATCTCCCAAGGGCCCATCATCCAACCAATATCGGTAAACCAGAAGAATACATCTTCCGCTTTGACGTCAAAAGCAAAACCAAGCTCCCGAGCGATGGATGCCAAAGCCCCTGCATGAGTATGCACAGTTCCTTTCGGTTTACCTGTGGTACCGGATGTATACAAATACATCGATGGATGCTCCGCTGGCAAAGCTTGTGTCGGCAAATCAGCATCGCCTGTTTCCAGCACATCGCTCCAGCGCAGATCGCGTCCTTCTTTCCATTCGGAAGCCATACCAAAACGATCGAGCACCACTACATGTTTGAGACCAGGCAAACCAGCGGCCGCTTCATCAGCATCAGGCTTGATCGCCATTTTTTTGCCGCGGCGCATGCCACCATCAGCGGTGAATAGAATTTTGGCGTCCGAATCGGCCATGCGTGCCTGCAGAGCCTGACCGCCAAAACCGCTGAAGACAGGCACTATTACAGCACCAATTTTCAAACAGGCAAAAAGTACGGCAACAACTTCCGGCACCATCGGCATATAAATCCCGACCGCATCTCCCGACTTGATGCCCATTTTTACAAGAGCTGAAGCCAGACGGCTGGAAACATCATGCAACTTGCCGTAAGACCATTTTTCGCAAATCCCGTCTTCACCTTCCCAAATAATCGCCGTATGGTCGGCTGAAACTTTCGGACGATTAGGAAAAGCTTTGATAGTGGGATCCAGATGATAGTCAAGACAGTTGCTGACGATGTTCATTTCGCCGTCGATAAACCATTTAGTCCAGGCAAAGCCGCCTGATTGGTCCATTAATTTGCTGTAGGGTTTGTGCCAGACCATCCCGCAATAATCAAGAGCCGCTTTCCAGAACCAATCGATGTCGTCAGCCGAGCGCTTTACCAGCTCTTGCCAATTGTCGATCTTGTTCTTATTCATGAAATCGACAACGCGACAATTAAGATATTCGCCGCTTGGACGCCAGATGACATCTGAGATTGTTGTGCTCATTGCTTGGTCCTACAATATAAAGAGTCTGACATGTTCAGCATTTTACTCCGAACATCCTGATAAATGGCGATCCGCAGCCGGATCTGAGCGACTACTAAGGTAACTCCGCAAAAAATATCAAAACTCTTGAGAATTCTCCGCTTAAACTCAACCAACAGATGACCAACTACGAAGAACGACTGACGGCAGCAATTGATTTTATCGAAGATCGGCTACTTGAGCCAATTTCGACAAGCTCTGTTGCCGAACATATCGGATTTTCCGAATATCATTTTCACCGTATTTTTCAAGGAATGCTCGGTGAATCGGTTGCCGCATATATTCGCAAAAGACGGATTTCGGAAGCAGCTACACTGCTTAGAACAAGTGATAGAGCAATTTTAGATCTAGCTCTTATGTCCGGATTCGAATCCCAGGAAGCCTTTACAAGAGCTTTCAAGAAAGTATTCAAATTAAGTCCGGGAGCTTATCGCAAAGGCACAAGACCGCTTTCGGTGCACCACAAAGTGAGGTTAAAACCAGAAATGATCAAACACTTGCAAGAAGGAGTTACTCTAACCCCTCGTTTTGAAGAAAAGGGTCCATGGCTCGTTGTCGGGCTTGGCGGCAGCTATTCCGAAGAGAAAGAGAATGTTAACGAGATTGGTCTTTTGTGGCAAAAATTTCTTGAAAGAAAGCACGAACTAGTTAGCGAACAGAATTGTTCCGAGCTTTCTTTTGGTGTATGCATGGCATCACATCCTCAAATTCCCCTGGAAACAGGCAAAACGTTCGTTTATATTGCCGGCGTTCCGATAAAAGAAGTGGATAAACTACCGAAAGGCATGGTATCGTGTACGATACCAAAAGCGAAATATGCCGTGTTTACACACAAAGGATCTTTGGAAAAGCTGCCTCACACTTTGCGTTATATCTGGGGCACCTGGATACCGCAGAACATCAAAGATTACAAGCATGTGAACGGTCCGGATTTCGAGATTTATGACAAGCGTTTCAAGCTTGACAGCGAAGAAAGTGAATTTGATATTTGCGTGCCGCTTGAAATTCTATAACCGGTTTTAACAACTATTTGAATTTACGAGACAGCTCTGCGGCAATGGTGCGGAGCTGTCTCGTATCACCTTGACCGGAGCTTGTATCAGCTTTCTGTGCAGCAGAAAGCAAAACCTCGCCGCGACCGAGCATCGCCTTGGCTCTGCTTATATCACTTTGCTGTGGATTAGCCGCATAGTGTCCGGCAAAAGCAAGATAACACAAAGCCGCATCTCTAAATAACTTGGCTTTTTTTGGCGGATCGTCCGCGGTTTGCTCAGCACGTTGCTCAAGTACTGTAGCCAAATCTCGCATGCCAGCTTCATTTCTTTCAACTGCTTGAGTAGCTTGTTCAAAAGCACAGTTGGGTCCTTGAATTTTGTGCACTCCAGAAACAGAATCAAGCCGGTCGGTAATATAATCACGCACTGTTCTTATTTGTCGAATCATGGTTTCATCAATGCTGACACCATTAGCCGCTTTGTCTTCATTGCGCGCAGCAAATTCAAGCATTTTTTGTGTATGATCGATAGCCGCAAGCAAAGCCGGCCGCGCATAATCACCAACATCCATATCTTTGCCGATTTTCACTGTATGCGGACCGCCGTAGGGCTGTACTCCTTCGTCAAGCTTGTTTTCGGCAAAGGCGACAGACAGTAAGGCAACACGCCTGGAAACAGCAGCTTGCTGCAGCGGATCGCCGGTTGCTTGCTCTCTGTTTTTTTCCGCTTGCAATAGTGAAGCCAAGAAATTGCCACTATCATTGGTGCCTTCCGCGATCCGAATGACACTATTGATAAACGATTTACTCGTTTGCTCCTGAGCATCTTCTCGCAAAGCAATCTCAACAGCCGAAGCCGCTTTCGGATAATAAGCCTTGTTTTTATGTCCTTCATGAACAAAAGCTCGTTCGGTTAAATAACGAATTTCGTCGGCAGGCAGGCTGTCGCGATTTTCATAAATCCATTGCAAGCCCAGGGGGTATTGAGCTGTAGCTAAGCCTTGTGCCGGCGCATAAACCGCTTGCGGAATTTGTACATCTCTTGACCGTCCAAAATCTTGCCCGTCATAGGACAACTTTTGCCCGGCTGCAAAAGATTCAGGCCGCGTCGCAGTTTTATCTTCAAAAGTGTCGTTTATGCCGCGATCCGGTGTGGGCATTAATAATCAACCTACCTCGACCTGAGTATCATACCCGCAGACACTAATATATAATCCGCCCCGCCCCAGTCCTAGGGTTCAGCTTTTTATTGATTCATACTATAAATAATAGTTGTTAACAGAAAACAAAAAGGCAGCTGGAGTTAAAGCCAACCACCTTTTTGTTTAAGACACAATCGTTCTGAGCCTAATTACGGGTGAAAATCACCCGGATAGCCGGCCAACCACGTACCGGTATCAAACGAAAGCTTGATTCCGAAAGGCTCATCAGGCGTTTGCGAAGCACGACCGCGCACCAAGGTCAGTTGGCTGCCGCGTTCGCTCTTCCCGCCGCTTTGGAAATAAACACACCAGCAATCTTCGTCAATAAGCGCCCGAGCGAATCGGTTTACCACCGGCAAATGCTGCTTGGTTTGCAGCGGCTTACCGTGATTATTCCGCGGGCTGAGCGCCGCCTGCAAATCGGCCCCCAAAGTAAACGAAAAACGGATGCCGATCACGACCTTGTCGACAATCGCGCGTAACGTCAAGTTGGTAACACGCTCATCGCCAAGCTTATCGGGACTGACGGAAAAAACTTGCAACTTGGCGCCGAGTTCCGCATCGTCCTGCAGCTTTTGCCAAACGGACAAAACCGGCTTCGGCTGCATATGCATGACGGCTAAAGCTTCGTCACCACGCCAGACTATTAGCTTGTCCACAAATTATCCTTTCTTAGGGCTTAGCACCCAACTCCGAAGCGAGCTGCTTCAGGGTAATGAACTGACCGCGGTTCCAGCCGTACTTAGCCGCCAGCTTCTGGAGCGCCGCCAGACGATCCGGTTCGCCCGGGGTGTCGATCATGAAGTTACCGATGGCTGCCTTCGGGCAGTGAATCATCATGCCGCCGTCGGCAGAAGCCGAGTCACCATCGCGGCCGGCGATGACGATATTGTCGTCCACGATGAAGTCCCAACCGAAACGCGCCCGATTGCTGTGCACCCAAAAATGGAAGTTGAGAGCTTTGCCCGGTTGCGGACGCGTCCCCCATTCTTCGCCGAAAACTTCGTAAGAGTGCGGGACGCCGGTCGCCTTGCCGTCCGTACCGTAACGCAAAGTAGCACCAACGACGTTTTCGGGCTTGATCCCGAGATAAGGCGCCGCCGCCACAGCCAATTCCTGGTCGCCATTGGAAACGATGACCACATGAACGCCGGCTTCTTCCAGAGTGCGATTCTCTTCCGGCACCCCCGGATAAATGCGCCTTGCGTATTCCGGCGCAAAAGCTGCGAGGTGAGCTTTCTTCTCATCCCGCCGCCAGCCGACCTGGGCCGGCCAATAATAATTGGACCAGAGCTCGAGCAAGCTGATACCATCGTGACCGGCTTCTTTACGCAGCCAGAGAGCGACCACGTCCATGGGCTGCATACCCGACACCCGGCGCAAAGCCGGAATCTTGCGCCGCTTGGCCGTGAGCGCTTTCTTGATCGCCTTCACGCCTTCGGCGGTGAAAGCATTGTGACGACAACACCAGTGGTAGAAGAAGGTGAAAACATCGCCGGCGGCTTGAGTCTTATCGACATCGCGCAGCCAGAAAACCTCGCGACCCTCAGCTTTTTCGGCAGCGACCCAATCGCGAAACGCTGCCGAACGGAAATATTCGGTACGTTGCGCCGTAGTCAGACGAGCAGCAGCAACGTCGTTGCTGTCGTAGCTACCGCCGGTAATGGCATACAAAGCACGACGCGCATTCAAGAGAGCTTGAGAAGCGCTCATGGGATTCCTCTTTTGATTGTTGTGGGTTATCGTATTTCTCGGGTCTGCTTAATAAGCCAGCACAAAAACACGACTACACAGGCGACGAAAGTCCAAAAAATCAGGCGCACCCACCAAGGGAACGGCGAAAACTCAAGATCAAAGAGACCACCGTCGGCAAAATAGTAATGAATACTTTTTCCCGCTTGGACGTCCTGAGAACGCCCTTCTTGCAGAGGTTCGACCTTAGCGATGGTTTCACCATCGCCAGCCAGCGTTAATATGCAAAGCGGCTGCCCATCCGTATCCCAGGTGCGGACTTCGGTCAACTTTCCCTCACCGACATACGCGCCCGGCTTGACGCTACCACCAACGGTTGCCCAAGTCAGCTGATGTCGTGAGCCATTTGGCGCCAAACGCAATACTTCAACAACACCTTGCTTATAGGTGCGTCGCTCGCTTTGTCGCCCACTGGCTTTTTCATACCAAGTCTTAGTACGAACCTGAGCTTGCTCGTCCCAGGTCTCTTCAAGATAGAGATCCGATTTACCAGGAATATTGGTGTCGTAGTTCTGACTTTTGCGGTAAGAGCCGTCCACTCCGTAAATCTTAAGCTCTGCCAGGTCTTTACCACGAAAGGTACGGACTTCACGCGAGCCATCGGCAAGACGGGTTTCCTCGGTCTTCCAGGGGCGACTGTCGCCCCCACCACGCGGAGCAGCAGTCGCCGTATCAGCAGACACGAGAAACGCACAAACAAAGAGGCAGAGGATGAAGCGCAACATAAGAAACTCGTTCTTGGCTTGGCAGCCGTTACGAACACAGTTTGAGAAAGAACTCAGTACAAAGGCAACTTTCCGGTAATCGGATCGACAAGCTCAGCCGGTGCCGGACCGATGGACACCACCGTATAGGTGAGCATACCTTTGAACTCGGTGTGCCCCAAGTCCTGCACCAGATGCGCATTGAGCCCCGCGGCTTTAGCTTGCTCGAACACCGCCAAAAGCTCGGCTTCGCTGTTGACGCTCACCGTGATTTTCGGATACTCGTCGGCAAGCCAGTCATAGAGCCACTGTTCATCGCGCAGCTTCGGCTTTTCACCGGAACGGTCTATGATGATTTCCTGAACGGCATGACCGATTTGCGAACCGATCTTGCCTTTGTGCACTTTTAAATCTTTGCGCACAACCAAAACCATTTTCAGATTGGACTTTCCCATAGGAACGCCCTCCTTGCAAAAGACTTAAAGGCGGAAGGGAGGCTGTTGCCAGACACTCCCTTCCGCCTTTTTGAATAGTTAAAACTAGACGCCGTAAGCGGTGCGCAAACGGCGGCGAATCTCGTCACTCTTACGTTTCGAAAGCGGAATCTGCCCGAGAGCGACCAGATTGCACTTGCCGAAATGAGCCAGGGTCCAGCCGAAATGCCGCTGATACAGCCAGTACTCGTGGGTCATATCGGTCAGGGTGAACAAAGTGCCGTCGATGTCGACGGTCATGAGCACGTTACGCTCGAACAGTTCGTCGGCGTTGTGCTCGGCAAAGCTTGCCACCTGACCGGTAACCACGTTGCTCGTGATGCAGATGGTGCAGATACGCTTGCCTTGCTTGTCACCGCGGAAGCCGTGACCGAGCTCGATGATGCCGTACTCTTCGAGCAAGCGCACATCTTCGGCGGTCGGTTCTTCGGTCTCCCAAAGGTGGACCGTCGGTTCGATGCCGAATTGTCGAACACGCATGGCCGCCGGCAGCCACCAGGCAAGAATGCCCGAATTGGCATGTTCGTCGGCAGCCAAGTCAAAGTTGCAAACATGCTCTTTGTACTGGATCGCCAGATCGGCAAGCTTCTGAGCCATGTCGGCGTTCTCGTGGCGAAGCGCACAAACAATCAGCTTGACCGGAATCGACGCTTCGTCCACCGCCTTGACGACGGCGTCCATCACCTGTTCCAAACTCAAACCGTTTTGCGTATGCAACTGCGGAGCGAAACGCAGCTTCATGGCGACGACACCATCGGCGACAGCATCCTTGATCCGCTCTTTGGTGATGCGGTAGATGTTGTCGGCCGTTTGCATTACCGGCAGCACGTGCCAGACGATGGCTTCGACATAGTTCTTGAGCGACGCCGAAGCGTGTTTGGCGATGTGCTTTTGATACACCTGACCGGTCGAGAAGCGCTTGCGACGGCTCTTACCGGCAGCCTTCCAGGCCGCGACGATCTCTTCCGGAAAAGCCAGGCGCGCCTGCTCGAAGCCGACTGCTTCCCAGAGCTCAAGCAAAGTTTGCGGTCGCACCGAACAATCGAGGTGATCATGAGTGATGATCTTCGGCAGGGCGCGAAATTGCTTCTTGGTCAGCTTTCTTTGATTCTTCATAACAGCTCCAATGAAATCACATGAAGGTAAGAGTTTCCACAACAAATCAATCCATCCGCGGTGGTAGGATCTTCTCCGAATACCGCGGAGCTACTGACAAATGGTTGATGAATCGAACAGAACCGACAGGCCGTGGGGCAGCTTCTTTATTCTTGAAGACAGCGAACGCACCAAGGTTAAGCGGCTTTTGGTCAAACCAGGTGAGCGCCTGAGCTTGCAAAGTCACGAACACCGCGACGAACATTGGGTAATCATTCGCGGTAGAGCTTTGGTTACTCTTGACGATCAACAACTTGAATACGGCTACGGAGAGTATGTCTTCGTCCGCCGCGGTACCCGTCACCGGCTCGCCTGTGTTGGTGACGAGCCGGTAGAGATTATCGAAGTCCAGGTCGGTGATTCATTCGCCGAAGAGGACATTAAACGCTTCAGCGACGACTACGGTCGGGTCGCCGAATAATTTGCCCTGCTAGCCCATTCCCCAAGCCAGCAGAATCACTGACAAACCGTTGTTCATGGCGTGTACCAGCATCGGGCAGTAAAGACTGCCGCTACGCCGGTACAGCTCACCGAGCACGCAACCGTGAAGGAAGAGCAAAAGAAGCGTCGTCGGATTAAATTGAAAATGAGCTACGGAAAAGACTGCGGCACTGAACAACACAGCGCCAAGATCGGCTAGAGTCGGACTCCAAGAAGCACGAAGGCTGGAGCGTAGCGAGTTCAGGAAGAAACCGCGATAAACAATCTCCTCAAACACCGGCGCACCGATAGCAGCCAGCAAGCCGAAGGCAAGCAAGCTACCACCGAAGAGCGTTTTAGCCAGCTCTGCCGTCGGTTGAACCGGAGGCGGCAAAACCAAGAGAACAGCCATTTCCAGGGCTTTGATTAAGGCAAACGCTCCAAGAGCGCGCCAGAGTACCGCCCAAAAGGTAGCACCGCACCAACTCCCGCGCAGGGTGTCAGCATTGAGAGACAAAATGCTGCGCCAGCTTTGATCTTTAGCAAGAAGCTTGCGGCTGAGGTATTTCACCTGCAAACCGAAGCCGCAAAGAAAGCTGGCAACAACAATAGTCATATTCACATGCTGGTAAAGACGACCTTCTTCATCGGCAATCAGCCGGAAGATGGGCAAAGCGATACGATAATCCACCTTAGCCAACAACCAGACCAAACCGAGAAAGACCCCCGGCACAATAAAGCTGCCGAGCAAAAACAACAGAAATGAGACGATATAAGCCCAGCCCAGCTTATTCAAGCTGAGGGGGAATTCGGCGGCCAGCCGAACTTTAGGGCGAACAATAAAGTCCGCCCCCCAGCGAAAGATTTGGGAGAACATAAGGAGGTTCCTTGTGAACTTAACTGCCGGTGTCAGCGGAGTTAAGCTCCGAAGCACCTTTGGTTATTTGAAACTAGAAGCGGTAAAAAACATGAAGCCTCATAACACGGGGTGTCGAAAGTGTTTTATGCGAAATCAGTGAACTATGCTGGCTTTGCTGTCCTAATTGGCGTAAAAAAACGAATACAGAATGACCGTAGCCAAGACCACCCCAAACAAGCAAGGCTGCCAAGGTGTTTTTAGAGAGTTTATAAGGTGAAAATCAGCCAAGGCGACCAGCTTTAGGACAATAACCTTCTAGCCCTAAGCAACTAAAATCCGCCCCGGCGTGCTTTTAAATAACTATAGGTCTTTTAAGTAACTGATCTGATTCTGATCTCGTAACAGTTAGCGCAGCATGCTCAATCAAATCAACAAGGGATATAAGAGCCATATAAAGCACCCATATTCAAGGGCTAGCGCTACCCTTGCAAAATGTCAAAAAACTGGCAGAGACCTTCTTTAGGACTAAATCAAAATCCCAAAAGGCTTCTCTCAACTGAAAATATCCTTCAAGAGCAAGAATATTTCATGGTTATAGACGTTGACTGAGAGCAAAAGAAAAATATACGTTGAGTTCCTATTCCCTTTTGTTTTTTGGATGAGAAGTTAGCCCGCCTTTGCCGCAACTGAACCCAAAGTTTTTCTAGCCTGTCAAAGGTTTTGATTTGCAGTACTCGCCTGTGAGTGACTGCCTGACCAACATTCACACTATCCGTCGTCTACGCAGCACGGAGCGGCTTCTGCTTGCTCCTGGCGGTGTTCGCGTATGCCGGATCCCATTTGAACGACCAATTCCGAAAGTCGGATTTGGTCCAGAAAGGATTTGTATTATGAGAACCACTGTTTCAAAAATGGCATTCCAGAATGCCCGCATGAAAAGGCTTGCCAAGGACGCCTACGACGCGACCTCTTTGGAAACCGTGCGCAGTGCTCTGGCTCGCCACAACACTTTGCGCCTGATCCGCTACTCAAACGGCGGCGCTTCCGCTGTTACGCCCCTCGACCTTTTTTGTTTGGAAGCCGGTCTCGACGGTCTCTTGATCAATATGTGGGACCGCGACTCGATCTTCCAAGCAATCGGTGAACTGGAAGCCGAACTCGATCCGAAACTTGGCTGCGGACTTAAAGTCGAAGCCGGTGCTTGGAAGCGGGGTTTGGACGCCAGCCTGATTCACCACCACCGTTACCAGTCGCGATTTTTGGACATCATTGCCGACCGCAAGTCCGGCTATGACTTCGGCGCTCGTCCGAATATCCGCTATAACGCTGCCGGTTTGTTCGAGGTGGTTGATCCCTGGGGTCACGCTCAGAATGACGCTCTCGGCGCAATCAACTACCTGCAATTCTACGGTCTGAATCGTGGTTTGCTCAACTGGGATGAGTGCAGCAAAGAAGCACAGTTCAACTCTGTACCGGCTTTGATGCACCATTATTTCTGGAAGATTTGCGTCTGGGTCGACTGGGAGCTTGGCGCCTGGGAAGACAAGAACGCCGAACACGCCTCCTCCATCGGTGTTGTGCTGGCAAGCTTGCGCGAGCAAGCCACGTTCTTGAACACTCACGGCAAAAACTTGCAGTACCATGCTGACGGGCGCAAATTCTGCGTTACCGAGAAGGGTGTCCGCGAATTGATCGAACATTGCGAAACGAAGCTCCGCGAAATTCTGCCCAACGAATTCATTCGTTCGGACAAGAATGAAGTGCGGCGTTCAGATGTCGCTATCGTCAATGCCATGTTCCTTTCGGCTCTGTCCGGTCGCCCGCTCCTCGACGACAACATGACTCTCACCTTGATCAGCAACCTGGAGAACGATCTCATGGGTCATATCGGCTTCAGCCGATACCCCGGGGACATCTGGGATGGTCGAGTCAATCGGCCGGGAGTTCCTTCAGCGCAGTGGAGCCACGTCTCGCCGATGATCTCTTACATCATGGGCGAAATGTACCAGCGCACTGGCAAAAAGGAACATTTCGACGCTCAGGTTTTCCACTTCAACCGTACTCTGGCTCAGGTAAACGATCGTTGGCACCTGCCCGAAGCCTACATCGTCGACCCGGTATCCAACGACTGGGTTTCGGACGCCAATGAGTCTTTGGCTTGGGCTCAAGCCATGGCCATCTGCGCCTTTGCCGGCATGAAGAAAAGTCTGAACAAGTCGCACTAATCGGCGACTTGTGATTTACAAACCGCGAGGGTCTTGGAGCTAAGAACTCCCAGACCCTCTTTTTTTGCAATTGTTTTACCATATCATATCGTAGATAATTTGAAAAAGAGAAGACATCTTGTGCCTGGGATGCCTTCTCTTCTGATTAAGTCTCACAGATAGCCTGAAAAGCGCTGATGTTGACCGTCGGCGCCGAGAGTTCGGCAAACCGAGCTTCATCAAGCAAGCCAGCCGTCTTCAACTCCGTCAAAGCAGCGACATAGCCGGCAATCACCGCACCCCACTTCTGCTCAGCCGTGAGGGTGAACTGCAGCGAAGGAAACTGATTGACCGCCGGCGTAATCACCATGCTGCCTTCAGCTTGCCAGAGCGTCGGCGTTTTTTCATCCTTCGGCCAAACACAATGGTTGCCGCAGAAAACTCGCCAGAAATTATTGACAAAGCGCGACCAATAGCCAGCTTCACGGTCACCAACGTCGCAAGCGACAACTTCATTGGCTTGCGACTTAAAGTGATTAACCACCACGCCAATCGGGCATTGTCCGTCATTGCTGAGGGCGCCGTCGAAGAGATAGACCCCGTTATATTGCGCCGGCTCAATAATGCCCGGCACAGCACAACTGGCACGAATAGCCAAACCGAGCGGAGCCGGATGAGCCGAAACCTGACGGACCGTGCCATCTTCCAAATATTGGAAAACTCCCTTGCTGGTAAAAATCACTTGAGTTTTACCGGCAACAGCCATAGTCCAATACTTTTCGGGCCAAGCCGTGACCAGCTTGTCGATAAAATCGCCCAGCTTTTCAGATCCCATAACCGCGCGGCGCGGACGAGTTTGGGCCAGACGTTCCTTGAGCAAGAAAGCAAGGAAGGTCATAAAAATGTTGGTGCGGCGACTGAGCAAGCTGGCAAAATCGATGTCGACTGCCAACTTAACCATTTTGCCTGCCGGCCAACCAGCAGCAATAAACAAACTGGGAATCGAACCACCGCTTACGCCACCCATCGAGCGCCAATCATTATGCCCAGCTTTGGAAAGAGCCAAGATGGCACCGGCACTACCGAGGATTGCTCGTGAGCCACCGCTGCCGCAGAGCAAATGCTTATTGTCAAGATTTCGCAGTGAATGGTTCGTAGCAACGGTCCCCTGGATCGTTGACATAGTCAGCATCCTATTCGCCAAGAGCGAATTAACGCGAACGAAACACCAGCGGCCAACGAGGTCGCATAGTGCAAAGTTCAAAAGCCCGAAAACGAGCAAGTAATGAGGTGTCAGGTTGAAATCAGAAAGGTTTGGTTTACCAACTTAAAAAGCAAAATGTTCACTTAAGCAGCCGCATGTTATTAACCTGGGACCTACAGTCGCAATGGTACTAAGGGCTCTTTTTCTGAAACTTTTCTTCAACAATTACGGCGCAACAATTGCACTAGCCGAATCATCATTACAACCAAATATTTTCAAACTTTTGACCTTTATCTTGAAAAGCCCTGTTTGCTGCCGTTATATGGGAAATCGGAAGCGACATTCAATATTGCTCAGCACCAAATACAATACTAAAACCAAGCCAAGAGGCGTGAACAAACCGCGTAGCACCTGGTTGTCAGTCGAGCTTTTCTACGCCGCTCCAAAAAGCGTCACAGTTAACCAGGTTTTGCTAGCTCCTCAAATCACTTGCGCTCTTCCTGGCAAGCCGGTTTCTCCTTGATTTTGAGATCCTCTAAGAAATAGGCTTTCGACACTCTTACTTATTTCATTTCACACAACCTAAACAAGAAGTCCACTGTCACTGCTTTCTTGATTATTTAGCTCGGACAACTTGTCCGGTTGTGAAGTACTGATACAGCCACGCTTCTTAGGCTGGCAAATCCACTTGGATTCACGCACAGCGGAGATTCAAACATGAGCACTCAACATGACATTTTGATTGGTCGATTCTGGTCCCACGTTTTTCAATCTTCCGAAAATACCGCCATTTTGCTCAAGATGAAGTCCAATGGCGGCTCATCCCAAAACGAAATCGCAGTGCCGGCTATCGACTGGAAACATAGCGGCTATGCCGTTGCCAGTATCATGGCTTATCTGCGCAAGGAAGGCATAAGCAAAGGGGACCGCGTTGCCATCCTCGCTTGGAATTGTCCGGAATGGATGTGGGCAGATCTGGCGATCCAAAGTCTCGGCGCTGTAACAGTGCCGATTTATCCGCACTCAGCAGCGGATCAAGTGAACTTCATTGTCAACAACGCAAAAGCAAAACTTGTTTTGTCCAATGAAGAAGAGCAGCTGCGCAAAGTAACAGCCGCCAAAGCTGTGCATTTCGACGATATCGCACCGGCAGTTGAGCCGACCACCGGTTATTATCCGCGCAAAACTTTCCACATGCGTTTCTGCTCTCACCCCAGCCTGAGAGAGTATCCGCTCAGTCTGGAATACGCGGCGCACTGGGCACCGGTAAAAGAAGAGCTAAAAACAATCGAAGCTGCCTTAGCCAGCAATTCGCCTTTCCTCGGTGTTACGCAAGACGACGTAGCGACGATCATCTACACGTCAGGCTCAACCGGGGTACCCAAGGGCGTCGTGCTCAGTCACGGCAACATTGCTGCAGCTTGCCGCTCCCTAACCAAACACGGGTTCAGCCATGACCCGCTTGTTGACGTATACATCAGCTTCTTGCCTGCCGCCCATATTTACGAACGTGTGGACGGCATCGCTATGGCGGTATGGCATGGTGTGCCTATCGGCTTCTGCAAAATTGATGAGCTCGGCGACGCTCTGAAAATTTTCCGGCCGACCTTGATCCTCGGCGTTCCTGCTGTCTGGCGCAAGATGAAAGAGCGAATCGAAAGTCGCCTCAACGCTACTAGCGGTATCAAAGGCTGCCTGATCCGCTGGGCGATGAAAGTACCGAACAGCGGCATGCAACACTGGCTTGCCGAAAAGCTCGTGTTCAAAACAATTCGTGCCGAACTCGGTGGACGACTACGAGTAATGCTCTCCGGTGGTGCACCGATCTCCGCCGATGTGCTGCAATTTTTCCGCCAAATTGGTTTGGAATTACTACAAGGCTATGGTTTGACTGAAACCACTGGCGGTATCAGCACCAATCGACCGATTCGTGCCGCCGGTTGCCGTACATGCAACAAAATCGGCTCAGTAGGACCGATGGTCCCAGAGATGGAAGTTTTCATTTCGCCCGAACCGGGAAGGGCTCCGGGTGAAGGTGAAATTTGGCTGCGCGGTTCGCTAATTTTCCTCGGTTACTGGGAATTGCCCGAAGAGAATGCAAAAGCGTTTTCGCCGGATGGTTGGTTCAAAACAGGCGATCTCGGACGGGTCGACGAAGATGGCTTTCTCTATATTACCGGGCGCAAGAAACGCATGCTGAAAAGCGACGGCGGTAAATTTCTTGCTTCGGAAAAAGCAGAAAAGGCTTTTGAAAGCGATCCGATCGTGCAGTACGTAGTGCCGGTTGGAGATGGTAAGCCGTTTTTTAGCGGTCTTATTTTTCTCAACCAGCAAGTGGCTCGCGAGCGGCTTGGACGCCCTGTCCCTTCAGGCGTCGACCCGATGGTTTATTTGTCCGAGCAACCGGAAATCATCGCCGCCGTGCAAAAAGCTTTTGAAACAGCCAACGCCCAACTCGAGCGCTGGGAGACCTTGAAAAAGTTCCGCATTCTTCCGGTGGAAGCTCTTGTCGCTAACGGCTATTTAACGCCGACATTGAAGATTCGCACCGAAGAAGTGCTCAAACACTTCGCCGAGGCAATCGAAAGCCTTTACGCTAAAAAGTCTTAGAAGAGCAACAAGAGGGGGCTGCATTAGCAGCCCCCTCTCAACCTTGCGAGAAAATTATGACTGCACCGAACGAGCGAAGTTTTTTCAAAAGTATGCGCAATTTTTTAATTCGCGGCGTATTGTTCATTGCGCCGGTTTGGCTCTGCGTGTTTTTAGTCAAACTCCTTTATGGAGTTTGCGAAAATATGCTCGGCGGCATTACGGCTCAATTCGTCCGTTGGTTTGTGCCTGTCGACTGGCTTGGACCGTTTGCCAACGGCCACATTCCCGGATTGAGCATGCTCACGGCAGCGGTAATGCTTGCTTTAATTGGCTTTGCCGGCTCTTGGGCAATCGGCAAAGCCGGCTTACGCTTAATCGATTTTCTATTCATGTCCATACCAGGCTTGAATACGGTTTATTCGGCAGCACGCAAAGTAATTGACGCTTTGGCTGAGCCGGGACAATCACGTTTTCAAAAAGTTGTGCTGGTTGAAGGTCCGATGATGCCTGGCTTACAAACCATAGCCTTTGTCACCAACGAAGTAGTGGCCGATAACGGAGAGCGGTATTACTGGGTGTTCATTCCCCACATGCCTAATCCGACCAGCGGTTACGTGTTCATGGTCGAATCACGCTACATCCGAGAAACGACTTTAACCACCGAACAAGGCTTGAAAATCTGCATGTCGCTGGGAGTGCTCGCACCACCGACAATACCAATGCGCTAGCCACCAGCGTGCTAGACGCGACGGCTTCTTCTTCGACTACATCACAGTCCCGCACCAAGGCAAGGAACGAAGCAATGTCCCCTACCAACAACCGCAACTGCCACACCGCCGATCGCAATTTTTGCGCACCGGACGGAAAAACGGCAGCCCTTTTTGTCGATGTCGACGGCACTATTCTTGTCTGCCAGCGTTATTTCGACGAGGCCAACGCCACTTTTGCGCGCTACATGAAATTGCGCGGTTTCGAACCTAAAGAAGCGCTCGAGATGCTGCGCGAAGTCGAACACACCAATACGGAAAAAGTGGGTTTTGAACGTGACCGTTACGGGCGCTCCCTGATTGAAGTTTACGATAAGCTACGCGCCAAGAAGAAACGCCGTTTCAAAGCCGAAGATGTTCGCTTCGATCACCAGATTTGTGAGAACATCGGACGCGCGCCTTTCTTTCGCGAACCAGAGCTTTTCCCAAACGCCGCCCCGGTTCTTGGCCGCGCTCATCACAACTTTCTGATTTTTGCCGTCACAATCGGCAACCGCGAAGCGCAAAAATACAAAGTGCGCCAAGCCGGATTGAACCAGATTTTTGACGAGTTGATCATCACCTCACGGGACGACAAAGCCGCTTTGGTCGCTCAAGTGATTAAAGACCTGAACATCGATCCTAAGCTTTCGGCCTTCATCGGCAACAGCTTGCGCTCGGACGGCGCCTGCCTGGCCGTAACTAACTTTGTTTATCTGCCTTTGGAACCCGGTGCTTTCGATAGAGCCGTAGGTTTGCCGCAAAACACCGGCTTTGAGGTATTCGAAACCGTCGACTGGCGGCAAGCTGAAGAACGAGCGATCAACAGCTTGAAACGCCGGCGGCGCACCTTAATCGGTGAGGAAGAATCCCGTCCGCGACAACCTTGCCACAAACGAGCACGAACTTAATCGAACTAGTGTTTTTATATTTTTCGTCACGGCTCCCCGGCTGCGCAAAGCAACTTTGCACTAACCGGGGAGCCAATTTTTTGCTTCTTATATACCACAAGAAATAGTATTAACTAGAAAACAAACCGATCAGCAATCTAAGTTCAGCGACAACCCTTTCAATAAAGTCCCTAGGTGTCGAGGAAGATTTACTGTCAAATTGAAATTCTAATCTAAGCGAAAAGGCGCTCCCCTGCTGAATCTGATTGTAAATGTAAAGTTTGCAATGACAGGATTTCTTCCTCGACACCTAGGGACTTTAGCAAGACTTTGAACGGAGTCTCTTATTTTTTTGAAATGGCTCTCCGATTAGTGCAGAATTACTTTGTACAGCCGAAGAGCTAATTTTTTAAGCTCAATTGTACTATAAGCGGTAGGATGAACAAATTAGTCCACATGTATTTCCTCGTAAGCTGCGCTTTACCCATACAAAATGGCCCTCGGTGCCGATGACAAAATTATGTCTATTGAAATATTCTCGCGGATGTCAGAATGCTGATAGATAGAGAGCTTCAGCATTAAATTGATTATTAAGGTGGACCATAAATTGTCATCGGCGCCTAGGGCCGTTACAAGAGTTCCAAATCCTTTACGTAGTATTGATCGGACTAAACCAGCATGAATTCTGATTCGTGCAGAGTTACTTTGCTCAGGAGTGAACGATCAAAGTTCAATAATGGTCATAGTAAGACTATGACCAGCTATCCGGAAAATTTGAGCAACCTTTCTGTACTAAACGGATAACCATCTTTTTTGAATTTATACTATAAGTATTAGTATTCGCAGATAAAAAAACTGGTGAGAGAGGCTTGGCTTCTGCTCTTGCCGCTCCCACCAGTCAAAAACATCAAATAGCGGTATCAACAACTTAGCGGTCAGAGCCGCTTCAACAGGCTGGCTACAGCTGCCGCCAACTGGTTATCCTCACCGTTGGGTCCAGGCTCGACTTCATTGTCCGGCACGTATCCGAGCAAGTCGATGCAACGATCACTCGGAAAATGATTCTTGGTGTAAGTAATCCGCAAAGCACCGCAGTTCTGCAAAGCCATGGTAATTTGAGCGATGCCTTTACCGAAGGTTTTGCTGCCGTAACTTTCCGCTCGCTTGTTGTCGACCAAGCCACCAATCAACATTTCAGACGCCGAAGCCGTACCACCGTTCACCAGTAAAACCATCGGCTTTTTACCGGTCAAATTGGCTCGGCGAGCCGAACGGTAGCTAACACCGTTAATCACATTCTCCAGACCGTCAGCGCGAACGATATGGGCATCGACATACTTTTCGCCACCCTGATAGCCGTGCAAGGTAGCGAAAGTCCCTTCATCGACCATCATCGAGAACACCTGGAAAGCTTGAGGCAAAGAACCACCACCGTTGTTGCGTAAATCAACAACGAAAGCTTCAGCCTCACCCAACTGTCCTAAAGCCATCTGCACGTCGTCGGCAACGGTGTCGCCGAAGCCGTAAATTTGCAAATAGCCGATGTTGTTCGGAAGCATTCGCGAAACGGCAAAGACCGGCTTAGGAGCATCTTGGGCCGGCGCCGACGACGTGAAGTGTTCCGGCGGCAAATAGGCCGTGTACCCTTCCTTCAACGAGCCGGTCATTTCGATGATTGCCGTCACCGCCTCAGCTTCGTTTGTGATTTTGTTGTCAAAACGATGCTCCCAGGTACGCCAATCAGCCATGCGATCGCGATGCAAGAAATTGTCGTCGAGCATGCGCCAAGAACAGTGATAAACGTTGCGCGCCCAAGAACAATCGTAAACCGACGTGCCGGGCGCGTTGAGCTGGACGCAATAAGCGTTGATCGAACCAAACTTTGCAATCCGGCGGGTGGCGTCGAGTCCACGCACAATAACGACCGTAATCAAAGCAATCAGCGCCATGGCAACAAACGTTCGCAAAATCGTTTTCATGATTGAACTCCCGTTAATGAGACACTGGAATCAGAGTGTTTGTTTATGACAGCAAGCATCGCTGTTCGGCAAAGAACACCAAGAAAGGTTGTATTAGCTACAGGTGGTTAGTTGGGAATAAAAGTCCTGTTTGATCAAAGATCAGAAGATAAACTCACCTTATAGAAGATCTTAAGAGAGAGGCAATCTTACAATTCGCCATAATTGCCAATCAATTAGTGTTTGCCCCATGGAAGCCTATTCCCGGACAGTTAGCGCAGCTGTATTAAAGTGCTGAAACAAGGCAATTATGTGAGCCGGCACAGGTTTACAAGCGACCGTCATGCTATCATCCAGCCTGGTTTTGTTAGCGAAAGGCAAGCCTGGTGCTCTTTAACAGCTTCACTTATCTGCTTTTTCTGCCTTTGGTAGTCGCTCTGCATTGGGCATTGCCACCGCTTGGACGACGAATTTTGCTGCTTATAGCCAGCTACGTCTTTTATATGAACTGGATGCCGACTTACGGGCTACTGATTCTCGGCTTGACCGCCGCTAATTTCTTTTTCGGCATCGCCATCGATAAATATCCGCACAATAAAAAGGGCATTCTTACAGCTAGTTTAGTTTTCAACTTAGGCGGCTTATGCTTCTTCAAATATGCTGATTTTTTACTGAAATCAGCTTGGTCGGCTTTACACATCACTAAAACATACACCGGCTTTCCAGCGGCAATACCGGACTCAAGCCCGGTATTGAACATACTTTTACCTTTGGGTATCTCCTTTTTTACTTTTGAATTCATCCATTATTTGGTTGATGTTTATCGTGGCAGCAAACCAATGACCAACTTTTTCTGGTTTGCTCTTTTTGCTGCTTTTTTCCCATCGCAAATTGCCGGACCGATTAAGCGCTTTCAGGATTTCGACGACCAGCTGAAAGCTAACCATAAGTTTGATTTCAAACTGTTCCGCGAAGGATTGGGACTAATTTTCATCGGTCTGTTCAAAAAAATGGTCCTCGGTGATAACTTAGGGCGGGTTGTCGCTGTCGGCTTCAACAATCCATTGCAAATGGGCACAGTGGACGCCTGGCTAGCTGCTGTCGGCTTTACGATTCAAATATATGTAGACTTCTCCGGCTATACGGATATCGGACGCGGCAGCGCTTTGTTGCTCGGTTACAAACTTCCGGAGAACTTCAATTGGCCATTTTTAGCAGCCAGCTTGACTGAATTTTGGCGACGGTGGCATATTTCGCTCTCCACATGGTTGCGCGATTATCTGTTCATTCCCATGGGCGGTTCGCGAGTTAGCAATTTCAAGCTCAAGCGTAATCTGTTCATTACCATGGCTTTGGGCGGTCTTTGGCATGGTGCCGATTGGCACTATGTAATCTGGGGCATGTTTCACGGCGCCGGTCTGGTGGTCACTAAAGACTGGTCTGATTTAGTCAATAAAACGCCATGGTTAAGCCGCCTGCGACCGCATTTTCTCTGGCACTGGTCCGGCGTTGTTTTTACTTTCACTTTCTTGATTTTTGCTTGTGTGCTTTTCCGCGCAACCAGTATTCCGCACACCTTACAAGTAATCAGCCGTATGTTCACCCTGGCTCCTTCAAGCGCTGTCCTACACGCTTTCATGGTTTCCACTTTGCCTGTTTCACTGACTTGTTATGCAATCTTTTTAGCTCTGGAAAGATTGGCTCACCATTCGGTTAAACAGCCAGTACCGATTGTGCACAATCTGGTTTCTTATTGGAGTCATTCCTGGCCAGCACGCTTAGCCGTATGCGTCGCCCTCGGTCTGGTAATTATGGGCTTCACACCAGAAGACGTTTCGCCTTTCATTTATTTCCAGTTCTGAGGATATGATGCCGGTAACCCAAGAGCTATTGAATAAAGAAGCAACCGCCTCGCGTCAAACACAACCGAGCAAGCACCGTTCGTGGTGGCTTTCTTTATTTGAATTGGTTGCTTTGACTTTAATTCTTGTTTTTGCTATCGAAGTTTTCTTTGCTTTTGCCGGCGTCGGCCAAGAAGAGTTTTTAGAACCAGACCCGGTATTGGGCGTCCGCCACATCCCTGGTAAAAAAATAGTTTGGCGTCTGGAAGGATATTCGGATGAAAAACTAAGCTCAAGCGGTCTTCGCGATCAAGAAAGAGCGATCAATAAACCGGCTAATACTTTGCGCATCGCGCTTTTAGGTGATTCAGCTACCGAAGGCATGCAAGTGTCCCTTAGCGAAACCTACGGGGCGCAACTTGAGGCAGCTCTTAACCGTAAGTATGGTGCCAGCGGTAAACAGTTTGAAGTGATTAATTTCGGCTGCTCCAGCTACTCTAACGGTCAGGAGATGATTCAACTGACAAAAGATATAGCTCAATATAAGCCGGACGCAGTAGTAGTTATGTACAACCGGGGCGACTATATTGAAAATATTCGCGACCCCAGCACAATGAAAGCCGAACCCCGCCCATATTTTTATATCAACAGTAAGGGCGAGTTTTCTCAAGACGACACAATCATGAAAAACAACCAGGATCTGTTCAAAGCTGATCCGGTCATGGATTTTTTACGCCGTTACAGTTGCATTTACGGTGTTATAAGCCACACAAATTTGACTTTAACTATAAATGAGCCGCTCTATTCCAAATTGCGCAATACTCTTCTGAAAAGACTAATGCCTGGCTTTGCCGATAAAACTAGGGCAGTGCAAGCTCCGTATACGATTCAAGACCCCTGGCAGG
This sequence comes from Candidatus Obscuribacterales bacterium, assembly GCA_019750335.1. Taxonomy (GTDB): domain Bacteria; phylum Cyanobacteriota; class Vampirovibrionia; order Obscuribacterales; family Obscuribacteraceae; genus JAIEPM01. The sequence goes on from JAIEOQ010000008.1 coordinate 719,044, forward strand.
TCACCGAGACTATTTTTAAGCGGATCGGCGACAGCTGCAAAAGCATAAACAGCAAACTAATCATTGCCTGCTTCCCGAACAACGTAAACGAACGCCAGTACTCAGTACAAATTGACTCTTTAAAAAAACTGGCCGAAAAAGAGAACTACGGTTTTGTCGATTTAACTCCGCAGGTGATTTATAACAAAGATCCCAAATCGTTGTTCATCAAATACCATTTTTCGGGCAAAGGCCATGCTATGGCTGCCGAACAGTTGCAGCCCTTAGTCGAGAAAGCTCTAAATCAATAACAAAAGCGCCCCTCGTTGCAGCAAGGAGCGCTTTTGAAGCTTTTTCTGTTTTAGTTAGCCCAGGGCTTTATTGTTAGCGCTAGACTCCATAACTATTCCGGACATCAATTTGCCTTTTCCGGCAATCATCGAGTCCATACTGGCATCTGCTGCCTTGAAAGCATCAAATGAAATTCCTGTTGAATCACTTTTGCCTTTAGCTAAAAGGCCAGCCTCAACAGCCTGAGTGTTATTTTCAGCACGAAAGGCTTTTTCACCGCCAAGAGTTTTAACAGCCGTATCCGAAAAGGCAAAAGCAAAAGACTGGACTGCAATATCCAGACTTTTATCGTTGCTTGCCGCCGGTGCTTCTAGGGTTCGTGACACTTAGAGGACTCCAAAAAGGTGCCATACCTTTGCTTAGTTCCTAAGCCTCTTTATTAGAACACGACTTTTGACAATGTCAAGGAGAATTTAACATATCTGTCATGTCGCCCGGGCCAAACATTTCGGGCAAAAGCTCGCCCATTGTTTTAGTTTGCAGTTGGCCATTTTTGCCTTCTGTAACCACAATTAATTTCTGCCCGCCGAATTCGCTTAGAAACTGGCGGCAACGACCGCAAGGCCAAGCAGAGTGGGATCTTTCACAATAAACCGCCACGGCATAGAATTTTTGTGACCCTTCAGATACTGCTTTAGCTCCCACACAAACCTCAGCACAGACGCCGACAGGCAATGAAGCATTTTCAACATTACAGCCGCTGTATATTTTTCCGTCGACAGTAAGCAGTGCCGCACCGACTCTAAATTTTGAGTAAGAAGCATAAGCTTTAGTCATCGCTTCTTTGGCAGCAGACAAAAGCTGTTCAAAGAGTTTTTCCTTACCACCGGCAATTTCAGCCATCTTATTTAAGAGTTTTTCTTCGTCCAAGGGATTAGTCGCCTTCAACATAAAACCTCATTACAAACTGGGTAAGTAGCATAACACGACGATATAATTCAGCGATTGTACTTTGCGGAGCGGAAACAGATGGCCGACGTTTTGTGCTTAGGCGAGATCTTGGTTGATTGGGTTTGTACGACTCAAGGCGCTGAATTAGATCGAGCTCAGTCTTTTACTAAGGCTCCCGGCGGGGCACCGGCAAACGTTGCTGTCGGTCTAGCCAGACAGGGAATAAGCACAGGCTTTCTTGGACGGGTATCCACCGATGCTTTCGGTCAATGGTTGAAATCAATCCTTGAGGAAGAAGGCATAGATGTTTCAGGCACAGTAGTCGATCCCGATTCTCAAACCCGCATGGCATATGTGGTGACGACTATGACCGGGGATCGCAAGTTAGCCGAATTTTCCAAAATTTCAGTTGCCGACAGCCGCTTTAAGCCTGAAGACTTAAACCAGTCCCAGTTCGCCGCTGCCAAGTGCCTGCACTTTGGTTCAATTTCACTGATTGGCAATCCATCGGCTGCAGCCACCCTAAAAGCAATTGAATTGGCCAAACAAAACCAGTTGATTATTTCTTACGATCCAAACGTGCGTATCGGCTTATGGCCAAGCCCGGAAGTCTGCAAAAAAGCCATTCTCGACACTCTTTCTACAGCCGATCTGGTAAAAATAAATCTAGACGAACTGGAGTTTTTAACCGGATCCCGCGAATTCGAAGCAGCTGAAAAACTGCGCCAAGAGCACGACATTCCTCTCCTAATCATTACTCTTGATTCCCAAGGTGCTTTTTTCACTACGGCCAAAGGCAGCAAAACAGTTGGTGGCTTTCAAATTCAGCTGGTTGAGGCAACCGGCGCCGGGGACGGTTTTGTTTCTGGCATATTAGGCAAGCTGCTTGAACAAATTGGCAACGGCAAAAACAGACGCGCCGTTCTCAATGAAATATCTCTTGAAGTTTTAGCCGACACCGTACGCTACGCCAATGCAATCGGCGCCCTGGCTTGTACCAAGCCTGGCGCGATTCCAGCTCTGCCGAAAAAAGACGAAGTCAAGGTTTTTCTTGAGCAAATGACAGCCCAAGCATCCTCTTAATCGAAAACAAATTAGGTCATCAACAATCTATAATGGGTCAAGGTTGACCTGTTTTGATCATGACGGTTGCAAGGGGAGTCTTGAGACGAATGAAACGCTGTCTTCTTTTAGCCATATCGGCTCCGCTGGTTTTTTGTACGGCAGTATCAGCTGCCGATACCAAAACTACAAGCACTGTGACAACTGTCAAACGGACTCCGCGCCGCGCCTTGGTTCCACCGCCGCCGCCTAATTCGGTAATGACGATTAGACCGACAACTCAGGCAACGACAAGCGTTCCAGCCTCTCCAGATACCAGTTCAAAAGATTTGATCGTCGGCAGCGGCGGTCCTTACACTTTTAACGGCAGCAGCAACCAAAGATTTTCCGGTCTTTTCAATTTCGACAATGACGATCCGAAAGTACCTTTAACTTTAAACGTCGATGTTTCGACACCGAACAGCTTTCGCTGGTTGCGTGTTTATATGGGCAACCGCTTGATTGCTACGGAGAAGGATTTTCGCAGCAAGAACAACATCAAACTTGACTTAACCGGCACCGATGGCGGCACTCAACAGATTGTCGTACAGGGCTCAGGCGCTCGCGGCGCTGCCGTTAACTGGAAAGCCTCATCAGTAATGACGGTACAGCTTGATCAAGTTAATCCGGATGAAGCTTGTCCTGGCGATGCCATTTCATTGCGCGGCAACAATTTCAGCATCAGTCCGACTCGCAATCAAGTAATCATCGGCAAAATGAACTTGCCGGTTTATTCCGCTACCAATACCGAATTGAAAGTAAAAATTCCTGTCAAAAATTTTGAAACCGGCGAACTGCCGGTATATGTCACCGTGGATGGTGTCAGATCCAAAGCCGGTAAAATTTTAGTTCGCGGCATTCCCGAGCTCACCGGCACTAACTACGACGGCATTCCGCCTGGCGCCGAGCTTTACATCTTCGGCAAAAATTTCTCCAAAAAATTGAACGAGAATCAAGTGTTCTTTGAGAACACCCCAGGGCAAGTCGTAAGCTGCACACCGACCGAACTTGTAGTAATCGTACCTAACTTCTACATGGGCGGTGGTTCTGCTGCTTTATCCGGGCAGGTAGGCATTCCGATTAAAGTAAAAGTCGGCAAGGTGGAATCCAAAAACACTATTCCAATTACAATCGGTAATTCGCGCTGGCAAAGTCCTGGTTTCCGCGGCGGACCGGAAACTGAAACTGTTCCAGTCGGCTTCTAACAAGCGTTAACCAGCACTCACAAAACACTTTGCGCAGCATGCGCTAACCCTTGTTATCTTAATTCAATCCCATTACAACTGGGGCTTGTTTTCGCAAATCACTCGTTCAGCAAGGATTTACGGCTTACGAACAACCAGCCGCCAACCCCTCATGACATCAAGCGCGTATTTACTATTGCCGCGCCTATAAAAGTCTTTTTGATATTAAAAAGACCCCTATCTCTTTTTGATCAGTAACAGCAGAGAACCTCTAACACATACACCGCTATTGCAGTTTTAAGCCCGGAATCAGTTCCGCGTTTTGGTTTGTGTTTTTTTACTATCCAAACACCCTTCATACGAAAGAACCCCACCATGGAGACCGAAGTTGTAGAAATTTCTGCTGACGTGCTTAATTCGCCAGCTTTGAAGAAGCGCGTCGAACTGCGCCGATTGAGCATGGATGAATTTATCGAGCGACATGCCTCGGGCACTTTGCGCAAAAACAAACGCATCGGATTTGCCGTACAAAACCATTATTTGCATGAGCGAGTCGCTTACGAGTTCGGCTGGGGCTTCGAAATCCTGCATCGTTCACGAGTGACCTTCGGCGACGCTTTCTCGGAAGGCGACTGCTCGGCTGTGACCGAATCGGGTTGGCACGCCGAGCGCTATCTGACCATGTCGATCTTTCCCGAAGACTATTTCGAGCTGAAATTTTTGCACATCGAAAAATCGGAACACGAAAAGCAGGCAGGGATCGGCTTGGTCGTGCGCCAAACTTCGGCGCCTTGGGTGCCGAAGGGACATCTTGTCTACGCTTTGATTGCTGAGAGCATTCCGCGCAAGGGCGAACAACCAGAACACTACCTGCCGGCGCAAAACCCGTTCTAACCTGGTTTATCTGAGATAGCATTCACACCCACTCATCACCTCAAACCTGAAAGAGGTTTTTATGAGCGATACGCGAACCATCTATCTTCCCCTCAAGGTAAGCGCCGCACAGCAATTGGCAGCGGCGCCTGCCAACACCTCCTTGCGCGACAAGCTTACTCTTGCCGAATGTCTTAATTCCGACGGCATTCGCGGCGCTAAGACTGAAGACGACGCCCATTGGATGGGCGAAACTTTGGGCAAAGAAGATTTTTGCATCGTCCAGATCACTATCGGCGACGACATTCTTGGCGAGCTTTCTCGCCAGCATCTGATGCGCACGCCATGCGCTTATGCCCAAATCATTGGCAAAGGCGTGGAGCTTTTGCTTGAGCGGAACGCCAATGTCAGTTTTTCCAGCGATTTGAAAGAGCACAAAATTGCCGCGGAGTGACCAATGGCCGAATGGATACTTAACCGTCTTGCCCCAGCTTTACTTTTAATTGCCATGGTCACCGGCTTCATCTGCCTGGTTACCTTCAGCGTTGTTGGCGACGGACCGCAAACAGCCTGGAAAGCGGTGCTTTATCTCAGCCTGGCGGTAGTTTTATGGACCGGCTATATACTCTACCGCTACGAAAACGGGCACGAAGGGTTGTTTTTGCTCCTCATACCACTGCTTGCCAGCTGGATCACCTGGATGTTCATTATCCCGGCTGGACGCGAATCGCATCTGACAGCAATGAAGTTGGTTAATGAAGCCTGTGCTTACGGGCTGCAAAATTTTACCGCCATCGATACGAATAATGACGGTACCTTGCATCAAGATGAACTCAAGATCGCAGCTGCCGGGCTTAAGTCCGGTAGCGACGAAAAAGCACAGGTCGACTACCTGAGGCGTTACGTCAGCGACATCGGCTACATGATTGACCGCTATGAAAAACCTGATGAAACCATCGTGCGTATTTATGGCATCAGCCGCGCGCAGTTGACGCATTACCCGGCTTATATGAGCGAACGCCATGAACGTTGGCTTTGCTATGACGGCAAAAAATCCTAACAACCAAAGGTCCGCCGATGAAAATCTTTGTTTTAGGGCGTTCGCGCACAGGCAAAAGTCCCTTTGCGCAGCAGGTTGCGCGCTTCTTCGGAGCCCAACATATTATGGGCTCCGAATGGGTGCGCCGGCAATTTACCACCGACTTGCCAAAAAGCGATCGAGCCGGAATCGTTCAAGCGATCACCGCTTTCTCGTTGGAGAAGCTCAGACAGAACCCGCATTCCTGCTTGAACTTCATCGCCGGCAAGTATGATTTGAACAGCTTTTGCGTAATCGAAGGCTTACGCAATCCTTTCGATTTCATCCATCTTTTCGATTACCGGCACGATTTCGTTGTTTTTCTCGAACACGAAGACAACGGACTAACGGCTACCGGCTTCGAACAAGGATTGGATATCATCCGTTTGCACCTGGCTTACCAACAGAATCTTGGTTTGCTTAAGAGCGAGCGAGTTATTAGTTATCGCTACAGGAATTTTTACGACGAACCGAAAAACACCCCCTGGAAATTGCTGCTCAGCGAAGACGACCGCAAACAAGCTGAATGGTGCGTACCTAGCCTCGAGCATGCGATCACCGACTTCTGCTTGGTCGGCTCCAAGCGAGCCGGCATCCCGGAAGTGACTGCAAGCCCAGACGGAAGTCGCCAAAATGCCCGCCATATTCACAGTGACATCCAACCTTTCCGTTGTCGGATCCGTCTGGAATATCTTTACGACATGGATCCGGCTTACCTAGGACAGTTCCGCAATTGCACTGTCTTTGCCCTTTCAAGCTACGAAGGTCACGTACCGACTTTCAAGATTCTGCTCGACGACGGCACAGTCTTTGCTTATATCCCGGCGACAGCGCTTGTGCACGGCACGGAGAGTAAAGATCCTCAGCTTGAGCTGTGCGAACTCGTTTATCACAACTGTCCTTCGGGCAATTTTTGCATCAACAGCTTTGCCGAGCTACAAGGTCCGGTCAATGTTTTCATCAAGCAGAAAGGTCTCTGGCTTGAAGGGGAATACATCCTGACCATGGACTGGTACGAAGGCAACGATTTACTGAATTTGGTTGCTTTAGCGAACGGGCAGTACGCCCTGTTGCCGTTCCACAAGGTTAAGTTCAAGAACGGCCCGCGTGAATTTTCTCGTTTCAAAAAACTGCGTCAAATCTGGACTATTCCAACTCCATCTGGAAAAAACTCATGAGCAATTTTCCTAGCCCCAAACAAATCCTTGATCAGCGTCAAGCAAAAGTCGACGAGCTACTTGCCGCCTGCCGTAAAGCTGTCGAAGGCTACACGGGCAAAAGTAGTGTAATGGTGCGGTCTGCTGATTACGAGCAACAAACAATCAGTGCGGCAATCGGGGTCCTGGAGGGCTCGGGCTGGAGCTGTGTCGTGTCGGCTGACGACAACCTCTTCATCAGCGCTGCTGAAACAAAACCGGCCACGACAGTAACAGCACCGACTGTGGTTGTTGCTGGTCCAGCGTCCACGGCTACGCCGGCTGTTGTTGCCGAACCGAAGCCGGCACTGCCGGTCACAGCGAGCAACGGACGTACATTCAAGGTGTCCAAAGTTGATCCGCCGCGTCAAAGCTTCAAAGCGATCACTGCTTACGCAGCCTTCGCCAAGATGCTCGGCGCACCGGTGGAAGCTTGTTCTCTCGGCGGCAGAACACCGATCCAAGCCCACGGTTTTCACGCCTTCTTTGAAGCCGCTCATCAAGCTTTCAGCGGGCATTTTCCGCTGGCCTTCGGTCCGGACGATATTTGGTTGGCGATCAGCCAAGGATTCGCTCGTCATGTCAACCAAAAGCCGGAAGATTATCGCAAGTGTTTCGTTGCCCACGAAGGCAAAAAGGAGATCGCAGTTCGCCGCGATCAGTTCGTGCTCGGCAGCGTCCACAACGACTGGACTGACGTCTTCAGTGAATTCAGCACAGCAATCGGCAAGCATATCGGTCAAGAAAACCACTCTCTGCTCACGGCCAACTTCAGCACCACCGGCGCTATCGAACGTGCGGCTTCCGAAGTGGTTCTGATGAACTGCGTGCAAGCTTACTTCCGTTACAAGGTCAACACCCTGTGCGGCATTCCGGAAGTGACCCTGCTCGGCACGCCGGAAGACTGGACGGTAGTGATCGAAAAAACCAAAAAGCTGGCCGGCTTCGGCGGGCTTGCTTGGTGGCTCGATCAGGTTTATCCGATCCTGGAGCAACTCCAAGCCACGGCTTCGGGTAAAGAAGTCGATTTGAGCTTCTGGCAGAATCTCTACAAAGGCGAGTACCATAGCGGCGGCTTCCAAGCCGAAGGCTGGCTGATGAAGCTGGCTCCTTATCTCCGCTATTACGACGAGAAATATCACCAGAATCCGCTTCTCACCGAACGTTCTTCCCGAAACGGAGGAGTGGGAACCGCCACCCTGCCTTCGTCGCTCTCCTTCGTGCCTTTCATCTGGAACTATTTCGGCGATGAACATCAATACCAATTCATCGCCGGACATGCCGGAATTGAGCAAGATCCAGCAACCCAAGCTCTACGCCCGCGTATGGGTTGGGCTGTCCGCCCGGCACCGGCTAAGTAATTAAAAATTCTAGTGCTTTAGCCAGTTTCAACAAAACAGCCGCCGACAAATTGCCGGCGGCTCCCGTTTAGAAGGACTTTCCCATGCAACAATTCTGGTCGCGTCTTTATCGTTTTATGCTGCCTTTCACTGTTGTCGTTCTCTGCTACTTGTTGTATCAGGAGTACCAGACGCGTGAGATTGCCGTTACCGGCGCTCGCCTGGAGACGATTTTTATTCAGCTGCGTAACACCGAAACACTGGCCAATGCCACAGGCAACAAGGAAGCACTGAAGCATCTTTACGTCCACGGACAAAGTCAATACCCCGGCGCCAATGAATATTTCGAGCGAGCAAAAGAAGCTTATTTGAAGAAAGATTTTGCTCTAGCCCGTATCCACATCACCAACACCATGCACATGCTGGATCGAGCTACGCGCGAGTTGATGGTGGCTACCCGCGAAGCCCAAGAACAAAAAGTCGAAGAAAAAGGCAAATAGCCTAGAAAGACGAATCATGACCAAGTTCATCGAACTTGAAACCGGCAAAGAGCTGCCTAAGAACGGGGCTTTTGTGGCGATTATCTGCCGCACTATTCGTCCGAACGAGCACTACGACAAGTACGAAGGTGACGATCGCTTGCGCCAAGTGCCGCATGTGCTCATGCAGTTCCGCTGGGATATGACTGTCGGTTTCCCCGGCGGTAAGGTCGATCCCGGTGAGACCTTACCACAAGCTTGTGTGCGCGAAGCACTGGAAGAGATCTACGTTACGCTCAAAGAAGAGCAGATCAAGCTCCTTTGCTCCCACGGCAAAGAAGGGGGTAGTTTTGCTGCGCATCTTTTCACCGTCGATGTCGACGAAGAAACCTTTCAGAAAGCCCGCCTCGAATCGCTGAAAGCCGCCGACGCTGCCGCTGAAGTTGCCGGCTTGGTTGCTATTCCGTTGGCATACGATGGTCCGCACTCGCCGCTGCTCACTTTCTTGAAATCGCAGTTTGCTTTCAGCGCTCGCCTGGAGCTGCTTATTCTTCTTGAGCGCGGCGGCTTGCTCCAAGAAGAGGAGCGCAAGGCTCTTTGGGACGCCTTGGTCCGCCAAGCATAAGGAACTTATCCACATGCGCCTAATTACTACGCTTTTGATTCTGTTCGCTGTCTTTTCTCTCAACGGTTGCAACAAAGCTCCGGAAACAACGGAAGCTCCGGCAAGCGAAGAGAATCCCGACAAGCCCATTCCAACCACCTCTAAAACCGAGGAAGTGGCTCGGGAACACATGCTCAGGTGGGCAGAACGGTTTAAACTCGATCCGAATAAGCTTAAGTTTGCTCAAACTTTTCGCGATTACAAATTTGATATTGGCAAAGATTGGCATACTAAGGCTGATCCGGAAGCTTTCATCAAAGAAAGTAATTTTGTTCTTTACACTGTGGTAAGCATTGAAGACGAACAAAACAAATTCAGTTTGCATCTTTACTCCTGGGAAGGCGATTGGCGGTTCTTATGCCCGGTACCGCCTCATGCTACCGGTCACGATATCCGGCAAGCCTTGGTCAAAGAGACCGGCTTAGCCGAGAATGAGTTTTTTCGTGTTAGCGACTACTCTAGTTATCCGAACTACCGACCTCCGTTCCCCCGGAATTTTGTCGCCTATCGCCAAAAGGGAAAGCTTTGGTTAGCACCGGTTGTCCATGAGCCAAAACTTGGCTTAAACAAGGGCAAACCGTTGCCGGCAGAGATTGTTTTTGAAACACTGCACATCGAGTCGTTGCGCGAAGGCCGTTAACAACACAAACAAACCTAAAGTCTGAATGGAGCATCTCATGCTTCGTCTTTTCACTGTTCTCCTGATAGTTATGACTGTTATTGGCTGCTCCAGCTCTGGTAGCAATTCCAGCAGTAGCAACAGTGCGAGCAGCCTGAGGCAAGCTCCTCAAGCCACTGCTGAAACCGACAAAATTGCTCAAGACTGCTTGCCGGCTGTAGCTAAGTTCAAGCAATTGGACTTGAACAAGTTGACACTGAAGAAGCCTCTGGTCAATTATTTTGTCGGTCTTGACGCTGTTCGCGCCTGGACTCCGGGCACAGATATCATCCCGCTTCTTGATCCGCTGCCGGAGCTAAGATATCCGGTAAGCAACGGCACAGTTATTTGCGCATATGTCAAAATCAGTTTTTACAATGAGCGCTGGCAATGGTCTGAAACCGGCTCAACCATGGGCGTGCTTTATACCAATCTGCGTACTAAGCTTACAGTCCAAACCGGCTTGCCCGAAGAAGATTTTTTCATTGTCAGTGTTCCCGGTCTGAACAAATATTACCTCGGTTTTCGTCAGAAAGGCGAGCTTTATCTAGCCTCGGTGCTTGAAGATCGTACTCTCGGTTTTGCCGTCGATGTACCGCTTCCGGCTCAACAAGTGTTTGAAAAAGTGCGCCAAGAAGTCCAACGTTTCGACAACCACCCCATCCCCAATCACTAAGTCACTCACATGAATACCTGGAAAATCAACCTTGTCGGTTTTTTCGCCACCGCTTTGACCGTCGCCCTGATCCTCATCGGTCTCAACTTCAGCTCCATTCAAGAAGCTGAGCTCTCGCAGCCCTGGTACATCATCGGCGCTTTTGTTCTCGGCGCCGCCATCGCCGCCCCAAGCGTGATTTTCACCATGCTCACCGGCAACAAGGCAAGCAATTATTTCTTGATGCCGTTCGGGGCAGCGGTTGCCGCCCTTGCTCTGCCTCTGCTCTTTCCCTACGCCCAGCATACGGCCGCCAGCGTTGCCTCCTGCGTTCTTCTCGGCGTTTCTAGCGGCTTGGTCGGCTCCGTCGCTGCGCGCGCAGTGGAAAATCGCAGCTAACAGCGATTTTTCTTAGTCAGTTTCATCTCTTAGCCGGCATGAGCGGCAGTGCTCATGCCGGCAGAAACAATGTATAAACATGGAAAAGAAACGATACACCGACTTGAAGGCTTTGACCGGCCGAACTCGGGGAGACCTAAGAAAGCTCCTGGAAGCTTGCTATCCCGAGGTGAAAGCACTCGAAGATTTTGCCGAAAAACTCGGTGATAACTGCAGCAAAAGCATTAACTGGGGTCAAGCTTTAACTTACGCCTCAAGCGATCTGATCACTTATTGCATGAGCCGCGGCGGGATCGGCAACTTGCTTGAAGAGCTGGAAACGGCTCATCCTGAAAACAGCAAAGTCAAAGAATTGATCGAGCAATTGACCGCTAGCGGTTATTTGCAAGACACACAAAAACCGCCACGCCAAACGACCAATCCGTACAACACAAACTGGCTTCATCGCTATCCGACAGACAATAAGTCTGTCGTCGGCGAGCCGCTGACAATGTTGCTCGGTGAGCTGGATACCTGTTTCAGCGACATAAACGCAATCGAAGCTTTCGTGCTGGATAACTTTCCCGACGACTACGGCAAGCAGTTGGCTCACGGCATCGATCGTGGCCAGCCGAAGCGCACCGTCCTGGAAGTACTTGTTGCCGGGTTTGCCCGTGTACGCCGGCTAACGGCATTCGTTCACGCCGTGCAAGACTTTTACAACAAGGGCGGACAACAGCCGCTTTTGTTGTACCTCGCAACGGCACTCGTGTCCCTACCCAAGGCTGCTCCTGCGCCTGCCGCAACGCCCCCGGCAGTCAAGCCGGCGGTCAGTCAGCCTCAAACACAGGCTCTACGGGTGAAAAGCGAACAAATCGATTTGAGCGTTCAGCTGCAAACCGAACTGCGCGATCTGCTCGTCAAAGCTTTCGGCCATGAGGACTTCAGCTCCCTGACCCTCTATGATCTCGGGCAACATCTGGATCATATCGTCGGTCCCGGTAGTCTGAATAAGCGTGGCAGCGAGCTTATTGCCTGGTGTTTGGAAAACGTCAAACTTGCCGAGCTGCTTAACGGCATGGTTAAAAGACGACCAGCGCGCAGCGATATTCCGGCCTTCGTGCGGAAGCTTGCCGCCGAGGGCGTGCTGAAGTTGGAAGCATAACGTAAGCGCTGTTTTTAGCTGAATGATCAAATGGCTCTCCGGCTAGTACAGAAATAGCCGGAGAGCCATTTTTTTGTTTTGCAGATTAATACTAAAGCATATAATATAATCCTTGTAAGAAAGAAGCGCTGGATTTTCCAGCGCTTCTTTCTCCAAAAACTAACGGCCTCGAGTCCGACGCCAATTAGGATCGGCGAGCCGGCGACGAGCGCACTCTTCCATACGATCGATTCGTTTGTTCTTTTCGTAACTCTGAAGAGCGGCAATGGACAACAAACCAACGAGCGGCAAGGCAAGAATGAAATAAATCATCACAAGACCCCGTAGAAGCCTGAGGAATGATTTTTACGGTCGTAGTAAGTAAGAGTTCAGAGCTTACCTCTAGAACGAACAGGCTCGCGGCAAAGAAAAGCTATCAGCATGATATTGAAATTCAGCATCATGGGGAACGACGCTGTCGAACATCCCCGGCGACTGGTTGGAATAAAGTTGAGCGCGCATATGTCCTTGCCAATCACCGGTACCAGCAGTAACAAGAAGCGGAGTCCAACGATCTGCTCCCGGACGGCGGAACATGTACATTCCTGGACCAACGCTGGTGCGCGCGACAATCTCCATCTCGACGATAATCAGATGGATACCGCCTGGCAGGGTGCAATCAGCTCGCCGGTAGTTACCCATCGGCCGACTAGATTCATCAAACAGCTCCGGTTCACGCATTCGTCCGATCGCTCGTCCGTTGACGTTCAAGCCGTAAGCCGGAAAATGTCCGCGCCAAGTAACAACGAAAACTTGTTTGCCAGCAGCCAGCCAGTCACGAGCTTTTTCTTTCAACCCGGACAAACAAAGAACATCATTCGCTGCCAAAGATGAAAGGTCGGAAAGCGGTCTTCCCCGACGATCCACATCGTAAGCAAACAACTCCCCATTCACCAAATTCAGCGCGCGACTCTGTAAGTTCTCGATCATCAGGCTTTCTCCCGAGCCTCAGCGGCCAGTTCATCAACCGACGTATGAAGCAAAGCGAACACTTCTCTCTTTTGTTCTTCGCTTAGACCGGTCCACCAAAGCGCTTTGCCTTGCAAATACGCTTCATTCAGCGGCGCGCCTTGTAGCACTTGTTCTACCGCTTTGCGAATTATCGCCGGCGTTCCGGCAATAACATAGTCGTATTGCGCCTGGGTCATGCCGGTCCACCAGTGTTTCTGCTCATCGTAAACAAAGCCCTCAGGCAAAGGCTTTTCTTGAAGCGCCAAAGCTGTGGCTTCACGAATGTCTTCGGCACTGGCTAAGGCCGAGAAGCGGAAAGAACGCCCATCTTCAAGAGCAACATAACCTCTGCCTGGTCTGCCGTCCGGCCAGGATGCCAAACCATGACCGCAGCAAGCGTTCTTTGTGCCAGGCAAATTAACAATGCAAGGATCATGTTGACCGGGAGCGCAAGGTAAGCTGCACTTAAAACACGGGCGCAAAGTCTCTTTAGTGACCGGGGTTCGATCATCAAGATAAACTTCACTACCGTCGTCACCGTTCTCCACCAGATGACCATAACGTTCATCAATTTTCCACACCATTGATCTCTCCAGGCAAAAAGTCGCTTACCAACAGCAATGCCGATTGGCGTTCACTCCTAGACGACTAACGAAACCGGTTCAAACGCGGCGAGCAAAACAAACCCAAGAGCAAGAAAAACAAAAGTGCTTGCCACATGGCATTACCCCCAAGAGGGAGACACGCTGCCGACTGGTCGTAAGAAAAATGCGAACTGCGCTGTTATGCCGGGCGACCGCCTACAGACTGAGTTCTGACACCCTTAAAATTTGCCGGTACTTTGGAAAGCACACGACGAATTTCACCCATACCTTGCAACGACACCAAGTAAACAAGCGTGTCTCCGGCAAACCAGGCATCTTCGATACCGGAGCCGGCAACACAAAAAGTTCGCTTGAATTCAGCCAAAAGTGCCGCCTGCGTAGCACAAGCCGGAGGAGCAACATGGTTGTGTGCATGGCGGCGGCGCCAAACGATCACAACAGTAACGACGAGGAACAAGCAAACACAAACCAGTTCAAAGACCGTGGTCATTTGCTTTTGCTCTCTTTCTGTTCAGGTTCAGCAGGAGACGGAGGAGTTTCAGGCTGCGGTGGCGGTTCAGGTTGAGCGGGCGGGGGAGGCGGCGGCAAGGGCGGAGCCAACTTAGGAGCGTTCAAATCGTCTTCTCGATTCAACTCTTTGAGCAGAGCTTGATCCACAGGCTTTTCCAGCTTGTCGCCGCTTTCAACCTTTTCGCTTGTCCAGCCTGCAATACCGGAAACAAGATGTTCAACCTTTTCCACCGTCACCCCGTCCTTTTGCAAAGTGACGATTTGCTTCTTAGTGCCGTCATAAACGGTCACTTCAGCTAAGCGAAAATATTCGCCATCAGCATTCCAGCGCTGGCCATACTGCAAAGTCCCGTCCTTTTTGCTGTAGACCGAAACAATCATGCGATCGGCATACATATCCCTCGTGAGATAGCGTCCGTCCTTTTGCTGGTATTCGTAGCGCTCTGCCGGGTCTTTGCCCGGTTCAACCGTTCTCACGGACCAAACGGTTTTACCGTCGGCACGATAAGCGGTTTCGCTACGTCGCTTGTCCGGATAATTAACGATACTTTGGGTAAGCTTGCCGGTTTTAGCCACATAACGCTTGGTCAACAAACTGCCGTCAGTCTGCAACGTGCTTTCTTCCCTGAGGCGGCCGTTATCTTCGAAATATTTTTCAACGGTGGTTTTGCCTTCGGCATTGATCTCGAAAAAATGAATCACCTTGCCGTTTAAGGCATACTCCTGGTAAAGCTTGCTGCCATCGGCACGCAAAACAAAATCGCGATTCAACTTGCCGTCGGCTTGGAAAAGCGCCTCGTTGACCAAAATACCGGCAACGTCAAACTGTTGCCGCTTCAGACAAACACCGGATTTGAGATCAAAATGCTGAATTTTTTTGCCCCAACCCGGAAAGAAGATCTCTTCGACTTTGCAGCCGGCTTCTTCTTTCTGAAAAACCAAAGGCAACACAACATTCGTCGGCAAACCGGTTTGAGCAAAAGCAGCCGAAACCAGCACCAAACAAAGCAAGCCGGCTTGCAAAAAAGTTTTTGCTTTCATCGGGATCTCCCAAAAGAGCATTAGGCGGCAACGACCAAAGAGCTGTTGCACTTGAATGTTTTAGAAATAAAAGCTGTTCTTGAAGTTGAGATCTAAGGTCTTTAGAGAATCTATTGTGAATCTGATGACAAGAAAGACTAACTTTTATCGACTACGCTTTACAAGCAATCTAAGCCAAACTCCCATTAGCAACTGCTAAAAAAGAGAGTTATTCACAAACAACCAGCAACCTCTTGGCTAGCACGGGCGCGCAAGCAGCTTTATGGACCAGCCTCAACAGTTGCGTTAGAGTCAGCCAGGTTGCGGTTTACGTCAAAAACACCAGGGCTTTTGTTATCAAGAGCGTAATCAACGAACAGCTTGCCGAGCGCCAGGCTGTAACCCATGCCGTGACTGTTGCAACCCACGGCAAAATAAACCTCAGGCTGATCGGCTACTTTTCCGACAAGAGGTAAGCCGTCTTCAGTAAACGCCATTATGCCCGACCAGCGGTAATCCACTGAACGTCCGGCAATTTCCGGGAATCGATCTTTAAGATAACCATTGAGCGAGTTTTGCACATCGCTGGTAATCGTGTCCTCGTAACCGACTTCCTGGTCACGAAAAGCTTCACGGCTACCGCCCAGAAGAAAGCGTCCATCAGCCAGTTGGCGAAAATATTCATAACCGTAATTGGCATAACATAGTTTATCGATCAATCTTTCTTTTACCGGCTTTGTCACCATTACTTGGCCGCGCACCGCTTTGATATGTTTAGCGAAGCGCGGCATTAAAAGCGGCAAATAGGCATTTGTTGCCAATAAAACTTTGCTTGCTTTAATCGTTCGTTCCGGAGTGCGCACATAATTAATACCATTGGCGGTATCAATGCGATGCACTGGTTCGCCTTGATGCAACTGCGCACCACTAGCTTCAAGCAAAGCTTTTACTAAAAGAGCCGGTTGTACTCCGCAATCAGCCGGGTTATACAAAGCCCCGTAATAACCTCTATCAATTGGATCTTGACGCAAATATTCCACCGCAAAATTGTCTTCATGCATTAAAGTCGCTGATTCTTCCAGGTCTTGTAGCTCTTCAAGGGAGCAGGCAAGCAAGTATGAACCGCTATTCTCAAGCTGAAAACTGTTACCGGTTTCTTTCACAAACTCAAGCAAATGAGCTTGGGTTTCCTCGTTAAAACGAAATATCCAGGCAGCTGTTTCTCGACCATAAAGCTTGACGGCCTGATTGTAATAAGCGCATATGCCGCGCAAAATAAATCCGCCGTTTCGTCCGGAAGCACCCATGGATTGTCGTAAGGCTTCAACTATAGCTACTTTTAAGCCCTGACGTTTGCTCAACCAATATGCCGCCGCCGCACCGCCAATGCCGGCACCGACCACTACTACATCAACCTCTTCTTCAGTTTTGTTATGAACCGAATCAAGCCAGAGCGAAATAGTCACAGTTGCAAAGCACCTCGTTGCTAAAGCCGCATTATATCTTTTAGCACACTGCTAAAATGAAGTCGTTTGCGGAGAAACATGATGGAACTTTCTGAACTAAGAAAAGAAGTGGAAAGCGCCAAGGAACGCCTGACGAAAGTCAGGGACTATCTTTGACCCAGATCGATTGCAATCTGAGCTGGATGACCTTGAGCAAGAGACTTTAAAACCCGATTTCTGGCAAGATCAAAAATCGGCACAAACAGCCACTCAGCGTATGAGCAGGCTGAAAGGACAGATTGAACAGTTCCAGCGCTGGAATAACAACGCTTCGGATCTTGCTGTTCTGATTGAAGTCGGTCTTGAAGAAAAAGACGATTCAATTGCTAACGAAGTGGAAAGCGGGCTGAAACAGCTTATCGCTGAACTGGACAAATTTGAATTTCAAATGCTCTTAAGCGGTGAGTATGACGATTCAGCCGCCATAGTCAGCATCAACTCCGGCGCCGGCGGCACCGATGCTCAGGATTGGACTGAGATGCTTTTGCGCATGTATTTGCGTTGGTGCCAGCGGCGCGGATTCGCCGTTGAAATACTTGAACAATCAGCCGGCGAAGAAGCCGGATTGAAAAGCGTCACTTTCAAAGTTGATGGCCCTTTTGCTTACGGTTATTTGGTATGCGAAAAAGGCGTACACCGCTTAGTACGTAAATCACCTTTCAAATCAGGCAACGATTCTCGTCAAACAAGCTTTGCCGCTCTTGACGTCACACCACTAATGAAAGACATCGACGTGTTGATTGAAATAAATGACGATGATATCGAAGTAGACACCATGCGTTCGGGTGGTGCTGGCGGACAGAACGTGAACAAGGTTGAAACAGCTGTGCGAATCGTTCACAAGCCAAGCGGAATCATGGTCAAATGCCAACAAGAGCGGAGCCAACTACAAAACAAAGCATTAGCCATGGAGCTCTTACGCTCAAAACTTTTGGCGATCAAACAAAGTGAGCGCGAAGCTGAGCTTGCCAAACTTAAAGGCGAAAACGTTTCCGCCTCTTTCGGCAACGCTATTCGCTCTTATGTTCTTGACGACCGCATGGTCAAAGATGTCAGGACCAAGCTGGAGACTCCGGCTGTAGAAGCGGTCCTGGATGGAGATTTGGATCCATTTATAGAAGAGTATTTGCGCTACAAAAGTCGTCAACGCAGCACCAGCGCTTAGCATTTCATTTGAGCAACAACACCGGAGATTGCCAAGCGGTGCGGTTCTTGTTGACCCCTCCCATCAATCGCGCTAGCTGTTACGGGAAAAACGCTCTATTACATCTGCGTAAGACTAGCCTGCCGTAAGGGCTTCAAGAGCTTGGAATCAGTCGGTGATCATACCCCAAAAAAAGTCCGATTTTGGAACAAAATCAATTTTTCTTGTCATCTTCATTTTTTCAATCCAGCTGCTTTAGAAATAGAGTATTCAAGCGCTTATTTAAAACACCGTAGTCAAGCGTGGATAGCCTTTCCTTCAGCATTGCTCTTAACAAGGTTGATCCTTCAGATAATCTAAATACAGTGTGCACATGCGTATCTGTTAGCGTATATCCATACCCTTTTCCTTTTTTGTTTTAGAGGTCTTCCAGCTAACTACCATTCCTGCAGCACTTAGCCACACAACAAAGTCACTGGATTTACCTGTTTCCCATCAGAAAGGGAAAGCCCGATTTTTTGCAGTTCCCAACCTTGATCGCACATGAACCGATGTTCTTGTGCAGTCCCTGATTCCCTTAAAGGAGCCAGATTATGATTCAAGGCAATAAACTTGAGCTGGCCGACTTCCTCCAACTTCAATCGGTGGAAACCGGCTCAATGCCACTTAGTGAGTTCATTCAAAATTTGCCGAAAACGCCTGAAATCGCTTATACGGCGTTTTCGCGCGTCATGCACGCTATCAAGAAACGCGGACTGGTTGACATCGAGAAAGAGCCTAACTTGGAGCGGCGGGATTATCTGCGCTTCTTGCAAGCTCGCCGCATTCCGGCTTGGACGGCTCTCGATCAAGTACGCGGCGCTCAAGCCGTTGCTCACCGCATTATGCAGCATCTTGAAGCTGGTGCCGATAACGGCTACCAACTTCGTCAAGGACTTTTGATCCTTGGCGGCCCGGCTTCCGGTAAGGGTTTCCTTGCTGACCGCTTCAAGCTCGCCCTTGAAGGCGAGGAAGTTTATGTTGTCGACGGGTGCGAGATCCACGAAAATCCGATCAATCTGCTTCGTTTGTTGCCCCGACGGCCGAAAACGTTCGTTAAGGGAGAAACGACAGAAACCGGTTATCTGGAAGATCTAGCCGAGTTCCTGGGTTTGGACGATCCGGAAAACCCGAACAACTTGTACAAACTTCTGGCTACTGCCGGCGATCCTTGCCGCGCTTGCTGGAAGCGAGCAATGTTTGACGACAAGGGTACGGCTCTTGCCAAGCCGAATTTGGCTAACATCCTAGTCAAGAAGATGCGTCTTTCCAGCCGCAACTTCGGTATTGCCACCTGGGATCACAACTCTCAAGGTTGCCCGCTGCCAAGCGCTATCCGTCAGGCTTCCGGCGGCATGCTGGATATTCCCGAGCTTTGCGCCGTGCAACATCCTGGTCCGGGCGAAACTTTGCAAATCGAAGCGTTGATCAACGCCACCGACTCGCGAAAGATTGCCGAAACCGGAAGTTGCGGTGACAATGCCGGCTTCTTGCCTGTGGATGAATTCATCCTCTGCCAGAGCAATCTCGGCAGCTGGGAAGAGTTCCTCAAAGGTCAGAAAGACCCGGACAAGTACACCCGCCGTTTTTCGATTTTCACTTTGCCGTATATCACGGCTCGCGTGGAAGAAGAGTCCGCCTACGGCGACTTCCTATCCACTCTGCGTGCAAAGCCGACTTTCGATCCGCTCGCTCTCAAGCTGGCGGCAACTTTGGCTGTGCTTTCGCGCTTGAAGAAAGTCGAGAATATGCGCTTGATCGACAAGCTGCGTATCTATAACGGTGAGTCTTTCGTGGTCAATCGTGAGCAGCAAGCGCAACCGAAGAGCGCTTCCTATGGTGGCGGTCCTTTCGGATCCTTCATGTCCGAAAGCTCTCGCGAAGCCGGCAGTAAGAACTGGACGGCGAAAGACATTGCCGAAATGCTGGCTAAGAGCGATCAGACCGAAGAAAAGGAACGCGAGGGCCTTTACGGTCTACCGATGAGCTTTATGCTCAGCTTCATCAGCCAGATTTGCAATACGGCATTGCGAGCGCCGAAACATCCGGCCTATCCCAATGCCGAACCTTGCATCACCTCGCTGGATATGATTCGTCTTTTGCGGCAACGTTTGAAAAGCCATTCTCAGATGCACGGCTTGACCGAGCAACAAAAGCAGGTGGTCAACACTTGCTTGAACGAGCATCTGAAGGAAGCTGAGACCACAACCGACAAGCCGGGTACTCTGGAAATTGAGTACCGGCGACTGTTGCGCGATCAGCTTCTCAGCGTTTTCGCACCGGACTTCAGTAAGCGCGCCCAAGATATGTTCGTCAAGTACCGGATCCACGCACGGGCGTACGGCAACAACGAAACGCGCGTCAAAGTGCCGGGCACTGTCAACACTTATATCGATACCGACATCCGATTTTTGGAAAGCATCGATAAGGGTCGCAGCTTGAAGCCGGCGACTCTGACCGACGTCCGTGCCTGGCGCGGTGCCATCGATGCCTTGATCAACGACCTTACTTTCTCCAAGGGTACTTTGGTCAGCGAAGACGCTGACAAAGTCAAAGATCTGGATTGGACCACCATTCCGGAATTGGAGAAAGCGATTGAGGATCGTATTTACGAACTAGTCGCCGAGAAGGTCGAGAAGGTCCTTAAAGTCAAACCCGAATTGCTAAGCGAAGATGATCGTGCATTCCTCGAAAAGGCATTAGCTGAATTTCGCGACTTTGGTTACGACGAAATTTCGCTTGAACGCGCCTTGGAATATGCCAAAGAACTGAAACTTTGGGCTAAACCCCAGAACTAACCCTCTATCAGGAGATCTGCAATGAGCTCTGTCCATAAATTGATCGACACCACTGATCCCAAGTACTTCTTGCCGAAGGATCCTTATAAGGGTAACTTCGCCAACTTGCTGCCCCTGCTTCGTCAAAATCCGTATTGGGTGGCTTCCGGTAAAGCCACGCTCGAACGTCTGATCCTGCGTGAAGGCATCAACGAAGGGCGCACGGAAGAGCTTCGCCGCCTGCACGGCAGCGAAACCATCCTCGCTTTCAATGCCTTCAAGAAGTTCTTCGGCATCGAGGCTTCGATTTACGAGTTCGTGAAAAACTACCTGGGCGCCGCCGTCGCCGGTCACGGTGTCGACAAACAAGCGCCGTTGTTCGTCGGTCCTCCGGGCTCCGGCAAATCGGATACCGTGAAAGCAATCAAGAAAATCTGGCGTAAGGGTGAGCCGATGCCGGAACTCGAAGGCACTCCCTGCCACGAGAACCCGCTCAACTTGCTCTTCATGGTGCCGCTGGTCGCCGTCAAGCGTGCCGAAGGCAAGTACAGCGAAGCGCCGCAACAGGCCACCGACATCGTCAGCAAGCTCAACTTGCTCGACGTGATCGACTGGACTGAGCCGGAAGTGAAGCAGCTGGTCGACAAGCACGACTTGGAAAAGACGAACGAGTCGATTGCCGCGTTGGCTTGCGCCGACGTGGACGATTTCGTCTCGCTTGTGGTCTACGGTTTGGGCTTGCCCAAGTCGACCCGCAACAACATCGGCATGCCGTCGCCTCACGTCCAAGCGCGTGTCTACGGCACGCACGGACGCGTTTTGACGGAGATCGCCGAATATCCGATGGGCGTCATGATTCCGGCCCTCGGTCACGGCTTGGTCGACGTTCCGGAAGTTGATCCGCTGCAGTTCAACATTGCGACCTGGGTCGGCCGCAAGAACTACACCAAGAAGGTGGATAGCGACGAGAATCCGGATAGCGTGCAGCTCAGCGGTTACTTCGACCGCGGTTCGCGCGGTATCGTCATTCTCACCGAAGGTTTGAAAAACACGAAGGAATCGTGGCGTATCCTTCTGGAAGCGCTCCAGGACCGCAGCATCCCGCTGCCGGAACCCCTGGCTGCCTACCACGAAGAGCGCCTCTTCTTCGAAGGTATGATTCTGATTCATACCAACGAAGCGGAGTACCGCAACTTCCTCGCCGATCCGACTTTGGAACCGTACTGGGACCGCGTGGTTCCGGTGGACTGGAAGTACCCGCTGGAAGTCAGCCAGGCCTCGAAGGTCTCGCGGAAGATGTACGAGCAATCGGACTATTCCAAGCCGCTCGATAAGGGCGGGGCTCACGTCGAACCGATCCTCTTCGATTACGAAGCCGCCTTGCGCGTTCTCTCGTATCTCGAATTGGACGCCAACGGCGTGCCGCCGCTCGTTAAGCTCGACGCTTACGACGGTAAGCAGGTCCGATCTTCGGGTATGGGCACTGTGATTGAAGTGGCGGATCTGCGGGCTCGCGCCAGCATCCGCGAAGGCATGGAAGGTCTCAGCCCGCGTTTGACCGCTGAAAAGGTGATCGGTCCTCTGGCCCAAGAAGCCCGGGACTTGTTCATCGAAGGTAAGCGTCCGGCGCCTTGCGTCACCAGCCGCGACTTCCGCGAACGCATGTACGACGTGCTGCGGCGGAAAGTGGCGGATCCGAAGAAGCGGGCGGCCCTCAAGGGCTACCTCGACTCGGATCTGGAAACCTGGCGTCGCAAGAAGCTCTCCAAGTTCGTGCGCGCGGCTTTCCTGGAATCCTTTGCCAAGGAATGCCAGGACACCTTCGACAAATACGTCGAATGGAGCAACGCCAGCGTTCTCGGCAGCACGCCGAAGAATGCCGGTTCGAGCCGTGTTACGCGGATGGAAATGGAAGAGTGGCTGCGCAAGCTCGAGAATCAGCCCGGCTTCCAAGTGACTTCGGGTCAGACCGATCGCTTCCGCCGGGAAGTGCAGGCCGCCGTTGCTCGCTGGGTCGAGGAAAACGGCGTCGGCAAGCGCGTGCCCTACACGGTGCATCGCGCTATGCAAGAATGCATCGAGCGCTTCGTGTTGTCGGCGGTTACCGACGTGGTCCGGATCATTTCGGATTCCACGGCGCGTAGCAACGACGATCAGAAGAAGCTCGAAGGCGCTCGCAGCCGCCTGATCAGCGAGCACGGTTTCTGCCCGCACTGCGCCAACGCCCTCTTTGACGAAGTCTCGCGCACGCGCAACTTCATCATCGAGTAACCAACCTTAGCTGGGTGGATCAGGCGTTAACGCAGTAATTGAATGGGACCGGCAGGAGAGAGCAATCTCCTTCTGCCGGTCCTTATTTTGTGCTCTTTTCGCTTGACGGTTTTAACGTAAAGCACACCTAAGTTAGATGAGGTAATCTCATGGCAAAGCGCCGACGAAACAAAGCTGTAGGCAATCAACTGCCGACCAGCTCTCCGGTCGAGCCTCGCATTGTATTGCTAGATCAGCATGCCCCGATGCCTTTTGCACTCAACACCCATGAGCTTGCTCTGCAGGCTCTTCTTGGTGGAGGCGTGATTACGCCCCCGCCAGGACCTGGGCGTGACCGCACCGGGCCGGACAAGGACCGATTTCGCAAACGCACGCGAGCGAAGCTGGACAAGAACAAACTCAAAGACATTCTCACTGACAATCCGGTTTTCGGCGACAAAGGCAAAGTTCGTGTGCCGGTCGACGGCGGCAAGGAACCGCGCTGGCGTCCAGGACGCGACGGTAAGGGCGGCGGCGGCCGTGGTCGCAAGGGCGGCCAAGGCTCCGAGGAACCGATTTATGTCGATATCGAGTACGAAGAGTTCATTCAATGGCTTTTCGAAGACCTTGAACTGCCCTTCTTGGAACGAAAAGATCGCTCCAAGACTCTGATCAAGACTTACAAGTTGCGTGGATTGGCAGCCACAGGTCCGGACTCTCGTATCGATTGGGAGCACACCGAAATTAGCCGTGTCGAACGCGCCATGGGCATGCTCACGGCCGACCCGGAATCTTTTCCGCTTTTGGGTACTGAGGTTCTAAAAGCGTTGCTGCAAGTTCTCGCCAAACTTGCCGTTCACAAAAAGAACCCGCTTCAGGCAAGCGACATTACCGCCGCCAAGGAAGCGCTTGAAAATCTTTTGAACAAGGGTGCCGAAGCGCTGCCTTTGCCGGAAGGATCTCTAGCTTCGCTCGCCTTGTTTCTGGCGGAAGTGCGCAAGAAGCGTCGCGGACTTCCCGGTATCGACGAAGAGCTCGACGATCGACTCAGTCGCGCTCTTTCGGCTCTGAAAGCTGATCCTAACAAGCTTCCTTTGCTGGATCCGGAGAAGGACGTACCGTCCGAGCGTGACGTTCCTTACCAAAAAACCGACTTCGTGTACAAACGCATTGAAGTGCGTTACGACCCGGATTCGCGCGCCGTAGTCTTCCTGATTTTGGATCGTTCCGGCTCTATGGGCGGCGATCCGTTGGCAATCGCCAAGTTCTACTTCCTGCTCAATATCATGTTCTTGCGAACGCGATATAAGGAAGTGGAAGTGGTGATGATCGCTCACGACGGCGACGCCTACGAAATCAAGGACGAGAAAAACTTCTATCAGATTGAAGTCGGCGGCGGCACCATGTTCGCTCCGGCTTACGAGATGACGTTCCAAATCGCCCAGCAACGTTATCCCAACTCAATCTGGAACCGCTACATGTTCCAAGCCACCGACGGCTACATGTTCGACGGCGAAGAGCAAGTTCGCGACTGGTGGGACCGCATCATTCGCAAGGGCGGCGACGGCGGCGGTTTTAACTTCGGCGGTTATTTGGAAATCGATCCTTGGGGCGGCATGTCTAGCTGGCGCGGCAGCAGTTGGGCGCCGGGCGGACAAGCTCTCCGTATGCTCCGACCGGAGATCATGCGTCACGTCGGCATGGCTCGCGTCTCGAATATGGACGGTGTGGTTGATGCCTTCAAAGCAATTTTGACTGGTGATCGCAACCAGGAGGAGGTTTAAGTCATGGGTTATTATGACAAATTGACGAAAAACTTGAAGGTTCTGGATCCGCGTATCACTGCAGCCGGACAACGCATGGGGCTCGATCCGTACACTACGGATTATCTCCTTGTCACCGACGAGCAGATGAACCAGAACCTTGTTTATGTCGCCATGCCGGTTCACTACCGGCACTGGCGATATGGCAAGTATGCTCAGCAAGAACGCGGCGGACACGTTTTCGAAGTGGTTCTCAACACCGATCCGTCTTTCTGTTACTTGGGCACCACCAACGACATCATGATGCAAGCCCTGGTGATTGCCCACGCTAAGTGGGGCCACGTGGACTTCTTCAAGAACAACAAGTTGTTCAAAGAAACCGGTGCCAAAGACATTTTGCAGCGCATGCGCGGCAACGCCGACTTCGTCCAGTCCTTGATCGACCATCCGGACTGGCGCTGGGAAGGCGTTGAGCTTTATCTGGACGCCGCTCACGCTCTCGAACATCACACCGGCTGGTTGCCGACTATGGATGGCGAAGCCGAGCGGATCGAGAATGAGCTGCGCCAGAAGCTGATGGGCGACTTGCGCCAAATGAAGTCGCGTTACAGCTTGACCAACGTCGACGCTGACAAGAAAGAGATCGAGAAAGAGATCTTTGAGCTGGAAAACCGGCTCAAATGCCATCCTCTTAACCCGACTACCGACTTGCTCAAGTTTGTCGCCGACCCGGAAAACACCCAGCACTTGCCGCCGGAAGCTCGCCGATTGATCATGATCGTTCATGAACAGTCGCGCTACTTCCAGCCCCAAGGGCGGACCAAGTTCATGAACGAAGGGTGGGCTACTTACTGGGAGCGCGAAGTTCTCGTGCAACCGGAGTTGGGCTTGCCTTTCAACATGCACTTCCCGCTCTCCAAGTACTGGGCCATGTTCGACACTCGTCCGGTCAACCTGTACTTCGATCCTTATGCCCTCGGCGAAGCCGTCTGGCTCTGGATCGACAAGAAGCACGGGTTTGACGAAGGCGAAGTGACCGTGAGTTACAAGCCGCTTATCCTGGACGAAGAGACCGGTGAACTTTCGGACAGCAAGAAGTCGCGGAAGTCGACCGTAACCAAGCGCAACCGCGACAAAATGTTCGAGGTGCGCCGCAATTACGACGACAATCGCTTCCTCTCCGAATTCATGGATAAGGATTTCCTCGAGCACATCAACTTGCGCTGCTTGGCTTGGATGCGCGGTACCGGTGAAAGCCAGGGCATGAAGGTCGGCTTGCTTGAGCTGATCAACAACTTGCTCAAACGGCAAGGCTGGGGTCCGAACGTCACTTATGAAGCCATGCCAGAGACTTTGAGCGGCTTGATGGATGTCATCCAAAACTGGATGAACATGGCGAACTGGACAAGCCGAGCCGGTTTGCCGCCGTTCCCGGTGAATCCGGGAACTCTGCAAGAGATGGCTCAAATTTTGCAAGTGATTGAAGCTTACGACGCCGATTGGCAATCGTTGCGGCGCCAGCTCGTGTTGCGTACCGGTTACAACTCGGTGCCCCACGTCGAGCTTGCTGACAGCGGGCGCCACACCGACGGCGTTTGGACTTTGCGCCACAAGTATGATGAGGATTTCGGGCCGTTGCTGCAAAGCGAGGCTCGCGAAACTCTGCGCTACTTCCGTTTGTTGTGCGGCGGTCCTTGCCGCTTGCTCACTAAGGAACAGCGTTATGACTGGTGGGGCCGTCCTTACGGCGATCCGGTCGACTTCGCCTATTTCACCGAAGACGGCGACACGATCAAGGAAATCTATCTGTAATGCAGATTGACAAAGGGGTTCGTTTAACAGCGAGCCCCTTTGTTCATTTATTTGTGTTCAAACAAGGAGCCACTTAATTATGCTCAAAGTCCTCGAAAAGCCCTTCGGGCGGACGATCAAAATTGCCCTGCTCGAAACGGCAAAAGATCAACCGACTCTCGGCTTTGAAACTCACACTCCGTTGACGACGTATTGCCGCTTGCCATACGGCAAATTCAGTTTCCGTCTGGAAGCCAACGAACCGGTGGATTTGCTTATCCGCCTGGACAACAAGCTGCTTCTGGAACGACGACTGGAAGCCGGGACTCATACTCTGAGTCGCGGCAACGACAACAAGCCGTTCTGTTTTTTGGCGCCGGGCGAAAAGCCAGCCTTCGTTGCCGATGACGCCGGCAGCCCGCTCCCGGTTGCTACCGTAGTCGAAAGCGAAAGCAACACCGGCGAAGCCGGTATGCTTGCTGATGGCATCATCTTTGAACAAGCACCGGCAGCCGAACCTGCGGCACCGGCTCGCTTGTTTGCCGACGCCGATCCGCCGGCCGACGCTATTCTGGCTGAAACCTACGGTTTGGTCGTGGTTCAGGTGCGTTTCGCCCACGTGAAACCGGACTTCGGACCGATTCTGCCGCCGGATTCTTTTACTGTTATTTGCTATCAACTCAACGAGCCCGGCAACCATGCATTGGCATTGGCCAAAAACTTTCGCAAAGTGATCAAGCCTGCCTCTCCGCCGCCTGGCACGCCCGACATCCTCGATCCGGCAAATCCGACCCAGGTAGTCCCGCTACCTAAGCGTATTTGCTGTCTCGCTTGTGATCGCGGCGAACACCACGATCACTAACCCCCGTTGAGAATGCCGGCAACACTGCCGGCATTCTCAATATCGGAGAAAGCATTATGGCCACAATCCTCTGCCCATCTTGCCAGAACAAGAAGGCAAGTCATATTTCCGGCGGCAATTGCAACGGCAAACCGAGCGGCGCTAATTGCACCGCCATTACCGCCAGTCTCAGCATTAAGCTGTGCGACTCATGCGCCGCAAATCAGAACATGTGCAAAATGTGCATGTGCAATTTGTCCGGCGTTGGCAGCACTCCTACTCCCACGGTTTCGGGCATCGTTTTCATCACTGCTCGTGACGCCGACAACGGCAAAACGTTCAGCAGTATGAAAGTCGGTGAACAAATCCATATCGAACTGGACGAAGATCAATGGTCCGGTAAGGAATGGGACGTCAAATCAACCGGGATCGGGCTCTCGCGTCAACTGGGCAGCCAGTTCATCCAAGACCCGACCAACTATCAATACGGTACGCGCAAGTTCGTTATCGACATCCGCCAAGCAGCCTCAGGCATTAGCGGTGGCGTGATCGAACTGCACGAAGTGTACCGCTACTGGTATTACCGCTACTCCACTACGGCTGTGCCCGGTGGCAAAACCTGGCAGATCAAAGTCGACGTCAAATAACAGCTTGGAGAAAGCCGTTATGTTTTGCGTCATCTATCAGTGGCGGATCAAAGAAGGCAAAGAGGAGCAGTTCCGAGAGCTGTGGCGCACCGTCACCAAATCGGTATACGAAAAGCACGGTTCTTTCGGTTCACGCTTGCACAAAAGTGACGACGGCAGCTTGATTGCTTACGCCCAATGGCCCAACCAAGAGAGTTGGACAACCGGCACAAAAGCTTTGAGCGACAGCTTAGTCGGAACTAACTGGCAAGAACTTATTGTGGACGAGGGAAAAACCTTGCACAAGCTCTCTTTGCTCGATGATTTGCTCAAGCAAGAACAGTTCAGCGCAACTTAGCTTGCACCGAGTGTCCGGATAGACCCCATCTATCCGGACACTATTTTTTTTGACTTTTAAAAGTTGACATCCCCATCTTGTACGACAGCTTTGACTTCACTAGAACAATAACCGTAACAAAACAAGCCCCAGCGGGCTTGAGCAGGACAGTATCATGGCTATTGCATATAGCTTATTTGGCATGCTCGGCGGAGTAGCCATTGCATGCGTCATCATTGCCTGGCGACTAGGAAAACGTCATAACCAGGCAGAGATTGCCGTCCTTGAGACAAAGCTGGCGGCACAAGGAGCGTTTCAATTATTCCAATTTGCCGAAATTCACTACATTCAAAAGAATTGGGTATTGGCTCGCGAGAAGGCCGAAGCTGCTTTTGCCATTGTGCAGGACAGCGACGAGTACGAGCTAAGAACCAAAATTTTGATGCTTTTGACCAATATCTATCGCAATTCCAATGATATAGCCCGAGCGCTGGAATCGATCAACGACGCAGTCAAAACGCTAAAGCTGTTTGCTTATGCCGATCATCCTTTGTATGAGCCGGCAACCAACAGCCAAGTGACGATCCACGACATGGCTCGAGCCAGCAAAATTCGTCGACTTTTAGGCGCTGCCGAAAAGTCTATGCAACAACACGACTTTCAAACAGCCTTGAACCAGGCTCAAGAAGCCGTGGATCTTGCCCGTAAAAAGCTAGGACTCAACCACTGGATTACTTCGCTTGCTCTTTTCAAACTGGGCCGTGCTCTGGCCCTGAACGGCAATTATGCCGAAGCCCGAAACAACTTTCGTCTGGCTGAAATGACCGGCGACGACTGGGAGCACCATGTCGGCAGTGTTGCTTTAGGTCAGATACGCAAATGCATCGCCCGCTGCGACGAACGGCTCGGTTACTAGTTTACTTTTCACCCTTTCCAACACACGTGAGGAAGAACTATGTCCGGACTGACGACATGGCTCGGCAAACTGTGGAAAGATGCCACACGCACCGTCGACTTCAATAAACTGGAACAGCACGAAGAAGCCGAAGCGCACGGCTTGACCATGGCCCGATCCTTAGGATTGGTATCCCTGGTTTTTATGGCCATCGCTAATATCATCGGCGCCGGTATTTTTGTCACCACCGGCACTGCTGCTCACGATTTTGCCGGTCCTTCCATTCCTTTGAGCTACGCTATCGCCGGCATTATTGTCGGCGTACCGGCGGCACTCTGTTACGCCGAACTAGCAAGCCGTGTGCGTGGTAACGGCAGTGCCGTCAGTTACGCTTACGGCACAATCGGCGAACTAGCCGGTTTCTTAATCGGCTTCGATCTGCTCCTCGAGATGACTATCGGTTCGGCAGCAGTGGCAGCCGGCTGGGCAGCCAACTTCACCAATCTTTTGCGCTTGCTCTTCGGAGTTGAACTGCCTGAAGCTTGGCGTACCTCGCCTAAAGAAGTGAACTTTTGGCTCTTGGCTGCCACCATGCTTCTTTTCGCCGTCGGCGCCTGGTTGGCTAACGTCAGCTGGAAACAGCTGATGGGCAAAAGCGTTGCTTGGTTTCGTAACACAGTAGTCTCAAAGCTGGCTGGGTTTATCGCTGCCTGTGCCGCTTTCGGCTTGCTAGCTTTTGGCGTGCGCCAAGCAGCCATTTTTTTCCAAACCACTGAATCACTGAATTGGCCGGCTGCCGGCATTGTGATTTTGATCACGCTTTTTCTGCTGCGTGGTGTCAACCACACGGCAAAAGCCACTGTTTATCTGGTAATCATTAAAGTAGTGGTGCTTGTCGTATTCGTCGGCATCGCTGTTTGCTTCTTCAACCCGAGCAACTTGCAGCCTTTCACTCATCCGGAATGGGGCTGGTGGGGCACGGTACGCGCTGCCGGCGTGGTTTTCTTCGCCTTTGTCGGCTTCGAAACAATCACTGCCAGTGCTGCCGAATGCAAAGACCCGCAACGTGACTTGCCGAAAGCGATCTTGTGGGGCTTGGGCATCTGCACAGCCATTTATATGGTTGTCTCCCTTGTGCTTGTAGCCGCGGTTTCTTATACCGAGCTTTCAGGCAGTGAAGCTGCAGCGCCGATGTCCAAAGCTTTGAATATTCTCGGCTTCAGCTGGGGATCGATCTTTGTTTCATTCGGCTCGCTTGTCAGCTTGGTTTCAGTGCTTCTGGTGTCGAACTACGGACTTTCGCGCATTGCTCGAGCGCTGGCTAAATTCGGCGTGCTGCCGGCTTTTCTCGGCACCCTGACCAAGCGTACTCAAGTGCCTTTTTGGAGCACGGTAATCTCCGGTGTTTGCGTTGCTCTAGCGACACTGCTCCTGCCTGTGGAGGAGCTGTTCGAGCTTTGCAATATCGGCACCTTAGGCGCTTTTGCCGTAGTCTGCCTCTCGGTGATTATGCTACGACGCAAAAATCCAAATAGCCCGAGCCGTTTCCGCTGCCCCGGTTATCCTTATGTGCCGATTTTCGGCGCTCTGGCCTGCCTGGGCATGATGTTGATGCTGCCGGCTCTTAGCTGGCTGCGTTTGGCTATCTGGATGGCTATCGGCTTTACTTGGTACGTGCTGCGCGGACGCTATAACAGCATCCTCAATCGCCCGTACTAAGCTGAAAAAGAAGGAGGCGCTGACCGGCAATCTCGCCTCCTTTTTTTAGGCCCAAATCCTCTTGGCTAGCTTCGCTAAGCGATTTCTGTTTAAACCCCTGCCATCTTAACTGAGTTAATTTAGCTCAAAGACTCACCAAGTTGGCAATTCGGCGTTTAAGCTCAAAGGCTATTCGATTTCGTTTCTTTTACATCAGAAACAGGCTTGATTGAGATCAGATTCTCAAAGCTTTTAGTTATATAGCCCCTAACCCCGCAAGCCCGAGAGAACTAATAGCGCACTGTCCTTATTACCATCTGCATTTACAGCACCTGCTTTCTGGACACGTTAGCGTCCGGCAGTTGCTACCCCAGACGGAGCCTAGCGTGAGGCGTCTTTTCCAAACGTCCTTGCGAGTTTGTTCTGTCTGCAGTCATGCCGGCGCCCAGCCTGGGTCTGCGTCGGTGTGCAAACTTTCCAGGCAACAAGGAAAAAAAACATGTCCGAAACTAACGATCTCTTCATCCAACTCGAACCCTCCCATCCGGCCTATCTTGAAGCTCTGCAACAGGGCTACAACACTCTCGTCTCTTTAGTGCCGAAAGCTAAAGAGCTGCATTCCGCTCTCGTTAAAGCCAACGGGCAAAGAGTGGAAAAAACAGAAGGTGACGCTGACAAAAGACGTCAGCTCTACTACCAACGCAGCCGAGCGGCTGATGTTGTCTTTTTGCGCTTCGGACTGGTAATGGCGAAGCTTAAGCCACTGCTTGAGCCATTTTTGCAAATGATTAACGCCGGACGCGAAAGCCAAAAAGAGCTGATCCTCAATCCCCAATATGCTCCAGGCGGTGGCGGTTACACAAACCGGGTAATCGCTATGAACAACCTGACTGCCGCCGAAGAGCTTTACGATCAAGGCTGTGCTCTTTGTTTCAAGTACGGCGAATACTTAGGCTGGCCAACCTCAAGCGGCGTTGAAGAGGCTTTCAAGCAACGACCGACAGTAGAACGCCATTATGTCGTCTTGAGCAGCGCCGGCAACTACCCGCCACTGCCAGGAGATGATGCTGTTTTCAATGGACCGTTCAGTACACTTGCCGAGGCGGAAAAAGAAATTGCCGCTTGGGAAAGTCATGCCGACACCGTAGGCGGCACTGGTCTTGCTTACGACCTGAACAAGCATGCTGAATATGTTGCCCAGTGCAAAGCTAAACGAGCTGCCGTACCAACCCACGATCAACAAACCCTAATCAAGCATTTCACGGACTACGCCGAGCGCGAAATCAACCTGAAACGCCAAATTCAGCAGCCGCTCAGCCAAGAAACGATTATTTGCATCCAATGCGAAGACGAAGTCGTACTCTTGCGCGTAGCCGTCAATTTGCGCGAAAAAGGCTGGAAAGTGCGCGATCACTTTCAGCATCGCCGTCATAAGTATCAGCTTTACGTGACGAAATAGCCTAGTCTGAGTTCTGGCGGAGAGGCGCCGTATAGCGCCTCTCCGCTCAATCCAAGTCAGTAGAAAGACACCATGAAAAAGTCATTGATCGCTCTGCTTATTCTTGTTCATGCTTTACCTGCACACAGCGCAAGCCTCGCTGAAGAAACACAACAGCCCCAGTTTCGCACCACAGAAGTGGCGCCAGATACCAGCCAAAGCGAAGTGAAACGTGTCAACGCTTTTTTTGGCGACAAACTGATCCAGGAAGTAATTCACTACGCGGATCACAGCTCAAAAGCAATCGATTATCGCACTAGCGACGGCACTCTCAAATCGATGACAACGCAATCGCCAGACGGCAAAAGCTGGACGACCACCGACTATGCCGAGAACGGCAAACGCAAACTTCAAACCACTGTCTCAGCTGAAAAGAGAAGCGAGCCCGTATCAAAGACCGTTTATCGTGTTGACGGTATTTATGTCGTCACCACTTATAACGAGCTCGGCAGCGGCGACGATGAAGATTTTTATTACAATGCCGAAAACAAGCCGCTTTTGCAAGTAAAGCATGAGGGGCTGGATACGATCTTCACCGTTTACGACAAAAACGGCAAGCAAGACTACAAACAGCGTTGGACTTCCGGTGCTGTCGGTCCGGTGCTGCTCTTGGTGGAAGAAATCACCCCTTCCGGTGTATATCGGCGAGTTTACTTCCGCGGCGGCGTGTACAAAGTGGAAGACCTCAAAGCCGATGGCAGCGTCGAGCGCACTGAACAAGGTCCGACAAAAACTTCATTGCTGCAATTGTCCGAACCGGTGGATCCCAAGCACATAGAGCCTGTTGTTTTGCCGTAAAAACAATTTCTGAATTAAGCGTTACCCAAACTACAGTCCTAGAAAGTAACGATCATGCAAATTGGAAAGTTATCCACGTTCGTTTTTTTCGTCTTTGCACTTTGCAGTGCCAGCGCTGTTTTTGCTGAAACCCCGCGTCCTGAACTTCGGCAAGAAGAGGTCGCCGCCGACGCCAACCAAAACGAAGTCAGCCACACCAAGAGCAAGCTTGGTGACACCCTGATTCAGGAAGTGATTCGCTACAAAGACAACAGCGCAAAAGTGATCGGCTACCGCCCCGACGGCACGGTTCAGGCAATCACCAACCAATCGTCGGACGGCAAAACCTCGACGGTTACCGACTATGCTGAAGACGGCAAGCGCAAGCTGAAAACTACGGTTTCAGCCGAAGGCCGAGAAGAACCGGTAAGCAAGACCGTTTATAAGGCAGACGGCAGCTATGTCGTCAGCACTTACGGAGAACGCGGTGACGGCGACGACGCCAATTTTTATTACAGCGCCGAAGATAAGCCGGTTTTGCAAATAGCAAACGAAGGTCACATGACCGTCTATACCGTTTATGACAAAAACGGCAAACAAGACTACAAACAGCGCTGGGTCTCGGGCTTTGGCGGTCCGGTGCTGCTCATGGTCGAGGAGGTCACAGCCTCAGGCGCTCACCGACGCATCTATCTCACTGGCGGTGTCAAAAAAGTTGAATATCTCAAAGCCGACGGCAGTGTCGACCACAGCGAATCGGTGAACAAAGGCTCTTTGGAGCTCGCCGAACCGATTAACCCCAAACACGAAGAACGCGTGAAGCTACCTCAGTA
This sequence comes from Candidatus Obscuribacterales bacterium, assembly GCA_019750335.1. Lineage (GTDB taxonomy): Bacteria > Cyanobacteriota > Vampirovibrionia > Obscuribacterales > Obscuribacteraceae > JAIEPM01. The sequence goes on from JAIEOQ010000008.1 coordinate 752,935, forward strand.
ACTCAGAGAAATAATATGTTGAAGGCAAAAAGTCTGATTCTTCTTGCTCTTGTTTTGGTTATTGCTTGCGCAACAAAAGGCTTTGCTGAAGAACCACTTTTTGAGACAAGACACTTTTCTTTCAAAGACGTTCCTCACGACCCAAGCAAGAATGAAACCAAGCGTGCACAAGCTTTAACCAGCGACAACAAGCTGGTCAAAGAGCTTGTTTCTTTCGCTGACGGTTCGCAACGTATATTTTTCTACCGGGAGAACGGCTCCTTAAGCGGTATTTCAGACTGCAGCCCGAACTACAACTCCATCACCAAAACCCGCTTTCAGGAAGATGGAAAAACCAAAACGGCTGTGATCGAAATGAAGCGGGGAGAGGTCGGCTTGTCCCGCCAACCGGCGGTAGTCAAAGAAACTCATTATTACCCTGATGGTAAAAGTGTCTGCCGCATCAAAGAGTATCCGATTGCCGGAAGCGTTGATCATACAGACAAGTACTTTGCTCAAGACGGCAAAATACTTGTTTGTGATACACACAAAGGCTTGGAGACCGAAAGCGTTTTTTATAACGTCGACGGAAAACAAGACTACAAGCAGCTCTGGATCGATGCGATCGACGGTCCTTATTTGCTCATGGTCGAAGAAGTCACTGCTTCCGGCGTTTATCGCCGGGTTCACTTTCGCGGTGGTGTGAAAAAAGTTGAATATCTCAAAGCCGACGGCAGCGTCGAGCGCACTGAAGAAGCCGGTAAAGGCTTTCTTAAACTTGCCGAGCCGGTTAATCCTGAACGCTTGAAACCAATTCAACTGCCTTAAATCAACTAATGAGGCTTTTATGCGTACTGTTCAATTTTTGTTTGTTGCTTTTGTCTTCAGTTTTTTCATTAGCAATGCCTGTTTCGCTCAAAAACCGGCGCCTTTGCAGCAGATTGGACCGGTCGGCAAAATACAGGATGTGACCGATCCGAGCAAAAACGAAGAAAGCCATATCAACGTGGTGGTTAACGGCAAAGTGATGCAAGAGAACATCACTTACAAAGATCAGCATATGAAGGCCATCGACTACCGCGAAGACGGAACCGTTTACGCCATTACGGAGCTTATGGACGGGAATCTCTCCCTTACCAACTATCGCAAGGATGGTAAAGGTAAGACCAAATGCATGCAGATCCTGTTTAACAAAACCACAGGCAAACGTGAAATGGCTCACACCATTTATCACGAGGACGGTGAAACACCGGCTCTAATCCAAGAAGAAAGCGTGGCCAGCTATTTCAACAGCAAAGGCAAGCTTACTTTCAAGAAAAGCGGCGAAGATCCAAGCACTGAAGTAACTGTCTATGACGACAGCGGTAATTTGGCTTACAAACAGACTTGGCTTGAAGCAATCGACGGTCCTTATCTGACCACCGTCGAGGAGGTCACTGCCAAAGGTGTTCGTCGGCGTCTGTATTTTCGCGGCACTGTGAAAAAAGTCGAATATCTCAAAGCCGACGGCAGTGTCGAACGTAGCGAAGAGGTACAAAAAGGTACTTTAGAGCTTGAAGAACCGGTAGCTCCCGAACGTCAAAAACCGGTCACACTCCCTACGATCAAGGAACCTGCAAATGAGTAGGATTGCACTCCTGCTAATCATTTGTTTGTTCGCTGCCGGTTGCGGCGGCGAGCAAGCGGCAAAGGAAACTCGTGTTATCTCTCCGCAAATAAAAACCAGCGAAAGCGGCGTCGCCCGGACAAAACTAGAGATGCGCCCGGAAGAGAGTGGCGAACTTAGCCGCTTACACAAGTTCGACGATACGGATCTGGAAATCGGCGTCGAAATCACATACAAGAACGGTTTGATGCGTCACAACGTTCTTGATACTTTGACCGGCAAAGTACGCGAAAGCAAGCTTTTCCACCCCGGACAAAGCAAGGTTGCCGCTCACAGTAAGTTTGCCGCTGACGGTAAGAACATTGTCTGGAACGACGCGTTCTATAAAAGCGGCAAGCAACTGCGCACAATCCGTACCAACGCTTCAGGCGAGCGCGAGATGCACATGTATCTCGAGGATGGTCAAGTAAACTTCTACACTCTTTTGCGCAAAGACGGCTCCGGCTCGCACAAAGAGTGGCTCCAATACCGGAATGACACGTCGGTAGTGCTGCGCTACGAATGCAAATGGACAGCCGACAACAAGTTTGAAGAGACAATGTACGATTATGCCGATGGACGCATCCAGCATACTCACAGGCGAAGCGGCACGAATCAGGAAACTTTGCGCTACGATAAAAGCGGTAAGCTTTTCATGCGCCAGTATTTCAAGTTCACTGACCCGGCTAATCCGTTTTGGCCCTCGGAGTTTGTCAAAGCCGAGCTTCTGGGCGACGACGAATCCACTGTCGTTGCCACTGTTTATTGCCCGAAGGATAAGACCGGATTCAGTGCACCGGGAACGGTAATCATCGAATCCGACGAAGGCAAACGCGAAATTCTGTTCGGCGCCGGCTGGGAAGCCATTTCGGACAAACATTTCGACAAGAATGGCAAACTGCTTAAAGAACAAGCGGCTAAACACCTTGAGGATCCACTAGGGAAGCGCGTGCAAAAGAATCTGACCGCGCTTTTTTCTCGTGAATCCGGACCAGGTGTGGCCAGTCTCAAAGGCTATGTCGACGCCTTTACGGCTAACGTGCAGTAACCTGACCTGACTTTGCGGTTTGTTGAAACATCTAGATGGGCGAGGTCCGGCAAACAAACCGCTCTCGCCCATTTTTCAAGACGAACACTATTTATTATAGTATTAGACAGCAAAAGAGAAAGCAGCCAATCTCAGACCAGCTGCTTTCCCTAAATTCATCGCAGTTCAACCTCACTCGGCGCAAAGGGATCTTCCTTAGAGTTTGGCTCTTTCAAAAGTTCAGGATCAACTTGAGTGGCGTCGGTGACCGATTTGCCATCTTTGCTCAAGGCAAAAGCGTGTTTCAGTTTACCTGAGTCATCGTACTTGCTTAAGCCGGTCAAACGGTATTCTTTACCGCCGACACGACCCTCGCTTTCACGAGTCCAAACTTGCAAGTAACGTGTGCCGTCGCTCTTATACAGAACAACCTCGACGCCCTCCTCACGATAGCTGCTTTGACGCACCCGCACATCATTTTCGAAATACTCAACAACCATGATCTCCTTGTCTTTGAACCAGAGACCGGTAGCGGTGAGCTTGCCGTCTTTGTAATAAGCCTGCTTATTGGTCGGCGCTGAAAGCGCATTTTCAGTCGATGCGGTCAGGGGCGCGGCCGCCCAGGCTGCAGTTGTGCCAAACAAAGCCACAACAAAAGCAGCCAATGCACTCTTCATTTTTAAGTATCCCGTTAGTTAGTTGGTTTGATGTTGTTCAGTCAGTCGTTCGTATCGCCGCAACTCCGGGTCATAAGCCCAGATACAGCCTTGAGCGATGTTGTAGTACCAAGCGGCCAAGCGCAAAGTACCAGCTTCAAGCAACGGTTCCACATGGGGGTAGGAGCGGATTTTCTCCAATTGCCGCAACACGTGCAACTTAACAGCATAGTCAAGATCCGTATCTTCCGGATCACGCAACAGAAGCTCATAATCAGCGGGGCCGTGGCTGGCATGAGAAAGCCAACTCTCCAGAGCCGGACGCTGATAGTGGAGCCAGTGCGGCGGATTGCACAAGCATTTGACCGCACCGCAATCTGAGTGGCCGCAAATGACAATGTTCTTCACGTTGAGAATGTCCACGGCAAATTCAACGGAGGCAGCTTCCGAAGTCGGAGCAGCTGTAGCGTCAGGAATAATGCCACCGGCATTTCGCACCGTGAAAATATTTCCGGGCGCGGAAAGCGTGATCAGGTCGGGCAAAACTCGCGAATCAGAACAAGTGATGAACAAAGTGTGGGGTTTCTGACCTTGTTCCAGCGCTTTATATGTTTCAGCCATTTGCGGATAAACATTGCTGGAGAAACTGCTGGCACCACGAATCAGCTGGTTAAGACAGCGTTCATTCGGTGTGCTGCTGAATCCCGGCAACATGATTTCCGAACCGTTTGTCGGCGGTTGCCAGACCGGACGAACATAAAGCGGAGTATGGTGTCGTTCGAGCAAAGCATCCCAGTCCACCACCATCCGTCCTTCCGTCTCACTGTGCCGGCCTCCCCATTGACGCAGCTCTTCCAAGCAAGCATGGTCGATATGGTTGAGATTCTCAAAACAGATTTGCAATCGTGCTCCGGCCGGCACCGTAGCAAGCAGATCCGAAAGCTCGGGCAAGTTGAGAAAAACAAGTGAACCGGAAAGCTTTAAATGATAGTCGTTATCTTTCTTCGTCAGCTTGATGTCAGCTTGGCACAAACGATAAAGCGTTTTAGCCGCAGCGCAAACCAGTCCGACCAGAATGCCCATCAGCAAACTGTAAGCAACCACAGTAGCCGCTGTAATTAAGAAGATAACCAGCTCAATCCAACCGAAGTTCCACAACTGGCGCATGATCTTGAAGTCAACCAGGCGCAGGCCGGTGAAAACAAGCAGAGCTGCCAGCGCGGCAATCGGCACCATTTCCAAAAGCCAGGGCAGAAAGAGCACCATCAACAAAAGCCAGAGCCCATGCAGAACGGTAGCCCATCTCGTTTTAGCGCCGGCTTCGATATTGACCGAGCTGCGCACAATCGCTCCGGTAAGGGGCAAAGCACCGACCAAACCACACAGAATGTTGCCGCCGCCCTGAGCCATGAGCTCAAGATTGTAACGGGAACGCTTGCCGTTATGCATTTGATCGATAGCCGCCACTGAAAGCATGGATTCAGTGCTGGCAATCAAAGCCAACTCCAAAGCCAACAGATAAATCTCCGGATTGCAGAAAGCAGCAAAAGTTGCGCCAAAGCCTGGCCAGCGAATTGCTTGTCCTAAGCTATGAGGCGCCACCACCATGTTGATATCAGCACTGAAATACCAGGTTAAGCTGGCGGCAACAATAATCGCCGGTAAACCGCCGGGAACCAAGAGATATTTGTCGAGCTTGAGCCAACGCCAGACAAAGATTACGCTCAAACTTGCCATAGCAATCATAATTGCCACTTGCGCTTGGGAGCCATTTTGTTTGGCAGCGGCAATACTTGAAGGAACGGCAGCGATACTTTCAGTCGCCGACTTATGCGGCGCCAAGTCGAACATCACATGAAACTGGCTTAAGACAATCAACATACCGACGCCGGCTAAGATGCCATAGAGCACCGCTGGCGACACCATACGGAAGTAGCGTCCTAAGCCAAAAAAGCCAAATCCGACTTGAATCAATCCAGCCATTAATATGACCGGACCCAAGAACTCAATTCCTCTCTCAGCGATAAAATCACAAATGAAGACCGTTAAACTAGCACTAGCTCCGCTTACTTGCAGAGGCGATCCGGCCATCAAACCGACGACAAGGCCGCCGATGATTCCGGTCAACAACCCTTGAGCGGGACTAAGTCCGCAAGCAAGGGCAATTCCCATTGATAGTGGCAACGCCACCAGAAAAACCACGAAGGAAGCGAGTGTTTCCTTGATCAACCGTGGTTGCTGTGAGTTGTCGCTAATTTCCAAGGTTTAGTTCCTAATCTTTGGATGGTGATCGTTCAAAAAAAAAGCCAAAAAGTGCCAAAAATTTTTACGGTGAGAAGGGGCTCGCAATTACGAGCCCCTTCTCCGTGTGAAATGCACTGTCTTTACGGAGTGCCAGCGAGAAAAGCTTGCATGGCAGCGACGGTAGCATCAGCATCAGCCTCAGCACGAGCCAAAGCGGCATCGAGCTTTTTACGCGCAGCCTCAAGAGCCTGACGAAGATTCGCCAATTCTTGTTTTTGCTTCTGAATCGCTTCAATCAAAGCGCGCAGCGCTCTGGCATCAACGTGCTGAGCAGCCAACTTCAAGTCGTACTCAGCAAGCTTCCCGCGCAAAATCGCTTCATCAAGACGATCCGCACCATTAGCAGCAGCTAAGACAGCTGCCGTTTCGGCGCAAAGACCATCTTTGTTCAAAGCCAACAGTTTGACGTGTTCGAGATGCAATCGCGTTTTGCCAGCCGTATATTCGGCCAATGCAGTTTGATACTCTGCCAAAGCAGCGTTAAAGTTTCCAGGCGAACCGGACATAGAGTTTCTTTCTTTGATTTCGCAGTCGAAGTTAGGACTCTCAGCTTTCATTGCTTGCGCAGGCAGCGCAACAGAAAGAGCAGAGATGTTCGTTGGTTCGAAAAAAGTAAATATCAGGTTGAAAAATTACTGCGAGTTCATAAGGCTATTAAAGACTAGATCAGAATGATGATCGATTGCCATCTTGGCAACAAACGAGGGCGTAGCGAGGCTGCACTAGCATCGCGAAAGTATCACCTCTTGGCAATACCGCAATCCCGGTAAGATAGCTGCGCTAATGATTAGTTGCCGATATAGCGATTAGATAGCACTTAAAGAAGATTGCTTTGCAAAATTCAATTCCGGTCAGCATCGCCCAAATATCGAAACAAAATCCTAATAATTGGTGGCTTTCGGGGATCGCAATCCCCCGTGTCTAGGCGCTGGAATGTACGTCCTATAGATATTTTCCAGCTCATATGAGTATTTCCTACTTTGTCTTTGGTCCCTTGACGTCTTTATATTGTGATTATCATTCGTTATCTCCCTTTGCACATTTGGAACCTCAACAGAACCTAAGTCTCACCAGTACTTCATCTCAACTAAAGCAGCTACCGCAACGCACCGGATGGTTAAGTCCAAGCAGCGGTTCTTTTAGTCAAAGCCTTTTGATTTTTGATTGATTTGAGTCCCGCTGACCATGCGCTAAGTGTCAGGCGAAGGTTAAGCACCGATCATGTTTTGCTGAAGGAGAAAGAACATGTCTCTCCCGATCCAATTCGTCAGTCCTCTGATGTTGTTGTTGGCCTGCTTGGCTGTACCAATCATCTGGTACCGCAGTAAACGGCAGCCGGCTGTTTTGCACTCGAAAGTAAGTGTTCAGAAAAGTCTTGGCACCCTGCCTTTGCTTGGCTGGTTGCCGAACGTGTTTTTTGCTTTGACCGCTGTTTGCATCGCCGCTGCTTTAGCTAAACCGGTTCTACCCGAACAGGTGGAAAAAGAAGCTTTCGATACCCGCGACATCATGATTGCTGTCGATATTTCGGGTTCGATGACTTCGGCACTGCCCGGCGGTGCGCCTCCGGGCGCGACGGCAATCGCTAAAGGCAAAGACGGCAAAGAGATTGCTTACCGCGCTCTTGATGCTGCCGAAGATGCGACCAAAACCTTTACGGCTAGCCGGCAAGGTGACCGGGTCGGTATTTTTGTTTTCGACGATCAGACTTACTACTACTGGCCGATGAGTCGCGATTTGAAAATCATTCAGCGCAAAGCTGACTTGATCAACTCGCGCGAAGGCGGTGGCACCAACTTCGAAGGCCCGACTGAGCACGACCCGCGTTACGGGCCGATTCAAGCGGCAATCGAACATTGGAAAGAGTACGGTCAAGCGAAAACCAAGATTCTCATTCTTGTTTCGGACGGTCAAGCACCGATTAGCGAAAAGCGCTTCCAGGAGCTGACCACGCAAATGAAAGAAGTGAACGGCCGTATTTATATGCTCGGTATCGGTGGTGGCTGGCTAAGCGAAGCTACCGGCAACGGTACGGATGACATTCGCAAGCTTGTTGCCGAACTCAAAGGCAAATGTTTTGCTGCTGCTGACGCTAAGCAGATGCAAGAAGCGATGGCCACTATCGACAGCCTGGAGAAATCCACGGTTTATATCGAGAAAACGACCAATTACCGCCCGATTTACAGCTACTTTGTTGCCGCATCAATCATCTTTTTGGTTCTCTTCCTCGGCAGCACGCTGCTCACCCGAGAGCGCGCCTAGGCGGAAAGGAGTAAGGAACTATGTTTGGAAAATTCCTCAAGAAAAACTGGCGTAAGCTGGCCGCACTCACTCTTGTGACCGTGCTCGGCTGCGCTTTGGTTGTTGCTCAAAAACAACTCGCTGTCTGGGAGTCGCCCCAGGTGACTTTCTATAACGAAGGCTTGGCTTTCTACAACGAAGGCAAGGTCGACGAAGCAATGGTCGCTTTCGACAAGAGTTTGGACGCCTACAAAGCCGGTCGCCGGCGCGAAGGCTGGCAGAAATACGTTTACCCCGCGACTTCCACCGAATGGGCGGCCGAAGCTCATCATAAGAAGGCGATTCTCTACATCATGAAGCAGAAAGCGCCCCAGGCGATTGAAAGCTTCAAAGAATCGATCAAGCTCAATTCCGGTGCCGATCAGTTCCGTGAGCTCACTGCCGACCAGGTAAAGTACCTCGGCGAAGAGCTGCGCAATATGACCGAGGCTGACATCCAACGTCTGGATGCCAAAGCCAAAATCGTGCAGTACGACTTGGAAATGATGTTCAAGAAAAATCCGTCCATGGCTGCCGGCGAAGGCAAGGGTAAAGGTAAGGGCAAAGGTCAGGGTCAAAAGCCCGGACAAGAGCCTGGTGAGCAACCCGGTGGTAAAGACGCTGGCAAGGGCAATCGCGACGACATCTAAAGGAGGTGGATTATGGGGTTTCTCTACCCGCAAATGTTTGCCTTCTTTCTTGCTGTTCCAGCAGTGCTAGGCATCGGCTACGTTGCCTATCGCTTGCGCCTGGAAGCAAGAAAGATGTATGGGCAGCCTAAGCTGCTCGAACGTTATTTGAAGGCGCCTTCCAACCGTTCGGAATGGCTTTATATCGCCGGCTGGGTTGCCGTTTCTGCCTTGCTGGCGATTGCGGCGGCTGGTCCCTATCTGGTGAACACTCCTGAGCGCGTGCCCGACGGTACAGTACAGGCGGTGATGACGTTGGACGTGAGCAAATCGATGCTTGCCGAAGACTACCGCCTGAGCATGCCAGCCGAGTACGGCGATAAAACCGAGGTTGTCGGCCCGTGGGGTTCGCGCCTGGACATGGCGAAATATCAGATCGGCCAAGTAATGATTGCTCTACAAGGCAATCAGGTCGGTCTGGTTAACTACATGGGTGAAGGTTTTTCTCAAGCTGATTTGTGCGCCGACTATGAGTCGTTGCGTTGGGTTTTGAAAAACTGGGTCAAAGCCGGGAACGCTCCCGGCAATGGATCCAATTACGCCGAAGGTCTGAAAACGGCCATTGAAACCCTCCAACGCGACTGGGATAAGAACAAGACGCAAGTTATTGTTCTCTTCTCCGACGGCGGCTATACCGGTGAACCGGCGGATCTTGAGGCGGTGCTCGACGAGCTCGTCAAACTCAAGATCAAGCTTGTTGTGATCGGAATCGGGACTCCCGGTGCAAACCACATCCCGCTTTACGATGCGAACAATCAGCTTGCCGGTTATCTGACCAAGAAAGATGATCAAGGCCAGGAACAGCTGGTAACGACCTCTTTCGATGGTGAGCCGTTGCGCGCCATGGTCGCCAAAACCGGCGGCGCTTATTTGCATGTCGAAGCCGATAAGAGTACGCATCAACTGAACATCGATTGGAAAAAGCTTGCCGACGTGCTCGGCGGCTCCCACGATGAGATGCGTCAAACTCCGATTTTCCAATGGTTTGTCGGCGCCGCTGGCGTCATTCTGCTTGTTTTGTCTGCTGCCGGTGTTTTGCTGCGTTCGCGCACCGCCCGTTAATAGTCTAAATTCACCAACTTACCTTCAATTGAGAAATGGAGTCCTATCATGACTCAACATCAAGAACTGAACCCGATTGATCGCATTCTGAACAAAGTGAACACGGTGGTTTTCGGCTACGATGACGTGGCCGAACGCATCCTTTACGGCTTCGTCGGCGACGGTCACGTCCTTCTGGAATCGGTGCCCGGTTTGGCGAAAACCTTGATCGCCAAAGCAATCTCACGCTGCATCGGCGGCTCGAAGTACGCCCGTATCCAAATGACGCCGAACATGATGCCCACCGACATCACCGGCGGCCGAGTTTACAACGAAGAAACCCGCTCCTTCTCCATCGAACGCGGTCCGATTTTCGCCAACATTCTTCTGGCCGACGAAATCAACCGGGCGACGCCCAAGACCCAGTCGGCATTGCTCGAAGGTATGGCCGAGCGTCACGTCAGCCTCAACGGCGAGAGCCTCGCCTTGCCCGATCCGTTCGTGGTGCTCGCCACCATGAACCCGATCGAGCAAGAAGGTACTTATCCGTTGCCGGAAGCGCAGCTCGACCGCTTCATGTTTAAGGTGCGCATGACCTACGTCAGCGCCGAGGCCGAACGCCAGATGTTGCGCAGCGCTAACTTGCGCGGGCGCAATCCGCTGGCCGACGTCCAACCGGTGGTGACTGCGGAGGAACTCGTCACCTTGCGTGAACACATCCGTAACAACATCTACGTTTCGGATGCGGCCATCGAGTACATCACCAATCTGGTACGCGCGACGCGTCCGGATTGCAAGGAGTTCAGCGATCTGGTCGCCACCAAGGGCCAGAACCCGGATCTGCAAACCTATTCGTCATCGGTTGCCGTCGGCGCTTCGCCCCGTGCCGAGCAATGCTTCATTGCTGCGGCCAGCGTGCGTGCTTTCCACATGGGTCGCGATTTCGTCCTGCCGGACGACATCAAGTACATCGCTCAGGATGTGCTGGCTCACCGCCTGATCTTGACGCGGCAAGCCAAGGCCAACGACAAGACCAGCAAGGTCCCCGGACAGCTGGTGGCTACCTTGCTGGCAAACGTGCCGGTGGTTACGGCTCCGGAAAATTACGTGCGCCCGGCGGCGGCTTAGTTTGGGATTCTCCTGCAGTCACGTATCCCCGGCAGTTTGTTGCCGGGGATACGCCTGCGGTCCTAAACAAGATGCCGGGCGATCTTTTCTAGTTAATCGATATCCTGGCATCTTGTTTCTTCAAAACATCCGGCAAAAGCCGGCCATATTTTAGGAGGATTCCTAACCATGAGGCTCGAAACCGAAGCTGAAATCAGTGAAATTCTCACTCGCGTGATTCAGTGCCCGATCCCAATTGACTGGAAAGCGGAAAGCCCGATTCCAGGCATGGGCGATCGTAAAAGCACTTATCGCGGCGCCGGTACTGACTTTTATGAACTTGATCGTTATCGCCCCGGCGACGACGCTCGCACCATCGACTGGATGGCAACGGCCGCCACCGGCTGGCAAACTACTTTGCGCACTGTCTACCAGGAAGAGAAGCACATCAATGCTTATGTTCTGGTGGATGTTGGTCACAGCATGAATTTCGGTACGGTACGTACGACTAAGCGTTATGCTGCTGCCGAAATGGCCGGCACCGTCTTCTACTCAGTAGACAAAACGCGTGATCGTGCCGGCATCACGGTATTCACGCCGGACGGCGTCTTGGACAGTCTATCTGCCCGAGCCGCTATGCCCAATGTCTATGAAGCGATGGCTCTTCTGCTTGAAGCCGACGCCAACGATCCGCAGCTCGCTCAAGGCAGCGGCGATGGCTTGGCCAAGGCGCTCTCGACGCTGCCCATGCAGCGTTCGCTTGTTTTTGTCGTCACCGACTTTATGAATATGAGCGAAACCGACTGGAGAGAGCTTGGGGAAGCTTCGGTAACTCACGACGTGATCTGCATTTATATGCAAGATCGTCGCGAGCGCGAACTGCCGCAAGTGGGCGGGACCGGTTTCCTCGGCGGGTTGCTCAGCAAACTCGGCTGCGCTTACACCATTGAAGATCACCGCGGAAATCGGCGCACGATCTGGAACAACGCCAGAACGCGCAAGCGTTACGCCGAGAATTTCCGCAAGCATGAATCCGGTATTACGGCGCAGCTCGACAAAATCGGCTGCCAGTGGATGGTGATCAGCACCGAAGAGGGCGATGCAGCGATCCCAAAAATCCTGACTCTCTTTGGCACACACTGTTAGGAGGCGGAACCATGATTTGGAAAAACATTTTTGCAGCCGCATTACTAGCGGCCAGCTTGAGTTTTGCGCAAACTGCTTCCGCTCAAGAGCCGGGGAATTTCCCTTTCCCGGCTGAAGAGCAAGCGGAAGATCCGAGCCCGGTCAACCCGGCTCAAAAATCGCTCGAGAGCGGCAAAGTGATGGTTGTCGTCGGTTCACAACGTCATTTCGGTTACCGCATCGGTGAAGTGATTCCGGTAACGGTGGTGATTGCTGCCGACAACGGCGTCAAAGTGAACATCGAAACGTTGAAGCGCAATGTGCTTGCTGCCGAGGGCTCCGACTTTGAGATCAGCGAACCGCCGATCTTCATTGAAGAAGTACGCGACGGCAAAACGGTGACCCGCATCCATCTGCGCTTGCGCAGTTGGGTGGTCAAGCCGACTCTCGTTTTGAGCACTGAGTTTTTCTATGCCATCGATCTCCTGCCCGACGGCGTGACCCCGCGCTGGAAACTGGCTCGCACGCCCGATTTCGTGGTAACCACCTCGAATACGGCCAGCGAAACCAGCAAGGAGCTGCTCGAAGGCGATATGGAGCCGAAGGTAACGCCGGAACCTTGGATCTCCCAACCGATGCGTTACGTCGGTTTCGCCTTGATGTCGCTGTTGCCGCTCTGGCTCTTGTATCAAGTTTGGACCCGCACTCGACCTGTTCGTTATCGCAGTCCGGCTGAAAAAGCCTGGGTTGTTTTCGAACGCGTTTTCGCCGAAGGCAATCAGCTGGGCACGATGAACAAAGATCATTATGCCAGCCTGGCCGAGGCGTTGCGAGTCTATCTCGGTTTGGAATCCGTGGCCACCGAACGCGCTCACGCGCCTCTGGACAGCTTCTTCGCTGGGCGTCTGGATGGGGACGAAATGGCCACTACGGCGCTGAGTGCTCTCAGCAAGTTGGATCGGGCGCTTTACTCAACGGTAACGCTTACCGCTCCTGAGCAACAGCTTTTGGTTACCGAGTTGGAACGTTTGGTTCCTCACCCCTAAGTAAGAACTCACGCAAAAGAAGAAGCGGCAGGTCGCAAGGCTTGCCGCTTCTTTGAGCGGAAAAGGAGTTGTTCGATGAAAAGTTGGATTAAAGCAACAGCGCTGCTGGCTGTAATTTTCAGCAGCTCGACTCTTTCTTTTGCGGTTCGCACCTGCTCGGCCCAAGCCGGACCCAGCCTCCTGCCCCCGGTTCACCCGGATAAGGAAAAGGGAACAGCACCGGCCATCCAAGCTGCTCCGGCCGCGCCTGCGGCACCGGCTTTCGACGGCAAGGCGGTCTACAAAGAATCTTTCGAGCTCTTCCGCGACATGCACATGCTGCTTGCCGATCCGAAAACCCGCGAAAAGTGGGAAAAGGAATGGGAGCACAAGTACGACAATACCGATGCTTTCAAAAGCGAAGAGGGCACGGACAAGGCGTTGCAAGAGCTGGATTACAGCCTCGGGCAGCGCTTCGACTACTTCTTCGATCCCGATCGTACAAAAGACGAGCGACAACAGATCGATGCCACCATGGTGGGTATCGGCGCCACTTTGCGTTTGTCGAAGGGGGCTGAAATCATCAAGACTTTCACCAAAGACACCAAGCGAGAGGAAGCTGAAAAAGCTTTACTCATCTCCAAGGAGAATCGGCTTGAAATTGACGAGCCGATTGAAGGCAGTCCGGCTGAAAAAGCCGGTTTGCGTCCTGGAGATGTAATCCAGATGGTGGACGGTAAAGACTTGAACGGTATGTCCCAAGTTGAGGCGATTAAGCTGATCAAGGGTAAAGCGAAAACCAAAGTCACCCTTACTGTCGAACGCAAGAACGACAAGAACGAGGTCACGACTTTGGATATCGAGATCACCCGTGCTCCGGTCACCATTCCGGTGGTCAAGTTCAAAGACCTGGGCGACGGCGTTTCCCATGTGCGTTTGCGCGACTTCATGTCCAAAAACACCATTACCGAAATGCACGCTGCTTTGCAAAAAGCGGCTAAAGGCAAAGCTTTGATCCTCGACTTGCGCGGCAACGGCGGTGGCAGCTTGACGGCGGCAATCACCATTTGCGGCATGCTCGTTGATGAAGGTCCGGTGATGGTCACTAAGTATCGGCGCGGGGATAAAATCGTCGAAAACGAAATTATCTTGCAACCCGATCTTTATTTGGAAGAAGAACCGGACGAGCAAGGCAAAAAGGTGATGGTGGGACGACCGCGCACCAAACTTGTGATTCCGAAGGACATGCCGATTATCGTCCTAATCGACGAGGGCTCGGCTAGCGCTTCGGAGATTGTTTCCGGCTGCTTGCAGCATAATCGCCGCGCTTTAGTCGTGGGCACGCCAAGCCACGGCAAAGGTGTCGGTCAATCGGTAGTTCAGGTGGATGATGGCAAGCGCAGCTTCCACATCACCACCTTTGAATTCATTCCCGGCCGTACGCCGAACAACTGGTACGGCGTTATTCCTGATGTGCGCAAAGAACGCGAGCAAGGTGCGAAAGAAGACGAACAGCTTAACCTGGGCAAAGAGTTGATCTTGCCCATGATCGCTCAAGTCGAGAAGCGCCTGGCTGACCGCAATGCGCAAAAGAAATTGCACGAAGATGAGTTTCAAAAAGTGCTACAGGAGCGGCAAAAGACCGAAAAGAAGCCGTAACTGAGCCTAACACCAAGCGGTCGCGGAAAGAAAATCAATCCGCGACCGCCTTCTGGAGGCAACCATGAATAAGTTTGCAAGGATTCTCTTTCTGGTTATGTTCAGCTTAGCTCTGCCGGCTGCCCAAAGTCTGGCTCAAACTCCCGCTCTCCCTGCCGGTCAAGCCGAAACAATTCCTCCGACCGGCGAAGCCGGACAAGAGGAAAAAGAAAAACCTGTCTCCTTGAGCGAAGGAGAAGATGACGGCGAAGAAGGTGCGGAGGCGGAGACCGAAGAAGGCGAAGAGGGCAAGAAAGCTGAGGAGAAAGAAGAAGAGATTATCATCATGCGCGGTCCGAGCATGGGTGGTGGTGCCGGCGGTCAAAAGATCAACCCGCCGCCCAAGGTCTTGGAGGCTTTCTACAAGCAGCAATGGTTGAGCATTGCCAGCCAGTTTGCCGAGGTCAATAAACTTGCCGGTTGGAGCGACTGGAAAAACAAGTTCGACGGCAAGTTGAATACCTTGGAAGATTTGGACAAAGCCCTCTCCGATTTGACCGTGTTTCTCGGCGACCGCTGGACCGTCTACACCAGCCGTGCTGAAATCATCAACGCGATCAAGCAACATAAGGAAGGCTTGATCGACATCGGTTTGTTTTTGCGCAAGCATAAAGACGGTGCTTTCCATATCGATGCCATCAGTTACGGTTCGCCGACTCACAGCTCCGATCTAAAGGAAGGCGACGTAATCAAATCGGTTAACGGCAAAGACGTAAGCGGTATGACCAACGCTGAAGCCAACCAGCTTCTCAACGGTAAAGCCGGTGATAAAGTCACTATCGTCGCTAACTACGACGGTGCAGACCACTCACTGGAGCTGACTTACACCGCCCCTGAAGCACAAGATGTCGACTTGGATATGTTGCCGGGTAAAATCGGCTACATCCGCCTGCCGACTTTTATGTCCGATGAAATTGCCGCTAAGTTCATTGAATCTCTGGCTGAACTTTATCAAGCAAGCAAGGGTGAATTGAACGGTTTGGTCTTCGACTTGCGCAACAATGGCGGTGGCAAAGTTGACCTGTCAATCAAGCTTTCGTCCCTCTTTCTCGAACACGGCACTATCGTCAAGACAAAGATGCGTAGCAGTCGCAACGTGCAAGAGACGGCGTACAAGACGATCCCGGCTCCGCAGTATCTGGAGGATTTGTTGCCCGGACAGGCCAGCGAATTCGGCCATATGCTGCAAACGGTGCCGATTGTGATTTTGATCAACGGCTCAACGGCTAGCGCTTCGGAGATCACTACCGGTTGCTTGCAAGACAACGGTCGAGCTTGGGTGGTCGGCACTCACAGCTTCGGTAAAGCTGTCGGCTATCAGCGCTTTCCTCTGGAAAACGGTGGTATTTTGCAGATTACCAACTTGAGTTATCTCACACCGAAGGACACCGACATCGCCGATAAAGGCATCAAGCCTAACGAAGTCGTCGAGAACGAGCGCGGTTCGGCCGATGATCTGCAGTTGAAAGCTGCTCACGTGCACTTGATGAAAATCGTCAAGGAACGCAACAAGCAGCTGAGCCAAGCGCGTAGCCTGGCTAACGAAGGTCAGCCGGTTGTTCATCCGGATGAAGTGAAGCTGGAGCCCCGGGTTCCGGTTTACGACATCCTTTTGCTCGGTGGCGGGTCGGCCGTGTACTTGTTCCTGTTCTACCACCGCCATCGTATGTTGCGTTGGCGGCGTCGGCGTTAGCATCAACAAGGCAGGAGGATGATTTCTCCTCCTCCTGCCGTCATGCGGAGAGCGAAAAAAATGGGTCTTCTTTTAATCATCGGCGGAATCTACCTGATGATGCAGGGCGGTTCTTCAGTCGGTCTGGGCATTCTGCTTTTGGTGCTCGGATTGATGTCCGGCAGCGGTTCGTCGAGCTGCCGGCGTCGAGGTTGGTAGCACGCGTTTTGAACAAATAACCAGCCGGCTCTTTAGCGGCTGATTACATACAGGCGTAGCAGGCTCCGGTTGCTGCCTGCTACGCCGCAGATTCGCCAAATGCGACTTAACTAAGGAGACGAACGAACGATGCACAACCTGTGGCGACAGGCGCTCTTCCTACCTACAAGGTAGGGAAGAGCCCGAATAGAAGCAGAAAGCACTTCGCCGAAACTTGTATTCGGGGCTTCCCTGTAAAGGGAGGCCTGCATGCGCAAGCATCGAGACCGTGTTTCCAGCGATCACGACGAAAACGTTTCCTTGATTGCCCTGGCTGAAGTCAACGTGCCCGAACACGTTATCGCCCGCATCATGCGCAAGGATCACGCCCAAATCAACCGTATGCGCGCCGACTACGAGTCGGGTCGCGAAATGGTCCGCGTGATTCTGCGCCCCCGTTGCGGCGGCGGCTATGAAATCGAGGACGGACGCCATCGCGTGATTGCGGCCAAGCTCGCCGGCGAGGCTCACATCGAAGCCTTGATCGTCGGCAGCTAAACATCAGCCGCAGTCAGTGTCGAAGATTTTCTTTTCGGCACTGACTGCGGCGCTGTTTTCATTTTAAACAGCAAACAAACAACAACTGAGACAAGAAGAACCTGATGAAATCACTCTTCACGCGCCTGTTTATGCTGGCGCTTTTATTCCTGCTTTGCGGCTCTGCCGCTTATGCCACCGACGTTGCCGGCGGCACGAAACGAGTGGACCTTCCACTGAATACCGCTGCCGGTGAAGTCAAACACTGGAAGATTGTATGGCCGGCAAACAACAAAGCCATCGCCGAGACAATCGTTTATAAAAACGGTTCTCAACTAATCCGTACTTTCGGCTCAGTCGTACCCTCAGAAGAGCTGTACTATCCGGACGGTAAAGGCCGCATGTACGTAAAGCGGCGAACTACTTACCGGCCCGATGGTGTCAGCCCCAAAGCAGAAGAGACCTACAGCGGCCCGGGCAGATTGAGTCGGCGCCTGACTTACAACTATGACGCCAACGGTAAGCTGGAAACTGTCACGGATATGATCATCGACTAGTCGCAGTAAATCGAAAACGGCAAGCTTCAAGCAGGTGACACCACCAGCTTGTGGTCTCTCGTTTTTCTGATAAGCTCACCAAACGAAAGATGTACAGCGCATCTGGCTTGTCTCTTTCGTTTGTTTATATAACGGTTTGCATAGCTGAATTGCAGAGCAAATGTTGGAGCGTGAAAAGAAAGCAAACAGTCGCAAGGCTGTATGACGACACCGAGCCAAAGGGCTCATGAAACCTATACTGACGGCAGATCTAATGCCTCCAGCAGGGTTTCTATAACAGGTGCTTTCTTATCACTGTTGCACAAGCAGAGTTGTATTGCCGGATTTGTTTCCGGCGCTCTGCCTGTTGCATTTCTCCCTAGACTCCATGAGAGGAGTGACAATTATGCGCTGCGATCAGTTCATCGGTCTCAACCCCTGGGCCAAGCGTTTAGTCGGTAAAAAGCAATCGATTCACGAGATTGGCGTGCGAATTATGCCAAACGGCAAGCGGAAGCGCTTCAACCGTTGGTTTCGCCAGCCCATCGCCCGACGTACAAAAATCGGGCACGTGGAAGGTGCTTTTAACGACATCGCTTGTTTGCTCAATCGTTATGTCTTCCCTGATGGGCGGATTTATGACGAGTTCGTTCAAGCGACGCCTTGGTCGAGCGGTCCGTGCTATTTCCTTGCTCTCAAGGATAAGCATGGGCGCAAGGTCAAGGAATCGCTCTGGACGGATAAGGAGTTGAGTGAGTGCTAACCGGCAAGAGCAGGGGTGCTGCTTCGGCAGCATCCCTGCTTCTTTTTTACTTTTAAAGTGCTTACTCTATCGTCTTTTCTTTAACAGTTATTTACTAATACATATGGTTGATTGTTTCATTTCGCACTAAGCATAGAGCCTGACTATAGAAACGGCCTTAGGTACCGAGGAAGATTTAGCGTCAAACAGAAATTCTAATCTAAGCGAAAACGCGCTCCCCTCTTGAATCTAATTGTAAATGTAAAGTTTGCAATGACAGGATTTCTTCCTCGGCACCGAGGGCCGTTTGCATAGATCTGCCATGCCTGTAAATTACTTATTCTTGCCGGTCTCAAAATCGCTTTTCCAGCGTAAATAATCAATCAAAGAATCGATCTCTTTTTCAGTCAGGGGACCACCAGCTTGCTTCAAATAACCAGGCATGGAGCGGTGTGATTTGCTGCCGAAAGAGATGATTTTTTTACGATAATCGGCAAACGCTTTATTATGATAATCAGCCGGCACCAAAGGTGGTGCTACACCGGGTACGCCACCGGCACGAAAACCATGACACATGGCGCAATCAGCAAAAAATAGATCTTCGCCAGTTTTGCCGATTCCTTTTTGCACATGGCAAGCCGCGCAACGACCGGTAAATATTTTTGCTGTTTTATCTACACCAAGATCGGCATGTGGACTGCGTACATCGGCTTTTATATGAATGGTCGAAACCGGATTTACTGGATCGTTAGTACGAATTTCAACCTGTTTATCTACCTTGCCTTGCTTCATGGAAGTGTCCATAATCACTTCCAGATCAACAGTTTCACCGGGTTGTATCTCTTTCTTTTTCAATTTAGGGATAGTGCAACCGCAAGTTGAAAAAGCAGCTTTGATTACAAGTAATTTGCCACCGTCATTTCTTATTTTGAAAATATGGCGCATTTCAACGCCTTCTTCCACTTTGCCTAAATCAAATTGAGTTTCAGGAAAAACAATTTTTGGCGGCTGCGTCTGAGCAAAAGCAGCATTTGCAGCTAGCAATAAAGTAACTACTAAATATTTTTTGAGTATGTTCAAACAATCAGCTTTTTTCATTCTTTTATGAAACCAGATTCAGAGACACAAAAAAACCCTACTCCCAGGTTAGGTTTTGCATACCTATCTTAGCTGCACAAACTGTTGACAATAGCCACAAAAAGCCACACTGTGACAAAACAAAAACCGCTTGACTACCAAATTGGCAGTTAGTCTCAGAGAATTTTCCTTTGTTTTAGCCTTATTGGATCTCTTAAGGTTCTAAAGAGTCTAGTTTCTGATCTAAGCCTAAAAGAGAAGTAAAAAAGCACTACCTGCTGCCATTACCAACAGAGCCCCCGACTTAAGCGTCGTTTGGCTTTGTTCGGCTTCTCAACTTCGGCACGGCAAACATTTCAACTTGCCGCACTCTTTGTTTTGATGAAAGGTCGACCATGGAAACTGCTTGGATTTATGCCTTGGGTAGCGTTGTGATTGTCAGCATTGTGTCTTTCATCGGTTTGCTCACTTTTTATTTCAGCGAGAAAACTCTCGGTAAGATCATCCCTTACACTTTGAGCTTGGCTGCCGGGGCAATGCTCGGCAATGCGCTCCTGCACTTGATGCCGGAAGCGATTGCCCATTTGTCGGCTGTGGACAACTCGGCTGCGGCCCACGCTGCACATGACCACGGGCACGACCATGATCATGCTGACGATGAACATGAGCACAACCACGCGGCTTTGCACGAAGACGCCGAGCATGACAATGACGCCCATGCCGGTCATAATCACGCCGGGCATGATCATAGCGCTCACAGTGGGCTAGCTCACCATCACGGTGGACCGGCACTTTTCGTAACTTCAATGGTCCTGCTTGGGGTGATGCTCTTTTTCGCTGCCGATTTGCTTTTGCATTCGCTCGGGCACTGCTGCACCCATCAAGTGGTTAAGCCTGTCGGTTGGCTTTTGACAGTCGGTGACGGCCTGGAAAATTTCATGGACGGCGTGATCATTGGCGCCGCTTATTTAATCAGCGTTCCTGTCGGCGTCGCCACTACAATCGCCGTTTTCATCCACGAAATTCCAATTGAGCTTGGTGATTTCGGTGTCCTGCTTCAT
This sequence comes from Candidatus Obscuribacterales bacterium, assembly GCA_019750335.1. Lineage (GTDB taxonomy): Bacteria > Cyanobacteriota > Vampirovibrionia > Obscuribacterales > Obscuribacteraceae > JAIEPM01. The sequence continues at coordinate 773,334 of JAIEOQ010000008.1, forward strand.
TCCGGTTTCAGCAAAAAGCGGGCTTTGCTTGTAAACGGCTTGTCGGCCGGAGCGTCGCTTTTCGGCTGCTTGCTTGCTCTTGAGGTCGGTTCAAGCTTCACCAGCTTCCTGCCTTATGTTGCGCCGCTTGCTGCCGGAGCTTTCCTCTACATGGCCGGCTCTTCGCTTTTGCCCACGGTTAAGCACGAAACTTTGAACCAACGTTCAGCTAAGCACTTTGTTTGCGTACTGGCCGGTATCGGCATGATGGCTTTATTGCTACTTGTCGCGCATTAAAACTTCAATCCATTCTCCACCGGCAGCCCATAAGTTTGGGGTGCCGGCTAGGAGGAGCAGTCACAAGGCAAAGAACGGGCGGTAACCCGTTTTTGCCATCACTGGCGCATTTCAACGCCACTGGAGCAGTTTATGGCTACCAAAATCCCGAAGCGGAATGCGGTACCTGTTGAACTTACCTGGAATCTAGATGTTCTTTATCCCAACCTTGAAGCTTGGGAAGATGATTTTGCTAGGGTTAAGGCGCTCTTACCGCAATTGGATGGCTATGTCGGGCGCTTGACCAAAAACGGACACGTATTGCGTGACGCACTCCTGCTCAAAGAAACCATCGACAAGATCGTGGAAAAGCTGGGTGTTTACGCTAAATGCCGTCTGGATGAAGACCTGAGCAATAACTTGTATCAGGACATGGATAACCGCTCAAGCATGCTCTTCAACGAAGTGAGCGTGGAAAGCGCTTTTATCCCGACTGAGCTCCTAGCGGCTAAGCCAAGACGCATCCAAGCTTTGCTCAAACGTTACAAGGTGCTACGCGTATACCGCCAATACCTCAACGATCTTGAGTTAGAGCGAGATGCTTACTTGAGTGTGGAAAAAGAAGAGTTTTTGGCTGAAGTCGAGGATATTGCCGACACCGGCGAAGAGATCTTCGATCTGCTTAACAACGCTGATTTGAAGTTGCAAGCTGTCGCAGACAGCAAGGGTAAAAAGCACGAGTTGACTGTAGCTAACAGCGACACGTTGACAGCAAGCAGTGACCGTGTTCTGCGTCAAAATGCCTACCAATCACTCTTTCAAGGGTACGGTGCTCTACGCAACACTTTTGCCAGCTGCTTTGCTGCCCATGTGAAGAAAAACCAGTTCTTCGCCAAGACACGCGGATATAAGTCTTGCCTGGAAGCGGCTCTTGAGCCGCAGGATCTGACGGTAAGCATGTACAGTAATTTACTGGCCATGGTCAGTAAGAATTTGCCGTCCTTGCACCGTCTTCTTGCTTTAAGCCAGAAAGCGCTGAAGCTTCCGGATCTGCATTTGTACGATTTGAACGCTCCGATTGTCGGGGAGACGGACTACACGGTTACTTATCCCGAAGCGCAAGCTATGGTTCTTGGCGCTGTGGCACCTTTGGGGGCGGACTATACCGGTGTGTTGGGCAATGGTTATGCCAGCCGTTGGGTCGATGTGGTTGAGAACGAGAATAAGCGGTCCGGAGCTTACAGCTTCGGCGCTTACGGCTTACCGCCGTACATTCTGCTCAATTGGCAAAACGACATTAACTGGCTTTTCACTTTAGCCCACGAGTCCGGGCACTCAATGCATGCCCATTACAGCAACAAGCACCAGCCTTATATTTATTGCGGATATCCGTCTCTGGTGTCAGAGGTGGCGTCTATCTGCAATGAATTTTTGCTGGCAGAGCATATGCTGAAAACATCGAGCGACCCTAAGTTCAAGATGCAAATCTTGAGCCAAGTGCTCAACATGTTCCGCAGCACTCTTTTCCGCCAGGCTAAGTTCGCCGAGTTCGAACACAACACTCACAGATTGGCAGAAAGAGGCGAGACTTTAACGGCTGACAATCTGAGCAGGCTCTATCACAATCTGATCCGTAAATACTACGGCGCTGCTTGCGTCGTAGACAAAGAGTTCGAGTTGGAGTGGGCTTATGTGCCGCACTTCTACGACTCCTTTTATGTCTATCAGTATGTGGTCGGTATTGTCAGCGCCGCTGTACTGTCGCAGCAGATTCTCCAGGAAGGAGAACCGGCGGTCAAGCGTTACATTCAGTTTCTATCCAGCGGTTGTTCAGAATTCGGCTTGGTCTTGTTGAAAAAAGTCGGTCTCGATTTCAGCGGACCCGAACCGATGAATCAAGCAATTCAGCTGTTCGAAAGATATATCGACCAGTTTGAAAAGTTGTTGTCCGAAAACAGCGAATAAGCTTCTATTACCGGGGCAAGGTCAAGTGATTAAAACCTGACCTTGCCCTGCTTTTTTTCGTCTAATTCATGGTAAACATTATTCAATCGAATTGAGGAGATGAATATGAGCGCAGCCAAGACTCTGCCTGCCCGTTCCGAAGTACCGAAAGAGCTGACTTGGGATTTGGAAAGCGTTTACAAGACCGACGCTGATTGGGAAGCTGATTTCGCCAAAGTGGCACCCTTGCTCGAAAAGCTCAAGAGCTATTCGGGACGTTTTACTTCCAGCGCCAAACGGCTTTTGGAAGCGCTATCTTTGCGGGACGAAATCAACCGGATCGCCGGCAAACTTTCAGTCTACGCCAACATGCGCTTGCACGAAGACACAACCAACGCTGTCTATCAAGGCTTGTCCGGACGTGCCGAAGTTTTGAGCAGCGACATTGCTGCTGCTTGTTCTTTTATGACACCGGAGCTCTTGAAGCTGTCGGCAAGCAAACTTGCTTCGTATTTGAAAACGAACAAAAAGCTTGAGCCTTACCGTCAAGAGCTCAACAAGCTCGAACGTCAGCGCCCCCATGTTCTTGACGTTGACATGGAAAAGCTTTTGGCTCAAGCCGGCGAAATGGCTCAGTCACCGGGCAACATCTTCGAAATGTTGAACAACGCTGACTTGCAGCTGCCGAAAATCGCCACTGCCGACGGCGAAGTGCAGCTAAGTCAGGGTAACTACGGTGCTTTTTTCCTGCGCAGCAAAGACCGCAACACACGCAAGCTGGCTTTCGAAGGCATGCTCGGCGCTTACAACGGTTTGCGCAACACCATGGCCCGTTGTTATGCCGGACAAGTGAAGCAGAACATTTTCTTTGCTCGCGCTCGCAAGCATGAGAATTCGCGAGTTTCTTACCTGCACGACGACAACGTGCCGGTTGCAGTTTACGACAATTTGATTGACACGGTAGAAAGCAACCTGCCTAAGCTACACCGCTATTTGCGGCTCAAGCAGAAACTGTTGGGTCTGTCCGATCTGCACATCTACGATTTTTATGTGCCGATGGTTGGCGAGATCGACTATTCAATCAGCTTTGAAGATGCCAAACCTCTGATTCTCAAAGCCTTGGCACCTTTGGGAAGCGAGTATGTCGGTCATCTGGACAGCGGCTTCAAGTCGCGTTGGGTGGACGTGGTTGAGAGCAAGGGCAAGCGTTCCGGTGCTTACAGCTGGGGCAGTTACGACACAGCCCCTTTCATGCTCATGAACTGGCAGAGCGATATCGATACGCTCTTTACCCAGATCCATGAAGCCGGGCACTCCATGCACTCGTTCTACACGCGCAAGAATCAGCCTTATCCGACTGGGGATTACACTATTTTCGTGGCTGAAGTAGCTTCCATTTGCAACGAGATGCTGCTCACGCATCACCTCTTGCAGACAAGCGAAGATCGCAACTTCAAGCGTTATGTGATCAATCACGCTATGGACGCTTTCCGGGCTACTCTTTTCCGGCAAACCAAGTTTGCTCAATTTGAAAGAGACGCTCACCTCCACGCTGAGGCAGGCGAAACCCTGACACCGGAGTATTTGTGCGGTCTCTACAAGGGATTGAACGACAAGTATTACGGACCGGCTTGCACCGTGGACAACTTGATTGAGATTGAGTGGGCGCGCATCCCACACTTCTACAGCTCTTTCTATGTCTACAAATACGCAACCGGACTGAGCGCTGCCGTGGCTCTCTCCCAGCAGATTCTCAGCGAAGGCGCTCCGGCAGTGAAGCGTTATTTGCGTTTCCTCTCCAGCGGCTCTTCCAAAGACAGCCTCGATTTGCTGCGCGATGCCGGTGTGGATCTTTCGACTCCGGCGCCGATTCAGCAAGCTTTGGATGTGTTTGGCGGTTATGTCGACGAATTCGAAAAGCTTTCACAGCCGGCTGTCGCTAAAGCGTAGTCGCAGCTGACTGAAAATCAAACCAAGAGAAAAGCGGGACTAACCATCCCGCTTTTCTCTTTTTACGACTCCAAGGTAGGTTCAATATGTTCAAGCAACGAATCATTATCGTTGTCTCTTTCATTGCTGTTGCCTTGCTGGTGCTTTGGTTCAACAAGACCGAAAAGGCCGAACAGGCACCGGCACAGCAAACAACGGCACAAGCGTTACGTGTTGAAGTTGAGTTACGTCCTGAGCATACAGGCGAAAAATCGCGCACTCACAAATATACTACCGAGGGCGTCGAGGTAGAAACCGAAATTGCCTATCATTCCGGCGTCAAACGAACCAGATGTTTGAATGAGCTGGGCAAGCTCAAAGAAGAGAAGCTCACTTATCCCGACAGTGACCAACTTTCGGAGCATGTGAAGCTGCAAGCTGGCGGCAAGATTATCGAGTGGAAAGAGACCTACAGCAAAAGAGGCACTCGCATATCGAGCAATAAGCGGCAGGCAGACGGCACTTACAGATTCGAATACTTTCAAATGAACGGACGTCTCGCTTTTGTGCAGCAAAGCAAGCTTGTTTTGTACAAAGACGGCCGCAGCACTTTGGAAATTCGCACCGATTCCCAAAGTGGTATTTCTTGGCCCACAACGCAATATACTTGGGACAACAAAGGCGCCTTCAGCGAAAGCATTTTTTTTGCCAGCGGGCAGCTGAAACAGCTGAACGTGCATGACACCAAGAACAATGCAGCGGTTTGTACAGCTTACAGAGAAGACGGCACCATGAGCTGCCGGCAATATTTCAAACAGACTCATTATTACAATGCTTACAGTGAGTACTGTTCTGTTCCTTTGTGGCAAGCACTGGTAAAATCGGAAATTTTTTCGGACGACGGAAAAAAAGTCGTTCGTATCGATACTTTCAGCTGGCCACAAGAGATCCGCTTGTTCGAAACTGATGGCACAACCCGCGTGCTCAGCTTTAAGAATGGATTCGAACTGGGCAGCGAAAAAGTTTACGACAAAAACGGAAAGCTTATCAGTGAAAAGAAAAACACCGACTTTGATCTAAGCAAGTTGCAACGAAAGTCACCGGGGACGCTGCCCATACAGCGAACCCCCGACACATTTGATCGGCTGTTGTCCGAATATATCTACAAGGAAAAGCCATGAAATCCTTCATCTTAGTCGGCGCGGCAGCTCTTTTCTGCCTCGGCTGCGCTCCGGCTGCGGAAAAAACGCAACCGCTGTCGACAGCACAGTCCTTGCGCCTTGAGATTGAGTTGCGCCATGAGAGTACCGGCGAAAAGTCGCGTACCCATAAGTTCAATGCCGACGACGTGGAAGTGGAAACCGAGATTGTCTACAACATCGGCAGCAAAAAAACTCTTTATTGGGATGAGTTGGGCAAGCTCAAAGAGATCAAGCTCACCCATATCAACTCGGACCAACTCTCCGAACATATCAAACTGCAGCCGGGCAGTCAGATGATTGTCTGGAAAGAGCAGTATGCGATTAATGGCAAGGTTAATCTGCATCTGGAACAAGTATCGCCGGGCAAGTACAAGTATGCGCGTTATCTCGATGATGGCACGCCGATTGTGGTGCAAAACACCAAGCTCAACCTGAACAAAGACGGCAGCGGCGAACTGGAGATTCAAACCGACTACACGCACCAGCGCACACCTTTGCCTTTAACCCGCTATGCCTGGGACGGCAAGGGTAAAATGAGCGAAAAAATGTTTTACGACTCAGGGAACCAGCTCAAGCAGCTATGCGAGTCCGATACTCAAAACCAAGCTTTGGTTTGTACCGTCTACCGTCGAGACGGAACCATTGAGTATCGCCAGTATTTCAACGTTTCTTTCCAACAGTATTACTCGCGCTATTACTTGCCGCGCACCTGCACCAAGTCCGAAATTTTTTCGGACGACGGTAAGCGTGTAATTCGTACTTTCATTTTTGACCGCTGGTTGAAAGAAGTGCGTTTAGCCAACGATGACGGTAGCACTCATGTGCTCAGCTTCGACAATTACGGCCGCGATTTGGTTGGCGAAAAGATTTACGACAAGGACGGGAAGCTGGTCAGCGAGAAAGCCAGCACAGATCTTGATTTAGACGATCTGTTGGCCAATCGCTTTGATTATCTGACCATCCAACGCCTACCCCAAGAAGTTGTCGGGGACGTGCTTTCTGACTACATTTACAAGGACAAGCCATGAGCCCCCTAGCTTCCAGAGGCATGCTGGTTTTATTAGCTTGCCTCTTTCTTGCTGCCTGCGGCTGTGCTGAAACAAGTGAAAAGCAGGAAGCAGCTTTAGCAAAGCCGCCCGCTCTGCGCATCAAAGTCGAGCCGCGCCAGGAAGGTTCGGGAGAAAAGACGCGCATTCACAAGTTCAACGTTGATGACTTTGAAGTGGAAACTGAGATTGTTTATGAAGCGGATACCGGTTGGGGCAGCAAAATCCAGTATTGGGATGAGAATACAGGCCGCCTGAAAGAGCAAAAAATCATTCTCAAAGACAGCTCTACGGTCCTCACTCATTACAAACTAGCCAGTGACGGCAAATCTATCGTCTGGCAAGAAGATTACAACCATCTGACCGGTAAGCTTTATCACAGGATGGAGCGGTTATCTGACGGTCGATTCTGCTCACGCTTTTATGAAGATGGGGCTGTGAGCATTGAAATTTTTGAGCGTGTAACTTGGAATAAGAACGGCAGCGGCAACCATGAACACGTGAACAAAGAGCACCTGAATCGTGAATCTTGGACTGCTGAAGGCGCGATCAGCGAAGAGCAATTCAAAAATGGCAAACTGGTCAGCCAATCGGAGTTCAAGAACGGTTCCCTAACCTCTACTCATTACCGCGAAGACGGAACCGTTCACTACAAGCAATATTTCCGCTTTCCTGAACTGAGACCGGACGCCGCCGAACATTACAGGCGCTTTTATCCTCAGCATTCGCCGATCTTTACGGAAAAGGTAGAAGTATTCTCAGCCGACGGCAAAAAACCGCTGAAGACTCTGCTTTATTCTTTTTTCAACGGTCCTTATGAACTGCAAGTGCCGAATGACGATGGTTCGTACAAAATCTACGACCTGAAGAAGCTTCTTGGTTCAGGACCAATCTTCGTCAAAACGTTCGATAAGAACAAAAAGTTGCTCAAGGACGATGTCACCTCTACAAGCAAAGTGCTGCCACTTTTGAGGGATATATCCAGCGAAAAGCAAAGCGTCCTCAGCCCCTTTTATTTGGATAACCTGAAAAGGCGTTTCCAGCTTGAGGAATAGCGGATAGCTGAAACTCAGCACTAACTGAAGAAAGCGGGCAGTTTCCTGCTCGCTTTCTTCAAACCAGATCTCTACTATATGCCAACGTTAACCAGAGAGACCAGCCAAATTGTGATCAGCGCGGACGATTATTCCAGGCTTCTTTGATCTGACGAATCGCTTCGTCATGAGTGATTTCACCGGTACGAATAGTTAACTGCGCTGTCAAAGCAGTAACTACAACATTTCTCGGTAAAAGACGGGAACCAACAATAGTGCGGCCCAACGGTACTTGTCTTTCACCAGCTATTCTCAACAGCTCAAGAATACTTTCGATTTTTAAAATACCGGCTTCAACCAGGAGTTCACCCAACTTATCAGTTTCACCGGGTTTCGGTACAAAACCTAGTTGTGTTAAAGCTTCTTCCAGGAAGATTCCTTCCAGAGTACGGCTAGCATGATCACGCACATAGGGATTGTCGTCATCTTCAGCCATTCTTTGCAGCAGATCGGACGGGAAACTGTACAAACCGCTTACAGCAAAGCGTACTTGTACGTCAGGATCTTTAATCAATTGCTCTTGAATAACACGTGGTGTACGTGGGTTCTCAGCAATAGCTATACGAACCTCAGGATGCTCATCCTGGGACAACTGGAACAGTACATCTTCGGGTGTGCCCGGATTTTCAGCGAGCCTCCTTCTGACGTTGCCACAGCGCTCATCAAGGAGATCGCGTAGCTCATCTACCGCAGTCTCAGGATTACCCGCCTTAATGTAATTTTCGTGCACCACCATCTTTCTCTCCTGCAAAAGAGCCTCGAATTGATATATACCCTCCTGTTGACAATTTTCATCGTCAACAGAATAAAATTGTCAGAAGAGAAAAATGCAGCGCCTGTAAGGCTTTCAGCCCTCACAGCCATAGCTTCTTGACGAAATGAACAGAAACTAATCTACTAGAACACCTGATCTGTAGGTAAAACTAAGCGCCTAGACGTTTAAGCAGTTTGTCTAGAGTCTCAATTTTGGCTGAAATACTGCTTGCTTCGCTAAAATCTTGTTGCTCCTTTTCTTTTTCAATTAAAGATTCCAAATAGATTTTTTTCCGGCGCAATTTGCTTGTTTTCAAAGCCTTTTCTCGAGTAACAAAAAACTTTTCGTCAAAAGCTTCCGGTCTACGTTTTGGTAAAACACGTTGATCCGAAAATCGCGGAGTGCTCAAAGCTGTACGAAAAGGGCGCAGCTCCATCTGCCTGGCTGCGTAGCGCAAATAGCCGCTATCATCATCACTTTCGCCACCGTCTTTTTTTCGTCGACGCAAAAGCGCTTCAGCAGCAGCCACACGTGCCATTTGCGCTGCCAAACCACCTTTTTGCTCCAGCGCTTCCGGGCCGTTATCCAGCCCTTCCAAACGTCCAAGAGCCATAAATATGGACAAAAAGCCCAAAGGCATAATCGGACAAGCCATGGCAAACATGCTTGAAGAAACAAGCATGCTTTGCCGTTGCCCTTTATCGAGCAGAAACTGCTGGCGCAAAAGACGCATTTCGACTGTTTCAGTTTTACTGAAAAAACCGAGACGCGAATCCAGTTTCGCATCTAATCCGATATCCAAATAAGCATCCAATGCTTTCATTAAAAACCGCCAACGCCAGAACGATACTGATTAAAGCGTAACTGGCTCCTACGAACACTGGGGAAATCACGCATATAGCAATTTACTTCAATGCGGAAACTACCACTCCGGCGGACAGCCAAACAAAAGCAAGCAGCACAATGAGCATTACGTAAGACAAGGAGATCAATGTTTTTTGTCCGGCCGTGGCTTCAGTCATAACCGTGCCGTCCTGACCTTTAAAAGACTGAAAAATGCCGATTACACCTAAAAAAACCAGGAACCATGATTGAGTGATAAAACCGAACACAGCTAAGAGGCCGGCACAAGGGACAAGCAACCAAGAAGCTACGCACTGAGCGATAAAACCTCCATCCAGTGGGCGCATGGGTACTAGCTGGATCAGATTGAGAAAAATACCGAAATAAGCCGCTGTGATTAGATACGGGATATCGGCATACAGTCCGTAGTAGAAACAGACGACCGAAGAAACTCCACCAACAAAAGGACCAGCCAGAGCCGACCAGGCATGAGTGGCACGATCCTGAGGTAAATTATTCATTGCCACATAAGCGCCGAGAAAGGGGATGAAGACTGGCGCTTGTGGATCCAAGCCCCGCCACTTCATGTAAACAAAATGACCCATCTCATGGATATAGAGCAAAGCAATCAAAGCAACGGCATAAGGCCAGCCGTAACGCATGGCATAAAGCCCGAAACTGAGAACAAAGCTGAATAGAAAGACTTTGTATTTGAAAATAATCCAACCGGCAACACCAAACATGGCAAGCCACGAAGGCAATTTAGCAGTCGGCTGATTCTCTGTTGACATCGTTTGCGAAGGCTTTCTCTGGGGAGAATTGAACTATTGTCATCAATAAAATAATCTTAGCCCCTTTCCAACCAAAATAGCCCACAGGGCGCCCTTTTGCTTTATCAAGCTCAATTTTCATACTAAGACAGTTGACAAAATGTCGGTCAAACCTTTGCGGTAAGCGCGCCAAAGTGGTATCAAAGAACACGTCAAATCAATTTGCCACCAAGTTGTCAATTACAGATGTCTTCTTTCAGCAAAGCTAGCAGCCAAGAACTCCCGGAAAAGCCACGGCGCAGAATTCCGAATCCTTTCATTTTCATGGAGGATTATTTCGGCAGTGGGATCAAACTGTGTGGCTTAACTGTTACTTTGCTCTTCAAAACCTGGAGCATGATTATTCGCGGCAAAATCGATTGGCCCGAAACCTTTCGCCAATGCGAAATGATTGGTTTGAAATCTTTTCTCGTAGTCTGTATTACAGCTTTGTTCACCGGATTCGCCATGTCGTTGCAAATCTCGCGTGAGTTGGTTTTATTCGGCGCCGATACGGCAATCGGCGGCGTTGTCTCTTTAGCTCTGATTCGGGAAATCGGTCCGATTACAGCCGGTGTAACTTTAGCCGGACGAGTCGGTTCAGCTATTGCGGCCGAACTGACAACTATGATGATTACCGAACAGATAGACGCTCTGAAAGTAATGCGGATCAACCCGGTCGAATTTTTAGTCGTACCGCGTTATTTAGCCGGAATCATGATGATGCCTGTGCTGTCTATTTACGCCATGTTCATCGGTTTGATTGCCGGAGTTTATATCGCTTACACCGCCGCAAACATACCGCCGGCAACCTTTCTTGATTCAGTAAAACAAACCATTCTTGATCGTGACTTTACTGTGCATTTTCTCAAAGCTTTCATTAACGGCACGATCGTCACCATGTTCTCTTGTGCCATTGGTTTAAGCACCAGAGGCGGCGCTGAAGACGTCGGCATCGCCACAACCAGATCCATCGTTTGGACAATGACGATGATTTTTGTTTTCAACTTCTTAGTCACCTCGCTGACTTACGCACCACGCTGAGGAAAGAATGTCGACCCCTTTGCCAGCCAACAAACCAGCCGTTCAGGTGAAGAATCTGAAAAAAAGCTTTGGCGATCGTGAAGTCTTAAAAGGGATTAGTTTTGAAGTTTATCCCGGCGAAACTTTAGGGATCATCGGTCCTTCCGGTTGCGGTAAGTCGACTATTCTTAAATTGCTTTGCGGCTTAATTGAGCCAGACGAGGGCGAAATCATCAAGGCTTCAGAAGAGATCGGTCTTGTTTTTCAGGGCTCCGCTCTGCTCAACTCATACACTGTAAGCGAAAATTTGGCTTTGGCCTTACGCACACGCAATTTGAGCAAAGAGCAGCAAGCCGACAGAATAAAAAACACCCTTGAACTGGTCGGTCTGGGCGATCATCTGGATTATTTTCCCAGCGAGCTGTCAGGTGGGCAACAAAAGCGTACGAGCTTTGCCCGGGCTGTGGTTTATCGACCGCAAATTATCCTTTACGACGAACCAACCACCGGTCTTGATCCTGTAATGTCAACAGTGGTTGAAGATTATATGATTGAGCTGGAACGCAAATTACAGGCAGCGTCCATCGTTGTCACACACCAACACTCCACTTGGACCAGAACCGCTGATCGAGTAATCATGATGCATGCCGGTAAAATAGTCTGGCAAGGAAAACCAGAGGCGGCGTTGGTTTCCGACGATCCTTATATCCACCAATTCGCTCATGCTACAAAAGACGGACCGATGCTAAACCACTAGGAGATAACAGGAAAAGTCCATGTCCAACGAACGTTTCGAACTTAGAGTCGGCTTCTTCACTTTATTTGCCCTCATACTTTTATTGTATGGTTGGGGCTGGCTGAAGAGCTTTTCTCCTTTCGATCCTCCTACTGTTTTTTGGGTTCGCTTTCATGATATTGCCGGACTAAGCAATAACGCCACAGTCAATATCCAAGGTGTTCGTGTCGGTACAGTCGATCAAATTTCATTCAAACCGCCGGAAGGCTTGCAAGAAGAGCCGGAGGCTAATCCGGAAGATGCCAACCTGCCACGAGTTTATACACGGATTAGAATTACCGGCACAAAAATTCCTTTGTCTAAAGACATTGCTGTTACTATTCAAACCCTCGGTATGGTCGGCGCCAAATATATTGAAATCACTTTGCCCCGTGAATCGGAAAAACACAGCGACGCCCTAGTTGACCCAATGGTGGTGTTGCGGGGTAACGATCCGGTTCGTGTGGAAATGATCGTCAACAATGTCGCTAAAAAATTCAATCAAGCAGCCGATGCTGTCTCTTCCGAAGAAGCTGCTTCTGCTCTGAAAGATTTTGCTCAAGCTGCTTCCAAACTAAACAAAACCATGGATCGCATGCCTGAAGTAACAACCAGTATCAAACGAGCTTCGGATAATTTCGGCGATAAAGTAGCCGGCAACGCCAATCGTTTCTTTGATCAAGGAACCGACTCTTTCCGTTCGGTCGGTGACTTGGCTCAAGACTTGAATCGCACAAATCATAAGATCGATAAACTTCTCGATAATCCGGCTTTTTCCGCCGATTTGCGAGAAACAGTAAACTTAGCCCACAAAACAGCTGAATCGGTATCAGCAACAATGAAAGAGCTAAGCGAAACTGTCAAAGACAAAGAGTTACGGCAAGATTTATTGTCCATGCTCAGTAAACTACAGGGCTCTTCCAACGATATTCGTAACTCGGTGCAAACAGTAGACAAACTGGCAGCGGATGGGCAACTAAGGGCCGACGTCAAAGATTTGATTCGTGACGCTAAAGAAGCGATGAACAAAGCTAACGAGATGTTTGATGATCCGACTTTTCGCACCGACGTTAAACAAACTTTGGCTCGCGTGAAGAATGCCGCCATCAACGTAGATACTGCCGCGATCCAGCTCAAACAAATATTGGGCAAAAGAGCGCCGCTTTTCCATATGATGTTCGGTAAACCGGGAACGGTCTCCGAGAAGCAGCTGGAAGAGCTACAGGACGGCGCCACTGTTAACAACAACTCCGTCCCGCATTAATTGAGAGCGAAGGAAACAAAGAGTCAGAACAATGAACTATGAAACGGTAATCGGTCTGGAAGTGCATGCGCAGCTAAAGACCAAGTCCAAAATTTTTTGCGGTTGCCCAACGGACTTCGGCGCTAGTCCCAACGAACAAGTTTGCCCAATCTGTTTGGGTATGCCAGGAATGCTGCCGGTATTAAACAGTAAAGTCGTTGAATTCGGCGTTCGCTGCGGTATCGCTCTTAATTGCAAAATTGCCAAACATACTAAATTCGACCGCAAGAATTATTTTTATCCCGACTTGCCGAAAGCTTATCAAATCTCTCAATTAGACCAACCAATCTGCCAGCAAGGATACTTGAATATCGGCGAGCGCCGGGTCGGCATTACTCGCGCTCACCTGGAAGAAGATGCGGGTAAGCTCGTCCATGCCGGTGCTGCCGGTTTACATGGCTCCGATTATAGCTTGGTCGACTTCAACCGTTCCGGTATTCCTTTGCTTGAAATAGTCAGTGAACCGGATTTACGCAGCCCGGAAGAAGCACGCCAATATTTGACCGAACTGCGCAATATTTTGCGTTATCTCGACGTATGCGACGGCAATCTTGAAGAAGGCAGTTTCCGTTGCGATGCCAATGTTTCCATTCGCGAACAAGGCAGCGATAAGCTCGGCACTAAAGTCGAAATTAAGAACATGAACAGCTTTCGCGCAGTGCAACGGGCGATTCAATCCGAAATCGACCGCCAAACCGAAGCGGTTAAAAAAGGCGAGCGCATAGTCCAGGAAACTCGCTTATGGAATGAAGCCAGCCAAAGCACTTTTCCTATGCGTTCCAAAGAAGAAGCGCACGATTATCGCTATCTTCCCGAGCCCGACTTAGTCCCACTTGAGCTTGACCCAGCCTGGATCAAACAGATCGAAAGCACTATGCCTGAGCTTCCGGACGCCAGAAGACAGCGTTATATGGCTGATGCCGGTCTTAGTTTCGATGATGCATATGTACTGGTCGAAACAAAAGAGTTGAGCGATTTTTACGATCAAACTCTCAAATTAGGCGCTAATCCGAAGGGCGCAGCCAACCTTTTGCTGGGCGCTACAATCGCCTATTTGAAAGAAGCTAAAAAGACTATTTCAGAAACAAGCTTGACCGCAAAAAATCTCAAAGAGATAGTCGATAACCTCACTTCCGGTTTATTGAACAATACGACAGCCAAACAAATTCTTACCGATATTCTCTCCGGTTCAAAGATCGTGGATGTCAATGAACTGATTAAGTCCAAAGGCTTAGCTCAAGTTTCGGACGAAGGCGAAATCGCTAAAATAGTCGATGAAGTTCTGGAAAAAAATCCATCTCAACTGGCTGATTATCGCAGCGGTAAAACTAAACTACGCCAGTTCTTTTTTGGCGAAACGATGAAAGCGACCAAAGGCAAAGCCAACCCGCAAGTAATCAACAAGCTACTCGATGAAAAACTAGGACCGGCGACTACAAACGTCCAATAATGTGGTATGAAATCGGGGTAGAATCCTTCAGCCAGGTTACATTCAAGTGAATTCGGGACGTTTCAGGTTCTTCGCTACATTTGTCATAACCCTCGTCCTCGCTTCCTGTATACCGGCTAGAGCTTATTATTTCGAAGGCTATTACATACCCTGTTATCTGCTTTCGCCGATGAGCGACGATCAAATGTACACGCCGGTAGGCTTAGGCGTAGTCACGTCTAAAGCTGGTTTTCGCAAACATCCGGTAACCGGCAAAGGCGATTTTCATAACGGCGTCGACTTAGGCGCAAAGTTAAATGACAAGGTATACAACTTGCTGGACGGCATCGTCACCCGAGTCGGTTATCGGGGGAATCTTGGCGTCGCCGTCGAGGTCTATCATCCTTATCCGAATATTCGCACTATTTGTGGGCACTTAAACGCTTATGCCGTTAAACCGGGAATGTGGGTACGTCGTGGCCAAGTAATTGGTTTTGCCGGTTCCACCGGACGCTCAACCGGTGTACATTTGCATTACACTATCATCAAGAATGACAGCAATCAGTATATCGATCCCATGACATATCTGTCGCAAGTCCCTCTTTATGTAAAAGCTCTGAAAACAGCAAGAATCCAAGCTGCTTTCCAGCAAAATGCTGAGTCTTTCAAGAAAAAGCAAGCTGAAAAAAAGCATGATGAAAAAGCAAGCGACGATGATGATTTGCCGGAAAGTACTCCGGAAACAGCCCCACCCAAACCTGACAGCCAAGAATAAAAGTTGTGGATTCGCCTAACTCTAACCAACCTGAAAATCCGCTGCTCCGGAAAATATGCCCGGTTTGCCAACAACAGTTTAGCGGCTCAGCAGTCTCTTGCCCCCAAGACGGCTCTGTTTTGATGATTTATCAAAGCGATCGTTTTATCGGTAGGATCATCAACGAACGCTACCGCATAATCGAACAGGTCGGGCAAGGGGGAATGGGTACCGTCTATCTTGCCGAACAAGCTGTTTTGCAAAGACAAGTAGCAATCAAATTGCTGAGCGCTCAATTATCCGAAGATAAAGTCAGCGTCAAAAGATTTGAACAAGAAGCCAGCGCTTCAAGCAGCTTGCAGCACCCAAACCTGATCATGCTTTATGACTACGGGATGATCGACGGCAAGCAACCATATTTGGCAATGGAATATTTGCAAGGTGACAGTCTTACTCATTTGCTTAGACAAGAAGGACGAATCAATCCGGTACGTTGCGCTCGCATTTTTACCCAAATAATGGACGGTTTGCACTACGCACACAATAAAGGTGTGGTTCATCGCGACATTAAGCCAAGCAATATCATCTTAATCAACAGCGAAGAGCATAAGGATTTAGTCAAAGTTGTCGACTTTGGTCTAGCTAAACTCATGCCCTGGTCCGGAAAAGAGTCGCAACATCTGACAAAAACAGGCGAAGTTTTCGGCAGCCCGATTTATATGAGTCCCGAACAATGCTCCGGAATGAAGCTTGAACCAAGTTCGGATATTTATTCTTTAGGCATCACTCTGTTTGAAGCTTTAACCGGCAAAGTTCCTTTCCGTGGCGACAACATAGTCCAAACCGCCTCTAAACATTTAAGCGATAAACCACCTTTATTTGCTGATATTTGTCCTGAGCTCAATTTGTCAGACAACCTGCAAGCCGTTATTTTAAAAGCACTGGAAAAAAAGCCAGCCAATCGTTATTTGAATATGCTCGAATTCAAAGAAGCGCTGAATAAAGCTGTTTCCGGACCGAATGCCGGTCTGGGCAATAAGCCGTTTATTCCAACTGCAAGTGTAGATTCGACGCAACCGGTAAAAAAATCCGATCTGGACAAGCTCAGTATCACCAATCAGAAAAGCACAGAACTGAAAAAAGTCATTGCTCAAGCTAAAGAGCCGGAAAAACCAAAGAACAAACTGAAGCCCGGCTGGCTTTCCATAACTGTTACTGTTGCCGCTGTTGTGGCATTTACTCAATGGCAACAAATATCCTCTTTATTCGAATCGGAAAAATCGACCACTGGCACCGTCTATTACTTAAATGCCGCTGCTTCAATAAATAACAGAGACAAAATTGATATTAAAGCCTTGCATTTACACACAGATCGGGAGCTACTTAAGCTCTCATCAAATCAAGCTATTGCCGTCCCATCAAAAGAATCATTTGCTTTAGGCAAAATTTGGGACGTTACTTACAGCAAAGAAAATCACAGTTTGCAGATCTTAAAAACAAAAACTATCGGCGAAGATTCGGCTGCTGCTGAAGCAAACCAAGTTATAGCCAATCATTTTGTATTGCTTGCCGCCGGTGATTACGGTAGTGCTTGGCAAGATCTCTCTTCTAGATACAAAAAAATCAAATATGCGGATTTATCCGAAGAAAAAGCACTGCAAAAGTTTTCTCGGGAAGAACCAAGCGACGCTTTTAAAAAATACAGTTTCACTCGCGGCATGACCCAACATTTTTTCCGTAATGACAATCTTGATGCTCAGGCTTTAAAGGAAGCAGTAAATCCAACTTTAAGCGGAACCAAAATCGAATCGGCAAAAGACAATCAGGCGGCAATTCTTGCTGATAAATCGGTTTTTTATCAAAAGAACAACGGCTTCAATCGCTATAGTTTGATCAAAGAAAACGGGCAATGGAAGATTGATCAAATCGAAGAGAATATCAGCCCGGCCTACTGGAATAAGTATTAGAAAGTCCTTTTAAAAATGGGAAAGCCCCGGAAATTCCGGGGCTTTGAATGGGATGGGTTTCGATATCTAACCTAATCTCACCTAATACCTTGAGATATCAATTATCTCTTTTTGCCTTTTTTAGCGGCTTTTTTAGCTGGTTTAGCAGCTTTTTTGGCTGGCTTAGCAGCAGCTTTTTTAGCTGGCTTAGCAGCAGCAGCTTTAGGCTTAGCAGCTGCCAACATTGGTTGCTTAGCGCGACCGTTGACGATGTCCTTGAGTTCTTTACCGGCGCGGAATGCTGGTACTTTAGCAGCAGCAATTCTCAACGGAGCAAGAGTTCTCGGGTTACGGCCTGTGCGGGCTTTGCGTTGACGACGCTCGAATGTTCCGAAGCCGACGAGGGTAACCTTGTCGCCTTTGGAAAGAGCACCGGTAACACTGTGGATTAAAGCAGAAAGTGTGCGTGACACTTCAGACTTCGGTTGAGCAGTGAGTTTAGCCACTGATTCAACAAGCTCAGCTCGATTCATTTAAGATCCTCCTTCGGGAATACCCATCCCGACCCATTCGCAGGGATAATATCATCACGATTGGGAATAAACAATAGATTCTGACTGGAAATCGTCAAATTTTTTTTTGGCGCACTCTCCCAAACAAAGGGAGCATCTGCATTATCAATTGAGTAAAAAGTTCCAAATAGCCGGATAGCAGATAGAAAGCAGCGATCAGATAACCATTTTTTGATAGCCGGTACGGAAATGCCTATACATCAGGTTTATATACTTCTGTGACAATAGCTATATGCTCCTCTTTTAGCTGTCAAGGATACCTTCGTCGGGCAGTTTTTCATTTATGAGTCAAAAACGGCATTTAAAGCCATTCGATATATAGAGTAAAACTGTCCTATAATCTTTTTGACGTGTCTTAGAAGAGGTTTTATCGTGCTTAAATTGCCAGACATTTCGTCGACAGTCCGCAGTTTTGCCGTCGGCAGTTGTTTATATCTGGCATGCAACTCAGCTTTTTCCGAACCAGCCGCAAAGCCGGTAATCGGCACGCCAGCACAAACTCCGGCAACTAATTCACTCCCGGTTTCAGGCAAAGACTGGCCGATGTTCCATCAAAATCCAAGTCATACCGGCGTAATTCTTGCCAGTCAGACTTTTTTGCCCACCGGCAAATTGCGATGGAGCTTTCCGGCCGAAGGCGGGATCGACTCATCACCAGCCGTTTACAAGGGTGTGATTTATGTCGGAAGCGACGACGGTTATCTTTATGCTGTTGATGGTCGTTTTGGCAAAATGCTCTGGCGCAGTAAATTGGGCAGTCAAATAAAATCATCTCCTTTAGTAGAAGGTGGTGTTTTATATGTCGGTTGTGAAGATTCCAAACTTTACGCCTTAGATGCCCAAAGCGGCAAAGAGCTCTGGTCTTTTCAGGCAAAAGACAAGCTTTCCAGCTCGCCAATCTCCTGCAAAGGAAAAATTTGTATCGGTAGCTGGGACGGTGGCGTATATCTTCTCGATGCAAAATCCGGAAATTTGCTTTGGAATTTCACAAGCCAGGGAAGAATCACCTCTTCGCCGGCAGCATCAGAAAACACTATCTACGCCGGTTCTCACGACGGCAACTTATATGCTTTGAATATCGACGACGGATCTGTACGCTGGAAATTTAAAACTGCCAACAAGATCTACACTTCACCGATGTTGATGGAAGGCACCATTTATTTTGGCAGCTGGGACAAAAACTTCTACGCTCTTGAAGCCGGTACCGGCAAATTGAAATGGAAATTTGCCGCCGCCGAATCTTTCAGCATTTCACCAGTCGGGCACAAAGGACGAATTTTTATCGGCAACGACGATCTAAAAATGTATTGCTTGGATTCGAGTAGCGGCAGAATGTTATGGAAAACCGCCATCAGCAGCCCGATCCCACTTTTGTCCTCTTCACCGGCTTTAGGCGGCAACTTTTTGCTTGTCGGCAGTTCAGACGCCAATCTTTATTGTTTGGACAATCGTAACGGCGCCATTAAATGGAAATATAAAACTCAAAGACCGATTATCAGCTCACCTGCTATCTCGGAACAGGGTATTTGTGTCGGCAGCCAAGACGGCAATCTGTACTGTTTCGACTAAGCTTTTTGAAGCTGGCCTAGCCTCGCCAAGCATTACTATCTAAAGTATTTTAGACCGATATATCAATGGGTCCGGTTTTTG
This sequence comes from Candidatus Obscuribacterales bacterium, assembly GCA_019750335.1. Lineage (GTDB taxonomy): Bacteria > Cyanobacteriota > Vampirovibrionia > Obscuribacterales > Obscuribacteraceae > JAIEPM01. Next base: position 792,662 of record JAIEOQ010000008.1, read on the forward strand.
CCAAATAGTGCGAACTAAATTACAAAATCTTATAGGACCAAGCCTGCCGGCACTATTGGAAATATTGCCCGGTGATGACTACTCTCAAGAGTCTCCTCTTTTTCCTCTTGGATTTTAGCGCCAGCTTCTCAAATTCTTTTGCTCTAACACCATTGCTTACCTTTCACCTCAGAATTTGGTGATTTATGCAAAACCTACTTGCTTGGGCTCGGTCTTGTTTTGACCAGCTCTGCGGCTTTTGTCAGCATTTGTGTAACACTCTGCTTCCGGGGCAAGCCATGGAATACCTGCCCAATGTGGCTTTTGCCATGCTCTTGGGCGTGATTTTGGGTTTGGAACGTCGGCGCAAACACAAAACTGCCGGTGTTCGCACCATGATGGTTATTTGCGGAGCCTCGGCTTTAATTACTTGTATCGGCGTTGAAATCTCGCGACGTATTCCCGGCGTGGATCCAACCCGTATTGCTGCCAGCTTACTGCAAAGCATTGCCTTTATCGGTGCCGGGGTAATCTTGACCCGCGGTATCGCCACTCAAGGCGTAACCACTGCTGCCACGATTCTTTTTGCTGTCGGCGTCGGTGAAACGTGCGGTTTCGGTATGTACGGGCTGGCTTTTGCCGGTACCCTGCTGATGATTTTAGGGCTGGTGATTACCGGCCGCCTGTTTACAGGCTCCAGCGAGCAGTGTCACCCCTTAACTCTAATTTGTCGGGCCGGTCACCAGGAAGCAATTCTGGCGCGTTTCGGTCCTAATTACGAGCTACACGGCTTCAAAAAGCACGACGGCGATTTGATTGAATTTTGCATCCATCCGCAGATCAATGTGGCCAGATACGAAGAGCTGGTCAAACAGCTTATGGACGACCAGAACGTGGTCAAAGTTCACGCTGAAAGCGATGGACATTAAGACTGTTCTCACGAACAGTCCGTTTCCTATTGTTTTGTTCAATTTGCAAGGAGTCTAACTATGGGCCGTCTAGCCTTTTTCCTGGCACTGAGCGCTTGTTTCCTTTCGCTGTCCCTGAGCGTGGGACGATTGTCGGCCGCTGAAGAGAAAGAGCCCGTGAAAGCGGGCGATATCAAAGGCACGCTTTATCTGGTCGGCGGCAATGCCGACACCTCTTTGAAGCGATTTGCCGAGCTGGCCGGCGGCGAAAACGCCCTGGTAGCGATTATTCCCCATGCCAGCGCCACGCCGAAAGAAGCAGCCGATGAGTTCGCTAACCAGCTGGCTTCTTACGGCGTTAAAAAGACCGTGGAGATTCTTCCCGGCTCCAACGGCACTTTGCCCAAGGATGTAACCGCTGTTTGGTTCACCGGTGGCGATCAGAACCGTCTGATGCGACTGCTCGATAAGGACCTGCAGAAGGCGGTGGTGAAGTTTTTGGAAGACGGCGGTTTGGTCGGTGGCACGAGCGCCGGCGCTGCCGCTGCTGTCGAAACGATGATTGCCGGCGGCATGGAGGACGGCAAGCCGAAAGCCGGCTCTTTGCGCATCGGCAACGGCTTGGGCTTGCTCAAGAAGCGGGTGATTGATACGCACTCTTATCAATACGGCCGACCGGATCGTATTCCGGTTTATTTCACCATGGTTGCCGACGTTTCCTTCGGCATCGCTTTGGATGAAGACACGGCTGTTGAGATTAAGGGCGGAAAAGCGGTTGTTTACGGTGCCGGAATGGCCCGAGTTTATGTTCGCACTACCGACTTTCAGTCGGAGTTACCGAAAACAAAAACTGGCGACATGGCAGGCATTCGCGGGGTTACTTACTCGACTTACTCTGCCGACGAAGAGTTCGATCTCTAGCGCGCCTATCGGCAGAGCAAGTCAGTTGAGTCGCAAAAAGGGCAGCCAGCAGTCGCTTCTGCCCTTTTTGCTTTTTAGATATTTACTATAACTTCTAGTGTATGACTTAAAAAGAACTGACCCACTCGAAGCTCCAGCGGCGACTGGCTTTTGAGAATTAATTACACATTTCCAAGCTTTTCAGTACATAATGGCACATTCACACACTTGGCAACCATCGGAGCTGTCCCGGTGTCCCATTGGCGGTAATTAGATTAAGCCCAGGCTTAATCGTTCGGGAAATAAAAGAGATGCAAACTGACACTTTCTGGAGCACCTATGTTGACCTTGGTGCTAACGCTCAAAGACTAGGTCACACTGTAATTGCAGACAAAATGCTCGAAGCGGCTTTAGAAGAATCAAGACGCCTCGGGCATCTTAATTTGCCGCCGCCGACTGTTTTCAACAAACTGGCTGCGGCTTTTTATGCCCAACAAGAATTTCGCAAAGCAGAAACTGTTTATAAAACAGCTCTCTCCACTTACGAAAAGCGGCTTACCGATGACCATCCGCATTTGAGCAACATCATGCTCAATTTAGCCGAGCTCTATTTTTCCCAAGAAAAATACAATCAGGCAGAACCGCTTTTTGAAAAATCACTCTCCATCGACGAACGTCGCTATGGTTCGAACAATCCACATATTTATCGCCGGATGCTAAAGCTGGCATGGATATATTGCAATCAAGAAAGACATGCCGATGCCTACAATTTGCTGAAGCGAGCCCAAGAATTCAAAGACAAGCCAGAAGCTGATCTACAACAAGAAATTTTAGCCCGAATGTAAATCCAGCTGACCTCTTGATACAATCTGATTTGCATTAAGAGGTTGGCTTTGCTGAACTTTCACATAATTACTCTCTTTCCCGAACTGATTAACACTTACTGTTCGGTGAGCATTATTGGCAGAGGAATTTCCCACGGCGAAATAACTGTCAAAACTTATAATCCGCGTGATTTTTGCAGCGACAAATATCGCAAAGTTGACGACACGCCTTATGGTGGCGGCGCCGGAATGGTACTAAAGCCGGAGCCATTTTTTGCTGCTTTTGAATCAATCCAAAGAGCAAGCCAATCACCGGTGATTTTAACCAGTCCTCAAGGTAAGCCTTTCAAGCAGGATTTAGCCTGGTCCTTAACTGAAGAAACTGATATCACAATTTTGTGCGGGCATTATGAAGGCTTTGACGAACGAATTTGCTCTCTGGCAACCATGGAAGTATCTACCGGTGATTATGTGCTTACAGGCGGTGAATTGCCTGCTCTAACCATTATCGATGCTGTGGGTAGACTGGTGCCTGGCGTAATCGGCAAAAGCATTTCGCTGGCTCACGAAACTTTTGTCGACGGATTGCTGGAAGGCCCGCAATACACTAAACCACCCCTGTTTCGTGAGATGGAAGTACCTGAAATTTTACGCTCAGGCGATCATCAAAAAATCAACCAATGGCGGCGCGAGCAAGCTCTGAAACGTACTTTTGCTCTACGCCCCGATCTACTTGCCGAGGCAAATTTAAGCGACAAAGATCGTAAATATTTGGCTGATTTATCCCGCCAAAATAAATCCAACCAAGACTAATACTGCAAACGGCCCTAGGTGCCGATGACAAAATCGTGTCGATCTAAATAATTTGTTTGAGCCTAAAATTGGCTTAAATAGGAGCTTTTAGCGTCAAGATATATTGTTAATGTTGACTATAAATTGTCATCGGCACCTAGGGCCATTATTGATGATGGTTGATCCTGTTTCTTTGTATCAACAAAAAAAACTCAAAATTTAACTATATGTTAGAGTAGAATCAAGCTTTTAAGAGTAGGACCAAGCCGAAGCTCCGATCCTACTCCTAAAGAAACCGCTCTGCTGTCACAGCCAACGCTGCTCCCGGTAACTAGGGAAGCGGAATTGCCATAACCGGAACAGAAGCTCTTACACCAGAGGTCTCTCGCTCGGATTGAACGCCGGTATAAGCCTTGTGGCTGTATATGATCGACTCTGGATCAAAAACATAACCGCAAGCAACTAACGCTTGAACAAGAGCTGTTTTAAATTCGCCTTGCGGCAAATAAATTTGAGCAAGCAAACCGTCAGGAAGAAAGATAAGCATGTTTGCCGTCAAACAAAGATCAGCCCCGGCTATGTGCCCGTTCTCATTGGTAAGCTGGATTTTAAATAAGCCGCCCTCGGCAGCCAAATAACCCAGAGAACAGACATAGTCATAAATCAACGTTTCAATCTGCGTCTCCGACAACTGCAAACAAGTTGAAACACGCTTTGTCAGCTTGCTTTGTTTTTCAACTGCTTTCAGTCCCGGTACCGCTTTGACTATGACACTGCAACTCGGCTTACAGCCGGAGGCCGAGTACATACCAATTTTAGGAGCATAATTGAAATGAGCAACAGTGGGATCGACATACCCCCTATCAATCAAACCTACCGTAATACATTCGATCAATTGTGCTCGATTTAGTCGAAGAGTTGCAGCAATTCCGTCGGGCAAAGTCACGGCCACTGTGGCGTAAACGCCTTCACCTGGATCATGACCGGCTCCTGAACCGGACAGGTATCCCACTGCCACAGGTGCGGCAACGGCAAGAGAATAACCCCGTGCCTTCAGCACAGCAGCGACCAAAATTTCCTGGTCTTCCGGTTTCAGCGAAATGCAGATTCTCATGACCTAAATGCTCCGACTTTCCAAAACATGCACAGCAAGCCATAAGTGCCGCCAAGCAAACCGCCGGTGACAACAGCGCTGTAAACAACCGACAACACGTTCATGAAGAGCGACTGAGTAGAGCTGACACTCAACATGAAGTAGTGCAGACCGAAAAGCCCGACCAGGCATAACACGGCAAAATAAGCCGAACAGGCAACAAGAGTCAGATTTTGTTTGGAAAACATAAACATGCTTTCTACTTTAGGGAGCAATCATTTTCGGTTGATTGCGCTTGCTCCGGCTATCGAAAAGACGTTCTTCCAAGCGCAACAAAGCGCGATCAAATGCATCGGTCAACGAACCGGTCAGGCTCGTGCTCCAGCTTTCGATTTTGGCCGGCGAGCTGATATAAACCAGGGAACGTTGGCCATTGAGCTTGAAGAGCAGATCGTGGCTGGTGCCCAGCTCATCCACCAAACCCAAACCTTGGTTCACGGTCTCTTCAGCAGACCAGGTGTTAGCATTGCAAGCCTTATCCGGATCCAGACCTTTGCGATGAGCAGTAACCTTGGCGATAAACTGCTTATGAATCTCTTTCAGTTTTTCGGTTTCAAGCGCTTTGCCTTCTTCGGTCACCTCATCAGTAGGGGTGACCGTGCGCTTGAACTTGCCAGCAGTCATGGTTACCGATTTGACGCCCAGCTTTTCGAGCGCGTCGTGATAGTTCAGCATCTCCGACACCACACCGATAGAGCCAATCACCGAAAACGGCGCCGCCACGATATGATCCGCCGGCAGAATCATCAAATAACCACCGGAGGCAGCCACTTGATCGACACAAACCACAAGAGGCAAATCAGCTTCTTTCTTAATGCGCAGCATTTCAGCATAAAGCAGTCCGTATTCGGTGACGGCACCGCCTGGGCAATCGACAAGCACCAGAACACCGCCAAACTTACTGCGGTTGAGTACCACTTCGTCAACCAAAGAAGCGAAAGCGCTGGCGCTTTCTTCGCCGTCCATGCTGTTATAGCGCAAAACAGCTACCGGTTTTTCGCTCTTGGTCAAAAGCGTTTGAGCCGTCGAAGCAGCGGGCTTCGCAGCGGCTTGCGCATCTCCGGCCGGAACGGAGATTTTTCGCTTCACGGTATAAACCGTGTTTTTGTGAGCTTGGCTCAAACCGTTGCTGCTAGCCACGCTCGGCTCAGAATCACCGCCAACCAAGAGTACGGCAAACAAAAACAGAAAAACAAAGATTGCCACCACAGCAGTGACAGCAATCTTAATGCCCTTCCAAACCGGACTGAAAACTTCAGCAAGGAACTTCATGATTTATCGCCTTGATTTTGCGCGTTGTGAATGTAAGTAAGAAAAGCAGAACTTGCCAGCCCAAGAAACCCACCAGCGAAAATCACGGTGAACCAAAAGGGCGCTGCAAAAATTTTGGCCGTGATTGCCGTAGCAATCAAACTTGCAGGCAGGCACAAAGTCAGCCAGCGGCGAAAAATATTCCAGTACTGCGCACCGTACAATCCCAGCGCAATCACTGAGACTAGAGCAACAATCGTCTGGTTAATCGGAGACATATTTTCAGCTCCTTTACGACATGAGCTTTTTGATACGTGGGGTCAAAAACCAGAGCAGAGCCGCAACAACAAGCGAAATGCAGGCCAAAACTCCGAACACATAAGCAATTGCCGTCGGATTCGAGCTTATGCAAAGCCCGGCCAGACGACCGGCAATGATGCTACCGCCGGAGATGGACAAGAACCAGATGCCCATGGTCAAGCTGGCATACTTGCGCGGAGCCAGTTGATTGGCTGCTGCCAAACCGACAGGGCTGGTGCACAACTCACCGATGGTTTGAAAGAAGAACACACCGACAAGCCACAAGGGGCTAACCAAGCCTTTAGCCGCCAGCAAAGAAGCCGGCACCATCAGCAAAGTGCCAAGCGAAATGAAAACCATGCCGATGGCAAACTTAAAGGGGCTCGACGGCTCCTTATTTTTACGGTTGAGCGAAGTCCACAACCAAGCAAACACAGGGGTCAAGCCGATCACAAAAATCGGATTCAAGGACATCATCCAAGCCGAAGAAAACGTCCAAGTGCCAATTGTGCGATCCGTCAGCTTATCGGCGAACAAAAGCATACTTGAACCGGCTTGCTCCGAAATGGCGCAGGAAAGCGTGAAAGCAACAAAGAGAAAACCCAAAGCATAGAGCTTGTGCCACTCGCCTTTGCTCAACCCACCGCTGACCGCAACACTACCTTGAACCGCCGGCGTTTTGGCAATCAGCGCGCCGTAAGGCAAAAGACGATCGCGATGCAGCCAGTATTGCAGCAAGCCAAAGCACATGCCGACGCCGGCAGCGCCGAAAGCCCAGTGCCAACTGTGCAAAGGATTGAAACCGACCGAAGTCAACCAACCCTTGAACCAAGCGTCTTCAGCCAGGAAACCGCAAACAACCGGAGCAACGGCAGCACCGATATTGATGCCCATGTAGACGATATTGAAGCCGGCGGTACGCCGCGGATCGTTCTCGTCATAGAGCTGACCGATCATCGTGCTGACATTGGGCTTGAGCAAGCCTGTGCCGAGGGCGATCAAAGTGAGACCGCCGAAAAATGCTGGCAACCATTCGAAGACCATACACAAATGCCCAAGGGCGATAATCACACCGCCAAGCAAAAGAGTACGTCTGGTGCCTAAGAAGCGATCGGCAATGAAGCCACCGAGAAGCGGCGTCAGATAGACAGAGCCGGTGTAAAATCCGTAAAGCGACGTCGCAGTCGCTTCGGAAAAGCCCAGTCCGCCAGCCGAAATCGCTGCCACCATATACAGAGTCAGAATGGCGCGCATGCCGTAGTAGCTTGCCCGCTCCCAAATCTCAATCAAGAACAAGGTGGAGAGTGCTCGGGGATGCCCGAACAGTCCATTTTTGTCACCGTTCATCGGATGCTCCTTAGAACAAAAATGAATGCTGCTTCAACTGCAAAAACAGTAGTCAGGCGGCGCAAAAGTCCGCCTGACGGCAACTGCTATAATTAACCTGCGAAGTGGCGCAGACCGTCGCGTCCTTAGGGATGAGGAAAGTCCGGGCGCCATAGGGCTGGTTGCTGGGTAATTCCCAGTGCGCGTGAGCGTGAGGATAGTGCCACAGAAATGAAAACCGCCGGGGCTTGCTCCGGTAAGGGTGCAACGGTGCGGTAAGAGCGTCACCAGCAAAGTCGAGAGGCTTTGGCTAGGTAAACCCCGCTGAAGGCGCAAGGCTAAGGTATATTGCAGGGAAACGGTGGCCCGCCGTCCTGTAGTGCCGATGCCGCTAGAGGGTCCGAGTAATCGGACCCCCAGAAAGATGACGGTTTAAACAGAACCCGGCTTATGAGCCACTTCGCAATCCTTACTTCTTTTCCAGATCCCGTAAAATGATCCCGGCACGCTGCTCAAGTACTTCGCCGGCCGCCTGCTTGCCGATTTCTTTGAGCAGATCCTTGTCTTTCGTGTTGGGATCGATACCTTTAGCGGTAGCAATTTTTTTGCATTTCTCCTCCAAAGGCTCAAGATAACCGTTGGCACGAAAAATCGGCTCCCGCATAGCCCTGGTTGTTCGGAGCGCGCGCTTCACCAACTGATAATCGTCACCCGTGCTGAATTCGGCGTCGAATGGTTCGAAATCACAAGCAAACAAACCATTCCAGGACTTCTCTATCTTTTTGCTGTAAACAGATCGGAAATCACGCAGAAGATTGACCCGGCTCTGGTAATCTTCAAGCACCGCATTCATCTTGGTTTTGTCGCCATCTTTCTTGGCTTGCGCGTACTCTTTTTCCACATCCCGTAAATCTTCGATCGACAGGTCAATGCCCGTTACAATAAGCTCCGCCGCCGACATCGTGGCATCAGCCACATCGCAGGCAACCGTCACTTTTTCTTTGAAGGCAGCGTACTCTTTTTGACGCTCGGTAGGCGACGGTTTCGACTCTTCAGCCTGCGCTGCCGAAACAAACAATGCAACCATGAATAGCGCTTGGCAAACGATTCTCATGACGCTCTCTCCTAAGCTATTGAACTTCCAACCAGTGTTTACGCAGCCGATTAAGGATTAACAGGTCCCAATAGCGAAATATTTGGCTTCTTTTTCCCGCGCAAAATATCGTTGGCTTTGTTTTGCAAAACCAACGGAATGACCTGATTTCTCAGCTCGGTAAGCTCTTGATCCGTTGCTTTCGCCAGATCAATTTTCTTCTCTTCGATAACTTTCTGACCAGCTTCGTTGATCAAGTCGCGATAAGCATCAACCGCCAACACCGGGATAGACAAGTCGAGAAGAGTGATGTTAAAACGCTTCCAGAAGACGTGATCGGCATCCATATGCCTATCGAACCGTCTTTCAATTTTACAAGCGGGTATTTCCTTATGCGCAGTTTCAGTCGCTTGCAAATAAACTTTGCGCAAATCGAGAAGCTTATTCAAGCCGACAACATAGCTGGCGGACAGCTCCGCCATTGCTTTCTTGTCGTCTGCTTTTTGCGCTTGCGCATACTTCTTTTCCGTTTCTTCCAGGTCATCGACTAGTTGCCGAATAGCATCGCGCACATGGGCAACGGGTCCAGTGACTGCCTCGATCCGATCGCAGGCCTGCATCCGCTTGTCTCTATACTCGGCATAGGCTTTCCGCTCTTCCGGCGAGAAATCGTTCTCCGGTTCGGCAGCCAGCGATACCGAAGCAAAGAAAGCAACCATAAACAAGGCTTGGCAAATGATTCTCATTACACTCTCTCCGAAGTTAATGCACTTCCAACCAGCGTTTACGTAGCCCGCCGGTTAAGGATCATCAGGTTCGACGTAACGCAAGCTATCTGTCCGAGCGAAATCCCTTCAACAACACTTCGGCTTCTTTTTCCCAACGCAAAATATCGTTGGCTCTCTCTTTCAAAACAAGCGGTATCGCTTGGTTAATAATCTCCGCACGTTCTTTGTTCGTAAGCTTTTTTTGATCGATCTTTTTGTCAGCAGCAATCCTTTCGCAGATTTTATTGACCAAATCACGGTAGAAGTCGCTCTTAAACTCCGGCATACGCAAGTCAGCAACAACGCTGTAAAGACGGTCCCAAAAGCGGATATTATCCGCCTCAACCTGCTTCTCGAAACGTCCCTTTTCTTGCGTTAGCGTCAAATCACAAGAGCGTATCTCGTCGTAAGCAGTTTTAGTTGCTTGCAAATAATCTCTGCGTAAAACAAACAGACGATTCAAGCCAGCAACGTAGCTATCGCTAAGCTCCGTCATTGCTTTTTTGTCGCCATCTTTCTGCGCTTGCACATACTTCTTTTCCGTCTCTTCCAAGTCAGCAGCCAACTGCAAAATTGCACTACCTGTGGCACCGCTGTTTACGAGAACAGCCTCGATGCGATCGCAGGCCTTGGTCAACTTTTCTTTGTACTCGGCAAAAGCTTTCTGTTCTTCCGACGAGACTTCGCTCTTCTCCGGCTCGGCAGCGTTCAAGTGACCACCAAACAAAACCAGCAGAAGCAAAAAAACAAGCAGGTTCACTGCCTTCATGATGTTGTTTCTTTCCAAGCAAACCGTTTCAATGCACTTCCAACCAGCGTTTACGTAGCCGGTTAAGGATCATCGGACTGGCAGACACACAAGGATTTTCTTTGCGAAAAACAATCGGATCAAGGATGAACAAATCTCGCACAAAAGTAGCAACCGCGCCGCTCCGCGACACACCCAGCACACAATTGACAAACAGAACCCGCTTTCCTGGACGATTATGCTGGCGTCCGACGAAATCAATAATGCGGTCGGCCTGGGAGGTGGAGAAGATTTGGGCTTCAAACGCCGGGCTCGGGTCCTTCGGAATTTCATCCTCAGTGCGAATATCAGCAAAGTCGAGCCGCAGCCAATTGGGGTGATCCGGCAAATGAATTGCCGTCGGCACACAGCTGATCAAGGCATGATCTTCAAGCAAACGTGGTTTGGTTTTCAAAAGCAGTTCAATTCCCGGACGGTCTTTGCCGAGGAAATTCAAATTCAAGGCTTTGACTCTGGTAATCATGACAAACCCTCCCTGAGCGTTTACCAGAGCCTTTCCCACTCCGGTTTATTCGCTAAAAGTTTCTTCTTGGTCTTGTTTCGTCGCCTCTGAATATCCCTACTAGAGCGACTAACGGTACTAAAAACGCCGGCACACTAACGGTGAAGCCTTGTTCAGGCATGGTCTCTCCATTTATGCAAACTCATAGGTAGTAAAAACGAGGGGAGAAAAGCGGACTCTTCTCCCCTCGCGTCAGGGTTCATTACACTACTAACGTCGCGGTTCTTCTTCTCGTTCGCGATCTTCTTCTTGATCGTTCCGCCGATTACGATCGGAACGATTCCAGAGCGCATAAACCCAGTCTCGTACTTCGCGTGCGGTTTTAGCCGCGCCGTCGCGAATACCGACATAAGTTTCCGCCACCAGACCGCGCAATCCGGCCGCCCGATTCCAGAGCGACTGATGCACCGACTTCAAGAACGAACGCAATCCGCTCTCCAAGCCGATAAGCTTGAGCACTCCAATCAGCGAAGCACAAACAACCGGATAAAGAACGAAGAAAGTCAGCAAACCGGACAGAGCAACAGCACCGGCCGTCAACAGCATTCCTGAGGGCAGGAAATGCATGGCAGCCGCATAAGCCGCTACAACAGTTACAACACCGCCAACCATCCAGTTACCGAGCCGCACAAGAGCAGCACCGAACCAGAGATAAGCAATCCAGCCGGTCAACAAACTGCCGACAATTCCCAAACCAAGCCCAAGCGACGAGCTAAGCTGCAAACTCAGGAAGATTCCCAAGCCGGACAAAGCAACCGCAATTGCAATGTTCGTCGAATGCAGAATAAGCTCTTGCGATTCGGATCGATAGGTGGTGTTGTAAGCGTTGATCAACACCCGGAAAGCCGGTTTGACGAAGTTCCAGAAACGTACAAACAAGCGACGCAGACCGGCAAGAACTTCACCAGCCTTACGGCGTATGAAACCTAAGAAAACAACAAACTGCCGCCAGCAGTAGTCCATTACCCGCAAGAACTGTCGCCAGCCTCGCGCAAGCAAATTGACTAAGCGACGGACAAAGCCAGTAAACTTATTCCAGACCACGACAATCGTCCGCCACAGCCAATCAGCTAAGAGGCAGATTCTCGTCCAGATGTAGCGAGCAAGCCGGCCTAAAGCGTTCCAGAAATCACCCAGCAATTGCCAGGCTTTAGTGTACGCTCGATCAAGCAGTCGCCGCAGCGGTTCAGCCAGTCGAACCAGAGAAAGCACCTTGAGGAACAAGGCACAAACCATAGGATAGACAAGCAAGAACGTTTGCAAGAAACCAACGGTAGCAGCAATGACAGCGATTCTCGGCTCAACAAGGTCAAGATGGAAGTCGTACAACCAATAGCCGAAGGCAGCCGAAATGACCACACCGACAGTCCAGTTTCGCAAGCTGGGCAACAAAGCACCAACAAGCAAATAACTGGCGAACGCGGCAAACACCGCTCCGGCCATGGACAGACCGACCAACCAAGTTGCAGTCAAAGACAAGCTCAACTGGATACCAGCATACAGAACAAGTCCAGCCGTACCAATGTTAGCCAAATGAAGAATGATCGCTTGCTGACCGCTTGTACCATAAGCGGCATCGAGCAAACGGCCCCACCATTTGCCTACCCATTTGACGAAGCTAACGAACTGATTCCAGCCATACGTGATCCAGCCTCTCAACCAGTTACCGAATTGGCAAAGCTTGGTCCACGACCAGCTCAGGAAACGTCGAAGTTGCGTACGCACATATCGGTAAGCATGGGCAATGCCACGTCCGACCCAACGCATAAGCCTCACGAACTGATTCCAGCCATACGCAATCCAGCTCCAAGCCCAATCAGCGAATCGGCAAAGCTGTGTCCAACCCCACACGATCCAGCCTCTCAACCAGTTACCGAATTGGCAAAGCTTGGTCCACGACCAGCTCAGGAAACGTCGAAGTTGCGTAC